>NZ_SSYB01000001.1 GCF_004917075.1 Geomonas edaphica
CCCTGCTGCGTCGGTGGTGGTCACACTTGCATCAATAGCGAGGTCCGTATCGGCGGCAAGCTTGCTGCCCGGGACGTTGATGCTGAAGGTCCTGGATGCGTCCACGGTGCCGGTGTAGTTCGTCCCGTCGACGGTAATGGTTACAGTGTCGCCGGTTTGCACGTCACCGCCCACAGTGCCGGTAACGGCGACAGTCCCGGCAGCCTCGGAGATATTCAGCACGTTATCGGAAGTAATGCCATTGACCGTTACAGATGCAGTCGGTGCAGTGACATCTTTGGTGTATGCCTGAGTCGTCGTGGCAGTCGTAGCATTACCTGCTGCATCAGTGGTGGTCACACTTGCATCAACGGTGAGATCCGCATCGGCGGCCAGTTTGCTGCCCGGGACGTTGATGCTGAAAGTCCTGGAGGCGTCCACGGTGCCGGTGTAGTTCGTCCCGTCGACGGTAATGGTTACGGTGTCGCCGGTCTGCACGTCACCGCCCACAGTGCCGGTAACGGCGATGGTCCCGGCAGCCTCTGAGATGTTCAGCACGTTATCGGAAGTGATGCCATTGACCGTTACCGATGCAGTCGGTGCAGTGACATCTTTGGTGTATGACTTCGTCGTCGTGGCAGTCGTAGCGTTACCGGCTGCATCAGTGGTGGTCACACTTGCATCAACGGTAAGATCGGCATCGGCGGCAAGTTTGCTGCCAGGGACGTTGATGCTGAAGGTCCTGGATGCGTCCACGGTGCCGGTGTAGTTCGTCCCGTCGACGGTGATGGTTACAGTGTCGCCTGTCTGCACGTCACCGCCCACAGTGCCGGTGATGGCGGCGGTCCCGGCCGCCTCAGAGATATTGAGGACGTTATCCGAGGTGATGCCATTGACCGTTACAGATGCAGTCGGTGCAGTGACATCTTTGGTGTATGCCTTGGTGCTGGTTGCAGTGGTGGAGTTCCCTGCTGCGTCGGTGGTGGTCACACTTGCATCAATAGCGAGGTCCGTATCGGCGGCAAGCTTGCTGCCCGGGACGTTGATGCTGAAGGTCCTGGATGCGTCCACGGTGCCGGTGTAGTTCGTCCCGTCGGCGGTAATGGTTACAGTGGCGCCGGTCTGCACGTCACCGCCCACAGTGCCGGTAACGGCGACAGTCCCGGCAGCCTCGGAGATATTCAGCACGTTATCGGAAGTAATGCCATTGACCGTTACAGATGCAGTCGGTGCAGTGACATCTTTGGTGTATGCCTTCGTCGTCGTGGCAGTCGTAGCGTTACCGGCGGCGTCAGTAGTGGTTACGCTGGCATCGACGGTAAGATCCGCATCTGCAGCAAGCTTGCTACCCGGGACGTTGATGCTGAAGGTTCTGGAGGTGTCCACTGTGCCGGTGTAGTTGGTCCCGTCAACGGTAATGGTTACGGTATCGCCGGTCTGCACGTCACCGCCCACGGTGCCGGTGACGGCGACGGTGCCTGCGGCCTCGGAGATGTTGACTACGTTATCCGCAGTGACGGTATCGATCGAGATGCTGGCCGTAGGCGCCTTTGTATCTACGGCGAGATCTTTGGTCGCTTCAACGGTGTTGGCGTTGCCGGAGAGATCGCTGAATGTCCCTGTACCTACGCTGACGCGCATCGCGGCATCTTCCGTGTCAGCCGCCGGAGTGTAGGTCGCTGTGTAATGGGTCGCATCCACCTTGGTGAAGTTCGACAGCGAACCGCTTTCAACACTGATGTCGCCTACGGTGAAGGTTGCGTCCACATCCTCACTGAAGCTGAAGGTCACGGTGGTGGTTTCGCCGGCTTTCAGACTGTCCTGTCCGGCGGTTATGGTGACGGTCGGCGGAGTCGCGTCTCCAGGGGCGGGAGTGCTGTTCGTCACTGCCTGGCCGACGAGATTTGCCGCCGCGTTGCCCGCCACATCCTGGATCTTGTTGGTCCCGGCGGTGTAGGAGACCGTCACTGCGTCGCCGTTCGCTACGGCGCTTCCGAGGGTGAGGGTGATCGTCTCCGCGGTGGTGTCGACGGCGACGTTACTGACCGTAACCGGGGTGACGCCGTTCACCAGCACCGAGAAGTCGCCGGTCGCCGGAGAGGTGGATGCGAAGCCCGATGCCGCCTCGTTGTAGGAGAGCACCAGGGTCGAGCCGTTCGCGGTAGCCGATGAAAGGGATGGAGCGGTGGTGTCGATCTGCACGGCTAACGCGGAGGAGGGGAGGGAAGCGTTGCCGGCGGCGTCGGTCACCGTTGCGGAGAAGCTCTTGTTTCCCTGTACCAGCGTCGACGAGGCGATGTCGACGTGCCCAGCCGTGATGTCTGCACCGGTCAAGGTTGCGGTCCCTACCAGCGTGACCCCTTCGTAAAGGTTGACCACATCGCCTGCAAGCGGGGCGCTGCCGCCTGTTCCGTTGAGCGTGACCCGGATGGTGGGGGCGGTCGCGGAGGTGATGTAATCGGAATTGCTTATGCCGCTATCCGAAAAGGCGACAAGGTCGATACTTGGCGCGGCCGGCGGCGTAACATCGACCACACCGACAAAGACGCTGGAACGGGCCGCGGAAGAGGTGTTGCCGGCGGCGTCGGTTGCCGAGATGTCGAAGGTTCTCGTTCCCGTGCTCGGGCTGCCTGCGCTGTTTTGGTACTGCAGATCCCGAACGACCGCCTGTGCCTCGGCTGCGGTCAGCGGCTCGTAGTTCGCCTTCTGGATGGTGAACACTCCCGAAGCAAAGGAGACGTTGACCGCGATACCGCCTACGGTCACCGAGCTAACGGCGCCATCGCTGCCGTTAGCTGCGAGTGTGGTGGCCCCGAAGGTGAGTTTCTCGCTGCTGCCGTCGAGAAGACCGCCCACGGTAACCGTGATCCTGGTGACCTGGTCGGAGGCTTCCGAAACCGTAGCCGGATCGGCGTTGGCATCCAGACTGACGGCCGAGCCGGCCGTGCTCGTGCTGCGGTTTATACTTCCTGCGTCGGAAGGGGCGAGGTCGATCGCTGGGGCGGTGGCATCCTGGATGGTCAACTCCTTGGAGGTCCCGTCGCTCGTCTTGTTACCTGCCGTGTCGCTTATCGTCGCCGTAACGTCGTACTTCCCATCAAAGCCCGATACATCCGCGTTCTTCGGTACGAGAGCATCGCCGCTTGGGATGGTGAGGCTCCAGGTATGGGCTGCGTTGTCGTAGCTTAAGCTGCTGTCGCCGGTGCGGTAGGTGACGCCGTTCACGGTGACGGAGAGGCTCTCGCCTGCGCCCAAGGTGGCCGTCCCGGTGATGGTTGGAGTGGTGTCGCTCGTCGTCTGGGTGTTCACGGTGACCGCTCCGGCCGGTGCGGTGCTGTCGACCACGATGGTCTGCGTCGCCGTGGTGCCGCTCACCGCCTGCAGGGTGTAGGTGCCGTCGGTCAGCGTGGTACCGCTGTAGTCATAGGTCCAAACGCCGGAACCGTTCGCGGTCACGGTGATCCCGGAGAAGGTGTGGCTGGGGCCGGAGAGGCTCAGTGTGACCGTGGCGCCGGGAGAGGCTGAACCGGTGAATTTAAGGGTGTTGTCGCTGGTAACGAAGTCACCTGGGACCGACGTGTCAGTGTTGATGGAGTCGATAGAGGCGGTACCGGACTTGTCGTGCTGGGCGGCGGCGTTGGCAACGTAGGTGTTCCCCGCGTCATCGTAGTACCTGGCCGTGACGGAAATGGTGCCGTTGGCAAGCGCAGAGAGGTTGAGGGCGCTCATGCTCCAGCTGTTTCCGGTGACGGTCACGGTGTCCATGATGGTCGAGACTCCGTCGGTGACGGTGATGACGAGCGTGCTCCCGTCGGCTATGCCCGTCGTGCTCCCTTTAACCACCACGGCGTCGTCCTCGCTGCCGCTCAGGATGCCGTTAGCGTTCCCCTGCCAGTCGAGCGGGCCGGTGACGGCGACGGTCGGTGCGTTCGTGTCCACGGTGAGCTTCTGGAAGGTGGTCGCCGAGTTGCCGGCGGCATCCGTTCCCGAGGCGCGCACCCCGACCGTCCCGGAAAGCGGCGTCGAGGTGGCCACCGACCAGGTCCCCCCGGTCTGCACCGTGGCGAGGTAGCTCTGCTGGTCGCTCCAGTCGCCGTCGTTGTTCGGGTCGATGGTGACCGTGATGCTGCTTCCGGCGGGGAGGTCAGTGCTGCCGGTGATGGTCGGCGTGCTGCTCGGGGTGCGACCTCCCGAGGTGAAGCCGATGGCCGGCGCTACTATGTCCACCGTAAGCGGCTGGGTTGCTATGGCGGTGGAGCCGTTAAGGTTCGTCCCGCTTGCCGTCACCCCGACCGTCCCAGCGAAGCCGCCGTCGGGAAGCGAGCCGCTGTAGGGGAGCGCGGTCCCTGTGTCGATGGACCAGGTCCCGCCCGTCACCACCGCGTAATAGGTGACGCTGTTGGCTGTGGCGGGGTTGTTGTCGGGATCGAGGGCGATGCTGATCACCGAGCCGTCCGGCAGGTTGGTGGTGCCGCTGATCACGGGAGTCGGATCGTTGGTAAGCGTGGCCGAGCCGATGGCCACGCTGGGCGGCGTCGGTTCGTAACCCTGGGAGCCTGTTGCCGCCAGCGACCCTTTCCCTGAAATCGATCCGGTGGCGGCCAGTGCGCCGACGCTTACCGTGACAGAACCGGTTACGGCCAGGGAAGGGGTGACGGAAAGGGTGTAGGTCTTGCCGTCCACGGTGGTGAAGGTCCCCTTGGTGCCGTTGCCGACGGTGATATCGGTCGTGTCGAAACCGGTCACGTTCTCACTGAAGGTGAAGGTGAAGGTGACGGGGTTACTCCCACCGAGGGTGCCCGGGACGTTGTCGGTGATGCTCAGCGTGGGCTGGCTCAAAACGAGGGTCGGGTGCGACACGGTGGTTACCGCCGAGCTGGTCGCGGTGTCGGTCACCTGGGCGGTAACGTTGAGCACGCCGTTGTTCAGCGTCTTGATGTCCGCGTTGGTGAAACGCGCCGTCCATGTCCCCGAGGTGTTGGTGACGTTGGAGGTGAGGGCGGTGACGCTGTGCCCGGCACCGTCGTCGATGGTGATGGTGAAGGAGCCCGCCGCCGCTGTGGTGAGGCTCGTGGTGCCAGAGATGGTGAGTCCGGAACTGATCTCGTCGGGCGCTGAAGTGATGACGTTGTCCCCGGCGATGGTGCCGATGGCGATGGTCGCGGTCGACGCGGTCTGGCCCTGTTTCACCTGCTGGGCCGACTTTATCGCCTGCTGCACGATGTTCCCAGCGTTGTCCGTGTAGGTGCTGGTCGGTTTCACCTTGATGTCGACGGTCCCGCTGTTGCCGCTGATCAGGTTGGTGCCGTTCGGTGTGGTGACGGTCCAATTACCCGAAGCATCGGTGGCCACCGCGGTGGAGGACCAGACGAGCGTGGAGGTCCCGGCCAGGTACACCTCCACGGTGAGGTTCGTGCTCGGGCATTCGCTTGTGCCGCTGATGATGGCCTGGTTCTTCGCGATGACCGACTGGGTCTGGATCGTGATGAGCGGCGGCGTCTTGTCGTGGGTCACCGCTGTGCTGGTCGCCTCGGCCGAGGTGCCGGTCACCGTCGCCTTGACCGTAAGGGTCCCATCCGAAAGCGTGGAGAGGTTGAGGCCGGTGGCGCTCCATGTGGTGCCGGAGACCGTCGGGGTGACGTAGATGGTGTTGCCGTAGATGTCCGAGACGGTGAGGCTCACGCTCGAGCCCCCCTGCAACGTGCCGCTGATGGTGACGTTGTCGTCCTCGAGGGAGTTGAGCTTCGCATCCCCGGTGATCCGGTTCGCCGTGGTGTTCCCGGAGGCGATGGCGGTCTCGATGGTGGATATCGTGACCGCCGGTGTTTGCTGCACAAGGGTCAGCGTCTGGTTCGTGACCGCGGAGTTCCCACCCGTGGTCGCCGTCACCTTCACCCCGATCTGTCCCGAATAGGCGCTCGGCTCGCTCCCCGAGACCGGTGCCGCCGGCCCCGTGTCGACGGCCCATGTCCCGCCCGAGACGGTCGCGTTGTAGGTGATCGCGTCGCTCCAATTGCCGTCGTTGTTCGGGTCGATGGTCACGGTGACCGATGTGGCGTTCGTGGTCCCGGAGATGAGGGGTAAGGTTGTAGTCTGGGTGCTCGCCGAAGTGATGGAGACGTTCGGTGCGCTCGTGTTGATCACGAGTTCCCCGGTCGTTGGGTCGCTTACGCTTAATCCACTGCGGGTCACCGTGGCGGTGACCGGGTAGGTGCCGGAGGTAAGGGCGTTGGGGACGAGAGACCAAGTGTTGCCGTTGACGGTCAGGGCCGGGGAGGTGCCAGTGGTGTAGGTCGTCCCGTTCACGGTGACGGAGAGGACGTCGCCGGTGATGTTGGTCCAGGTGCCGCTGATGGTCGGCGCGGTGGCGTTGGTGGTGAGCGGCGTCACGGTTGGCACATTAAGGGCCGTAGTCGTGGTGATGTTGCCGGCTGCATCGGTACCACTCGCCGAGATCTTCGCATAGGGAAGGATGCCGGTGGCGGAGAGCGATCCGGTAGCAGGCAGGACTGCCCCGGTATCGACACTCCAGGCCCCGGCGGCTCCGACGATGGCGAGGTAGGTGACGGCGTCGTTGGTGGCTGCGTTGTTGTCCGGGTCTACGGTGATCCGTATCGTGGAACCGGCGGGGAGGTCGGAGGTCCCCGATATAACCGGTGTGGCATCGTTAGCCGAGGCCCCTTGGCTTATGGTGACCACCGGCGCGACCTTGTCGTGCAGCACGGAAGTCGTTGCCGCGGTGGAACCGGTGAGTCTGCCCCCGGAGGCGTCACCAGTACTCCAGAGCTCCGCGGTCACGCTGAGGGTGCCGTCGTTCAGCCCGGAGAGATCGCGTCCGGAGAGCGACCAGGCGGCACCGCTTACCTGGGTGTATCCGATGCTGCTGTTGGTACCGTCGCTGACCGTCACCCTCACCCAGCTGCTGTTGGCGACTGTGGAGGAGGTGGTCCCGGTGATGGTGACGCTTGCATCCTCAGGGGAGCCGCCCGGGTAGTGCGAGAGGTTGCCGTCCCCGATCGGCGAGGTGATGTTGACCGAGAGTGCAGCGCTTATCGGTTGGCTCGTCGACATCTGCGCGGTGAAGGCACCGAGCGAGGAGAATGTGGCGTTCTTGTCGTAGCTCGCCCCGACCCCGTTCAGGTCACCGTTGATCGGGCCGGGCTGGGTCTGGGTGAAGTTCACGTACTGGACCACGGTGTCCTTGGTGAACCCCTGGATGCCGGTCGTGCCGCGCGGCCCGGTCACCCCGTTGCGGTCGACGGGGGAGGGCATGGCGAGGACCGTCGCCATGTCGGCCACCGGGATGCGCCAGCTGACGAAGACGTCCGTCTTTCCGTCGTTGCCGAGGTCCGCATCCCCGTTCCAGTTCGGGTCGCTGGCCGAGGAAACCGCCACCACCGAGTAGTTGCTCGAGGTGAAGGCGTACACGCCGTTGTTCGCAAGCCATCCGGCTGGGAGCGGCGATGTGGTCGTGGTGCTGGGGGATGTGTTGAGGCCCGTCCCGGGGTCGAGTATTTTAACCGCCTGGGCGTTGTTGCGGCCGTCGACCGACATGAAGAGATCGATCCTGCCGTCCAGGTTCGCGTCGATGCCGACGATTGCTACGCCGCCGAAGTTGGTGGAGCTCGTCGGGTTGTCGATCCGCATGCGGTAGACCAGCGTGTCGTCCGAGGTGGTGGCCGTGCCGTTGTCGTCGTATGCTGCGTAGAGCGAACCGTGCGCTGCATCGCCCACTATGTCGGTGTCGGCCGCCCCGGCCTGGCTGTCGCCTACCGGGTCCTTGGAGGCACCGTACATCACCGGGACCCACGCCGAGGAACCGCCCAGGGAGACGAAGGAGAGACGATCCTGGTAGGCTGCGGCCCCTTCCTTGGTCAGGAGCGTCGAGGCCTCGATGGGGCCGGTGGTCGACTCGAGGACCCAGTCCGCGCCAAGCGCAGCTGCGCCGGTACTGTTGGTGGATGCGGCGACGTCCGCCCCGGTAACCTTCGCTATCCCCTGGATCAGCGCTTGTCCCTCGCTACCCTGGGCGATGTTGCAGCCGTAGATCAGGATGTCGCCCCCCTTGTCGAGGTGGGAGCTCCAGGCGGCGAGATCTGCGGCATGCGCGGATAGGTTCGCGGTGGTGAGTTCGGTAGATCCGAGGGTGATATCCCCGGTGCTGCCGTGCCCAACGATGTGGATCGCTGAGACGTTGCCTGTTTTTTGCAGTGCGTCGGTGATCTGCTGGATGCCGTCCTTGTTAGGGTCGATGAGGAACACCTGCACCCCCGGGCGGATCCCGGCGATGAGGCTTGCGGCGTCGGGTGTCGTTGCGTCGACGAAGGCGATCTCCACACCCCTGGTGGCGGCAGCGCCTACGTTTGCAGCAAGCGGCTTGACCAGGAGCGAGGCGAAATCGGTCGCGTCGCGATGGACGCTGGTCGCCTTTTCTGCGGCGAGAGGGGAGGTGCTTTCAGCGTGGTGGTCATCGGCTATTACCGCGACGGTCGGCACCGCCGCCGCGTCGAACATGAACCGCTGTTCGAGGGCCAGCAGGTAGCTACCTCCTGCGGAAACCCGGTGTTTCTGTGTCAGCGTGGGGCCGCCTTTTCCCTTGCTTGCGACGTTCTCGGCGACGACCTGCCATGCTTCCTTAACTCTGCTCCAGACGAGGCGATAGCACTTATTCATCATCCTGCTCCTTGGTAACGCACTTAAAGAAGGATCGGCTGCTCACATAAGGCTTCGATCACTTCTGGGCACTCTCACAGGCAAACACGGCAAGCAAGGAGAAGGTTACAGGAAACTCACACGCGACTGCACTATTGCCCTATGTCAGATTTGGGTAAGGAAAACCGGCGCCTAGCATTTTGCAACAAGCGGACCATATACTGACGGCCATGGGTAATAACTGCAAAGTGCTGTTATTACGTATCTTTTGTCGATCGCTGATCCGTATTTTCGGGTGCAAGCCTCTAAGTTTTGGTCAAAATAATGACCGGACTAAAACAGCGTGTCCCCTGAAGGGACAAACGGGTGCGCCGGGAACGGATGGATATCCTTCGGGGGGACAATGGCGGGTACTCGGAGCTTTCAGGAAAGTGAAGACTCGGTTGTATCTGGAAGCAGGTGCCGGGGAAAGGGTGGGGCGGGGCGTAGGCAAAAAGAAGACCCCCCTGGGAGGTAGTTCAGGGGGGCCAGGTGAAGCAACAACGAGGTGATAATGTGAATACCACAGAGGTTTTGCTTTGTAAAGATAAAATAATTAGTTTTTGTAAATTTTGTATAGCGCCCGTAGTATCCGCTTGAAACGCGTCATTGAGCAATGAGCAGGATGCTCCCGTACCTTTTAAAACGGTTTAGGCAGGTTCTGCCATAGCTCCTTCCGTTCATCGTATTTGCTCAACTTATCGATTACGCATTTTAACGGTGCGGCATAGATCGTTTCATAGATGAACTCACCGGCCGAAAGGTCCATGGCAAAGGCAAGGTGTTCTTCTTCAATACTGAAACGGGCATTGATGCTGCCCGTGTTCCCTCGCGCATCCAACCTGATCCACTTTTTGAGGCTGGCCAGATACACGCCGTTGAAACCGTGCAGGATCAGTTCGTTATTGAGCGGCGGGTCAAGCCGCAGCACTTGGTAGCAGAGACCTGCAGGTATGTCCACTGCTCGCAGTAACGCTGCCAGTAGGTGACTTTTCGCGAAACAGATCCCGGTGCCATGGCATAGGACTTCGCTGGCCGTACAGGTCACGATGTCTACTCCGGCGTCACTGGAATGTGTGATGGTGTCTCTCACCCATTCGTACAGAGTGCGGACCCTCTGGATGTCGTCGGTCAGTGACCTGGTAAGATCAAGTGCCTTCTGCCGCACCTCCTGTGCCTTCCAGTCGACGATGGAGTCTGAAACGAGGTAGTCTTCGATCTTGTTGGATTCAAGTTTCATGTATTATCCTGACGCGTCGGGCCCAACTCCTTTACGATTTCGTAGCGAAGCTCGACCATTCCGGTGCCCATCTGCTGGACTGACGTGAGGCGTAGCACAGGGCTCAAGATGCGCCGCGGAAGTAGCGGTTTACCCTTGCCCAAGATGGCCGAGCCGACCTGAACGATGAGCTCGTCAAGCAGTCCGGCGTCGTAGAACTGTCCAGCCAGGTCGCCGCCTCCAACCACCCAAATATTCTTCTCTTTCGCGGCTACGCGCATCTCACTGAACACATCTGCTACGCTCCCTTTACAGAACCTGATGTCGGCTCCCTGAATCACGGGGAGGACACGGTTGGTGAATATCCACGTCGGCTGCGTATATGGCCAAGGGGAACCAGTCTCCGCGGCGACAGAGTCTGCGTTACGGAGAATCCACTCATAAGTGGAAGACCCCATGGCCAATGCTCCGACCTCAGCGATGAACGTCGGGTAGCTAGACTCTTCCAGACTACCAAGCGGAAAGAGCCAGTCCAGCGAATCGGTCTCGGTCGCAATGAAGCCGTCAAGGGTTGAAGCGACATAGTATTGAGTTTTCACGAATGCTCTCTCCCATGTATTTGCGACTCCACGTGCCACTGAGGGCGCAGAGGTTTCTGTCACAGAAACCATATAATTGAATTCCGGATTTTAGGTTCAGCTTGTCGTCTCGTCAACTTTCGAATGAGACATGCTGTGTCGGGACAGGCGGCGCCATGCTGCTGGTGGCTGTAAAAAGTGAAGAGGGGAGAAAAGAAAAAGGGCCTACAGTGTGATCACTGTAGGCCCTTTCTATTTGGAGGCGGCAATCGGATTTGAACCGATGAATGAAGGATTTGCAGTTTAAGTAATCCTTATTTTCAGGCTGTTTCACGGCGGTTCACGTCATTTCAAATTAAAGCCTAACATATTGACAATGCACCATTTTTCGTGTAATTATCTTTTCAGGGTGTTTCACGACATACCGTCCAAGCACAGACTTTTTTACAGCGATATTACAGCGATCGCTGCAAAAAACACGAGGGGAAAATGGCACGAACCAAAAGCACGATGTTCACCGACACCATGATACGGAAGCTGAAACCCGAGGAGGTGAAGTACACTCGCTCCGAGGGGAACGGGTTCACCGTCAGGGTACTTCCTTCCGGGGCAAAGGTCTGGCTTTACCTCTACGGGATGGATGGGAAGCGCTGGGAGCTGAACCTTGGGACCTATCCGCAATTGTCGCTGGAGGAGGCGCGGGACCAGTTCGAGGCGGCCCGCAAGAAGGTGAAGGGGGGAGTGAACCCGGCTACCGAATCCGAGGAGGTGGCGGAAGAGGTGCCTGAGGAACGAAGACGTGACCTCACTTTCGACGAGTTGGCCCGGGAGTACATCGCAAACAACGTCGAGGGGCAGCTTGTCGAATCATCGGTGTACGGCATCAAGCGCATACTGTTGACGACGGGGAAGAAGGGGACCCTCGATGATTTTAAGACCTGGCGCTCCAGGAAGGTCGCGAGCATTACGACGGAGGAGACGGCGAAGCTCGTCAAGGACGTCTCGGTGAGGTCGGCGGCAGCCGCGCGTAACCTGATCCGCGCTGCGCGGCCAATGTTCTCCTATGCACTGGCGCGGGAGATAGTCAAGACGAACCCCTTCATCCTCGGTAGTGTGAAGAGTTTCCTTTCCAAGCCGGTGCAGGTGAGGCTGGTTCCTGGCGTCAGGAGCAGGACCTTCAGCGAGGATGAGATAAGGCATTTCTGGAAGGAACTCTCCAAGGCCACCGGGGGCATTGAGGCGAGGAATGCCCTGCGCCTGATCCTCCTCACTGGGCAGCGACCGGGCGAGGTGCTAGGGCTGCACTCTGACGAGATCGAGGGTAACTGGTGGACGCTTCCAAAGGAGAGGACCAAGGCCCGCTACGACAAGAACCGCATGGACCACCGTGTATTCCTGGTGCCCGAGGCGCTGGCGCTGATCGGTGACAAGAAGGGATACATTTTCGAGTCGCGGGTGAAAAAGCGGGGGGGCGGGGAGGCAGAGCTGAGACCGATATCGACCAACGCCCTCGGGCATCTGGTTCTTGTAAACAAGTACCTTGGACTGCCTCCATGGGGGCCGCACGATCTGCGCCGTACCTGCCGCACCTACATGTCCGACATCGACGGCATCAGTGCGAGCGCCGCCGAGGCGATCCTGAATCACGCCAGGGAAGGGACCAAGAAGAACTACGACCACCACCGGTACCTTCGCCAGATCGAGACGGCCCTTACTCTTTGGCGCGATAAGTTGGTGGAGATCATGGGTGAGCCGTTGGTTCGGGAATTGCCGGATAACGTGATACCAATCAGGCGGCGAAACGTGGAGGCATAGGAGTTGGGCTGGAGGAGGCACAATGCGGACGTGTTGAAATCCAGCCAAAGTAGTGATTTTTAGCTGATGAGTTGACTGATGAATAGGAGAAAAATGTCTCACGGGATGAAGGCTGTGCCTCTGGGGGGCTTCCAAGGTGGGCGCGCAGCAAACAGGATGCTGGAAAGACAGCGAAAGGCGGTTTGACGACCGCCCCCGCTTTTTGATCGCTATAGGTTGTTTTTTAGCCAGTTACCACCTTCTTCGCTGAAACCTCTCCATGCCGCTGCATCGTTGGAGACATCAATGACCAAAAGCTCGTCGTTTCTGTCGAGGAACGGTGTAAGGTGGTCCCTCATTTGTACAGGCGTCTTCGTCGTCTTAACTAGCCACGTCGAGTCAAGGTGATGCCACCACGCCGCCTCTGCCTTGATAGCTGTTATAAGTTTTTTGTAATCCTCGCTGGTCTCTTCCTTATTTAAGTCGTATCCTATCAGTAATGTACCCAAAATTTCTTCTCCTTTGTGTTAGGGATCCCGGACTATCCCTGCCGAGACTTAAGGGCCTTTGGGAATCAGATTTTCCTTGCGAGGCCCTTCTCCTTTGTAATAAAAAGAGAACGCGTTCAGGATCGCGAGGCACCGACCTTGCCATACCGGAGTGGTAGCTCCCCCATCTTTGCAGAGAAGGGGGAGCTTTTTCTTTTGTGAGGTTAACGTAGGAAAAATAAACATGGCAGCTGTAAAAATAAAGGCTTGTAAGGTGACTGTAGAAATTATTTTAAATTAATGGGGTGGTGTGAGACCCTCAATGACAGGTAGGTAGGGTTGGTTTCAAACGGAACTATCAGAGCATTAGTGAGTGCGTCTTTTAGTTTATTATTTTTTTATGAGACTATATTTGGGCTGACTTGTGTTTTATTTAATGATACTGTGCCAAACACTCAGACCGGAGAAGTCCATTTGGCGTCTTTACCCGGTGCGTGAATTTACCGCTGGAGGGATGTATGCCACCGCAAGTCAGAAAATTCTTTTTTGATTTCTACCAACTCGAAACGGCTGCGGGCAATGCTGGTTTGGCGCCCATGGCTCCTCTCCATGTTTTAGAGGAGTTTAAGAGAAAATTTGATACTCCTGGAGAGAATACGGTTCGGACGCTGAACGGGAAAACCCTTGAGCTGCGTAATATTGAGCGCACTGAGTATGGCTTTAGGGGGATTATTGGCAAGTACAGACGATCCCAATTACCCCATGCGGCTGTCCCTGGTGGTGACGAAAGGGAGCTAGAACTAAACGCAGATGAGCATTTAGTAGAGAAGTCATATTTCAAGTTTTTTTCAGATTATTCACTGCTGGTCTTGCAGCGAAACCATTTTGCGGTAGGTCCAGTATACTTAGGCATGTACTTGTCCATTAATGGATATACCACCATACTCAACCCCGTAATCGAACCGGCTGATTTGCAAATGCTGATGAGAAATACTACTCAGGTCAGAAATATCAAGATGACAATTGCCAGACCTGTAAATCCAGAACTTTTCCAAAATATTGAACACGATTTCACTAATTCAATTATTGCCAGTTTGAACTCATCTAATTCAGCATCTATCAATATCTCACTTAGAGGAGATGGACATTCGCTAGACCCAACGAAAAGATATCTGGAAAGATCACTCAAGAATGCTATTCTTGAAATTAAACGTAACTTCGATCTGAAAAAGGCTAATATTGGGCTTGAAGAAAACGGCGTGGTACATCCAGTGGATCTTGTTACTGATCGTCTTGCTACTACCAAAGATATTCAGATGGTAGGGCGATACCCAAGTGCCGTGGATATGTGGGATGGATTGCGTGAGGCAAGGCAGGTTAAAGAAGTTGAATTAGTTGCCTATTTTGGAGCTCTAAATGGGCCAAGGCTCAGGTAAACATACTTACACTCTGCTTGCAGTGGTTGGTTCTGCCTTGGCGGCCTACGCCTCATTGGGACCTCTCGCTCAACTCAGTGTTTCAACCATGCAGCCACTTGCATCTACTGTTGCCACAGTAGCTGGAATTCTGGTCGGATTTTTAATGGCATCAGTAACGATCATCATGTCAGCTAACAACAATGCTTTGGTGCAGAATACTAAACTCACTAATTACTTGCCTGGGTTGTTGCATAGATTGCACGTGGCCATGGCTTGGCTAATATCTGTATGCGTTATTTTTCTTGTGTGTATGGTAATCCCAGAAACTTCCTTCATTCAAACTGATTTGTCAGTCTTGAATGGTAAAAAGTACTTACTTATCGTACTCGATGTTGGTGTGTTTATTTTCTGTATGTCCTTATACAATTTCATTATGGTTTGGAAAGAATTTACTAGATTTGCAAAAATATTATAGATTGTGAGGAAGGAACGTGCCAAAGACAAGAAACGTTGTGAAGCATCTAAGTGTTGAACAGGCTAAAGGTAGGAGAATTTGTCATGCCAATGCAAAACATACGATTGAACCTGGGGAGTACCATCTAGCTCAAGAGACGGCTCCGATGGTCCGGGAAAATATCTGTTTGAAGTGTGCTGGGAAAATACTTGATGTTGCACAGCAACATTTAACTGACTTGCGACAACAGCTGGATGTGTAAAAATTTCCCCACCGCACCAACGCTTTGACTTTGGGTATAGGAGTACTACGTCGGGAAGAGAGGCCCGGCCATCCAGGGTTGCAGCACATCGCTTGATCACGCTTCTCAGTTTGAAGGTGTGGGGCCGCTTCTCATTCGGGAGACGACGAATCGATGTTGCTGGCTTCTGTCGCCAGCATCCATTAGGCATCAGCAGAACATTTCATATTCTGATTGTAAGTCATCATATTCGACTAATAGAAGCAATAATCCCTTCAGAGGTACCCTCATTGCTTGAGTAAATGAAAAGTACTCGCCGGTGGCTGCTATCTCAAATTTGTGTATTTTCTCAAGTATTCCAAAGATAGTAGAGTATGTGTATATAAGTACAGTAGATGAATCTTTCAGTACAATCTTTGAAGATTTTGATAATTGACCGAATAAAGCAGTATTAAAGTATTCGGTTTCAGATGATAGGGCAAACCCTCCAAGAACATTAGTTAAATAGTCAATGTGAACTGATCTCGAATAATGATTATATAAAGTCTCTCTAGTTTGTGCCATCAGGTTATTATTGTCAAACCAGATGCGCCGCTCTATTGCATTCAAATGACTATTCAACTTTTTAGGCTTAAAATGTTTATACCACAGTTCCCTGGCTTCTTCCGAGGCCCTCCCTTGGCAGTACAACCGGAATAACTCTCTGTCTGATAGTATTGACAAAAGTAGCCAGCAGTGTTCCAGTAAAACCCTGATAAGTGATCTTGCCGGAGTATTTAGCCCACTTTCTACTAACTTTAAAATTGAAATAGAATAATTAGATATAACGATTAAAGAAGAGCTAAGCACGAAATTCGGGTTAGGATTACTTGCACCAAGCCAGTCTGCTGGAAGCATCTCTACCTTGTCGTGCTCTACAGCTAGCGCAAGAAACCCGAAAAGAATTCCGCATACGTACCCTATACTTAATAATTCCGATAATTCACTTCTGCTCTCGATAAAAGTCTCTCGTTGACAGTCACTGAAAAACCTGTCGAGAACGTCAAGGTTACTAAGCTTAGCCGCAGCACGGACTTCTTTAGGACCATTCTTCCGAATTTCACGGAAACATGTCTTCAATATGTTTCTAACATTTTCATTTTGAATATTCATTCTTGTATTTGTGGAATATTGCCACTAATCAGGCCTTCATTGCCTCATCGAGATCTTTAAACTGGTTGATCCGAACGCTGCCGTCCGGGAAACGGGCTACTACCTCCAGGTCGCCTCCCATCGCCTTGATCACGTCTCTAAGGGTGGAGATGTACATGTCGGTCCGCTTCTCGATCCGGGACACGTTGGACTGGTTGGTGTGAAGGCTTTTCGCCATCTGCTGCTGGCTCATCTTCCTCGCTTGGCGCAACTCTTGGAGCGGCATTTCCTTCAGAATCTGGTGGGTCTGCTCTTCCGCCTGGGCGCGTGCGGTAGGCGCCATCTTGGCTCGCAGTTCGCTATATTTCCTTGCCATTGCTATTTACCTCCCTGTTCTTCCACTTCTTCCAGATACTCGTCATAAAGCCGGTCGGCTATTGGGACATTGACCTTGTACCAGCGGCTGTTACCGGTCTTGTCGCCTCCCAAAAGCATTATCGCCGTGCGGCTGGGATCGAAGGCATAGAGCACGCGCAAAGGGCGGCCTTGGTGCTGGATGCGCAACTCCCGCATGTGAGAATGCTTGGAGCCGCTGACGCCTGATGAGTAGGGGAAGGGAAGGTTGGGGCCGCACTCCTCGAGGAGGCCGACCACCGTGTCCACATCGATCTGTGCCGCCTCGGTGAGATCCTCCCACCATTGTCCAAATTCGTCGGTAAACTCGATATCCCATACCATAGAAGGTATATACCTTAGAAGTCATATTTGAGCAACGGTTTTTGCTTGTGTCGCCTCTCCGCTATTGGCGTAACGCCAAAGCGAGGAACTACAAGCCTCTTTTCGGTGTCGATCTTCTCTGCGCCCATATCTCCCTATAGGGGGTAGCGGGAATGCCTGTTGTATGCCGTTTTTGAAAATCTAATCTTCACGGGGCCACTCTGGTGCCTTGATCAGATCCTTGGGGTGCGGCCTTTCGTTTTCTGGCCCCCGTCTGCCCCTTCGGTTCCACTGCGCCCCCTATTTCGTGTAATTGAACCATTTGCTGACACGGTGACGGTTTCCCCTATGTGCACGCGCTTGAGCCGCAAGGCGTTTTCGGGGGCGACGGGCAGAACCATTATCTCCTCGTTCCTTTTGAGAAGCACCAGGAGCTCTCCTTCCACCTTGCACATCCCCGCGAAGACGGCGGAGCCTCTGTCTGCTGGGTCGTAGCGGTGGTGTTTCGGTACGTCTGAGGCTTTCAGCCGAATGGTCTCGCGTTCGGCAATGTATTTCTCAGCGGCGGCCTGGCCTGCTGTCATCTCTCCTTGTCTAGAAATACCCCTTTGCACGCGGTAATCCGGTTTGGCTCCTTGCCGCTCCAAACGATCAGGGACATCATGCGGCCGTAGCACCTGACCCCTGTCGGCCAACTGAAGCACACCGAGTTCTGACAGTTCTCGCAGACGGTTCTGGCCTTGGGGCGGCGGTTTCCGTCCAATGCCTTCGACCTTGGGCTTGCCGTAGCGGGCTGCGTGTCCACTTGCTTTCTCCACAAGGATTCCGGACTCCAGCAACTCCTGGCGGTGGCGCTCCAATCCGGCATCGTCAAAGGTGATGGGCAATCTGCCGACGGCCGCCACCCGGACGACCTGTTCCTTGAAGGCTTCGGTACCGTTGACTGCGATGCAACTGCCATACTTTTCCGAAGCCAAGAGTAGGGCGTCCTGCAGCCCCTCTATTGTGTACCCCCTCGAAATTTGAAGCCTGTCCCCGTCATCGCGTACCACGGTCGAGCCGACGTGATAGATGACCGTTCCTTTTTTGGTGATGCCGTCCCGTTCTGCCACTGTCGGTGCATTCTTCCGGCCACCCTTGCCGGTTACGGTGTTTCCTTTCAGGCCGGTTGCCGCATCGCGGGCCCGCAAAGCGGCTAGGGCCTCCGGGTCCCCCTCGACGGCCTTCGCCCTCAACCAGTCGGCCCATGAACGCCATGGGGATCTGCCATCGACGGCCAAGCGCTCGGCTGTGCATTGCTTTTTGATCCTTCGGATTTCCTCTCGCAATGTGTTGTTGATCACGCCATAGAGGACTCGTTTAATCGCTCCGTTCGCTTTCACCGCCTTGATATTATCCCGCTTTAGCTTTGCTATTCGTTTGGCCGAGTCGACCAGGTACTCTTTGCGCTTCGCTATTTTGGTCTTTTCGGCCGCCCGCGCTGTCGCGGCTACTTGTTGGTCGTCGCGAAACTTCGCGTACAGCTTGGCGGTATCCAGCCGTGAATGCATCGGCTGCGCTTGGTAATGCCTGCCGCTTGTTTTTACGGCTTCCAGATGTGAGAGGTTCTGCAGGAAGTTTTGTCTAAGTGGCGGGGGCATAGCGCCTATTTTGTCGGTCGGCGGGGATAGCACCAGGCGCAGTTTCGCTGCATGTACGACGGCGGCGGCCAGGTCATCGGCCACCCCAGGCCTTTTCCCACCGGCTTGTTTAGTCAGACGTGCCTGCATGACCCGTATGGCATCCACCTCGTCGAGCGGCTCAAAAGCCCCCAGTCGTTTCTCCAGCTTGCTTTTCGACAGTTCCCTTGAAACCGAACTGGCCTTGACGCCAAGGCTGTCACCGTCCGTGATGACGAGACCGTTGCCTCTTCCCTCAATTTTCAACCCGCTGTTGGCCAGCAGGGCGTGCAACTCGGCCCAACTTGTGGCTAGAAGCATCTCTTCGACACACTCGCGCTGGATCCACCCCAACAGGCTTTGCACTCCGGCATGGTGCTCCATGTCAGCAGCACGGTTCTCGCTTCCACTCCTCAACACCTGGTGGTTGTCTGGTTGGAGACCGTATTGCTGTTCGAGTTTTTGGCAGAGTTTCCCCAGGGTTGTGTGATCATAGTAAGGATCGTGAATGGTGTGGCGTGTCGGGTGAATCTTGTTAATCGCGATGTGAAAGTGCAGATTGTCCGTGTCGTTGTGGACCACACAGACCCGCTGATGCTCGCTGTAACCTAACTCGTTGCAGATCCTCTCCTCGATCGCTTTCAAAGTGGCGTCAACCGGTTCCTCCCCTGCACGAAAACTAACTATCAAGTGATAGGTTTTGTCTGATACCGCACGTGTATTGCGAGCCTGGGTGTTGAGGACTTCGAGGATGGCGACCTGCCACTCTTCAGATTGACAGTTGCTGACTGCCACAGAGCCGAGACGGTGATGCTTTCCTTGTCTATCGGTTAGATACTTCACCAAACCACCGTAATCGCTCCTGCCCACGGACCTCATTGGTACCTTCTTGGCGATCATGCCACGGCCTCCAGGAACGCAGGTTTTTTAGCGGCTAAAAGTTGAGGTTCACCGCAAGGCCTTTGGTATAACCACGGTGCGCATGATTTCCTGCATCTTGTCCTGTGTGTTCTCGATTTTAGAAAGGAGGGCGAGAATGAGTCTCTCGTCGTACTGCGCCGTGTGCGGGGCGTCGGTAAGCCATAGCTTTAGGAGGCCGCCCAGGCGGCCGAGGTCTCCGTTGATACGTGCTAACTCGTCAACTCGGTCACGGTCCAGGATGTTATGCACCTGGTACCCCAATCCCACGTTCCGCAGATAGGCGGCGACAGGTAGGCCGGTGGTCGCCGCCAACTTCTCGATAGCGGCTTTCTCGTCCGGTCGCACCGGGACGTGCAGTTGTTGCGCACGGGGTGTGTTCTTTTCAGCCATGATGGCCTCTTTGAGGAGTACGGCTTCAAGGTGGGCGACGGCGTCAGCCGTCCAGCCTCGCAGAGCAGGATACCCGTTGAGCACGAAGTGCGAATAAGGGGAAGTGAAGATAGTTAACCGGCTTGCCGGTTAACTAACTTCACATATCCTGCCCCGCTCCGGACAGCGATTATTCCGATACGGTTTTTAGACCATCACAATTTTACCGCAACGTTACATGGAATTAGTGGTATTGAATTAAATTATGCAAAAATTATGAAAGATCAGCGATAGAATTTCGATGCCGGGTTAAAGTAGCGGTACGTAGCGGTAACGTAGCAGTGGCGTAGCGGTAGCGTGGCTGTTACAAAGGCGACAGCGTAGCGATTAAAGAGCTGTAAATTCCGATGGGCAAAATGGGGTGGGCAGACAGATGAAAACTCTTTCTGAACGTATAGCGGCCAGGTGTGTCGATAAAAAGCCGATTCTCTCCAATAAAAAACAGAACCGAGCCGTTTTCCTGACTTTGCGTCCCGACATCATACAGGCGCTCAACGACGGGTGGCCGGTCAGGGCAATATGGGAAACCCTGCATGAGGAGGGAAAGGTGGCTTTCGGTTATTCCGCATTCTGCGGTTACACGAACCGCCTGATCCTGGCTCCGTCCAGCCGCCATCAGAAGCAGCCTACCAATGAGCTTTCCGAGACACACAAAACGGCAAACACTGGAAAGAACGCACCGGAAACAAAAGACACCCCCCAAATAAGCGGGTTCACCTACAACCCTTCGCCCAAGAAGGAGGACTTGTTCTGATGGGCAAGTCCATGCTGTGCTGCAGGCAAGGAATATATGGCGTTCGTTTACCAGGGAGGAGGTCTCGCGTGGAGAGCGACAAATTGATCAGGCGCAGACAGTTGTTGGAGCTGATCGGGATGAGCCATACGACGCAGTGGAGACTGGAGAGGGCGGGGCGGTTTCCGGCGCGGGTAAGGATAGGAACAGGATCGGTCGGGTGGCACTTGGCGGAGGTTGAGGAGTGGGTCAGGGAGCGGGAGAGAAAGAGGGAGCAGGAGGCCGCCCGGGAGGGTAGGGGAGGTGTGACGCTGGAGGCGGGCGTTACCGTCGACGGCTTCCGTGGGAAGAGATGACCTGACCAAGCCCCCCCTTGCTTCGCAATATTTTTTCCTATAAGGTGTACCACCTCTCGTTGTACCATCTCTCTGTCGCCCTCTCATAAAGTTGTGTTGAACACAACTTTTGTTTTGAACCCAACCCCTAAAGGTGTATAGTATGCTTAACGAACCGTTGAAGCGAACCGAGACGAAGAAACTGATCCGGTCCATCTTGAAAGACGGGGATGTCTCCTTTGCTCAACCCCACGCGCTGGAGCGGCTGGAAAAGCACGGCATGTCCACCCTGGATTGCCTGAATGTACTGCGCGGCGGGACCATCGAGGAGGCGGAGTACGAAAACGGGGAGTGGCGCTACCGGGTGCACACCGGGAAGATGACGGTGGTGGTCCGGTTCGAGGACGAGACGGAATTGATGATCGTAACCGCATGGAGGATGCTGAAATGAGATGCCCGGTTTGCGAGCGAGCCGAGTTGGTGGAAAAGGTGCAGAACTACCACTACCGCGAATGCGGCCTCGGTAACGTGGTTCTTACAGGGATCACGGTGAGGAGTTGCCCGGAGTGCGGTGCGCTGGTGCCTAAGATACCCAGGATGGAGGCCCTGCACGACTGCATCGCCCATGCCCTGGTGAAGAAGGAAGAACGGCTCACTCCGGAAGAGATCGTATTCCTAAGGAAGTCCCTCGGTTGGTCTGGTGCCGATTTCGCCGACAACCTGCACTGCGACAAGTCGCAGGTCTCCAAGTGGGAGAACGGGCGGGTGCCGATGAGCAAACAGAACGAGTTGCTCTTCCGCGAGATCGTCGCGCGCGGCAAGAAGATCGACGACTACAAAAGGACCGACGCGGCACGCAAGGAAGCGGGCAAGGTTGGCTCCCTCTTCGTCAGTATGGACGACAGTAAACGCCAGTGGACCGACGAGTGGAGGGAAGCGGCGTAGCGGTACCAGAAAGTGAAGGCATCAGGCGCAAAAAGACCCGGCCACTTTGAAGTGGTGCCGGGTCTTTTTTTACGGCATATGGTCCGGTTATTACGGCACCTATTACGGCATGACAAGGATGCCGTGTCGTCCACTGATGCCTCGATGGAGGGGGGGCGTGCCGGTTCCCGCCTCGCCACGGGGCGGCCGAGGGGTTGCAAAGTTATTGCAGCGATGGTTGGCTGAAAATTTATTACAGCGATTATTACAGCGATAAAAAAAAGGGCTTACGACCTGAAATCGTAAGCCCTTGTTTTTATTGGAGGCGGCAATCGGATTTGAACCGATGAATGAAGGATTTGCAGTCCTTTGCCTTACCACTTGGCCATGCCGCCTTGTGCATCGAAGGAACCCGTATATAACCCGATTCACTTCTCGGTGTCAATGGGAAATTTTTATTTGACGATGACCCGAACGAATTTGTAAAGGTAATCCACGCCGCTCCAGATGGTTATCACGGTCGCGATCCAGAGATAGAACATGCCGACGTTGTGCATGTTCACAACGAGCAGCGGATGATCGATACCGAAGAACCAGTGGTAGTCGTAGTGCAGCAAGAGTCCGATTATGGCGACCAGTTGGAAGATGGTCTTGAACTTACCGAGGTTGCTGGCGGCGATCACGATCCCCTCGGTGGATGCTATGCCGCGCAGCCCCGTGATGATCATCTCGCGCCCGAGGATCACGAGCACCATCCACGCGGGAACCCGGTCGAAGGGAAGGATCATGATGAGCGCGGCCATGACGATCAGCTTGTCGGCGATCGGGTCGAGGAACTTTCCGAACACGGTGACGATCTGCATCTTCCTGGCGAGGTAGCCATCCAGCCAGTCGGTCACCGAGGCGGCGGCGAAGAGGGCCGCGGCCCAGAAGCCGCTTTCCCGCTCGGGCGAAAGCAGCAGGACGCACAGAAGCGGAATGGCCGCGATGCGCACCATGGTGAGGATGTTCGGGAGGTTCATGATCTGGGCTGGGGTAGAGGGCATGCGGTGTCTGCCTTTGCGCTATCGGTAGTTGTTGCGGTAACTGAGTACCTTGGCCACGTAGGTCTGGGTCTCGGGATAGGGGGGGATGCCGCCGTACTTCGCCACGTTGTTGAGGCCGCAGTTGTAGGCGGCGACGGCTAGCGATTCGTTCCCCTTGAAGGTGTCCAGAAGGAACCTGAGATAGCGCACCCCGCCGCGGATGTTGTCCTGGGGGTTGAAGGAATCGGCCACCTTGAGCCCCTGGGCGGTCTTCGGCATGAGCTGCATCAGCCCTTGGGCTCCCTTGGAGGAGACCGCGGTCGGATTGTAGCCGCTCTCGGCGTGGATCACCGCCTTGATGAGCGAACTGTCTACGCCGTACTCGCGCGAGCAGGAGTTGATGATCGGCTCGAACTCGGCCGGATTCCTTGCGTACCCGGGGAGTTTGAAGGCGGTCCGCAGCTTCTTGTCCTTCTTGATGTCCCGCATGAAGATCTTGAAGCGCTTGTCGGTGGGAGCGTCGGTGAAGTGGACGGTACCGTCGGGAGCCTCGTACTTGTATATGTCGGCGCGGACCGGCGTCGATAGGGTGAGCGACAGGGCTGCCGTCATCATGGCGGCCGTCACTGCAATTCGGTGTGACAAATGGAGCATGTGCTTCCTTTTTTAATGGGAAAGAAAATTATGCCACCGAAATATATAGACTAATAAGCATGATAATTCAAGGTCTAATACATCCTTAGAGACGCATAACCTGTCAAAAGTCTTGACAAAAATCTTGGGGGGATCAATAATTTGCGGGTTTTCCAGTACCGGTTCATGCGAAGAACGCAAGGTATCCGCGACGCACCCGAAGCGATCTCCTTTGAGGGCACAGGCCCAACGTTGCCTCCCAGACCCCCTAAAGCTTTTCCTTTTCGTACTCGCGACTGCTGCACGGCTTCGTTTCATACTTCGGGCCTGATGTGGGCCCAATCCAGCTTATGGGGGGAGTAATGAAAGAGAAAACTGATTTTCTTGTGATTGGCAGTGGCATCGCGGGGCTTTCCTTCGCGCTGCAGGCGGCCGCTCACGGCAGGGTCGCCCTGGTTACCAAGAAGGACATTTCCGAATCCGCCACCAACTACGCCCAGGGGGGCATTGCCACCGTATCCTCGGAGGAGGACACCTTCGACGCCCACGTGCAGGACACGCTAGTCGCCGGTGCCGGTGTCTGTCACGAGGACGTGGTGCGCATGGTGGTCGAGGAAGGGCCGCAGGTGATCCGCAACCTGATCGAGTGGGGAGTGCAGTTCACCAAGAGCGGCGACGCCTACGACCTGACCCGTGAGGGTGGCCACAGCGCGCGGCGCATCCTGCACGCCGAGGACATCACCGGCCGCGAGATCGAGCGCGCCCTGGTGCAGGCGGTTTTGAAGCACGACAACATCACCATCTACGAGGACCACATCGCCATCGATCTCGTCACCGAGGCGAAGGTACTCAAGAAGAACCTCGAGGAAAACCGCTGCCTGGGCGCACACGTGCTCGACAGAAAGAGCGGTGAGGTACGCACCTTCACGGCGCGCATCACGCTTCTTGCCTCCGGCGGCGCGGGCAAGGTCTACCTCTATACCTGCAACCCCGACGTCGCCACCGGCGACGGCGTCGCCATGGCCTACCGCGCCGGGGCGACCATCGCCAACATGGAATTCATGCAGTTCCATCCGACCACGCTCTACCACCCGAACGCCCGTTCCTTCCTCATCTCCGAGGCGGTGCGCGGCGAGGGTGCTATCCTCAAGCGCCGTGACGGCACCGCCTTCATGGAGAAGTACCACCACCTAAAAGACCTCGCCCCGCGCGACATCGTGGCCCGCGCCATAGACAACGAGATGAAGACCTACGGCGACGACTGCGTCTACCTCGACATCACGCACCGCGGCGCCGAGTACATCACCTCCCGTTTCCCGAACATCTACCAGACCTGTCTCGAGTACGGCATCGACATGACGAAGGAGATGATCCCGGTCGTGCCGGCGGCGCATTACCTCTGCGGCGGCGTAGCGGTAGACAAGAACGCCGAGACCGACATAAAGCACCTCTATGCCATCGGCGAGGTCGCCTTCACCGGCCTGCACGGTGGCAACCGCCTGGCGAGCAACTCGCTTCTCGAGGCCGCGGTATACGCGGGGCGCGCCTACAAGCACGCGGTGCAGGTCCTGAAAGACGGCGAGTTCAGCTTCCCCCAGATCCCCGAGTGGGACGCCGGTACCGCGACCAACTCCGACGAGATGGTGGTGGTCTCCCAAAACTGGGACGAGATCCGCCGCTTCATGTGGAATTACGTCGGCATCGTGAGAAGCGACAAGCGTCTGGCGCGCGCCATGCGCCGCATCGAGCTCATCCAGGACGAGATCGAGGAGTACTACTGGAACTTCATCGTCACCTCCGATCTCATCGAGCTTAGGAACATCGCCACCGTCGCCCAGTTGATCGTCGCCTGCGCGCAGATGAGGAAGGAGTCGCGCGGCTTGAACTACAACATCGACTATCCGGGCGTCGACGACGTGAACTGGAAATGCGACACCCACATAAAGAAGAAGTTCTGAGGGCTCCATGAGCATAGACGACATCAGGGATCGGATTGACCGGCTGGACAGCGACCTTTTGCGCATCTTCAACGAGCGTGCCTCACTTGCCCTGCAGATAGGGGAGATCAAGAAGGGGCTCGATCTGCCGGTCTACGACCCTGCCAGAGAGAAGCGGATCTTCGCTCGCATGACGGCGGAGAACGAGGGGCCGCTGGATGATCAGGCCATCGTGCGTCTCTTCGAGAGGGTGATCGACGAATCGCGGCGCCTTGAAAGGATCATGACCCGGGGCGAACACTAAAGGAGGTTTGCAGGTGCTGATCGTAATGCGCAAGACGGCCGACGAAAAGGCCCAGGAAGAGATCAAGTCGTACCTCATCGAACGCGGTTTCGACATCCACCAGTCCACCGGAGCAAACCGGGTCATCATAGGCGTCATCGGCGACACCGAGAATATCCCCGAAGCGGATATCCAGGCGTTTCCCGGCGTCCTGCAAGTGGTCCGCATCGCCAAGGAAGAGTGATGCGCCTCAACATAAACGCATACCTCTCGGAGTCGATGAAGGGAGACGGCAAGAGCTTCGAGGAGAAGCGCGGCGCCTACCTCGCGGCTGCGCGCGAATTTCTGGAGCATTTCCGGGAGGAGTCCAAGCGTTCGCACCGGGAGGGTGAGGACGGCATCTCCGTGGTGCAGTCGATAACGGCGATGACCGACGCCCTTGTGACGCGGCTTTTCACCGCGCTCTCAGACGACCTGCAGATGCATAAAAGCGGGCAGCTGGCGCTCGTCGCGGTTGGGGGGTACGGCCGGCGCGAACTGAATCCGTACTCCGACCTCGACCTCCTCTTTCTTTACAGCGGGAAGGAGTCCAAGGTGGTCGAGGAGGCGGCGAACCGCCTGCTTTACTTCCTGTGGGACCTGCGCCTGGACGTCGGCTATTCGGTGCGCACCATAACCGACTGCGTGGAGATGGCGAATAACGACATCACGGTGAAGACGGCGCTTCTCGACGCGCGCCTTCTCACCGGCAGCGAGCACCTCTTCGGCGAGCTGAAGAAGATGATGGTCACCCAGGTGCTCGCCAAGAGAAGCGACGCCTTCATCGGCGAGAAGCTGGAGGAGTTGAGGAAGCGGCGTGAGAAGTACGGCTCCAGCGTCTATATCCTCGAACCCAACATCAAGGAAGGTGAGGGGTGCCTCAGGGACCTGCACACCGCGATGTGGGTCGCCAAGATCAAGTACAAGGTGGACGAGCCGCGCGAGCTGGTTATGAAGGGTGTCCTCTCCGAGGAGGAGATCGGCATGTACTACAGCTCGCTCTCCTACCTCTGGCGCATCAGAAACGAACTCCATTACCTGGCCGGCCGCAAAAACGACCAGTTGACCTTCGAGGCGCAGATCTCCATCGCCCGATTCTTCGGCTATGAGGACCGAGAAAAGACCCTCGCCGTAGAACAGTTCATGCAGGACTTCTACCTCCACGCGAACCGCGTCGAACACTTCAGCTCGCTTCTCATCACCAAGTGCAGCCAGCGCGACGACTCCACCCGCAAGATCCTCGGCTACTTCACGCGCCGTCCCATCGGAGACGGGTTCTACGTCGTTAAGGGGGAACTCGTGGTCCCCGACGAGAGCGTGATCGAAAAGGATCCGGTCCGTCTCATCAAGATCTTCGAGCATGCCCAGAGGCAGGGGGTGGCCCTCGGACTCGCCACGAAGACCCTGATCCGGAACAACCTCGACCTCGTCAACGACAAGTTCCGCCGATCCAAAGAGGCGAATGCCTCCTTCATAAACATCCTGCAGTCCGAGAAGAAGCTCTACGACACCCTGCAGCAGATGCACCACCTGGGCTTTCTGAACCGTTTCATCCCTGAGTTTGAGCGCATCTACTGCAAGGTGCAGCACGACGTCTACCACATCTATACGGTCGACACCCACACCCTCTTCGCCGTCGAGGAGATCGCGAAGCTGTGGCGCGGCGAGCACAAGGAAACCCTGCCGCTTCTGACCCAACTCGCCATGGAGGTCGACAAGCGCTGGCTTTTGCTCCTCGCCGTCTTGTTCCACGACATCGGGAAAGGGGGAGGGGGGGGGCATGCGGAGATCGGTGCCGAACTCACGAAGACCATCGCCCGGCGCATGGGGCTCATCAAGGAAGATTCCGAAAGGCTGCAGTTCCTCGTGCGCCAGCATCTCCTTTTGGCCCACATCGCCCAGCGCCGCGACCTGCACGACGAGCGCATGATCATCCAGTTCGCGCGCCAGATGGAAAAGAGCGAGAACCTGAAGATGCTCTACCTCCTCACCTACGCCGACATAAAGGCCGTGGGGCCGGAGGTATGGACCGAGTGGAAGGCGCTTTTGCTGCAGGAACTCTACGAGAAGGCGTTCACTGTGCTGGAGCGCGGGGACTTCAAACTGGAGGCGTCCGGGGAGCGTGTGCGCCGCGTCAAGCGGACCATCTTCGATCTTCTTGCCGACGACTATCCGGGGCAGTTCATCAAGGACGAGCTGCAGGCGCTCTCCACGAGGCATCTTCTCTCTTACGCCCCCGAGCTCATCGCGGGGCATGTGCGCATCCTGCTGGAGATGCCCAAGACGCAACTGGTGCTGCAGGTGTCCCACGAGGTGGATAAGGGATTCACCAATTGCACGATCTGCACCTACGACGTTCCCGGTCTCTTCTCTATGATCACCGGGGTGATGGCGGCCAACGGCATGAACATCTTAGGCGCGCAGATCCACACTAACAGGAACGAGAAGGCGCTGGATATCCTGCAGGTCAATTCGCCGCAGGGTTTCGTGATCACCGAAGAGAACCGCTGGGCCCGATTCGAATCCGATCTGCGGCAGGTGCTGGAAGGAAAGGTCCGGGTAGGGCAACTGGTGGCGAAAAGGCACCGCCCGAGCATCCTCACCGAGAAGGCGAAGCCGACCGTGCCGGCGCGCGTGGAGATCGACAACGAGGTCTCCTCCGATTACACGGTCATCGACATCTACGCCCACGATAAAGTGGGGCTTTTGTACAGCATCACCAGTACGCTGACGCGGCTAGGGCTCTACATAGGCGTCTCCAAGATCTCCACCAAGGTGGACCAGGTCGCAGACGTCTTCTACGTGAAGGACATCTTCGGCCACAAGATCTCGGATCCCGGCAAGCTCGAGGAGATCCGCAAGGAGCTCCTCGAGGCGGTTGACGGCTAGTGGACAGCTACCTCGACCTCTTCCTGCACTACCTCCTGGTGGAGAAGGGGGCGGCGGCGAACACGGTGGCGGCCTACAGCCGCGACCTCACGCGCTACCTTGCCCACCTGGGGAACCGGGAACCCGGAGACATCCGCCCAAGCGACGTGACCGGGTACTTAACGAGGCTCAAAGGGGAGGGGATCGCGCCGCGAAGCCGGGCGAGGGCGCTTTCTGCGCTCAGAATGCTGCACCGCTTCCTGGTCCGCGAAGGTTACTGCGAGACGAACCCGACCGCCATCATCGAGGCCCCCAAGGGGGTGAAGAAGCTCCCGGCGGTCTTAAGCCCACGCGAGGTGGAGGCGCTACTCGCCGCGCCCCTCGATACCGGCGCCATCGAACTGCGCGACAAGGCGATGCTGGAGCTTCTCTACGCGACCGGGCTCAGGGTTTCCGAGCTGGTGGGCCTCAAGGCGAGCGACGTCAACATCTCCGCCGGTTACCTGATGACGATAGGTAAGGGTGACAAGGAGCGTCTGGTGCCGATGGGGGAGAGCGCGTGCCGTCATGTGCGCGAGTACCTCGGCCAGGCACGTCAGGAGCTTTTGAAGGAGAAGAGCTCACCGCTTCTTTTCATAAGCCGTCTGGGCGAGGGGATGACCCGGCAGGCCTTCTGGAACATCATCAAGAAGAGGGCGCTTCAGTCCGGGGTGAGAAGCGGTATCTCGCCGCACACCCTGCGGCACTCCTTCGCGACGCACCTTTTGGAGAACGGTGCGGATCTGAGGAGCGTGCAGATCATGCTCGGCCACGCCGACCTCTCGAGCACCCAGATCTACACCCACGTGACCCGGGAAAGGCTCAAGCGACTGCACGAAAAGGTGCACCCCAGGGGATGAATAAAAGACTCAACGCAAAGGCGCAAAGGCGCGGAGACGCAAAGAGACCTCCGGAGTTACACCTTTTCCGGTTTCAACCTTTGCGCCTTTGCGGCTTCGCGTCTTTGCGTTAAAGAAGTGTTTCAGTTAACACCAATCACTTATAAGGATGGATGCTATGAAGTACGTGATATTGCTTGGCGACGGGATGTCGGATCACCCGGTCGGTGCACTGAATGGAAAAACGCCGCTGCAGGCGGCAAAAACGCCCAACATGGATTTCATGGCCAAGAGGGGAACGCTCGGGCTCGCGCAAACGGTGCCTGAAGGCTACCCCCCCGGCTCCGACGTGGCGAACCTCGCCATGTTCGGCTACAACCCGGTTGACTGCTACACCGGCCGCTCCCCCCTCGAGGCGGCAAGCATGGGTGTATCCCTCGGGCCGGACGACGTCGCCTTCCGCTTAAATCTCGTGCACCTGGAGCCGCGCGGCGGCAAGCTGATCATGGAAGATTATTCGGCCGGGCATATCTCCACCGCGGACGGCCGCGAACTGGTGGAGGAGTTGCAGCGCCATCTCGGCAGCGAGGAATTCTCCTTCCACCCCGGCGTAAGCTACCGCCACCTCATGGTATGGCATGGCGGCAAGACCCAGATCAAGATGACCCCGCCGCACGATATCTCCGGTCAGGACATAACCAGTTACATGCCGGTGGGAGAGGGGAGCGACCGCCTCATCTACCTGATGAACGCCGCTCAGCTGGTCTTCCACAACCACCCGCAATACAAGCGCCGCGCCGAGAAGGGTGAGACTCCCGCCAACTCGATCTGGCTTTGGGGGCACGGCAAGGCACCCGCCATGGATAAGTTCACCACCCGCTTCGGCCTCTCAGGCGCGGTGATCTCGGCAGTCGATCTCATCAAGGGAATCGGCGTCTACGCAGGCCTCGACATCATCAACGTCCCCGGTGCGACCGGCTACCTGGACACCAACTTCGACGGCAAGGCCCAGGCCGCGGTCGAGGCGCTCAAGGAGCGTGACTTCGTGTTCGTGCATGTAGAGGCGCCCGACGAGGCGTCGCACTCCGGCAAGCTGGAAGACAAGATCAAGGCGATCGAACTCTTCGACGAGAAGATCGTCGGCCCGGTGCTCGAAGGGATTAAGCAGTACGGCGCGTACCGCATCCTTTGCGCCCCCGACCATCCCACGCCGGTCGCCCTCATGACCCATACCGGTGAGGCGGTTCCCTTCGTGATCTATGCCGGTGAAGATCAGGAGAAGGGGAATGTTGCCGGGTACGACGAGGTATCCGCCACCGCGACCGGCATCAAGGTCGACCCCGGCTACAAACTGATGGAGATGCTGCTGAACCGGTAGTAGCGGTCCCTTCGCCCTCCGGGAGAGGGGTAGGGGTGAGGGAGATGCCGGCAAGGAAGCGTGCTGCACGGGCAAACGGGCCAGTTTCGCTGCCGTCCACATAAAATGAAATCGTCTGCCCTGCACCTTCACATTAAGCGTTGACAACCGCCTGGCGTCGGGTTTTAATGGCGAGTCTATGACCGCCCGACCCACGGTCATGCCCCCGGGCGATATCACACTAAGCTTCAGGAGGAATTTGATGAATCCATTAGCCGCGGAGTTAAACGAGTCTCTGGCCCAGCACAGCCCCCATGTACTGGAGATGCTGTCCGATCTCGGCAAGAACCTCTTCTTCCCCAAGGGAATCCTTACCCAGTCGGCTGAAGCCAAGGATAAAGCCCACAAATTCAATGCCACTATCGGCATCGCCACCGAGAACGGCGGCCCGATGTACCTTTCCTGCATCCAGGACAAGCTGACCTCCTTCGATCCGAAGGACATCTTCCCGTACGCTCCGCCGGCAGGCAAACCCGAGCTGCGCTCCCTGTGGCGCGAGAAGATGCTGCGCGAGAATCCGAGCCAGGTCGGCAAGCACTTCAGCAACCCGATCGTAACCAACGCGCTCACCCACGGCCTCTCCATCGTCGCCGACATGTTCGTCGACAAGGGTGACCACCTGATCCTTCCGGACATGCTCTGGGGCAACTACAACCTGACCTTCGGCACCTGCTCCGGCGCCATCGTCAAGAAGTACCCGACCTTTACTGCGGCGGGCGGCTACGACGTCGACGCCTTCAAGGCCGTCTTGAAAAACTCGGCCGAGGAGAAGGGGAAGGTAATCGTGCTCCTTAACTTCCCGAACAACCCGAGCGGCTACACCCCGACCGTTGCCGAAGGTGACGCCCTCGTCGCCGCCATCAAGGAAGTTGCCGAGTCCGGCTGCAACGTGGTCGCCATAACCGACGACGCCTACTTCGGTCTCTTCTACGAGGACAGCCTGAAGGAGTCGCTCTTCGGCAAGCTGGCCAACATCCACCCGCGCATCCTTGCAATTAAGCTCGACGGCGCCACTAAGGAAGAGTTCGTCTGGGGCTTCCGCACCGGTTTCGTCACCTTCGCCGACGGCAACGACTACGAGAACGCACCGGTCATGAACGCCCTCGAGAAGAAGGCGATGGGCATCATCCGTGCCCGCATCTCGAACTGCCCGCATCCGTCCCAGACCTTCGTCATCGAGGCGCTGCGTTCCCCGGACTTCCTCAAGCAGAAAGAGGAGAAGTTCGAGATCATGAAGGGGCGTGCGCTCAAAACCAAGGAAGTCCTCAACAGCGGCAAGTACGACAGCGCCTGGGATTACTACCCGTTCAACTCCGGCTACTTCATGTGTCTGAAGCTTAAGAACGTGGATTCCGAGAAGCTGCGCGTGCACCTCCTCGAGAAATACGGCGTCGGCGCCATCTCCACCACCAAGACCGACCTTCGTATCGCCTTCTCCTGCATCGCCGAGGAGGACATCCCGGAACTGTTCGACATCATCTACAAGGGTGCACAGGACCTGGCTTAAAACCTAACGGACGTTCAACGTTCAACGTTCGACGTTAACAACTCAAAAGCCCCTGACGCTAGCGCGCAGGGGCTTTTTTGTTGCTTCGAAGCAGGGATGATATGTCGTGACGTCAACATTCTCTCTACCCGGTGTTCCGGCATCTAATTCCCGAAGAACAATAAAGGGCCCCCCGAAATGCAGAGGGCCCTTTTTGAGTTGAGGCTGCGAACGTTGAACGCTGAACGTTGAACGTGTTTTAGTTTATGAGTTTGCCGATCGCCCCCAGGCGCGGGCGCATCTTCTCGCTGTCCCAGGACCAGTACTTGATGAAGGCAAGCCCCTTGATCTTCTCCCTGGTCACGAAGCCCCAGAAGCGGCTGTCGTAGGAACGGTCGCGGTTGTCGCCCATGACGAAATAGGAGTTGGGGGGGACCGTGACCGGGTCCTTGAAGTCCCTCGGGTTCATCTCCTTCGGGATCAGGTCCGCCTCCTTGTGCACCTCGTGCGGGTTGGCGTAAAGCTTCCCGTTCACGTAGACCCGCTTGTTCTTCACCTCGACCACGTCGCCCGGAACGCCGATGACGCGCTTGATGAAGTCCTTGGACGGGTCCTCAGGGTACTGGAACACGATGACGTCACCCTGCTTCGGATCGCGCAGCTTGAGGATCTCCGTGTCGGTGAAGGGGATCTTGGTGCCGTAGATGAACTTGTTGACCAGCAGGTGGTCGCCGATGGCGAGGGTGTCCTCCATGGAACCGGAGGGGATCTTAAACGCCTGCACGATGAATGTGCGGATCACCAGGGCGAGAAGGATCGCGATGATGATTGATTCGGCATACTCGCGGACGATGTGTTTCGCCTTGACGGGTTTGGTCGGTTTCGCTGCAGGCTCGGCGGGCTTTTCTTCGCAGACGTTCTTGTAATCTTCCATGTGCTGTTGCTTCCTTTTTGGATGATGGGAGGGCGTAAAACGTCCTCTTCGTGGCTACCCTTCGACTTTCAGGATGGCGAGGAACGCCTCTTGCGGCAGCTCCACGTTCCCGACGTTCTTCATGCGCTTCTTGCCTTCCTTCTGCTTCTCCAAAAGTTTCCGCTTCCTCGTGATGTCGCCGCCGTAGCACTTGGCGAGAACGTCCTTTCTCATCGCCTTGACCGTCTCGCGGGCGATGACCTTGGTCCCGACCGCGGCCTGGATGGCAATCTCGAACATCTGGCGCGGGATCAGTTCCTTCATCTTGGAGACGAGTTCCTTGCCGCGGTAGTAGGCCTTGTCCTTGTGTATGATGAGCGAGAGCGCGTCCACCACCTCGCCGTTGATCATGATGTTCAGGCGCTGCAGCTCGCTCTGGCGGTAGTTCAGGAGCTCGTAGTCGAGCGACGCGTAACCCTTGGTGATCGATTTCAGGCGGTCGTAGAAGTCGAGCACCACCTCGTTCAGCGGCAGTTCGTACACGACCATGACGCGGGTGGGCGTCAGGTACTTGATCTCGCGCTGCACGCCGCGCTTCTCCTCGCAAAGGGCGAGGATCCCACCCACGAACTCGTTCGGGACGTGGATCGAGGCGAGGATGAAGGGCTCCTCGACGTAGGCGATCTCCTGGGTCGGCGGGAGCTGGTTTGCACTCTGGATGCTGATCATGCTCCCGTCCGTCATGTGCACGCGGTACACGACGGTAGGTGCCGTGGTGATGAGCTCCAGGTTGAACTCGCGCTCCAGGCGCTCCTGGATGATCTCCATGTGCAAGAGACCGAGGAAGCCGCAGCGGAAGCCGAAGCCAAGTGCCAGCGAGGTCTCCGGGTCGTAGGAGAAGGAGGAGTCGTTCAGCTTGAGCTTGGCGAGCGCGTCGCGCAGGTTCTCGTACTGGGCAGTGTCGATGGGGTAGAGCCCCGAGAACACCATCGGCTTCACTTCCTTGTAGCCGGGGAGTGCCGCGTCGCAGGGGTTGTGCAAAAGGGTGACCGTGTCGCCTACCTTGGCGTCGGCGACCTCGCGGATCCCCGCGATGATGAAGCCTACCTCGCCTGCGGTGAGCGCCGGGGTCTCGCGCATGTCCGGGGCGAAGACGCCGGCCTTCAGCACCTCGTAGGACTTGCGGTTCGACATGAGCTGGATCTTGTCACCCTTCTTCAGGGTTCCGTCCACGATGCGCACCAGGATGATGACGCCTTGGTACTGGTCGTACCAGGAGTCGAAGAGAAGCGCCTTCAGCGGCTTGCCCGGGTCACCCTGCGGCGGCGGGATCTTCTTGACGATCTCCTCGAGGATATCCTTGGTGCCGATCCCCTCCTTGGCGCTCGCGAGCACGGCGTCGTGGGTGTCGAGTCCGATGATCTCCTCGATCTCCGCCTTCACCCGTTCCGGCTCGGCGGCGGGGAGGTCGATCTTGTTCAGGACGACGAACACCTCGAGGTTGGCGTCGAGTGCCAGGTAGACGTTGGCGAGCGTCTGCGCCTCCACCCCCTGCGACGCGTCCACGACGAGGAGTCCCCCTTCGCAGGCGGTCAGGGAGCGGGAGACCTCGTAGGTGAAGTCAACGTGGCCCGGGGTGTCGATCAGGTTGAGAATGTAATCCTTGCCGTCATCGGCACGGTAGTTGAGCCGGACGGTCTGTGCCTTGATGGTGATGCCGCGTTCGCGTTCCAGGTCCATCTTGTCCAGGAACTGGTCCTGCTTTTCACGGGAGGATACGGTGCCGGTGAATTCGAGGAGGCGGTCGGCGATGGTCGACTTGCCATGGTCGATGTGGGCGATGATGGAAAAGTTGCGGATGTGCTCGATTACCATATGGTCCTTTATCACGCGGAGATTAACTCATGAAGGATATAGAAGCGACCCGTAATTGTAAAGGGATTTCTGGTTCGCTAACCTTTGCCTGTTGGTCATATTTCCACACTCACTGTGTGGAAATGTTTTGCTTTTCCACCGCTGCTGAAGGTATAAAAGTGCCGTCGCGAAAACGTAGTTGTCATGCCGTTCGGCGCAGGCGTTGCGGCCATGAAACGAGTCGTGGGAGGGGATATGGGGATGTACCGTGAGGTGATCGAGCATGAGGTTTTTCCGGCGCTTGGGTGTACCGAGCCGATTGCCGTGGCTTACGCCGCGAGCCTTGCCGCCGCACAGCTGGAGGGAGAACTGGCACGGGTAGCGGTGCTCGCCGACCCAGGCGTCTTCAAAAACGGCTTCGCGGTCACCGTGCCTGAGACCGGCGGGCTCAAGGGAAACGTCATCGCCGCGGCACTCGGGGCGCTCGTCGCCCGCCCTGAACTCAAGATGGAGATACTCTCCGGCGCCACCAAGGAACTGCTGCGACAGGCGAAGCTCCTCGTGGAGCGGGGCGAGGTCTCCGTCTCTCTCGCCGGAAAGGAGGGGGGGCTGCACATCGATGTCACCGTCCACCGGGGGGGAGGCGTGGCGCGCGCCGTGCTCTCCGGCGGCCACACGAACCTTGTACGGTTGGAGCGCGACGGGGAGGTCCTCGTACAGGTCGAGCGCGACTCGGCTGGGGAGGAGAACCACCGCTACCGCGCCGAACTGAAGGAGATGACCCTCTCCGGCCTCATATCCCTGCTCGACGAGGTGAATGAAGAAGACCTCGCCTACCTTAAGCGCGGCGTGGAGATGAACCTGCGCATAGCGGAGGCGGGGAAGGCGCTCACCAAGGTGGGGTATTACGTCGAGGAACTGGTGCGCAAGGGCTTTCTACTCTCCGACGTTGTCTCTTCGAGCAAGATCCTCACCGCTTCCGCATCGGACGCCCGCATGGCCGGGCTTTCCTTTCCGGTCATGTCCAGCGGCGGTAGCGGCAACCAGGGGATCGTGGCGATCCTCGTCCCCTATAACGTGGGGCTCTTCTTCCGGATCCCTGAAGAGACCATCCTCAAGAGCATCGCCCTGTCGCACCTGGTTAACGCCTACATCAAGTGCCACACCGGGGACTTAGCGCCCATCTGCGGTTGTGCCATCGCGGCGGGCGTCGGCGCGGCCGTTGCCATCGTCTACCAGCAGGCGGGTGCGGACATAGAGAAGATGAACCTCGCGGTGAACACCATCATAAGCGACATCGGCGGTATGCTCTGCGACGGGGCGAAGGGGGGCTGTGCCCTGAAGGTGGTGAGTTCGACCGACGCCTCGATACGTGCCGCCTATATGGCCCTGTCCGGGCACGGCATAACCGAGGAGGAGGGTTTCGTGGGTGCGAGCGCCGAAGAGACCATCCGTAACCTAAGCCGGATCACCGACGACGGCATGTCCCAGGCCGACGACACCATGTTGAGTATCATGCTGGAAAAGAGGCGCGGGGCCCCGCGAGGGTAAAGAAAAGGCGGCCCGCGCTTTCGCGCCGGCCGCCTTCGTGTCGTCGTCTTCCGCCTGGGCGGTGGTTTCCCTGGGTAAGCCGATCAGGCGAGCCTAAACTGCCCCACCAGGCGCTGCAGGTCCTGCGAGAGTCCGGCCAGATGGCTCGCCGCGGTTGCGCAGGTCTGGGCGCCCCTCGAGGTGTCCTGCACTACTTCAGTGATCTGCAGGATGTTGTTAGTGATCTCGCCGGTGGTGGCGGTCTGCTCCTCGGCAGCGGTGGCGATTTGGTTCACCTGCTCGGTTACCTCGCTGATCTGCCGCAGGATCTCCTCAAGCGATTGCCCCGATTTCGATGCCTCCCTGGTTCCGCTTTCCACCTCGCGAACCCCTTCCTCCATGGCGGAAACCGCCGCCTTGGTCTCGGACTGGATCGACTTGATCATCTCGCCGATCTCGCGGGTGGCGCGGGTGGTACGCTCAGCAAGTGCCCGCACCTCGTCGGCCACGACGGCGAAACCACGTCCCTGTTCACCGGCGCGTGCCGCTTCGATGGCGGCGTTGAGCGCAAGCAGATTCGTCTGGTCGGCGATGTCCTCGATGGTGCCTATGATGGCGCCGATCTGGTCGCTCCGTTCGCCGAGCCCCTCGACGGTGGAGGCGGAGGCCTTCACTTGGGTGGCGATGCGGTTCATGACCTGCACGGTCTGCTCAACGACCATTCTGCCGTCCCGCGCGCGGCCGGTCGCCTCCTCGCCACCGGTCGCAGCCCTGTGGCAGCTCTGTGCGATCTCGGAGGAGGTTGCCGCCATCTCTTCGCTGGCCGTCGCCACTGTGCCGGTCTGGGCCGCCACTTCTTCTGCGCCAGTCGCGATCTGTTCGGACGTGGAGTGCAGCTGGTTCGCCGCCGCAGCGACCTCGTGGGAATTCTCGACGACCTTGCTCAGCGTGTCGTTAAGCTTCCCGGCCATCTCGTTCACTTCCGCGGCCAGCATCCCCATCTCGTCCCGGGTATCGATGTTGGAGCGGGCGGTCAGGTCGCCCGCCGCCACCTGTGCCAGGGTGTCAAAGACCTTTTTTAGCGGCACGCTGATCGAGTTCGCGATCAGGTACCCCACCAGTGCCATGAACAGTGCTGCCACGAGGGCCAGCACCACGAGGAAGACCTGTGAGGCGTGGTAACCGGCGAGGTCCTTTTTGTATGTGTCCACCGCCTCCTTGGAGTTGAAGGCGACGAGGTCGGAGACAGCGGCGGCCGGGCTCTTGTAAAGCGGGGCTACCGATTCGGTGGCGAACTTTACCGTCGCCCTGCGTGCCTCGACGTTACCCAGGGAATCCTGACTCATCTGCTGCAACTTGCTCCCCTGGACGAGGTACTGCTCGTACCCCTGTTTGAAGAGTTGGATCAGCTCTTTCTCCTTGGGCTCCAGGTTGAACTTCTGGAACTTGGCCTGCCCCTCCTCGATGCTCTTCTTGCGTTGCGCAAGGTCGTCGGCTTTTTCCTTTATGAGCGCCGGGTCTTCCAGCAGCATCATGTAAACCAGGTCCAGCCTGATGGCGAGCAGGTCGTTTTTCAGGTTGTTGATGATCTCGACCTGGCTTACAGAGTCGCTCATGTCGTGTTCATTGCCCGCCATAACCTTCATCTTCTGCAGTCCGGCGCCGACGATGGCTAACAGGGTGACGACGGCGATGGTGACCAGTACTAGACACTTTGTTTTTACTTTCAGGTCCATCCAGAATTTCATGCTTGGCTCCTTCATGCTGTCTGGTTAATGTTCTGTAGCGGCAGCATCTCCACATAATGGTCTAATCGGCGCTTCGTCTGAATACTTGAATGTATTGGCGATTAGTATTGTTTAAGCAGGGGGGCAGGCGGCAGCCGTTGTAACTGCAGGATGGCATGCTACAGTTTCCGCTGGCAGCGGCCTGCCTAAATGAGAGTGAAGGAGCGTGCATTATGTCAGATAGAAGTGGCGTTATCCCTTCCTACACCCCGCCGGATTTCCGTCGTCCGAAGCTCGCTGCGGCACCAGCAGCGAAGGTGGTTCCCGCACCTGCGGACGGCGTCCTGCCGGAGAATTTCCACGCCACCTCGAACCACCCGGAATACGTGCATCTGGGGGGAGGTGAGTGGCTTCTTGCTCCGGAAAGCCGCATGGACTGCGTCATCGTCCTCGCCGGAAGACGTCTCGAGGTGGTCGAGCCACGCCGGGTAAAAAAGGGAGACCAGGTGTTGGTGGGGCGGAGCGAGAACGGCGAGGAGGGTATCTATCTGCACATCGGGGGATTTCTGAACCTATCAGAGCCTTTCGCAGACAAGTTCTCCTTCAGAAGCCGGGGGACCCGTGAGACCCCGTTCTCCCGCTCTTACGACGAGCTGTACCAGGTGCTGCGTCACGACCGGGATCACGGTTACATCGTTTGGGTGCTGGGACCGGCGGTCGCCTTCGACATGGATTCGCGCAACGCCATGCAGGGGCTCTTCGAGGCGGGATACTGCCACGCCCTTCTTGCCGGCAACGCTCTCGCCACCCATGACCTCGAGGCGGCCCACTTCCGCACCGGTCTCGGGCAGAACATATACACCCAGGCCATCATGCCGATGGGGCACTACAACCACCTCGACATCATCAACCAGGCGCGCATGGCCGGAGGGATCCCCCAGTTGATCGACAAGCTGAGGCTTGACGACGGGGTCATGTGCGCCTGCGCGCGGAAGGGGATACCTTACGTCCTCGCCGGCTCGATACGCGACGACGGCCCTCTTCCCGGGGTGATCCAGGACGCGTACCAGGCCCAGGATGCCATGCGGGTGCATGCCCGCAAGGCGACCACCGTGCTCGCCATCGCGACGCAGCTCCACTCCATCGCCTTCGGCAACATGGTGCCCAGCTACCGTGTCGAGGCGGACGGATCGGTGCGCCCGGTCTACTTCTACGTGGTGGACATGACCGAATTTTCCGTGGACAAGCTGGCAAACCGGGGCTCGGCGCAGGCGGTAGGGCTTTTGACCAACGCGCAGGACTTCGTCGTAAACCTCTGGAACCACCTGAAAAAGCAGGGATAGCCTGTAAAAGGAATGATGATGGAGAACAGCGTCAGGATGATAGGGGTCCCGGTTGACCTGGGACAGGAACAGCGCGGCGTGGACCTGGGGCCTGGTGCGCTTCGCTATGCCGGACTCGCGGCGCGCCTCTCGGGGCTTGGGTATCTGGTCGAGGACATGGGGAACCTGCCGGTTCCGGTCAGGGACGTCCTCGGCGCGGAGCGGGAGCAGCGTTACCTCCCCTCGATCACGGCGGTGTGCGAGACCGTCTACCGGGCGGGGGCGAGCGCCGTGGCGCAGGGGTATCTTCCCATTTTCATGGGGGGGGACCATTCCATGTCGGTCGGGTCCATAGGCGGGGTCACCGACGAGCATCCCGCCGCGGTGATATGGGTGGACGCACACGCCGATTTCAACACGCCGCAAAGTACCATAACAGGCAACATCCACGGCATGGCGCTCGCCGCACTCTTGGGTGAGGGGTTCCCCGAGCTGGTCGACGTGGGACGCCCCGGCCCCAAGCTGCACGCCTCCGACATCGTCATCATAGGGCTTCGGGAGCTCGATCCGCAGGAAAGGGTGCGCCTGCGCGAAAGCGGCATCATGGCCTACACCATGCGTGACATCGATGAACGCGGCATGGCGGCGGTGGCGCGCGAGGCGCTGGGAAGGCTTGCCCACAGGACGCGGCTGCACGTGAGCCTCGACCTGGACGGGCTTGATCCCCTCGAGGTGCCCGGGGTGGGGACAACGGCACCCGGCGGCATCACCTATCGGGAGGCGCAGCTGTTGATGGAGATCATCGCCGACTCCGGCCTTTTGAGCTCGATGGATATCGTCGAGATCAACCCGATCCTTGACAACAGTAACCGCACCGCGAAAATCGCCGTCGAGCTTGCCGCCTCGGCCTTCGGCGCGGCAATCCTGTAAAGCGCCGCTCTTTTACTTTGCGCCAAAAAAGAAAAGCCTGTCCGCAGCGGACAGGCTTTTTTTCGTTCAATCGCTGGGCGGCTTATCCGGGGTGGATCAGCTCTTAGGTGGAGCCTGTTGCGGTGCGATATCGTGGTGTTTCACGACCTTCAGCTTTCTCGCCACGAAGACGTAGCCTGCCGGGAGTTTCTGGAACTTGCCGCTCGCCTTTATTTCATCGCCGATCACCGGCTGCTCCCCGCCGGGGCACTTCACCGGGATGTAGAGTTTCTCGCAGCCGGTTTTGCACTCCGCCTCCTTGGTATCCATGATGCCGATCACGGACTTGTCGTACTGGGAGGAGCCGGCCATAACGCCGGTGATGGTGATGGTGCCGGTGTGCGTTTTCGGGCTACCCACTTCGTTTACCCCGATCGTCTTTCCCTCGAATACCTTTACCATCATGAAGATCAAGGCCGCTCCGAGGAGGACCGATATTGCGGTGATTGCTACCTTTTGCATGCTTTTCTCCTGAGTAAATTGGTTGCGCGCGCGCCGAAGCGATGCTCCGTAGGTTTCAGGCCGCCTCGGGTGGGTAGTCTATGCTGCGCACAAAGGAGCTCAGGGGATGCCGCTTCGGCGGGAGCAGGGGGAGGGGAGCCGCGTCAACGGTAACGCGGGCGACGGAGATGGAAGTCTGCAGGATCATGGTGATGCAGGCGAAACAGTGACAGTCGGGCGAGGCGCCGTGCCCTGCACCTGGGACGGGGTGGTCGTCGCAGCCGTTGTCGAGGCAGGAGATGCCAGGGGCCTGTTGCGCCATGGCGGCCGCGGTGGCCGTCAAGCCGCTCAGGGTCAAAACAGAGACCATCAGTATTAAGATGGCAGCTATGCGGAGTGTTCCTCGTTTCACGCCGAACACTTTATGAAGTTTTATCTTATTTTGCAAGCTCAAAACTGGCACGTTCAGTCGTGAAAACCGCGCCTTTCCGGCTCTTTGTGTATGCACGCCTGGGTGGGTGCCGACAAAAAGAAAAGACCCGCACCCCTCAGAGAGAGCGGGCCTTTTGAGTCGGTCACCGTTGTCAGGCTCAGTAACCGGAGACGATGACTTCCAGGTGCCCGTCGTTCGGGCAGAAGATAAGGCCGTGCACCGGTACGTCCTTCGGGATGAGGGGGCTGTTGCGGATGATCGAGGTGACCCGCTCCACGTTTTCTTCCGGGCAGCTGAAGGCGCCCACCCACTGGCCGAGATCCGGGTCGAGGCCTTCGATGGCGGCGGGATCGACACCGCGCTCCACCATCTTCTGCTTGAGCAGGTCCACGTCCACCGACGCCATGCCGCAATCCTTGTGGCCGATCACGAAGATCTCCTCGACGCCTAAGAGGAACACGGCCGCTACGAGGCTGCGGATCACGCCGCCGTTGGGGTCGACCAGGGTATTGCCTGCGTTCTTGATCACCTTGGCGTCGCCGCGCTTGATTCCCATGGCGGGTTCGAGGAAATCGACGAGCCTCGTGTCCATGCAGGTGAATATGGCCAGCTGTTTCTTGGGATCTTTTGGAAGGGGGGGGAACGCGCCAGGTCTGACGAACTTATTGTTGTTGTCGAGAACTTTTTGGAGAAGAGACATTGGTTTCGGTTCCTTGGTTGTCGTTTGTGCAAAACACTTTTCTAAGCCCAAAGTCCCTGCAAGTCAAGGAAAAGAGACCCCCGCCCGGTATACGGGCGGGGGCGTACGTGTCTAGACGTTCTGCACATCGACCACGGCGATGGCGGCCATGTTGACGACATCGTTCACGTCGTCGCCGCGCTGCAGCACGTGCACCGGCTTGTTCATCCCCATAAGGATGGGGCCGATCGCCTCGGCGCCTCCCAGGCGGCGCAAAAGCTTGTAACAGATGTTGCCGGAGTTTAAGTCCGGGAAGATGAGCACGTTCGCCGGTGTCTTCAGTTTGGAGAAGGTGAATCCGTCGAGGAGCTCGGGGACCACCGCGGTGTCCGCCTGCATCTCACCCTCGACGATCAGGCTGGGGGCGCGCTCCTTGACGAGTTCGACGGCGCGCTTCACCTTTCTCGTCTGCGGGTGGTCCACCGAGCCGAAGTTCGAGAAGGAAAGCATGGCGATTCTCGGCTCGATGCCGAGCATGGCGACCTTCTCTGCGGCGAGAATGGCTGTCTCGGCGAGCTCCTCTGCGGTCGGGTCGATGGTTACCGTGGTGTCTGCCAGGAAGTAGACCTCCTTCTTGAACACCATCATGTACAGGCCGTGCACGCTGGAGAGACCGGCCTGCTTGCCGAGCACCTGCAGCGCCGGGCGGATCGTCTCCGGGTAATGCGTGTCGATGCCGCCCAAAAGGGTGTCGGCGTGCCCCTGCGCCACCATCATGGTCGCGAACTGGACTCGCGACTTTCTGCGCATGATGCGCTGGCACTCGGTGAGGGTGAGTCCCTTTCTCTGGCGCCGGCGGTAGAGCTCCTGCGCGTACGACTCGGTGTGCTCCGACTCGGTCGGATCGACGATCGGTACGTCCAGGTCGAGGTTCAGCTCGTCCATCTTCTGCAGGATCTTCTTTTTGTCTCCGACGAGGATCGGCTGCGCGATTCCCTCCTCGACGAGGGTCTGGGCCGCACGCAGGATCTTCTCGTTGTCACCCTCGGGGAAGACGACCTTCTTCGGGTCGCTCTTCGCCTTGTTGATGATCATGCGCATGACCTCTTTGGATTTGCCCTGCGAGCACTCGAGTTGCTCGATGTACTTGGCCATATCCTCTATCGGCTGGCGTGCGACGCCGGTGTCCATGGCCGCCTGGGCGATCGCCGGTGCCACGTGCAAAAGGACGCGCGGATCGAAGGGCTTCGGGATGATGTAGTTGACCCCGAAGGTGAACTTCTCGTTGCCGTAGGCCTTGGATACGGAATCGGGCACTTCCTCGCGGGTAAGCTTCGCAAGCGCATGCACGGCGGCCAGCTTCATCTCCTCGTTGATCGCGGTGGCACGGACGTCGAGGGCGCCGCGGAAGATGAAGGGGAAGCCGAGCACGTTGTTCACCTGGTTCGGGTAGTCGCTTCTGCCGGTCGCCATGATGACGTCGCCGCGCACGGCGTGCGCCTCTTCCGGGGTGATCTCCGGGTCCGGGTTCGCCATGGCGAAGATGATCGGATTTGGCGCCATGCTGCGGATCATCTCGGGGGTGAAGGCGCCTTTGGCGGAGAGCCCGAAAAGGACGTCGGCCCCGGCCGCGGCCTCTTCGAGGGTGCGGAAAGGCGTGTCGGCCGCGAAGAGCTCCTTGTAGGGGTTCATCCCCTCGACCCGCCCCTTGTAGATGACACCCTTGGTGTCGCACATGATCATGTTGTTCGGTTTCACGCCGAGCGCTATGGCGAGCTTCGCGCATGAGTTCGCCGAGGCGCCCGCCCCGTTCACCACGATCCTGATCTCCTCGATCTTCTTGCCGGTCAGCTGCAGCGCGTTCAGAAGGGCCGCGGAGGAGATGATGGCGGTGCCGTGCTGGTCGTCATGGAAGACCGGGATGTTCATGGTCTTTTTGAGCGTCTCCTCGATGTAGAAGCACTCCGGCGCCTTGATGTCCTCGAGGTTTATGCCGCCGAAGGTGGGCTCCAAAAGCTGGCACGCCTTGATGATCTCGTCCGGGTTCTCCGTGTTCAGCTCGATGTCGAAGACGTCGATGTCGGCGAAGCGCTTGAAGAGGACACCTTTCCCCTCCATGACCGGCTTGCCGGCGAGAGCGCCCAGGTTACCGAGCCCGAGCACCGCGGTGCCGTTGGACACCACCGCGACCAGGTTCCCCTTGGCGGTGTATTTGTAGGCGTCATCCGGATTCTGCTGAATGGCGAGGCAGGGCTCGGCGACCCCGGGAGAGTAGGCTAGCGACAGGTCCGCCGCGGTCTGGCACGGTTTGGTGGCGATGACTTCGATCTTGCCCTTCCTGCCGCTGGAGTGATAGTCCAGTGCCCCTAACTTTTTGCTCATGTAAGTCCTCCTTTGACCCATTGGGTGAGCGGCTGCCCGCCATTGAAACGGTCTGCTTCCGGTTATGCCTCTACTTGGTGACCACGACCAGCACCTTGACCTCCTTGCCGTCGTGGCTTAGGAGCCGGTGTCCCATGCTCGATTCGAAGTAGAGGGAATCCCCCTCGTGCAGGGTGATCTTGTTGTCGTCCAGGATGAAGTCGGCGTTTCCCCGCATGACGTAGATGAATTCCTCGCCGTCGTGGCTGTAGGTGTTCGCCTCGGGCGCCTTTTCGGTCAGGGTGACCATGAAGGCGTCCATCTTCTTGTTTTGTTTGTAAAAGGAGAGCGATTCGTAGAAGTACCCCTGCTTGGTACCCTCCTTGGAGATGACGCGCGGGACGATGTGGCGTTCGCCGGCGCGGACGACCTCGAACTTGCGGTCGTCCTCGTCCTCGCTGAAAAGCTGCGCAAGCTTGATGTCGAAGAACTTGGCGATCTTGGAGAGCGTGGCGATCGGCGGGGAGACGTTATCGTTCTCGATCTGCGATATGAGTGCCGGCGAGAACCCCGTCTCCGTGGCCACCGCCTGCAGGGTCAGTTTTCTCGCAAGGCGGAGTTTCTTCAGTCGCGGACCGATGTTGTATTCTGACATTCGCCGTTCCTCTGCATAATAATCCAGCGTTTTACTTCGGCTAAAATTATTCAGTTTTGGTAAAAAGTCAATTCAATAATGAACTGGTAGGTAAATTTAATCTTTCGGCTAAGGTTGCGTCGATACTGGAGCGGGCGACATTATGGCATCACAATGTAGGTGGTGTCTAGGGGAGAAGTGGTGTTTACCGGGATTTAAAATGATGTTTATTGAAGGTGAACAGGTGAAGTGTGGAAGCGCCGGATATGACGAGGCGGAGATCCTCCGCCTCCTCTTGGGTGGCTAGCGGTGTCGTCGCGAAGCGAGGCGGGACTTAGGAGATGCAGCGGTTCAATTCGGCGAGCAGTGCGTCCAGGTTCACCTTGTGCACCGTCGCACCATGTTCGAGCTGCTCGAACTCGGCGATCTGGCAGTCGTAGCAGTCCAGGCCGTAGCGTTCGAAGACGGGAAGGGTCTGCGGGTAGCGTCTGAGGATGTCGCTGATGGTCATCTCCTTGCTGATCATGTTTTCCTCCCGATGGTCCTTGGCTCGTTGAAAGCCTGGTAATAAAAAAGGCGCCGCTCAACGCAAACGCCTCTTATCAGTGTATCGCAGCCGCCCTCCCGGTCACCGCGCCGGCCTGAACTTCTCGTCCAGGGCGTTTTTCACCAGGGGCGGCACCAGCTTGTCCACCGGGCCGTTCAGGTGGCTCACCTCTTTCACGATGGAGGAGGAGAGGTAGCTGTAAGGGACCGAGGTCATCATGAAGAGGGTCTCCACCTCGCGGGTGATGTTGCGGTTCATCTGGGCCAGCTGGAATTCGAACTCGAAGTCGGAGACGGCGCGCAGGCCACGGATGACCACGGTGGCGCCCGCTTGGCGCACGTAGTCGACGAGGAGTCCTTCGAAGGTTTCCACCCTTGCCTGGGGGCGGTCCTTGAGGATCTCGGTGAGCATGTCGATCCGCTCCTGCACGGTGAAGAGCGCGTTCTTCTCGGAATTGCGGGCGACGGCGACGATTACGCCGTCGAAGATCTTGAGGGCCCGGTCGATGATGTCCAGGTGCCCGTAGGTCACGGGATCGAAGGAACCGGGATAGACAGCTACTCTCAGGGGCACGTTTCACCTCTGTCTGTAATGGTCAGGAAGGAGAGGGCGGTGTCGCCGTAGATGCGGCGCTCGCTCTCCTTTAGCCTGCCGAAGCGCGTGGGTACATCCTCTTTTACCGAGAATTCGGCGATGACCGTGGTGCCGCCGTCGACGACCGGCGACTGCGCGAGCAGCTCCAAAAGCCTCTGCGTGTGTCCCTCGCCGTATGGGGGGTCGAGAAACACGAGGTGGAACGGGGGCTCCCCGCGCGAGAGCCACTTGAGCGCGGCGCCTGCCTCCTGCACCACGACCCTCGCGTGCTCCGCAAGCCTCGTCAGCTCCAGGTTCTTGCGGACCAGTTCCGCGGACTCGCGGTGCGCATCGACGAAAAGGGCGAACTCCGCGCCTCGGGAGAGCGCCTCGATGCCCAGGTTTCCGGTGCCGGCGAAGAGGTCTAGAACCCGCATCCCGGTCAGGTCGCCAAGGCGGCTTACGAGGATGCTGAAAAGCGCCTCCTTCACCCGGTCCGCGGTCGGCCGCACCCGCATGTTCTTGGGCGCTGTCAGCTGGCGCCCGCGCGCGCTCCCTGCGATCACCCGCATGAGGACCACCACAGGTCTTGATACATCATGGCCTCTCCTTTGGGCGTTTTCGTCGTACGGCTTACCTTTGATCCGGACGTTTCTTCCGGTTCTGACAGTACGTCGCACGCAGCTCTATTAGCACGATGCAACCACCGCGTCAATCAACTTTGCTGTTGACAGTGTCGGCGACCAGTATATAAATTACGTACTTTTAGCTGATTCAGCAGGGGGGCGGATGAGAGACGGCATTGCCATGGAGCGCACCGATCTGGCCAGTTACGCGGCCACGAGCGCCACATCCCGAGGGCGGCGCTACCAGGAGGAGTTCAGGGACAACCGTCCCGCCTTCGAGAGGGACCGCGACCGCATCATTCACTGCGCGGCGTTCCGTCGTCTGGAGTACAAGACCCAGGTCTTCGTGAACCACGAGGGGGACTATTACCGCACCCGGCTCACCCATTCCCTCGAGGTGGCCCAGATAGGGAAGGGGATTGCCAGAAGGCTCGGTCTCAACGAGGAGCTGACCGAGACCCTGGCGCTTGCCCATGACCTCGGGCACACCCCCTTCGGCCACACCGGCGAGGAGGTGCTGAACCGGCTCATGGAGGGGTGCGGCGGCTTCGAGCACAACCTGCAGTCGCTTAGGGTGGTCGACGAGCTCGAGGAACGCCATCCGGGCTTCAACGGGCTGAACCTTTCCTGGGAGGTGCGCGAGGGGATCGTGAAGCACTCCTCGCAGTACGACACCCCCTGCGCGACCTATGCCGAGTTTCTTCCCGGCGTGGTACCCGCCATCGAGGCGCAGCTCATCAACTTCGCCGACGAAATCGCATATAACAACCACGACATAGACGACGGATTGAAGTCCGGTTACATCAACCTGAACCAGTTGAAGAAGGTCGATCTCTGGAACGAGGTGCACGAGCGGATCCTCGAGAAGTACCCATCCATCGACGTCGAACGCGGTGTCTGCCAGACGGTGAGCGCGCTCATCGGCGTTCTCATCCTCGACCTCGTCGAGACCACCGCGCAGAACATCGAGAAGCTCGGGATAAGGACCCAGGAGGACCTGCGCCGCGTGAACCTCCAGGTGGTCTCCTTCAGCCCCGCCATGGCCGAAAGAAACGCGGCGCTCAAGCGCTTTTTGTTCCAGAACCTCTACCGCCACTACAAGGTGGAGCGGATGCGGGTGAAGGCAGAGCGTTACCTGGCCGAGCTGTTCGAGGTCTACCTGAAGCACCCGACGCTTCTTCCCCAGAAGCACCAGGTGAAGATGGAGCGGGAAGGGCGCGAGCGGGTCATCTGCGACTACATAGCAGGCATGACCGATCGCTTCGCCCTTGACGAGTTCAAAAGGCTCTTCGAACCCTACGAGCGAGTCTGACTCTATACCTACGCTTGCAGGCAGCGCTCCCCGTGTCAAAGGGGAGCGCTGCCGCCTCTCCTGCCTCTCTTTTCACATCCACGCGCCCCGCTGTGACAGTAAAAAAATCACGTTCCTACAGAGACATAGCCTTGCAAACCGCAACGATTGTGTCACATTCTTTTCAAGATCCACACTCTCCTTCACACTGTCCTTCCTTTTGAGCATGGAGGTGGCCGATGGACTACTCTCTTAAAGAGTTGCTTGACGTCCCGAGGTTGCACGAACTGCTCCGTTCCTTCAACGAAATATACCACATGCCTTCCGCGGTCATCGATGTGGACGGCACGGTCCTTACCTCTACCGCCTGGCAGGACATCTGCAAAAGGTTCCACCGGATGATCCCGGAGCTGCGCAAATTTTGCGTTGAGGAGCAGCAGCGGGCGAAGGCTCCCGCCAGGGCAGGTCGGCACGTAACACACCGCTGCCCGATGGGGCTTGTGGATGTGGCTGCGCCGATCGTCGTTGACGGACACCATCTTGGCGATGTTTTCGTCGGACAGCTCTTCACCGAACCGCCGGACGAGGAGCGTTTCATCGAACAGGCGCGCCGCTATGGTTTCGACGAGATCGATTACCTCGAAGCGATACGCACCGTTCCGCTTTTTACCGAAGCGGATCTGCACAGCAACCTGACCTTCATCCATGCCTTGGCGCAGATGCTGGCCGAGCAGGGGATGCAGAACCTGCGCCGCAAGGAGGTTCAGGACGCACTGCACCGCAGCGACCTCAAGTTTCGCTCCGTCATCGAATCAGCTCCCATACCGATCGCCATGAACGACGGCAGCGGGAAGATCCTTTACCTGAACCGATGCTTCAGTGACCTATTCGGCTATACGGTCGAGGATGTCCCCACCGTAGAGCAGTGGTGGCCCCGCGCCTATCCCGACCTCGACTACCGCAACACGGTGGCGTCGGCGTGGGAACGGGAACTTCATGAAGCCCGGACAACCGGCCGTCCTTTCGCCCCGATCGAGGCGAGGATCGTCTGCAAGGACGGCGCCACGCGCACCGCGCTCTGCAGCGCCATCTGGCTTCCGGAAAGCTTCACCGGTACCAGCGTGGTTTTTCTGTACGACCTGACCGAGCGCAAGAAAATGGAGGAACAGCTCACCCAGAGCGAGGAGAATTATCGCTGCATCTCAGAGATCACCTCCGACTTCGTCTACAAGTGTTCCCGGATGGGCGACGCACCCTACAGTGTAACCTGGGCTGGAGGCGGACTAAAGGTCATGTCGGGCTACAGTCCCCGGGAGATCTGCGAGGTCGGCTGTTGGATGGGTACGGTGCATCCCGACGATCGGGAACGGGTCATGGCGCACATGATGGCGATGCTTCCGGGCGAGCAGGATGTCATAGAATTCCGGATGATCAGCAAGGAGGGGGAGGTGCGCTGGATCTCCGAGACGAGCCTTTGTGTCGCCGGGAAGGCGGCAGGCGAGCTGGTACGCTACGGCGCGTCGAGGGACGTGACCGAGATGAAGAAGGTCGAGGCGAAGCTCGAGATGATCCGGATCAGCGTCGACGCCGCGTCCGACGCCATATACTGGATCCGCGGGGACGGCCGTATCATAGACGTCAACCCCGCCGCATGTCGCAGCGTCGGGTACACCCGCGAAGAAATTATGGGGATGCGGGTATGGGATCTCGACATCCAGCATAAGGAGGACGCCTGGCTCAAGCACTTCGAGGAGTTGCGCACTCGGGGCACCATAGTTTTCGAATCCAGACATAGAACCAAGGGTGGCGGCACTGTGCCTATCGAGGTTGTGGCAAACTACGTTCACTTCGATCACCAGGAACTCAACTGCGCCTTCGTCCGTGACATCGCCGAACGCAAGCAGGCGGAGCGGGAGCGGCAAAGGCTTCAGGCCCAGAAGCTCGAGAGCCTGGGGACCCTGGCCGGTGGCGTCGCTCACGACTTCAACAACATCCTCACCTCCATCATCGGCAACGCCGACCTCGCGATGATGCAGCTTTCCCCCGAATCTCCCGTGCTTGGAAACCTGCAACGCATCGAAAAATCGGCCGAGAAGGCTGCCGATCTGGCCAGGCAGATGCTGGCGTACTCGGGCAAAGGGAAGTTCCTCGTACAGTCACTGGACCTCTCCAGGCTGATCGAAGAGATGGAGGGAGCCATCAGGGACGCCGTGCCGGAGCCGGTGCAACTGCGTTATCAACTGGCCACGTCGCTCCCCCCCGTCGACGCGGACCCTGGCCAGATCCGCCAGGTTGTCATGAACCTCGTGTGCAACGCCGCCGAAGCGATAGGGGATAGGGAAGGGGTGATCGAGCTTTCCACCGGGGCCCAGCACTGTGACGGCGGCTTTTTCCGGGATGCATGGCCCGTGCACCCGGGAGGCGAAGGGCGCTACGTTTTCATCGGTGTCTCCGATAACGGCTGCGGCATGGACCAGGACACCGCGGGTCGGATATTCGATCCCTTCTTCAGCACCAAGTTCACCGGCAGGGGCTTGGGGATGGCCGCGGTGATGGGGATCGTCAGGGGGCACCGGGGCGGCATCAAGGTGCTCAGCGACCCAGGCGTGGGAACCACGATACGCGTCTTTCTTCCAGCCGCGCAGGAAAGCCCCAAGGTCGTAGAAGCTGCCGGGGGGACAGGGCTTTGGCAGGGACACGGGCGCGTGCTGCTGGTGGACGACGAGGACGAGGTGCGCAGCGTGGGGGGCGAACTCCTGAAAGCGCTCGGCTTCACCGTCGTCACCGCTGCCGACGGTGAGGAGGCGGTACAGCGTTTCAGCGAGAGCCGTGATTTCAGCTTCGTCATCCTCGATCTGACCATGCCGCGCATGGATGGGGAGCAGTGTTACCGCGCGTTGCACTCCATCGATCCTGTGGTGAAGGTGATTATAGCCAGCGGTTACAGTGAGCAGGAGGTGGCAAGGAAGTTTACCGGCGCAGCGGTGACCGGTTTTGTACAGAAGCCATACCGCCTTGCAACGCTGCGCGACGCGGTGCGGAAACTTCAGTGAGACTCAAATGTCGACGAGGTGTACTTTCTGTGTAAACGCTTCAACGGTGAGAGTGCGCTTGAACCTCTTAGGAAATATGGTATCTAAAGCCATCTGAGAATTCCTACTTACAGAGGTGATGGCAATGGCGTATTTCGAGTGGACCGACTCACTGAGTGTGAAAGTGAAGGAGATCGACGAGCAGCACAAAAAACTTGTCGATATGTTGAACGCCCTGCATGACGCGCACATCGCGCGCGTGGGGAAGGAGGCGCAGAAGGAGATCATCTCAAGCATGGTCAGCTACGCAAGAACTCACTTCGACGCCGAGGAGGAGTACATGCGCAAGCTGCAGTATCCGGCTCTCGCGGAGCACAAGGAAGAGCACGCCGCATTCGCGGAGAAGGCGCTCGAACTGCAGGCGAGGGTCGACAACGCAGGACTCATCTTCACCGCGGAAATTCTCGAATTCCTCAAACGCTGGCTGCAGGATCACATCCAGGGGACGGACATGAAGTACTCCTCCCATTTCAACGCCTGCGGTGTCTGCTGACCTTTTACCGGCCAGACAAAAAAGCCTCCCTGCCGGAGCGGGGAGGCTTTTTATTGTCCTTGTGGTTGGCCGCTACTTCCCTTTGGGAAGTTCCAACTTCGGCTCCTTTGCCGGCTTGTAAAGGAGCATGGTGCGCCCGAGCACCTGGGCGAGCTCGGCCTCACAGGCGGTGCACAGCTCCTCCGCAACGCTATGGCGGTCCATGAGGCAGCTCTCCAGCACCTTTACCTTGATGAGCTCGTGGGCGGCGAGCGCCTCGCAGGTTTCGCGGATCAGCGCCTCGCTCACGTCACTCTTGCCCACCTGTATCACCGGTTTCAGCCCGTGTCCGAGTGCCCGGAGAAATCTCTTCTGTTTTCCTGTCAACATCACGTCTTCCTTTGTCCTCGATGCGCTATACCGCTCTTTGCGGCTGCCATGAGTCAATAAATTCCCATACGGTCCGAGCCTTATAGCATTTTGCCACGACTATGGCAAGGGCAGGGGAGGACACCCCGGAAGCATTATTACAGAGGAGACGGAGGTTTTCAGATTCAACGGAGTAAGCTGCCGTTATCGGCCTTCTCTGTGGCCCCTCTATAACCTCCTCGGTTGCCGCTTTATCGTGCGACATTTATTGTCAAATCTTAATCTAAATCTTTATGCTTTACCTCCTCTTTTCCTTGACTCTGCGGACCCTCGATGCTACTTTGTCACAAATTTATCGTTGCCTTTTAAATTAGCCCCGTGAGGTTAGCAAAGGTGAAGCATAAAGTACTCTTTTACTATCTAAAGGAAGAGCCTTTTCGCCCACCTGCGCGGAAAGGCTTTTTTTAATTACGCGCCCCGGCGCAACACTTTCACGACAGGCGCTTACGCCGATGACAGGGGGTTATTATGGCTGAAAACACTGTGATACTGGACGGCACCGGCGTAAAAAGGGCGCTCACCAGGATAGCCCACGAGGTGCTGGAAAAGAACAAAGGGGTCGAAGGGCTCGTGCTGGTCGGCATCAGGACCGGCGGCGTATATCTCGCTCAGGAACTAGGTGACCGCTTGAACGAAATCGAGGGGGTCGAAGTCCCCGTCGGTGCCGTGGACATCACCATGTACCGCGACGACATAAAGGGGCACCACGAGCACCTGCCGGTCGGCAAGACCGAGCTCCCCTTCTCCGTGGAAGGGAAAAGGGTCGTGCTCGTTGACGACGTCCTCTTCACCGGCCGCACCATAAGGGCCGCCATGGACGCCATCATCGACCAGGGGCGTCCCTCCTGCATCCAGTTGGCCGTGCTGGTGGACCGCGGGCACCGCGATCTGCCGATTCGCGCCGACTTCGTCGGCCGCAACGTGCCGACCAGCCGCAGCGAGAACATCATGGTTGCTTTCGACGCCGACAACAAGCCGACCGAAGTCATCCTGCAGAAGTAACTGTTTGCTCCCCCGCAATGGGGGAGGGAGCTTTTTTGTGATTGTCTGATCGTTTCAACGCGCCTCGCACGGTGCATGGCGTAAAACTTGTTTCTTGGGGGGGGACCATGGGTTTTCGGCACAAAGACATCATTGCCCTGAAGGATCTGAACAAAGAGGAGATTGAGCTGCTCCTCGACACGGCGGACAGTCTCAGCGAGATCAACCGTCGGGACATCAAGAAGGTGCCGACCTTGCGCGGCAAGACCGTGATCAACCTCTTCTACGAGGCTTCCACCAGGACCCGCACCTCCTTCGAGATCGCCGCGAAAAGACTCTCCGCCGACGCCGTGAACATCACCGCGTCGACCAGTTCCGTCACCAAGGGTGAGACCCTTTCCGACACCGCAAACAACCTCCTCGCCATGAAGCCCGACATCATCGTAATGCGCCACTCCATCTCCGGCGCGCACGAGTACCTCGCCAAAAGGGTCTCCTGCTCCGTGATCAACGCGGGCGACGGCGCGCATGAGCACCCCTCCCAGGGGCTTTTGGACATGCTCACCATGCGTCAGAAGTTCGGCAAGCTCGAGGGGCTCAAGGTAGCCATCGTAGGCGACATCACGCACAGCCGCGTCGCACGCTCCGACATCTACGGGCTCACCACCATGGGCGCCCATGTTTTCCTCGCCGGTCCCCCGACCATGATGCCGATCGGCATCGAGCGGCTTGGCAACGTCACCGTCTGCAAGGACATGCGCGAGGCGGTCGACCAGGCCGACGTCGTGATGATGCTGAGGATCCAGCTGGAGCGTCAGGGGAAAACCCTGCTTCCCAGCATGCGCGAGTACGCCCGTTATTTCGGTTTAAACCCTGCCGTGCTTGCTCTTGCGAAGAAGGACGCCATCGTCATACATCCAGGCCCGATCAACCGCGGCGTTGAGCTCTCCTCCTTCGTCGCCGACTGCGACCAGTCGCACATCCTGAAGCAGGTGGAAAACGGCGTAGCGGTCCGTATGGCCATGCTGTATCACGTCTGCGGCGGCGAGCCCGTCGAATAGAACCGAGAGGACGTTCAACGTTCAACGTTCGACGTTAGGCTTTAGTCGAACCGGATGTTGAATCTTAACTTTCCTGGAATGAAGCAGCCGTTCCGCTTTGGATGCTACGGGCAGGGCGGCATCTTGAACGTTGAACGTTGAACCTTGAACGGGTTTAGGAGGGTATAAAGATGAATCTTCTGATAAAAGGCGGGCGGGTGATCGATCCTTCGCAGGGGATCGACGAGACCATGGACATCCTCATCGCGGACGGCGTCATCCTGGAACTGGGCAAGGGGCTCGGCTCCCCGGAAGGGTTCCAGGTGATCGACGCTTCCGGCCTCCTGGTGACCCCGGGACTAATCGACATGCACGTGCACCTACGCGATCCGGGCCTTGAGTACAAAGAGGACATCGCCACCGGCAGCCGCGCCGCTGCAGCCGGCGGTTTCACCTCGGTTGCCTGCATGCCGAACACCTCTCCGGTAATCGACAACAAGGCGGTGGCAAGCTACGTGGTCAACAAGGCCAAGAGCGAAGCACTGGTGAACGTGTTCCCGGTCGGTGCCATCACCAAGGGAAGCAAGGGTGAGAGCCTGGCCGAGATGGGCGACCTGAAAGAGGCCGGCTGCGTCGCGGTTTCCGACGACGGCAAGCCGGTTTGCAGCACCGAACTCATGCGCCGCGCCCTCGAGTACGCAAAAGGGGTCGGCATCACCGTGATCTCCCACTCCGAGGACCTCGCCCTGGTCGGTGAAGGGGTGATGAACGAAGGGTTCGTTTCCACCGAGCTCGGCCTCAAGGGGATCCCCTGGGCTGCCGAAGACATCGCAGTGGCCCGCGAGGTGTACCTGGCCGAGTTCGCCGGCGCACCGGTCCACATAGCACACATCTCCACCGAAGGCTCAGCGCGCATCATCAGAAACGCCAAGGTGCGCGGCGTGAAGGTCACCTGCGAGACGGCGCCGCACTACTTCACCCTGACCGATGAGGCGGTGCGCGGCTACAACACCAACGCCAAGATGAACCCGCCCCTGAGAAGCGACGCCGACGTCGCCGCGATGAAGGCCGGTCTTGCCGACGGCACCATCGATGCCATCGCGACCGACCATGCGCCGCATCACCTGGACGAGAAGGACGTCGAATTCAACCTCGCGCTGAACGGTATCATCGGCCTTGAGACCTCGCTGCCGCTCTCCCTGAAACTCGTCGATGAGGGGGTGCTGGACCTTGAAGGGCTCATTTCGGTAATGTCGTGCAACCCAGCCAAAATCCTCGGTGTTGATCGCGGCACACTTAGGGCTGGTGCGGTGGCCGATGTCACCATCATCGATCCGGCGAAAGAGTGGGAAGTTGATGCGGCAAAGCTTGAGAGCAAGTCTAAAAACTCCCCGTTCATCGGCTGGAAGATGAAAGGCAAGGCGGTGTACACCGTCGTCAAGGGACAGGTGGTGTACCAGGCGTAACATCGCTCCACACTCCTCCCCCTGGCGTGGGGAGGTCGGGATGGGGAAGCTGGTTGGAAGGAGATGCTGCGCATCCCCCTCCCTGTCCCTCCCCCTCCGGGGGCGGGAACCAGATTCCACCGGAAGAGACCATAGAGAAGATACGCGCCTCTTGGCGCGGCAGAAATATAACGGATTCGGGAGAAGATACATGAAAGCAGTACTGGCTCTGGCGGACGGCCGGATTTTCAAAGGGAAGGCCTTCGGCGCAACGGGCGAAACAAGCGGCGAGGTGGTGTTCAACACCGCCATGTCCGGCTACCAGGAAGTGCTCACCGACCCCTCGTACCGGGGGCAGATGGTCACCATGACCTACACCCAGATCGGCAACACCGGGATCAACCCCGAGGACATCGAGAGCAACCAGCTCTACCTCTCCGGCTTCATCGTCCGCGAGTACCTCGACTGCTACTCGAACTACCGCGCCACCATGAGCCTCGATGCCTACCTGAAGGAAAACGGTGTGGTCGGCATCCAGGGGATCGATACCCGCGCGCTCACCCGGCACCTGCGCGACAAGGGCGCCCAGAACGGCATCATCTCCACCGTCGACTTCGACCCGGAGAGCCTGGTAAAAAAGGCGCGCGCCATTCCGTCCATGTCCGGACTCGATCTCGCCACCGGCGTTACCTGCGAGAAGCCCTACCACTGGACCCAGGGGCTTTGGGACCTGCAGACAGGATACCCCGAGGTGGACCGCAAGGATCTCAAGTACAAGGTGGTCGCCTATGACTTCGGCATCAAGCTGAACATCCTGCGCTGCCTGGTTTCTGCCGGCTGCGACGTGACCGTTGTGCCTGCTACCTTCCCGGCCGAGTCGGCACTCGCCATGAACCCGGACGGCATCTTCCTCTCCAACGGCCCTGGCGACCCGGAGCCGATGAAGGAAGTAATCGAGAACATCAAGAAGTTCGTGGGCAAGAAGCCGATCTTCGGCATCTGTCTCGGCCACCAGCTGCTCGGCCTGGCCCTTGGCGGGCGCACCATCAAGCTCAAGTTCGGCAACCACGGCTCCAACCTCCCGGTCATGGACATGGCGACCAAAAAGGTTGAGATCACCGCGCAGAACCACGGCTTCTCGGTCGACATCCTCTCGCTGCAGAACGTGGCAGGGCTCGCCCACGAGAACCTGAACGACCAGACCGTCGAAGGGATGGCGCACAAGACGCTCCCGATCTTCTCGGTGCAGCATCACCCCGAGGCGTCCCCCGGACCGCACGACTCTCACTACCTGTTCAACAGGTTCGTGGAGCTCATGGAGAAGCATAAGGCGTAGAAGGACGCGTCCTCAGGTTCATGAAATATCTGGAACTATATGAAAGCGGCGAGCTGACCCGGCGCATAAAGGCCGCCTACGCCCGCCTCGCAGCATGCGACATCTGCCCCCACGCCTGCGGCGTGAACCGCCTGGTGGGAGAGACGGGGCTTTGCGAAAGCGGCAAGGAAGTGCGCATCGCCTCCGCCAACGTGCACCGGGGGGAGGAACCGCCGATCTCCGGAACCCGGGGCTCCGGCACCATCTTCCTGTCGGGCTGCACCCTGAACTGCAAGTTCTGCCAGAACTTCCCGATCAGCCAGCTTAGAAACGGAACCGATCTGACGGTGGGGCAGTTGGCCGACAAGATGGTCGGGCTGCAGAAAAAGGGTGTGCACAACATAAACTTCGTCACGCCGACCCACTTCACGCCGCAGATCCTGGCTGCCCTCTACCTAGCCATCCGCAAGGGGTTCAGGATTCCCATCGTGTGGAATACGAGCGGTTACGAGAGCCTCGAGACCCTCGAACTTCTGGACGGCGTGGTGGATATCTACCTGCCGGACATGAAGTACTGCTCGAATGAAGTGGCGGTAAGGCTCTCCGGCGCCAAGGGGTACACCGAGGTGAACCGGCGGGCGCTTCCGGAGATGTTGAGGCAGGTTGGGCATCTTCAGTGTGACGATGATGGTATCGCGGTGCGCGGCCTGATCGTGCGTCACCTGGTGCTGCCTAAGGGGCAGGCGGGGAGTTCGGAAACGCTCGCGTGGATCGCGGAGAACTTAGGGGCGGAGACCCACATTGCCTTGATGAGTCAGTACTTCCCGGCGCACGCCGCCGCGCAGACGCCGGGGATTGAGAGAAGGATCACTAGCGAAGAGTACGCCGAGGCGGTCGACGCCCTGGAAGAGCTGGAGCTGGAAAACGGATGGGTACAGGAAGAACCGGAGTGAGAAGCCGTTCAACGTTCTACGTTCAACGTTGAAGCAAAGTCGTTCGATTTCCTGGCAATGGAACCGTACGGCTTCCTTAGCAAGGAAAACAATTTTAACGCAGAACGTTGAACGCTGAACGTTGAACGTTTTTAGATTAAGAGGGAGATTTAAATGCCTAAACGCACAGACATCAAGAAGATCCTCATCATCGGCGCGGGCCCGATCGTCATCGGCCAGGCGTGCGAGTTCGACTATTCCGGCACCCAGGCCTGCAAGGCGCTCAAGGAGGAAGGGTACCAGGTAGTACTCCTCAACTCGAACCCGGCGACCATCATGACCGACCCGGACTTCGCCGACGCCACCTACATCGAACCGGTCACCCCGGAGGTCCTCGCGAGGATCATCGAGAAGGAACGCCCGGACGCGGTGCTGCCGACCCTCGGCGGGCAGACGGCCCTCAATACGGCGGTTGCTGTGGCCGAGAACGGCACCCTCGACAAGTTCGGGGTGGAGCTGATCGGCGCGAAACTCCCGGCCATCAAGAAGGCCGAGGACCGCACCCTGTTCAAGGAAGCGATGGTGAAGATCGGTCTCGATATCCCGAGGTCGGGGCTCGCGCACAACTACCAGGAGGCCATGGACGTGATCAAATACGTCGGCTTCCCGACCATCATCCGCCCCTCCTTCACCCTGGGCGGCACCGGCGGTGGCATCGCCTACAACATGGAAGAGTACGAGCGTATGTCCATGGCCGGCATCGAGGCTTCCCCGACCGACGAGATCCTGGTCGAGGAGTCCCTGATCGGCTGGAAGGAGTACGAGCTCGAGGTGATGCGCGACACCGCTGACAACGTCGTCATCATCTGCTCCATCGAGAACTTCGACGCCATGGGCGTGCACACCGGCGATTCCATCACCGTGGCACCGGCACAGACGCTCACCGACAAGGAATACCAGATCCTGCGCGACGCCTCGCTCAAGATCATCCGCGAGATCGGCGTCGATACCGGCGGGTCCAACATCCAGTTCGGCATCAATCCGAAAAACGGCCGCCTCATCGTCATCGAAATGAACCCGCGTGTCTCCCGCTCCTCGGCGCTCGCCTCCAAGGCGACCGGCTTCCCGATCGCGAAGATCGCTGCGAAACTCGCGGTCGGCTACACCCTGGACGAGATCACCAATGACATCACCAAGGAGACGCCGGCCTGCTTCGAGCCGACCATCGACTACGTGGTGACCAAGATCCCGCGCTTCACCTTCGAGAAGTTCCCGGCTGCGGACGCGACCCTCACCACGCAGATGAAATCGGTGGGCGAGGTCATGTCCATCGGGCGTACCTTCAAGGAAAGCTTCCAGAAGGCGCTTCGCTCCCTGGAGATCGGCTCCTGCGGTTTCGAGTCCCGCTTCTTCGGCGTAGGGGGCGACACCCGCCGGGCGCTTTCCGAAAAGGAACGCACGCTCCTTAACGACAAGCTGCGCACCCCCAACTGCGATCGCCTCTGGTATGTCGGCGACGCCTTCCGCTGCGGCATGACTGTGGAAGAGATCTACGCCCTTACCGCCATCGATCCCTGGTTCCTGCACAACATCCGCCAGATCATAGAGATGGAGGAGTGCCTTAAGCAGGCCGACATCAAGGACAAGTCAGGCGAAGTGCTGCGCGACACCCTCTGGGACGCCAAGCGCTACGGCTTCTCGGACAAGTACTTGGCCCAGCTCTGGAAGATAACGGAAGTGGAGGTGCGCGAGCTCCGTCTTTCCCTCGGCGTGAAGCCCGTCTTCAAGCGGGTCGACACCTGCGCTGCCGAATTCGTCGCCCACACCCCGTATCTCTACTCGACCTACGAGGAGGAGTGCGAGGCGGAGGTGACGAACCGCAAGAAGATCATCATCCTGGGCGGCGGACCGAACCGCATCGGTCAGGGGATCGAGTTCGACTACTGCTGCGTGCACGGCGTCTTCGCCCTCGCCGAGGACGGCTACGAGACCATTATGGTCAACTGCAACCCCGAGACCGTCTCCACCGACTACGACACCTCGGACCGTCTCTACTTCGAACCGCTCACCTACGAGGACGTGCTCAACATCGTCGACGTCGAGAAGCCGACCGGCGTCATCGTGCAGTTCGGCGGGCAGACCCCGCTGAAACTCGCTGTCGCGCTCGAGAAGGCTGGCGTGCCCATCATCGGCACCTCGCCGGACGCCATCGACCGCGCCGAGGACCGTGAGCGCTTCCAGGAGATGCTGCAGAAGCTGAACCTGCGCCAGCCCGAAAACGGCACCGCGCGCTCCTTCGAGGAGGCCGAGGCCGTCGCCGAGCGTATCGGCTACCCGGTCGTGGTGCGGCCCTCCTACGTTCTTGGCGGCCGCGCCATGGAGATCGTCTATGACGTGGACAACCTGCGCCGCTACATGCACACCGCGGTACAGGCCTCGCCAGAGCACCCGATCCTCATCGACAAGTTCCTCGACGAGGCGATAGAGATCGACGTCGACGCGCTTTGCGACGGCAACATCGCCGTCATCGGCGGCATCATGGAGCACATCGAGGAGGCCGGTATCCATTCCGGCGATTCCGCATGCTCGCTCCCCCCTTACTCCATCTCGCAGGAGATCGCCGACGAGATCAGGCGCCAGACCAAGGTGATGGCGCTCGAACTCAACGTCAAGGGGCTCATGAACGTCCAGTACGCCGTGAAGGACAACGATATCTACATCATCGAGGTCAACCCGCGCGCTTCCCGCACCTCGCCCTTCGTTTCCAAGGCGACCGGTAGGCCGCTCGCGAAGATCGCCGCCCGCGTCATGGCCGGCAAGACCCTCACCGAGCTCGGCGTCACCGAAGAGATCATCCCCGAGCACATATCGGTGAAAGAGTCGGTCTTCCCCTTCGCCAAGTTCCCCGGGGTCGACACCATCCTCGGACCCGAGATGAAATCGACCGGCGAGGTTATGGGGATCGGCGAGACCTTCGCCAAGGCCTATGCGAAGGCGCAGATGGGGGCCAACGTGAAGCTTCCTACGGCCGGTAAAGTGTTCATATCAGTGAAGGACGCTGACAAAAAACATATTGTCAGCGCAGCCAAAAGACTGTATGATCAGGGCTTCGAATTGGTCGCCACCCGCGGCACCGCGACCTACCTGCAGGACAGGGGAGTCAAGGTGCAGGTGGTGAACAAGGTGCTTGAAGGGCGTCCCCACATAGTGGACATGATCAAGAACAACGAGATCTGCATGGTCATCAACACCACGCACGGTGCCCAGGCAGTCGCCGATTCCTATTCGATCCGCAGGAACACCCTGATCCACAACGTAGCCTACTACACGACAGCCTCCGGGGCGCGGGCCGCGGCGGACGGCATCATAGCTATGTCGCAGTCCAAGCTGGAAGTGAAATCGATTCAGGATTATTTGAAGTAACTGACCGGGGAGCGTCGAGTTGACGCTCCCTTTGCAAATCCAGCTAGCAGTGCAACGGGGGGCCGCCAGGCCCCCCTATAAGTTCACAAGGAGCAGAAGCGATGTCTCAGACCGTTCCATTGACCAAGGAGAGTTACGAGGTCCTCCAGGAGGACCTGAAACGCCTTATTAAGGAAGAACGCCCGAAGGTGATCCAGGATATCGCCGAGGCGAGGGCGCACGGCGACCTTTCCGAGAATGCCGAGTACGATGCGGCCAAGAACCGTCAGGGTTTCATCGAGGGGCGCATCCTGGAACTGCAGGACAAACTGGCGAGGGCATACGTCGTTGACCTCTCCAACCTGAAGCCGGACAAGGTCGTCTTCGGTGCCACGATCACCATGTATGACACCGCCACCGAGGAGGAAGTCACCTACAAGATCGTCGGCGAGGACGAGGCCGACATCAAGCTGGGCAAGATCTCCTGTACCTCCCCGGTAGGAAAGGCGCTCATCGGGCACAAGCTGGACGATACCGTCCGCGTCAGTGTCCCCTCCGGCATGAAGGAATACGAGATCATCGAGATCCGCTACGAATAGACCGGCCGTTTCGCGATGTGCAGCGTGGCGTCGCGCGGCAGACGGCTTGACAAAAAGGGCGGGACTCCCGTCGGCAACGCAAACCAAACGCTTCGCGCGTAACAGGAGGATTTACATGGCTCAGGTAACCAAGGATATGACTTTTGCCGCAGTGATGAGGATGCACCCGGACGTCGTCAAGGTGCTTGCCAAATACAACCTCGGCTGCATCGGCTGCATGGGCGCTCAGAACGAGTCCCTGGAGCAGGGGTGCGCTGCCCACGGCATCAGCGTGGACGAGATCGTCAACGACCTCAACCAGCTTTTCGATTAGCAACAACGGCGCCCGGCGGAAGCAACCGCCGGGCGCTTTCCTTTTCCTCCCATGCCCATCATAACACTCGCGCCAGACGGGTCCCTTAAACTTCCGGAAGAACTCAGGAACTCTCTTGAGTTGCGCCCGGGCGACCGGGTCAGCGTCGAGATCGTCGACGGCGCCCTGCGCGTCACCAGGCAGACTCAAGCAAAGGACGCCGCAAAGCCCAAGGCAAGCGCCTCCGCAGCTCCGCCTCCCACGCCGTTGAAAGCCACTCCCGCAGCCGTGTCAGTACCTGAAGAGTTGAAGACCCCCATGACCGCCATCAAGGGGGTGGGGCCGAAGCTCGCCGATCTTTTTGCCAAGAAAGGGATCGTCACGGTCGAGGACGCCCTCTACCTGCTGCCACATCGTTACGAGGACCGGCGCCAGTTGAAGCGTATCGCGGAACTGCGCCCGGGGAACAGCGAGGCCTTTTTTGCCACCGTGGTATCCGCCGAGGCGCAGGTCACCAAGGGGGGGAGGCGCTACTTCGAGGCGATCGTCCGTGATGAGAGCGGCAGCATGCCGCTCAAGTGGTTCAACTTCCAGCCAAACTTCCTGAAAAAACAGTTCACGCCGGGGCGGCGCGGCATCTTCATAGGAGACGTGCACCAGTTCGGTTTCCAGCGCGAGATGCACCATCCCGAGGTGGAATGGGCCGGGGAGGGGGAGGGGATCGAGCAGGTCATGGCGCGCGACCCTGAGAATTTCGGCCGCATTCTGCCTGTCTACCCGCTCACCGAGGGGGTGAGCCAGAAGGTGATGCGCCGCATCATGCGCGAGGCGGTGCCCCGCTACAGCCGCTACGTAAAGGAAGCGCTCCCCGAGTCTATGCTGCACCGCCACCACCTTTTGAGTCTTCCGGTGGCGCTTCGGGAGGCGCACCAGCCCGATCCTTCCGCCCCCATCGACGAGATGAACAGCGGCCGCTCCAAGGCGCATCGGTCGCTCGCCTTCGACGAGCTGTTCTTCCTGCAACTCGGGCTCGCCATGAAAAAGCGGGGCATCGCGCTCGAGGACGGCATCAGCTTCCAGGTGACGCACCGTTACACCAAGGAGCTTTTGAAGCTCCTTCCCTTCAGCCTTACCGGCGCGCAGAAGCGTGTCCTCTCCGAGATCAAGGAGGACATGATGGCGCCGCACCCGATGCACCGCCTGGTGCAGGGGGATGTCGGCTGCGGCAAAACGATCGTGGCCCTCATGGCGGCGCTCGTCAGCGTCGAGAACGAGTACCAGGTGGCCATCATGGCCCCGACCGAGCTTCTGGCCGAGCAGCACTACCTGAACATCCACCGCTTCTGCGAACAGCTCGGCATCTCCGTTGCGCTTCTGACCGCCAGCATCAAGGGGAAGGGGGACACCCTCGGAAAAATCGCCTCCGGGGAGACCCGGATCGTGGTCGGCACGCACGCCATGATCCAGGACAAGGTGGAGTTTCACCGGCTGGGGCTGGGCATCATCGACGAGCAGCACCGCTTCGGCGTGGTGCAGCGGGCCTTGTTGAAGAAAAAGGGGGGGAACCCCGACATCCTCGTCATGACCGCGACCCCCATCCCGCGCACCCTTTCCATGACCGTGTTCGGCGATCTCTCACTCTCCGTCATCGACGAGCTTCCCCCTGGACGCACCCCGATAGAGACCCGGATGGTGCGCGAATCGCGCCGGCGCGAGGTCTACGCCCTGGTGCGCGAGGAGGTGCAGAAGGGACGGCAGGCCTACGTCATCTATCCCCTCGTCGAGGAGTCGGAAAAGATCGACCTGAAGGCCGCGGTGCAGATGGCCGATCACCTGGCGCAGGAGGTTTTCCCTGACCTGCGCGTCGCCGTTCTGCACGGCCGGATGAGTGCCTCTGAGAAAGAGGCGGTGATGAAGGGATTCAAGGCGGGTGAAACCGACATCCTCGTCTCCACCACGGTAATCGAGGTGGGGATCGACGTCCCCAACGCGACCGTGATGGTGATCGAGCACGCCGAACGTTTCGGACTGTCGCAGCTGCACCAGTTGCGCGGCAGGGTAGGGCGCGGCAGCGAGCGCTCGCGCTGCATACTGCTCGCCGGGGACAGGCTCTCCGAGGATGGGCAGAAAAGGCTCGAGGTGATGGTGAAGAGTTCTGACGGCTTCGTCATCGCCGAGGCGGACCTGCAGATCCGCGGGCCGGGAGATTTCCTCGGGACGCGGCAGGCGGGGCTTCCCGAGTTACGCGTGGCGGACATCCTGCGCGACGGCGGTGTTCTCGAACAGGCGAGGAAGGAAGCCTTCGCACTGGTGGAGCATGATCCGGAGCTCGGCATGCCGGGGCACGAAAGGCTGCGTGGAGAGTTGATGCTGCGCTGGGGCGGCAGGCTGGAACTTGCTTCCATCGGGTAACCTGCCCGAGAGGTTACCTTGACGACGACGTTTGAAAAGCACGGTGCGCCGCTCTCCGTGCTTTTTTCTGTAAAAGAAGGAGAAACCCCGTGGTGAATCCCCCCGTCTGTTCGGTTCAACTGACAAACGTGTCGTATTTCGGGCGCCGGCCCGATGGTGGACGCGTGCGGCTGCTCGATTCCGTTTCCTTTTCCGCCAAGGCCGGAGAAATCACCGCCATCATAGGCCCTTCCGGCGGCGGCAAGAGTACCCTTATCCGCCTGATCAACCGTCTGACCGAGCCGGGCGAAGGGCGCATCGAGCTTGACGGAAGGGATATAGCGGCGTTTGATCCCCTTGAACTGCGGCGTCTGGTGGCTCTTGTGCCGCAAAAGCCTTTCATGTTCGACGGGACGGTCCTGGACAACATGCAGATGCCCTTCAGGTATCGTCAGATGGCACCGCCGGGGGCGGACAGCGTTGATGTCCTGGACGTGCTGTCGCTCGCGAAACTGGACCCGGAACTGCTGGAACGTGACGCCAGATCCTTAAGTCTTGGTCAGCAACAAAGGGTAGGTGTTGCGCGTGCTTTGATCACCAAACCTCAAGTTATTCTTTTGGACGAACCTACCAGTGCGCTTGACCGCCGGACGTCGGATGAACTGGCTTCGACCTTGCGTGAAATCAGCCACGGGAAGAACATCACCATGATCATGGTGACGCATGATCTGCGCCTTACGCAAAAGGTGGCCGATTACTGCTTCTATCTTGAGGCGGGACGCATCCTGGAAGAGGGGAGGGGCGCGGAACTCCTGGCTCATCCGAAGACGGCGGCTTTGAAAGCCTTTTTTGCGGAACCGCTTGATCAGGAGGGGTAAGTGGATAATCAGGGATTGGTGAATTTGAGTCTGCTGGACCTGCTCGTGGCCTATGGTTTGGTGCTCCTCGCGGTGGTGCTCGCCCGGTTGAAGAGGATCGGGCAGGAAGGGCAGATGCTGTGGGCTTCGCTGCGCATGGTGTTCCAGCTTCTTGCCGTGGGCTACCTGCTGCACTTCATCTTCGCGGTGAAGAGTCCCCTGCCGGTGCTCGCCATACTGCTTCTTATGGGCGTCTTCTCCCTGCAGGTGATCGGCGGACGCATCAAGACAAAGGTGCCGCGCTTTTACCGCGTGGTCGGCGTCTCGCTCCTCATCGGCTGCGGCAGTGTCACCTTCCTTTTTTGTACCCTCGTGGTGCATTACTCTCCCTGGTACGATCCGCGCTACCTTATTCCGCTTGCCGGGATGATCATCGGCAACTCTATGAATGGCGCGAGCCTCGCGGCGGAGCGGCTTGGAGCCGAGATGCGGGAGCGACGCGAGGAGATCGAGACCGCCCTGTGTCTAGGGGCGAGCGCACGCCAGGCGTCGAAGCCTGCGCTTCGAAACGCCTTCAAGGCGGCTATCATGCCGACGGTCAACACCATGGCGGCCATGGGTATCGTCTCCCTGCCGGGAATGATGACCGGACAGATCCTCTCCGGGACGGAACCGATGGTGGCGGTGCGTTACCAGGTGACGATCATGTGCGCCATCACCGGGGCCGTAGCCATTACCGCCTATCTCATCGTCCTCCAGGGCTACCGGCGCTACTTCACAAAGGCGCACCAGTTGGATTTTGACCAAGGCCGCGGTTGAACTGGTAGGCTAGGGTTTTGGGTTCACTGCTAAGTTGCCGATACCACTAGTTTCTGTGTGGAAAATGATTGTTTTTGGTGGAAAAACAATTGTTTCTTGCCAAAAAGTGAAAGTTTCGAACCAAAAACCGTTAGTTTTTTACCCAAAACAGAAGCTTTCTGATCAAAAACTTTCATTTTTCACCTGAAAACCGTTAGTTTTAGGCTCGAAAATTACACTTTTAACCTAAAAAGTGATTGTTTTAGGTCCAAAAAAAATGTTTTCGCCAAAAAAAATAATTTTTAGCCGACAAGACATTCGTTTGTAGATCTGGTTTCACCAAAACAAGGGGATCCGGATGAGGTTTAGCTGTTCCGGTGTGTTAAGAGACGCTGGAGCGTAAAGGTTTGCGTGCGGACGCTGGAGATGGGAACAGTTAGGAGTGGAAAAGAAGGGGGGACGCCGAAATCACGGCGTCCCCTTTGTGTATCAGGCGACCGAGGCCTTGATGTCGGCGACGAGCCGGGCGACTTCTTCGACCTTGGTGTCCCACGAGCACATGAACCGTGCGCCACCGGAGCCGATGAAGGTGTAGAAGTGCCACCCCTTGGCGCGCAGCGCTTCCAGTGCTTCGGGTGCCATTTCGAGGAAGACCGAGTTGGCCTGGCTTTCGAACATGATGCGCACCTGGGGGATCTTCTTGATCTCGTTGGCGAGGAGTCTCGCGCAGCTGTTGGCATGGGCCGCGTTCCTGAGCCACGCTCCGCTGTCGAGCATGCCGATCCAGGGGGCGGTAAGGAAGCGCATCTTCGAGGCGAGCTGCCCCGCCTGCTTGCAGCGGTAATCGAATTCGTTGGCGAGTTCCTTGTTGAAGAAGACCACCGCCTCACCGACGGCGAAGCCGTTCTTGGTCCCCCCGAAGGTAAGGACGTCGACGCCTGCCTGCCAGCTGATCTCCTTGGGGGCGACGTTCATGGATGCCACCGCGTTAGCGAAACGGGCGCCGTCCATGTGCACTCTCAGGTTGTACTTTCTGGCTAACTCCGCGATCCCCTGCAGCTCATCAAGAGAGTAGAGCGTCCCGAGTTCGGTCGCCTGGGTGATGCTCAGGGCACGGGCCTTCGGGTAGTGAATGTCGCTGCGCTTCGTGATGGTATGCTCCACGGCATCAAGGTCTATCTTGCCGTTCTCGCCGGGAACCAGCAGCACCTTGGTGCCGTTCGAGAAGAACTCGGTGGCGCCGCACTCGTCGGTTTCTATGTGCGCCATCTCGTGGCAGACGATGGAGTGGTATGACTGGCACAGCGAGGCGAGGGCAAGAGAGTTGGCCGCGGTGCCGTTGAAAACGAAAAAGACCTCGCAGTCCTTCTCAAAGACTTCACGGATCTTCTCGCAGGCCTGTGCGGTCCAGCGGTCGTCCCCGTAGGAGCTGGCGAGTCCGCTGTTCGCCTCGGCCATCGCCTGCCACGCTTCGCTGCAGATCCCTGCGTAGTTATCGCTGGCAAAATGATGCTTGAGCTCGCTGTGGTCTCCCGAGTTGATCATAGTTTCCCCTTCTTCCGCGGCATAAGCCGCACGTGCGTGTGATTGAGTCTGGCCAGACTGAAAGAATTATTACAACCACGAAACTCTGTCAACAGGCAAGTGCCGGTTCAACCTTCCGCTGCCACCGTAACGGCGTCATCGCTCTGGGCCCCCTCAGGGAGCAGTTCCGAAGCGATCATCCCTGCAAGGATGAGGATCGCTCCGATCAGGCCGAAGACCCCGAGCCTTTCTCCTGCGGCGTAATACGCATATGCTGCGGCGAAGACCGGTTCGGTGCAGAAGATGAGCGCGGTGTGAGCAGGGCTGATGAACTTCTGCATGGTGGTCTGCACCAAAAAGGCGAAGATGGTCGCGATCAGCACGCAGACTACCAAGGTCCAGAGGAGTTCCGGGTGCCAGATGAAGACCTCCTTGCCGCGAAAGGACGCGGAGGCCAGACTCAGCAGACCGACCACGGTGAGCTGCAAGGTGGTGAGGAGGTAGACGTCGTTACCGGCATGCCGGGCGAAGTGGCTTGTGTAAAGCAGGTGCAGCGCGACGCAGGCGCCGCAGATGGCACCGAGGACGTCGCCCCGGTTGAAGCTCAGGCTGCCGTCGGTGCAGAGAAGGAAAAGACCGGGGGTGGCGAGACCGACACCCCATCTGATGCCGCTGCCGATGGAATGTCTGAAGATCGCTGCGCCGAAAAGCGGCACGAGCAACACGCTTAGCCCGGTAAGAAAGCCGGTATTCGATGCACTGGTGTACTTCAGGGCTACAGTCTGGAAGGCGTAAGAAGCAAACAGCAGGACTCCGAGGATGGCACCATGGCTAAGGGTTCTGGAGTTGATCTTGTTGACCCGAACCAAGGCTAGAGGAAGCATGATCGCCGTCGCAAAAAGGAAACGCTGAGCCAGAAAAACGAATACGTCTACCTGGCTGATCGCGTCCTTCACCACGGTAAAGGTGACGCCCCAAAAGAACGTCGTTATCAAAAGGAGTATACCAGCACGAATTTTTTTGACAGATCCCAAAGTAATTTTGACCCCATAAAACCTTGAATTCACTAAATTGTGGTATGACAAGTTAACATGGGCTTAAAACCAGCGCAATCCCTAATTAATAAGTGGTTGACAAGAGTGTGGAATACCTTTAAAAGTATGCGGCGATAAAGCTGAATGGTGTACTCCGCCTAATATTAAACCCGATTAAGGAGGAAACATGAAATCACTTCGTATTCTGACTGCAGTACTGGCTCTGGGGCTCTGCGTTGCGTCCGCAGCATTCGCCGTTCCCAAGAAGGCGATCACCGTTGCGTCCGACGCGACCTGGCCGCCGATGGAGTTCGTGGATGCCAACAAGAAGGTCGTTGGTTTCGACATCGACTTCATCAACGCCGTCGCCAAAGAGGCCGGTCTTCAGGTTACCGTAAAGAACACCGCTTGGGACGGCATCTTCGCCGGGGTTGAAGCCGGCCAGTATGACGCCATCATCTCTTCGGTCACCATCACCCCCGAGCGTCAGGCGAAGTACGATTTCACCGTTCCTTACGTACAGATCGGTCAGATCCTCGTTGTTCCCAAGGCTGAGAAGGGGACCAAGATCGCTGACCTGAAGGGCAAGAAGCTCGGCGCCCAGATCGGCACCACCGGCGCGATGGAGGTCAAGAAGGTTGCCGGCGTCGAGCTGAAGACCTATGACGAAGTGGGTCTGGCTTTTGAGGACATGGCTGCCGGCCGCATCGCCGGTGTCGTCTGCGACGAGCCGACCGCCATCACCTACGCGCTGCAGAAGAAAGAGTACAGCAGCAAGTTCAAGATCGTCGGCAAGTCCTTCACCAAGGAAGCCTACGGCATCGTCGTGAAGAAGGGCAACAAGGAACTGGTCGCGCAGTTGAACAAAGGCATCGCAGCCGTCCAGAAGAAGAAGATCGACGCACAGCTCAAGAAGAAGTGGCAGCTTAAATAACACCTGAAAAAGCTCCTGCGGAATGAATGGCCTCATGTTGGCCGCTTCTGCAGGAGCTTTCTTCGATTTACGGGCAGAGCAGGATCCGAGCAGCAAATACACAAGCCGACAAGTTATGCCGGCGCAGGACGGTCAGAAGAAAGCATGAGCATTGAAGCAAAGAAGCAGATCATTGATGTAGGGGACGGCGCGGCCATCCCCCGTAAGAGCGACCGCGGTCTGTTCACCGCGTGGCGTATCGCGTTTTTTGGCGCCATCGGCACCATCTCTTACCTGGCATACTCCAAGCCCGACCCGTACCTCGAGATTCTCAAGTTCGTACCCGACGGCATCGCAGTTACCTTCAAGGTGACCCTCGGGGCGATCCTTCTGGCCATCGTCATCGGCCTCATCACCGGTTTGGGCCGCATCTCCAAGAACCGCTTCTTCAACGGCGTCGCCTCTCTCTACGTCGAAATCATCCGCGGTATCCCGCTGCTGGTGCAGATCTTCTATATCTACTATGCGCTCGGCAATATCGTGAAGGTCCCCGCCATCCTTTCCGCAATCATCGCCATGGCCGTTTGCTATGGCGCATACATGGGCGAGGTGGTCCGTGCGGGGATCGAGTCGATTGCCAAGGGACAGCGCGAGGCGGCTCTCTCCCTCGGGATGAACGGCCGTCAGGCCATGATTCACGTCATTTTGCCGCAGGCGGTCAAGGTCATCCTGCCGCCGGTAGGCAACGAGTTCATCGCGCTCTTGAAAGACTCTTCGCTCGTCTCCATCATCGCCGTCGCCGACCTTTTGCGTCGGGGCCGCGAGTATGCCTCCGAATCCTTCACCTATTTCGAGACCTACACGGTCATCGCGCTGATTTACCTGATCATCACCTTGTTCTTCTCGAAGATCATCGGCGTTATGGAGGAGCGTGTCAGTGTCAACAAATAACCGCAGGAAAATGGTAGAGGCAAAGGAGATCATCAAGGTCTACGGTTCCTTCCGTGCCCTTGACCGGGTCTCCCTGGATGTGTACGACGGCGAAAAGGTGGTCATCATCGGTCCCTCCGGCTCCGGGAAGTCCACGCTGCTTCGTTCCATCAACCGTCTTGAGGAAATCGACCGCGGCACCATCGTTGTCGACGGCATGGACCTCTATGACCCGAAAACGGACATCACCAAGGTGCGTGAAGAGGTGGGGATGGTGTTCCAATCCTTCAACCTGTTCCCGCACAAGACCGTGCTCGACAACCTGACCCTCGCCCAGATCGTGGTGCGCAAGCGCTCCAGACATGAGGCGGAGGAGAAGGCGATGGCGCTTCTCGAGCGCGTTGGCCTTGCTTCCAAGGCGAAGTCCTATCCGGGCAAGCTCTCCGGCGGTCAGCAGCAGCGTGTTGCCATCGCGCGTTCGCTCGCCATGGAGCCGAAACTGATGCTCTTCGACGAGCCGACCTCTGCGCTCGACCCGGAGATGATCGGTGAAGTTCTCGACGTCATGAAGGACCTCGCTAAAGAAGGCATGACCATGGCCGTCGTAACGCACGAGATGGGTTTCGCGCGCGAAGTGGCGGACCGCGTCATTTTCATGGACGCTGGTCGCATCGTGGAGGAGGGGACGCCAGAGCACTTCTTCACGCAGCCAACGCACGAGCGCGCCAAGTTGTTCCTGAGCCAGATTTTGTAATTTAACTGGCCCCTGCGTCAGTAGGGGCCAGTTTTTGTATCCGGTGTAATTTACTTCAGCAACAGGAAAGGGGTGATAGGTCTTTTTCTGACTTACCGTAGTACCGTTTCACAAGCTGGAATTGCAATTCACTAAAACAACGAGGAGGCAGTAATGAAGAACAAGAAGCTTGTAGTTGCAGTAGCAGCAGCTCTCACCGCAGCATCCGCAGTCCCCGCACTCGCTTTGGAAAACCAGTTTACCGGCTCGTTCACCGCTTTCTTCGACACCGGCAACTTCGCCGGCACCGGGGTCCTTATTGATGATTCCCCGACCTCCAACTACTTCGTGCAGCGTCTCCGTCTCGGCTACACCGCCAAGGCTGACGACCATGTCAAACTGGTCACCAAGTTCGAGTTCGACTACAACTTCTGGGGGAACAGCTCCTATGAAAACGCCCGTGGCGGCGGCGGCGCTCTCGGCGCGGACACCGTCAACATGGAAACCAAGCACATTTACCTCGACTTGAACTACCCGACCATCAACGCGAAGATCGGTATGCAGCCGGTATCCGACGCTTTCAAAGGTATCGTGTTCGATGCTGACATGGCCGGGATCGTACTCTCCCACGAGTACTCTAAAGCCACGGTAACTGCAGGTTACTCCCGCTTCCACGATTCCGCTGACGGCAAAGAGGTTAAGACCGACGTCAATGCCCTCGGCAGCAAGGCCTTCGATATGTACCTCCTCGATGGCAAGTACACTATCTCCAAGGATCTTACTGTTGGTGCCGCTTACTACTACATCAACGACAACCACACCCCGGGTAAATACACCGTCTACCCGGAAGCTAAAGTTCACACCCTCGGCCTCAACGCAGCCGGTGTAGTTGGCCCCCTCTCCCTCGACGGCTTCGCTGTGAAGCAGTTCGGCGACCTGACCACCGGCAGGGATGCAAAGGGTTACGCCTTCAACGTCGGCGCCAAGATGGCTCTTGCCGGCGGTACCGCACGCTCCGAGTTCCTGTACGTCTCCGGCGGCAAAAACGCCTTCTACGTACCGGCTTCCGACAATGGCTACACCGAAGGTGGCCAGTTCTACAACTCCGAGATGATCATGCTCGGCCGCGACAAGTGGGCAACCACCATCGACAACGCCATCATCTACGATGTGAACAACAACGAAGAAGGCGTCATCATGGGCACCATCGGTTACGACTACAACTTCACCGACAAGATCACCGCTGCCGCCAACGCAGGTTTCGCTGCCGTCGCGAAAGACCTCAACAACACAGACAGCAAGTACCTCGGTACCGAGCTCAATGCAGAAGCTTACTACAAGCTTACTGCTAACGTGACCCTCGGCGCACGTGGTGGTTACGTGATCCTTGGCGACCACGCCAAAGGTATTGCAATCGGCGGCGATTCCGACAACCTGTGGGACATGAAGCTCATCGCAAACTACAGCTTCTAATGCATGATCTCTCCCCGGTACATTGTGTGCCGGGGAGAGAATCTTCAGTGTCACTGTCTTGACAAAGGTACAGTGACTACTAGAATCTGTTGACGTACTGTAACTTGGCGACAATGTAATCAATCAAACTAAGGAGGTACTTGCATGAGCTTTAAGAAGATGAGCGCATTGCTTCTCGTGGCAATGCTCGCAGTCGGCGCGTTCGGCTGCAAGAAGAAAGAAGAGGCCGCTGCACCCGAGGCCGCCAAACCGGCCGGCAACACCGTGAAGATCGGCTTCCTCGGCGCCCTCACCGGCGACGTTGCCATGTTCGGCAAGCCGACTCTCGAAGGCATGAAGATGGCTGCCGACGAGGTCAACGCTGCCGGCGGCGTGCTCGGCAAGAAGATCGAGATCGTCGAGGCTGATAACCGTGGCGACAAGCAGGAAGGCGCTTCTGTTACCCAGAAGTTCATCTCCCGCGACAACGTCACCGCCATCGTCGGCGACCCGACCACCGGCATCACCAAGGTTGCCGCTCCGATCGCACAGAAAGCAGGCGTAGTTCTCCTCTCCGCCGGCGCCACCGGCCCGGGCGTAGTTGAGGTAGGCGACTACATCTTCCGCGATACCCTGCTCGACTCCATCGCCATCCCGGCCTGCATCGAGTACTTCGCAAAAGACCTCGGCTTCAAGAAGGTTGCTATCGTAACCTCCGACAACAACGACTACTCCGTTGGTCTCTCCCAGACCTTCCGCGATGCGGCCGCCAAGGTTTCGTCCATCAAGATCGTAGCCGACGAGAAAGTTAAGGACGGCGACAAGGACTTCTCCGCCCAGATCACCAACATCAAGGCTAAGAAGCCGGACGTCATCCTGTTCTCTGGCTACTACACCGAAGGCGCCCTCATCATGAAGGAAGCGCGCAAGCAGGGCCTCAAGGCTCCGATGTTCGGCGGCGACGGCCTGTTCTCCCCGAAATTCATCGAACTGGGCGGCCCGGCTGTCGAGGGCTCCATGTCCGCTCTCGGCTTCTCCACCGAGCAGGCATCCCCGGCTACCGCCAAATTCATCGAGGCGTTCAAGGCCAAGCATAACGGCGAGCTCCCGGGCCTCTTCGACGCCCAGGGCTACGACGCTGTGATGCTCCTCGTCGACTCCATGAAGCGTGCTAACAGTGTTGAGGCGAAAACCTTCAAGACCGCTCTGGCACAGACCAAGAAGTTCGAAGGCGTTTCCGGCACCATCAGCATGCAGGCAAACCGCGAGCCGATCAAGAGCCCGCTCAGCCTTCTGTACGTCAAGGACGGCAAGTTCGTCCTCAGGGCAAAAGTCCCCGTCAAGATGGACTAATGCCTGACCTTGCAGTACAAAGCGGCCCCGTTTCGGCGGGGCCGCTTTTTTTGTGCGAACCGTAAAGGCTTCAACGCAAAGACGCAAAGACGCGGAGGCGCAAAGTTAAACCTTCAAACCGTTTAACAGCTTGCCTTCTCTTTGCGTCTTTGCGGCTCCGCGTCTTTGCGTTGTGATTTTAGTGTCTTTACTTTGGTCTGTGCTGTTACCGATTACCCTTGACAACTGGCATAGGAAAAATTATATTTCGTACCATTAAAGGGGAGTAGTTATCGGCCGGAGACATGGCCGACCCGAGTTTCGTCAATACGGTCGCAAGACCCGGAACCGGGGCAGACATCCTGCCAACAAGACCTTTATCCTGGTAACTATGCCGAGGGTAAAGGTCTTTTTATTTGCCCTCAGCTGAAACAAGTCCTTCGGGGCATCTTCAATCTAGAGGTAAATACTATGCAAAGACTCAAGACAACATTTCTGCTGGCTCTTCTCACCGTTCTCATGGTGACCATGGGTAACGCCATGGGCGGGCGGTCCGGAATGGTCACCGCCTTCGTCATCGCCCTTGGCATGAACTTCTTCTCCTACTGGTTCTCGGACAAAATCGTGCTGCGCATGTACGGCGCGCAGGAGATCGGCGAGCACGACCACCCGACCTTCTACAACCTCGTGCGTAACCTCGCCATGCGCGCAGGGCTTCCCATGCCGAAGGTGTACATCATACCTTCCGACAGTCCCAACGCCTTCGCAACCGGCCGTAACCCGCAGAACGCTGCTGTTGCCGCGACGGAAGGGATACTGCGTATCCTCTCGCCGGAGGAGCTCGAAGGGGTAATGGCGCATGAACTGGCCCACGTGCAAAACCGGGACATCCTGGTCGGCACCATTGCCGCCACCTTCGCCGGCGCTATCTCCATGATCGGCAACATGCTGCAGTGGGGTGCCATGTTCGGCGCCGGCCGTAGCGACGAGGAGGACGGCGGCGGCATCGCCGGACTGGTCGGGTCGCTCGCCATGGCGATTATCGCTCCGATCGCCGCGATGCTTATTCAGATGGCCGTCTCCAGGTCGCGCGAGTACTTAGCCGACGCCACCGGTGCCGAGATCTGTGGCCGTCCGCTGGCGCTCGCCTCGGCCTTGAGGAAACTGCACATGGCCTCACACCAGCTTCCGATGCAGGAGGCGAGACCCGCCACGGCGCACATGTTCATAGTGAACCCGCTTACCGGCGGCGGCTTGATGGAACTCTTTTCCACCCACCCCCCAATGGAAGAGCGCATCGCGCGGCTCGAGCAGATGGCGGTCAGGCGCTAATCACTCCTCCCCCTGCGGGGGAGGGGACCTATAAAATTACTCTAAGGAGAAGCTTTGATGGATTGGTTTACCGACCCGCAGGTCTGGATGGCTCTCATCACGCTGACCGCGCTGGAGATCGTGCTCGGCATTGACAACATCATCTTCATCTCCATCCAGGCAAGCAAGCTCCCAGCGGCGCAGCAGGAGAAGGCGAGGCTGACCGGCCTCGGCCTCGCCATGTTCATCCGCGTGGCGCTTCTCTTCTCGCTTACCTGGCTCATGGGGCTTACTACACCGCTTTTCAGCCTCTTCGGAAACGAAATCTCCGGCCGTGATCTGATCCTTCTAAGCGGCGGTCTCTTCCTCATCTGGAAGAGTACGATGGAAATTCACGAGAAGCTCGAAGGCGAAGAGGTCGTGCACGCCTCGAAGGTGGGTGCAACTTTTGGCGCCGTTATCGTGCAGATCCTGCTGCTGGACATTGTTTTTTCGCTCGATTCCATCATCACCGCTATCGGCATGGCGAGTCAGCTCTTCATCATGGTCGCCGCGGTGGTCATCGCAGTTGGATTTATGATGCTATTTTCCGGCAAGATCAGCGCCTTCGTCGAAAGACATCCGACCATAAAGATGCTCGCTCTTAGCTTCCTGCTCTTGATCGGCGTTTCGCTCATAGGCGAGGGCTTCGGGATGCACATCCCCAAGGGGTACATCTATTTCTCGATGGCTTTCTCGGTGATGGTCGAGATGCTCAACCTGCGGGTGCGGCGGGGTAAACCTGTTAAACTGCATGAGCCGCATCTTGATACGGACAGGGCAGGTGAGTAGCCTGCCGCCAACCCTCTCGCCCCTTGCGGGAGGCAAAGACAAAGGAGGATGCTATGAAGTGCCCCGTATGCAACGACGCGAACCTTGTCATGTCTGAACGTCAGGGGATTGAAATCGACTACTGTCCACAGTGCCGCGGCATTTGGCTTGATCGCGGGGAGCTCGACAAGATCATAGAGCGCTCTGCAATACAGCCGCAGCAGCCCCAGCCCCAGCAGCAACAGCAACAGCAACAGCAACAGCAACAGCAACAGTACGCGCCACAGCCCGATTATCACCATGCGCAGCACCACGGGCATAAGCCGTATCGTAAGAAATCATTTCTCGAAGAGCTCTTCGACTAATCGATGCCGGCAGGAGGAAGCTTTCCTCCTGCCAGCTTTTTCCTTGACACCTTAGCCTTTCCTTAGCTATCTTTCCGGCGCGATGCGATACTTGATGCCACTTAAATCGATCTCTACCTTGCTGCTCATGGTGCTGTTCTGCTTCATCCTGGGTGGCACGTGCGAAAGCGCCCATGCCAAGCAACTTGGCGTAAGCGCTGCGAGCTGCGAACAAACCGTCTCCCACGAAGGCGCCGAGTGCGATCTCCCCGGTTGTCCGGCGGACGAGGAAGACGGACATGCCGACTGCGATTTCTGCTGCGATTGCGCCTGCCATCTTTCCTTGAACCTCGGTTCTTTCTCTTTCAACTACCTTCCCCTTCTTTCAGACATCAAAAGTTTCGATCGTTTCACCTTCCTCCCGGAAGTTTTTCTCTCCAAGTTCGTTCCCCCTCAGTTGCGCGCCTAATTCCCCTTTACGGCTGTAGTGCGTCTAACGCATAGGCTTGCCCTCTCGGGCAGTCATGCCGTGTCACGTTCATTTTCGTATTTTTCATCATCTGATCAGGAGGTTTTCCCATTGGGAACAACTGCATTCAGGGGAGCGCGGCTTCTTCTGCCCGTGGCCCTTTGCCTTTTGGCAGCTTCACCCGTAACGGCTGAAACGCAGGCCCTTTCTCTGCGCCAGGCCGTTGAAACGGCGCTCAGTAACAACCCCGATATCGCCTCTTTGCGCAAGGAGGCAGGCATTTTCGACGCCGCATCCTTGCGCGCCGGGCTGCTTCCCAATCCGACCTTCGAGGTGGAGGGCGCAACTGGAGCCTTAACCGGCAGCAGTGCCGACAACACCCTCTCCCTCGGTATTTCCCAGGAACTTCTGCTTGGAGACAAGCGGAACAAGCGCAGTCTTGTCGCCGAGCGTGACATGGCAGCGTACCGCTGGCAGGTGCTCGACCGCGAGCGTACCCTCAAGGAGCAGGTGCAGGGTGCCTACTCCGACGCGCTTCTCGCCGGACAGAGACTCGCCTTGGCGTACCGTTCCATAGACCTGAACAAACAGTTGCTCCAGGTGGCGGAGGACCGTCTCAACGCAGGGGATATCCCGGAGCTTGAGATGTACCTGGTCCAGGTGGAACTTGCCCGCAGTGAGGGCGCTCGCATCGATATCGACCGTGCTTACCTCGAGTCCAGTTCAAGACTCTTCTCCCTGCTCGCTCTCCCTCACGGCGAAGCGCCTTTGCTGAACGGGAGCCTCGATGCCGCGACTTTCAAGGGCGCGAACCTGGCCGACCTGAAGCGCCTGGCCCTCAACCGTCGCCCTGACCTTAAGGCGGTCGCTGCCGCAGCAAGTAAAGGTGATGCGGAGGTGGCGCTCGCCGAAGCCGAGGCGATTCCCAACCTGACTGCAGGGGTCGCACTGTCTCGCGAGGCGAGTTCGATGGAAATTGGCGGCGTTGAGGGGAGAGAGACTGCCTACACGGTGGGCCTCAAGTTTTCCATGCCGATCCCGTTGTTCGACCGAAATCGCGCCGGAGTGCAGGAGGCGCGGGCGAAGCGCAGCAGTGCGGAGATCCGCGCCAAGGCTGCTGCCGTCACCGTCGAGCGTGAGGTGGAGAGCGCCTGGGCGAGCCTCGCCAACGCGGAAAAGGTCGTTTCGCTCTACAAGTCAAGCATCCTGCGTCAGCTTGAAGAGAACCTGAAGCTCACCCAGGAGGCCTACCGGTTGGGCGAGGTCGGCATCCTCGCGGTGATCGAGGAACAGAAGAAGTTTTTCGAGGTAAGCGACAGTTACCTGACCGCCCTGCATGCACGGCAGATGGCCTTAGCGAAATTAGAATCGGCGGTAGCCGCTGACATGAACGGAGGTGAGCAGTGAACAAGAAGGGAATCATCATAGGACTCATTCTGGCTGTCGCCCTTGGCGGCGGCGTTGCATACCGGCTGGCCAACTCCTCCACGGCAGCAGAGCACGCGGAACATGCGGAGGCAGGGCACGGCGAGGAAAAAGGCGAGCACGCCGAAGGGAAAGAGGAAAAGGGGCACGAAGGCCACGACGAGCACGGAGCAAAGCTCGTCAAGATGAGCGCAGAGGTGCAAAAGCAAAGCGGCGTGGTCGTCGCAGCCGCGAAAAAACTGCAGATGGCCGGCATGATCAGCGCGACCGGCAAGGTGGAGGCTAACGCCGACCGCATCGCCCACGTCTCGCCGCGCATCTCCGGAAAGGTCGTCGCGGTTCGCGCGTCCTTGGGAGACAGCGTGGGAGCGGGGCAGGTGCTCGCCACGCTCGACAGCGTCGAGCTCGGGGAGGCTTTAAGCCGCTACCACCAGTCGAAGACGCGGCTTTCACTGGCGCAGTCCAACATGGACCGGGTGAAGGTGCTGGTGGACAAGAAGATCGCTGCGCGCAAGGAGATCCTGCAGGCCGAGACCGACTACAAGACCGCACAGACGGAACTGCACACCGACCAGGAACGCCTGGCGCTGTACGGCGTCTCTGCGGGCGATCTCAAGGCCGGCAAAAAGCCCATTCTTCCGGTCCGTTCGCCGATTTCCGGCGTCATCACGGAAAAGCACGCCATCGTGGGCGAGCTCGCCGATCCAGCCAAGAGTCTCTACACGGTCGCCGACCTCTCCTCGGTTTGGGTGATGGTGGATATCCACGAAAAAGATCTCGCCAAGGTGCGGCGCGGCCAGACGGCGACGGTGATGGTGAACGCCTTCCCCGATACCAAGTTCCGGGGGCGTGTCACTTACCTCGCCGACGTTGTCGATGAAGCGACCCGAACCATAAAGGCGCGGGTGGAGGTGGCGAACCCGGGGCGCAAACTCAAGCCGGAGATGTTCGCCACCGTCGAGCTCGCCATAGCGGCTGACGCGGCAGCGGTGCTCGCGGTTCCCGAGGAGGCGGTCCAGGAATTGGAAGGTAAGAAGCTCGTTTTCGTCGCCGAGGGGGAAGGGGCGTTCGAGTCGCGCCCGGTTCAGCTTGGCCGCGCTTCCGGCGGCATGGTCGAGGTGCTCTCCGGTCTCAAGGAAGGTGAACGCCTGGCGGTGAAGGGGGGCTTCGTCCTCAAGTCGGAATTGCAGAAAGGCGAAATCGAGGGGCACGATCACTAAGGAGACCAGCACCCATGCTTGAAAGAACAGTCGCATTCATGCTGAAGCAAAAGGGTATGGTCATCTTCCTCGCGTTGGTGATCGTCGTCTTCGGCTTCTATTCCTATCTGAAACTACCCATAGATGCCTTCCCGGATGTCACCAACATCCAGGTGGAAGTGGTGAGCCACGCCGACGGTCTTTCGGCGGAGGAGATCGAGAGAAACGTAACCTATCCCATCGAGACGGCGATGCGGGGGCTTCCCGACATCGAACAGCTCCGCTCGGTAACAAAGTTCGGACTTTCCATCGTCACCGTCGTCTTCAAGGACAACGTCGACATCTATTTCGCCAGACAGCTGGTTTTTGAGCGCCTGGCCGAGGCCCGCGAAAAGGTTCCCAAGGGAGTCGAGGTTTCCATGGGGCCGATCGGTACCGCGATGGGGGAGATTTACCAGTACACCCTCGAGGGTAAGATGCCCAAGGACCCCGAGGGACAACGCGCCTACCTCACCAACCTGCGCACCATCCAGGAATGGGTTCTTGCCCCGCAGCTCAAGGGGGTCCCCGGCGTCAACGAGATCAACTCGTTCGGCGGGTACTTCAAGCAGTACCAGGTGGAGGTCTCGCCCGAGAAGCTTTTGAAGTTCGGCGTGACGGTGGACGACGTCTACGGCGCGATCGGCAGCAACAACAGTAACGTGGGAGGCAACGTCCTCGAGCGCGGCACCGACCAGTACATCGTGCGCGGCGTCGGCCTCATCCAGACCACTGCGGACATCGAGAACATCGTCCTCAAGTCTCAGGGGGGAACCCCGGTCTACCTGCGCGACGTGGCCCAGGTGAAAATCGGCGAGGCGGTCCGCATGGGTGCCGCGATAAAGGACGCGCAGGGCGAGGCGGTCGGGGGCATCGTGATGATGCTCAGGGGCGAGAACAGCCGCGACGTCGTGGCGCGGGTCGCGGCCAAGGTAAAGGAGATCAACGAAAGCAACATGCTTTCCGACGGCATAAAGATTGTGCCGTACTACGACAGAAGCGACATCGTGAAGTCGAGCGTCGGCACCGTGAACAAGGCGCTCGTCGAGGGGGCGCTCCTTGTCCTCGTCGTGTTGTACCTCCTTTTGAACAGCATCCGCGGCAGCATCGTCGTGTTGCTCGCGCTGCCGCTGTCGCTTCTGGTCACCTTCATCGTGATGAAGCTTACCGGCATCACGGCGAACCTCATGTCGTTGGGCGGACTTGCCATCTCCATCGGCATGATCATCGACACCACCATCATCCAGGTGGAGAACGTGCAGCGCCACCTGAGCGAGGAGGGGGAGCGTCAGCCGAAACTCGTTACCGTTCTGAAGGCGGTCATGGAGGTGCGCAAACCTAGCATCTTCGGCGAGCTCATCATCGCGCTCACCTTCATCCCGATCCTCACACTCGAGGGGATCGAGGGGAAGATGTTCGGCCCCCTGGCCATCACCGTCGCCATCGCGCTCTTGTCCTCGCTGCTCTTGTCGATCTTCATCATCCCGGTGCTTTGCAGCCTGTTTCTCAAGCCGCAGCTCGAGAAGGAAAGCCGCATCATGCTGTACGCCAAGGAGCAGTATCTCCCGCTTCTGGAGTACGCGCTCAACCGCAGGAAGGTTGTGCTAGGCGTCGCGGGGGGACTTCTCGTCTTCTCCCTTTTTCTCGTGACGCGGCTTGGCACCGAGTTCATGCCCATCATGGACGAGGGCTCCTTCGACATGGACATCGCCATGCTGCCGGGCGTCTCACTTGCTAAGGCGCTCGAGGTGAATCAGCAGGCGACGCAGAAACTCAAGAAGTTCGAAGAACTGGATGTGGTGGTCGGTCGCATCGGGCAGACCGGCGTGGCGCTTGATACCCGCGGCCCCGACAAGACCGGATACGTTGGGGTCTTGAAGCCGAAGGAGCAGTGGAAGCGCGACATCTCGAAAGAGGAGCTGACCAACGAGATGCGCGAAGAGCTGGAAAAGATCCCCGGAATCAGCTTCGGGTTCAGCCAGCCGATCCAGTGCCGCATCGATGAGCTGGTGGCGGGAACGCGCGCGCAGCTCATCGTGAAGCTCTTCGGCGATGATCTGGACATCTTACGCGACAAGTCCTCCGAGATCGCCAGGGTGCTTGCCAAGGTGCGCGGGGGCACCGACCTCAACACAGAAAAAGTATCGGGACAGCCGTACCTGACTGTCACCATCGACCGGGCGAAGATCGCGCGCTACGGTCTCAACATAAGTGACGTGCAGAACGTGATCGAGATCGCCGTGGCCGGCAAGACTGCTTCCACCTTCTACGAGGCGAACCGCAGCTTCGACATCACCGTCCGTCTCCCCGAGGAAAAGCGCAACTCGCTCGAGGCGATCCGGAACCTCCTCGTCACTACCAAGTCCGGGTTGAACGTGCCGCTGGAACAACTTGCGGAAGTGAAGATGGTAGAAGGACCGGTGCAGATCAGCCGCCAGGACGGCGTCAGGCGCATCGGTATCGAGATGAACGTAAGCGGCAGAGATATCGGAAGTTTCGTTGCCGAAGCCAAGGAGAAGATCCGGTCGCAGGTTAAGCTGCCGCCGGGATATTACCTCACCTGGGGCGGCCAGTTCGAGAACCAGCAACGGGCGATGAACCGGCTCATGATCATCGGGCCGGTCGCTGTGGCGCTCATACTGCTTCTGCTTTACGTGACCTTCAGGTCCATTCGTCTCGCATTCCTCGTGATCGCGAACCTGCCGTTCGCCCTGATCGGCGGAATCTTCTCGCTGTTCCTCTCGGGGCAGTATCTATCCGTACCCGCTTCCGTCGGTTTCATCGTCCTCTTCGGCGTAGCGGTGCTAAACGGCCTGGTACTGGTCTCCCGGATTGTACAGTTGCGGGAGGAAGGGCTTTCGGTCGATGAAGCGGTGCGCAAGGGGGCCCTCGATCGTTTGCGGCCGGTGCTGATGACGGCGTCGATCGCGATCTTCAGCCTGGTGCCGATGCTCCTTGCCGGTGGAACCGGGTCCGAAATCCAGAAGCCGCTGGCAACCGTTGTTGTTGGCGGACTGATAACTTCTACGCTGCTTACCTTGTTGATCATCCCGGCGGTGTACGGGTGGTTTGAAAGGAAAACGCAGGCCGAATAGTAAAACAACAAACTCTTTACGTTTTCAATGCAATTAGCGCCGTGGCAACTCCTCGTGTCACGGCGTTTTTTTATGTGGTGGGTATCAAAGGCAAATCCCCCCTGGCCCCCCTTCGCAAAGGGGGGACGTTGGGGCAAATGCGGTGCTTCGTGGACAGCCTGTTGTACTCTATTCTCCCCGTCTTCCTGACTGTAACCATCCTTTGGGTGCAGTTAGCACAGAGTGGGCAGAAAACGGGTGCAAACAGGGATGTCAAGATACAGATGCAAACAATTTTCGATTCAATCAAAAGTTTGCCTTTACTAAACAGGGGGAGCTGTTGTACAGTGTCGCGCTGTCAAGCCACGCAGCTCATTAAAGCTAGCGGTTGCGCTCGCAGCGGCATGTTGCCTGACCAGTAGAAGAGCAGGGCGTAGTGTTTTATTCTAAGCAAACGCTCATCAACTGTACTGGATCTAAGATCAGCAATGCCTTGCACAATTCAAGGACTTTGTGGTATACGTTCAGGGCATTCCGCTGTTCTATTTTTGTGAATCGCCGGAGCTGAACGCGGAATTTCCCGCTTTGGTCATACCGCAAAAAAAAGCTCTCCAACAATCCCAGTCGGAAGGAAGTCGACATGTTCCTACAACAGCTAGTAAACGGCGTGGCCTTAGGTAGCGTGTATGCGCTCATCGCTTTGGGCTACACCATGGTCTACGGTATCATCACCCTGATCAACTTCGCCCACGGCGAGATCTTCATGGCGGGCGCCTTCGTCGGCCTGCTCCTCGTCGCCACTTTCAAGGTGAACGTATTCGTTGCCATCATCGGCGCCATGATCTTCTGCATGCTCATGGGGGTGGTCATCGAACTGATCGCCTACCGCCCGCTCAGAAAGTCCTCCCGCCTCTCGGCGCTGATCTCGGCGATCGGTGTCTCCATCTTCCTCAGCTCGCTCGCCTTGATGGTATTCGGCGCCGACGCGAAAGGATTCCCCGACGGCGCATTCCCCGTGAGGCAGATCAAGGTCGGCTCCGCCGACATCTCGACGCTGCAGCTTCTCATCATCGGGGTTTCCGCTGCACTCATGATGGGGCTCGAGTTCATCGTCCAGAAAACCAAGATCGGCAAGGCGATGCGCGCCACCTCCGAGGACTACAACACCTCCGCGCTCATGGGTATCAACGTGAACCGCGTCATCTCCTTCACCTTCGCACTCGGTTCCGCGCTGGCTGCGGCGGGCGGGGTGCTGGTCGGGGTTCTCTTTAACGCGGTTTCCTTCAACATGGGTCTCATGGCCGGTCTCAAGGCCTTCGCCGCCGCGGTTCTTGGCGGGATCGGCTCCATCCCCGGCGCGATGCTGGGCGGCCTGCTGCTCGGCGTTTCCGAGGTCTTCGGCGTAGCCATCGGCTACTCCTCCTACCGTGACGCGATCGCCTTCACCATCCTGGTGCTGGTCCTCCTTGTCAAGCCGACCGGCCTGCTCGGACAAAAAATTACAAAGAAGGTATAGATTCGATGGCAGACTTCCTGAACAGCCTGGTCGGCTCAATCGACCCGTACATGTTGCAGATTTTCGTCAACGTCGGCATCGCTATCGTGCTGGCGCTGGGGCTCAACGTCATCACCGGTCTTACCGGGCAGCTCTCCCTGGGGCACGCGGCCTTCATGAGCATAGGCGCCTTCACGAGCGCCATGGTCACCATCAAGACCGGCCTTCCCTTCGTCGCCAACCTGGCCGTCACAGGGGTGGTGACCGCGATCGTTGCCGCCATGATCGGTTTCCCGATCCTCAGGCTAACCGGTGATTATCTTGCCATCTGCACCTTGGGCTTTGCCGAAATCGTCAAGGTATTCTTCCTGAACTTCGAGCCGACCAACAAGGCGCTCGGCCTCACCGTTCCTCCCGCCAAGACCGCCATCCCGATGCCGATCTACGTCTGGGTGGTCGCGATCTTCGCCATCGTCCTGGTCACTTTCGTACAGAACTCCCGCTTCGGACGCGCGCTGAAGGCGATCCGCGAGGACGAGATCGCCGCGGACGCCATGGGGATCAACACGGCACGCTACAAAATTCAGGCCTTCGCTCTCGGCTCCTTCCTGGCGGGTATCGGCGGCGGTCTCTACGCACACTTTTTGAGCTACATCAACCCCTCGGACTTCGGCTTCCTCAAGTCCGTCGACATCCTGGCCATGGTAGTTCTGGGCGGCCTCGGGTCCGTACCCGGCGCGGTGATCGGTTCCTCGATCCTCGCTTCGGCGCCCGAATTCCTCCGCTTCATGTCGCAGTACCGCATGCTGGTCTACGGCGCGCTCCTTGTGTTCCTCATGGTCTTCCGTCCCAACGGGCTTCTGGGCGGCGTGAACCTGACCGACCTTTTACTGCGCGCCATAGGCAAGAAGCCGACCAGCAAGGGCTAGCAGAAACAAGAAAATAACTCACGAAACGAGAGTAAAGCATGTCCATTCTTAAACTCGATAACGTCACCATCCGCTTCGGCGGCCTGGTCGCCGTAGACAAGGTAAACCTCGAGGTCGAGAAGGGGAGCATCATGGCCCTGATCGGACCGAACGGCGCGGGCAAGAGCACCATGTTCAACCTGATCACGGGCATCTACACCCCGACCGAAGGGCAGATCTCCTTCATGGGCGAGAGCATCTCCGGAAAGCCCGCCTTCAAGATCGCCGGTTCCGGCATCGGCAGGACCTTCCAGAACATCAGGCTCTTCACCCAGCTCACCGTGCTGGAGAACGTCCTGATCGGCGCCCATACCCAGGGGACTTTCGACCTGACCGGCGCCGCGCTCAAATTCCTGCCGTGGGTGCGCCGTCAGGAGGCTGAGCTTAAGGAACTTGCCATGGCCTGCCTGAAACAGGTGGACCTGACCCACAAGGCGTACGAGCTGGCGGGCAACCTGCCGTACGGCGAGCAGCGTCGTCTCGAGATCGCCCGTGCCCTCGCCATCAAGCCGCAGATCATCCTCCTGGATGAGCCGGCGGCCGGCATGAACCCGCAGGAGAAGCAGGTTCTCGCCGAGATGGTCAAGGCCATCAGCAAGACCGGCGTCACCGTCTTCCTGGTCGAGCACGACATGAAGTTCGTCATGGGGATCTCGGACCGCATCGCCGTCCTTGACTACGGGGTGAAGATCGCCGAGGGGACTCCGGAGGAAATCCGGAAGAACCCGAAGGTCATCGAGGCTTATCTCGGCAAAGGAGCAGCGGATGCTTAAGGTAGAGAACATCAGCGTGAATTACGGCGCCATCAAAGCGCTGCAAAACGTTTCCTTCCAGATCAACCAGGGCGAGATCGTCGCGCTGATCGGTGCCAACGGCGCGGGCAAGACGACCATCCTGAACACCATCTCCAACATCGTTCCGTCTGTGGCCGGGAAGATCACCTACCTCGACAAGGAGATCACCAAGCTTCCGCCGCACGAGATCGTGAAGCTCGGCATTTCGCAGGTACCTGAGGGGCGCCGCGTCTTCGCCAAGATGAGCGTGCTCGAGAACCTCGAGATGGGCGCCTATACGAGAAGCGACAACGAGGTCGCCTCGGACATGGAGAAGATCTTCCAGCGCTTCCCGCGTCTGAACGAGCGTAAGAAGCAGGCGGCAAAGACGCTTTCCGGCGGTGAGCAGCAGATGCTGGCCATGGGCAGGGCGCTCATGTCCCGCCCGAAACTGCTCCTTCTTGACGAGCCTTCCATGGGTCTCGCGCCGATGCTCGTCGAGCAGATCTTCCAGATCATCCAGGAGATCAACGCGAGCGGCACCACCATCCTCCTGGTCGAGCAGAACGCCAACATGGCGCTCTCCATCGCCCACCGCGCCTACGTCCTCGAGACCGGCGAGGTGGTGCTGCAGGGCGACGCCAAGGAACTGGCGTCCAACCCCGAAGTGAGAAAGGCTTACCTGGGAGAGTAGGGTGTCCCCAACCGCCACAACCAAGCCTTGGATCAACCCCTACCTGGCCATCCTGGTAGGGGTTTTTGCTGTCTCCTTCTCCTCAATCCTGGTGAGGGTTTGCACGGCTCCCCCCCTGGTGATAGCCGCCTACCGGCTCATCTTCACCTTCTGCTTCCTTGCGCCCTTCACCCTGTGGGGCGGCGCTTTGTCTTTACGTGGCATGTCCGCGCGCCAGATCGGCCTCTCGGCCGGAAGCGGCGTTTTTCTGGCGCTGCACTTCGTCACCTGGTTCATCTCGCTTAAGTACACCTCCATCGCCAGTTCCGTGGTGCTCGTGACCACGCAGCCGCTTTTCGTCGTGCTCGGCTCCTGGATCTTCTTCCAGGAGAGCGTGCCGCGCAAGGCGCTGTACGGCTGTCTCCTCGCCTTTGTGGGGAGCGTCGTCATCGGCGCCACCGATTTTCAGATCGGGCGCCAGGCGTTTATCGGGGATCTGCTTGCCCTTTTTGCCGCGGTCATGGTCTCCGGTTACCTGTTGATCGGCCGCAGGCTGCGTCACGGCGTTCCGCTTACCGGGTACACCTTCGTGACCTACGGCGCGAGTGCGCTAACCCTGAGCGGTGCGGCGGCTGTCGGCGGGGTCGCTTTCTACCCTTATCCCGCGCAGGACTGGCTCATTTTCGTGGCGCTGGCGCTTGTCTGCACCATCCTCGGGCATACCGTTTTCAACTGGGTGCTTCGCTACGTGCAGGCCTCGGTGGTCTCGGTGAGTATCCTTGGTGAGCCGCTGGGGGCCATCCTTTGGGCCGCTGTTTTTCTGGGGGAGAACCCGACGCCGCGGCAAGCTATGGGAGGCTCGATTATCTTTGCCGGGCTGTACCTCTTCACCAGGGTGACGGCTGGCGTTTCATCTGCGCGCACGTAGGGGTGAATAATTATCCGCCCTGCCGCCAGTGCCCCGACGCCGCCGTTGGAGAGAGAGGTGCAGGTGCGGCAAAGGGGGGCGAATGATTATTCGCCCCTACAGTGGTCGCCCGGTTTCCTGCGGGCGAGGGGCGTGGATCGCATTACGTTCAACACAGACTGACAGCACAGGAGGAACGAGTATGGATACCAATCTAAGTGCGAGCGCGAAAAGGGTGCAGGATGCGCTCAACAGCTTCGGCGTGGACTGCCGTGTCAAGGAACTGGGCGAGAGCACCCGCACCGCGGTTGATGCGGCAAACGCCGTCGGCTGCGAGGTGGGGCAGATCGTGAAGTCGCTCGTTTTCCGCGGCAAGGAAAGCGGCAACGCGGTCTTCGTGGTGGCCAGCGGCGCCAACATGGTGAACGAGAAGGCGCTCGCGGTACTGATCGGGGAAAAGATCGAACGGGCGACGCCGGACTTCGTGCGCGAGCAGACCGGTTACGCCATCGGCGGCGTCTCGCCGGTCGGTCATCCGACGCCACTCACCACCTTCATCGACGAGGACCTACTTGGCTACCAGGAGCTTTGGGCTGCGGCCGGGACTCCGAATGCCGTCTTCGCGCTGACGCCGGAACAACTCTGCCACATCACCTCGGGCCAGGTTGCCCACGTGAAAAAGTAGGGGCGAATAGTCATTCGTCCACCGGTCCTTGCTCATACAGCAATTCAACACAACGCGGCAATACTGCCGCTATTTTAAAGGGAGCAGCCCAAAGTATTCGGGCACGAACTCATGCAAAACGTAACAGTAACGAAGGCACGGGACAGTTTTACCTCCGGTTTGGGAGTAATCGCCGCAACACTCGGCTCTGCGGTGGGGTTGGGGAACATCTGGAAGTTCCCGGCGCTGACCGGCCTTAATGGCGGGGCTGCGTTCATCATCGTCTATCTTCTCTCGACCCTCATGGCCGGCCTCGTGGTCATGGTCGCCGAACTCATGCTGGGGCGCCGTTCCAAGTCCGACGCGCTCACCACCTTCAAGGTGCTGCATCCCAAGAACGAATCCTGGGCGCTGATCGGCGCCGCGGGTGTTCTTTCCGCCTTCCTGATCCTCGCTTTCTACACCGAGGTTGCGGGTTGGGTTTTCGCCTATATCTTCAAGGCCGCCTCCGGGGCGGTGCTCTCGTCCGATCCCAAGGTGACCTCCGCCGGGTTCGAGAAACTGATCACCGACCCGGTGCAGTCGGTCTTCTGGCAGTGCCTGGTGCTGGTCTTCGTCGGCGCCATCATCGTCGCCGGTGTTTCCAAGGGGATCGAGAAGACTACGAAGCGCCTCATGCCGGTGCTCTTCCTCATCCTGGTGATGATCGGCGTCAGAAGCCTCATGCTTCCGGGTGCCGCCGCAGGTCTTGAGTTTCTTTTTCGCCCCGATTTCTCCAAAGTAACCGGCGCCGTTGTCCTCACCGCGATGGGCCTTGCCTTCTTCAAACTTTCCGTCGGCATGGGGACCATGATCACCTACGGCAGCTACTTCCGTGACGACCAGAACGTTCCGATGACCGCGCTGCGCGTCATGCTCGCCGACCTCACCGTGTCCATCTTGGCGGGCGTCGCGATCTTCCCGGCCGTCTTCACCTACGGATTCAAGCCTGAGGCGGGTCCGTCGCTGCTCTTCATCACCATCCCGGCGGTCTTCTCGCAGATGCCCTTCGGCAACATCTTCGTGGTGCTCTTCTTCGTCCTGGGCGCCATCGCCGCTACCGGCGCGATGCTCTCGATCCTTGAGGTACCGGTCGCGTACCTGCACCAGCGTTTCGGTATGTCCCGCCTCAACTCGACGGCACTCACCGTAATCCTGCTGGCCCTGATCGGTTCCACCGCGGCGCTTTCCAACAGCACCATGGCAAACTTCAAGTTCTTCGGCATGACCATGTTCGACTTCTACGATTTCCTCACTTCCAACGTACTGATGCCGATCGGCGGTCTCTTCATCTGCATCTTCGTCGGTTGGGTCTGGGGCGAGGAGAAGGTGAGGGCGGCCCTTTCCAACGACGGGCAACTGCAGAACGGGCCGGTCATCAGCATCTTCCTGTTCCTTGTGAAATACGTGGCGCCGATTACCATCACCGTCATTCTGCTGCGTGGCTTGAAGATCATCTAACAGGTTTCCTCCCCCGGAGGGGGAGGGTTAGGGAGGGGGAAGCAGGCTGACTTTGACCTCAGGCTTTCCCCCCTCCCAGCCTCCCCCCTCCAGGGGGAGGAGTTGTCGGACCGGCTATTTTGAGGATATTGGTACATGAGCGATAACTCCGAACATACCGAGCTCACCGCCGCACAAAAAAGCCGCCAGGGCGTCATCTACGGCCTGGCGGCTTACCTTTGCTGGGGCTTCTTCCCGGTCTACTTCAAATCGGTCAAGGTCGTCCCCCCCCTGGAGATGGTCTCGCACCGGATCGTCTGGTCGCTCGCCTTTTTGCTGCTGCTCATCATCTGGAAGGGCGCCTGGCCCGGCACCATCGAAGTGCTGAAGCGTCCAAAGTCGCTGGCCGTCCTTACCATTACCACGATCCTCATCGCCACCAACTGGCTGGTCTTCATCTACGCCATCAGCATCGGCGAGGTGCTGCAGTCGAGCCTCGGCTATTTCATCAACCCGCTGGTGAACGTACTGCTAGGTTTTCTGTTCCTGCACGAGCGGCTTGAGCGCCCGCAATGGATCAGCCTCGGCCTTGCCACCACCGGTGTCTTGTACCTGGCCATCCAGCACGGGGCCATTCCCTGGCTCTCCCTGCTGCTTGCGCTCTCCTTCGGTCTTTACGGGCTGATCCGGAAAATGCTGCACGTCGAGCCGCTGGTCGGGCTCACCGTGGAGACGCTGCTTCTCATGCCGGTTGCGCTCTTCTACCTGGTGCATTTGAACCAGAATGGGACCGGCATCTTCCTAACCCATGGATCCACTCTGGACATCCTGATCCCGATGTCGGGTGTGGTGACCGCCATTCCCTTGCTGCTTTTTGCCGCGGCCGGAAAGAAGTTGCGTCTGGCAACGATCGGTTTCCTGCAGTACATCACACCCACGATGCACTTCCTGCTCGCCATAACTCTCTTCGGCGAGACCTTCACACACACCCACCTGATCAGCTTCATGTTTATCTGGGCAGGCCTTGTGCTCTACTCGGTGCACGCATACCGCACTGTCAGAGGCTAATGCAGTCCTAGTATTCCTGCTTGCATATTGAAATGCATTTTAGCATAATGCCTGTCGGCGTTACTTTTGCCGGAGGTTTTTATGACTGAAGAAGTAACTGGATCTGTCACGGCTCTTGATCTGGAAGAGATGGCGCGACAGATGCTCGCGTTCCAGGATCTCACTCGGGAACTGGACGCGATCATCGACTCGTCTTCGGACGGACTATGGATCTGCAACGCGGATGCCGTCGTAATCCGCATAAACCCGGCGTCCGAGCGCATCAACAACATCCAGGCCTCGGAGGTCGTGGGCAAGAACATGCGCGACCTGCTGGATCAGGGCTTTATCGACCGGTCGGCGGCGCTGGAGGCGCTGACTACCGGCAAGGTGGTGAGCCAGCTGCAAAACCGCCAGGGACGCAAGCTCATCTCGACCGGCACCCCGGTTCTGGACGGCAACGGCCGGGTCATCCGGGTCGTGGTAAGTGAGCGTGATGTTACCGAGATTGACAACCTGCAGCGCGAACTGGAGGAGCAGGAGGCGCTCCGCGACCAGTTTCGCAGCCACATGCTCGAGATGCAGCAGGCGGACCTCGCCTCCCGGAGCGTCATCGCGCGCAGCCCTCTCATGGTTAACGCGCTGAAGCAGGCGCTCAAGGTAAGTGCGGTCAATTCCACTGTGCTTATCCTGGGAGAGTCGGGCGTCGGCAAGGGGCTCATCGCCGAACTGATACATAAGAATTCCAGCCGCGCGGACAAGCCGCTTATCGAGATCAACTGCGGTGCCATCCCGGAATCCCTAATAGAATCCGAGCTTTTCGGCTACGAGAAGGGTGCTTTCACCGGCGCGCAGACCACTGGGAAGCCGGGGTACCTGGAGCTTGCCGACGGCGGGATACTGTTTCTCGACGAGATTGCCGAACTGCCGCAGGCGGCACAGGTGAAGCTCCTTCGCTTCCTGGAGAACGGCCGCGTGGTGAGGCTTGGCGGCACCAAGGCGAGGACGCTGGACGTCAGGATTCTCGCGGCAACGCACAGGAACCTCGATCAGATGGTCAAGGACGGCACCTTCCGCCTCGACCTTTACTACCGCCTGAACGTGATCCCGATCCACGTGCCCGCTCTAAGAGAGAGGCGGGACTGCATCCTCCCGCTTGTCCGGCATTACGTCGATTTGTTCGGCGCCCGTGATTCGATCCGCAAGCGTCTTACCCGCGCCGCTTCCGATGCCCTTTTAGCCTATGATTACCCCGGCAACGTCAGGCAGTTGATGAACATCTGCGAACGGCTCGTCGTCATGACGGAAACGGATCTCATCGATGTGAAGGATTTACCCGCCGAAATCGCCGCCGGAGGTCATCAGCCGACGAGGGGAGGGGGCGTGTGGCATGACGAGGTCACCCTACAGGAAACGCTGGATAAGGTGGAGAAGGCGGTTCTCGTTAAGGCGCTGGAAATGCACGGCAACCAGGTGCGCATGGCCGAGGCGCTCGGGGTGAACCAGTCGACCATTGCGCGGAAGCTGAAAAAGCATGGGATCGCATAGCGCTCCTCCCCCCGGAGGGGGGAGGTTGGGAGGGGGGATCGTATGCCTGTGTGAGCAGCTACGCATCCCCCTCCATGACCCTCCCCCTCCGGGGGAGGGATGCGTTATGCGCGATTGCATATTGCTCCTCTCTTTCTCTGGTCAAATCTTCCCTCTGTCAGCGCCTCTCGCTTACTCTGCTCTATTTAATCATCCATCCAACATTACCTTTCTCAATACCCCTGCTATAATACTTCCGGCACTTTAGCCCAGCGATACGCCTTTACGACGCCTGTTCCGATCCCGACAAATACTTCCGTGTCTCCACCATGAGCGAAATCGTATACCGGATGGCACAGCTTGTGCTCTAGCTTTACACGTTTATGATTTCCTCTTGGAACAACCTGTAATAAAGGAGCCTTTGGATGAACAACACCGAACTGAACAACAAAGTCATTGCACGGGGCAAGGAGTTCTTCTCCACCATCTCCGGCGAAAAGCCGTCCCTCTTCAACAAAGGGGCCTGGATGGGCAAGGTGATGGACTGGTCCATGCAGAACGAAACCTTCAAGATCCAGATGTTCCGCTTTGTCGACGTCTTCCCGTCTCTCACCACCGGCAAGCTCCTCACCGACCACATCCGTGAGTACTTCGGCGAGGAGAAGGACATGCCGCCGGTCCTCTCCACAGGCGCCAAGGTCGCAGGCATGCTCGGCTCTTTCGGCGGGGCCATGCTCAACAAGTTCCTCACCACCAACATCCAGGAGATGGCGCGCCAGTTCATCGTCGGCGAGAACACCAAGGAAGCCATCAAGAACATGGAGCGCCTGAGAAAAGACGGTTTCGCGTTCGTCGTGGACGTGCTCGGTGAGGCAACCCTTTCTGAGAAGGAAGCCGACATCTACATGAACACCTACCTTGAGCTCCTCGATTCGCTCAAGAAGGAATACAAGGACTGGAAGCCGCTGCCGGGCAAAGGCGGCAGCGCTAACCTCGACTGGGGGCATGCGCCGAAGGTCAACGTGGCCGTCAAGCCGACCGCGCTCTTCTGCCTCGCCAACCCGCAGGACTTCGAAGGCTCGGTGGTCGCCATCCTCGAGCGCGTCAGAAAGATCGCCGTGAAGGTCATGGAACTGGAAGGCTTCCTCTGCATCGACATGGAGTCCTACCGTCACAAGGACATCATCATCGAGGTGTACAAGCGGCTTAAGCTCGAGTTCCCGACCTACGACCAGTTCGGTCTCGTGCTCCAGGCTTACCTGGTCGACACCGACAAGGACCTTCCGGCACTCCTTAGCTGGGCACGCCAGAACAAGGTGAACATCTCCATCCGCCTCGTTAAGGGCGCCTACTGGGATATGGAAACCGTGAAGGCCAAGCAGAACGATTGGGCGATTCCGGTCTGGACCATCAAGGCCGAGTCGGACGCCGCTTACGAGCGCCAGGCAAGGATGATCCTGGAGAGCTCGGACATCTGCCACTTCGCCTGCGCCTCCCACAACATCAGGACCATTTCGGCCGTGATGGAGATGGCAAAAGAGCTGAACGTTCCCGACGAGCGCTACGAGTTCCAGGTGCTTTACGGTATGGCCGAGCCGGTCAGAAGGGGCATTCTGAAGGTTGCCGGCCGCATCCGCCTTTACTGCCCGTACGGCGACATGGTGCCAGGCATGGGCTACCTGGTGCGCCGCCTGCTGGAGAACACCGCGAACGAATCCTTCCTGCGTCAGAGCTTCGCCGAGGACGCGCAGATCGAGCGCCTGCTCGAGGATCCGGAAATCACCGTGCAGCGCGAGCGTGCGGCACGCGCCGCCGGCAAGAAACCGGAAGCGAAGGGCCCTGGCGGCCTGAAGCCGTTCTACAACGAGGCGATGGTGGACTTCACCCGTGCCGACCACCGCGCCGCGTTCCCGAAGGAAGTGGTCGAGGTGAGAAAGCAGCTCGGTAAGACCTACCCCCTCTTCATCAACGGCAAGGAAGTGAAGACCGCCGACACCATCCCGTCGGTGAACCCGAACAAGCCGTCGGAAACCATCGGCGTGATCTGCCAGGCGGGGACCGCTGAAGTGGGCGACGCCATCGCAGCGGCCAAGAAGGCCTTCCCGGCATGGCGCGACACCGACCCGAAGGATCGTGCGCAGTACCTGATCAAGGCCGCCGCCGTGGCCCGCCGCCGCATCTTCGAACTCTCCGCATGGCAGGTGCTCGAGGTCGGCAAGCAGTGGGACCAGGCTTACGCCGACGTCTGCGAGGCGATCGACTTCCTCGAATACTACGCCCGTGAAATGATCACCCTCGGCACGCCGAAGCGCGTCGGCAACGCCCCGGGCGAGCTGAACCACTACTTCTACGAACCGAAAGGCGTCGCCGCGGTGATCGCGCCGTGGAACTTCCCACTCGCCATCAGCCTCGGCATGACCTCGGCCGCCATCGTGGCCGGTAACTGCGTCGTGTTCAAGCCCTCCGGCCTTACCTCGGTGATCGGCTACCACATTGTGGAACTGTTCCGCGAAGCTGGCCTCCCGGAAGGCGTCTTCAACTACACGCCGGGCCGCGGCTCCGTTATGGGCGACTACCTCGTCGACAGCCCGGACGTCTCCCTCATCGCCTTCACCGGCTCCATGGAGGTTGGCCTCAGGATCATCGAGCGCGCCGCCAAGGTCCACCCGGGCCAGGAGAACGTCAAGAAGATCGTCTGCGAGATGGGGGGCAAGAACGCCATCATCATCGATGACGACGCCGACCTCGACGAGGCGGTGCCGCATGTCCTCTACTCGGCCTTCGGCTTCCAGGGGCAGAAGTGTTCGGCATGCTCCCGCGTCATCGTGCTCGACGCGGTCTACGACAAGTTCGTCGAGCGTCTCGTCTCCATGGCGCAGGCGACCCTGGTTGGTCCCTCCGAGGACCCGGCCAACTACATGGGCGCCGTCGCTGACGACAAGGCGATGAAGACCATCAAGGAGTACGCCGAGATCGGCAAGAAGGAAGGGCACGTGCTCTACGAGAGCAAGGTCCCGAGCGACGGCGGCTACTATGTCCCGATGACCATCATCGGCGGCATCAAGCCCGAGCACAGGATCGCCCAGGAGGAGATCTTCGGACCGGTTCTCGCCGTCATGCGCGCGAAGGACTTCGACCAGGCGATCGCGTGGGCGAACTCCACCAAGTTCGCCCTCACCGGCGGCGTCTTCTCCAGAAGCCCGGAGCACCTCACACAGGCACGCCGCGAATTCCGCGTCGGCAACCTGTACCTGAACCGCAACAACACCGGCGCCCTGGTCGGCCGTCAGCCTTTCGGCGGCTCCAAGATGTCCGGCGTCGGCACAAAGGCTGGCGGGCACGACTACCTGCTGCACTTCATGGATCCGAGGGTGGTCACAGAGAACACCATGCGCCGCGGTTTCGCACCGGTCGAGGAGGACGACGACTGGGTCGCATAAGGGTAGGGCGGCGAGTAATTATGCGCCCCTAAAGTAGATGAGAGAGCGCCTGCACTTGTCATGAGTGCAGGCGCTTTTTTTATGGAGATCTCATAACCTATTGCTCTCACTATGTGGTCAATTTTGTTTACCAACTTCCTCTTCAGGTTAACCGTTTCACCCCTTTTTTTCCTTGCTTTGTGACTCTTTTTGACTTAATCTACCGGGTCGTAAAATAATTTTAATTTAATCTTGGAGGGAGCTATGCCAGCTGCACCGGGAACTTCGAAATTCCAGATAGATCTGCGCCGCCATCTGCGCGCCCAGAACATCAGTGACAACCTGGTTCACCTGATCTGTGAGATCGCGGAGGCGAGCAAGTACGTCATCAATGCCGTGCGCACCGGCGACCTCGGCGTCGCAGGTACCTCTAACCTCTACGGCGAAGAGCAACTCGCCCTCGACGTCCTCTCCGACCGCATCATGAGGAAACGTCTCGTCCACTCCGGCGTGGTCTGCAACATCGCCTCCGAAGAGATGGACGAGATCTACCAGGCGCAGGCCTCAGCCGACGGGCTCTACTCGGTTGCCTACGATCCCCTCGACGGCTCTTCGCTTGTCGACGTGAACCTTGCCGTCGGCACCATCGTCGGCATCTACGCCGGTTGCGATCTGCTGCAGCCGGGCCGCAACCAGGTGGCCGCGATGTACATCCTGTACGGTCCGCGCGTATCTCTCGTCTACACCGTGGGCGACGGGGTGCACGAGTTCACCATGAACAACCTGATGGAGTTCACGCTCACCCGCGAGAACATCACCATGCAGGAAGAAGGGAACATCTACGCGCCGGGCGGTCTCAGGAACAAGTACAACGACGGCGACGAGAAATTCATCCGTCACCTTGAGGCGAAAGGGTGCAAGCTGCGCTACTCCGGCGGGTTCGTTCCCGACATCAACCAGGTGCTGATGAAAGGGAAGGGGCTCTTCATGTACCCCGCCCTCAAGGGGTCGCCCAACGGCAAGCTGCGCGTGCTGTTCGAACTGAACCCGATGGCCTTCATCATCGAGCACGCCGGCGGCTCCGCCAGCAACGGCCATATTCCGATCCTCGACATCGTGCCCGAGTCCCTGGATCAGAGGGCGCCGATCTACATCGGCTGCAAGAAGGACGTCAAGGTCGCCACCGACTTCCTCGAAGAGGGGAAAGCGGCGTCCGGCGACGCGGCATTTGTCAACGCCTAGCAATTTGTTGTACTATTGCCCGTCCGTCGGCGATTTTTTCTAAAGTTGCCGCATAGCATGGCGATAACTGTATTAACGAGTAATTTTCAGAGGTAAGGAATGGATACTGGTACCAAACGGTTGTGCAGCGAAATTCAGCTTTTCGATCTGTGCGACCTCGACACCTGCACCTGCAAGGACGGGCGTTTCTGCACCAACCCCGCAATACTGGCGCGCTTCGAGGCGATCAAGGAGGAAGACGACCGCCCGCAGTACCTGGCCGATGAGTATGACGAGGAAGGCGAGGAGGATGCCGACGATCTTGATGCATTCGGTGACGATGATTACGAAGACGACGAGCAGTAACAGCTTCGATCTTTAGATGCAACCAAGAGAACCGCTTCTCCAAAAAAGGGCGGTTCTTTTACTATCAACCGGCGCAACATCCGACTTGTTCCTGCTACGCCCGCCCCGGTCCCGGGGCACGGCGATTTTAATAGCCATCGGGAGATTGGCCATGACCGCAAAACTGCTTATCCTGGATGACGATCACGACATCCTGCTCATGCTTAAGACCATCTTCGCCGGCGAGGAGTACGAACTCCTGCTGGAAAGCGACAGCGAAGGGGCCTTGAAGCGCATCATAGCCGATCGTCCCAACGTGGCCATCATGGACATAAGCCTCCCGCAGAAATCGGGTATCGAGGTGCTCAAGGAGGCGAAGAAGATCGATCCCGGCCTCGCGGTGATCATGGCCACCGGCTACAAGACGACCCAGAACGCCATCGAGGCGATGAAGCACGGCGCCTTCGATTACGTCACCAAACCTTTCGACATGAACAAGCTGAAGGGGGCGGTGAAAAAGGCCCTGGAGTGCAACCTCCTGAGCCGCAAGGTGCGCTACACCAAGGAGCGCGCCCAGGTGGAGGAGGATCTCACCGAGGACCTGATGATCGGCTCGTCCCCGGAGATGATCGAGATCTGGAAGATGGTCGGAACCGTGGCCGATTCGGATGCCACCGTCCTCATCCAGGGGGAATCCGGCACCGGCAAGGAGCTCCTTGCCCGCGCCATCTACAACAACTCCCGTCGCAAGAACCGCCCCTTCCTGGCGGTGAACTGCGCGGCGCTCCCCGAGGCGCTGCTAGAGTCCGAGCTCTTCGGCCACGAGAAGGGGGCCTTCACCGACGCCCACTCCCGCCGTATCGGCAAGTTCGAACAGTGCAACGGCGGCACCATCTTCCTCGACGAGATCGGCGAGATGAGCCCCACGAACCAGGGAAAATTCCTCCGCGTCCTAGAGAACCAGGAGTTCGAGAGGGTGGGGGGGAACGAGACCATCAAGGTCGACGTCCGCGTCATCGCCGCCACCAACCGCAGCCTCTTGAACTGCGTGAAGGAGAAGTCCTTCAGGATGGACCTCTTCTACCGCTTGCGCGTGGTTAACTTCTTCCTCCCGCCCCTGAAGGATCGGGCCGAGGACATACCGCTGCTGGTCGACCTCTTCGTCAAAAAGTTCTCCAAGAAGTATGGCAAGAACGTGAAGGGGGTGGCACCGGAGACCATGGCGCTCCTTACCAACCACCAGTTCGAGGGGAACATCAGGGAGCTGAAGAACGTCATCAACTCGGCAGTGGTCTTCTGCCGCGGCGACATCCTCGTCCCGGGGGACTTCGAATCCTTCCTCACCGCCAAGGCGGGCTTCAAGGAGGTCGACCTCGAGGCTGCGGGCGACGACTACTACGAGGTGTTCTGGAGCATGCTGGAGCCGGTTTTCGACGGCATCTGCCAGAAGAACAAGGGTGCCATCTACGAGAGCGTCAACATGGGGCTCGAGAAGGCGCTCATCCACATGGCGATGGAGAAGAGCAACAACAACCAGGTGTTCGCCGCCAAGCTTTTGGGGATCAGCCGCAACACGCTGCGCGACCGCCTGGAAAAGTATCGGATAGGGATGGTTGCGGAGGCGTAAGGCCGCTGACGTAGATCGCAACGGGGAATGAAAAAGAGCCGGGGACCAATGGTCCGCCGGCTCTTCTTATTTCAAAGGAGTTCTTAGACGTCCCCTCCCCTGGAGGGGGAGGGACAGGGAGGGGGCGCGTAGCGTCTTGCTCCCCCCACCCGACCTCCCCCCTCCGGGGGGAGGAGTGGACCCTACAGTTTCTTGCCTGCGGCCTTTTCCCAATCCTCCTTGGGGATGGAGAGGAAGACGTCGACCAGCTTGGGATCGAACTGCTGACCCGAGCAGCGGATCACTTCGTCGAGCACCGCCTGGAAGGAGAGCGCTTTGCGGTACGGACGGTCCGAGGTCATCGCGTCCAGGGTGTCCACGAGGGCGAAGATACGGGCGCTGATCGGTATCTGGTCTCCGGCGCTACGGTGCGGATACCCCGCGCCGTCGTAGCGCTCATGATGGTACAAAACGAGTTCCGCTGCACCGGTGAAGTACTTGATCCCGGCCAGGATGTCGTAGCCGATCTTCGGGTGCTGGCGCATCACCTTCCACTCCTCGTCGTCCAGCTTCGCCGGTTTCAGAAGGATGTTGTCGGAGACGCCGATCTTGCCGATGTCGTGCAGAAGCGCCCCCTTGCCCATGATGATGCGTTCTTCTTCCGCGATCCCCGCCTTCTCGGCCAAAAGGCAGGTGTAGGCCATCACCCTTTCCGAGTGGGAACCCACCTCCTTCTCACGTGCGTCCAGCGCCCGGATCAGCGCCGCGAGGGTGTGCTCGTAAGCGAGGTTGATTTCGCCCATCACGGTCCTGATCACCTCGGTCTGCTCGCGTACCTTCAACTCGAGGTGCGCCTGGTACTCCTTGTTCTCCATGATCAGGCGGCGCTTCTCCAGCGTGTTCTTGACGGTGAGGAGCACCCGGTCCAGGTTGAAGGGTTTGGTGATGTAGTCCTCGGCCCCGTTGTGGATGCAGGAGAGGGCGGTATCCATGTCGTTCATGGCGGTGATCATGAGGACTGTGGTGTCGGGGGTAACCTGCTTTATGTCCTTCAGAAGGTCGATCCCGGAACGCCCGGGCATCATGATGTCGAGCAGGGCGAGGTCGAGCTGCTGGTTGTTGATTATCTCCATACCTTCTTCCGCGCTTGCCGCCTGGAAGCAGGTGAATCCTTCCTTCGACAGAGTGATGTTGATCAGTTCTCTGATCATATCCTCGTCATCGGCTATCAGTATGTTCCCTTTCAATTGCTACCTCCTAGAATCGCCCTTGGCGCTTCTTGCGTCACGGTTCCCTGTAGCGTATCCCGCACCTTTCTGATGAGGGCATCGCCTGCAAAGGGCTTGGGCAGGAACTGCATCCCTTTTTCCAGTGTTTTCTCAAAGCCGGCCCGGTTCTCCATGTGTCCAGACATAAAGAGTACCTTGAGGTCGTGCTTTTTGCCTAGAAGTATATCAGCGAGCGTGGGGCCGCTCATAAACGGCATCACCACGTCGGTCAAAAGCATGTCTATATCACCTTCGTGTTTGTCGAACAAGGCGATTCCCTGTTCCGGATCGGTGCTCTCCAACACCTTGAAGCCACGCATCCTGAGCGTGTGCACCACCAAATTCAGTACCCCGGGCTCGTCTTCGACCACGAGGATCGTGTAATTGGTGTCGATAGCCTCGTCAAGCTGCTGCCTAGACTGCGCCTTGGTGCTGTCAAAGGTACGCGGCAGGTAGATGTCGAAGCGCGCCCCCTGTCCCGGCTCGCTGGTCACCTGGATGTAGCCGCCGCACTGCTTGACGATGCCGTACACGGTGGCAAGTCCCAAGCCGGTGCCCCGGCCCATTTCCTTGGTGGTGAAAAACGGCTCGAAGAGTCGCTGCTTGACCTCCTCGGTCATCCCCTGGCCGCGGTCGGTAACGCTCAGTCTCACGTAGCTTCCGGCCTGCGATCCCGGATGCGTGCCGGTGAAGGCATCGTCCAGTTCGCTGTTGGCCGTCTCCACCGTGATTACCCCGCCGGTGTCCGAGGCGTCGCGCGCGTTCACGATGAGGTTCATCACGATCTGCTCAAGCTGCCCCGGGTCCATCTTGATAAGACCCGCGTCGGGGGCGAGGTTCGTGGCGAGACGTATATTCTCGCCGATCAGCCGCTCGAGCATCTTCTGCACCGACTTCACCTGCTTGTTGATGTCCAGTACCCGCGGCTCCATGATCTGGCGCCGGCTGAAGCCGAGCAGCTGTCTGGTGAGGTCCGCGGCGCGTTCACCGGCCCTGAGGATCTGTTCCGCTTCCTTGCGCATGGGGGAGTTCTCCTCCATAGCCCGGATCAGGAGCGTGCTGTAGCCGTTGATGACGGTGAGCAGGTTGTTGAAGTCGTGTGCGATGCCCCCGGCCAACTGGCCGACCGCCTCCATCTTCTGCACCTGGCGCAGCTGTTCGATGGCGAATTTCCGCTCGGTTATGTCCTCTTTGAGGGCGACGAAATGGGTGATCGCCCCCTCGGGGTTCTTGACGGCCGAGATGGAGCAGCTCTCCCAGTAGAGTTCGCCGTTCTTCTTCCGGTTATGCAGCTCGCCGTGCCACTCCTTGCCGGCGCAGATCGTGTCCCAGAGGTCGCGGTAGAAGGCGTCCTCCATGTTGCCCGACTTGATGATGCTCGGTCGCTCGCCTATCAGCTCCGCCTCGGAGTAGCCGCTCACCTCGATGAACTTCGGGTTGACGTACTCGATCAGACCGCGCAGGTCGGTGATCACCACCGATACCGGGCTCTGCTCCACGGCCTGCCACAGTTTGCTGAGCTCGGCTTCGGTACGCCTGCGTTCCGTGATGTCGAGCAGGGTGCCGATCACCGCGTCCGCACCGTTTATCACGGTTCTCGTTCCGTTCACCTCGAGATCGATGGTGACGCCGCTGCGGTGTTTGCCGCGGAAGAAGGTGTGCAGCGGTTCGCTCCCTTCCTTCAAAGGACAGAGAAAGCGCGTCATCACCCCGATCTGGTCGTCGGCGTGCACCAGTTCGAGCAGGTTTTTCTTCTCGATCAACTCATCGGGGCGGTAGCCGAAGACGCCGCCGAACTTCGGGTTTACGTAGATGATGATGTCGTCCTGGAGCATGAAGATGCCGACCAGCGACTGTTCCACGAGGCTTTGGAAGCGCGCCTCGGTGGCGGAAAGTGCCTCCTCGGCCATGCGCCTTTCGCGCCTTTCCACAGCTTCGCGCATTTCGCGCTTGATGGCGGGGATCAGGCGGGACAGCCGGTCCTTGAGCAGGTAGTCGTGCGCCCCTGCGCGCATCGCCTCGACGGCGGCGTCCTCGCCCATCTGGCCTGAAACCATGATGAAGGGGAGATCGATGCTCCGGTCGTGGATGAGCTTTAAGGCGGCGAGTCCCGAGAACCTCGGCATGACGTAGTCGGAGATGACGGCGTCCCAGCCGCCGCGATCCAGTGCCGCTTCCATCCCTTCGGGGGTCTCCACACGCTCGTAGTCCGGAACGAACTCCCTCTGCAGCTCGCGCACGATGAGCAGTGCGTCTTCGGCAGAATCGTCTACGATCAGGATGCGCAGGGGATGTTTCATCCGGCCGGGACCTCGCGTCATGCATCTAGTCTCTGATGTTCCTTCACATCCTTATCGGCCGCCCCTCCCGATATATTTAGCAGCACCGCATATTTTTATGAAAAAAGGAAAGAATATGGAGTCCGGTTTCTTGGCTACTATTTGGGGACGGATTGTGCTATGAATCGTGCTGCCACAGCGGCATAAAAGGAGAGAATCAGAGTGTTTACCACGTCCTTTATCCATCGTTTCTCGGCTTTCTTCTTGTCTTTGCTTGTTATGGGCTTTTTAAACGCGGGGTGTGCCAAGGAAAAGGAAAAAGCGAAGCAGAATAACCCGGCACCGGTAACCGTGGCCCGGGCCGCGGTCAGGGACGTTCCCGTGGAGCTGCGCGCCATCGGCAACGTCGAGGCCTACTCCACGGTGGCGCTTAAGTCCCGCGTCGCCGGCATCATCACCGCGGTCCATTTCAAGGAGGGGGACGACGTACCAAAAGGTGCGCTCCTCTTCACCATAGATCCACGCCCCTTCCAGGCGTCGCTCACCCAGGCGAAGGCGAACCTCGCCCGCGACCGGGCGAACGCCCAGAACGCGAAGGAGCAGGCACGCCGCTACGCGGGGCTCTGGCAAGAGGGGATCGTCACCCGCGAGCAGTACGACCAGTTGCAGGCAAACGCCGATGCGCTCGCCGCCTCGGTCGCCTCCCTTTCCGCAGCGGTGGAGAGCGCGAAGCTCCAGCTCGATTACTGCTACATCCGCTCGCCCCTTTCCGGGCGCACCGGCGGGCTCACCACCCATGCCGGCAACCTGGTGAAGGAAAACGACACCGCGCTCGTCACCATCAACCAGATCACGCCGCTCTACGTCACCTTCTCGCTGCCGGAAAAGGATCTCGCCGCCATCAAGGGTAGGGTGGGGGGCAAACTCCCGGTCACGGCGTCCGTGCCGGGAAGTGCGGTCGCCGAGCAGGGGACGGTGAGTTTTCTCGACAACGGCGTCGACCCCGCCACCGGGACCATCAAGGTGAAGGGGACCTTCTCCAACCGGGAGCGCAAACTCTGGCCCGGTCAGTTCGTGAACGTGGCGCTTCGCCTCGACGTGAGGAAAGGGGCGGTCGTCGTGCCGACCCGTGCGCTGCAGACTGGGCAGCAGGGTGACTTCGTCTTCCTGGTGAAGCCCGATGCCACTGTCGAGGTGCGTCCGGTCACCGTCGGCCCTGCGCAGGACGGCGTCACCGTGATCGAGAAGGGGCTCGCCCCGGGGGACACCGTGGTGACCGATGGGCAGTTGAAACTCGTTCCCGGGGGTAAGGTTGCGGTCAAGGGGGGAACCCCCGCATGAACCTTGCGGAACTCTTCATCAAACGACCGGTGATGACCAGTCTGGTCATGCTCGCCATCGTGCTTGCGGGCGTGATGGGGTACCGGCTCCTGCCGGTGAACGACCTACCCTCCGTCGATTATCCGACCATCCAGATCACAGCAAACCTTCCCGGTGCGAGCCCGGAAACCATGGCGAGCGCCGTGGCGACGCCGCTTGAGCGCCAGCTCTCCACCATCGCCGGGATCGACAGCATGAACTCCACGAGCGGCCAGGGGGTCACCAGGATCACCCTTCGTTTCGCCCTGGAGCGCGACATCGACGCCGCGGCGCAGGACGTCCAGTCGGCCATCACCAAGGCGGCGCGGCAGCTCCCGCAGGACATGCCCGCCCCGCCGTCCTTCCAGAAGGTGAACCCGGCGGACCAGCCGGTGCTCTACCTTGTGCTCTCCTCGAAAACGCTGCCGCTCTCCCAGGTGCACGAGTACGCCGACACCATGATAGGCCAGCGCATCTCCATGGTCTCCGGCGTGGCGCAGGTGCAGGTGTACGGCGCGCAGAAGTACGCGGTGCGCGCGCGGGTTAACCCGACGGCGCTCGCCGCCAGAAAGATCGGCATCGACGAGGTTTCCAACGCACTCGCCAAGGGTAACGTGAACCTCCCCACCGGGACGCTGCAGGACGCCGACCGCTCCTTCGCCATCCAGTCCCAGGGGGAACTCCTGGACGCCGCCGCTTACCGCCCCCTGATCGTCGCCTACCGCGGCGGCGCCCCGGTGCGTCTCTCCGATGTCGGCACCGTGGTCGACTCGGTGGAAAACGACAAAATCGCGGGGTGGTTCAACGGGAGCGAGCGGGCCATTATCTTAGCCGTGCAGCGCCAGCCCGGCACCAACACCATCGAGGTGGTGGACGCCATCAAGAAGCTTATCCCGGGCTTTCGCGCACAGCTTCCCGGTTCGGTCACCCTCTACGAACTCTACGACCGTTCCCAGGCGATCCGGCACTCGGTGGCGGACGTTAAATTCACCCTGGTGCTCACCATCGCCCTGGTGATCATGGTGATCTTCCTTTTCCTGAGAAACCTCTCCGCCACGGTGATCCCGAGCCTCGCACTCCCGATTTCACTCGTCGGGACCTTCGCCGCCATGTACCTCCTGGGTTTCTCGGTGAACAACATCACCCTGATGGCGCTGACCCTCTCGGTCGGCTTCGTGGTGGACGACGCCATCGTCATGCTGGAGAACATCGTGCGCCACATGGAGCTTGGGGAGCGCCCGATGGAAGCGGCCTTCAAGGGGGCGAGGGAGATAGGCTTCACCATCGTCTCCATGACCATCTCCCTTGTTGCCGTCTTCATTCCGGTGCTCTTCATGGGGGGGATGTTAGGGCGGCTCCTGCACGAGTTCGCCGTCACCATCACCTGCGCCATCCTGATCTCCGGCGTGGTCTCGCTCACCCTGACCCCCATGCTCTGCAGCCGTTTCCTGCGCCCTCCCGCCGAGGAGCGCCACGGCCGCATGTACCTTTTCCTCGAGCGCTGCTTCGATGCCATGCACGCCGCCTACAGCAAAAGCCTCACGAAGGTGCTGGGGCTGCGCCGCACCACCCTGGCCCTCACCGTGATCATGATGTTTCTCACCGGCTACCTGTTCTGGAAGATGCCCATGGGGCTTCTCCCCAGCGAGGACCTGGATTCCTTCTACGTAACCACGGAGGGGGCGCAGGGGGCCTCCTTCGAGGAGATGGTCACGCACCAGCAGGAACTCGCCAAAAGGATCGCGGCGAACCCGAACATCAAGGGGTTCATGTCGACGGTCGGCGCTTCCGGTTCACGGGTCGGCTCCAATTCCGGCTTCATGTTTGTCACGCTGAAGCCGAGAAGTGAGAGGAAGGACCCGGTGGACAAGGTGATCCAGCAGTTGCGCCCAAAACTTGCCGAGGTGCCGGGGATTCTCGCCTTCATGCAGAACCCGCCCCCGATCCGGCTGGAGGCGCAGCTCTCCAAGAGCCAGTACCAGTTCATCCTGCAGAGTCCGGACACACAGGTTCTCTACGAGAATGCGGCGGTCTTCGAGCAGAAGCTCAAACAGGTGCCGCAGCTAATCGACGTGACGAGCGATTTGCAGCTGAAAAACCCGCAGGTCGACGTGAAGATAGACCGGGACAAGGCGACCGCGCTCGGGGTCACCCAGCAGCAGGTCGAGGACGCCCTCTACTACGCTTACGGCTCGCGGCAGGTGTCCACCATCTACGCGCCGACGAACCAGTACCAGGTGATCCTGGAACTGGAGCCGCAGTACCGTCTCGATCCGTCGGCCCTGGGGCTCCTGTACGTGAGGTCCTCGACCGGGGCGCTGGTGCCGCTCTCCACGATGGCCTCGCTCTCAAAGTCGCTCGGGCCGCTGTCGGTGAACCACCTGGGGCAGATCACTAGCGTCACGGTCTCCTTCAACGTGAAGCCCGGCGTCCCGTTGGGCGACGCGGTGGCCGCGGTCGAGAAGACGGCGCGCGAGTCGCTCCCCCCGGCGATCAACACCGGTTTCCAGGGGGCGGCGCAGGCGTTCCAGTCCTCGACGAGCGGGCTCACCTGGCTCCTTGTCGCCGCGGTGGTGGTGATCTACCTGGTGCTCGGCATCCTCTACGAGAGCTACATACACCCGGTGACCATCCTCTCCGGGCTTCCGGCGGCGGGGCTCGGCGCGCTCCTGACCCTCATGCTCTTCCATAAGGAGCTCGACCTGTACGCCTTCGTCGGGATCATCATGCTGGTCGGCATCGTGAAGAAAAACGCCATCATGATGATCGACTTTGCGCTCGAGGCGCAGCGCAAAGAGGGTAAGAGCCCGCTGGAGGCGATCCATCAGGGGTGCCTGATCCGTTTCCGCCCCATCATGATGACGACCATGGCGGCGCTCATGGGGACGCTTCCCATAGCACTCGCCATCGGCGCCAGTTCGGAGGGGAGAAGACCCCTGGGGTTAGCCGTAGTCGGGGGGCTCTTGGTGTCTCAGCTTCTGACGCTCTACATCACGCCGGTGGTGTACTACTACATGGACCGGGCCAAGGAGAGGGCCGCGCATCTCTTTGCGAAGAAGGCGCCGGTGCCGCAGCAGTGATCCTTTAGGGACGCACCATGCTGATCAACGACGAAGTACAAAAACAGGTTCTGACCATCCTGGCGAAGACGGCGGTCACCCCGACCGCCGACGTGCAGCAGCGCGCGAGCGCGCTCCTGCAGCTGAACCCGGGCCAGCAGGTGAAGGCGGAGATCATCGCGAACCTCCCCAACAACCTCTACATGGCCCGCGTGGCGGGGGAGCTTTACAAACTTGAGATCCCGCTCAACGTGCAGCCGGGCGAGACCCTGGAGATGACCTTCGTCACCGCCGATCCCCGCATCACCTTTCAGATGCAGCGTCCGAGTTCCGAGACGGTGCAGCTGAGCTCGTTTGGTAAATGGCTCTCTGATGTGGTGAGAGACGCACCGGCGCTTCCACCCCCGCAGGAGCCTCTCGTCGAGCACCCGGAACACGCGGCGACCGAGCTTGCCGGCAAACTGAAGGCGGGTCTTACGCAAAACGGTCTCTTCTACGAGTCGCACCTCGCCCAGTGGGCCGTGGGCGGGCTGTCGGTGAAGGAGCTTTTGAAGGAGCCGCAGGGGAAGCTTTCCCCGATGCTTTCGGAAGGGGATGACACGGGAGAAGGGGATGGGGCCATAGCGGACAGCAGGACCCTGCCGCTCATCAAGGAACAACTGCACCTCCTGAACACCGGCATCCTTGCATGGCAGGGTGAGGCGTGGCCCGGTCAGCAGATGAAACTGACCATTGGTGAGGGGGACCCCGAGCAGTGGGAGCAGGGGGTCGAGGCGAATCTGTCGCTTGAGTTGCCGCGCCTGGGAGGTGTGGAGGCGAGGCTTCGCTTCACCCCGGACGGGGTCGCGGTGGAGCTCACCTGCGCAAACCCGGGGATGGCCGACGTGCTGAGGGAGAACAGCGGCGAGCTCCGCTCCTCTTTCGCGGCGAAGGGGCTACACCTGAACAAGCTGGCGGCTAAGGATGGCTAGGAAACCTTCCGACATGAAGCGCGCCGTCGCCATGGTGTACAACCCTGACGAGGCTGGCGCGCCCAGAGTCATCGCCAAGGGGGCCGGCATCAGCGCCGAGGCGATGATTTCGCTCGCGCGCGAGCACGGGGTCTATGTGCACCAGTCCCCGGAACTCGTCTCCATGCTGATGCAGGTGGACCTTGACGCCGAGATCCCGCCCGAGCTCTACCAGTCCGTGGCCGAGCTCCTCGCCTGGCTCTACCAGATGGACGAGCGGCTGGCCGGGTTGCGGGCGGACCACCTTTGAAGTTTCTCCCCCCGCATTGATTCGAGCGGTCAGAACGGCTCGATCAAAAGGTAGTCCGCGTCCTCCCTGGTGACGTTCCCCTGGTTCAAAGGGGGCATGGGAGGGAGGATGATCCGGTACGAAAGCCCGCCGCGCAGCTCCGAAGGAATCCCGCCGACACCCCTCACATGCGCTCCCCCTGCGATCACCACCATCACCCGGTCCGGATTGGCGGCAAGGTAGCTCTCGATGCGCCGCGCCATCACCACGTTTCTTAGCATCTGCGCCTCGGCTATGTTGCGGAATCCCTCGGCATCCTTTCCGTGCGAGGGGGAATAGCCGCGCATGAAGCCGAGGTAGTTCTCGCTCACCGTGGCATTGGTCCCCGGGGGCAACTGGGCCAGCTCTTCCTTGGACAGGTCTCCGAAACCGCGCCGCGCCACCGCCTGCACCAATTCGCGCGGCGCGTTCAGCCCCACGATCGGGATGCGGTTTTCCTTGGCGAAGTGGAAGATGTCGGCGTACATCTCCCAGGGGATGTAGCGCCAGCTGAGCGCGTACACCTTCTTAAAGGCGGTCTCGGGGACCTTTCCGGCTGTGTAGGCGTCAAGTGCGGGCTGGCTCGTCTGCTCGAACATCTCCATGCCGATGGCGAGATGCTTTCCCTGCGCCTTGAGCGCCTCGAGGACCCGCAGTTGCAGCTCGTGGTGCGCCCCGGCATCGTGGGCCTCGCCGACGAAGATGATGCGCGCGCTGGAAACGTCGCTGATCATGGCGGGGACCTCAACCACGGTGCGGTCCTCCACCTTGAGCGCCTTGTTGATGGAACAGCCGGTGAGGAGGATGAAAAGCAAGGGAAGGAGCGCCTTCGCGGCGAAGGGGAGCGGCATCGACTGCATGTGACGGAACAAGGTCATGGCGGCAGCCTTTCATGGGGGTGAGTGGAGAATAAAGCCCCTCCCACCGGAGGGGGGAGGATGGGAGGGGGGAAGGGCTGGTTAAGCTGCTGCGCGCCCCCTCCCTGACCCTCCCCCTACGGGCCTTCGCCCACCGTAGGGCTTCGGTCCGCAGGCGGGGGCGGGGATGCTCTGGAAAAACGAAAAGACCCCGCCGGAGTCCGGCGGGGTCTTGATGACGTTGATTTTGGCTAGGCTCCGACCGTTACCACGCGGCCGTCCACCTTGAGGGCACCTTCGCTGAAGAGCCTGATCGCCTCGGGGTAGATGCGGTGCTCTTCTTTCTGGATGCGGGCCGAGAGGGTATCCTCGGTGTCCCCTTCAATGACGGGAACGGCGGCCTGGATGATGATGGGGCCGGTGTCGCAGCCGCAGTCGACGAAGTGCACGGTGCAGCCGGCGACTTTGGCGCCGTAGTCGAGCGCCTGGCGCTGGGCGTGCAGCCCTGGGAAAGCGGGCAAGAGCGCCGGGTGGATGTTCATCACCCGCATCGGGAAGGCGTCCAAGAGCACCTGCGTGATGATGCGCATGAAGCCGGCGAGCACGACGAGCTCCACGCCGAATTCGCGCAGGCTTGCCACCAGCGCCTCGTCGTACGCCTCGCGCCCCGAGTAGGTACGGTGGTCCAAGTGCAGTGCCGGGATGCCCGCCTTCTTCGCGCGCTCGAGGCCGAAGGCGTCCGCCTTGTTGCTGATCACGCAGACGACGCGCCCCGCGATCTTGCCGCAAGCGCAGGCGTCGAGGATGGACTGCAGGTTGCTGCCGCTACCGGAGATCAGCACCCCTATTTTCAGCTCTTTTCCCATACGGCTATCGCGCGGCCTAGACCAGCTCCACGCACTCCTTGCCCGGCTCGCACTTGACCACTTCGCCGATCATGTACGCGGTTTCGTTCAGGCCGGAAAGCCTGATCATGATGTCGTCCGCTTCACGCTCCGGCACGACGAGCACCATGCCAATGCCGCAGTTGAAGGTGCGGTACATCTCGTTTTCCTCGATGTTGCCGCCCTTGCGGATGGTCTGGAAGATGGCCGGGATTTCCCAGCTGTCCTTCTTGATCACCGCCTTGCAGCCGTTGGGGAGCACGCGCGGCACGTTTTCGAGGAGACCGCCGCCGGTGATGTGGGCGAGGCCGGAGATGTTGAAGTCGCGCAAAAGGTTCAGTACCGAGCGGACGTAAATGCGGGTCGGGGTGAGGAGTTCATCGGCGACCGTCTTGTCGAGCCCCGGAAGGGTATCGTTGATGCCGAGCCCCATGTGCTCGAGGATCACCTTGCGTGCCAGCGAGTAGCCGTTGGAGTGCAGACCGGAGGAGGCGAGGCCGATAAGCTTGTTCCCCACGGTGATGGAAGAGCCGTCGATGATCTTCTCGCGTTCGACCACACCCACGGCGAAACCGGCCATGTCGTACTCGTCACCTGTGTAGAAACCGGGCATCTCGGCGGTCTCGCCGCCGATCAGGGCACAGCCTGCCTGAACGCACCCTTCGGATACACCCTTGATGATGGAGGCGCCTTTTTCGGGGTGGAGCTTTGCTGTGGCCAAGTAGTCGAGGAAGAAGAGCGGCTCAGCCCCCTGCACGATGATATCGTTCACGCACATCGCGACGAGGTCGATGCCGATCGTGTCATGGCGATCGGCAAGGAAGGCGATTTTCAGCTTGGTGCCGACGCCGTCGGTGCCCGAGACAAGCACAGGGTGCTTATACTTGCCGGTATTGAGTGAGAACAGCCCGCCAAATCCGCCGATGTCGGCAAGCACTTCCGGACGGGAAGTGGCTTTGACCAACGGCTTGATCATCTTTACAAAGGTGTTCCCAGCATCTATGTCTACACCGGCATCTTTATATGTGATTTTCGTCTCTTCCAAGGTGAAACCTCCAATAAAATAAAGGAGAAATCTATCTCATATCCCTCTAAAAGTCAAAGTGAAAAAATTGTTTACTTCGCCTTATGCATTGCTTATCATGCCGGGCTGTGCCTGCCCCCGGGGAGAAAATAACGCTGCGTCGCATGCGTAGCGATGACCTTGATAGTGTCCTTCAAATCGAGACAGCTTCCTTCCCCCGCCCCTGGTCAAGAAAGCACTTTGAGGACGAAATTTCCGCCTCCGGGAGCCATCCCGTGGTGGCCGAAACGGACGACCTGCCGGTCGCGGGTTACCTCTGCCTGAAGCAGGTCCTGGACGAGGCGGAGATCCTCGATGTCGCCGTCGACTCAAGGGCCAGGGGGAGGGGGATCGGGCGTGCCTTAGTTCTCTGGGCCGCCTCCTTCTGCCGCGAGCACGCCGTGTGCGTCTTAGCCCTGGAGGTGCGGGTCGGGAACGTCGAGGCGATCTCCCTATACGAGGGGATGGGGTTTCGCGAGGTCGGACGGCGTCGGAAATACTACGAAAATGGCGACGACGCCATTTTGATGGATCTGAATATCGGTGAAACAGAGGAGTGCGATGCAGTTTAAAGCTATGGTTCTTTCGAACGTGGAGCTGTCGCCCGGTTACTTCCGGATGAAGATGACCGCTCCGCAGGAGTTGGCGTCCTCGGCGCCGGGGCAGTTTCTCATGCTCAAGGTGAACGACGCCATCGACCCGCTTTTGAGGCGTCCTTTCGGTCTCTTCGACGTCGGCAGCTTCCTTCCGGAGTACGCCGGTTGCGGTGCACAGATTTACTGCGAGATCCTCTACAAGGTGGTGGGGAAGGGGACGAAGCTCCTCTCCGCGCTGCACCACGGCGATCTGGTGGACCTTCTCGCCCCGCTCGGCAAGGGGTTCGACTTGGGTCCCGCCGGCGAGGAGAAGGTGCTGGTCGGCGGCGGCGTGGGACTCGCGCCGCTTTACTACCTCGCCAAGGAGCTGAAAAACCGCGGCGAGAAGGTGCGCCTCTTCGCAGGGGGGCGTAACCGCGACGACATCCTCTGCATAACGGAATTCGAGCGGCTTGGCGTCGAGACCTATGTGGCGACCGACGACGGGACTCTCGGCGAGCGCGGCTTCGTGACCCAGGTCCTCGAACCTCACCTCGCCCCCGGGACGCGCATCTTCGCCTGCGGCCCGACCCCCATGCTGAACGCGGTGGCGAAGATGGCGCAGAAAAGCGGCGTCCCCTGCCAGGTTTCCATGGAGGCGTACATGGCCTGCGGCGTTGGTGCATGCCTTGGCTGCGTCATGAAGGGAGCGAACCACACCGAGGAGACCCCTGACTACCGCTGCGTCTGCAAGGACGGTCCCGTTTTCGACAGCTTCGAACTGCAATGGAGTTAACAATGCAACGACCTGATATGTCCGTGGCCATAGCCGGGATCGAGATGCGCAACCCCGTGATGACCGCTTCCGGCACCTTCGGCTATGGGGCCGAGTTCGCCGATTACCTGAATCTCGAGAGCATCGGCGCGATGATCACCAAGGGGCTCTCCCTGAAACCGAAGGCGGGCAACCCGACGCCGCGCATCGTGGAGACCTCCGGCGGCATGCTGAACGCGATCGGCCTGCAAAACGTCGGCATCGACGCCTTCATCGAGCAGAAGCTCCCGTATCTTAAAAACGTGAACACCCCGGTGATCGCGAACCTCTACGGCAACACCCTCGAGGAGTACGGCGAGGTGGCGAGCCGCCTGGATGGGCTTGCCGGTGTCGCCGGCATCGAGGTGAACATCTCCTGCCCCAACGTGAAGCAGGGTGGCATCGTCTTCGGGACCGATCCTAGTGCCGCGCAGGAGGTGGTTTCCCTGGTGAAGAAGAACACCTCGAAGCCGCTCATCGTGAAGCTCTCCCCCAACGTGACCGACGTGGTGGTGATGGCCAAGGCCTGCGCCGACGCCGGAGCCGACGCGCTCTCGCTCATCAACACCCTGACCGGCATGGCGATCGACCTTGAGCGCCGCCGCCCGGTGCTCGCCAATGTGACCGGCGGCCTTTCCGGCCCGGCCATCAAGCCGGTTGCGCTCAGGATGGTCTGGCAGGTGGCGAAGGCGGTTTCCCTTCCCATCATCGGCATCGGCGGCATCATGACCGGCCGGGACGCCCTCGAGTTCATGCTCGCCGGCGCCACCGCAGTCCAGGTCGGTACCGCGAGCTTCCTCGACCCTTCGGCGGCGCAGAGGATCGCCCGCGAGATGGAGGAGTACCTCGTCGAGCATGACATTGCGTCGGTACGTTCCCTGGTCGGAGCCCTCGAGGTCTGATGGAAGCCTGGGAGAAGAGCCTTAGAAACTGCATCACCAGCCCGGAGGAGCTTGCCGGGCTTTTTCATGTGCAGGGTGAGGAACTAGGCGAGGTGGTGCGCCGCTACCCGATGCGGATCACCCCTTACTACCTGGGGCTCATCCGCGAGCCGGGGGACCCGATCTGGCGCCAGTGCGTCCCGGACCCGGCAGAAATGCACGATCTTGTCCAGTCCCCCGATCCGCTTGACGAGGAGCGCCTCTCTCCGGTCCCGGGGCTCATCCACCGCTACCCGGACCGGGTGGTGTTCCTGGTCTCCACCGCCTGCGCCGTCTACTGCCGTTTCTGCATGAGAAAGCGCGGCGTCGGGTGCCAGGGGATGAGCCCGGCCCCGGTAGACGAGGCGGTGGCCTACATAGCGGCGCACCCGGAGATCCGCGACGTGATCCTCTCCGGTGGCGACCCCCTGCTTCTCTCCGACGAGCGCCTGGAGGCGATCCTCGCCGCGCTGCACCGTATCCCCCACGTCGAGATCATCCGGATCGGGACCCGCGCGCCGGTTACCCTGCCGGAGCGCATCACCGCGAAGCTTGCGCGCATGCTGAAGCGCTACCAGCCGCTCTATGTGAATACCCACTTCAACCATCCGCGCGAGGTGACCGAAGCCTCGGCGAAGGCATGCGCCCGCCTGGCCGACGCCGGCATCCAGCTCGGCAACCAGACCGTCCTCCTCAAGGGGGTGAACGACGCCCCCCGCGTCATGCGCGAGCTGATGCAGCGCCTGCTCGCCATCCGCGTGCGCCCCTATTACATCCACCAGATGGATCTCGTGCAGGGGACCGCCCACTTCAGGACGCGCGTGGCCGACGGCATGAAGGTCGTGGCCGCCCTGCGCGGGCACACCTCCGGGCTCGCCGTGCCGCACTACGTCATCGATTTGCCGGGGGGGAAGGGAAAGGTCGAGGTCTCCTCCGCCCGTTTCAGCGAGGACGGCAGCCGCCTTACGGTGACCAACTACCTGGGCGAGGAGATCGAGTACCGGGAAGTCTGAGCGGCGCCCCGAGTCATCTTCCTGCCAAGGGCCGGATCATCCGTGATGCGGCCTTTTTTGCGTCCGCTCTGTTTCGTTTCTTGTGGACAGGAGACCCCTTGCCTTGTGTCTGGCAATCGTGCTATAAGAATTGCTAAATTCTGATTCTTATATATAAGGTGTTTTGAATGCAAACTGAGTACCTGAAGACGCTGGTGGTATTGGGGCAGGTGGGGAGCTTCTCGAAGACGGCGACGGATCTTTCCATCACCCAGTCCGCGGTGTCGCAAAGGATCAAGTTTCTCGAGGACTACTACGGACGGCAACTGGTGGACCGCGGCGGGAAGGTGCTGCTGCTCACCGATGCCGGGAAGCTTGTGGTGAACCGCGCCGAACAGATCCTGCTCCTTGAGGCTCAGTTGGCGAACGATCTGAAGCAGCAGGGGGAAAAGCTGCGCCTTTCCATCTGCTGTACCCCGACCTTCGGCGTCGCCTTTCTTCCTCAGGTCATGGAGCGTTTCATGCTGCGCGAGGCGGACACCGTCGACCTTCGCTTCATGTTCCATTCCCTCGACCAGACCATGAAGGAGCTGCAGGAAAACGAGTTCGACCTGGCCGTCATCGAGCACTGCGATGAGATTGAGGTCGGCGGCTTCCATACCGTGGATCTGCCCCGGGATGAGCTGGTCTTCGTGAGCTCACCATCGCTTGGGCTGCAGGAGAGGGAGGTCGAACTGGAGCGACTTTTTCAACACTGCCTGATTGCACGCAAGTCTGACTGCACCTCGCGGAAGCTGCTCGACGTGAACCTCTCCCGGCACGGCCACAAGGTCGAGGACTTCAAGAGGGTCGTAATCGTGGACGATCTGCGGTTGGCGCTAGAAACTGTAGTGAGTGGCGGAGGGGTCTCATTCGTCTCACGTAGCCTTGCCGTCAAGGAACTGGAAAGCGGCCAACTAATCGAGCATTCGGTTCGGGGCTTCGAGCAGTTGCGCAGGCGCAGCGTGATTATTAATTCCGAGCGCAAAGATGACCAGGAGGTGGTGAGCTTTCTCGAGTGTATCAGCGCGTCCTTCCCCATAGGGTGCGTCTGCTGAGGTCAAGGCAAAAAATGGCCCCGGAAGCTGCCGGCATCCGGGGCGTAATAGCAGTGCTGCAGGGAATTTTTAGCTCTGGTTCTATGTCTGTTTAGGAACTGTAGGGCTTTCGCTGCCGCTGTGACTGAAGCTCGGTATGACTGAGCCGTCCGGGCTTTACTTGTGTGTAGTTTTATAAATTTTAACTAACGATCCATCTATAGCAGTCTTTCATGTCTTCTGTCAAATATTTTCCTCTTCTGTTACACCCTGCTATTACCTCACAACAATTTCTCATTTTCCCATCTAGTTTCATGCCTGATCCATTTCCTTTCTTTCATTGCTATAATTGATTGCTGGTTGCACTTTTTACATTCAGTGTTGCGAAGATTCTTATTATATTATTAGTGTTTGTTATGTATTTTCTCTAGTAAAAGGCAGGTCCGTGCTGCAGGGACGCCGACCACCAGCCAGTTTGACTTTTTGGGGTATACTGGTGCTGGTTTGAAAACGGCTCTTGCCAAGGAGGCCATATGAGAAGAGTGAGCACGGAAGAGGACATAGGGAAAGACCGCTCCGTTATCAAAGAGGGGACCGAGGTCTGTGCACTGTGCGGCTCGCAACTGGAGAGGGACAAGGAGAGCGGCGAACTCTTTTGCCCCTTGTGCGATGTCGAGAACCTTCCCTGAGGCGACGTTTGTGCATGCACGTGCATCGCGTCCCGATGGACGCAGGTGCAAAGGAGGACGAGATGCCGGAAAAACTGGCAGGCGACGAGCTGGAATTCAGGAACCTCTTGGCCGAGCACAAACGCAGGCTCTGGTCTGAGTTGAGGGAAGAGATCTTCGCCCAGGCCGGCGAAGATCTCGCCACGCAGTACGACATACCGCAGGACCCCGGCGAGAAGAGCATGCTCGACAGTCTATCCGACGCGGGGCTTGCCATAGCCGACATAAGGCGGCAGCAACTGACCCAGTTGGAAGAGGCGCAAAGGCGCATCGAGTCGGGAACTTACGGCAAATGCGAGGGGTGCGGTGAGCGGATCGGCCTGGACCGGCTGAAGCTCATGCCTTTTACGGCGTACTGCATCGACTGTCAACGGGATCGGGAAGTGCCGACGAAACCGCCGGGGACGAAGCTTTGATGGGCAAGTAAGAGGGGTAAGAGTAAGAGGGGCGGGGACTGGTAACTATTTACCTGTCCCCGCTTTTTTTATAGCAGGGCGTCTATTGCGGAGAAGTCCACGTCCTTCTCGGCGTTGGCCATGATCCAGTTGAGCTTTTCTTGGTCCTCGTAGGTGATCTTCGCCACGTCGTCGGAAAGGGCGGTGAAGACGTCCGCGGTGGTCTCTTCCACCCTGATGAAGGGGATACCCGAGTCGAAGAGGATCTGCTGGGTGACCTCGGAAACCGGGGCGTGGCCGGATAGTACGATACCGGCGATTTTCTCCTTGTACGCCGGGATGTGGTAAAGCGAGGAGAGCGTCACGATGAGCTCGTCCCTCGAGCTCGTCACGATCATCAGCGTGGAGTCCAAAAGCCCGTCCACCACCCGCTGTGAGGAGGCGGCGCCCAACTGGATGTTGTGTATGATCCTGCTTTTCTGTTGGTGATCCCCCTGAAGCGGCAGATCGAACAGTTTGGAGATGTGGCTGAGGGTAGGGTTGGCGAGGATCGGCGAGTAGTTGAAGCCGTCGATCACCTTGATTTTCGGTTCGAAGGCGCGTTTCAGGTACTTGCAGGTCACTTCCTTCTTGCTCGGCATCATCTTGTTGACGATGATTCCTCTCACGTCCGCACCTTCGCGCTCATAAAGGGCGAGGTTCAGGTGCACCGCGTCGATCACCTTGCCGATGCCGCTTTCGCTCACGATCACCACCGGCGCGTCGATCAGCTTCGCCACCTTGGCGTTGGAAAGCCCGATCACCGCACCCACGCCGCCGTGTCCCGCCCCTTCGATGATCAGAAAGTCGTACTTATTCTCGAGCTCCCTCACCGCCTCTAGGATGCAGTCGGAGAGCGAAAGGTCGTCCAGTTTTCCCGCCAGGTAGTCCTTAGTGAAGTCGCGGTGCAGGGCGACCGGGGACATGAGGGCGATGTCCTCTTCCATGCCGAAGGCCTTCGCCATCAAGAGGGCGTCCATGTCCACCATGAAATCGTCGTAGAGGAGCACTTTCGGGCCGAAAGGTTTCACGAAACCGACCCGCTTGTACTTCTTCCTCGCCTGGTGCATGAGCGAAATGCTGATGGTCGTCTTGCCACAGTTTTGTCCGGTCGCCGCAACGAAGATCTTTTTCGCCATATGCACACCCCTGAATCTTTTGAATGGCGTATGTTTACACCATCGCGGCGTGCATCGTCAAGAAAAGTAATCGGGTGAGGGGTCAGGGGAGGAACTTGAGGGCGAGCATGGAGATGTCGTCGTTGAAGGTGGCGCTACCGGTGAAGGCGCGCAGGGCATCGAGGATCGCCTCTATGATGCCTGCGGCGGTCTTTTTGTGCTCGCGGGCCAGCACCCCTTTCAGCCTCTCTTTGCCGAAGAACTCGCCGTCGCCGTTTTCCGTCTCGGTGATGCCGTCGGTGTACAAAAGCAGCATGTCCCCCTTTTCTACCTGTATCGACAATTCATGAAAGGCGACGCGGCGCTGCACCCCGAGGATGAGCCCCTCGGCGTCTAGCTCGAAGAAGCGCTCCTCCGCCGGCCGGTACAGAAGGGGAGGGGGGTGCCCGGCGTTACTGTAGCGGAGTTTGCCGGTGCCCCGCTGATAGCTCAGGTAGGACATGGTGATGAAGAGTTCCGCGCGGCTTAGGTCGTCGAGGAGGATCTCGTTTAGCGCCGCGACTACCTGGGCCGGGCCGTCCAAGGCCGGCATCTGGGCGTGCAGTACGCTTCTCGTCTCCACCATGATGAGCGCGGCTCCCACGCTGTGCCCGGATACGTCGGCGATGACCAGGTCGAGCCGTTCGCCGTGGGGCAGGATGTCGAAGTAGTCACCGCCGATGTGGCTTGCCGGGACGCAGCGCCCCGCGCAGTCGATGCCGCTTAAAAGGGGAGGGGAGGCGGGAAGCAGCGAGAGCTGGATCTGTCGTGCGATCTCCATCTCCTTGTGAAGGCTCGTGTTTTGCAAAAGCGCCTGCTCGGCGAGCTTGCGCTCGGTGATGTCCTGTTTGATGCAGATGAAGTGCTTGATCCGCCCTGTCTCGTCGGTTACCGGCGTGATGGTCTGCTCCTCGGGGTAGAGCTCGCCGTTTTTACGCCGGTTCACCATTTCGCCGTGCCAGGTCCTGCCTGACATGATGGTGTTCCAGAGGTCTTCATAGAAGTCGGGGGCGTGACGGTCCGATTTTAGAAAGCTTAGATCCCGTCCCACCGCCTCGGCTTCGGTATAGCCGGTCATCCTGGTGAAGGCGGCGTTCACCGAGAGCACCATACCACGGCTGTCGGTGATGACGATGGCGTTCGCCGCCGCCTCAAGCGCCGCACTTTGCACCTGCAGCGATTCCTCTGCACGTTTTCGTTCGGAGATGTCCGAGATGAGGCCGTCGTAGGCGATCAGTTCCCCGCGCTCGCTGTAACGCGGCACGATGGTGTTGATGACCCAGCGCAGCGAGCCGTCCTTGTGGCGGATCCGGTGTTCCAGCGAGGGGACCTCCCTGCCGGCCTTCACCTCCTCGGTGAGTCCGGTTACCGCAGCGCGGTCCTCCTCGTGGATCATCTGGTACCAGAGGAAGGGGTTGTCGACGTACTCCTCGTTGCTGTACCCGGTCACCGAGAGGCATCCCGGGCCGTGCGTCGTTCGCACCACCTCGCCGTCGCTTAGGCTTACCGTGTAGATGTAGTCGGTGACCGCGGCGACGAGCCTCTTGTAGCGCCGCTCGCTTCGGACCAGGGCGGCTTCCGCCTCGCGTTTTTTGCGCCGCACCTCTGCCTCGTGCATCTCGCGTTCGATGGCCGGGATCAGGCGTGAGGTGTGCCCCTTGATCAGGTAGTCGTTGGCCCCCTCCTTCATGGCGCCCACCGCCGTGTCCTCGCCGATCTTGCCCGAAACGATGATGAAGGGGATGTCGAGGCCCGACTCGCGCAGCACCTGCAGGGCTTCGAGCCCGGTGAAGCCCGGGAGGACGTAGTCCGAGATCACCACGTCCCACTCGTCCTCCTCCAGCGCCCGGCGCATCGCCTCCGCGGTCTCGACCCGCTTGGCGATGGGTGCGTAGTTGCCGCGGCGCAGCTCGAAGGTAAGGAGCAGGGTGTCGTCCTCGGAGTCTTCCACAATCAGCACGCGCAGCGGTTTTCCCATGAAAACACCTGTAGAGAGGGACACATGATCGGTGCAGACCCGGCTTGAGGGTGGGGCGCAAAAAATGCCCTGTGACGCTGCACCCTTAGCAGTATAGCATATTCCTTGGTCCGGTGCGGATGGGAGGCTAATTAGGATGATGCAAGGGGGAGGACTTCCGTGGGAGTGCCGAGGCCGAAGTCGGCGAGCCAGTTTTCGAAGATGCGGACCTTTTCCAAGCTGAAGCGCGCGAGGTCACTGCGTACCTGTTCAGTGCTCTTTTCCCGTTCCAGTTCGCCCCCCTTCTTTGAGTAGAAGAGGTCGGCGAGGGCCACGATGCGCTCGCAGTCGGTCACCGGGGACATCTCGCGCTCGGGAAGGGCGAGCTTTTGCTCGACGATGTCCCGCGCGGTGAGCCCGACACCTATGTGACGCTCGCAGACCATGGCGTGGCGCGGCAGCCCCTCGGCATCGAGTATCTTGCGCCCGATGATGCCGTGGCTTAGATAAGGCGCCTTGCCGAAACAGTTGAGCTTAGGCGCGTAGACGCGGGAGACACCGATGTCGTGCAGCAGAGCCGCCTCTTCGATAAAGCCAAGGTCGAGCTGCTTCCCTTTGACGCCTTCGGCTATGGCGAGCGCCTTGTCAGCCACCATGCGGCTGTGTCGGAATACTATCTCCAGTCCCTGTGGGTTGTCTGCGAAATATTTTTCCAGGAGTGCTCTAGGATTCATGTATGCCTCCGTAGTTTCTGGTCTTGCTCAAGGGTAGATTAAGCCGATTCCGCCTGTCATTGCAACATGATTGACGCGGCGAGTATCACGAAAATATCCGCGCGTAAGGAGAAGAAGGTTGAATAAAGGAGCTTAATAATATATGATGTGAGTCCTTTAAGTATACTGTTCCGATCCGGGTGGTGTGATGAGAGCAAAAACGGTTACCCAGCAACAGATGCTTGTCGTGGACGACGAACCGGGGATCCTCAACGAGGTATCGTTGCTCCTTGCGGCCAGCGACATCCCCGAAGTCACAACCATCTCCGACAGTCGCCAAGTGCTCCCATACCTGCGCGAGCGCCGGGTGAGTGCGGTGGTCCTCGACTGGGTGATGCCCAACGTCTCTGGGGCGGAGATCCTTCAGAGCCTCACCGTGGAGCACCCGGAGGTCCCTGTGATCGTGATGACCGCGATGGGGGACGTGGAGACAGCGGTCGCCTGCATGCGCCAGGGGGCCTTTGACTTTTTGACCAAGCCGGTCGACCCGAACCGTCTGGTGGCGAGCGTCAAAAAGGCGATGCAGGTGAGCGAGCTTGGGCAGCAGAACCGGATGCTCAAGGACTACCTCCTTGCCGATACCCTTGGGAACCCAGAAGCCTTCGCCGGCATAGTCACCGAATCAAAGAAGATGCGTGGCATCTTCCAGTACATCGAGGCGATCGCCTCCTCGAGGCTCCCCGTGCTCATTACCGGAGAGACCGGCGTGGGAAAGGAACTCCTCGCCCGCGCGGTCCACGAAGTCTCAGGGGTGTCGGGACCCTTTATTTCGCTGAATGCGGCAGGTCTCGACGATTTCATGTTCTCCGATACCCTTTTCGGGCACAAGAAGGGGGCCTTCACCGGTGCGGACAGCAAGCGCGACGGCCTGATCGCGGCTGCGGCGGGTGGGACACTCTTCCTGGACGAGATAGGCGACCTTAATCACGCTTCCCAAATCAAGCTCCTGAGGCTTTTGCAAGAGCGTGAGTACTACCGGTTGGGGTCAGACCTTTTGCTTAAAAGCGATGCCCGCATCGTTGCCGCCTCGAACATGGATTTCACCGCGCTCAGGGCAGCAGGGACCTTCAGAAACGACCTCTACTTCCGCCTTTGCGCCCACGAGTTCCGGGTTCCCCCTTTGCGGGAGAGGCTCGAGGACTTGGAGGTGCTCGTCGACTACTTCGTGCGCCAGGTCGCGGCCGAGCAGGAAAAGCCAGTGCCGAGTGTACCGTCTGCGGTGATCGCGGCGCTGCAGCAATGCAGCTTTCCCGGTAATGTCCGTGAACTGTACAACATGGTGCACCACGCCGTCACCTGCAACGACGGCGCCCCGTTGTCGGTGGCCGATTTCCCTGGGGTGGCACCCGCCCCGGCGCGGGCTCCGCAGCCGGTGGACTGTGGCAACCCGATCTTTGCGCTCTTTGGGAAGTTTCCTACGGTGCTTCAAGTGGAGGAGTATCTGATTGCCGAGGCGATGAAGATAACCAGCGGCAACCAGACCCAGGCGGCCGAACTTTTGGGGGTGACCCGCCCGACCCTCAACAAGCGGCTGAAGCAGGAGCGCCACTAATGGCAGGGGAGGGGACGCGGGACGGCGCACAGGCTTTTGCCGCTCGCGTGACGCTCGCGTAGGCAAGGTCCTGTTCCACGATCCGCTGCAGGGCGGCGTCCAGGTAGTCGCGTCGGCATTCGACCTCCCCCACTGGTTTGTCCTGCAGCAGGTTTAGGAACCGGCAACCGCCGAAGCAAAGCGGCAGGTAGGCGCACTCAAGACAGGATTCGGTGCGCCAATTGCCGACGGCGTGCGACTCCCGGTAATCCGTAATCCCGTCGGTAATATTGCCGACGGAAAAGCCGTCCCACCCCATGAGAGCAGGGCACTTGTACAGTTCCCCCTCGCAGTTCACCACGATGTTGTTCTCGAGTTCCACGATACAGGCAGCGACCTTTGGTTTGGAAGTGGAGAAGCCCCTCTTGATGGTCTCCTCACGTAGGTAGAGTTGTGTGTCGACGAGCCACGGGGCGCTTGAATTCGCACACCCGGAGGTGCGCTCTGAGCACCCTGCTTTCGGGGTCACCGGCGTGAAGAAGACCATGCGGATCTTGTCTCCGGTGATGCCCCGCTCGATGAGCTGGTCGAACAGGCGCGGGAAGTGCAGGTAGTTCTCCCTGCGGAAATTTCCGCCGAGCTGGATTGGGACTATGTCCCAAATGGCGGTGATGTTGTCCACGATGGCGTCGAAGCTTCCCGATCCGGAGGCGTAGGGTCGCTCTATATTGTGAATATGCCGCGGCCCGTCCAGGGTGAATTTCGCTCCCTTCAGTCCAAGAGCCACAAGTTCCTCGGCAAGGACGCGGGTCAACAACGTGCCGTTGGTGACGAGGTTGAAACGGTACTCGACCCCTTGGCGCTCCGCCTGTTCCTTGAGTGGTACGGAGATGCGGCGTATCAGGTCCGGTGACATGAGTGGTTCGCCGCCATAGAAGCTCAACTCAACGTCGAAGCCGCGGGTGATGCGCTCGCGCAGCAGGTAATCGACCAGGAGGTCCGCGGTGGTGTCGCTCATGTACTGCCCACCGCGGAACTCCGCCTCGTAGCAGTAACCGCAGTTTAGGTTGCAGTCCAGGTTGAGCACGACCATGGCGGTGAAGCGGCGGCTTTTCGCATTCACCCGCTCCAGCATGTCGCGCATCTGCTCGAGCTCCATCTCTGGATCGGGCACCAGCATGCCGAGGTGGGCGAGTTTGTCGCGCTCAGGCTCTGGCAGTGTGCCGTTGCGGGCATGGGACAGGGCGGCGCCGGAAAGGACGACGGCGGAAAGGCGTAAAGTGGAGAAGAGAAGAAAGTGATCGGCGCGGTTTATTGCGGGGTAGATCTTAAGGTAGCGCGACAGGTGCATAGCTTGATCCCATTTCAATATGACTGGTCATTGGATCTCGTACTGGTTTTTCAAGACCGACTGCTGCGTGCGCCACGCATATCTTTTGTGGCGCACGCAGCAGCGGGGGCTACCACGTTGTGTTGTCAAAGTAAGTGAAGATGGTCCAGCAGCAGCTTACGCCATCAGCCTGCATTTCCGGGTCAACCCCAGTCTCCAGAACTTCTAATGCCAGATTTTCCTTTGCCATTGCCATTGCCTCCTTTCGTTCGATTGATTTGGTTTGCACTGCTCCTTAGAGTGTGCTAAGATTAACACTGCTTTAATTGGATTGCAATAACTTTTAAAAAAAATTTATCTAGCGGAGGGGCTGTTGAGCAAACGTAATGACTTGCACCAGGCGAGCTATGCCATCATGAGGGTGCTTTTGTTGTCTGCGCCGCTCTTGCTGGTTCTGCTTGCCGGTACCGCATATGCCGGCGACGACCTGAGCTCTCTTGAGCTATACAACGGACCGGGGACGGAGATACTGACCGGCAGCAGGTCCCCGCGCCCGGCCTCGCAGACGGCTGAGAACATCACCGTGGTGACCTCGAAAGAAATCGAAGACTTGAACGCGCACACCCTTGCCGACGTGCTGTACAGCGTTACCGGGGTGCAGGTAGAGATGAACCGGACGCCCGGCACGGTCAGCAATTTTCGCCTCCAAGGCGCCGGCTTCAATCATGTTCTCGTCCTCATCGACAGCATCCCCATCAACAGCCTGGCCGACAATTTCCCCGACATCAGCTCCATTCCGGCCCAGATGATCGAACGCGTCGAGATTGTAAAGGGTGCGGCTTCATCTTCCTGGGGGAGTGCCCTGGGGGGCGTCATAAATGTCATCACTAAAGAACCCCAAGGAGACAGCACCTTCGGTGGGCTCGTTTCCGGCTCCTTGGGCACGCGGGAGACGGTGGATGGTAGGGTGGAGGCCAACGGTGCGCTGCAGCGTTTTGGCTACTATCTCACCGCAGGTAAACTTCGCTCTGATGGCCTGCTCCCAAACAACGGTGTTGATCTTGGTCACGCCTATGGAAAATTGCGTTACGAGTTGCCAGCAGGTGGAGAGATCGCCTTTAATACTGGGTTTAGCCGTAATGAAAGCGGTCAGATAGCGACCGAGAGGGTCAACGTCGACCAGTACGCTCGACAGTTGATCTCCATGCTGGCGCTGCGTTACCCCCTTACGCACCGACTGGTGCTCGACGCCTCGCTGCAGGCGCGGCGTTACGCTTCGCATTTCTCTGTTCTCAACCCCACTGAGACGTTGGTGTACCAGGTGGCGACCGACAAGGAGAGCAGCAAGGGGGGGACCCTGAAGCTCTCCTGGCTTGGCGATACGCACCGTTTGGTAGGAGGGATCGACTACGACCACGTAAAAGCCAACCTTAACTTCGCGGGGCAGCGAGCGGTGTGGCGCGCGGACCGAGTAGGTGTTTTCCTCATCGATACCATTACCCTGGGGGCCTTTGCCATAACCCCCAGCGCCCGCTTCGATAGGACCGGTTCTGGAGGGGACCACTTCAGCCCGAGTTTCGGAGTTACCTACGCCATCACCGAAAACAGCGTGCTGCGCGCCTATACCGCCAAGGGATACAGCCTCACCTCGCTGAATCGAGACGATTCCACGGAGAAAGTCTGGACCTCTCAGGTAGGTTTCGAAACCGGCGACTTACCGTATCTCTGGTTCAAAGGCACCATGTTCCGCAACGATACGAGCAATATCCAGCCGGATGACCCCAACCAGCCGAAGCAGAGGCAGTTGAAGGAGGGGGTGGAGGTGGAGGCGAAGACCGTCCCGGTGTGGAACACCTCCCTTTCCGCCGGGTACACATTCGTTAGGGCCACTGACAAAGACAGCGACCGCGTGCTCCATGGTGTGCCGGTGCATACCCTGAAGATAGGGCTCAGATATGACCTTGCCGAGCAACTGCACGCCGAAATAATCGGGACCTTCGTCGACTGGAACGCACCGCAACAAACCGAAGCTCGACAGATGATCTGGGACTTGCACCTTAGCAAACGGGTTGCCTCGACGGACGCCTTGGACTTTGAGGTTTTCCTTTCGCTGCGTAACCTCCTCGACGGACGGCAGTACCTTGACAGCAAGTACCAGAACGCAGGACGTTGGGGCGAAGCGGGGGTGAGATGCAAGTTCTAAGGTCCCTGCTATTTCTGCTTTTGTTGCTTACTCCCTTGCCCGCCCTTGCTTACGACGTCCTGATCGTACAGTCCATGCATGAGAAGGGGTACGAGGAAGCGGTCCGGGGCTTCAGGAAGGAATGCCGCGCCTTAAGCCGCATGATAGTCCTCTCCGATTACGCCGACCTTGACCTCGTCCGGATCGTGAGGGAAGAGCATCCAAAGGTGATCGTCGCCATCGGGGACCGCGCCCTCGAACTGGCCCAGCGGCAGGGGGAAACCCCCGTTTTGTGCATGATGGCGCTCAACGTGAAGCCGCGTCGCTGGGTAAGCGGCATCAGCATGCTTTTCGATCCGGCCCGGTACCTCTCCCTCTTCCAAACGCTCGGCACCGACCGGGTAGGGGTGCTCTACGACCCCGGGCGCAGCGGCGTCTACGTGAAAAAGGCTCTGGCCGCCTCCAAGGGGCATCTCCGTCTCGTTCTGCGTGAGGTTCACGCTCCCAAGGAAACGCCGGCCATGCTCCAGTCGCTCAGGGGAAAGGTAGACGCGCTCTGGATGATTCCGGACGTAACCGCGGTGTCTGCCGCCTCGACCGAGGCCTATTTCCTTTTCTCGCAGTCCGAGAGGGTACCGGTCGTCAGCTTCGCCGACGTCTACCTCACCATGGGGGCGGCGGCGGCACTCACCATCGACCGGTACGACATAGGAAGACAGTTGGGAGAGATGGCCCTGGATATGCTCGAGGGGAGAGACCCGGAAGAGGGGATGGTCTCCCCACGCAAGGTGCTCAGCAGGACCAACGATGGGGTGGTGCGCCAATTAAAGCTAAGCGGTCTGGGGGGGCATTGAGATGAGGAGAAGAACACTCCGGCTTCCCCCCTACGCGAAGAGCTTCCGTTTCCGTCTCTATCTGATCTTCACCGGGACCGTTGCCCTGCTTACCGCCGCCTTCGTTTCCTTCTATGTTGCCACCGAGGCGGGCACGTACCGCAGCAACCTAGAGCGCGAGGGGAAGCTTCTTGCCACTATCCTCGCGCACAACGCCCGGCTGCCGCTTTTCGCCGAGAACGTGAAGGCGCTCGAGTCGCTTGCTGAGAGTACCGCGCGCTACCCCTCGGTGCTCTCCGTTTCGATCAGCGACCGCGAGGGGAGGGTGTACGCCCGGCAGTTTAAGTCGGAGCGCATCCCTGACGACGCGGTAACCATGTCGGTCCCCATCAGTCTGCCGAGTGGACTTTCTCCTGAGTCGGCGCTTCTTGGCCACCGGGAAGGGAACGAGGAGCGGGTCATCGGGGAGGTGCGCCTTAGACTCGATACCACCGGCGAGCGCGAGCGGGTCCTCACCCTGGTCGTCGCCTCCCTGGGCATTGGGACCCTTTTCTGGATCGTGGTCTCGCTGCTTAGCTACCACGTCCTGAAGCGGGTGACCGGCTCCTTCAACCTCCTTCTGGGCGGGATTGAGGAGATTGGCTCGGGGAAGCTCTCCGCACGCGTCGATCTCGACGGGGACGACGAACTTGGTCGCGCCGCGAACGCCATAAACGCCATGGCCGCCTCGCTGGAGCTGCGCGAACTGGAAAACCTCGCACTGCAGGAGGAGCTCCTGAAAGCGATGAAACTCGAGGTGCAAGAGGAGAAGAAGCGGGTCATGGCGCGACTTATCCAGACCAACAAGATGACCTCGCTCGGACTTTTGCTCTCCTCGATGGCGCACGAGATCAACAACCCGAACGCGTCGATCCGCTTCTCCGGGCACATGATCGGCAAGATGCTGGCTGACGCGCTGCCGCTTCTGGACGGGGTATGGCAGGAAGAGGGGGACTTCTATCTCGGAGGGGTGCCTTATAACAAGGCGCGGCTCGTCCTGGTGGAAAACGCTGGAAAGATCGTGGAAAACTCGGAGCGTATCGCCATGGTGGTGCAGGGACTAAGGGACTACGGGGTCGGCGGCACGGTGCGGCAGCACCAGAAGCTGGACGTGAACGCGGCGGTCGGCGCGGCGTTGTCGGTGCTTGCCTGCCAGACCAACAAGGACATCCAGCTCAATACCTCCCTGGGCACCGGGTTACCGGTCGTCGCCGGCAGCCAGCAGCAGATCGAGCAGGTACTCATCAACCTCATTCTGAACGCCATGCAGTCCTTCACTGGCGGCCATGGCGAGATCCGCCTTACCACCCGCTGCGAGACGGGGGGAGAAGAGGTGTTAGTCGAGGTGCGTGACAACGGCAGCGGCATAGGGTCAGAAACGATGGAACGGCTCTTCGAGCCCTTCTATTCGACGAAGCTTGAGCGCGGCGGCAGCGGCCTCGGGCTCTACATCTCCCAGTACATCGTCGCCGAGCATGGCGGCCGGCTGGAGCTTACTTCTTGTCCGGGCGAGGGGACCCTCGCCACCGTGACGCTCCCGGCCGCCACCTGCTAGTGGTGGACGTGTTCTCCGCCAAGGACGGTCAGCATTCCACCGATCCGCTCCATCAGGTCGGTGAGTGCATCGCCGTGGTACCCTTCGCCGCAGATCCTGCGCATCTGGCTTAAGAGCCCCTCGAAAACGTCTTCGCCACAGGAGCCCCGGACCACCTCATTAGTTAGGGCGTCGTTCAGCAATAGCCTCTTCATCTGGATGAGTTGGATCTCCACCCGTAGCTTCTTTATGGTAGGCATGTCGCTTTGCTTGAGCAGTTGGAGGCACTGATTGATGATGCTGTACTGTTGGTCCATGATTCTCTCCCCGATAACGATGGCATCGACAACAGGGACCTTATTTCCAATATGTGTGCCAAGACTGCGATTGAGAGAAGTCGTGTTAAAACGGCAGGTTATGGTGACGCTCTCGTAGTGGCACCGAGCGGTGGGAGTGTGAAAAAATTTACACTTTCAGTCTGTTCCTACTGTTGAACTGCGCACTTTCGCACCTTTACGGCGCTAGGGTAAAAAAATGCACTGTTCGTTTTTTTACAACCTGCGCCGCTAGAGCCTTGTGGACTGGCAAAAATGGGAAGAGGGCGCCATCAGGGCCGGGCCAGACAGCCGCGCACCGTATCGGTGATCTGCGCCGCGGTGAAGGGCTTTAGGATGTAACCGTTCGCACCGGCCTCGGCCATCAGGGCGCGCATCTCCGCTTCGCTCTTCGAGGAGAGGAGCAGGATCGGGATGTCGCGGCTCACCTCGTTTTCCTTTAGCAGCTTCGCCTTCTTGTTCCCGTCCAGCATCGGCATCATGATGTCCATGATGATCAGGTCCGGTCTCTCCTTGGAGAAGATGTACCGATTTGCCTCGATGCCGTTGGTGGCGGTAAGTACCAGGTATCCTGCCTGCTCCAGTGCGTCTTTCGCCATGGCGAGCACAAGCTCGCTGTCGTCTATGATGAGGATCTTTTCGTTCATGGTGGCTCCTTTAGGTCAGGTGACGGGCGCGGCGGCGCCCGATGAGGGGTCGGGGCGTACTTCTCCGAAGAGTCGTTCCAGGACGGCGGGGATCAGGTCCAACGGGACCACCCGATCCACGGCGTCGAGTGTGATGGCGGCCTTTGGCATGCCGAATACGGCGCAGGAGGGCTCGTCCTGCACGATGGTGGTCCCACCGGCCTCCCGGATGCGCAGCATCCCCTGCGCGCCATCTCTTCCCATGCCGGTGAGCAGCACCGCCACGACCTGATCGCAGCGCTGCCGGGCGAGCGACGAGAAGAAGACGTCGATGGAAGGTCGGCAGCAGTTCACCGGGGGGGTGCCAACCAGCCGGATCGTACCGTTGTCGAGGGTGAGGTGGCTGCCGTCGGGCGCGACCAGTACCTCACCGGAGTTGCACGTGGCGCCGTCCCGGGCGGTGGTGACCGGCAGGGCGCACTCACGGTCCAGCCACTTGGCGTAGCCACGCGCAAAACCGGGAGCTATGTGCTGCACCACGAAGACGGTCCCCGGGAAACCCGCGGGAAGCGACTTCAAAAGCCGCATCACCGCCTTAGGCCCTCCGGTTGACGCGCCGATGGCGAGGATGGTGTGGCCGGCGCCGCCGTGCGGGGGAGGGATCGCCTCGGGGAGCCGCATCCTGCGCCTTGGGTGCCGAATCACCCGGATCCTCGAGAGGAAAAGGATCTTCTCCCTCAGCGTCTTTGCGAAGAGTGCAAGCGACGCCTCGTCCTCCAAAAGCGGTTTCTCCATGACATCCAGGGCGCCCCGCTTGATAGCGGCGAAGGCGCGGTCCACCTCGTTCGCCTCCACGTTGCCGGAGAGGACGAGGACCGGGGTAGGGGCCTGGGACATGATCTCCTCGATGGCGTCCAGCCCGTCCAAAACCGGCATGAGCAGGTCCATGACGACGAGGTCCGGGGCGAGTGACTGGGTCGCCTCGACCGCCTGCACGCCATCGGCCGCCTCGGCTACCACCTCGATGCCGTCCACACCGTGCAGCATGTCTTTCAAAAGCCGGCGTGCGAGGAGGGAATCGTCCGCCAGCACAATCCTCGTGGTCATGTCGCTCCTTTTCGTCGGGGTGCTCAGCGCCCCTTCCCGGTCACCCTATGAGCATCTGCACCGTTTCCAGCAAAAGCCCCTGGTCGAAGGCACCCTTCACGATATAGGCCTGCGCCCCCGCCTGAATCGCCTGCCGCTTGTCCTCGTCACGCGACAAGGACGACACGATGATGATCGGGGTGTCCTGGTACGTTTCCGAGGCGCGCAGGAGCCGGGTGAGTTCGAAGCCGTTCATCCCCGGCATTTCCACGTCCGAGATGATGAGGTCGAAACGATCGGCTGCGCTCTTCTCCATGGCGTCCTCGCCCGAGACCGCGGTCACCACGTGGTACCCCTGGCCCGCGAGAATGCTCTGTTCCATGGTGCGGGTGGTGATTGAGTCGTCCACGACCAGGACCTTCGGACGGCGCCTCACCGCCTCCTCCTCCTCGGGAGAGAGGACGGCGCGCGGCGCACCCCCTCCGGGCTGGAAGAGGTCCGGTACGTTGAGAATGAGGGCGGGGTTGCCGTCTCCCATGATGGTGGCGCCGAAGAGGTAGCGGACGTTTCCGAACTGCTTGCCGAGCCCCTTGACCACCACCTCGGAGTACCCCACATGGCTTTCGACGATGCAGGCGATCCTCTGGTCGCAGTGCTTTAGCACGATGACCGGCAGCGGGGCGTCCCCCGCGTCGCGCCGCGCCGGGAGTCCCAGCATGCCCGCCAGGCTGTAAAGCGGTGTGGTCGCCCCGCGCACCTTGATCACCTCGTCAGTTCCCATGGTGGTGATTTCCGATCGACGCACCTTCAGGATCTCCTGCAGGTAGGTGGCGGGGACGGCGAAGGTTTCGCCGCCGCAGGTGATGATGAGCGCGTCCAGGACCGAGAGGGTGAGCGGCAGCTGCAGGGTCACCTGGGTGAAGCGCCCGGTCTCGCTCGACAGTGTCACGTTGCCCTTGACGCGCTCGATATTCTTCTTAACCACGTCCATGCCGACCCCGCGCCCGGAGATGTCGGTGACGATCTCGGCGGTGGAAAAGCCGGGGCGGAAGGTGAGGTAGAGGGCCTCCTCGTCGGTGAGCCCCTCCGCCTCGCGCGCCTCGATGACCCCGCGGGTTACCGCGGCGGCCTTGATGGCGGCAGGGTCCATACCGCGCCCGTCGTCCCGCACCTCGACGAGCACCGAGTTCCCCTCGTGGCGCGCGCTTAAAAGGACGCTCCCCCGGCGCGGCTTGCCGGCCGCTTCGCGCGCCTCGGGTGGCTCGATGCCGTGGCTTAGGGCGTTGGTTAAAAGGTGGATGAGGATGGGCTTCAGCCCGTCGAGGAGCACTCGGTCCATCTCGATGCCCTGCCCCTCGATCTCGAACTGCACCTCGCGGGAAAGCTGCAGCGAGAGGTCGCGCACGAGCCGTTCGAGACCGTCCGAGATGGTCTTTAGCGGCAGCATCCTGAGCCCCATCGTCTTTTCGTGCAGGTCCTGGATCAAAAAGCCGAGGTAGAGGATGTCCTCCTCCAGCTCGCCGCGAAAGGCGGCGAAGGGGGCCGCCTTCTCCGGGGGAAGCTCGTAGCAGAGCTCCTTCAGCCCTTCAAGCTTCGCCTCAAGGCGTTTTCGGTTGATGATCATCTCGCCGACCAGGTTAACCAGGTTGTCGAGGGTCTTCACGTCGGCGCGCACCGTATCCGCGACCGCTCCTTCCACCTTCGCCTCGAGCGGCTCGGCCGGCAAAAGCCGTCCCGATTCGCCCCGTTCGTACTCGGCGACGAAGCGTTCCACGTCAAGCTCCGGGGGGACGCCCCGCATGAGGGCCGAGGTGATGAGCGCCACCGCGTCGGCACCCTTCAGCAAAAGGTCGATCGTCTCCGCGTCCACGCGGCGAAGGCCCTGCTCCATCCCCTTCAGGAGCTCCTCCATGGTGTGGGTGATGGCGCTTATGTCGGCAAGCCCCACCATGCGCGCCGACCCCTTCAGCGTGTGCGCGTTTCTCAAAAGCTCGTGCAAAAGCTCGGTCCGCGCCGGGTTCTTCTCCAGCACCAAAAGGCCGCTTTGCAGCGAGGCGAGATGTTCCTCCGCCTCCCGGCAGAAGATCTCGAGGTACCGGTTTCCCATCTAGGCCTCTTCCTCGGTGATCTCCTTGAGCCTCTGGGCGAGCTCCAGGATCTCGGCGATGGCGCGCTCGGTTTCATGCGCGGAGAGGGCCACCTGCTGCGCCACGTCGCGCACCTCGCTCATGGTCTCCGCCATCTGCTCGCAGGCGGAGGTCTGCTGCTGGGTTGAGAGGGTGATCTCCTTGGCGGTACGCACCGTCTCCTGGGCGGTCGCCTGGATCGTGGCGAAGGAGTACTGCACCTTGTCAACGAGGTGCGAGGCGGCGTCGACCGCCTTGGTTCCCTCCTCGGTAACCATGATGGTGTTGTTGGTGGCGCGCTGGATCTCGCTGATGAGCCCCTTGATCTGGCGCGTTGCCTCGACGGTGCGGTCGGCGAGCCGCTTCACCTCCTGGGCCACGATGGCGAAGCGCTTGCCCGCCTCTCCGGCGCCGGCCGCCTCGATGGCGGCGTTCAGGGCGAGGAGGTTCGTCTGGTCGCTGATCTCGTCGATGATCTCCACGATGCCGCCGATCTTCTGGCTGTTTTCGCCGAGTTCCAGCATGCTCTTCGCGATGCTCTGCACCTGGCTTCTTACCTGTCCCATCCCGTCAATGGCGTTCACGACGTCCTCGCGGCCGCCGTTGCAGTTCTTCGTGGTGTCCTCGGCCACCGTCTCCACGCTCTTCGAATTGGCCGTGATCATCTTGGCTGTGATGGCGATTTCCTCGCTCGTGGTGGTCACCTCCTGGACCGCGCTTGCCTGCTGGGTTGAGCCCGAGGCCTGCTGCGCGCTGATCGCCATCATCTCGTTGGCGGCGCTGGAGAGCTGGATCACCGCCTCCTTCACCGAGGCGATCAGACGGCCGCTGCGCCCTATCTCGTCTTTCAGGTCGCGCACGATGACCGTGGTCATCACGTTGAAGGCCTCGGCCAGTTCTCCTATCTCATCGTTACTCTCCACGGGGATGGTCTCGTCAAGGTCGCCGCCGGTAATCTTGTGCGCCTTTTCGGTGAGCTGCAAAAGCGGCCGCACCGCCCGGCTCACCACGAGGAGAATGGTGACGCTCGCCACCACGAGCATGATCGCCATGCTCCCGACGATCTGGTTTCTGAGCTCGGCCCCTTTTTGCTCGGTCTTCACCATGGAGAAGCCGATCCGGAAGGATCCCCAGTGCTTACCCCTGACGAAGACCGGGGAGGAGAGGTCCCACATGGTTTCGCCTGTGTCACGCTGGTACACCTGCTTAAGGTAAGACTCCCGGTTCTTGGATGCTGCAAGTCCCACAGAGTCGCTGAAGATACGCTTGGTGCGGTTGTTGATCTTGTCCTTCTCCCGGTCACCGGTCAGGGGCGCCGAGTATTTGGCGTTGTGGGTAGGGATGTAGCCGTTTCGGTCGGTAAGGACGGCGAAGACTATCTGGTCGTCGTGCAGGAACTCGTCTTCCAGGGGCTGCACCGCTTGGTCCATGAAGTGGTCGAACTGGGTGTGGAATTTCTGCGGTTCGGTGTTTGGTATCGGTACGTAGTGCTCGTCGAAGAGCTGCTCCATGGTGAGGTTGCCGTTTGCCACCGCCTCCTCGAGGATCCGCTCCATGGAGCGCGCGCCGGTCTGCGCGAGGATGCGTCCCTTGGAGAGGAGCTCCTGCTCCATGTTGGCGCGGCGCGAGCGAACGAAGTAGATCGAGAAGGCGGTCATGATGACCACCATGACCATGATGAGCACGCTGACGATTTTTACCGATAGCTTGTTGGACATGTCGAACCCCGGTCTCGTATTTTATCGGCCCCTCAAAGGGAGCCTGTGCGGTTATGCCTCGCCCACCAAAAGCTCCGGCGCGGCAAGAAGGGCCTCCATGTCGAGGAGTAGGACCGCACCTTCCTCGAGGTTGAAGTGCCCACGGATGAACTGTTTCCTCTCGGCGGAGAGCCCCGCCACCGCCGTTTCGAACCGTTCCAGATCGAGGGGCTGCACCCCGTGCGCCGCCTCCACCAGGATGCCGGTCGAGAAGAGGTCGCCGCGCACGACGAGGATCCTACCGGCAGGGCCTAACTCAGGCTGTGCCAGCCCGAGCATCGGACGGATGTCGATCGCCGCGGTGATGTCGCCGCGCAGGTTGAAAATGCCGGTGACAAGGCTTTGCACCGCGGGGACCCGGATGAGCTTCGGGATGCGGATCACCTCACAGGCGAAGTGGGTCTCGAAAGCGTAGCGCTCTCCACCCAAGGTGAAGACGAGGCATTCGAGCATCTGCTTAGCTTCGCTCTCCTCCTCGGAAAGCGCTTCCCAGTATTCCTCGCGCATCTGGTTCAATATGCTGCGGATGTCGTATCCGTTGTCGTTGCCGGTTGCCATGGTCTACCTCGCGTGGCCTTGTGGCCGTTTGTCACGCCACCCGTGCCAGCTCGTTTTGCAGCTGTAGCATGCAGACCGCCCGGGTCAGCCCCCCCGAGAAGGGGATGGTCTGGTCGTCGCTCCACCGGGAGAGGATCCGGATGCTGTTTCTGAGCTCGCGGGCCGCGTCGCTTACGCGTCCCTGGCGCAGGTGCAGCCGCCCCATGTGGTAGCGCGGCATGATGAAGTCATGGTCCAGAAGAAGCGCCTTTCGGTACTCGGCGGCCGCCTCGGCAAGACGGTCATCGGCGTCCAGGAGCACCCCCTTGAGAAAGTACGCCTCTGCCAGCAGGTCGTTGAGCTTCAGGGCGCGCTCGCAGCTCTCCATGGCACGGGGAAGCTCCCCCTTGCCGGCAAGGATGAACCCGGTGAGAACAAGCGCCTCGGCGTTCTCCGGGGCCTCTTGCAGCAGTTCTTCAAGTAGCGCCAGTGCGGCGTCGAACTCCTCCCGGTCGAAGAACTCACGCGCCTGCCGGAACATCTCGGTTGCGTCCCGGGCCACAGGTGCAGGGAGGGGTAGGGGAGAGCCCTTGGCCGGTGGCGGCGCCTCGACGGCCGCAGCCGGGGCGGTCGGCTCCAAAACTGTCGGCGCCTGCGCGGCAAGCCATGCCGCGGCAAGCCGCATCTGCTCCGGTGTCAGCTCCCACTCCGGCTGGGGGGTGCCGGGGGCTCGGCTCTCCTTTTGCGGCTGCCCCCCCTTCACGTAATAGAAGCTCCGCTCCTGGCGCCTGAGGCTTAAGGGGAGCCCTTCATGCTGCAGAAGCGTTTCGGAGTGCCCAAGGAAGAGGAGCCCTCCAGGGGCAAGAGCGTCGGCAAACCGCTCCAGCATCTGCTCCGCGCTTTGCGTGGTGAAGTAGATGAGGACGTTGCGGCAGAAGATGGCGTCAAGTTCCTGCAATTCTTCGCAAAGCGGCTCGTGGCAGGGGGCGGAGAGGTTTAGGTGCGCGAATCGGACAAGCTGCTTTACCTCGTCCCGGATCAGGAAGCTTTCGCCGACCCGCCTGAAGTAGCGCTGCACCTGGTCCGGTCTGGTGATCCTCATCGACCACGGGGAGTACACTCCCTCGCGGGCGCGCTTCAGCGAACGGTTGTTGATGTCGGTGGCGATGATCCGTATGTCACGCTCGCTCCAGTCGGGGAGCGCCTCCATCACGGTCATGGCAATGGAGTAGGGTTCCTCGCCGGTGGAGCACCCGGCCGACCAGATGCGCACCGGAGCCGGGTCGTCCTTTAAAAGGGCGAGACGCTCTCTCAAGACGTCGAAATGGGCCGGGTAACGGAAGAAGTAGGTCTCGCCCACGGTCAGAAACTGCAGGAGCCGCTGGAGTTCGTGGCGGTCCTCGCCGTGCAGCTTCAGGTACTGCAGGTATTCTTCGAAGCTCCACATGCGCAGCGCCGCCATCCGCTTGCGCAGCCCGCGCGCCAGTGCCGCATGGTTGCGCGCCTCGAAGTGCAGCCCGGTATGCTTCAGTATGTGCTTTGAGAAGGCACAGGCCAGACGGGAGGATAGTTCCTCCTCATGCTGGGGCCCGGACTTTCTGAGTGCGACAAGGGCCAGGTCGTCGAACAGGCGCTTCTCGTCTAACGGCGTCGGGATGAAGTCGAATACCTGGAGCAGTTCCGCTTCGAGCCTCAGGCAGTCTGAAATGACGATGACCGGGACCGAGCGCGGTCCTTGCGGGGTCTGGACCCTGTGTTCCACCGCGAGGGAGGGGACGCTTGAGGCCTCCAATGCAAGGACGATCAGATCAGGCTTCCGTCTTCTGACCGCTGGAAACGCTTCATTTGCCGGACAGACGGGGAGTGGGGTGTGACCCGCACTCTGAAGCAGGCCGCAGAGATAAGCAGCGAATGGATCGTTATCGCTTATAACGAGGATTTGCAAAGACAAGTGGCTGGTCCTCTTTCTGCTGCTTCGGTTGTGGCGCTAGCTGTTTCTTCGAGTTTTGCGTGCCTGTATTACAGTGAAATAAAACGGTCTGTCGTGACATGATTCCTAGCAATAACGGCCATGCTAGCATTTTTAATGATTGGGTCAACTAAAATTAATCTCATAGCTAAAATAATGTTTTGTACTAGCCTTTGCTCCCGGTCCGCCTGCGCCATCATCAAGGAGAAACAACCGGTGCTATCGACCGCGCCAAGGGCGTCAAGGTCATCCCTGGAGTGCAGCACCGGGAGGCATGTCGGCGCCAACCTCGTAAGATCGCCCTTGACACCCGCTTATCCTGGATATACTATATTCAAAAGATTGAATGTATACGAAGGAGCGTGAACAAATGCCTATCTTTGAGTATGTCTGCAACGCGTGCGGCCAGAAGTTTGAGAAACTGGAAAAAGGGGGCAGCGTCGAGGAGAAAAACTGCCCCGCCTGCGGGTCCGGTGACGTGAAAAAGGCGCTATCCATCTTCGCCGCATCCGGGAGCACGGACAGCAAGTGTTTCAGCGGCGGCTGAAGGTTCTGAACCACCGCGCCGGTCGGCGCGACGATTTGCAAAGGAAAAGGGAGGCTTCGGTCTCCCTTTTTCGCATATCCGGGGGGGGCACCTCCCGGGGGACAGAACGCTGGAGCGTATACGGCGCACGCTGAAGGGGTGCAGCCGTAAATATCTGTTGACATGAGGAAAACCGAATGTATATTGTGCAACTTCGGCTGGGAGAATTGGCAAAGCAACGGGTAAAATGGCTGGCACCGAGGACAGTGCTCGTCTTTTGCCGGAGGATTTTCGGTGCGTAAACTGCGTCTTCCCGGTTACGGAACCCTTATTCCCGTCGCGTTGCTGCTCGGGTTTGCCCCCTTTTATCCGGAGCCGCACCTGGTAGGCAAGGTGAGGATGCTGTTTGCAGGCACGTTGTCAAAACCGTTGGATGTTTTCGACCTGTTCTGGCATACGTGGCCGTTTGCGTTGCTGCTCGTGCGCATCGTCTTCGACCTGAAGGGTAAACGGGGCGAATCTTAGCGGAGCGCCAACCTAAAGCGTAAAGCGTCAGACTGTAGTATTTTGTCCGGTTCCATCGCCGGGCTTGGAATTGTCGTAAAAGCAAGGAGAAGTGGATGAAGAGGAGAATCGTCGTGGTCGGCGCCAACGCAGCCGGCGCCAAGGCGGCTGCAAAGGCCAGAAGGATCAACCCAAGGGCGGAAATCACCGTCATCGACCGCGGCAGCTTCATATCTTATGGCGCCTGCGGCATCCCTTATTACGTATCCGATACGGTTCCCGACGTGAAGGAACTCATGAGCACCCCGGTCGGCGTCGTGCGTGACGCCAATTTCTTCAAGAAGGTGAAGGGGGTGTCGGTCAAGACCAGCACCGAGGTAACCGGCATAGACCGCGAAGCGAAGGTGATCCGGCTGCGCGAGGGGGCTGGAGCCGAGACCTCGCTTCCCTACGACAAGCTGATCCTCGCCACTGGCAGTTCCCCATTCGTCCCCAAAATCGAAAACGTCAGTCTGAAGAACATCCTCACCGTGAAGTCCATCGAGGATGCTGAGCTTCTGAAAGAAAGTGCCCTTTCCTGCAGTGCTGCCTGCATCGTCGGCGGGGGGCTCATCGGCCTTGAGACCGCCGAGGCGCTGCGGCAAAAGGGAATGCAGGTGACCCTCGTCGAGATGCGTGACCAGCTCCTGCCCGGTGTCCTCGATTCCGAGGTCGCCGCGGCGGTGGAAAAACACGTGAAACAGCAGGGGGTGACCGTACTCACCGGGTGCGCCGTGACCGGGTTCGCAGGTGAAGGTACCGTGGCCACGGTCCTGGTGGGGGACCGGGAAATTAAGGCCGATTTGGTCGTGCTCGCTCCCGGCGCCACCCCGAACGTACAGTTGGCCCGTGAGGCGGGGCTTGCCATCGGCACCACCGGGGCGATAGCCGTCGACCAGATGCTGCGCACCAGCGATCCCGACATCTACGCCTGCGGCGACTGCTGCGAGACGACCCACCTCGTGACCGGCAAGAAAGTCTTCGTTCCTCTCGGGAGCACCGCCAACAAGCAGGGGCGCGTCGCCGGTATTAACGCCGCCGGAGGCGAGGCGACCTTCGCCGGCATCATCGGTACCAGTATCCTCAAGGTCTTTAGTTTCAACGCTGGAAAAACCGGACTTACCGAGACCGAAGCGCGCGCAAATGGTTTCGACGTGGAAACGGTACTCTCGCCGGCCCCAGACCGGGCCCACTTCTTCCCCGGGGCGAAGCCGATCATGCTGAAGCTCGTCGCCGACCGCAGCAACGGCCGTATCCTTGGCCTGCAGGCGGCGGGTGAGGGGGCGGTGGACAAGCGTCTCGACGCGGCGGCTGCCGCCATCACCTTCAAGGCGACTGCCGAGCAGCTCTCCCAGCTTGACCTCGCCTACGCCCCGCCGTACGGCGCGGCCATGGACAACCTGATCGTTGCCGCCGACATCATGAAGAACAAGCTGTCCGGGCACGCGCGCGGCATCTCGGCCCGCGAGGTGAAGCGCAAGCTCGACGAAGAGGAGGATTTCATCCTGCTCGACGTCCGCTCGCCGGCCGAACACGGCGAGATTGGCATTGAGGGGGCGAAGCTGATCCCTCTCGGCGTACTGCGCGAAAAGTTGGAGGAGCTTCCAAGGGACAAGGAGATCGTCACCTTTTGCAAGATAAGCCTCAGGGGGTACGAGGCGCAGAAGATCCTCGACGCGGCCGGGTTCACCAACGTGAAGTTCATGGACGGCGGCATCATGGCGTGGCCCTACAAGCTCAGGGCTCGCTGATCCGCTTTTGGTCTGCATGTAAAAAAGGGGGGTGCCTGCGGCATCCCCCCTTTTTATTTTAATAGCTCAGCCAGGCACGAAGCACGATGCCTGCCGTCATGATATGCGCTATCTGAGGCTGCAGTCAGCGCTCCAGGAACAACCTGTTGTGAAAAACGTCCCATCCGCTGTGGTCGGGTCCTTCTGGTAAACCCCTTTCGTTACCTCTTTTGCATAAATAGTCTGGATGTCTGAAGCCATGCCGAAGGCTCTGGAACCGCTTTTATGCTGCATGATCGCCGCATAGCCTGAGACAGTGCTGTTGATGCTGGGTTTGACCCCGGATGAGTTCTTGAGCAGAAAAGCCTCCCCGGCAGAACCTTCACGGCCACCGTAAAGCGTCAGACCACTGCTGTTGAAATCGCTGTTTCCCATGGTGCCACAGTACGCAGCGGTAAAGGGAAACAACATAAAGAGTACGGCAATGCTCTTTTTCATCCTACGACTCCTTTCTAGCCGACGACCTATCGGTAGGCCACCACAACCGGGTATTCCTGGTTTTCCATCATATAACTCTCCATGCCGGTCTTGAGGTTCTTCAAGTCACTTGCCGAGGCACTGTTGCAGGCTTTTGCACGGTATGACGTGTATTCAGGAATGGCGAACGTTGCTAGGACGCCGATGATGAGCATGACGGCGATGAGCTCGAAGAGCGTGAACCCCTGTTGATTGCGAATTGTTGCGGGCATCTGCGGACCCCTCCCTTTCTGAGGCGAAACCGCCTTCTTCGTAAGGACTTGCTGTATGTGTGGTCGTGTCACATTTAGCAAGAAGGGGGCGGGAGGTCTGCCCGCATGCATCGGATTATCGTGTAGGCGGTTTTCTTATTTCGGATGGGGAGGGGAATCAAAGGAAGGGGGCGCGCAACTAGGCGCCCCCCTTTGGGCGGGATTTGTCAGGACCAGCGGTTGCGTCTGATCTTGTCGTGCTGCAGCTTTTCGGCCGGCAGCGGTCTCGGGCGCTCCGCCGCATGGCCAATGCCAAGGACGCACTCGACCTTGATGTTTTCGGGGAGGCCCAGAAGCTCCTGGATGTATGCCTCGGCGCTTTGCCGCGCGTCGTGCTTTCTGTTGCGGATCTGGGCCCAGCAGCTTCCGAGCCCGAGCGAGACTGCGGTGCACTGGATGAGTATGGCGGCGATGGAGCAGTCCTCCACCCAGACGTCGGACTTAACCTCGTCGGCGCAGACCACGATGGCAAGCGGGGCGCGTGCAAGAAACTCAGAGCCATGCTGCTTGGAGAGGGAAAGCTTCTGAAGCAGTTCCGGGTCGTCCACGACGATGAACTCCCACGGGTTGATGCTGCGCGAGGCGGGAGCTCTCAGTGCGGCCTCTATGAGAGTCTCGACGGTCTCGACGGAGACCTTCTCGCTGGTAAACTTCCTTGTGCTGCGACGTATGCGTAACAGTTCAATCATGGCTCTTCCTTTCAGGCGACATCGAGTGCGGCGCTATAACAAGAGCGCAAATCTACTCCAAAAGTGATGCGGAGTCAAACCGCCGCACTGTCAGCATCCTGGGCGCCAAGTGTCAGGTCTTTACGGCTTTTAATCGTATTTTTCCTTTTGCCTTATTGACAGGTACGTCGGTGCGGGTCTATAAGGAATGAAGATTCATTCCGCAGGAGAAAGAGACGATGGATAAGACCGACAAGTGTGAGAAGGCAGAGAAGTGTTGCGACAAGCGTGAGCTCATCATCCAGGCTGCGCTCGAGCTCGTCGCCGAGCAGGGGTTCCACGGGGCCCCCATGGCTATGATCGCCGAGAAGGCGGGGGTCGGCGCGGGGACCATCTACCGCTACTTCGAGAACAAGGACGACCTGATTCGCTGGATCTACAAGAACGTGGAGGAGCGCTTCGTAGAGGTCATGATGCAGGGGTACCCGGAAAACGGGGCGGTGCGCGAGCGCCTCTTGCACATAGGGACCGCGTTGGTGCGCCACCTGATCCGGGAGCCTTTGCAACTGCGCTTCGTGGAGCAGTTCCACAACTCCCCGTACGGCGTGGACCACCGCAGGGAGAAGCTCTTTAGCGAGGGTAGAAAGGACGTCATCAGCGACCTATTCCAGGAGGCGCTCCAGCAACAGATCTTCAAGCCGCTGGAACTCGCCATCCTCTTCTCGCTCTTCTTCGGGCCGCTGGTCGACATCTGCCGCGATCACATCCTGGGCTTCATAAAGCTGGACGACGCCCTTATCGAACAGGTGGTCGGGGCATGCTGGGACGCCCTGCGGCGCTAACAGAATGATCGTTCATTCTACTCTGAGGTATTAACGTCATGTTGATGAAACTTTGCTTGATCCTGTTCGCCCTAACTTGGGGCGGCATCGTACTGATCGTCTCATTTAGACGCAAATAAGGTGGCGAAGCCACCATAGACCCTTTATCGAGGCAGTAAATAACAAACGAGGTGTATATGCAGATCACGTACAGGGCACAGTTGTTATCCGTAGTTCTCATGTTGGGCGGCTCCCTGGTTCTTGCCGGGTGCGGCAAAAAGCAGCAGCCCGCCGGGCCGCCGCAGGGCCCCCCCGAAGTCGGGGTGATCGAGATCCAGCCGCAGCGCATTGCCTTGACCACCGAACTTCCGGGGCGTACCTCCCCGTACCTGATCGCCGAGGTCCGTCCCCAGGTTACCGGCATCATTCAGAAGCGAGTCTTCACCGAGGGGAGCGACGTGAAGGCAGGGCAGGTGCTGTACCAGATCGACCCGGCCACCTACCAGGCTGCCTACGCGAGCGCCAAGGCGGCCGAGGCGCGGGCCGAGGCGAACGTACTTCCCGCGAAGCTTAAGGAGGAGCGTTTCCGCGAGCTCGTGAAGATCAACGCGGTCAGCAAGCAGGACTACGACTCCGCCTACGCGGCTCTCAAGCAGGCCGAAGCCGACGTCGCCTCCGCCAAGGCGCAGGTGGAAAGCGCGCGCATCAACTTGGCCTACACGAGGGTGACCGCCCCCATCTCCGGGCGCATCGGTCGTTCCAGCGTAACCGACGGGGCCCTGGTCACCGCGAACCAGGCGGCGCCGCTCGCCACCATCCAGCAGCTCTCCACCATGTACGTGGACGTGACCCAGTCAAGCTCGGACATGCTGAAGCTGAAGCAGAGTCTCGCCCAGGGGCTCATGAAGCGCGACAAGGTCGGTGAGGCGCGGGTGAAGCTCCTCCTCGAGGACGGCACTGCGTACCCTGTAACAGGTTCCCTCAAGTTCTCCGATGTGACCGTGGACCAGAGCACCGGCTCGATCACGGTGCGCGCCCTTTTCCCGAACCCGAAGCAGACCCTGCTCCCCGGCATGTTCGTACGTGCCGTACTCGAGGAGGGGGTGAACGAGGCAGCCATCCTGGTGCCGCAGCGCGGTGTGACGAGAAATGCGGCCGGACAGGCCATCGTCATGGTCGTTGGCGCCGAGAACAAGGTTGAGCCGCGTCCGGTCCAGGTGGCCCGCACCGTGGGTGACAACTGGCTCGTGAGCGGCGGGTTGAAGGCCGGCGACAAGGTGATTCTCGAGGGGATCCAGAAAGCGCGCCCCGGCACCCAGGTGAAGATGGTGCCGTTCCAGTCCCCCGAGGGGCATGGCGGCCCCGGTGGCGCAGCCCCGGGCGCTGCAGCGCAGGGTGGCCAGGGTGCCCCAGGCGCGAAGCCTGCCGCCCCGGCAGCACCGGCAGCACCTGCGGCCCCGGCCCAGTCCCAGAAGAAGTAGCTGCGACGACCACAACAGGCACATCCGTTGACGTGAAGTTGAACGTTGAACGCAGAACGTTGAACGGAGTTTAAGGAGCTTTATCCATGTCCAGGTTTTTCATAAACAGACCCATCTTCGCCTGGGTCATCGCCATAGCCGTCATGCTGGCCGGCCTGCTGGCCATTAAGTCGCTGCCGGTCTCGCAGTACCCGCCCATCGCGCCGCCGCAGATCTCGATCAACGCCATGTACCCGGGTGCCTCCGCCCAGACGGTGCAGGACACCGTGACCCAGGTGATCGAGCAGAAGATGAACGGCATCGACAACCTGCTCTACATGTCCTCCACCAGCGACTCGGCCGGTGCGGTCTCCATCAACCTGACCTTCAGGGCGGGGACCGACCCGAACATCGCCCAGGTGCAGGTGCAGAACAAGCTGCAGCTCGCCACGCCGCTTCTGCCGCAGGTGGTGCAGAAGCAGGGCATCCAGGTGGTCAAGTCCACCCGTAACTTCCTGATCATCGTCGGCATGGTTTCCGAGGACGGCTCGTTGAACCGCTACCAGCTCACCGACTACATGGTGTCCAACGTCCAGGACCTCGTGAGCCGCGTGGAGGGGGTAGGGGAGGTGACCGTCTTCGGTTCCCAGAACGCCATGCGCGTCTGGATGAACCCCGACAAGCTGAACAACTACAAGCTGACCCCGAACGACGTCTCGAACGCCCTCCAGGCCCAGAATGCACAGGTATCCGCGGGCCAGTTCGGCGGCATGCCTGCGGCGCAGGGGCAGCAGTTGAACGCCACCATCACGGCGAGGACGCTTCTGCAGACCCAGGAGCAGTTCGAGGAGATCGTGCTTCGCACCAATCCCGACGGCTCCACCGTGAAGCTTAGGGACGTGGCGAAGCTCGACATCGGCACCGAGAACTACGACATGATCGCCCGTTACAAAGGGAAGCCGGTGGCCGCGATGGCCTTGAGGCTTGCCGCGGGCGCCAACGCGCTCGACACCGCGGACCGCGTAAAGGCCAAGATGGCGGAGCTGGAGAAATTCTTCCCGGCCGGTGCCAAGGTCGTCTACCCGTACGACACCACGCCTTTCGTGAAGATCTCCATGGAGGAGGTGGTGAAGACCCTGATGGAGGCAGTATTCCTCGTCTTCATCATCATGTTCCTGTTCCTGCAGAACATCCGCGCCACCTTGATCCCGACCATCGCGGTGCCGGTCGTTTTGCTAGGTACCCTCGGTGTCCTCTTCGCGGCTGGTTTCTCGATCAACACCCTGACCATGTTCGCCCTGGTCATCGTCATCGGCCTTCTGGTCGACGACGCCATCGTCGTGGTCGAGAACGTCGAAAGGATCATGAGCGAGGAGGGGCTCTCGCCGCATGATGCGACGGTGAAGTCCATGGGGCAGATCACCTCGGCCCTTTGGGGCATCGCGACCGTGCTCTCCGCGGTCTTCATCCCGATGGCGTTCTTTGGGGGCTCCACCGGGGTCATCTACCGCCAGTTCTCCATAACCATCGTCTCGGCGATGATCCTGTCGGTAATGACGGCACAGATCCTCACCCCGGCACTTTGCGCGACGCTTTTGAAGCCTGTTACCAAGGGGCACGAGGCGTGCGAGTCGGGATGGTACTGCGGCTTTTTCCGCTGGTTCAACAAGATGTTCGACAAGGGGCGCCACAAGTACGAGTCCATCGTCGGGAACTCCTTCAGGAAGCCGCTGCGTTACCTCGTTTTCTACGGTTGCCTCGTGGCCGCCATGGCGACCTTCTTCCTGCGTCTTCCTACGGCGTTTCTCCCGGACGAAGATCAAGGCTTCATCATCTGCCAGATACAGCTTCCTGCTGGTGCCACCCAGGAGCGCACCGTGAAGGTGCTCGAGAAGGTGGAGAAGCACTTCCTCGAGAATGAGAAGAAATCGGTCGATTCGCTCATCACCGTCGCGGGCTTCAGCTTCGCCGGGCGCGGCCAGAACATGGGTCTTGCCTTCGTGAAGCTCAAGGACTGGAAGCTGCGTCCCACCCCGGACCTCAAGGCTCCTGCCGTGGCCGGGCGCGCTATGGGCGCCTTCTCCCAGTTCCGTGACGGCATGGCCTTCGCCTTCTCCCCCCCCGCCGTGGTCGAGCTCGGCCAGGCGAACGGCTTCGACTTCCAGCTGCAGGACAGGGGCGGCCTCGGCCACCAGGCGCTCATGGACGCGAGGAACCAGCTCCTCGGCATGGCCATGCAGAACAAGAAACTCATGGCGGTCCGCCCGAACGGCCAGGACGACACCCCGCAGTTCAAGCTGAACATAGACGACGTGCGCGCCGGTGCGCTCGGCGTCTCGCTTGCCGACATCAACAACACGCTGGCCACCGCGTGGGGCTCCTCCTACGTGAACGACTTCCTGCAAAACGGCAGGGTCAAGAAGGTGTACCTGCAGTCCGACGCGGCGTTCCGCATGGTCCCCGAGGACATCAACAAGTGGTACGTGAAAAACGACAAGGGTGAGATGGTTCCCTTCTCGGCCTTCGCGACGGCGAAATGGCAACACGCCTCGCCGCGCCTTGAGCGCTACAACGGCATCCCGAGCGTTGAGATCATGGGCAACGCCGCTAAGGGGATCTCGACCGGTGAGGCAATGGCCGAGATGGAGGCCATGGCCGCCAAGCTCCCGCAGGGGATCAGCTACGAGTGGACCGGTCTCTCCTACGAGGAGAAAAATGCGGGCAAGCAGGCTCCGGCCCTTTACGCCATCTCGCTTCTCGTCGTCTTCCTGGCCGTCGCGGCACTTTATGAGAGCTGGAGCATCCCGTTCGTCAACCTGCTCATGCTTCCGCTGGGCCTGGTCGGCGCGGTTACAGCGGTCACCCTCAGGGTGCTCCCGAACGACATCTACCTGCAGATCGGTCTTCTGACCACGGTCGGCCTCTCCACGAAGAACGCGATCCTGATTATCCAGTTCATCAAGGACCAGATGCACCAGGGGCACGAACTGGTGGATGCGACGCTCACCGCGGTGAAGATCAGGCTGAGGCCGGTCATCATGACCTCGCTGGCGTTCTTCTTCGGCACCCTGCCGCTAGCCCTCACCAAGGGGGCCGGCGCCGGGGCCCAGAACGCCATCGGCACCGCGGTCACCGGCGGCCTTTTGTCGGCGACCTTCATCGACCTTATCTTCATCCCGTTCTTCTTCGTCATGGTGACGAAGACCTTCTCCAAAAAGCACGCGACGGCCAAGGCCGCTGCCGCACCCGTCCCGGAGGTGCATTAGATATGACACGCATGACCGTTAAACCCCTGGCCGCCACCCTGTTCCTGTTTCTGGCAGGGTGCGCCTCCATGGCTCCCAAATACAGCCAGCCTGCGGCACCGGTTCCGGCCGCCTGGCCCGCAGGCCCCTCTTACCAGGCGACGCAGCCCACCGCGCAGCAAAAACCGCTCGCCGAGATCCCCTGGCAGGAGTTCTTCGTTGAGCCGCAACTGCAGAAGCTGATTGCACTGTCGCTCGACAACAACCGCGACCTCAGGGTGGCGGTCCTCAACATGGACCGCTTCCGCGCCCTCTACCAGATCCAGCGCGCCGACCTCTTCCCGAGCGTCACCGGGGACGGCGGGCTCGCGGTGAAACGCACCGCCGACGACCTCGCGCAAAACGGCAGGGGAGGGGTCAGCCACTCCTACGATGTCGGCGTCGGCATCAGCTCCTACGAGCTCGACCTCTTCGGTCGGGTGCGAAGCCTCAAGGACCAGGCGCTCGACCAGTACCTCGCCACCGAACAGGCCCGTCGCAGCGTCCAGATCACCCTGGTCTCCCAGGTGGCCACCGCCTACCTGACCTTGGGCTCTGACCTCGAGAGGCTGCAGCTCGCCAAGGATACCCTGGCGAACCAGCAGGAATCCTACCGGCTCTCCAAGAGCCGTTTCGAGGCGGGTGTCGCCTCGGCCCTTGACCTGCAGCAGGCCCAGACGAGCGTCGATTCGGCCCGCGTCGACATCGCCCGTTTCACGACCCAGGTGGCGCAGGACCTGAACGCGCTCACCCTCGTGGTAGGCTCCGATGTGCCGCAGGATCTTCTGCCGAAGTCGCTCACCGAGAACCTCACCGCCGTCAAGGACGCGGCGCCGGGACTCCCCTCCGACGTCCTTCTCGCCCGTCCCGACATACTGCAGGCGGAGTACAACCTGAAAGGGGCGAACGCCAACATCGGAGCGGCGCGCGCCGCCTTCTTCCCGCGCATCACCTTGACCACGAGCGTGGGATTTGGCAGCGATCAGTTGACCGGCCTCTTCAAGGGAGGGAACCTCGCCTGGAACTTCGCACCGCGCATCTCGGTGCCGATCTTCGAGGGGGGGCGCAATAAGGCGAACCTAGATGTGGCAACCGTGGACCGCGACATAGCGGTCGCCCAGTACGAGAAGGCCATCCAGTCCGCCTTCCGCGAGGTGGCCGACTCCCTCGCTCAGCGCGGCACCATAGACGAGCAGGTGGCGGCCCAGCAGTCTCTGACCGGCGCCACCTCCGAGACCTACCGTCTGTCCCAGGCCCGCTACCAGACCGGGGTGGACAGCTATCTGAACGTGCTGGACGCGCAGCGCTCGCTCTACGCGGCACAGCAGGGGCTCATCACCACTCGCTTGGCAAGGCTCAATAACATGGTCACCCTCTACAAGGTACTTGGTGGAGGGAGCAAGTAAGGCAGCATCGTTTCCCCGGGCCATCCCGGCCCGGGGAGGCGGTAACGCGCGGGGGGGCGAACGGTGTCGAATCCCCCGTGGCGGAAAGGAGCACAGTTGTCCAGATTACGCATCACCATTTACTGCATCATCGCCGTCGTGGCCTTGTTCATCGCTTACTACATGCTGGCACCGGAGCCTCATCCCGACTGGCCGATCAATCTGGTGCATTTTCTTTTCAAACACTAGATTGGGTTTATAGTTTTAAATAAGCGCCCTCTTGCGGCTATGAGAGACTTTCCCGCTCCATGGTGCTTGCTGTAGCTTGTGAAGAATTCCTTGTGACAGAGGAGCACATTCATGGCACAGAAAGAAGAGGGCGATCCACGGGAGCCTGAACTTACGCTCCGGGCGCTGCAACCGCTCGTCCGGAGCCTCCCACGCGCGGTGCATGCTTTCATGCACCTTCGCCGTCTCTTCTTCACCCTGGCCGCTATCGTCACGGCTGCCGCCCTTGCCGGCTGTTCCCTCAAGCCTGCTTACCAGCGCCCCGCGCTTCCTGTCCCGCAGCAGTATCCCGGTGTCTCAGATCGCGGTGCGGCTGCCGGCGCCCCTGCCTCATGGAACGTCTTCTTCACCGACCCCGAGTTGAAACGCCTTCTTTTCCTCGCCCACGGTAACAACCGGGACCTCCGCGTCGCGCGCGCCAAGGTCGAGGAGGCACGTGCCCTCTACGGCATCCACCGCGCGGACCTGCTCCCCGCGATAACTGCGGGCGCCGGTTACGAGCGTTCACGCACCCCCGCCGATCTCTCGGTCACGGGGGGAGCGATGATCACCGACGTTTTCAGTGCCGGTCTCTTCCTCGCCGCCTGGGAACTCGACTTCTGGGGACGCCTCAGGGATCTTAAGGAGGGCGCCCTCGAGACTTACCTCGCAACAGACGAGGCCCGCCGCGCCGTGCAGGTAAGCCTTACCACCCAGGTCGCCCAGAGCTACCTGCAGGAGCGCGAGCTGGCGGAAAGGGTATCCCTTGCCGAGGCCACCATCGCGAGCCGCGAGGAATCGTGGCGCATCGCCCGGCGCCGTTACGAGGTCGGCTCCGCTTCGAAGCTCGACGCGGTGCAGGCCGAGACCCTCCTGAACCAGGCGCGGGCCGAACTGAGCGGTCTCAAACGCCTGCGCGATCTCAACCTGAACGCGCTGGGTCTGCTGGTCGGACGGGAGGTGCACCTCGATCCGCTTCCCCTATCCACCGTGGAGGAGAGGTTCCTCGCCGAAATCCCGCCCGGGCTCCCCTCCGAGCTCCTCCTTTACCGCCCCGACGTCATCGCCGCCGAGCACGAACTAAAATCGGCCAACGCGGCCATAGGTGCGGCGCGCGCCGCCTTCTTCCCGGCCATCGCTCTCACCGGCAACTTCGGCACCGCGAGCAGCGCGTTAAGCGGGCTCTTCGCCTCTGGAAGCGGCGCCTGGAGCTTCGCCCCCGCCATCTCCGTCCCAATCTTCCAGGGGGGGCGCAACGTCGCCAACCTGGAGCTCGCCCGGGCGCGCGAGGAGGAAGCGGTCGCCCAATACGAGCGCGTGGTGCAGCGCGCCTTCCGCGAGGTGTCCGACGCGCTGACGCAGCGGCGCTGGCTGGCCGAGCAGGTACAGGCGCAGCGGGCGACCCTCACGGCCCAGACGGAGCGGACGAGGCTTGCGCGCCTTCGCTACGACACCGGCGCCGCTCCCTACCTGGAGGTGCTTGACGCGGAAAGGGACCGCTTCGCGGCCCAGCAGGCCCTGGTGCAGACGAGGCGCGCCATCCTTGCCGCCGGGGTGGATCTCTACGCCGCCCTGGGGGGAGGTGGTGGGGAAGGTGACGAGGGGGACCCCGGTGCGGCGAGTGCTACGGGTGGGAAGGAGGTCATGCCATGAGGGGGTGGGGGAAGTGGAGGATCTTCGTCTTAACGGGCGTTTTACTGGTGCTGCTCGCCCTGGTTCTGTGGCAGCGCTTCGGCCGCAGCAACGGGGATGAGGGGATCGTGAGCGGCAACGGGCGCATCGAGGCGGTGGAGATCGACGTCGGACCTAAGAGCCCCGGCCGAGTGCGGGAGATCATCGTGCGGGAGGGGGATTTCGTCCGCTCAGGACAGACCCTCGCCGTCATGGATACCGAGGTGCTCGAAGCCCAGCACCGGGAGGCCGGTGCGCAGTTGGTGAAAGCGCAAAACGCGGTGCTCACCTCGAAAAGCGAGATGATGCAGCGCGCAAGCGAGAAGGCGGCGGCACAGGCGATGGTGGCGCAGCGGGAGGCGGAGCTCGCCCTTGCCGGGAAAAGGGTCTCCCGCTCCTCGACCCTCGCCGCCGAGGGGGCCACCTCAAGGCAGGAAGCGGACGACGACCTCGCCCGTCTGGAGAGTGCTAAGGCCTCGACCGCCGCGGCGCGCGCCCAGGTGGCGGCGGCCGAGGCGGCAGTGGCAACGGCTAGGCAGAAGACGCTGGGTGAAAGCTCCAACGTCGCGGCGGCACTTGCCACGCTGCAGCGCATCGAGGCGGACCTGAAGGACGCGGCACTCAAATCGCCGCGTGACGGTAGGGTGCAGTACCGGGTGGCCCAACCGGGTGAAGTGCTGGCCGCGGGTGGGCGGGTACTAAGCCTCGTCGACCTGAGCGACGTTTACATGACCTTCTTTCTCCCGACCGCTGCGGCCGGAAGGGTGGCGCTCGGTACCGAGGTGCGCCTCGTGCTCGACGCGGCGCCGCAGTACGTGATCCCGGCCCGGGTTTCCTTCATTGCCGATGTGGCCCAGTTCACCCCGAAAACGGTGGAGACCGCAAGCGAGCGGGAGAAGCTCATGTTCAGGGTGAGAGCCCAGCTCCCGGTCGACCTGCTCAAAAGGCACATCACCCAGGTCAAGACTGGTCTCCCGGGCGTCGCCTACGTGAGGCTCGACGAAAAGTGCCCGTGGCCCGAGCGCCTTAATAAGGTGGTCAGATGAACCGGCCGGCGCCTCCAAAAGAACCTGTCGGGGCGGACGCCGTCATCGTCGAGGACGTCACCTTGCGCTACGGAAAGACCCTTGCGCTCGACTCGGTAACCCTCGCCATTCCGGCCGGGCGCATGGTGGGGACCATCGGCCCGGACGGGGTCGGTAAATCGACCCTCTTCTCGCTCATCGCCGGCTCCCGCAAGCTGCAGACGGGGAGGGTGGAGGTGCTCGGGGGGAGCATGGCCGATGCCGCGCACCGAAGGCGCGTCTGTCCGCGCATCGCGTACATGCCGCAGGGGCTCGGCCGCAACCTTTACCCGACCCTTTCCGTGTTCGAGAACGTCGACTTCTTTGCGAGGCTCTTCGGCCACGGCCGCACCGAGCGCGAGCGCCGCATCGGCGAGCTTTTGAGCGCCACCGGGCTGGACCCCTTCGCGGGACGTCCAGCCGGGAAGCTCTCCGGGGGGATGAAGCAGAAACTGGGGCTTTGCTGCGCGCTGATCCACGACCCCGACCTCCTCATCCTGGACGAGCCGACCACCGGGGTCGATCCGTTATCGAGGCGCCAGTTCTGGGAACTGATCGAAAGGATCCGCGAGCGCCGGCGCGGCATGAGTGTTCTGGTCGCCACCGCCTACATGGAGGAGGCGGCCCGCTTCGACTGGCTGGTGGCGCTGAACGCCGGTCGCGTCCTCGCCACCGGGATGCCGGCGGAACTGCTCACCAGGACCGGGAGCCGGTCCCTCGAGGAGGCCTTCATCGCTCTTCTCCCCCCGTCGCAGCGCGCGGGGTACCGCCCTGTGCAGATCCCACAAAGGGAAGGTGAGTTCGCAGCGGAAACCGCCATCGAGGCCTCGGGGCTCACCATGCGTTTCGGGGACTTCACCGCGGTGGAGCGGGTCAGCTTCAAGATCGGCAAGGGGGAGATCTTCGGCTTCCTAGGCTCCAACGGCTGCGGCAAGACCACCACGATGAAGATGCTCACCGGGCTTCTTCCCGCGACCGAAGGGGAGGCGAGCCTCTTCGGCCGGCCCGTCGATCCCGGCGATCTCGACGTCAGGCGCCGCGTCGGGTATATGACCCAGTCCTTCTCGCTCTACACGGAACTCTCTGTGCGCCAGAACCTCGTGCTCCATGCGCGGCTTTTCCGCCTGCCCGAAAAGGCGATCCCACTACGTGTTGACGAGATGGCGCGGCGCTTCGGGCTGGAGGAGGTGATGGAAGCCCTTCCCGAGTCGCTTCCGCTCGGGGTGCGCCAGCGCCTCTCCCTGGCGGTCGCCATGATTCACGGCCCGGAGCTCCTGATCCTGGACGAGCCCACCTCCGGCGTAGACCCGGTGGCAAGGGATGCCTTCTGGCAGATCATGGTCGACTTGGCCCGTCGCGATCAAGTCACCATCTTCATCTCCACTCACTTCATGAACGAAGCGGAGCGCTGCGACAGGATCTCCCTGATGCACGCCGGGCGGGTTCTCGTGAGCGACGCCCCGGCGCACCTGGTGGAAAAAAAGGAAGCCGCCAACCTGGAGGACGCCTTCATCGCCTACCTGGAAGAGGCTTCCGTTGAGCCAGCGGCCGTGGACAGCGCCTTTGCACCCGATACTGTGATCGGCCCGGGGGGCGGGGAAGAGGGAGAACGCGGCGCCTCTCAAACCTGGAACTTCAGTCTGCGCCGCCTGCTAAGCTACGCGCACCGCGAGTCCCTTGAGCTCTTCCGGGACCCGGTCCGCCTCTGCCTGGCGCTTCTTGGCTGCGTGATCCTCATGTTCGTCATGGGGTACGGCATCACCATGGACGTGGAAGACTTGACCTTCGCAGTCCTGGACCGGGACCAGAGTGTCTTAAGCCGCGACTACGCGCTGAACCTGTCCGGTTCGCGCTACTTCAGCGAGCGCCCCCCGCTGCACGACTACCAGGAACTCGACCGCCGCATGCGCGCAAGCGACATCTCCCTCGCCATCGAGATCCCTCCCGGGTTCGCCCGCGACCTGCAGCACGGCAGGCCGGTCAGTGTCGGCGCCTGGATCGACGGCGCCATGCCCTCCCGCGCGGAGACGGTGCGCGGCTACGTCCAGGGGATGCACGCCCACTGGCTCGCCTCCCTGGCGCGGCAGCGCCTATCCTTGCCACCCGCGGCCTCTCTGGTCCGCATCGAGACCCGCTACCGTTACAACCCGGACGTGAAGAGCCTTCCGGCCATGGTCCCCGCCGTCATCCCGCTTCTTTTGATGATGATCCCGGCCATCGTCACCGCCCTTTCTGTGGTGCGCGAAAAGGAGCTCGGCTCCATCGTGAACCTCTACGTGACCCCGGTGACCAAGCTCGAGTTCCTGCTCGGCAAGCAGATGCCGTACCTGCTCCTCTCCATGGCGAGCTTTCTGCTCCTCACCCTCCAGGCGGTCTTCATCTTCCGCGTTCCCATGAAAGGGAGCTTCGCCGCCTTCTGTCTCGGGGGACTCCTTTACGTCGGTACCGCCACCGGGCTTGGCCTGGTCATCTCCACTTTCATGAAAAGCCAGATCGCCGCGCTCTTCGGTACCGCGCTGCTCACCATCCTCCCTGCCGTCGAGTTCTGCGGCATGCTGGAACCGGTCCGCTCCCTGGAGGGGGTGGGGGCGCTGATCGGCAGGGTCTATCCCACCACCTACTTCCTCCTGATCTCGCGCGGCACCTTTGGCAAGGGACTCGGTTTCGACGAGCTGAAGCTGTTCTTCATACCCCTGGCGCTCGCCGTTCCGCTCCTCATCCTGCTGGGGACGGCCCTCCTTAAAAAACAGGAGTCGTGACCATGCGTGTGGCGAACGTCTTCAACCTCGGTGTGAAGGAACTCTTCAGCCTGCTGCGCGACCCGGTCATGCTGGTGCTCATCTGCTACGCCTTCTCGCTCGCCATCTACGCCGCAGCCACCGCGATGCCGGAAACGCTCCACAAGGCACCCATCGCCGTGGTCGACGAGGACCGCTCCCAGCTCTCCACCCGCATCATCGACGCCTTCTATCCGCCGCAGTTCTCCCAGCCATCCCTGATAACCCGTGAGGAGATGGACGCGCGGATGGATGCGGGGCTCGACACCTTCGCCCTCGCCATTCCCCCCGATTTCCAGCGCGATCTCCTCGCCGGACGGCAGGCCGAGATCCAGCTGAACATCGATGCCACCAGGATGAGCCAGGCCTTCACCGGCAACAGCCACATCCAGACCATCGTCACCAACGAGATCGTCACCTTCCTGAAGCGCTACCGCCCCGACTCCGGGCAGCAGGTGGATCTCGCGCTCAGGGCGCGCTTCAACCCGGAGCTGAACAAGTCCTGGTTTGGTGCGGTCATGAAGATCATCGACAACATAACCCTTCTATCTATCATCCTGACCGGCGCCGCGCTGATCCGCGAGCGCGAGCACGGCACAGTCGAGCACCTCCTGGTCATGCCTGTTACCCCCTTCGAGATCATGACGGCGAAGGTCTGGGCCATGGCCCTCGTGGTCCTTGCCGCCACCACAGCGTCCCTCTACCTCGTCGTGGAGGGGGCGCTCGGTGTGCCGATAGAGGGATCGGTGCCGCTCTTTCTCGCAGGGACCGCGCTGCACCTCTTCGCCACCACCTCCCTCGGCATTTTCCTCGGGACCGTCGCGCGCAGCATGCCGCAGTTCGGCCTGCTGACCATGCTTGTGCTGCTGCCGCTGCAGATCCTTTCGGGAGGCACCACGCCACGCGAGAGTATGCCCGCACCGGTGCGCGGCGTCATGCTCGCCGCCCCGAACACCCACTTTGTAATGCTCGCCCAGGCGATCCTCTACCGGGGCGCCGGTTTCGACGTGGTGTGGCCCCAGTTCGCCGCGCTCTTTCTCATCGGGTGCGTGCTCTTTGCCATATCGCTGTCCCGTTTCCGCAAAACGATCGGAACCATGGCGTGAGCGCCGTGTGGCAGCGTGAAAAGATGGTATAACTAAGCCTTGTTGCCGATTTCCGGCTCAAAGGAGGGATCACATGCATTTTCGTCGGCCGCTCGCGCCTAGTCTGGTGCTCCTCGCCGTTGCCGCTTCGCTTTTTCTGCTCTCGCCTGCACCGCTTATTGCAGCACCGCTTCAGTCCCTCACCATATCTTCTGGTACCACAACCAGTTCCTACTATGCTGCTGCCAGCGCAGTCGCAAAGGTATTCAACAAAAAAGCGAAGGTGTACGGCTTTAGACTAGCCAACACTGCTTCGGCCGGTTCCGTTGCCAACATCGATGCCGTCGCCGAGGGAAGGGCCTACTTCGGCATCGCGGAGACCGAACTCTTGAAGCGTGCCGCAGCCGGGGTGCGCCCGTGGGAAGGTAGATCAAGAGGGAACCTGCGTGCCGTACTGGGACTCTATCCCGCCACAGTCACCATAGTCGCCGCCGTTGACAGCGGTATAAGAAGCGTTGCTGACCTGAAGGGGAAGCGGCTCGGCATAGGCGCACCAGGCTCAATTGACAACACCTTCGCCGGAGCGTTTCTGCAGATGTCGGGGCTCAACCCGGGTGAGGTGATCACCACCGAAAAGTCCACGGCTCTCGCCCCTGAGCGCTTGCAAAAAGGGGAGATCGACGCTTACCTCTGCATCGTCGGCCACCCCAACCTGACCGTGCTCGAGGCGAGTGCTGGAGCAAGGAAGGTCCGCCTGGTCCCCTTGAGCGACGAACTGATCGGGCAGGTGGCGGGGAGCAACCCGCTCCTTTCTCCGGTGGTCATCCCGACGCGGTTTTACCCGGCGGTGGAGTTGGGCGGAGAAGTGCGCAGCCTCGGTATCCGCACCGTCTTCTTCACGCGCAGCGATCTCCCGGATGAAAAGGTGTACGCCGTGGTACGCGATATCATGGGAAATTTCGAACAGTTCCGGCGCCAGCACCCGATCCTGCAGCAGCTCACCCCAGAGCAGGCCTCCAGGGTGGCAGTGATCCCGTTGCACTCCGGCGCCGCGCGTTACTTCAGAGAATCCGGCCTCATCCCTTAAGGCCGCTAGCGGAGGTTCATCGTGAAAAGTCTTCTGGTTCTGGCGCTCCTCATGATTCTTCCCGCTGCCGTTCTCGCGGCAGCTCCCGTCCCGCCAACCTATTTCTATCCGTTTGTGAACCCGTACGAGGCAACGGTGATGGAGCTTCCCCGCGAGTTCGAGGTTCGACTTCCGAGCGAGATCCCGGTGCGCGAATTCGTGGTGCACCCATTCCCGAAAAGGCACATCCCTGAGGTGTTCTGGTACGAAAACGGCCTCACCTGCTCCCTCGCTTATCAGGACCGGGAAGCCCCCCTTGTCTTCCTGATCGCCGGATCAGGATCGCGCTTCGACGTGCCGCGCATGCTCAAGCTGCAGAAAGTCCTCTATAAGGCCGGGTTCCACGTTATCTCGATTACTTCCCCAACCCACATGGATTTTGTGGTAAACGCGGCCAGCGGGCTTCCGGGCATCGCGAGTGACGATGCGAAGGACCTCTACCGGGTCATGGAACTCGCCTGGCAGAAGGTTCGGGGGGATGTCCGGGTATCTTCCTTCATGCTCGCCGGTTACAGCCTTGGCGGCTTCGATGCCGCTTTCATCGCCAGGATCGATGACCGCGAACACCGCTTCGATTTCAAGCGCGTGCTGCTCATCAACCCGCCGGTCTGCCTTTACGACTCGGTGACCGCCCTGGATCAACTCCTGGTCGACAACGTCCCGGGTGGCATGGACAACTTCGATGCCTGGTTCCGCGGGGTATTCAGCCAGACCATGCAGTTGGCCGAGTCGTGGGGGCCGGGAGGGCTTAGCGGTGAATCCATGTACCGAACCTACAAGCGGATGCAGCCAAGCGAGAGCAACCTCGCCGCGTTGATCGGCCTCACCGCACGCATGAACGCGGCGGACATGATCTTCACCGCGGACGTCATGAACGGCGGCGGCTACATCGTCCCCAAAAACGTGCGCCTTACCTCGACCACCTCGCTCACCCGCTACGCCATCGTCGCCTATAAGACCAGTTTTGCCGATTACTTCAACGAATGGCTCTTGCCGCACTACCAGATAAAAGAACCAGGACTGACGCGCCAGGCGCTCCTGCAGCGCGAGAACCTGCGGGCGCTGGAACCGTACCTGAGGGGGAACGCCAAGTTCGGCATGGTGCACAATGAGGACGACATCATCCTCGTCCCGGGTGACATCGAGTACCTGGAACGGGTGTTCGGCGACCGGGCCTGGATCTTCCCAAGCGGCGGCCACATGGGGAACATGTTCCAGCCCGACGTGGTCTCGGCGATAACCGGCTTTTTAAAAGGTAAGGAGGAGTGACCATGAAAAAGCACGCCCCCTGCAAAGGTTCCAATAACTTGCGCGGCCGGCGGGGAAGGGGACGCGCGCGTCTTCTCGTCGTTGCGGCAGGCGCCATCCTGGCGGCAGGCTGCAGCACCCTTCCTGTCACGACCGGGCCCGTGGAGCCGCCGCTGCGCCGTTACGAGGATTTCGTGAAGCCGGGGCAGCCCAACATGCTCGAAGTGAAGGACTCCGTGGAGGGGTTCAACCGGGGGAGCTACCGCTTCAACTATTACTTCGATGAGTACCTGTACCGCCCGGTGGTGCGGGGCTACGAGATCATCATGCCCGATTACCTGGAGGACCGCGTCTCGGACGCCATCGACAACCTCAACGAAATAACCAACTTGACTAACAACCTGTTCCAGTTCAAATTGAAGGCCGCCGGGGTCACGGTGAGTCGCTTCGTGATCAACTCGACGGTGGGCGTCGCCGGGCTTTGGGACCCTGCCACCCATTTCGGCCTGAAGCGCCAGACCGATGACTTCGGGCTCACACTCGGGCACTACGGAACCGGCGACGGTTCCTACCTCATGCTCCCGGTGTTCGGCGCGTCCAACGTCCGGGACACCACCGGGTTTGTGGCCGACCTTGCCACCTTCAATTACATCGGCCCAGTCGCCTGGGTGAACGACAGCACCGCCACCTGGGTCTATTCCGGCGTCTACGCAGTCGACCGCAGGCACCGCACCCCGTTCAGGTACCGCCAGACCGGCTCACCGTTCGAGTACGAGCTGATCAGGACCCTCTACACGATGAAGCGCGACTTCGACATCGAGCAGACCAAAACAAAGGACGTAAAGTGATCTAGAAGCAGGAGGAAGCGTTGCTCAGGTTTTTTCAGTCCATCTTCCGCCGCCCCCGCAAAGAAGGGGGCGGCATCCCCGATTCCCTCGTCATAAAAGCCATCGAGCGGGCCGTGGACGGCACCGATCCCTGGATCCGGGCCGTCTCCGGTTATCGTAAAAAGCTCCGTCCAGCCGTGCTGCATGCCATCGAGCACGTCGTTGCCCTCGTGGACGGTACCGCGTCCCCGCTTATGCTGGATGTTGCCGCCTACGACAGCGATCCCCACCTGCGCACCTATTTCATCTCGACAAACGAGCTGCGGATATTCCTGGAGCAGGAGCCAAGCCTGGCCGAACTGCGCGAAAGGCACGGCATGCGCCACGGCGCAACCGGGCTTCTGCTCATGCAGAAGATGGAGCGGGTGGGGCTTGGCGCCGAGATTTCCGGCGACGTCATCTTGAAGGACGTGCCGCAGGTGTCGGTCAGCTTCGAGGCGCACCGCCTCATGGACGTGAGCGGGAAGGAGGAGGAGACCCGGTACCAGTTGAAGCGCCGCGCCTACGACCACCTGCTGCGCATTGCCCTTGGCAGGGTCGCCGAGATCAAGACCAGGCGCGGCGGTCTGGAAAAGCACCGCGCTCTGCTGAACTCGAAGCTGTCACTTTTGCAGCGCGAGGGGTGGGGCTTCGATCCCACTACCGGTGAGAAACCGAATGTAGTCGAGGTGGAGAAAAACCTCGCCGATATCGAGGCGAGGCTTCTGGAAATAGGGAAGGACGACAAGATGCTCGAGGTATATCTCGGGGTAGTGGCCGACGTGCTTAGCCATGCCGAGGAGCACCTCTGGGTCGACAGGGAGACCTTGGTGGTCGACCGTATGGGGATAAAGCGCAAGGAGGTCTCCGCCGACGCCAGAGAGGTTCAGTTGGACGTACTGGGGGATGCGGAAGGGAGGAGGCTCGTGGTCGCTCTGGTCACCATCGCTGGTACGGCCGGCGGCGCCTAGATTCCTGAGGAATATGCTGCGAGTGTTGTCGGATATTCTCTACTCTTTTTGAGTGCAATCTTTTTGATGACGTGAAATCAGCCTGTTACGGGTTGGCATGCCTGATGCTCATATGAAGGCAGGTAGCGCGGATGTCGCTACATAAAACCAACTCAGACCAGGAGGATTTACTATGAAACGCAAATTGGCAGTGTTGATGGCGGTATCACTTTTCTCGGCAGCGGTTCCGGTGTGGGCGGAAAACACGACGACCCACGACATGATGCATCAGCATCAGGCCGGCGACGCCAACTGCGAGCGGGACTGCGCTCTTCTCATCAAAGACTGCAACAACCAGGTAGACAGCATCCAGGACAGGATCAAAAAGCTTCAAACGGCCATCAACGAGAAGGGTGCTACCACTTACACCCGCGATGAGCTTCAGATCCTGAACAAAAAGCTCCAGGAAGCTAACGAGACGCTGCGCCAGCTCACGAGGCACTAGGGGATCGATATCCGCCTCCGCCGTGGGGCGGATGAGGCCCGGAAAAGAAAGGGCCCGCTTCGATAGAAGTGGGCCCTTCTTTTGTTCACAAGGTTAATAAGGGGAGCGCTAGGGCACGACCACGAAGGTGCCGGTGCCTGAGTCGGCTTCCACCACGTAGCCGGTGCTGGTGAAAGTGAGACGTGCCCTTGTGCCGTTGCTTCCCGTGAAAAGCAGCACGCCACTATCCGGAACCCCTGACGCATAGGAGGTCGTGACCGGGCTCACCGTGCTGATGACTACGTAACCATGTACGGGGTCGTAATAGGTGCCGCTTAGGGTCATCGAAATGCCGCTGGCGCTTTGGGTCATGACCAGTTGGTAATTGGACATGCCGTAGGTCTTGTGGGTCACGTTATCGGTGAGGGTCATCGTTATGGTAGTTGTGATGGTGGATTCGGTGCCGGAGATTGCCAAGGTTCCCGCCAAGGTCACGCTCTCCGTTCCCGTGCTGGCGGTAACGTTGACGAAGGTCATCCTGAAGCTGGAAAGTGAAGCGGTGGACGTGTTGTATGTGGCGGAGAAATTCACACTGCCATCGATTAATGGCGCATTGGCGTAGCTCTTGTAGGAGTTGTAGACGATGGTGCCGCTAGCTGTACCGTTATCGCTCGCCGTCATTGAATAGCTTATCGAGCCGCTGTAACCGTTGATGGTGTCTTGGTCCGTGATAGTGGCATCTGCGACCTTGTTGGTCTGCTTTTGCACCGGCGATAAGGCCGACACGCTGCTCTGGAAAACGCGTACCACTTCGTGGAGCAGTGGCCCTTGAGTTACAGGGGACCCGTCCACCGTTTTTAATACGCCAAGGTTGGTCGCGATTTCGCCTCCCGTGTAGGCACCTATGGAAACGTCCTTTGCGTTGGCCTCGGAAATTTTAGCCGGGGCGATATTTCCAGTGTACCCGGACGGGGCAGTAGGGCCATTGTCACCATCTCCGCCACCGCCACAGCCTGCCATCAATGACAGCACCACACCTACAAAGAGTTTTCTGATCATAGATACCTTCAGGGCTGTTTTCTGAAACCTCATCACGTTCATGACGTCCTCCTTTTAGTTGGCGAAGCCAAGTTTCCTCACACACCTCCTTCTAGAACCATGCAGAGTTCACAGTTGCGCCCTCAGTTATTCCGTTTCCTTCTCCACCTGTTCCCACCCTAGACCAAGCTCTTGCTGACCTTTTCTTAGCCAGCGGGATGGTGTCCAGAAACCTGGTGTACCTCCTGCTGAACCCGTTGGTTGTGCTGCGGTTAACATGCCGCTGCCGCCTGGCACCCAAAGCTTGTTTTACTCGTTACGGCGTGAGCTTTTGACTGCCACGACAGAGCAGGACTATCTGCCGGTTTAAATGTATTAATGTTGCCGAGGGTGTCAAGGATTAGCTTGAATTAAAAAAGAGAAGGGTGGAAATCCCACCAGTTGGATGCGCCGGCCGCATACAGGGGCCTCGCAGGGGACAAAGAAAAAGGGCCCCCACCAGATTATGGTGAGGCCCTTTCTTTAGGTGTGCTTGCGCGGAAAATTTTGCGGCTTTAAGTCCTAACGTCGTGGCAACATTGAGATTGCCAGCTTTAAGTTGTGATAAGCGATACCCCTGAGCTTGGCTCCTTCGGGTCCCTTGATATTGGAGATTTGCGCAAGGAAATCATCGAGTTCCTTGCGTGCCGTGTCGGTTTTTTCTCTGTTGTAGGGCAGCGAGAAGTCGATCCCCTTCACGTCCCAGGCGTTCATCGGGAACAGGGCGAAGGGGGCGAAATCTTCCAGCTTCCGGTTCCCCGCCGGTTCCGGTTTGTCCCAAGTCTGGTCGGTGAACCTTAGCCCGTCCTTGTCGGCAAGCACCGTATAGCTACCCTTGAAGGCCTTCTTAACGTCGGTCTTCTCAAAGTAGTTCCAGGCTGATTTCCCCACCTGCACCGCTGAATCATGACACGTCCCACAACCGCGCGCTTTTCCAATGGCATGGCTCATCTTGTCCATCTGCACCCAAAGGATCGCCTTGTTGCCTGACGGAAGACCGCCGCGCGTTCCGACCCCGATGTACGCGTCGTTGACATCGCGTGCGCCGCGCACCGCCTCGAAAGAGGACGGCTCGCCGATCGCCGTGTTCCCCGGCACCTGCCGTTTGGGGATCTCGCGGAACAAGAGCCCCGTGGGGGCAAGCTCCATGGTCTGGTTCATCACCGCCATCGGGTAAGGCTTGACGCCGATCCAGCGCCCGTCCGCGTTCTTGATGATGGTGGGGAGGTCGCGGGTGCCGTAATACTCCTTGTGCTTGCCGTAAGGAGTCTCCGTTCCGAAGGTCACGCCCGGGCCCCAGAAGGTGTACTGGTAGGCGCCGACCACGGTCACATGGCAGGCGGCGCAGTCGACTTTGGCGTGGGGTGACGACTCAACTGCCTTGACGATTTCAGCATGGCAGTTTTTGCAGGAACTCCGTGCCTGCTCGGAACCCAAGTGGCCGAACTTGTGGTTGGTGGGCTTATGACAGTCGGTGCAGGTGACCCCGGCCTTGAAGTGCGCCTCCTGCGGAAGGTTCGGGGGGAAGGAGTAATCGCCGCGGAAATACCCGGCGCCGCGCCTGCGGTCCATGGGACCCGCGTGACAGATGGTGCCGCGACCGCCGCCGTAGCAACTGGTCGTGTCGGGACGGCCGAAGCGGTGGCTGCCGGTGCCTGCGTGCGGCTTGTAATGGCAGTCGTTGCACCCGGCGTGGCACATGTTGCAGGCGCGGTTCGATGCGTCGTTTTGCGCCTCGGAGTAGGGGACCGCGGTCTGCTTTTTCAGGTTGTCGTAGTTCTGCCCGAACCACATGCCGCAGTTCTGCGGGCCGGGGAGTTTCTCTGACCAGCTGCGGAACGACCTCTGGTGCTTGTTCAATCCCATCTCTGAGCTTGCATAATCCTTCACCTCCTGCTCATGGCACCTGCCGCAGGTCTTGCGTGCGATGTCTGGGGAAAAGGCGAAGGTCTTTGGATCACGGTCCTGCCAGTGGATACCCGTCGCCACTTTGGCCCCCGCAGCAGCCAACTTCGCCGGATCCCCTTCCGGGATGAGCGCCTCCATGTCCGACGAGCGCGGCAGAAGGGCCTTTGTCGCACCTGCCGCTTGCCGCGACAGTGCCTCGCCCTTGACCTTGGGACCCACCCCAACGACGAAGGGGCGCAGCATGCCGCGATGCGCCGCTTCCTTGTCCTTTTCCTTTCCCTCGCCTAGATGGCAGTCCACGCAGGTTGCCCCCGGCATGTTCACCTCGAGATCAACCTGTGTCGGATCAAGGTACATCGACTCGGCGCCAAGCGCCTTCAACCTCGCCTTGTCACTGTGACACACCACGCACTGGGAGTCCGCATCGTAACCCCACACCTGGGCCGATACGATCAGAGACAGTACGACGAACGCTGCGACTTTCATACAATCCTCCTTGATACAGACATAGATTTCCTCTGTGTCTGGGGGGAGATGTTACAGCGAATTCCCCAGTTGGCAATACGGAAACTGTTCCAGTGAAGACCTGCTGCGACGCAGCGTAAAGTTTTGTAAAAAACGGTAACCGTAGACATTTCAATTCTTTACAACGCCGTAATGCCATTGTCGCTATACTGGGCTGGCTTTTAAACGAACGATTACCTAGAGGATGAGATGAAGACTTCAACGCTGGCTCGCGCAGTTATAGCGTGCGCCGCCATGGGCCTCGTGGGGTGCGCCACCGTCGGCCCGAATTACGTCACCCCTGCGGTGAAGACGCCCGCCACTTGGCAGCAGCTTGATGCCAAGGGAAGCACGCGCACCACCGGGGGGGAGAACTACGACCTGAGCCGATGGTGGCTCTCGCTGGATGACCCGCTTCTTTCAGAGCTGATCGAGAAGGCGCTTTCGGCAAGCCCGGACCTGCGCAGCGCGCAGGCGAAACTGCGCGAGTCACGCGCTCGGCGCTCGGTGGCTGCCGCGGACCGGTATCCCGGCGTCACCGCATCGGGAAGCGCCACGCGCAGCCGCTCCAGCGAAAAGTCCGGTAGCGGCGCCACGGCAAATCTGTTCAGCGCCGGGTTCGACGCGAGCTGGGAGCTCGACATCTTCGGAGGGGTGCGCCGCGGCGTCGAGGCGGCAAGCGCGGACCTCGAGGCGAGCACCGCCTCGCTTGAGGACGTACAGGTGACCCTGGCGGCCGAGGTGGCCCAGAGCTACCTGGAGCTGCGCACCCTGCAGAAGAGGCTTGGCATCGCCCGCGACAACCTGGCGAGCCAGTCTGAGACGCTGCAGCTTACCGAGTGGCGTTCCCAGGCGGGGCTGGTAAGCGTACAGGACGTGGAGCAGGCGCACAGCAACCGGGAGCAGACGAAGGCACAGATCCCGGCGCTCGAGACGAGTCTTGCCGAGGCGGAGCATCGCCTTGAGCTCCTTCTGGGGGAAACGCCGGGAACCCTGCGGGAAAGGCTCGCCGCGGTACGGGAACTCCCCGCCCTTCCAGCCGAGGTCGCGGTGGGCATCCCGGCGGAGACGCTGCGCCAGCGTCCCGACGTAAGGGGCGCGGAGCGGAAACTCGCGGCAGAGACAGCTCGGGTGGGTGTCGCCGAGGCGGCCCGCTACCCGTCCCTCAAGCTTTCCGGCTCCATCGGCGTCGAGGCGCTGACCGCAGGCGGGCTCTTCGGCGCGTCGGCGGCCAAATCATCGATCCTCGGGGGGATCACCGCTCCGGTCTTCGATGCCGGCAAGCTGCGCGCTCAGGTGGAAATCCAGGACGCGGTGCGTGAACAGGCGTTGGTGGCCTACCAGCAGTCGGTGCTGACCGCATTGCAGGAAGTGGAGAACGCGCTGGTATCGCTATCGCGAAATCAGGAACGTGAGAAGGCCCTTTCGACTGCGGTGACGGCGGCGCGCAGTGCGGCGGAAATGGCGCGGCAGCGCTACGGAGCGGGCCTCATCGACTTCCAGTCCGTGGTCGACACCGAACGAAACGTGTTGAGTGTAGAGGACACCCTTGCCGCGACCCGCGGCGACAGACTCCAATCCCTGGTCGCGCTGTACAAGGCACTCGGCGGCGGCTGGCGCCACGAAGGAGAACAATAAAACCGATGAAGGATACGCACATGCAGCAGACAGATGGGGCATCGCTCCAAAACATACTGGAAGTCCGTACCGGCGCCTGGACCTGGAAACGCCGGCTCTTGATCGCGCTCATTGCGGTTATCGTCGTAGCAGCCATCGCGTATGCGCTGCGCCCTGCCACCAAGGAGACGGCGCTAGCCTTCGCCACCGAAGCGGTCCAGCAGGACACCCTGGTGGTGAAGGTTTCTGCGACCGGGAATCTGCAGCCGACTAACCAGGTCGACGTTGGGAGTGAGCTTTCAGGGATGGTGGAACGGGTGCTCGCGGACGACAACGACCGGGTGAAGAAGGGGCAGGTGCTGGCGCTCCTCGATCTCTCCAAGCTGAAAGACGCCGTGGTGAAGTCCGATGCGGCGCTCGCCGCCGCCCAGGCCCAGGTGCTGCAGATGCAGGCGACCACGGCGGAGGCGAAGGCGGCCCTTGCCCGCTACCGCCAGGTCTCCCAGCTTTCCGGCGGCAAGGTCCCCTCGAAAGCGGAGATGGACAGCGCGGAGGCGAACCTCAAGCGCGCCGAGGCGAACGAGGCAAACGCGCGCGCCACGGTGACCCAGGCCCGGGCGAACCTGCAATCGGACCGGACCAACCTTGAGAAGGCGAGCATCCGTTCCCCGATCAACGGCGTTGTGCTCAAGCGGAGCATTGAACCTGGGCAGACGGTGGCGGCCTCCTTCACCGCGCCGACCCTCTTCACCCTTGCCGAGGACCTCGCCAAGATGGAGCTCCAGGTGGACGTGGACGAGGCGGACGTCGGGCAGGTGAAGGTGGGTCAGCAGGCGACCTTCACCGTGGACGCCTATCCCGGCCGAAAGTTCCAGGCGGTGATCACCAGGGTGAGCTACGGCTCGCAGACCAAGAACAACGTGGTCTCCTACCTCACCGTTCTGCAGGTGGATAACAGCGATCTCAGCCTGCGCCCCGGGATGACCGGGACCGCCGAGATAACCACGGTGACGCGTGACAAGGCGCTCCTTGTCCCCAACGCGGCGTTGCGCTTCACCCCGCCCGCGGCCGAAACTGCCTCGAAGAAATCGGGCGGCGTGATCGGCGCCCTCATGCCGCGCCCTCCCCAGGCCGCCCCGAAGCAGGCCGCCGTGACGACGAAGGATGGTCTGCACCATGTCTGGGTGCTCAAGGGGGGAAGGCCGACCGCGGTGGAGGTGAAGACCGGTGCCAGCAACGGCAAGATGACCGAGATCGTCTCCGGCGCTTTGCAGCCCGGCATGCAGGTGATCACGGAAACTCTGGAGACGGCGAAATGAGTGCGTCTCCGCTGATCAGCCTCTCCGGCATCACCAAGACCTACGGCCGCGGCCACGCCGCCTTTCAGGCGCTGAAGGGGATCGACCTGGAGATCGACTCCGGCGACTTCCTCGCCATCATGGGGCCGAGCGGTTCGGGCAAGTCCACCACCATGAACATCCTCGGGTGCCTCGACACCCCGACGAGCGGGAGCTATCGCCTGAAGGACGTGCAGGTGGAGCGGCTCGAGCGGAGCCAGCGGGCCCTTCTGCGCCGGCACTGCCTCGGCTTCGTGTTCCAGGGGTTCAACCTGCTGCCGCGCACCACCGCGCTGGAAAACGTGGAATTGCCGCTCATCTACCGGGGCGAGCCCGCCTCGTCCCGCCACGAGGCTGCCCGGGCCGCCCTTGCGCAGGTGGGGCTAAAGGGGTGGGAGTCGCACACCCCGGCAGAGCTCTCGGGAGGACAACAGCAGCGCGTCGCCATCGCCCGCGCCATCGTGACCCGTCCTGAGGTGCTTCTCGCCGACGAGCCGACCGGGAACCTCGACACCCGCACCAGCCGGGAGATCATGGAGCTGATCGTCAGCCTGAACGAGAAGCTCGGCATCACCGTGCTCATGGTGACCCACGAGCCGGATATCGCCGCCTACGCCCGGCGCGTGGTCCATTTCGTGGACGGCTTTCTGGAGAGCGACGAGCGCAAAAGGGAGATTCTCTGATGTTCTGGAATACGCTTCTACTCTCCCTGCGCGCCATTCGCCGCAACCTTATGCGCTCCTTTCTCACCGTACTGGGGATCGTGATCGGCGTCGCCGCCGTGGTGGTCATGGTAACGCTTGGTAACGGCGCCACGAAGTCTGTCTCTGACCAGATCTCCAGCATGGGTAGTAACCTCCTGATGGTGATGCCCGGTCAGCGGTTCGGGCCGGGCTCGGACGCGGCGCCCAGCTTCAAGAGTGCCGACATCGACGCCATAAAGAGCCAGATCTCCAGCGCCGAGTGGGTCGCCCCGATAACCGGCAAATCGGCCACGACGGTCTACCAGTCCAAGAACTGGCCGACGGTGGTAAGCGGCACCACCAACGACTATTTCCACGCCGGCAACTGGGAGCTTTCCGCTGGCCGGATGTTCACCGACGCGGAGGAGAGGGGAGGGAAGGCTGTCTGCGTCATCGGCGAAACGGTGCGTCAGAAGCTTTTCGGGCGCCAGAACCCGGTGGGGAGCGAGATCAGGGTCAAGGAGTTCTCCTGCGAGGTGGTGGGGGTGCTTAAATCGAAGGGACAGTCCGGGATGGGCTCGGACCAGGACGACTCCATCATCATGCCGCTAAGGACCGTGCAACGACGACTGACCGGAACCCAGGACGTGAGCCGCTTCACCGTCTCGGTGCGCAAGGGAGCGTCCATTGACGCCGCCACGAAACAGCTCACCCTCCTTTTACGCGAGCGGCGCAAGATCGGCGAGAACGAGGAGGACGACTTCCGGGTCATGGACACCCGGCAGATCACCCAGACGCTCACGAGTACGACAAAGATTCTCACCATGCTGCTGAGTGCCGTGGCCGCGGTGAGCCTTCTGGTCGGCGGCATCGGCATCATGAACATCATGCTGGTCTCGGTGACGGAAAGGACGCGGGAGATCGGCATCCGTCTCGCCATCGGCGCGCTGGAGCGGGAGGTGCTCCTCCAGTTCCTGGTCGAGGCGGTGGTGCTCTCAAGCATGGGCGGCATCGTGGGGATCGTCCTTGCCACGCTTTCCTCCATGGCGCTCGCCCACGCCATGAACATACCGTACCTGTTTGACGTCAAGATCAACCTGTTATCCTTCTTGTTTTCTGCGGCCATTGGGGTTATCTTCGGCTATTTCCCGGCGCGCCGGGCAGCCGGTCTCAACCCCATCGACGCCCTGCGTCACGAGTGAGGCCGCCAAGCGAAGAACAAGGAAGGGCACGCTTTGTCGGCAATGAACCACGTACCGCGCCTGCTGAAACTGGCAGGCCCGATGATACTTTCCACCTCCGCAATAACCCTGATGCAGATCGTCGACGCCATCGTCCTTTCTCGGTACTCCAGCGAGGCGGTGGCGGCGATCGGTCCGTCGGGGCTCGCCGTCATCCTGTTTCAGGGCTTTCTCTTCGGCACAGCCGGGTACGCCGGGACCTTCGTCGCCCACAACCACGGCCGCGGCGACCTTGCGGGCGTGCGCAGGTCCGCCTGGCTCGGCATCCATACCTCGCTCATCTCCGGCGTCGCGGCACTGGCGTTTGCCTGGCCGCTTGCGCAGCTCTTCCTTTTAGCCGGGCACGCCCCGCAGGTCGCGCGCGACGAGACCGCTTACTTCGGGATCTGCATGGCGGGTTCGCTCTTCCCCGTGCTCGGTTCCGCACTTGCCGGTTGGCTCTCGGGCATCGGCAGGCCCGCCCTGGTCACCGCGGTCACCTTCTTATCTTTCGTAGTCAACGCACTGCTTGCCTGGGGGCTGGTCCTCGGGGAATGGGGGCTACCGCGCCTGGGAATCGCAGGTGCCGCTCTTGCCACCGTTTCAGCCCAGGCGGTCGCCGCTTTTCTTTACAGCGGCATCTTCATGGTCGCGGGAGGTTGGTCCGACCGTATCGCTAGGCGCCTCGCGTGGCCGGACTTTTCACGCTTCTTGAAACTCGCCATGCCGATGGGACTTCGCATCAGCGGCGAGCTCTGCGCCTGGACCCTTTTTCTCGTCGCGCTCGGCAGGCTCGGTACCGTGGAACTCGCCGCTTCCAGCATCGCCTTCCGCATCAACGGCATGGCCTTCTTCCCGGCCCTTGGACTTGGTCAGGCGGCAGGAGTCCTGGTGGGGCACGCCCGCGGGGCAGGGGAGGACGACCAGGTTCCAGAGATCGCGTCGCAGTCACTTATCGTCTGCGAGATCTGGATGTTCGCCATGGCGGTTCTCTTCGCTACCTGTTCGGGACCGCTCATGTCGCTCTTCGCCGGGACCGGGCCAGAAAGCGCCCGCATCATCGAGACCGGTTCTGTTATCATGAAATTCGTCGCCTTTTACTGCCTCTTCGACGCCGCCAACGTGATGACTGGGTGCGTTCTCTCTTCGGCGGGTGACACCGGTTGGGTCGCCCGTACCTTCCTCTACTGCTCGGCAGGTTTTCTCCTTTTGCTGTGGCTCATCTCCTGGCTGATCCCGAGCCTCGTCGCGGAATGGACCCTCGCCACCTGTTTTGTCTTCTTCACGGCTGTGGTTTGGTCGCTTCGTTTCCGCTCCGGTGCCTGGAGAAAGATCCAGGTGCTGCATCAGCATCACTAGTCAGAGCTTTGCTTCCCTGTTTCCCCCCCCGACTGATACGTCACTACCAGATCCTCCGCACCGGGTGAGCCGCATCCCGGTTGCGGCGGTCTTATCCGTTTCTGTTTTCCTACCTTATATGTCGACAATAGTTCTTGTTTTGCGCTGTGTGTCTCAAATATTCCACTGCCGTGTGACATTTTGTATAGCCGGTGTCATTTTAAATAATTGTGTTTAAACAGATACTTAACTTCATAGGCCTGGCGTCGTTGAAGAGGGTGTAACGTGTGCTTGAATAAAACCTACCGATATTGTCTGAAATTGATGATATTTTTGTTGACTGTGTTGGTGTGATAGGGTAAAAGGTGACTCAAGTTTTTTTGAGAGGGAATACCCGTCTCGAATCTATCCAAGAGGAAGCCAATATGACATCTGTTCCCGAAGTCGCCCCAAACGCCACCGCCCAGGAGATTCTCCGCCTCGGTGTGACCGCAGCGCAAGGCCCCGTGAAGCTCGCCTGCTCGTTCTCCCTCGAGGACGTGGCCATCATCGAGCTGGCCCGTGAGGCCAGTCTGGAGGTCGGCGTCTTCGCGCTCGACACCGGCAGGCTGAATGAGGAGACCTACGAGGTGGCCGATGCCATCACAGAGCGCTACCGCATCAAGATCGACTGGTATTTTCCCCGGCACGAGGCGGTGGAAAAGCTCGAACGCGAGAAGGGGCTCTTCTCCTTCCGCGAGTCGCTGGATAACCGCCACGAGTGCTGCCATATCCGCAAGGTGGAGCCGCTCGGGCGCGCGCTCAAGGAGCTTTCCGGTTGGGTCACCGGCTTGCGCCGCGAACATAGCGTGACCAGGACGGACCTGAAGGCCATCGAACTTGATACGCTGAACGGCGGCATCATCAAGATCAACCCGCTGCTCGACTGGAGCGAGGCCCAGTTGCTGGACTTCGCAACAGAGCGCCGTCTGCCGCAGAACCGCCTTCTGAAGCAGGGGTATCGTTCCATCGGTTGCGCCCCCTGCACCAGGGTGGTTCAGCCGGGAGAGGATGCCCGCGCGGGAAGGTGGTGGTGGGAGAACCCCGAGCAAAAGGAATGCGGGCTGCACCGGAGATAGACGGCGCGAGCCCGGCGCGACCGGCGCCGGTACAAAGATTCGATACGGGAAACGATATGAAGAAAAATCTGACGCACCTGCAGCAACTGGAAGCCGAGAGCATTCACATCATCCGCGAAGTGGTGGCCGAGTTCGAGAACCCGGTGATGCTCTACTCGATCGGCAAGGACTCCGCAGTCATGCTGCACCTGGCACGCAAGGCCTTCTATCCGGCGCCGCCGCCTTTTCCGCTGTTGCACGTGGACACCACCTGGAAGTTCCGTGACATGATCGACTTCCGCGGCCGGATGGCGAAGGAATCCGGTATGGAGCTTCTCGTGCACGTGAACGAGGAAGGGGTGAAAAAAGGCGTCTCTCCGTTCACCCATGGTTCCGCCCTCTACACGGACGTCATGAAGACCGAGGGGCTGAAGCAGGCGCTCGACAAGTACAAGTTCGACGCCGCCTTCGGCGGGGCCCGCCGCGACGAGGAGAAGTCCCGCGCGAAGGAGCGCATCTTCTCCTTCCGGAGCGCGAACCACCGCTGGGACCCGAAGAACCAGCGCCCCGAACTCTGGAGCCTCTACAACACCCGCATCAAGCCGGGGGAGAGCATCAGGGTGTTCCCGCTTTCCAACTGGACCGAGCTCGACATCTGGCAGTACATCCACCTGGAAGAGATTCCCATCGTGCCGCTCTACTACTCGGCGGTGCGCCCGGTGGTCGAGCGGGACGGCATGCTCATCATGGTGGACGACGACAGGCTCGAGTTGAAGCCCGGCGAGAAGATCGAGTATAAATCGGTCCGTTTCCGCACCCTGGGCTGCTACCCCCTGACCGGGGCGGTCGAGTCCGAGGCGGACACGCTGCCGGACATCATCCAGGAAATGCTGCTCACCCGCACCTCCGAGCGTCAGGGACGCCTGATCGACCATGACCAGGCAGGCTCCATGGAGAAGAAGAAACAGGAAGGGTACTTCTAATGGCACATCAATCTGAACTGATCGAGCAAGATATCCTAGCCTACCTGAAGAGCCAGGAAGAAAAGTCGCTTCTGCGCTTCATCACCTGCGGGAGCGTCGACGACGGCAAGAGCACCCTCATCGGGCGCCTTTTGTGGGACTCCAAGATGGTCTTCGAGGACCAGTTGGCGGCTCTCGAGGCCGACAGCAAGAAGGTGGGGACGCAGGGGGGCGCCATCGACTACGCCCTTCTTCTTGACGGGCTGCAGGCCGAGCGCGAGCAGGGGATCACCATCGACGTCGCCTACCGGTTCTTCTCAACGGACCGGCGCAAGTTCATCGTCGCCGACACCCCCGGCCACGAGCAGTACACCCGGAATATGGTTACCGGCGCCTCGACCGCCAAGGTCGCGGTCATCCTGGTCGATGCGCGCAAGGGGCTGCTGACTCAGACCCGCAGGCACAGCTTCCTCGTGTCGCTCGTCGGGATCAGGCACATCGTGCTGGCGATCAACAAGATGGACCTGATCGGCTACGACGAGGAGAAGTTCCGGGCCATCGAGGAGGACTACTGCGCGTTCGCGGCGCCGCTTGGTTTCGAGTCCATTACCGCGCTCCCCATCTCGGCTTTGAACGGCGATAACATCATCGAGAAAAGCGCCGAGACCCCGTGGTACCAGGGTCCCACCCTGATGCACTTTTTGGAGACGGTGCAGGTCGAGGACGATAGGGACGAGCGCCCCTTCCGGCTTCCGGTGCAGTGGGTGAACCGTCCAAACCTCGATTTCCGCGGTTTCTGCGGCACCATCGCTTCCGGCACCATCCGTCCCGGCGACGAGGTACGCGTTGCCTCCTCCGGCCACACGAGCCGGGTAGCGAGGATCGTGACCTACAACGGGGATCTGGAGGAGGCGGTGGCAGGACAGGCCATCACGCTGACCCTCGAGGACGAGATCGACATCAGCCGCGGCGACATGCTGACGCGTCTGGACGCGCCCCCTCTTTACACTAGGCATCCCGAGGCGCACGTCGTCTGGATGCACGATGAGCCGTTGCAGCCGGGGCAGCTTTACCTGGTGAAGACGGCGACCGGGGTGACCCCGGGGCGGGTAACCGCGGTGCAGTATGCGGTGGACGTGAACACCCTGGAGCAGAAGCAGGTTGCCACCCTTGGGCTGAACGAGATAGGCCTTGCCAGGCTCGAGCTGGATCGCCCTGTCTCCTTCGACCCGTACGGGAGCAATCGCGACACGGGAAGCTTCATTCTCATCGACCGGTTCACCAATGCGACCGTTGCCGCCGGCATGGTTCTGGACGGGCCGGATGAAGCGCAGAAGGCGCACCTTTCGCAGGAAGATAGCCCGTGGGCGCCGCGCCGCATCGTGCTCGATGCCGTCGCCGCGACCAACCTGAACGTGGTCGATCTGACCGAGGAGAAGGGGCTTTTCCTGCTCGATCTTGCGAGGAGCATCGAGGAGTACTTGGAAAAGGGTAACCGCATCCTGTTCCGGCTGCGCGACCTGGCTCAATTGGAGCCGGTGGCGCAGCTGGCCTACGACAAGAACCTCGCCTTCGAGTTCGATCGCAACGGTGACGGCGTCAGTCTGCTTCTGTTCAAGCGCGGCACAGCCCCCGCCAAGGGGTATGGCGACGACGGCATCGGTATCTAGTAAAGGACCAACCAGGCCAGTCTGGCCAGTCCAACCAGTCCGACTGGTCCGACTGGTCCGACTGGTCCGACTGGTCCGACTGGTCCGACTGGCTGGCTGGCTACCCAGCCGCTCTCACCATTAGCGCCGCCAGTGTCACGCCGCTAACCACAAGCCACAGCGTCACACCCTGCAGCATCGGGCGTACACCGACCTTTCCCAAAACCTCTCTGCTGAGCCCCAACCCGACGAAAAACAGGGACACACCCAGGCCGTGCCTGGCAAAGGCCGCAACCTGATTCCACTGCACCTCAAAAGCCGGTAATAGGCTCCGCACGGCTGCTGCTGCGATGAAGCCGATGATGAACAGCGGTACGCGTACTCTCTTGTCAGACTTTTTCAGCAGGGCCGCGCCGAAAACGACCGGCATGATCCACATGGCGCGGGTGAGCTTCACCGTGGTCCCGACCTTCAGGGCTTCGTCCCCAAAGGCGGATGCCGCACCGACGACGCTGCTCGTGTCGTGAATGGCAAGTCCCGCCCAAGTGCCGAACACATCCTGGCGCAGGTCCAGCAGATGCCCTATCAGAGGAAACAGCAACAGAGCCACGGAGTTGAGGGTGAAGACGGTCCCAAGGGCCACCGCCGTCTCGTCATCCTTGGCGTCCAGCACCGGCGCTAATGCAGCAATCGCACTGCCGCCGCAAATTGCCGTTCCCGCAGATATCAGCGCGGATGTGTTGCTTTGAGTGCCGAAAAGTCTTCCCAACAGGTATCCGACGCCGAGGGTGAAGCCAATCCCCACTATGGTGTACCCGAGACTTTCCCTTCCTGTCTGCACCACTTCTCCAAGTTTTAGTCCAAAGCCAAGCCCGACCACGGAGAGCTGCAGCGACACCCTGCTCAAGCTGGCCGTTCTTTGTTGCCACGGGTTGCCCAAGGTCAGGGCGTAGCCAGTCCCGAGGGCGAGGGCCAAGGCGGGGCCACCCCATGGGGAGATGGCCAGCGCCAGACATAGAATCATGACAATGCTTCGGACCTCCATGTGTCTCATTTTCCCCTCCTTAATGTGGAAATCTATTGCGGATAATATGTCTTTTGAGATATAAACAAAAATTAGTAATTTAGATAAATAGTATCAATTTGATTTATGTTTATCCGGGGTAGGCTATGACGATAACGCTCAGGCAGCTAGAGATATTCGAGAAGGTCGCAGCATGCGGCGGGGTGACCCAGGCTAGTGGCCAACTGCTGTTGACCCAATCGGCGGTCAGCATGGCGCTTGCTGAGCTGGAAAGGCTGGCGGGAGCGCCCCTCTTCGAGCGCTCCGGGAGGCGGCTCTTTTTGAATGATCGCGGGCGGGAGATGCTTCCTCAAGCGCGGGAGGTGCTTTCGCGCGTACGCATGATTGAGCTTTTCCTGGACGAGTCCGTCGGTGCACCTAAAGGAACCTTGGTTATCGGGGCGAGCACGACCATCGGCAACTACCTGTTGCCTGCAATGGTCGGCGAGTTCTCGAAGCGGTATTGCGACGCCAAAGCTCTGCTGCAGGTCGGCAATGCACTTCAGATTGAGCACGGGGTCGAGTCGGGTGAATTGGACCTTGGGCTCGTCGAAGGTCTGCCGCATCTTTCGTCGCTCGCTACCACCCCCTGGAGGCGGGATGAACTCGTGATTGTTGTCGGGCAGCAACATCCGTGGGCAGCGGCCCGAACGGCCACTCAGGACATGCTGCGGGAAGCCCCATGGATCGTGCGCGAGAGGGGGTCCGGAACAAGGGAGGTTTTCGAGGCGGCAATGGAGAGGGCAGGTGTGACTTACTCCATTGCCCTTGAACTGGGTCATACCGAGGCAATCAAGAAGGCGGTGGAAGCGGGGCTTGGGGTCGGGTGCGTTTCCAGAATGGCGGTCCAGCGGGAACTGGATCACGGGTGGCTTTTAGAAGTTACCAGTACGGTGGATCTACAGCGCACCCTGCTTCTTGTTACCAGAAAAAACGACTACCGCACCGCGTTGATGCGAGCGTTCCTCGGGATGCTTGAAGAGAGCAGGGATGTCGACGAAGTGAAGAGCGAGAAGGCAAGGGAATCGGTTTGATGTTAAGAAGACCAAAATGATCTTTTTTATGTTGACTTGATAGTGCTGCAGGTGTAGAAATAAATAACCTCAATTATGGGAAAGGAGATCAGGCAATGTGGACCTCTAAGTTTGCTATTCGTCCTGTATCGCACTGCAAAGAAGGTTGCAGTATTTAGCCCGTCTCGGAAGAGATGGGCGGCCCACAACCAAAAAGCCCCTGTAGAGATACAGGGGCTTTTTGCGTTTGTACTTTGAGGCGGCGCTCATGCCGCCTCTATGACTGCCGGTGACGGAGTGGTTGCCCGTAAAAGACAGCTGTCCCTACGGTGCAACCAGCTTCCAGTTTACGCACGAAGAAGCGCGGAGATCTTTCCTCTCTTTTATGGAAGGCGTAGCGACTGTCCCGTCATGACAGGACATGCACAACCTCCCTTTGCCAAGTCGTGGATCGAAATCCTCAGGAACGGCGACATTGGCCGGAATGTTGAGGGCATATGCTTTCCCGGACTTGGTCTGTTCCGTCTTGCTATTCCACAACATGCCACCCTCGGTAGTATCCTGATGCGGGACATGACAGAACTGACACAGCTTGCCCGCCCCTGGAACAGCAACGGGCGCGTTAGCCGCATGGTCCGCTCCCTCGGAACTCGCACAAGGAGGCACGTCAGCTTCTGCGATGACGGCAATGCATAACACAGTAAAAAAAATAATGACAAATCTGCACATCGAGAGCTTGTTCATGGCGATCTCGCTAGCCGGCACCCGCTTTAAAGGGGCATTCGGCCGATGGATTTTGACGGTCACCTGTAGGTCAGGCTACACCTCTCCAAAGTTGGCGGCATTTTACACATACATGACTTGATAATCAAATGAAATATATATGTAGGAATAAATGAATATATCCTTCGGTATAGATTCCTACATTTAAGCTGGACCAGTAGGTAATGGATCCTGGCTGCTAATGCAACAGGCCCTTTTCATGGAGTCGTAGCCCATGAGTAGTGGTTCTTACCAGACGGCTAATGCTTTCAAGCTTGAAGACTTTGAGGCAATACAGTAAGGTGCCCAACTGCACGCGAGGTTATCTTTTTGGAGGATGAAGGAGTTTATGAGAAGCGGTAAGAGGGGCGGTTTTGTGATGATACTGTTTTGCATGCCATTCCTGCTGGAGTGGTGGTTCCTCAGCTCCATGCATTCGGGTATGGCCATTGCGGTTGTCCTTTTACTGCTGGGGCTGCTTTTCCTCTGCTACTGTGCCATCGCCTTGTTACTTCCGGAGCCGCCCATCCCTCAGAGGGTAGGAAACTTCTCGTTCTCATCGCCGGATACTCTTCAGCGCAAATATCTTTCCTAGTTTTTCTTTCCTGGTTTTTTCCCACTTGTCCCGGCTCATGCAGGCAGCCTCCACCGAAAGCAACCTGTCGTGGAGGCATGTTAAGCCCGCTAGCTTTATGTTGATCTTTGGCTGGGACAACCTTCCTTCGTAACAGCCAGGCCCCTTGCATACGCCGTTGGGGCTACCTAAATACTTGTCGTATTTTCGCCTACACATGAATAAAATTTACTGTTATTTGGAATTACCCGGTTTTGAACATGCGAGCAGGATCCTGCAGCGTAAACATCAACATGGTAGCCTTGCTCACCTTTTCTCGTAGGCTTTTATGCGTTAAATCAAATATTTAATGGCTGTGGTGGTAAGAGGGGCCCATGGTGATGTCGACTGTGCATTCCACGGTTCGCAATGGCGGCCGTTGATTGCACAGTGCTGTCATAGGAGATATTTTTTTATTGTGGGGGTAATTGTCTACAGTAATTTAAGTGAATATTTGCTATAAAAGCTTCCCATGTCTGGAGGAGCATTAATGACCATTGAAGAAGCATTCGGCATAGTCGTACGACGACTGAGAAGGGAACGCAACCTCTCTCAGGACAGGCTGTCTATGTTAAGCTGCCTGGACCGCAAATTCATATCCAACATCGAAGGCGGTAAACAGCAGCCGAGTCTCTTGTCCATATTTGCCCTTGCCTCCGCCCTCAACGCATCCGCCTCCAGTATCATCTTTGAGACAGAATTCATCCTTAAAATTAACACTCCGGAAAGGATGCGGCCCGACGGGAGCAAGATCGACTGGATCAGTAGCATGGAGATCATGATGAGTAAGATTAACAACTGCTACCAGGGGACAGAGACCATTCTGATCGTCGACGACGAGAAACAGTTGCGCGAGATGCTCTCTGATTTCCTCGTAAGCTACGGTTACCGAGTGATCACTGCTGAAGACGGTCAGGATGCGTTGGACAAGTACAAACAGAACGAACCGATCCACCTGGTGGTCATGGACGTGGTTATGCCCCGCAAGGATGGTATTAGCTGTTTCAGGGAGATAAAGAAGGTGAACCCGGCCGCGAAGGCGGTGTTCATGAGCGGCTACCGCCCGGATCACCTGCAAGCGAAGCCCGATTTCCAGCTCATTCAGAAGCCGTTTTCCCCGGTCGAGATGATCAAGGCGATTAGGAGCGCGCTGGAGAGTGAGCAGGAGGTAATTGGCGACCGGTGACCAGCTCTGTAGAAAAATGAATCCATGAAGGGACGTTCCGACGAACGTCCCTTTTTTTTATCCCTGCTGGTACAAAAGGCTGAGCATCCAGGCCGTAGCGAGGGTTGACGAGAACCATATGATCGCCCGCGGCGTGATGTCCTTTGGAATATCCAGGTACGGCCGCTCGCCACGCAGCGATTGAATCCTGTACTCGATGGTTTGCTTGCCGTGGACGAACACGGCGATGGAGATAGGGAACCACAGGGCTCCAGATAGGGTGAGGAGGGCGCTCAGCGGGCCTTTGAGGTGTTCGCCCATGGAGAGCAGAAGCGCCAGCGTGACTCCTGAAACGAGTGCTGTGGTCTTAGTGGCGTAGGGTATTTTCATGGCAGACCCCGTGCTGTCCGGGAGGTGGGTGCCGACCCACACAGCAAAGCATACAAAGCCACATTAGCAAGCTAAAGAAAGTGGAAGAGTATGGGGAATTGTTGACAGCTTGGGAGACTTTGTGGTAGCAAGGAGGGGCGATTTCAGGTCGCTAATTGCCTGATTTATAGAGGTTTATGTGAAAGATGCAATGTTGTGCCGCAGGATGTTTCTCAAGTCCTCCGCCTTTTTTGCTGCGACCCTTCTTGGTGCCAAATCAGCCTTTGCGAGAATGGTCGATGGCGCCGGTACCGGCAGCCTTACCGAGGGCAAACTCTCCCTGTACAACGTCAACTGCAACGAACGGCTCACCGTAACCTACCGCAACAGCCTAGGCGAGTACTGCGATGAAGCCCTGCAGGCCTTGAACTGGATCTTCCGCTGCCACCATACCAACCAGACAACGAAAATGGACCTTCGCGTCGTCGAATACCTGAACCGGCTGGACAACACCCTGGGGGGCGACAACGAGATTCACATCATCTCCGGTTACCGCTCTCCTGAATACAACGCCGAGCTGCGCCGTCGCTCAAAAGGCGTGGCGAAAGACAGCCTCCACATGAAGGGGATGGCTATCGACCTCGCCATCCCGAGGTTCGGGCTGGACCGGATAAGAAAAGGTGCCCTGACCCTTGCCGCGGGCGGCGTCGGTTACTACCCTCAGTCCGGTTTCGTTCACATCGATTCCGGACACTTCAGGACCTGGGGATAGTCCCGGATCACACAGGACTACGCAAGCCCCAGCCGTCACCCAAAGACCCTCGTCTGCAGCAAGTAAACACCTATTCCTCCGAAATAGCCCAAAAGGGCAAGCCCGCTTATCTTCCTCACATACCAGAAGAAGTGCACCTTCTCGAGTCCCATGGCGGCCACCCCTGCTGCCGAGCCGATGACGAGTATGGAACCGCCGGTACCGGCGCAGTAGGCCATGAATTCCCAGAGAAAACTGTCGGCCGGATGCGCGGCCAGGTTGTACATCCCCATGGAGGCGGCAACGAGCGGCACGTTGTCGACGATAGCGCTCACAAGCCCGATGAGGGTGACGATCAGGTCGAGGCGTCCCACGGTACGGTCGAGCCAGCCCGCGATTGCCGACAGGATGTGCGTGTGTTCCAGCGTCGCCACCGCAAGCAGGATGCCGATGAAGAAGACGATGGAGCTCATGTCGATCTTCTCCAGGGCGTGTGCCAGGGTGAAGTGCCGCTTGTCCATCTCCTCCTTCTTCCTGTGCACGAGGTCACCGGCGAGCCAAAGAATGCCGAGCCCGAGCAGTATCCCCATGAAAGGGGGTAGGTGGGTCACCGTCTTGAAAACCGGGACGCTCACCAGGATGCCGATGCCGAGGAGGAACATGAGGTTGCGCTCGAAGAGGGTGCTCTGCGGGATGTCGCCGTTTTCCTCTCGGACCGGAGCCACCACCTCGCGGCCTCTCAATTGGAACGCGACCACGGTAAGCGGCAGCAACAGGTTCACCAGCGAAGGGGCGAGCACTCCCTTCATGATCGCCAGGGTGGTGATCTGGCCGCCGATCCATAGCATGGTGGTGGTGACGTCGCCGATTGGGGTCCAGGCGCCGCCGGCGTTGGCGGCGATGACGATGAGACCGGCGAAGAAGAGACGGTCCTCGTGGTTATCGAGGAGTTTCTTCATCAGCGAGATCATGACGATGGTGGTGGTCAGGTTGTCGAGCACCGCGCTCAGAAAGAAGGTAACGAAGCCAACGAGCCACATGAGCGAGGAGAGTTTCCTGGTATTTATGTGGGAAGTGATCACCTCGAACCCGTTGTGGGCGTCGATCACCTCAACTATGGTCATCGCCCCGATCAGAAAAAAGACGATCTGCGCCGTGGACGCCAACGACTCGTTCAACTGGTGTACGACAAGGTGTGAATCCGGGTTTGCGAGCGCGTACACGGACCAGAGCAGGCCCGCACCGAGAAGTGCGGAGGATGACTTGTTGATCCCGATGGGGTGTTCAAGGGCGATGGCCGCATAGGCGATGATGAAGATGGCGACGAGCAAGGTTACCATGGGGGTGAGGTTCCTTAGGAGTGGCGCTTGGGGACTCGGGCATTGATAGCGCAACTTGGTCAGCGGGTAAAGGTAAAAAGGGCCTGTCGTATGGACAGGCCCTTTTTCATTCAACGGTTAGGCTCTGCCGCTAGTAACCGAGTGCGCGCGGCAGCCAGAGCGAGATGATCGGTACGTAAGTGATCAGGAGCATGAAGCAGAGCATGGCGAGCAGCCATGGCCAGACCGCCACTGTCAGTTCCGATATCCCCATCTTAGTGATGCCGCTGGCAACATAGAGGTTGAGACCGACCGGCGGGTGGCACATGCCGACCTCCATGTTCACCGTGATGAGCACGCCGAAGTGGACCGGGTCGATGCCGAGCTGCATGGCGACCGGGAACAGGATCGGGGCGAGGATCAGGATGATCGAGGAGGGCTCCATGACGTTTCCGGCCAGAAGCAGCAGCACGTTGGTCACCAGCAGGAAGGAGACCACGCCGAGGTTGTGGCCGAGGATCCAGTCCGCCATGAGCTGCGGGATGTTCTCGTGCGTCATCAGGAAGCTGAAGAGTACCGCGTTGGTGATGATGTACAAAAGCATCGCCGACATGCTGGCCGAGTCCAGGAGCACCTTCGGGACCTTCTTGAAGGGGACGTCGCGATAGACGAAGACGGCGATGACGAAGGCGTACACCGCGCTCATCGCGGCCGCCTCTGTCGGGGTGAACATACCTGAGTAGATACCGCCTAAGACGATGACGATCAGGAACAGGCCCCAGACGCTGTCGCGGAAAGCCTTGGCGCGCTCGCCCCAGGTCGCCTTCTTCATGCGGGGGAGATTTCCTTGCTTCGCCCTGTACCACGCCACAAGGCCGAGCAGGGTGGCGAGCATGAGGCCAGGGATTACGCCGCCCATGAAGAGAGCGCCCACCGAGGAGTTGGTGGCTACGCAGTAGACCACCATCGGAATGGACGGCGGGATCAGGATGCCCAGCGAACCGGAGGTGGTGATGACGCCGGCGCCGAAGCGCTTCGGGTATCCGGCGCGCACCATCGCGGGCATCATGATGGATCCGATCGCGACGACGGTCGCGGGGCTCGAACCTGAGACCGCGGCGAAGAGGGCGCAGGCCATGACGCCGGCGAGTGCCAGGCCGCCGTGCCAGTGCCCCACAATGGAGGTGGCGAAGTTGATCATCCTTTTGGCGACGCCCCCGTGGGTCAGGAAGTTACCGGCCAGGATGAAGAACGGGATCGCCATGATCTCGAACTTCTCGATGCCGGTAAAGAGCTTCATGGCGACCGCCTCGGTCGGCACCTCAGAGAAGAAGAAGAGGAAGGTGAGCACGGTGAGGCCGAGTGCGATGGAGATGGGCATGCCCGTCAGCATCAGGGCCAAGAGAAGCGCGAAGACGATGCCGGTGCTGCCGAGGGTGGCTATCGCTCCAAGTATCACGGCGATGGCGAGAAGCCAGGTCGCCGCCTTTTTCTTGGAAAATTGTTCCCAGCCAGCTACTGCAGTACTCATTTCACACCCCCAGCGTCTTTATGATTGAACTTGTGCTGCTCGTATTCCTCCAGCGCATCGGTGGAGTCGAGCGTACCGATCTCGTCGATACCGTCGACATGGGCATGGTCATGGTGCGGCAGCTCGCCGGTACGCAGGAAGGCGTATCCAACCTGCAGGAAGCGGAAGCACATGAGGTACGAGCCCAGCGGAACGGCGCAATAGACGATCCAGGTCGGCCACTCGAGGTCCGGGGTGGTGGGGCCTTCGATCAGATCGGTGATGTTCATGCCGAGCTTGTTGAATACGGCGTAGTGCATGCCGTTTTCCCAGACGAACTTGGCGCCCAGCGAGCCGATCAGGCCGGTGAAGATGACACCGCCAAGGACAGCGATGATCACGGTGGTCTTGCGCCAGGAATCGGGGAGGCGGGTTACCAGGACGTCCACCCCCACGTGGATGCCGCTTCTGACGCCGTATGCGGCGCCGAACTTGGCCATCCAGACGAACATGTAGATGCAGAGCTCCTGCGCCCAGCTCATGTTAATGGTCAGCAGCCAGTCCTGCAGCCCCGGGATCGGGAGGCCGGACAGGTAGCGATGGGCGACGGCGACGGCGATGATTACCGTGGCGGCGCCGATGAGGAAGGTGATGATGATTTCCTCAAGATGGTCAAGATACTTCATCATGATGGGCTTCTCCTGGAACTCTCGGCGACGGCCGCCTGGATGCGGCCGTCGCGTTAAGGTTCGGCGTGATTAGTTCGCGTTGTAACCGGTGGCCGCGTAGACTTCCTTCACGATGTCGGCACCGATGCGGCTCATGTTGTCCTTGTGAGCCTTGTCCATCGCCTTCTTCCAGGCAGCGCGCTCCTGCGGGGTGAGGGTGATCAGCTGGCTGCGGCCGGACTTCTTGACGGCGGCGAGGGCCTCGTCGTTGTCCTTCTTGGCAACGTCGTTTGCATACTTGGTTGCGTCTTTCATGCACCCTTCGAGGATGGTGCGGATGTCAGCCGGGAGCCCCTGCCAGAACTTCTTGTTCACGATGACCGCATAGCCGAGGTAGCCATGGTCGGAGAGGGTGACGTATTTCTGCACCTCGTGCATCTTCTGGGTGTAGAGGTTTGAGGGGGGATTCTCGGTGCCGTCGACGACGCCGGTCTGCAGCGCCTGGTACACTTCGGAGAAGGCGAGTACCTGCGGGATAGCGCCGACCGAGCGCATCTGGGAGTCGAGCACCTTGGAGGACTGGATGCGCATCTTCTGGCCCCTGAAGTCGGCGACGTTCTTGAGCGGCTTGTTGTCGCTCATCACCTTGAAGCCGTTGTCCCAGTAAGCGAGGCCGAGGATGCCTTTCGGCTCGAGCTTCTTGAGGAGCTTGGCACCCACCGGCCCCTGGGTCACCTTGTGTAGTTCCTGATAGTTGTCGAAGATGAAGGGGAGGTCGAACACCTCGAACTCCTTGACGCCGAGCGGTGCGAACTTGGCAAGGGAGGGGGCGAGCATCTGGACCGCGCCGAGCTGCAGAGCTTCCATTTCCTCCTTATCCTTGTAAAGCTGGCTGTTCGGGTAGACCTCGACCTTCACGCGCCCCTTGGTGCGCTCTTCGGCCAATTTCTTGAAGTAATCGGCGGCCTGTCCTTTCGGGGTGTGCTGTGCTACGACGTGGCTGAACTTGATCACGATCGGGGCTGCGAAGGCGTTCACCGGCAGGGCGAGTGCCGCTGCCATGGCCAGCGTTTTAAAACAGGCTTTCAGGTTCATAGGGTATTCCTCCTTGGTTGGTGTCCTGCAGTTATGTGAAAATATTTATTAGTTTCGTAACGGCACGTTGATTGAGGCTTGTGGCGTGTTCGTATACGATACATTGTTTTGTTGCAACTGCGGTGCCACATCGTCATGGTTGTAACGTGCTGATTAATGAGAGCTGTTGGTTACAGAATGATGGTTGAAAGGGAAGGCAGTGGCGGAAAACGGCCACATGGGTGGCGGATATCTGCCAAAAGCCGTCTCGCTTGTCGGATTAAAAACTTTGCGCGGGTGCGCCGGGAGAGTGTAGCCGTGGTTGGTGGGGACTAATGTTGGTGCCGTGCCGAAAATAGAACAAGGCGGGCCAACGGCCACGCCTCGTCATCGTTTCGCAGCATCAGATCTTGCAAAAGCTAGAGACCGTACTTCTCCATCTTGTAACGCAGGGTGCCGCGGGGGATCCTCAATATCGTAGCGGTCTGCAGTACGTTGCCGCCCGTCTTTTGCAACGCCTGCCGAATGAGCGTTTTCTCGATGCTGTTGATCGCCTCCTCCAGCCCGACACCCTCGGGAACTTCTATCGCCGTCGCGTTGGTGTCGATCGCAGTATGATCGCTGTCCTGGCTGTTTCTGATTTCCAACGGCAGGTGCTCCGGCAGGAGGGTGGGCCCCGTGCGCATGATGCAGATGCGCTCGATGACGTTTCTTAGCTCGCGCACGTTTCCGGGCCAGGCGTACTGCGCCATGAGCTGTTCCGCCTCGGGCGAGATGTCGCGGAACTGGCGCCCGAAGGAGCGGCTGAATCCATCTAGGAAGTAGGCGGCGAGGGCGGCTATGTCGGCGGTGCGCTCGCGCAGGGGCGGGATGTGGATCGGGAAGACGTTAAGACGGTAGAAGAGGTCCTCCCGGAAACTCTTCTCGGCGATGCGCTGCAAAAGGTCGCGGTTCGTCGCCGCGATCACCCGCACGTCGATGGTGACGTCCTTCACCGCGCCGACCCTGCGTATCGACCTCTCTTGCAGCACCCTCAGGAGTTTTGCCTGCATCGCCATGTCCATCTCTCCGATCTCGTCGAGAAAAATGGTGCCGTGGTGCGCCTCCTCGAAGAGGCCCTTCTTGCGGCTACTCGCACCGGTGAAGGAACCTTTCTCGTGGCCGAAAAGCTCGCTTTCAAGGAGCGTCGCCGGTATCGAGGCGCAGTTGATGGCGATGAAGGGGGCTTCCTTGCGGTCTGATAGGTCGTGGATGGCCCGGGCCACCAACTCCTTGCCCGTCCCTGATTCGCCGGTGATCAGGACGGTCGAGGGTATGCGTGCTATCTCGCGTACCTGGGCCACCACCTCGTTGAAGGCCTCGCTTTTCCCGATGATGGGGGAGGAACCAGGGAGCGTGGCATTTCCCTGGCGCAGTTTGCGCACCTCGCGCTTCAGGGTCTGGGTCTTCAGTGCGAGCTTTACGATGAGGCGCAAGGCGTCCGCCTTGAACGGCTTTTTCATGTAATGAAAGGCGCCAAGCTGCAGCGATTCCACTGCGCTCTCGACCGAGCCGTACCCGGTGATGATGATCACCAGCAGCTCCGGGTCAAGCTCCTTCAGAGCCTTCAGGACGTCGATGCCGTTCTCGGTCCCGAGGTTCAGGTCCAGAAGGGCGAGGTCGATCTGCTCGGAGGCGACGATGTCGCGGGCCTCTTGGCCAGTCTGGGCGGTGCAGACCTGGAACCCTTCCCCGGAGAGGATGCGCTGCACGTTTTCGCAGATGAAGGCTTCGTCGTCGATGATCAGTATCTTTTCCATGCTGTTCCTTTTCCTGTTCAAGCTGATCTGCGTATGCCGCATCTAAATTGAGTAATCGGCGGCTCTGCACCTCCCCCGGGGAGGGGGGAGGCCGGGAGGGGGGATTACCTTTGCCGCCCTGGACTCAATCCGCTTCCTTTTGTTCGCCAAGCGGCAGCTCGACGGTGAACCGGGTTCCCCGACCCTGTGCGCTCTCCACCTGGACCCGCCCTTGGTGCTCTTCGACGATGCGCTGGGTGATCGAAAGGCCGAGACCGGTGCCGGCTCCCTTTCTTGTGAAGAACGGTTCGAAAATAAGGGGCTGGTCCTCGCTGGCGATCCCGGGGCCGTCGTCGCTGATGGTGATCACGGCGTACCCATCGGCAACGGCGGTGGAGACCTCGATACGTCCACCGCCGGGAAGGGCCTGCTGCGCGTTCTTGATGATGTTGAGCACCGCCTGCTTGATCTTCTCCGGGTCGAATCGGAAAGGGGGGACCTCCCCCTCGTTCATGACCAGCTGTACCTGCTGTTTCTCGCACGGTCGCCGCATCAGGAGCACGGTGTCGTTCACGAGCCGGTTGAGGTCGCACTCCCTGAACTCTGCGCGCACCGGGGAAGAGTAGTTCAAAAGGGCGTTGATCAGCTTTTCCACCCGCTCGATCTCGACGAGGGCCTTCTTGATGAGCTCCTTATCTGCCGGGTTGGAGGTCGTCTGGTCGTGCAGGTCGTCCAGTAACAGCGAGATTCCGGTCAGCGGGTTGCGCACCTCGTGGGCGATCCCCGCCGAGAGCTTCCCAAGGGAGGCGAGGCGGTCTAGTCTCATCATCTCCTCGTGCAGGTTCTCGCGCTCGGTCTCGTTGCGCAGAGTCACGGTAAGTCCCTGGTCGGAATCGACGCCGATGGGGAAGAAGCCGACGTCGAAATGGGTCTTGCCCGGTTCATGGTCGAAACGAAAGGTCTCGCGCCCGTATCCCGAACCGGTTGCGAAGACGTCGGCGATCCGGTCGCCTAGTATCCCCCAGCCGTTGAAAACCTCGCGGTAATGCATTCCCGTGGCGATCCCCTCGCCCAGGAAGAGACGGCCGGTGCTGTTGATGGAGGTGAGGAAGCCCTCCGGGGAGAAGGTCACGATGCCGCTCGAGATACTCTGCAGCACGCTCTCCTTGAAGTTGCGTTCGTCAAGGATCTCCAGCCGTGACTTCTTGAGCTCTTCCAGTGTGGCGAGGAGGCTATGTTTGCGGCGGTCCAGCTCGTCGGCCATGTAGTTGAAGGTCTGGGCGAGGACGCCGATCTCGTCGGCGGAGTTCACCGCGACCCTGACCGCGCTGTCGCCGGCGGCGAGCTTTTTGGCACTCACGGTGAGCTGCCTGAGCGGAACGCTGATGCCGCGTGACAAAAGCCAGGCTGAAAGCGCGGAGAAGACGGCGGTGATCAGGATGATGACCCCGCTTGCCTTGCGGTGCTCCCCGAGTTGGCGGCTGATGAGCCTGCTTCCCTTGCGGGACGCCTCGTGGAAGCGATCAACCTGGAAGCCTATGGTGACGCCACCGAAGATGCCGTGCTTCGCGTAGTTACCGGTGTCGTAGAAGATGGGCGCGTAGGCCATGATCTTCTTGGCTCCCCCCACGTTGGTGATGTCCACATGTCCCTCCCGCTTGGCGCGCACCGCCTCGGCCACCTGCGGGTATCCGGGATGAATGAAACCGGCGAAGTCGAGGTTGAAGGGGATGCGGCCGCTGTCCACATCCGCCTTGCTCGACTTGTCGCTGTATGGGGGGACCAGCTTGCCGCTTGGGTCCACACCACGGATGTCCCAGTACTTCGGGTGCGTGATGATCCATCCCTCGTCGTCGAACAAAAAGGCGTAGTTGCCGCTTTGGTAGGAGGGAAAGAGGGCCGCCGCGTTCTTGCCCGGGTCGATGTGCTGGGTGAACTCCATCAGGTGGCGGTGGTCCAGGGAGAGGAGCACCATGCCGGCGAAATTCCCTTTGCGGTCGAAAAGCGGCGCTCCGAAGCGGATCACCCCCTGGTAAATCTTGCCGTCGTAGGCGCTTTCCGGGTCCGGGGCGCCCGCCAACTGCTCCTGCTTGCTGACGTGAAAGCCGGTCAGGTGCGATACGTAGATCTCGCCCGGCTTCAAGGCGCGCACGCGGCGGAAGTAGTCCTCGCTTTTGAACTCCGTGTTCGCGGGGGCGGAGACGTCGGCAAGCTCCCTTTCCGGGACGAAGCTGCCGTTGCGGATCGCCAGGCGCTCCCGCCCCTTTGCGTCGATGATGGCGATGGAGCGGTAGATGGGGCGGAACTCGTGGGTCCCCTGGGCTTCGGTGGCACCGCCGCCGCGCTGCCAGACCTCTGAGAGCCTGGTCTGGTAGAAGTCGAGCAGGGTCTCTCGGTCGAGCCGAGACCGCGAAACGAAGAGGAGATCACTCTCGCACTGGTGCAGGAAATCTTTGATGTTTTCCGCGAGGTCCCGCGCCCTCATCTGCAGCGACTCGACGGCCTGGCGGTCGTCGGACTCGGTTATCTCCATCGAGAGCTTGATGCTGGTTGCCTGCAGGTTGGCTAAGAGGATGACGGACGAGACGAAGAGCGGCAGCAGGGAGAGCAGCAGCGTGATGACGAGGATCTTTTTGAAGATGGTGAAACGTGGCACGTGGCTCTCCCATGTGGTTAATCAGTTCGGCAGGTTAGCACAAAAGCTCTTTTCAGAATAGTGTTTCGACACCGTTCGGGAGAGCTAGGAGGCGAGGTGAGGGGGCGCGCCCGGGGGCTCCGTTGCCGATGGCCTTGTTCGACTGTGCCGGTAACCGCGGCTGAGCCCTCTCTGCGTGCGGGCTCGGGGGTCTTTTGTGTTGACTTGGCTGCGGGGCTGCATTAATAGTAGTCCGTTGTTCAGGCTGGAATCGTCCGGAGGAATCGGTTGGGATATAAAGACCTTGCATCCTGCGTCGCTGACTTGGAGCGCACCGGCGCGCTGGTCAGGATTGACTGCGAACTTTCCGCGGAACTCGAGATCGGGTCGATCCAGCGCCGCGTCTACCAGGCAGGCGGCCCGGCGCTGCTTTTCACCAGGGTTAAGGGGAGCTCCTTCCCCATGCTCGGGAACCTTTTCGGGACCCTCGACCGCACGAGATACATCTTCAGGGACACCCTCAAAGCGGTGGAGCGCCTGGTGAAGCTCAAGGTGGACCCGCGCACGGCGCTGAAAGAACCGACCACCCTGCTCGGCGCGGTCCCCGCTGCTTGGCACCTCCTCCCGAAAACGGTGACGGACGGCCCGGTTCTTGCCAATCGCACCACGATCGCCGGCCTGCCGCAGTTGAAGTCCTGGCCCGACGACGGCGGCGCCTTCATCACGCTTCCCCAAGTCTATTCCGAGAGTGCGGCTCAACCCGGGTTGCGCCATTCGAACCTCGGCATGTATCGGGTGCAGCTCTCCGGCGGCGCCTACCGGGAGAACGAGGAGATCGGGCTGCACTACCAGATCCACCGCGGCATCGGCTTTCACCACTCCGAGGCCATCGAGCGGGGGGAGCCGTTCCGTGTCAACATCTTCGTCGGCGGCCCCCCGTCCATGACGGTCGCCGCGGTCATGCCGCTTCCCGAGGGGATGCCGGAACTCTCCTTCGCCGGGCTTTTAGCCGGGCACCGCATCGAGATGGTGCAGCGCGAGGGGGGGCTTCCCGTCCCGGCACAGGCGGATTTCTGTATCACCGGCATCGTCGACCCGAAAAGAACGCTCCCCGAGGGCCCCTTCGGCGACCATTTCGGCTATTACAGCCTCGCACACGATTTCCCGGTGGTGAAAGTCGAAGAGGTCTTCCACCGCGACGGCGCCATCTGGCCCTTCACCACGGTGGGGCGCCCGCCGCAGGAGGATACTTCGTTCGGCGCCTTCATTCATGAGCTCACCGGACCGCTCATCCCGACCGTCATCCCCGGGGTGAAGGCGGTGCACGCGGTGGACGCGGCGGGGGTGCATCCGCTTTTGTTCGCCGTAGGCAGTGAACGCTACGTCCCGTACGGCGAGCGGCGCACGCCGCAGGAGCTTCTGACCATCGCTAACGCGGTGCTTGGGCAGGGGCAACTCTCCCTGGCTAAGTACCTGATGATCGCCGCCCACGAGGACGCGCCGCGCCTGGACATCCACGACATCCCGGCGTTTTTGGGCCACGTTCTTGAGCGTTTCGACCCGCGCCGTGACCTGCACTTCCAGACCGCAACCACAATGGACACCCTGGATTACTCCGGCTCGGGGCTGAACAGCGGCTCCAAGGTGGTCATCGCCGCGATCGGGGAGAAGCGCCGCACCCTCGCTGCCGAGCTTCCCGCAGGACTCAGGCTCCCCGCCGGCTTCGTCGACCCCATGCTCTGCCTCCCGGGCGTCATCGCGCTGCGCGGACCCGCCTGCCAGACCAGGAAGGGGGAACCTGATGAGCGGATGGATGAGCTTTGCGAGACGCTAGCCGGCGTCGAGGGGCTGGAGGGCTTCCCGCTCATCGTGGTCTGCGACGACAGCCGTTTCACCGCGGCGGAGCTGAACAACTTCCTCTGGGTGACCTTCACCCGCAGTGATCCCGCCGCCGACATCTACGGCGTGGGTGCCTCCATGGTCTGCAAGCAGTGGGGGTGCACCGGACCCGTCGTGATCGATGCGCGCGTGAAACCGCACCACGCCCCGCCCCTGGTCGAGGATCCCGCGGTGGAGCGCAAGGTGGACGAACTGGCAGCACCCGGCGGCCCGCTGCACGGGCTTTATTAACGGCAAAAGGCCTTAACGCAAAGACGCCAAGGCGCGAAGACGCAAAGACGGAAAAAAGTAAATTACTGTTAAGGCTTATAACGTGGATTGTTTTTTGCGCCTTTGCGGCTCCGAGTCTTTGCGTTGAAGCTTTGTTTTTGTTTCTGATTTTGGAGTAACGGTGGCGAAGGAAAGACTGGACAAGCTGGTGTTCGAACGGGGGCTCGCCCCCTCGCGGGAGAGGGCCAAGGCGCTCATCATGGCCGGGCAGGTGGTGGTGAACGACCATCTGGCCGACAAGGCGGGGCTCATGGTCGCCCCCGAGGCGGAGATTCGCCTGAAGGGTGAGCCGCTGCCGTACGTAAGCCGCGGCGGCCTGAAGCTTGCCGAGGGGCTTGCCCGCTTCGGTATCGAAGTCGCCGGGCTTTGCGCCGTCGACGTCGGCGCCTCAACCGGCGGCTTCACCGATTGCCTGTTGCAGCGCGGCGCCCGGCGCGTCTTCGCCGTCGACGTGGGGTACGGCCAGCTCGCCTGGAAGCTGCGCGAAGACCCGCGGGTGGTGAACCTCGAGAAGACCAACATCCGTTACCTGGAGTCGCTCCCGGAAACCCCGGATCTTGCCGTCATCGACGCCTCGTTCATCTCTCTGGACAAGGTGCTTCCGCCGACGCTGCGCCTCATCAAGGAGGACGGCATCGTCGTCGCCCTCATCAAGCCGCAGTTCGAGGTGGGACGCGGGCAAGTAGGTAAGGGGGGCGTGGTGCGGGACGCGAAAAAGCACCAGGAGGTGGTCGATGGCATCACCGATCTCGCCCGTGGCCTGGGCCTTACCGTCCTCGGCGTCTGCGACTCCCCGATCCTCGGCCCCAAGGGGAACAAGGAGTTCCTGATCCATCTGAAAAAGGGCGACGCAGTTCCCGAACCCGGGGACGCGGACGCTTCGGAGTAGATTTCCATGCCGCAGGAGGTGTTTCACATGAATGACTGTCTTTTCTGCAAGATGGCGGACGGGCGCATCCCGGTCAAGAAGGTCTACGAGGACGACCTCCTCTTCGCCATTGAGGACATAAACCCGGTGGCCCCGGTGCACATGCTCCTCATCCCGAAGAAGCATCTGGTGAACGCACTGGAACTCGCCCCTGAGGACGACCAACTGATCGGTGCGGTGCACCGTATTGCCGCCTCCCTCGCCCGTGAACGCGGCTTCGACGAGGAGGGGTTCCGCCTGGTGAACAACACCAACGCCGGCGCCGGCCAGTCCGTATTTCACATTCATTTCCACCTTTTGGCCGGGCGCAAGCTCGGGTGGCCTCCGGGTTAGCTTCGGGGGGAACGGAACCTGAAACGGTACAGCCTAAGGAGAGAAAAGATGAAAAAACTGCTCGTGCTGTTGCTGCTGCTCTACCCGCTCACGGCCATCGCAGAGACCTACCAGTGGACCGACGAGAGGGGAACGGTGAACTTCGCCGAGGACCTCGGCAAGGTTCCGAAGAAGTACCGGAAAAAGGCCAAAAGGCTCGGCGGCGATGAGGAGTCGGTGAAGATCATCAACGAGGCCCCGGCGGAACCGGCCAAGGCGAAGAAGGACGAGCCGGAAGCCGGTAAGAAGCTCTACGGCGGGAAGGACGAGGCCGCCTGGCGCAGGGAGTTTGGACAGGCCGAGTTCAACCTTAAAAACGCGGAGTCTGACCTCGCAACGCTCAAGGGGAGGCTGCGCGACACCTCGACCATGAGTCGCTCCGAGTACCTCTCCATCCAGAACAGCATCAGGTACGCCGAGGACCGGGTCCAGGCGCAGCGCAAGAGACTCGAACAGCTTCAGGAGAGCGCCGACCGCCTGGGCGTCCCCGCCGAATACCGTAAATAACAAGACATCTCGCCAACCCCGGACCGGGCGCCGCCAAGTGCGGTTACCGGTCCGGCCGGCATCACCGCCTGGAGAAAAGCATGGTTTTTCCCAACATCGACCCGGTTTTCCTGCGCCTTGGGCCGCTGGAATTCCGCTGGTACGGTCTCATGTACATCTGCGGCTTCGTCAGCTCCTACTTCATCATCCTCTCCGGTGTGAAGCGTAAGGGGCTGCCGCTCAACAAGGACCAGGTCGCCGACATCATCTTCACCGTCGCCCTCGGGGTGATCCTTGGTGGCCGCATCGGCTACATACTCTTTTACAACCTCTCCTATTACCTGAGCCACCCGCTGAAACTGTTCGCGGTTTGGGAGGGGGGGATGTCCTTCCACGGTGGCCTGATCGGCGCCACCCTGGCGAGCCTTTACTACATCCGCAAGCACAAGCTCGCCTTCTATCCCCTTGCTGACATAGGCTTTCTGGCGGGCCCGGTGGGGCTTGGTTTTGGCAGGATCGGCAACTTCATCAACGGCGAGCTCTACGGCCGGGTTACCGACGTCCCCTGGGGGATCGTCTTCCCGAGCGGAGGACCGCTGCCGCGCCACCCTTCCCAGCTCTACGAGGCGTTTCTCGAGGGGCCGGTCATGTTCACGATTCTTTACCTGGTTTCGCGCAAAGTGAATAAGGACGGGGTCGTGGTGTGGTCCTTCATCGCGCTATACGGACTGTTCCGTTTCCTGGTGGAGTTCGTCAGGGAACCCGACGAGCAGATAGGTTTTCTCTTCGGAGGGCTGTCTATGGGGCAGATGCTTAGCTTGCCGATGTTCCTTCTGGGCGCGGCGATGGTGATCCGACGCTACCGCCGCGGATAGGGGTCAGGCGAGTTTCTTTTTCATCTCAAGCATGTTTTCCTTGCAGCTCTTTCTGTAAGCGACCGAGTCCATCAGGGTACGGATCAAGAAGATGCCGCGTCCCCGGTCCTCCAACTCCTCGAAGTTGGGGGCGGGGATGGCGTTGATGTCGAATCCTTGACCGTCGTCGTAAACCCTGATGGTGAGATCATCGCGGTGCAGGCTTATCACGATGCGAACGAGCTTTTCCGGCTCTTTGGGGCCGGCATGCTTTATGGCGTTCACCATCGCCTCGGTGAGGACCAGATTCAGGTGGTAGGCGAGCACCTCCTTATCCCCGCTGAAGCGCTCAAGCTCGCGGGCGATGTCCTCCCCGATCTTCCCGATAAGACTCAGGTACCTGGTCTTGTTGGGGACCTTTATGTCGACCTCGATCGTGTTCCCTTGCATCTAGAGCCTCGCTTCAGGACCATGGGCCCCGCCTAGGACTGAAAGTTCTCCACTGCCTCCACTGTGGATGGGAAAATCTCGAAGACCCGGTGCAATCGGGTCAATTCGAACATCGACTTGACCTGAGACTGCAGCGAGGAAAGCTTCAGGTTCCCCTGATGCGAAATGGCGTTCTTGAATCCGGACACCAGCGCGCCGAGACCGGAGCTGTCGATAAAACGGACATCCTTCAGGTCCACCAGCACGTTCTTCTTGCCGTCCTCAAAAAGCTTCTGCACCGCGCTCTTCAGCTCGGTGGAATTGTGCGCGTCCAGCCTTTCCTCCTTGACGTATATAATTACAACGTCGTTCCTCGTCTCGCTTGCTAGGTTCATGGCCTTCTCCTTGTTGTGAGGTCCGATACGGTATACACCCTGCTTTATTGTGCAATAAGTGCCGACATTTAGCAAGAGGCGCCCCCCTGTGGTCACGCCACCTTCATGACTACCATGGAAATGTCGTCCTGTAAAGGTTGGGGCCAGGCGTGGTTTCCCACCTCGGTCAGCACCCTCTCGATAACCACCTCTGGCTCCTCTTTAAGCAGCCCGGAGAGGAGCCGGCAAAGCCGGTCCACCCCGAAGAAATCCCCCGCATCGTTCTCCGCCTCGATGATGCCGTCTGTGTAAATGAAGAGGAGGTCCCCCGGTTCCAGCGGGGTACGTCGCTCCTCGAAAACGACATTTTTTTCGACACCCAGGATGAGTCCCTCGGCGTCCAACTCCTGCCAGGTCCCGCCGCGGAACAGGATGGGGCGGGTGTGACCCGCGTTGGCGAAGGTGAGGGCGCGTTCCGTGCCGTCGTACCTTGCGCAGAACATGGTGATGAAGAGTTCGGCGCCGGTCAGGTCCTCGTACAAAAGCTCGTTCAAAAGCTTCAAAAGGTCCTTCGGGGACCTCGACTCCTGCATCTGGGCGCGCAGTACGCTCCTTGTCTCGACCATGATGAGGGCGGCCCCGACGCTGTGGCCTGAGACGTCCCCCATGACCACGTCCATGACCCCGGTGCTGCGGTGGAAGAAGTCGTAGTAGTCGCCACCAACGTGTGCTGCGGGCACGCAGCGGCTGGCGATGCGCAGCCCGGGGAGTGACGGCGGGTTTTCCGGCAGGAGCGAGAGCTGGATCTGCTTGGCAAGCTCGAGGTCGCGGGTTACCCGTGCGTTCTCCAGAAGTGCAGCCTCCTTCTGGCGCCGCTCGCGCTCCTTCGCCTCCCGCTCCTCGACGATACGCACCGCCTGGGCGAGCTGCCCTGCAAGGCTCTCAAGAAGCTCGACGAACTGCTCGGTGAAAAGACCGATGATGGAGCGGGAGAATACCGAAAGAACTCCAACCGGAGGGGCCCCCTCGCTCGCGATCGGGATATGGGCGAAGGACTTGATCCCTTCCTTCTGGAAGATCTCCTTGGCGATCGGTTTGGTGATGAAGGCGGTGTCGTTGAAGAATTCGGTCCGGCGCCCGAGAAATGCCTCGCCGACGTGGGTGTCTATCTCGAGGATACGATCCTCCGCGGTGATTCTTTCCCCGCCGACGCCCCGGTAGGAGCGGACCTTCAATACCGATTCCTCGTTTAAAAGCCGTATCACGGCAAGATCAAGCTTGAATTCACGCAAAAGAAGCTCGAGAAGATCCCCCATGATGATGTCGAGTTCGAGCGAGCGGTTCATGATCTCGGACGCACGCAGCCTGACGAAAAGGGCCTCTCGGCTTTGGTCGCGTGAGGTGCGCACCGTGGAAAAAATGTCGAACACAGGCTCCATCTTGGAGCCGATGTCGCTTAGATAACTCTCGACGACTGCGCCGGCGGCGGCCCCCCCTAGCGAGCCGGCGAGGGTCTTTTCCACGAAGCGCTTCAGGTTCGGGAGCTCGAACTCGGAGACCCCCCCCTTGCCGTCGATCTCGCGTTCCCCCAGATAGTCCGCGATCGCGGCGTGGGCCTGCTGTTCGCCGATGAACTTGGACATGAGGGTAACGAATTGCACGATGGTGACCGGCTTCGAGAGGCGCTTGGTCTCCCACTGCGGCGTCCCCTCCTGCGAGAAGACACGCACGAAGCGGTTCATCTGTTCGCTCTCTTTCTCCCCCTGGCCAAGAAGGATGGAGAGGGAGAGGTAGGCTGCGATGTTCATGAACATGCTCCAGAAGAGCGTGTGGGTGAACTCGTCCAGTCCGGTCAGCCCGAAGAGTGCCTGGGGGCGTAAAAACTCGATCCCGAACGGGCCGTAGAGTAAAAGGTCGGTCTGCCACCCCCCCGCCTGCAGCACTGAGGGGAGGAGCAGAGTGTAGGACCAGACCGCGAAGCCGAGCAAAAGCCCTGTGATGGCGCCCGCCTTGTTGCCGCGCGGCCAGTAGAGACCGCCGATCAGGGCGGGGGCGAACTGGACCGCTGCGGAGAAGGAGATCAGCCCCATGTTGGCGAGCATGTAGCTCTCGCCCACCGCACTTTGGTACAGGTACCCGAGCAGGATGACGAGCACAATGCCGAAGCGCTTCAGGTTGATGAGCAGGAGGGGGAACCAGGACTGCGGCCGGAAGCGGATCACGACCGGCATCAGCACATGGTTCAAAAGCATGGTGGAGACGGCGATGGATTCGACCATCACCATCCCTGCCGATGCCGAGAACCCGCCCAAGAAGGCGACCAGGGCGAGCCACGGTGACTCAAGCCGCATCGGCAGTGTGAGCACGAAGTAGTCGGCACCGCTGTTGCTCCCTGTCATCAGGATTCCGGCGAGTGCGATGGGCATGACAAACAGGTTCATGAGGAACATGTAGGCGGGGAAGCGCCAGGATGCGCTGTTCAGGTGCGCCTCATGCGCGTTTTCCAGCACCATGACCTGGAACTGGCGCGGCAGGAGCATGACCGCGCTCATCGAGAGCGCGAGAATGCTGAACATCGAGGCGTAGGAGTTCTCCCCCGTCGCGTCGAGCGTGACGAGGCGCGCCAGCGTGTGCGGCTCCTTCTGGAACATGCGCCAGAAGATGTCCCCCATGCCGTCGAAGGCGAAGTAGGTGATGAAGGCGCCGACGACCAGCATGGCGACGAGCTTGACGACCGATTCCAGCGCAATGGCCGCCACGAGGCCGTCGTGGCGCTCGGTGGAGGTCAGGTGTCTCGCCCCGAACAGCACGCTGAACACCGCCAGCAGCAGCGCCGTGAAAAGCCCGGGGTGCGGGGAGGGGATGTAGGCCCGTTCCATGAAGCCTAGGTGGAAGTCGTGGTAGCCGGTGATGATGGTGAAGGAAGTGGAGACCGCCTTCAACTGCAGGGCGATGTAGGGCATCACTCCCATGAGCGTGATCACCGTGATGATGGCACCAAGCCACTGCGAAGAACCGTAGCGGGAGCTGATGAAGTCGGCGATGGAGGTGATGTTGTTTTCTTTGGAGATCCGCACCATCTTCTTCAGCAGAAACCACCAGGTAAAGGCGGTCAGGGTGGGGCCCAGGTAGACGGGTAGGAAATCGATCCCGGTGGTGGCGGCCTTCCCGACGCTGCCGTAGAAGGTCCAGGATGTGGCGTAGACCGCGATGGAGAGGGAGTAGACCCAGGCGTTGGCCGTGATGCTGCGCCCGGCCTTCTGTCGTAGATCGGCGTAGTAGGCGACCAGGAAGAGGAGGGCTATGTAGAGCAGGGCAGTGCCCCAGACCCAGTTAACCTCAAGCATCAAAGGTGCCCCTTGGTATCGGCTTCGCGGCGCGCGGCGCGGCTGAAAAGGTAGACGATGAAGATGGAGAAACTCCATCCAACCAGCAGGTACAGGTAGAGAAGCGGTATCCCGAAGGGGAGATACTCCTTGTTGAAGATGCTGATGAACGGGTAGTTCATCATGACCAGCCCGAGCACAAAGCAGATGACCCAGGTGTCCTTCAATTTGAGCCGGTGTATTACCAGTTCCTTCATGGTCTTTTTCATGACAGTATCCCCGCTGCCTCGATCACCAGGTCGACTCCTTGGTGAACGGGAAGGGCGCTGTCGACAACGATCGCCTCGCCCGGCTGCGGCGCCTCGAACTCCGCCTGCAGCTGGCGGTAATGTTCCCAACGCGCGTCCGATACCTCTGCTGCGTCGCTGTTTCGGGCCTCCAGGCGCCGGTGCGCGAGCTCTTCGGAACAGCGCGTCTCGACGATCAGAAACGGCACGCCTAGCCTCATGGCGAGCTCGCAGAAGCGCTCCCGGTCCGCACTGCGCCGGAAGGTGGCATCCACCACCATCCCTTCACACCGGGAAAGCGAGCGCTCCGCCTCTGTCAGGAGGGCGTTGTAGGTGGCCTGGTCCATGTCGCTGTTGTAAATCCCGGCGCGGTAGGACTGGATAGGCGCCACTCCCACGATGGCACCGCCGGCCAGTTCCTTGCGTACTACGTCGGAACGCTTTAGGGCGAGCCCCAACTCACGGCTGAGCGCGCGGGCGAGCGTGCTCTTGCCGCTTCCGATCATCCCGCAGGTGAGGACGAGCATGGGTTGCATTCTCGCTCTAAAGGTGTAGCCGCGCGCTAGCCTGAAGTAGCGGATCGCCACGTCCTTGACCGCGGCACGCTCCGTTTGGGTGAGGGACGCGTGCTCTAGGCGCAGGCTGGTCACCTTGCCCCGCACGAAGGCGCGCTGCGCCTTGTAAAAGTCGAGCAGCGGCGCCATCGCCATGTCTCCGCTAGCCGCCTGGTAGGCGTTAAGAAGCTCGCTGGCCAGGTCCTTTCGATCGGCGTATTCCAGGTCCATGAGCAGGAAGGCGAGGTCGGCGGCCGTGTCGATGTACCGGAACTTCTCGTTGAATTCTATGCAGTCGAAGATGCAAACCGGGTCGGTGAGGCAGATGTTGCCGGAGTGCAGGTCGCCGTCGCAATCCCTGATGAAGCCCCCACTCACCCGCTCCCGAAAGAGTGCGTCGTTTCCCTGGAGAAAGGAGGCCACCCACTGCCGGATCTCCGTCATCTGGGCGGCTGAGATGGTGGCATCTACGAAGTGGGCCGCCTGTCGGAAATTCTGCTCCCAATTCTCGCGTATAACGTCGGTTTCTCCGCAGGCGTCGATCACCGGACCGCGTTCAGCCTCCTCGTGGAAACGCGCTACCACCTGTGCGATGCGCGTCATGTCGCCGGCGTCGACGTTTCCTTCGGCAAGGAGCCTGTCGAGCATGCGTTCCTGCGGCAGGCGCCGCATCTTCACCGCGTAGTCGAGCAACGGACCGGTACCGCCGAAACAGGGGCCGTCCGTGGTGTCGCGCAGTTCGACAACGCCCAGGTAGACCTCGGGACAAAGACGGCGGTTCAGGCGCACTTCCTCGTTGCAGTAGAAGCGGCGCCGGTCGAGAGTGGTGAAGTCGAGAAAGCCGTAATTTACCGCCTTTTTCACCTTGTAGACGAAGTTATCGGTGAGGAATATGAAGGAGACGTGCGTCTCTACCAGGCGCACTTCCGTCGTCGGGTCCGGGTAGGCCTTAGCTTCAAATAGCGATTTTATAACGCTTCGGATCATCGTTTTACCTGTAAGATGATGATTTCATTTGAGAATAGTACCATACCGCATTTGAGGCGCAACCGCCTAAAATGCAGCTAAATGTTGTTTGACGCTGCTACCTATTTATGCTAGCTTTCATGGTAATTAACCGCGCCACCCACGGATACTGTATCCAGAGAGGGTGCCGCGTTTTTTAGGTTTTTGCCCCAAATCTACCGAAGCCACAGGTACCCCATGACCAAGAAGTGTCTGCCACTCCTTTTTCTACCCCTGTTGATCAACGCCTGCGCCACCGAGCAAGCTTCGGTTTCGAAGCCGCTTGCCGATCTAGGCGTCATCACCGCGCCGACTCCGCCCCCCGGTGGCGGGAAGACCATGTACCTGTTCGCTCTAGCGAGGTTGCGGGCGGCCGAAGGTGACCTGGACGCCGCGCAGGTCTTGCTGCGGGAGGGGATAGCGGCCGACCCGAACTCCGCATTCCTGCATCACACCTCGGCCCAGATCTACCTACAGCAAAACCGTCCTGAAGAAGCGCTTGCTGAGTGCCAGGCGGCCATCGGCATCGACCCCTCGTCCGTGCCGGCACAGCTTCTTTGCGGCAACATCCTGATGACGCTGCAGCGCGAAAAAGAGGCGGTCCAGCACTACAAGAAGGTGATCGAGCTCGACCCTTCCAAGGAAGACGTCTACCTGCACGTCGCCATCTACTACCTGAAGAGCTTCGAGTACGAGCAGGCGGTGGACACGCTGAAGTCGCTGGTGAAGGCTTCGCCCGACTCGGCGCTCGGGTACTACTACCTGGCGAAGACCTACGAGCAGATGCGTCTGCCGAAGGAGGCGCTCTCCTATTACAAGAAGGCCATCGAGATAAAGCCGGACTTCGAGCAGGCCCTGATCGAGATGGGCATCTCCCAAGAGACCCAGGGGCTCATCCCGGACGCGATCGATAGTTACAAAGACCTTCTTGAGATCAACCCGAACAACGCAAACGTGATCCAGCACCTCGTGCAGCTTTACATCCAGCAGAAGCGCCTCGACGAGGCCCTCGCCCTGTTGCAGCAAAAAGGCGGGCGCTCGCTGGAGAATTCGCGCAAGATCGGGCTTTTGCTGCTTGAGCTTGAGCGCTACGACGAGGCCATCAAGGTCTTCCAGGATATCCTCAAGGCCGAGCCGGACGCGCAGCAGGTCCGTTTCTATCTCGCCAGCGCCTTCGAGGAGAAAGAGGACGTAGATCAGGCCATCGAGCAGTTCCAGATGATCCCGCGGGACTCCGCCTATTACCTGGATTCCCTTGGGCACCTGGCCTACCTGTACAAGGAGAAGGGGCACCCGGAAAAGGGGGTAACCCTGCTCCTGGAGGAGATTGCCAAGCAGCCTTCCCGCATCGAAGCGTACCTGCACCTGGCCGGCTTTTACGAGTCAATGGAGCAGTACCAGCTCGGCATCAATACCCTGAAGTCGATGGACGTGAAACTCCAGGCGGACCCGCGCGTCCTGTTCCGGCTGGGGATCATGTACGACAAGCTGGGACAGAAGGAACTCTCCGTCGACATGATGAAGAAGGTCATCGCGGCGACCCCGAACGACGCGCAGGCACTCAATTACCTTGGGTACACCTATGCGGAGATGGGGGTGAACTTGGACGAGGCGCTCACCTACCTTAAAAAGGCGGTCGAGCTGAAGCCTGACGACGGGTTCATTCTGGACAGCCTCGGGTGGACCTACTTCAAGCTCAAGCGCTACAACGATGCGGTTACCCAGCTCGAGCGTGCGGTCGAGCTTTCCGACGGTGACGCCATCGTCATGGGGCACCTGGCCGACGCTTACTGCGCCGTCCGCGCCTACAAGAAGGCACTGCCGCTCTACAAAAAGCTGCAGAAGATGGAGCCGGAGCAAAGCGCCGAGCTCGCCGAGAAGATCAAACACTGCCGACAGGAAGCCGGCGAGAAATGATCCCGCTGCGTCGTCTTCTCCTCCTCGTCCTTCTGACGCTGACCGCCTGCAGCCAGGGTGCGCCTGCGGACCGGGCCGGGAGCCGTGGACCAGGCGCCAATGGTTCCTCCTTCGTCACCGGGAGTATCGGGGAGCCTTCAACCCTCATCCCGACCCTCGCTACTGACACCTCGTCGAGCGACATCGCCGGGCTCGTCTACAACGGCCTGGTCCGCTACGACAAGAACTTGAAGCTCGAGGGGGACTTGGCTGAGTCCTGGGAGGTCTCCCCGGACGGCCTGCAGATCACCTTCCACCTGCGCCGCGGCGTGAAATGGCATGACGGCAAGGATTTTACTTCGCGCGACGTGCTCTACACCTACCGCGTCACCGTCGACCCCAAGACCCCGACCGCCTACGCCGAGGATTTCAAGCAGGTGCAGAGCGCGCAGGCCCCGGACGCCTACACCTTCAAGGTACGCTACGCGAAGCCTTTCGCACCTGCGCTCGCCTCCTGGGGGATGAACATCCTCCCCGCCCATCTGCTTGAGGGCAGGGACATCACCAAGAGTCCGCTCGCCCGGAGCCCGATCGGCACCGGCCCGTACATCTTCAAGGAGTGGATCCCCGGGCAGCGCCTTATCCTCGAAGCGAATCCGAACTACTGGGAGGGGAAGCCGCGCCTTTCCCGCTACGTCTATCGCATCATCCCCGACAGTTCCACCATGTACATGGAGCTGAAGGCTGGCGGGGTCGACATGATGGGGCTCTCCCCGGTGCAGTACCAGCGCCAGACCAATACCAAGGAGTTCCTGGCGCGCTTCAACAAGTACCGCTATCCGGCCTCCGCCTACACCTACCTCGGTTACAACCTGCGCCTTCCCATGTTCCAGGACGCGAGGGTGCGCCGGGCGATTACCTGTGCCATCAACAAGGAAGAGATCATCCAGGGGGTGCTACTCGGGATGGGGCAGATCGCCCATGGCCCCTACAAGCCAGGGACCTGGGCCTACAAGGCGAAGGTGGAAAACGACCCCGGCTACGACCCGGCACGCGCCCAGGCGCTATTGCGTGAGGCGGGCTACGTCATGGGGGCGGACGGCATCCTCACGAAGGACGGCAAGCCGCTCAGCTTCACCATCCTAACCAACCAGGGGAACGACCAGCGTCTTAAGGCGGCCCAGATCATCCAGATGCGGCTGAAGCGCGTCGGCATCGACGTGAAGATCCGCGTGGTGGAATGGGCGTCGTTTCTCACCAACTTCATCGACAAGGGGAAGTTCGAGGCGGTGCTCCTCGGGTGGACCATCTCCCAGGACCCGGACCTGTTCGACGTCTGGCACTCCTCGAAGACCGGCCCTAAGGAACTCAACTTCATCAACTACAAAAACCCCGAGCTGGACCGGCTCATCGTGGAGGGGAGGGGGACCTTCGATATGGAGAAGCGGCGCGACTGCTACTACCGCATCCAGGAGATCCTCGCGAAGGACCAGCCCTACACCTTCCTGTACGTCCCTGACGCCCTGCCGGTGGTCTCCTCCAGGATAAAGGGGATCGAACCGGCACCAGCGGGGATCATGCATAACTTCATCAAGTGGTACGTCGAATAGCAATTGACGATTGACAGTTGACGATTGACAGCGAAGCTCTGGTACATCTCCACTACTTCAGAGAACTATGGCCAACTACCTGATAAAACGCATACTCATGCTGATTCCGCTGCTCCTTGGGATCACGCTGATCACCTTTACGGTGATCCATCTCGCACCGGGCGAACCGGTAGAGATGCAGACGGCGATGAGCCCGAAGGTCTCGGCTCAGTCGCGGGCACGGCTGCGCGAGTTCTACGGACTGGACAAGCCGCTGCACGTGCAGTACGGCAAGTGGCTCGGGAACCTCTCCCGGCTCGACTTCGGCCGCTCCTTCGCGCCGGACAACCGACCGGTACTCGACAAGATAAAGGAAAGGATCCCGATCACCATCTCGCTCAACGTGATCGCGCTGATCCTCGAATTCGGTCTGGCACTTCCCATCGGCATCCTGGCGGCAGTGCACCGCGACACGCTGCTCGACCGCGCCATATCGGTCTTTGTCTTCGTAGGATTTGCCGTGCCGACCTTCTGGCTGGCGCTTCTTTGCATGTACTTCTTCGGGGTGAAGCTCTCCTGGCTGCCGATCTCGGGCATACACTCGCTTGGCAGCGAACAGCTCCCCTTTTTCGGGCGCGTTCTCGATCTCGGGAAACACCTGGTGCTTCCCATCGCCATCGCCACCTTCGGTAGCCTTGCCGGGCTGTCGCGCTACATGCGCTCCACCATGATCGAGGTGCTTTCACAGGACTACATCACCACCGCCCGCGCCAAGGGGGTGAAGGAGCGGGTGGTCATCTACCGGCACGCCCTGAAGAACGCGCTGCTCCCGGTGATCACCCTGCTAGGCTTTTCGCTCCCCGCCCTGATCGGCGGCAGCGTCATCTTCGAGACCATTTTTTCCATCCCCGGGATGGGGCAGCTCTTCTACCAAGGCGTCATGGCGCGCGACTATCCGCTCGTCATGGGGATCCTGGTCATCGGCGCCTGCCTCACCCTGATCGGAAACCTCCTGGCCGACCTGAGCTACGCCCTCGCCGATCCCAGGATCAGGCACGGAAAGGGGTAGGGGATGCGGATATCGTCGCTTCATGGAGGGGGCATGCGTGACAAGGTGAGCAGCCCGGCCAGGGAGTTCTGGGAGCGTTTCACGACCAACCGCTTTGCGACCGCGGGGCTCGTAGTCATCGCGGTGTTGTTCCTGCTGTCTTTGGCGGCAGCCGCTGTGACGCCTTACAGCCCGGACACCATCGACGCGTGGCACGTGCTCCTGCCTCCCTCAACGGCACACTGGTTCGGCACCGATGAGTTGGGGCGCGACGTCTTCACCCGCGTCGTCTACGGCGCGCGCGTCTCCCTGAAGGTCGGTTTCGTCGCGGTCGGCATCGCCGTCGTCGTCGGTACGGTGGTGGGGCTCTTCGCCGGGTTCTATGGCGGCTGGATCGATTCGGTGCTGATGCGGATCGTCGACATCATGCTCTGCTTCCCGACCTTCTTCTTGATCCTTGCCGTCATCGCCATGCTGGAGCCTTCCATCTGGTACATCATGGTGATCATCGGACTTACCGGATGGATGGGGGTGGCGCGTCTGGTGCGTGCCGAGGTTCTCTCCTTGAAGAGCCGTGACTTCATCCTGGCCGCCCGCGTGCTCGGGGCGTCGGATCTGCGCATCATCTTCCGCCATGTTCTCCCCAACGCGCTTTCGCCGGTGCTGGTTTCTGCGACGCTCGGGGTGGCCGGCGCCATACTCACCGAGTCGGCGCTTTCCTTCCTCGGTATCGGGGTGCAGCCGCCGACGCCCAGTTGGGGTAACATCCTGACCTCCGGCAAGGACTACATAGAATTCGCTTGGTGGCTTTCCCTTTTCCCGGGGCTTGCCATCCTGGTAACCGTGCTCTCCTACAACCTGGTAGGGGAGGGGATCCGCGACGCACTCGACCCGAGAAGGCGAGGCTAACGGCCGTTCAACGTTCAACGTTCTGCGTTCCACAAGATGCCGTCTCGTGGCACCGTACGATTTGGCTGCCGCCACGATGCAGGGGCGGACAAGGAAAGCCGTGGCGAACGTTGAGCGCTGAACGTTGAACATCTTTAGAGAAAGAGGTGCACATGGCAGAATTTTGCGAAGAGGCATTTGACGTATTGAAGGTCGATAAAAGGGATTACGTTCCGACCACCCTCGATGACGAGGTGCGGGTCGACAAACTGGTCAGCGACCTGCTGCACCGTTTTTACGAGGAGATACAGCAGACGGGCATGTCGCCGGAACAGGCGACGGCATTGGCCGGTGCCGCCGATTACTTCACCCGCGATTTTGTCGTCTCCATCAAGCAGCGCAGCATCTTCGACGAGCGTGCGGGGATCGTGCGTCAGTTCGCCGGCAACTGGTACATCGTCAACACCATGGAGCCGCTCATCGACGAGATCGAGGGGTACCTTGCCGGGGTCCGCGAGTTCTACCGGTTCCTGTACGGGCACCAGTTGATCTCGCTCAAGTTTCTCCACGCCATCGAGGCGGAATGCTCGGAACTCGACTTCTACGCCGGGCGCATTGAGTCGTTCTGGGACATCGTCGGGGACGGGTATCTCACCTGGGAGAAGGAGTGCACGCTTAAGGACTAGAAGCCGTTCAACGTTCTACGTTCTACGTTGAAACCCCGCTCCAACTTCTATGATCCCCCTCTCCCTCCGGGAGAGGGGGATCACTTGACTGACGAAACAGATATCCTAACCAGTCGAATTCCTCGTCACTCTCTCTACTCAACACTCAAGGAGTTCGTGCCGTTTGAAAGACCTACTCGCCAAAGTCCGTGCACAGTACCTCTTCACCCCCGGTGAGACCGTGGTGGTCGCGGTCTCGGGCGGCGCCGACTCGGTGGCGCTCCTCGATATCCTTACGCGACTCGATACTGAACGCCTGAAACTCATTGTCGCTCATCTGAACCACTGCCTGAGAGGCGCGGAATCAGACGGTGACGAACGCTTCGTCGCTGACCTCGCCGCCCGCTACCATATCCCCTTTCTCTCCATCCGGGTCGATGTCGGCTCTTTCGCCGCTGCGGAAGGGCTTTCCCTTGAAGATGCCGGACGTCAGGCACGCTACGCTTTTTTCCGCGAGGTCGCACGCCGTCACGGCGCGACGAGCATCGCCTTGGCCCACCACATGGACGACCAGGCCGAGACGGTGCTGATCCGCCTCTTGCGCGGCTCCGGCGGTGCAGGGCTGAGCGCTATGGCTGCGGTAGGCGACAACATGCTGAAACGCCCGCTCCTGAAGGTGACCCGCGCCGAGCTTGAGCGTTACTTGACAGAACACGGCCTAAACTGGCGTACCGATTCGACTAACGCGGATACCGCGATCCTGCGCAACAGCATTCGGCACGAGTTGATCCCACTGCTCAAAAGGTACAACCCCAAGGTAACCGAGCGACTCGCGGCCACCGCGGAGATCCTCGCCTCGGACGAGGAACTCCTCGAGCAGTTGACTGACGAGACTTTCTCTCGTTTGGCCCGCTGTGAGGATGAAAACGTCCGCCTGGGGATCGCCTCCCTGCTAGGTGAACGCCGCGGTCTGCGTCTGCGCCTGTACCGTCACGCGCTGCGCGAACTGCGCGGAGACCTCATGCGCATCGCCCTGACGCACCTCGAGGCGATCGACCGCCTCGTCGCCTCCAGTCGCCCCAACGCGAACTTAAACCTCCCGGGCGATCTTCGCGTTGAGCGCAGCTACGACGAACTTCGCTTCACCTCCGTAACTAAGCCCATCGAGCAGAGCTGGGAGATGACTATTTCCGGAGAGGGGAGCTACCCCTTGCCGAACGGCATGACGCTCAGCGTGCAGCGGTTGCCGCGCCCTGCCGACCTCGTGACCGGTTCTGAGAAGATCGCCTACGTGTCGGCGGAAGCCGCACCTTTTCCATGGCTTGTGCGCCCTTTTGCAGCCGGTGACCGCTTCACCCCGCTGGGGCTGAACGGCTCACAGAAGGTGAAGGAGCTCTTCATCAACAAGAAACTCCCGCCGCACGAGCGCAGCAGAGTGCCGCTTGTTTTCAGCGAAGGGGATGTCATCTGGGTAGCCGGTGTGAGACTTGCCGAGAAAGGACGGGTAAAACCCGCAGCTGACGCGGTTTTACGTTTGGAAATTCTTGAAATTACACCTTAAAGCTCTTGTCAACCTGCACCCTTTATGGTAATCCTTTTTACTCATTTGAATGCTTTTTCTTTCTTTCTCATAAATGCTAGGCATAAGACGAACTTCAACCTCGCGGCCCGTGCTATGTATCAACGACAAACACTGATAGTACACGGAGTTGCGGCACACCGATTAATCGGGAGGAAACTTGAATCAATTCTATAAAAACTTGGCGCTCTGGCTCGTTATCAGCTTGATGATGATCCTGTTGTTCAACCTGTTCAACAAGCCGAAGCCGACCCAGGAAAAACTCGACTACAGCGACTTCATCGAGGCCGTGGAAACCGGCAAGGTTAAGAACGTGAACCGTCCGGTGGCGAGCGTCGTCATCCAGGGGGACGAGGTCTTAGGCAAGTTCGCCGACGGCAAGGAGTTCAGGACCTTCAAGCCGGCAGACGCCAAGCTGACCGACCTGCTGATCGAGAAGAAGGTCGCCGTGTCGGCCCGCCCGGAGGAGGAGCACTTCTCCTGGTTCTCGCTGCTCATCTCCTGGTTCCCGATCATCTTCCTCGTCGCGGTCTGGATCTTCTTCATGCGCCAGATGCAGGGTGGCGGCGGTAAGGCGATGGCCTTCGGCAAGAGCCGCGCAAAGCTTCTCACCGAGGCGCAGGGGCGCGTCACTTTCGAGGACGTAGCCGGCATCGAGGAGGCCAAGGAAGAGCTTGAGGAGATTATCTCCTTCCTGAAGGACCCGAAGAAATTCACCAAACTCGGCGGCCGTATCCCGAAAGGCGTCCTGCTCATGGGCCCTCCGGGCACCGGCAAGACACTTCTTGCCCGCGCCATCGCGGGTGAGGCGGGCGTTCCCTTCTTCTCCATCTCAGGTTCCGACTTCGTCGAGATGTTCGTCGGCGTCGGCGCCTCCCGTGTGCGCGACCTGTTCGTGCAGGGTAAGAAGAGCGCTCCCTGCATCATCTTCATCGACGAGATCGACGCAGTGGGCCGTCACCGCGGCGCTGGTCTTGGCGGCGGTCACGACGAGCGTGAGCAGACCCTGAATCAGCTCCTGGTAGAGATGGACGGCTTCGAGTCTAACGAAGGGGTCATCCTCATCGCCGCTACCAACCGTCCCGACGTACTCGACCCGGCGCTCCTTCGTCCGGGCCGCTTCGATCGCCAGGTCGTTGTGCCGCGTCCCGACGTGAAGGGTCGCGAGATGATCCTCAAGGTGCATTGCAAGAAAACCCCGCTCGCTCCGGACGTCGACCTCGGCGTCGTGGCCCGCGGTACCCCGGGCTTCTCCGGTGCGGACCTCTCCAACGTGGTCAACGAGGCCGCGCTCCTCGCCGCACGCAAGGAAAAGAGCATGGTCGAGATGATCGACTTTGACGACGCGAAGGACAAGGTCCTCATGGGTGTCGAGCGCCGCTCCATGGTCATCTCCGACGAGGAGAAGAAAAACACCGCCTACCACGAGGCGGGGCACACCCTTATCGCGAAACTCATCCCGGGCGCGGACCCGGTGCACAAGGTCTCCATCATCCCGCGTGGGCGCGCTCTCGGCGTCACCATGCAGCTCCCGATCGAAGACAAGCACAGCTACTCCCGCGAGTCGCTGCTTGACCGCATCGCCGTGCTCCTTGGCGGCCGCGTAGCCGAGGAGGTCATCTTCAACTCCATGACCACCGGCGCGGGCAACGACATCGAGCGCGCCACCGACATCGCACGCAAGATGGTCTGCGAGTGGGGCATGAGCGAGAAACTCGGTCCCGTTTCCTTCGGCAAAAAGGACGAGCAGATCTTCCTCGGGCGCGACATGGCGCACCAGAAGAACTACTCCGAGGCGACCGCCATCGAGATCGACCACGAGATCAGGCTCATCGTCGAGCAGAACTACGCCCGCGTGCAGGATCTGCTGCGGAATAACCTCGACGCCCTGCACCGCATCTCCCACGCACTCATCGAGAAGGAAAACCTGACCGGCGAGGAAGTGGACCGCATCATCGAAGGCAAGGAGATCGCCTCCGAGCCTGTCGTAACCGCGTAACGATGCAGGTTCAGAAGTGGGAACTTTCCCGACGCACCCTGTCCCTGGAGCGTCCGCAGATCATGGGCATCCTGAACATGACTCCGGACTCCTTCTCGGACGGGGGGCGCTTCTTCTCCGTTGAGAGGGCGGTGGAACGGGCCCGCGAGATGGAGCGTGAGGGGGCCGACATCATCGATATCGGCGGCGAAAGCACCCGGCCCGATGCCCCTGCGGTAAGCCTGCAGGAGGAACTGGACCGGGTGCTTCCCGTTATAGAGGGGCTCAAAGGCAACATCTCGGTCCCCATCTCCATCGATACTTATAAGGCGGGGGTTGCGAAGGCAGCCTGCGCCGCCGGGGCCGAGATCGTCAACGACGTCACCGGCCTCATGTTCGATCCTGAGATGGCCGCCGTTGTGGCCGAATCCGACGCGGGAGTGGTGGTCATGCACACCCGCGGCATGCCCGACACCATGCAGAAGGACACGAACTACGACGACCTGATCACCGACGTGAAGGACTACCTGACAGGCTCCATCGAACTCGCCCGACGTGCCGGTGTCCCTGCGGGGCGCATCGTCGTCGATCCGGGGCTCGGCTTCGGTAAGAGCGTCCAGGGGAACCTGGAGCTTATCAAACGGCTTGAGGAATTCAGGCCGCTTGGCTGTCCGATCCTGGTAGGGCCTTCCCGGAAGTCGTTCATCGGGGCGGTCACCGGAAGGGACGGAGGAGAGAGGATATTCGGCACGGCAGCCGCGGTCGTCATGTCGATCGTGCACGGAGCCGCCATCATACGGGTTCATGACGTGGCAGCCATGAGGGATGTCGCCGTCATGACGCGGGCGCTCATGTAACCCGCAGGCCCGACAAACCGGAAGCGCTGCTTCCCGACCGGTGCGGATGAATTCATTCCTGCAAAACATAGGCATACTGCGGGACCTCCTGGACCTGTCGCTCGCGATACTGATCATCTCCAGGCTGGCGCGGCTCCTGAAGGGAGTGCTCGCGCTGCGCATCCTCGCCATCCTTTCGGCACTCGTGGCCCTTCATCTCCTGGCGCGCTTTTTCTCCCTGCAGACCGTCCGGCTCATCATCGACCTGATCCTGGCCTCCTCCGTGGTCGGTCTCGCGGTCATCTTCCAGACCGACATCCGCAGGGCCTTCGCCACGCTGACCAGAAGCCGCACCGAGAAGGACGTCGAGATGTCCGACGTCATTGACGAGCTCGTCTTCGCCGTCGCGGGGCTTGCGCAGAAGAAGATCGGCGCGCTCATCGTCATCGAGCGCGCCATCTCGGTGGACAGCTACCTAGCCGTCGGCACCGACATCGACGCCAAGGTGACGAGCGAGCTGATCTCCTCGATCTTCCTGCCGTATTCGCCTATTCACGACGGCGCCGTGATCATCCAGCACGGCAAGCTGACCAAGGCGGGGTGCTTCCTGCCGCTCACCCAGAACCTTGAGGTGAACAAAGCCCTCGGCACCAGGCACCGCGCTGCCATCGGCCTCTCCGAACTGGTCGATGCCCTGGTTGTCGTGGTATCCGAGGAGACCGGGACTGCCTCGGTGGTTGTGGGGGGGAAGAAGACCGACGTGGTGGACATGCCGTCCCTGGGCAAGACGCTTAGAAGGCTCGTCGAACCGAGGTGGCTCAAATGACGACCATGCACGCAAGAGGGCATGAATGGCTGAAGGGGGTCAAGGCGCTTTCCGTGCTGCTGGCCGTCCTGATCTGGCTCAGCGTGATCGTCGAGCGACCCGGGGAGATGGTGCTCACCGTTCCCGTCGGCCTTGATCGCATGCCGCCGGGGCTGCAGCTTGACGGGGTAGCACCGGCCGAGGCAGAGGTCGTTGTCTCCGGGCCGCGGATTCTATTGTTCCTGCTGCCGTTTCACCAGACCCGTCTCAGGATCGATCTGACCGGCGCCAATGCGGGGCAGCAGCAGATCTCGCTGAAGGACGGCCTTTTCGATCTCGATCCGGAGATCAAGGTGGTTCACGTCGCCCCCGCGACGGTAACCATCGCGCTTACCAGCAGGGACCAGAAGTAAGGCTGTTTTAGAATGACTATTTTTACGAGGTGAAGAGAATGAAGAAACTTTTCGGTACCGACGGGGTCCGCGGTGTGGCCAACGTCTACCCGATGACGGCGGAGATGGCGATGCAGATCGGCCGCGCCGCCGCCTACATATTCAAAAACGGCAAGAAACGCCACCGCATCGTCATCGGCAAGGACACCCGTCTTTCCGGCTACATGCTCGAGAGCGCGCTCATGGCAGGCATCTGCTCCATGGGCGTCGACGTCCTCTTGGTCGGCCCGCTCCCGACGCCGGGCATCGCCAACATCACCTCCTCGATGCGTGCCGATGCGGGTGTCGTGATCTCCGCCTCGCACAACCCGTTCGAGGATAACGGCATCAAGTTCTTCTCGAGCGACGGCTTCAAGCTGCCGGACGAGACCGAGCTGATGATCGAGGACTTGATCTTCTCGAAACGCATCGACTCTTTACGCCCGACCGCGAAAGAGGTCGGCAAGGCGTACCGCATCGACGACGCCCAGGGGCGCTTCGTCGTCTTCCTGAAGAGCACCTTCCCGAAGGACCTCGACCTCTCCGGGCTGAAGATCGTTCTCGACTGCGCCAACGGCGCGGCGTACAAGGTCGCCCCGGCGGTGTTCGAGGAACTGGGCGCCGAGGTGATAACGATCGGTGTTAAGCCCAACGGCACCAACATCAACGCGGAGTGTGGCTCGTTGCACCCTGAGGTGCTGAGCGAGGCGGTGAAGATGCACGGCGCAGACTTGGGCGTAGCGCTCGACGGCGACGCGGACCGCGTCATCTTCGTCGACGAGTACGGCAACGTGGTGGACGGCGACAAAATCATGGCCATCTGCGGGACCGAGATGATCCGCCAGGGAACCCTGAAGCAAAACACCCTGGTCGCCACCGTGATGAGCAACATGGGTCTCGATATCGCGATGAAACGCGCCGGTGGTGAGGTTATCAAGACCGCCGTCGGTGACCGCTACGTCGTGGAAGAGATGCTGAAAGGCGGCTACAACCTGGGCGGCGAGCAGTCCGGCCACATGATCTTCCTCGACCACAACACAACCGGTGACGGCATCCTCTCCGCACTGCAGGTGCTCGCCATCATGCAGCGCCGCCAGAAGCGCCTCTCCGAGCTCGCCCTCGTCATGCACTCCCTGCCGCAGGTGCTCGTGAACGTGCGCCTTTCGCAGAAGACCGACGTGATGCAGGTCCCCGAGATCGCGAACCTCGTGAACGACGTAGAGGGTAGGCTGAAAGGGGAGGGGAGGGTGCTGATCCGGTGGTCCGGCACCGAGCCCCTTTTGCGCATCATGCTAGAAGGTGATGACGAGACGAAAATTCGCAACTGGGCCAACGAGATAGCCGAAACCGCGGCGTCGGCCCTGGGAGGAGATAACCGTGGCTAAACTGGGCGTCAACGTCGACCATGTAGCGACTCTGAGGCAGGCAAGGGGCGGGAGTGAGCCCGATCCGATCGCGGCCGCGGCCATTGCCGAACTGGCGGGCGCCGACGGCATCACCATCCACCTGCGCGAGGACAGAAGGCACATCCAGGATCGTGATCTCAAGATCATGCGCCAGACCGTGCAGACCAAGCTGAACCTGGAAATGGCGGCAACCGACGAGATGATCGCCATCGCCCTTGCGGTGAAGCCGGAGTGCTGCACCCTGGTCCCCGAGAAGCGGGCCGAGCTGACCACCGAAGGGGGGCTCGACGTCCGGATACATCAGGAAGCGTTGAAGGTCGCCATCGAGAAGCTGCAGGCGGGAGGCATCATCGTGAGCCTCTTCATCGATCCCGATCCCGATCAGATCAAGGTCGCCAACAAGATCGGCGCCGATTACATCGAGATCCACACCGGTTCCTTCGCCGATGCGCCCACCTGGAAAGAAGAGGAGCAGGAGCTGATCAAGATCGAGAACACGGTGAAGCTCGCGCGTAAGCTCGACCTCGGCGTCAACGCCGGGCACGGCCTAAACTACACAAACGTGAAGAAGGTAGCCGCGATCGGCGGCATCGAGGAATTCAACATCGGGCATTCCATCATGTCGCGCGCCATCCTGGTCGGTCTCGACCGCGCCGTACGTGATATGTCCGAACTGGTCCGCTACTCATAAGGAGACAAACATGGCAAGAGCAAAAGCGCGTCACATACTGGTGGAAACCGAGGCCGAGTGTCTCGCACTCAAGGAAAAGATCGAAGCGGGTGCCGACTTTGCCGAGGTCGCAAGGGCTCACTCCCTTTGCCCGTCCGGCAACCAGGGGGGACTTCTCGGAGAGTTCGGCCCCGGCCAGATGGTCGAAGAGTTCGACAAGGTGGTCTTCAGCGGCGAAGTGGGCAAGGTGCTCGGCCCGGTGCGTACCCAGTTCGGCTACCACCTGATAGAGATCACCAACCGCACCGCGTAAGGGCGAACAATGGTTCCAGATGTAGGGGCGAATAATCATTCGCCCGGATGTCGGTGACACGGAGGAAATCAGATGGCAGAGAAGCAATCCCTGGGAAGCCTCATCTTCAGCGCTCCCTTCCTGCTTGGCCTGGCCGGGGTCGGCTGTATGATCTACGGAGTTGCCGAAGGGTTCAAGGTGATGCAGTTCTTTTTCGGGGTCTGCATCGTCCTCGGGAGTTTCGCTCTGCACTTCATTAGGAAGAAGGACTGGGACGCCCATTGGCAGGAAATGGATCAGATCCGCGAGGCGCACGAAAAGCGGATGGCTGAAGAGGAAGAGAAAAAGAAATAACCGGCAGAGCCCGGTTACTAAGAAGGGCGGGGGACATCCCCCGCCCTTTTCTATTATTAATGCACCGCTCCCGGCGGCAGGTGTTTCTGGGGTTTCTTCAGAAGCAGCAAGAGCGGGATGATCACCACGAAGGCGATGCCTACGATGAAGAAGATCCTGTTGTAGGAGAGCATGTAGGCCTGCCGCGAGATCTTGCCGTAGATGATGGCAAGCGCGCCCTGCTCGGCGGCGACTGGTCCCAGACCGCGCCCCATCATGGCCTGTTTGAGTACCGCGATCTGGGACTGTGCGAGCGGGTTGTACGGGGTCACATGGGCCACCAGGCTGGTCTGGTAGAACTGGCCGTAACGCGCGAGGAGCGTGGCTGCGATGGCGATCCCGACGCTGCCGCCGATGTTGCGCAACAGGCTGAAGATGCCGGTCGCGTTTCCCATCTCCTCCTTCGTTATGGAGGCGAGGGTGACCGTGGTCAGCGGAACGAAGATCATGGCAAGCCCCACGCCCAGCACGACGCGCGGCCATACGAAATCGCGGTAGGCGGCCTCCAGCGTGAAACCCTGCATCATGTGCATCGAGTAGGCGGCGATGATGAGGCCGACAAAGACGACCTTCCTGCCGTCGTAGCGCTGGATGATCGCGCCGACGAAGGGCATGCAGATGAGCGTCGCGACACCCCCCGGGGCGAGCACCATGCCAGCCATGGTCGCGTTGTACCCCATGAGGGTCTGCAGGAACATCGGTATGAGCATGATCGAGCTGTAAAGGCAGAAACCCACCGCGAACATGATCAGGTTCCCCGCCGAGAAGGAGACGTTTTTGAACAGGCGCAGATTGACGACCGGGTGCGGGTGATTGAGCTCCACGTAGATCAGCGCGCTGAGCGCAACGGCGGTGACGACCGAACAAGCGACGATGAAGCCGGAGTTAAACCAGTCGTCCTGTTGTCCCTTGTCGAGTACGATCTGCAGGGCGCCGAGTCCCACCGTCAGGAGCATCAATCCCCAGTAGTCGATCGATGTTCGGGCCCGCTTGATGTAGCTCGGGTCGTAGATGAAGAAGGTCGCCATGACCACGGCCACTATGCCGATCGGGATGTTGATGTAGAAGATCCAGCGCCAGTTCAGGTTGTCGGTGATCCATCCCCCGAGGGCCGGGCCGATGATCGGGCCGAACATGGCCCCGACGCCGAAGATGGCCATCGCCATACCCTGCTGGTACGGCGGGAAGGTCTCCATCATGATCGCCTGGCTCATCGGTATGAGCGCCCCCCCGGCCGCCCCCTGCAGCACCCGGAAGAAGATGAGGAGACCTAGGTTGGGTGCCGCGCCGCACATGAGCGAGGCGAGGGTGAAGAGGGTGATGCAGGTGATGAGGAAGCGCTTGCGGCCGAAGATCCCCGCGAGCCAGCCGGTCATGGGGAGGACGACGGCGTTACTCACGAGATACGAGGTGAGCACCCAGGTGACCTCGTCGGTACCTGCGTTAAGGCTCCCCTGCATGTGCGGCAGCGCCACGTTGGCGACCGAGGTGTCGACGATCTCCATGATCGCCGGCAGCATCACCGTTATCGTGATCAGCCACTTGTTGATGTTCTTTTCTTCAGCGCTGTTCATGGTACCGCCAAAAGGAGTGCTAGTGCCCGAACCCGACTACCTGCCCGAAACTCTGCCCGGTCAGGATGGTCGGTACCACGCTCATGCCGACGCGCAGGACGTGTTCCGGATCGCTCGTCTTGTCGATGGCGATGCGGACCGGGATCCTTTGTGTCACCTTCACGTAGTTGCCGGTGGCGTTCTCCGGCGGCAGCAGGGAAAAGGCGGCACCGGTGCCCGCCATGATGCTTTCCACCTTGCCGGAGAAGTGGCGCCCGGGGTAGCCGTCCACGGTGAACTCGACGGACTGCCCGGGGCGTACGGCGTTCAGCTGGCTTTCCTTGTAGTTCGCGGTGATCCAGGCGTCTTCGAGCGGGACGATAGCCATGAGCGCCTGTCCGGGCTGGACGAAGTTGCCGACCTCCACGCCTTTGCGGGTCACATACCCGTCGCTCGGCGCGACGACGTGGGTGTAGGAGAGGTTCAGCCGTGCCGCTTCGAGCTCGCCCTGCTTCTGCGCCACGCGTGCGTCTTTGGAACCGGTGCCTGAAACACCGATCATCGCCTTGGCGCGGTTCTCCGCTTCGCGTGCTTCCCTTACCTGCGCCTCCGCCACCTTGTGCGCGGTGCGCGTGCGGTCAAGCTGCTCCCTCGGGATTACTTCCTTCGCGTACAGCGCCTCGGCGCGCTTGAGGTCGAGGCTTGCCTGCTCAAGGCGGGCGGCGGCGAGGTTCACGTTGGCGCGTGCGCTCTCGACACTTGCGTAATCGCCGGAGGTCTCGTTCTTGGCCATCTCGAGGGACGCCGCAGCGCTCGTCACCCGTGCCTGGTAGTCCGCCGGGTCGAGTTCCACCAGCAGGTCCCCTTTGTGCACGAACTGGTTGTCGACCACGGCAACCCGCTGCACCATAGCGGGCACCCGACTCGCTACGGAGTGGACGTGCGCCTCGATGAAGGCGTTGTCGGTCTCGATATGGGTCTTGCTGCGTACCCACTGGCGCATGCCGAAGAGCCCGCCGGCCACGATGATGATCAAGAGGATGATGCCGCCGCGCTGTTTCTTGCTCAATCCGCCTTTGGCCTGGGGCTGCGGTTTTTCGATAGTTTGGTCTGCCATGGTATTTGCTCCGGTCGGGGCGGCGTCCGGTAAAACGGAAGGCCCTGGATGGTTAGAGATGGATCAAAGCTCGCCGGTTGCCCTCTTCACCCGGGCGGCGGAGACCTGCAGGTCGAAGATGCTGCGGTAGTAGTCGGTTCTGGTTCTGGTCAGAAGGGTCTGCGCGTCGATCACCTCGGTCGCCGTTCCCACGTGCTCCTGGTAGCGGTCCTTGGTGATGCGGAGGTTTTCCACCCCCTGGGTGATCGCCTTTTCCGCCACCGAGATCCTGTCCCTGGCGACCAGCATGTCGCTCACCGCCAGCGCGTATTCCAGTCTGGTGCGCTCCTCCATGTCCCTCAGCCGTTCTTCGTCGCGCGATCTTGCCTGTACCGCCTGTCTTATGCGTGCGGTCGATGCCTGGCCGTCGAAGAGGTTCACCTTGAGCCCGACCGTGGCGGCCACGATGGCCTGCTCGCGTACCTTACTGTTGGAAAGGTAGTCGACGCCGAACTTGGCGAAGAACTCGGGGTAATGGATCGTCTTCGCCTCTTTTAACGCGAATTCGTCGGCGCCTACCACTGCCTTGAGCGCCGATAGCTCGCCCCGTTTGGACATGTCGGGAGCGTCGGAAAGGGAAGGGGTCTGAGGGAGCTGCGTGTCGTCTTTCAATTCCGCGCGGCGCTCAGGAGGCGCACCGGTCAGGTAGTTCAGTAGCAGCCAACCCTTTTGCACCTCGTTCCTGGCGCTCAAGAGACTCTGACGGCTGGACGCCACCAGGACTTCGGCCTGCAAGAGATCGTTTCTGGTCACGACACCCTCGTCGAAGAGCGCCTGAGCCGTCTTTTGGTGCGAGAGCATCTGGGTGACCTCGTCCTCGGCCGCGTTGACGAGTTTTACTGCGGTCAGGATGCCGTAGTAGGCCTGCACCACCTGCATGAAGACGTCCTGCTCGTTTCCGGTGTAGGAGTAGCGGGCGGCCTCGCTCTGCATGCGCGCCATCCCCTCGGCTGCGCCGGTACGACCGAAGTCGTACAGGGTCTGGTAAACGCTGAAGTTGGCGAAGGGGTAGCGCGGGTCCTGGGTCTCCTGGGACTCTGACCCGAACTTGAAGGCCTGGGCCTTGGCTTGTGCCACGTAACCCGCCTGCAGATCGACGCGCGGCAGACGTGTCGACCGGGCGACGCCTACCTGCTCCCGCGCAATCTCGACGTCGTGCGAAGCGGACTTCAGCCCGCGGCTCGTGGCGACAGCACCGTCGAGGCATTCCTTCAGCGTTAGGGTTTCCGCGTGCGCGGAACTGCAGATGGCGCAGAGTAGAAGCGCCAGTAGAACTACGACTTTATGCATGAAAGCTCCGGGATTAGCTGCGTAATTTTTGCAGCAGCGACGTCAGTGTTTCGACCTCGTTCGGTTCCAGTCTCGCGATGAACTCTGCCTGAGCCCTGAGCGCCACGGGCACGAGCTCGGGCTCAAGCGCCTTTCCCTTTTCGGTAAGGCAGATGCGGTAGGCCCGGCGGTCGGCAGGGTCTGGGCGACGCATCACCAGCCCTTCCTTTTCAAGCCGGTCGATAAGTCCCCCCATCGTGGTCCGATCGATCTGGCTTTTTGCGGATAGAAGCGACTGGCTGATGCCGTCCTCCTGCCACAGAAAGCCAAGCAGTCCGAACTGCTGCGGGGTCAGCTCGTACTGGTCGAACTGTTCCTTGAAGATGAGGCAGGCGCGCTGGTAAGCCTTAGCCAGCAGGAAGCCCACTGTTTTTTCGATGTCCATGTTGGGGGTCTGTTGTGCTTCCATAGCTCCTCCCGTAGAAGGGCAACGGTTTGATATCACGACCGAAAAGCTGCCCCAGCAAAGGAGAGCATTATGCACATAATCAGTATGCTGTCAATCAGCTTATTTAGGGGGTGAGAGCGGGGTTTTTCAGGAGGTGATAGGGTGAGGGCGTTTGGTAGTGAGGGACCGTGTCGACCTCCCCCCTCGGGGGGAGGTCGGCTTTACGATGCTGACTATTGCTGGGACGGGGAGGGCTGCGTGGCCACGTCTTGAGCGACCTTGCTTTCCTCCACCGCCTGCTGCGGGAGGACCGGTTTCGGTGCACCCGGCTCCTGGTAGGGGGGGAGGCGGTACAGCCGCTGGTACATCTGCATGCTGGTTACTACTTTTTTGACGTACTCGCGGGTCTCCCGGAAGGGGATGCTCTCCACGAACTCGTCCTGCGGCAGGTCGCCGTACGCCTTCTGCCAACGCTTCACGTTGCCCGAGCCCGCGTTGTAGGCGGCGACTGTGAGGGTGAGGTTCTTGTCGTACAGTTGCAGCAAGTCCTTTAGGTGGCGTGCGCCTAGCTTGATGTTGAGGGCCGGGGTGGTCAAACGATTCGAGTCACCCTTGGAAATCGACTCGGCGGTGGCGGGCATGATCTGCATGAGACCGACGGCGCCCACCGGCGAAAGTGCGGCGGGGAAATAGTTGCTCTCGGTGCGCATCACTGCGTAAACCAGGCTCTCGGGGACCGCGGCCGCGGCGGCGTGTTTGGCGACATCTTCGCGGAAGGCGAGCGGGAAAGCGGCGCCGAGCACGGTGGCGTTGTCGCCGCGCTTGGGCTTTTCGTTCCCGAGTGCGTGATAGGCGCCGTTGTAGTTCCCCATCTCGAGGTACAGACGTGCGATACCCGAGGGGTTCTTCCCTTTCTTGGAAAGTGAGAGTTCCCGCGCCGCTTCCTCGAAGAGACCGAGCGCGATAAGCGCCTTCTCCCGTTCGAAGCCGGACGGCATCGGCAGGACGTCGGCCAGGTTCTGGGGGGGCTGGGGGAGCGAGGCGGCGCTCTGGTTCTGGTTGCTTATCAGCGTGTAGTATCCGAGCGGGTATTCCGCGACCAGCGCGGCGAACATCACCTGTGCGCTCTTCTCGTCGCCGGTGAGGGCAAGGGTTCTGCCTAGCCAGTAAAGCGCCTTGTCGCGCAGGTCGTCGCGTTCGGCAAGTTTCCTGAACTGTGCCGCGGCATCGGCGTAGTCGCGGGACTGGTAGCTGCACCAAGCGGCTTCCCATAGGACGTTGACGTTCTTCTGGGTCGGCGCCGCGGCAAGGTATTGCCTGAACAACGACGCCGCTTCACTCCATTTCCTCTGGAAACGTTTCAGGTAGGCGGCCTCGAGCATCGCTTCCTGGGCCACCGTTCCACGCTTCGCGTCCTGGGAAAGCTTTTGATAAAGCTGGAAAGCCTCTTCTCCCTTGCCTTCCTTGTCCAGGGTACGGGCAAACCACAGATCCGCATCGCCGTATCCGGAAAGGGCCGCGAAGGTGCTCTGTGCCTGCTGATAGCGTCTTGCCTTGAACAGCGCTTGTCCCTTCTTGAAAGTCACCTTGCGGATGAAGTCGTCGTTTTCACCGTTCAACTGGATTGCGGCAAAGGCCTCGGCGGCCTTCAGATGGCGCCCGAGATCGTAGAGGGTGCAGGCGCGTTTGTAGAGTTCGGCGCTGCTGTAAGGCTCGGCCTTGATGCCGGTTGCCGCGAGATTCTGCAGCTCGGCGGCCGCTTTGTCGGCATAGGGGGAGGCGGGGTAGCTGAGGTAGATGGTGCGTAAAACGGTAACGGCGGTCGCGGTATCTCCAAGCTTTTCGCGGGAGAGGGCGGACCCGTATAGAGCCGAGATGGAATCACTGCCGGAGGGGTAGCGCTCGACGAAGGTGGCATAGCTTTGCTGCGCTTCCTTCGGGTAGCCGGCGGCGGCAAGGGAATCGGCGTAGAGGATGAGCGTCTGGCGCGCGAGCCGGCTCGCCGGGAAGTCCTTGAGAAGCTTGTACAGCGGCGGGAGTGCCTGGGCGTGGCGCTGCAGCTTGGAAAGGGCGAGCCCCTGGTAGTAGAGGGCGTAGTCGGCTAAGAGCGGGTAACCTTCCGCAGCGGCGGGGAACTGTGCCGCGGCCTCTTCCCACTGCTCCATCTTGGCGGCGGCGATCCCCGCCATGAAGGAGCGGATTGCCGGGTCGTTGATGTTAAGGGCTGCGTCACGGGCGGCGCGGTAGTCCTTGGCCTGCATGCGCTTGGCGGCGGTGGTGAGAGCCTCGTCGGCCGGTTTGCTAAGGTTTGCTGCGGAGGCGGGAAGGACGGCGCAAAGCATCAGTGCTGCTGCTGCGATGGTACGGCAAAACATGGAGACTCCCTTACGTTGCAAAACTAACCTCGTATTTGTACCGAAGCACGGCGCAAAAGGCAATTGTTAATGTATTGACCAATTACAACTAATCCCAACTTCTCATCGGTTAACTCCGAATTTTGTTCCTACTGGGGCTCCCGGCACGTGACCTCCAGCGGGTGGCCTGTCGCGCCCATCGAGTCCTTCATCGCACCCGACGAGTCGTCGGTCCCACCGGACGAGTCGTTGATCGCACCGGACGAGTCGTTGATCGCACCGGACGAGTCGTTGATCGCACCGGACGAGTCGTCGACCGCACCCGACGAGTCGTTGGTCGCACCTGATGAGTCGTTGATCGCACCTGATGAGTCGTCGATCGCACCTGATGAGTCGTCGATCGCGCCTGATGAGTTGTTGATCGCACCTGACGAGTCGTTGATCGCACCTGACGAGTCGTTGGTCGCACCTGATGAGTCGTTGATCGCACCTGACGAGTCGTTGATCGCGCCTAACGAGTCGTCGATCGCGCCTGACGAGTCGTTGATCGCGCCTGATGAGTCGTTGGTCGCGCCTGATGAGTCGTTGGTCGCACCTGACGAGTCATTGATCGCACTCGACGAGTCGTTGATCGCGCTTGATGAGTCGTTGGTCGCACCTGACGAGTCGTTGATCGCACCCGACGAGTCGTCGATCGCACCCGACGAGTCGTTGATCCCTCTCGACGAGTCGTCTGCCGCGGCATTCGTGCCGCATCGCCTTTCTTGACTTTCCGTCGCCCCTTCTGCATTATCCAACGGTGCTGATTTTATTGTTTTTCCCGGAGGTTTATATATGCGCAAAGGCAAGGACGCGATCATGAGGCTGCTGGGCAAAGGGGAGCCGGTGCCGTACCGGCAGATGCTCAAGGCCCTCAACGTCTCCCGTCACGAGCGGGAACACCTGGACGATCAACTCGACTACCTGGTCGAAACAGGGGAGATCGCCAAGCTTCCGGGGCGTATTTATACCATGGCGGGAGCGGGTGGCTCGGTGCGCGGCAAACTCTCCATGCACCGCGACGGCTACGGTTTCGTGATGCCGGAGGACGGGGGCGAGGACCTCTTCGTCCCGGCTCGATACCTCACGGAATATATGAACGGCGACATCGTGGACGCCCAGGTTGTTTCCACACGTCGTGACGGTAAAAGGGAAGGGCGCGTCACCGGCATCGTGAAGCGTGGCGTCACTGAGATCGTCGGTCGCTTCGAGGCAGCCGGGAAGGGGGGGCGCGTGATACCGGACGATCCTAAGCTCGGCCGCGACCTCTTCCTGACCCCCGGGGCCTCCGGTGGGGCCGCCAAGGCACGCACGGGGCAGATCGTGCTCGCCCAGATCACCTCGTACCCTTCCGGGGTGCGCCCGCTTGAGGGGCGCATCGTGGAGGTGCTTGGGGAGGCGAACGACCCAGAAGTGGAAGTCCTCTCCGTCATCAAGAAGTACGAGCTCCCGCATGTCTTCGATGCGAAGGTGATGGAGGAGGCCGAGCGCGAGCCGCAGGAGGTAAGCGAGGAGGCGCGGCAGGGGCGGGTCGATCTGCGCGAGCGGCTCATCGTCACCATAGACGGCGAGACCGCGCGCGACTTCGACGACGCGGTCTCCGTCTCTCGCGAGGGGGACAAGATCCGCCTCTGGGTTTCCATCGCGGACGTTGCGCACTACGTCACCGAAGGATCGCGCCTGGACACCGAGGCGTACCTGCGCGGGACCTCGGTCTACTTCCCGGACCGCTGCATTCCGATGCTCCCGGAAGAGCTCTCCAACGGTATCTGCTCGCTAAACCCGCAGGTGGACCGCCTGACCATGACCGCCGAGATGCTCTTCGACGAGTCCGGCGCCCGCGTGGACCAGAAGTTCTACGCGAGCGTCATCAAGAGCTCCGCCCGTCTCACCTATACCACGGTGAAGAAGGTTCTCGTGGACCGGGACGAGGAGACCATCGCGGCGAACCGGCACCTGGTCGAGGATCTCAAGGTGATGGAAGACCTGGCGCTCAGGCTCAATAAGGTGCGCGCGGGACGAGGGAGCATCGATTTCGACCTGCCGGAGCCCCAGATCATCCTCGACACCCAGGGGGAAACCACGGCGATCGTGCGCGCCGAGAGAAACCTTGCGCACCGCATCATCGAGGAGTTCATGCTCGCCGCCAACGAGGCGGTGTCCCACTTTCTCGAAACGACACCGGTCCCTTCGCTCTACCGCATCCACGAGAATCCCGACCCGGTCAAGCTCCAGGACCTGTCAGAGTTCGTCTTCGGCTTCGGCTACATACTCAAAGTGGTAGACGAAAAGGTGAGCCCCAACGCGCTGCAAAAGCTACTGGAAGAGGTGGCGGGAAAGCCGGAGGAGCGGCTCATCAACGAGGTGCTGCTGCGCTGCATGAAGCAGGCGCGCTACAGCGCCGAGAACCTGGGCCACTTTGGCCTCGCCGCCGCGAGTTACACCCACTTCACCTCGCCGATTCGCCGCTATCCCGACCTCGTGGTGCACCGCATCCTTAAGCGCGTGCTCGCCGGGAAGATGAATAAGGCGGATAAGGACCGGCTCGAGGCGCGGCTCCCCGAGACCGCGCTGCACACGAGCAAGCGCGAACGGGTCGCCATGGAGGCGGAACGTGAGATGGTGGATCTCAAGAAAATGCAGTTCATGCGCGACAAGATAGGCGAGGAGTACGACGGGTACATCACCGGGGTCGCCCCATTTGGTTTCTTCGTGGAGCTCGTCGACCTCTTCGTGGAGGGGATGGTGCCGGTCGCCACCCTCCCGCAGGACTACTACGTGCACATCGAGAAGAGCCACGCCCTGGTGGGTGAGCGAAGCCGCGCCATGTACCGCATCGCCGACAAGATCCGGGTGAAGGTGGCCGGGGTGAACGAGCCGGCGCGGCAGGTGGAATTCGCGCTCGTCGGGACCCTGGAGAAGCGTCCCATCGAGCCGATCGCCGATGTCCGGAACGCCTACCAGCGCATCCCGATAAAGGGGAAGCGTCCCAAGCCGAAACGGCGCTGAAAGCTGTTGCGCTGGATTTAAGCGCTGTGATATAAAAGCTGTTTGAGCTCTGCACGGCATTAATTAGGAGAAGAGAGGTATATGGAAGAAAAGGTATTGCCGTTCATGGAGCACCTGGTTGAACTCAGAAAACGGCTCATCGTAAGCGTAATTGCCATCGTCATCGGCATGGGGATCGCCTGGAACTTCTCCACCGACCTCTTGAAGTTCGTGGAACAGCCGCTCACCGGTCACACCTACCTGACCGACATGAAGAAATCCTTCTACGAGAAAGTCAAGCAGCGCTACCCCGAGGCGTACCAGCAGATGAAGCTCGGGGAGGAGCACCAGGTGGCCGAGAAGCCGCGCATGCTGAACTACAGCGCGCCGCTCGAGCCGTTCTTCGTGCAGTGCAAGATCTCCATGCTGGCAGGTTTCGTCATCGTGCTGCCGGTGCTCTTTCACCAGTTCTGGCTCTTCGTGGCGCCCGGGCTCACCCGCAAGGAGCGGCGCCTGGTGGTTCCCTTCGTCACCACGGCCACCGTCGCCTTCTGCGTCGGGGCGATGTTCTTCCTGCTCATCATCTGGCCCGTCATCATAAACTTCTCCCTCTCCTACGAGGCGACCGGGTTGCAGAGCTGGTACAACATCTCGGCCTACATAAATTTCTGTCTGCGCCTGATCCTGATGTTCGGCCTCATCTTCGAGCTCCCGATCCTTGCGCTCCTTTTGTCCCGTTTCGGCATCGTCAACTACCGGATGCTCGCCACGCGCAGGAAGTACGCGCTCCTGGCCAGCGCCATCGTTGCCGCCTTCCATGCCGACCTGGTCACCATGTTTGTCATCATGATCCCGCTCTACCTCATGTACGAGATCAGCATCTGGGTGGCCCTGGTTTTCGGGAAGAAGAAGGCGCCCCAGGTGGAGACCGAGGCGGCGGAAGCCTGAGGACCCCCATAGTCCATGGAAATTTTTAGAAGCATCCCTGAGATCAGGGAAAAACTGCGCCATCCGGTCGTCACCATCGGCAACTTCGACGGCGTGCACCTGGGGCACCGCGAGATCTTCAAGAGGGTGCGGCAAATCGCCCGCGAGATCGACGGCGTTTCCGTGGTGATCACCTTCGTGCCGCACCCGCTCAAGGTCGTCGCGGCCCACAAGGAGGTGCGGCTCATCACCACAAGCCGCGAGAAGGAAGCCCTCATCGAGGGGTCCGGCATCGACTACCTCCTCGAGATCCCCTTCGACAAGGAATTCGCCTCGGTGCCGGCCGCCGTCTTCGTGGAAAAGGTGCTGGTCGACGCCATCGGCGTCGAGCGCCTGGTGATCGGCTACGACTACGCCTTCGGCCGCGGCAGGGAAGGGGACGTCGCGCTTTTGCGCAGGCTTGGCGAGCGTCACGGCTATACCGTGGAAGAACTGGAGCCGATCTCGGACGGCTCCACCGTCTACAGCTCCACCGCCGTGCGCAGGATGGTGAGCGCAGGAAACGTCTCCTGCGCCGCGAGCCTTTTGGGACGGCACTTCTCCATCTCAGGCAAGGTGGTGCACGGCCACGAGCGTGGCCGCAGCCTCGGCTTTCCCACTGCCAACATCGAAACGGAAAAGGACCTCATCCCATCGGTCGGGGTCTACGCGGTGAAGGTGTGCATGGGAGATCGGCTCTTCGACGGTGCCTGTAATATCGGCGCCAACCCGACCTTCGGCAACCAGCACCTCTCCATCGAGGTGTTCCTCCTCGACTTCGAAGGCGACCTTTACGGACGCGAGCTGACCCTTTTCTTCATCGAGAGGCTCAGGGGGGAGAAACGCTTCTCCGGGCTCGATGAACTGAAAGAGGCCATTGCCGCGGACGTCGCGCGTTGCCGTGAGATCCTCAGTGGCGCACGCCCGGTTCTGTCCGAGAGTGGCGGTGACTGGGATTGCGCAAGCCCCGGCACGGGCCGCCCCGATTGACAACGCAACCGATGACAGGAGCCCGATTGACCACGCAAAAACCAGATAAGAAGCTCTTGCTCGGCATCGCAATCAGCGCTCTCTGCCTCTTTCTCCTCTTCAGGAAGATCGACTTCAGAAAGATGGCGGACGCCTTTGCCGCGATGGATTACCGCTACCTGGTGCCCGCGCTGGTGCTCACCTTTGTTAGCTACTACCTGCGTGCGGTACGCTGGAAGTTCCTGCTCGCCCCGATAAAAAGCACGCGCCTTGGGAACCTCTTCCCCTCGACCCTCATCGGATACATGGCGAACAACCTCCTCCCGGCGCGCCTGGGGGAGCTGGTGCGGGCCCACTCGCTCGGACAGAAGGAGGGGATCGGCACCAGCGCGGTCTTTGCCTCCCTGGTGCTTGACCGGCTCTGTGACGGCTTCACCGTACTCCTCGTGCTCCTGATCACCTTCTTCACCATAAAGCTGCCAAGCGGGATGGAACGCGTACAGCACGGGCTCGTCACCGGCGGGTACGTCACTTTCGCCCTCTACCTTTTTGTCCTTGCCTTTCTTTTCCTGCTCAGGTGGCGCACCGAGTTCACCGTCAAGGTGGTGACCCGCGTGCTGCATCCTTTCTCCGCGCGGTTGGCTGAGCATGCCGGCGCTCTGCTGGTCTCCTTCATCTCGGGTATCCGCATTCCGACCAGTGTCTCCGGCATTTCCGGTGTCGCGGTCAGCTCGCTTCTCGTGTGGGCCACCGCAATCTGGCCGGTCGACCTGATGCTGCGCTCCTTCGGTCTCTTTCTCCCTCCCTCGGCGTCCATGTTCATCATGGTCTTCCTGGTCTTCGCCGTGATGGTACCGGCATCTCCGGGTTTTATCGGGACGTATCACATTGCCTGCGTCACCGCCCTTTCCGCATTCCAGATTGGCAGCGAAAAGGCGCTCAGCATCGCCATCGTCATTCACGCCATGGGCTTTTTCCCGGTCACCGTCGTCGGGCTGTACTGCCTCTGGCGGGACAAGGTCTCCATCAGGAGCATCGGCGTCACTAACACCGAGGAGCAGTTGCGTGAACCATAACGGAATCCTGCGCAGGCTCGACCCGTGCGCCATCGCGGCCTTCGTCATCCCGCTGTTCGTGTATCTCCTTACCCTGGCGCCCACGGTCACCTTCTTCGACAGCGGCGAGTTCCTGACCGCCATCTCTTCTCTCGGTACGGCGCACTCGCCGGGGTACCCGCTCTTCATCAACTACGCGAAGCCTTTTACCTTTCTCCCGCTCGGCAACATCGCCTTCCGGGTCAACTTCGCGACCGCGGTCTCCGCGGGGCTTGCCTGCTTCGGCGTCTATCTGCTCACCATCCAGTTGCTCAAGGGTGAGGAGACCCCCTGGCAGGGGCGGTTCGGTGCGTGTGTCCCCAGGCTCGCCGGTGTCGCGGCGGCGCTCACCTTCGCCTTCACGCCGAGGCTTTGGCTGCAGTCAAACCACGACAAGCCTTACCCGCTGCTCGCCTTCATCTGCGCCATCATCTTCTACCTGATGCTTCTTTGGCGGGAGAGCTACCTCGAGGGACGGGAGCGCCCCGCCTACGTCTACCTGGGCGCCTTTCTCTGCGGGCTTGGGACCGGCGCGCACCAGATCATGGTGCTGATGATTCCGACCTACGCCTTCCTGATCTGGTCCGCGGACCGGCGCGTCATCTTCCGGGTGCGCGAGTTCTTCATCGCCTTCGCCTTCGGCCTGTTGGGCTTCGGCATCCACCTGCACCTCGTGGTCCGGGCGCTTAGGAAACCGATTCTGAACTGGGGCGACTCGAAGAACCTCACCCAGTTCCTCTGGAACATCCTGCGCAAGGGGTACCCGGTCGACAAGCCGCACCGCGACCTCGATCTCCTCTGGGCGCAGATGAACGCCTTCAACATCCCGCACGAGTTCACCGTCGTTGGCCTTGTCCTTTTGCTGTTCGGTCTGTGGGCCCTGATGCGGACAAAGCGCGACCTGGTTCTTGGCTACCTGATCGCACTCGGCTCGTTCCTGCTCGTCATCGTCGGCTACTTCAACACGCCGGGCGAGATGATCTTCCTGACCGAGGAGTTCTTCACCCCGCTTTACCTCCTCTCCGCGGTCTTCATCGGTGTCGGGCTCATCACCCTCATCAAGGAGGCGGTGCAGCATCTTCCCGACGCACCTGCCGCACGCCTTTTTTTACCCGCGCTCCTCTTCGTGCTGCCGCTCGCCGTCTGTCTTTTGAACTACCGGGAGAACGACCAGCATAAAAACTACATCGCCTTCGACTACGCCTCCAACACGCTCAGGTCCCTGCCGCAGGACGCCGTGCTCTTCACGTGGGGGGATTCGGGAGCGTTTCCGCTTTGGTATTTGCAGGGGGTGGAAAGGATGCGCGAGGATGTCGATCTGCCGCACACCCCGCACCTCGTCTTTGACTGGTACCTGGACAGCATGCCGCGCCTGTTCAAGAACTCGCGGCTGTACGAGCTACCCATGGATCAGCGCACCTCGGACGGGACGCTCATGATTGCGGTCGGGGAGCAGTACGGCAAGCGGCCGGTGTACGTGGATTTCTCCACCAAGTACTCCATCGAGTTCAAGGATTTCGTCGTGCACCAGCGCGGCATCCTTTTCGCACTCCAGGCGGCCGGCACCCCCGCGGCTCCACCGGACCTCGACGTATGGCCTCTTTTCTCCCTGCGCGGCGTGCTCGGTGACCGCGACATGTTCTTCCGTGATCTCGATACGGGGAAGGCGATCCTCATCTACGCAGCGTCCCTCATGGAGTCGGGGGAGACGCGTCTTCGTATGGGGCAGCGCGAGGCGGGGGCACGCGACCTGGAAGTGGCTGCAAGCATAGCGCCTGAGATCAGGCCGCGCGTCGCAGCACTTTTGAGTGCGAACGGGGTGGCCCAATGACCATCACCGGAAAGACCACGGTTACCGGTATCATCGGTGCCCCGGTTGCCCACTCGCTTTCGCCGGTGATGCACAACGCTGCCTTCGGGGCTCTCGGGCTTGACTGGGTCTACGTCCCTTTCCCCGTCCCCCCGGCACGTCTTGAGGCTGCGGTGGCGGGGCTTGCCGCAGCGGGAGTCGCCGGCTTCAACGTCACCATTCCGCACAAGGTCGCCATCATGCCGTTTCTCGATGTAATCGACCCGGACGCGGAACTGATCGGCGCGGTGAACACGGTGCTCGTACGGGAAGGAAGGCTCACCGGCTACAACACCGACGGCCTTGGCCTCGTGGCTGCACTCGCCGGAAAGCTTACCTTTGACCCACGCGGCAAGAGCATCCTCGTGCTCGGGGCGGGCGGGGCTGCCAGGAGCGCCGTCGTGTCGCTCGCACGTGCCGGTGCGGTGCGGGTGCATGTCGCGAACCGCACCGCGGATGCGGCAGTTACCCTCGTCGACCTCGTCGCAGGACGGCTGGAGGGAACCGCCTTTGCCGCTGGTTCCCTCAACGCTCTTGCCGATCCGGCCTTCATAGGCTCCTTCGACCTCGTCGTCAACACCACCTCGGTCGGCATGTCCGGTGACTCTTTCTCAGGACTCGATCCGGCCATGCTAAAGTCCGGCGTCTGTATTTACGATATGGTCTATGCACCGCCGGTTACGCCGCTTTTGGCGCAATGCGGTGCCCATGGCATCCCGTGCGCCAACGGTCTCGGCATGCTCGTGGCACAGGGTGAAGCGGCCTTTCGCATCTGGACCGGGGTCGCGCCGCCCGAAGGGTGCATGGAAAGGGCTCTGGCAGCGTTTCTGCCGGAACCATGTAAGCCTTGACATTAACGCAATTACAAAATACCATTCACAGGATTCTCCACCCCCCTGAGGTAGTATATGCACGTAAGCAGACTCGGTGAGCTGCTGGTCACGAACAATCTGATCAACAAGGAACAGCTGAAGCAGGCCCTCGCTGAGCAGAAGGCGGCGGGGGGGCAACTGCGCCTTGGGTCCATCCTGGTCAGGGACGGGCTGATCAACGAGGCTGACCTCACCTCATTTCTTTCCAAGCAGTACGGTGTTCCCACCATAAACCTTGCCGACTATGAGGTCGATGCCGCGGTGGTGAAGATCATACCCGCGGAGATCGCCCATAAATACCAGATCGTTCCGGTGAACCGGGCCGGCTCCACGCTCATCATAGCGATGAGTGATCCTTCCAACATCTTCGCTATCGACGACATAAAGTTCATGACTGGCTACAACGTCGAGGTCGTCGTGGTCGCTGAGAGCGCGATCAAGGCCGCCATCGACAAGCTCTACGACCAGAGCGCGTCTTTGGCCGACGTCATGAGCGACCTGGAGATGGAGGACCTCGAGGTCATCGGGGAGGAAGAGGATATCGATGTCGGCTCGCTGGAGCGCGCCACCGAGGACGCCCCGGTCGTCAAGCTGGTCAACCTGATCCTCACCGACGCCATCAAGAAGAAGGCCTCCGATATCCATATCGAGCCGTACGAGAAGTTCTTCCGGGTGCGCTACCGCATCGACGGCGTGCTCTACGAGGTGATGAAACCGCCTCTAAAGCTGAAAAACGCCATCACCTCCCGAATCAAGATCATGAGCGAGCTCGACATCGCCGAGCGCCGCCTGCCGCAGGACGGCCGCATCAAGATCAAGCTTGGCGGCGGCAAGGACATGGACTACCGCGTCTCGGTGCTCCCGACCCTCTTCGGCGAGAAGATCGTTCTGCGTCTTCTGGACAAGAGCAACCTGCAACTGGACATGTCCAAGCTGGGGTACGAGCCGGAAGCGCTCGTCCACTTCAAGCGCGAGATCCACAAGCCGTTCGGCATGGTACTCGTCACGGGGCCTACCGGTAGCGGGAAGACCGTTTCGCTCTACTCCGCGCTCTCCGAACTGAACAAGGTAACCGAGAACATCTCCACCGCCGAGGACCCGGTCGAGTTCAACTTCGCCGGGATCAACCAGGTGCAGATGCACGAGGACATCGGCCTCAACTTCGCGGCGGCGCTCAGGGCCTTCCTGCGCCAGGACCCGGACGTGATCATGATCGGTGAGATCCGTGACTTCGAGACCGCCGAGATCGGCGTGAAGGCGGCGCTCACCGGCCACCTGGTCCTCTCGACGCTGCATACGAACGATGCCCCATCGACCATCAACCGTCTCCTCAATATGGGGATCGAGCCGTTCCTGGTCGCCTCCGCCGTCAACCTCATTTCCGCCCAGCGCCTCGCGCGCCGCGTCTGCAGCGAGTGTAAGGTGGTCGAGGAGGTGCCGGTTCAAGCGCTCATCGAAGCAGGCATCACAGCCGAACAGGCTCCTTCCGTGGTATGCTATCGCGGCACCGGCTGTCCCAAATGCAACGGCACCGGCTACAAGGGGAGGGTGGGCTTCTACCAGGTCATGCCGATGCTCGAGCCGATCAAGGAGATGATCCTGAACGGCGCCAACACCGCGGAGATCAAGAGGGAGTCCATGCGCCTGGGGATCAAGACCATGCGCCAGTCCGGGCTCACCAAGCTGATCGAAGGGGTCACCTCCTTCGAGGAAGTGCTCAGGGTGACCGTGGCCGATGACTGACGCTTTTAAGCAGACAAATTGAGACGAGGGTTTTCATGATCAACTTTCACCAAATGCTCAAGGAACTTGTGGAGAGGGGCGGCTCCGACCTGCACATCACCACGAACACCTCGCCGCAGATCCGCATCGACGGCCAGCTGACCCCGATGGACGTTCCTCCGCTCACCGCCATCGAGACCAAGCAGCTTTGCTACAGCATCCTCACTGACGCCCAAAAGCACCGCTTCGAGGAGGACAACGAGCTCGACCTCTCCTTCGGCGTCAAGGGGCTCTCCCGCTTCAGGGGGAACATCTTCGTGCAGCGCGGCGCCGTGGCAGGCGTCTTCAGGGTGATCCCCTACAAGATCCTCACCTTCGAGGAGCTTGGGCTTCCGCCGGTGGCGCGCGCTCTTTGCGACAAGCCGCGCGGCCTGATCCTCGTCACCGGACCTACCGGCAGCGGCAAGTCGACCACCCTCGCCTCTATGATCGACCACATAAACATCAACCGCCACGACCACATCGTCACCGTCGAGGACCCGATCGAGTACCTGCACCCGCACAAGGGGTGCATCGTGAACCAGCGCGAGGTCGGGGCCGACACGAAGAGCTTCAAGCACGCCCTCAAGTACGTGCTGCGCCAGGACCCCGACGTCGTCCTGATCGGCGAGTTGCGCGACCTGGAGACCATCGAGGCTGCGCTCACCCTGGCCGAGACAGGCCACCTCTGCTTTGCGACACTCCACACGAACTCCTGCGCCCAGACGATCAACAGGGTCATCGACGTCTTCCCTCCTTACCAGCAGACCCAGGTGAGGACCCAGCTCTCTTTCGTGCTTGAAGGGGTCATGTCCCAAACCCTGATCCCGAGGGCTAACGGTCCCGGGCGCGCCCTCGCCCTCGAGGTAATGGTCCCGAACCCCGCGATCAGGAACTTGATCCGCGAGGACAAGGTGCACCAGATCTACTCCCAGATGCAGGTCGGTCAGGAGAAGTTCGGCATGCAGACCATGAATCAATGCTTGATGGGCCTGCTCTCCAGGCGCCTCATAACGGTGGATGATGCGTTGGGGCGCTCCTCCGAGCCTGACGAGTTGAAGCAGATGCTAGCCCCTGGCGGGGCGGCGGGGCAGATCAGAAGACCGCCACAAAGATAGCAACAGCCAGTCCCGGCAGGGCCGGGAAAGGAGTCACAAATGGCAAAATTCGATTGGGAAGCAAGAAGCAAGGCGGGGAACGTCCAAAAGGGCGTCATGGAAGCCGCCAGCGCCGCCATGGTCGAGGCGCAGCTTAAAAGATACGGCTTTACCAGCATCACAGTGAAGGAGGCAGGCAAAGGGCTCTCTATGGAGCTCAAGATCCCCGGGCTCGGTGGTCCCAAGAAGATTGAGACCAAGGACCTCGTGGTCTTCACCCGGCAGTTCGCTACCATGATCGATTCTGGCCTGCCGCTCGTGCAGTGTTTGGACATTCTCTCCAACCAGCAAGAAAACAAGACCTTCAAGGATATCCTCGTCAAGGTGAAGGAAAGTGTGGAGAGCGGCTCCACCTTCGCTGATGCGTTGGCGAAGCACCCTAAGGCGTTCGACCAGCTCTACGTCAACCTGGTCGCGGCAGGGGAGGTGGGGGGTATCCTCGACACCATCCTCGCCCGTCTCGCCGCCTACATCGAGAAGGCGATGAAACTGAAGAAGCAGGTGAAAGGGGCCATGGTTTACCCGCTCACCATCCTCTCCATCGCCGTCATCGTTGTTGGCGTCATCCTCATCTTCGTTATCCCGACCTTTGCCAAGATGTTCGCCGACTTCGGAGGCGATCTACCCGCACCGACCAAGGTCGTCATCGCGCTCTCTAACTTCCTGGTCAAGTACATCGTGGTTATCATCGCCATCATGTTCGGCATCAAGTACGCCATCGGCAAATACTACGACACCGCCAACGGCCGCAAGGTGCTGGACGCCTTCGCCCTGAAGGCCCCCATAGCCGGGCCGCTCATACGCAAGGTGGCTGTTGCCAAGTTCACCCGTACCCTGGGAACCATGATCAGCTCGGGGGTGCCCATCATGGACGGTCTCGAGATCGTCGCGAAAACCGCCGGAAACAAGGTCGTGGAAGAGGCCATCTACAAGGTGCGCCAGTCTATCTCCGAGGGTAAGACCATCGCCGAGCCTCTTGCCGAGTGCGGCGTCTTTCCCCCCATGGTGGTGCAGATGATCTCGGTTGGCGAGGCGACCGGCGCCATGGACGCGATGCTGAACAAGATCGCCGATTTTTACGACGACGAGGTGGACGACGCCGTCGGAGCCCTAACCGCCATGATGGAACCTTTGCTGATGGTCTTCCTAGGTACCACGGTGGGCGGCCTGGTTGTCGCCATGTACCTGCCGATCTTCAAGCTCGCGGGCGCCGTCGGCGGTTAATTGGATGATCGAAAAAAAGAAGGTCTTCTGGTTCATACTACTCAGACTGCTGGTGGTGACCCTCTTTTTGGTCACCACCGTTTATCTTGACGTACACACCTACGACACAAGCGGTGCCGTGGCCGGGAAGGTGCTGCTGCGCCTCATCGGTGCCACCTACCTCTTTTCCCTGTTATCGCTCGTCGCGCTCCGGACGGCGACCCTGCGCCGTGTGCGCACCCTGGCATACCTCCAGATTGTCTGGGACCTGATCCTCGTCACCGTACTGATCCTCGTCTCGGGTGGGGTCACCTCGCACTATGCCTTCCTCTATTTTCTTTCCATCATCAGCGCAAGTGCGCTTTTGGCGCGCTCTCAGGCGTACTACACGGCGTCGCTTTGCGTCATCCTCTATGGCGCCATCCTTGACTTCCAGTACTACGACAAACTCGCCCCTATAGGGCTCGATTCCGCACCCGCGCAACAATGGGGAGCGGGCTACCTCTTCTACCTCATCTTTTTGCACGGGGCCTCCTTTTTCCTGACTGCGGTACTTGCCGGACACATGGCGGAAAGGGCGCGCATTTCCGAGAGCGCCCTTAAGGAAAAAGCGATCGATTACGATGAACTGGAGCGGCTGAACTCCTGCATCGTCTCTACCATCGACAGCGGCCTTCTGACCATCAACACCGCCGGCAGGATCCGCGTGTTCAACCGCTATATGGAAGCGCTCGCCTGCATGTCCCAGCAGGAGGCCTACGACCGGCCGCTGGCGGAGGTGCTTCCGGGCATCGCCGGTTTCGAATCATCCTTTTTCGAGCCGGGACAGGGAGAGTTCAGCCACACCGCTTCCGACGGCCTTAAGCTGCTGCTGGCGTTCAAATCGGTCCCTTTGTCGGATAAGGACGGGGGGACGGTTGGGGCTTTGTTCGACCTGCACGACCTGACTGAGATGAAGCGGTTGGCTGCCGAGCTGAAACGTGCGGATCGACTGGCAGCACTTGGAGAACTCTCTGCGCGCATGGCGCACGAGATCCGCAACCCTCTTGCCGCCATCAGCGGCTCGGTTCAGTTGGTTTCCCTGCGCCCATGGGTAGATGAGAAGGACCAGCGGCTCTTCTCCATCATCGTCAGGGAGACCGACCGGCTTGACGGCTTGTTGCGTGATTTCCTCTTTTATGCGAAACCAAACCAGCCAACCAGGATCAAGTTGAACCTGAGACAAGTGATCGTTGATCTCTGCTCGCTGCTAGCCACCGATCCGCGTCTGGAGCGCGTAGATATAGATAACCAAGTCCCAGACGACCTTGTGGTGCAATTCGATAAGGACCAGTGCTCACAGGTGTTCTGGAATCTTTTCGTGAACAGCGCTGAAGCGATGCATGGGGACGGACAGATCTGGGTCTCCGGCTGCATCACAAGAGAAAGGGGTGCCCGCGACGAGGTTTGCATCAGGGTCAGGGACAACGGCGCGGGGATGAACCCTGAGGACGTCAAAAGGGTCTTCGAGCCCTTCTTCACCACCAAGAAGGGAGGGACCGGCCTTGGCCTCGCGACGGTTTACCGCATCGTCGAGGCTAACGGTGGAAGGATGACGGTAAACAGCACACAGGGTAAGGGGACGACTGTTACCCTGCACCTGCCGGCATAAAGACAGGTTGAGGCGACCCAGTGGTCGTATTTTTAGCATGAAAAGCAAACGAGGTTCTTAGGAAATGCGTGCCAGGATTTTAGTTGTTGATGATGAGCTGAGCATGCGGGAGTTTCTCGCCATCCTGCTCGATGGCGAAGGATATCTGGTCGATCAGGCGGACAGCGCGGAGGATGCCCTGGCGCGCCTTGCCTGCGAACACTACGACCTGGTGCTTTCGGATGTTAGCATGCCCGGGCTCGGAGGACTCGAACTGCTCAGCCGGATTAAGACCGACGCGCCAGATACTGCGGTCTTGATGATTACCGCGTTCACCACCGCAGAACAGGCGGTGGAGGCGATGAAACTTGGCGCCTACGATTACATAGGTAAGCCCTTCAAGGTAGAAGAGGTGAAGGTGCTGGTCCGCAAGGCGCTTGAAAAACGCAGCCTCGTTCAGGAAAACAAGCGGCTCCAGGCCGAGGTGCAGGAGCGCTTCGGCTTCAGCGGGTTGATCGGCAAGAGCAAGCAGATGCGCGAAGTCTATGATCTGATCGCCAAGGTTGCCGACAGTATGGCCAACGTCCTCATCACCGGCGAGAGCGGCACCGGCAAGGAACTCGCCGCGCGAGCCATCCATTACAACAGCCCGCGCAAGAGTGCTCCCTTCGAGGCGGTTAACTGCGGCGCCATTCCCGACACCCTTATCGAAAGCGAGCTTTTCGGACACATAAAAGGAGCCTTCACCGGAGCCACCATGGATCGTCCAGGCTTGTTCGAGCAGGCCGAGGGTGGGACGCTTTTTCTCGACGAGATAGGCGAGGTGCCACTTCAGTTGCAGGCGAAGCTTTTGCGCGTGCTGCAGGAACGTGAATTTCGCCGCGTAGGCGGCGGAGGCGCACTTAGGGCTGACGTCCGCATCGTGGCGGCTTCGAACCGCAACCTTGAGGAACAGGTGCGCGAAGGGACCTTCCGGGAGGATCTTTTCTACCGCCTCAACGTGGTCGAGGTGCGCATGCCATCCCTGAGGGAGCGCAGTGAGGACATCCCACTGCTAATCGAGCACTTCTACAAGAAGTACGCGATTTGGTCCGGGACTGGTGAAATCGTCGCTCCTGATGCGATGCTGGCGCTTTTTAACTACCCTTTCCCCGGCAACGTGCGCGAACTCGAAAATCTGGTCGAACGCTGCGTTGTGCTCGGCAGCAGGGTCATAGGCTTTGAGTGCCTACCCCCTAGCGTGCGTAACTACCATATCCCGAGTGCCGCTCCCGAGGAGGTTTCCATTCCTCCGGAGGGGATGGATCTGCAAGGATATCTCGATGGCCTGGAGCGCCGCATCCTGGTGCAGGCTCTGGAGCGCAGCGGTGGGGTGAAAAAGCGGGCTGCGGCCCTTCTTGGCATGACCTTTAGGTCTTTCAGGTACAGGCTCGCGAAATTTGGCATGGAAGATGATTGAGGGCAGTCTTATCTGATATACGGGGCGGCTAAGAAGTCTACAAGGGAGAGGTAATGACAGGCATAAGCCAGAGGGGATTCACCCTAATTGAGCTGTTGATCGTGGTGGCGGTCATCGGCATACTCGCCGCTATTGCCGTTCCGTACATCTCCGCATACCGCGTAAGGTCGTATAACGCCAGCGCCATGACGGATTTACGCTCTCTGAAGACCGAGCTTGAAGGGTACCTTCTCGCACACGGGCAATACCCGAACTGACAAAAAATGTCACTTGTGGGCCGAAAAAGGTCAGTCAGGCGCGTGGGCAGGTTGTGTCATGCACTGTCAAAGCCTGTAAAAACGCGCTTTCGCTTCACGGTTCTACTTGGCGCGCGAATTGCTAAACAGTCACTCGTTATCAATTGGCGCGTCTAACGCGAGCCTATTTCACGCAAAGGAGAAAGATATGCTCAACAGACTGAGAAGCAAAAAAGGCTTCACCCTCATCGAGCTGCTGATCGTCGTCGCGATCATCGGCATCCTGGCTGCAATCGCCATCCCGCAGTTCTCTTCCTACCGCATTAAGTCGTACAACACCGCCGCAGCGAGCGACCTGAAAAACGTTAAGACCGCTCTCGAGGCTTACTTCGCAGACCACCAGGAATACCCGAAGTAATTGGTGTCTGAGCTGACTCAAACTAATAACCTTACAGGAGGCTTAATATGCTGAAGAAGATAGCTTTAACCCTTGCCGCGGTGGCAGTGATGGCAGCAGGTGCCTATGCAGGTTCCACTTATACCTCGGTTGACGCAGTGACCGCTCTGAACTTCAAACCGTCCAACAAGGTAGTTGTCATGTATTCCCCGGATACCGTGGCTTCCTCTCCGCAGAGCTACGTGATCGCGTCCAAGAACACCGCTGGTGACACCATTTACGCTACTTCCAACATCTCCACCACGATCTACAAAATCGTACCTACGGTGTCCACCACCGTCGGCCCTGGCATCCCGCTTTCCGCCACCGACAGCAACATTACCGCCCTGAGCGCCGGCGAGTCCGTTTTCAGCGGCTGGACCGCGATGTAACGGTCGACCAGTTCATTGTGGTACCGATGGGGCATGCCTGCATGCCCCATTTTTATTCCACCACACCAGGAAGGAGTACCGCCGTCGATGCTGGCAAGATTTCCTTTGGCGCTCGCCACCTTCAAGGGGGGCTTTCGTGACCGCCTGCTGCTCGGTCTGTTCGTAGTTTCGCTGCTGCTGGTCTGCACCATGCCGATCTTTGGCTCCTTCTCCATGCGCGACGTCACCGCTGCGGCCACCACCTTTTCCCTTTCTGCCGTCTCGGTGATTGGCCTCCTGCTTGTCCTTCTGATCGGCTCCGCGCTTATACCGCGCGACATCCAGAGCCGTTCCATCTACGCTGTGGCCACCCTGCCGATCTCGCGTACGCGCTACCTTCTGGAGAAGTTCCTGGGGGTCGCGCTCTTGTTAGCCGCGAGCCTCGGCATCCTCGGCGCGATAAACGGAGCAGGCATCTGGTTCATGTCCATGTCGTACCCACCGGATCGGCCCGTCGCATGGGGCAATTACCTGCTCTATCTAGTTTTCGATCTGGAAAAACTGCTTGTTCTCGCTTCTGTGCTCGTCCTCTTCTCGGCCGTTGCCACCTCGTCGTTGCTGCCGATGATCTTGACGCTTGCCGTGTATGCGGTGGGTATGACTACGGAGAAGGTGAAGCTCTTCATCGAGACGGCGGTCGGCGCACAGCGCATCTCCCCTACGATCAAGGCCGTGGTGCAGTTCATCTATTACCTGTTTCCCAACCTGTCTCCCTTCGATCTCAAGGTGCAGATGATCTACTCACTGCCGCTTGATCCCGCAGCGCTTCTCTTGACCTGCATTTATGGTTTGGGGTACGTTGTTGTGATGCTCGTTCTCGCCTCGTGTGTTTTCTCCCGCAGAGACTTCATATGAGGCGGCTTGTTGCTCTTTTCATCGGCCTTGCTCTGCTGGTGCCGTCGCTTCTCGCGCTCACCGCCACCCGCAAGGCCGCTCCTGCTCCGGAGAGACTTGGTTATAAGCCTTCCTTCGAGGTAACCTTCTTCACCTCGCTCGAACACCGCTACCTGCTCTCCGAGCTTCTTTTCTACGATGCTGCGTTTTACTACGGGACGATTGTGGAGACGAAGCAGACACCGGATTACGGCACGCTCCTAAGGTACGTTGACATCTCGACCCGGCTCAACCCCTACAACATCGATTCCTACTACTTCGGGCAGGCCATTCTCACTTGGGACGCCGGAATGGTGCGGGAGATGAATTTCATAATGGAGCGCGGCGCTAAGAAGAGGCCCTGGGATTTCTACATCCCGTTCTTCATCGGTTTCAATGACGCCTACTTCCTCAAGGACTACCAGAGCGCGGCCCGCTACATGGCGCGTGCGGCGCAGTTGAACCCAAAGGTTGGATATCTCTCGAACCTGGCCGGACGGTTTTACTATGAATCTAACCAGACGGAACAGGCGATACAGTATCTCAAGGTGGTTTACCAGGGTACGTACAGCGACCAGGTCCGCGCGGGGATTAAGACCCGCATTGAGGCGCTGGAAGCCATCCTTTTCCTGGAGAAGGCGGTGCAGCGCTACGAGAAAGAGACAGGACGGACGCCCCAGCTTCTTTCTGATCTCGTTGCCGGCGGCATTCTGAAGGGGATCCCCCCCGATCCCTACGGCGGCACCTTTTATTACGACCGCAGTGACAATCGCGTCAAGACCACCAGCAAAATGGCATCGCACGGAGCAGCGCATGACCGCAATTGAAGTCGCTTCCATCAGCAAGACATTCACCAAAAAGCTTACCCACAAGGTGCGCGCCCTGAACGAGGTCTCCTTTTCGGTTCCGCAAGGCAACGTGTTCGGCTTCATCGGCCCAAACGGTGCGGGCAAGAGTACCACGATAAAGATCCTGATGGGGCTTTTGCGCCCTGATACCGGGAGCACTTCCTTCTACGGCCAGGACTCCAGGCTTCCTGCAGCTCGTGCTAAGGTCGGGTATCTTGCTGAAAATCCTTCCTACTACGACTATCTTACTCCGCGCGAGTTGCTTGGTTTCGTGGCGCACTACTTCGACGTACCCGCCGATCGTAGGGACGCAAGAGTTGAAGAGGTGCTCGGAGTTATCGAACTTACGCACGCGGCGGACCGCCCGATCAGAAGCCTCTCCAAGGGGATGGTGCAGCGCATTGGGCTTGGGCAGACGCTTGTTCACGACCCAGACCTCTACATTCTGGACGAACCTATGTCCGGGCTCGACCCGCTGGGGCGCGCCCTGGTGGCCGATATCATCCAGCAGTTGAAGTCCCGCGGCAAAACTGTCTTTTTCAGCACGCACATAATTCACGATGTCGAGAGGGTATGTGACGACGTGGCGCTACTTTTGAACGGGTCACTGCAGTTTTGCGGCGCGGTTAAGTCGGTCATCGACGAGAGCTTCAATTCCTATGAGGTGGTGCTCAGAGTAAGCGGTGGAGCTGTTCCTGACCTGCCTGAAGGGATTTGCGCAGCCCGTGAGGGTGACACCTGGCGTCTCTCCATCCCGCGCGAGGAATTGAACCCGCTCCTTGCTTCTCTCTCCAGGAATAACGAGCTCCTCTCTGTTGAACCTGAACGGAGGACGCTCGAGCACATCTTCGTGGATCTGATAAAGAGCGCTGGAACGGCACAGGGGCGTTGATGAGAGGGAGGATCTTCCCATTTCTTACCATCATCTCCGCGGGCATCATAGCCTACCTCTGCGCGTTGCAGTCCGGATTCCTCTCCATCGATGATGTGGGGATGACGCAATTTGTCAGCCAGGTGGATCTAAACCTGAAGTCGCTACTTTTCGGCGGGGCGAGCACCTACTACCGGCCGCTGGCCGTGATCTCCTACGTTGCCAATTACAGTCTTTTTTATCTGGATCCCTTCTGGTTCCATGCGGTGAACCTTGGGCTGCACTTGGCGAATGCCTTGCTTGTGCATGAGCTTGCGCTGGTTTTTTTCGCACAACGTGCCTGTCGGGAGCGTGCCGCGCTTTTGGCTGCTCTCTTTTTCCTCTTGAACCCCGTTAATACCGAGGCGGTGATCTGGGTCTCCGCAAGGCCAGATCTTTTGTGCACCCTGTTTTTCATCCTTTCCGTGTTGCTCTTGTTGCGCCACGGCGCCGACATGACGCCTAGGACCCTTGCTCTGTTCGTCATGGCCTACCTTGCCTCGCTGGCGGGCAAGGAGTCATCGATCGCCCTTGTCCTCATCGTTCCGCTTTATCTCGTGATACGCTTTCCCCGCGTTACGCTAAAAGAAGGCCTTTATCTAGGCGGGGGCGTCTTTGCCGCCACCTGCGTTTATCTGCTTCTGCGTGCCGGTTCATCTCTGAATTTCGATCGCGGCGTCGGCAGTCTTGCCAAGGGGGTGATGAACACCGGGGGGGGCGGGGTGCAAAAAGGCGCGGAGGCAGTAAAAGCCGCAGGGGTGATCGCGCAAAACTACGATTACCCATCCTTTCTCGATGCCATGGGGGCGTACGGCTTCTACCTGCGCAAGCTGGTGTTTCCTTTCCCGCTCAGCTTCACCATCTTGGAATACAACCATGCGGCCGGGCTGATCTGCTTCGCTTTAGGCATTGCCGCCGCGTTGCTTTTGTTTCGGCGCTTTCCGGAAACGCTGCTACCTTTACTCATCATCTTTGCTGGGATCGTACCGCCGCTGCTCGCCTACCTGGGAAGGATCCCTTGGACCCCGTTCGGGGAGCGCTACCTCTACCTCCCAATGGTGGGATTTTCCCTGCTGGTTTCCTTGCTAGTCACCAGGATCCCGAGGATGCCGTCATGGGTCCCACTTGGTGCCGTGCTGCTTTTAGCTATCCCCACCATTTCGCGAGCAGCGCTTTGGTCCGATGGCGTTGCTTTTTGGGAAGACAACATAAAAAATGCCCCCGGTTTCGCCAAGAGCTATTCCGCCCTCGGTGTGCTGGCGTTTGAAGAACTGCGCTACGACGATGCCGAGAGGTACATGAAGAAGGCTCAGGCGCTTGGTTTCAACGAGCCGGTGATATGGACGAACCTGGGGCATGTCTACCTGGCGAAGGGTGACTATACGCGCTACGAACAGGTCATGAACAAGGCCGCGGCCCGGTCACAGCAGCCGAACCCGGTCTACAGCGAGATGATCCTCGCGCTCATGACGGCACGCGGTATGGACGAGCGGACCCGCTTCGAAAAGGCGATCAAGTACCATTTGATCATGCTGAAAAAAGACCCGACCTATTTCGACGCCTACTACTACCTTGGAAGGCTTTACTACGCAGCCGGCGATGTGCCAAACGCTCAACGGTACATCGGCCGTTACGCTCAACTTGCCCCACGCGGCGAGTACGCCTCTTTTGCGGCGAAGATGCTCGACAACCTCACCAAGGGAAAGGTGAGACTGCGCCCCGAGCTGCAGGGCCTCAAAAGCGAAGCAGCGGAGCAGGCACTGTGAACGAGACCGCGATGAAATACCTGGCCATGCTGCGCCCCGCCCAGTGGCTGAAGAACCTGATGATCTATTTCCCGCCGTTTCTCGGCGGGACGATCCTGACGCCAGGCGTCTGGCGCGTCGGCTTGCTCCCTTTTGCAGCCTTTTGCCTTGCCGCAAGTTTCACCTACCTGGTGAACGACATTTGCGATCGGGAAAACGACTTGCACCATCCGGTGAAGAAGAACCGTCCCATTCCCTCAGGCTCGGTCTCGGTGCGCACGGCCTTCGTGGTCTCATTGGTGCTGCTCGGCTCTGCCCTATGGCTCGCCACAGAGGTTTCCGGCACTTTTCTGCTCCTGCTTGCCGGCTATCTGGTGGTCTCGGTTTCCTATTCGCTGAGGCTCAAGGAGATTCCTGTGTTGGATCTCTTCTGCATCTCCTCCGGATTTCTTTTCAGACTAGAGGCGGGTGGGGTAGCCTTCGGAATCACGGTTTCGCAGTGGCTCTTTCTCTCTGTGTTTCTTCTGTCATTGTTTTTAAGCACCGGGAAGCGCCTTGGAGAACTTAACGCACTGGGCGAAAACGCCGGGCAGCACCGCAAGTCGCTCATGCGCTACCCGGACGGTTTTCTTGAGCTCGCGCTCTCCCTCACGGGAGCCGCTGTTCTCGTCACCTACACCATATACGTGGTCGCACGTCCGTCGTTGGTCTACACTGTGTTACTTTGCTGCTTTGGACTGCTTCGCTTCATGTTCCGCGTGAAGGCAGGGATGGGAGGGGATCCGACAGAATCGCTTCTCAAGGACCGGCAGCTTCTGGTGGTCAGCATCCTGTGGGCCAGCGCGTTCTTCTGGATTGTTTACCGGTGATGGCCATGCTGAAGATGCTTTACTGGTCGCTTCGTCTCGACCACCAGCTGCTTTTTCACGTTTCGGGGCTCCCCCTTTGTAGGAAGCTCTCGCTTGTACTGAAAAAGTACGCGCTCTACTGCTTTGGCATGGCTCGCACCGTGGCGGGGAAGGCGAAATCATTCATGGTTTTCGGTTCCCGCTTCTGGTACAATGAGCCGCTCGCGCCAGCCTCCATCGAACGTGTTTACTGCTCGTCGCATCATCTACTTGGGCTTTTGCAAGAGCGCCCAGTGGTGGTAGACGTTGGCGCCAACATAGGTCAGTTCAACCTTTTTGCCAGGCAGTATCTTGGCGCCCGACGTGTCGTCAGCATAGAGCCCGACCCGGGGAGCTTTGAACTGCTCCGCCGTAACGCGGCGCTCTCATCCGATTGCCTTTGTTGCGCCGTGAGCGATCGTGACGGTGAGGTGCTCTTTCATGTCGCCAGCGAGTCGAGCCAGTTGAGCTCCTATCTCACCCAGCCTGATGCCGGTTACCGGAGTAGCTACAAGGTGCCCGCTCGGACCCTTGATGCAATCGTCGACGAGTTGGGGGTAGGGGAGGTCGACCTGCTGAAGATCGACACCGAAGGGAGCGAGCTGGACGTCCTGAAATCTGCTGAGGAGCTGCTTGCCCGCACCAGGTATGTACTTGTGGAGATGAGCGTTTTCAGGAGGAGCACCGGGAATCTGTTCCAAATCGGGACCTTTCTTGAAGCGCGGGGGTTCGTGCTGGCAAGGCTTTCGGCGAGTGATGAGGGGCGGCCGCGCGACGTCGACGGGCTCTTTAAACGGGTATGAGAATCGTTTACTACGCCCATAGCGTCCTCAGCCGTGGTGGCGATAAGATGGTCATCGCCCACCTCCGGCATTTGGCCGAGTCTGGGCATGAAGTGGTACTGCGGGTAAATGCGTTGGAAACGGTTTTCCCGATGTCTCCGTCCTTTGTGTTAGAGCGTCCGCTTTTCCCCGGAAAGTGGGGGACGTTGTTGAGTTCTCTGTTTGAGAAGCAGAATGCGGACCTGGTCCTTGCCACTATCGTTCCTACAGCGCTCCTTCTTTGGGTTAGAAATCGCGGAAGAGTGGTCTACTTCGCCCAGGATGATAACGAAACTGCTTGTAACCGGCTACTGAAACCACTGATCCGTTTACTTTCGTTTCTAGTATTACGCGTATGCTCTTTGCCCACCGTTGCTGTCTCGCATGTGCTCGCTTCTACTTTCAAGAAGCGGTTCGGCACCAATTGCTGGGTTGTCGAAAACGGCATCAGTACGGACGTCTTCTACCCGGCTCCCTCTTCCGAACTGATTACAGCGAAGGAAGGACGAAAGTCCGTGCTTGTTCTGTCACGCAAGGACCCGCGGAAGGGGTTTGATCTTGCCTTGAAGGCCATCAAGCAGTTACCTAGTTATCTCCGAGAGCAAGTCGAGATCTGGACCGTTGACGAGAAGTTGGACATCCCCAATATCAAGCATCGTAACTTCGGGGTGGTGGATGAGGCGCGCATGCGTGTCCTTTTCAGTAGTGCCGACGTTTTTCTGTACCCAAGTTGGTCTGAGGGGTTCGGACTCATGGTCTTGGAGGCTTTTGCTTGTGGGTGTCCTGTTGTTACAACTGAAGCTGTAGGATTTGTTCGGAATACCAATGCGCTAGTCACTAGAGTAGGCGATGTCGCCTCTCTTGCCGAGAAACTCGCTGTTGCTCTCACGGACCCTCAAACTACCAGTTCACTTACTCAAGCCGGCTTTGAGTTGGCTCAGCGGTATGAGATAACCGGGGCATCGGAACAGTTTGAAGGAATTATAAAAGATATTTTATCCTGCAGGACTAAAGCGAAACGTCTAACCGGATAACGAGCATGAAGAAAACAGATCAGGACAAGTGGGATAGAATCATCAAGCCTCGCAGCGGTTGGTACCCTGCCGGAATGCTGGATGTCTGGAAATACCGCGAACTTGTTGCTATGTTCGTTTGGCGCGACTTTGTGTCGATCTATAAGCAGACTATCCTGGGCCCTCTTTGGTATTTCATACAGCCACTACTGACTACCATTGTTTTCACCGTGGTCTTCGGCAATCTCGCACAACTGCCTACCGACGGTCTCCCCCCCTTTATGTTTTATTTGTCAGGCGTTTTGGCTTGGCGTTACTTCGCTGACTGTCTCACCAGCACGTCTAACACCTTTGTGAACAACGTGCACCTTTTCGGTAAGGTATGCTTTCCGCGCCTCACCGTCCCGGTTTCTGTAGTCATCAGCAATCTCATCGCTTTTGGTATCCAGCTCCTTTTATTTTTTGGCTTTTACTTTTTCTATTGGCTTAATGGGGCCAATATTCATCCAAACCTCACGGTTTTGCTACTGCCCGTTTTGCTGGCCCAGATGGCAATGCTAGGGCTCGGCTTCGGCATTATCACCTCTTCCATGACAGTCCGCTACCGTGACTTAACTCAACTGGTGGGATTTGGTGTCCAGTTGTGGATGTTTATCACGCCCGTTGTCTATTCCACATCGTCCATTCCACAAAAGCTTCGCTGGGCAGTGCAATTAAATCCCATGTCTCCCTTGATCGATATGTTTCGATACGCTTTCTTGGGAACGGGGACGGTCAGCATGTACGCTTGGCTACAGAGTCTGGTTATTACCTTGCTTGTGCTTTTTGTCGCACTAGTTCTTTTTAACAGAGTTGAAAAAACCTTTATGGATAGTATCTGATGAGTGGGAAAGTCATATCTGTAGAAAATCTTTCAAAAAGGTATCGGCTTGGCGTTGTCAGTCACCAGACCTTGATGCACGACTTCCAGAGTTGGTGGTCCAGAATCCGTGGCAAAGAAGACCCCAATTCGCCAATTGACGGTCCCCGCAGAGCTAACGCCGATGCGACCTTCTGGGCTTTGCGCGACATCTCTTTTGAAGTTGCAAAGGGAGATGTGCTTGGTGTCATAGGCCGCAACGGTGCTGGAAAGACTACCCTTTTGAAAGTGCTGTCAGAGGTGACTGCGCCCACCAACGGTTCGGTACGCTACAAGGGACGGATTGCAAGTCTTCTGGAGGTAGGGACCGGATTCCATCCTGAGTTAACTGGGCGCGAGAACATTTTTCTGAATGCTGCCTTGTACGGCATGAAAAAAAACGATGTCAGGAACAAAATCGACGAGATTGTTTCTTTCGCTGAAATCGATCAGTTCATAGACACACCAGTAAAACGCTATTCGTCGGGGATGTACATGCGCCTTGCCTTTTCGGTAGCTGCACATCTCGATCCAGACATCCTTGTTGTTGACGAGGTATTAGCAGTAGGTGATGCCCAGTTTCAAAAAAAGTGCTTAGGCAAACTTGAGGACGTAGGTAAAGACGGCAGGACTGTCCTTTTTGTGAGTCACAATATGAGTACGGTTATGAATCTCTGTAACCGATGCATAATTCTCGAGAACGGGCGACTTACTTTTGATGGTGATACAAAGGCTGGCATAACATCATATCTCAAGACCGCACAGATCACCGGCAAAATTGAGCAGCACCATTTTATCGGGCCGTTGTCTAGTAAAATCCAGTTTACCGAGGTTGCTGTCACAGGCTCTGAAGAGGATAAAGGTGTAATTTTCCCCTCTTCAGAGATAAGAATAACAGTCAAAGGGCTCTGCCTACAGTACATACCCAGGTTCCGAACCTTCATCATCCTTTACAAGGACGGATACCGGATCTGCACTCTGCACGATTTACCTGAGCCGAAACCCTTAAAAGCTGGCGAAATTATCTCGACTATAAAAGTAGCTCCATACTACCTGCGACCTGGCGATTACTACATAGTTATCGGAGGGCATGATGTCGGTCCATTGGGACCGGGGACTGAGTGGGTTTGCGGTAATGAGGTCGCTTCATTCACGATACAAGAAGAGTGGGGTGCTAACAATGACTACGGAAACATCGGAGCTGTCAATGTTCCACATTCGGGAGAAAGACTCCTTTAGGTTGTTTTGCCTCAGAAATTGCAATCTGTGAAAATTTCTGTGATTCGGTTATATGTTTTTTTCAAACGGAGCCCTGCATGAGCGCGCCCGTAGTCAGCGTGGTGCTGCCAGTCTATAACGGCGACCGCTTTCTCGAAGAGTCCCTACAGAGCATTCTTCGACAAAGCTTCACGGACTTGGAACTGATCGTGATAAACGACGGCTCCACCGACGGCACCAGAGAAATCCTCGAGAGGTACTGTGACCGTGATCCACGCCTGAGAGTTTGGCACCAAGAAAATCGTGGTCTGTCCAGAAGTTTAAACGTTGGGCTGGAGCTAGCTAGGGGGAGGTACCTAGCGCGCCAGGACGCTGACGATGTTTCCCTTCCCGAGCGTATCGCGAAGCAGGTGGCGTTTCTCGACGCGCATCCCGACTACTGCATGGTCGGGACGTGGTCTCATATCATCGAAGAGCAGAGGCACTCGCTGCGCTTTCACAGACACCCCGCCGAGAACGGTCCGCTCAAGTTCAACCTGCTTTTCGACAATTTCTTCGTGCACACTTCGGTGATGGTACGTAAGTCGGCGCTCGATGCCGTCGGCGCGTACACCACCGCGCAGGTCAGACAGCCTGAAGACTACGAGCTCTGGTCCCGTCTTTTGCGCGGCAGGCTGGGTAAAATGGCGAACCTCCCAGAGGTACTCGTCGAGTACCGGGAGGTCGAAGGGAGCATATGTCGTAGCGATTCGCGGTCCTTTACGGACCAGGTGATGGCGATCTCCAGGCTGAACCTTGCCGCCTTTTCTGGACGGGAGCCAGAAGACCAACTGGTCGCCGATCTGTCCGCCCTGGTGCATGGTGTCTTCGACCAGGTCTCCACACGCCCCGATTTTGCCGCTATTTTCATGTTGCTGCGCCGAACTGCACGGGGGGTGATCGGGGAGGCGGAAGCCACACCAATGGGCGAGGTGTATCGCCTCTTTTTTGCACTTGTGAAAGGGTACGTGCGGTATCGTCTACGAAACCTCAGATGCCTCCGGTTGGATCGGTGACCGATGGAGAAAAGCATGCATTACGCACAGGGGGGCGCAGTAGCGCCCCCTACCTTAGATGTCGTCATACCGGTCTATAACGGGGAAAGTTTTATCGTTCAGGCGATCGAAAGCGTCATGTCCCAGGACTACCTCCCGGTCCGTATCATTGTAGTCGATGACGGTTCAACCGATCGCACCGCGGCGCTTGTGCGCGAGTTGATGGGACCGGTACCGATACTCTACCACCATCAGGAAAACAGTGGGTTAAGTGCTGCTCGTAACGCGGGGATCAGGCTTTGCACCAGCGACTATGTCGCCTTTCTCGACGCTGACGACGAGTGGTACCCAGAGAAGCTGTCCAGCCAACTTAAGTTGTTCGCCGAAGGCGACTGGGACAATCTCGGTGTCGTTTATTGCCGCTACATTCATATCGACGAGGTCGGGCACATCGCCAACAACTACCATGTCGTGGCTCCCGACCCGGAAAACCGCGGGTACATCTTCGAACGTCTCCTTAAGGCAAACATGATTACGGGCAGTGGCTCTGGCGTGCTCGTCAAGCGCTCCTGCTTCGAGCGGGTCTCCCTTTTCGATGAGGAGCTGAAGGCGTGCGAGGACTGGGATATGTGGCTGCGGCTTTCCCGTGAGTACCAGTTTGACTATGTCGACCATACTCTGGTCAAGATTCGCCGACATACCAATAACATGCAGAAGGATCACAACCACATCTATCGTAATTTGTTTCGTTTCTACGACAAGTGGGCTTCGGAGGCACGCAGGTGCAGGTGGCAATCAAACTGGAGGAGTATGATGATCTGCAAGATCGTCAGGGATCTTCCGGACCTTTCGTCCTACCGGCTAGTGACGCAGTCGCTCTCCGAAGATGCCAAACGCCAACTTTTTTACGGCGGCGACGGCTGGATTATCTTCTTTCTTATTCTCAAAACGCCTTCCCTACTGATCCTGGCACTACAACGCTTGCTCTTGCGAAAGCGTATATCCTGACTCCGTTCAGGTGCGTCTAAGCACTATATTCATAAACCGAAGCTTGTAGAGGAAGCATGTCAGCCAATTTCCCAACCCCAAAAGCTGAGACGGTAGATACTGCTACAATTATAAATAAATTGTGGCGGGAAAGAATCGAAACGATCTGCTCTTCCGTGTCTACTGTTATGTTTACCGCTATGGCCGTGATACCGTTTCTTGTTCTCGGCATAAAGGTAGTTCACCAAATCTTTGACGGCTACTACAAGGAAAGTTGGCACATCACCGAATGGCTCATCAACTACGAGGGGGGATTCGTCCGGAGAGGCTTACTGGGGGAGCTTCTGCTACAGTCGCACAAGAATCTTGGGCTCAATCCTTACTACACGATCGTCGTTCTCTCCTTTTTTTTATACCTTACCTTGGCTTTGTTCTTCATACGTTCTTTCCGTCGGACAGGATTATCGCTTGTCGTGCTTCCATGTGCTTTTTTTATGGGGGGGCCTGCAATCAGCAATGAATGGGTTCGCAAAGACGTCTTGTTGGTGCTGTTGTTCATCGGGATGGTAAGACTTGCGCTGTCCAACAGTTATAAACGGGTTCTTGCGGTGAACCTTTTATTCATTGTCGCCCTGCTGGTGCACGAATCAATAGGGTTCTGGGCCTTTCCGATGATGATAATGCTTTTATATCATGGCATCCTTGGCAGGGTAGGAAGTCGAAATAAGGCCATCGCCCTTTCCTTGCTGCTTTTGTCTCCTGCCATGCTCACCTTCTTGATGGTTCTATACCATAAGGGCAATATCGAGGTGGCTTCAGCGATCTGGGAATCATGGAGCGCTGTCTCTTTTCCTTTTCAAAGCTATCACGACGGCATCGCTCCACCTGCCGCGATAGGCGGTATCTCCTGGTCGCTTGAGAAGGGGGTCAGTTATACTAGGGGACTTTTGAGTAACTTCAATGACGGAATCTATGGTCCATTGGCCTGGCTTTTCATGCTGGGTGCCACCTTTGCTGTGACCGTGAACGTTGGGGCTCTCAAGACTGTGAGTGTGCATCAGCACGAACATATTGAAGACAGGGATTTACTTTGTTCTCTTCTGTCTCTCCAGTTACTTTCGATTACCCCTCTTTTCATCCTCGGAATCGACTACGGGCGTTGGGTTTTTTTCTGGGTCACCTCAACTTTCAGCATTTATCTTTTGGTGCCTCACGCAGTGTTGCGGGATATTTTCCCCACATGGGTATTCGGTTACAGTGCGAAAGTGACTGGATGCCTTGATGCCTTGATTGGAAGATCGAAGCGAACTCTGTACGTGATGATTTTATTCATCGGTATTCCGGCTTGCGGCTGGAGTATGGGAGACTATTACAAAAGTACTTTTATTTACCTGCTGCTCGAGTTCGGGACCAAGATGGTTAAGTTCGCAATGTGGATTCTTGGATAACTGGGAGTAAGGCAAGAGGGTGTTATGCTAAATAGCAATTGGGCCGTCATAATTCCTATGGCCAATGAAGAACCCGAATTCCACCACTTCACTACTGAGCTTGTGAAAGTGCTCGACGAGCTTAACTCAGGCAAGATCTACTTTGTTGTGGACAAGGTTTCCAAAGATCGGACTTTGCAGCTTTGCCATGATCTCTCCTGCAAAGACATGCGCTTCGTCACGGTGTGGGCTCCGGAAACCAGAAACGTGGTAGACGCATACCTTCGCGGCTACCGCGAGGCTTACCAGGCCGGCCACGATTTCATCATAGAGATGGATGCCGGGATGTCGCACGACCCACAGGCGATTCCAATCTTTCTCGATGCCCTTCATCAAGGGTACGAATGCGTTTTCGGCAGCCGCTTTATCGCCGGCGGGTCCATTGGCGACTCACCCCTGAAGAGAAGACTGTTATCCCAAGGGGGAACCCTGCTCGCGAACCTGCTCCTCGGCACCAGGCTTCACGACATGACCTCCGGTTTCCAGGGGTTTCACGCGCATGCCTTAGGCAAGCTGCTGGATTACCGGCTGCTCTCCAAGGCACACTTCTATCAGACGGAGGTCCGGTACCTCATGCGTGCTTTCAAACACGTAGAGGTGCCAATCCGTTACCGGGCGCCTTCCCCGCGCGTGTCTCGAAACTCGATCTCCAACTCTCTTTCCGTGCTGCGGCACTATTTCATGAAGCGTTTGAGCGGCAAGGCCGTGATCATCGATGGAGGAAAACGTGGCTGAGACCGCACTTGTTATCACATCCATTTCTGCACCAAACTCTGCGCTCACTGCTTGCGCCGCTGGATGTCAGCAGCATGGGATCGATTTCTTTGTCGTTGGCGATACCAAGTCTCCGTCTGACTTCTCCCTTCCCGGATGCGAATTTATGAGCCTTGAGAGCCAGAGGGAGCTACCGGTGAAGCTCGGGTCCATTTTGCCCGAACGTCACTACGCCCGAAAGAACCTTGGATATCTGGAGGCAATGGCGCGGGGAGCTCGGATCATCATAGAAACCGACGATGACAACTTTCCGAGGGAATCCTTTTGGGAGGAGAGGGCGCTGCGCCATATCGTGCCACTAGTGCAGCATGGTGGATGGACGAACGTTTACCGCTACTTCACTGACAGCGTCATATGGCCGCGAGGCTTTCCTTTGGAACACCTCCAGGGCGCCGTGCCTGAGTTGGACCGGATTAAACATGGCGAGGTCTGCTGCCCGATTCAACAGGGGCTCGCCGACGACAACCCCGATGTCGATGCCATCTACCGGCTGACCCGCGAGCTTCCGCAAAGTTTCGACAAGGAGACCAAGGTGGCGCTTGGGAACGGGAGCTGGACTCCGTTCAACAGCCAGAACACCACATGGTTCAAAGAGGCATTCCCGCTTCTTTACATACCTTCCTTTTGCAGCTTCCGCATGTGCGACATCTGGCGTAGCTTCATCGCGCAGCGTATCTGCTGGGCCAACGGGTGGGGGGTGCTTTTCCACGGGCCGACAGTCTACCAAGAACGCAACGAGCACAATCTCCTCAGGGATTTCACCGACGAGGTTCCGGGGTACCTGCACAATGCACGTGTCTGCGAATTACTCGCTGGTCTGGAAATCGAGGGCGGCACCGAAAGCCTAGCGGGCGGTCTTCGGTCGTGTTACCGGACTTTCATTGAACTTGGCCTTGTCGGTGCCGATGAACTTCCCCTTCTTGATGCGTGGCTCTACGATGTAGGATCGTTGGTGGGATAGATGATTATCGTAAAACTGATGGGTGGATTGGGGAACCAGATGTTTCAGTACGCTGCGGCACGACGCCTCTCGTACGTGAGTCGGGTACCCCTGAAGCTCGACCTTGGCTGGTTTCGCAGCACCTCGCCAGGGACCACCCCGAGGCAGTACGCGCTGCACCCTTTCAATATCGTCGAAGCGTTCGCTTCGGAAAAGGAGGTGGCTCGTTTCGTTCCGGGGCCGCAACCGCTCTGGTCCCTTCTCGCGCGCTTCTTGCCGCCTGGCGGTCGCTACCTGAGGGAGAAGCACTACCACTTCGACCCTCTCATGCTCGCACCGCGCCAAAGCGGCTACCTCGACGGCTACTGGCAGAGTGAGCGGTATTTCAGTGACGTCCGCGACATCATCTGTACTGACTTTACGGTAAAAGAGCGGGCCCAGGGGATGAACCGCTCACTGGCGGAGCTTGTTGGCGACCCGGAGCTTTGCAGCGTTTCGCTGCACATCCGCCGGGGGGACTACATCTCCAGCCCGTCCGCCTCCCTGGTGCACGGGAGCTGCTCCCCGGAGTACTACGCCCGAGCCGTCGAGACCATCGCCTCGAAAACACGGCACCCGCACTTTTTCATCTTCTCCGACGATCCGCAATGGGTGATCGATAACTTCCCGCTCGAGTATCCCTTCACCATTGTGCAGCACAACGACCCCGACCATGGGTACGAGGACCTGCGCCTGATGACCCTCTGCAAGCACCACATCATAGCGAACAGCAGCTTCAGTTGGTGGGGCGCGTGGCTCTGCCTTAACTCTGAAAAGATCGTGGTGGCGCCCAAGACCTGGTTTGCCGGTGCGAGCCACGACACCGGCGATGTCGTCCCCGCTTCCTGGACGAGGATCTAGCGATGACCGCTGCGCTACGGCCACGAGTTACCGTTTTGATGCCGGTCTACAACGGCGAGGCATTTGTCCGAGAGGCGGTGAGGAGCATCCTCTCTCAGACTTTTACTGATTTCGAGCTCCTAGCCATCGACGACGGCTCCGCCGATGCTTCCGCTGCCACCCTGGAAAGCTTCGCCGATCCACGCATCCGCCTGGTACGCAACGAGGCGAACCTCGGCCTCATCGCTACGCTGAACCGCGGCATCGAGCTTGCGCAAGGAGACTACGTCCTGCGCATGGACTGCGATGACCTGAGCCTTCCCAAGCGGCTGCAACGGCAGGTCGAGTTCATGGACGCCCATCCGGAAGTCGGCGTTTGCGGTGTGTGGTACCTCGAGTTCGGCGACCGCGTGCGCAGGACGACGCGCTGCGCACGCGACCACGACAGCATCAGGTGCGGCACTCTTTTCAATCCGGTCGTAGGGCACCCGACGGTGATCCTCCGCAGGGAACTGCTGCTTAAACACGGCCTGCGCTACGATGCGGAGTTTCTTCACGCCGAGGACTACCGGCTCTGGGCCGAGGCACTCAGGTACTGTCGCTTTGCCAACATCCCGGAGGTCCTTTTGCACTACCGGCTGCATTCCGGGCAGGTGACCAGCGTGCATGCGCAGCAGCAGATGGAATCGGCAGGCCGGGTGCGACGCGCCCTGCTGCAGGAACTTGGTCTTGAACCAACACCGGACGAGTTCGAGGTCCACCAGATGCTGAGTGCCCTGACTCGTCCCGTTGATTTTCCCGTTCAGCACCTCCCCCCAACCGAACAGCTTGGCCGGATCGACGCATGGCTGTGCAAATTAAAGAGGGCGAACGACGTCAGCGCCGTCTACCCGGAGCCACAGTTCTCCCGGATGCTCGTGGAGCGCTGGGTGGGTGTTTGTGTTGTCAATTTCCTTGCCAAGGGGATCTTCTCTCCGAAACTCTTCACCGTGCCGGAGCTTTTCTGCTTAACCGGTCCCGCATGGCGTTACACCTTTGCCTTCATCTCCAGCCGCATTCGGGCGGCTCTCCGCGATTCCTAGTTTTTTGACATGCATCAAGCCGCCGCGCTTTCTCCGGGCCTATACTTCGATCATACAAAACAAACGTTCTGATCAGGTGCAGGACAAAGACAGCATCAAGGAGAGGTGGCTCATGGCAAGGTTGATCGACGAGTTGAAAAGGGACCACGTGGAAATCGAGGCGATGCTCAATCGCGTGAAGGATACCACCATCACCAACAAGGAAGCGCACAGGATTCTTGTTGCGGCGCAGAACACGCTACTCGCCCACCTGAGGAAGGAGGACGCACAGCTCTACCCGGTGCTGAACCGCGCCGCGCAGACGGACCAGGCACTCAAGCGTACCGTTGACTTCTACGCGAAGGACATGGAAGAAATCTCCAGCAATGCCATCGCCTTCTTCAAGAAGTACGCGGCAGATGACGCGCCGATCGACATCGAATTTGCGAGGGCGCTCGGGCGTCTCTTTGCAACCATCTCCAGGAGACTGCGCAGCGAAGAGAACACCCTTTACGCTGCCTTTGATAAACTCTAGCCCCAAAGATTCTACTCAGCGCTCCCGCCTCGGTTTTCGGCTAACTGGATCCGGATTGGAATGACCCGGATCCAGTTTTCCCCAAATTGCTTCCACTTGTCGGACAAAGTCTCCAGTTTCCCCAAAACTATCTCCTTTTTCTGGAAAAGGTCTCCTCGGCTCACGTAAGTGATCCGGCTAGGGTAACTAGCGCCTTTACAAGGGGAAGATGATGGGGTATGTTACCTCGCTTTGATTACCAGCGACTGCGCCGGCAGTACGAGGAGTGTTTTCAGTGGGGATTTTCGACGCGATCATACTGGGCATCGTGGAAGGGCTTAGCGAGTTTCTTCCCATTTCTTCAACCGGGCATCTCATCCTGGCATCCGCGCTTTTGAAACTGCCGCAAACCGATGCTCACAAGGTATTCGAGGTGGTCATCCAGCTTGGGGCGATGCTCGCCGTCGTCGAGGTGTACCGAAAGCAGCTTTTCGCGCGCCCGGAACTGCTCAAGAAGCTCTGCTGGGCATTCCTGCCCACCGGCACGATTGGGTTTCTCCTTTACAAACTGGTCAAGTCCTTCTTCCAGCCCTCCCTGGTGAGCTACATGCTCATCGCTGGTGGCATCGCCTTCATCGTCATAGAACTCTGGATGAAGGACCGCCCGGCCACGACCCATACCCTTGACGAAGTCAGCTACCGGCAGGCCTTCATCATCGGCCTCGTGCAGTGCATCTCCATGGTCCCCGGCGTCTCGCGTTCTGGCGCCACCATCATCGGCGGGCTTGTCTGCGGGCTCGACCGCAAGGACGCTGCCGAATTTTCTTTTCTCCTCGCGCTTCCCACCATGCTTGCCGCCACCTGTTACGACATCTACAAGAACCACTCTGTGTTTCACATGGGGGACTGGCAGAACATCGCCGTGGGTTTCGTCGTTTCGTTCATCTTCGGCGTGATCGGCATCAAGGCCCTCCTCAAGTTCGTCACCAGTCACACCTTCATCCCCTTTGGCATCTACCGCATCGCCGCCGGTATCATCTTCCTGGTTTTCATGTTCTAGTTTGGGGTCTAAACCAGCAGCAGCTTGAACCCGGCGATGGTGAGTACGAGCGATAACACCCGCATGATGGTGGGGACGGGGAGATGACGGCTACCCAGCAGCGAACCGATGGCGCCGCCCAGAAGGGCGCTTCCGGCCATGAGCGGCGCGTAGCTCGGTATCGCCTGAACGCCGCTCAGATGCCCGAGTAACCCGGCGCAGGAGTTCACCAGGATGAACAGGGCGGCGACCGCCGAGACCTCGCGCAGCTCGCCCCATTTGCAGAGCAGCAGAAGTGGACTCAGGAATATGCCGCCGCCGACTCCGGTCAGCCCGGAGAGAAGCCCGAGCGCGGCCCCGATGACGAGAGCGACCGGCAGGGACGGGGGAGTGGTGCGGACAGGGGCCGCGTTTTTCTGCAGCAAAAGACGCGACGCCGACAGGAGCAGCACCACCCCGACCAGCGGCCGGTAGATGTGGGCGGGGAGGGTGAGGTATCCGCCGAGGAAACTGAACGGGATCGAGGTCGCGGCGAAGGGCCAGAAAAGCCGCCACGAGAAATGCCCGGCGCGGAAAAACGACCACGTGGTGATTCCGGCGACCAGCAGGTTCAGGGTGAGAGCGGTCGGCTTGAAGACCTCGGGCGACACGCTGAACAAAGCGAGTACCGCGATGTATCCGGACGCGCCGCCGTGGCCGACGCAGGAGTACAGAAGCGCCACCAGCAGCGTACAGAAAAGCATCGGTATGAGAAGTTGCAGGATCATGTAACCCTCCGGCTGGCGGCGGGGGACGGCTCCGTGGCCGTCGCCCCGCCTCAACTCTGCTGGAGACACCGGGGAAAGATACCACGCTTCCCCGCTCCCTTCACAGCGCTTACCTCAACAAGGCATCTCGGCGTTTTTCCGCGAATAACAGTACCAAGTGAGAGCCAGGCAGCTCAGGTAAAAGGCCAGAAAGCCGTACAGGGCCAGATGCGGGGCTCCGGTGTGGGTTATCGAGCTTCCGAAGGCCTTGGGTATGAAGAAGGCCCCGTAGGCTGCGAACGCCGAGCTGAAGCCGAGAACCGCCGCCGCTTCTTTGCCCGCCTCGGCCGTCGCCTGGGCCTGCGCTTTCGGGCCGCCATCCTGCGCGGCGCGCTGGCGCTCGGTCAAGAAGATAACCGGTATCATCCTGAATGTGGAACCGTTGCCGATCCCGGTGGTGATGAACATCAGGATGAACATGGCGAGAAAGCCCCAGAAATTGCCGGGGTTACCCTGGCTCGGAAGGTAGTAGAGCACGCCGACGGCGGCCGCCGCCATGGCGATGAAGTTCCAGAAGGTAACCCGCGCGCCGCCCAGTTTGTCGGCGATCCAGCCGCCGACCGGACGGAACAAGGCGCCCAGCAGGGGGCCGATAAAGGCGTACTGGGTCGGGCTGACCGCGGGAAACTGTGATTTGATCAAGAGCGGCAGACCGGCCGAGTAGCCGATGAAGGAGCCGAAGGTGCCGAGGTAGAGCCAGCACATGATCCAGTTGTGCTTGCGCTTGAAGATGACCGACTGCTCCTTGAAGGACGCCTTTGCATCGGCGATGTCGTTCATGCCGAACCAGGCGGCGAGAGTGGCGAGCACGATGAAGGGGACCCAGATGAATCCGGCGTTCTGCATCCATACCGATTCAGCCGTCCCCTTGATGACGCAAAGCTGGGGGTTGCCGCAGAGCGCACGGAAGGAACCGGTGGTGATGACGATCGGCACCAGGAACTGCATGGCGCTGACGCCCAGGTTGCCGAGCCCCGCGTTCAGGCCGAGGGCGGTTCCCTTCAGCGATTTTGGGAAGAAAAAGCTGATGTTGGACATGCTAGACGCGAAGTTACCCCCTCCCAGGCCGCAGAGAAAGGCGAGCAGCAGCATGGTCGTGTAGCTCGTGCTCGGGTCGCGCACGGCGAAGCCGATGCCGACCGCGGGGATGAGAAGTGAAGCGGTGCTGATCGTGGTCCAGGTCCTGCCGCCGAAGATGGGGACCATGAAAGAGTAGAAGATCCTCAGGGTGGCGCCGGAAAGTCCCGGAAGCGCCGCCAGCCAGAAAAGTTTGTCCGCGTCGAAGGCGAAGCCGATCGACTGCAGGTTAACCACCACCACGCTCCAGACCATCCATACCGCGAATGAGATGAACAGGGCCGGGATCGAGATCCACAGGTTTCGATAGGCGACCGCCTTGCCCTGATCCTCCCAGAATGTTGCATCCTCCGGGCTCCATACTGCCAATACTCGTGACGACATCGACCCTCCTGTAAATTATTAAATTGCTATTTGGAACGCCAGCGGTACAGAAGCGGCGGGTCCTTCAGGAAATCCACCGGGAGGTAGAGCATGTGCACGAGTTTCGTGAACGGGAGCACCGCGACGATCAGGAAGGCGCAGGCGGCGTGCAGCTTGAACACGAGCGGCAGGTCGGCAACGTACTCGATCTGCGGGCGGAACGAGACGATGGACCAGAGATAGGGGACCGCGGTGTGCAGGTACCATTGCGAGCCCCAGCGCATGAAGTAGCCGATATAGATCCCGGTACCCGCCTGGAAGGCGAGGAGATAAAGCACGAGCCAGTCCGAACTGAAGGTGACCCGCTTCAGCATCCCCGAGTTCACGCGCCGCAGCAAAAGGAGCAGCACGCCGAAAAAGGCGAAGGCGCCGAGCCCGAAGAGTACGCTTTCCGTCGCGAAAAGGGTCTGCTGGTTACCGAGGAACCCCTTGAAGAAACCGGGGAAGGCGAAGCCCAGGACATGGGCCAGGAGGATGGGAAGGATGCCGTAGTGCCACGGGTTGATCCCCCAGTAGAGGACCTTTCGCTCGAGAAACTGCGTCGAGTAGGCCGACCAGGTGAGCCTATTGCTCAAAAAGCGGTACGGCGTTACCAGGAGCACCAGCGCGAGCGCCGCATAAGGGAGCGCTATGAAGATCAGATCGTTCAGCATGAGGGAACCTCCCGGCAGTCCGCGCTGCAAAGTAGCTCGGCCGCCTCGACCAGGGTGAACCATGGGGACGTGTCGCGCGGGGCCTGGGCCCCGATCAGCTTGTTGATGCCGGGCAGCACCAGTTTCCCGATGAACTCGCGGCGCGCCTCGTCCTCGCCATGCCGCGCCAGGTGTGCGAGGAAGGAGAGAAGTACCGCCAGGTGGTCCGGGAGTTCCTCGTCGGGCGCGACGAAGCCGTGCCTCGCGTACTCCTGTTTCACCTGGATCATGTATCCCCCCTTTTTCTGGTTGTCGCCGTACAGGTGGTGACCCAGGTACGGCGCCCCGGCCGGGTTGAAGTCGAAGCGGGCGACGTACTCTTCCTGCAGTTTTTCCAGCGTCGATCCGGTCACCAGCTCGCCGAAGAGGTTCAGCCGCGACTGGATCTCGTTTTGCCGCAGGTAGCCCGCGACGCTGGCGAAGGATGCCTGCAGCTCCTCCCTTTGCCTTGGATACTCGAACAGTCTCGCCAGGGCGTCATAGCTCTGCTGAATGCTCATTTGCCGCCCCTCCTGGTCTTTTTAAGGATGCCGAAGCCTCCCTCCTGCCTGCGTTTCTCCGGATCGTTCTCCTCGCGCTGCTGCGGCGGGATCACGTTGCGCTCGTTGTAGCCCGCGATGGTGAAGAGCCGGTACAGCCTCTTTGCCGCCGCTTCGTCGAGCCCCGCGTCCGCAAGGAGCTCCGGGTCGGCAGGGAGTCCGAGGTTTTCGGCCCGCATCCGCACCCTGATCGCGATCAGCTTTTTAAGCGCCTCCTCGATCACCGCGTGGTTCCCGCCGGAAAGAAGGCTCGCCAGGTAACCGATGGGAACGCGCAAGGTCTCCAGCGCCGGGATCATGCCGTGCTCGAGGAGCTTGTGGGTATCGCCCCAGGTGGAGAGGACCGGGGAGAGGGAAGGGATGTAGTACGCCATCGGGAGCGTCCTGAATTCCGGGTGCAGCGGGAGGGCGACACGGAACTCCTTCACCAGCGCGTAGACCGGGGAAGCGGCTGCGGCATCCAGCCACTGGTCGGAGATGCCGTTCTCCTTGGCCTGTCTGCAGACTTCCGGGTCGCGCGGATCGAGGATGACGTCGCGGTGCGCCTCGACGAGTTCGGCGTCCCCCTTAAGTGCCGCTGCCTCGACGGCGTCCGCGTCGTAAAGGAGCACGCCCACGTAGCGGATGCGCCCGACGCAGCTGTGGGCGCAGGCGTTGCACTGTCCCCCCTCGACGCGGGGGTAGCAGAAGATGCACTTCTCCGCCTTGCCGGTACTCCAGTTGAAGTAGACCTTCTTGTACGGGCAGGCACTGGTGCAGAAGCGCCACCCCTTGCACACCTCCTGGTCGACGAGGACGATGCCGTCTTCGCCGCGCTTGTAGAGGGCGCGCGACGGGCAGGAGGCGACGCAGGCCGGGTTCAGGCAGTGGTTGCAGATGCGCGGCAGGTACTGCATGAACATCGAGTCGTAGGACTCGATCACCTTCTTGTCTTTGAGGTTCAGGTCCTTGGCCGCGTAGACCTGGGAGCCGGAGAGGTCGTCGTCCCAGTTGGGGCCTCCCTGGATCTCCTCGATCTTCTTCCCGGAGATCTGGGAGAAGGCCTCGGCCACCGGCTGGTCCTTCGACTCCTTGGCGCCGGCCAAGTTACCGTAATCGAAGTCGAAGGGCTCGTAGTAGTCCTCGATCTTCGGCATGTTGGGCTGGAAGAACATGTTGGCGAGGGTGGGGCCCTTGCCCATGGCCTTCAGCTTCAGCTTCTTGCCGTCGACCACCCAGCCCCCCTTGAAGCGCTCCTGGTCCTCCCACTGCCGCGGGTAACCGACGCCGGGTTTGGTCTCGACGTTGTTCCACCACATGTATTCGGCGCCCTTCCTGTCGGTCCAGATGTTCTTGCAGGAAATGGAACAGGTGTGGCAGCCGATGCACTTGTCCAGGTTGAACACCATGACTATTTGGGCTCTAACATCCATTTATGGCTCCTTGATCCTATTTCAGTTTCCTGACCACCACGTAACTGTCACGGTTCACGCCGGTTGGGCCCCAGTAGTTGAAGTAGTAGCTGAACTGCGCGTACCCTCCTAGCATCAGGGTCGGCTTCAGACGAATGCGGGAGAGGCTGTTGTGAACGCCGCCCCTTTTCCCGCTTTTCTTCGACTTCTTGATGTTCAGGGTCCGCTCCGGTGCGTGATACATGATCGCAGCGCCGCGCGGTATGCGGGACGAGACGATGGAGCGGCAGACTACCGCGCCGTTTGCGTTGTACACCTCGATGGTCTCGTTGTCTTCGATACCGGCACCGGCCGCGTCCAGATGGTTCAGCCATATCGCCTGCCCGCCGCGGGAGAGGGTGAGCATCCTCAGGTTGTCGCTGTAGGTGGAGTGGATGCCCCATTTCCCGTGCGGGGTGAGGAAGTTCAGCACGAGCCCCTGTTCCCCCTCGGTCTCGTCCAGAAGCGCTGGGTTCAGTTTCCCCTTGAAGGTGGGGAGCCCCTCGTGGAACTCACGGTAGTACGGGTGATCCAGGTAGAGCGATTGCCGCCCGGTCAGGGTGCGCCAGGGGACCTCGTGCTCGACGTTCAGCGTGAACGGCGCGTACGGGCGACCGCCGTTCACGAGCCCGCTCCAGATCGGGGAGTTCAGCACCCGGCGCGGTTTCTGGGTCACGTCCTCCCATTTGATCCGCACATCGCGCGACCCTTCGGCTAGCTGCGCGAGCGGCTTGCCGACCCTCTTCTCCAGGTTGCGGTAGGCGCGGTGCGCGAGTTCGCCGTTGGTCTCGGGGGCAAGCGACAGGATCACGTCCGCCACCACCTTCTCGTCGGCGATGTCGATGAAGCTCTTGCCGTTCCAGGTACGGTTGGGAAGGGTTTCCCGCAGTTTCTCGTGCTCGTCATCCGCGTCGTAGTAGTTTCCGTGTGAACCGAGGTGCCCGATCTCGGGCCCGACCGATAGGTAGCGGTTGTAGAGGTTCACGTAGTCTCGCTCGACGATGGCGAGGTTGGGCATGGTCTTGCCCGGCACCGGCTCGCACTCGCCGAGTTTCCAGTCCTTTACCGTGCGCTGTGCGATCTCGCCAGGGGTGTCGTGTAAAAGCGGCGCGGCGATCACGTCGCGTACCGGCTCGGGGAGGTGCGTCGCGGCGAGTTCGCTCACCTTCTTGGCGATCATGGTGAAGATCTTCCAGTCCGATTTGGATTCCCAGGAAGGGGGAACCGCAGCGTCCATGCAGTTAACAAAGGAGTGCATGTCGGTGGTGTTCAGGTCGCTCTTCTCGTACCAGGTTGCCGCCGGAAGGACGATGTCCGAGTACATGGTCGAGGTGTCCATCCTGAAGTTGAGATCGATGACGAGGTCGACCTTCCCCTCGGGGGCTTTTTCGTGCCAGACGATGTCCTGCACCTCGCCCTTGGCCGCCTCTCGTGCGGTACAGCTCGCATTCGGGGCGCCGAGCACATGCTTCAGGAAGAACTCGTGCCCCTTGGCGCTTGCCGAGATCGCGTTGCCGCGCCAGATGAACCACACCTTCGGGCAGTTCCCCTCCCGGTCCGGGTCCTCGATGGCAAAGCGGGTGGTGCCACTTTTCAGGCGTTGTACGAGCCACGCGCGCGTCGCCGCGTCGTCCTCGCACCCCGCCTCCTTCGCCTGTTTCATCAGCGAAAGGGGGTTCTCGTTGAAATGCGGGGCGAAGGGGAGCCAGCCAAGCCGAACCGCTTTCGCGTTGAAGTCCGCGGCGTGCACCGGCATTTTCTCGCCGGTCTCCGGCTTGAAGTAATCCACGAAGCTGCGGTCGTAGCGCCACTGGTCCGAGTGCATGTACCAAAAGCTCGGAGTGTTCTGCAGACGGGACCCCTTGATCCAGTCGTGGGCCATGGCGATGGAGGTCCAGGGCGAGAGCGGCTGGACCTTCTCCTGCCCGACGTAATGGGCGAGGCCTGCGCCGTTTCTCCCGACACTCCCGGTCAGGATGAGGGCTGTTATCGCGGCGCGGTAGATGAGGTCTTGGTGGTACCAGTGGTTCACACCGGCCCCGATGATGACCATGTTGCGCCCGTTACTTTTCTCGCCGTTCTCACCCCATTCGCGTGCGATCTTCAAGACGGTCTCGGCATCGATGCCGGTGTGCTTCTCCTGCCATTTCGGGGTGAAGGGAAGCTCGGAATGATACCCGGCCGGGTAGTCGCCGGAAAGGCCGCGCGAGACGCCGAACTGCGCCATCAAGAGATCGAAGACCGTGGTGACTACGATCTCGCCCTTGTCGGTGGTGACGCGCTGCACCGGGACCTCGCGGACCGCGTCGGTTTCACCCTCGAAACGGAAGCGCACCCTGCGGGTCTCTCCCCCCAGGAAGGTGAGGGCTGGGTCGATCGCACCGCCGTCCACCACGTCCTTCATCTCGAGGTTCCAGGTCCCCTCCTGTTTGCTCCAGCGCGTGCCGAGGCTCCCGTTGGGGACGCGTACCGAGCCGTCCTGGTCCGCAACGCACAGGCACCATTCCGCATGTTCGAGGTTTGCCGAGCGCTCTAACTGGGCGGCGCGCACCAGTTCACCCTGGCGCCAGACGCCGTCTTGCTCCGTTAGCTCAACGAGGAAGGGGAAATCGGTGTACTTGGTGACGTAATCCTTGAAGAAGGGGACTTCGCGCTCGGCGTAGAACTCCTTGAGGAGCACGTGGTTCACTGCCATCCAGAAGGCGCCGTCGTGCCCCTGTTCCACCGGGAGCCAGGCGTCGGCGAACTTGGTCGCTATGGAGAAGTCCGGCGACATCACCACCACCTTGGTGCCGCGGTAGCGCGCCTCGGTCAGGTAGTGGGCGTCCGGGGTGCGGGTCATCGGGACGTTGGAGCCGCAAAGGACGATGTAGGAGGCGTTGTACCAGTCCGCCGACTCGTTCACGTCGGTCTGCTCGCCCCAGACCTGCGGGGAGGCGGGGGGAAGGTCGCAGTACCAGTCGTAGAAGCTCATGGCGACCCCGCCGAATAGCTGCAGGAAGCGCGTTCCCGCCGCATAGCTGATCATCGACATGGCGGGAATGGGGGAAAATCCGACGACGCGGTCCGGGCCGTGCTTCTTCGCGGTGTAGATGTTGGAGGCCGCGATGATCTCGGTCACGGTATCCCAGTCGCCGCGCCTAAAGCCCCCCATGCCGCGCTGGCCGGTGTAGGAGGCGCGTTTCTCCTTGTCCTCTACGATGCTCGCCCAGGCGTCCACCGGGTCGGCGTGAAGCTTTCTTGCCTCGGTCCAGCGGTCGAGCAGCGCGCCGCGCAGGTAGGGGTGCTTGACCCTCAGGGGGCTGTAGAGGTACCAGGAGAAGGTGATGCCGCGCGTGCAGCCGCGGGGCTCGTGGTTCGGGATGGTGCCGTCGAACTGCGGGTAGTCGTTCGCCTGCAGTTCCCAGCCGACGATGCCGTCCTTCACGTGCACCATCCAGCTACAGCCGCCGGTACAGTTGACGCCGTGGGTGCTGCGCACCACCTTGTCGTACTGGTGGCGGTTGCGGTAGAACTCCTCCCATTGCCGGTTTTGCGGCGAACGTTCGTCCTTGATCCTGTCGTGTGACATTATTTGTATCTCCTCTTGAAGGCGAGCGCGGCGATAAGGCAGAAGGCGAAGAAGCCAAGGCCGGCAATGGGGTAGGGATCACTTTGGGCCTGCTTTCGGGCGGAGGCGTCCTTGAAAAGCGCGGTGAGCGCGGTCGCCTCATCGTCGGTCAGCGGGCGGTCCGCGTAGATCTTTTTCATCACCGGGAAGTTGAGGCTTTTCAGCACGCCGCGCACGCCGTTCTCGCCCATCTTGCCGTAGAGACCGGTAAGGTCGGCGGCAAGGGCTCCGCTGTGGATTCCGGGATAGTCGAAGTGATGGCAGGAGACGCAAGGGGCGCCACCTTTGGCAAAGCGCTGTTTCCCGGTGAAGAGGTCCCGTCCTGTCGCGAGTAGCTCCTTGGTGACCACGACCTCGGCAGGCGGGGCGGCATTGGTCTCAGCAGGTGCTGGCGCACTACCTGACGCAGCGGAACCTGCAGCGGCGCCCGGCGCGGGAGCGCCACCACCCAGGAACGCGACGATTTTCTCGGCATCCGGGCGGCTCACCCCGAGGCTCGGCATTTCCATGCCGTACTTTTTAACCAACTCGGCTTGAGCCGGGTCCTTCGACGCGGTGAGCTTCGCCGGGTCGGTGATGATCTGCACCAGCCACTCGGAAGAACGCTTGGTACCGACCCCTTTAAGGTCGGGGCCGGCCCCGTCACCGCCGCCAATAGTGTGGCAGGAGGAACACATCTTGTCGAAAAGGTCCTTGCCCGCATCGGCGCGAACGGTTCCCGAGGCGAAAAGCACCAATGTCATCGACAAAATCAAACGGCCGAGTTTTGAAAAGGCAGGCTGCATGGATTTTCTCCTTCTGCTTCCAGGTTGGTTGTACGGGGAGGGGCTCTTGAGGAAGCCTTCGGCCCAGTAGTGTAAACGTTTCGGAGCAAGACGACTCTAGAACACTATTCTGTGGATAATTTTGACCTAGATCAAAAAAAGCGATAAGGCTGTCTTCCCCTTTTGCGGACTGAGGTGATACCGCGAGTTGGACCGATCCTGGGAAAAATGTAGCAGGGAAAATTTTGTTAATTAGGCTTGGACGGGTCGGGACCTAATTATAACAAGGCAAAGAGGATTTGCAGGTTGAAGCAGAAAAATGGCGGCGGCCGTCGTTTATGAAGTGACCGCCGCCTCGAAAAGGGGAGGGGGCTAGATGGGAGAGACGGAACGGTTCTGGTTACTCCTGCAAAAGGCCCATCTCGAAATTGCGGTCGAGCAGCATGACCTCCACCTCGTTGCCGGACTCGATCCTGGATTCCGGCGCGAGCTTCATGAGGCCGTTGCCTAAGGTGAGGGAGGAGAGCCGCCCCGAGCTCTGGTTGCCGGTGGTGGAGACAAGGTAACGCCCGTCGCACTGCGACACGATGCCGCGCACGAGGTGGGGGCGGTTCCCCTTGTTGACCGCAGGCTCCTGCAGCACGGCCCGGACCGTCGGCCGGAACACGCGCCGGTGCCCCATCGCCTTCAAAAGGGAAGGGCGCACGAAAAGCTCGAACGAAACCATAGCAGCCACCGGGTTGCCGGGAAGGGCGAAGACGGGTTTCCCCTGCAGCGTGGCGTAGGCGAGCGGCTTGCCCGGCTTCATGTTCACCTTCCAGAAGTTCACGCTGCCGCCCAACTCCTCGATGGCCGCCTTCACGAAGTCGCGGTCGCCGACCGAGACCCCGCCGGTTATCACGAGGAAATCCGCGTTGAGCCCAGCTCTTATTTTTTCGCAGGTGGCCTCGAGGTCGTCGGTGGCGATGCCAAGCAGCACCGGGTCGCCGCCTGCGTCGAGCACCTGTGCGGCAAGGCTGTAGCTGTTGCTGTTGATGAGTTTGCCCGGTTCGGGCGTGGCCCCGGGCTCGAGAAGTTCGTCGCCGGTTGCGAGGATGGCGACGCGGGTGCGCCGGTAGACGGCGAGCGAGGTGTTCCCCATGGCGGATAGCATGCCGATTTCCTGCGGGCGCAAGAGCGAGCCTGCCGGGATGACGACATCGCCGCGGGAGATGTCCTCGCCGCGCCGTCGCACATGGTCGCCAGCTTTCACCTTGCCTCGGATGACAATGGCGTCGCCGTCCGTTTCGACATCCTCGATGGGCACCACGGTGTCGCACCCCGGCGGTATCTGGGCGCCGGTCATGATGCGCACCGCGCTACCCGGCGGTACCGTCTCACGGCGCACCTCACCGGCGGGGAGAAAGCCGCAGACGCTGAGGCGATTATCCTGGACCGACGAGTGGAGAAAGGCGAAGCCGTCCATCGCCGAGTTATCCGCGGCGGGGATGTCCCACGGCGCTACGTGATCCTCAGGCGTGATGCGGTTCAGTCCGTGGAAGACGGTTACTTTCTCGATCTCGAGCGGAACGATCTGTTCCAGGATGATCCGCTGTGCTTCTTCGATACTCACCATGGCGACGCTGCCTCCTGAATGTGCATAGATCTCTTCTTCGGCTTGACACTGCTGCCGGTCACTGTACATTTTGTCGGGATATTCTACCGCTTTCCATGGAGAGTCAAAGTCAAAGTGAAAAAGATTCGTGTTTGTGTCAATGACATGATGCAGAGAGACTACGTCTATTACCGTACCGAACCGGCTGGTGAGAACTTCCATCCGGAGTTCAAACCCGATCTGACGCCTAAAGAGATGCTGGAGATGGGAGTTTTTGGCGGCAAGTACATGACCGATTGCCGGGATGAGTTTCCCGAGGACTGGTTTGAGAACGCGAGGCTCTGTCACGAGCGGCATGTGGCGGAGTACAACTTTTTCGGGGTGAATGCATCGAAGCCGCTTTCGTACTGGCGCGAGAAAGGGTGGATTTACAGCGACGACCCGCGCGGCTGGTTCCAGTGGTACTGCCGCTACTACATGGGGCGCAGGTGTCCGGATGACGCGCGACAGATCAAGCGCTGGAAGGCGATGACGAGGCACATCGCCCAGATCAGGAATAACTGCCCGGAAGGTGTGCTCACCTGCCGCCGCAGGCAGCGCCAGGCGCTTTTGCACTGGGCATACGACAGCAGAAGGTTTTAAAAGCGAGGTTCTACGTTCTAAGTTCTACGTTCTACGTTAAAGGCCAGGCTTCTAAACATAGAACTTAGAACATAGAACTTAGAACGGCTTCTTCTTCAGACGACCTTTCCTTCCTTCACGTATTCCCTCAATATCGCCCCTTCCAGCCTTTTGAGATCCAGGCGGCGCGACTGGTCGGCCAACACCTCCAGGGCGCAGTACTGCATGACATTCATGATCCCGGCGCCGGAGAGCTCGTACTTCGTTGCAATCTGCCGCCAGTCGATTTCTGGGGCGATCTCGACCTGCTGCGGGAAGGCGACACTCCAGATCCGGTAGCGTTCCTCCGGCCTCGGTATTTGGAAATGGATGATGGCCTGAAAGCGCCGCACGAAGGCGTCGTCAAGTTGGTTACGCTTGTTGCTAGCGAGGATCACGAGCCCCCGGTACTGCTCGATGCGCTGCAACAGGTAGGAGATCTCCTGGTTCGCGAAACGGTCGTGGGCGTCGCGAACGTCGGTCCTCTTGCCGAAGAGGGCGTCGGCCTCGTCGAAAAAAAGGATCCACTCCTTGTACTCCGCCTTCTCGAACAAGAGGGCGAGGTTCTTCTCGGTTTCCCCGATGTACTTGGAAACCACCCGCGACAGGTCGATGCGGAACACGTCCCGGCCTGTGTACTTCCCTAACAGCGTCGCGGTCAGGGTCTTGCCGGTGCCGGGGGGGCCGTGGAAGAAGGCGCGGTAGCCGTGCGGCAGCTTCTTCTTCATCCCCCATTCTTCCATGAGGACGTCCTTGTGCCGGACCCAGCTCTCGATCTCGCGGATCTGGCGCAGCGTGTCCGGGTGCAGCACCAGGTCCTCCCATCCCATCTCCGTCTCGATCGCCTGGGCCGGGAACTCGATGCCGAAGCGCGGCTTTCCAACCGTGCCGAGGGTCACCCATTCCACCAGTTCCGGGTCTATGCAAAGGCGCCCGCTCATCATCGGCTCGCCGGGACGCACCGTGTCGAGCCAGACGACCTTTTTCTTGGCGAACCAGTGCTCGGCGCCGAACATGCGCTGCACCTCGATCCTTTTGCGCACGTCGTTCCCGGCCAGGATGAACTGGGCGGTCTCCCCAGTGGGGAGGATGGCCCGGTGATCGGAGCCGTGCACACCGCCGAACTCGTGCACCTCGCCCCCCTCCGGAAGAAACTGCGCGAGTATCTTGTTGTAGAAGCCGGGGCGCAGGTGGGGCGCCAGCGCCAACATCACTACGGCGAATTCCTCCATGCCCGGGTCCTGGCTCTTTATGAATAGCTCCAGCGGCGAATCCTCGCTGCAAAACTCGAGCGGCGGCGGCTCGAAGCTTTCGGCCCGCTCGAAACGAAGGGCGAGATAGCCCGTTACCAGCTGCTCGATCCAGTCCAGGGCGAGACCGAGGTTCGCCGCTTCCGCGCTTGGGTGCTGAGTATTCCTATCCCCGGACATGGGTCACCGCCCCGGCAGCTTCGAGAAAGGAGAGCGTGAGCTCGGGGTACTCTCCCTGGAAGAAGGAGGCGTCGCCGGAACCCAGCGCCGCGCGCAGGTGGAAAGCCTTTTCATCGACGCGGACCACCTGTATGACCGGGTCCGGGGACGCCGCCACCTTCCTTGCCGCCACCAGTTCCTTGTCGTTAGCGAGACGGGGCGCCGTTTCCCGCGCCTTTTCTTCCGAGTCAAAGCTTCCGGCCACCAGGCAAGAGAAGGGCTCGAACTTGTAGCTCTCCACGAGCGGCGAATAGTCGTCGATGTCGTCTATCCCGAGATAGCCGAGCTTCAGCGGTCGTATCGCCACCTGCGCCTTGAAATGGATTGTCACACGCCAGATGAAGTCCCACCTCGATTCCCATCCCCCTTCGGACCAGTACTCGCTGTAAAAGTTGCAGCGGTATGGCTTTATCGACCACTTGAGCGGGATGGTGCCGATCTCCAGCGTGGAGGCCAGCGCGCTCACGAAGCGCTCCGAGCCGCCACCGATTTGGTCCGAATCCCCACGCGTCAGGATGCAGTCGAGAACCTTGCCGTCCCCGCTTACCGACGGATGCCACAGATACAACATGCTCATGTCCCTTCTCCCGGACCTCTGAATTTAATGGTGACTCGCTTTGAATAACTGTCGGGAAGTTTTGACCCCATGGAACTGTTCTCGCTGTAGGGAACGACCTCCATCCCTTTTATGTCATTGAAGTAATCGAGGCGTTTTTTGTGATAGGTCGTTCTCCCTGTTTCATTCCAGTGCTGGACCACAGCCTGCTTCTTGTGGTCGATGGTGGGGGACTCCTTGTACTTGAGCGTCTTGTCCCACCACTTGTTGTTCCACTTGTACAGATTGGGCTTGGTCGGGTGCCTCAGCTTTTTGGGATCGTTCACCTGGTCGTCGCGCCATTCGTACACGTCGGTGCGGTAGCCCTTGGCGTAGAAACTGTCGCGGATGTACTCCTTGGTGTTGAACTCCGGCTTGAGTACGTACTGATGCCCCTTGCGCGTGACGTACTGCGACTTGTGCTTTCTGAGACGCTTCTTCTTCGTACCGCTCTTGGTCGGGTTGACGGTGGCGCGTATGCTGTCGTAGACCTCGTCCTCGTCCGCATCAGCTTCGACCAGTTCGATCAGGATCAGGTAGTACTTCGTCTTGATCGCCGGGAGCGCCTGCTTGATTTCAGCGGCGTCCTTGTTTTCGTCCTCCAGGAGGGCGGTGGCATCGGCGAGGGCCGCGTCGAGATCCGCCTGCTTCTGGGCCTCACTCCTTGCGTCCTTTTTCCCGTCCTTGGCGTCCTTGTCGATTCCTTTTCCCTTCAACTGGACCGGTTTCGCGCTCTTCCCCCCCGCCTTCGGGGTAACCACCCAGTTCTCCCCCTTGGCCTGCACGTCGAAGGTGATCCCCTTCACCGATCCCTTGATCTTTCCAAGTTCCGCGTCCAGCATGGCGCGGGTGAAAGGGCCGCCCGACCGGAGTGCGCCCAGGGGCTTCGCCGCAGCCTGAAAGATCTTGGCCGTTTCCTGGTCCTTGACCCCCTTCGGGTCCGGTTTGGCCGATTTGGTCCCGGCAGGTGGTGTCTTTCCTTTCTTGGTCGGTTTCGGCTCCGGCTTCTTCGGTGCCGGTTTCTTCGGGGGGATGGTCGGTGGCGGGATACTCCCGTCGTTCTTGAAGGTGCCGCTACCGCTCCCCTTGGCGCCGGACTTCTCGGGCAGCTTGTCGTCCACCATGCTGGTCATGAATTTGGACGGGTCGAACTCCGGCTTCTTCAGTTCGATCTCCGGGACGGTGCCCGAGCCGAGCACGTACTCCTTTACCACCGCGCTGATGCCGACCGGGTCGGAGAGGGGCCACTGCTTGGAGAATAGTGGCCAGGTCCATCGGTGGTCCGAGATCGGCGACCACCATGGCGCTTCCAGGGCGATGAAGAAATCGCCGCCGAGGTCGAGCATGGGCTGGGCGACGATGTCCAGCGTTCCGCCGACGTAGAAAACGCCGGGGTCGCGATAGCCTATGGTGGGGCGGGCGTCGGCGTACGCCATGAGCCCCACGTCCACCTGGATCCCTACGCCGAACTTCAGGTCATGCGACGCGATCTCGATCCCGGCGCCCCCCTCGGCGCGCAGTCTCAGGCCGGCATAGGCAGAGATGTTGAAAGAGGCCGAGATCTGGATGAACTTCTGGACCTCGGGGTCTGTCGAGTAGGTCCCCAGAATCTCGATGTTGTAGATCTTGGCCGGGCCGAGCCGCGCCAGCGCCCAAAGGCTTATGTTGGCGAATAGGTTCAGGTTGCCGACCACGGGGATGCCGTAATATGCCTTCGCCTCTAACTTGACGATCTCCCGGTCGAAGTTCTTCTGCGGGAAGAGCGGGATCTCACCGGGCGGCGCGATCTTGCTCACCACGGTCAGAAGGCCGCGTCCGTCGACCACGACCCATACGGTACCGGCAAACCACTGGGTCAGGTGGAATTGCAACTGCCCCGTGGCCGCGATGGCGCGGCTCTTCTTCTCCGGCTTTGGCGCAGGTATCGGCGGGGGAGGACCGGTCGCCTCGATGTTCTCCTTGCCACCTGCCGCTGCGATCGCGTCCTTGGCGAACTTATTGGCCGAATCGAGATCGGTGGCGATGAAAGAGACCTCGCCGGAGAGTTTGTCCGCGTTGTAGGCCGCCTTGCCGCCTATATCAACGCTGCCGTCCGGCTTGTAGATGACCGTCGCGGAACCGGAGAAGGACTTGTGGTTGACCGCCAGGGTGAGCTGGCCGGTGAGGGGGCCCTTGGTGTTGTCCACCTTGAGGTCCCCCTTCACCATCCCCTTCACGTCGACGGTGGCGCTCGCGTCGATCTTCGGCTTCGCGACGTTTTCCACCAGGATGTTGAAGTCGGCGTCCAGGAACCCGCCGATTTCGACCTTCAGGTTTTCGACGCCCAGGGTGAGCTTGCCGGATTCGAAGGTGTTCTTGGGTTTCGGGAGCCTCTCGACCTTGAGGCCGAGTCCCCCCAGCAGTTCCGCGTTTTTCTGCAGCGCCCGCAGCCAATCGTTGGTGTCGCCGCCCTTTGGTTTCAGCGATGCGTAGCCGCCGGTCACCTCGTTGTTCTTGATGGTGAAGTTGATGTGCATCCCGCCGATCTGGTCGGTCCACGGATTTTGCAGGGGCATGGTCCCCCTGCCGATCGAGTCGAGGTTCTTCTTGCTGTCCATGCGGACCTTGACCCGTCCCTCGGCGGTCAGTCCCTTCACGATCACGCGTACTTCCAGGCCTTTGTCCTTGGAAGCCTCGATCTCGTCTTTAACCTTTTGCGAGGGGGCGAAGACGGAGGAGGAGAGATCCACCACTTGGGAACTCACCGGACCGGCATCGACTGCGGGCGCGGCTTTGGGGGGAGCGGGGGCGGGGGGCCGCATGATTCGCGACTCGTCGCGCTTTTCCTTGTGCGGGTTCCCCTGGCGGGCGACCCCCTCGCCCTGTTGTACGGTGTGGGCCAGTTCGTGGGCTAAGAGCCGCTTCCCCTCGCTAGTGCCGGGCTGGTAGGCGTCGCGGGAGAAGAAGATGTGGTTCCCATAGGTGAAGGCGCGGGCGGAAAGGTCATTCGAGAGCCGGGCGGAACGCTCGTCGTCGTGGACACGGACCGCGCCGAAGTCGTTACCGAAGCGCGGCTCCATGAAGTCCCGCACCTCGCTTGCCAACGGGCGCCCGCCTGAAGCGCCGCTTTTCACGGCGGACTTGGTCGCATCGCCGACCGCAGGGGAGACACCGGCCTCGGAGCGCAGGACGTTGTCCTTCTCCGCCCCCTCCTTGCTGATCTTTTCGTCCTCCTTGCGTCTTAGCTTCTCTTCGTTCCCCTGCCGGGAAAGGCGGTCCTGTTCACGCTGCGGCTTCTCGTCCTGCTGCTTCTGCAGGCGCTCCTCATTCCCCTTTTTCTGAACGCGCTCCTCCTGCCGCTGCAGACGCTCGTCGGGCAGACGGCTGACCTTCTCCTCGTTTCCTTGCTTTCCGAGGCGTTCTTCCTGGCGCTGGAGCGGCTCATGTTGCCGGGAGATTTCTTCCTTCGGGCCTTCCGGGGCGCTCATGCGCATGACCCGGTCCGCGGTCCGGTCCGCTTGCTGCTCGAGCTTGTCGCCCGGCTTGCTGACCGTCATCTTCCTCTGCACGGCAGGGGAGAGAAACGGCTCTCTTGCGACTTGAGCCGCTGCGGTCGAAGCAGCAGAAGATTTTTCCGCGCACGATTTCATCGCCGCACTCCTAGTCCCACTGCACCCACAAAAGTTTCTCCATCCAGGGGAGCTTCACCATTGAGATACTGAACGGGAGCTGATCCAGCAGTATGTCGCAGCTGTTTTTCTCCACCTGCAAAAGCCACTCGTCGTTGTCGCGCAGGGTCAGCTTCGCAGGCCGCATGAGAAATGCGCCGCGCAACCCGTTCACTGAGCTGTTACGCAGAGCGCCCCAGTGCTGGAGCAGGGCTTTAAGCAGGCTGTCGCACATTTCGATGTCCAGTTCGGTCAGTTCTATGTTTCGTGCGATCGGGATATGCAGTGGGATGCTGCACAGGATCTTTTGCAGCGCCACCAGATATTCCGGCGGCTCGGTTGACCCCGAGGCAAGGTAGTGCAGGACTGCGACGCCGCGCTCGGGTGTGAGTATGTGGTTTCCGCTGCTGATCTCAAGCGCCTCGAAGAGCCGGGTAAGGTACGGATGCAGCAGCACCACGCCGCCGTTTTCGATGTAGATACCTTCCTGCACCGCCTCAGGCTTGTCCGCTCCTTCGATCTTCTCCGCATGCCCGGCTGACGGCTCCTCATTCTGTTTATGGGTGGCGCTTTTTAAATCTTCGACCGTTGCCTCTGGCTTGCTCGAACCGACGGCTCCGGGCCAGTGCCGCTCCAGGGCGACTGAGACCTCGGGATGCCTTCGTAACCATTCCGGGAGCCCGAGCCACGCGCGGGAGATGAGTTCGTGCTCGGTTGCGCTGACGTGGTTTGCCGCGGCAGCCAGGCCATTGTCCCACACCTTTTCTCGGATCGGGGCTACCGCTGTCGAAGGAAGCGCAACACCGGAAAGCCGCTCCAGTACCGCCGCAACCCTAATGCCGACTTGCGGTGCGATGATCGGCAACAGCAGCGAGCGGAAGCGCTCCGAGAACTGCAGGATCAGCCGCCTGCGCGCCGATTCCTTCTGTAGCGGGATGAGGACCTCTTCCAGGGTGATGACGGCGGCGCCGTAGGGGAGGCTTTCGTCCAACCAGCACTCAAGCAGTACCTGTTCAAGCTCCTTTCCCGCCTGGAGCTGAAACCACCATGGTAGAGAACCCTGTTCCAGGAAATGCATGAACACCTCGGTCATCGCCTGGAGTTTGTTCCTGCGTCTGGAGTTGATGCGCGGACTTTGCAGCTCCTCGCCCAAAGCCTGCTGCATTCCTTCTTGCACGGCTTGAGAAAGGTCGGCCTCCATCTGGTCCAGCGGGATGGTCCCCGCGTCGATGACGACTTCTTCAAGCAGGATGTGTTCATCTTCCGCCGCGTGTTCGTTCAGGGCGACCTCCATTACAGGTAGTAGGGAGTCGTAGCAGAAGCGCTCCAGTCGGCGCTGCAGCGCCGCGACCTCCGACTCCGGCCCGTGGAACTCGATATGGAGGCGCTTTTTGCGGATAACGTGCGGCATTTGGGGGCTCCGTTTTTGTCGGACAGTCGGACCTGTCGGACTAGTCAGACGGGTCTGACTAAGTCTGACCGGTCTGACGTTGAGGCTGCTTAAAGCTCCTTCCTCGCTGCCCCGAAACACCCTTTGCGGGTTATCGCGGCGAGCTGCACGGGGCCATTGGGGCGCTGCACCTGCGCTTCTACCTGCTCCCCTTCGTAGAAGGGCTCGCTGCTGTTCGCAAGCGGCAGGTCCCACACCCAGGCGGCTACTTCCTCTCTTGGCAGGTTCCCTACCTTTCCCGCGAGCCGCAAACCGTTCTCCGCCGCGCGCTCCACATTCATGTCCAGTTCCGGTTGCGGCCCTTCGCAGAGCTTATGGTAGTCGGTGTGCGTGCACTGGTTGCGCTCGCTGCAGTCGAAGGAGGGAACCCTGGTCTCCTTGTTGTTCAGGCGTTGGTTGATGAAGACGGCGCCGTCGAAGGGCGCGCCGGTCGCCGCCGGCTCGTTCGTGTAGCGGATCACCATCGAGAAGGCCGGGTTCGGCCTGGCGAAGCTGTAACGGAACTCGAGGTTGAAGTTGTCGCAGACAAAGTACTCGATAAAGAGCACGGCGAAGGGAAGGGCGTCGTCGGGCTGGAAGCTGAAGACCAGACGTCCCGGCGCGGCGCCAGCCTGCTCGACCAGGGCCTGGTTAACCACCTCGTTCAACGCCTTCACGTAGCTCCCGACGGCATCGTTGAAGTTCTCGTTCAAATGGCCCGCATCGGGTATGGGGAGCCCGTCGGCGCGCAGCGTTATGTCCCGGCCGTTGAACCGCAGCCGCACTTCCCGCTCCTGGCGATAGCTCTCGTAGCGCGCGTCCTGGAAGGGGGGCTGAATCCAGAGCCGGTAGGCACAGCGCCGCGACTGGCCGCTGCAAGGAAGGTCGCAGGCCTGTTCGCAGTTGTGCTGCACCTGGAGCGAGGCGGTGCAGTTGTTGTGGTCGACGACGGTAACAGAGAAGCTGCTTCCGCTTGGGATGGAATCGGTGTTGAAGAAATTCCCGGTGACCGGCTTGTCGTTCGCCGTGAAGGGGGGCGTTCCTCCTTCGATGCGGATGAAGGAGCGATAGCTCTCGGTCCCCTCGCAACTGAAATCGGTCTCCCGCAGCACGAGGGGCGGCGGCACCACTATGGTTTGCGGCGCGGTGGCGGTCCCGGCTGCGTCGTGCACGATGATGCTGTGCCCGCCGACGTTCAGCTTCAACGCCAGGTTTGCCGGAGCGGGCTGAGCGGTGTCGACCTGCACGTTGTACGGCGCGGTCCCGCCGGTCACTTTCACCTCGACCGGCGCCTGGTTGTCCGGGCCGGTACAGCCGACCGTGGCGCTGAAGGCGAGCGGCTGGGTGCAGGTGTGCCTGAGGGTGGCCGAGGCGCTGCAGTTGCGTGCATCGGTGATGACGATCTCGACGTCGGTGTCGCCGGGGAGGTTGCCGCTGGAATAAACCGTCCCGTTGACCGAGCCGCGGTTCGGCGTGTAAGGGGGGGTGCCGCCCTTTATGTCCAGGACGGCGACGTAAGTTCCGGTGTCGCCGATGCAGTCGAAACGCGGCTCCCCGAGGACGAGTTGTGCCGGGATCGATACCGTCTGCGGCGCGGAGACCGTTGCCTCCTGGTCGCGTATCGAGATGATGTGGGTTCCAGCGGAGAGGGCAAGCACACCGTTCAGCGGCGTGAAGTCCTGTTGGTCCACCTTCACGCTGTAGGGCGCCGTTCCCCCTTCGGGGGTGATGGTCACCTCGGCCTGGTTGTTGGCGTTGGTACAGCCGGTCTGCACGGTGAAGCTTAGCGGCGGCGTGGGAAGCACGAACTGTACGGGTGCGCAGTCCGAGCAGCAGAGATAAGGGAGGTAGAAGTCGGCGATAACTGCGCCGTCCTCCAGCTCCCGTACCGTCTGTTCGATGATGTCTTCGGCGCCGGTCCGCGGCGGGCGCGTCACACCAAGGTCTGGCACGCGTCCCGTGAAAGCCCCCAGCACGAGCCGTACGTCAGGGTCCGCTGCGAGCTCGGGCTTGCTTGCCATCCGGGTGAAGGCGTCCATCATGGCGGCGGGCTCCACGTCGGCGCAGATGGTGGCCGTTCCCGAAGGTGCTGCCGGTCCCGTCCTGCCGGTTACGCCCTCGGGTGCCACGCGTCCGTCGAAGCGGAAGCGGTCCCTGAGGCCGCCGAGGTCGATCCCGCCTCCGGGCTGGAGCACCCTCGCCGGTTCTTCGTGATAGACGACGATGAAGGTGCCACCTAACGGAACCCCGGCTTTATGTTGGATGCCGGGGTGATCGCGCAGGAAAGTTCCGAGGTAGAGCCTCTGCTTCACCTCCCTCAGCCGGTCCTGGAACTCTCCCTCCAGCGCCTTCACCACGTCCAGGCGGCAGTGGTACAGGATCGCCTCGAGCCGGTCGTCGAGCTCCTCCCAGCGGAGCAGGTTGATGGTTCCTTCGATGGCTCCGGCCGCGTCCTCCCGTTCCTTCTCCACTGCCTCGGTCACCCGCAAAAGATCCTGGTAACGCTTTTCGAAGGACGTGTAGTCAAGCTCGGCGAGCGTCGCCGCGTACTGCTCGAAAAGCTTCGCCACGCAGGCGATGACGTAGAAGATGATCAGGTTCGACTGTCCCGCGTTCTGGCTGTTCAGGAAGTTTATGATGACGTTCGGATCGATCTCTGGGACGGCCCCGCCAGGCTGGTTCGCCAGGAAGTCCTCGAAGAGCCGTCCCAGCGTCTGGGGCTGTACCAGGAAATCGGGGGCGCAGTTGGCGAGCACGGCGAGCTGTGGCTTGACCGGGGTGGTGACAGGCGAGCGGGTCTCGAAGGGAAGCGCGTAAAAGTAGCGCAGCTCCGCGCAGAGAAAGCAGGTCGATTCCGCCTTCACGCTCTCGTAGAGCGTCTCGAGGTCCTGGAAACGGCAACCCTGTTTGGAGAGATCGACGGTCACCTTCTCGTCGAAGGCGCCGGTGCGCAGCGCGATCACCTCGATGGGGAGGCGGTAGCGCGACTTGAGCGTCAGGAGCGTCGTCATCACGCGCTGGTAGTTCTTGCCGAGGTGCCCCTCGACGCGCAGGAAGTTGTACGGCTCCAGGTCGTAACGCAGCGCCTGGGTCACGAAGGTAGGGGCAGGTGGCTGGTAGGAGTCGGAACGGTAGCCGAGATTCTGGTTGGCGCGGTTACGCCGTGTCTTCTCGGGGTCCCAGAGGCGGTACAGCGGCGGGGTCCCGGTGAAGAGGTAGTAATAGGGGATCGCCTTCCCTGAAAGAGGGGCTTCCCCGAGCCTGCTCGGGGTGATCCTGATCGTGCTGTCGGTCGAGGGGAGGCGCGAAAAGCCGGCAAGCGGCAGCGGCGGAGCATCTGTGAAGCGCGTCGTCATCTCCACGAGGCGCTCGAAGAGCCGCTCTAGCTCGACGATACGATCCTCGCCGCCGGAGAGCGCCGGGGAAGGCCAGAACGGGGTCCGGTACAGCTCCGGTGTGCTCACCTGGATAGGGAAGAGGACACCTAGCATCAGGTGGCGCGGGAAGAGCCCTTCCGGTGGGCAGCAGACCGCGAAAAGTTCGGCGCCCGCATGGGAGAGCTCGCACAGCCCCTTCGAGATGTCGTCGAAGAAATCGTAGTAGTACTGAAGGAACCTGACCTGTGCCGTGGAGCCTGGCGTGTTGTCCAGGGACCCGAAGCGGCCGGTGAACTCGGCGAAGGGGTTGTCCGGGTACTTCTGCTGCACCAGCGGCTTGAACGCGTCGTAAGCGGCGGTGAGCGCCGTCGCCGTCTGCTGCACGAGTTTTTCTCCCGTGAATGCAGCCTGGAAAGCGGCGTACACGTCCTGCGAGGTGGCGGGGGCCGTGTTCGGCACGTCTATCCTTGGCAGGTGCACTTCCGGGATGTTCAGCCGCTCCAAGAGTGTTTGGGCGAGATCGGTGACGGTGCCGTTCCCCTCCAGGGCGTTCGCCCGCGCGATGATCTCCTTCAGGTCGTTAATGCCGATAAGGAGGCGCCGCACCGTTACCGTGATCTCGCTTCCCCTGTCGTCGCAGTTGTTCATGCTGCAGTTACGCAGCCCCTCCTTTTTCAGCTCCAGGAAAAGGAGCACCGCCTTGTCGTTAAGAAAGCCTTCCGGGGTTGTGATGGGGGCCGTGTCCGGCTCGCCGGCTGGAAAGAGCTCCCATATGGGATAGGGGGCGTCCCCCTTCATGAAGAGAGTGTAGGGGATATCGCTGGGAGGGAGGTACTGCCGGTAGCTGACGAGGAACGCGTCCTCAGGCTCCACGATCAGGTACCCCTGTGAGGTGACGCCGCACCCCCGGGTGACCGTTATGGCGAGGCCTCCGTCGACGTTCTGGGAGAGGGCGATCTCCAGCCCACAGACGATGCCGATGCCGATCAGGTTTGCGCGGGTGAGCCGCTCCTGCTCGTCCAGGTAGTCAAAAACCTGGTTCAGGTGTGAGAAGGAGAGCACCTGGTTCGCCTCGAAGACGGGGAAGTTATCTTGTGAAGGTTTCATCGCGGAGCACCTCGATCAGTTTCCTAGAGCCGTTGTACCCAGACGTACCGGGTTTTTGTCGTTGCCCTCGTCGCAGTCGTGCAGCGTCGCGGGGGGATAGCTGTTGCTCAATGCGCCCAGCAGGTCGAGCACCACGCGCAGAAGGTAGGAGACCTCGCGGTAGGCGTGGTACCTCTCCTCGAGCAGGGCGCGTATCCTTTCCGTCGTCCCCGCCTGGAACGAAACGCCCGGGCACGCCTGCCCGAGATCGATGGGGAAGGTTGGGAGCTGTGCATCGGGCGTGAAACTCCCGGAGCGGAAGAGGCCGTCCATCCATTGGTAGAACTCCATCCCGAAGCCGGTCAGGATGCCCCGGGCGCAGTGGCAAAGGTTGGCGCCGCTTCGATTCACCGTCTCGCCCGGTGACAGGAGGTTCCGCGTGAGGACAGCCTCCACCCTTTCTTCCAGGCGCTCCTCGGTCCAGTCGAAGCCGGCGTTGGCCGCGAGCCAGTCGCACCAAGCCGCCTGGAAACGCTCGTACTGCAGCCCGTAAAGGGCGATTTGCCCGAAGTGTTCAACTTCCTCTGCCAAAACCTGGGTCCACAGCTCGAAAAGAAGCGCCACGCCGCAGGCGATCTCCTCAGGCTTGACCTTGTCGCCGAACGTGAGTTCCAGTTCCATCTTCAGGGCGTCCGCGTGGAAGTGCTTCTTCGCGTTCTCCTGGTACCAGAGCAGGAACACCTGGGCGAACTCCTTGTGAATGGCGATGGCGCAGGCGCAGGCCTCCTCCTCGCCGGGCGAAAGACCGTCAGCCTTGCGCCCCTCGCGCTCCAAAAGTGCCGCGAGCCGCCCGAGCACCGGATCGCACGGGTCCTCGACGTAGCCGTCGTTTCCCACCCAGCAGATCTTGGCGACGAGGTGCGATGGGACCTCATCGCGGATCACCCGGTCCGCGTAGCCGCGCATCTCAAGATCGGCATGGAAGGGATCAAGCCAGCCGGGCATGACGAAGGTGAGCCGGAAGGAGTAGGGATCTTCGGCGCCGCAGGTGTTGCAGGCCCCGTCGGTGCAGGCGGGGTAGAGGGCGTCCCCAGGGAACTTCGGGCGGAGCAGCAGGTGCTCCACCACGATCATCCGCTTGTCGAGTTCCGGGTAGCCTAGAAGCAGGGAGATGCGACGCCTGATGCCCGGCTGGTTGTCCGCGCCGCACGGGTCGTGCCGGTAATCGAAGGCCCTGGCGCGGTCGTGGCTGATCCGCGGGTAGTCCGAAAGGAAGGCGATCTTGTCCTTTATCAACTGGTCCAGGGCGATGTCCTGCCCGAGGACCTTCGCGAGCAGCAGGCCGTATGCGCTGAAGTCTTCGCCGAAGCGGGCGAGCAGGTGGTCCAGGAACCGGTTGCGCCGCTCCCTGAATTCCTCCGGCGTCTCCAGCATCGCATCCAGCAGCGTCTTGCTGAGGCCGGTCACGAGCTCTGAGTAACCCTGGATCACGGCATCGGAAAGCTCGGCGGCGAAGTAGGTCCGGCTCACCGCGGTGTCGAGGGAGAAGAGATCGGCGGTGTGGGCGAGCTGTGTGAAGGCGTCGGCGAGGATCTGCTCGAACACCATCAGGTAGGCCTTCATCTGGCGCGACTGCGCCCTGCGCCGGGCCGAGGCCGTGGTGGGGAGCTGGTCTGGACCGACGCCGTAGGTGAGCGGGAAGCTGTACTGCACCGGGAAGTACCGGTCCGGGTTCCGGTATTTCCCGGTCGGGATCGGGAGGTCGTTCATCGCACCGCGGATTGCTGAGCGCTCCGCCTCGCCGCGCAGGCGCGTGAGCGTGTCCAGCGCCTCGTCCATCCTCGGGAGGAAGGGAAGCCCGTTCTTGTAAAAGAGAAAGCGAGATGCGTTTCTGTACAACCTCGGCTGGTGCTGCGGCAACAGGTAGAGGAGCCAGGAGGCGCTCGCCTTGTTCGGGTCGAAGATCGGTTTGCCGTCGCTGCCGAAGATCGGGTCGTAGGCGCCACGGACCGGGTTCCCCTCTGCGTCGTACTTGGTGAGCTGCAACTGGTTCACGGCGACTACCCCATCGATGTCCATGAGCCGGTTGATGAGGTCGGAGACGCAGAGTGCGCTCTTAAGCGAAGCCGCCTCTAGGTCCTCGTCGCTCAAGAAGCCGCTCGCGAGCTCCGGGCCGTTGAAGATATCTTCCACCGGCACTCCCCGGTCCAGGAGTTCCTGGAGGGTGTAGAAGGGGATGGGCGGGTTGAAGTAGCGCTCGATCTCGAACCAAATGCGCGCCTGGACCAGTTCGATGTCGGCGTCCGGCGTCACCTCGACATCGGCGCAGGCCGCCACCTCCTCGATGCCGATGACGCCTACCCGGCAGAAGTCCTCGTCCAGGTTGCGGTGCGTGATCAGCTCTTCCCGGGCTAGATCGATGGCGGAGGCCTTAAGCGTTTCCTTGCGCCGGTACCGCTGGATCAGTCCATTAGAGGTCTTGTCCTCAAGTATCGCTTTCAGTGCCGCGACCGTGGCGGCGTCCCGCACGGCACTCACCCCGAGCAGGCGGAGCGCCGCATCCTGCAACACGATCTTCGCCCCGGAAGGAAGGATCTCGACCTCGAAGGTCGCGTAGAAGATGGTGCGCCAGTGGCGCCTCAGGTACTCGTCGCGTCCCTGCTCGTCGAGATGCGGGTCGCTCAGCAGATCGTAGTTCCTGGTCGCCCCGAAGCGGAGCAGCTTGAGGTTGACGGAGGCGCCGCTTTTCCCGTCGAAGGCGTCGTCGCTGTCCAAGAAGAGCTCCCACTGATCCCGGTCGGCAAGCGACACCTCCGGGAAACGGAGCTCTAGCACGACCGGGGCGCTTGCCGCCGCTCCGCTCAGCACCGCGGTTGCCTCGATCTTCCTGTCGTTCAGATCCCCGGCGTCCAGATCCTCCTCCAGTTCCAGGAGCGCCTCGTACAGCCCAAGCGGCCAGACTTGAACCGCGTGATGTCGACCCGCACCACCCCGAGCGATAATGCCGCGCCCTCCGGGCTCGGGCGGAAGGTAGGAGAGGGTAAGTCCATCCTCCTCGTCGCACCAGGCCCAGTAACTCGTGTCGCACGCGCACTCCTTGCAGATGATCCAGGCGTTGCGCACCGGCTCCAGGTCGATCAACAGTCGGCGGAAGTCCTTTTCCGTCCACGGGTTGGCGGTGAGGATGTTGCGCGCCGTGAAAAAGGGTTGGTTCGGAAAGGGGTGCGCTGGGTCGCCGGACGGGACGGTGGGTGCCAGGATGTCCTTTATGTCCCAGCCGGTGCGGTAGCCGAGGTCGGTGAGGGCGTAGCAGAGGGCCTCGTGGATGGCGATGCCGGAATCGCTCTCGTTGTAGTCGGTCCAGACGGCGCTCGCCATCTGCTCGATGAAGGCGATCCCCTCACGGCGCAGGCGGAAAAAATCCTGGACGGGGGGAAGCTGCGGCTGTTTCGCTATGGTGGCGGAGAGTCGGCTCATACCGCGCACCTGCACACCTCGGCGGGGACGGACACCCCGGCGGGATCGATGAAGGCGACGGTGTGCTTTCTGGCTGAGACGAGGACCGATACCGCCTTGGAACCGGCCGCCTCGTTCACCTCCACCGTCCTTCGCAGGTCATGTTCGTCTTGGTAGGTGTGGAAGAGGCGGAAATCTGTGACGCAGTCTACGTACGTTAGATCCTCCAGGAAGTTAATCAGAACCGACTTGCGCACCACACCTCCGAAGGTGGGACTCCCGCCGCCGGGGAACGCCCACGGGGAAAGAAACCGGGTGATCGCCTCCGAGATCTTCTGCCCGTAAAAGGACTGGTCGAGGCCTGGGTGCAGGCGCACCTTGCAGTCGACGCGCACCTCCTCAAACTGCGGGTTCTTGACGTGGAGCTTGACGAAACAGGAGGTGCGCGCTTCAACAAAACCGGCGATCTCTTCTAAGAGCCCAAGGCTCGTGTAGGGACGCAGGGGATCGCGCAGGTGCGTGAAGCGCTGGTTAGGTATGGCGACCACGGTGACGTGTCCCGGCGCCAGTTCCCGGTAGATCCCGGTGCCGCTTGCGTCCGGCTCGTACTGGGTGTGGTTCAGGCATTTGACCCGGTAGACCTGAGGGAACGCTTCAAGGATCAGGTGCTCGTAGTCCCACTGCGCGATGGCGCGGTCCTTGTGCCTGAGCCTCTCCGAAATGCGCGTGTAGAAGTCCCCGGGGGACTCCTTGCCGCGTCCTCCGAACCCGGGGAAGGGCTGGGTGATCCCCTTCACGGCGGCGTCCGGCTGGTCTAGCTTCGAGATGGTCCCGGCGGGGAGGGGCGTCGCCGGAAAGGCTGGGTCGTTGCCGCGGTCTGCGAAGGTCGCCCTGAGCGCCTGCGCCGCAACCATGATCAGGCGGCAGACCGAGTCCGCGTTTTCCGCCACCGCCGCGCGCAGCCAGTGCATCCCGGCGGGGAGCACGCTGTTGTCTGCCGACGCCTCGCGCGGTACGGCAAAGGTGACGATGCCCGAGTCGATCAGTTCGGCTGTGCGGTCGTCCACCCCGTCCTTTGCGAAAGGCACCCACTCGTTTTGCCTAAGGTAACTCCACTCGATGTGCGGCTTTGGTTTCACCGAGAGGGGATCGGCGCTGCCGTCCACCACCTGGAAGAGGAGGGCGAGATTACGGGGTGGTAGCAGATCGCTGATGCCGATGTAGAACTCAGCCTCGTGCTTCACCTTTTGCCCCTGCGGAAGCTTTTGGTCGTCCCGGTTTTGATGCTTGAACTGGGGCAAAAGGTAAATGGCTGCGTCCGCCGATGGGACGCTCGCCTTGAGGTAAGGGTGCTGCTCGGCGGTGCCGAAAGGGGCCAGGTTGAAGAAGCGTGCCGGGCGCCCGGCGAACAGGTCCAGGTCCGCCTTGTCGAGGGGGATGGTCTGTGTCGCCGCGTAATCGAGGGTGAGTTCGGTGACGAATGGTCCCGTCGGCGGCATGGGCCTCGTGCCGTCGTTGTTCGGGTCGGCGTCGGTCACCCGCTTGATGTAGTCGATAAGCGCCTGCTCGTAGCTCGCCTGCCCGAAATCGTCGTCGAGCCTCAGGCGGACGAAGCCGTTTCTAGAACCGGTTGTGAATTGCTCGTCCTCGGTCGGATCGGGTGCATCCAGGTAGGGGGGAGCGTCTGAGGATTGCGGGTTCCCAAGCAGGGTGAAGCTCGAGTCCGTCACCGAGGTCTGCACCGTGGTCAGATACGGGTGCCAGCGCCCCCCCTGGAGGTATTCGGTCACCGCGTTGACCGTCTTGCCGCCGTAGGGTGCAGGCGTACCCTGCCAGGTGAGGTGCAGCGTGGCGCTGGTCAGCTTCTTCTGGAAAAGCTCCTTCGAGCCGATGATAAAGGCGCTGTTCGCCAACGGCGAAGGTCCGAAGGGCTGGAAGGGCTTCGAGGCGTCCACCGGACCGAAGTCGTTTGCGAGCGCTGCTCCCTTCAGATCCTGCACCTCGACGGTCAGCTCCAAGCCGGTGATGGTCACGTCCTCGAGGTTTTCGTACCTGAACCTCGCGTCGTCGCGGTGCCTGAGTCTGACCATGAGGACCGGGAGAGATGTGTCGAAGTTGTAGCCGTGCGTTTCCGGGAGGTACGGAATGACCGCGGGATCGGCGCCGGTGAGCGCGACCACCACCCTGAGCCCCCCAGTCACCTGGCTGAAGGAGAGGGGGGACTTGTCGAGCCATCCCTTTTTCGTGGTGAAGGAGCAGATGACGTCGGCCGTGAAGTCCCCGGAAACCGGTGTCGGCTGCTGAAAGGTCACCGTGATGGTGCGGCTTCCCTGGGCCAGGAAGAGGTAGTGCGAGGCGACGGCGAAACCTGTTTCGGCGCGGGACATGTCGATAACGGCAAGCGAGCCATCCTGGTAGCGCTTGTTGTGGAATGGGTGCCAGGACTTGTCCTCGCTGGTGAGCTCCGCTCCCTTGCCGTCGGCGGAGTTTGCGACCGGTGAGGCAAAGAGACGCCCCTGATCCACGCCGCTGGGGCTCAGGAGTCCCACCTTTTCCGAGCCGTGACGGTACACGGTCTTAAGCTCGGTCACCTTGGCCTGGTTCGCCACGAAATCGGCATCGTTTGCGTAGAAGGCGTCCTTTCCCTGGGCATCCTTCCCCGCCTTGAATAGTTCACCCTCCGGGAAAAGCCGATCTTCCACCTGGCGTGCAAGCTCAGCCAGGAGGTGCACCTGTCCCGGGCGGGCCGGCTTCTCCTTCAGGCGCAGGATTTCCCGGTAATAGAAGTCGAGATGGCGCGCGGTGAGCGTATTTGCCGCATCGCGTGCGTAGGCGAAGAGGCGCAGAAAGGCGAGAAACAGCGCGTAATGGGGCTGGTGGTCGTCACGGTCGGTCAGGGTTTTCTCCAGCGCCTGTTTACCCTCGTTCGCCACCCTCGCGTAACTTTTCAGGAATTGATCGAGGACCGAGGTGAACATGTTGTGCGTCGCGATGTGGTTGATCCTTTGGAACGGCTCGATGCCGCTCCCATACACCGAGGCGTCCGCGGCGATGCCACCGGTGTAGCTCGCCCAGTCGGGGGAGGCATCGGTGATCCACTCCTTGCCCAAACCGGAATTGAAGACGGTGCTGAAGGGGACGGTCTGGGTGCCGAACAGCTCCAGTCCCGGCTGCAGGTCCGCGATCAGGCGATCCGAGTCGGGCGTCACGGCGAGATCCGCCTTGTAGTAGGAGATGAGCCGGTACAGCGCCGGAGCGAGCTGGTTCACGATGAGGCCCCGCAGCATCCCCTTCAGGGCGAGATCCTGTGGGAGCGCATCCTTCAGCCGGTCTAACTGTCGCGCGAGGCTCCCCACGCTGCTGAAGAGGTAGCCGAGATAATCCTTCGCCTTGGTTTCGTCCGAGCCGAAACCCAGATCCTTCAGAAAGTCGAGGACCTCCTTGATCCTGCCGCGGTAGAATTCCACGTCCTGCACCGCTGTGAGTGCCAGCTGCACCGAGACGTCGGTGCCGTAAAAAGGGGTCCAGTCGCCGTCTTTCACGTTGTTGGCGTTGAAGTAGTTGAGGAAGGAGGCGTAGGCCTGCGCGAAGACCATACCGTGCGCCACGTCGCGCTGGTCCACCGGTGCGAAGTTCGGGTCGAGGGGGAGGGCGAGGCGCTGGTCCTGGCTCGTTCCTTCCCGGAGCGGCTTCAGTGCATCCCTGTTCTGTTTGCAGTCGGCGGATTTAGGCATATCGTCCTAGTCGTTTTCCGGCAGGAGGTTCACCGTCATCCCGAGATCGAGGTCGGTTCCTTCCAGCCTGTAGTAGGGGAAGACGAAATTGAAGCGCGAGTTGGTCGTCTTGACCCGGTAGACCACCTCGATGAGGACGACTCCCTCGAGTTCCCGGGTGTCGTCCAGGTTGATGCTCTCGAGCTCTATGCGCGGCTCGTGGTAGAGGATCGCCGTCTCGATCTTGTCCGCCATGAGCGCCTTGGTGCCGGTGTCGAGGTTTTCGAAGACCAGGTCGTCCAGATTGCAGCCGTACTGCGGGAGCATGGCGCGCTCCCCCTGGGAGGTGCTGAGCAAGGTCTGCAGGCTTGCGACGATGTCCGCCTCGTGTTCCAGCATGGCGACGCCGGGGAGAGACTTGTCGAAATCGGGAGGAAAGGACCAGCCGCGGCCCAGGAAGTCGAGGTTCATGGTTAGCCTCCGATCAGCACGGTGAGGGCGCAGGGGGGGAGGATGAGTCCGCCGCCTGCGGTTGAGTCGGACATGCGTGCCGCAGGCAGTCCGCCGATCATCACCGTGGCCGAGCCTTTGATGATGGCGTCCGCGCCACAGGAGTCACCCAAGCGTGCTGCGGGAAGTCCGCCGATGAGCACGGTCGGCGCCCCCGGCGGTATGATCGGCGTCGGCACCCCCTGCGTGGCCGTGCTGACGATGAGATCCGTGATGCGTGCGGCAGGAAGCATTTTTTGGGCTCCTTACATCTGACGAAGGCAAATCCCACCTGTCCCCCCTTCGCAAAGGGGAGAACGTAATGCCTCATCTTTTGGTCTCCGAGTGAGCACATCACTGGGTCCCAGGAATTATTCTGTGAACTTTTGCCAAGGGGGAATGCTACCTAAGAAGCGCTGCACATGCCCCAGCGTCCCCCCCTTTGCGAAGGGGGGGGATTTGCTCTTTGGTCGCAAGTGGTAGGGCAGATATCCCTTAATTGATCTGCACAATCCCCCCCTGGATCACGGTCTTCGCGCTTCCTTTTATTGTCGTGCTCGCGCCGGACACCTCGGCGCTCGAGGCACCGGCTGCCTTCAGCGCGGCTTGGGCACTTAAATCAAGATTGGAGCCGCACTCGATCTTCAGGTTCTTGGCCGCCTTCAGGGTGAGGTCCTTGGCACTTTCAATCCGCACACCCTGGTCGTCCATGGTGATCTTGTTGCCGTTCTGGTCCTGTATCACCACGCCCTTTTTGTCCTCGGAGAGCGTCAGCCGGTTCCCCTTGGGGGTCTCCATCTGCACCGACTTCTTCTCGTCGTCGAAGGTGAACTTCATCTTGGAGCGGCTTACGTACCCCTTGCGGTGGTTCTTGTCCTTGGCCGCCTCAGGCGCGGGCTTCGCGGAGCTGTGGCACATCCCCAGGACCACCGGGTGGCGTGGGTCGTCCCAGAGAAAGCCGACCACGACCTCGTCGCCGATCTCGGGCCTGAAGAAGGTGCCGCGCTCCTTCCCCGCGTCGAGGGTGGCGAGCCGCGCCCAGAGCCCTTCTTCGGCCTTACTGACGAGCGGCAGTCGCACCTTGATGCGGTCCTCTCCTTGCGGGTCCTTTTCCAATACGGTGACCACACCCATCTGCAGCCCGGTCACCCCCGGTATGAGCCCCGCGGCGGGAACGGGCCTCACTTCAAAGCTTTCGGCGAAGGTCTCGGTGCACAGGCCGAACTGCACGTCGGTTTCCCAGTTGCCGTTGTCCACCTGGTGGCGCACGCCGGAGACGTACACTTTTCCCTGGAATCGCTCCCCTACGCCGGTGATCTCGATTACCTTGCCCGGGGCGACGGCGGCGAAGCCCTGAAACCTCGCCCGGCCCCGCACCTGCGCGAGTCGCTCGGTCCGTAGTCTCCCGTCCGCCCAAGCCTGCAACTCAGGCTGTCCCAATTTGCCGCCGTGTCGTAACACGTGCGGATCGCTCCCCAGGATGGCTGCGAGATCGGCGGGTTTCAGGTTCCCACTGGAAGAAGCGGCGGGTTCCCTGGCTTCCGCCTCCAGGACCTTCTGCTCCGATGCATCCCAGCTTTTCGCCACAATCCCCTTGCTCTGCCTGCGTGCGTCTATGTCGGCGTCGAGTTCCAAGAGTGTGGAGCCGAAGCCGACGGTGAGGACCGGGGCGGCACCGGTGCCGGGAGCCGTTACGGTCACCTTGCCGTCGCTCGCAATGACCACGAGCCCATTCGCCTCGGCCCGAAGCAACAGGAAATCCCAGTCGGTCGAGTTGTACTGCGTGACTTCCTTCAGGTCCGGCTTGGTGGCATCGACCTCTTTTCCGAGCTTGTAGGTGTCGATGATCTGCTCAATGACGTCGCTGTCCTTCATGTCCACGAAGTAGCGGCTCTTAAGCCCCGCGCTCATCTTCACCGCCTCGTCCCGGCACTCGACGGTGAGGAGGCTGCCGCTTTTGCGCACGCTGATGCCGTGCCTGATCACGACCCCCTTGAAGACGGTGTCGTTCTGTGAACGGTAACCCAGCTTGATCTCTATCTTCTTCCCCGGGAGGAAGAGGTCTGCATTGCTGGCGTTGAAAGTCGCCTTGGCCGCCTCGCCGTCGCGGATCCGGATCGTCGCGGTCGGGATGCGGTTTACCTCTTTGCGGACCGCCACCGACATCACGTGGTATTCCCCCGGCACCGCCGCCCCGTCCATGAGCAGTTCGACCGTGCATACGTCCGGCGTGGCGGGAGTGGGTATGGTCGATTCTGTGCTCACGTGTCGGCGCCTTTCTTGCTGATGGGGGGGAAGAGGATGCTCGTGTTAGGCGTAAGCTTCCTGAAGTTGTCGAGCCCGTTCACCTGTGCCACCTGCAGGTAGTACCTCGTGTCGCCGTAGGCCAGGTAGCAGAGAAGCGGCAGGGTGTCGCCCGCCTTCACGGTGCGCTTGTGGGTCAGGTCCGGAGATGACTTGTCCTCCTTCCTGGCGCGTTTCTTCTCCTCGATGCTCTTCTTGAACTTAACCTTGGCGACGGAGCGTATCGGCTGTCCGTCCGTGTTGAACATCTTGTGCGTCAGGGAAAGTTCCGTGGTGCGACCGGTGAAGACGAGGCTTCCCCAGACCAGCTTAAGGTGGTACGGCTCGTGGGATTTTCCTTGGTAGCCGGTCAGCATCTTGCGCAGCCGGTCGACGTCCTTCTGCACCCCTTCCTTCTTAGGCTTGCCGTCGATGATGCCTGAGTTGTCGAAAAGAAACTCGAAGGTGAGTTCCTCGGGTAGGGTAAATTCGTATTTCGCCTGGGCGCCACTGGTTCCCTGCCCCTGGCCGTCCGAGGTCTTCACCTTGTAGTCAAGCGTGTAACTCTCAGGGTTGATGAGCGCCTCGAAGCTCTCCTTCGCCTCGGCCTTGCTGCCGCGCTCAGCGTCCTCCGAGGTGTCGAAGGCGAGGATCAGGACTTTTTCCAGTTTGCCGTTGTCCGCCATCAGCGTTCCGCCTTGTTTTCCAGGATCTGCAGCACCTGTTCGATGCACTCGCTCACGATCGCGTCCCGTTCCGCGCCGCCTCCCGCAGAAGGGGGCGGGGCAGGGGAGGTGGTCAACGCGACCCGTATGTGCAGTTCCTTGATCTCGATGGGCATGAATTGCTCCGGCACTTAGTCCCTGCAATGTCTTTCCGAATGCAGGTGGACGTACAGTAACAGTGTCCACAACGCGCTGAATCTGCCCTAGCGTTCCCCCCTTTGCGAAGGGGGGAGCTTGAAGGCCTCCCATTTAACATGGGACACAGCTGGACGGACTTTCCGCTACGCCACGGTGAAATACCGATAGGTAAGCTCCAGCGTCTCGATCACCAGGGCATTCTCGCCGGAGTTCAGGTCGCTCACCTGCCACTTCCTCGGTATGGCGTGCGATACCTGCCACGTCTTTAACGGTTCACCTTTTTCATTCATCAGGATGACGTTCAGGTCGGTGGGCTCGAACTGCCGGTCCCGGAAGGCCCGCAAGAACCACTTGATCACCTCGGAATCGGTCAGCATGCCGCGTTTCAACACCAGGTCGGCGTACTTCGTGCGCACGGGGAGCTTGTGGGTGAAGCGGTTTTCGCCCCCCTCCTTGTACTCCTCCGTGTCGTACTCGACCGACAGCCCGGAGACCATCTGGAATCGGACGTCGTCCTTGTTCTTGCTGATGCCGAACTCGACCCGGAAGTAGAAGGCCCAGGGGGGATAGTAGTCCACCATGGCGGCACCCCTAGACCTTCATCAGCTTCAGCCCCTCGTGGGCGACCTCGAGGGTCTCTATGGCAGCCTCGTTCGCGTCCGACTTCAGATCCGGGGCGGTGACCTTGACCGGGAAGCAGCGGGTCGCGGTCCAGGCCGCCACCGGTTCGTGCTTCTCGTTCAAAAGCCTGATGATGATGTCGCGCCGCCCTTCGACCCGCTCGTTGGCAACCGCCTCGAGCCATGTGTTGTAGTCGAAGTCCTTCTCGAACTTGCCGCGCTTCAGGGTGAGGTTGTTGTTCTTAACCAGGCCCGGCATGGCGATCTTGTTGAAATCCCTGCTGTCGCTGTGGCGGTACTCGATCTTTTCCCGCTCCATGACGAGCCCGGTGACCTCGGTGAAGCTGATCTTCGCCCCGCCCCAGTCGACCTGGAAATGAAACCGCGGTAGTGGGTACTCTTGCGCCATGTCTTTCTCCTTTCTATGTTGAACTCATGTTCCCGCCCCCGGAGGGGGAGGGCAGGGAGGGGCGCGCAGCGTCGGCACCCGGCTTCCTTCCCCCCTCCCGACCTCCCCCCTCCGGGGGGAGGAGGATCAGGATTCCGCCATCTTGTGCGAGAACCGGAAGATGATGAATTCGGCGGGGCGCACGGCGGCGAGTCCCACCTCGACGATCATGCGCCCCTCCAGGATGTCGATCGCTGTCATGGTCTTGCCGAGTCCCACCGCCACAAAAAAAGCATGCTCCGGTTTAATCCCCTGCAGCGCCCCTTGGCGCCAGATCACGGTGAGGAAGTTCTCCACCATCCCCTGCACACGGACCCAGGTGTTGGCGTCGTTCGCCTCGAAAACGAAGGGCTCGGTGGCACGCTTGACCGACTCCTCCACGAAATTGAAGAGCCGGCGCACGTTCACGTAGCGCCATTCGTTGTCGTTGCCGGCGAGGGTACGCGCCCCCCAGACCAGGGTCCCCTTGCCGGTGAAGGCGCGGATCGCGTTGACCGATTTTCCCGCCACTGGGTCGACGTTCATCTGGTCCTGTTCCACGTTGGAGAATTCGATGGTCGGCTGGATCACCGAGTTCACGCTCACGTTGGCGGGCGCCTTCCAGACGCCGCGGCTGTTGTCCACCGCCGCGTAAATCCCGGCCATGGTCGTGGAAGGCGGCAGCCTGCAGGCCATGTCGGTGATTGCAGCCTTCGCCTGCTCGTAGACCCTGTTGTTACCACCCTTCAGGGTGTCCAGTTTCACCGGCGCAGCCGCCGTACCGTTCGTGGTGATGGTTACGTCCACCGCGGTATCGTCGTAAGCGAAATCGAGGATGGTGTCGATGTTCGGCGCGTACACCGCTCCGTACTTCAGGTTGTTCACACCGATGCCGCTGGAGCGGAAGTTGTTCACTGCGTTCAAGAGGTTCCCACCGGGATCCGAGAGCGAGATGGAGTCACCGTGCAGGTCCATGATCACGAAGCGGTCCTTGAGGTCGGCGCATTGCGCCAGGGCCGCGTCGTGCAGCGCCTTGAAGTCGGCGATGGAAAGACTCTGGGCCTCGGGGAAGATGATAAGGGTCGGTTCGTCCTTTTTCGCCAGGGTGTCCAGCCCCGCCTTCAGTTCGGTCTCGACCAGCGCACCGCCGAAAGTCGCCTTGTAGGCGCCCACCGAGACGATGTAGCAGGGGCCTCCGCCGTTGGCGAAGAACATCTGCATCGCGTAGTACATGATGTGCTTGGAGCGCGCGTTCTCCGCCACGGTTGCGGTTGACTTCAAATCGACCGTGACGCTGTTTACCTGGGTTTCCTGCACGTCGACGTTGATGTCCTGCTCCTTCTGAGGTCCGCCGAAGTACTTGTCGTACTCGACCAGCGAGGAGATGCGCGTCGGTTTCAGGGTTAGGTCCCCGGGTGTCACGTCCTCCGCCTTTTCCGTGTAGCCGATGAAAGCGGGAATCGCAGTTTCTACCGGGGCCACGGAAGGAGGAAACTTGGGTATCTCTTCGATGTAAACTCCCGGTGTCTTGTACAGTGTGGCCATGGGTGCTTCCTCCTTTTTACGTGAGAGGCTTTGTGCTTGAAGCGCCAGCCGTTATACCGTTACCGCCGGTTTGTGGTGTATGTTGCGTACGATCTCAAGGATCAGGCTCTCTTCCTTTTCCACGAAAGCGAACTTCAGGTCGAGCATGCGCATGATGTAGAGTACGAACGGGTACTGTTTGCCTCCGAGCGTCCCCCATAGATGGTTCACCTCTTCCAGGGTCGGTGAGTATATGTCGAGGATCAGCTTGAAGCTCTGTAACTGGTCGAGCGGGTTGATCGGCACGCTGGAAGTGGTGATGGAAGATGGATCGACGCTCGTCTCAGTGAAAACGTTTCTGAATTGGAAGTACCGGATTACGCGGGAGAGTATCGAAAGGGCATTCACGTAGTCGCTGTGCGTTGCCGTCATCAGGAGCAGGAAGTTCAGGAATACCGGCGGGTTCTCGTAGGTTGCCTTTAGCGTCGCCTCGTTGCGCACGTAGTTGGGAACGTTCTTAAGCGTCTTCTCCTCTTTCACGTTCACTGCCGAGATGTAGAGCTTGTCGCGCGAGACGCTGCCGCTTCCACCGCCTGAGGCAAAGATGTCGGATACGTTGCCAAGGTTCACGCCGTCGCTCATGTTGTACACATCATGAAGATGTTTGTTCAGTTCGTTCATTATGATGGTGAGGGCGTGGGATATCATGGCTTCTCTCGCTGCGCCGTGCGCTTCCGGATTGAAATACACTAAAATTCTGCTGCCTTTGGTGTCCTATTGTCAGGGCGGCGCGCGTCCCGACAAGTACGGACGCAGGTGCCGACGTGGTAATGAGAAGTTAAATTTGAATAAAATAATTAGGATTGGTTAAAAATAGCGCGGCTCCAGAAGATGTCAACTACACCGACAAAAAAATGGAGTCAGCTTTTGGTGGAGGGCACTGCTGAGAACGGTAGCCTTAAAGCTCCCCCCTTTGCGAAGGGGGGACGGGGGGGATTTGCTTCGGCAGGAATTTCAGATGGACTCGGAATCGAGGTCTGCGCGCAGGGAGAGCCCGCAGTGCAGGCAGTGGCGCTTGTGGTAGGTGGGGAAGAAGGACTTGATGTGGAAATAGTTATCGCAGCTCGGGCATCTGGCGAAGGCGACCAGCATCACGCAGTTCCAGAGCATGATGAACCACACGGTGAAGACGATGGCGAGGGCAGTGTTGGAACCGCTGCACTCGATGGTCAGCCAGACCTGGGGGAAGTAGATCGCGATGACGATCCAGAGCATCTTGCGGCGGCGCCGTATGCTTCTAAGCCCGATGCCGACCCGATAACGCTCGGTCGGCGTTTGCGATTCGAGCCTGACGCCGCCTAGCTGTCCCCTCTGACGAAGTAGTTGGCGCATGCCATGTCGATGTTTTCCCGGGTGAGCCTCGCCGGGACGCTGTTGTATCGCGATTCCACCACGATCTGCTCGATGAGGTCCCGTGGGTGGCAGGCATTCGGAACCGCCCCATACCTCGGGTAGCACTCGTTCATCAGATAATCGAACACCGCCTGGTCGTACGGGACGTCGGCGCCCTGGCATACCATTTTGAATATGAGCTGAAACTGCTCCATTGTGGGGCGGTCGATGGCGACCTTGTACCTGATCCTGCGCAGGAACGCCTCGTCCAGAAGGCTGTTCGGGTCGAGGTTCGTGGCGAAGAGGACCAGCATGTCGAAGGGGACGACGAACTTCATACCCGTGTGCAGCGTCATGAAGTCGATGTTGCGATCGAGGGGGACGATCCAGCGGTTCAGGATCTGCCTCGGCTCCACTTGCTGTCTGCCGAAGTCGTCAAGGATGAAGATGCCGTTGTTTGCCTTCAACTGCAGCGATGCCTCGTAGTACTTCGAGATGATGTTGAAGTCCAGGTCGAGCATCCTCATGGTGAGCTCGCCCCCAACCATGACCACCGGCCGGCGCACGAGGACCCAGCGCTGGTCGACGCTTTCCTGCGGCAGGACCGGCACTACCGGCATGTGGTTCACCGGGTCGTACACGGTGATGATCTGCCCGCCGATGTCGATGGCGTAAGGGACGTACACGAGGTCCTCCGGCACATGCCCGATCGCCTCGGCAATGGCGGTCTTGCCGTTGCCTGGAGGTCCGTAGATGAAGACCGTCTTACCAGAGGTGACGGCGGGCCCCAGGCGTTTGAAGAGGTCCTCGCTGCACACGAGATGGGAGAAGCCTTGCCGCAGGCTGGCGTCGTTTATCGCCACCGACCTTATCGTCTGCAGTTCCACCATGTTCCGGTAATCCTCGATGGATACCGGTGCCGGCCCGGCGTACCGGCAGAGCTCCATGAGCTCGGAACTCCTCTTCTGCCCGAGCTCGGTGATCTTGAAGGTGTAGGTCGCGGAGGCGTAGCTTGTGGCCCCCTTGATCTCGACCAGGCGCTCCCGCTTCAGCACTTCCAGCACCGCCCCTACCACGGAGAGGGGGAGCTTCACCCGTTCGACCACGTCGGCCATCCGGAACTCCCCCATGAAGAGGATGTGCTTCGTGATCAGGTCGGCGATGAAGGAGAGGTCGAGCCCGGTATCTTCTACGGTGCGTGGGGGAGGGGGGTCCTTCTGGTATAGCTTCTTGATGTCTCTCTCGGTCACAAAGCCGAGCGCGATGAGGTTCTGCCCCAGTCTCCCGCCGTAGTGGCGCTGTCTCTCTATCCCCGCATCAAGCTGAGCCTTCGTTATCACGTTTTCCTTAAGCAATTTTTCGCCGAGTACTAGCATTGGTGTCCTCAAATGTAGGAATAATTCCGTGTCGACGGGTAGAATTCTAGATCAAATCCGCTATATGTAAAGGGTGTGAGACTGGAACGGCTGGTTGCTGACTTAACGGGGTACACAAAAGCCAAGTGATATATTGACATATTTTAACGCTTGCGTCCACCTGATACAGTGAGACCGTGCGGGGACCATATGGGCAGACTCGATGTGAGAGTCCGGACTAACCTGGACTCTGTCGTCCAATACATCTCGAGGGATGAGCGCCACTGCGAAACGGTGACCATCAAGGAGCTAAGCCTCAGCGGGGCTTTGGTGTCCGGTCTCACCACCCAGCTCCCCGAGCTCTTCGCTATCCGGCCGATACTGCCGGGAGCAGGGGAGGTGGAACTGCGGGCCAGGTTGGTGCGACGGAGCGAAAACGGCGCCGCCATCCGTATTTTCTATTCCGACAAGAAAACCATGCAGGCGCTTTGGCAACACATCAAGGGGAAGCTCGCGCCGAGTGATGATTGCCCGTATTGCGGCCACCCTGACGATTCCCGTGAAGGTTCCTGCGACAGATGCAACCTGTACCTCAATTTCGGTAAGGACAGCTACCTGGAACGGCACATCGAGAACACCTTCGCGCAGCGCCTCAACATCCGCCTGAATCGGCTTAACCTCGAGCACATCGACAAGATCATCGACTTCGTGGATTCCAAGCTGCTGAAGATCAAACATCGCTCTCCCGACAGCGAATTCATAGGCATTTCGGAGGGGATGCTCGCCGTCTTCGCGATGATCCGCAAGGTTGCCCCGACCGAGATGAGCGTCCTTCTTCTTGGCGAAAGCGGCACCGGGAAGGAACTGACGGCAAAGGCCCTGCACGACCTGAGCGCGCGCAGGGGTGGGCCGTTCGTTGCGGTCAACTGCGCCGCCATTCCTGAAACCCTGCTTGAGGCGGAGCTTTTCGGTTACGAGAAGGGTGCGTTCACGGGAGCCTACGCCACGAAAAAGGGGCGCTTCGAGGCCGCCGATGGCGGCACGCTCTTCCTCGACGAGATCGGCGACATCCCCGCTACGCTCCAGGCGAAGCTTCTGCGCTTTCTCGAAGACAGGCTCATCGAAAGGGTCGGCGGCTCCGGCTCCAGAAAGATCGATGTGAGGATCGTCGCCGCGACCAACCGCGACCTGCAGAAGGCGATGGTCGAGGGGGGCTTCAGGGCCGATCTCTACTACCGCCTGAACTCCTTTACCATCAAGCTCCCCCCGCTTAGGGAGAGAGGCGAGGATAAGGTCCGCTTGGCCAGGCATTTCCTGGAGAGATTTGCCGCTGCCGAAAACCGGCGCATCGATTTTTCCGCCGCTTCCGTAGAGGCGATACGTCAGCACCGATGGCCGGGTAACGTGAGGGAACTTGAAAACAAGGTGCGCAGGGGGTTCCTGATGGCCAGCGACGGGCTCATCGAGCCTGCGTGCATGGAGCTGGAAGAGGATTTTCACTATGCCGCTGCGCATCCTTCACCTGATACGCGGCCGGGGCCTTCCCGTGCCGAGTCCAGGCGAGAGAGCGTCCTTCGTGCGCTTGAGCAAAATGACTATGTCGTCGCAAGGGCCGCACGCCAACTTCAGATAAGCAGGCCGAGCATGTACGCCCTTATAAAGAAATACGGCATAAAGAAGGATGACGCGAAGTAAGGACGCCGCCGGGCCTGTTTACAACTGCTTTACACTTTCTTTACACTTTTCCGTTACAGTTCGCTTACACCCGCCTGGTCATTCTTTAGAGCTGGAAATCCAACCGCTCTGTAAAACTTCTTGATAACAGTTACTTACGGCGGATTGGTCCGTTGCGCTGCAGTGGCGGCACACAATGTGCTCAGGATATACTGAATCTAATAATTGCAGAACTGTCTTAAACGTATTTAATGAAATATCAATCGTATACAGAGTAATTATAAAAAAATAATTTTATTATTTTAGCGTACCAAGTTGACTTAATTTAATAACTGATTTACAAGTTAACCCAAACCGACAGCCGCGCGTGACCCCGGAGATTTATGCCAGTAGTCAACCTCAAAGAGTTTGCCAGGACGCGCATTCGGTTTGACAGCAGTGGGCAGGGGCTTGTTGAGTATGCGTTGCTGCTTGTTCTGATAACGGTGGTTATCATCGCCATAGTTGCCGTCTTAGGGCAACAGCTCGGCAATACGTACGAGTTGATCAACGCCACAGTGCCAAACGTCGGCAAGTGACTCGATACCGTTATTCCGCGGCATCTCGCCAACTATATGTTAGCGCCGTATAAAACAAAAAAGGAGACGTGTTATGACAGATTGGATCAATATGCTGTACGTTCGCCTGCTCACCGGGTTCACTTCCCTGAAAAATCAAAAGGGCCAAGGGTTGGTCGAATACGCCCTCATTCTCGTGCTCATCGCTGTGGTGGTAATCGCCATCATGACCACTTTGGGCGCGAAAACAAACAATGTCTTTAAAAATGTCAGCGACGCGATGAATAAGTAATCGGTTTAAGCTATCAAGGTGAGGAAAAGGAGAATCGAAGTCTATGAAAGATATTTAATCTTTTGTACGCTTTGATTCTCTTTTTTTTGTGTTAGATTTTCTTGACATCGGCTGCTTAAAAGATTACCAATGTAGACTAAATCTTGATTTTTTATTTTTAGGAAAAAACAATGAAAGATCAAAGAGGACAGGCGATTGTCGAGACAGCTATAATACTTCCTATTCTTATCTTGTTAATCATGGGGCTGTTCGAATTCGGAAGATACATGTACCTGAAGAACACCCTGAACAATGCAGCCAGGGCCGCAGCTAGAGCCGCGGTCGTAACTCCGAAGTACGACGCTTCGACTCATCCAGACGGTATGGCCACTTCCGACACCACCCATACCCTTATCTGTGCTGATAACAGTAACGCTGAGTTTGTTGCGTCTCCTGGAAACGGAGTAGTCTACAAGACCCTCTGCCAGTCTCTCTATAACGGCATACCTAAAGCCGAAGTCGTCGTCAACGTTTCATATGCTGATCTGGCCAATCCTACGGGGCTTAGCGCCGGTGACAGCGTAAAGATCCAACTAACTTGGGACAAATACGAGGCTATCCTTCCCAATCTCATCCCTATCACCAACATCATCCATGGGGAAGCCTCGATGCGTTATGAATAGTTTGCTGATCTTCTTCAGGAGGTGCTATGACACGCCCCAAGGCAGTAATCGTTGTGGCGATTCTTGCTCTTGTTTTCGCAGGGATTGCAGCCTGGCTCACCTTCAGTTACTTGCAAGGCGAGACTAACAGGACCAAGGCGGTGCAGCCGCAAAGTATCGTCGTGGCGTCCACCGACATCCCCATAGGTAGTGCCATTAGCGAGCCTCAGCTCAAGGTTACTTCCTGGCCGAAAGATACCATTCCACCTGGCAGTTCCTCTGACATCAAATCCCTTGTCGGTCGCGTCGCCATCCGCCCTATTTCCCGTGGAGACGCCGTTACCGAGCAGAAGTTGAAGCCCAGGGCAGGGGTACCCGGCTCGGGTTTCATGACCTACATTATTCCGCTTGGGCACCGAGCCGTGACAGTCGCGGTGAACGAGGTTGCTGGGGTGGCTGGCTTTATTACCCCAAATGACCGCGTCGATGTAGTCCTCACCACCCCGATCCCCGGAACAGAGAAAGAGAAGATCAGCAAAATAATCCTTCAGAACGTGCCGGTTCTTGCTACAGGGCAGATCACCGACCAAAAGGAAGGGAAGCCGGTTGTGGTTCCTACCGTCACTCTCGACCTCACACCAGACGATTCGGAGAAAATCGTTCTCGGCAGCAGCCGCGGTTCACTCCAACTGCTCCTCAGAAACATAGCCGATGTGGGACCGACTGACGCACGCGGCGCCACCATCGCACGGGTGCTTTCGGGCACCCCCCCGCCGGCCTCATACATGCCCGCTGCTGAGCCCGCACAAGCAAAGACTGCGGTCAAAAGGGCGGTGCGTAAGAAAAGCGTGGCAGTCGCACCGAAAGCCAAGGCGCCGGCGCCGACTGTCCGCTCTAGCCACACCGTGACCCTAATCGACGGCGGCGTGCGCACTACCAAGGAATTCGTCCTTCAGTAACGGCAGACCACATAGCTCACGAATGAGGTGCTTTGATGATAATTGTCCTGAAAAAACAACTGCATTTGCTGGTCTGGGCGTTGTTGGTGGTATGTGCGTGCGTATCCGCGGCTCACGCCGGCGTGCCTCTGGAGGTTGGGCTTTACAAGAGCATCCTGGTGGACTTCAAGAGCCAGAACAAGAGGATCGTGCTGGTTACCTTGTCCAACACCCGTAAGGAGGACAAGGAGAAGGACGTCGCGGAGACCGTCGCTGCGGCGAAGCCGGGCACTACTGATCCTTCCAACGTCGTCCCGGCTGGGGCGGCTCGAAAGAGAAGCTCCGAGGCCGATCCGGGAAATACAAACAAGTTCGTGGTACCGGAAATCCTCTCGGAATATGTACTCAAATTGGATGGAATCAGCATCGGCAGCACCAGTATGATCATTTGGACCAAGGCCGATGGGGATGAGCGACCAGTGGCGACCTTTTTCGACCTCAGGGTGGTAGGAGACCGGGAGGCCATCCAGAACCAGCTGAAAGAAATGGCCCCCAACGACTCCATCGAGGTTCAGTACGCAAACGACACCGTCGTCCTTTCAGGAAATGTCGCGAACGATCAGACTAGGGCCAAGGCGGTCGAGGTCGCAAAGGCATATGCTGCCAAGGTGATCAACAACATCACCGTGAACGAGCCTCAGCAGGTGCTTTTGCAGGTCAAGGTCGCCCAGGTCGACAAGACATCACTCAGAAAACTCGGGATCAGCTTCCTGGTCAAAGGAAGCACCGCTGAGGGATACTCCAACCTCGTCGCCGGGCCTGACGGAACTCTTACTGGAACCTCTTCTGCGATAGGGGATCTTGCTTCACTTGGGTCTTTCCAAGCGGGGGTCTCGTATTTCCCTGCCGGTATTGGTGCGGTGCTCCAGGCTTTGAACTCTAAAGGGTTAGCCAAGGTGCTAGCTGAACCGAACCTGCTGGTTAAAAGCAACCAGGAGGGGAACTTCCTGGCTGGGACCAAGATACCTCTCAGCGTAGTTGAAAGCTCCAATGGCACCGCGGCAACGACCATCAGGTACGAGACGGTTGGCATAAAACTTAAATTCAAACCAGAAGTCATGGAAAACGGGATGATTTCGTTAAAGATCAACCCGGCCGAAGTGAGCAGCATTCAGGGATATCTGCCTGTCAACGGGTATCCCATCATCGATACGAGAAACGTGGACACGAGCGTCGAGCTTAAAGACGGCGAGAGCCTGGTCCTTGCCGGACTGCTTCAGGAGGAAGAGATCAAGAACATGTCCAAGATCCCACTGCTAGGAGACATCCCGATTCTGGGTGCTTTGTTCCGCTCCAGCAGCAAGGACATCAAAGAAAAGGAACTTGTCTTCTTCATCACACCAAAGATCGTAAAACCTACGGCGCCGGGAGTAAGGACCGAACTGCCGACCGACAAGAAGCTTACTCCGGAGCAGGAGAGGGAATTGTCATGGATGCCTTTAGGCGAGTGAAAAAAAAGGATGCACGCGGGTTCGCTCTTGTCTACGTCGCGCTAATGATCGTCGTGTTGGTCGGCTTTGTAAGTCTAGCGGTGGATATTGGATACATGTACGTCACAAAGGGGCAGCTTCAAAACGCAGCTGATGCCGCTGCTCTTGCTGGCGCCGCAATGAACCTCACGGACAGCGCATCTGTTAAACAAAAGGCAATCGAATTCGCGGCCAGGAATAATGCGGCCGGAGATGCTGTTACTGTTACTGAGGGAGACGTGAGTATCGGCAATTGGACTGCAAACGCCTCGCCGCCATTCTCAACGGCAAGAACGCCTGTTAACGCAGTCCGGGTCCTGGCGCGCAGGACGGTAGCCGGCGCGACAGCCGCCGAACAGGGGCAGGTACAACTGTTTTTCGGCAAGATCTTTTCCTTGCTGCCTGGGGGAGGGCAGGGGTGGGGCGAGATGGCAGCTGTTGCTGAGGCCATCGCCATGCGGCCGCCCCGGCCCACCATCCCGATCGCCCTTTGCGAGACGCCGTGCACCATGCCCACACCGCCGACTGTGGAAGCACCCGTTAAGTTCTACTTCAAGCAATCTGGAGCCACCGCCCCTCCGCCTGAGTTCACCGTCGGGTGGACCGATTTCTCCTTTTCCTCTCCGGCGACCGACCTAGGTCCTCAAAGCGACATCGCCAAGTACATACACCAGGAACTGCACCCCCCGGACGTATGCAACAAGGGAATCTACACCAACAACGGGGTTGGCGAAGCCGTTCAGGAGTTAAAGCAGGAGTTCACTGTACAAAAAGACGCCGATGGCAAATGGGAGGTCATCGTTCCTATCGTCGCGCCTGGCGTTGATAAGTACGGGGCGACTGTTCCTTCGTGTCCACCCGGCGATCAGCCCATACCGTATCCCCTGAGTCAGTATGCCGTCGCCTGGATCGTGAATGTGGAAAAGGGGGCATCACCGGGGGTCACTTTCAGCAAACTACAATGCTTACCTTGTGGAGATCCATCTCTCATGGGTAAATCGCCCGTGCTGGTCAAATAGCACTGTGCTCAAAAGGATTGTTTCATGCAGCCACTCATCACCCTGGTCATCATAGACAGCGATCACTCCGCCCGAAACGCGATTGAAGCAACCCTGCGCCCATTTTCAGAAACTATAGGGATCGTCGGCTCGGCGAGCAATTTCACCGATGGCCTTAGGATGATCGAGAAGTCGTCGCCGAACGTCGTCATGCTGGAGGTAGACGACATACAAAATGGTATGCGGGAGGTGCAACACATCTGCGCAAAGTTCCCGAGGACCTCAGTGATCGTGAGCGCCGCTGAGAAGAGTTCCGACTGGATCCTGTCGCTGATGCGCGCCGGTGCGGTGGAGTATATGCTGCGCCCCATCACCCAGGAGGAACTAAAACAGGCGTTGCAGAAGGTGGGACGCTTCCTCTTCGCCAAAGGCACCGAAGACACCCCCCGGGGAAGGATCTTTTCTGTCTACTACCCGACAGGAGGTGTGGGAACCACCACGATCGCGGTGAATCTCGCTGCTAGCCTTGCCTCAGAAGGGACCAGGGTCGCCTTGGTCGACCTTAACCTTTACTCAGGCGACATAAGCACTTTTCTCGATGTTAATCCCACTTACACACTCAGTAGCGTCACCAGCAATCTGGATCGCCTGGATGCCAATTTCCTCATGTCGGTCATGACCAGGCATTCCTCAGGACCATTCGTTCTCACCGAACCGAACGAGGTGGACGACGCCATCTCCATAACTCCGGAACAGGTGCATCGCATCCTTGAATTTCTACGCAGCGTATTCACCTATGTCATTGTCGACTGTGGCGGGCCACTTGCAGGCTGCAATATGGCGATCTTCGAATCATCAAACCTGATCCTGTTCACCACGGCGCTTAGCCTTCCCGCAATTAAGAACAGCAAGCGCTATCTCTCCGCCATGGAAAGAAAAGGGCTGCGCAAGGACCGGCTGAAACTAGTGGTGAACCGCTACCTTCCCAAGGCGGATATTCAGGTGAAAGATGCCGAGAAGGTGCTTGGGCATACGGTGTTTCAGACCATACCCAACGAGTACATTGATGTAGTCAATTCCATAAACAAGGGGATGCCCGTGGTCAAGTTGGCGCCAGGATCACCGGTCAGCAAGGCCATATTGAATCTAGCTGGACTGGTGTCAAAGCCTTAATCACAGGCAGTCTCAATCATTACACCTACGTTAAAACAAGGGGTACCAATGACACCCAACGACCCTTTTCGCTTACCTGGGGCCATGAAGGACCAGGAATTTTTTCAGGATCTGAAAAGTCGCATTCATCGTCGTCTTATAGAGCGGCTGGATCTAGCGAAGCTCGACCTCTTAGGAAGTAACGAACTAAACCGTGAGATCGGCTTTGTCATAGAGAACCTGATCATTGAGGAGGGGGTCCCGCTAAATCAGTTCGAACGCGACAGACTCATCGTTGAGATACAACATGAGACCTTCGGCTTGGGACCGCTGGAGCCGCTTCTCGCCGACCCAAATGTCTCTGATATCCTGGTCAATAAAAGCTCGCAGGTGTACGTAGAGCGCTTCGGCAAGTTGGTAAAAAGCGAGGTCTGTTTCAAGGATAACGCGCACCTGTTGCAGATCATCGAACGCATCGTTTCAAAAGTGGGGCGGCGTATAGATGAGTCCTCTCCTTATGTTGACGCCAGGCTTCCCGACGGCTCTCGTGTCAACGCCATCATCCCGCCGCTTGCCCTTGATGGGCCAGTGCTTTCCATCCGCCGTTTTGGGCAGGATCCGCTCAGGATGAGCGATCTCATCAACCTGGGAACTCTCGATCACCGAATGGAGAAGCTCCTCGAGGGGGCGGTCAGGACGCGGTTGAACATCCTCGTTTCCGGCGGCACCGGCACCGGTAAAACTACCATGCTGAACGTACTCTCCGAGTACATCCCGCACGATGAGCGCGTGGTGACCATTGAGGACTCCGCGGAGCTTCACCTGAAGCAGGAGCACGTGGTCCGGCTGGAGACGCGCCCTCCAAACATAGAGGGGAGGGGAGAGGTGACTCAGCGTGACCTGGTCCGCAACGCCTTGAGGATGCGGCCTGACCGCATCATCTTGGGCGAGATCCGCGGTGGCGAGGCGCTGGACATGCTCCAGGCGATGAACACCGGCCACGACGGCTCGATCTCCACGGTCCACGCCAACACCACGAGGGACGCGCTGGCCCGTATCGAAACCATGGTGCTCATGGCTGGCATGGATCTCCCAGAGCGGGCAATACGCGAACAGGTGGCATCAGCACTGAACGTTGTCGTGCAACTCGTCCGGTTTTCCGACGGAACGAGAAAGGTGGTTAAACTCTCCGAGATAACGGGCATGGAGGGAAACACCGTCGTTATGCATGACATATTCGTTTTCGACCAGAAGGGGATTGACCAGGAGGGGAGGGTCATCGGCAATTACCGTGCGACCGGTGTAAGGCCGATGTTCGCAGAGCGCTTTAGGGTTTACGGTTTCGAATTGCCGCAGGGCATCTTCGAGAACTAGGAGGAAGGATAAGTGCTGGCCATAGTTGTCATAACCTTCATCGCAGTGTTCTTCCTGTTTTTCGCGGTGTACCTCGGGGTATCCACGGTAAGGACCTCGCCCAAATACCAGTTGAAGAGACGTTTGCAGCGCTTGGCTAAATCCTCCGACTCCCAGGGGATGTCGGAGGATCTGCGCGCGGAAATCATAAGGGAGATCCCTCCACTGGACAAGCTCTTAGGGTCGCTGCCGCTCACGCGTGACCTGGATAAGAAGCTCGATCATGCGGGACTTGAAATCACCTCCTCGCGCTTTCTTATCATTGCGGTGTCCGCAAGTGCTTTTTCATTCGTCCTGATTCTGCTGCTGTCCAAATCCTTTCTGAGCGCTCTCGTTTGCGGCTTTGTCGTCTCGCTTTTGCCTTTCGCCTTCCTGCATCACAAGATCACCCAGCGCCTGGAGAAATTCACCGAGTTGTTTCCCGATGCGCTCACCATGATTTCTCGGTCGCTGCGGGCGGGCCACTCCTTCACCAGCGGCATTCAATTGGTGGGTGAGGAGATCCAGGACCCTGTCGGAGAACTCTTCAAGACCGCCTACGATCAGCAGCTTCTGGGGCTCAGGATAACCGAGACTTTGAGTAATCTAAATGAGAGGATCGACAGCCTCGATCTTCGCTTTTTCACCACGGCGATCGCCATCAACAACGATGTTGGCGGCAATCTCTCCGATATCCTCGACAACCTGGCTCTTACTATCCGTGAAAGACTGAAGATAAGGAGACAGGTCCGAGTGTACACAGCGCAAGGTCGCATGACCGGGTACGTGCTCGGCGCTCTACCTATCTTTACCTTTATCGTTTTCAACATCCTGAACCCGAAATACGAATCGGTACTATATAAGGAAACCCGCGGACTTTACGTGCTGGGGGTCGCCGTCATCCTGCAGTTGGTAGGCTTCTTCGTGATCAGGAAGATCATTAGGATCAGGATCTAAGGGGGCGTCGATGGTCTATGCAATAACCGCAACTGTGTTCGTCGCTATCGTTCTCCTTACTGTAGCCGCCATCTATCCGTACCTGGCCCGGCGCAGCGTTGTGCAGAGCAGGCTGGAGAAGTTCGAAGTGCAGGTGCCGAGCAAGGTTGAGTTGGTCCCCGAGGCGCCCAAATGGTACGACCGTCTCGGCGAGTTGGGGCGATCGATCAAGCTTTCCTCCAAGGAGCAGGGGAAATACGCAAAAATTCTCGTGGCTGCAGGTTACAAGAAGGAGAGCGTATTCGTCTTTTTCGGCTGCAAGCTATTGCTTGCCATGGTGCTGCCTACTGGGTATCTGCTTTTCTACATGGTGTTTAAGGGGTTCGTGCTTACCACGCTGGTCATGCTCATCGCGCTGATACTGGCCATAATCGGCTATCTCTTGCCTAGCCAGGTGGTGATGCATCAGTACAGGGAGCGGCAGTTGAAGATCTTCCATACCCTGCCTGATATTTTGGACCTTTTAACAGTCTGCGTGGATGCTGGACTTAGTATGGACGCTGCGCTGATAAAGACGACTGAAGTGCCACAGTTCGCCAAGGACCCTCTGGCCATGGAGATCAAGGTCGCCACGATGGAGACTCGGGCGGGAAAACCCCGCATCGAGTCCCTCAAGGATATGGCCGCGCGCACCATGGTCGACGACGTGAAATCCTTTGTCACCATGCTGGCACAGACCGAACGTTTCGGCACGAGTCTAAGCCAGGCGCTGACCGTTCATGCCGAGTCGCTGCGCACAAAGCGCAAACAAAAGGCTGAAGAAGCCGCGGCAAAAACGACCATCAAGATGATCTTCCCCTTGGTTGTGTTCGTTTTTCCGGCCTTGCTTGTAGTCATTCTCGGACCGGCTTATGTGCAGATCAGCAGAACCCTATTTAAATAGCATTTGAGAGCACTCATATCGCCAGTGCAGATAAAGGAGGCAGAACCATGCATTTCGATTTCAACAGCGCCCTATTGATGATCATTGCGGTCGAACTGGCTCTCATCTACTCAAGACTCTGCAGAAAATAGGGTAGAGGTTTGGCTCCCGAGGTGTTCGCAGGTTTGGTGAGGGAGTCGCCATGAGGAGAAACACCGCCGAAAACTGTTATTAATCAAGAAGGAGGCCGCATGCGTTACTTTCATAGGATTGCAATACTGTTACTCCCGGTCTTGATGCTGGCGCTGACCGGATGCGGCAGCAGTTCCGGCGGAAATGCTGACCCGTTCAATCCCGGCGGGACCATCGGCGGGACTGACACGGGAACCGCCCCTTATACTCTGACCGTTATTCCGGCCAAGACCGCAGCGTTGGTCAACGAGGAGATGATAGTCACGGCGACCCTGAGGGACGCCAACAGTCGTCCCGTTGCCGATCAGACCGTCAACTTCTCCATAGCGGCGGGACCCGCGACGGCGGTCATCGCCTCCGCCAAAACCGATTCCAACGGTGTCGCCCTGGCCTTCATAAGGGCCGGTGCAACCGCCGTCACGACCAACGTCATAGTTCAGGGAGCGTCCACCGTTTCCGGCAAGAGCGTTGTCGGCTACGGAAGCTTTCAGGTCTCACCGGCGGACGTAAACCTCAACAGCGCTCGGTTGTCCCTTGCTACCAGTTCCAGTGCGGTCAGTCCCAACCAGGAACTCCTTATTACCGCGACCGCTCGTGACGGTTCGAATAACCCGGTCTCCAATCTCCCTGTGAGCTTCAGAGTCGCTGCCGGACCTGCCACGATGCTCACTACAAGTTCCGTCACCGATTCCAACGGTCAGGCAACGGCTATAGTGAAAGCCGGTAACCCTTCAGCCGTAGCGAACGTGATCGTCGAAGCAACGACTACGGTAAATACCGATCAGGTCGTCGCGAACGTACCATTCCAGGTGGTACCTACGGCGAACTCGACGGTCAGTTATCGGTTGACCATGACTCCGAGCAAACAGGTTGTAGATAACAACGAGGAGTTTTACGTCACCGTCTTTTTGAAAGATAGCGGAGGAACCCCTGTTCCCGGCAAAACTGTCAACTTCAGCGTCGCTACCGGCGAAGCCTCCGTTATAACCGCCGCCGCCACCACTGGTTCGTCAGGCGAGTGCTTCGCGCGCGTTCGCGCATTAAACCCCGCCTCTACCTCTGCCGTCATCTTGCAGGCATCCGCCACTATTGATACCACCACGGTCACGGCGTTGGCGCCGGTGCAGATAACAACGCAGCCTTTGTCCGCCTCCATCATCAAAATGGCACTGGTCAGCGACAAGGCTTCGGTGGGTGTCAACAGCGACGTCATTTTAACCGCCTCCGTCACCGATTTGCAGTCTCCTCCGAAGCCGGTGCAAAACAAAGATATTTCCTTCAAGGTACTGGCAGGCCCGGGCAACATGGTGGACTTCTCAGGTAACGTCTTGGCACAGGGTGTCGCCACCCTCGCAACCACCGATTCTCTTGGCAATGCCGTTTGCCGCCTGAGGTCGGGAACCGTTAATTCCAGTTCCAGTATCATCGTTCAGGCCACCACAACCGTGAATGACACCCTCGTCACCGCGTACACCACCATCGAAGTCGTGCGTCAGAACAGCTATGTGATTAATTTCCTCACCTCCAAAGCGCCTACCGATCCGGATGGCACCCTGAACACGCTTTCCGCGACTCTACCCGCCGATGCCGCCGGACTTTTCACCTTCAAGCAGCTCGTGCCTTTCCAGGCGCTAGATAACAACGGTGTTCCTTTGCCGAATCTCGATGTCTCCATTGAGATAAACAACACGGGGAGGAACCCAGATACCCAGATACAACTGATACCGCCGCTGCCCGGCTCGGCTGTGACATACCCGGGCGCCAATCCTTTAATCGTCACGGTCAAGACCGACGATCACGGCATGGGAATATTCACCTGCAATGTGTCGCTTGAGGCTCCTGGGCCTGGTGGATTCAACGCTGAGTCCATCATTTACCAGGCGACGGCCACCGTTGATGATGTAACGTTGAGGTCTTATGGAGGATTCATAGCATCGCTCACCCAGGAAAAGGCGACTGCGCCGTAAGTTTCCCTCTGAACCTACAGCTACAGGAGGCATGATGCGTAAATTCATTTTCTTGGTATTTTTTATCTTTTCCTTCTCGGCGGGGAGTGTCATGGCCGCAGACATCGACGGCAGGTTGGGCATCAGCGGTAGGGTCGGGTTTGCCGTTCCACTTCAGGATGATTTCATCACGGGAGCAACTGATTCCCAGACCGGGCTTGCCGCAGGGGGAGGGCTCATCTACGGCCTGAATAAGCACCTCGCTGCTGAATTTGAGATAACCCAGGTGCCAACCATAGATCTCGAGGTTTCTGGTGCTAAAGTCGGTGAAGCGGCTTTCACCGATCTTTCTCTCGGACTGCAGTACCGCTTCACCCCTGACAGGCCGCTGGTTCCCTATCTGGGAGCTGGTGTGGATCTAATTACTGGCGACTTCAAGAACCAGTCCGGGCAGAAGTATGATTTCGAATGGACGGCGGGAGGGCATCTGAGCGCGGGCATCGATTATTTCGTCAGCAAAGGAGTCGCCCTGACCGCCGAGATCAAGGGTCTCATCGCGGCAAAGGCCGACGTCAAGTCTACACCTTTGGAATACGATCCAACTAGCGTCGTCGGTACCGTAGGCCTCCGGCTTTTCCTGCCGGACGGTTTGTTTAGGTGACATGAAGGTGATGAACGCCACATCGGGGAGGGAAGTCGCCGGCAACGTGACTGTTGCCGGTTCCTTTTTCAGCCGCTTGAAGGGGCTGATCGGGAAAAAGAGCCTGCCGGACGGTGAGGCGTTGTGGATCAAACCCTGCAACAGTGTCCATACTTTCGGCATGAGATTTCCCATCGATGTCGTTTTCCTCGACCGCGACCTTCAAGTCGTCGCAGTTAAGGCGCGTCTCCGACCGAACGCAATTTCGGGCATCCACCGGAAGGCCTGCAGCGTCCTCGAGCTCCCAGCCGGCGCGCTTTGTGATGCGATCACCGCAATAGGCGACCGTTTCGAGATAGGTTGACGTGGAAAGTGACATCCTAAACGGTGAGACCGCTAGGCGACAGGTTGGAGGGGAGGCCATGCGTTCATTTTGCCTGTTCGTTGCCTGTCTTGTTATCGTCTGCGGCGCCGCCGTCTATGTCGGCGCGGTGCCAACGCACAGGTTTGGTCACGACATCTTCTTTTTCCTGGACAACGGCTGGCGCGTCGTCAACGGTCAGCGTCCTCACCTTGACTTCACGAGCGCCTGGGGACCTCTTTCCTTCTTCATCGCGGCCTTTGGACTTTTCTTGTCCCATTACTCCGTTGATGGCATCGGTTACGGAAACGCCGCCTTCGCCTTGATCATCTCGTTGTGGGGCTACCGGCTCAGCCGTGGCGCGATGCCATCTTTGCCTCGCCTCTTTGTTTGTCTTTACCTTGCCCTGCTGGTCGTATCTCCCTATCCGCTTGGCTGGGGTGTTTTCAGCTCGAGCTACGCCATGCTCTATAACCGTTACGGGTACGCCTTGCTCGGACTCTTGATGTTGGAGACGGCATCAGCCCGTGCACGTATGGAAATAGGCGTTGCGAAAGATGACGCATTCGGAGGTTTCTCAGTTGGAGTTCTATCCGCACTTACCCTTTTCCTCAAGGCGAACTTCTTCGCAGGGGCACTACTGATCCTGATGCTTTCCCCATGCGTCGCGCGCCCATCCGCAAGGCGTATTGCCGCGACGGCTGCTGGTTTCGCACTGACCTCGCTGTTGTTCCTCGCATACCTCGACTTCAATATCGCCGCCATTTATCACGATCTTCAGATGGCTGCCGGGGCGAGGGGGGCTGGTTTTACGTCGAGGGAACTTAGCTTCAAGTTGCTTCTTAACCTGCCGTCACTGTTGTTCATCCTATTTCTGTGCGCTCTGAGCGGTCGCGCAGGCGGGCAAGCACGGTACGTTGCTGCTGCATCGGCAGGGATCTGTGTCTTTGCCATAGACATGCTCTTACTGGTCAGCAACCAGCAGTACCGTGAACTGCCGCTCACCGCGCTTTTGGCTTCGTTTATGGCGGTGGACGCTTATCGGGGGGGGCGTGAAGGTAGCCGACACAGGACGGCCCTGTCGAGGTCCGTAGTCGTTGCCGGAACTGCGTACTTCGCGGTCTCCTTTGGCAGTCAAGCCGTCGGCCTTGGTTACGCGGTCGAGCAGAAGCGACGCCCTGCCGATATTGGAAATGTGACGAAGTTCATCTCCGAGCCTTTGCACCCGCTTTACCTTTATGACGAGCCAAACGAGCCGGCAAGCAACGGCAGCCGGTATGTCGCGTATGTGAATTCAGGGGTGAGCCTGCTGCAGCGGTACGCGGGAACTGGTGATACCGTATTGACCATGGATATGATGAATCCTTTCTCCTACGCCCTCAGGAGACCCTCCCCAAGGGGGGGCATGGCCGCAGCGGCCTACAAATGTACCCTCAGTGATGCGTACCGCCCGTCAGGCTCACGGTTTTTTGGAAATGCTGACATCGTGATGGTCCCAAAGCAGCCGGCATTGCGTCCCGTCATGTTCGACCAACTCATGGCGGCCTATGCCATCCCTTTGCATGAACGCTACCGGTTGGCCGCCGAGACGGACATGTGGTTCCTGTACCGGCGCAAAAGCGCATCCCTAGCAACTTCTTTTCAAGGTGGTGCTGATTGACCTCAAATAAATTAAGACGCTTTTCTCCGCTTCCGTCGATCGCGGATTTTCTGTTCGTTGCCATCTTTCTCCTCATTTCGCTGCACCGAGGAAAAGACCTCCTGAAGGATGGTGACACCGGCTACCACATCCGCGCAGGCGAGTACATCCTGAGGACGATGAGCGTCCCGACCCATGACATGTTTTCCTATCTGTCGCCTCCCTTGCCCTGGACTGCGCATGAATGGCTCTCCGAGGTCATCATGGCTCTCGTGCACAGCGCCTTCGGCCTGACGGGGATCGTCATCTTCTTTGCTTTTCTCATCGCTTTGACGATACAGCTCCTCTTCGAAACGGTCCATGCCGGGGAGGGAAATATTCTCGTGTCCTTGGGCGTCGTGATCCTGGCTACTGCCGCCTCCGGGCTGCACTGGCTTGCGAGGCCCCATGTCTTCTCTTTCGTGCTCATGGTGGTCTGGTACCACATCCTATGTCTCTACCAGTACAAGAGCAGGAACCTCCTCTACACCCTTCCTTTTATCATGGTGCTATGGGCAAATCTCCACGGCGGCTTCATGGGGGGATTCATTCTGCTTTTCGTTTTCTTGGCGGGCAACGCCTTTGACGCGCTCTTCTCTGACGGTGATCGGAAACATGCTCTTAAAAAATTGAAGGTCCTTGCGCTTACTGCGTCACTGTGTGTAGCCGGATCCATTCTAAACCCTTACGGTTACCACCTACTGCTGTTCCCCATTAAGCTTACCTCGTCAAAATACCTGATTGATGGGGTGTGTGAATTCATGTCACCGAACTTTCACGAGATGTATGTCAGAGGATTCGAAATATACCTGTTGGTGTTTGTAGCTGCGTTGGCATGGGCAAAAAAGAAGCTGCAGGCTCAGGACGTGCTTTCCATAGTTCTCTTTCTGCACATGTCGTTGTACTCCGCACGTTACATCCCGCTCTTTGCCATCGTGGCCGCACGTATTTTGGCACAAAAACTGTCTGAATCCATCGAAGAAAAGGACAACGCCTTCACACGTTTCCTTAAGGTGCGCTCGAGGAATATTTCTCGGCTGGATGCATCGGCGGTAAGGTATTTGTGGCCAGTTGCTTCGATTCTTCTTGTTGTATATGCCCTTGCCGCAGGAAGAATTGCATACGGTTTTGATCCTAAAATCGAGCCGGTGGCAGCCACTGAGTTCATAAAAAGAGAGAGCATTGCAGGCAACATGTTTAACAGCGACGAGTTCGGCGACTACCTCGTATACGCTGCTGCACCGGCGTACAAGGTATTCATAGACGGCCGACTGGATATGTACGGTGTCGACCACTTGAAGGAATACCATAAGGTCACCGAGTTTAAGCAGGGGTGGGAAGATGTGTTGGAGAAATACCGCATAACGTGGATATTTTTTCCTGCGGATGCCCCACTGGCGCGCTACCTGTTGCTGCACAAGGATTGGAAACTGATCTATGCCGACAAGGTGACGAATATATTCGTGAAGAACATCCCGCAGTACAGATACCTCATCGAACGTTACCCTGCGGTTAAACCTGCCGTTGTAGACAATAACGAAGCTGAAGATTGAGCAGGGGGGCGCTTAGGCGCATGAGCTGATAATGGAAAACGGTGTCAGGCTTTCAAGAAGAGTGGCGCGAGGTGATGCATGGTGGGCGGTCCTTGGATCGGTTGCCGTGCATGCGCTGCTTTTCGCCATGGCATCGGCCAGCACCATCTATTATCCCCAGACCGGTAACACCGCCAGGTTCGACATCCTCTGGCTTTCCGCTTCGTCTATTCCATCCGAAGTACCACCTGCACCCGCTGTTAGCCCGGCGCCCCAGGCGGCCTCCTCTGATGCAGTCCTTGCAGCCGATTCATCGGAAAAAACTGACGTGGCACCTCCTGAACCGGCCGCATCTGAAACGGCGGCAGCTCCGCCGGCATCCGACCACCCTCTCTTGCAAAAGGATTCTTCTGATGCTGAGCCGGCGATGGAGGTGATGACTACGCGGGTGGTGGTGAAAAAAGTGCAGCTGCAGAAAGCGCTGCCTCCGGAGCCTAAGAAGGAAGCCGCACTGACCGGGCAATCCACCGATGATGTAGAGGACGAAGAGCAGTCTGCAGCGACGACCGAAGACGAGACTCCGGCCGTAAAAGCCGATGCAGAGCAGAAAGAAGCCGAACGCGCGGCGGCTGCGGCGGCGAAGGCCCGGGCGATAGAGGAGCAAAAGGCAGCCGAAAGGCAGCGCAAGGAACAGCAGGCGCAGGAAAGGAAAAAGGCTGCCGAGGAGCGCAAGGCCGCCGAACGTGAACGGCGGCAAAGGCTTGCCCAGGAGAAAGAGCGGGTCGCCGCGGAAAAGGCGGAAAAGGAACGCGCCGCGGCGATACTGAAAAAACGCACCGAGCAGGAACTGCTGGATAAGAGGGTGGCGGAACGGGAACGAAAAACTGCGGCGTTGGCGGAGCAGGAACGTATTACCCGGGAACGTGAACGCGTGGCGGAGGAAAAGGCTGAGCAGGAGCGCTTGGCCGCTTTAGAGAGATCCAAAAAGGCTGAATTGGCGCGACGCGAAAGGACCAGGCGGGAACAGGAGCAACGTGTCGCGGAACGCGCTCTGCAGGAAAAGCTCGCGCGTGAGCGCGCTGAAGAAAAAGCAGCTTTGGAACGTTTAGCGGCGGCGGAAAGAAAAAGGCAGGAAGAACAGGAGTTGCAAAAACGCCTGGCCGAACAGGAGCGGAGGGCTGCGGAGCGAGAGGAAAAAGAGAGGCTATCCCGGATGCGCAAGCGGGCGGCGGCCGAACAGGTCGAGCAGGAGCGCATCGCCGCAGCACAGAAAAAGAAGATCGAAGAGCTGGCTCAACAGGAACGGTTTAGGGCGGAACAGGAGAAGAAGGCAGCACAGAAGGCGGAAGCGGAACGCCTCGCCCGCGAGCGCGAGCGGCTCGTCGCTGAGAAAGTGGAGCGGGAGCGGGTCGCCGCGCTCGAGAAAATGAAAACCGCCGAACAGGCGTTGCAGGAAAAAAAGAAGGCGGAGCAGGAGAGAAAGGCGGCAAAGAAGGCGGAAGCGGAACGTCTCGCCCATGAACGCGAACGGCTCGCCGCTGAGAGGGCGGAGCGGGAGCGTAACGCCGCTCACGAGAAGAAGAGACAGACCGAGCAGGCGCTGCAAGAAAGGAAGAGGGCGGAGCAGGAGAGAAAGGCGGCACAGAAGGCGGAAACGGAGCGTCTCGCCCATGAACGCGAGCGGCTCGCTGCTGAGAGGGCGGAGCGGGAGCGTGTCGCCGCGGCTGAGAAGAAGAGACAGATCGAGCAGGCGCTGCAAGAAAGGAAGAGGGCGGAACAGGAGAAAAAGGCGGCACAGAAGGCTGAGGCGGATCGTCTCGCACGAGAGCGTGAGCGGCTATCTGCTGAGAAAGCCGAGCGAGAGCGGGCGGCTGCGCAAGAGCGCAGGGAGCGGGTAGCCCAGGCCAAACCTGCTCCCTCTTCCGGGCCGGCAGCTGCCATCGCGCCAAACAACGTGTCGCAGCCTGCCAAATCGGTCTCAAAGCCGGACGAAACGGTGACGTCAAGAGCTAAGCCTGCCGAGTCGAAAGGTCTCGTGCTGCCGGTCATCTACGGTGATCTGAAGGTCGTCGTACAAGGGGAGGGGAACCTCAAAGTGACGGTGCTCTTCAGGGAATACCCGAAATCAAAGCGCAGCAGAGCGCTTACCCGTAGTGAATCGAAACGGGAGCAGAAACTCACCCCCATCGTCGTCAGGACCCCCGATCATGCCGAGGAGGCCATCGTCGAAAAGACGGCGGACGGTATTTATACCTTTATCGCGGAAGGAGACGGGGGGGCTCCCGTCAAGGCGAACTGCCTGGTGAAGATCTACGAAAAGAGCAAGACCGCAAAGACCAGACGCCTCGGCGCCAAAGCCATCTCCGGCAAGACCGTGGTGGCGAGGGTGCTCATGCCCGAGGGGATCATATGGGAGGACGATGCCGCCTTTAGTGGGAGCATGCAGGACTCCGACGGGGTCACCAAGTTCATCTCTGACACTGGGCTGGTCTGGAAGGAGTACGTACCCTAAGTATCAAGTGACGGCGCGGGGCGATCCTCTTTCAGGGCGACAGTACCCATGCAAAAACTTGCGAGAAAACAGCAGTTCTCTTCCCATATTGCGACACGTTCCCTGTGTATTCTCTCCGCTCCGGCAACGTACTCATCGTAGTGTTCGATTAGGCTTAGCACTCCGGCCCTGATCGATGCCGGCTCATTGGCCACGAACACCGCGCCGCATGGATAACTCTCCCGCAGCACGCGCCAGTCCGAGAGCACCATGGGCTTTTTCACTGATACCGCCTCGTAGGCTCCCTGCTGCATGGTGTCCTCCGTGTCCACAAGGACCATCACCGCTTGACAGGCATGCAGGAGGGCGAAATATTCGTCATCGGGCAGGAACCCTGTGAAGGTGACGTTCGGCGTACTAATTCCAATCAGCTCAGGGGCGAGGCGTTCGAAGTTTCCGGTCACCATAAAGGAGATCTCGGGAAGCTGCGCCGCGGCCGCGATTATCTCAGCGACGGGTTCGTCGGGATCGAAAGAGCAAATGACCATGACATGGAAGCCGTCGCTTAAGTGGACAGGCCTGCAGCACGGTATGTTCATTACGATGTCGGAGATGATGCGTGTCTTTGCCCCCCATCCGCTGTACACCTCCTGGAAAGTCTCGTTGGTGATCACCACGAGAGCCGCCTTGCGGGCGACAAGGCGGTGCAGTCCCTGGAAGAGGCGCCACCGCTCGGCCAGCGCACCGGAATGGCTGTCCATGATGAAGCGCCCCCCGAAAATCGCGCAATGCAATGCGACCGTCGCAGCCGCGAATACGGGAGGATTGGTGACCAGGATCGTCCTGGGGCGCTTACGCCAAAGTAAAAGAAGCGTCTTAAAGGTCTGCACCAGGTAGCGAAACGGGGCGTTCCAGAGTGTTCTTTTTTTCAGCGAACAGATGAAATGGCACTCCGCTCCCAGTGCCGCCGCTATGGTCTCATTTCTCTTGTCGTAGGGAAACCACTTGAGAAAGACTGTCCCCCGTTCCGTGCCGTTAGCGTTCATATGGCACCTCCGCCGCACTGCGGTCTGCACCGAAAACGTACCTGTCGAAAAGTTTCAGCAGCGGCTCAATTGTCGTCCGGTTGTCGAAATCCCGTTCGATTCGCCTGCGTCCACCTGCACCCAGGCGTTCCCGCAAAACGTCGTCAATGCAAAGGGTGCTGATCGCTGCCGCCAACTCCTCCGGGGCGTGCGGGGGAACCAGCAGACCGTGTCTGCCGTCCTCGATCAGCTCTTCTTGCGCCGTGCTTCTGGTGGTGATGACTGGCAATCCTGTCGCCATTGCCTCCATCAGGACGTTGGGCAGGCCGTCGCGACGCCCATCGTCGGCTATGACGCAGGGAAGGACAAAGATCCAGGCCTGGTGGTAATACCCGATGAGCCCTTCCTGCGTGACGCTTCCTACCAGCCGGACCATCCCGGAAAGCCCAAGTTCCGAAATGAGCTGTTCCAGTTCATCCCGCATCGGCCCCTCGCCAACGATTACGCATTCGAAGTCTGGCAGCTTTTGCCGCAGCAAGGAGCAGGCCCTGATAAGATCAGGGAACCCTTTGGTCGGACCTAGGCTGCCGACGCTCAGGATCCGGTTGCGCACCCTCACTTTCTCCCCGACCGGCGGGATGAATTTCCTCACGTCCAGGCCGTGGTAAACCACATGGACCTTTTCATCACATCCCGTTTGTTCACGACAAATGAATTCTTTTGCGAAAGTGGAACATGTCGCCACGAAAGCGGCTTCCCGGAGTTTTTCAGGCAGGAGCAGGCGGTCATGCCAGATGTCGTGAGCGTGGCCGGTGAAACTGTAGGGGATGCCGGTCAGCAGGTGCACCACACGGGCAACCGAGGTGGACTGTGAGGCGTAATGCGCATGGACGTGAGTTATGCCTTCGCGCATTATGCGACGGGCTAGCACCGCTCCTTCCCCGAAATGGGTGAGACTGCGGATCCTGTCCCGGAAGTTGTTGTGCGTCCCGGTGAGCATCTTGAAAAGGGTGCCTAGGTAGGTGAGGGGGGTGCGGCAGAAGAACCATGCATGGCTTCCCAGCAGCTCGCCAGCTGGTACCGGCAGCAGGTAGGACGTTTCCTCCCGCAGCTTGAGCGCCTCGTTGGAAACCTCAGTTTCGCCTGGCTTACGCAATGAATACAGTGCCACCGCAACGTTGCGCCTCTTAAGCTCCATGACTTCTCGATATATGAAGGTTTCCGTGAGGGATGGGAAGTAGTTGGCCAGGTAGGCGAGCCTTTTCATGAGGTCTCCGTCGATCTGTAGATGCGATTGCCGGCAGGCCCGTCGCCGGTTTAAGTTCGTCACTGCGTGGGATAGCTCTTGAGGAACCTCTGGTAAAAGGCCTGCAGCGGCGCGGTCCATGCGAAGCACCCCTCGAGCTTTGCCTGGAACAGCCGCAGGTCGTCGTCTCGGCCTACGGGCATCCTTCTCAGTGCGAACACGTCGTCTTTCGGGCTGATGTGCCCTCTCTGCATCGTGCAGCAGCAAACGTAGCCGTTGGTATTCAACGCTTCCCTCAGGTGGGCCCTGAAAGATGGCCAGTGTGGATGGCGCATCGGAAACGAGTAGGGGAGGGCAAGCGAATGAACCGGTGCCCCGTGCTTTTCCTCGATCATTCCTTTTGAACGTTCAAGTTCCAGGCACAGCTCGTTTTTTGTGAGGTTCGGGGTGAAGGGGTGCGAATAGGTATGGGAGGCGATCTCGATCCCAGCCTTTTGCAGCTTGCTGACCTGTTGCCAATCCATCGGTTTGCCGCCGTCGCTACCAAGCCATGGAAAAGGCGTGGAGGCGCCGATATGCCCGGCCGCCAGGAAGACGGTGGCTGGCATTCTGAAGAAGTCGAGCTCTGGAAACGCATGGGTGTAGGTATCGAGATAGCCGTCGTCGAAGGTAACGACCACGCTTTTCTCGGGCGGTTCCTCGCCAGCCTCCACCAGCGCGGCCAGCTCTCTCACGGTCATAGGCGCATATCCCTCTTCGGTTATGTACCTCATCTGCTCCTGAAATTCGGTAAGCGTTACCGAATCGGGCTGCAAGGGGGCACTGCCGTCCTCGATGCGGTGGTAGACCAGCATGGTAGCGGCCGGGGCAAGGGGAATGTTGATCAAACTGAGAGCGTCGGACAGCAGGACGGAAATATCTTTTTCAGCTTTCATTTCTTAGGCTCCGTCGGCGCCCTGGGCGGCCGGATCGATCAATCCTTTCACTATGTTGAGGTAGTTCAGCTGAATGCGGTCCCAGCTGTTGTCCTCGACGAATTTAAGAGAGTGCCGCACCTGCCTCAGTCGCATTTCCTTGTTCCTGTAGAGATCGGTCACCGCTGCGGCAAGATCCGCGCTATTGCACGGCTCGAAGAACTTCACCATCTCGTCGGTGTAGTAGAAGCTGTGCCCGGCGGTCCTGGAGATTACGATGGGGATGCCGGAAAAGATGTAGTCGAAGGATTTGCTGCTCACCGCCTCGTTGGAGAAGATGAGATTCTTGGTCGGTACTATTCCCAGGTCCGCATCCTTGAGTACCCTGGGAAGCTCGTAAAATGGGACCCCTTCGTGGAAGAACACGTACTCCTCGAGCTGCAGGGTCTCGCTGCGTCCTTGCAGCGCTTCCAGTAGTCTGCCTCGTTTTGCCGGGTAGATATGAAGCTTTACATGAGGGATGTGCCGCTTGATGAGCGGCATGGCGTCAAGCAGTGTGTCCACTCCGAAGTGCTCCTCGACTGAGCCGTGGTAAAAGAGGTTGAACCGCCCGTCACGCGGTTCGCGCTCGACAAACTTGAAGATCTCGTTGTCCGGCACGTTGAGCATGACCGAGCATTTCTCTGGGGTCGTCGAGCGGGAGATGAGGGCATTGCGCCAGAGATGGGTCACCGTGATCACATGGTCCGCGAAGCGTGCGGCAGCTTTCTCCATGGTCTTCAGCATGCGTACCACCGGATGACTTTCCTTGACGCCCAGTTTGCGCATAAAGAGTTCAGGGCCTATGTCGTGGATATCGAGGATGACCTTCGCTCCGAGCAGCTTTCCGATCACGGTGGTGAAGATGGCGGCGTCTGGCGGCGCAGTGAAGTGAATCAGATGGTATCTCTTGCTGAGACTCATGTAGGAAAGCAACAGGAAGGTCTTGTTGAAGAAGAAAAGGAGTCTGGCAAAGTAGGCGAAGGTGCTTTTTTCAGCACCGTATCGCGGAACTATCTTGCGCACCCTCATGCCTTCATAGATGCCGTCGACCTCCTCACTCGGATGCGCCCTAAGGCATATGATGTCGACGTCGAATCCCCCTCTTTTGAGCGTGATCGCCTCTCGATAAAGCAACTGCGAGAAACACTGGTAGTAAACGAAGCAGGCACGCAGTTGTTTGTTTTCCGATCCTTGCATCAATTCCTCCTCCGGCCCAACAACGTCAGCCTGCAAAGGGATCTTCCAGCGCAGTGACACATAGCCCACTCGCTGATCCAGAACTGTCCAAAGATTAAAATAATTTTACCGTTGCCGAGTATATCTTGACCCCTGGCCGTGTCAAGGGAGTCCTGGAGCAGCTGCGTCCGGACGGACGGTCGGCCCGACGGTACCGGGATGGGACAAAAAGCTGCCCTTAGTGTGACGTTCGTCACCATCAGAGTGGCGGAAGTTTACTAAGCTACACCTGCAACGAACACAAACGAATACGCCGATAACGATAAGACTAGACCACCCGCGAGGGTGGGACGGAAAGCCTATAGGGTCTCACCGAGACAGCCGGGATGCCGAACTATCGCCCACAGACGATTCACGTCTGCCGCAGCAGATCAGGTTCGGTCCATCTGGAGCTTGGGAACACCCCACGCGCCGTTACGGACAACTCTTTTACCTTCAATGACTGCGGCCGACGGCTCCGTCCCCGGCGATACGAGGTACCTCCCGGCCAAACCCAGCACCAGGGAGGTAGAAGTGCAAAAAAAGAAGTGTAAGCTGCCACTGTGGCAACGTTTTTCAGTCAACCCCGCAACATTCCTCACCATTGCCGCCATTCTCTTCGCGTGTATCTCACTCGTCCCGGTTTCGAAGGCCTGCGCAGCCCAAAGCACGCTGTCATGGTCCGCACCTGCCACGTACTCCGACGGCACCTCGATGGCGGTGAGCGGGTACAAGGTCTACCAGGGTACTGCGAAGGGAGCCTACACGGATAGTGTTGACGTCGGCAACCTGACCAGCTACACCCTCAGCAACCTCGTGAACGGGTCGACCTATTACTTCGCCATTACCGCCTATGACGGGGCCAAGACGGAAAGCGCTTACTCGAACGAAATGTCTAAGTCCTTCGGCGCTACCTATTCCGTCACGGCCACCTCTGGCCCCGGCGGTAGCATCAACTTCCCCTCTGGCACCAGCGTAAGTACCGCCACCAGCGGCAGCTCCGTAATCAAGACCGCGTCAGTACCACAAGGAGGCAGCCTTAGCCTCTCCGTTGCTCCGGCATCGGGATACGCCATTTCCGGGGTCACCGTTGATGGTGCCTCGGTCGGCGCGGTCTCCAGCTACACCTTCAGCAACGTCACCGCCAACCATACAGTATCGGCTACCTTCGCATCGACCACTACCACCACGCCGACGGGGCACTGGGACGACATCACCACGGGCACCTCCGCCTACCAGGACGCCACGCCGAGCTATATGGAGTTCAGCCCGGTGACGGCTGACGCAACCGGCAAGGTGAGCGCGCTGCGGGTGAAAATCTATCAGTATGGCTCCCCGACCGCGATCAGGCTGGCACTCTATTCGGCTGGGGGCACGAAGCTCACCGAGGGGACCATGACCGTCTACGCCGCTGGCTACGCCACTGTCTCGGTCCCCGCGGCATACGTCACCCAAGGGACTACCTACTACATCGCGGCTCAGGCCGCATCGAGCATGCTGTACCGGTTCACCTGCGGGTCGACCACGGGCGGGTACGAGGCGCCCAACTCCTACGGCAGCGGTCTTCCCGCGGTACTTCCGTCGGGCAGATGGGGCGGCAAGCTCCTCAATGCGAGCATGTACATCCAGTAACCAGAAGCCTGTAAGATGAAGGAAAATACGCTAGACTTGACCGCTGTGAAAACCGCGGCAGAAGGAGAAAAGATGAAGAAGTCGTTGAGACTTTCCATGATGTTGCTCGGTTTCATGCTGTTCGGCTACCTGCAGCAGGCCCAGGCAACCACTTACTACGTCGATTTCGACTACGGCAGTGACGCCGCGAACGGCCTTGCCACCACCTCGAGCTGGAAGAACATTCCCGGGACCAAAACCGCCGGCAACGGCAGCTTTCTGAGCGCCGGCGGCTGGAAACGGCTGGTGGCGGGGGACGTGGTGATCGTGAAAGGGGGGAGCAAGCACACCTCGCAGGGCGGCGGCATGATCCAGATAGACTCCACCTGGTACGACAACGGTACTGCCTCCAGCCCGGTCACCATCAAGGGTGATCCGTCCTGGGGGTCCGGTCAGAGCGTGATCGACGGTTCCGGCATCACCGTCCCCAACTGGGCCGGCCTCGTGAACATCTCAAAAAGGGATTACATCGTCTTCGACGGCGGCGCCAACGGCATCAAGGTGCAGAACTCCGGCTACAACGGTTTCCAGACCACCGGCAATTACAACACCCTGCGTAACGTGGAGGTGTACAACTCGATCTGGGCGAACGTGATCTTCGTCTCCCCCAGCTACCCGACCACCTTCTTGCAGGGTGCAACCATCGACCGCGTCGTCGCCCACAAAACCGGCATCAACGACGACTGGGCCGCGAACATCTTCCTTACCTACGTCAACAACGCCGTGATCTCCAACTGCACCGCGTATGATTCCAACACAGGTTCCGACGGTATCCACCTGGGCTCCTGCACCAACAGCTGGGTGCTTAACTGCATCGTGCACAACAACGGCGAGCAGGGGGTGGACGTATCCAAGGACGGGGACAACAAGAACCGCGACGACTCATGGAACGTGACGGTGAGGGACTGCATCGGCTACAGCAACTACAAGCAGAACTTCGACTCCAACTCCTCCTCCCGCGACATCTACTTCATCAACAACACCGCCTGGGATACCGCCGAGAGCGAGAAGGGTGACGGCAACTTCCAGGTGTACGAAGGGGGCAGCAGGGTCTTCTTCATCAACAACACCAGCGCCGCGAGCAACGACTTCGGCTACGGCATCGCCTGGTGGGGGGGCTATTACAACCTTGCTTCCGGCACCTACAACATCTACCTGATCAACAACATCTCTTCCGCTGACTCCGGAAAGAGCGTGTCGGTGGAAAACGACTACTCGGGCAGAAGTTTCGCGGTCAAATACTACAACTGCCTCTTCAACTCGGCTTACGGGGGGTACGTGGTCACCGATAAGTCTGCGAACTACACCTCCTCCAGCGTTGCTAACAGCACTGGCGGATGGACCGGCTCAGCATGCATGTCGACCGACCCCTATTACACCTTGCTTGGGTCGAACTGGGACACCACGAACCTGCAACTGCAGTCGAGTTCTCCGGCACTCAACAAGGGGGTATTCCCCTTCACCACCTCGGCCTCCGGCTCCGGCACGACCATCACCCTGAACAAGCTAGTAACTGACATCGACGCGCGCATGGTTTTCCGCCCCGGCGACACCATCCAGATCGAGGGGAGCGGCAGGTACCAGATCGCCTCGGTACCGAGCTCGAACCAGATCACCCTTACCACGTCTGCGACCTGGCAGAGCGGCAAAGGCGTATGGATGCCGTGGCCGAACCAGAAGCTCGACATCGGGGTGATCAAGGCACCGACTACCACCGTCAAGATCCCCTCCGCCCCGGTGCTTCTCTCCGCATCCTAAGCACCGGTTGAAAGCCGATTGAGGCGGCGTGAGCCGCCGACACAAACCAAAGAGGCCCCGTTTTCTCCGGGGCCTCTTTTTGTTCACCGCCCGCAGCCGAACTTCTTCATTTAAGGAGTGAGCGAGCCGGTTTTCTTTGCCGCATCACGGCGGCTCCACGTACGACCTGCATGGCCTCTTCGTTTTTCAGGAGTGCCGCCAAGGTGAGGTAGGCGAGAAAGGTGAGGGGAACCGTGATGGCAAGCCTTGCCAGCGGGGCGAGGAGAGGGAGAAAGGCATTTTCCGCCTGGCGCAAAAGCGGCACCGCGACGGCCACCGCGAGCCCCGAGGTAAGAAGAGAGCGGCCCATCTCACGCAAGGGGAGGGCTACGTACTTCCCATTCAGGATCGCCAGGAAGGCCGATATGGTGGCCAGGCTCGAGAGGGAATAGGCCAGGGGGAGCCCAAGCTCCGACCAGATTCGCGAGAGAAAAAATGAGAAGGCTAGCTGCAGGAGTGCTCCTGCGATGCCGACCTTGACCACCAGCATGGTGTCCTTGTAGGCGTAGAAGACCGGAGTGGTGATGGCACCGATGACGCCGCCGTACATGACCCCGGCGTAGAGGACGAGGCACTGCCAGGTGAGGTGCGAGGAGGCGGCGTCAAACTTGCCGCGCTGGAAAAGAACGGCGATCCCGTCCTCGCCGCTCACCACGGCCCAGCTTATCACCAGCATCATGAAAAAGGTAAGCCAGCGGAAGGTGCCGCCGAAGGTGCCGCCAATCTCACCCTCCTCCTTTCGTGAGGCGAGCTCCGAGACGTGCTGCAGCAAAACGATGGATATGCCCGAGACCACCAGGCTGCTGCAGGTGGTTACCAGCTTGAAGGCGTAGGCCAGCGAGGCGATGCTACCGGCGGTGAACGAGGAGGCTATGAAGCGCTGAATGAGGTCGTCTCCCCGGTAGAAGAGCGCGCCGCATAAAAGGGGCATGATAAGCCTGATCACCCTGCGAGTGTTTTGGTCCAGCGGGAAGGGGGAGAGTCGAAAGCGCGGTATGTGCCGCAGCACCGGGACCAGCATGAAAAAGGTTAGGGCGCTGCCGGCAAGGCCTCCCCACGCGGCGGCCTTGATGCCGAACCCCTTTGCGAATAGCGAAACAACGAGCAGGATAGTCGCACTGTTGGCGACCTGGGCCAAGGCGGGGTAGAGAAAACGCTTCCGGGCGTAGTAGGTACTGCCAAGTAGTGCTGAGAGGCCGGAGAAAACGATAACCGGTGTCTGCACACGGAAGAATGAAGCCGCCTCCCCTTTGGTGGCGTTGGCGAGTCCGGGAGCGGTCGTCCCTATGACGTCCAGCGCCATGATGTAGCTCAAAAAGGTGATCGGCACGAGCACCATGAGGGAAATGTTGAACATGTCGTTCACTATGCGCCACGCCGCGGACTCCTCCCCGGAAGAGAGTTTCTCCACGAAGACGGGGATGAAGGTGTAGTTCAGTGAACCGCCGAACACCGCCACCACCATGGCGGGTATGGTCAGCGAAACGAGGTAGGCATCCATCTGCTCGGTGGTGCCGAAGTAGGAAGCAAGGATCACCTGGGTGGCAAACCCGATGGCGGTCGAGAGAAGCGTGCAGAGGGTGATCCCCGCCGAGGAATGCACCAGGCGCCGCACGCCGCGCCTTTGTTGCCCCTTCGTGTCATCCATGGTCACTCCTTGTTGGCCCCTTCTGCCGCGTTAACGAGGGCGTCACCCAGCCCGAGCATCAGGAAATAAAAGGAACAGATGATCGATGAGGCCCAGGTGAATTCGACCAGGTTAAGAAAAGCGATACCGACAATGGAGGTGACGATCCAGAGCGCGATGCGTCCATCTTCGTCGGTGCTGCACCGGGCGAGAGGGTAAAGCTTGATCACCGGCGTCGCGAACAGGAGGATGACGGCGATGAACCCGATGATGCCGGTCTCGGCGAAGACCAGCAGGAATACGTTGTGCACCACGTAGACGAAAGACCATCCGTAGTCCGGGGGGATGTAGTGGTTCATGGCGAACCAGTAGTTATTTATGCCGACACCGGTCACGAAGTGGGCGCGAATCATCCGGGCGGCGATCAGCATCAGGTACCACCTGTCCTGGGCGGACCCCTGGTCGTCCGAGGATATGCGTGAGTCGACGATGCCGGACAACAGCACCACGGCGACGCCTATCGCCAGCAGCGGGTAGACGTATGGTGGGGGGCGCTTGATGCGGGCGCTACGCACGAAAAGGGCAAGGGCGCTTAGCGCAAAAGTACACCAGCCGCTCCGGGAGAAGGTGAAGAGCAGGGCTGCCGAGCCAAGGCAGAGGATGAAAAAGTAGACGGGGCGATTCGCCTGTTCGTCATGGAGCAGCTTCACCACCACAAGCAGCAGAACCGGGATGATGAAGGCCGCGAGCGCGTTGGGCACCCCAACGGTGCCATGGCTGCGGATCAGATCGCCGAAGCGGGTGAGTGCGGCATGGGTACCGGTGCGCAGGAAGCTGTAGTAATCCTGGGTGAAGAACTGCACCGTTGCCAGGCAAGCTTGGAAGGATAGGGCAGCGATTAGTGCGGAGCAGGCGACCGGGATGTACCGGCGATCCTGGAGTACGATCCGGCTGATGCCGTAATAGATGAGGGCCAACTTCCCGAGCTGGAACACGGCGATGTACCCGAAGACGGACCATATCGAGCCGGGGACGGAGATCAGGCAGGCTGCGATGAAAAAGGCGATCGGGCGCCAGAAGATTACTCTCGCACGCAGGCGGGGGAGGTGCAGGGTTTCCAGCTTCCATGCCACGAGCAGGCTCAGAAAGATCAGGTCCGACAGGGTAAGCAGCATCCCCCCAGCCCATCCGCTGAACGCGTCCCTGGATGGCTCGAATAGTGTGTAGTCTATGGAGATCGGGATGGTGAAAATGGCGAGAAAAAGAATAGGCTTGATCATGATTATGCCCCGGTTGCCATGCCGCTACGCCGGGCTGGCATCGACGGGCATCACTACCTGACGTACCACCGGGGCCTGGCTCTGCAGCGAATACCTTTCCTCAACGGTGCGGCGCGCCTTAGCCCCCATCGTCCGGCGCATCTCCTCGTTGGTTACCAACAGCGACAACTTCTTGCACCACTCCTCGTTGTCCTCCGCCAGGAAACCGTTCTCCCCGTCGTTAATCGCCTCAGCATTGAAGCCCATCCGTGAGCAGACGACGGGAAGGCCGCACCCCATGAACTGAAGGAGCTTGAAGCTGCTCTTGCCGAGCGTAAAGGTGGTCTCCGGCAGCGGCACGATACCGATGTCGAAGGAGAGAAGATCGGACATCTCCCTGGCAGCCTCCCACCTCATGCGGGTATGGGGCACACGAGGCAGCGACACCTCTCCGTTGGTTACGATCCTTATTTCCACCCTCTCACCGAGCCTTTCGCCGACCCGCTCTAAGGCAACTTGCACCAGCTCCAGAAACACCGATGTCTGCGGTGATCCGATCCACCCGATGACCACCTTCGCAGCATGGCCATGTGTCTTTACCGGGTAACTCTCAAGGTCGAGCACCATGGGGACCACCATCACGTTCGCCCCGTGGGGGCGGGCGAAACCGGCGAGGTAGTCGTTAGCGACCATGGTTACGTCGCTTAGGCGCACCATTTCTCTTACCGTCTCCCACCCGGGCCTGCGCTCCAGCGGCAGGTTGTAAACCTGCCCGGGCTGCTCGGCGAAGACCGCATCGTCGAAATCGTATAGGACCCTTTTGCCGAGCCTCTTGAAGAAACTCCACAACGGAAGCCAGAAGATGTCTTTCTGAATGAAGATGGACCTGCTGCGTAGTCCCCAGAAGAAGGTGCGCCAAAACCACGGTATCCAGAGGTGGCAATGGACCCTCTTGCGCCTGGGTGGCTTCACCACGCGGTACGAGATGTTGTTTCGGTCGAAATCTTGGAGGTACTGGAAGACGCGGTACCTGCTGCTTGGAGCGTCGAGGGGATCACCCCGTACCACGAAGAGCACCTGGATGGGCCATCGTGAGCTGACCGCCCGCTCGATCGGGGCGAAAAGCGCGGTCAGTGGAAGCTTCCATTGCATCGTTTCCTCCGGTAGGCCAACTTGAGCCCTTCAGTAAAGCCGCTTGTAGATGCACTCCGGGATGTGGAAGGTCCTTTTGTTGAAGACGACGCCGAGGATGGCGCCTCCATGCTCGGCGATCCTCATTTTCGCGGCCTCAGCTAGACGCCAGCTCCCTTCCGCGGCGAACACCAGGATTACTCCGTCGCAGAACCGGCTGGTGGCCAGGGTGTCGGCAGAGAGTAAGGCGGGCGCCGAGTCGATCAGGACCAGATCGAAGCTTTCTTTGAGTCCGCGAAAGAGTGGAGCGAGTGTCGCGCCGTCCGCGCACCAATGAGGGAGTGAAGCGTTGGGGGCTATCGGTGCCAGATGAAGGGACTGCTCTTCAGCTTCAACGGGGTAGCAGGCCCTCGTCACCGGCTTCCCGTCTGCGATTGCTTCGATCCAGCCATATGGCTCTTCCAGGCCGAAATGGGCGTGCTGTGAAGGGGCGTGGTGTGCCGCGTCCAGGATCAGAACCCGCTTCTTGAGCATGCGAGTCGCAGCAACCGCAAGCTCGCGAACCACGGTGGAAACCCCTTCCTTGCCCTTGATGCCGATGAACTGGATGACCCTCGGGGCGTGCGCCGGATCAAGGTTGTCGATGCTGCGGCAAAGTGCGAGCATCTCCGTATCCGTCGTAAACCGGCTCCAATCATCTGCGTTCTTCAGCGGGGCGGCGCCTTGCTCCTCGAAACTGCAGGCGTCCGTCTTTACGTCGTTTTTGTCCTGCCATGGCCAATGGATCATTTTCAACGCTCGCTCCTTCCATCGCTTGGCGGCTAGAGCCGCTGCCTTATGCTCAGCAGAACCTTGAGTCCCAAACGCCTTTCCACCGCCTGAGGGGTGGCGAGACCGGGGGTGTAAAACTCCGAGACGATGGCAATCCCGACCCCTGCGGCGAGGCCGAGGCCCAGGCCCAGCAACAGAACCTTAACGACCTTGGGCTCCACCGGCTCAACGGGAACACTGGCCTTCTGTATCACGCTGACATTGGCTAACTTAAGTCTGTCCATGGCGTTGGAGATGCGGGCCTCCTCCGCACGGGCCACGAATGATTGGTAGTTCTTTTCATCGATTTCCTGCTGCCGTTTCAGCCTCTGGATTTCCTCCGCACTTTGTTCCAGCAGTTGAATCCGCTGGGACACGCTTTTGCCTTCTTCTTGCAGCGCGACAAGCTTCGCCCTCTGCGCCTTGAGTTCGGTTTCCGCGTTGACCAGCTCCGCTTCTGCGCTTCGGTAGGCGGGGTCCGCCTCTCCCGGCCTGCGGTTTCTTCTGGCTTCCAGCTCTTTAAGCGATGCCCTCACCGCTGCCAGCCGCTCCTTGGCGAGCGGTACCAGCGGGCTTGAGTCGGGATAGCTTGCCAGCAACTGCTACTCTTCCAACTGCATGTTCAGCAGTCTTGCCTCCGCCTCGTCCATCGGCCTCTGGGTGCCGGGTTCCGAGGCGGTCGAACCCAACGCCAGCACCTTTTCCGCTCTGGATTTAAGGATCGGAACCCTGGCTGCCAGGGCGTTGATGCGGTTTTCCACCTCTATCTTTTCACTCTCGATGGAAGCCGCCCTGGTAAGCAGTAGCCGCGCCTGCTCTTCCTGCGAGACGATGCCGTTTCTTTGTCTGAACTTTTGCAGCGAGTTGCCGGAATCGAGCAGTTTCGACTGGTAGTGGGTCAGCTGGTTTTCGATGAAAGCAGTGTCGGCATCGCTGAAGACCTCTAGATGTTTCTCCTTGAACGCCTCCACCATAAGGTTTACCGCGAGCGCGGCGAGTTGCGGATTCTGGTGCTTGAAAGAGATCTCTATCACGTTGGAATTCTTCACCTCCTGCACCGTGAGGCTCCGGCTGAAGTTCAAGGCCGCGGCCTCCAGCCTGTCCTTCTGGTCTGGGAGGTCGAGCAGTTCCGGGTAGAGGTTTTCAAGCTTTATGGTCTTGATCACCTTCTTCACGGAATCGAGGCTGGTCAGAACCTGAATCTCCGAATTGATGATTCCGTCCTGGCTGACCATCAACTGTCTGCCGCCATCCACCTCGGTGCGGTTGCGGAACTCCCTGCCGATTTTGATCAGCAGCGTGGACTTCGCTTCGTAGACGGGGGGCTTTGAAAGGGGTAGTGCGGTCAGAGCGAGAGTCGTCGCTGTGAACGCCATCAGCATCCTGTATCTGAACCGGAAAAGGATGACGAGCAGGTCTCTGGCGCTGAACGCCGCATCCTGTCTGATCTGGGTTTCCTCGGTTTTCATAATTATTTCCCTGGCTTTAGGGGCGATCCGCTGTCAAACTGTGACCGCCTGGCTTAAATGTCATTGGTTAATTTAACTTAATGCAGCGAAGATGATAGCCGCTATGGTTACGGTGTCAACAGATGGGCCGCCGACGGGAGGCAACTTTGAATTCAGCGAAGGGTGAAAGGACAAGAGCAGCTTGACAGACGAGAAGTGTGGCTTTACGCTGATGTCCGTTAGGCGCGTCTAACCGGATAGGTGGGCAAAAAAACTAGTCATGGAGGAGGCGATGAAGATGCAACGAAGGATCAAGCGTGATTATCGGCGACTTTCCCCGACAAAGTTCCTCGCATTCATTCTGGCGGTGCGACATGCACTCACCAGCAACCCAAACTACCCTGATTCCTTTTGGGGGGCGAATCTGGCCCTTCTACAGGTATTGTTCGAAAAGATCTCTGGATATGAAGTGGCTTTCCGGGTCGCCCGCAACGGAGATCGGCTTCTGATTCATGACCGCGAAAAGTTGATGGAGGAGATCGTGGCGCTCTTGGACGAGATTGCCTCGCTTTTGGATGCAGCCTCGGTGCGGAATCCGGACGCTCTATCCACTACGGGCTTCACCATCACCCAGGAGTACAAGAATCACAACAACAGGACCAAACAGCCGTTGACCGCTTCCGATGACTTCACCGTGGTCAACCTCGGTGAACCTGGCAAGGCTCTTGCCCGCGCCTCAACGGTATCCGGTGCTTACAATCACGAGATTCATATCAACAGGGGAGATCCGGCACGCGAGGCCGACTGGTTCCACGGTTCGATGTTCCCGGATGCCACGAAAATGCTCTTGGAGAACCTGCTGCCAGGCAACACTTTTTTCCGCATGAGGCATCACGGTGCCGAGGGGCCAGGGCCTTGGTCACCTATAACCAGCGTTACTATTTCTTGATCAATCTGTTATTCGGTCTGTCGTAACTTGTGGGGGCGCCGAAAACGGCGCTCCCACTTTATCTGGAAACCTCTCCTTACGTCCCCAGATGCTGACAACCACCTACGCAGCTAGATCCCACACGGATACTTTTTCCACAGCGCCAAGTTTGTCCGTTCGACTACGAAGCCCGTGAGGGCCTGTAAAATCCTTTGTGTAAATGGCCATTTTCGGTTAGAACCCACTCGATAGGAGGGAACCGATGGCCAGTGTAGATTAATTGCTTGATGCTTTGATTAAAGACTGCAAGAAACCCGAAGACATCGTAGGTGAAAACGGGCTTTTGAAACAGTTGACTAAGCGCGTCCTTGAGCGGGCAATGCAGGCCGAAATGACAGATCATCTTGGCTACGAGCGACACTCCCCAGATGGCAACAACAGCGGTAACTCACGCAACGGCACGTATAAGAAGACAGTCAAAGGCGAATTCGGTACGCTTGATGTTACTGTTCCGCGAGACCGTAATGGGACATTCGAGCCGATTATCCTCTCAAAAGGACAGAGCCGCTTTACCGGCTTTGATGACAAGATCATCTCCTTGTACGCCCGTGGGATGAGTACCCGTGATATCCAGAGCCACCTTCAGGAGATGTATGGCGTCGAGGTTTCGCCAACGCTCGTCTCGCAGGTTACTGACGCCATCGCTGATGAAGTGAAACAGTGGCAGAACCGGCTCTTAGACGAGGTGTATCCCATCGTTTATCTCGACGCTATCAGAGTGAAGGTTCGCCATAATAGTCACGTAATCAACATTGACTAAGATCTGGACCAGGCCAAATCCGGGGTGGAAATTGGCTCTTAACCAGTTCTCGATCATTTACGAAGGAAGAATGCCAGTTATGTAGCTGAAGTGGCATTTACACAAAATCCTTTACACGCCCGCCCGTGATCGTGATGCCCCGGCGCGCGGTCGTGATGTCACAACGCGCGGTCGTGACGTCGCAACGCGCGGTCGTGATGTCGCAACGCGCGGTCGCGATGACACAACGCGCGGTCGCGATGACACAACGCGCGGTCGCGATGACACAACGCGGGGTCGTGATGACGCAACGCGCGGTCGTGATGTTGCAACGCGGGGTCGCGATGACACAACGCGGGGTCGTGATGACGCAACGCGGGGGCGTGATGACGCAACGCGGAGTCGTGATGACGCAACGCGGAGTCGTGATGACGCAACGCGGAGTCGTGATGACGCAACGCGGAGTCGTGATGACGCAACGCGGGGGCGTGATGACGCAACGCGGAGACGTGATGACGCAACGCGGGGGCGTGATGACGAAACGCGGGGTCGTGATGACGCAACGCGGGGTCGTGATGACGAAACGCGCGGTCGTGATGACGCAACGCGCGGTCGTGACGACGCAACGTGCGGTCACGATGGCAAAGGACTAGGTCTTGTGGACGAATGCGATCACTATGGGCAACCGGAGGGGGCGGTAGGGGGAAATTCAACGACCGACGACTGTCCGGAGACAATTAAGTCCTTACAGAATTTGGCGCTAAATGGTTCATTTTGGGTTGGTTGGTATTCCTCCATTTTCGGGGTAAGTCCTCACTTTTTCGGGGGTCTTATCATTAGAAGGTGGATTTAAGAGACAATAAAGTCCTTACCTTTTCCTGGATTCGTTGATGCGCCTCCCTAGAGCTTGTAAATGTTGTCAACCGGCTTCCAATGATGACCCATTATCGGCGTCCAAAGTTGACCCAGTTGCAACAAGATATCAAGTAGTTAGGATCTGCAGACGGGGTGCATCAATGCCGATGGTGGGTTAAAGTTGCGATCCGATTCACAATCCGTCTACCCCGAATGTCTTTAGGAGCGCACGGACCTCAGTTTTGGTGAGCCCTGCTTGTAACAGTGGACTTTTGATACCTAGCTCGTTGAGCGCTTTGAAGCCGGGGCGATAATCGTCGAGATCGTCGACGTTTGTCCCTTCCAAGACCTCACTGGCCCTAAGGTCCGTTGCCATTCCCTTGAGTAAAGAGAACAGGTGGTATTTGCACAGGTAGCAGTGGTCCGGCGGGTTGTTGCGGATCACTTCAGGGAAGGGGTGATCGACAACGAGGTGCCGGACTCCCGCGTGATCCGCAACTTTTCTTGCTTCGTGGACCTCGGCTTGGGGAACGTAAGGAGGGGCAAGAGTCACGGCTAGAACTTCGTCGCCAAGGGCCTCACGAGCGGCATAGAGTAAAAGGGTGCTGTCAACTCCCCCCGAAAAGGCCACAATTACTCGTTGCATGGCGCGCAGGTTGTTAAGAAGGTTTTGATATTTCTGAAGCATTGGATCTCCCGAAAGTGGTACTTAGGTTCTAGCGGTGAGGAAGCCCGAGCCATTCCCGGATCCGGTCCTCCGCGTAGCGAACAGAGCCACCCACGATGGGGAGCCCCTGCATAACAGTTGCACCGGGGCAAACCCTCCGAATATCCTTCTCGCTGCTACCCATTCCACTACCTTCGTGGGTGCAAAATGGCACGATGGTTTTTCCTGAGAAATCATGCTCTTCTAAAAAGGTGAAGACGGCCATTGGCATGGTTCCCCACCAATTTGGAAACCCGAGGTAGATCACCTCATACCCCGAAACATCCTCCAGGTGCGAAGACAGTTCCGGACGTGCATTCTGTTTTAGTTCCTTTTTGGAGACCTCCGTCGTCTCGTGGTAGTCAATGGGGTATTTTTTTAACGTATCGATTTTATGTACTGTGGCACAGGTGAGCTTTTGGATGATCTGAGCGGCAACCTCGGTATTCCCAACTGCCAGATTGACGATGTCACCGCCGACATAATTGCTGCCAGCGCGCGAATAGTAGGCGATCAAGATTTTTCCTTTGTCCATGTGGGCTTCTCCCTCCATTTGTTTAGTGCACCACCCGAGTATCTTCCAGGTCGTCGGGGTCCCGGCTTTGGTGCAGAGTGATATTACCTCAGGAACATCGCGCAGTAATATCACGATTCTGTTGTATTATTGCCCAATCCGCTTGATGCACTGTATGTTGTTGAAAGCTGTATGTGGGGGGAGTAACATGTGGGCAGAGTTTGGAATTAGGTAACCACTTAAGTAAATGCGGAAAATGGAGGACCTTGTGGAAAAGAAGATGGAGTCTTTAAACGATGCTATTGCTCGATGGACCGAATATGGCGAGCAGCACACCACTGCGATCCCCGGTCTTTCGCTGTTTAGGCGGCAGGAACCTTCCGAGCCGGTAAGCGGCATATACGAGCCGAGCGTATGTGTTGTGACTCAAGGAGCAAAGGTGGTCCAGTTTGGTGAAGAGTCTTTGGTCTATGACGCCGAGCACTACCTGATCACGGCCGTTCATATACCGACGCTGGTTAGGGTAACCGAGGCGAGCCCTGAAAAGCCCTACCTTGGACTCAGGCTGAAACTCGACTTGCGGGAGGTCTCACAACTGATGCTCGACTCCAACCTCCCTAAACCGCGTGCTCAACAAACCAGTCGTGGTATGGCGACCGGTGAGGTCACGCCGCAACTGATCGGGGCCTTTGAGCGATTGCTTGCTTTGCTTGATGATCCTATGGATATCCCCATTATGACCCCAGTCATCCAGAGGGAGATCGTCTATCGCCTCCTGACGGGGGATCAGGGAGAGCGGTTACGGCAGATTGCTTCAACTGGCAGCCAGAGCAGTCAGATAGCCCGGGCGATCGACTGGCTGAAGGGGAATTTCAGCAGCCCATTACGGATCGAAGATCTGGCGAGCAAGGTCAACATGAGCACTTCGACTTTCCACCATCATTTCCGTACCCTAACTGCCATGAGTCCGCTGCAATACCAGAAAATGTTGCGCCTGAACGAGGCCCGGCGCCTGATGCTGGCCGAGCGGATCGATGCTACAACGGCAGCCTTCAACGTAGGGTACGAGAGCGCTTCGCAGTTTTCCCGGGAGTATGGCCGCGTCTTCGGGGCTCCTCCGCTGAGGGACATTAACAGGATGCGGCAAGCAGCAGCATAAGTGATTTAGTGTTGTGAAAGGTGGGGACAGTTCGAATGGAGGGACACCGCAGGGGTCTCTCCATTTTTTTATGTGCCTGTTGTCCTGCCGTTTTCCCTCGGTATCCTCTTTCGCTCAAAGCCATACGCCTCTTCAGGCCGACCAGTTCTTTCGCCTCCATTGCCTCAGGGCAATCGCTTGTAAACCGAGACTCTAGCTGTAGTGCGCTCCCCCCGTAGTTGCGACCTCCCATTGCCACATTCTCTCCCCTGCGCATGACTTTTTATTACGATTCGGACGATCAGGCAAAAATGAGACAGGATCGAAATATCCCCCTGTCTGCGACTTATGTATATTTTAAATAGTGAAAGGCCATGGGCAATAAGGCAATGTCCTGGCTTGGAAGTGGAAAATGACGAGCGTCGTGTAGTCTTCTAACGTGCTAATAATTCGACGGTGTTAGGTCGTGGTGGCATCCGGGGATAGCTGTAATGCCTCTAGTAAAAAGGCGCAAATCGTAGAATCGTGCAAATATCAAGCAGGATCGGGGTAACGGAATCGGTGGCAGTTAACTTATAATTTCAACAGTCGGAATTATGATACAGGGAGAAAAAAATGAAAACGCGAAAATTGGGCAACAATGGACTTGAAGTTTCCGCTATTGGCATGGGGTGCATGAACCTCAGCTTTGGTACCGGGAAAGCGGTAGATTTCAGCGAAGGAGTTCAGGTCATTCGTGCTGGATACGAAAAAGGCATCACCTTCTTTGATACTGCAGAGGCGTACGGCCCTTTCACCAATGAGGAGTTGGTTGGTCAGGCCCTGGAGCCCTTCCGGAAGAAGGTCATCATTGCCACGAAGTTTGGCATGATCTCCGAGGAGGGCGGCCTCAATAGTCGGCCCGAGCATATCAAAAAAGTCCTTGAAGCTTCCCTGAAACGGCTGAGAACGGACTATATCGACTTGTTTTACCAACACCGGGTCGACCCCAACGTCCCAATCGAGGATGTTGCCGGTGCGGTAAAAGAGCTGATACAGGAAGGAAAAGTCAAATACTTCGGGCTTTCTGAGGCGGGAGCAGACACCATCCGCCGCGCTCATGCTGTTCAACCGGTGGCCGCGGTCCAAAATCAGTACTCGATCTGGACCAGAGAACCGGAGAAGGAGGTGCTGCCGGTTTGTGAAGAACTGGGAATTGGATTTGTCCCCTGGGGCCCCCTTGGGACAGGCTTCCTGACAGGAGCCATTACTCCGGACACCAAATTCGACAGCGCAACAGATCTCAGGGCTTCTTTCCCGCGTTTCACCCAGGAAGCGCTTAAGGCCAACATGCCTCTGGTTGAAATGTTGAACGACATTGCCCGCAGCAAAGGCGCGTCCACAGTGCAGATCGCCTTGGCCTGGCTGCTGGCTCAAAAGCCGTTCATCGTGCCCATTCCCGGGATGGACAAGCTTGAATACATCGAAGACAACATCAAGTCGGTTGATCTGGCGCTGACTGCGGCCGACCTGAAGGAGATAGAAGAGCGGCTCGCCGGCATCTCCATTCAAGGAGATCGGCTTTCCAAGGAGTTGCTGTCACTCTCAGAGGAGTAAGCCTGTCAGGCATTGCTCAATGAAGGAGTCAATTATGAAGAACGTCATCGTAGTCATTGGTGCTGGATTGATCGGTCAAGCTATCGCTCGGCGGGTTGGCGCAGGCAAACACGTCCTGCTGGCAGATTTGCGGCAGGGAAATGTTGAGGTTGCAGCGAAAGTCCTAAGCGATGCCGGTTTCGAGGTGAGCATCGCAACCGTTGACGTTTCGTCTCGCGCTTCGGTCCACGCACTTGTCGAAACTGCAACAGCGATTGGCGCTATAGCCGGAGTCGTTCATGCTGCAGGTGTGTCCCCTACGCAGGCGGCTCCGGAGACGATCCTGAAGGTTGATCTCTATGGCACCGCACTGGTGCTCGAAGAATTCGGCCGTGTCATCGCCTCTGGCGGAGCGGGCATTGTGATAGCCTCTCAGTCGGGACACCGCCTTCCAGCACTGTCGCCTGAACAGAACAAGGCTCTGGCAACTACACCGACCGAAGAATTGCTCGCCTTGCCCATGCTTCAGCTAGATGTGGTGACCGACCCGCTTAATGCTTACCAGTTATCTAAACGCGGTAATTCGCTACGGGTTATGGCAGAGGCGGTGCGATGGGGCAAACGTGGTGCGCGGGTCAACACCATTAGCCCCGGCATTATCTGCACACCTCTTGCTAAGGACGAACTGGCCGGTCCCCGCGGCCCCGGGTACAGGCGCATGATCGAACTTTCCGCGGCTGGGCGTATCGGCACTCCGGACGAGGTGGGCGCCGTCGCAGCCCTGCTGATGGGACCGGAGGGTACGTTCATCACCGGCAGCGATTTTCTCATGGATGGCGGTGTAACCGCTGCTTACTGGTACGGCGAACTAGCTCCAAAGTGAAGGAACGTTTGCCGGTAGCCACCAAGATATTTTTGTAGACCACTAATAATGAACAGGAGAATCAACATGAATAACTTCGTTTACAGTATTCCCACCACGGCTTATTTCGGAAAGGGCCAAATCCAGGTCCTCGGTGAAACTATCAAGAACCATGGCGGCTCCAAGGTTCTGTTGGCGTATGGCGGCGGGAGCATTAAGCAAAACGGCATCTACGAGGTGATTCTTGAGCAGTTCCGCAAGGCCGGCCTCGCACATGTGGAACTGAGCGGGATCCAACCCAACCCGAGGATCGAAAGCGTCGAGGCAGGGATTCGGGTCTACCGTGAAAATGGCTGTGACTTCATCCTGGCAGTAGGGGGCGGGTCGACCCTGGACGCCTGCAAGGCCATCGCTGCCGGCGTGAAATACCATGGCCCCGTGACGGATCTTTTCGTCGATGAATCGGGCATCTCGTCAAAGATCGCTGCCGTTGCTCCGCTGGCGACTATCCTGACCATGGCGGGAACTGGGTCGGAACTGGATATGGGGGGGGTCATCACCGTTGGCGACGATCACAAGAAAAAGGTCGTCCTGCATCCTCTACTCAATCCCAAGTTTTCCATCCTTGACCCCGAGTACACCTATACCGTGCCTGAATATCATTCGATGGCCGGAGTCGCCGATATCTTCTGCCACCTGATGGAGCAATACTTTACTCCCGAGGCCGCGACGACCGTTCAGGATCGCATGAACGAGGGGGTCATGAAGGCGGTTCTGGAGGAGGCACCGAAGATCCTTGCTAACCCGAAGAATTACGACGCCCGTGCCAACATCATGTGGGCCAGTTCTATGGCCTTGGCTGGATTCCAGTTTGTGCTCGGTAAGCCTGGATTTCCCTTCCCGCTGCACGGGATGGGGCACGAGCTTTCCAGCAGGTACGACATGACCCATGGTGTCACTCTTGCGCTGCTGACGCCAGCCTGGATGCGTCATACCATGACTACCGCTCCGGAGCACCTGCCAGTCTTCGCAAAGTTCGCCCGCAATGTGATGGAGGTCCGTGAAGCTGACGATGCTAAAGCGGCAGAAGAAGGCGTTAGAAAGCTCGAAGCCTTTTATTCCGTCATCAAGATGCCGGCGAACCTGCGCGAGGCAGGGGTAAAGGAAGAAGACCTTGAGATGATGGCAGCCAAAGCTGTGGAAAACGGGAAATTGGGCATACTGACATCGATTGGTAAGGAAGAGGCGCTTCAAATCATGCAGATGGCATTCTAAAGCCAAAGTAGAAGGATAATGAAATGAAAGCAATTGCGATAAACGGCAGCCCCAGACCGGGCGGCAATACAGAAATCCTGCTCAAGAAGACTCTTGAGCCGTTAGAAGCCGCCGGCTGGGAGACTGAGTACCTGCGTATCGGCGGGAAGCCCCTTAGGGGCTGTATAGCCTGCATGAAGTGCGTTGAGAAACAGAACGGCAAGTGCGCCATAGAAACCGACGGCATGAACGAGGTGATCGAAAAGATGTTCGCCGCCGATGCGATCATACTTGGCTCGCCGACTTACTTCGCCGATGTCACCTCCGAACTGAAGGCCCTGATTGATCGGGCAGGCTTCGTTGCCTTGGCTAATGGCGGCGCCTTCAGCGGCAAGATCGGTGCTGCAGTGGTGGCGGTGCGCCGCGGTGGGGGGACGCACGTTTTCGACACCATCAACCACATGTTCCTCACCTCATCGATGATCGTGCCTGGCTCCCTCTACTGGAATCTCGGCGTGGGCTGTGCCAAGGAAGAGGTGCATGAAGACGCAGAGGCTATTCAAAATATGGAGCATCTCGGCCAGACCATCGCCTGGCTTGCCAGGGGCACTGCGGCAGCCTCTGCCGCTGCTCCTTTCCCGAAAGTTGCAGTTGAGCTCCATTAGGTAGAAGGGAAAAGGACCGGCGAACAGCCGGCTTAGCAACAACTACTGCATGTGAACCATCAAAGGCACAAAAGACGTAACCCCGAACCGGTACCGGCGGACTGCAACGGGGTTACGTCTTTAGCCTAGGAGCTTTAAATGGAAGACGTGGATCAACTTGATTTGTGGGTGGATAGCGATGTTTCAGTTTTTGAGGAACCCAGACCGGGATGGTATGTGCTCGGCGTGCTCAGCCTTTTGATGGGTTTCGCATCTATATCGACTGACCTTTACCTACCCGCCATGCCGTTGATGACTAGCTCCCTGCACGCCGATACCGGGATGATAGAGTGGACCATTTCTGGATATCTGGTCGGATTCAGCTTTGGGCAGTTGTTGTGGGGGCCGCTCAGCGACCGCTACGGTCGTCGCTTGGCTATCGGCGGCGGGTTGATCCTGTTCGTGCTCGGCTCAATTGGTTGTGCACTCTCCAACGATGTCCTGACGTTGATCGGATGGCGGGTGGTGCAGGCGTTGGGCGCCTGTGCAAGTGTTGCTCTTTCCCGTGCCATGGTGCGTGATCTTTACCAGGGGACTAAAGCCGCTCAGATGCTGTCCACGCTGATTACGGTGATGGCCGTCATGCCCCTGGTAGGCCCCCTGTTGGGCGGGCAGATTGTTTCGATGTCGGGTTGGCGCGCGATCTTCTGGTGCTTGGTTGCAGTCGGGCTCTTTACCCTTGGGGCGCTTTGCACCATCCCTGAAACCCTGCCCCTAAGCAGCCGCAACAAAGATCCGCTCGGTAAGGCGCTTCTCAGCTATTTTGAGCTGCTGCAGAATCGCAGGCTGCTTGGTTATTTGGGAGCGGGTGGCTTTCTGTATGCCGGTATGTTCGCCTACGTTGCGGGCACACCCTTTGTCTACATAAGCTACTACCATTTCCCTGCTCGCCTGTATGGTCTGCTGTTTGGCATGGGGATCATCGGTATAATGGGGGCCAACATCGTGAACCGGTGGCTGATTGGGCGCTTCGGCTATGACCGGATTCTCGTGGTGGGAGCCATTGCGGCCTCAGCCACTGGCATATGGGCCGGGTTCGCCGCGTACAGCGGTCTGGGAGGGCTTTGGGGACTCGTGATGCCGTTGTTTCTGTTCGCTTCCACGACGGGACTCATTGTCGCCAACTCTATCACCGGCGCACTGGCCGATTTCCCACAGCGGGCCGGCGCCGTCTCGGCATTGACGGGTGCTGTTCAGTACGGAAGTGGCATCTTTGGTTCTGGACTCGTTGGACTGTGGGCGGACGGCACTCCCTGGCCGCTGGGGCTGGTCGTCGCGCTGAGCGGCGTCGGCTGCCTGTTGTCGACTGTGTTGCTGTTACCCTCTAGAAAATGAAAACGGTGTGCGTCACAGGGAGGTTCCAATCATGAAAAAAGTTGTTCTGAATAACGGCGTAGAAATGCCTATCTTGGGCTTTGGCGTTTTTCAGGTGCCCGACTCAGTGGAGTGTGAGCGGAGCGTCTGCGATGCCCTCGAGGCGGGGTACCGACTGATAGACACTGCGGCTGCGTACATGAACGAGGAAGCCGTCGGCAATGCGCTCAGGAAATGCAGCGTTACCAGAGAGGAGCTTTTCGTAACAACAAAGCTGTGGGTTCAAGATGCTGGTTACGATAGCACCAAGCAGGCTTTTGAAAGATCTCTCAACAAGCTGCAGCTCGATTACCTGGACCTCTATCTGATCCATCAGCCCTTTGGCGACGTCTACGGCTCGTGGCGGGCAATGGAAGATCTCTACCGGGCCGGAAAAATCAGGGCTATTGGTATCAGCAACTTTCACCCGGACCGGGTCATGGACCTCGTCGTCCACAACTCGGTGATACCTGCCATTAACCAGATCGAAACCCACCCGTTTTGCCAGCAGGTCGAGGCCCAAAAGTTCCTGGAGGAGAACCGCATCCAGATCGAATCTTGGGGGCCATTTGCAGAGGGGAAGAACGATCTGTTCGCCAACGAGCTGTTGAGGTCCATCGGCGAGAAATACGGCAAAAGTATCGCGCAGGTTGTACTTCGCTGGCTGATCCAGCGTGGCGTAGTCTCAATCCCAAAGTCGGTGCACCCTCACCGCATCCGGGAAAACTTCGATGTGTTCAATTTTGAACTCAGCGTCGAGGACATGGCGGCAATCGCGACTCTGGACCAGAAACAGAGCAGCTTCTTCGATCACCGCGACCCTGTGATGGTCAAGTGGTTGGGTGAACGAAAACTCGATCTCTAACACATAGGACCCCACAACAGCACATCGCCTCGACGGGGCGCCATAACCGTTTCTGCTCGAGCGATGTTAAAGGAGAATAGCCATGAAGAAGCGATTGCTAGGAAAGGATTTGGAAGTCTCAGCCATAGGTTACGGTGCCATGGGGCTTAGTCACGGATATGGACCGGCAACCGACAAGCAGCAGGCTATTGAGCTGGTCCGCGCGGCCGCCGAGCGAGGCGTGACCTTCTTCGATACAGCACAGATTTACGGCGCGGAGAACGAAGAGATCGTGGGAGAGGCCCTTGCACCTCTGCGTGGAGAGGTGGTGATCGCCACAAAGTTCGGATTCGAACTCGGGCGCACAGACAACCGACAGGTTCTCTGCAGCCGGCCGGAGTATATCCGTGAGGTCACCGAGGGGTCGTTAAAGCGACTCCGGGTCGAGGCCATTGATCTCTACTACCAGCACCGGGTTGACCCCAATGTCCCGATCGAGGAGGTTGCCGGCACGATAAAAGACTTGATTGCCGAGGGGAAGGTGAAGCATTTCGGCCTATCAGAGGCCGGCGTCGAGACCATCCGCCGCGCCCACGCGGTCCTGCCGGTAACAGCGGTCGAGAGCGAGTATTCCATGATGTGGCGACAGCCTGAAGACGAACTGCTGCCTGTCCTTGAGGAACTCGGCATAGGCTTTGTGCCCTTCAGTCCGCTCGGCAAAGGTTTTTTAACCGGTAGCTTTGACAAAAACTCCACCTTTGACAGCTCAGATTTTCGCAGCATCGTCCCGCGTTTCTCACCTGAGAATCTTGATGCCAACCAGGCACTGGTCAACCTCGTAAAGGAAATTGCGGCTGATAAACAAGCGACACCCGCCCAGGTTGCTCTAGCGTGGGTGTTGGCGCAAAAGCCGTGGATTGTGCCGATACCGGGTACCACCAAACTCCAACGTCTGGAGGAAAATCTTGGCGCAGCCGACGTTGAGCTGTCGTCTACGGATCTCGGCACCATCGCGCGTGCCTTAGCGAAAATAGAGGTGCATGGCGATAGATACCCTGCCCACCTGCAGAAGAGGGTGGGACGCTAACTGAAATGACAGCCTCCGGGCCGCTGAGGAGTTAATGAGGGACATGAGACCACTTCTTATCCTAGCAACCACTTGTATCGCGATGTTGATCACTGGTATATCGGAGGCGCAGACCATGCAAAATCGTCTAAACGCGAAACAACGGGCAATGATCCCCATCGCTGCATTCACTGCCAACGGCGATCTCGACAAGTTAAGAGTGGCGCTAAGTGATGGCCTCGATGCCGGGCTTACGGTGAGTGAGATCAAGGAAATCCTGGTCCAACTTTACGCCTACGCCGGCTTTCCCCGAAGCCTTAACGGCATTGGCACCTTCATGACTCTTATAAACGAGCGAGAAAAAAAAGGTATCAGGGACGAGAAGGGGAGGGAATCAAGTCCTCTGCACACGAACCGAACTAGCCTCGAATTTGGCACCGAAAACCAGACCAGGCTAGTGGGACAACCTGTGACAGGCCCTGTTTTTGATTTTGCCCCAGCGATCGACCAATACTTGAAGGCCCACCTCTTCGGCGATATCTTTCAGCGCGATGTGTTGACTTGGCAGGACCGTGAGGTGGCGACAGTGGCGGCTTTGGCGAATATCGAAGGCGTTAATCCCCAATTACGCGGACATCTGGCTATCGCTCTTCACAATGGCCTGTCCCCAGAACAACTGCGGGATCTTATCGGTGTTCTGCGGGCAAAGTGCGGCCCGAAGGTTGCGGAGAACGCTGTAGTCGTTTTTGAGGAGGTTCTAGCTTCCAGAAAGCAAGTACCGGTGGGAGAACGCCCTGTTATGGATAACGTCGAGGCTACTGCAGACCTCCAAAAGGAGAAGAACATGAGTCAACACAGTGATCTCCGCAATGGCGGTGTTTTCCCCGTCGGAGAGAAAAACGAAAAATATGCCAAGTACTTTACTGGCACAAGCTATCTTAAGATGCTGTCGACGGAAAGGATGTTTATAGGCAATGTGACCTTTGAGCCGGGTTGCCGGAATTTCTGGCATATCCATCATAAAGGAGGACAGATTTTGCTCGTCACTGGCGGACGCGGCTGGTATCAGGAATGGGGAAAAGCCGCGAAGGAACTCAGGGCCGGTGACGTGGTTAATATTGCACCAGAAACCAAGCATTGGCATGGAGCGGCTAAAGATAGCTGGTTCTCCCATGTGGCAGTAGAAGTCCCCGCAGAGGGCGGTTCCACCGAATGGCTTGAGCCGGTGTCCGACGAGGCATACACCCGGTTGCCGAAGTGATCAAATCAGTCGAGCGATGACGGCTATAGAGAACGCGGTACAAAATGAACGCCAACGCGTGGGTTGACAAAACGAGCGTGAGCGATCGGTACTAGGGGGATCAGTGAGCCAGGCATTCACTCCATTACTTTCCACATGGCAGAGCTTCTACGTCATAGTTGGTTCGGCAGTTGCGGCGGTCATTGCCATCCAGTTCGCCAAAATTCCTGTTTTCCAAACCAACAAAGAGAGCATTTCGTGCTGATTTGGGCGGCAATAATGCTTTTAAGGGCTCAAGGCTCTTGAGGTAATTACTGATATGTTCCATTGCCTCCGGAATTATCGAAATACGCTCATTTTCGCTATCCTTGCTGTGTCGAATGGTCACGATACTCGTGTTACCGTGACAGGTTATGTCCTCGATGTCAATGTTGGCAATTTCTGTTCGATGTAAAAGGGCGGTTACCGCCAAGGCAATAATGGCCTTATCTCTAATTGCTGTAGATGCATTCACAAGTGCCTGTCGTTGGGTCTTAGTTACCCTGTCTGCAACGCACGATGAACCAAGTCACCAATGAAACTGATGTGACGGAGGAAGTGATGAAAAGCTTATTGGAGACGGAAGCCGACCGTAAAAACAATGCCATTACGATTGACGCGGCAAAGAAGAATTTGAACCATGTGTGCAGGTTCCTTTCAGGGGCCGCTCGGGCGCTAATTACCCCTTGAAGAGCCGCTCCTGCATCAAACAAAGCCGAAAAGCAGATGAGCCTTCAACTGTTGGACATGAACAGGAAACTACAATAATCAAGGCGCCTAGAGCTGTCAAAATACTTCTGGCCGGCGGCAAGCCAGACGACAATACGAGGTTCTGATTACACGGCTTACAGTCGTTTCCTGGCATTAGGCAACAAAAACTGTGGCGTGAATTTACCGGCCAGTAAACGGAGGTAGGTAAATTCATCTACCACTATCAGGTTCTTTTCCCATATTTTAAGCCGAGTTTGCTCATCCTCCCCCTTAAAGTGTTAGGGTTAATGCCGAGTAGTTCTGCTGCACCTCCAGGACCATGGACCTTTCCTTTTGCCATTTTCAAAACTTTACTTATATGCGCAGCCATAGCTTCATCAAGATTTATTGCCCCCCCGGTAAGTTCCTCACTTATGGATGGTGTTTTTGCACTCTTTTCGTCCAGCAGCAGTGAATCAAATTTCAATTGACCGCCTCTGTACCGGATCAGTTCTCTCTCCACGAGATTTTCCAGCTCTCTAACATTCCCGGGCCACCAGTAGTTCATCATTCTTTCCAACACGCCTGGCGCAATGGCAGGGGGGGAGGAGATGCCAAATTCCCTGCACTTAACCTCTACGAAATGCCGTGCGAGGGCTGGGACATCCTCTCTTCTTTGCCTGAGCGGCGGCACGATGATCGGAAACACGTTCAATCTGAACCAAAGGTCCTCCCTAAATTGGTTTTCTGCCACCATACCTTCTAGGTTGCGGTGCGTCGCAGCGATCACGCGGATGTCAACAGGGATTGCCCGATCTCCTCCTACTCGTTCTATCTCTTTATGCTGTAGCACGCGCAAAAGCCTCACTTGTGCTTGGGGCGGCAGTTCGCCGATCTCATCCAGGAAGATGGTCCCGCCATCTGCCCGTTCAAAACGTCCGCGCTTTTCTGTAATCGCCCCAGTGAAGGCTCCCTTTTCGTGACCGAAGAGTTCGCTGTCTATAAGGCTCTCGGAAATGGCGCCACAGTTAACCTTGATAAATGGGCCATCTTTGCGCGAAGAGGCGAAATGGATGGCGTTGGCAATGACGTCTTTTCCTGTCCCGGTCTCCCCCATCAGGAGAACCGTGTTGGAAAGTGGAGCGATTTGCTGAGCCATCTCCATAACATTTCGCAGTCCTGAATTCCCCCCGATGATTTCGTCCCCCAAACGGGGCACCAATTCGCTACGCAAGAAGCGGTTGTCGTCCAGAAGGGTATCCCGGTAACGAAGCACCTCTCCATAAGAGAGGGCGTTCGCTAGTGCTAATGCAAACGGATCTGCCACCGTAGACAGAAGCTCTGCATCTCCTTGATTGTATCTGCCTTCACCGTATGCTCGTAAAGCAAGAACCCCTATTAATTCGTTTTCTACACGGAGGGGTAGGACAAGGTCTGAATTCCCAGCTAATTCGACAAGCTCACTAATCATTTTTGCAGGACCGCTTAAGGCTCGGGCATCCATAATTAGTGGTCCTGAAAGCTTTTGGCCCCACCCCCACACAAGTTCCGGCAACGGCACGATCTCTTTTGCCGCCTCTCCATCACTGTTCGCAAAGTGTGCTATTCGCCGGATAGCTCCGAGTTGGCTGTCCATGATGTCGAGATAAATCTCATCCAAGGGGAAATGCTCCCGCAAGTAGTCAAATGCGCGTTTCACGGCAACCCGGATGTCCAGGCTGCTGCATATCTTGAGGGTAACCTCTCTGAAGAATTCATCTTTATTGACTGCCATAACGATGTGAGCTCCGCTAAACCGACTTGCTCATGAGCCGGTGGAGGACTTTCTGTCCTGTTGTTAGATAAACTGCCCAGCAATAACCAATATCTTGTGACAACAGCCAGCTTGGTTGGTCATACCGGTAATGGAGGGGGCCGCTGGTCTTGATGGGGGTGAAGATGAGCTGGAGATCTGCAACCGGTAACTCCTCTACACGTGTGGGTGTGTTTTTGTTTTGCCCAACAATTGTTATATTAAACGATTTACCAGATCGCGCAATTTAAGGCAATGGCAATTTGTCATATTTGGTTTTTAACTTTGCGGCTATAATCGTAAATAATCAAAAAACAACGATATTGTTGATTGGCACGAATGTGGCTTTGCTTAAACCGTCAACGCCTCGTCTGAGGCATATGCTTGGTTTTTCGAATATAAAATTGAGGTGTACAATGAACAAAATAATTGAAATCGTCGAATTCACCGATCCGGTCTGCACCTGGTGCTGGGGCAGCGAGCCTGTTCTGCGTAAGCTGGAAACTAGATTTGGAGAACAGGTAAAAGTCAGTTTTATCATGGCAGGTTTGGTTAAAGACATCACTGCATTTTACGACAGTTACAATGACATTGGAGGGGACCCGGTCCGCTCCAATAGGCAAATCGCCAAGCACTGGCTTGAGGCTTCCCAGCGTCACGGGATGCCTGTGAAAATCAATGGATTCAGCTTGTTTTCACGGGAGCGCGTGTCTTCCTACCCGTTGAATGTGGCTTACAAAGCTGCACAAATGCAGGATCAAAACCTAGCGGACAGATTTCTTAGGCGCGTTCGTGAAGCATCGGCTGCCGAGGCGAAGTTGACAAATACCACCGAGGTGTTGGTGGAATTGGCCTCAGAAGTAGGCCTGGATGTCGCCCGCTTCGTGGAGGATTTTTCCAACGGGGCCGCCCAAAAGGCATTCGCGCAGGATCTCACGATAACGCAACGATATAATGCCCGAGGTTTCCCCACATTTCTCGTCCGATTTGAAGGGAAGGAGACTCTTTTACGCGGATACAGGAGGTATGAGGATTTCAAGGCTGTGATTGGGCTGATGACAGAAGGAGAGATCGCTGAGCTGCCGATTTCGCCCAGCGAAGAGGCTGTCATGGCGTTTATAAGAACCTATCTCTCGGTAGCGCCGGTTGAAATAAAAATGACCTTTGACCTAGCCGATGCCGAATGGGATTCGATGTTGGATTCGCTGCTGGCAAAAAGAATGATTGTGCGCCGTGAAGCGGGAAATGGATACTTTGTCTCACCCAAAACCGGCGGTGCGGTTTGCGATACCGTAGCCGGCACCTGCACAGCAGTTTGATCATAACCTAGAAAACGTTAGTCCCCATCGGGACCAGCAGGCGTAGTCAAATCAGATGTATGAATTTGATACAGAAGGAGACAATTATGAAAACGGAAAAATTCACAGCAACAAACGCAGCCATGCTTCTCATCGATCATCAGGTTGGAACCTTAAGTTGGTGCTGCAACATCCCACAGGAATTAATCAAGAATAACACGCGTGCGTTGGCTCGAGCAGCGAAGGCCCTGGATATGCCCCTGATTCTCACAAGCAGTATGGAAGAGTACACACAGGGGCCTCTGCTCAAGGATCTGGAAGAGATCGCACCGGAAGAGCACGCTCGCAGAGTGAAGCGTTTTGGGGTGGTGAATGCTTGGGATGATCCCAACTACAAGGCGGCGGTCATGGCTACCGGACGGCGGAACTTGATTATTGCGGGTCTCACCAATGACGTATGCATCGTTTATCCCGCGATGAGTGCGGTAGAGGAGGGCTTCAACGTACAGGTGGTAGTGGATGCTGGTGGCTCTCCAACCCAGATCGCAGATGAGACCGCTCTAAGGCGCATGGAGCGTGCGGGGGTGACTCTTACCTCAACAAATCAGCTTATAGCCGAGTTGGCTGGATCATGGACAACCGAAGGCGGCTCAAAACTGATTCAGATATTGTTCGAGGAAGTGCTGGTGCACCTCGGCAAACCGTCTACCTAAAAGGATTCTGTGCAAGCTGCATGATATTTTGCCCCTCAGGAGCCATCCTGTGGGGCAAAATGCCATCAGAGGTATCATTCGGAGCGGACCGAGTCGATCTCCTAGTTGTTCTCCTTAACCACACCATCTTTCATCACTAGTTTGTTCTATCCCCCCCAGAACGTGAATTGCCCCCCACTTACGCCTCCTGGGCAATAACCTGCAGTATGCAGGCATATCGCACAGGCAGGAGCAAAGCCCAACGGCATTCCCTTATTTAGTAAATTGCTGAATTTAACAAAGGCAAGCCCCGCAGTTTTGCTTTATTTGGTGATTGTCTAAACGCTTGTTTTTAAATACCTGTTATTACATAACAATTTCTTTGGCATGAATGTCGCTATAGCAATGATAAGTGATTTAGCAAGACTGGGGAATTACCAAGTGCCCCCCCTCTGTAAATCCTGATCTCGCTACCATTCATGAAACAAAATGGGAGGGAAAGACAATGTATGGATATCAGCTGACATTTTTTACCCAGCAGGACCGAACACATAAGAATCGGTGCCTGGGGGAATGGCTCATTGAGGAGGCGCTTTGCATGGGCATCAAAGGCGCAACGCTGTTCACTGCCGCAGAAGGTTTTGGTAGAGAGCGAAAACTACACTTCGTAGGATATTTTGATGTCTCCGATCAACCTATAGAGGTCTCCATGGCAGTCAGCGAGGAGGCGGCCAGCATATTTTTAGAGCATTTGAAGCAGGAAGGGATCGATGTCTTTTACATCAAGTCGCCCATCGAATTCGGCACAACGAGGAATCGATAAGCGATCCGGCGACTTTACAAGCTTCGTTCAACACTTGTCTGGGGTAGATCATGCGGTTTGGAAATGAAAACGTTTTTGACATGACTAGAAAGTTCACAAACCGGCCGGATGGAAGAAAATACATCCGCCACTTGCCCGTGTTCCTGAGCCTCGCCTTCCTGAGCGCATGCGCCGTCGGCCCTGATTTCAAGAGGCCGGTGAGCACGCCTCCCGCGCACCTCATGGAGACCACCGACGAAATCGGCAGGCAGAGCCAAGTAGTGACGGGGAAGATGGAGACAGCATGGTGGACGCTGTTCAACGACGAGATCCTGAGCGAACTTCAAGAACGCGCTCAGAAAGGGAACCTCGATCTGCTGTTGGCGGCTGCGCGTCTGGCGCAAAGCCGTGCGCAGACCGGCGTCGCCAATTCTGTAGGGCTTCCGCATCTCAGCCTAGGCGGTTCCTATGCGCGGGCCGCGGACAGTGCAAACGGCCAAATGGCGCTACTTGGCGCTCCCGACAGTCCGTACGATATTATGCAGGCGGGATTCAACGCGAGTTGGGAAATCGACTTGTGGGGGCACGCCCGGAGGACCGGCGAGTCTGCTGCGGCATCGCTGCAGTCAAGTGCGTTCCAACGAGAAGGGGTGCGCGTATCGATTGCCGCAGAGGTCGCTCGCGCCTACATTCAGTTGCGCCACGTCCAGACGCAATTGGACATTACCCGCCAAAACCTGGCCATTGCCGAAAATGCTCTTAAGCTGGCGGACAGTCGCGTGAAAAATGGCGTAGCCACCCGCTTCGAGTCGTCGGCATCGGCTGCACAGTTGGCATCGACAAAGGCGCTGATCCCGCGTCTCGAGGAACAACGTGACGCGCTGATGAATGCCCTGGCATTGCTGCTTGGTGAACCTCCTCGTGCACTGAATTCCTTGTTGACACCAACGCACCAAATCCCGCCCGTGCCAAGCAAAGTGCCAATCGGATTGTCCTCTGAACTTGTGCGCCGTCGCCCCGACATCCTCCAAGCCGAAGCACGCCTGCATGCTGCGACAGCTGCCATCGGTGTAGCCAAAGCTGATTTCTATCCGCGCATAAGCCTGAACGGCAGTCTCGGTTTTCAGTCCCTCAACCTGGACACCTTCGGCAACTGGGCATCGCGCACCTTCGCAGTGGGACCGACTCTCTACCTGCCCCTCTTCGAAGGTGGCAGGCTAAAAGGCACGCTTGCCTTGAGTGAGGCTCGTCAACAGGAAGCGGCGATCGCCTACCAGCAAACGGTACTGCACGCCTGGCATGAAGTTGATGACACGCTCAGCGCCTACGCTGATGTCCAAAGGCGCAGGGAGCAACTCACACTCGCCTTCGACGAGTACCGCAAGGCCTACGCTGTCGCTCTGAGGCGCTATGAGCAGGGCGCCGCAGAATATCTGATGGTGTTGACAGCGCAACGCTCATTGCTGGCCAGCCAGATGGAACTCGCCGACAACACGAGCCGTGTCTCCATCGCCATGGTCAACCTGTACAAGGCGCTAGGGGGGGGCTGGGCAGCCCAGACGGGTGAATCCGGAGGCCCGCAAAAATGAGTGCGAATCAGGCTACATCAACTCCCGCACCTCCTGGTAACCCACCAGCGACTCCATTCAGTGGGCGCCTGTTCACTGGTTTCCTTGGCATCCTCATTTCCGCCATGGTAGCTGGCCTAAGCAATCGCATCGGCTCTCTGGCGCTGGCCGACGTGCGCGGGGTACTTGGCCTTGGGGCAGATGAGGGGAGCTGGCTCAACACCGTGTACGTTGCCGCGGAATTGATCGCGATGCCTTTCTCTATCTGGTTGGCAACGATCATTTCCCTTAGGCGTTTCCACATGTTGATGACGGGACTGTTTGTCCTGCTCTCTCTCATCATCCCCTTAGTACACGACCTGTCTGCCTTGCTGTTGCTGCGCAGCTTTCAGGGAGTTGCGGGGGGGATGCTGATCCCGATTCTCATGCTATCGGCGTTGCGGTTTTTCCCAATACCAATTCGCCTGTACGGTATGTCGCTGTACGCCCTGACGGCCACTTTTTCGCCCAATCTAGGGCTCTGGATGGCCAGTAACTGGACTGATGTTTGGTTTGATTGGCGCCTGCTTTATTGGCAAAACCTGCCTTTCGGGTTACTGGCGATGGGGATGGGATGGTGGGGGATTCCACAGGACCCGACACGGCCAGAGCGTCTAGGACAGACCGACTGGTTCGGCATGGTATGCGGCGCGGCGGCCTTGGGAATGCTAGCCATCGGGCTGGACCAGGGGGAGCGCCTGGATTGGTGGCACTCTGACTTGCTCTGCTGGTTGATCGGTGGCGGCATTTCCATGATGGTCGTCTTCCTGATCCGCCAGTGGTATTACCCGGCCCCTTTCATCAAGCCGCAACTGTTGCTGCAAAAACGAAACTTGGGCGTGGGGTTTTCAGTCTTCGTTTTCCTGCTGATGGTAATGATGTCCAGCTCGAAGTTGCCGGGGATGCATCTTGAAGCTTTATGGGGCTACCGCAGCTTGCAGAGCGCCCCGATCGGGCTGCTGATCGCTTTGCCTCAGCCTGTTCTATCGCTTGCCGTCGCATCGCTATTTTACCGGAAGTGGTTGGACGCCCGCATAGTGATGGCATCAGGAATAGGGTTGATCGCAGTCGCATGTCTGCTCTGCACGCATATAACGGCCAGTTGGATTGTTGATCAGTTCGTACTAGCACAGATGCTGCAGGCCGCCGGGCAGGCCATGGCGGTGGTTGGTCTGTTGTTCTTGACGACCAGCGTGGTGCAACCGATGGAAGGCCCTTTTGTGGCCGGCACCATCAATACCCTGCGCGCCTTTGGGGTAATTTTTGGCGGTGCTATGATCGGTCATTTTTTCCGTCTACGTCAGCATTTTCATTCGGAGATGCTTGTGGATCGCATCGGCCGGATTTCTGCGAATATACCGCTATCCCAAGACAACCTAGCCGCATTAACTGACAGTGCTCGTCAGCAGGCTTTTGTTTTGGCCAATGCTGACAGCTATCTGATGCTCGCCGCGCTGGCGGTCCTGCTCATACCTTTCGTATTACGAATGGATTACATAGCGGCTCCGGCTCGGCAAACCTCAGCACCTATCACAAACAAAGGATAAGACAATGGCATTTCCAAAAACAGCAATGATCATTTCCGGTCTCCTTCTTGTGTCCGTAGTCGGAGCGGGTATTTACCTTCTCAATCATCACCAATCCGATGCGGATAGGCAATCAACCGATGATGCATATGTACGGGCGGATTTTACCCTGGTAGCCCCGCGAGTTAACGGGCAGATAGCTCGTGTTCTTGTGGACGATAACGAAACCGTAAAGGCTGGTCAGCTACTGGCGGTAATCGACGACCACGACCTGAAGGTTTCCGTCCAGAGCGCTCAAGCAGAGGCAGGAGCAGCACAGGCCGCCATTGAAAGCCTGAAGGCAACCATCAAGCGAAATGCGTCAACTATCCAGCAGGCTCAAGCTGCCGTTAGGTCGGATGAAGCTTCGATTGCCCTCGCGAAAGCCAATACTGAGCGTTATCGCAACCTGTCAACTGATGGTTCAGGAACTCGCCAGGAGGCCCAGAATGCGGAGACCCAATTACAGGTGCACCTGGCAGCGCTCGACCGCGACAAGGCCGGCGTAGAAGCGGCCCGACAGCAAACATCGATACTTGAAGCCGATCTGAAAAAAGCGGAAAGCTCGCTGCAGCGGGCCAAGGCCGTACAAGCTGCGGCCGAACTCAACCTTTCCTACACCAAGATCGTCGCTCCCATAGACGGGACCATAGCACGCCGTTCCGTGCGCCAGGGTGCCTTCGTCACCACCGGTATGCCTCTGCTGGCAGTGGTGCCACTGGATAAGGTCTATATCGAAGCCAACTTCCGGGAAACGCAGCTTGCCCGTATTCGCCCAGGACAATCCGTTACGATCCGCGTTGACACACTGCCTGGCGTGGTCCTTTCGGGCAGCGTCGCAAGCTTGTCACCAGCAAGCGGTGCTTCATTTGCCCCAGTCGCACCGCAGAACGCAACAGGCAATTTCACCAAAATAATTCAGCGTTTGCCTGTGCGCATAAGTATTGCCCCCGGCCAGGTCGCAAGCAAGCAATTACGAGTTGGCATGTCTGTGCAGCCAACGATTGAGATTGGAACAGGTCCGAACGCAAAAAAGCAATCGAAGGATGATGAGGAAGGATAAACAACCAATGAAAAGTCGAGAATGCCTCCAATTGATCATTAGATATTAACTGCTTTGGTCTATGTCCGCATCAGTGCTGTCATCTGCAAAATGGGGATATGGGAACACCAGGCGAAAGCCAACAGGAAAAACACTATGAAGGAGAACATCATGGCAAAATTACTCTACGTGACCTGCAACCTTAAACCTATGGAAATTTCCCGCAGTCTTTCAGTGGGGAATGAGTTTCTAAACGAGTACATAAAGCATAACCCGGAGGACGAGGTGCATTTTCTTGACCTTTACCGAGACAACATTCAACGCATCGATGCCGATGTGCTGTCTGGTTGGGGGAAATTGCGTAGTGGAGACGGTCTCGCATCCCTCTCCTACCACGAAGGACGCAAAGTCGACCGCATCTGGAAGCATGCAGACCAATTCATTGCAGCAGACAAGTATGTGTTCGTGACACCGATGTTCAATCTCGGGTTCCCTGCGGAATTAAAGATGTACATAGATACGGTATGCGTGGTTGGCAAAACATTCACCTACACTCCGACCGGCGCTGTGGGCCTGCTGAAAAATCAGGGTAGAAAATGTCTCCATATTCACTCGAATGGGGGCTTCCACTATGGCAATGAAGAGGACCATTCGGTACCCTACCTTAAGTCGATTATGGGCTTCATGGGGATCGAAAACTTCGAAGCAATCGTGCTGGAAGGCGTCGATGCCATGCCGGACCTGGCTGAAGAATACAAAGAAGCAGCTATGATAAAGGCCCGCTTGGCCGCACTGAGCTTTTAGAGGATGAAAGTCGTAGTCTTGCTCACTTTGCTCGTCTGGGTCGGCGTCTGTCTTGTAGCTTTTTTCTACAAAAGAGAGCGTTGAGGAGCGATCTTCATGGGAATGTCTTCTATGGTGTACCAGGGAACGGACAGCCGATTCCACCGGATCGTCAACGTGATAGATGACGTGGCGTGCCATGTGGTCGAAGGTAGACAGCACAATTGGAGAGAATCCATTGCCCTCCTACTTTTGCAGATGGTAGCTCATGTTCAAGATGAGGAGGACCACCTGAAGGTGCTCGGGTTACCGAACTATCAGCAGCACTGCGAGCACCATAGGTTCATCTGCAGACTTGCCGCTAGGATTGTCCACGGGCATGGCTACGGCGAAAACGTCCCTGCCCGCGAACTGCATTTTCTCAAGGCGCAGTGGCTTGAGCACGTGCGAAAATTTGATTGCGACTACTAAACACTCACGCGACCCCCGATATTTCCATCTTAGCGATATGTCCTAATTTCAAACCCTTCTGCTTTACGGTATTTGATACAATAAACCAATATTACCAAATGCGGTGAACATATCACCGCATTTGGTATCCTCCCACCGTTCAAAAATCCCCAATCGTTTTAAATTAGCACGTTACGCAATGGCACAATTCTAGCTCTTAAGCTGCCGGAAATCGTGCCCCCCTATTTTTGCATCTCTCACATCGTAGTGATGTTTCACCATTTATCAAACAGGAGGAGGTGGTCAATTACAGGGTCTTCTGATTCACCAGTTGTTCCAATGCAAAGTAAGGAGGCTTATTTGATGGGGGTTAGAGGGTTGCAAGGAGTGTTGTTCTTCTGCTCGCTGTTCGCCGCCTCAACGAGTATGGCGACGGAGATACATGGCAGGAGTTCCACGCAGTTTCAGTTATTCAGCAATGAAATGCTGAATGGCAAACGACAGATTGAGCTGGCCGAATATCTGCGGTTCTCAATCACTAACATCGACAAGGAGGGAAAGTTCACTATTCATGGCTATGGCAGGGGGGCTCAGGACTTCACCAATGGCGACGGCCTCAATGGCAGACTCTACTACTTCTATGGGGACTACCGTGACCTTTATGAAAAGATCGATCTTAGGATTGGTCGCCAGTTCGTAGATGTCTCAGCTGGCAGTGCCATCGTTGACGGGGCACTGATCGGGGTGAAAAACGTAGGACCTGTTGCGTTTACGGTGCTTGGTGGCCACGACGTGGTGTTCGGCCTTAACGGCGAAACGGGAAACGCTGGCAATACCGTATTCGGTCTCGCTGCATACTTGAGCGGTTTCCGAGAAACCGATGCGGAGGTCAGTTGGCTCCGAAAATTCGATGGCAGTGATATCACGAGAGACATCATCGGTGGCTCGTTTAAGCAGTACCTCTTCAACAACGTGAAGCTGTACGGCAATGCAAAATACGACATCACTGCCGAGGCATTCAACGAGGTTCTGGGCGGGGTAAAGTACTTCCCCACATCGGATCTCATCTTTACCGGGGAGTACTACAGGAGCTATGCGACCTTTGATACAACTTCAATCTACTCTGTGTTTGCTGTGAACGACTACACCGAGGCGCTGTTCAGAGCCGACTACACCTTGAATGACAGGTTGTCGATGAACTTTGGGTACAACCGTCAGTGGTACGGCGACGGCGGCCATGCCAACGTCTACCATGTAGGCACCGGCATCCGCCCGATCGAGCCTTTGAAGGTGAACATCGAGTATGACAACCGAAACGGTTACTACGGCAACACGAACGGTGTAATCATCGATGCGACCTACGACCTCAACAAGGTTTCCCAGGTTGCCGCAGGGTTTACCTACGATGTGTACCAGCGCGATTCCATGACCAACGAGGAAACCGCGCGCAGGTACTGGCTCGGTAGCTTCTACAAGCTTGCCAGCAATATGGGGGTCTCAGGAAGGATCCAGGACGACGTGAACGCCCGCTACGAGACCAACGTGTCGGGGCGCGTGAGCTTTGATATCGACTTCTAGAAAGGGGTACTACAGTGAGGAACTTGTTGTTTATGTGTATGCTGTGCCTCCTGCCCGTCTTGTATACCAAACAGGCATTGGCTGAAAAGCAGCAGCACAAGGAATACGCCCAGGTGACACTCTCTGAGTGCAACGATTGCCACAAGGGCGAGGGCGTCGCACTTAACCACGATAGGGACTGGGTGCGCGGCCATCGCACCTTAGCAAGCAAAGCCAACAACAACTGCGCCCAATGCCACACCCAGGCCTACTGTCTTGATTGTCATCAGGGCGGCGGCATCAACTCGGATCTCACCAGGTCCAACTACGGTCGTGACTATGTGCCTAAGAGCCATCGCAGTGACTTCGTGAACCTGCACCCGATCAAGGCCCAGGAGAACCCGCAGACCTGCTACCGCTGCCACGACCAGAAATACTGCAACTCCTGCCATGCTCGCTTTCCGAAAGGTAGCATGAGGATCAAGTCGCACTTGATGCTTGGGCCGAATAACCAACGGTACGCACCTGCAATCAACGAACATGCCATCGAGGCTCGGCGCAACTTGCAATCCTGCCAGGTCTGCCACCCGGAAGGTGACGTTTGCATCCAGTGTCACTCCAGCGGCAAGACCAATCCGCATCCGCGCAATTGGAAAGGGATCAGCTCGAACTACAAGGACAAGGCCGGAAACAAGGTCTGCCTTAAATGCCACATACCAGGAACATTTTGATACACAGCCAAGGAGGATTCAGAATGATCAATAAGGTAGTAAGATTTTCGGCGGCCATAACGATGCTTTCGACCGCTTTCATCGCAGGATGCGGTTCGAGCAACAAGGAAGGGGGCTCCTCTGCTGATGTGTCTAAAATCAGCGAGGCAGCATGCGCCCAGTGCCATAGCACCGCCATCGACCCGGTTGCAGGAACACCGATATACCAAGCGTACCTGGCGTCGTCACATTATACCAACAACTTCCACGTGGTCGGCTGTCAGGACTGCCATGGCGGCGGTGCGCAGCACAACGGCGTCGGCCCTATCCCCTACACCAACCCAGATGCATCCGGCAAGTGTTTTTCCTGCCATACCGGCCACTTGAGCGCTGCACACTACGCCGCGGCCACCACCAGCGACGTTCTCACTGCGGCGGACGCGATGTACGTCAGCAAGAATTATCAAACCTCTTGCACGAGTTGCCATGATCCCCATCTCGGCAACAACGGCATCCTAGACGGCAAGGTGAACACGCTGACCGGTCAGGCGAAGGGGACCCAGCATTCGGATTGGGCTGAGTCCGGGCACGGAAACGTAAAGGGGGCCGCCTGGGCAACTTACGACTTTAAGAACCGAAAGATCGGCAACAGCTACACCTGCCTGCGCTGCCACACTTCGACAGGCTTCATCCACTTCGTGGACGGAAATTTTGCGTCACCCTTCCCCACGACGACTTGGGCACAAACTGGTGACACCAGCAGGGAAGTTCTTACCTGTAAGGCTTGCCACACCGACTACAACTTCAAGAATCGGGTACGTCGCGTTGGGGCCTATACCGCCTCCTATGGGGTAGCCGGCCCCCAGCAGACCGTAGCCTATGCTGACGCTGCGACCTCCAACCTTTGCGTACCGTGCCACACCGGCTTGATTAACGAGGCCGGCATCGAAGCAGTAACTGACTTCGGCAATGCTGATTTTTCGGCTGTCAACCCGCATTATCTTGCCGCCGCAGCCATCCTCTACAGCAAGGTAGGATTCAAGTACTACAGCGATCCGGCTGCATATGATCCGTCGCTTGATTTCAGCAACACCCATTTCTCTCACAAAAACATCGGCATCAACAACTACGTGTTGCCTCTGTCCATTCCAGGATTCAGCTTCGGAGCCACCGGTACAGATGGTCCTTGTGTCTCCTGCCACATGACGAACGGCACCCACACCCTTTCGGTCGTGCCCGGCATGCAGGCCGGCGGAATCTGCACTAAATGCCATCAGGGTGGTTTTGCAATGACTGCCACAAAACTGGAAGAGGAGAAGGCAGGGTACCAGGCATCGCTTGATTTCTTGCAGGCCATGCTCTCCTACTATGGAATGAGCTACACATCGAATTACCCTTACTTCGCAACGAAGAACTGGAATGCAGTCGGCCCAATTGGTGGGAACGGCAAGCAAAACATGGGGGCTGCTTTCAACTTCAGCCTGCTAAAGCATGAACCCGGCGCCTTCGCACACAATCAGATCTACGCTAAACGGCTGATCTTCGACTCAGTCGACTACCTGCAGCACGGTAAAGTGACTGGGGCCATCAGCTTCAGTTCGTTCTCCAGCGCCACTGTTCCGGTCTCGGCCGCTAGAGGCTACATAGGTACTAGGCCTTAAAAAGACTTTTGTTGTCATAATGAGCCCTACCCACCCAAGGTGGGGCTCATTACGTTTAGGACTGCGCATGGGAAACTGTAGGAATCGTAATTTGAAGGGCAAGATTATCTTGGTAACTGACGCACACAAACGCTTGGGGCAAGCTTTAGTTTGTGCACTGCTAGGACGGAGGTGCCTCCCTTTGGACTAGTAGGGGGGGTAACCGGTCTACTCAACTGCCGATCGACAATTAGATGATGTTGCGTGCAAAGTTGCTAGAAAAAAGTAGTTGACATAAAGTTTTTGAGGGGATATACACAAGTCTACAAAAACGACAGGGTAATAGATGATATCTAAAAAGACGAAATACGGCCTCAAAGCTCTTATCTACCTTGCACGTCAGTATGAGCAGGGACCGATCCTGATCTCAGATTTAGCGCGTGACGAGAACATCCCGAAAAAGTTTTTGGAAACCATCCTGCTCGCCTTGAAGAATAGTGGCATCCTGCAGAGCCGGAAAGGGAAGGGGGGCGGGTACTACTTGGGCAGGTCACCCCGACAAATCACTGTGGGGCAGGCGATCCGAGTGATGGAAGGCCCGCTGGCGCCGGTTCCTTGCGTCAGTGAAACTGCATACGCCAAGTGCACTGAGTGTGGCAACGAGAATACCTGTGGCATTCGACTAGTCATGAAGGACGTACGTGATGCCATCGCGCAGATCGTTGACAACACTACTCTGGCTGATGTGCTGGAGCGTATAGGACAGGCGGAATTAGCCGAAAAGAACGTCGTAGATTTCAGCATCTAGTAAACCCCTTTTTTTTGGCTTTAAAATCTACTAAATCTGTAGACTAACACAACTAGGAGGATGTCATGAGAAAACAGATCCGCACCGCACTTGCCACGCTGCTGGTAGCAGCAATGCCCCTCACCGCTTTCGCGGCACAGGAGTTCCTCAACGTCTCTTACGACCCAACTCGGGAGCTGTACCAGGACTACAACAAGGCTTTCGCCAAGAGGTGGAAGCAGGATGTGACCTTCAAGCAGTCCCATGGCGGCTCCGGCAAACAGGCCAGGGCCGTTATCGACGGCCTGGAGGCGGATGTCGTGACACTGGCACTTGCCTACGACATCGATGAAATCCACGGTAAAGCGAAGCTCATTCCCGAGAATTGGCAGAAGCGACTGCCGAACAACAGCTCCCCTTACACCTCCACCATCGTCTTCCTTGTGCGCAAGGGAAACCCCAAGAAGATAAAGGACTGGAATGACCTCGTGAAGCCCGGCGTCGCGGTGATCACCCCCAATCCCAAGACCTCCGGCGGCGCCCGCTGGAACTACCTGGCCGCCTGGGCCTACGCCTTGAAACAGAAGGGGGGCAACGAGGCGAAGGCGAAACAGTTCGTTGGAGATCTCTTCAAGCATGTGCCGGTGCTCGATTCAGGTGCACGTGGCGCCACCACGACCTTCGTGCAGCGCGGCCAGGGCGACGTGCTCCTCGCTTGGGAGAACGAGGCCTTCCTCGCGGTGAACGAACTGGGCAAGGACAAATTCGAGATCGTGGTTCCCTCGCTGAGTATCCTCGCTGAACCGCCGGTTGCCGTTGTGGACAAGGTGGTCGACAAGAAGGGGACCAGGAAACTTGCCGAGGAGTATCTGAAATATCTCTACTCGACGGAAGGGCAGGAGATAGCTGCCAAGCATTATTATCGTCCGCGTGACAAGAAGGTTGCTGCGAAGTACGCCAAAGTTTTCCCCAAGGTGAAGCTGGTGACCATTGATGATACCTTCGGCGGCTGGCGCAAGGCCCAGAAGACCCATTTCGCCGATGGCGGGGTATTCGACCAGATCTACAGCGCAAAGTAGTGTGTGCTGCATTAAGCTAATCGGTCCTGGAGGGAGCATGAAAGCCATACCCGAAAAATCTGGCCAATGGAGTAAGGAGCTTGAGCAGAGAATCCGTCTTGCACTCCAGGACCTCCGCTTCGGGACGGTGACCCTTGTTGTCCAGGACGGCAAAGTCATCCAACTCGACAAGAACGAGAAGATCAGGATTTAGTAAGTTGTCAGCATGAAGCGGCGGCCCCCGAGGGGCGGCCGCAGGAGTTACATTAATTCCCTACACAAACCTGTCGCCGACCAGACAAACTGGAGGCCAGGCCATAACCGGATGCACGGTCATGCCTGGCCTTTTTTGTTGGCGCAGACATTCCCAGAGGAGAAAGCACCCATGTCCAAGCAGCGATTTCTGTTCACCTCCGAGTCCGTCACCGAGGGGCACCCCGACAAGCTGGCGGATCAGGTTTCTGACGCCATCCTCGACGCCCTGCTGGCCCAGGATCCTCACTCCCGCGTCGCCTGCGAGACCAGCGTCACCACGGGGCTCGTACTGCTGTTCGGAGAGGTCTCCAGTGCTGCGCACGTTAATTTTGCCCGTATCGCCCGGGACACCATCGCCCGGGTCGGCTACACCGACGCCAAGTACGGTCTGGACGCGGAACATGCCGCCGTCCTAGTGTCCCTGGGCCAGCAGTCGGCAGACATTGCCCAAGGGGTGAACGTCGCGCTGGAGCAGAGGAAGGGTGAGGAGCACGACGGCTACCTGGACTCCGTTGGGGCAGGGGACCAAGGTATGGTGTTTGGTTTCGCCACCGATGAGACCCCCGAATACCTTCCTACCAGCATCGCTCTGGCACACAAGCTGGCTAGGCGGCTTGCCGAGGCGCGCAAGTCCGGTGAGATCCCCTACCTGCGCCCTGACGGCAAGACCCAGGTGACCGTGGAGTACGAGGGAGACGTTCCGGTCCGGGTGGACACGGTGGTGATCTCGGCACAGCACGACCCGGAGATTGACCTCAAACAGATCCGAGCCGACCTGATCGCCAAGGTCATTGGGCCGGTGATACCAGACACGCTGCTCGATGCCGGTACCCGCATCTTCGTCAATCCGACCGGTCGTTTCGTGACCGGCGGCCCTCACGGCGACGCTGGCCTTACCGGCAGAAAGATCATCGTGGACAGCTACGGCGGCTTCTCGCGTCACGGCGGGGGAGCCTTCTCCGGCAAAGATTCCACCAAGGTGGACCGCTCCGGCGCCTACGCGGCCCGCTACGTGGCCAAGAACCTTGTTGCGGCGGGGCTGGCGAAAAAGGTTGAGGTACAGATCGCCTACGCCATCGGCGTGGCCCGCCCGGTGTCCATCTTCGTTGACAGCTTCGGCACCGGTTCCTTGGCCAACGAGGAATTAGCAGGTCTGATCGCGTGCCACTTCGACCTGAGGCCTGCCGCGATCATCGAACAGCTCGATCTCAGGCGCCCTATCTACCGCGACACCGCGGCCTACGGCCATTTCGGCAGGGTGGATCTCGATCTTCCTTGGGAACGGACTGACAAGGCGGAGACATTGCGCCAAGCGGCACGCGAAGTGGCGATCAATTGAATCGAAGGAGGCATGGCATGTCAGTAACCATCCCGAAAGAGGCTGCGCAACTTCTCAAGGATCCAGAAACGGTCAAGGTGCTTGCCACGGTCGACGAGGCGGGCTTCCCGCACCTTGCTGTCAAGCAGTCCCTCTACCTGGACGAGTCGGAACGGCTCGTCTACACGGAGCTGCTGGAGTCCTCACGTACGAACCGCAACTTGGTACGGAGCAGCTGGTTCGGCGACACCGTCTCGGTCCTCGTGAGCGGTCCGGAGGGGCGAAGCTTCCTGGTTAAGGGGAGGCCGGTGAAGACCCTCATCGCCGGTCCGGTTTTCCGCTCGCATTACAAAGAGATACGATGTGGATGTCGCGGCGGTCTGGATCATCGAGCCTGAAGAGGTGAGTGACGGCAGTTTTAAAAACAGCAGCAGGGAAGGAGGCCTCGGGCTTTCCCTGTTTCAACCACCTGGCCCGGCTGGCGAGGAACCCGGGGCGGCCGCCTAGGCGTATGTTCAGCAAACACAGCAATCGATAGAGGACGTCATGGCACGTGTAAATGTCGTAATTAAAATGGACGGACCACTCAGCCGCCTAGAGGTGATCGAGAAGTACCCCGAGATCCCGCCGCTGGTTATCCTGAAGGCCGATGTGCAGCGGCGCGGCGTCTACTACAGCGATGCGGCACTGGCTGAGCTGGATCTGGACCTGCATGCCATCACCGGACCCACATCTTTGGGACGCGTGACGGCAGGATCGCAGCGAGGCCGGTGCTCTTCAGCACCGTCGAACGGCGCACCGTGCTGCGCTGGGGCATGAAACTGTGAAAGGAGGCGCAACATGGCCGGACAGCATCTCGTCATCGTAGGGAAAAGAGGCGTAGGAAGGTCAACCGTAGCGGCCAACGTGAGCGCTGCACTGGCGGAGGCTGGACGCCGGGTCCTGCTCATCGGGTACGACAACCACAGGAGCTCCGCGTGCAACCTGGCGGGAGGCAGCGAACTGAAGGCGCTTCCGGCCTGGCGGCACGGGGAGGAGCCTCCCCTATACGCACGCGGCTACCGTGGGGCCCTCTGCCTGGAAACTGGGGGGAGCGTGGCGGACGACGAAACAGCGCAGGCGGCTCTTTTGGACCATCCCCTGATCGAGGCTTATCGGCCGGAGTTCGTGCTGCATGACGTAGCCTGGGAGCCTGGAAGCAGCTTCCGGCTGCCGGCTGGGATTGACGGCGTGGCCAGTGTCCTGGTGGTCACCTCTGCCGACCGTTGCGCACTGCAGGCGGTGAACCGGCTCTTCGGCTGGCTCAACACGGTCGCCGCCGCCAACACCAGGCTGGCGGGCGTGGTGGCCAACAACCTGACGGGGCCGCTGCAGGAGGCCATCGTGTCCGATTTCGCAGGACAATCCGGGGGGGCTGTCACGGCGACCATCCCGCACTCCGTCATGGTTTTGGTAAGCGACTTCTATTGCCAGACTCTTCTCGAGTCCGCGCCCTTCTCGCACGTCACCTACGCCTACCGCAAGCTGGCGAAAAACCTGGTCGAGGCGGCAACGCAGCGCCGTCCCAGGCAGCTTGACGACGACGCCATGAAAAAGTGGTACGGGAAGTGGGGTGACATCATCGCCGAGCTCGAGACTGGCGTGGTGACCGGCGGACTCGGGATCTAGACAAGGAGGATGCCAAGATGGCACCCATTTACGACAGCCTTACCGAGCTCATCGGATCAACGCCACTGCTGCGTCTTAACCGTTTCGCATCCGGTTTCGGGGCGGAAGTCCTGGCCAAACTGGAAGCATTCAACCCTGGAGGGAGCGTCAAGGACCGTATCGGCTACGGCATGCTCATCGAGGCCGAGGAGCAGGGACTCATCAACCATGATACCGTCATCATCGAGCCGACCAGCGGCAACACGGGCATCGCGCTCGCCATGGTGGCGGCGGCGCGCGGATACCGGTTGGTGCTCACCATGCCCGATTCGATGAGCGTCGAGCGCCGCAATCTGCTCAAGGCCTACGGGGCCGAACTGATACTTACTCCGGGGGCGCAGGGGATGAAGGGCCCGATGGAGGCAGCCCAGGAACTTGCGGCCCGCATCCCCAATTCCTTCGTGCCTTCGCAGTTCAAGAACAAGGCGAACGCGGCCATCCATCGCGCTACCACCGCCGAGGAGATCTGGCAAGACACGGACCGGAAGGTGGACATCGTGGTGGGAGGGGTGGGGACCGGCGGCACTCTCACCGGCGTCGGAGAGGAATTGAAGGCTCGCAACCCTAAGGTAAAGATCATCGCGGTGGAGCCCTTGGAGTCCCCGGTACTCTCCGGTGGCCTGCCGGGCCCGCACAGCATCCAGGGGATCGGCTCCGGGTTCATCCCCGAGTTGCTGAACATGAAGATAATCGACGAAATCTTGAGGGTGAGGTCGGGTGAGGCCATCGAGGCTAGCCGGCGGCTAGCCAGGATGGAGGGAGTTTTGGCCGGCATCTCAGGAGGCGCCGCTGCCCATGCCGCCTGCCTGATCGCGGAACGCCCGGAGAACCGCGGCAAACGCATCGTGGTGGTGCTGCCGGACACCGGTGAGCGCTACTTGTCCACGCCGCTCTTCGCCATTCAGGAAAAAGGCCTATGAATATCCTAGTAAAACTATAGAATAGTAAGTTGACATTTCCTGATTCTTGCAGTAGTGTACATGTCACCACTTTAAGGTTGTTACTTTACGGCAAAGGTCGTGAAAATGCGCGGTCGTCCGCGGTCAAGGCATAATTCTAAGGAGGAAACATGAACTGGAAAACTGTGTTGGTTACCGCTGCCGCCGCGGTGGCACTGGCGAGCGGTGTCGCATTGGCGGGGAAACCCGTGCTGAAGGTGGGAACCGAAGGGGTGTACGCTCCCTTCACCTTCAAGGACAAGAATGGCAAGCTGACCGGCTACGACATAGAGGTGCTGCGCGAAGCGGGCAAGAAGGTCGGCTTTGAGGTCAACTACGTCCCCACTCCTTGGGACAGCATGTTCCTCGGTCTCGAATCCAAGAAGTTCGATGTCATCGCCAACCAGATCAGCAAGAACCCGCAGCGTGAAAAGAAATTCCTCTTCTCCGATAACAGCTACCTCATCTCCGGGGCGCAGTTGATCGTTCGCGGCGACAAGCAGAACTTGAAGAGCCTCGAAGACCTGCGCGGCCTCAAGGTGGGAACCGGCGCCGGGAGCAACTACTCCAAGATCCTGGAAGAGGCCAACAAGAACAAGCAGTTCGAGATCAAGTATTATGACGGCAACTTCACCACCGTACTGCAGGATATCGTGACCGGACGCCTCGACGCGACCATCAACGACCGCCTCACCGTCGGCTATAACATCAAGCAACTCAAGCTGAACGTGAAACCGGTCGGCAAGCCGGTGGACCTGGTGCCGAGCTACTTCGTATTCCGTCAGGACGCCGACGGGCAGAAGCTGAAGAAGCTGGTGGACGACGGCCTCAAGGCGCTCAAGAAAGACGGCACTCTCGCGAAGCTCTCGATAAAGTGGTTCGGCGCTGACTACACGAAATAGCGGGAAATCGACATGCCACCGTTTCTAGACTTCGCCTTCATGCGGGAGATTCTGCCGGCAATTCTCGAGGTTCTCCCGATTACGCTGGAACTGACAGCTGTCTCCATGGCGATTGCGCTCTGCATCGGGTTGGTCGCCGCACTGGTGCGCTTCTTCCGGATCCCACTGCTCAGCCAGGGGGCGACCTTCTATATCTCTTTTATCCGGGGAACACCGCTGCTGGTGCAGATGTACCTTGCCTACTACGGCATCCCCAAGACGCTTGAGTACCTCGCCGTACAGGGGATATTCCAGCTTGATGTGAGCAGCATACCCGCCATCGTCTTCGTCTACTTCTCGCTTGCGCTCAACGTGGGTGCCTACCTGTCGGAGACTATCAGGGCGGCCATAGAGGCGGTGGACAGAGGGCAAATGGAGGCTGCAGTATCGACCGGGATGGGGCGATGGCAGGGGATGCGCTGGGTGATTCTTCCCCAGGCGTTCACCATCGCGCTGCCCAATCTCGGGAACACGCTGATCAGCCTGCTGAAGGACACTTCGCTTGCTTTCATGGTGTCCGTTGTCGAGATAATGGGAGCCGCTAAGCTCGAAGGAGCGCGGACATTGCAGTTTTTCGAGGTGTATATCGTCGTAGCCTTGGTGTACTGGACGATCTGCTTCTTGATAGAGCAGGTGCTGACGCTGTTGGAGTCGAGACTCAAACAGTCGCGACTACGCGGAGCGGCAGCCTAGGCGTCAACCTTCAGGCTATAGATGGTGCATCACAACGTGCCGGACTGACTGGAAAACCAGAGGTCAAGGGTAATCTCCCTTGGCCTTTTTTCGTTGTCTGACGACAGAACACAGGAGGGAACAGCTTATGGGCAACATCTATGGAGACAACTCTTTATCGATCGGCAACACCCCGCTGGTGCAACTGAACCACGTAACGGGCGAGGCCAAGGCCACGGTGCTGGCAAAGATCGAGGGGCGCAACCCCGCCTACTCGGTAAAGTGCCGCATCGGCGCCAACCTGATCTGGGACGCCGAGAAGCGCGGCGTGCTGAAGCCGGGCGTCGAGATCGTGGAACCGACCTCAGGAAACACCGGCATTGCCCTCGCCTACGTGGCCGCGGCCAGAGGCTACAAGCTCACCCTCACCATGCCCGACACCATGAGCATCGAGCGGCGCCGCGTGCTGGCTGCCCTGGGCGCGCACCTGATCCTCACCCCCGGTGCGGAAGGGATGAAGGGGGCAATCAAGAAGGCGGAAGAGATCGCAGCTTCGGAGCCGAGTCGTTACTTTATACCACAACAGTTCAAGAACCAGGCGAACCCCGCCATTCACGAAACGACGACCGGCCCGGAGATCTGGAACGATTCAGACGGCGGCGTCGATGTGTTGGTGGCCGGGGTAGGAACCGGCGGGACCATCACCGGGGTCTCCCGCTACCTGAAGCAGACCAGGCAGAAGCAGATTGTGTCCGTGGCAGTGGAGCCCCAGGAGAGTCCGGTCATCAGCCAGACTCTGGCGGGTGAGGAGCTGAAACCGGGACCGCACAAGATCCAGGGCATCGGCGCGGGCTTCATCCCCGACACCCTCGATCTGTCTCTGGTGGACCGGGTGGAGCAGGTGACTAGCGAGGAGGCCCTTGAGTTCGCCAAACGGCTCGCCAGGGAAGAGGGGCTTCTGGTCGGCATCTCCTCAGGCGCCGCGGCCGCGGCTGCCGTGCGCCTGGCACAGCGCGAGGAATTCGCCGGCAAGACCATCGTGGTGGTCTTCCCCGACGGAGCCGAGCGCTACCTGTCCACCGCGCTCTTCGAGGGAATCTGATGGGCGCGCAGAGTCTCGAGCCATGGAATCCGGAACTGGAGCAGATCGTGAGGGAGCTGCTCGCCACTGTTCGCTTCGGGACGCTCACCTTGGTGGTCCAGGACGGGCGAGTTATCCAGGTGGACCGTAACGAGAAGTACCGTCTCAACAAGCCCGGTCACATCGACGGCAGCGGCATCTGAAAGGCCTTACTTGTTGAACTGCGGGGCGTATATAGGACTGAGGGCGCAGGCCGAAGCGGTCAAGGATTAGGACAACACACACAGAAAAGGAGCTAACGAAATGTCCGGTAAGAAAGTGAAAACCATCGCCATCTATGGCAAGGGTGGCATTGGCAAATCCACCACCACCTCCAACATCAGCGCTGCCCTCGCCGCCTCCGGCCTTAAGGTAATGCAGATCGGTTGCGACCCGAAAAGCGACTCTACCACCACCCTGCGCGGCGGCGGCTACATCCCAACCATCCTCGACACCCTGCGCGAGAAAAAGAATGTGAAGATGGACGAGGTCATCTTTCGCGGTTTCGGCGGCATCTACTGTGTCGAGGCGGGCGGACCCGCCCCGGGCGTGGGGTGCGCAGGACGCGGCATCATCACTTCGGTTGAGCTGTTGAAACAGCTGCGAGTCTTCGAGGAACTCGAACTGGACATCGTGGTCTACGACGTTCTGGGCGACGTCGTCTGCGGTGGCTTTGCCGTCCCGGTGCGCGAGGGTATCGCAGACCATGTCTTCACAGTCTCCTCTTCGGACTTCATGGCGGTCTATGCTGCCAACAACCTGTTCAAGGGGATCCAGAAGTACTCCAACAACGGGGGGGCGCTCCTGGGCGGCGTCATCGCCAACTCTATGAACTCGGACTACCACAAGGCGATCATTGACGACTTCGTGGCAAATACCCAGACCCAGGTGGTCGAGTACGTTCCCCGATCAGTCACGGTGACCCAGTCTGAGCTGCAGGGAAAAACGACCATCGAGGCCTTTCCGGATTCGGAGCAGGCAAAGGTGTATCGCGCCCTCGCCGAGCGGATTTACAACCATACCGACTCTAAGGTGCCCACCCCGCTGAACGACAAGCAGCTGCACGAGTGGGCTCTCAAGTGGGCCGACACCCTGCTGGCAATCGAGACCGGCGAGGTGAGAAGCAGCGGTGCCAGCATATAGAAGGACACAGGCGACGCAACTAAGGGAGGGGGCATGGCAAGTTCAAGGACCAGAGAAAGGGTGGCCCAGGGGCATCCCTGTTTTGGCGGGAACCGCCACAAGAACGGACGGATCCATCTCGCCGTGGCGCCGCGGTGCAACATAACCTGCGGCTACTGCGACCGCAGGCATGACTGTGCTAACGAAACGCGTCCCGGTGTGACCAGCAGGCTGCTCACCCCGATCGAGGCGCTGGCACAGGTGCGGGACGTTATGGCCCGCACTGACTACGGTTCCCTCATTAAGGTGATCGGCATCGCCGGGCCTGGTGACCCTCTGGCCAACGAGGAGACCTTTGAGACCTTTAGGCTGGTCCAGCAGGAGTATCCGGAATTGCTCTTCTGCCTGAGTAGCAATGGTCTATTGCTCCCTGACCGGATCGGGGAACTCGCAGACATCAACCTGCACAGCCTTACCGTCACCATCAATGCGGTGGATCCCGGGGTGGGGGCGCATATTTACCGGCAGGTCCGCTACCGTGGCCGCATCACGACCGGCAGGGAAGGGGCCGGGATCCTTATTCGCAACCAATTCGAGGGGGTTCGGCTCGCGGCGGAGCGCGGGATAGTCGTCAAAGTGAACACGGTGCTCATCCCGGGGACCAACGAAGGACAGATCCCGCTAATCGCCGAGAAGGTTAGTAAGGCCGGAGCCTTCTTGATGAACGTGATGCCCATCATTCCGCAGGCGGCCTTCGCCCACGTGCCCCCACCGACAGCGGATCAACTGGAGCAGATCCGCCAAGCCAACGAAGGAACCATCGCGCAGTTTCGCGGCTGTCAGCAATGCCGCGCGGACGCCATCGGACTCATCGGCGGCTGCGCAGATAATAAAGCGGCAGTGAAGGAACACGTCAGAAGGAGCGGACAATGGTGAAGGTGGCGGTTGCTACGACAGATGGACTTACCATCAACGAACATTTCGGGCAGGCACGCGAGTTCCGCCTGTACCGGGTTGAGGAGGACGGCAGCTATGAACTATTTGAAGTTCGGCCGATCGCAAATGCCCCTCGTGACAACGCTCGCGTCCACACGGCGGAGACGACTGTGGAACAGCTGGCGGACGTAAACGTGGTCCTCGTAAGCCAGATCGGACCACATGCCGCAGGGAGCCTCGCCAGGCGCGGTATAAAGTCGTTCACTGTAAAGGGGGGCATCGACAGGGCCTTAAGTGCCTACGGCAAGCGGCACAAGCTGCTCGATCTGGAGAGTGCGGGGGGGACCGGATGCCGGCCCCGGGGCGGCTCCTGCGGCTGCTCGCAGAGGGGGGGCAAATGAGTGCCTCCTTCAAGGAAACCATGTCGTCGAAAGAGCGCACCGTCGCGGCGCTGACCGGCAAGCCTTTCGACCGGATACCGGTCAACCTCCTGATCAGCGATCATGCCGCGCGCGTCATCGGCGTGACCGTGGGGGAGTACAACAACTCCGCCCGGTTGCTCGCCAAGGGGCAGATCGCCGCCTGGCGCCGTTACGGCGCGGACAACGTCAACACCGGCCCGGGGCTTACCGGCGTCGCCGAGGCGATAGGAAGTAAGGTCGCCTTCCCGGACAGTACGCCCTACATCGCGGAGAATGTCGTGGTCCACGAGTCGCTGCTCGACACGCTGCGTATCCCCGATCCGGAACGTGACGGGCGGCTGCCGCTCTTTCTCGACGCGGCGACGCTGGTGCTCAAGGAGATCGGCGACCAGGTGCCGCTGGGGATGACCTGCGCCGGTCCCTTCACCACCGCCGCCGGCATCCGCGGCACCGAGCGTTTCTTGAGAGACCTGCGCAAGAACCCGGCGTTCGCGCACCGCCTGCTGCAACACTCCACCGCGAGCATCATCCGTTTCGCCAAGGCGGCGCTGGAGCGGGGCGCGCGGATCGGTCTTGCCGATCCGACCGCCTCCGGGACCATGATATCGTCGGCGCTTTTCAAGGAGTTCGCGCTTCCCTACCTTAAGGAGGTATGCGCTGCCGTCAAGCAGGAATGCGGCGCAGCCCCGTCCCTCCACATCTGCGGCAACACCACGAAGATCTGGCAGGAGATGACTGATACCGGTGCCTCGGTGTTGAGTCTCGACGACGCAGTCGATCTCGCCGAGGCCAAGCACCAGGTCGGGGAGTGGGTGGCGCTTCTGGGCAACGTCCGGCCCAGCGCCGCCATGTACCTCGGTACTCCGGAGGACGTTACCCGTAACGCCAGGGAATGTCTCGCCAAAGGGTGTGACAACCCGAAGGGGTACATTCTCGGCTTGGGGTGCGGCCTTCCCATCGACACACCGCCCGCCAACATCGATGCCCTGGTCGCCGCCGCCAGGAACTATGGACGCTGGCCCCTGGACCCGTCGCTCTGGGCAGAGGCGAGCGCGGCATAGAAGGGGAGATGGCAGCTGAAATGACATCTTTGGAGTGCGTGCGCTCTGAAACGGACCCGACCCGGATCATCGCCTGCGAGGTGATGAAGGAGGAACTGCTGGCGGTCCCGCTGCACAGGGAGGTCGAGTTCGAATTCGTCTCGATGGGGCTGCACCGCTGGCCGGACAAGATGCGCGAGGAACTGCGCCGGTTCCTGGCGGAGACCGACGGAGTGCGGCGGGTGGTGCTGGCCTTCGGGTTGTGCGGCGGCGCCGTTTCCGGACTTGCCGCAGCGTCGGCCGAACTCCATATCCCGCGGGCACACGACTGCATCCCCGTCCTGCTTGGCTCCAGCTACTCACACGAATCGCTGCTGCAGGAGGAAAAGGGGACCTTTTTCCTGTCCGGCGGCTGGCTGGAGGCGTCAGAGCTAGGGATCTCCCCGGCCGTACCAGCTAAACTGACCTCAACCAATTCCCGGAGTTCCTGGCTTTTACCGAGGTGCTCCTCTTAGGTTCCTGCAATTCCTTGCCCTCCAATGGCGCTTTACTTCTCACGATTTCTCTTTCCTTTTGCTGACCTCTGTGCTGGTGAATATGTCTTTTGTTACTATACCAAATCAGTAGATTTTTTTGTTGACAATGATGATGGAGTAATGATAAACATTAGTCCACCAATTCGATGGAATTATTATTCTAAACCTAAGGGCGCAGCGTGGCCGGCCATTAGGAAGCCTGGCGGTAGTGCAGCAGGGAGGGACACATGGCCTGGTCGAGCGGAAAAAATAACGTCTTACCAGGCTTCACTCCGGCGCTTGGTTACACCATCTTTTACCTGAGCCTTATCGTGCTCATTCCCCTTTCCGCGCTCTTCTTCAAGACCGCCACCCTCACCTGGGACGGATTCGTCGCGGCGGTGACCGCTCCGCGTGTGCTCGCCTCCTACCGGGTCACCTTTGGCGCGTCGCTCGCCGCGGCGGTCATCAACGCCTTCGCTGGGGTGCTGGTAGCCTGGGTGCTGGTCCGCTACCGTTTTCCGGGCAAAAAGCTGATCGACGCTCTGGTGGACCTCCCGTTCGCGCTGCCTACCGCAGTCGCCGGCATTACCTTGGCCAGCATCTACTCACAAAACGGCTGGCTCGGGCGATACCTTGAGCCGCACGGCATCAAGGTTGCCTTTACGCCGCTCGGCATCGCCGTCGCTATGGTCTTCATTGGCCTCCCCTTCGTTGTGCGGACGGTTCAGCCGGTACTGGAGGAACTGGACCAGGAGATCGAGGAGGCCGCTTCCTGCCTCGGGGCCAACCGATGGCAGACCTTTCGCCGGGTGCTTTTGCCCACCATGCTCCCCGCGATCCTAACCGGCTTCGCCTTGGCTTTCGCCCGCGCCGTCGGCGAGTACGGCTCCATCATCTTCATCGCCGGCAACATGCCGATGGTTTCCGAGATCACGCCGCTGCTCATCATCACCAAGCTGGAGCAGTACGACTACGCCGGGGCCACTGCCATTGCCACGGTCATGCTGGTGGTCTCCTTTTTCATGCTCTTGTGCATCAACCTCTTGCAGAAGTGGAGCAGGCGTTTTGCTGAATAGGGGCGATCACCCGGGAGGAATCGATGATGCAGGTAGGTAAGATGACACAAAGATGGGAAGGGAAGGGCGCAGTCACGGAACCGACGTGGGTGCGTTACTTGCTGGTTACCGCGGCGCTCGCTTTCCTGGCGCTCTTTCTCCTGATGCCGCTGGCCGCGGTCTTCGTGCAGGCCCTCGATAAGGGGTGGGAGGCCTACCTCGAGGCTCTCAAGGAGCCGGACACCATCTCGGCAATCCGCCTCACCCTGATCACGGCGGCGGTCTGTGTTCCGCTGAACCTCTTCTTCGGTATTGTTGCCTCGTGGGCCATCGCCAAATTCAGCTTTCGCGGCAAGAGTTTCCTGATCACGCTGATCGACCTCCCTTTTTCGGTCTCTCCCGTGGTGTCGGGTCTCATTTACGTACTGATCTTCGGCCTGCAGGGATGGCTCGGCCCTTGGCTGCAGACGCATGACATCAAGATCATTTTCGCAATTCCGGGCATCATTCTCGCCACGGTGTTCGTCACCTTCCCGTTCGTCGCCCGGGAGCTGATCCCGCTCATGGAGTCGCAGGGGCGCGAGGAGGAGGAAGCGGCCTTGACCTTGGGGGCAAGCGGCCTGCAGACCTTCTTCCGGGTCACCTTTCCTAACATCAAGTGGGGCATCCTCTACGGCGTTATCCTGTGCAACGCGAGGGCGATGGGGGAGTTCGGCGCGGTCTCGGTCGTCTCCGGCCACGTGCGCGGTTCGACCAACACCATTCCGCTCCAGGTGGAGATCCTTTACAACGAGTACAACTACGCGGCGGCCTTCGCCGTCGCCTCCCTGCTGGCCCTGCTTGCCCTGGTGACGCTCGCCATCAAAACGGTGTCCGAGTGGAAGATGCAGCAGTCGATTTCAGTCGCGGGAAAAGAAAGGTAGAGCCATGAGCATCGATATCGAGGGGATCAGCAAGACATTTGGCGGGTTCGTTGCCCTAGACAACGTGAGCCTGAAGGTTCCTTCCGGGGAATTAGTGGCGCTGCTCGGGCCATCCGGCTCGGGGAAGACTTCTCTTTTGCGCATCATCGCCGGACTAGAGACGCCTGACAGCGGCAGGATCCTCTTCGACGGTAAAGAGGCGACCAAGCGCCAAGTGCAGGAGCGCCAGGTCGGTTTCGTGTTCCAGCACTACGCCCTGTTCCGGCACATGACCGTGTTCGACAACATCGCTTTCGGCCTCACGGTCAAGCCCAAGAAGATCCGCCCCGGCAAGCAGGAAATCCGCGACAAGGTCAACAAACTGCTCAAACTGATCCAGTTGGAAAACCTTGCCGACCGCTATCCGGCGCAGCTCTCCGGCGGCCAGAGGCAGCGCGTGGCGCTGGCCCGGGCCCTCGCCGTCGAGCCGCAGGTGCTCCTCCTGGACGAGCCCTTCGGTGCCCTGGACGCCAAGGTCAGGCTGGAACTGCGCCGCTGGCTCAGGCGCCTGCACGACGAAATCCACGTCACCAGTGTCTTCGTGACCCATGACCAGGAGGAAGCGCTCGAGGTCGCGGACCGCATCGTGGTGATGAACCACGGGCGCATTGAGCAGCAGGGGACGCCGTCCGAGGTCTACGACCACCCGGCGACGCCGTTTGTCTACGACTTCCTGGGCAGCGTCAACCTCTTCCACGGCAGGGTGCACGAAGGGACGGCGCAGATGGGTGGCATCAACCTGTCGTCGCCGGAATACGCTTTGGCCAACGACGCACCCGCGGTGGGCTACGTCCGCTCGCACGACATCGCCATCGAGCGCCAAGCGGGCGACCCGGGTGCCATCAAGGCCGAGGTGCGCTACCTTCTCTCCGTCGGTCCACTGGTCCGGGTGGACCTGTTACTCCCCGACGGCAACCGGACCATCGAGGTCGATCTGACCAGAGAAGAGGCTGAACGGTTGCAACTCAGCATCGGCGAGCAGGTGTTCGCGCGGCCGCGAAAGATGCGGGTGTTCGTGGATGACTACCAGATCTGACGCCGGTTCTCTTGCATAACAGTATTAGTCTACAAAAGTTATGGGCTAACTGGAAATATACTTGACTTGTGCCTTTGCAGGCGCTATGATCGGCCCCAACATTTTGGAACAGCTCCCATGGGGTGCTCTTCCATCCCCAAATAAACTGGTTGACCAGACAAACTGGAGGCCAAGGTTCGCGATTCCGTAAGGAGTTGCCACCTTGGCCTTTTTTATTTTCCGAATCGGAAACGGAGGTGCGGCGTGGAACTGAGAGTGGCCTTGGCAACCAGTGATGGAACGTCGGTGGACCTGCACTTCGGGCGCGCCGACCGTTTTGCCATCTACCGGCTGGTCGATGACGGGTGGGAACACCTGGAGGACAGGCTCAATCAACCGGCCTGTGCGGGAGGGGAGCACGCCGACGGCCAGCTCGAACAGACCGCCGAGGTCATCTCCGATTGCCGGGGCGTCGCCGTGGCACTGATCGGTGTTACCGCCATGGATGTCCTTCTCTCGCGGCGCATCATCCCGTTTGTTCTGGAACTTCCCGTGGCAGAAGCCCTTGGCACCCTGCGGAAATCGAAGCTGCTAACCAGAAACATCAACCAATAAAGGAGGCTGTATGTCCAGAATCGCCAACAGTATCACCGACCTCATCGGGAGAACGCCCCTGTTGCGCCTCTCCGCACGCCAGTCCGGCGGCAACGCGGAACTGGTCGCCAAGCTGGAATCCTTCAATCCCGGAGGCTCGGTCAAGGACCGTATCGGCTTCGCCATGATAAAGGCCGCCGAGGAGCAGGGGCTGATCAACAAGGACACGGTGATCATCGAGCCGACCAGCGGTAACACCGGCATCGCCCTCGCCTATGTCGCGGCTGCCAAAGGATACCGGCTCATCCTCACCATGCCCGACACCATGAGCATCGAGCGCCGCAACCTCTTGAAGGCCTACGGCGCCGAACTGGTGCTCACCCCCGGTGCCAAAGGGATGAAGGGGGCCATCGAGAAGGCGACCGAACTCGCAGCGGCGACCCCCAACTCCTTCGTGCCGCAGCAGTTCAACAACGGCGCCAACCCCGCCATCCACCGCGCCACCACCGCCGAGGAGATCTGGGAGGACACCGCCGGAAGGGTGGACATCATCGTCGCAGGTGTCGGGACCGGCGGCACCATCACCGGAGTGGGCGAGGTGCTCAAGGAAAGAAACCCCGCCATCAAGGTGGTCGCCGTCGAGCCGCTTGACTCCCCGGTGCTCTCAGGTGGCACACCGGCGCCCCACAAGCTCCAGGGAATCGGTGCCGGCTTCGTACCCGCCGTCCTCAACACCCAGGTCTACGACGAGGTCTACAAGGTGAAGAACGAAGAGGCGTTCGAGACTGCACGCGCCCTGGCGCGCGAGGAGGGGCTGCTGGTCGGCATCTCCGCGGGAGCCGCGGCCTTCGCCGCACGCCAGGTGGCAAGGCGTCCGGAGAACCAGGGCAAACTGATCGTTGTCGTCCTCCCCGACACCGGTGAGCGCTACCTCTCCACCGCCCTGTTCCAGGATGCCTGATCACGTAACAAAATAACCGAGCCGGAGATACCAACATGCACGAGATAGCTCTACACAACGTCACCTTTTCCTACGGAAGCCAGATCGTTCTGGAGGAGATCAACTTCACCGCGTACGCCGGTGAGTTCGTCTGTCTCCTGGGCCCCTCCGGTTGTGGCAAGAGCACGCTGTTGCGGCTGCTGGCAGGTTTGGGGCAACCGACCTCCGGCCGCCTCACCCTTGACGGCAGCCCCATAACCGGCCCCGGCCTCGACCGTGGGGTCGTGTTCCAGGACTACAGCCTGTTCCCCTGGATGACCACCGGGCAGAACGTGGTCCTGGCGCTGAACCAGGCGTTCCCGGGTAAATCGAAGGCGGAGCAGGCCGAGACCGCCCAGGCCTACCTGGAAATGGTGGGATTGAGCGACGTGTTCGACAAGCTCCCCGGCGCTCTTTCCGGCGGCATGCGCCAGAGGGCCGCCATCGCCCGGGCCTTCGCCATCAACTCGCCGGTCCTTCTGATGGACGAACCGTTCGGGGCGCTCGACGCCATCACCCGCGCGCGCCTGCAGGATCTGCTTTTACAGCTGTGGCAGCACAACGCGCGGGAACGCAAGACAGTCTTCTTCGTGACGCACGACGTGGAGGAGGCGATCCTGCTCGCCAACCGCGTGGTCGTGATGGGGCTCAACCCCGGGGCGGTGCGTGGCGTCTTCGAGGTGGACATCCCGCGTCCCCGCCAGCGCCAAGACCTTTACAGCGACCCCGCTTTCACCAAGCTGCGGGACCAGTTGATCCGCGAACTCAACGCGGACGTGCTCCAGGAACTGGACGGCGGCCGCACGGTGCAAAGCGCCGGCGAGGCGATCTGAGCATGCGGCGCCTCTTCTCATATGTGGTCCTGGCAGCGCTCGCGCTGATTGCACTCGCGGTTAAGCCGGCACCTGCCCATGCTGAGGTGGTCCGGCTGGGGTGCCTGGATGAGACCGGCAGCGCCCTGGTTCTTCTGGCCGATGCCGCGGCGATCTTCAGGGAAGAGGGGGTAGAAGTCAAGCCGGTGCGCTTCAACAGCAGCGCCAGCGGGCTGGCCGCCCTCGCCGCGGGTAAGCTGGACGTCGGGGCCTTCGCCGTCGGCGAGACCTTGAAGGCGATAGCCAGGGGCGACCGGATCAGGATCATCGCGGGCGGCGGCAGCGAAAGCTCCGGATCGCTTCTCGATGAGGTGGATGCGTCAGCCCGCCAGGAGCGCGAGGAGCGCGGCATCGTGGTGATGACCGCTGAACGCCCCGGGGCGCCCGACAAGGAGACACTGGGCAAGTTGGTCAGCGCGCTCATAAAAGCCGACCTGCTGCTGCAGAGCCAGCCAGTCCGTGCCTGGAGCAGCATCGCGCGGCAGCGACCAGGTAGAGGCAGCGATTTCCGCTTCGATCCCGATCCCGATTACTGGCGTCTGGCCAGCATCTGGAAGCGGCTCGACCTGCAGGCCCCCGGCATGGCGCGCAGCTTTCTTGCCGACCACGTCTACGACGAGATCTACTGTGACGCCCTCCATGACCTGAGAGAAGGGGAGGGGGAGTCCAACCCCGTACTGAAAAAGCTGGCTGAAAAGGCGGTCTGTCCCCCCGACTGCTGCCCGACCGGCAAAAAGAAACGCACCGACAAAGGAGGTTCGCAATGAAAAGGATTTTTGCAGTGGTACTCATGATCGCCCTGCTGGCCGGCAGCGCCTACGGCGCGGCCCTGCCCAAGCTGAGGGTGGGGTACGTGCCGGAACCGGCCCACGGACTCTACTTCGTGGCCAAGGAAAAAGGGTTCTTCAAGGAAGAGGGGGTGGACGTCGACCTATACCAGTTCGGCAGCGCGGCCGAAGGCATGGCGGCGCTCAAGGCCGAGAAGCTCGACGTTGGCACCTTCGGCACAACGGCGCCCTTGGTCTTTATCAGCAAGGGGAGCGAGTTCACCTTCATCGGCGGCATGATGATCGGCGGACAGGCCATCATCACCCGTCCCGAGCGGCTCGCAGAGCTTTCCGGCAAGGACCTGAAGGTCTACAAGGGGAAAAAGATCGGCCTGGTCAAGCTCTCCACCGGCGACGTCATCTTCAAGGGTGCCCTGAAGAAGGCCGGGATCGACTACAAGAAGGACGTGAACTTCGTCGAGTTCGGCAGCGTCGCGGCGGTAGTCGAGGCGGTCAAGAAGGGGGCGGTCGATGCCGGGCTGGTATTCCCGCCGCACTTTTCACTGGCGGAAAAGAACCACGGCCTCAAGGTCGCCCACTACATCGAGGATTTCTATCCCGACTACACCTGCTGCCGCATCGTAGCACCCACGGCCCAGGTGAAGGCGAATCCCGACACCTACCGGCGCTTCCTCGCGGGGCTGATCCGCGCCTACCGCTTCTACAAGACCAACCCCGACGAGACGGTGAAGATCTACACCCGCGCGCTGAAGATCGACGAGGACATCATCCGCAACGAGACCTACGTGAAACGGGTGGCCGAATCGAACCCGGACCCTCTCAGGAAGGGGATCCTCGACTTCTGGCAGCACATTCGGGACGCGGGCTACATCACCCATGACTACCCGATCGATCAACACATCAACACGACGCTATACAAGCAGGCGCTCGACTCGATCGTGAAGCGTGAGCCCAAGGACAAGGTGTACCAGCAGATGCTGGCCTTCTACAAAAAGAACAACTGATACGCGCCAGCCGGCGCACAAGGAGCCATACCATGAAACGCATCTTTACCATCATCCTCTCACTGGCGCTGCTCGCGCTGGGTGGTGTGACCGCGGGGGCCGCTGAGCTGCACAAGCTCAAGGTGGGACATCTCCCCACCTCCGGACACCTGCTCTACTTCGTCGCCAAGGAAAAAGGGTTCTTTCAGCAGGAAGGTCTCGACGTGGAACTGTTCCGCTTCACCAACTCCGGCGAGGGGCTGACCGCCATCAAGAGCGGCAAGCTCGACATCGGCTCCTTCGGCACCTCGGCGCCGCTCGCCTTCATCGCCAACGGAGCCGACTTCACCATCTTCGGCGGCCAGATGGGGGAAGGGCACGCCCTGATCGCGAAGCCAGAGAACGCGGCACGCTTCAGGGATCTCAAGAATTACCGCGGGGCCACCATCGGCGCCATCCGTCTCGCCACCGGCGATGTTGTCTTTCGCGCGGCACTGCACCAGGCCGGGCTTGACTGGCGCAAGGACCTGACCATCAAGGAGTTCGACTCGCCGGCGGCGGTGCAGGAGGCGGTGAAAAAGGGCGCGGTAGACGCCGGCCTCACCTGGATCCCTTACTACACGATGGCCGAGAAGCAGGGGCTCGCGGTGGTGAAATACTCCGGCGACGTAATCAAGTCGCACACCTGCTGCCGCCAGGTGGCCCTGACCTCAACGGTCAAGGCGCGCCAGGCCGATTTCGAGAAGTTCATGGTCGCGCTTTTGAAGGCGTACCGCTTCTACCAGGGGAACCACAAGGAAACCGTGGACATCGTGGCCAAGTACGTCCAGGTCGACAAGGCGGACCTAAACAAGGACATCTACGGTGGGCACCTGCTGGTGAGCCCGGACCCGCACAAGGAGAGCGTGGTGCAGTTCTGGGATTTCATGAAGAAGGCCGATTTCATCAAGTCCAGGGACGCCATAGAGCCACACATCAACACGGCCCTTTACGCACAGGCCCTGACGGACCTCTCCAGGCGCGAGCCCAAGGAGAAGCTCTGGGCCAGCCTGGACCGGGATTTCCGTGACGGGGACCCGACCCTGCACATCAAAAAACACTGAGGTTGCCATGGAAGCTGTCCTATCAGCGGGAGCCCGTCTTCAGCGGGCCAGCATTGCCAGACGCCTGATCCTCTCCCCGGCGAGCGTCGTTTTCGTCCTGCTCCTTGCGGAACTGTTCTGGCCGGTACCGGGCGAGGCATATCCCGCTTACCTACTTGCCCTGACCGCCGCGGTGGAGCTGGTTTACCTGGTGCGCCTGAGCCTGGTGCGTCGCGATAAGGGCGTGGCGGCCGCCGGGGACGTCGCCGCCATCATCTTCGGAGTCCTGCTGGCTTGGCACCTCTGCACCACCCGCTTCGTGCTCCTGGACAAGATGCTTTTCCCGAAGCCGGAACCGGTGCTGCGTCTGTTCGTGAGCGAACTCCCGGACATGCTGAAGGGGCTCGTCAACTCCCTGATCCTGCTGGTGAGCGGCTACCTGATCGCGCTTGCCACCGCCATCCCTTTAGGACTTCTGGTCGGCTGGCGCATGCGGCTCTTCAACGCGGTACACCCCTTTACCAAGGTGCTCGGCCCGATCCCGCCTATCGTGTACATCCCCTACGCGATAGCGCTCCTGCCGAGCTTCAGAGCCGCCTCGATTTTCGTCATCTTCATCGGCGCCTTCTGGCCGGTGTTCATCAACACGGTGAACGGGGTCTTCAATATACACAAGGGGCTCCTCGATTCGGCGCGGGTGCTGAGCCTTTCCGAGCGGACCCTGCTCTTCAGGGTGATCCTTCCCGGGGCAATGCCGTCCATCTGCACCGGCGCCACCTTGGGCCTCGTCTTTGCCCTGGTGCTTCTGACCGCCGCCGAACTCATCGGCGCCAACTCGGGCATCGGCTGGTACGTGAAGAACTTCGCGGACTTCGCTGATTACAAGCGCGTGGTGGTCGGCATCATCTTCATCAGCATCGTCGTTACCGTCATCACCTGGGGCACTGAGCGCCTGGAGCGCCGCCTGCTGCGCTGGCGCAACTGAACAAGCTACAAGGAGTGCACATGAGTAACAACAACGGGGTCAAGAGCTGCAGCGACTGCGGCACCCTCAATTGCTACAAACTGAATGCCAGCTTCCCCAAGGGGTGCCTCACCATGGGACTGGACCAAGAGGACCTGGCCGAGGCGGTCGAACTCTATCGCAACGACCCGTTGGTCTCCAAAATATCCTGCTCCGCCGCCGAGGTGGAGGGGACCTACTACGGCCAACTGACGCGGGTCGAGGAGATCGCCGCATTCGCACGCCGCGCCGGTATCACCAAAATCGGGATCGCGAGCTGCGTCGGCCTGGCCGCCGAGGCCCGCACCTTCGCCAAGTTCCTCGAGTCGCAGGGAATTGCCTCCTACAGCGTCCTTTGCAAGGTCGGTGCGGTGGAAAAGACCGAGACCGGCATCCCGAAGGAGCACAAGATCGACCCTGATGCACACGAGTCGATGTGCAACCCCGTCCTGCAGGCGCGGCTTCTGGCCAAACAGGATACCGAGCTGAATGTGGTGGTGGGGCTCTGCGTCGGGCACGACTCCCTCTTCATCAAGTACTCGCAGGCGCCGGTCACCTACCTGGTGGTGAAGGATCGCGTGCTGGCCCATAACCCCGTCGGCGCCCTTTATACCGGCGGGACCTACTACAAGAAACTCTTCGATGGGAAGCTGCGCTGACCTTCTGCGCCGCGCCCGCTTCAAAGTAGAAATGGAGGCACCATGAGTTATTTCGACAACAAGGTCCCGCCCAAGCGCGAGGACCGTCTGAACGCCGTGATCGCCCACCAGGACAGCATCTGCGGCCTGGCCCGGAAAGGGAAGGGGGGCAAGAGTTGCCTCATCGACGACGGCGAACGCGGCTTCACCCAGGGGACCATCTGCCTGTTGCTGCCGGCCCTCGCCATGCTGAACTCCCTGCCGGACAACGTCGTGCTCCTGCATAGCGCCCTTGGTTGCGGCTCCTGCACCCATTCCCAAAACGCCAATGTTCGCATGGGGAGTAACGCCCGCAGGGGCAAGGCGCAGGACGGCATCTGGCTCTCCACCGCCCTCGACGAAACCGACGTCATCAGCGGCGGCGAGGACAAGCTGGAGCGGGCCATCATCGAGGCGGACCGGCGCTACCGCCCAGCCAGCATCACCATCGTGGCGGGATGCGTCCCCGGGATCATCGGCGACGACATCGACGGGGTGGCGCAGAGGCTGCAGTCCCAGGTGAGCGCGAAGCTCCTTCCCGTGCACTGCGAAGGTTTCAAGACCAAGATTTGGGCCACCGCCTACGATGCGGTCTACCACACCATCGGTCGCAACCTGCTGGTAGAGAAGGGGGTGGCCGAGTACACACCGCAGGACGAGCTGGAAGTGCTCCGCGAGCAGGAACGGTTGGCGCGTACCGTCAACCTCATGAACGTCTCGTCTATGGGGCGGGTGGACGAGCAGGAACTGGAGCGTTTGCTGGCGAGCCTTGGCCTGGAGGTGAACGTCTTCCCCGTGTTCGCCCACCCGGATTCTTTCGTCAAGGCGACCCGCGCGGCACTGTCCATCAGCACCTGCCCGACCCATGACGACTATTTCCTGGGCTACCTGGAGGAGCGTTTCAACGTCCCCTCCATCATCAAGCACATGCCGATCGGTATCGAGAACACGAGCCTCTGGATCAGGGACGTCGCCAAGGTGTTCGGCTTCGAGGAGCAGGCCGAGCGGCTGATCGCCGCCGAGGAGGCGGAGCTGAGAGAGGCCCTCGCTGAGTTCCGTCCGCTCTTCCAGGGGAAAAAGGTCTTCGTCAGCGCCGGCGAGTTCCGCGCCCTGGCGACCGCGCGCCTGCTCCAGGAGATCGGCCTCGAGGTGGTCGGCATACGCTCCTTCCACCACGACCATTTCGCCGAGGTGGAGTACGAGAAGCTGGCCCGCGAGGCGAAGACGGATTACGTGGTCGACATCGCCAACGTGCAGCCCTTCGAGGAGGCGAACCTTCTGAACCGGCTCAAGCCTGATCTCTTCCTCGGGCATGCCAATGGCAACATGACGGCGGCGAAGCTCGGCATCCCCACTCACGTCATCTACAACACGGGGCTTGCCTACATCGGCTACCGCGGCGTCTACGAGCTCGCGCGCCGCCTGCACCGCCAACTCTCGAACCCGGCCTACAACAGGAACCTGGCCGAGAACCTGCGGCTCCCCTACAGCGACGCCTGGTACGAGGCCGAGCCGTTTTCCTATCTCAACACCCGCGGGAGGAGCGTCAATGAGTGAGAATTTTGTAGAAAGGGCACGCTATCTCTGCTCCCTGGGCGGGGCCGCCGCCACGGTGACCGCCCTGTCCGGTGGGATTCCGATCCTCCATTCCGCATCGGGGTGCGCCGGCAACTTCGCCTGGACCCAGAACGGCGGCAGCGGCCTGCAGGTCGGCGGGTACTGCGGGGGACTCACCGTCCCCAGCTCCAACATCCAGGAAACGGAAGTGGTCTTCGGCGGCGAGGACCGGCTGCGCGAGGAGATCGCGTCGACCCTCAAGGTGATGAAGGGCGGCCTCTACGTGGTGCTTACCGGCTGCGTCCCCGAGGTAATCGGCGACGACATCTTCGCTGTGCTGAACGATTTCCGCGGGGAGGGGGTGCCGATCATCGGCGCCGTCACCGGTGGCTTCCGCGGCGATTCCTACTGGGGCTACGACCTGGTGCTCCAGGCGCTGGTCAAGGACTACGTGGCCAAGGGGGCCGCCAAGGTAAAGGGGCGGGTGAACCTTTGGGGCGTGGTGCCGTACATGGACCCGTTCTGGCGCGGTAACCTGGAAGGCGCGCGGCATCTGTTGGAACTGCTGGGCCTTGAGGTCAACTCCTTCTTCACATCTGCGGACACGTTGGCAGGAATAAGGGAGGCCGGCTCGGCGGAACTCAATATCGTCCTCTCCGACCTCTACGGCCAGGGGGCGGCCCAGGTGTTCCAGGAAAAGCACGGCATCCCCTTCGTCACCACGTCCCTTCCCATCGGCGTTTCCGCTTCGGAGGCCTTTCTGCGCCAGGTCGGAGCGGCGCTGTCGCTCGACCCGGAACTGGTGCAACAGGTGATCGACCGGGAAAAGCGGCACTACTACCAGATCCTGGAGCCGCTCACGGACTGCTATAACGACCTTGACCTGCAGCGTTACGCCGTGGTGGTCGGCGACGCGAACTACGCCGTGGCGCTGACCCGCTTTCTCGCTGACGACCTGGGGTGGTTACCGGTGCTGACCGTGGTCACCGACAGGGTGCACGAGAGCGGCCAGCCGGCCATCGCTACCCGCGTGGAGCGGCTGGCCTCCGGCTTCAGCACCAACGTCGTCTTCGAGTCCGACGCCTCGCAGGTACTCGGGCACCTGAACCGTGTCTGGCCGCGCGCGGCGGGGCAGAAGTACTACAACTCCTTCAGCCCGGCCTTCGTCGTTGGCAGTTCTTTGGATCGAGAACTCGCGCTGCAGCTCGGGGCGCCGCATCTTTCGGTCTCCTTCCCGGTTGCCAACCGTGCCGTGCTCGACCGTGGCTACACCGGCTTTCGTGGCGGCTTGAGACTCGCCGAGGACGTCTTCGGGCAGATAGTGGCGAACAGGTAAGCATGGTTCCCCCTCCCTTGGCGGGAGGGGGCCTGAACAGTAGAGGAGGAATTGTAGTGAGTGCTAGTGAGCAGGAACTTTTCCAGCGGCTTTCAGATGCCGTAGTGGAAATGGACGAGGATGAGTCGGTAGCAGTTGCAAACGAGGTGGTAGAGCGCGGCATCGACGCCTACCGGGCCATCGAGCAGGGGCTGTCAGCCGGGATGGAGCGGGCTGGGCAGCTCTTCGACGAGGAGGAATATTTCATCCCCGAACTCCTCATGTGTTCCGATGCCATGTACGCCGGCATGGACGTCCTGAAGCCGCATCTGCGCAGCGACGACGTGGCCGAGAAGCGCAAGGTGGTGATCGGCGTGGTCGAGGGGGACACCCACGACATTGGTAAGAACCTGGTCAAGATCATGCTGGAGACCTCCGGTTTCGCCGTGACCGACCTGGGACGCGACATCCCGCCGGCCCGCTTCGTGGAGACCGCCAAGGAGATCGGTGCCGACATCATCGCCCTCTCCACCCTGATGACCACTACCATGGAGGGGATGGGGGCCGTGGTGCGCCAGTTGAGCGAGGAGGGAATCCGGGACCGCTTCAAGGTCATCGTCGGCGGCGGCCCCATCTCGCAGGGATTCGCCGACCGCATCGGTGCCGACGGCTACGCGGTCAACGCCGCGGACGCCATTCGCCTGGCCAGGGCGCTGGTAGCACCCGCTGAGGCCGCCGCCTGATGCGTCGCGACCAGATGACACCGCTTGAGCGCCTGGCGGCCTACGGCGCGGGCGCGCCCATCGACCGGCTTCCCTGCGTTCCGATAGTGGGGAACACGGCGGCGCGGGTGATCGGCGTGAAGGTCGGCGACTTCCGGGGCAACGGCGCGTTGATCGCCGAGGCGCAGGTGGCGGCGTACCGGCTCTTCGGCTACGACACCATCAGGATCTTCACCGACCTCTACACCCAGTCTGAAGCGATGGGTGCCAAGGTGACCTACCCAGAGGACGAGACCGCCTTCCTCGCCGCCCCAGCCATCGACGACCTTGGGGACATCGACCGCCTGCGCCCGGCCGATCCCCATCGGGACGGCTACCTCCCTCAGCACCTGGAGGCGATGCGCCGTGCCGTGGAGCAGGTGGGGAACGAGGTGGCGGTGACGGGAGCGGTGACCTGCCCCTTCACCAACGCCTCCTTCCTGGTCGGAGCCGACAAGCTGGCCCGCCTCATGATGCGCGCGCCGGAAAAGGTGCACCACCTGTGCGAGCTGTCGCTGCAGACCAACATCGCTTACGCCGGCGCCATCATCGACGCCGGCTGCACGCCGAGCCTGACCGATGCCATGTCTTCCATGTCCGTGATCAGCCCGCGCCAGTTCAGGGAGTTCTCCTTTCCCTACCTGAAACGGCTCATCGACTACATCCACGGCCGCGGTAAGAGCGTCACGCTGCACATCTGTGGCAAGACCGCCGGCATCTGGGAATCAATGGTGGAGGCGGGTGCCGATTGCCTGAGCATAGACAACGATGCCGACCTGGGCGAGGTGCGTCTCGCGGTCGGCGACCGGGTGCGCCTCATGGGCAACGTGCACCCTTCCGAGGTGATGCTGCAAGGGATTCCCGATGCGGTGCGCCGCGCGACGCTTTCCTGTCTCGCCCAAGCGAAGGACAGTCCCAAGGGATTCATCGTCGCCTCCGGCTGCAGCCTCCCCACGGAGACCCCCTTCGCCAACATCCACGCCATGCTCGACACCGTTCGCGCCGCGGGCTGGCCGGCTAAGTGCTAATTTAACTATGCCCATCCCCCCTCACCCTCCGGGAGAGGGGCAGGGGGGAGGGCGTCGGAAGCTTCGCCATCAATTGCCGAACTCTCCGCTAACACCACACAGGAGCACCACATGAGCCTAAGCCCAAAAGAGCGGCTGCTCGACACCCTCGCCAAGAAGAAGGTAGACCGACCGCCGGTGATCTGCACCGGCGGCATGATGAACGCCGCCGTGGTAGATGTCATGACCCGCACCGGCCACACCCTCCCGGAAGGACACTTCCGCTCCAATCTGATGGCGGAACTCGCCACTGACGTCAACCACGATACCGGCTTCGAGAACTTCGGCATCCCGTTTTGTATGACGGTCGAGGCGGAGGTGCTCGGCAGCGAGATCGACTTCGGCACCCTGGCCTGCGAACCGAAAATCGCACGCGAACCTTTCGCCTCGAATGCCCAGGTGCAGTTTCGCACCATCGACAGGATGCTCGAATCCGGGCGCATCCGGCAGGTGGCCGAAGCGGCGCTCCTTTTGAGCCGTTCCAACCCGGACGTTCCCGTCATCGGCAGCATCACTGGACCGGTCAGCACCGCCGCCTCCATCGTCGACCCCATGACCTTTCTGAAGGAGCTGCATAAAAAGCGCGAAGATTCCCACCGCGTGCTCGACTACGTGAGCGAGTTCCTGATCTCGTTCGCCCGGCTGCTGGTCGACGGCGGCGCCAGCGCCATCTGCATCGGCGATCCCACCGCTACCGGCGAGATCCTCGGGCCGCGCCTGTTCCAGGAGTACGCGGTCACCTACCTCAACAAGGTCATCGACGGCATCCACGCCACCGGCGTGCCTGTCCTGGTGCACATCTGCGGCGAGATGAAGGCCGTGAAGCCTTCCATCCCGAAGCTGCACAGCGACGCCATCAGCACCGATGCCTTCGTGAATCTGAAACTACTGAAAGAGGAATACCCGCAGCTCACCACCATGGGCAACCTGAGCACCTTCCTGCTGGAACTGGGCGATCCGGACAAGGTTTCGCGTCACACCGCCGGGCTCGTGCGGGACGGCATCGACATCATCTCGCCGGCCTGCGGCCTGAGTACCGCATCCGCGGTCGGCAATATCCAGGCAATGACTCAAACGGTGAAGGATGGAGGCCGTGGATGGTAACGGTCCAGTTTCTTCCGGATGATAAACGGATCAGCGTGCCGGAAGGTTCCACCATCCTGGAAGCCGCTCGCGCCGCAGGCGTCACGATCGATTCCCCCTGTAACGGCGCGGTGGTCTGCGGCAAGTGCGTTGTGCAACTCTCCCCTGAGGATCTGGCGCGAGTGGTCGAGAAGGGGGCACATCAGCTTTCCGCCGAAGAACGATCCCGCGGGCAGGTGCTCGCCTGCGCAGCCGAGGTGCATGGCGATATCACCGTCGTCGTTCCCGAGGGGGCGTCGCTACGGGATTTAAAAATCCGCAGTAACGGCGAGGCAGCCGCTGTCGATCTGGCACCGCACATGACTAAGACATACCTGCCGGAACTGAACGCGACGCGGGTGTACGCGGGTGGAGCGCTGTTGATCGAAGAGGAGGGGGATACCGCCGACGAGAGCTATGGCGTGGTCGTGGACATCGGTACCACCACCTTGGTCGTCGCGCTGGTGAGCCTGACCTCGGGAAGCCAGTTGGCTGCGGCCTCGGCTCTCAACCCGCAGAGCCGCCATGCCCAGGATGTACTGTCGCGCATCAAGATCGGCTCGGAGCAACGCGGGCTTGAGGAGTTGCGCAGCGGAGTCATCGGCGAGATCAACGCCCTCATCGGCCAGACTGTTGCCGAGGCCGGAGTCAACAGGAACCGGATCTACGAAGTGATCTTCAGCGGCAACACCTGCATGCTGCACCTGGCCGCCGGGGCCGATCCCGCGCCGCTCGGCAAATATCCCTACACCTCGACCCTGACCTGCGCCGCCTGGCTCCCAGCGCAGGCCACCGGCATCAAGATCGCCCACGGCGGCGTCGTCTACCTCCCCCCGATCATCTCCGGCTACATCGGCGCCGACATCACCGCGGGGCTGCAGGCGGTTCGGCTGCACGAAAGCGAGGAGACCGTGCTCTTCGTGGATATCGGCACCAATGGCGAGATGGCGATTGCCCGCAATGGCAAGCTCTGGGCAACGTCGACCGCGGCTGGACCCGCATTCGAGGGGATGAACATCCGCTTCGGCATGAGAGCGGGGGAGGGGGCCATAGAGCGCTGCAGCGTCCAGCCTGACGGCTCGCTGGAACTCCGGACCATCGCCGGGACTGAGGCCGTCGGCATCTGCGGGTCCGGACTGATGGACATCGTGGCGGAACTGGTCGCGCATGGCGTGGTCGGCAAGAACGGCAAATTCGTGCGACCGGACAGCGAGGGAATTCCCGCCAAGTTGGCCGAACGGTTAGTGGAGCGGGACAGCAAGCCGGCGTTCCTTCTCACCGAGAAGGTGTGGCTGACGCAGAAGGACGTGCGCCAGGTGCAACTCGCCAAGGGGGCGATCCGCGCCGGCGTGGAATTCCTGTTGCGCGAGGCGTCCGTCCCGGTGAACGAACTGCAGCAGGTCCTGATTGCGGGTTCTTTTGGTTACCATCTCACCGTCGAAAGTCTCACCACCATCGGATTACTCCCCGCCGGCACGGCCGGACGGATCAGTTTCGTCGGCAACACCGCCAAAAGCGGAGGGGAGGCCTTTCTGTTAAACAGCGCCTCCCGCCACGAGATGAGCGATCTGGTGCAGCAGGTCCAGGTAGTGGAGCTGGCTAACTGCAAGGATTTCGATCAGGTATTCGTGGCGGCGCTGTCGTTTTGAACACCGCCTGACAACTACACTATAAAATTTATAGACTTTATATATTTATTGTTGACTCCGGTCGCGGCCGGTGCTATGTTTGCCACCACAGTTCAATAGTGGTGGCTGACCAGAGACACTGGAGGCCAGGCAAGCACGGTGATGAAACCGGCTAGCCTGGCCTTTTTTATTTCCAAGAACAAAGGAGGGAACGATGAGATCGATATGGAAGAGACTGATGGTGGTGGCCGTTGCCGCCCTGGGCTTGGCGGCGCAGGCTGACGCCGCGGTTGCCAGGACAAAGCTGAAGGTAGGGTACGCGCCGGGCGGGGGGAGCGTCCTTACCTTCCTGGCGCAGGATCAGAAGCTGTTCGAGAAAGAGGGGGTAGAGGTGGAACTGGTGCAGTTCGCCAGCTCTTCCGACGGGCTCAATGCGCTCAACAGCGGCAAGATCGACATCGGCGTCTCCTTCGGCACCGCCGGTCCCCTTACCTTCATCTCCAAGGGAAGCGATTTCTCCATTATCGGCGGCCACCTCTCGGGCGGGCACCCGGTGATCGCGCTGCCGGGAAAGGCGCAGAGCTTCAAGACCATCGGCGACTTCCGCGGCAAGACCGTTGCGACCCCGCGCATCTACACCGCCGACATCGTCTGGCGCGGCGCCTTGAAGCGTGCCGGCCTCGACCCCAACAAGGACGTCAAGATCATCGAGCTGAAGAACCCCTCGGCGGTACTAGAAGCCGTTAAATCCGGCAAGGCAGACGTCGGCATCGGCGCGTCGTCGATACTTCTCAAGGCGAAGGAGTCCGGCGTCGCGGTGGTCGGCTGGAGCAACTACTTCTTTCCCCAGCATCCCTGCTGCCGCATCGTCGCCAGGGGCAAGGCGGTCAAGGAAGATCCCGAAGCCTATCGTGCGTTCCTGAGAGCGATCCTGCAGGCGGAAAAAATTAAGACCCAGAACCCGGAACTGGCGGTGGAGGTGAACAAGCGCGTCCTGAATCTGGACGACAAGATGGCGCGGGAGTTCACCCTTGAGCCGCACCAGGAAACCCATGCCGACCCGAACCGGAAAGGCGTCGCGCAGATGTGGCATGACATGAAGAGCATCGACTACGTTGAAGGGGACATCGACCTGAACCGCTACGTGAACGTCGAGCTCTACCGCGACGCCCTTAAGGAGTTGCAGCGGCGCAATCCCAAGGACAAGTTCTATCGCGAGGCGAAAAAGCGCTTCGACCGCCAGAATTGAGGCAAATGGTCATGGTTGAGCAATTGATCAAAAAGTACAGCGGACCGGCGGCAGTCATCCTGCTGCTGGTGCTGCTCTTCGAGGCGGCCACGGACTGGTCCGGTTGGCTGGAGCCGGTGCTTTTCCCGGGACTTTCCAAGATCCTGCCTGCCTTCGGCAAGTCGCTCCCGAAACTGGTGCTGGGCTTTGGCAACTCGATGGGGATGCTGGCGCCGAGCTATTTCCTGGCGCTGGTCCTAGGTATTGGCGGCGGGCTGGTTATTGGCTCCTCGTCATGGCTGCGCGGCCTGCTCATGCCGGTTTTCCGCGGCGTGAGCCCGATCCCGCCGACCATGCTGATCCCGTACGCCATCGCGATACTGCCGACCTTCTGGCTTTCCTCCGCCTTCATCATCTTCGCAGGCGCCTTCTGGCCGATCCTGATGGGAACCATACACGGTGTTGTGCACCTTGAGGAGCGATACATCGAGAACGCCAGGACATTGGGGCTGGGCGGATTCCGCCTCTATCACAACGTCATCCTCCCCGGCGCGCTCCCCATGATCTTCAGCGGTGCCGGCATGGCACTGGTCTTCAGCTTCATCCTGCTGACCGTCGCCGAGATGTTCGGCGCCAAGTCCGGCATGGGGCATTTCATCCAGTACAACGCCGACTTCTCCGATTACCCCAAGGTCCTGGCGGGCATGCTCTTCATGTCGCTGGTGATCATCCTGATCATGGAACTTTTCGACCTGGTGCAGCGCCGCGTGCTGCACTGGACCGGCAAACGCTGACGAGGCACCCGATGAGCGAAAATACTGGCACCAGCAAGTCCCTGTTTGAAAACGAGATCCCGAAATGGGGCGAGCCGTACCCCAGAAAACTGGACCGCCAGTCGGTGCTGGACGCCCTAACTGATTACATCCTGGGCGTCAACTACCGCGGCTATCGCCCCGACGGCCGCAAAGTGCTGGCCGTGCGCAGCAGCGACCGCACCGCCACGCTGCGCAACTTCGCGGCGCCGCTACGGCAGGAGGTGTACTACTTCATTGAAGGGGAGATCTTCCCGGAGCCGGGGATGACCAGACTAGGGGAGGGGGAGACCCCGGGCGAACTTGCCTCCCGACTTTTGGATAGGATCTTCGAACAGCTCCATATCTGGGTGGCTTACGATCTCACCAAGGGCTCTCCTCCCGGGTTCCGAAAGCCCTTCGACCAGCCGCCCGCCGTGAAAGGGTCGCTACACGCGAATCCTGAGCAGGTGACCCGGGGCGAGGCGCGGCGCGAAGGCGTCAACCCTGACTTCTACCTCCCCGATCCAGTTCCCGTCTCAGTCGTGGAACGGGAAGGGGCGGATGATGTCGCGCTGGAGGAGGTGCTGCGCCATGTGTCTGACCTGGTGCGCACGGACTTCCGCAACGCGCTGCCCGAGGGGGACAATCCGCCCATATGGGACCTCCCCCTGATCGGCGTCGCCTCGGCCGAAGATCCGCTGTTCGAGCGGTTCCAGGACCCGGAGGTGGTGGGCCCGATGCACCGGCTGCCGCAGGAGTGGCTGCCCGGCGCCCGTTCCATCATCAGTGTCTTTCTCCCCTTCACCGGGCACATCACCGAGCACTATGCCAAGGATCAACGCTACTCCGCCATCGAGTTCTCCTCCGGGAAGTGGAACGGCTCCAAATTCCTGAACGTGGTGCGCCGGTCGTTGATCCGTTTCGCCGAGCGACACGGGGGGAGGGCGGTCGCGCCCAATATCGATCCCCGCTACGATTCCGACGATTGGCGGCCCTTCTGGTCGGAGCGGCATACCGCCTTCGCCGCCGGCCTCGGCACCTTTGGACTACACCAGAATTTCATTTCCGAGAAAGGCGCGCTCGGGCGTTTGTGCAGCGTGATCACCGATTTGAAGCTCACCCCAACGCCGCGTCCCTACACCGAGGTTTACCAGTACTGTCTCTACGCTTTCGACGGGAGCTGTGACGCCTGCATCAGGCGCTGCCCGACGGGAGCGATCACCAAAACCGGCAAGATCCCGGGGCGCTGCGAAACGCACGGCAACAAGGAACACTTCTCCGCCTGGAACTACGGTTCCTGCGGGCACTGTTCCACCCAGATTCCGTGTGCAAGGCAGATTCCGCCCCGTATCAGGAAAACCCTTCAACTCAAGCCGCGGTTGTGACCGGAGGATCCGCTGTCACCGCCGTATCGGGAGCACATATGGCGACAGCAGCAATAAGTGTCAGCAAGTACCTGGAGTTTTTCCGCAAGAAAGAAGTGCGCTCGGTCCTCGATTACGGCGCGGGCACTCTGCGAAATTCGGCGTTTATGGCCGAGGCAGGTTTCCGGGTCTATGCGGCGGACCTTCCGGTCCAGGTAGCCCGCATCGTGAAGATGGATAGTGCCAGGAAGCTTGCCGGTGTTCTTGCCGTCGATGAGTTAAGTCATGGCAGTCTAGATGTGGACCTGGTGCTCTCCAGTTACGTATTGAACATCATCTCAGACGGCACAGAGAAGAGCCGGTATCTGAAGAACATAGTCCTCAACCTGCGTCCTGAGGGGTACCTTCTGGTCGAGGTGCGCTGCCGGAATTCTGTTCTTCAATGCAGCAGCGGCTGCATGCACGGGGTGAACTGCTCGAACTGCATCAAAACATACTCTCACGAGGAACTTGATCAACTGGTTGAGTCGCAGGGGTTCAGGCGCGTGAGCCACTACTACCGTCGTCATTCCGTGGCAGTTTTGTATCAGCATTTCCAGTAGCGACAAGGGAACTCTTCCGAGGCTTCCGTAAAAGTTCTTGAGTGAACAATTCAGACTCCGGTTTTGGTGAATACCTGATGATGGTTACTCTCTCGAACTTTTGGAGCGTGAAGTGGTAGTGGAAGCTCTCAAGCAAAACTCATGGGTTCAGACTGCAGCCGCAATGTTTGTGAAGATTCCGAGCAAAGCCTCATTTATCGCCTCGAAAGTTTGGCAGTGTCTGGATATAGAGAAAAACGTTGTAATGTCTTTAATTGAAATGTCACTCACCACAGATATAGTGGAATGCCGAATTGCAGTCTTGAGTGGCCCTTAAATTGCCCTTTGTTGTATCACCCCCTCCTTGGTGGAAGAAAGAGGGATTACTGTGCAAGTGAGTCAGTAAGTTATCCATAGCATGTAAACGGAATTTACTCAAAACGAAAGAAGTAAAACAGTTGACATGGGCGAAGTCGGAACTAATTTAATTTACAAATTAATGGCGCTATTTGGGCATCCACCTCTTGCCCCCTCCACGTATAGTCATGCCCTTTCTGCTCTGGCCACCTGTCTAGCAGGCACCAGCCATCCCCACCGCGAAACCATATTTCACGGGATAAGTGTTCGAACAGACTTGATGAAGCGGTTTACTGTTCAACATCCCGCAATATCCCTATAAGGACGAACTTATAACGATTTTAGGTTCTGGTTAATGAAAAATAGTTTATCGCTGCGTTGGGATCAACTTACGTCCATTGTTTATGACATATTCTGCCACGACTCAGTGCGATAATGAGAATCGTTGTTTCTCTCTGCCTGGCCTGTTTCTGGCTGGTTCCTTAAAGCCTCTCTGAATGAAGGATTGGCAAACCCCAAGGGGATTGTTGGGCCGCTAATTTTGGCGTGCAGACCGTCTGGACCGTATTCCCCTTTGCTTTTGCCGCAGACGCAGGAAAGCTCTTGTGCTACGAAGGGCTACGACATCACCACATTGTGTGCAATAATAAGCTTCATCGATAATCCGCCATAGCGAACCACCTAAGCCCCTGAAGATGCTGCATCCTTGAGGGCCTGAACAAATTCACCAGTGACCTCACGCCATTTTAGCTTCAGTGCAGATGCATACATCGCCCAAACCCATTCTGCGTCAGGATCATAACCAGGTGGACCAACCAGTTTGTATATTCGGCCGGACTGGGTAACTCCACGAACCGTTGCGAGATCAAAGGTCTCAATTGGCGTGCTTACTCGGCCCTCACTATTTCCACTGTTGTAACCGACGAAATGGCAGGTACCTTTTTCTGTTTCCATAATCGACCATCGTATGAGGTAAATGCACGGTTGCTCGGACACGGGTGGTGCTTTCCAGATGCTTGCTTTTACAACTTCCTCTAAAACATCCTTAGTTGTCATTTTGCGTTGCTCCTTTAGCTAAATCTTTGAATGCTTGTGCGCATAGCGGCAGACGGTCAAATAAGGTAAATATTCGTAGGTTTAGGCCTGCTGCCTTCACAATGGTTGTTTTTGGCACTCCTTTGCCTAGTCCCTTAATGGTCCTGATAATTAGGTTGCTCCACTCAACATCTCGTGCCTGCCAATCAATGAATGAGTTGCGAACTTTTTGACTGGTAAGCCACGCCTTGTCGTACTTTCTTAAGAACATGTACAGACCGTACTGTTTCCTTCGTGCAACTGTAACTCGACATCGTGAATCCTGATTTAGTAGGCGTAGCCATTTTCTGCGAGCAGTAGATATTTTTTGAAGCAAATCTGATTTAGTTCCTTTTAAAGAAATGAGACGTTTTAGAGATGAAACAGATATATGTAGAATTTTGGCTACTTCCTTCGATTTATACCCTTGGTTGAGCATTCGCTGTGCAAATATGGAGCGACTTCGACCAAACGACCAAATTTCCCCGACTATTGGGATCTGTGTGTTTTCGTCGTCAACTCCGTTAATGGTGAAGGAAAGGCCACACGAGCACCTCGCCTGGCCATAGCACGATTTGTCTTTCCGGCTTCGCATTCTGATCAGTTTAATAGGGAATGCCTCGTCATGTTCTGCGTAAGGATTTGGGCACGTCCATGGGCCAGGTCCAAAGGGATGCGCAGTGCACACCTTTGGTAATGACTCCAAAAACAGCTGGACAAGTATGTGTTCGACTGGGTGGAATACCTGCTTATGGTTATTCTGGAAGATGCTCGACGGGCAAGTGAGCCTCCTTCCCTTGCAAAGTAGGCCCAGTTTTGCTAGTAGCGGTGTACCGTAATACGCGAGAAAAAGCTCTGAGAAGATTTTCGGCGAAAAGATACCTGGAAGCTTAGTTATACCTCTTTCGAGGGCAGCTTCGCGGTAAGAAGCTGCAGTAAAATTACGAGCACATATGAGTTTCTTCCCGGTGAGAATTTCTTTGCACCTTACCGCTATTTTTTTAAGAATAGGGAGTAAACTATCTTCAATATATTCGACCGGTCCTACGGCAGCGGATGACGCTTCTATGCACTGTGTTTGTTTCGGTTGTATGCGCACAAACGTTGTAACTAATGGTGTTCCATGCTCAGGACAGACATGTACGCCTGGTAATTGGTGAGATCTACGCCAATATGTCTCACCCAATATCTGTTTATCAATTTTTGTGCATTTTGCGCACAGACGTAAAAATTCTGGTGGGGCAACCCGGTATGCGTTCGCTCCTACTACGCATTTGCATCGTCCCGACATCAACGCTTGCTTTCTACTCTCGCGGGTGGATTCCGTAAGAAATGGCGCGTAATATGGGAATAAAGTCATGTCGCGAAGAATTTCTTCACCAGACAGGCCCCAGGAGTAGGTCGTTCTTTCTGCTAAAGTCGCCAAGGAACAAGGGAGATCAGCACGCAGTACCACGAAGCATTTCCCGAAGAGGGCGCATGATAGCTTGTGAACTCTCTGACGCGCTTGGGAGCAGTAGCGTGCTACAACGCTGTATAGAAGTTCGTCCTCATGCGGGCAAGGCAGATAGACAAATAGCTCTTTCGTCATCTCAAGTCTCCCGGGGGCGCATGCACATAGCGAGTCTACTTACTTTTTGAGTTACCCTTTGTCCTTCTCCATCCAATTCCTTTGACTGTATAAGAGGTGATTTCGCTTCATTAACCTTATCTGCAGGGTCCCTAGCCTAAATCTGCGCGTTTGAAAGTCCTCAGTTGATTTACTCATGTCCTGCAGAACTTGAATGCATTTATATATTTTAACATTAATCGTATCTATCATGCCTTACCACTTTTTGTCCTTTTGGCATAAATTCATAATATCTGGCCCCATACCTTTTCGAGCCTGGGGAATGGCATAATAGATAGTTAGGATCTACCTTTTTGAGCTTTTTGAAGAGTTTACTTACTACCAGCCCAGCTTCTAATTTATTATGATTCTTTGCAGATTCTATGACTTTGTCCCATTGTCTTCTTAGCGTTATATGAGAACTGTTTGATAGGGATAGACCACTCAAAACACGTCCAACAGTTTTGATTGATATTTTAAGTAAATGGGCAATTTTGTCATTCTCGATGCCTGCCCTATTAAGTTTTCTAATTTCATCTTCCCACGTAGGGCCGTAGTGGATCACCCTGTGGACCTGTGGCAGTGAGATGTCTGATGGACCTGTGGTGTAAAAGGCAAAACTGAACCCGCAGCAGCATATGGCTGTAGCATATAGTTTCTTATGTTTATCCCGCACTGTGGTGACCCTCTTGATAGGATATTGCGAACTGTGCTGTCCATATGGATTCGGGCACTTCCACGGACCTGGGCCAAAAAGGATAGCTTTATCCGAATCATTTGGCAGAGTAGTCAAAAATTCCTGAGCCACAGCATGAGCCACGGGATTAATGATGACCACTTCGGAAAAGAAAATTTGCTTTATCCACTCCTCTGCATCACTGTGTTCACCTAAGGCGTTTAATATAACGCTGCTGTACATTTCTTTGAATTTTTGGACAATCTGTCGTTCACACTCCATTGGTCCTGTGCAGAAGCCTTTTTCCATTGCTATTTTTTGGTAGAGACGTGGCCCCGCACTTCCCCACTGGGAATCGTCATCATAATTGAGAAAGTTACGACAGCGACGAGCGATGGCCAGCAACTGTACCTTTTCATCTTGGGTAAAGGTAGGTGCAGCAGTTTGTCCGTGAAGCGTTGGTTCAGTGGAGGAACTGGCGCAGATGCGGTGGGGGAGTCTTGCGGACACCAACAGGTCCCCATGATCAGGGCATACCGCCACGCCTTTCATCTGGTGAATCCGTTTCCAGTATGTTTCAGAATAACTTGCGATATCGTTCTTTTTACAAGTAGGGCAATATCGTAGGTCCTTAGGGAGAAAGTAGAACCGCGTATTGTTGTTCTCAAGTAAAGAAGCAAGCATACGGTCCTTTTTAAAAGACGAGGTGAATGCTCGATAAAAAGGATACATTGTTAAGAGTAAGGCTATTTCTTCCCCTGTCATATGCCATCCAGCCCAAGTTCGTTTACTAGCTGTCCTCAAGCCCTGTGGAAGAAAAGGATTTAGTACATAATGGTCCAAAAGATCAAAACAAACTTTATACTGTGACTGACTAGAATATGTTATATAGCGCGCCACTACACTATAGAACAACTCGTCAGGATACGGTTGGGGAAGATAGATGTTCATGGCTATTTCCTCGTTTTCGGAGAAAGCCCTGCTTCCTGTAGGCCTTTAAGGACGGATTTCCCCGAGGCTTTTGCCTGTTCAACAATCTGCACCAGCGTTTGGCGAGTAAATTTAATGTCGTCAACTTCACTTTCAATGTTTGAGAGAAACTGCTTGACTGCTTTGTTGGCGTCAAGTTTTGGATTTTGATCAAACATTGTAAGGATAGTTTCCTTGCAAAGGGATTTGTCATATCCCATCTCGATTAGAGCAGTCAAAGTGCGAGTAATTTCAGGTTCTCTCGATAGGATCGTATGGGATGGGGCTGTTGGCCCCATGCTATATGGCCTTATCGCAAGTGTCTTATAAATCAAATCCTCGAATTTTTTTGCTTCTGTGTGAGACCAGAATGCTTTTGGGTCGTCAATATTTTGTCTGAGTGAAGATAGCATTGGCTCAACGAGTGTGAATCTACTAAGTGCTACGTGTTGGATTATTTCTGTCGAGATTTTTTTGTCATTCAAAAGCGCTTCCGTCTGGGCCAGTTGAAATAACCGCACTACCAATGCATGAATTCCTTGTGTGCAGTGGTAAATAATCTCAGATAGTTGTTCTGAAAGTTCCACAGGCTCGCACCACTGGTATTGCCAAAGGCTCTCCAGGAACTGCCTCCACAGTTCGTCACTCTTTGACAGCCTGTCCCAGAGGAAAGGGGTCCCAACTCTCCTGGCCTGCCTGAATGCCGTCTCGCACAGTTCCATTGCGCGGATGGTTCCGACGTAGATTATCGGGAGATGGATCACGTTGTTGAGGGTAACCAAGTAATTGAGAAGAATTTCATTGTTGTGCTGCTTTGCATCAAGAAGGTGCTGGATTTCATCAATCACTAATATTCCGAGGTGATGATAGGCCGCTAAAAAGGCAACGGCTTGAATCAATCCGTCAGTCGCAGAGTGGTTATAGTGGTCGTAATATGTCGACCCCAGTATGTTGTCGAACTCCCGGATGACCGAAAGAAGGAACTGCTTCATAGAGCCATCAGGAGGACAATCGACTTTAATCCAGACCACCTGGGTCATTTTATATTTGGGATGGAAATAGGCTTTAGGAAAGTAGGAAAGCGCACGCTCAATAACAGTCGATTTACCAACACCTGAACATCCAAAAAGAGCAAAACCATGTTGGCTAGTAGGCTGCCAGGGGTAGAGCGGTTCCAACTTCCCTTTGCGTGTCTTTCTATAGAAATTTACCAAGGCTCGAGAATACTTTCTTAAGACCGGGTTTCTAAAGGCATAACCGGAAGGAATACAAAGAAATAACTCTTGGATGACTTCGAAATGATTAGGGAGAGGTTCAAAGTAATTTTGGTCTAACAGGTCAATCATCTGCAAGCGACCCCATGAAGAAAGATTTCTTTGAACTTCTGGGAAATGCCCAAATGTTCTTATGACATCCGTTACGTCCTCAAAACTAGGCAAAGCCTCAATAAGTGGGTTCCCCTGATGTTCAGGGATCTCCACGTGATGGTACTGAGCCGTGACAATCTGGGGTACGGTATTAGGAGCTTTCGTTGCTATTGGTTCGCTCCCTCTTCCGAGCCATACTCTCCTCCCTAAGACGGGAGGCAATATATTGCTCATGCGGCGTGTCATAAGGCACCTCCTTAGCTTGTGAATCTGGTGACTTTGTATCAATACCAAGAGTGGCTAGAATGGAGTTCTTTTCTCGCAGTGCAGCCTTTTCTAGCGCCCTAGCCGCGCGAATGTTTTTTGAACTCTTTGATTTGGATGGCCTCTCCATGGATTGAAGCTGCCGCTTCGCTTTGATTGCGCTTTCGAGTATTTTGCTGCTCGCACTTTCATGAGTTATACGTTCTGACTGCCTGTCGTTGATAGCTGCAGCAATGTTTTTCTTGTTTGCAATTTCAAGCTCTTCTATTTCGAAAAGTGAGGCTGATGGGATACGGGTGATTGTATTAATTTGTTTACACACCTCAAAACCATGTGGAACACGACTATCCAAAAGGAGAATATTCTCCATGTTGTGAGGGGTCATTGCAATTGTGACGTTCCATTCTTGTCTGCGGGCGCGAGCGAACCATTCATGTTTTATGCAACTGGGTGACCAGTAGAATATACCCTTGTATCGTATGCCTTTTTCCGTGACCCTGGCTTCGTCTCTATGCATGACGTTCACCATGGTTTTCTCAATGGTTAATTGATGAAGTAAGCCCGAACGATTTTCGATTCCCCAATTCCACAAATCAAGTGGGGCAGGGGGGAGACCCTCGGTCACCATTCCTGCAGGAGGTCTATAATCTCTGATAGGGGTAATGTTGTGGACCAACACAGCCCGGATAACTAACTGCATGAATTCCAAAAGATTGAGCGTCGCCTTTAAACGGAAGTCTTTAATCTGTTTAGCCAGAAGGAATTTATCTTTTACAAAACCTGGAATGAAGGCTCCAAATTCGGCTTTTATAATCCCGAAACGTCTTTCTACCAATGACTTGAGATCAGGCCTGCGTGCAGTTACATTCAGTATGTCGATACCAAGATTTGAGATAATATCTTGGCCAAGCCTCACACTCATCAGTTCTCCCCGGTCAGCCAATATGCATTTGGGAGCATGGTGTGTTGGCCACTGGTCTTCCGTGATAGCGATTCCAAAGGTCTTACAAAATTCAACTTTTGAAGTCACCATGTTGATGAGACTCATCATTGCTCCTGCCCATGATGGTCCTTCAAAACCCACAGATACTCCGGTAATGAGCCTGCTGAACACGTCAACGATGAAGTAAATGATAGGGTATCCGACAATTCTGCGTCGGTCGAACTGACTGACTAGTGGCACATTCGCCACGCTGGCATCGACCTGGAACTGGTCTCCAGGGCCTTGGACTGAATCGTCTGCCCAACCTAAAAGCGCCCGTTCGTTTAATTCGTAATATTTCGTCCCGTGGCGCTTGCGACGGATGTACTCCTCTGGATATTCTGTCTTGATAAAGTATTGGAGCTGTCTTTCTGTAGGTTTTAGACCCTTCTCTACTGTATAAATCTCTTCTCCTGATTGAGTAAGCTCCATTTGGCTATAGTACGTTTTAACCACTAAATCTATTGCTCTCCGAAGGGTAACTGTTCTTGCTGACAGCCATAAATCAGCACCTATTAAGAGTTTTTTTCTTACATCTTCGTTTACGTTTATTCCGACTCCTTGGGCAATGGTTCTTGGTGCTCCAACTTTTTTTGCTGTTGGTTTAAAGTTTCTTTTAGTTATACCGCTCACGATTGTAATGTTACTTGAGCCTTTGGGGTGTCCGCAATTCCAATAACCAGGTCGTAATGCTTGTTGATTCATACCTCGCTTAAGAAAAAGCTTGAGATAGGTAGTTGCACTCTGTCTCGAGACAGGGATTGATGCGATGATTAATCTGCGGTCATGTCTTATGAGAAGTTTTCTAATGTCGTGTACAAAGGGTTTGATAAGCTCAAATCTTTTGGCTTGGAGAAGGTAGGACTTACTTTTTTCATCAGGCACTGAGGGGACCCCATAGGGGTCTTCAACTAATTTAATTTCTCCTTGGTCAATTCCGGTTTTGAGTAGGTCTGAGCCTCTTGGGAATGCCCAGTCGTCATCATCAAGGTCGATCAGCCATGTTTTTAAGTTGTGGCGGTCAATGAAGACGACTCTGTACTTCCTTTGGGATTCTTCCAACACCATCCCAACAACTATCAAAATGGCGTGAGTATTCATATCTTGGCTCCCTCTGTAAAGTTAAACGCAGACATTGGGAGGTCCTGTATGTAGGCTGCATTGAGGTCGACTCTGATCCACTTCCGAGCCAAAAGCTGACGTAAAAAGCCGAGGGAACTTCCCCTTGGGCATGAAAGTTGGTCATCGATAAATTTGCAGACGTCTCTGATAGGGATATAAGGGTGGGCGCAGCGTTGAATAGCAAGTAGAGAGAATACGGTGCGATGGAGGTCCTCTATTTGAAATGGATTATCGCTGCCATCAAAAATCCACCAAAGATTCCTGCCAATCGGGGTTTTTACCTGAGATTCCACAACTTCGTACCAACGAATGTGGCGTTCTTCCCAATATCTTCTTTCAATTTCAAGTTTGCTCTGGACAGAAATATTTTCTAGAGATTCGTCGGGTTTTGCGGCAAATGCTGCAAAGTCAACCCCTTGGGGAGTTGACATGGTGACCAAAAAATCTGTTGTGACCACCCAAACAGTTTGAAAATGAGGATCGGTGGGGTGCTTGACTCCGAGTTCCTTAGCTATGCGTATGGTTTCTTCCCTACGGAGTGGATATTGCTCTCTAATATCTTCTACCTCCACCACCTCATCCCACACCTCCCATATCAGATGGAGAAACACAAGAAATTCAATGTCGCTTAAAAGATGGTGAACGCGGCCGGTCTTCCACCAATAGACTCGATGACTCCGGCCTTTAGAGGAGAGGTCGGATACAGTGGTCCAGGGTTTGTAAAATGCACCAGAACCAAGCCCTCTACCTTCTCTAAGGAACTTTTGGATCCGGTACTCTGTTAACCCATACTTTTTTCTGCTCATGGCGCAACCTCGATGTTACTTTTAAACTAACCTCCTATGTATGTCTTCCAAGTGCCACAGGTTATTGAAAAAGTTAAATACATAGTGTATATAATAAATACACATAGTATTGATTGACGATAAATAAGGCTCTGAAGACTGGTTATAAACTTTGTCTTCTACGCTATACCTCTGTTGGCCACTAATAGTTATATTTTATATAAATACATAGTTGACTACTACAAAATATTGCAATGTCCGAGTTTGATACCTGAAACATATTTTGTCCGGCGGGTGTGCCTAAGTGGCTGACAACATATGTTGTTTCATGGTCGCGGCGCAACAGGGGCTGACTCGGCCGTATTTTCGGAGGTAGTAGATAGCGGCCGCGGTCATGCATTTATAATTTTATGGTCTAAACACCATAAAGCAACATAAAAAACACCCTTTGCCCTATTAATTTTGTGAGGATTATCTCCTATTCTCCTGACATGGAATCCTTGGATCGATCAGAATTTCTCATTGGGGTTGGCCGGCGTATTAGAACCCTGCGGAAAGAGCGGGGGTTGTCGCAGGAGCGGCTCTCTGAACTGGCTGGACTTCATCCGACCTCCCTGTCTGACATCGAACGCGGCAAGGTCAATGCTGCCCTGGGGACTTTTCGTAACCTAGCGGAGGCCATGGACGTATCATTGGTGGATCTTGTGGAGACATTCACGGACGCAATGGGGGGCGATGCTTGGCGAGAAATGCAAACTCTATCTCAGCGTATAAAAAAGCTTGAGCCAAAAAGACGTGCCGTTTTTATTGACGCTGCATTGAAATTGCTCGATAAAGTTGAATCCATCTAAAAAAAGTGCGGAGGTTCGAATCCTTTATTCCGATCATCTATTGGAAAGGTAAGGCCCTTGGAGAATTCCAAGGGCCTTTTCGTAACGCTCCTAGTCAATGATAATCTCTAGATCACCGTCTATGACGATCGATTGGACGTCGCGGTTCACGACCTTCGACAATACCTACCCACTTTAGCCGACTCAACCATGTTTTCCTGAAAAGGTTCGCCCTTGTCTAGGGCGATAGACCGTACCGTTCGGAGCGCTCTGCAACTGCTCGCTGGTCACTCTCTGGACCGGGATTTGCCCGTGGGGCTGGTATTTGCCGGTTTATTGAAAAAGAAATCCGTTTGGTCAAGCTGCCCACCGTTGGTCACCTTGACGGGATTTTTCAATTCGTGCTCCAGCGACAACGCTGACCGGGTGTGGGCTGCGATGCTGTTGTTAGATAGTATTGTGTTCGTCATAAGCGTAAGAGCTCCCAATATCAGGGTAAAGAACAAGGTTCGCTTCATCGGTTCAGCTCGGTGTACTCAAGCTATACTGGTATGCACCCTTCATCAACACGCCTGGTCGCCGGGTAGAGCAGCAGCATGGAGAGCAAGCTCCCTATCCCGCAAATCGCGGTCACCCAGCCCATCGACCAGGGGGTGCCGTTGGCGAAGATGCCGACCAAACCGGAGCCGACGATGCCGCTGCCGTACTGTACCGCGCCAACCAGCGCGGACACGGTACCGGCACGTTCCGGGAAGTTGTTTAGGGCACCCGTTATAGAGTTGGCGACGATGAAACCGGTAGCTGAGACAAACACGAACAAAGGAAAAACCAATCCCCAAAGTCCACCCCAGCCAGTGCGGGCGGACAGCCCCACCATAAGAGCGGAGAACGCGGCGATGATTGTGCCGGCCAGAAGCATCCGGTCATAGCCGAATCGGGAAACCAAGCTGGAATTCACCAGGTTGGAACCCATAATACCAATAATGCCCAGGCCGAACAGCAGTCCGTAAAGCTGTTCCGGCACCTGGTAATAAGTGATGTAGGCAAACGGAGTACCCGCGACATAAGCAAACATGCCGGCGTAGAAGAAACCACCCGCGCCAACATAGCCCAAGATGCGGCGGTCGCGTAAAAGCTCGCAGTAACCGGCGATCGCGCGGGCAAGCGGCTCCTTGTTACGCCGCGCAGCGGGCAAGGTTTCGGGAATCGTGAACAGCGCCGCGAGGGTCACGATACCGATGCCGACCAGCGTCCAGAAAATAGCGCGCCATCCGGCAAGTGCGACGATTTGCCCTCCCACCAGCGGTCCGACGAGCGGAGCAACCGCCATCACCGTTATCAGTATCGACAACATCTGCGCCGCACGGACACCTTCATAGAGATCCCGCACCATGGCGCGTGACAATGCCACACTGGCACAGGCACCAAGGGCCTGCACCACACGCCAGCCGATCATGGCAACTACGCTTCCCGAAAGAGCGCAACCGGCCGATCCGATCACAAACAGCGCCAATCCGACCGCTACCGAGGACCGGCGGCCATACCGGTCGCTAATTGCCCCCCACAGCAGCTGCCCCAGGCTGAAACCGATGAGATAGCCGGAGATTGTCAGCTCGACCAACCCCTCGCTCGCATGAAGAGAGCGGCTCATCAGGGGCATCGCGGGCAAATAGAGGTCGGTCGAAATCGACGCGAACCCCATCAGCAGGCTGAGGACTGCGAGCACACGCCATCCCGGAGCCGCCGGCGTTGAAGCTTCTTTACCCATACCCAACGTGCTCAAGTTGCTTTTTGTAATTTTCTCGATCATTACCTACTGTCCTGTTCTGGAATATGTTGGACGGCTCGCACCGGTGTCCGTTTTCAACGCCCAACCCGTTTCTGCAGATTTTCCGGGTACCGGGCTCCTTGTACCGCGTTTTGAAACTGCTCTTTCGAGTTAGCGCAGGTCTTCCGGCGCAAGGTGAACTGAAGCGGCTCCGTTGTTCTCGCTCAGGCGCGCTGCAGCTTCGTGGTGCCGTTCAGAATGTACCTCGCATGACCTGAAGGGCTTCACCCTTGGCACTAGGGTAAGATGCCCACGTTCAGATCTTCGGCGGCGCCTCTACGCCCGAGAAAACCTGAATGAAGTCAGGGAGACGTGCCCCACGGGCCTGGATCGCCGATACAGACCGGTTTATTTCGGCGAGTTCGGCAGGCGTGAATCGAACTGCGACAGCGCCAATGTTCTCAAGCATATGCGCCATCTGTGTTGTGCCGGGGATCGGCACAATCCACGGCTTCTGTGCCATGAGCCAAGCCAGCGAGATTTGGGCGGGAGTGGCGTGTTTCCGGACGGCCCAACTCTTCGCCAGTTCCACGAGCGCTAGGTTGTGTGGCAGATTCTCCGGAGAGAACCTGGTCTCGATCTTGCGAATGTCACCGTCAGCGAACCGAGTATTTGCGTCAATGGCACCGGTCAGGAAACCCACGCCAAGCGGGCTCCACGGGACGAAGCCGATGCCCAGTTCCTGGCAGAGCGGGATCACGACCTCTTCCGGCCCACGCCACAGCATCGAATACTCGTTCTGGACTGCGGTTACTGGCAACGCGGCATGAGCACGACGCAAAGTATTAGGCCCCATCTCGGACAGGCCCCAGTGTAGAACCTTACCTTGCACCATCAGATCCTTTACCGCGCCAGCGACATCTTCAATCGGCACCTGCGGGTCGACCCGGTGCTGGTAGAGAAGATCAATGCGGTCGGTGCGGAGGCGCTTGAGCATCCCCTCGACGGCCAGTTTGATATGCTCCGGACGGCTGTTGAGCCCCGGGCGCCGGGCACCGGTTTCAAGATCGATGTTCCAGCCGAACTTGGAGGTGATTACGACCTTGTCCCGGAACGGCGCCACCCCTTCCCCAAGGATACGTTCCACCTCATGGGGACCATAGGCCTCTGCCGCATCGTAAAAGGTGACGCCACGGTCGAAAGCGGTCCGGATGATGTTGAACATTTCGGCCCGGGTGGGGATCGTTGTCTGATAGGTGCGGCTCATGTTTTGGACGCCAAGGCCTACGCTGGAGACCTCGAGCGTGCCCAGTTTGCGGTGCCCAAGAGGTGTGGAGTGGGCGGAGCTGGCCCCGCTGGCGGGCTGTGTTGCCTGCCCCTGCGCCCTGGCGGGCATGGACGGCAGTAAAGAGGCTGCGGCTAATCCCAACCCTGTGGCCAGGAATTGCCGGCGGCCCGGCAAAGGCAGGTCGTTTTCTTCAGCTTGTCCATTCTGCGTATTGCTCATAAAAGTCAGCTCCTTTCATTGTTTCCCATTGTATTGTTCGTCGCTGACCTGTCCCTTCCAGTCGGCAGTTTTACCTTCTTGGCCTTCCTGAATGGCAATATGGGTCATGGATGAGCCTGGTGCGGCTCCGTGCCAGTGTACTTGGTTGGGCGGAATCCAGATGACATCTCCCTGGCGGATTTCCTCGATCGGGCCACCCCGCTGCTGAATGAGACCGGTGCCCGCGGTCACAATCAGGGTCTGGCCCAGCGGATGGGAATGCCATGCGGTCCGGGCACCTGGCTCGAAAGTAACCCGTCCCCCCGTCGTGCGTGATGGTTCGTGTGCCTTGAGGAACAGAGGGTCGATACGTACCGAGCCGGTGAAGTTTTCGGGGGAGCCCTGGATCGAAGGCTGGGAGCCGCTTCGTGTGATACTGATTCTCTGCAACGCCTGCCTGCTGCTCAGCACCTGCGCCAATATCTCGTTGGCATTGTCGGCTTGTTTTCTGCCGACCTTTGATTCGAGAGCGGACGTCAGGCCTCTCAACTGCGTCTCAGTCAGCCCTGTGTTGAGTCCGACGTTGAAATGAGCCTGCAGCTGGGGATTGACCCCCTCGATATTTGCCAGGGCCGCAATGGTTGCCAATTCTCGGCTCTGAAAATCTAGGTTGTCGCGCCCAAAGATGTCTCCGAAAAGATGCCCCTTCAGAAACTCGTCAATGGCCGGGGTAAAGGTGATATACGCCCCGGTAGCCGGTGCACCGATCAGACGTGTCTGGATTTCGGCCCCACGTTCTATGCTGCTCCGATTGGCGGGCAGGGAGCTTGGTTCCTTACCGGGAAGGTCCTTGATCCCCTTTTCCCCCCTCTCCTCCAGAACGTTTATGAAGGTGTTGATGCCGTTCAGGCTGCGGGGGAATCCGGCATAGGCGTACATCTGGACCAGGACTTCCTTGATCTCGTTGATGGTCAAACCGGCGTCCAACCCCTCGCTTAAGGCCGTTTTCAGTTTTTGCAGGTCACCGTTGGCAGTAAAAGCCGCAATGGTGACGATGCTTTCCTGTCTGGCATTTAACCCTTTATTTGTCATGGTCTGAGCCTCCGAAAATGTTATGCAGCTGAATAATGCGGCAAGTATACTTGCCAGGAGCACGGCAACTTTCTTCATGCACTTTCCCCTCGAATCAGTTCGCCCTTTCTTCTCTTCACAGTTTGGCCCCTCATTTCAGTGTCTTGCCGAAGAACTCGGTCAGTTTGCCCATGGCCTCATCCACATACCGGGGAACCCAGTAGGTCTCGATATGGGTCGCGCCATCGATCTTGAACAATTCCTTGTCCTTCGCGCCGGTGGCCTTGGCGATCGCATCCTCGCTCATGTACAGGCTGTCGGACTTGCTGCCCGCGATCATCAGCAATGGCTGGTTGATCAAATCGATATGGTCGGTGGCGTCGAAGCGCATCAGGTCCTGCAGACTGCTCGTGGTGTACTTGAATGTCGAGTTGGGGTGTGCATGCGTCTTCCAGTAATACTCATAACCCTGTCGGTACAGCTCAAACGGTAGCTTGGCTATCTGCTCATCCGTCAGATTGGCATCCCCTGAATAGAGAACTTCCCCGCCGGCCGCTTCCTGGGCGCGGGCAGCCGAAGCCTGCTGCAGTCGTTGCTGGATTGTGTTCAGTTGGGAATCGTTGTAGCCATTGCGACGAACCCGTCCGGAGTTGAACATGCTCACCGTCGCAATCGACTTGAATCGCTTGTCGGTTTGCGCGGCGGCCAACGAGTATCCGCCACCGCCGCAGATGCCGAGTAAGCCCAGACGCTTTCCATCCACGCCTGCATACCTCGTAATGAAGTCGGCCATGCCATGAATATCTTCTATACGGCTTGACGGCTTATCCACACTGCGCGGCTGCCCTCCGCTTGCTCCCTGATACGCCGCATCTGCGGCAATGGTGATGTAGCCCTGTTCGGCCAATCGCTGCGCATACAGGCCAGCCACTTGCTCCTTCACCCCGCCGTTCGGGTGCGCCACCACCACAGCCGGATAGGTCTTCTTCGGGTCGTAGTTGGCGGGGGTATAGAGGTTGGCAGAGATATCCAAACCATTCAGTTTGTAGGTGACTGGGTGGATATTCACTTTGCCTTTTACGTTCTGAGTAATCGCGCCGTCATAAGTCAGAGTAAACGGATTTAGTCTATAGTCTGCTGCCATAGCTCCTCCTGCGGAGATAATTGTCGCTGCCAATAACGAGGACACAGTTTTTAAGCCAAACATTCCTTTTCTCCTTAACAGGTATCTTGAGGCTATAGGTCCAGCTTACGAGTCCCGATCCACTTCACGATTTCCGGATCGCGATGATCGAAGAAACTGCTTTCCTTCCGGTCCAGCGTCGCAATGGCCTCCATATCCTCAGGGGCCAGTTCGAAGTCGAAAACGGTGAAGTTTTCAACCATCCGCTCCACGCGCACCGATTTCGGGATGACCACGACTCCTCTTTGGATCAGCCAGCGCAGCACCACCTGGGCAATCGATTTGCCGTATTTGCTGCCAATGGCAGCAAGCAGTTCGTTGCTGAAGAGATTGTTTTTGCCCTCGGCGAAGGGACCCCAGGATTCGATCTGGACCCCGTTTTCTTGCAGAAACCGTTGGGTCTCGATCTGCTGACAGAAAGGATGCGTTTCTATCTGGTTGACTGCCGGGGTCACCTCATTGTGAACCATGAGGTCCATGATTCGGTCCGGGTGGAAATTGCTGACACCGATGGCGCGGACCCTGCCTTCCCGGTACAACTCTTCCATGGCCCGCCAGGAGCCGTAGACATCGCCGTACGGCTGATGGATCAAGTACAGGTCCAGATAATCGAGCTGCAATTTGGCCAGCGACGTATCGAACGCCTTCAGGGTTCTCTCGTAACCCGTGTCCTGAACCCAGAGCTTGGTGGTCACAAAGATATCCTGCCGGTTCACGCCGCTACTCCTGATCCCGTCGCCGACAGCTTTCTCATTCATGTAAGAAGCAGCGGTATCAAGCAGACGATAGCCGGTCTGCAGGGCATTGCGGACACTGGCTTCACACTCCTTGAGGTCACTGACCTGAAAGACTCCAAAGCCAAGAATGGGCATCTCGACCCCGTTATTCAAAGTGACTTTCTGCATACTTGCGCCTCCATTGGGTAAATTTTGCTGGGCTTGCTGCCGACTCTAACCTTTCGGGGTGATCGTAGTTTCCGTGTCCAGCCAGCCTGCTGATGATTGTATCCTACACCCCAACAATCAACAGGTGTTAGACCGATCCTGTTGAATTCTTGCATTATCCTGCAAAGCGCTGAAAAACGGGTTGTAACGCTGGAGTGGATTGGTTAGCATGCATCTAGGAGGTAATTATGGGAAAAGCGCCGAATGAACAGGATTTTGAGGGTAATAGCTCGGGTGGAGCAATGACCGCGTTAAGCAGGAGGATTGCCGAATGGACCGAACAAAAAGAAAGGTACATAACGGCGATCCCTGGCTTATCGCTTTTCCGCCGGGAGGAACCGACTGAGCCGGTCAGCGGCATGTACGAACCTAGCATTTGTCTGGCTGTCCAAGGGGCAAAACGAGTCATCCTTGGAGAAGACACCTTCGTGTACGACGCTCACCACTATCTGATCACGTCCGTGCACCTGCCCACAATTGTGCAGATTACCAAAGCAAGTCCGGATAAGCCCTACCTTGGACTCAGGTTGACGTTCGATTTGCGTGAACTATCGCAACTGATGGTGGACTGTAATCTGCCTCGGCCCAAGCTACAAAAGTCGAGCCGCGGCATGGCGACAGGCGAGATAACACCTGAGTTGACCAGCGCTTTTATCCGGTTGATCAACTTGCTTGCCGATGAGAAGGATATACCGATTCTCGCGCCGGTCATCCAGCGCGAGATCATCTACCGTTTACTTGTGGGGGAACAAGGTGAACGGCTGCGCCAGATTGCGACTGCAGGAAGCCAGGGACAGCAAATTGCCAAGGCAATAGATTGGCTCAAGAGCAACTACTTCCAGCCTGTCAGCATCGATGAACTTGCCGCGCAGGCTAACATGAGTACGTCCTCGTTTCACCATCATTTCCGTTCCATGACCGCTCTCAGCCCGTTGCAGTATCAGAAGCAGCTTCGATTGCAGGAGGCCAGACGACTAATGCTGGCAGAACGAATGGATGCAGCAAATGCAGGATTTCGAGTCGGATATGAAAGCCCCTCACAGTTCAGCCGTGAATACAACCGACTGTTCGGGGCACCACCGTTACGAGACATTTCTAAACTACGTCAGATCTTCCCTGCGGAATAGACAGCATCTTTCGTATTGAAGCTTATCCGCACCCCATGACTCGCACTACCTGAACATCACGTCCATTTCGTTCATGTCGATCTCCTTAGCCTCAGGACGCTTCGCGGTGCCCCGATCTAAACAAGGGAGTGGGCAAGCGCACGGCCCCAGCTAATTCTAATGGAGACAGAATTGAGCAATCCCCTCAATATAATGAACATACTTTCTACCCCTAATCTTCACACAAAGAGCGACAGGGTCCCCAACGTCTGCCGTTTCCCACTTGGATCCTCTTGTATTCCGTAGGATCCACTTATTCCTTTTTACCCACGCACTTGGTAGATGGTAGAAGTGGGCGCGACTGAGCTGATAAAATTCTAAAGGGTTACTGAACTTACGCTATGTCATGTGTACCGTTCGTAACGGGCAATTGAGTGGGCTAGGAGGGAATCCCTTGCGAGCTCCAAAAAATTCATTCTAGCTGTTTGTCGGAAGAGGGGGGGGAGAGGTATAAGGGGGGAGGGCGGGTGTTCCACGTTTTCACCTGCAACCTGGGCGAGGGCTCTATGCTGATAACCACCTGAAGCAGCTATATGTTTTTTCGGACTGGAACCTGCGGTCTTCAGCTTGGGATCTGAGTCTAATGAAGGGGCAAAAAAACCCTGAATGCATAAGAATTAAAGATTTCAGCCCTCACAAAAAAATACATGGCGATTTCAAGCACTTCCTAAAAAAAGTAAGGACTTAATTGTTCTCCCTTTTTGAGATTTGATTAAAAAGGTAAGGACTCAATTGTTGATGTAACGACTTAATTGTCGATGTAACAACTTAATTGTCTCCCGACACGACTGTAAATTAAAGCGGCATGCCGAGGCGACGCATCTTTTCGACGAGGGTGGTTCGGTTGATGCTTAGCATCACGGCCGCGCGGGCCTTTACGCCCCCTGAAAGCTGCAGCGCTTCGGTGATCATACGCTTCTCGATCTCGTTGATCGCCTGGACCATGTCGATACCGGCTGGGGTGACACTGGTGGAGTGGGAGCCTTCGATGTAATTCTTCGCTATGTTGGCGGGGAGGTCGCGCAGGGTAATGACGTCACTTTCGGTAAGTGCTACGATGCGCTCCATGATGTTCTCGAGTTCGCGAACGTTCCTGTTCCACGGGTAAGCTTCCAGCGCCTCCAGCGCTTCCTTGTCGAGGTGCATGATAGGGCGCTGCATGGAGCGGCAGTTCTTCTCCAGGAAGTGCTTGGTGAGGGGAAGGATGTCCTCGACTCGCTCCCTGAGAGGCGGAATTTGAACCGGGATGACGTTCAGTCGATAGAAAAGGTCCTCACGGAAGTTCCCGCGGGTGACTTCCTCCTCGAGGTTCACGTTGGTCGCTGAAACGACCCGCACGTCGAGCTTGATCTGCTTGTTGGAACCGACCCGTTCCACTTCCTGCTCCTGGAGGACGCGCAAAAGCTTCGTCTGCAGGTGCATCGGGAGCGTTCCGATTTCGTCCAGGAAGATGGTCCCGTAGTTGGCAGCTTCGAACTTCCCTACCTTTTCCTTTACCGCACCTGTGAACGCTCCCTTAACGTGCCCGAATAGTTCGCTCTCAAGCAGGTTTTCCGGGATTGCGGAGCAGTTGACGGCGATGAACGGCTTGTCTTTGCGGCTGCCGTTGAAGTGGATAGCTTTGGCAACCAGTTCCTTGCCGGTGCCGGACTCACCGAGGATCAGCACCGTGGAGTCGGTCTTTATGATCCTCTGCATACGCGAGAAGAGCTGCTGCATCGCCTGCGAGTTGCCGATGATGTTGGCGAATTCGTATTTCTCACGCAGCTGTTTTCTTAGGTAAACGTTCTCACTGACCAACTGCCCCTTTTCGACCGCCTTGTCGATGATGATGCGGAGCTCGTCTATGTTAAGGGGTTTCGTGATGTAGTCGTAAGCGCCTTTCTTCATCGCCTGCACCGCGGTTTCTGCAGAGCCGTGCCCGGTAACCAGGATTACCTCGGTACGCGGCGAGTCCTGTTTCACCCGGGACAGGATGTCGATCCCGTTCATGTCAGGCAAAAACAGGTCGCTGATGACGATGTCAAAAGGCTCACCTGCCAGGAAGTCGAGACCGTCTTTCCCGCTGGAACACCCTTTTACGGCAAAGCCGCTCGCCTTAAGCAGGATGAGCAGCGCCTCCCGGCTCCCGTCATCGTCTTCGATAATCAGTATTTTTATACTCTGCTTCATAGAAAATTCCTGATTGTTAGAGGTTTCTTCAATAACATGGATAAGAGATTTTGGCAATATGGCAAATTGACGTGCAGGGCTGCTCCGATATACTTGGGCGGGCTTTCACTGTCTCTATGGTGACCCGAAACAGGAGGCAATCATGAACGTGGTGAACCTTTTCCCTGTGCTGTTTGTTCTGTTCCTTGTCGTGATCTTCCTTGCCAACGCCATCCGCATCCTCCCCGAGTACGAGCGTGGCGTACTATTTCGCCTGGGACGGGTCAAAAAGGTAAGGGGGCCCGGTCTGGTGCTGATTATCCCTGGGATCGACCGGCTAGTGCGGGTGTCCCTGCGCATCGTTGCGATGGACGTCCCCTCCCAGGACGTGATCACCCACGACAACGTGACGGTCAAGGTCTCCGCCGTCATCTATTTCCGTGTGGTCGACGCTGTGCGTGCGGTCGTGGAGATGGAAAACTACCTGTACGCTACGAGCCAGCTCGCCCAGACCACCTTGCGTAGCGTCCTGGGGCAGGTGGACCTTGATGAGCTCCTCGCTAATCGCGACAAGATCAACAAGGAGCTGCAGGAAATCTTGGACCGCCAGACGGAACCCTGGGGGGTGAAAGTATCTACGGTCGAGGTCAAAAACATCGATCTTCCGCAGGAGATGCAGCGCGCCATCGCCCGGCAGGCGGAGGCCGAGAGGGAGCGCCGCGCCAAGGTGATCCACGCCGAAGGGGAGCTGCAGGCCTCGGAAAAACTCGCGCTTGCCGCTCAGGTGATGGGAGCAGAGCCCATGTCACTGCAGTTGCGCTACCTGCAAACGCTCACTGAAATCGCCGCCGAAAAGAACTCGACGACCATATTCCCCGTACCGATCGATCTCATCAAGATGTTCCTGGACCGGGGTGAGTCGGGAAAATAACCCGGTTCGACGCCACAGTTGACTGCTGCGCCCATCTATGAGAAATTGCACAATCTTAATTTTGTGAGTTTGCTAGGCTGTTCCCTGGGGAATTTCAGATGGCTGCGTCCAACATGACAAGAATCGTGGTGCCCTGCTACAACGAGGCGAAAAGGCTGCATCCAAGAGCTTTTCTCGCCGCGCTGGGAGATGATCCCGGTCTGTCCTTTCTTTTTGTCAATGACGGCAGTACTGATGCTACGCTCGAGGTGCTCCGTGCGCTGCAGGCAGAGGCACCGGTACGGATCGCGCTGCTGGATCTGGATCGCAATGTCGGCAAGGGCGAGGCTGTCCGATTGGGGATGCTTGACGCGACGGAAGGGCCGTACGACCTTGTAGGATATTGGGATGCCGATCTCGCCACACCGTTATCTGCCTTGGGTGAGTTTCTTCGCTTGCTCGAGGATCCGGAGGTGGATGGCGTCATCGGTGCTAGGGTGCGTCTGCTTGGGAGAAAGATCAGGCGCAGGCCTTTGAGGCATTACCTGGGGAGGGGATTCGCCACTTGTGCCTCATTATTGCTCGGGTTAAACGTGTATGACACTCAATGTGGGGCCAAACTTTTCAGAAATAGTCCGATTTTGCGCTCGGTTCTATCAGCTCCGTTCAAGGTTAGGTGGATCTTCGACGTCGAGTTGCTTGCCCGTTTTCCACTGCTTATGGAAGTTTCCGGCGTGACGAGGAGCCAACGGTGGGTCGAACACCCCTTGTTAGAGTGGACCGACGTAAAGGGATCCAAGCTCGAACTCTCCGACTATTTCAGAGCAGTCGCTGAGTTTGCAATCCTGCTTTATTATCTACGCTCCCCCGCGGGCAAGTGTTATAGACGCTACCTTCAGGAAGCACAATCGGTCCCGGTTCCGTCGCAAACCTGACATCGTCGCCTTGGTAAAGAGTGAAGGGAGTGACAAAGAATGTTTACGGTTTGTCTAGTTGCAAAGGTCTGTGTCTGGGGTAAGATCTAACCGTCATTGATAGCCTGTGCGGCACGTATTAGACAGTAACGCGCCAGGCAATAAGGGGGAAATTGATGTTGACCGAGAAGCTCTGCCATGCCTTGAACAACCAGTTGAACAACGAACTCTATTCTGCCTATCTCTACCTGTCCATGTCTTCTTATGCTGGATCCATCGGACTCAAAGGAAGCGCCAACTGGTTCATGGTGCAATACCAGGAAGAGATGGTCCATGCGATGAAGTTTTACAACTACATCAACAGCCGCGGCGAGCATGTGAAGCTGCAGGCCATCGCCGCACCGCCCGCCGAGTTCAAGAGCCTGCTCGACATGTTCGAGCAGACCCTCAAGCACGAACTTTCCATCACCGCCTCCATTAACGACCTTACCGATCTCGCGCTCGCCGAGAAGGATCACGCCACCAACATCTTCCTTCAGTGGTTCGTTACTGAGCAGATCGAGGAGGAGGAGAATGATAGGGACATCATCGGTAAACTGAAGCTGATAGGTGATAACGGCCAGGGGCTCCTCATGCTGGACAACGAGCTCGCCGCACGCGTATTCGTACCGCCGCCGACAACGACGCCGTAGTAAGGAACTCGGATAGCGCTTAACCTGTTCTCCCTCTTCCTTCGGGCCTTTGCTTACTGCAGGCTTAGGTCCGCAGGCAGAAGAGGAAATATGGACGTAAAAAAAGGGCCCAAACCACGGGGCCCTTTCTGCTTTTGTTTATGATGATTGTTGGATCTAAGCTAGTTCTTCTCGATCTTCGCGGTCTTTTTCAGCTCGTCGATGTAGCTCGAGAGTTCCTGCTGTACTTTCTGCTGCTTCAGGTAGTTCAGGATTTTCTCCTTCACCGCGTCGAACTTTTCTGTGCTCGGTTCTTGCTTCTCCACCACCTTGATGATGTGGTAGCCGAATTCAGTCTCCACCACGCCGCTCACCTCGCCCGGCTTGAGGCCGAAGGCGGCACTTTCAAAGGCCGGGACGGTCTGGCCGCGGCCGAAGGCACCCAGGTCGCCCCCCTGGCTGGCCGACGGGCAGGATGACTCCGCCTTGGCGATCGCCGCGAAATCCTCGCCTGCCTTCACCCGCTTGAGCAGCGCCTCTGCCTTTTCTTTAGCCTTTTTCCGCTCCTCGGGGCTCGCCTTCTGGTCAGCGCCGATCAGGATGTGGCTCGCCCTGACCCCTTCCTCCTTCTTGAAACGGTCGATGTTCTGATCATAGAACTTCTTTGCCTCGTCATCGGTGGCGACGGCCTTAGCAACAAAGCGCTGTTCGATGAAATTGTTGATGAGGATGTCCTTCCGGGTGAAGTCCTGCATGTCCTTCATGGTCATGTCGACCCCTTTGAGGGCCTCGACGAAATCCTGTTCCGATTTGAACTTGGCTCGATTCTGGGCCACTTTCTCATCGACGAGTTTGTCCAGGTCGGCAACTTTCACCTTTGCTGCTTCCTGGTACAAAAGCTCAGCCGCGGTGAGCTGGTCGATGACCGCCGCTTCGGCCTGTTTCTGTGCCTCCGGGGCAAGGGGCTCCTGGACCTGGTTTTGTGCCAGCATGACCTTCATGGCACGGTCCACCTCGTGCTTGGTGATGCCCTGGCCGTTTACCTTGACGACGACGGCCTGTCCCTTGGCGTCAGCCTCCTTGGCAACCGCCTTCTGGTCGGTCGGTTTCGCAGCAGCATCAGCCTTTTCGCCGGCAAAGACACCGGCGGAAAGCATCAAGGTCGCTGCGATTGCTGCAACGGCCGGTGTCACTGTTCTTTTGAAGGAAAACATATGTATCTCCTTTGGGAAAATTTAAGACGCGATGGTAGCATCTAATCAAAGCTAATTCAAATCAGAAAACATATGTGCGGGAAAACTTCATTACTTAATCTTGGGGGGTTTTATTGCGCGCCGGAATGTGATAAGAATGACTGCACTATTTTTCTGCCGGTCACTTCCAGAACCAAAAGGAGCATACGACATGTCGAAGAAAAGCGAACAGGCCGCTCTGCTGGCCTTCCTGGCCGGAGCCGCGGTAGCTGCGGGTGCCGCTCTCCTCTTTACCCCCAAAACCGGTCGCGAGGTTCGCGAGAAGCTGAGCGAAGCGAAGGACGATGCGCTCGACAAGCTGAAGAGCTGCAGCACCAAGCTCCGTTCCAGAAAGGGCGCCTCCGATCCGCTCAACTACGACGGTGGAGACTGCTGGATATAAAGGGAAAGGGCCGGAGTCCGAAAGGGCGCCGGCCTTTTTCGTCTACAGTCCGAGTTCGCGCTGCGTCGCCTCCAGAAAACTCCGGATCGACTGCGCGCTCTCCATGGCGAGCACACGCTCGGCGACCAGCTGCGCCTTTTCAAGCGTAATCCGGCGCACAGCCTCTTTCACTCGCGGGATACTGGGTGCCGAGAGGCTGAAGCTGCGCAGGCCCAGCCCCATAAGCAGCAGCGCATTGATCGGCTCGCCGGCCATCTCGCCGCACAAGGAGGCCGGCTTTCCAGCAGCCGTCGCCGCATCGGCCACCTTCTTGATCGAGTGAAGAACCGCGGGGTGGTACGGATCGTACCATTTCCTTACCAACGGGTTGTTCCTGTCGCAGGCCAGCGTGTACTGGATAAGATCGTTGGTCCCGATGGAGAGGTAGTCCACCTCCTTCACCAGCATCTCTGCTCCTAGCACGGCTGCCGGGAGTTCCACCATCACGCCCAGGCCGATGTCCGGGGCGAACGCCTTCCCTTCGCGCAGCAAATCCTCCTTCACCTGTTCCAGGATCCCCTTGATGCGGCGCACTTCGTCCACCCCCGAGATCATGGGGAACATCAGGTTGCACCTTCCTCCCACCGAGGCGATGAGCACCGCGGCCAACTGCTCCCGAAGGATCTCCTCGCGGTCCAGGGACAGGCGCATGGAGCGCCATCCGAGAAACGGGTTGTCCTCCCTCGGATGCGGAAAGTAGGAGAGCTCCTTGTCGCCGCCTATGTCCAGCGTCCTTATGTTGACCGGGAGCCCCGGAAAACCCTCCAGCACCTTGCGGTACACCACGGCCTGTACCTGCCGGGTCGGAAAAGAACTTCTGGTCATGAAGGGAAACTCGGTGCGGTAAAGGCCGACCCCTTCGGCTCCGTGCAGGTGCGCCACCCTCAGGTCACTCAGAAGCCCTATGTTGGCGAGAAGGGAAACGGTGCAGCCGTCCAGGGTGCGGGCGGGGAGGTCGCGGATCTCTTCGAGCTCGCGCTGCTTCTGGTCGAACTCTCCCTGCAGCCGCACGTACTCCTGCTTCACCCCCTGGTCCGGGTTCACATACACGCAGCCGGAGTTGCCGTCAACGACGACTTCGCTGCGTACGCCGACCCGTTTCAAAAGTCCATCCACGCCGAAGACGGCGGGGATGCCGAGTGCCCGCGCCATGATGGCCGCGTGCGCGTTGCGGTTTCCTTTTTCAGTCGCGATCCCGATCACCTTGCCGTGGTCCATGATGGCAAGGTCGGAGGGGAGCAGCTCCCTGGCCACGATGATGCGCTCGTCGCGCAAGCGCTCCTTTTGCCTGCTGTGACCGTTCAAGGCGTCGCAGATACGGCGGCCGATGTCCTCCATGTCGGCGCTGCGCTCCCTAAGGTAGGGGTCCTCCATGCGGGCGAAGGCGGCCACGTACGCTTCTACCACCTGGCTCACCGCACGGTGGGCGCCGACACCTTCCTCTATGAGGGCGGTGATCTTGCCGATGAAGCCGCGGTCCTCGAGGATCATCAGGTGACTGTGGAAGATGGCGGCATCGGCCTCGGAGAGGATCTCACCCATCCGCTTTTCCATGTAGATGGTCTGGATGCGCGCCTTCTCGAGTGCCTGGTGGAACAGGTTCAGTTCCTCTGCGCGCGGACGGGCTCGTTCCAGTACCGCCTCCTCGGCAGGGCCGCGGTGGTGCAGTATGGATACCTTGCCGAGGGCGAACCCCGGGGAGATGCCTATGCCGGTGAGTGCGGTGGAGCCTGCGCCCTTGCGGTTGCCGCGGACGGCCTCTTTCGGCGTGCCCCCTTTTCTCAGGCGGTCCACCTCGGCCGCGTAGAAGGCGCGCTCCTCTTCCTTCTTGCGGATTGAATCGAGCAGTTTGGCGTTGGAGACGATGCTTGATATCTGCCAGGCGATGGTGGATACCGCACTGATCTCTTGGGGGGTGAAGGTACGCGACTCGCGGTTCTGGATGACCAGGACGCCGATGGGGTGATCGCGTTCGAAGAAGGGGACCCCGAGGAAGGAGAGCACTTTCTCCTCCTTGGTCTTCCTGAAGTATTTGTAGCGGGGGTGCAGGGGGGCGTTGTCGGTCGCCACCACGCCGCGCTGTTCCACGGCGAGACCGGTGAGACCTTCGGAGATCTTCATGGTGATGCCGACCGAGAGTCTGGACAGACCGCGGGTCGCGTGCAGTCTGAGCGTCTCGCCGTCCTCCTCCAGGAGATATATGGAACAGACCTCTGACGACATCCTCTTAGCGACCAGGTTGACTATGTTGTCCAGAGTTTCCTGCAGGTCGTGGGATTGCAGGATCAGCGCGCTGATATCCTCAAGCGTCCTTAGTCCCAGTTGTTCTCCTGCCTCCTCCGGCATTGCCTCCCCCTTGCTTCTGTTTGTCGCAGTATATATGAGGGAAAAGATATGTGGAAGCTTTTAATGCTTTTTCAGTGCTCTTAAGTTGGCAAAGCGGGCGCTTCTCTGTTATAGTGTGCGCCAATGAAATCTGATGCAGTTACGGAGGTGGCAATGGCAACGAATTTTGACGAGGCGCTGGCGAACGGAATAGCCCACATGGAGTCCGGCGAGTACGACCAGGCCATTGAGTCCTTCAAGGGGTGCATCGCCGTCGAACCGGACAACGCAGAGGGATACTTCTACCTTGGTGAGGCGTATTCCGAGGCGGGGCGCAACGATGATGCGGTCGCCGCGCTGAAAAAGGGTCTCGAGTTCGCCCCGCAGGACCTGGACGGTCTCACCGCGCTGGGCGACGTTTACTTTGAGTCGGGCAAGCACAAGGACGCGCTTGCATGCTACCGCAAGGTGACCGAATTGAACCCGGGGGAGTGCGACGGCTACGTCAGCATGGGGCTTGTTTACAACGCTATGGAGCGCGCCGATGACGCGCTGAAGTCCTTCGAGAAGGCGCTCGAACTCGATCCGGCTAACGTCTTCGCGCTGAACGCGCTGGGAGATCTCTATTACGGGCTGGGCGAGAACGAAAAGGCGATCGCCTCCTACCATAAGGGGATCGAGATCGACCCCAACGATGCCACGGCCCGATTCAACCTGGGCGAACTCTACTACGACATGGACGAGCTTGAGGCCGCCGAGCGCGAGACCCTGGAGGCGATCCGTCTCGATCCCGACTTCACCATGAGCTACCTGACCCTCGGGAACATCTGCATCGACCAGGATCGCACCGCCGAGGCGATCAAGCACTTCGAGAACTACCTGAAGAAGGAACACTCACCGCAGGCGCGTGAGATGATCGCTGAGGTGAAGGCGGTGGTGGAGGGGCTTCGGGAGGAGCTTAAGTAGGGGCGGTAGAGGCAAATCCCCCCTGTTCCCCCTTCGCATAGGGGGGGGACGCTGGGACGCATGCAGCGTTTCGTTGGCAACTGCACTGAACATCACTTGGATTACTGGATCAAATTGAAAAGGGGAGCCGAATTGGCTCCCCTTTGTCGTGTCTGCATCTAGTCCTGCGTCGTGTCCGCTTTAAAATCCCGGCTATTTCTTCAGCTTCTTGACGACCGCAGCGATGACGTGATGGGCGTCGTTCACAGCGGTGTAGATCAGGTTCGGATGGCGCTCTTCCTGGATGGCGCCTTTGCTGATGCGCATGTAGGAAGGGGAGATCGCACCGCCGATCACGTAAACCCCTTTTCTGGTCGACTCGAAATCGGCGGTGAGCAGCAGCAGCCGGTCACCTTCCTTGGCGACTTGGCAGACACCCTCGGCGCAGGCGATGGTCTGAACCCCGATCTTGTCGTAGATGGTAGTGGGGCCCTGGCTGCCGATGCAGGCGATGACGTTCTTCATCGGGAAACTCATGGCATGGTAGCGCTCGATTCCGCCGGCGATCTTGTCTTCGCTGACCCTGATCACCAGCCGGTCGACCCCCTCGTCGTCCACCTCGCCGATCCTCGGCGTGGCGCCCGGCAAAAGCCTTATATTCCCCCCCAGAAGGATCTCCTCACCCAGACGCTGCGCGGTCTCCTTGTTCACGTCAAAGGTCTCGGCAACGTGCGCCCAATAGACCGGCTCCTTGTCGTTCGCGCTCCTCTTCTCCTTAAGGATGGAGATGATCACGTCGGCCGCAGAGTTTCCGCCTCCGATCACCAGGGTGCGCTTGCCGATGTACTTCTTCGGGTCGTCGAGGGTCTTTGCCACCATCTTCGCGTCGCCGTACACGGAGAGCTCCTTCGGGATGGAGCTGCCGAAGGCGAGGAGCACCTTTTTCGTCTGGAAGGTGCCGCGCGAGGTGTGCACCTTGAGGTAGTCGCGTCCGTCTTCGATGTTCTCGAACTGGGTCTCGGTAAGCACGTTCAACCCCTCGTGCTGGACGAAGTGCTGCACGTACTGGATGTACTTCTCCACGGTCACCGGCTTGTCGGGCGGGCGGAGTTCCTCCACCAGGAACGGCTCGGGGTTCTCCTTGGGTTTAGACGGGTAGACGTTCTTCCCTTCGGGGTAGGTGTTGGCGATGCCCTGGAAGATTGCCTTGCCGGATTCGATCAGCAGGTGCGTGAGACCATGCTTGTGGCAGAGGTACGCCGCAGCTACGCCACCGGGGCCGCCACCGACGATAAGCACATCATATTTTTGATCCATGTTTTCCTCTTGGATAGCAAGATTGGTTGTTGTTGCAACGGTTCAAATATACACGGTTCAATACCCGCTTCAAAGCAATAATGAGAAGCGTACTTGGCAAAGCCTTACCATCGGGTAGTATATGGATGTTCCCTTGAACAACAACACACCTAAAGGAGGAGGGGCCATGGCCGATCGGGATAACAAGGTGATGGTTGGAGCGCTCATGCTCTTGGCAGGCGGCATCATCGGCGCGGGGGTCGCGCTTTTGTACGCGCCGCAAAGCGGCCAGAAAACCCGCAAGGATATCTCCCGCTACGCGAAGAAGGCGCGGCGCAAAGGGGAGGAGGCGCTGGAGGCGGTTGAGGATTTCACCGAGCAGGTGACCGATATGGCCGAGGCGATGGGCGATCGCGCGGCAGAGATCCTCGACCGCGGCAAGGACATGGCCTACGGCGCCAAGAAGAACCTTTTGAAAGCCCTGGAGGACGGGGAGGCGCGTCTTACCAAGGAGAGGGCACGCCTGGCGAAGATGATCGGGTAGAAGGCAAAGGCAGGACGCAAAGAGCGGCATCCAAAGGAAAAGGCCCCGCATCGGAAACGATGTCGGGGCCTTTTTTTATCCAAAGCCGGTCCAGGTCGGTAGGCTAGGGCGCCTTCATCCCGGTCAGCTTTACCAGCGCTTCCATGTACTTCTCGCCGGTCTTCTGAACGATCTCGGCGGGAAGCGGCGGGGCAGGGGCGGTCTTGCCCCAGTCCAGGGTCTCAAGGTAGTCCCTCAGGAACTGCTTGTCGAAGGATGGCTGCGGGCCGCCCGGCTTGTAGCTCTCTTTGGGCCAGAAGCGGCTGGAGTCCGGCGTCATGCACTCGTCGATGATGATCAGCTCGCCGTCGTAGATGCCGTACTCGAACTTGGTGTCGGCGATGATGATCCCTTTCTCGTCGGCCAGGTCGCGGGCCTTCTCGTAGATCTTGAGCGTCACGTTGCGCACCTTCTCTGAGATCTCTTTCCCGCAGATGTTGCACATCTCTTCGAAAGAGATGTTCTCGTCGTGGGTGCCGAGCTCTGCCTTGGTGGAGGGGGTGAAGATCGGCTGCGGCAGGCGGTCGCTTTCCTTGAGCCCCTCGGGGAGCTTAATGCCGCAGATGGAGCCGGTCTTTTGGTAGTCCTTCCAGCCGGAACCGGAGATGTAGCCGCGCACGATGCACTCAGCGGCCAAAGGCTTCGCCTTCTTCACCCACATGGAGCGACCTTTCAGGGTCTCAGCGTAGGGCTGGCACTCCTTCGGGAAATCGGCCACATCGGTGGAGATGATGTGGTTCTTGATGATGCCTTCCATTTGGCGGAACCAGTAGGCGGAGATCTGGGTAAGCACGTAACCCTTGTTGGGGATCCCTTCGTTCATGATGACGTCGAACGCGGAGATCCTGTCGGTGGTGACGATGAGCAGCGTCTCCCCGAGGTCGTAGATGTCGCGCACCTTCCCGCGTGCGGCAAGCTTCAGGCCGGGGAAGTCAGTGTTGAGTACCGGTGTAGTCATTGGTGCATTCTCCTTTTATGGTTCGCCTTGAGCGTGAAAAGTGAAAGGTGAAGAGTGCACCTTGCACCCTCCACCTCACACTTGAAAGCTGTTGACGCTTCCGTTTGACCCGTTAGTCCTGCAGCACCAGCGGGTTGATATCGATCTTGGCCTTGTCGCGCAGACCTTTGACCCACTTCTCAAGCACTTCCTGCTGCTTCTTCGGAAGGAGGGTAGCCTTGATGCCGGCGGCCTTGGCGGCGAGGTCGGCAAGAGGCGCCTCGGCGCGGGACTTAAGGCTCACCGCATACCAGCGGTCGCCGACCTTGAAGGGCTGCTTCGCGGCCTGGTTCGGAGCGGTGAGCGTGAAGGCGGCTTCCATGAGCTCCGGCGAGGTGCCGATGGTCGGCACGGCACCGGTCGCGGCATAGCCGAAACTGCCGGTGGACTTGGCGGCGCCGCCCTTGGCGAGCTGCTGCAGTGCTTCCTCGGCCTTCTTCTTGGCGAGCTCGGCGGCCTTAGCCTCAACCGCTTTCGCCTCGACGGCCGACTTGATCTGTGCCAGCGGGGGGACGGCAGCCGGTTTCTTGTCCAGTACCTTGACGAGGTAGATCCCTTTTGCGGTCTCCACCGGGCCACCCAGTTCACCCTGCTTGATGGCGAAGGCGCGGGCGATTACCTCGTTTTCGCCGGCAAGTGCTGCCGCCGGGGCCTTGGCGGTGAAGAGCGCGGTCTTCTCCACCTTGCTGCCGAGGGCTGCTGCGGCGGCGTCGATGTCGCCGGTAGCCTTGAATTTGTTGGCAGCCTCGGCCGCTTTCTCGTATGCCTCTTTGGCTGCTTTCTGCTTCTGGGCGTCCGCGGTGGCCTGATCCTTCACCTCGGAGAAGGGCAGGATGCCGCCCTTACCCTGGTAGCGGTCGATGTTTTTCTGGTAGTAGGTCTGCGCCTCTTCGGGGGTGACCGTCGCCTTGCCTGCTGCCTGGGCGGGGTTTACCAAGGTGTAGGCCACGGAGACCTGCTCCGGGGTCTTGAACTCGTTCTGGTGATCCTGCAGGTAGGTGGTGAGCTCCTGGTCGGTCAGCTTGATGCCACCTTTGACGTCGGCAGGGGAGAAGGAAACGTAGGCGAGGTCGACCTTGTCGTTTTGTTTCTTGAAGGCGTCCTTCACTTCGGCGTCGGTAACCGTGGCACCCATCTTCACCTTGTTACGCGCCTTCGCAAGCAGCATCTCCTGCTCCTGGGCCTCCTCGAATTCCTTCGGGGTGAGGCGGTTCGCCTTGAGGGTCTGCTGGTAGAGGTTGAAGTCGAAGGCGCCGTTGTTCTGGAAGGCGGGGATCTTGGCGATCTCGGCCGCGACCTCGTCCTTGTTTACCTTCACGCCCATTTTCTTCGCTTCGTTGAAGATGAGCACGTTATCGATAAGGGTGTCGATGGTGAGCTTCTTGATCCCCATCTGTTTTTCCATCTCGGGGGTGAGGGTTTTACCGTAGATCTGCTCATAGAGACCGCGGGTGCGGTAGTAACTCTTCTGGAACTCGTCCAGGCTGATCTTCGTGCCGTTGACGGACGCCGCATAACTTTTGCCGCCACGCTGACCGTCGCCACCTTTGCCCCAGACCAGGAAGATGGTTCCTATGAAAGAGAGAACGATGACAACAAAGACGATCTTGATGACGATCGACTGCTTATACTTCCTCATTACGCCTAGCATTCGGGTTCGGCTCCTTTGCACACAAAATTGACGCCATTAGATTAGTTCAAGAGACGCGAATGATAATATAATTTAATCGCAAAAGCAACGGTAGAATGAAGCGGTATACGTCCAATGTTTCAGCGCCCTGTCAGCCAGTAGACGGGTTTTCTTTCTTGCAAGGGTGTGTAGCTTTTGCTATATTTCCACCTTTGCCGGGTCGGTCCCGGCTACTGCGCCAATTCAAAAGGAGTTCCCAGGATGCTCAAGATTTTCGATGCCCTTTTCGGCATGTTTTCTAACGACCTCGCCATCGACCTCGGCACGGCCAACACCCTCGTTTACTTGAAGGGTAAGGGGATCGTAGTGCGCGAACCGTCCGTGGTTGCGGTCCAGAAGATGCCAAGCGGCCAGCAGAAGGTGCTTGCCGTAGGGATGGAGGCAAAGAAGATGTTGGGGCGTACCCCCGGCACCATCACGGCCATCAGGCCGATGAAGGACGGGGTCATCGCCGACTTCGACATCACCGAGGAGATGCTGCGTTACTTCATTCATAAAGTGCACAACAGGAAAACCCTGGTGCGCCCGAGGATCGTCATCTGCGTTCCCTCCGGCATCACCCAGGTGGAGAAGCGCGCCGTAAAAGAGAGCGCCGAGTCCGCCGGCGCCCGCGAGGTGTACCTGATCGAGGAGCCGATGGCGGCGGCGATCGGTGCGGGGCTTCCCATCACCGAGGCGTCCGGCAACATGATCGTCGATATCGGGGGGGGCACCACCGAGGTGGCCGTGATCTCCCTGGCCGGCATCGTCTACACGAAGAGCGTCCGCGTGGGCGGCGACAAGATGGATGAGGCGATCGTCCAGTACATAAAGCGCAAGTACAACCTCCTCATCGGCGACCGCATGGCCGAGCTCATCAAGATCGAGATCGGCGAGGCATACCCGGGGACCCAGCTTTTGCACATGGAAGTCAAGGGGCGCGACCTCGTCTCCGGCATCCCCAAGACCACCGAGATCGACTCCAACGAGATCCGAGAGGCCCTCTCCGAGCCGGTTACCGCCATCGTAGATGCGGTGCGCAACTGCCTGGAGCGCACCCCGCCCGAGCTTGCGGCCGACCTCGTCGACAAGGGGATTGTGCTGGCGGGCGGCGGCGCGCTTTTGAGGAACCTCGACGTCCTTTTGCGCGAAGAAACCGGTCTACCGGTGGTCACCGCCGAGGACCCGCTTTCCTGCGTCGTGCTCGGCTCGGGAAAGGTGCTCGACGAGCTTGCACTGCTTCGTAACGTCGCTGTGAGTTCCTAGGCCCGATCGCGCTCCAATCCGCCGTTTCTACCAGAGGGATTTTCATGACCGACGCTATCGTAGACGTCATCATACCCGTTTGGAACCGGCCCGAAGAGACTCGAAACTGCCTGGTCAACCTGATCAACCACACCCCGAACGCCCGCTTCATCATCGTGGATTGCGGCTCAGAGCGCGACACCGAGAGGATGCTGCAGGAGTTTGCCGACGCCCTGGACGAACGCGCCCTTTTGATGCGTGACGACAGCAACATCGGGTTCGTGCGCGCAGCAAACCGCGGTTTCGAGAGTTCCGAGGCGCCGTTTCTGGCCCTGATGCGCAGCACCAGCATAGTAATGGCGGGGTGGTTCGAGCCGCTTTTGCAGTTCGCACACACCCATGCCGACGCCGGGATAATGCTTCCCTGTCTTGACCCGGGCGACCCCTGCGACCTCCCGCGCGAGGTTGTCAGCGGCTCCTTCGCCGCCATGGCCGTGCGCCGCGAGCTCTACCGCAAGATCGGAGGGTTCGACGAGACGATGGACGGCGGAGCCTGGTGCCTTAGGGACTTCACCATGCGTGCCTGCGCCGAAGGGTTTCGCACCGTGCAGGTCCCCGGTCCCACGGTGAGCCACCATGACGAGGCGCCGCTTGGTTCCGTGCAGCGCCGCCGCGAGACCCTGTTGCGGAGCATCTCCCTTTTCAAGGAGCGCTGGGGGGAGGGGAGCAACTTCCTCGTCTACGTCCCTAAGGGGGTCGAGGCTTCGCTTCTCGAGCAGAAGCTGGAACTACTGGTGGAGGGGGCCCGGCACGGCGACTGCTACACGGTGCTCCTTCCGTTCGCGCTGCATCAGCAGGCCCGGCAGCAAGGGCTTGCCGCACTGCATGAAAACGTGAAACTGGTGGCGCTGCCTCGCATCGCCCTGGACGGCATGAAGCGCCGCCTCTACGAGAAGCTTCTCGCCGCTTCTCCCGACACGATGCCGGTGATCGCCGTGGACGGACTTGCCTTGCCGTGGAGCGAGCAGTACCTGTCGTTTTCGCAGCTTGCCGAGCGGATCAAATCGCGCGCCCACTAGAGGCCGCTTGGCAGCACACAAAAAGTCGGAGGGTTGATGAAAGACGAGATCAGGGCCCAGCTCCAGGCCCACATCCAGGTCATGACGGCGCTCGAAAGGGACCTTACTCCCGCCATAGAGAGCGCCGTTTCCCTTTTGGCTGAGGCGTTGAAGGATGGGCGCAAACTGATCGTAATGGGCAACGGCGGCTCCGCAGCGGATGCCCAGCATTTCGTTGCCGAGATAGTCGGGCGTTTCAAGCTCGAGCGCCGCGCGCTTCCCGCCATAGCTCTCAGCACCGACACCTCGATCCTCACCGCGGTCGGCAACGATTACGGCTTCGACCAGATCTTCGCACGGCAGGTCGAGGCGCACGCGCGTCCCGGTGACGTCGTCGTCGGCATTTCCACGAGCGGCAACTCGCCGAACGTGCAGATCGCCCTCGAGGCAGCGCGGCGGCTTGGGGCCCGGACCGTGGCGCTTCTGGGCAAGGACGGCGGCAGCATCAAGGGTGTCGCAGAACTTTCCCTGATCGTCCCCAGCAACGACACGCCCCGCATCCAGGAGGGGCACATCACCATGATCCACATCATTTGCGACCTCGTTGAGCGCGGGTTGTTTCTTTAACAGGCGGCTGACGAGCCGGAAGGGCCAGGCATCATGGGCAAGCATCGGGCGGTTTTTCTCGACAGGGACGGGACCATCAACGAAGAGGTGCAGTATCTAAGCCGTGTGGAGGATTTCCGCCTCATCCCGGGCGTCCCCTATGCGCTGCAGCGCCTGAAGGACGCCGGTTTTCTCCTGGTCGTCGTCACGAACCAGTCCGGCATCGGACGCGGGCTCTACGACGAGGCGGCGCTGCACGCGATCCACGACAAGATGCACGAGGAACTAAGCAGCTTTGGCATCACCATCGAGGCATGCTACTTCTGCCCGCATCACCCAGAACATGCGGTCGGCGACTACCGCGTTGACTGCAGTTGCCGAAAGCCCCTCCCGGGTATGCTGCAGCAGGCGGCGCTCGACCTGGATATCGACCTTTCCGACTCCTATATGATTGGGGACAAGCTTGGTGACATCGAGGCCGGGCTGAACGCCGGGTGCACCTCCCTCATGGTGCAGACAGGGTACGGCGCCGCAGACTCCGCGAGGCTCCCGGAGGGGGTGCTTGCCTACCCGGGGCTGCAGGAAGCGGTCGAGGCGATATACGAGCGGGAGGGGAAGGGGAAACGCCCCGGGCGCTAAAGGCAAAGGGGCCTCACCATGAAGCCGTTCCAGCAGATCTTTCCCGGCGCCCAGGCGCCTGCCATGACCCTGGAGGTCGCGCACCAAAGCGGCCGGATCCCACAGGGAAAATACACCTTCCTGGAGTGTTTCTGCACGCGACCCGCGTGCGACTGCCGCCGTGTCGTGCTCCTGGTGATCGACGGGAAGATGCGGCACAGAGCGCAGATTCACCTCTCCCTCGACGACGAGGGTCCCTTCAGCGGTCCTCACCTCGATCCCGTAAGCTACCAGGCCCCCTACGCCGACGAACTCCTCGACTTCTGCGTCCATTCCCTCAACTCGTGTCCCGACTGGTTTGAACGCCTGCAGCGGCACTACGGCGAGGTGCGCGGACTTGTCGACGGCAGGCCCTACTGCGGAAAGCCTTTCCCGCTCCCAGGTGAACTTTTCTTTCGCGCCATGCCGTCGCCTGACCTCGAGAGCTCGCTAAGGGAGTCACTGAGGCATGACGGCAGGCTCTGCGGTTCGCGTGTACGTCCGGACGCGGGCAAGGCGCTTAACGGGATCGAGCGGCTCGTGGAGCTCTCCCTCCAGGCGGGGGGGGATGCATCGGTGGCCGTTACCCTCGCCCTGCGCGAGGAACTGCACCGGCACCTGCTGGCGAACCCGCCCGCGTGTGAGGAACTGGCGGCACTGCTTGCCGGCCTTTCCGGCGACCCCGATGAAGCCCAGGAGCGTGCCGCAGCGCTGAGGCTCTTGCGGCATACCCTCGATTTCTACACCGTCGAGGCTCAAGGGGGGCTCCCAGGGGCCAGGCAGCAGATGCAAAGGCTGCAAAGGGCGCTTTTGTCGCGTGTTTTTCACGACGACGCCCCGGCACTGCTGCAGCGCGATGTGATCGCCGTTCTCGCCGAGGCGCGCGTGCCGCTCATGCCCGAACTGGAGCGCATGATTTCAGGTGACGCTTTCCCGCAAGAGGTGGGGGAGCCGTTTCTCCCCGGCGTGATGAAGCGCCTCGCCGCGTCCGGCCTGGTTTCGCCTTTCGATGGTGCCGACGAGATGCTGGGGCTCTTCGCCCTGAGCGACGCCGAGATGCTCCCAGGTCTTGTCTGGGAGATGCTCAGCGCGGACACCCCGCTTCTGCGCGACATCGCCGCGCTCTTTCTTTTCAACGGGGATACGGAGTTGTCGCGGGGCGTCGCCCGCATGCTGGCGGCGGTCGAGGGGGGGAGCATCACGCCCGAGACGCTCAGCCGTCTCATCGTCACGCGCAACTGGTTCGACGACCCGGTGCGCGGCTGTATCGACGAGGCCATCGGCAACGCCCGCAAGGCGCGGGTTGCCTGCGCCCACTTGCCGCCCCCATCGGAGGTCGACGTCCTTGCCGGCCCCCTTGACGGTGCCGGGAACCAACTCTTTTACGCCGTGGCTCCCGACTCCGGCGGTCACGCAGGGTGTACCGTTTCGCTGCAGGAAGGCGGCGGGGTGGCCGAATGCACGGTAACCAGGCTCTCTTCCAGGACCGAAGTGGACGCCTTCCTTGCTGCCGCCCGAAACCGCGGCTGCTGTATCGACTCGAGTCTCGACTACCTCGATCTGCGCATCGCACAGGCCCTGGCGCAGGGGAACGAGCAGGGTAGGGCGCCCGGGCACTGGCTGGTCCGGTTGGCCGAGATCCTCGGGTGCAACCGCTGGAAGGCGGCGCCGCTTGACGCCCGACTCGAACTTGAAGCGATGCTTGAGGAAATGGCGGAGAACACCCCGCTCCTCCTTGAGCCGGCAGAAAAGATCGCCTCGCTTGAAGAGTCCGGGGAGTGGTGCCGCTACCGCGCCCTCTTCGGGGGATGGAAGGAAGAGGGGAGCGCGGTGACGCGCCTGGTTGTCGGCACGGGCCCCGGCAGCATCAAAAATGTGACGGCCGTCATCGAGCGGCTGTGCGATCAGTTACTGGAGCAGAAACGTCAAACCCTGATGGATCGGCTGGTTCTGCAGGCGCTATGGCTTAAATCCTCGCCGCAGGCCCCCATCGCCTGGCAGCGGATGTACCACGTGGCGCAGGCCATGGCCGACCCATCGATAGCACTGAAGGAGATTCCCTTGGCAGTATCCGTAGCAAAGCAGACCTTGAAGGCTTACCAGGCGCGCACTGCGTCGCGCGACAGCGCAGAGGGGGACCCGGCATGATCGAGCTCTCCCCGATCCTTTTCCCCATTCTCTTTATTACCGGCGCGGTTGCCGGACTGATCGACTCCATCGCAGGGGGGGGCGGGCTGATCACCATTCCGGTGCTCCTTGGCATGGGACTTCCCCCGCAGACAGCACTCGGGACCAACAAGCTGCAGGCGTCATTTGGCTCCTGTAGCGCCATGTTCCACTTCGTTCGGGCGGGAACGGTGAACCTGCGCGACGCGCTTCCCGGCGTCATCTGGACCGCCGTCGGCGCTATCCTTGGCTCCTACACGGTGCAGCAGATCGACCCCGGGTTCCTGAAAAAGTGCATCCCGTTCCTGCTTTTAGCGATTCTCTGCTACACCATCTTCACGCCGAGGCTCGGCGCCGAAGAGGTGCACCCGCGCCTGCCGCGCCGTCTCTTCTATGGCATTGCCGGCCTGGGGCTGGGTTTCTACGACGGCTTCCTCGGACCGGGCACCGGCTCGTTCTGGGTGATCGCCATCATGCTAGGTCTCGGCTTCGACATGCGCAAGGGGACCGGGTACACCAAGCTCTTCAACTTCGTGAGCAACATCGTCTCGCTGGTGGTGTTCGTCGCCGGGGGGCACGTGCTTTTGGGGGCGGGGCTTCTCATGGGGGCGGGGCAGGCGGTGGGGGCCAGGGTTGGCGCGAAGCTCGTGATCCACAAGGGGACCAGGTTCGTCAGGCCGGTGTTCATATGCTCGGTGCTCGCGGTGACGGCGAAGCTTTTTTGGGACAGCTACCGGTAGGGGAAAGGGGACCGCGCCACAGGTGCCGGTCCCCTTTTCGCAGGGTGGGGCGGGGCATCTCCCCCCGCTAGATCTCGCGCACGGTGCCGGCTTCGGCCTGGCCTTCCAGGTCACGGGCGTTCAGTTCCTGCTCCAGATGCTCCAGCATCTCGCTTACTTGCTGCACGAATGCGGCGGGGGCCACTTCGCAGGCCCGCAGCGCGGATTCAAGCCGCTTTGCCGCGGACACGGCGGCCTTCAACGGCACCAACGGGTTCGGCTCCTCGCGTAACGCGGACACTTCCTTGAACTTCTTCAGCACGGTGGGGTGACTCTTCTCGTCCTCCACCACGCGCTTTCTCAAATCGCCGTACTCTTCCTCGGAAAACCCCTTCTCTTCCTTCGCCTGACGCAACAGATCGATGGAACGATAATCGGGCAGGGGACGCAACTCCTCCCGCTGCTGTAATAACTGCGGCTCTTCTTTCTCCATGAACCGGTACGCCATGGTGAGCTTCTCCGCGGTGCCGCGCTTGATGCGGATCTCCTGCACGCAGTACTCCTCAAAGCTGCCGTAGCCCCACTCGCGGAAGCGCGCCCGCTTGCTCACGTCGAGCAGCTTCTCGCCAAGCTCCACCCAGGACGACTTGAACCGCTTCGCCTTGTCCAGCACCTCGTAACGGTCCGTTCCGGGCTCCAGATGCTGCATTATCGTTTCGATGTGCTTCTCGCTGCTCGATTTCGGCGTATCCGACATGTCTCTTCCTCCGTCTCCCGGCGCTCCGACCTCCGGGACAGGGAGCGAAATTATCAGAATCCGTCCTGTTTTTGAAGTTTTTTGTCTTGGCTATGGAAATGAATCAGGTTAAACTTTGCCGGTCCGTGACGCTTTGCCCGGACGGCGACCGCTACTGACAGGAGAAATACTATGGAACAGCGTCTGACCGACATGGAGATGCTGATCATGCATCAAGGTCACGTGATCGATCAGCTGAACGAGGTAGTGACCGGGCACCAGGCCGTCATCGATCAGCTTGCCAAGGAACTGAAGATCATCAAGGAGCACCTGAGCGGCATCGGTTCTCAGAACAGGCTCCCCTCTGAAGAAGAGCCACCCCCGCATTACTGATCCAGGAGCAGGAGACGCATGAAGAAAGTAGCGCTTGGCAGCACCGGTCTGAGCATCAACCCTCTCGTTTTCGGCACGCTTCCCCTGGGTCCCCTGCAGGCCTCCCTCTCGCCTGAAGAGGGGGGACGCCTGATCCGCCACGCCCTCGAGCGCGGTGTGAACCTCCTCGACACGGCCGAGCTTTACCAGACCTACCCGCACATCCGCCGCGCCCTCGAAGGCTTCACCGGCCAAGTGCACATCGCTTCCAAAACCCACGCCAACACCGCTGAGGCGGCCCGCGCCCACGTGGAGCGCGCCCTCACCGAGTTGGGGGTCGAGCGCCTCGACATCGTGCACCTGCACGGCGCGCGCGTCGCCGATCCCTTCGTCGAGCGTCCTGAGGTGATCGAGACCCTGGTGCGCATGAAGGAGGAGGGAAAGATCGCCCACGTAGGGCTCTCCTCCCATTTCGTCGCCGCCATGAAGAAGTCGGTGACGCATCCGGAGATCGAGGTGGTGCACCCCCTGATCAACCGCACCGGCATGGGGATCATCGACGGATCCCGGGAAGAGATGGCCGAGGCGATCGCCGCCTGCGCCGCCGCGGGTAAGGGTGTGTACGCCATGAAGGCGCTCGCCGGCGGGAACCTCATCTCGACCGCGCGGGAGAGTCTTCGTTTCGTGCTGGACCTAAAGGGGGTGCACGGTATTGCGCTCGGCATGCTCTCCGAGGCCGAGATCGACGGCAACCTCGCCCTTTTCCACGAGGGGCGCGCGGACGAGGCGCTCTGGAGCACCCTCGAGGGGAGGCGGCGCAAGCTCACCATCATGGAGGCCTTCTGCAAAGGGTGCGGCGCCTGCGTCCCGGCCTGCACCAACAACGCGCTCGCCATGGTAGACGGCAAGGCCCAGGTTGACGATGATGCCTGCATCCTGTGCGGCTACTGCGGGGCGGCCTGTCCCGAGTTCATGATCCGGGTGGTGTAGTCGGGGGACGCGGCCAAGCTATGAGCAGTGGTGTGATCTTCAACCTGCAGCGCTACTCGCTGCACGACGGGCCCGGCATCCGGACCACGGTCTTCCTCAAGGGGTGTCCCGCGCGCTGCTGGTGGTGCCATAACCCGGAGAGCCACGCCGCCACGCCCGAAATCGCCTGTGCCCAGAACCGCTGCATCTCCTGCGACGCCTGCTTGCTTGCGTGCCACGAGGGGCTCAGGCCGCGTAACGCCTGCCGCAACTGCGGTGCCTGCGCCGAAGCCTGCCCGACCGGCGCCCGCGAGATGATCGGCAGGGAGACGACGGCTGCTGACGTGCTGCGAGAGGTTCTTAAGGACCGCATGTTCTTCGAAGATTCAGGCGGCGGCGTCACCTTCTCGGGGGGCGAACCGCTCTGCCAGCCCGCCTTTTTAAGGGAACTCCTCTCTAGATGCCGCGCCCACGGCATCCATACTGCGGTGGACACCGCAGCGCTCTGCCCGACCGAGCCTCTCATCGATCTCGCCCCGCTCGTGGACCTCTTCCTCTTCGATCTGAAATGCGCCGACAACGACCTGCATCTGCGGGGGACAGGTACCGGCAACGCCGCCATCCTTAAGAACCTGGCGACGCTGGGACGGGTGCATCAAAACATCTGGATCAGGATCCCGGTGGTGCCCGGTTTCAACGACAGCGTTCAGGAGATGGATGCGTTGGCGGAGCTTGCGGCAGGGGCGGCGGGGGTACGCCAGGTCTGGCTCCTCCCCTATCACGGCAGCTGGTCGGCGAAACCGGCGCGACTTGGTAAAAAGGCACCGAAAGAGGCTGCGACGGCGCAGGCGCCCGCCGCGGACACGATGGAGAATTTCGCCCGGCTCTTTAAAGAGAGGGGCCTGGATATACAGATAGGAGGGGTATAGATGACCGGAAGAACCGAACGTTTGCGTGAGGAAAGTCTCGCCGCCGAGCCGGCCATTTCCGCCGAGCGCGCGCTGCTCATCACCGAGTTTTACCGCGAGAACGAGGGGCGCTGGTCGACCCCGGTGCTGCGCGCGAAGTCCTTCTACCACCTCTGCGAGAAGAAGACCATCTACATTGGAGAAGGCGAGCTGGTGGTCGGTGAGAGGGGACCTGCGCCGAAGCTCGTCTCGACCTACCCGGAGCTTACCTGCCATTCGCTTGAAGATCTCCGCATCCTCGATTCCCGGGAGAAGACCTGGTACCGGGTCGACGACGCATGCATGAAGATCTACCGCGAGAGCGTGGTTCCGTACTGGGAAGGGAGGTCGCTGCGCGAGAAGATCTTCGCCGCACTCCCCAAGGAGTGGCACGAGGCGTACCGCCACGGCATCTTCACCGAGTTCATGGAGCAGCGCGCTCCGGGGCACACGGTGCTCGACGACAAGATCTACAAAAAGGGGCTCCTCGATTTCAAGAAGGACATCGCGCAGGCGATCGACGCCCTCAACTTCGCCGCCGACCCCGACGCCTGGGCGCGCCGCGAGCAGCTCGTCGCGATGGACATCTCGTGCGATGCGGTCATCCTCTTCGCGGAGCGTCATGCGAAACTAGCCGAGAGCATGGCCGCGGCGACCAGCGACCTTGCGCGCAAGCAGGAGCTTTTAAAGATCGCGGCCAACTGCCGCTGGGTGCCCGCGCACGCGCCGACCGACTACTGGGAGGCGTTGCAGTCCTACTGGTTCTGCCACCTGGCCGTCATCACCGAGTTGAACGGCTGGGACGCCTTCAGCCCGGGGCACCTGGACCAGCACCTTCATCCCTTTTACCGGCAAGGGTTGGAAACCGGCACCCTCTCCGAAGCGAGCGCACGCGAGCTCATGGAGTGCTTCTTCGTCAAGTTCAACAACCACCCGTCCCCCCCGAAGGTCGGCGTGACCGCAGCGGAAAGCGGCACCTATACCGATTTCGCCAACATAAACCTGGGCGGGCTCCTTCCCGACGGCTCCGACGGCTCCAACGAGGTCTCCCACCTCATCCTCGACGTGATCGACGAGATGCACCTTTTGCAGCCCTCGAGCAACGTGCAGCTCTCGCGCAAGTCCCCGGACGCCTTCTTGAAGCACACCCTGAAGGTGGTGCGTAACGGCTACGGCTTCCCCTCCATCTTCAACGCCGACGCCGTGGTCGAGGAACAGCTGCGCCAGGGAAAGAGCCTCGTCGATGCCCGCGCCGGCGGCTGCAGCGGCTGCGTCGAGGTGGGCGCTTTCGGCAAGGAGGCCTACATCCTCACTGGTTACTTTAACCTCGTGAAGATGCTGGAGCTTGCCCTGCACGACGGCGTCGACCCGATGACCGGCACGCAGCTCGGCCCGCAGACGGGGAGGGCGGAGAGTTTCGAAAGCTTCGAGGCGCTCTTCGAGGCGTTTCGCGCCCAGCTCGCCCACTTCATCGACATAAAGATCCGCGGCAACCGTCTCATCGAGATGATCTACGCCTGCACGATGCCGGCGCCGTTTCTCTCCGTCCTCACCGACGACTGCATCAGCCGCGGCGTCGACTACAACGCTGGGGGGGCGCGCTACAACAACAGCTTCATCCAGGGGGTGGGGATCGGCAGCATCACCGACGCGCTCTCCGCGATAAAGGAGCAGGTATTCGAGCGGAAGGCGGTCCCCCTTGCCGAACTCGTGGAAGAGCTCGACGCCGACTTCGCCGGACAGGAGCCTTTGCGCCAGCGGCTTTGGAACAAGACCCGCAAATACGGCAACGACGACGACTACGCCGATGACCTCATGCGTCTTGTCTTCGACTCCTTCTTCGACGTGGTGGACGGCAGGCCCAACACCAAAAACGGCGTCTACAGGATCGAGATGCTACCGACCACCTGCCATGTCTACTTCGGCTCGGTGGTGGGCGCCACCCCGGACGGGCGCAGGCGCGGGACGCCGCTTTCCGAAGGGATTTCGCCGGTGCAGGGGGCGGACCGCAACGGCCCGACCGCGGTGATCCGTTCCGCCGGGAAGATGGACCACATCCGAAGCGGCGGAACGCTCCTGAACCTCAAGTTCTCGCCGACGCTTCTTTTCGGCGCGAACGGCCTCGACGGCGTCGCCAGTCTCGTGCGGAGCTACTTCAGGATGGACGGCCATCACGTCCAGTTCAACGTGGTGGATGTCGAGACCCTAAAACGTGCGCAGGCGGACCCTTCCGAGCACCGCGACCTCATCGTGCGCGTCGCGGGCTACAGCGACTACTTCTGCGATCTCTCCGTCGAACTGCAAAACGAGATCATCGCGCGGACCGAGCACGCTTCGTTCTAGACTACGGAAGGGAGGATGCAACATGCCTGTCGAACCCGGCCGCTACCGGCACTACAAGGGAAACTACTACGAAGTCATAGGAACCGCGCGGCACAGTGAGACCGAGGAACCGATGGTGGTGTACCGCCCGCTCTACGGCGAGGGGGGGCTTTGGGTGCGCCCGGAAGCGATGTTTCTGGAGCAGGTCGAGGTGGATGGCGTGCTCCAGCCACGCTTCAGCCGCTCCCTTTCCGACTAGACCTTCACGAGAAACTAAGGGGCCGTCTTCGAGCGGGGGGACGGTCTGTTTCATTTCCCACCGTACGCTCTCACCGATGCCGCATGTATCCGTAAATATACATACTTTGCGGATTGTCTTTGCACTGTAACAGTAATCAATTCTCGTTGACTTTACTTCCTGAAAAGGTGTAAGTGAAGATCGCTTTTACTTACAGCTCAAGTAATAGTTTTCCCTACCGAAACGAAAGAAGAGAACGGCCTGTCAGGGCGTTTTTACTCTTCTTCGTTACCGCTGTAAAAGATAGCCGGAACGAAGTTGCCCATTTATTCCATGTAATCCCCGGAACGTGCCGCTCCGCCGACGCGTTTCTGCAGCCCCTGGAGGCCTGATTGCGTGAGACGGTAGCTGAGATTATCCAGTTTTTGACGCTTCATTTCGGTGAGGATTTTCGCTCCTACGCTCAAGGGCTCGTGGAAAGAAGGATCCTTGAGCGGACCGCCCAACTCCGGCTTTCCGATGCGGCGGCTTACCTGGACCTGCTGCGGAGCGATCCTGAGGAGCCGTGTCGTCTCGTCCGCATGCTGCGCATCAGGTTCAGCAGCTTCTTTCGCGACCCGTTGCAGTTCGAGCTTCTTCGCTCCCACGTGATCCCTCCCATGCTGCTGCAGGGCAACGGGTACTTTCGGGCCTGGTCCGCGGCGTGTGCCGGCGGCGAGGAAGCCTGTTCCCTTGCGATCATCATCGATGAAACCGCCAAGCTTTTGAACCTGCAGACGAAGGTGCAGATCTTCGCCACCGACATCGCGGAAGACGCGCTGGAAGAGGGGCGCCGTGGACGCTACGCGGCGGGGAGCCTTGGGGGGGTGCCGCTGCAGCGGTTGAATACCTACTTCACTCCGGACGGGGGCGGCCACCGGATCGATCCGTCCATCCTCTCCATGATTACCTATTCGCGCCACGATCTCCTCGATCCGCACACCTATGCGCCGCCCGAATCCCTGTTCGGGGGGTTCGACCTTATCGCCTGCCGCAATTTCCTGATGTACCTGGATCCGGAGGGATACCTGAAGGTCTTCGACAACCTCTTCCGAGCCCTGAACCAGGGGGGGATCTTGATGCTCGGGAAGGCGGAAACGGTGCCAGAGCGGTATCTTCCGCACCTGGATCGCATCTTCGACTGCGGCAACCTATACCGCAAGAAGCAGACCGGGAGGAGCTGATGCCGAGTTTGCTTCGACGTGTCATCCTCACCTTTTTCATCGCACTGTCTCTTTGCGGCTGCTCCTCCAAGGACGAGCGCACCCCCTCCGGGCAAGAGCAGCAGGCAGCCGCAACGTACCAGGGGTACCGCTTCGGCGGCGACGCCGTCCTGGACCTGGGCTCGCAACCGATCACCCTGCCGGAAGCCGCCGTTGCCGAGCTTTTGTCACGCGACAAGACGCTCGAGGAGCGGCTCGCCATGGCCGGCATGGAGCTCAGGGTGCACCCCTTCTTCAAGGGAAAGGACATCGCCGGTTACCTAGCCACCAAGCAGCTCGACGGCGGCATCTTCGCCGACATGCCCACCCTGACGGCCCTTGCCACCGGTAATTTCGTGGTAGTCGCCCAGCTCAAGCAGGGTTTTGCCTCCATCATCTCCAAACGTCCGATGCTCGTGCGCGACCTCAAGGGGCGACGCGTCGCCACCGGCGTAGGTTCAGCCGCACATTTCGCCCTTTTGAGCGCCCTCGAAAGCGAAGGGCTCTCCGAGCGCGACATAAAGCTCGTCCCGATGGAGGTCAGCGAGATGGCGCAGGCGCTCGACAACGAAAGCATCGACGCCTTCAGCGCCTGGGAGCCGACCCCCACCATCGCCCTCGCCCAGCATCCGGAATGGCACCTGATCAACAAGGGGATCAGCTACGGCTTTCTCTGCCTGCGCCGCGAGTTCGTGGCACAGCACCCGGAGCAGGTGCGTGAGCTCGCGGCCTCGGTGGCGCGCGCCTGGATGTGGATGCGCCTTCCCGGGCACCTCGATCAGGTTTCCGGGTGGACCATCTCCACGGCCGGCCGTTTCCAGGGGACGGCGCTGCCGCTCACCGCTCCCCAGGTAAGCGGCCTCGTACGAAACGACCTGTTGAACATCCCGGCCGCCCCGCGCATATCCCCGGCCCTGCTCAGCGAAGAAGGGCTTCTCTACAGGAAGTTCATCTTCCTGAAACAGGCCGGTAAGATCCCGCAGACGACCCCCTGGTCGCGGATACGCGACTCCTTTGACAATGAAAAGCTGCGCAAGGTAATGGCCGAAGGGGAGCGCTTCGCCCTGCAGAGGTTCGATTACCGCAGCTCTGATCCATCGGATGGTGCCAAATGAAAAAAACGTTCTTCCCCACCCTGAAGGGACGCCTTGCCTTCTGGTTCACTACCATCTGCCTGGTGCCCCTGGCTCTCATCACCACCCTGATCTACGTGCAGCGCGTGCGGCTTGCCACCTCGCTCATGCTCGACAAGCTTGCGGCGGTCACCGCGCTGCGCCAGGACCAGATCAACGCGGTCCTCGACAACCTGATCGTCGACGTCACCACGGTGAGCTCCGGGAAAAGCGTGCAGGTTGCCGCCCGCACGCTCCTCGCCGACCGGCACGCCCTGCAGGAATCCGCAGGGGACAGTTTTCCCCTTTTGCGCGGCTACCAGGGGGGATACGAGCCGGTGTCCGACGTCTCCATCGTGGCCGAGGACGGGACCATCCTCTTAAGCACCGATGCCGCGCGGCGCGGCCAGCGCATCGCGCGTCCGGAGATCGCCACCGCGGCACTGCACGACGCGACCCCCATCCTCGGCGAGGCGTACGTGTTCGGCAGCGAGGCGAGTGCAAGCTTCGACCTCGCCGCACCGGTCAAGGGGGAAGGGGCCCCGGTGCGTGCGGTCGTCGTGGTGCGCTACAACCTGCGCAAACTTCTTTCCGTCATCACCGAGAACCGTACCGGCATGGGGCAAAGCGGCGAGGTCGTGCTGGTGAACCGCGAAGCCCAGCCCCTGGTCGGGCTGCGCTTCCTCCCGGACGCCGTCTTGAAGGTCCGTCTCAAGGGGAAGCCGGCCCTCCTGGCGGCCGCAGGGCAAAGCGGCATCGCACGTACCACGGATTACCGCGGCGTCGACGTCCTCTCCGCCTACGCGCACATCCCGCGCACCGGTTGGGGACTCGTCTGCAAGCAGGATTCCGCCGACATCTACACCCCCATCAAGCGGATGTTGTACCTCACCTACGGGTTGAGCGTCTTGATAGCCATCCTCGTCTTTTTCTTGGCATGGCGGCTCGCCAAGGGGATCAGCGCTCCGCTCGTGAAGCTTTCCGATGCGGCTAGCGAGATCCAGGGTGGGGATTACGCCGTGCGGATAGAGCCGGAAGGGACCCTGGAACAGGTCGCCCTCGCCGGTGCCTTCAACGCCATGGCCGGGACCCTGCAGCTGAAGATGGCGGCTCAGGACGCCATGCTGCGCCTGTCGGAACGCCTGGTGGATGCCGCTTCCCTGGACGACTTTTTCCGGCGCCTCCTCCCGGTTTTCTGCGAGATAACAGGGGCGAAGTTGGCGGCGGCCTTCGTGAAGGACGCCGAAGCGGACCACTTCGTCCCTGCCTGCGCCATCGGCGCCGACTGCACCAGGATGCGCCGCTACAGCCGCGCAGGGCTCGAGGGGGAACTCGGCATCCTGCTCGCTTCCCGGCGCATCGCCCGTTACGCCCCCGAGCGGGACGGCTCGTCCCTGCGCCTGCTCACCCCGTTCGGCGAGATCGTCCCGGCGGAGATCGTGACCATCCCGGTCGAGGTGGACGGGGAGCTCTGCGCCTTCATCTCCCTTGCCTGCGACAAGGCCTTCGCCTCATGGGTGCATGAAACCCTGGAGATGGTGCTCATGCCGCTTGGCTCCGCCTACGCCCGCATCCTTGCCGAAGAGGATGTGCACCGCCTCGCCTCCGAGCTTGCCGTCAAGAACGCCGAGCTCACCCAGCAGTCCGAGGAACTGGTGCAGCAGTCGACGGAGCTCGCCCAGCAGTCCGACGAGCTCGCCCGCAGAAACCGCGTGCTGGACCAGCAAAAGCAGCTCCTCGAAGAGGCGACGCGGCTTAAGAGCGAATTCCTCTCGAACATGAGCCACGAACTGCGCACCCCGCTCAACTCGGTGCTGGCACTCACCCGCGTCCTGGCGGTTCAAGGAAGCGAGCGGCTCACCGCGGACGAGAAGGGATATCTATCCATCATCGAGAAAAACGGCAAGCACCTCCTCTCGCTCATAAACGACATCCTCGATCTGGCGAAGATCGAGTCGGGGCGCCAGGACCTCTACCTCGAGGCGGTGGCGCCGGAGCGGATCGCCGCCGAGGTGGTCGACGGGCTCGCGGTCCTGGCCGGCGAAAAGGAGATCGCACTCGAACTCCGTGCGCCCGAGTCCGTTCCCCCCATGGTCGTCGATGTGAAGAAGCTGCGCCAGATGCTGCAAAACCTCGTAGGGAACGCCGTTAAGTTCACGCAGTACGGCTCGGTCACGTTGCGGCTCACGCCGCTTGAGGGGGAGCTCCTTTTCGAGGTGGAGGACACCGGTATCGGCATCGCGCCGCAGTACCTGGACAGCATCTTCCACGAGTTCCGCCAGGCAGACGGCTCCACCTCCCGCTCCTACGAGGGGACCGGGCTCGGCCTTGCCATCGTCAAGAAGACGGCGCGCCTTCTCGGGGGCGACGTGAGTGTTACGAGCGAGCAGGGGAGGGGATCGCTCTTCACCCTGCGCCTGCCGCTTGATTGCAGCCGTGCGGCAGGGCCGGCCCAAAGTGCTCTGGTCGCACCTGCGCAGGCGCCGCCGCACCAGGTGCCTGGGCGTCCCATCCTGGTGGTCGACGATGACCCCGAGGCGGTATCGCTCATCACCGGACACCTCGCGCAGGCCGGCTTCGAGACGCTGACCGCGCTGAACGGCGCCGACGCGCTACGGCTCGCGCGGGCAAGGCATCCTTTCGCCATCACCCTCGACATCATGATGCCCGATATGGACGGGTGGGAGGTGATGCGGGAGCTCAAGGAGCATCCCGACACGGCGGACATCCCGGTGGTGATCATCTCTCTCTCCGAGGACCGCGAAACCGGCGTTGCCCTCGGTGCCGTCGGTGTGATCGCCAAGCCGGTCGGGAAGGAGCAGCTCATGGAGACCTTCGCGCGGCTTGCCGGCGCAGGGTGCCGCCTTGTGCTCGTCGTGGACGACAGCGAGTTCGACCGGTACTTCATCGCCTCCATGTTCAAGGAGCAGGGGCTCGACGTGCTCATGGCCGAGAGCGGGCCGGAGGCTCTCGAGCTCGCCGCTGCCGACCACCCCGATCTGATCACCCTGGACCTGCTCATGCCCGGCATGGACGGCGCGGCGGTCCTCGACCGCTTGAGGTCGAACGAGAACACCGCCGACATCCCGGTGGTGGTGATCACCTCCAAAGAGCTCTCGGCCGTCGAGTTGCAGCGCCTCTCCTCCGGGGTGAGCGCGGTCTTGTCGAAAAACGCCCTCGACCGCGAGGTCGTGCTCGATGAGCTGGTGAAGACCCTGACCAGGCTTGGCTGGCAGCTTCCCGAGCGACGCGGGCCGAAGGGGGCGCGCATCCTCATCGTCGAAGACAGCGAGGCGGCCACCATCCAGCTCCGTTTCGCGCTCGAATCGGCCGGTTTCTGCGTCGATGCCGTTTCCGGTGGGAGGCACGCGCTTACCTACCTGAAGACCCACGTCCCGGACGGGATCATCCTCGACATCATGATGCCCGAGGTGGACGGCTTCGAGGTGCTGGAGGCGGTGCGTTCCTCGAGCCTCACCAAAGAGGTACCCGTGCTCGTGATGACGGCGAAGACCCTTTCTCCCGGGGAGCACGACCGCCTGCGCGAGCTCGCCGTGCGCCACCTCGTGCAGAAAGGGGACGTCGAGCTGCAGGAACTCTTGCGCCGGGTCTACGAGATGCTGGGGGGGGTGACGCTCTTTCGGGGGGAGGCTGCAACGCTTTCTCTTCCGGCCGTCCCCGCCGAGGCGTGCTGGGTTGGAGACGGCTCGCTGCTCGTGATCGAGGACAACCATGACAACCTGACCACCCTGAAGGCGGTACTCGGCACCGGGTACCGTATCATCGAGGCGGTGGATGGCGCCGCCGGGGTCGAAGCCGCGAGACGGTTGCTTCCGTCGCTCATCCTGCTCGACATGCATCTGCCTGTGCTGGACGGCTTCCAGGTGCTGCAGCGCCTGAAAAGGGATCCGGCAACGGCCGCCATCCCGGTCGTGGCGCTTACCGCCAGCGCCATGGCGGGAGATCGTGAAAGGGCCCTTGCCGCCGGGTGCGCTGGGTATCTCTCCAAGCCTTATCAGCCCGAGGAACTGCAGGAACTCGTGGCGCGTTACCTGGCGCCCGCCCAGCTCACCGCGCCCGAGCAGGCCGCACCATGCGAGGAATTGCCCACATGAAGCTCCTCGCCATCGACGACAACCACGACAACCTGCTCACCCTAGGCGCGCTCCTGAAGATATTTCTTCCGGAGGCGAGTCTTATCACCTCGCAGTCGGCCCAGGACGGGATCCGCCGGGCGCGCATGGAGGGGCCGGACGCCATTCTCCTCGACATACAGATGCCGGGTATGGACGGCTTCGAGGCGACCAGGCGCCTGAAGTCGATACCTTCCACCCAGCACATCCCGGTGATCCTCGTGACGGCGCATAGAAGCGATTCCGCCTGCCGCGTAAAGGGGCTCGAGTGCGGCGCCGATGCCTTCCTCTCGAAACCGATCGACGAGGCGGAGCTCGTTGCCCAGATCAAGGCGATGGTGCGCATCAAGCGGGGCGAGGACGCCCTGCGTCGGGAACGCGATTCGCTCGAGGCGCTTGTGGCGCGGCGCACCGGCGAGCTCTTGCTCGCCAACCGGGAGCTCAAGGAGAACCTGGAGCGGCTTGCGCAAAGCGAGGCGCGCTACTCCCGCGCCGTACGGGGCACGAGCGACGGGCTGTGGGATTGGGACCTGAAAAGCGGCGACTACTACTATTCGCCGCGCTGGAAGGAGCTTTTAGGCTTTGCCGACGACGAGCTCGTAAACGAGGCGGATACCTTCTTTTCGCGGCTGCACCCAGATGAAGTCGCGCGGGTGCAGGACGCACTTGATGCGCACTTTTCAGGGCGTTCCCCCTTCGACCTTGAACTGAGGCTCAGGACCAGGGAAGAGGTCTACCTGAAGGTACGCTGCCGCGGACAGGCGGAGTGGAACACCGAGGGTGAGGCCGTGCGCCTCTCCGGAGCGATCACCGACATCACCGAACGGCAGCAGATGGAGGAGCAGCTGCGTCAGTCCCAGAAGATGGAGGCGGTGGGGCAGTTGGCGGGCGGGGTCGCCCATGATTTCAACAACGTCCTCACCGTCATCGCCGGCTACGCGAACATCCTGAAGATGGACCTGCCCGACGACAGCCAACATCTGGAGCTGGTCGAGCAGATCGCCGTGGCGAGCGAGCGCGCCGCGCAGCTTACCCGCGGTCTTTTGGCCTTCAGTCGCAAGCAGGCCATGGCGCCGCAGCAGACCGATGTCGGCGAGATCGTGCGCCGGGTCGAGCAGTTTCTCGTGCGGGTCATCGGAGAGGACATCCAGCTAAAGACTGAGCTGCTTCCGGAGCGGCTCCCGGTCTTCGTCGATCTCGGCCAGATCGAACAGGTGCTCATCAACCTGGCCGCCAACGCGCGCGACGCGATGCCGCGCGGGGGGACCTTCGCCATCGCCACCGGCCTCCAGGAAGCCGGCGCAGGGGGGGCACAGGCCGTCATCATCGTCTCCGATACCGGGAAGGGGATGGACGAGGAGACCCGCAACAGGATCTTCGAGCCCTTCTTCACCACGAAGGAGGTAGGGAAGGGGACCGGGCTCGGCATGGCCATCGTCTACGGCATCATCCAGCAGCACAAGGGGAGCATCCGCGTAAGCAGCACCCCCGGGTACGGGACGACCTTCACCATCGAGCTCCCCCTTCTCACGGTGGAGACCTCCCTTGGCCAGAACCTGGTGGCGCCGTTTGAGCCGCCGAGCGGTACGGAGACCATCCTCGTGGCCGAGGACGACCCGAGCGTGCGCAACCTGGTGGAAATGGTGCTGACCAAGCACGGCTACCAGGTGATCCTCGCGGACGACGGACAGGAGGTCGTCGAGCGTTTCGCCCTGCACCAAAACGGCATCGGCCTCGTACTGATGGACATCATCATGCCGCGCAAAAACGGCATAGACGCCTTCGATGAGATAAGGAAGGTGCGCCCCGACGCGAAGGTGCTGTTCACCTCGGGTTACACCGCGGACTTCATCCAGAGTCGCGGCATGCAGGAGGGGGTCGAGCTGATCATGAAACCGGTACAGCCGTTGGAGCTGCTGCGCAGGGTGAGGGAGGTGCTCGAGCGTTAAATCACCCAGCCGGATAAGCCTCTCTAACATTAAAATTATTTTTTCTTATTTTTTTTGCCCTCCATTTCCATCCTTTTTCCCTCTGCCCGTCATCATTAATTTTCCTACAACTCTTTGAATCTAGGGCTATTACCCTAGCCGTGCAGGCGCCTTGTGGCGTCTTTTTTTTTATTCAATTTACCGAATAATACGATTTCTGTGTGGAATGGTTGCTGCTGAATTAGGGTAAACCGCCTAGTGGGGAATTTCCGGTTATCCTACAAGCTGGTGCTGCTCGCTCATTAAGAGTGCGAAATCACGGAGGTTTGACGGGTATGGTCCCACCCGGTAAAACCTGGCGGTGGCAAGGGACTATTTCAAAGCTGAGTGGTTTACCCCAATGGCTGGGCGTTTTCCCTCAGCACTACACAAAGGAGGTAGTAAAGATGAGAAAGTTGTTCGCAGCACTCACCTGCCTCGCCATGCTCCTGGCACTCTCCGTGCCGGCAGCCCTGGCAGGTAGACCGGTGGCCGACAAGACCGCGCCGACCACCACCGCTTCACCGCTGGGCGGCACCTTCACCAGCGCCGTTACCGTGACCCTCTCGGTCAACGAGGCGGCCACCACGTACTACACGACGGACGGCACCACCCCGACGACCGGTTCCACCGTGTACGGCGCTCCGCTCACCTTCAGCGCCACCACCACGCTGAAGTACTTCTCCAAGGATACCGCCGGTAACCTGGAAACGGTGAAGTCGCAGACCTACACCATCTCCGGTGGTGGCACCACCACTCACTCCACGCTGACCTGGAGCGGGTACTCCATGTGCTCCACCTGCCACACGAGCCAGGCCCAGGCGATGTACCAGGGCGTGCACTACCAGTGGAAAGGCTCCGCGGCGGAGATGACCACCGGCCCGACCACCCAGGGCAAAATGGATGCCACCGACGGCTCCTCCGCACTGAACGCCTACTGCATCAACATCCAAGGCAACTGGGGCCCCTGCGGCGCCTGCCACGCGGGTACCGGTGCGAAACCGGTCGCGACCAACAACCCGAGTGCCGCGCAGCTTGCCTCCATCGACTGCCTCATGTGCCATGCCGACGCCACCAACGCTCCCTACAGCCGCGTGCGTAACGCTACCACCGGCCTCTTCGAGCCGGCAGCCGGTCTCGACATGAACCTCGTGGTCCAGAAGGCCGGCCAGAAGCCGACCCGCAAGAACTGCCTCGGCTGCCACGCGAAAGCAGGCGGCGGCGACGCCGTGAAGCGCGGCGACATCGCGCTTGCCTCCGGCACCACCTCCGACGTCCTTTACGACACCCACATGGCGATGGGTAACGGCGGCAACATCCAGTGCCAGGGTTGCCACACCTTCACCGGGCACCGTGTAGCCGGTCGCGGCTCCGACCTCAGGCCCGAAGACAGCACCCTCGAGGTCACCTGCTCCACGAGCGCGTGCCACCCGACCAAGACCACCGCGACCGGTCACGTGACGGCTGCCGTGAACGACCACATCTCCCGCATCGCCTGCCAGACCTGCCACATCAACAAGTACGCGAAAAACGCGAACGACACCGCCAACACCGAGGCGACCGAGACGAACCGCAACTGGCAGGTTGGCGAGTGGAACGCGACCCTGAACCGCTACGAGCCGATGCCGACCAAGGCCAACGACCTGATCCCCAAGTACGCCTTCTGGAACGGCACCTCCTGGGGTAACAACGCCCTCAACGCCGCCGTGCTCGACAGCGCAACCGGCGCTTACAAGATCTCCCGCCCGGTGGGCGCCATCACGGACCCGGTCGGTACCAAGCTTTACCCCTTCAAGTACAAGACCGCCAACCAGGCCCTTGCCAACGGCAAAGTGGTCACCATCTCCACCGCCACCTTCTTCGCCACCGGCAACTACGACCAGGCCGTGAAGGATGGCATGGTGTACATGGGGCTTCCGAGCACCACCGCGTACAGCACCGTCACCACCGACGAGCTGCAGGTGCTGAACCACCAGGTACCGCCCGCGACCGGCAACGTCCTTGCCTGCGCCGCGTGCCACCCGAACGCTTCTGCCACCCAGCTTAAGCTGATCACCAACATGGGCTACACCCTCAAGGCCGCCCAGTCTGTGGTCTGCGCCCAGTGTCACACGCTGAAGGCGTACTCCGGCGACTACGTGTCCTTCCACGGTCGCCATGTTGACACCCGCGGCAACGACTGCTCCTGGTGCCACACCTTCTCCCGTCCGGAGAAGGGGCTGAAACTTCCCTAGCAGCAACTCAACCGGCGGGGGCGATCGAAAGATCGCCCCCGTTCTTGTGCTCGCCCTTGAGTTTCTTCCCACGCCGTCGCCGTCGTATGACCCGAGATACATCCGCAGCTTTGAATAATTAGATTTTCTGTTGGAATGATTAGTGCTGTTTAACTTAGCATGTTGAGGTCCTTGCCATTCAATGTTTCGTTTTCCGTACGGGTAGGAGGGGGATCCCCGCGTTATCACAAGTTTTTGTTGAAAAGGGGATCGAGTAGGTGCCGCATGCCGTGAGTTCACGAGCTGGGGGGGATTGCCCAACGGGTGGGACATTTCACCCAGCCATAGCCAAAAGGAGGAGACAACGAAATGATGAAAAAATTGTTCGCAGTACTCACCTGTCTGGCCATGGTGTTGGCCCTGTCCGTCCCGATCGCCCTGGCGGGCAGACCGGTAGCCGACAAGACCGCGCCGACCACCACCGCTTCACCGCTGGGCGGCACCTTCACCAGCGCTGTCACCGTGACCCTCGCGGTCAACGAGGCGGCCACCACGTACTACACGACGAACGGCTCCACCCCGAGCACCGGTTCCACCGTGTACAGCGCGCCGCTCACCTTCAGCGCCACCACCACGCTGAAATACTTCTCCAAGGATACCGCCGGTAACCTGGAGACGGTGAAGTCGCAGACCTACACCATCTCAGGTGGGACCTCGACCCATGCTACGCTGACCTGGACCGGCTACTCCATGTGCTCCACCTGCCACACAAGCCAGGCCCAGGCGATGTACCAGGGCGTGCACTACCAGTGGAAAGGTTCCGCGGCCGAGATGACCACCGGCCCGACCACCCAGGGGAAGATGGACGCCACCGACGGCTCTTCCGCACTGAACGCCTACTGCATCAACATCCAGGGGAACTGGGGCCCCTGCGGCGCCTGCCACGCGGGTACCGGCGCGAAACCGGTCGCGACCGCCAACCCGAGTGCCGCGCAGCTTGCCTCCATCGACTGCCTCATGTGCCATGCCGACGCCACCAACGCTCCTTACAGCCGCGTGCGTAACGCCACCACCGGCCTCTTCGAGCCGGCCGCCGGTCTCAACATGAACCTCGTCGTGCAGAAGGCGAACCAGAAGCCGACCCGCAAGAACTGCCTCGGCTGCCACGCGAAAGCGGGCGGCGGCGACGCCGTGAAGCGCGGCGACATCGCGCTTGCCTCCGGCACCACCTCCGACGTCCTTTACGACACCCACATGGCGATGGGCAACGGCGGCAACATCCAGTGCCAGGGGTGCCACACCTTCACCGGGCACCGCGTCTCCGGTCGCGGTTCCGACCTCAGGCCCGAGGACAGCACCCTCGAGGTGACCTGCTCCACGAGCGCCTGCCACCCGACCAAGACCACCGCAACCGGCCACGTAACGACCGCGGTGAACGACCACATCTCCCGCATCGCCTGCCAGACTTGCCACATCAACAAGTACGGCAAGAACGCAAACGACACCGCCGCCACCGAGGCGACCGAGACGAACCGCAACTGGCAGGTGGCCGAGTGGAACGCGACTCTGAACCGCTACGAGCCGATGCCTACCAAGGCAAACGACCTGATCCCCAAGTACGCCTTCTGGAACGGCACCTCCTGGGGTAACAACGCCCTAAACGCCGCCGTGCTCGATGCAGCCACCGGCGCGTACAAGATCTCCCGTCCGGTCGGCGCCATCACCGATCCCGCAGGGACCAAGCTTTACCCCTTCAAGTACAAGACCGCCAACCAGGCCCTTGCCAACGGCAAGGTGGTCACCATCTCCACCGCCACCTTCTTCGCCACCGGTAACTACGACCAAGCGGTTAAAGACGGCATGGTGTACATGGGCCTTCCGAGCACCACCGCGTACAGCACCGTCACCACCGATGAGCTGCAGGTGCTGAACCACCAGGTGCCGCCGGCAACCGGCAACGTCCTTGCCTGCGCCGCATGCCACCCGAACGCTTCGGCCACCCAGCTCAAGCTGATCACCAACATGGGCTACGCCCTTAAGGCCGCCCAGTCCGTGGTCTGCATCCAGTGCCACACGCTGAAGGCCTACTCCGGTGACTACGTTTCCTTCCACGGTCGCCACGTCGACACCCGCGGCAACGACTGCTCCTGGTGCCATAGCTTCTCGCGTCCCGAGAAGGGACTCAAGATGCCGTAATGCCTTATACCTTCAACCTACGTCTGTCTGGTGGGTGCCCTTACGGGCACCCGCCACATCTGTTCAAGCCGTTGCTGCCTGACCTCCTTGAGGTCGTTGCAGGCGGCGCCGGCCACATGCGTTGCATCAACTGCAATCCGAGTATCTGTGAAAAGGGAGGGAAAGATGTTCTGTTTCACCAAGCGTCTGCTTCTTGTCGTTTTGCTTGCCTGCGTGTCGTTGGGTGTCCCACCCAAAGCCCATGCCGCTGAACCCGGTAGTTACACCGTCGAGATCGCCGATGTCAGCAACAGCGGCGAACTGGCCGCATCACTCAAGGAGAAGGGATACGCCGCCTCGGTACCAGCTAAAAACATGTGGGTGGTGGACCAGCAGAGTAACTGCGCCGTCTGGATCGGCAGGAACGTTCCGCTCGACATGCTGCGCGTCGTCATCCCCGAGGCGATCAAGTCGAACCCTTATCTGAAATTCTTCTACGTTGTCGGGGACCGCGGTGAGAAGCCGCCGCAGTCGGTGGACAACACGGTGCATGTCGGGGGAAGCATTGAGGCGGCCCTGGTGAAAAAGTTGAACGTCATCGACCAGAAGGACATGCTTTCCGCTCTGAACAAAGCATCGGACCTTGCTGCGCTGCACCAGTACCTGCACGAGAAGAACAAGCCGGTAAAGGATGAGAAGGACAAGGATAAGGCAGCCCCCTAGATTCCTCTGGCTCTGCACCTGACCCAAAAGAGACCGCTCCGCACAGACGTGGGTGGTCTCTTTTATTGGGTGCGGACGGATCTGCTGCCAAACCGCGGCTATGCTTGACGCTGATGTCGCCGCCGGGTAGACTTGCCGGGTTCAATGATTTCAGCACGATGGTCGTCTTGGCACCTACGAAGGCGACCTCGGCACTTCAGGGGGGAGTGTGGAAGAGAAAGAATGGTCGCCCGCGACACTGCTTGAGACTTCCGGAAGCTACTGGAGTACCTGTACCCTCCACGCCGGTGTGAAACTGAACGTCTTCACACCCCTATCCGCCGCGCCGTCCTCCGCTCTCAGGCTTGCTGAAGAGAGCGGCTGCGACAGCCGTGCTCTCGCCATGCTGCTCGATGCCCTGGCGGCACTGGGGCTTCTCGAAAAGAGGGGAGGGGAGTACCTCGCCACCCCCTTCGCGGCAAAGTTCCTGTCCCGCACCTCACCCGACTACCTCGGGCACATCATCATGCATCACCATCACCTGGTGAACGGGTGGAGCAGGCTCGACGAAGCCGTGCAGACCGGCCATCCCGTGCGGGAGCGCGTCTCCCACGAGGATGTCGAGAGCGCAAGGGAAAGCTTCCTCATGGGGATGTTCAACTTAGCCCAGATGATCGCACCGAAGATCGTGCCGCAGATCGACCTCAGCGGCCGCAGGCGCCTGATGGATCTGGGCGGTGGTCCCGGCACCTACGCGATACATTTCTGCCGGCAAAATCCGGGACTCGACGCCGTCATATGCGATCTTCCGACCACGCGCGGTTTCGCAGAGCAGACCGTCGCCCGCTTCGAACTTTCCGAGCGCATCGGCTTCATCGCCGTTGATTTCGAGCAGGACGACCTGCCCGGCGGGTTTGACGTCGCCTGGCTTTCCCATGTGCTGCACGGCATCGGTCCCGAAGCCTGCCAGAGCGTGCTGAAAAAGGCGGTCGCGGCGCTTGAACCGGGAGGGATGATCCTGGTACAGGAGTTTATCCTCGACGATACGAGGGATGCCCCGGTTTTCCCGGTGCTGTTCTCACTGAACATGCTGCTTGGCACCCCGGACGGGCAGTCCTACAGCGAGAGCGAGCTCTTCGGGATGCTCGAGTCGGCTGGAGCAAAGGGGGTGCGCCGCCTGCCCATCGAGCTTCCCAACGGTGCCGGCGTGGTCGCCGGTATTGTCTCCTGACAGGTCCCCGGCTCAGCGTGCCGGTGTAACGTCTTGGTGGACTCGGGGTGACGTCCCGATTGGAGGGTGTATGGAAGAGAAGAAACCTTCAGCCGCCGGAACAAGTCTGATTCTGCCGTTTTTCGCCGCTGCATGTGCCGCCTGCGCCTTCCTGCTGCTATTCACGTCCGGCCCTGGCGCAAGGCTGAACCTGTGGAATTTCAGGACCGGGTTCACCATGATAAAAGCTGCCGGCTACATCGGTTTCGGCTGCGCCGTGCTCGCCCTGGCGTCCTCTGTCGTGTCGGTCCGGCGGCGGCACTTCAAGGGGATCTTCATCTCCTTGCTGGCCCTCATCGTGGCGTTGTTTGCCTTCGCCATTCCGCTTTACTGGAATTTCCAGGCGCAAAGCTACCCGCGCATCCACGACATCAGCACCGACCTTAGCAACCCGCCTCATTTCGTGGCCATCAGCAGCGCGCGTGGCGCTGGGGTCCGGTATGGCGGGTTCGACGTCGCGACACAGCAGTTGAAGGCCTATCCCGATCTCAAGACCGTGGTGCTGTCGATGCCTGCGGACGAGGCCTACAAAAGGGCGCTTTTGATCGCGCGGGAGTTGAAGTGGACCTTGGTGGCCGAGCGTCCGGCGGAGTGGATCATCGAGGCAACCGACACGACGCGCTGGTTTGGTTTCAAGGACGATATCGCGATAAGGATCGTGCCGGCCGGCGACCGATCCCTCCTCGACGTCCGCTCGGTTTCGAGGGTCGGTATCAGCGATGTCGGGACTAACGCGAAGAGGATCAGGGCCTTCCTGGCGAAGATGGCGCCCGCCGCCAGATAAAAAGATGCCGCGACCGTAGCGTCACGCGGTCGCGGCATCTTTGCAATGTAATGGTTCCTGCGCTCAAGCGTGGGAACGCCTGGCCGGGGATGCTGCGTCCATCCCTCGGTTTTTTCACCCCACGCTGCTGTCTTATCCCACCCCGTCAGTACCGCTCGAACCCCTGATCGCGCTCCTCCATATCGAGGTCGGCCCCGGAATAGGTGAGTTTCTGGCTGGAACCAGACTTGCCTTGTGTCTGGGCGGGCGTCTTTCTGACGGGCGGTTTTGCGGGGGGGACGCGCCGTCCGGCGCCTTGTTTGCCGCTCCCTTCACCCGCAGTCAGCTGCAAGATTGCGCTCTGCAACTGGTCTGCCTGGGTCGAAAGCTCTTCGGAGGTGCTCGCCATCTCCTCGGCGGCCGACGCGTTCTGCTGGATTACCTGGTCGAGCTGCTGGATCGCCTTGTTGATCTGCTGGACGCCGGTGTCCTGCTCCTTGCACGACGCCGTGATCTCCTGGACGAGCTCCGATGTCTTCTGGATGTTCGGCAGCATCTCTGCCAGCATCTCGCCGGCCTTGTCCGCCACCTCCACGCTTGCCTGGGATAGGCTGGAGATCTCGGCAGCCGCCTTTTGCGAACGTTCCGCGAGCTTTCTCACTTCGCTTGCCACGACCGCGAACCCCTTGCCGTGCTCGCCAGCCCTTGCCGCTTCGATGGCTGCATTCAAGGCGAGGAGGTTGGTCTGCCGAGCGATTTCCTCGATGATGGAAATTTTCCCCGCGATCTCCTTCATGGCCTGGACCGTCTTGGTGACGGCCTCGCCGCTTTCCTTCGCGTCGGCCGCCGTTTTAAGGGCGATCTTCTCCGTCTGCAGGGCGTTATCCGCGTTCTGCCGCACGTTTGCGGACATCTCTTCCATCGAAGACGACGCCTCTTCCGCAGCACTTGCCTGCTCGGTGGCCCCCTGCGACAGTTCTTCTGCACCCTGCGACATCTGCAGGCTGCCGGACGATACGTTGTTGGCTGCGTCAAGCACCTCGGCGACGACGGCTCGAACGGAACGGATGATGAAGAGTGCGACGAAGACCACGATGGCTATCACCACCGCAGCGGAAACGATGGCAAGGATCAGCGAGGATTTCTTTATGGCGACCGCTTCCTTGCTCCCCTTGTCTGACATTGAAAGGTTGTATTGGAGATGCGCTTCGAAAACGTCGTCGGCTTTCTTGCTGACTGAGCGGTTATGCGAGAAATAGTCACGCGCCTCTTCGTTCTTGTTCGCGCGGGACAGGGAGAGGATCTTGTCGGTGAAGGCGTACAATTCGGCGACCGCGGCACGGTCGTTCGCCAACAGTTGCCGGTCCTTGTCGTCGACGAGCAACTGATCGTAATCCTTCAGCGCCTTTTCCAGTTCGTCTTTCTCGGTCTGAACCGACCTGTCGAGCTCCGCCATCCTGCCTGCGTCGGTGTTCAGGACGTGGGTAAGGGTCCAGGTCTGCAGGTTGCGCATAGCCGTAGAAGCCCGCCCGAGAGCTACCAGGCTCGGTACCGTGTTGACGTTGCCAAAATTGGCGGCGGTATAGACCCTCCCGGTTTGAAACTCGTTGAAGATGGTGAGTCCCAGCATCCCCATGACCGCGACGACCAACAGCAGGAACAACCTCTTAGATATAGACATGGGCCAACTCCTTTTTCCGGCACCTTAGCCGGATAGTTGCAATAGCCCTTGGCTTATCGGCACTGTTTACAATTACTTAAGCGGAAAGGCGAAGGCCTGCTCGCGCCGTCATCGGCCTTTATGCCGGTTCTTCTCAGTTCTCCGAATCGGCAAGGATCTCCTCGCCGTATTTCCCCGGGTGGTATCCCCCCTTGTTGGTCGACATCTTGCTCCTCTCTACCCTGATCGGTCTTACCTTGTCGCTTTTGACCTGCATCGAATATTCGATGTCGGTGTCGGCATCCCCGTAATAGATCCTCGCTCCGGTTTTCTCCAGGTACGGAGTCTTCGACTGCTCGTTGGTGCAAAAGACCTGAGAAGTGAGCGCGAACAGCCTGTTCATGCGCTTCTGGATCACCTCCGCATCGTCGTCATAGCAGTTTCGCTTGGTGATGAAGACGATGGTGTCGCCACGACGCTTGTGCATAGCGATCAGCTCCTCACCTGCTTTCTTCTTCATGCTGAACTTGTCCAGGTACTGGTTCAGGTCCTTGCGGAACTGAGGGCTCGCCAGATAATCGGCGCCGTAGCGGTTAGTGCCGCCAGGGCCTTCTCCGTTATTGGCCCCGTAGTAGTAGGCAGGGGTGGAAAAGAGCACGGTGTCGTCAATGTCGAAACCGGCGACGATGGGAGTGGCAGGTAGGCTTTTTTCCAGTCCTTGAAGGGTGACGTACCGCGTAGTTGCCGCACCAGCGCTGCTGCCAAATGCACTGACCAGCACAAACGACACTATTGCCGCATGGATTCTTCTCATGGCAGATCTCCTTGGGGTTTTCCTGTTGCAGGATTCCTATAGCGTCGGAGGTTCATGTGGTGGGAGTGGAGCTAGAATGCCTCGTGCTGCGGACTAACCAGGCACCTTATGAGGTTGAGGTAGATCCTGGTTAGCGTATCCGCTTCTTCCGTACAAATGGTATCCAGGTTGCCTGCGATGGCCTTCCAGTCGGCCGCTACGTAAAAGGCACGGCGGTACTCGGTGAGCGGCAGCACGTGTGTAAAATCCCCGGATATAGTGGACTCGCTGCTCAGTTCGGATACGGTGCTGAAGAATGGGAAACACACGAAAACTTTGATCTCACCACGCTTTGCAAGCTCCCTGATTCTCAGGTCGTAAGGCGTCTCCAGCGGGAAAGCATGCTCCATCATCTGCAGGAACTTCTCCATGCTGCGCTTGTTGATGAAGTAGGAGTTGGTGCCTGCGAATTCCCATGACCCGATGTCGAAAAAGGAGAGTGAGCCGCTGGCGGAAAGCTTTTGATAGCTTTCGTGCAGATATTTGAAGAGGTAGAGGTCCGGCGGCAGGAAGATGTCGGTCATCAGCAGATCCCACTCCTCATCCTGCTTCAGTTCGACGAACTTCTCAAGGACCCGGCCGATGTGGGGGTGCAGCACTGCGTCGTCTTCGACGATGTGGACATGCCGGCTGCTTCCCAGCTGACCCTTGATGATGCTCAGGTGACTAAGCGTGCATCCCAACACCCCCGAACCGGGAACGGCCTCGGGACCGTAGGTGATGGAACGGCCGTCGATGGCGGAGAAACGCTGGTAGCAGCCGGCAAGACCGCTCTCCTCCAACCGCTGCTCCAGGCTTTCTCTTCTTTGCACGTCGCGGTCAAGATTGATGTAGAAGCCGTTGTACATATTCCCGTCCCGTATCAGTTCATCCGAGGTAATGGTTCTCTATTCCCCTTGGTTAAAATTACCGGCCGCACAGTACGGTCTTGATGGTGTCGTAGATTTCTCTCGCTTCGAAAGGTTTTTTCAGCACGCCCTTAGCGCCAACTTTCAGCACGGCCTGCGTGTCGCTGGCGCAGTCCGAGGCGCTGCTTGTCAGGACATTCGCACTCCGGTCGATGGCGAGGATCTCACGCGTGGCGTCGATGCCGTTTTTCTCAGGCATATACACGTCCATTATGGTGATGTGCGGTCGGTGGGTGAGGTATTGGCGCACCGCCTGTCTGCCATCTGTCGCCTCCCCAACCACGGTGAAACCTATCTTCTCAAGTGTCTCCCGCAGTGAGTCACGGAAAAAAGACTCATCGTCAACGATAAGTATCCGTACGTCTTTCAAAGCCATGGCATATGCCTCCGTTCGTGACAATTGAAAACCGCAATATGTATATGTGGGTTGGCTGGCCGGATCATAGCACCAGGGTTAATGTGGAACAACGAAAAAGTTCACAGGGAGGACTTCTATGACCAAGTGTCCTCCTGATGAAGAGCGCTTCCAGTCTATGGACCGCTCATTGTGCCGCTATTTTAAGCGCGCCGCATAATGCGAGGTCAGCCTGCGCATCACGCCAAGTCATCCCGACCTAAGCACTCCTTTGCTCCCAAAACGTTCTTTTCTGCTATTTCACCAAGAACGGCACTCGTACCGCCCCCTCCCTTTACGGTAGGGGGATGGGGGTGGGTGAAGCCGCAAACAGCAGAAATGATAGCCTCTTCCCCCACCCCAGTACCCCCTCCCGCAAGGGGAGGGGGCGACCCGAGGCACGAAATTGAGGTGTGCGCGTCTGCCCGTATACCGAAGTCTCGCATTCATCTGGCACAGCTCCTGCTCAAAGGCATGTTCAGGTTGCGGTTGACGCAGCTTCCGGGCAACGGCGCCCGTCACGCTTTGACAGGGGGCGCATGTTCCCCGGAAGGAGGCGACATGGGTGAGGAAGTGAAGGTACGTATCGGCGACACTACCCTGCGCGACGGCGAGCAGACCGCGGGTGTTGTGTTCAGCGCACGCGAGAAGATTGCCATCGCCCGGCATCTGGACGCCATGGGGGTCCACGAACTGGAATGCGGCATTCCGGCGATGGGGGAAGAAGAAAGGGCGTCGATCAGGGCGCTCGTAGACTTGGGGCTGTCGGCGCGGCTCATCACCTGGAACCGCGCGGTGATACCGGACATCGAGGCGAGCCTTGCCTGCGGTGTCGAAGCCGTCGACATCTCCCTCTCCGTTTCGGACATCATGATCCAGCACAAGATCAATAAAACGAGGGAGTGGGTGAAGGAGCAGTTGAAGCGGGCTCTCGATTTCGCCAAGGCGAAGGGGCTCTACGTCTGCGTGGGAGGAGAGGATGCAAGCCGCGCCGACGGTGATTTCCTGATTGAGCTTCTCTCCATCGCCCGTGCGCACGGCGCCGACCGTTTCCGCTTCTGCGACACCCTGGGCGTCCTGGAACCGTTCGGGATGTTCGAGAAGGTAGCGCGGCTCACCGCTGCTGTGCCGGAGCTTGAGATCGAGGTGCACACGCACAACGACCTTGGGCTCGCCACGGCGAATGCCCTGGCCGGGGTGAGGGGAGGGGCACGCAGCATCAGTACCACGGTGAACGGTCTCGGAGAGCGGGCGGGGAACGCGGCTCTTGAAGAGGTGGTGATGGCGCTCAAGGTGGCCTGCGGCATAGACGTCGGTATCGACACGAGACGCTTCCGTGGCGTCTCCCGGCTCGTCGGGCGCGCCTCGAACCGTGAGGTCCCGGCTTGGAAAGCGGTGGTGGGGGAGAAGGTGTTCGCGCACGAGTCCGGACTGCACGCGGACGGGGTTTTGAAGGATCCGCGTAACTACGAGCTCTTCGCACCGGAGGAGGTGGGGCTCACGCGGCACATCGTCGCCGGTAAACATTCCGGCACGAACGGGATCGTCGAGAGTTACCGCCAGATCGGTATCCCCATTTCGAGGGAGGAGGCGCAGGAACTCATGGAAAAGGTGCGCAGCACCGCGCAGCGCATCAAGGGCCCCCTGGCCCCCCGGGACCTGTTGAAGCTGCACGAGGGTCGCGCCGTCTCGCTGGCGGCATAACTGCTTGATTGATCTGAACAAGGCAACTCCGCCCCTGTCCCCCCTTTGCGGGAAGCGCGCTACGGGGGGCAGGCTTCCCCTTCGTAAAGAGGGGGAAGCTAGGGATCGTGTAGCACTTCGTAGTGAGCAGCCACAGAAGTCCCAAAAGTCGCCAATGAAGGGTGCACAATAGTTAGGCAGCTGCCCCGGTATACAACTTCGAAGGCGGCAGAAGAAGCACACGCAATCGGCAAAACCCTGTAACAGCTACATGTTACAACTTGGCACGGTAGCTGCTAATAGTAAGACAACAACCGAATAAAGGATACGACGTCGTATCCCGTCGAGAGTTTTGGCAAAGGCGCCCACGTTAGCAGTAACGGAGCGCCTTTTTTTTATTTAGGGCCCCCGCAAATCAAACGAGCCCCGCATCGCAGCCCGCCCCGAACAGGAGCATGCCAGGTGCCAGGTTTGCCGGATAGGCCGGCGACGGTGACTAAGCGCTCCAGCCTGAGGGTGGACGCGGTCGGCGGGGCAACCAAAAGGAGAGGAAGACATGAGACAGATCGCGATTTACGGCAAGGGCGGCATCGGCAAATCCACCACCACACAGAACACCGTGGCAGGCCTCGCCTCCATCGGCAAGAAGGTAATGATCGTAGGCTGCGATCCCAAAGCGGACTCCACCCGCCTCATCCTGCACGCGAAGGCGCAGTCCACCGTCATGGACCTCGTGCGCGAACTCGGCACGGTGGAGGATCTGGAGCTTGAGGATGTGATGAAGGTCGGCTATGGCGACGTGAAGTGCGTCGAGTCCGGCGGACCGGAGCCGGGTGTCGGCTGTGCGGGGCGCGGCGTCATCACCGCCATCAACTTCCTCGAGGAGAACGGGGCCTACACACCGGACCTCGACTTCGTCTTCTACGACGTTTTGGGCGACGTCGTCTGCGGCGGCTTCGCGATGCCTATCCGCGAAGGGAAGGCGGAAGAGATCTACATCGTCTGCTCCGGCGAGATGATGGCCATGTACGCCGCCAACAACATCGCCAAGGGGATCCTGAAATACGCCTCCTCCGGCAAGGTGAGGCTCGCCGGCCTGATCTGCAACGCGAGAAAGACGGACAAGGAGTACGAACTGATCGACGCTCTGGCCAAGAAGCTCGGCACCCAGATGATCCACTTCGTCCCCCGCGACAACCAGGTGCAGCGCGCCGAATTGCGCAGGATGACCGTCATCGAGTATTCCCCGGAACACCCGCAGGCCAACGAGTACCGCACCCTTGCCCAGAAGATCGCAGACAACAAGATGCTGGTGGTCCCGACCCCGCTCGAGATGGAGGAGTTGGAAGACCTGCTCATGGAGTTCGGCATCATGGAGGCCGAGGACGAGAGCATCGTGGGCGTGGCCGAGGCGGCAGCGGTCTAATTCGGGAAGGGGCGGCCGGCGCCGCCCCTTAAAAGGAGCCAGATATGTCTAAGGAAACAAAGAAGAAGGTAGACTGTATCACCATGGAGTCGACGCAGGCGATGATCGACGCCGCCATGGAGATCTATCCCGATAAAGCGAAGAAGAAGAGGGCGCCGCATCTCGCCCCGAACGCGGGGGAGGGGGCCTGCGTCAAGAGCAACCGCAAGACCGTCCCCGGCATCATGAGCGCCCGTGGTTGCGCCTATGCCGGTGCCAAAGGGGTTGTCTGGGGTCCGATCCGCGACATGGTGCACGTCTCCCACGGTCCGGTCGGCTGCGGCTGGTACTCCTGGGGCACGCGCAGAAACCTCGTCACCGGCGTGAACGGCGTCTCCCAGTTCGCCATGCAGTTCACCTCGGACTTCCAGGAGAAAGACATCGTCTACGGCGGCGACAAGAAGCTCAGGACCCTTCTCGAGGAAGCCCACGAGCTCTTCCCGCTCGCCAAGGGGATCTCGGTGCTCTCCGAGTGCCCGGTAGGCCTCATCGGTGACGACATCAACTCGGTGGCGAAGACTGCCTCGAAGGATCTCGACATCCCGGTCATCCCCTGCAACTGCGAGGGGTTCCGCGGCGTGTCCCAGTCGCTTGGCCACCACATCTCCAACGACACCATCCGCGACCACATCATCGGCACCCGTGAGTTCCGCGAGCCGGCGAGCCCGTACGACATCGCCCTGATCGGCGACTACAACATCGGCGGCGACGTCTGGAGCGTTAAACCTCTGCTTGAGGAAATAGGGCTCAACGTCAAGGCGGTGTGGACTGGTGACGGCGAACTCGAAAAGATCGCGGCGACCCACACGGTGAAGCTGAACCTGATCCACTGCTACCGCTCCATGAACTACATGTGCCGCGTCATGGAAGAGAAGTACGGCATCCCCTGGGTCGAGTTCAACTTCTTCGGCCCGACCAAGATCCGCGAGAGCCTGAGAAAGATCGCCGAGTACTTCGACGACTACATCAAGGAGAGGGTGGAGGCGGTCATCGCCAAGTACGACCCGATCATGCAGGCGGTCATCGACGAGTATCGGCCGCGCTTGGAAGGTAAGACGGTAATGCTCTACGTCGGCGGCCTGCGCCCCCGTCACACCGTGAACGCCTACGCGGACCTTGGCATGACCGTGGTCGGTTCCGGTTACGAGTTCGCCCACGGCGACGACTACGAGAGGACCTCCCCCGAGATGCCCGAGGCGACCGTCATCTACGACGACGCCTCCGAACACGAGCTCGAGCAGTTCGTAAACGAGCTGCGCCCCGACCTGGTCGGCTCCGGGATCAAGGAGAAATACCTGTTCCAGAAAATGGGGATCCCGTTCCGGCAGATGCACTCCTGGGATTACTCCGGTCCTTACCACGCCTACAACGGTTTCCCGATCTTCGCCCGCGACATCGACATGGCGGTGAACAGCCCGACATGGAAACTCGTGAACGCACCCTTCTAGAACACAAACCAGACCTACCGCCGTGTGACGGATTAGTCTCCGGCCGAAAGGAGCAATACTATGACTGCAGAAGCTGCCGTGAAATACGTCACCGAGATACCCGAAGAGGAAGTGAGCCGGGTTTCCGAGTGGATCAATAGCGAGGAGTACAAGGAGAAGAACTTCGCCCGCCAGGCGCTGGTGATCAACCCGGCCCACGCCTGTCAACCGCTGGGTGCGGAGCTCGCCGCGCACGGTTTCGAGGGGACGCTCCCCTTCGTGCACGGCTCCCAGGGATGCGCCTCCTACTACCGTTCCACCTTCAACCGTCACTTCCGCGAGCCGGCGCCGGCCGTGTCAGATTCCATGACCGAGGACGGCGCGGTGTTCGGGGGACAGAACAACCTGCACGAAGGGCTGGAAAACGCCTACACCATCTACAAGCCTAAGATGATGGCGATCTTCACCTCGTGCATGCCGGAGGTCATCGGCGACGACCTGACCGCGTTCATCAAGAACGCGAGGAACAAGGGAATCGTGCCGCAGGACTACCCGCTCCCCTATGCCAACACCCCGAGTTTCAACGGCTCGCACGTTCACGGCTACGACGCGATGCTCCTCTCCATTCTGCAGACCCTCACCGAGGGGAAGAAGATCGAGGGGCGCTGCACCGGTAAGTTGAACCTCATTGCCGGGTTCGACGCCAACACCGGCAACTACCGCGAGTACAAGAGGATCCTGAAGGAGATCGGCATCCCGTACACGCTGCTTGCCGACATCTCCGAATCCTTCGATTCCCCGCTCGACGGCACCTACCGCGCCTATCCGGGCGGCACGCCGCTCGAGGATGCGGCCGATTCCATCAACGGGAAGGTGACCCTTACCGTCGCTCCCTACGCGAGCGCCAAGACCTTCAACTGGATCAAGGACAACTTCTCCGGGAAGCACATCTCCATGCCGACCCCGTTCGGCGTTGAAAAGACCGACCAGCTCCTGATGACCCTCGCAAAGGAATTCGGCAAGCCGATCCCCGAATCCCTGAAGGCGGAGAGGGGGCGCGCCGTCGACGCCATGACCGACGCGCACCAGTACATCCACGGCAAGAAGTTCGCCCTCTACGGCGACCCCGACTACCTGATAGGGTACGTCACCTTCCTTCTGGAGATGGGTGCGCGTCCGTACCACATCCTCTGCAGCAAGGGGACTAAGAAGCTCGAGAAAGAGCTGCAGGCGCTCCTCGACGGCTCTCCCTACGGCGCCGGGTGCAAGATCTACATCAACAAGGACCTCTGGCATATGCGGAGCCTCCTCATGACCGATCCGGTCGACGCCGTCATCGGCGATACCCACGGCAAGTTCATGGCCCGCGACGCCAAGGTGCCGCTGTTCCGCTTCGGCTTCCCGATCTTTGATCGCGTGAACCTGCACCGCATGCCGCTCATCGGTTACCAGGGCGCCATCAACATGCTCACCACCATCTGCAACAAGTTCATCGACATCCGTGACGAGACCTGCGACGACCGCAACTTCGAGATGATGAGGTAACCCGGTATCTCCCCCGGCCCCCTCCCTTCAGAGGCCTGTGACGTAACGCCTCGGTCTAGGAAGGTGGGGCCGGGGGGATTTGCCTTGGTTGGACCCACAGCCAGCCCCGCCCATCTCAAACCGCACACAAAAAGGAGGCTCCAATGGCGAAGCCGGATTGGTACGACACGACAGATTGCGAGACACACGACGCCGGTGCTCCCAAGTTCTGCAAGAAATCCGAACCGGGCGAAGGGACCGAGCGCAGCTGCGCCTACGACGGTGCGCGCGTCGTCCTCATGCCCATAACTGACGTCATTCACCTAGTGCACGGCCCCATCGCCTGCGCCGGAAACTCCTGGGACAACCGCGGCGCGCGTTCCTCCGACTCCCAGATCTACCGCCGCGGCTTCACCACCGAGATGCTGCAAAACGACGTGATCTTCGGCGGCGAGAAGAAGCTCTACCGCGCCATCCAGGAACTCGCGGCGCGCTACCCCGAGGCGAAGGCCATCTTCGTCTACGCAACCTGCGTCACCTCCATGACCGGCGACGACATCGAAGCGGTCTGCAAGGCGGCCCGCGACAAGGTGAGCGTACCGGTGATCCCGGTTAACACCCCCGGCTTCATCGGCGACAAGAACATCGGCAACCGCCTCGCGGGGGAGACCCTCTTCAAATTCGTGATCGGCACCGCCGAGCCCGAGTACACCACCGACTACGACATCAACCTGATCGGCGAGTACAACATCGCAGGCGACCTGTGGGGGATGCTGCCGCTCTTCGACCGGCTCGGCATTCGTGTCCTTTCCTGCATCAGCGGCGACGCCAAATTCGAGGACCTGCGCTACGCACACCGAGCGAAGCTGAACATCATCGTCTGCTCGAAGAGTCTCACCAACCTCGCCAAGAAGATGCAGAAGAATTACGGCATCCCGTACCTGGAGGAATCCTTCTACGGCATGACCGACGTGGCGAAGGCGCTGCGCGACATCGCCCGTGAGCTGGACGACCAAGTGAACGGCCTGGAGAAGCGGGTTATGCAGGAGCGGGTCGAGGCGCTTATCGCCGAGTGCGAGGAGGCCTGCCGCGCTGAATTGGCGCCCTACCGCGAGCGGCTCGTCGGGAAGAGGGCGGTTCTCTTCACCGGCGGCGTCAAGACATGGTCCATGGTTAACGCGCTGGCCGAGCTTGGCGTCGACATCCTCGCCGCCGGTACTCAAAACTCCACGCTTGAGGACTTCTACCGCATGAAGGCGCTCATGCACGAGGACGCTTCCATCATCGCGGACACCAGCACGGCCGGTCTTTTATCCGTTATGTACGACAAGCTTCCCGATCTGATCGTTGCCGGAGGGAAGACAAAATACCTGGCCCTCAAGACCAAAACGCCCTTTCTGGATATCAACCACGGCCGCAGCCACCCCTACGCCGGTTATTCAGGCATGGTCACCTTCGCAAAGCAGCTCGACCTGACCGTGAACAACCCGATCTGGACCGCTCTGAACGCGAAGGCGCCGTGGGAGAAGGACGCCGCCTCGCTGGAAAAGGATCTCGCGTTCGCCGCGGGACACGCAGAGCGCCTTGCCGCCCTCGACATGAAAGCTTCCCGTGTGAAAGTCCCGACGAAGCACGCGACGGTGAACCCGCAGAAGAACTCTCCGGCGCTCGGCGCCACGCTCGCGTACCTCGGTATCGACGGGATGCTGGGACTTTTGCACGGCGCCCAGGGGTGCTCAACCTTCATAAGGCTGCAGCTCTCGCGTCACTTCAAGGAGTCCATCGCTCTCAACTCGACCAGCATGAGCGAGGAAGCCGCCATCTTCGGCGGGTGGGAGAACCTGAAGCTCGGGCTGAACCGCGTCATGGAGAAGTTCAAGCCGGCGGTGGTCGGCGTGATGACCACCGGTCTTACAGAGACCATGGGGGACGACGTGCGTAGCGCGATCGTGAAGTTCCGCGAGGCGCATCCCGAGCACGATCAGATCCCGGTGATCCACGCATCCACCCCGGACTACTGCGGCTCCATGCAGGAGGGATATGCCGCCGCGGTCGAGGCGATTCTCGCCACCATCCCGGAAGGGGATATCCCAGTACCTGGACAGGTAAGTATCCTGCCTGGGTGTCATTTGACACCGGCGGAAGTGGAGGAAATCGCGGAGTTGTGCCAGTCTTTCGGGCTCGACCCGATCGTCGTACCCGACATCTCCAACGCGTTGGACGGACACATCGACGCGACGGTCTCCGCCCTGTCCGTAGGGGGGATAGCCGTGGAACGGATCAAGGCTGCGGGTAGAAGCCAGGCGACGCTCTATTTTGGAGATTCGCTGGCCGATGCCGCCGCAGTTCTGAAGGACAAGTACGGCATCCCGAGTTACGGCTTCACCTCGATCACGGGACTCGCCGAGTCCGACCTCCTGATGGCGACGCTTGCCAAGGTTTCCGGGCGTCCCGTTCCCGAGAAGCTCAGGCGCTGGAGGAGCCGTCTCATGGACGCCATGGTCGACTGCCATTACCAGTTCGGGCAGAAGAAGATCGCTCTGGCGCTGGAGGCCGACCACCTGAAGGGGATGACCACTTTCCTCGCAAGCCTTGGCTGCGACATCCAGGTGGCCATCGCCGCGACAAGGACGCGGGGGCTTGACCAGTTGCCGGTGGAGCATCTCTTCGTGGGAGATCTGGAAGATCTGGAAAAGAGTGCTGCCGGTGCAGACCTCCTGGTGGCGAACTCGAACGGCAGGCAGGCCGCGAAGAAGCTGGGCATAGGGGCGCACCTGAGGACAGGGATGCCGGTGTTCGACCGGCTCGGCTCGCATCACAAGATGTGGGTGGGCTACCAGGGAACGCTGAACCTCATCTTCGAGGTTGCCAACATCTTCCAGGCAAATGCGAAAGAAGCGCAGAAGCTGGCGCACAACTAAAACAGTCCCCTCTCCCCTTGGGAGAGGGGCAGGGTGAGGGCGTCGGCAGATGTAATATCCTGGCATCGCCTTCAAAGGAGACCGCTATGAAGATCGCTTTTACGAGTAAAACCGGTGAATCCATCGACATGCACTTCGGGCAAGCTGATTCGTTTCACGTGTGGGAAGTGGGGCCGGAGGAAGCGCACTACGTTCAGACCCTCACCGTCGGCGAAAGCGGCAGCGACGAGGAGGACCGCATCGCCGCGAGGGCGAATCTTCTTAGTGACTGCGCCATCGTCTATACCATGCAGATCGGCGGTCCGGCCGCGGCCAAGCTGGTCGCCAAACGCATCCATCCCATGAAGACCAACGTGGAGGTGGGGCTCAAGGAATCGATCGAACGGATGCAGGAGGTGCTCAGAGGTAACCCGCCGCCCTGGCTGCGCAAGGCGATGAACAAGGACCATGCGACTTCTTTCCTCGACGAGGAGTAGCCAACTCCTCCCCCTCCAGTGGAGCGGACGCCTGGAGAGTTGCAGGAACAGTAAAGGTTAAAGCAATGAATCGATAATCAGCAGTCAATACATCGAAAAAAGGAGATTTGCCATGGCTTACATCACCGGTTTAACCAAGGACAAGAAAGAGTGGACCCCGCAGTTCATCACCTCCATTGACGAGGAAACCTGCATCGGCTGCGGCCGTTGCTTCAAGGTCTGCGCCCACAGTGTGCTCAATTTCGAAGAGGTCGACGAGGACGATTCCGCCAAGATGTTCATGAAGGTGGAGAACCCCGGCAACTGTATCGGCTGCCAGGCATGCGGCAGGACCTGCTCGAAGAAATGCTTCACCTTCGAACCGGTGGTGGCGTAAGGACAGATATTCAGGATCTACTAGTTCCCGCCCCCGGAGGGGGAGGGGAAGGGAGGGGGGCGCAGCGGCTCGATCAGTTTTCCCCCCTCCCATCCTCCCCCCTCCGGGGGGAGGGGGCTGGATCTTCCAATTGATTTGTGTTTAGGAGGTTCCGATGCTTTTTGCAGTCGCGTCCAGAGATGGCAAGGAAATCAACCAGCACTTCGGGCATGTCGAGCGCTTCCTGATCTATCGGGTCGAGGACGACACGGTCAGTTTCGTTGAGGAGCGTCCGGTCGAGAAGTACTGCCGCTTCGATCCGGAGCACCCGCTCAGGGCCCACACGCTGAAGGATACCGCCGACGCCCTCAAAGGATGCCGTGCCGTGGTCTGTTCCATGATCGGCGAAGCCCCCAAGGTTGAGCTAGAACGCCTCGGTGTCGAGCCGTACGTGATAGAAGGCGAGATAGAGCCCGTCTTGAAGGATCTTGCCAAAGTGCTATAGAAAGCCGGGTACTTGCTGGGGACTCCGGCTAACCCGTGCGAGTCCCGGATTCCAACCTTAACCTTAATCCGTAACAAAAGTGGCGATTCAATGGAGAATTCATTCAACCACTGCAACCTTCCCCCGTGGGTCATCGCTTCCCGTCACTTCAACGACCACCCGCAAACCCTCGAGATCCAGGGGGTGCGTGCGGTGAACCGTTTCCTCTTCGACAAGCTCGACGGCATTGATTCCGCCGAAGAGCGCGCCTCGGTCTTCAACGACTACATGTCGGTGAAATTCCAGTTGCATCAATGGCAGCAGGAAACCGCCCTGGCGCGCAAGAGCCTCAAAAACAGCTACCTCCGCTTTCTAAGGGGGTGGATGATGGATTCCAACTCGGTGGAGGGCGCCGTGCTGAAGGGATGGGTTGAGAGCCGGATGGGGCTTCCACCTACCTTCCACAACGTGCGCATAACCGGTATCCATGACCAAAACTACCTGCAGTACGCCGTCGACCGAACCAAGGGGAGTGCGCGGACCTCCGCCATCAATTCCCAGTTGGACCTGCTTTACGAATACTGCCAGTACGAACTCGCCAAACGCTATCCCGACCGTAAGCACCTCATCCTGTACCGCGGGACCTTCGAGCGTTCGGAGTACGATATACTGGAGACCGTTTCGAAGCGCGAAGAGATCGTGCGCCTCAACAACCTGAACTCATTCACCACCGATGAAGAGCGCGCTTGGGAATTCGGGTTCATCGTCTGGGAGGTTCAGGTCCCGCTAGCCAAGATCTTCTTTTTCAGTGAGCTGTTGCCAAACTCGATACTGAAAGGGGAGGGGGAGTGTCTTGTGGTCGGCGGGGAGTTCCGGGTCCGACGGATCATATGTACGGTGTAGATAGATGGATAAGCGGTTGGGAGCGATGCACGAGTCGTTGAGAGCGATGCACGAGTCGTTGAGAGCGATGCACGAGTCGTTGAGAGCGATGCACGAGTCGTTGAGAGCGATGGACGAGTCGTTGGGAGCGATGCACGAGTCGTTGGGAGCGATGGATGAGTCGTAGGGAGCGTTGGATGAGTCGTTGGGGGCGACGGATGAGTCGTTGAGAGCGACTGATGAGTCGTTGAGCGCGACTGATGAGTCGTTGAGCGCGACTGATGAGTCGTTGCGTGCGATGGACGAGTCGTTGGGAGCGGTGGATGAGTCGTTGGGAGCGGTGGATGAGTCGTTGAGAGCGATGGATGAGTCGTTGGGAGCGACGGATGAGTCGTTGAGAGCGATGCACGAGTCGTTGGGAGCGATGGACGAGTCGTTGGGAGCGACAGATGAGCCGTCGGGTGCCATTGATAAGCCATCAATAGTGATGTAGAGAACTTTCGTGCTTATAGTTCCTTTCTTTGAACAGCGGCGATAGCTGCACCAACTGCTCCGAGAGCTCAACAATCTCGCGCAAAAGTGCCTTGGGCAGCTTCTTCTTCCACCGTGCGGGAATCGATTCCTCACCGTAGTACGCACCGGCAAGTGCGCCGGCTATGGCGCCTGTCGTGTCGGCGTCACCTCCCTGGTTTACCGTTTCTGTAACACATCCCTCGAAAGAACGTGATCTGAAGAAGCAGTGGAAGACGGTCTGCATGGTGTCGACCACGTAGCCTGAGGCAAGCCCTTTGTACGGCTCGAAATTGAAACTCGGGTAGAGGGAAATCAGGTCGGCAGATTCGCGTCTCATGCGCTGCATGGAACGGCCGGCAAGGGCCAGATGCAGCAAGCGGCCGAGGTAAAGGGTGGCCGCATCGGAGAGAGGGTGATTGTGGGTCAGGTGGGCATGGTCGATGGTGCAGGTCTCGAGAAGGGTGGCGTCCCCAACGGTACAGAGGGCGACTGGAAGGGTGCGCATGGCGGCGCCGTTGCCGCCGTCCCATTCGTTCGGTTGGGTCTCCGTGGTGCCGTGCAGCATGTAGTTCCGAATGCCGCGCCGGCAGGTGTCTCCGACGTCTATCGGCTTGGACTTAAGCCAAGCGGCGAGGTTGTCGGCGGCGTCCCTTAGGCTCCAACCTCCGGCCCTGCTGATGGCCCGTGCGAGGCAGAGCGACATCTCCGTGTCGTCGGTCACCTGTCCCGGTTTGAGCCTGAGCCATCCGCCGCCAACCATTTCCCTTAAGACGCCGTACTTTCCCTTTATCTCGCCACGGGTCATGAATTCAACCGGAGCCCCGAGCGCGTCACCAACCGCGAGACCGATGAAGGCCCCCCGCGCTCTGGATACTGTCTCGCTATGGAAGGAATGGAAGCTCATGCAGACTACGGTGCAATATCCACTCCGATCGCCTTGAAATTGCTCATGCTGCGACGGAAGCGCGTGAAGCTGCGGTTTGCGCTTCTCTTCGAAACGTGTTCAGGAAGGTTATGCCGGCCTGCCGTGCACAAAAAATAGTCTCATGGGTACCTGATAGGCATCACAGCCTGTTGCTGACAGCGCCACCGCCCATTTACAACTGGCACTGTCAGGCACAATCAGGCACTACGGCGGCGATGTCGTATAAAAGCCCTTAAACCCTTTTGCTGCAATGGATGTGGAGGCGCTGAGACCGCCATGAATCCGCTTAACCGCCGTATCGTGAGGTTGTGTAGACGTCTTCAGCCCGGAAGCTGGCACGCTAAATGCTCAACGAGGATCAACAGATACAAAGAGGTATCTCACATTGACGGCAACGATGCCCGGCGGAGAACACTATCCGACCGGGCATTTTTCGTTTTCAGGACCAGCCTAGAGCGAGGATCAAGGAGGATATCATGGCAACGGCGTGCAAAAAGATGGAGAAGATCCAGGGGCATCCCTGCTTTGGCGGCAACCACCACAAAAACGGCAGGATGCACCTCGCCGTGGCTCCCAAATGCAACATCAAGTGCGGTTACTGCACCAGGCGGCACGACTGCGCCAATGAATCGCGCCCCGGCGTGACCAGCCGTCTGCTTTCTCCGGAAGAGGCGATCGTCAGAGTCCGCGAGGTGATGGCGAGCCCCATAACCGGCCCGATCATCAAGGTGATCGGCATAGCGGGTCCGGGTGATCCGCTTTTCAACGACGAGACTTTCCGGACGTTCCAGTTCGTGGACCAGGAATTCCCGCACCTCATCAAGTGCATGAGCACAAACGGCCTGCTGTTGCCTGACAAGATGCCGATTCTGCATGCGCTTGGGCTGCACAGCCTCACCGTAACGCTCAATACCCTCGATCCCAGGGTGGGGGGCAGGATTTACTCCCATGTGCATTACAACGGCACCACCTATACCGGCGAAGAAGGGGGCGAGATCCTGATGAGAAACCAGTTGGAGGGGATCAGGCTGGCGGCCGAGCTTGGGATGACCATAAAGATCAACACGGTGCTCATCCCGGGAGTCAACGACGAGCAGATACCGCTCATCTCCAAGAAGGTCAAGGAATTAGGCGCCTTCGTGATGAACATCATGCCCCTCATCCCGCAGGCCGACTTCGCCCACATCGAAGCCCCCTCGGTGGAAAGGCTCGATGCCTTGCGCCGCGACAACGAGAAGACCATAGGGCAGTTCAAACACTGCAAGCAGTGCCGGGCCGACGCGGTCGGGCTCATCGGCGAAAACCTGCAGCTTGCCACGACGCCCCTTTGATCATGACGGCACCGTTTCGCGACGACGATATAGCCCCTTTTATCGCCCTGGGTACTGACGAGGGGTGGGTTTGCGGCGAGTGGGAACTGAAGTTCCTGCTGCAGACCTTCCCAAAGGGGTGTCTTGTGAAGCGGGAAGGAAACGAGGTTCTGGGTTACGTAACCGCGGTGCGCCACGACAAAAGCGGCTGGATCGGCAACCTGCTAGTTGCCCCGCGACACCGCAGGCGCGGCATCGGGATGGAACTGATGCGCGGCGCTATTGACGCGCTGCTTTGTGCGGGTGTTAAAACGGTCTGGCTCACCGCATCGGCGAAAGGTGTGGATCTTTACCGCAAGCTTGGTTTCGTCACCATCGACAGCATCAACCGCTGGGTGGGAGAGGGGGGTGTCGTGCGCACACCCTTTTCCGCAGCTCCCATTGACCGGAACGTCATCGGGAAGGTGGATGCTTACGGCTGGGGTGACCGGCGCGAGTCCTTGCTACAGGTAACCAGCAGCAGGGGGCGGGTGTTCTGCGCGGAGGCCTCCTTTCTTTGTACGCAGCATTGGGAGGGGGGGATGCAAGTGGGACCGTGGGGTGCGCTCGGAGACGAGCAGGTGGCAGCTCTCTTTGAACTCGCTATATGTAGCACCGCCGAGCCTATCTTTCTGGATGTTCCCGCCGGCAATGTTGCGGCAGCCTCGCTGCTTGCACGCAAAGGTTTCTCGATCCGTGGCAACAATGCACTGATGTATCTTGGAGCCGTTCCCTACTACCATCCTCAAAGCGTCTATGCCTTGGCAAGTATGGGAAGTATGGGGTGATTAGCGATGATGAATCATAAGTTGGTAATTTGATATGTTAATACTGCTGTAAGCCGGTAAGTACAATGTTTAACCCGAGGCTATGCCATTAATGGAGGGCGTATGATAGTCGTTGCCTGTATCAAGCAGGTTCCTGATACGACGCAGGTACAGATCGATCCAGTGACCAACACGCTGGTGAGAGACGGGATTCCGTTCATCATCAACCCATATGACAGTCACGCCCTGGAGGAGAGTCTGCGCCTCAAGGACAGTCATGGTTTCAAGGCGGTGGCGCTTTCCATGGGGCCGCCCAACGCGGAAGCCATGCTCAGAAAAGCGCTCGCGCTCGGAGCAGACCGAAGCGTCCTTCTCTCCGACCGGGTCTTCGGCGGCGCCGATACCCTGTCCACCAGCAACGTCCTTTCCGCTGCCATCGCCAAACTCCGCGAAGATGAAGAAGTGGGGATCGTTTTTTGCGGCAAGCAGACCATCGACGGTGACACCGCCCAGGTTGGGCCCGGTATCGCGGTTCGTCTGGGCTTTTCCCAGCTGACCCTTGTCGACCGGATCGAGAAGATAGATCTGGTGGAGAGGACGATTACGGTGAGGCGCAAGCTGGAGGGGCGCTACGAGATCGTGGAAGCGCGACTGCCCGCGATGATCACCGTGGTGCGCGAATTGAATCGGCCGCGATACCCGACTGTCCCCATGCGGCTTGCTTCAGCTAAGGCCGAAGTAGAGGTTTGGAGCAACGAGCAGTTGCGGCTCGATGTGAACAGCGTCGGACTCAAGGGCTCCCCCACCTGGGTAAGCCGGATCTTCTCCCCGGAGAGGAAGGAAGGGGAGATCGTCGGCGATGGCATGAACGACCCCGCTGGTGCCGCCCGCCTGCTGCTCGAGCGGCTGATCGAGGGGGATATGCTGGCGGTGTAGCAGTCGAAGCTGCTGGAGCTCTCGAGCTGCCAAACCAGTCGGACCAGTCGGACCAGTCGGACCAGTCGGACCAGTCGGACTGGCACTAAAACAAACAGGTGACCCCATGACTGAACCACAAAAGTTGAAAAGGCCGCGCGGCAAGGCGCGGGTGATAAGCGGCAAGTGCATCGCCTGCGGCGCACGCTGCCAGAGCGTCTGCCCCGTGAACGGCGTAGAGATGAGCGAACAGGGCGAGCCGGTCATCGCTGCCGACAAATGCATCGGTTGCGTGAAGTGCGTTAAGGCGTGCCCGGCCGGCGCCCTGGAGATGTTCTACACCCCGGAGGAGCTGACCATCATCGCGAGCTTCGAGAAACACGGCGGCGAGGAGGCGGATGACGAGGAACTCGAGCGCCGACGCAGGATCTCGGCCTACAAGGGGGTCTGGGTCTTCATCGAACAAAACGACGGCGAAGCGGCCAAGGTCTCCTGGGAACTCACCGGCGTCGGGCGCGAACTAGCCGACAAGCTAGGTGTCCCGCTCTCGGCGGTGATCATCGGCAGCGGCATCCAGCCTCTTGCCGACCTCGCTTTCAGCTACGGGGCCGACCAGGCCTATCTCATCAACGATCCCGTGTTCCGCCAGTACCGCACCGAGCCCTTCCTCGAGGCGATGTGCTACCTTATCGGCAAGCATAAGCCCGAAGTCGTGCTGATGGGGGCGACGGGGATGGGACGCGATCTCGCGGGCGCCGTGGCAACACGGGTGAAGACCGGGCTCACCGCCGACTGCACCGGTCTCGGCATCGATGAAAAAGGGAACCTGATGCAGACACGCCCGGCCTTCGGCGGCAACATCATGGCCACTATCATGTGCGACCGCTTCCGTCCCCAGATGGCGACGGTCCGTCCGCACGTGATGCCCATGCCGGCGCAGCGCGCAGGCACCACCGGCATCATCATAGAGGAGAGCTGTCCCGTCACCGAGGCGTCGATCTTCACGCGCGTTCTCGAGGTCATCACCGAAAAGGGGGGCAAGGAGAAGGTCGACGTGGCAGGAGCCGAATTCATCGTCTCCGGCGGCCGCGGCCTCATGGCGAAGGAGAACTTCGCCATGCTCGAAGAGCTTGCCGATGAACTGGGTGGTGTGGTGGGGGGCTCGCGCAGCGCTGTCGACGCAGGTTGGCTCCCGCAAGACCGACAGGTCGGACAGACTGGGAAGACGGTGCGTCCGAAGATCTACATAGCCTGCGGCATCTCGGGCGCCATCCAGCACCTGGTCGGGATGCAGGACTCCGACGTCATCATCGCCATCAACCGCGACGCCGAAGCGCCCATCTTCGAGGTGGCGACCTTCGGCATCGTCGGCGACCTCTTCGAAGTGATCCCGGCACTCACCGCCGGGATCAGGGATGTGAAGGGAAATGCCGGGGAGGCATGTGCGCTAGTCTCGAAGCAGTGAGCATGGCAGCACGTTCCCACCTTTGCGAAGGTTTTTCAGGAAATTACGTGGAGGCACGTGAGTGTTGCCTCGGAGCAGTAAGCCTGCCAAACGTTCCCCCCTTCGCAAAGGGGGGAGCGCGAGATCACCTGCGGCGCGTCGTGGGCCACTTTTTTCGCCATCCCCGGAATTTCCATATGAACCTCCCGCAAGGGGAGGGGGCAAAGGCCGCTTCTTCCAAATTTCCTGCAACTTTAACGGAGCACCCATGGAACAGACTCTATTCATCTCCCTTTTGACTCTTTCCCTTGCCGCTTTCGCGGTGAGCTGTTATCGCCGCCTGGCGCTGGTCGCCGTCGGCACCAGTGACAACCGCTTCGACCGGCCGGTCGCCCGCTTCAGGGAGATGCTCATCTACGCCGTGGGACAGAAACGAGTGGTGAGTCGCCCCTTCGGCGTGAACCACGGTGTCATCTTCTGGGCCTTCCTTGTCCTCGCCGCTGCCAACCTTGAGTTTCTCGTTTCCGGCGTCGTTCCTGCGCTATCCTTCGATCTGCTCCCGGCGCCGGTCCATGCGACCCTGCTGTTCCTGTTCGACGTCTGCTCGCTTGCCGCGCTGGTCGCGGTGTCCGTGGCCGCGGTGCGCCGCACCGCGAACCCGCCCTTTAAAGGTGCCAGGACCTTCGAGGCGTACCTGATCCTGTCGATGATCGCGGCCCTGATGCTCGCCTATTTCGGACTGAACGGCGTGCGCATTGCGCAGGGGGCACTTGCGACGTCCGCGGCAACGCCCGTGTCCAACCTTGCCGCGCATCTGCTCCAGACCTCGCCCCTTGCCGCCAACCTGGATTCCGCCGGACGGCTCTTCTGGTGGATCCATGCCGTAGTGCTGCTCGGTTTCATGAACTTTCTGCCGTACAGCAAGCACATGCACATACTCACCGCCATACCGAACGTCTTCTTGCGGACCATGGGGAAGAGTAACACCCAGGAGCGCGAAGAATTCATGGAGAACAGCACTTACGGAGCCGCCACCGTGGACCGGCTTTCCTGGAAGGACCTGCTCGACTCTTTCTCCTGCACGGAGTGCGGCCGTTGCCAGCAGTCATGCCCAGCGGCGGCGACCGGCAAGGCGCTGAACCCGCGTGAGGTGATCCATGCCATCAAGGAGAACCTGCTGCGAAACGGTGCCGTGATGGAAAAACTCGCCGGCGATACTGAAGCGGAGCGCTGCGTCTCGCTCGTCGGGGGGGAGGGGAAGGATGCGACGAGCGAAGCCGCCCTTTGGAGCTGCACGTCTTGCGGCGCCTGCATGGAGGCGTGCCCGGTCTTCATCGAGCATCTGCCGAAGATAGTCAAGATGAGGCGTCACCTGGTGCAGATGGAGGCGCGGTTTCCGGAGGAACTGTTGAACCTCTTCGAGAACATGGAGCAGCGTTCGAACCCGTGGGGGATGGCGCCTTCTGAGCGGGGAAAGTGGAGCTCGCAGCTGGAGCTGCGCCCGTTCGAGGCGGGAAAGACCGAGTATCTGCTTTATGTTGGATGTTCCGGGGCCTTCGATGCGCGCAACAAGCAGGTTAGCGTAGCGCTCACCAGGGTGCTCGACGCGGCGGGCGTCTCCTACGGAGTCCTTGGGAAGGAGGAAAAATGCTGCGGCGACAGCATGCGGCGCCTCGGCAACGAATACCTCTTCGACCAGATGGCGCAGGAGAACGCGCGGCAGTTCCGGGAAAAGGGGGTTGCGAAGATCATCACCCAATGTCCGCACTGTTTCACCACGCTCAAGAACGACTATCGCCAGTACGGGATCGAATTAGAGGTGATGCACCACAGCGAGCTGATCCTGGATCTCATGCAGCGTGGAAGGCTCGAGTTATCGCAGAGGGTTGATCTCGGGAAGGTGGTGTTTCACGATTCATGCTATCTCGGGCGTCACAACGACGTGTACGATGCGCCGCGCGAGGTGTTGCGGAAAAGTACCGGAGCGGAATCCGCTGAGATGGAGCGCAGCCGCGAGAACGCCTTCTGCTGCGGCGCAGGTGGCGGCAGGATGTGGCTCGAAGAGCACGAGGGGACGCCGATCAACCGAAACAGGGTGGGGGAAGCGCTGGCGCAAAGCCCGGCTACCGTCTGTGTCAGCTGTCCGTTTTGCATGACCATGTTCGAGGACGGCATAAAGGAAGTATCCGGAAGCACGACTCAGGTGAAGGACATCGCCGAGGTCGTCGCTCTAGCGCTTTAGTGCCGGACGGTATCATGTCGAAGGCTGTCGTCCTTCCTCGAGCCACTTCATAAGCGCGACCGCCTGCTCTTCGGTCATGTGCAGGTTCGAGTAGAGGTATTCAGCCTCGGTCTCCGGGTGCACCAGCTTCCTTATGTCTTCGTATTCTGTTGCATTGAGCACCCGAACGATGCACGGCTGGAGCGTTGTGGGGGGGATGCTGTAGACCTGACTTGTGAAGGCGGAGACCTTCGTCGGTCTCGGGTAGAGGCGCGACTCTTCCCGTACCGTATCGACTATGGTCTGGCAGGCGTCGCTGACCGCGGATTTCGCAAGCATGCTTGCGTACTTCTCTGTTACATGGGCGTCGCAGTAGAGGTAAAGTTCGCCGCTCGTGGAAGAGACCGTTTTTATATCCCGGTAGTGCGCCTGTGTCTGCATCTCGTTCAGCATGGCACAGACCTTCACCGGAGTTATCTCTGGGAAAAGCGCAAACATAGCGTTTAGTGGCGTGAGTGCCGAGGCGATGCGTGAGTCTCTGCGGATCCTTTCTGCCATGGCTAACTTTACTTCCTCTAGTTGCCCTTTGGTCGCGGCATCTTCGATGCTCATATGGGCGATCGAGTAGAAGAAGAGCTGCCCCGACTGAGTCGAAAGGGTACGGATGTCACTGCAGAGCGGGTCGTGCGAGATGGATTCCAGAAGCGGGCGATGAAAGTTGGCGGGGAGGTCCTGGGCGATGACGGTCAGGATGTGAGAGGAGGTAAGAACGCCGTACCTTTTGGAGTTTCGTCTGACGTTGTGAATCAGCTTTGCCTTTACCTCGGCAGCCTGCTCGGATATAGAGATACGATGAAACGCTTGCGCTGCGGGACTATGGCTGTGGTTGCCTAGGAAATCCTCGTGCATTGTCATTGACACCTCGCTGTGAGACTGGCATGTAAAGACAATGGCTATGATAGATGATTTTATCCTTGTGTAAATGAGGCCGGTTAGTTTTTTTTCACCGTTGTCCTGCTCGCTCCGAGCTCCTACGTTGAGCCGCAATTCATGCACCACATTAATGGTAGGTCTGCTTGACATTAATTTAGACTAATATATATTTGCCACGCTGGATCCTGAGATTACGACGAAGGAGGTTGGCGTGGGATATTCCGGGTTCATTCTGGTGCTGGGGTGCGTGCTTCCTTGTCTGGGACTGGGACTGTTTTGTTACCTGTTCAAGTTGTACCTCGACTACCTGTCCGAATTGCGTGGCCTGTCCAAGTCGGAACCTGAGTATGTGCGGGAAATCAACAAGAAACTCTATATGAATAACGTCGAGACCGAACGCGACCTGTTGTAGGGTGTTGCTTCTGTTGCGTCCCTCCTGTTAAACTGCCGCCTGCATTCTCCGCCGTGAGCGGATACAAGGCGGTCCTTCCATGCTTCGAACCGGTTTATTCAACCTCATCCTTATCGTTTTTCTGAGTGCCGGCGCTGCCTTTGGCGGTGCCATCGACGACTGCGGCGAGTACGCTGCCTTCGGCGTCCCGGGGCATTCCGGCGACCTTCTGTGCCGCAAGGGGTACCTGCTGAGCCACGACGCCGAGAAAAAGACGCCGCTCTGGGTCGCCGAGCGCATGACGCGGGAGCGCTTGCTTGCGAAGCTGAAAAGGGGAAACAACTTCCGACCTGACGTCGACCTCCCGAGGGGGAGTCGTGCCGAGCTTTCCGATTACAAGGGATCGGGGTACGACAGGGGGCACATGGCGCCTGCAGCTGATATGGCGTGGGACGAAGAGGCCATGTCGGAGAGTTTCTATCTCTCCAACATGGTGCCCCAGGCCGGTGAGGGGATGAACCGTGGCATCTGGGCCGAGCTGGAAGGGAAGGTGCGCGCGTGGGTCCAAAAACGCGGCGAGCTTTTCATCTACAGCGGTCCGATCTATCCGATTACCGGCGGAAAGACCATCGGACGCAACCGGGTCGCGGTTCCCGAGGCGCTATACAAGGTGATTCTTGATCCGAAGCGGCGCGAGGCAATCGCCGTCATCATGCCGAACGAGCCGCTCGAAACCGAGGACATGCCCAAGTACCTGGTCCCGGTGCGCGAGGTCGAGAAGCGGACCGGGCTCGACTTCTTCTCGGTCCTGCCGCGTGAGGAGCAGGACCGGATCGAAACGGTGCAACCCGCAGGGCTTTGGCAGTAGAGCCGCTCTAGCGCTTCACGGCCGATCCGATGAACTGCGCGGCATCCTTTTTGAGCTGAGCCAGCGCTTCCGTCTCGAGGTACATCATGTGTCCGGAGCGGTAACGTCTGATCGTTATGTTCTCCCGCAGCTTTTCACCGACGCCCAGGTGGGCCATGGTGTACTCGGCTGCGTAGTGCGGCGTGGCGAGGTCGAAGAGCCCCGAGGCGACCCAGACCTTCAGGTACGGGTTCTTCACCATGGCGTTGCGCAGGTTTTCCGCCGTGTCGGCATAGCTGTTCTTTGCCTCCCAATCCCACCGCCCGATGCCGCCCCCCAGGGTGAAATACTCCTGATCCGACTGGTAGCCGAGTTCCTCGCGCAGGTACGTGTTGATCGCCGCGGTGAAGGGGGGGCGGATCGTGGTGATCGTCGCATCGAAACCGGCAGATTTCGCCGGTTCGGGGTTCTCGGCGTTGAACCTGCTGTCCATGAACCCCACCATCCGTCCCTCGTTGTGCAAAATTTCACGCGCGAAATCCCTGTTGTCGATGCGCAGGTTTCGGTTCAGTACGAACACCGGGTCCAGTCCGGTTAACCGGGCGAACTCCGTCGCCACCCTCTTTTTCCCTTCCGCGTCAAGCCGATCACCTCTTTCCAACGCCAGTGCGTAATCCGTAGATGCCCAATGTTCCGCCTGCGCGAGAGTCCGGTCGAGGTCAGCCAGAAGCTCAGGTGCGAGCTTTTTGTGATAAAAGGCGGTTGCCGTGTAGCTCGGGAGGATGAGCTGGTAGGGGAGATCGTTGCCGTAGTCGAAAGCGATGGTCAGGAAGTTCAAGATGCTAGAGATGAGGATGACGCCGTTTAGTGCTACGCCGTGCTCCACCAACAGGTCGGAGAGCCCGGCACAGCGGAAGGTGCCGTAGCTTTCCCCGACCAGGAAGAGCGGTGCGCTCCACGCCTGGTTGCGCGTGAGGTAGAGCCTGATGAAGCGCTGCAGGGAGTCGATGTCTGGCTGTACTGCGGAGAACTTCTTGGTGAGCTCCGGTTTGGTGCCGCGGCTGTAGCCGGTTCCTACCGGATCCACAAAGACTAGATCTCCGAGGTCTAGCCAGCTTGAGGCGTTTTCGATGAGCTTGAATGGAGGGGCCGGCATGTTGCCGTCGGGAAGCATCTGCACCCGTTTCGGCCCGAGCGCTCCTAGGTGCAGCCATACCGAAGCGGCGCCGGGGCCGCCGTTGAAGATGAAGAGCAGTGGGCGTGGAGGCGCCGTTTTTGCCTGCGGCACGCGGTACGAGACGTAGAAGATCTCGGCTTCGGTCTCCCCCGCGTCATTTTGCACCGGGAGTGTGCCCGCACTCGCCTCGTAGGCAATCTCCCTGCCGTCGATGCGCACCTTGTGCCGGGTGGCCGCGGCGGTTGCGGCGGAGGGATGTTGTTGCGGCTCCTGACGGGCTGCGGGCTCCTGTTTGGTATCGGGTGTCGACGCGGCGAAAGAAGGTACGGAGAGCGAGGCTGCAAGCAGGGCAACCAGCAGGACCATTGGTTTCATTTTTGGAGCGCCTCCTTGAGGGCAAATGCATGACATCACAAGGAGTCATAGTAGCGGAAGGCGCTCTCCCGGTCAAACGTACATGTTAGGCGATACGCCTTGCACTTGTTCCCTCTCCTTCCGGGCCTGCGCCGGAGCGCTTCGGTTCGCGAAGGCGGGAGAGGGTGCCCGGAGGGGAGGTGAGGGAGGTGAGGGAGGTGAGGGAGGTGAGGGAGGTGCTGCGAAGTGACATGTTTGCCGCGGCAAGGCCCTCACCCCGGCCCTCTCCCGGGGGGAGAGGGCGGGGGGGGCTGCGCCCACGGGACGGCGGTTAAATAGAGACCTCAATAGGCGACGTACGGCCCGGTACCCAGCGGCGAGGTCTCGCTCTCGATGCCGAAGGCGACGCTGCGGCCCATGAAGAATGGAAGTCCCCAGTCGAAGCCGAAACTTGATGGGCCGCCGATGTCGACGAAAACGTTATTCGATGTGTTGAGTAGCGTTTCGAGGCTGGTGATGCTGAAATTGACGGTAGAGGAGGGTGAGCCGGTCGCCGCGGTGTTGGTCGCGGAAAGCGTCCTGGTTGCCGGTGGGCAGTACCAGTCCGTGTTCGGGGAGGGGCAGACCGGCAGCAGCGACGAGTCCGGGTTTGGGGAGAACAGCGCATTGGAGCCGGTATCGAAGAAACCAAAGGAACTGATGCTGTCGATCACTGTGGTCACGTCGCCGGTGGAATCGGTACGGAGCACGGTCGGGGAGGTGAGCGTGTTGTTGCTCCTGGTGCCGATCCCGAGGATGAGCGAACCGTCGATGGAGGAGGCGCCGCCAAGCGGTACCGACGGTAGTTGGACGATAACGCCGTTGCCGTCCGTGGACAGGGCTGCCACCGGGTTTTGCACCTGATCCGAGAGCGGGACCGCAACGCCGGTGCAGGATGTACCGATGCAACTGTAGTAGACCCCGTTCGCGGCGGTAAAGGCACAGTCAAGACCGCAGTCCTCCTTGAAGAGGCCGACCCCGAGGATGCCGGTGAAGCCGGAAGATACCGGTGTGGGGTCAGCGTTGGAGCAGGGGAGGGGGAGCGATCCGAAGCTGGAGTTGATTACCTGGATTGGCACTGAGACGTAGGGCTCGTCGCCAAGCTTCACCATCGCCCTTCGGATCGGTCCCCAAAGCGAGCTCCCGTCAGCAAATTCTACGCATCCGGTGAGGGCGCCCTCACCGCTTGCGACCTGCGGCAGGGTGAGTGTTGGAATGGCCTGCTGGAAAATACGCAGACCGAAGCTGCCTGTGTCGAGCAGGATGTCGTTCACGGTCTGACATGCGGAGAGGTCGGGGTTGCAGATGGTGACGCTGACGCAGGGCTTGTTTATGTAGCTCCCTGCGGCACAGAGTGATCCGTTCACCGTAATCTTCATGACGTTTGCCGCGTTGGCGGATGGTGTCGTAGTGAGTGCGGTGGAATCGGAAACATCCCCAAGCGACGCGGTGATGGTTACCGCCCCTTGGGAGATGACGGTGACCATCCCCTTGCTTCCTTGCGTGTTGCTTACTGTCGCCGTGCCTGCGGCAGATGAACTCCAGGTGACGTCGTTTGTGATGTTCTTGGTGCTGTTGTCGGAATAGGTGCCTGTCGCGGTAAGTTGTGTGGTCGAGCCGACGGCGAGCGTGGAGGCGTCAGGCGTGATCGTGATTGAGGTTAGGGAGGGGTGCGAACCGCCGCCACCCCCGCCGCCGCATCCGGTCATGATGAAGAGGCAACAGATGGTGAGCAACGCCGATAGGTTAACGTATCTCATCGATGTTCACTCCTTCGGGGAGCAGTGCCGGAAGGTATGCCCGCCCTTGCAGATTGCGCATGTGTCCCCACGTCTCCACAACCAGCCGCTCCGACACGAGTTTCATCTCTCTGCGCCCAGGGTTGCGAGCCCGGCGCGAGAGCGCCTTTCGGTAGTCGTCGTGGTAAGAGCCGAGGAGCACCTTGAGATCCGGGTGAACGAGTCCGTTCCAAGCAACCGCGAAAACGACGCCGGTGGGAGACACGTATTCCCTGATTGCTGTTTTGGTCGTTCCTGATGCCATTTGCTGCACCTTGAAACGCGCGCTGCTGAGTGACTTTTGGGATACAGCCGACAACGCTTTTTTGTCCTTTGCGATCGTGTCGGCCGGCTCACCGAGTGTGGCTTCTGCCAGGCCGTGACAGAAGCAGATGGCGGCCGCAAGGCAGAGCGGCATGAGGCAACGCATGTTCATGATTTCCCCCTTCATGTCGTGGAAATTCCTTCCTGACGCAAACAAGGGGGGATTCTACCATGCGCGGGTGAGGTTTGTTGGAATGTATTAATTTTTTGTAGACAGAAGGTGGGAAATGCAGAACGCCAAGGAGGCGGGACAAATAAAGAGCCGCCCCTTGGTGAAGTGGGGCGGCTCGTGTTTCTCGCGTGAAATGCGGGTTACTTGGACTTAGCCATGAAAGCTATGATCTCGTCAGTGAGGTCCTTCGGTTTCACCTTGTCGTCGAGGAAGAGCACGGCTTTCTCCTCGGCAACGAGAAGGTACCCGTTCGCTTTGGCGTAGTCGGATGCCGCTTTCTTGAGGACCCCGCCGACCTCTTTGGTCAGCCTGTCCTGCAGTTTGGTCACCTCGAGCTCGCTGGCGCGCACCGTTTTCTGGTACTCGTCGACTTTCTTCTCGAACTCCTTCCCTTTGGCGGCACGCTCTTTCGGAGTCATGCTGGGAAGCTTCGCCTGGATGGCTTCTTTCTGCTTCTCCAACTGCTTTTGTTGCGACTCAATCTTCTTGCGGAGCTTCTCGGACTTCGCCTTCAAAGTGTTGGTGGCGGCCTTTCCCTCTGCACTTTCCTCAGCGATCTTGCTCATGTCCACGAAGCCGATTTTGATTGCTGCCGGAGTGGCATCGACAGACGCTGCGGGAGCGGCAGGAGCGACGGCGGCCGGAGCGGCAGATGTTGCAGCGGGCTTTGCCGCTTCAGGTGCGGACTCTGCGGCGAAACCATGGGCGGCGACAAGCGAGCTGAGGGCGGAGCCGATGAGTAACGTTGCGAACCTGTTCATGTAATCGTCCTTTTGTCTGTGTAGTGGTGACTGCGAAGGGAGAGCATAGAACCTTTATGGCTGTTTGGCAATTAAAAGAAACGCTCTCCTTCTGCGTGAAAAGGCTCTTGAAACCGTGAAAACAGCAGCCCCGTGCGCAGATAAACGCTGTTGACTCGTATACGGCACGCTGATAGGATGCCTCCACTCAAGAGGAGCGATCCATGACCGATATACTACAGAAGCTGCAGTCGGCGATCGAAAGTCAGAGTGCAGAGAAGGCGCTGTTGCAGGAGGCCCTGCTGGAGATCCGCGAACTGAGAGAGCAAAGGGATGCCCTCGAGGAGATCCTCATAGTGCTTGCCCGCACCAAGCTTCCCTGGGACGACGAAGAGGACCCCGCCGAGACCCTGCCGCACTTCAAGGAACGGTACCTGAACGCGATGCACGAAGCGTCCAGGCTGCTCGGTCTCGACGTGCGCAGCACCATCACCAGGACCGAACCCAAGACCTGATTGACATTCCCTCTCCCCCCAGGAGAGGGTGGCCGAAGGCCGGGTGAGGGCGTCGACAGCTGCAATTTCTAACCTGAAACCAGATGCACGTGGAGCAGACATGCCTAAAGAGATCATGGAGTGGGGCTACATCGGCGTCTTTTTCCTGCTGCCCGGGCTTATCGGTGCCTGGGTCGCCTACACCAAGGGGAGAAATCCCCTCATGTGGTTCCTGCTTAACTTCTGCTTCCCCCCCACCGTGATGGTCACCATCTTCCAGCGCCCGCTGCGCCCGGTGGATGGACACTATCGCCAGTGCCCGAAATGCCGCGAGTTCTCCAAATGGCGGGAGACCTCGTGCCGTTTCTGCGGCACCGAGCTTTCCTGAGTTCCACATGCTTTTCTGGAAACAGCCTGATTTCGCCCAGTTGCTCCGCGAACTGGGGGCCTTCACCCGCCGGGACGTCACCCAAGGGCTGAAGCTTGCCCGGTATCGTAAGGCGGCGCATTCCCTGCTCAAGAAGGACCCGGTCTCGGCGCATGCCCTCCTCGGCATGGTGGCCTGTCTCGAACACAACCTCGAGGCGATGACTGCCGAATACGCCCAGGCTATCGAGCTTTCCCCGTCCCACCTGGGGCTCATGTATTACGCCTTCTCCCTCGAAACCTCCTGCCTCTGGAACGAGTCCGCCAAGTACACCCTGCTCGCGCTCGACCGTGCGCCGAAAGACCAGAAGCTTCTGAACGCGGCGATCGGCATCGCCCCGCTCACCGGCCGCTTCTCCCTGTTGAACAAGCTCCTCTCCCAGTGGCAGGAAAGCCATGAGGGGGTGCACCACCCTAGGCAGGGTGACTTCGAGAAGGTGACGGCGATACTAGCCGCCCAAGGACTCGCCGAGCAGGATCTCAAGGTCGTTTTGGCTTCGATAGGCACCGCCTTTTCCGAGACCGACGTGATCCTGTCCAGTTACCGTTACGAACTGGTCACCGGCAGGGCTTCCTCCTTCATCCATTATCGATTCGTGCTTCCGGACAACCTGGTCGCCACCTATTACGAGGACCTGATCTCCGAGAGGCTCGCGAACGTTGCTTGTCATCCCCGCATTTTCGATGTCTTCTCCTTCTCCGTCGAGAACGGGACCATATACGAGCTCTATGACTACATGGAGCGTGAGCTGGCAGGCAGCGCCGACAACATCAAGGTGCCGGACCCGGACAAGATGAAGCTGATCGAGGAACTGGTGCGGGGCGTGGAGGTCTGATCATGGTGAGTAATGAATCGCGCATCCGGTTTCACGCCGCGTTCGAGCAGGTGCTCGATGAGCTGATAAACGTGGTCGCGAAGGAGCGGGAGAGGAACCCGCAGACGTACATGAATTCGCCGCAGGCGAAGCTTCTGGCGCGGGTCTATCGGGCGATCAAGGACGAGATACCGGCGGACCCGCAGCACGCCTCATATTACCAGGGTGAGGCGGAGGGACATGCCTACCGGCAGTGGCGCAGGGCGAAGCCGACCAAGGAGCACCGGCTCTTCTTCAAGTGGGACAAGGAGACCAACGCGATCATCTACGCCTGGCTGAACAGCGAGGTGAGCCTCACCAAGTACAAGAGCCACATGGATGCGTACCGGGCGTTCAGGAGCAAGGCATAGATGCCGGAGGGTGACCTCCCCCTCCCTTGACGGGAGGGGGCTGGGGGGTGGGTGAAGCTGCAATCTGCACCTTTGATGGCCTTTACCCCCACCCCCTGACCCCCTCCCGCGAGGGGAGGGGGAGGGTTAGGTATGGGACTTTTTGTCACGGCCTCTCACACGCCAGCGCGGCGCAGTAGCCGGGACCGGCATCGAGATCGACGATGCTCCATCTTTCGACCTCTCTCGGATCCCCGCGATGCGCCAGCATGGCCGGCTGTTCGCCTGGAAGAAGCGAAACGTCGAAGCCGGTGGAGGGCTGCGAAAAGCCGCTTCCAGTCCCCTTCATGTACGCTTCCTTCCTGGTCCAGCAGCGGTAGAAGGCCTCCAACTGCTCCGCGGGATCCAGCCCGAAAAGCTCCTCTTTCTCCCGCAAAGAAAAATAGCGCTCCGCCATGGGGCGAAACGCCAGATCCTCCCTGATCTCTTCCAGGTCGACGCCGATCTCGCAGCCGCGAGTTGCCGCTAAAAGCAGCATCCCGCCTGAGTGCGAAACGTTGAAGCGCCGCCCGTCTTGAAGCTCATCCTCACCGCGCAGAAAAGGCTTGCCGAACTCCCCTTCAGAGAACTCGACTTCACGCGGCTCCACGCGCAGAAGCCCCGCGAGCACTTCCCGAACCAGTCCTCGTCCCACCAGGAACTCGTCACGCTTTTTCGCGTCCAGGAGCCTCGCACCGCGGCGCAGCTCCGCATCGGACAGAAAGCTTTCCAGACGCGCCCGCTCGGCCGCCGTGCGATCGAGGGAAAGAAGACCGTAGCGTACCGCCGCGTCTTCCAGTCCCGCTACCGCTCTCACCGTCCGCTCCCGAAGGAGCGGCGCAGAAGTTCCATCCCCTCGTCGATGCTGACGCGTGGGACGTAGCCCAGATCCCTGCGTGCGGCGGAGATGTCGAACCAGTGCGCGGTGGCGAGTTCCTTCGCGACGAACCGGGTCATGGGTGGTTCCCCTGAGAGCTTGAGGTTTTTCCAGAGGTACTCGCAGACGACACCCGCCGCGTAGGCCACGGCGGAAGGTATGGTGCGGGTCACCGGGGGAACGCCTGCGGCGCCAAGGATGCGGTTCACCATGTCCCAAAGCGGGATCGGTTCGCCGTTGGAGATGAAATAGGCCTTTCCTGAGAGGGGAGCGCCGGGGGCGAGACGGTCGGCCGCGTTTAAGTGCGCCTCGGCTGCGTTCTCAACGAAGACGGTATCGACCAGGCAGGGCCTCTTGCCGATGCGCCGGAGGGCACCCGCGCGCCCCTTGGCAACGATGCGGGGCACAAGGTGGTTGTCGCCGGGGCCCCAGATCAGGTGCGGGCGCAAAGAGACGGTCGCGAGTTCGGGGGAGTTGGCGGCGAGCACGGCCTTCTCGGCGAGCGCCTTGGTCTGAGGGTAGGGTGCCTCGAAGTGGGCGGGGTAGGGTAGCGCTTCGTCCGCGCTCTCGACGTCCGAGCCGTCGAAGACCACGCTTGGCGAGCTGGTGTAGACGAGGCGCCTTATGCCCAGGGCGCGGCAGGCGGCGATGACGTTCTCAGTCCCGGTCACATTGGCGCGGAAATATTCCTCGAAATCACCCCAGATCCCGGCCTTGGCTGCGACGTGGAAGACGTTGTCGCATCCGGCGGCGGCCTGCAAAACGGCCTGCGCGTCGGCCAAATCGCCGTGACGCTGCTCGACGCCCAGTGCGGCAAGCTCAGGATAGTCGCTGCGCGAAAAGCTGACCACCTCGTCGCCACGGGCGCGTAGTTGCCGAACGATGGCCGAGCCGAGAAACCCGCCTCCGCCGGTGACTAATGCGCGCATTTAAGCCTCAAAGCGGCCCAGACCGCGAGCTTCTCGCGGAAGATCTTCGCGTTGTGTCGGATGTCCACCGGAAAGGCGGGGTGGAAGAGGAAGGTGTCGATGGAGCTCGTGTGGATGTGTTCCTGCGCAAGCTCAGCGAGCTCTTTGCGCACCTTTTCCTGGTCGACCTGGAGCCCTTTCTCAAGTTCGATACAGATGACCGGACGCTGGCTGCCGGGCTCGCCCACGCCGACGAGCGCGCTCCTGAAGACGGCCGGGTGCGTGTTGAAGACTGCCTCGCAAGGGATGGTGTAGATGGGGCCGGTTTCGGTCTCGACGCGGTGCGCCTTGCGGCCGCAGAACCAGACGCGTCCCTCCTCGTCCATTCCACCCAGATCCCCCATGCGGTGGAAGAAGGAATCCGTGGCCGGGTCGGCGATCTTAGAGATGTGGTCCGATTCCGGGCGGTTGTAGTAGCCGCGCGTCACCTGTTCGCCCTGCACGACGATCTCACCTATCGTCCCGGTCGGCACGCGCAGCGATTCGTCCCAGCCGCAGATCGGGTTGTCGGTGATCTGAACGATCTCGAGGCGGATACCCTCCACCGGACGTCCCACGCAGACCCCGCCCCCCGCATCTGTGATCTGGCGCGTCTCCTCCAGGATCTCCCTGCTGCCGATAGAGCAGACCGGGAGCGCCTCGGTGGCGCCGTAGGGGGTGAAGACCTGGACGCCGGGGTTCAGCATGCTGGTGAAGCGCTCGAGTACCGAGGCGGGAACCGGCGCGCCTGCAGAGATGGCGCGGCGCAGGGTCGGCAGCTTCACCCCGTGCTCGACGCCGTAGCGTCCAACGCGGTTGATGAGGGCCGGGGAGCCGAACATGGTGGTCACGCCGTACTCGTTGATCGGTCCCACGATCTTTCTGGGATTGACGGAACCGGGGCGGGTGAAGTCCATCTCCGGGATCACCGCGGTCATGCCGAGTGCTGGGGCGAAGAGGGCGAAGAGGGGGAAGGTCGGCAGGTCGATCTCTCCCGGCTCTATGCCGTAGACCTGTTTGAGCGCCTGCACCTGCGCGGCGAAGTTACCGTGGCTGTAGACGGCCCCCTTGGGTACGCCGGTGCTGCCGCTCGTGAAGAGGATCGCGGCGACGTCCTCCTTCATGGTAGGCGCCAGGGTGAAGGGGGAATCGTCCTTTTGTCCCTCGATGATGGCGGCGAGCGTGGTCCCCTCCCAGAAGAGGCGCGGCCCGACGGTGATGCAGGTGCGGATGGTTTCCTTGCCCCAGGAGAAGAGCTTGCGGGCAATATGCGCCTTTGGGATGCCGATGAAGGCGTGCGGCTGCGCCTCGGCGAAGCACTGCTTGAGGTTCTTGATTCCGAGGCCCGGGTCGATGAGCACCGGCACCGCGCCGACCTTGAAGAGAGCGAAGGTGAGGGCGAAAAACTCAGGGCTTGGCGTCACCATGAGCGCGGTGCGTACGCCGCGGCAGATGCCGTTTTCGAGCAGACCGCGCGCGATACGGTCGCTCAACCGGTTCAGCTCCGAGAAGGAAAGGCTGCGCTTTCCCTTCGGGAAGATGATCGCCCTGGTGTCGGGCTGGCGGCGAGCCATCTCCGGCAGGTGTGCGGCGATATTGACGAGTTCGGTCTCTGCCATGGTCTCAGGTGCTCTCCGGGATCAGGTGCGTTTCAGGAAGTCAGTGATGAGCGGCACCACCTCGTCCTTCATGTCTTCGAGGATGTAGTGTCCGGCGTCGGGGTAGCTGTGTACCTCGGCTTTCGGGAAACGGCGCTTCCATTCGGCGAGGAAGGTGGTGTCGAAGACGAAATCGAGCTCCCCCCAGAAGATCGCCATCGGGACATCGGCGAAGCGCGGCAGGCCGTCCGCGATCTCGCTTACGAGCGCGTAGTTGCGGTCGCCGGGTGCGAGCGGGATGTCCTGCACGAAGCGCAGCGTCGCGATGCGGTTCGCCCAGGAGTCGTACGGCGCGCGGTACGCCTGCATCAGCTCGTTCGACATCGGGTTCTTCTTGCACCCGACGATGGAGGCACCGACGCTGAAGGCGTTGAAACCGCGTACGAGCAGGGTTCCGAGCATGGTGTCGCGGCAGATCTTGAGCCCGAGCGGGAAGGTCTTCTCTTTGGGGAGATGGAAGGCCGCCGTGTTGAGGATGACGATGCGGCCGATGCGCTCCGGGTGGCGGCTCGCGTAACCCATGCCGATCATCCCGCCCCAGTCGTGCACCACAAGGTTGATCTTCCCCTCGAGGTTGAGGGAGTCGATCAGGCGCTCGAGGTCATCGATGCGGCGCGCGAGTGTGTAGTCGTAGCGGTCGTCACCGGGCTTCTCCGAGAAGCCGCAGCCGATGTGGTCCGGAACGATGCAGCGGTAGCGGTCCCTGAGCGCGAGCACGAGGTTTCGGTAATAGAAGGACCACGACGGGTTGCCGTGCACCATGACCACCGGCTCGCCGGTACCCTCGTCGAGGTAGTGGTAGGAGAGTCCGTCGAGGTTGAGGGTGCGGCCGGTGAAGGGGTAGTGCTTGCTCACTTCGTCTCTCACCAGTCGACCCCCAGCATGAGGCAGTTCAGGCCGCTGCCGATTCCCAGCAGGGCGACCCGGTCACCGGCGGAGAGGACGTCGCGCTCGTCGGCCAGGGCAGCGGTGAGCGGCAGGGAGACGGTACCCATGTTGCCGAGGAATTCGTAAGTGGTGAAGTCCTTGTGCAGCGGGATGCCGAGCGTTTTGAGGATGGCGCTTTGGTGCGCGCTGCCGACCTGGTGGCAGACGACGCGGTCGACGTCGCTCTCGCGCCAACCCACCTCGGGGAGAAATTCATCCCAGGTGCGCCGCCCGAGGTCGACGCCGTAGTTCATCACGCTTACCGCGTCGGTGCTCATGGACTGCTCGTAGCCACCCTTGCCGTCCGGGGTGATGCCCCAGAGGCAGAGCGCGTGGTGTTCCGGTGCGGCATGGGTGATGCCGCCGCGCAGCCTCCTGCGGCCTGACTTGGAGAAGGAGCCGTCGGTGAGAAGCACCGCAACAGCACCGGAGCCGCCGGTGAGGGTCGCAAGCGAACTGGCAAAGTTCTCCATGCTGCGGTCCTCGAGCATCTTCTTGATCATAATGTCGTTGATGTCGCGCGCGCTCTCGCATGAGACCACGAGGCCCGCCCTGATCTGGCCGAGCTCAATGCGGTTCGCCACCTCGAGGATGCCGTTCAGCACGCCAAGGCAGGCGTTGGAGAGGTCGAAGACCGCGGCGTTTCCGGAGACGCCCAGGCCTGCTGCCACGCGGCATGCCGTGGCCGGTTCGAAGCGTTCACGGCAGACGCCGGTGTAGAGGAGGGCGCCGAGGTCGCCTGCGGAGATCCCCGCAGCGGAAAGGGCCTTCTTGCCTGCGGCGATGGCCCCCTTGGAGAGTTGGAAGCCCGGCTCCCACCAGCGGCGTTCGCGGATCCCGGTCAGCGCCTGGAGCTGTCCGGGGGAGAAGTGCAGCGTCTTGTAGAGCGGCTCGAGGCGCGCTTCCAGTTCGTCGGAGGTGACTACGACCGGGGCGAGCTCGTAGCCGAAAGATTCAATGTATACCTTGGAATACTTCATCTATCACCTTAACTTGGGATGCTTGAAAACTTTGTAAGCTGAACGCCTTTACCGCTCCAGCTGCACCGTGAAATCTTCCATCTGGTAGATGGCACGGCCGTCCACGTAGAGATAACCGGCGGCGGTCAGGATGTGCCTTTCTTCGTCGACGGCGGTGATCCAGGCCAGTACGGTGACTTCCTTGTCGGTCGGCACAACCTGGCCGCGGTAGAGCCAGCGGTGCTTATGTCCGAGCGCGACGGCGGCAAGGGTATCTCCCTGGTGCCATCCCCAGCGCTGCACGGCGGCGAATTTCACCAACTGCAGGAACGATTCGAGCCCGAGCGACCCCGGCGTGACAGGGTCCTCGTAGAAGTGCGCCTTGAAGTACCAGTCCTCGGCTACGACCCGCTTGGTCCCCTTCAGGTAGCCAAGCCCGGCGGGACCGCCGTCGGCCACGTACAGTTCGATCCGGTCGATCATGCGGAGCGACTTCTCCGGGAAGGGGTGGGACTCGGGATAGGGGAGCGAACGCCCGCGCGATACCTCGGCCGCGGTGGGCTGGTACGGTGCCGCTTCGCGTATCCCGACCTGGTTCGCCAGCGCCTCCTTGGCGAAGAAACCGAACATGGTCTCCCCCTCGTAGATGACGCCCTGACGGTCCGATACCGAAAAGTCGAACTCCTGGATGATCATGCCGCCCGAGGTGGCTGCCTTGGTCAGCTTCGCGGTGGCGGTCAGGGTGCCGCTTTGCGGGGTGACCGGACGGTGCTGCACGGCCGTACCGCCCAGGTTTCGGAAGGAGATGTCGGTCGGGCTCACGAGCGCGGAGCCAACGTATGCGGCGAGCCAGCCGCAGGGCTGCAGAGCGGCTTCAAGCAGCACGCAGAAGGGCATGCGCGGTTGGCGATCCGCAGCGAAGTACCACTCGTCCACCGGGATGTCGTACTGCGCCTCGGCCATGGCGCCCGGCGCCATCACCCACGGTTCCCCCGCAACGGCGGTGACCCGATCCATGAACTGGAAGGGAGGACCCGGCAGACGGGCGATCTTTCTCTCGCTGTCGAACACCTTGTAGCGGTCGCCGAACCCTTCGGACGGCTTGCCGTTACTGTAGGCGAGGATCTGCTCTTTGGTGTAAATCGCGGGCTTGCGGTCGTAGTCCGCCGCCGGTACTGCCGCGTGGAGCGCTGCAGCGGGAGCTTCCCCCTGCCAGAGACGCTGCAAGGTCTGCTGATCGGTGCCGGTGAGGCGGGCCGACATGTTGGTGATCTCCACGATCGGCTTGCCGTCGGCGTACATGAGCGCGTCGACGATGGCGTAGGGCTCGGGGCGGTACCCCAGTTCGCGCACCGTCACCTCGTAGGTGACCACCTTGGTCGTCTCGAGCACCTGGCCGCGGCAGCAGAGCTGGCTTGCCACGCCCGGAACCGGCTGCCATGCGGCGCCATCGGCCTCGGCGACCCACCCCAGGCGAAGCAGGAAGATGCGCAGCGTGTGCATGCAGCACTCGTACATGAGCGTGCCGGGCATGACGCGGTCGTCGACGAAGTGGCAGGTGATGAACCAGTCGTCCGGGTGGATGTCCGCCTCAGCCCTTATGAAGCCGAGCCCGCAGCGTCCGCCGTCCGGGGAAAGCTCGGTGACGCGATGCACGAGTTCCATGCGTCCACCCGGGATGGTGAGCGGGCGCTTGATCGGCAGACCGGCGAAGAGCGGGCCGAAGCAGCCGGCCAGGTCGCCACGTCTGAGGGCGCCCAGGTGCGCCGCGCTGAAGGAAGCGGGCTGCATCGGCACGAGGTAACGCCAGTCCGCGGGGAGCTTCCCGGTACGGGGGCGCAGGTCGACCGCACCGCGCACGATCCCTTTGCCGGCGTCGAGCTCCTCCTGGGTGAAGAACCCGGCGCAGCCGTTGCGCATGGAGAGAAGCGGCTCCCCGTTCACCGTTGCCTCGAAGTGGAAACGGAACAGGTAGGTTTCCCCCTGCCTGAAGAAACGCTCGATGTGGATGTCGTAGTTGATCGTCTCGCCAGGCGCCGGAAGCTCGCGGTGGAAGGTCACCACGGCGTCGAGGAGCCGATAGACAGCGAGCCCCTTGGTGATGAAGTCGATGCCGAGGTAGCCGGAAAGGAACAGGTCCGCCTGGCCTGCTTCGACTGCAATGCAGGTCGGGATGCGGCCGCCGTCCAGGTACCAGGCGCCGGGGTGAACGTCGTGCTGGGTGACCACGCGGCCATGCGTCATCGATTTCGGCTCGCCCTCGAGGGCGACGATGCGGTGCACGAGCTGCAGCGGCACGTCCGGCAGTCTTACTCTGGTCGGATAGCTGTCGATCTCGGCGAACTCGGGGCCGAGCATCTTGGCGGCGGAACCTACCGCGAACTCCAGGCACGCGTCGTAGTCGTACAGGGCAGGGAGAGCGCCGGGGTAGGGGGCGGGTGCAGGGATAGGGGAGGTGGACGGCTGAGCCACTAGGCCCAGCGTCAACGAGCCCGGGGCGGCTGCGAATGTTGCAGCATCTACCGGAATCCCGGCAGCAAGCATCTGCTGCTGGAGCGAGATCTGCAGCGCGAGGGTCTGCGCGATGGAGCGGTTCAGATCGTCGGCGATACGTAGGTAGGCCTCGTGAGCCTGACGGCTCGCGTCCTGCGTCTTGGCGAACTGGCGCAGCAGCGGTTCGGTCACCTGCTCCCGTTCGGGTTGAAGGGCCGCCGCGGCGGGCCTTGCTTGAGCTTCCGGTTGCCTCATCTGCGACTCCGTTGCCGATACCTGTGCCGCATGTGAAACGGTCGGCGCTGCAGGTGCGGGTTGCACAAATGCTTGTTGTGACGCGGGCTTTGGCCGGGTAAGTACCGGCGCATCGGCGTGTTGCCTTATCTGCGGCGCCGTACCCGATGCGGAAGCCGCAGCCGTCTCTTTTTCGACGGGCGTGGCGCTTGAACTGAGCGGGGCGCTGGACGGCGCGGCGGCAGACGCAGGTTCAGGCTGTGCCGGTTGCGACTGCAACGGTCGCGCGGGTTGCGGAGCAGTGGGTGCGAACGGTGATCCGCCGGTGGTGAAGCGCAGGCCTTTCTTGGCCGCGGACGGCAGGATGGTCGTCGTCGCTGCCGCGGCGAAGAGCGGCTCCAGGTCGACAGGGACCCTCTCGGCGGTCAGCTGCGCCAGTAGCCTCAAAAGTCCAGAGTTGGCGTCGGTACCGGGCTGGCAGACGGAACGGGCCACGTGGGGACGGTTCCCGAGTATGCGCCCGATCATGCGGCTGCAGGATGCGCCCGGACCCATCTCGATGAAGTAGCGCACCCCTTCGGCATAGGCCGCTTCGATCACCTTCGGGTAGTCGATCCCCTCTACCGCCTGGGCCAGGATGGACTCCGCGGCGCTGCGGCGGTTCACCTGGTAGGCGCTGCCTGCTGCGCCACTGTAGAAGGTGACCCCGGCGGGCGGGTTGGTGTTGAAGACGTGCAGGTCGCGGTAGGCGTTGCCGACCTCGCGCGCCACCTCGCAGTGGACCGTGGTAACCCCCTGCAGCGCGAAGAAACGGCAGTTAAGCATGGCGACAAGGTGCTTCACCCATTTGACGTCCCCGCCGATTACGCACTCGTCCGGGGTGTTCACGATGAGGAGGTAGACGCGGGAGGTCTTTTTGAGCGCGCGGCGCACCTCGCGCTCCGGTGCGTCGACGACGCCGATGCACCAGTTGATCTCCTTCCCTTCGGGCTCGCCCCACGCCTTGCGCGCGGCGCGGCACTCTCCAGCTAAGTCGCGGGTGAAGAGGGTGGAGGCCTTCATGCGGGTGAGCATGAGGTCGCGCTCGGTCCAGGTCCGGGTGCCGAAGAGACCGGCCGATTCGCCGAGGCTGTAGCTGATCACGGCGTTCGGCATGATCCCGAAGCGCAGCACCACGTCGGTAACGGCACATCCCGTCGCCACCTGGCCGAAGATGACGGCGAGGTGGTCTTCGTTGACGCTCTCGAGCGAAGCGCCGTTCCAGAACTGCTCGGGCTGGAACTGGTCGCGCAGGTAGAGATTTTCCGCGTCCTGGCGCCGGTAGACCTCCGGCCAGCGTGCCGAGAGCTCCATCCCCATGCCGAGGAAATGGTTCCCGGAACCAGGATAGACGAAGCCGATTTTCGCGGCGGCGCCCATCGGAGTCGCGTTGAAGAAGAGTCGGTCGCGCAGCGACGGGTGCAGCACCGCGTCGGCGTAGACGGCATCTTCTCCCAGCATCCGCTCTCCCTGCAGGCAAAGCGATGCCAGTTCGGAGGCGCTCCTAGCCACGAGCGCCACGGCGAGGGGCATCTCGGCGCCGACTTTTGCGTCGGAGCAGGTCTTCCTGGAGAGGGCGGCGAGGTCCGGCGCGGGCTTTGCCTCCGCCGCTTCGCGCAACTGCCGCAGCCTCTCGGAGAGTTCCTGGCGATCGGAACCGGTGAGGCAGAAGAGGAACTCGTCCCATGCGCCAAGCGGCGCCACCCGCTCCTGTGCGGCGCGTTCCGGTACCTTTTCGTAACCCTTCAGCACCACGTGACTAACGCTGCCGTCCACCCCAAAGACGCTGACGCCTGCGTGGCGCGCGCCTTCGCTGCGGTTTCTGAGCCAGTAGCGCGACCCGGCGGGGAGGAAGAGGGCGCCGGAGCCGGAGAGGGCGTCCATCGGACGTTCGCCGGTGCGTGCGCCCGGGATGATCTCCTGGTAGAGGGCAAGGCAGCCGCGCACGAGCGAGGCGAGGCCGGAAGCGGCACCGCTGTGGCCGATGTCCCCCTTGAGGCTCGCGACGGCGAGACGGCGGGGGGTGGCCACGGCGCCGGGCTGATCGAAGAACGCGGCCAGGGCCGCGGCTTCCATGCGGTCTTCACCGGCGTTGCCGCTGCCGTGGGCCTCGATGAGGTCGACGCTCTGCGGGGTCAAGCCTGCCTCGCCGTAGGCGCGTTCGAGGGCGTTGCGGTAGGCGTCCGCGCCGGGGAGGATGACTGCGCCGCTGGCGGCGCCGATCCCCTCGATGACGGCATAGATGCGGTCGCCGTCGCGCTCCGCGTCCTCGAGGCGCTTGAGGACCACGGTGGCCGCTCCCTCGCCGATGACGGTGCCGTCGGCGGACTGGTCGAACGGGGTGGCGCTCCCGAAGGCGGAGTAGGGGCGGGTCAGGTGCTGGCCGATGACCGCCCTCAGGTCGCCCGCGAGGTCTACGGCACCCACGATGGCGCGGTCGATCTCTTCGGACTGCAGCTGGCGCACCGCGGTTTCCAGGGCGCGCAGGCCGGAGCTTTCTTCGCTCGACATGGTGAAGCTCGGCCCGCCGCAGCGGAACTCGCGCGCGACGCGGCTTGCCACCACGCTCCCGAGGGCGCCCATGGTGCGGTTCGCGGTCAAAGCAGGCCCGCTCTGATCGCGCAGTTCGGCGGTCCACGCCTCAAGCTCGGCGTCGGAAAGTTCCAGGCCGAGCTCCTTCGCCCATTCCCTCGCCTTTTCCGCGATGGACCAGCGGAAGGCGAAGTTGGTGCTGTTCAAATCGAGCGCGATCCCGACGAAGACCCCGGCGCGCAGGTTGTCGCTGCCGTCGACCCCCGCGTCCTTCATAGCGGCCGCAGCCGACTGCAGCATGAGTAGCTGCTGCGGGAGTGTCTCCTCCAGCTCGCGCGGCGGGATGCGGAACTGGTCCGTTACCTGGGTGAACTCGTCCAGGAAGTAGCCGGCGAAAGGGGTTTCCTTGAACTTTTCGCGATCGAACCAGGCGCATTTCTCGCCCCCCCACCAGTCGGTCGGGCGGGAAGGTTTCGCATCCTCGTCGCCGCCGAGCACGCGGGTCCGGAAGGAGGCAAGATCCTGCCACTTGCCGAAGCGGGCATCGATGCCGACCACGGCCACCGCTCCACCCTGTTTCGGGGGCGCTGCCGCGGCGGCTTTGCCTTCCGGGAGCCATTCCTCGACGAGGAGGTGGGCGTTGATGCCGCCGAAGCCGAAGGCGGATACCGCGGCGCGGCGCGGGACGCCATCGGCGCGTCGTTTCCATGCCTTGGCGTGCGTGAGGACCTGGAACGGGCTTTCCTCGAGCCTGAACGTTTCGGGTGCCTGGCTGAAATTGGCTGTAGGGGGCAGGGTCTCCTCGCTCATGGCGAGAAGCACCTTGGTGAGAGCGGCGGAACCGGCGGCGGTAAGGAGGTGCCCTATGTTAGACTTCACCGACCCTATCACGCACGGCTTTCCCGGGACCTCGCCCCAGAGCTCCCTGAGGCTCGAGACTTCTGTCGCGTCCCCAACCGGGGTGCCGGTCGCGTGGCACTCGATCAGGTCGACGTCCTGCGGATTCCACCCGGCCTTGACGTAGGCCGCACGCATGGCGCGCAACTGGCCGTCGGCCATCGGGGCGAGCAGGCTTCCCCCCACGTCGTTGGAGAGGCCGATCCCTCTGATAACGCCGTAGATCCTATCCCCTTGTGCGATGGCGTCGTCGAGCCGCTTCAGGACGAAGATGCCGGCACCTTCTCCGACGACCAGGCCGTCGCCGGACGCGTCGAAAGGCGAGCAGATGCCTCGGCGCGAGAGGGCGCGCAACTGCGAGAAGCCCATCTGGGTGAAGAGGGGGTCGGGGCGGGAGAGACCGCCGGTGAGCATGGCGTCGGCGCGCCCGGCGAGAAGTTCGTCACAGGCGAGCTTGATGGCGTAAAGCGACGAGGCGCAGGCTGCGTCCAGGGTGGAGCAGCCGCCGCCAAGGCCGAGGGCCGCGGCGAGAAGCCCGGCGGGAAGTCCGGCAACGTAGCGGTTCAGCGGGTTGGGGATCGGATCGCTGCCCGCGTGCCCCAAAAGCTTCTCCTTGAAGGAGCGCCCGAGCAGGGCGCGGGAGAGCTGTGCCGACGATTCGCTCGGCAGGGCGAGGTTGCCTATGATGACGCCGACACGGGAGCGGTCGAGCTTTGCGGTTACCGCGCTGTCGAAGGCCCTTTTGCCGGCGTTAAGCAGAAGGTGGATGGCGGGATCAAGCCCGTCGGCGAGCTTCGGGTCCAGCTGCAGGCCCGAAAGCTGTGATGCGGAGGGGATCGCTTCGATGAAGCAGCCGCGCCTGGAATAGACGTGGTCCGGCTTCCCCGCCTCCGGGTGGAAGGCGGTATCGGCGGAGACGGCCCAGCGCCCCTGCGGGACCTCCCGGGCGGAGCTTTTGCCGTTGCGGATATTCTCCCAAAAAACGGTCAGTTCAGGCGCGTCGGGGAAGATTCCGCCGATGCCGACGATTGCTACGGATTGGGACTGCTGCTTCATGCTTATGCGGCCCCCACGACCGTCACGGTGCGCAGTTTGTTGCGCTGGAAGGCCTGTTTGAGGGACGGATCGATGATGCATTCATAACCTTCGAGGCGCGCCACGAGTTTGCCGCTGGCGCGGTCGAGGAACTCCATGTCGGCGCTGGCGCCGTGTGCGCTCTCCTGGGTGACGCGGATCACCGCCTGCACCCCTTCGCGCGGGAAGGATTCCTGGAACTGGCGGTAGCGTGCCGCGAAGCACGGCAGCGAACCTGACCCGAAGCGCTCGAAGCTCCAGAGAATCATCAACTGGAAGGCGCTGTCTAGAACGAGCGGGTCGGTGATCCAGGCGCTTCTCAGCGGGCGCCTGATCCATTTTGCGGGCGCCGGGGCCCCCTTCACCGTGGCGGCGATCCCCTTCGCGGAGCAGCCGACCACCTGCTCGATGCCGTGCAGGTCGGGGCCGTGGAAGAGACGCTCGTTGTTGTAGATCACCCCTTCGAGCGGCTGATAGGTGGTGCTCGGGATCTCGGTGATGGAGCGGATCCCCTCAGGATGCTTCGTGGCGAGAACGATCTCGGCGCGGGCGTGGAGTACGGTCTTGCCGTTCACGCCCGGGCTGCAGAGTTCGACAGGAACGAGCCAGAAGGACTCGCGTTTCTCGGCGCGCCCGGCCATCACGTTCACCGTGAAGGGGGTGTTGTCCTCGAAAACCACTCCCTTGCAGATGCGCAGGTCGTTGAAGCCGTGGAAGCGGAAGCCCGGGTTGCCGTGCAGAGCGCCATGGGCAAGCCACTCGACGATCACTGCCATGGGGAGGACCGCCTTGCCGTCCAGCACGTGGGAGCGCAGGAAGGGATATTCGGGCACGGTCAGGGTGAGCGCGAAGGCTTCAGAGAGGTTCTGTGCCCTTGCCTGTGCGGGCGGCGTGACGCTTGCCTGCTCGGGAAGCTCGGCGATGGCGACGATCTCGACCGGCGCATCGCTGGCTGACATCTCGCGGGCAAGGAACGCGCCCCCCTCGGTGAGGCCGATCACGCCGATCCCTTCGGAAGCGAACACCTTCTTGAGGGCAGGGGTGACCATGCCGCCGTCCCAGGGCCCCCAGTTGACGCTGACGCAGCGGCAGTCGGAGCGGCGACGTGCCTCGACCTGGGCGGTCTTGTTGAGCACCTCGTTGGCGACCGCGTAGTCCACCTGGCCGACGCGGCCGAAGCGGCCGGTCGAGGAGGAGAAGAGGGCGATGACCTTCAGTTCGTCGTTGCGGGTCGCGTGCAGGAGGGAGCGGAGGCCGTGCACCTTGGTGCTGTAGACCTGCTCGAACTGCTCGGCCGTTTTGTCGACGATGAGGCGGTCGGCGAGTACCCCGGCGCCGTGGACGATGCCGCGGATCGGGCCGTGGGCGCGGCGCACCTCGCCCAGAAGGAGTTCCATGGCGCTCTGGTCACGGATGTCGACCGAACGGTAGATGGCCTGGGCGCCGGTGGCGGCGATGCTTTCCAGGGTGGCGCGCAGCTCGCGGCCGGCCACTACGGAGCGGTAGCGTTCCTCGATCTCGCGCGGGTGCAGCTTGCCGGTCGCGTTCTGCATGATGGCGCGCTTGATCTCCGCCTCCTCGGTGAGGCCTGCGAGGTAGGCAGGCTCTTCCTGCGGTTCGGGCGAGCGGCCCAGAAGGACCAGGAAGGGGTGGTACTCGTTAGCCAGTGCAAGAGCGGAAACGGCGGTAACGCCGCGTCCCCCGCCGGTGATAACGACCACGTCGCCGTTTTCCAGCGCGGCGCGCTCCGGCGCGGGAGCCGCCGGGAGTACGGTGGTCTGCAGAGCAAAGCGCCCTTCCGTTGTGAGGCCGATTTCGCCCGGGCCGCGGCGCAGCATCTCGATGGCGACGGCGCCGGCCGCGCTTGCGGGGTGTGCGAAATCGCCGAGGTCGATCGCCTTGCAGGAGACTTCCGGCCACTCGAAACCGGCGGTCTTGGCAAGTCCGGCGAGGCCGCCGGAGAGCGGGTCCTTGAGGGACTTCGTGGAGCCGAACCCGAACGCGCCGTCCAGGCGGGAGACGGTGACGAAGACGGCGCCTTCGGCGCGGGCGGACTCGATGAGTGCCGCTGCCGCGTCTTTAGCCAGGAGGAAGGCGTTCTCCAGGAACTGGTCGTCGGTGCCGGCAACGGGCGCGCAGATGACAAGGCCGGAGAGTTTGCCGGCCGGGGCGATCTGGCCCGCCTGTGCGGCGTTCACCTTGCGCACCGAGCAGCCGTGTTCGAGCAGGATGCCGCAGAGTTCCGCAGCGAAGGCGGAGCCGTCGTCGGTAACCCAGATTTCGCCGTCGTTGGCGAGGGTGATGGTGTCGGCATCGTCGTTCTCGGTGAGGAGCATGGGGACGACGGTGCTGCGCTGGATGTTTTGCGGTGCGACCTGTACCGGTTCGGCGACGGGTGCCGGAGTTGTTTCTGCGGCGGTTGTCGCGGGCTGACCGGCGGGGGCGGCAGTCTTTGCGGAAGCGGCGAGGTAGTCGGCGATGTCGCCCAAGGTGCGCAGGGTGCCTAAGTGCTCGGGGCCGATGGTCGGGCACTCGGGGAGGCGCTCTTGCAGGGTGGAGAGGATCTCCACGCGCTTGATGCTATCGATACCGAGATCGGAATCCATCCCCATGGTGAGTTCGAGCATTTCGGCAGGGTAGCCGGTTTTGTCGCTCACTACCGCGAGGAGGGTTTCCGTTACCTTGGCGGCATCAATGGTGGACCCGGTGGACGCATTGGACGCGGTGGATGCGGGTGCAGCGCCTGATGCTACGGCGCTTGCGGCTACGGCGCCTGCGGCGAGGTGACCTGCGATGTCGCCGAGGGTGCGCAGGGTGCCTAAGTGTTCGGGACCGATGGTCGGGCACTCGGGGAGGCGCTCCTGCAGGGTGGAGAGGATCTCCACGCGTTTGATGCTGTCGATGCCGAGGTCGGAGTCCATCCCCATGGTGAGTTCGAGCATCTCGGCGGGGTACCCGGTTTTGTCGCTCACAACTGCAAGCAGGGTTTCGGTGACCTTGGCGGCGCTGATGGTGGACACCGCGGACGTTGTGGACGCGACGGCCCCGACGGGCGCGGCAACTGCTACTGGGGCTGCGGAGGCGGCGCCTGCGGCGAGGTGACCGGCGATGTCGCCGAGGGTGCGCAGGGTGCCTAAGTGCTCGGGACCGATGGTCGGGCACTCGGGGAGGCGCTCCTGAAGCGTGGAGAGGATCTCTACGCGTTTGATGCTGTCGATGCCGAGGTCGGAGTCCATCCCCATGGTGAGTTCGAGCATCTCGGAGGGGTAGCCGGTTTTCTCGCTCACTACGGTGAGGAGAGTCTCGGTGATCTGGGCAGCACTGGTGGTGGACCCTGCGGACGTTGTGGACGCAATGGCCACGGTGGACGCGGCAGCTGCTACTGGGGCCGCAGATGCGGTGCCAGCGGCGAGGTGACCTGCGATGTCGCCGAGGGTGCGCAGGGTGCCAAGATGTTCGGGGCCGATCACCGGGGCGCCCGGGAGACGCTCCTGCAGGGTGGAGAGGATCTCTACGCGCTTGATGCTGTCGATGCCGAGATCGGAGTCCATCCCCATTTCCAGCTCAAGCATTTCCATCGGATAGCCGGTTTTTTCGCTCACCACTGTGAGGAGGGTTTCGGTGACCTTTGCGGCGCCAGCGGTGGAACCTGGTGCGACGGACGCGGGCGTGGTGGTTGCGACGGACGCGGGCGCGGCTGCGGACCCGGCGGTGAGGTGGCCGGCGATGTCGCCGAGGGTACGCAGGGTGCCGAGATGCTCGGGACCGATCACGGGGCTGCCGGGCAGACGCTCTTGCAGCGCAGAAAGGATCTCCACGCGCTTGATGCTGTCGATGCCAAGATCCGAATCCATGCCCATGTCAAGCTCAAGCATCTCAACGGGATAGCCGGTTTTTTCGGCGATCACGGCAAGCAGTGCCTGGGTGATTTTCTCATTGCCCACAGCGGGCGTGGCAGATGCTACGGGTGCGGTCTGTGCCACGACGGATGCTGTCTGAATAGCTGCCGCAGGCTGCAAGACTGCTGTCGGTGCAACCGGTGCTGCGACAGGTGCCGACGGCACGGGTTGGGCGACGGCTGCCGGAGTATAGGCCGGTGCGGGCGCGACATAAGCTGCAGCTTGTACTGGTGCTACGGCGACTTGAGGCGCAACTCCAGCGACAGGTGCTCTCATACCGCCCATAACGAGCTGCTGTTGCTGCTCGAGAAGTGCCTGGAAGGTTTTGGCGGCCACTTCCTGCCCTTCGAGGAAACGACGGTGCAGTTGGGCCGTGTCTTCCTGCATCTTTTGCAGTACGGACATCCCTTCACGCGCTAGCCGCAACGATTCGCTGAGCGAGTCCTGGCCTGCTCCCTGGACGGGAGCGAAGGCCGGCTGCGCCATGGACGCTGCCGGCACTGCAGCCTGCTGGGGCATCTGGGAAACCGGTGCCTCATTCTGGACCGGAACGGCTGCCCGGGCTGCGCCTGCGGGTGCCGCTTGGACCGGAGCGACGGGGGGCGCAACCGGCTTGGGCTGGACCGGCGGCTTCTTCTGCCTCGGTTTCACGTAGTTCGCACCGCTGATCGGGATGCTGAGGGCCGGTTTCTTGCCGGTGACGGGGGCAGGGCTATGCCCTTCGTCCCAGAGGGCAAGGTTGACGCCGTAGCCGAGTACGCTCAACTGAGCCAGGGTGCGGGCGAGATCGGCGATGCCGGAGCGTTTGCCGGAAGAGGCATCGAGGGCCACCGCGAGATGCGGACGCTCGGCGAGGATCGCCTGGGCGAGACCGGTCAGCCTGTTACCGGGGCCTACTTCGACGAAGGTCGTGACACCAGCCGCGTACATCGCCTCGATCTCGGCGACGAATTCGACCGGTTTGGCCAACTGTGCGGCAAGCTGCGCCTTCGCCTGCGCCGTGTCGGCGGGGTAGAGGGCGGCTGTGGTGTTTGCGTAGACCGGGATCCGCCCCTGCGGCATGTCGATCTTTTCCAGCGCTGCCAGGAACGGCTTCGCTGCGTCGGCGACCAACTGGCTGTGGAACGCGGCGGCTACCGGGAGTTCCTTGCAGGTGAGCCCGCGCTCCTTGAAGATGGCGACGGCGCGCTTGATCTCTGCTGTGGCGCCGGAAAGGACGGCCTGGGTCGGCGCGTTCTTGTTGGCGATGACGAGGTCGAGCTTTTCGGCTGCGACCGCCTCGGCAATCTTCGCGAGCGGGGCGGAGACCGCAAGCATGCTCCCCTTGTCTCCGTCGCCTGCCCCCATGAGCTTGCCGCGCAGGCGGGAGAGCTCGTGGAAGGCGCTTTCGTCGAGCCTTCCGGCAGCGCAGAGCGCGGTCAGTTCGCCGTAGCTGTGACCGGCGACCGCTTCCGGGGCGACGCCGAAGGCCTGGAGCAGACGCAGAGCACCGAGGCTCGCCGCGCCGATGGCGGGCTGGGCGGCCTGGGTGGCGCGAAGCGCTTCTTCCTGGCTCACCCGCGTTGCCTCGTCATAGGCGGACGGCGGATAGATGAGGTCGGACAACCGCGATCCGTTCTCGGAGAAGAAGCCTGCATCGGCGGTGACGAGGGCGTCGAGCACCTGCGGGAAACTGCAGGCGAGGTCGTTCAGCATGCCGTTGTACTGCGAGCCCTGACCCGGGAAGAGGACGCCGAGTTTGCCAGGTACGCCACCGCAGGCGAAGTAGGCGCCGTCCGGTGTTTGCCAGGCCGACTTGTCGTTTTTTGCCAGCATGGCACGGGCGTTTTTCACCAGCGATAAGAGGTTCGTCCTGTCGTGTTCGACGACGAGCGCGAGGCGGCAAGGTGCCTTGGCGTCGAACGAGGAACGGGAGGCGAGGGCGAAATCCCTCACCGCGGTCCATGCCGAAGCGGCTTCCGCGCTCCCTGCCGGGACCGTGTCGAGCTGTGCCGTGATGGCTGCCGCATCAGCGCCGGAAAGGGTGATGATCTGGGTGTTGCCGTCCCAGTCGGCGGCTTCCTTTTCCGGGTGGTATTCCTCGAGCACCACGTGGAAGTTCGATCCGCCAAAGCCGAAGGCCGATACGCCGGCGCGGCGCGGCACGTCGGGACGCGGGAACCAGGGACGCTTGTGGGCCGGGAGATAGAACGGAGAGTTGTCGGCCACCACCTCTTTCTGCGGAGTCTGCACCTTGATCGTGGGAGGGATCACCTTGTTGTGCAGCGCAAGGGCGGCCTTGATGAGGCCTGCGGAGCCCGCCGCAGCCTTGGCGTGGCCGATCTGCGACTTCACCGAACCCAGTGCGCACCACGGCGCATCGGACTTCCCGTAAACATCGCGCAGCGCGCTCACTTCGACCGCGTCGCCAACCTTGGTGCCGGTGCCGTGCGCCTCCAAAAGTCCGATGCTCTGAGGGGTGACGTCGGCGTTTTTATAGGCGTCGAGGAGCGCCTTCTTCTGACCGGCAGCGCTCGGCGCGTAGATCGCGTCACCCTTGCCGTCGCTGGAGGAGCCAACGCCGCGGACGACGGCGTAGATCCTGTCGCCGTCTCGCTCCGCGTCGGCCAGACGTTTGAGCACCACGAGGCCGAGACCTTCGCCGAGGATGGTTCCGTCCGCCGTGACGTCGAAAGGCTTGGCGTTGCCGGTCGGGGAAAGGGCAGGGGTCTTGCTGAAGCACATGTACATGAAGATATCGTTGAAGGTGTCGATGCCACCGGTCACGACGATGTCCGATTTGCCGGAGTTTAGCTCCATGGAGGCGAGATGCAGCGCGCTTAAGGAGCTAGCGCAGGCGGCGTCGACGACGCAGTTGGTACCGCCGAGGTCGAACTGTTTGCTGATACGCCCCGCAACGACGTTGCCGAGAAGCCCCGGGAAGGAGTTCTCCTGCCAGGAGACGTAGGAGTCCGAGATGCGCTCGACCACGTCCTTGGCTGTCTCTTCGTCGACACCCGCATCCTTCAGGGCGGAGCGCCAGATCGGGTGCCCTAGACGCGCTCCCAGCGGGATGACCAGTTCCAGCGTGCCGGTGACCCCGAGGACGACCGAGACGTTGCTCTTGTCCCAGGTGCGCTCGGGACCGTAACCTGCGTCCTTCAGCGCCTGGCCGGCCGCAATGAGGCCAAGAAGCTGCGAGGTATCGATCGCCTCGAGCACGTTGGGAGGGATGTTGAACTCCATCGGGTTGAAATCGACCGGAGAAAGGAAGCCGCCGCGACGACCGTAGGTATGGTCCGGGCTCTTCTTGTCCTCGTCGAAATAGGCGTCCACCGGCCAGTGCGTGGGGGGGACTTCGGTGATCGCGTCGATCCCGTCGGTGATGTTCGCCCAGTAGGCGTCCTTGTCACCGGCCTTCGGGAAGAGGCAACCGATGCCTATGATGGCGAGCTGATTTCCGTTGCTGGAAGTGGCGGGCTTCAGATCATCAGTTTTCAACAAAGGTACTCCTTGATTTGTGCGATATCGAGAGGTTGCGGTGCGATCTCTTCCTGCCTGAGTTCGAGCCCCTGGGCGCGCAGGAAGTTGGCGCGGGTGAGGTGCGCCGCACCGTGCAGGATGTTGAGCGCGACGGTTACGATCCTGCGCTCGGCGGGCGTTTCGAGGAAAGAGCCCGCGGTCCATTCGTTGAAGGCCCCCATCGCGGGGCCGCACCATACCTGGTAGTCCATCTTGCGGTTTTCGACGCCGTCTTTCGCCCAGTGGGCGCCCATGCCGAGGTACCAGCGGAAGACGAGCGCCATCTTGTGCTTGGGATCGCGCTCGCTGCGCTCGACCTGGGACGGGTCGCGCTTCGAGAAGTAGTCGCGGGTGCCACGCCAGATCTCATCAAGCGGCGCGAGGAACATGGTCTTTTCCAGTTTCTCGCGTTCCGCGGCCGGGATCTCCTCGAGGCTGCCGTAGGCGCGGTAGATCTCGTAGAGCTTGGCGGCGCGCATCGGGAACATGGTGCCCCGTTTCAAGACCTGCACGGTGACTCCCATCTCGAACATGTCGGCGGCGGGGGCCATGGTGACGTCGGCCTGGCGGGTGCCGGCCAAGAGGGCGCGCACCGTGTCGGAGGTGCCGGACTCGACGCAGGCCTGGTTGACGGAACCGGTCATAACGTACGCGGCCCCCATGGCGAACGCCGCGGCGCAGGAGGCCGGGGTGGAGATGCCGCCGCCAAGGCCAACGCGCAGCCGGCAGTCGTAGCCGTACTGGCGCTCGAGGCGTGCGGCAAGCGAGAGGATGGTCGGGAAGAGCGCCATGGCGGGGCGGTTGTCGGTATGCCCGCCGGAATCCGCCTCGGCGGTCACGTCCTGGGCGAGAGGGATATGAGCTGCGAGCTCGGCCTGTTCCGGCGTGAGCGAGCCGTTCTCGACGAGCGCGCGCAGTAGTTTTTCCGGGGCGGGGGCAAAGAACTTGGCGGCAAGTTCCTCGCGGGACACCTTTGCTATGATCCGGTTCGGCGTGACGATGCTCCCGTCGGCGGCGCGGCTTATGCCGTGCAGGCGGTACCGCACCAGTGGAAGGGTGAGGCCAAGGAACGCGGACGCCTCGATGATGCGCACGCCTTTCCGGATGTAAAGTTCGGCCAGCTCCTTCTCGAGCTCGGGCTCGTGCGGGGAGTGGATCAGGTTGAAGCCGTAAGGGATGTCGCCCAGGGAGGCCTTCAGGCGGTCGGCCGTTTCGGCGACCGTAGCTATGGGGAGCCCGGCGGCGCCGAAGAAGCCGAGCATCCCGGCACGCCCGAGTTCCTCGGCCATGGCGGCGGAACTGATCCCCTTGGCCATGGAGCCGCCAAGGTAGGGGTAGCGGATGCCGATCTCGCGGCAAAAGGAGGGTTCTCCCAGGTTCTCCGGGAGGCACGCGGGGGCATAGCCGGCAACGGAGGTCAGTTCCTCGGCGCTCCCCAAGTGGGGCACCAGACGAGCGCCTTTCTTCTGCAGGTACAGGGGCTGGCGTATCTCACGAAGCGCGTCTTTGAGGCTCATAGCGTCAGGCTCGAAACTGTCGGCTCTGGCAGAGCGAGCGCTTGCATCACCCTGAAGTGAAAATAGATCCAATCGGGATTCTCCTGTTGCCAGCGAATCAGCTGCGGAATTGCGATGGCGTTAAGGTGATGAATCGGCTGAAGGACAAGAGTCGGGCATGGAGGAGACTGGTCCGCCGACTGTAAGCAAAGATGCCCAGTTAAACAGAGCATCTGTACATTAAATCGTGTGAAAAAGCAAGAGAAGACGCGGGTTCAGGGCAACTTTTAGCCGTTTCGGAACGGTCACCGCCGCGTCTTCTGACTTATCGCCTTGATGACGTAGGGGTAGATGTTTTCGGTGATGATGGCGTACCCCTTGCCGGTCGGGTGGACGCCGTCGGAGAGGTTGAGCCCTTCCTTGCCGGCGACCTTGTCCAGGAAAAACGGGATCAGGATGGTCTTGTGCTCTTTCGCGACGCGGCGGTACACCTCGGCGAACTTGCTTGTGTAGGCAGGACCCAGGTTTTTCAGCATGCGCATCCCGGCCAGTACCACGATCACGTTTCTTGACTCGAGTTTGGCGATGATGCTGACTAGGTTCTTCCGGGTGAGTTCCGGGTCCTGGCCGCGCAGGCCGTCGTTCGCGCCGGTTTCGAGGATCACGATGTCAGGTTTGAGCTTCATGACCCAGTCGACGCGGGCGAGCGCTCCGGAGCTTGTTTCGCCGCTGATTCCGGCGTTGATCACGGTCCACTGATGCCCGGCCTGGTGCAGCTTGCGCTGCAACTGTGCGGGATAGGAGTCACTTTCGGCGACGCCGTAGCCTGCGGTGAGGCTGTCGCCGAAAGCGACGATGGTGCCCTGGGAGGAACTTGATGCGGGCTTCGCGGTGCCGGCAGCGATGGCCGGACCGGCGCCTATGGACGAGCAGAGGGTTAGGGCGAAGAGGGTGAGCAGCTTGCGGGGGGTGGGGTGAAGCATGGGGGCTCCTTGGTTTTGGCAGCAGTGGAATTATGGACTGGCGTTCCTTGGCCTATTCATCGGTCTGCTCGCGGAGGAAGATCACCGGCTTTTGACGGACCAGGGGGATGGTAACCGACAGGGCGACCAGCTCCACCAGGGCGGTGGTCGCTACCACCAGAAGGAGGCTCTGGACGGGGTAGGGAGCGTAGGTCATGTCCAGCCCCTTCGTGCAGATCAGCCGGCTCGCAACCTGGGACATCAGCAGGGCGATGATCCCGCTCACACTGCCGATCACGAGGTTCTCAACGGCAAAGACGCCGAGCACGAACCGCCTCCTGGCTCCCAAAACCGTGAAATAAACGGCTTCCTGTATGCGCGCGTAGCGGGTTGCGAACACCGATCCTACCACGATGAGTACCCCGGCGACGATACTGAACGAGGTGAAGACACGGACGATGGTGGAGAGCTTCCCCATGATCCTGCCGAAAAGCTGTGCGGTCTCGGTAAGATCGATCACGTTGACGTTGGGAAACCGGGCCACCACCTGGTTCTGCAGCAAGGAGATCTTCCGCTTTTCCACGCGCACCGCCGCGAAGATCGTGTGCGGCGCGTCGGAGAGCGCCTGCTCGGGAAAGACGAAATAGAAAAATGGCGTGAAACCGCTGCTGGTGCGGGTTCTGATGCTGGCAACCCGCGCGGTCATCGGCACCCCCTGGATCCGGAAGGTGATGCTGTCGCCCACCTTCATCTCGTGCATCTTGAGCACGGTGTCCAGCACGGAGACCTGCAGCGCGTCGCCCCAGTCATTCCTGAAGAGCGTCTTCCCGGCGACGATCTTCTCGTCGGAAAGAAGCCTGTCCCGGTAGGTGAGATTCATCTCGCGGCCGAGGTTGTCCCCACGCGACTGCCGCTCCTTTTCCGGATCGATGACCGCTTCGTTGATGGCGCTTACCGTCCCCTTGACGATCGGATAATAGGTGGCGCCGGGGCCGAGTAGCGTGGCCATCTCCTCCTTCTGCCCGGGCTGGATATCGATCAGGAAGACGTTGGGAGCCCCCGGGGGGAAGGACTCGATGAAGGAGGCGTCGAGGTTTTTTTCCACCAGGGTGATCGAGAAGATGACGCCGAGTGCCGCCGAGAGCGTCACCATGATGGAGAGGGTCGCGTTGTGCGGCCGGAAGAGCCCCTTCAACGCCTGCCGCAGCACGAGGTTTCCGGGAACGCTCTTTCTGAGCAGGTACAGTGCGACACGGGCAAACAGGTAGGAAACAAGGATAAGGAGCACCAGAGCCGCCATGAAGTAGAGCCCCGTCTTCAGGTCACGCAGCCGCAACAGCACCATGCCGAGGAAGAAGAGGGTTCCCGCACCGGCGATGAGCCAGGTGGACCGGCTCCAGAGGGTGGTGGTTTCCTCCTTGCCGAAGATGGCGCGCGGCTTCACTTCCTTCAGGCGGTAAAGGGGGAGGGCGGTGAAGAGCAATACCGCCAAGAGGCCGATGGACATCCCCTGCCATACGGCGCTGAACGAGATCTGCAGGGTCACCCGCGCGGGGATCAGGCCGCTGAAAAGGGCGGGCAGAAGGTGCTGCAGGAAGAAACTGCCGCATAACCCAAAGAGCGTCCCGACGAAGCCTAGCGCAAGGGTCAGGGCGAGGAAGTGGCCGATGATGAAGCGGCTCCCGGCACCCAGGGCCTTCATCACCGCGATGGTCTTCTCCTGTTCCTTCAAAAGGGCGAACAGCGTGCTCTGGATCCCGAAGCCGGAGAGGAGCAGGGTGAAGATGCCGCTCAGGTTCAGGAAGAAAAGGAGGTTGTCGAAGAAGCGCTTCACCCGGGAGCCGGCGTTTTTGTAGGTCTCTACGCGCACCCGGGACTGGTCCGCCAGTTTGCCCAGGTGCTCCGCCGTCGCATCGAGCTTCCCCTGGTCCGCGAGCTGCAAAAGGGTTACGTGATCGACCCGGCTGCCGAGCCCGATCAGCCCGAGGGCGTCCCGGTCGGCGGCGGCGACGAAAACACGCGGTCCAAGCGAGAAGAAGTTCACCGGCCGGTCCGGCTCGGCGAGCACCACATCGCGCACGACGAGCGTCGTGTTTCCCACCCTCACAGCATCCCCCAGGCGCACCCGCAAACGGTCCAGGAACTGCTGCTCGACGACCACACTCCCAGCCTTCAGCACCTCTTTCAGGGGGCGGCCCGAGCGAAGCGTCACCTGCCCGTAAAAGGGGTACGCGGGCTCGGCGACCTTCAGGTCGCATAGAAGCGATCCTTCATCCTTTGCTTTCTGTACCACCGTGTAAAAGTCCCAGTAGCGGGCAGTTTTTACTTCGCCTTCCCTTGCGAGCCGCTCAATTTCATTCTCGAGAGGAACGGGTAGGGGGGCGTGCGACCTGACGATGATGTCGCCGGCGTGTAGCGATCGGGCGTCGCGCAACAGCGAGCGGTCGACGCTCTCCCTGAAACTGCCCAGGGAGACGAGGGTAACCATGGAGAGGGCGACGCAGAGGATGAAGACGGTGCACTGGCGTTTCGCGCCGGTGATCTGGCGCAGGACGAAGCGGGTGTTAACCATGGTCGGCGCCTGTGACGATCCGGCCGTCTTTAAGCGTGATCACCCGGTCGGCACTCCTGGCTATTTCCGGGCTGTGGGTGACGAGGATCATGGTGGTGCCGCGCTCGCGCTGCAGTTCCAGCAGCAGGGTGAGGATCGCTTCGCCGTTCACCGAGTCGAGGTTGCCGGTCGGCTCATCGGCAAAGATGATGCGCGGGGCGTTGATCAGTGCACGGCAGATGGCGCAGCGCTGTTTCTCCCCTCCCGAGAGCTGATGCGGAAAACTGGCGACCCGGTGAGAAAGGCCTACCCGGTCCAGAAGGGCAAGCGCCTTCGTGCGGGCCTCCGTGTCCCCCTTGAGCTCGGCCGGGAACATGACGTTTTCCAGCGCGGTGAGGGAGGGGACCAGGTGGAAAGACTGGAATACGAAGCCGAAGGTGCTGTTTCTAAGCGGAGCAAGGGCGTCCTCGTCCAGGTCGGTGATGTCGCGCCCCTCGATGGAGATGCGGCCGAGGTCCGGGCGGTCCAGACCGGAGAGGATGGTGAGGAGCGTCGACTTGCCGCTGCCGCTCTCTCCTTTCACCACCAGGAATTCGCCCGGGGCTACCTCGAGGGAGATGCTGTCGAGGACGGTGATGTCCCGGTTGCCGATGCGGTACTGCTTCGTGATCTCGTTGGCCTGCAGGATGGTCATCGGGTGTGGTTCCAGTGTGGCGCTGTCTCTCCGGCCTTTTTTGCCGGCCGGGTTTACAGTTAGAATTTTTTTATTATACTCTCCCGCACTATGCAACCAGGAGAGGGTGCCATGGCCATTGTCAAAAGTCGATGCCAAAAAAGAGTTGACCGCTACGGCGGCTGCAAGACCAGCAGTGTAGGCGCCGTGGTGCCCGGACTCGGCAGGGAACTGTACTACTGCTGCCTCGACGAGACAGAGTGCGGCTACGCCCTGCCGGTCGGCTATGACGTAGTCTGCAAACATCCGGAGTCTGAGCGGTTCCAGGAGCGGCCTACTGTAAGACCCGCACGCCGCAGCGAGGCTAGCCTCAAAAAGAAGAGCAGGTCATAAGACCTGCTCTGCAGGTTGTCCGTACAGCCACTCCGTTCGTTGTGTCAGTGCGGTTCTTCTGCCAGGGGCTCGAAAAAACTCTTGGCCGCCTCGCACACCGGGCAGTGCCATTCAGGGAGCAGTTCTTCGAAGGATATGTCAGGCGGGACATCGTTGACAGGATCACCTTCGGCAGGATCGTAAACGTACTGGCAGATGGTACAGATCCATCTCTGCATTGGCATTCTCCCGTCGCTTCCGCGACTACCACTCGACCGATTCGGGCTCGCGTTTTATGAGCAGGATACTGCAGGGCATCCTGCGCAGGACGGCGTCGTTGTCCCTTCCGAAGAGCATGTGCTCCAGGCGTCCCTCCTCGTGGGAAAGGAGCACCATCAGGTCGATCCGCTCGTCTTTCACCGTCTGCACGATCTCGTCCACCGGTTTGCCTTCCTTGATGATCACCTTTATCGGCAGCCCGGACCGGATCTCCTGCCCGATCATCTGCTCCAGTTCATCCTTGGCCCGCTCCTGAACGCTGGCGTAGTTTTTCACCTCGTCGGGAATGGCACTCGGGGCGTTCAGCGCACCTCCCGCCATGCTTATGGTCCCTTCCGTGTTGGTTGCGATATGCAGGACCATGAGCTCCGCGCCGTACTTCCTGGCAATCGAGATACCTGCCTGCACGGCATCCCGGCAGTACTCGCTCATCCTGTTTACCACGAGAACGCGTTTGAAATTTTCCATCGCTTGCCTCCTGATTTAGTGGATGTGGCCCTGGGCCGGGGCTTTCGGCCGACGAGACCCACCCAGTATATACGATTGCCAACCCGCAGCAACTTGGTATAAGTATTCGGGTCTTCTGCCCGGGCACCGGATGAACCGCCTTAATCACGCAACTTCAGCTTGTTGTCGGAGGTGTCACATGCGTAACCTGCTCAGGATAGCCGCCCTTATCTGCCTCACCGTCATGCTTTGCTCCTGTGCTTCGGTGTCGATGGTCGATACCTGGCGCAACCCGTCGCTGCGCGGCGAAGGGATCCGCAAGATACTGGTGGTCGGGTTCTCACCGAAACAGTCGAGCCGCGTGGTGTACGAGGATACCCTGGTGAGCGAATTGAGCCGCCACGGCGTCGAAGGGGTCGCGAGCTACTCGATCATCCAGGGCAGCGCGCTTCCCGACTGGTACGCACTGGACCGCGCCGTCAGACGGGTCGGCGCGCAGGCCGTCCTCACCGTGCAGACCATCAAGGTCGAGCGGCAGACCACGGTGCAGCCGAGCGCCATCGCCACCCCGTACCCAGGCTACTGGTACCCGCCCGCCTTCCCGGATTGGGATTTTCCCGGTTACTATCGCTCCATGGCCATGTACGGCCCGACCTACGTTACCACCTACGACATCGCCACCATGCAGGTGAACCTGTTCGACGCACGTTCGGACAAACTGCTCTGGGCGGGAACCATCGAGGCGACCGAACCTGAGAAGGTGACCCGCGTCGGCAAGGAACTGGCCCGCGAGGTGGTCAAGGCGCTCAGAAAGGAAGGGGTCCTTTAGGGGCGGCGATGCGCTCCCTCCCTTTGACACCGCTTCCGCGCTCCTTCTACGACCGGGACACGGTAACCGTGGCCCACGAGCTCTTAGGCGCCTACCTCGTCCATGATGCTGCCGGAGAGACGCGGGTGGGAAAGATCGTCGAAGTCGAGGCCTACCTGGGGGAGGAGGATCTTGCCGCCCACTCCTCCAGGGGGCTCACCCCCCGCACCCGCATCCTCTTCGGTCCGCCAGGTTTTGCCTACGTCTATCTGATCTACGGCATTCACTGCTGCTTCAACGTCGTAACTGAGCGAGAGGGAAACGCCTGCGCCGTGCTGCTGCGCGCCCTCGAGCCCGTACGCAACGTCCACGAGCGCACCAGCGGCCCGGGCCTTCTCTGTCGCGCCATGGGGATCGATTTGCGCTGCAACGGTCACGACCTTTTGAGTGGGGACCTCTTCGTCGCGGCACGCAGGGACGAGGAGGAAAGGTGCATCGTCACGCGTCCGCGCATCGGCGTCGCCTACGCCGGTGATTGGGCCGCCAAGCCGCTTCGCTTCTACCTCGAAGATAATCCACACGTATCAAAACGTTGACTCCCGCCACTGCATCTCCATCCAGACCCCGTCATCCCCGGCTTTGTCCGGTTTGGTACGTGCATCACCAACATCCAACCATTTCCAGCCTCCCCCTCCCTTGACGGGAGGGGGCCGGGGGGGGGGGTGAAGCCGCAAGCCAAGGGAAATGATGGCACCTTACCCCACCCCCTAACCCCCTCCCGCAAGGGGAGGGGGAACTTTTCCGGCTACTGCAACATCCTAACCGGACAACGCTGCGTCATCGCCGGACTGCCACGGCGACCTACGCACCTGCACGCATCCGTTGCCATGGCTAGGGCAGCCGCCACTCAAGCTTGCTAAAGCGCACTACCTGTTGTGAAACATTGGTGCAAATTAATAACCCTCCGCTATACTCTTCTGCGTTTGCCCAGGGAGAGGCCATCATGGACATGGAACAGGCCGAACAACTCTACCGACTGATGTTCACCAACATGAGAGAAGGGCTGGCCATCCTGCGTCTGGACGTGAGAGACCCGGAGGCAATGCCCCTCATCGTCGAAATGAACCCGGCTGCTGTGAAACTATGTCAGTGCCGGTCCTTCAACTTCGGCAATTGCCGGGTCAGTGATTGTTTCCCCGGCTGGTTCGAGGCGGAGGGGTTCCGTGAGACGTGCCATCGAATCGCCGCCTTCGGCGGCTCTCAGGAGCTGGGCGAGGTAAGCCACGATGGCCACTTCTACCGGATCAGGATCTTCGCGCTCACCGAGGAGCATCTTGGCTTCGTGATCAGTGACTGCACGAAGTACAGGCAGGAGGAGGAGAAGATAGCGCAACTGAACGCGCGCCTGGAGTACGAGGCTGCCACCCTGGAGCGCCGCGTCGCCGAACGCACCTCTCAGCTCGAGGAGATCAACGAGGAGCTCGACACCTTCGCCTTCTCGGTTTCCCATGACCTGCGCGCTCCCATCCGTGCCATGCACGCCTTCGCGGAAATCCTGCTCGACGATGAATTCCAGTCCCCCGCCGAGCGAAATGCCTACCTGGTGCGCATCAAGACGGCTGCCCAGGGGATGGACCGTCTGATCCAGGATCTACTTGCCTATAGCCGTCTGAGCCGCCAGGAGATCACCCTGGAGCCGGTGAGCCTGCAACAGGCGGTCCGCGATGCCTCTCAGCAGCTGGAGCTCGCCAGCGGAGGCAAGGGGTACCGCATTGAGGTCGCGGGAGATCTCCCCGATGTGATCGCGCACCACACGGTGCTCGTGCAGGTACTGCTGAACCTGATGACCAACGGCATCAAGTTCGTACCGAAAGGGGTGGTGCCGCTGCTGCGCATCTGGGCAGAGGACTCCGGTGAGTACTGCCGCCTCTACATCCAGGACAACGGCATCGGCATACCTCCACAGCATCAGGAGAGAATCTTCAAGATCTTCGAGCGGTTGCACAGTATCGAAAGTTACCCGGGTACCGGGGTGGGGCTCGCCATCGTCCGGAAGGCCGTGCAGCGGCTGGGTGGACGCATTGGGCTCGAGTCGCAGGAGGGGGAGGGGAGCAGGTTCTGGATCGAACTTAGGAAGGAGTAGTAGGGAGGCTTCGCCATGAGCTACGTGCACCACACCGTTCTCCTCGTCGACAGCGACCCCGATCAGGCGCATTTCACCCGGCTTGCCCTGCAGCGGGTCGGGGTGATCACGCCGGTGCAACACGCGCACGACGGCGAGGAGGCCATCGCCTACCTAAGCGGCGCTGGAGACTTCGGCGACCGTGAACTGCATCCCCTACCTATGCTGATGCTGCTCGACCTCAAGTTGCCGCACATCTCTGGGGTGGGGCTTCTCTCCTGGCTGCGCGAACAGCAGGCGCTCAGGCGGCTGCCCGTTGTTGTGCTCACCGTCCCCGTCCCCGCCGCTGACTTGAACCGCGCCTACGAACTCGGCTGTAACTCCTTTCTTTTCAAACCCAATTCTTTCAACGCCCTCCTTGTGCTGATGCAGGGGGTGGCGCAGTACTGGCTTGGCTTCAACGTTCCTCCCGGGGTCGGCGCGGCAGTTGCGGAGGCCGGTGGGCAGTACGGCCCGGCCGCCTAGACGGCGTCTGGAACTCGCCCCGACTGCGCCAGTCCGCGCTTCCCGGGGTACCCCTGCGAGGTTTCCCATGGGAGACGCGGTACCGAGACTTCATGTCGTTTCCTCCGATGCGGAGAGTCCAGCCACCGGCAAGAGTGTCAGCCGCAGCCATCTGGTGAACCGTCTGAACTACATCAACTTCCAGAACCAGTCCATCCTGGTGGCGCTCAGGCACGTAGCCTACGACGAGTCGATCTTCCTGAAAGCCATGCCTCTTCCCTGCGCCGGTGAGAGGCTTGACTGCCTATGGGAGGACGTCCCGAGCCTCAGGGAACTCCTCAAGAGCTACCGCTTCGATTACCTGCTCATCGCCGACGGCAGGAAATACCTGGTGGTAAATCCCGAGCCGGTCACCATAGACGATTGCGGCTTTGCCCTCATGCTCCCACCAGCCTGTCGCGAGTTCCAGGCGCGCAAGATCCGGCGGCACCTCTCCGACGGCGTATCCGCCCAGATCATGCAGAACGGCGTCCTCTTTGACGGCAGCCTGGTCGACTACACCCCGGTATCGCTTCGCATCTCAGGTACGTGGGAAAAACCGGAAACGCTGCGCTGGATAAACACGGAAGAGCCGGTGCATTTACGCCTGTTTCGCGGCGAAACCATGCTCTATTCGGGCGTCTTCGACGTCCATGCCATGGAGTCCGCAGGCGGCTCCTGCTCTTTTGTTCTTAGCCTGCGGCACAGCTCGATACGACGCTTCAAGCCGAAGAAATATCGTAACTTCCGGCAGGAACTCGTCCCGACGCCGAACGCCGTCTTCAATCACCCCCTGATCGGCAAGCGCGTCAACTTGATGGTCACCGACATGTCCGGCACCGGCTTTTCGGTCCAGGAGAGCGAGGGCGATTCTCTGCTCATGCCCGGTTTGATGATCCCGGGTCTTAAGATTACCTTCGGTCACGGCATGAGCCTTTGCTGTCTTGCCCAGGTGCTTTCACGCAACCCCGCGGGCGAAAAGGGGGACGAGAAACTCGTGCGCTGCGGCCTCGCTATTTTGGATATGGAAATCGGCGACCACGTAAAACTCCTCTCGCTGCTGCACCAGGTGACGAACCGTAAGTCCTACGTCGACACCGAGGTCGATCTCGACGACCTCTGGGATTTCTTCTTCCAGACCGGGTTCATCTACCCGTCAAAGTACGCCCATTTCCAGGAGAACAAGAAGAGGATCAAGGAGACCTACGCGAGGCTTTACAGCGGCAATCCCCAGATCGCCCGCCACTTCATCTACCTTGACCACGGCGTCATTTTGGGGCACCTGGCCATGGTCCGCTTCTACAGCAATTCCTGGCTGATACATCACCACGCGGCGCGCAAGTCAGCGGCCAAGGCGGGTATCGCCGTACTGGACCAGGTGAGCCACTACCTGAGCGAACTGGAAAGTTTCGCCTTCGCGCGACTGCGCTACGCCTTTTGTTACTACCGTCCCGACAACCGCTTTCCGGCGCGTGTCTTCGGCGGCTTCTCGGCGAAGCATGCGGACCAGCGCAGTTGCTCGCTCGACCTCTTCGCCTATTTTCACTACCAAAACGAGGGGGGGGGCGAAGCACTTCCGCCGCAATGGGAGCTCTCCAAAAGTAGCGCCTTTGATCTCTCCGAGATGGGTAGCTTCTACCGGCACGTCTCCGGCGGCGCCCTCATCGAGGCCTTCGACCTTCGCCCGGGGGGCAACGGCGACAAGGGGCTTGCGCGCGAATACAACGAGCTTGGCTTTCGTAAGGAAGTCCACCTTTACTCACTGCGCCGCAAGGGGAGCCTTAAGGCCTTCTTTCTCGTCAACTGCACCGACGCCGGTTTCAACATGGCGGAACTCACCAACTGCGTGACCATCTTCGTGATCGATGACAGCATGCCGCGCGCGTTGATCGAGATGTCGCTGCGCCACGTGAGCCGGCACTACGAAGGTGGGGCGATGCCGGCTCTGGTGTTTCCGCACTCGTATGCCGTTGAAAAGGCCCTTCCCGTCGAAAAGACCTACCTGCTCTGGATCCTCGACATGCGATACACGGACCATTTTCTGCACTACTGCGACGCGCTCCTCAAGGGGCCGCGCAAGACGCAGTGATCCCCGGAGCCGACATGGAAGCTTCCCAGCGCGACAAGCCGCTATACAACAGCAGGATCATCAATTCCTTCATCCTGCTCATAAAGCACAAGTACAGCCACGTCGACATCGCCGAACTCCTTGAGTACGCGGGGATGAAGGAGTACGAAGTGGCCGACCAGGCACACTGGTTCAGCCAGACCCAGGTGGACCGTTTCTATGAAAAGCTCCTGCAGATGACCGGCAACCCGCGCATCGCAAGGGAGGCCGGACGCTACGCCGCCTCCCCCGACGTATTGGGCGCCATGCGCCAGTACATCCTGGGTCTCGTGGACGCCTCGAGCACCTTCGAGATCATCAGCAAAGCGACCGCTAACTTCACCAGAAGCACGAGCTACCGCTCGCGCCGCCTCGCCTCGAACTCGGTGGAGATTACGGTCACCCCGGTGGATGGGGAGATGGAACAGCAGTACCAGTGCGAAAACCGCATCGGTTTTTTCGAGGCGATCGTCCTCATGTTCAACCACAAGCTGACCGACCTGCAGTACTTTCCTGAGATCAGACACCTCCCGACCATCCAGCAGCCCGAGTGCGTCTTTCGCGGCGACCCGGTTTGCCGCTATGTGGTCACCTGGGAGAAGAGCGCTTACACCTACCTGAAGAAGCTGCGCAATACCTTGGTGCCGACCCTGGCGCTTTTGAATATCGCCCTTGTTGTCGCCGGCATGGCCTCGGGATACGCCCTGCTTGGATCGCTGGTCCTACTGCTCCTCGTGGCGCTGGCCGCGGAGACGAGCGAGAAACGGGCCGTAAAGGACAGCCTGAGCAGCACCAAGGACTCCATCGACAACCTCCTGGAACTGATCGATTTGAACTACAACACCGCGATGCTCACCAACGAGATCGGACAGCGGCTCGGCAATTTCACGCGCATCGAGGAGATGCTCGTCGATGTCGCCGACATCATGCAGCGTCGGCTCGAATACGACCGAGGCGCCATTTTCCTCGCCGACGGCAACAGCGGCAGGCTCGAGCTGCGGGCCTCGTACGGCTACGGCGCGCGGGAGCTTGAATGTCTGAACGGGCTGTCGCTTCACCTTGACAAAAACGGCGCCGGTCGTGACGTCTACGTCGCCTGCTTCAACGAGAAACGCCCCTTTCTCATAAACGACCTCGAACGTGAGCAGGAGACCCTCGGCAGACGCACCTTGGCCTGCGCCGTTAAAAACGGCACGAGGTCGTTCATCTGCTGCCCCATCACCTCGGAGGGAATGTCCATCGGGGTTTTGACTGCGGAGAACGTGAGGAGCAAGCGCCCTCTCGTGGAGCGTGACGTGAGCCTCATGATGGGGACCGCCTCGGTGATCGGCATCAGTTATCGCAACTGTGAGCTCATCGGTGCCCTGGAGCAGGCAAAGGAGGATCTGGAGGCCCGGGTGGTCGAACGGACCGCCGATCTTGAGTTAAGTCGGAAGAAGGTGGAACTGCAACACGAGGAGCTTTCGCGGACCCTTTTCGAGCTGGAGGAGGAGACCGCACAGAGGCTGAAGGCACTTGAGGAGTTGGGTGAAAAGGAGCGCATGCTGCTGCAGCAAAGCCGTCTGGCGGCGCTTGGAGAGATGATCAGCAACATCGCGCACCAGTGGCGTCAGCCGTTGAACGAGCTCGGTCTCATCGTGCAGGAGATGCCCGTCATGTACGACCATGGCAGCTTTACCCGTGACTACCTAAACGACAGCGTGGCGAGGTTCATGAAGGTGCTGAACCATACCTCGCGCACCATCGACGATTTCCGCAACTTCTTCCGGCCGGACAAGGCCACCGCGCCCTTCAAGGTCGTAGAGGTGGTGGGGCGCACGCTGTCGCTGGTCCAGGACAGCTTCCGCCACCTGCAGATCGACGTAGCGTTAAACGCCGTGGACGACCTGGTAGTGACAGGGCACCAGAACGAGTTTTCCCAGGCGATCCTCAACATCCTCTTCAACGCCCGCGACGCCTTCCTCGACCGCAAGGTCGAACGACGCATCATCACCATTACGGTCAAAAAAGAGGGCGGATACGCCGCGGTGAGGATACGGGATAACGCGGGCGGGGTCCCGGAAGAGATAATGGACCGCATCTTCGATCCCTATTTCACTACCAGAGGCCCTGAACAGGGGACCGGGATCGGTTTGTACATGTCCAAGGTGATCATTGAAAAGAACATCCCTGGACGGCTCACTGTTCACAATGTGGACAGGGGGGCGGAATTCACCATCGAGGTTCCCATAGGGTGAAGTACGGACGGCGCCGTTTGACAAGGGGGTGCATGTGGATAGAATAAGCGGGTGCTAATGTTAAGTGGTAAATGTACTGCGTCGCAGCACAATCAGCCGAGCCGAAACCTTACTCCAAGCGCTCGGCTGTTTTGCGGTCTGCAGTTACCCTCCGGGGCGCGGAGATGCCGATGGCTCAGTCATTCATCCTGCTCGTTGAAGATAACCCCGACGACATGTTCCTTGCCTGTCGCATCATCCGTAAGGTCTGCACTGACGAGATACTGGTCGCACGGGACGGCGAAGAGGCGAGTGAGCTTTTGCGGCGCATGGAACAGGAAGGTGGCCATGACAGGATCAGGTTGGTGCTTTTGGATCTCAAGCTCCCAAAGATAAGCGGCCTCGACATACTGCAGTTCATACGTCAAAACGAGCGGCTGTGCCAGCTTCCAGTTGCCATACTCACCTCCTCGGACAACGAGACCGATCAGGAAACCTGCTGGGAGCTCGGTGTCGTTGATTACATCTACAAGCCGATGACCGCGGACCGGCTCAAAAGTGTCCTGTCGCGGGGCGGAGGGCACGAATGAGCGAAGGGGCCAGGGAATTGGGTGCTGCCAGCATGCTCTACGTCGAGGACGAGGCGGATGCCCGTCAGATGGTGACGAGGATGCTCGCCATGAACTACCCGATGCTCGAGGTCTACGTCGCGGAGAACGGCCTTGCCGCACTGGAGGTGTACCGCGAGCACAAAGCCGACATCGTCATGACCGACATCAACATGCCGCTGATGGACGGGATCAGGATGTCACGCGAGATCAAGGAGATAAACCCCGCGGTGACGATCATAGCCGTCACGGCCCACAGCGACACCTCCTACCTTTTGAGCGCCATAGAAATCGGCGTGCACAACTACGTACTGAAACCACTTAATTACCAGGAACTCTTCGCGGTTCTCGACAAGGTGCTGGAGCAGATCGCCTTGAAACGGCTCGTGGAGCAGCAGCACCGGCGTCTTGAAGAAAACGAGCGGCAGCTTGCGGTGGCGCAGCGTATCGCACGGCTGGGAAGCTGGCAGCAGGACCTGGACTCCGGCGCCATGAGCTGGTCCGAGGAACTGTACCGCATCTGCGGGGTCGAGCCCGGCACCGTCACCCCCTCGCCTGCCTCCTTTCTGGAGCGTTTCGTCCCGGAAGACCGCGACCTAGTCCTGAAGGCGATCTGGGGGGCAGGGGAGTCGGGGCTTGCCGGACCGCTTTTTTGCCGGGTCCTGCGCCCGGATGGTTCGTTCAGGACCGTAAGACTCGAGGCGGAGACGATCGTCGACACCTGCGGCATCAGGACCGTGATCGGCACATGTCATGACGTAACGGAGCTGAAACGTGCCGAGGAGCAGGTGCGCACCCTCACCGGGGAACTGGAGCGGCGTGTGGAGCAGCGGACTTCACTGCTCCAGGCTACGGTGAGCGAACTTGAGAGCTTCAGCTATTTCGTCTCTCATGACCTCAGGGCCCCGGTGGCCCGCCTGGAGGGGTACTGCACCGCGCTCTTGGAAGACTGCGGCACCTGCGGCCACGCCGACTGCCGCCGCTACGCCGAGCGGGCGGGGCTCGTGGTGCAGCAGATCAAGCTGATCATGGACGCTTTCAACAGTCTTACCCATCTCGCGCGCTGCACCCTCTCCATCGCCGACGCCGACTTAAGCGGCATCGCGAAAACCGTTGCCGGAGATCTCGCAGTCTTACATCCCGGACGAGAGGTGGAGTTTGTCATCGCCGAGGGATTGAGGGTGAATGGAGACCCGGCCCTTTTGAAAAAGGCGCTCGAGCATCTGCTGTACAACGCCTGGAAGTTCACCTCTAAAAGGGAGCGCGCCCGTATCGAGTTCGGTATCACCGAGCAGCAGGGGGTACCGGTCTACTTTGTTTCGGACAACGGCGTCGGGTTCAACATGAAATACGCCGACAAGCTCTTCAAACCTTTTCAGACCATCCATACGCCCGGCGAGTTCGCCTGGAACGGTACCGGCATCGGGCTTGCCATCGTGCACAGCATCGTGCTCAGGCACGGCGGTCGTATCTGGGCAGAAGGGGAGGTTGGTACGGGCGCAACTTTTTATTTCACCCTTGCTGAGAATCCCGAATCGGGCAGCTACCTCAGACAGGGATGAGTACCAGCGAGGCGTCATGACAGGGAAAGCGGGCGCAATCCAGGCGGCAGGTAACGAAGAGGCCATGGCTCATCTTGCCGCCATTGTTGACTCCTCCGATGACGCGATATTGAGTAAGACCCGTGAAGGGATCATCACCAGTTGGAACCATGCCGCCGAAACGCTCTACGGCTACAGCGCCGAAGAGGCGGTCGGACGCAACATATCCTTCCTCGTCCCGGAAAGTAGGCGTGACGAGCTGCGCGAGATCACCGAGAAGATCTTGCGCGGCGAACGCATCCGCAACCTGCAGACGGTGCGCCTGGCCAAAGGTGGGCGCGAAGTCCCCGTGTCCCTCACCCTGTCCCCGATCCTCGATAGCGGCGGAAATCTAACCGGCATCTCCATCATCGCCCGCGAAGACGCCGAGCGCGTCCAGATGGAGCGCCTCTTGCGGGAAAGTGAGCGGTACTACCGCACCCTGGTGGAAATGGCCCCGGACCCGGTGCTCGTGCACCGCGGCGGCGACTTTCTCTACGCGAACTGCGCCGCGCTCGGTGTCTTCGGCGCGCGAGATCTACATACGCTGCGCCGTCACACGCTGTACGAACTGATTCATCCTGATGACAGGGAGGCGATGGAGCATAAGATCGTGGCGATGAAGGACGGGGAGGAAATTCCGCTGCTTGAGTTCCGCATCAGGCGCCTGGACGGCGAGGAGCGGTTCATGGAAGGCTCTTCCACTGTCATCGTGTACCGGGGAAGCCCGGCGGTCCAGACCATCGCACGTGACGTCTCCGAGCGTAAGGCGGCTCAGGCCGAGCATGAGGCCGTGCTTCGCGAGCTCGCTTTTCAGCAGAACCGCTTCGAGTTGGTAGTCGAGCAGCTTCCCGTCGGCGTGGTGGTAGCAGAGGCTTCCTCGGGTAAGGTCGTGTACCAAAACGACATCATTCGTGCCATCTTTCGCGTTCAACCGGAGGAGACGGCCACCGTGTCCGATTTCGACAGCTGGAAGCTGTACCGGTTGGACGGAAGTCATGTCTCGGCACCGGATATCCCCTTGAGCCGCGCCATAATCAAGGGGGAGACCGTGCTCGGTGAAGAGTATCAGGTACTCAGGGGAGACGGGTCCCGCGGTTTTGTGAGCATCAACGCGACCCCGCTGCGCGACATGTCCGGCAGTATCATCTCCGGGCTTGCCACTTTTACCGACGTGACGGAAAGCAGGGTGGCGGCTAAGGCGCTTGCGAAGAGCGAGGAACGCCTGAAGCTTGCCCTTGATGCCGCTGAGATGGGGGCCTGTGACATTGACGTAGCTACCGGAGAGGGTAACTGGTCCCGCAGGCACTTCCTCCTCATGGGATATCCGGCGCCGGGCAGGGATCCCGCCCCCGCCTCACTTTCCATGTGGCAGGATCTGATTCACGTCGAGGACAGGGAACGGGTTCGATCGGCTCTTGATGAGGCCTGTCGACAGAACCAACTGTTCAGCTCGGAGCACCGGATTATCCGTGCAGATAGCGGTGATGCCGTGTGGGTCAACGTGATAGGCCGCTTCGTCTGCGAGCGGGCGGGAAGCTCATGCCGTTTCATCGGTGTCATCTTTGACGTGACCCGCCGCAAGGCGACTGAGGAGGAACTCCTGCGTTCCACGAGGAGGCTGCGAAACCTTGCCGACTCCATGCCTCAGATCGTCTGGACTGCGGATGCCGACGGCACCATCGATTACCTGAACGCACACTTTCACAGCTACACCGGCATCGGCTCGGCTTTCCTGCATGAATGCGGCGGGTCACCTTCGGAACTGATCGCCTGCTGCATCCACCCGGACGACCGGCAGCGCACGGCCGAGCTCTGGGGGGAGGCAATCGCCACCGGGACGACATATCAGAACGAACAGCGCATCCTTTGTGCCGACGGTAGTTATCGTTGGCACCTAAGCCGCGCCACCGCAGAACGTGACGAGCATGGCAGAGTTGCCAAGTGGTACGGGACTGCCACCGATATTCACGAACTGAGGGGGGTGCAGGAGCGGCTGCGCACCAGCGAAACGAGGTTTCGCTGGCTTTACGAGTCCAACCTGATTGCAATATTCTTCTGGAACCGCGATGGCAGGATCACCGACGCAAACGATGCATACTGTGACCTGATCGGCCACACCGGGGCAGAGTGCAGAAGCGGTGACCTGAATCTCGTTGATGTCACCGCCCCGGAGGATCACGCAAAGGACAGGAGCGCGATGGACGAGATCATCTCCCGGGGCATCAGCAAAACCTACGAGAAGGTGTTCATCCGTTCCAGAAACGGCCAGCGTGTTGCCGCGTTGACCGCCCTCGCTCGCATGGCCGACACCGACGAGGAAGGGATCGGTTTCGCCGTTGATCTCACGGAACTGAAACGCACCGAGCAGGCGCTCAAGGACAGCGAGGCCACCCTGAAGCTCGCGGTGGAGACGACCGGGCTCGGCATTTTTTCTATGGATTTGGCCACCGGATCGGGGGAGTGGTCGGCAATCGCGCGGCAGCATTACGGTCTTCCAAAAGATGTCGTGACCGATCTATCGACTGTCCTGCGGTGTGTTCACCCGGAAGACAGGGGAAGGCTGGAGCAGATCGTTAAAGACGCACGCACCCCCGCCGGCGCCGGGCTTTACAGCGCAGAGTACCGAACCGTCGGATCTGTTGACGGGAAGGTGCGCTGGATCAGCATGCGAGCGCGGGTCTCTTATGCCGAAGACGGTAAACCGCTCAGGCTTGTGGGCGCCTGTATGAACATATCGGACATCGTCATGTCCCAGGAGGCGCTCAGGGAGGAGATGACCGAGCGTCTGAGGGCGGTGGAAGAGTTGCGCCGCCAGGAACAGCTTCTCATCAGGCAGGGGCGGCTTGCCGCCATGGGGGAGATGATCGCCAACATCGCGCACCAGTGGCGTCAGCCCCTTAACACCCTGGGGCTCATCGTGCAGGAACTACCCACTTACTACAACCAGGGGCTCTTCAACGAGGATTACCTAGACACGAGCGTGGCCCGTGCCATGAAGGTGATCAACTACATGTCCCAGACCATCGACGGTTTCAGAAACTTCTTTGGCCCGGACAAGGAAAAGCAGAGGTTCAGGGCCCTGGACGTTCTCGAGCAGACCTTGACCATACTCCAGGGGGCCTTCGCTGCGGCAAAGGTCGAGATCGACCTGCAGGCCGACCCCGACGCCTGGGTGGTCGGCATCCCGAACGAGTTTGCACAGGTGCTCCTCAATATCCTCATGAACGCGAAGGACGCCTTGGTGGAGCGAAAAGTCGAGCGACCGCGGGTGGCAGTGAGGCTGAACGTGACGGAAGGTAAGACGGTGATCACCATCGAGGACAACGCGGGAGGGATACCCCAGGAGATCATCGAAAAGGTCTTCGATCCGTACTTCACCACCAAAGGACCCGACAAGGGGACCGGCATAGGGCTTTTTATGTCGAAGACCATCGTGGAAAAGAACATGAACGGGGCGCTCACCGTGACCAACACCGGGGAAGGTGCCCGTTTCCGTATCGAGGTTTAGCCGATGGACCGGGCCGGAAAGCTCTTCAGCGGAGCGGCGCTTTTGCTCGTGGAAGACGAGGTCGAAGCGCGCGAGATGCTCGGCAGGATGCTCTCTCTCAACTATCCCGAGGCGAAGATCTACCAGGCCGATGACGGCGCCACCGGTCTTGAGATGTATCGCCAATTCAGGCCGGAGGTGGTGATCACCGACCTCAACATGCCCCACATGAACGGCATCGCAATGGCCCGCGAGATCAAGGAGATCGACCGGGATGCCACCATCGTCGCAGTCACCGCGCACAGCGAAACATCCTACCTCTTGAACGCCATCGAGATCGGCATCGACCACTATCTCCTCAAACCGGTGAACTACCCGGAACTATTCCGCATCATGGAAAGGGTAGGGGAGAAGATCAAACTAAGGCGTATGGAACAGCTCATGATGCACCAGGCACAGCACGATACGCTCACCGACCTGCCGAACCGGAAGCTGTTCATGGACTTTCTCACCCTGGAGCTTGCCCAGGCGCGCCGCAACAGAAAGAGCCTCGCCGTGCTCTTTCTTGACCTGGACCACTTCAAGCAGATCAACGACACCCTCGGTCATGCAGCCGGAGATGAGCTCCTGCAGGCGGTCGCCCGCAGGCTGAAAGGTTGTGTGCGCGAGTCCGACACGGTCGCGCGCATCGGCGGGGACGAGTTCAACGTCCTTATGCCGGACCTGTCCCAGACCGACGACGTGGGGGTAGTGGTGCACAAGATCATGGGGGTGTTCGAAGCTCCTTTCCGGCTGGAGGGGGTCGAGGTGAAGGCGACCACCAGCGTCGGCGTCAGTATGTATCCCGAAGACGGAGACAGCACAGAGGAGCTGCTGAAAAAAGCGGATGCGGCGATGTATGCGGCGAAGCAGCACGACGGGAGCAGCTACCTGTTTTACAACGACGAGATCAACGCACGGACTGCAAACCGTCAAAGCCTTCTGCGGAGCCTGCGCGTGGCGGCCCATAACGGGGAACTCGAGCTTTTGTATCAGCCGCTTTACAGCCTTGGGAGCCGATGCATTTGCGGCGCCGAGGCGCTTTTGCGCTGGCGCCACCCCCAACAAGGCGTTCTCTTACCCGCGCAGTTTTTAACCGTCGCCGAGGAGACCGGAGCCATCATACCAATCGGTGCCTGGGTGATAAGTCGTGCCTGCGCACAGGCCAGGAGATGGCAGGAGCTTGGGCTCGACCTGAAGCTTACTGTGAACCTCACCAGCCGCGAGCTGCAGCAGCCCGACCTGCCGGAGACCGTGTTGCGGGAACTTTCGGACAACGGGTTGAGCCCCTGGTCCCTCGAGCTCGACGTTCCGGAGCGCGCCATCATGGACGGCGGGTCGCTCGGCCAAAAGAACATGCATCGGCTCACCGAGCGTGGCGTCGCGTTTGCCGTCGACGACTTCGGCACCGGGGCATCGTCGCTGCAGAGAATCAGACGGCTTCCTGTCGCGAAATTGAAGATCGACCGGAGTTTCATCAGCAACACCACCATCGAGCCGGAGGCGCTTGATGTGGTGACGGCGGTGGTCTGCATGTCGCACAGCATGAGGCTACGGGTGAGTGCGGTCGGCGTCGAGAGCCCCGAGCAACTAACGCTCATGGAGAACCGGGGCTGCGATGAGGTGCAGGGTGATTTGATCGGCAAGCCGCTAGCGGCCACCGAATTCGAGCGGCTGGTCGTATCGGCATAGCCTTGACGGGCCGGCCAAAGGCTACCGGCCGAAAGCGCGCAGAAACTGGGGCAGCAGCAGCGGATTGTTGCAAACGATCGCACCGGACAGAAAATCCATGATCCCAGGCCGGTACCCTTCGTACCAGATCTTGCGGAAAATCTCGGCACTGGTTGCACAGTCGCAGTCCACAACTGCCGTGTCGCCTCTTTCCACCTGATAGCCATCTCCATCCACGGTTATCACGATGGTGGTATCTTCAAGCCGGAACCTGAAGGTCGTTTTCTTGCTGAAGACATCTTTGCAGAATGCGGACTCCATCTCGGAAATCATGGTTTCAATCATAGTTAACTCCTTGCGCTTTGCAGCTTTTTTGAAAGTGTCGAAGGCCTTACCGCACGCTGACTGACTGTATCTGCGGCGCAGATCCCTTCTCAAGAAAACCGAAGTCAGGGGCAATACGTGTTCCGGGATAGTATTGATCAACCGCCGACTTGTCAAATCCTTCATCTCAAAATGCTGCGACTGTCATGTAAGTCACTTAACGCAACAGATACTGTCTTTTTTGCGACTGTCTCTCTTTCTGCTTGTAATGCGCATTGCATCCATTATCTTTTAACTATGGGAGAGAGGTTTTCCCTGCTCCGAGGAGTCTGCCGTGGAAAAGGTGCCGTTTCGATCCATACCCGACCTGCTTCGGCATCAGGCGACCAAACAGGACGCCCGACTTGCCGTGAAGTTTAGAAAGCAGGGGAACTGGGTCACACTTAGCTACGCCCAGTTCTACAACCGCGCCCTCATGGTGGCGCGCGGACTGCGCAAACTCGGCATAAAACCGGGCGACAAGGTCGCCATACTCTCGGAAAATCGCGCCGGGTGGATCATCGCGGACATGGGGATCCTGTGCGCCGGTGCCGTCACCGTTCCCGTTTATCCGAGCAACACGCCGGACCAGATCGCATACACCCTGAATCACGGCGATGCGCGCATCGTCTTCATCTCCGGGAAATGGCAGTACCGGAAGCTTTTAAAGGTGAAAGACGCCATCCCCATGGTGCAGCTCGTGGTTTCCTTCGAGCGCTTCCTCGGGGAGCCTGGACTGCCGCTCACAACGCTCTACCAGCTCTCCGAGATCGACGACCCGATCGCCGAGCAGGAGCGGGCCGAGTTGGAGGCGGTCGTGGATTCCATCGAGCCGGAAAGCCTTGCGTCCATCATCTACACCTCGGGAACGACCGGGATCCCGAGGGGCGCCATGCTGTCGCACCGAAACATCCTCTTCGACGTCTTTGCCACCATGGAGAAGGTCGCCGTTCTTGGGGATGGCGAGGTGTTCTTGAGCTTTCTCCCCTTGAGTCACGTACTCGAGAGGACCACCGGCTACTATCTTCCCATCGCGAAGGGGGCGATGATCGCCTTTGCCGACAGCATCGAGAAGATCGCGGAGAACATGCTCGAGATACAGCCAAGCATCATGGTCTGCGTGCCGAGGCTTTTCGAGAAGATCCATTCGCGCATCTACGAGCATGTGCACCAACTCTCGCTCTACAAGAGAAAGCTCTTCAGGACCGTCCTTGCCATCGGTCGCGCCTGGGTCCAGGCGCGCTACGTCGACAAAAAGGTGCCGCTCCTGCTCGCCCTTAAGCACGCCATCGCGGACCGGGTCGTCTTCAGGAAGCTGCGCCTGCGTTTCGGCGAGAACCTGAAGTTCTGCTCCAGCGGCGGGGCCCCCCTCGATCCAGCGATAAACGAATTTTTCTGGAGCATCGGTGTGCCGATCCTAGAGGGGTACGGGCTCACCGAGACGAGCCCCGTCGTCTGCGCCAACACCTTTTCCGAACTGCGCTTTGGCAGTGTAGGCACTCCGCTCGAGGGAACCGAGATCGCGGTAGCTGAGGACGGCGAAATACTAGTCCGCGGTCCGCAGGTGATGATGGGCTACTACAAGGAAGAGGCGGAGACTAAGGAGGCGCTGCGTGATGGGTGGCTCCGAACCGGCGACATCGGCCGCATCGAGGGGCGCTTCGTGTTCGTTACGGACCGGAAAAAGGAGCTCATCGTCACGGCAGGGGGTAAGAATATCGCCCCCCAGCCGATCGAAAATCTACTGAAACGCGACAAATACATCTCCCAGGCATATGTCTACGGCGACCGTAGGCCCTACCTGACCGCACTTCTCGTCCCGACGCTGGAGAAGCTCCTCGAGTTCGCGCGCGAGCAGAAGATCACCTATAACGACCTGGAAGAACTCGTGGTGCACGAGCCGGTACAGGAGCTGTACCGGCAGCGAGTAGAGGCCGTGAACGCAGACCTCGCCCACCACGAGACGATCAAAAACTTCGTGCTGCTGCCGCGCGATTTCACCCTGGAGGCGGGCGAGCTCACCCCGACCCTCAAGCTGAAGCGGCGTGTGATTTCCGAGCGTTACAAGGACGCCATTGACAGGATGTACGCCGCCGACAACTAGCCGGCGTTTAGCGGGAGGATTTATGAGACAGATCAACAAGGTTGCCGTGCTGGGTGCAGGTGTCATGGGCGCCGCCATCGCAGCGCATCTCGCCAATGCGGGGCTCGAGGTGCTCTTGCTCGACCTGGTCCCGGATCAGGCCGGAACTAACCGCAGCGTTGTCGCGCAGCGCGCGCTCGCCGCCCTTTCAGCGTCCAAGCCTGCGGCGCTCTACCTCCCCGAGTACGCCCGCTACATCGAGACCGGCAATTTCGAGGACGACGCGCAGCGGCTCAAGGAGTGCGATTGGGTCATTGAGGTGGTCGTTGAGAACCTTGAAGTGAAGAAACGGCTTTTGCAGGATGTGGTGGTGCCCAATCTCTCTGAAAGCGCCGTGCTCTCTACCAACACGAGTGGGCTGTCGGTAAACGCACTGGCACAGGTACTCCCGGCCTCGCTGCGTCCCCGTTTCATGGTGACCCACTTTTTCAATCCGCCGCGCTACATGCGCCTCATGGAGATGGTCCCCTGCGCCGAGACCGACCCCGAGACGTTCAAGGAGATGGCCGGTTTCCTGCGCAGGCGCCTCGGCAAGGGGGTGGTCTTTGCCAAGGATACCCCGAACTTCATCGCAAACCGGATCGGCACCTATGCCGGCGCCGCCACCTGGCGCCACATGGAGGAGATGGGGCTCACCGTCGAGGAGGTGGACGCCGTGACCGGCCAGGCGATGGCGCGCCCGAAAACGGCGACCTTCGCCCTTTGGGATCTGGTCGGCATCGATACCGTGGTCCGCGTGATGGACAACAGCTATCAGCTTCTTTGCGGTGACGACGAACGCGAGCTGTTCCGGGTGCCGGAGAGCGTGCGCCGCATGGTGGCTGACGGGCTCACCGGCCGCAAAGGGAAGGGGGGCTTCTTCAAACGCGAGACCGTCGACGGCGTCAGTACCAAGTTCTTCTACGACCCGGCGACCGGCGCCTATCGCCAGGCCGCATCCCCCAAGTTCCCCTCGGTGGGCGCAGCAAAACAGGTCGATGACCCGGCTGCGCGGGTGAGGACCCTGATCCAGGGGGACGACAAGGGCGCCCGACTCGCATGGCTCACGCTCAGGGACACGCTGATCTACGCGGTGAAGCGCATCCCGGAGATCGCCGACGACGTGGTGAACGTCGATAACGCCATGCGGTGGGGGTACAACTGGGAGCTCGGCCCCTTCGAGCTTCTCGACGCCATCGGGGTCGCCGCCTTCGTGGCGCGTGCCGGGAAAGACGGCGTCGCCGTGCCGCAGCTTCTCAACGAGGTGGAAAATTTCTACCGCACCGAGGATGGCAAGCGGCTTTTCTACAGCGTAACGGAGAGGGAGTGGCGCGAGGTGCCGAGAAGCGAAGGGGAGATCTCCCTCTCCCTGCTGAAGAGCGCAGGGAACGTCGTGGAGAAGAACAGCGCCGCCTCCCTGATCGATCTGGGTGACGGGGTCTTCTGCCTCGAGTTCCATTCCAAGATGAACACCATCGGCAACGACACCCTCTCCATGATCCAGAAAGGGGTGCGCCGGACCGAACAGGACGGCATCGGCATGGTCATCGCCAATGAGGGAAGCCTCTTCTCCGCCGGGGCGAACCTCATGCTGATCGCCATGGCCGTGGCGGAAGGGGCCTGGGACGATCTAAACCTCACGGTACACGCCTTCCAGCGAGCCATGATGGCCATCAAGTACGCCAAGGTCCCGGTGGTGGCGGCTCCGCACGCCCTGGTGATGGGGGGCGGGTGCGAGACCTGCCTGCACGCGGACGCAATCAACGCCCATGCCGAGACCTACATGGGACTCGTGGAGATCGGGGTGGGGCTCATCCCGGCGGGCGGCGGCACGAAGGAAATGGCTTTACGCGCCATCAGGCTTGCCGAAGAGCAGGACGCCGACGTGATGCCGTTCCTCCTCAAGAACTACCGCAACATAGCCATGGCCAAGGTGAGCACCTCCGCCGCCGACCTGATGCAGATGGGGCTCATGCGTCCGGGCGACGGCATCTCCCTTGCGCTCGACCGGCGCATTTATGACGCGAAGCTGAAGGCGATCGCGCTCTCGGCGAACTACCGCCCCGGCCGACCGGCGACCGATCTCAAGGCCCCCGGCCGCTCCATCGCGGCAAGCATCAAGACGCAGCTCTGGAACCTGGAAGAGGGAGGCTTCATCTCGGCCTATGACCGCTACCTGGCCTCGGGAATCGCCGATGTCATCACTGGCGGTGATGTCCCGGCCGGGACCATGATCACCGAGGAGCATCTTCTGGACCTGGAGCGCGAGATGTTTCTTAAGTTCTGCGGCCAGAAAAAGACCCTCGAGCGCATCCAGCACATGCTGAAAAAAGGAAAGCCGCTTAGGAACTGAAGAACGACTCCCCCCCTCCCTTGACGGGAGGGGGACGGGGGGGTGGGTGAAGCTGCATGCGGCATGAAAGATGGCGCGCTCCCCCACCCCCATACCCCCTCCCGCAAGGGGAGGGGGGGCAACTGCAGATTGGGCGGAAACAAATAAAGGAGCGAGCCATGCGCGCAGCATACATAGTCGAAGCAGTACGCACCCCTGCCACCAGGGCCTACAAAGGAAAACTGAAGGACGTCCGCCCGGACGACCTGGCGGCAGCCGCAATCCGGGGGCTTGTGGAGCGCACCGGGGTCGACCCCATGCAGGTCGAAGACGTCATCATGGGGTGCGCCTTTCCGGAAGGGGAGCAGGGGATGAATGTGGCGCGCATCGCCGCGCTGAGGGCGGGGATCCCCTACCAGGTCCCCTGCCAGACCGTGAACCGGTTCTGCTCCTCCGGGCTGCAGACCATCGCCGCGGCGGCGGACCGGATCATCGCGGGGTTTGCCGACTGCATCATCGCTGGTGGGACCGAGAGCATGTCCATGATCCCGATGGGTGGCAACAAGTACAGCGCCAACCCTTGGCTTGTCGCAACCTGGCCCGAGAGCTACGCCTCGATGGGGATCACGGCGGAGCTCCTCGTTGCGAAATACGGCATCTCCCGCGAGGATCAGGACGCCTTCGCCCTGGGAAGCCACCAGAAAGCGGCCCGTGCCATCGCCGAAGGGAGGTTTGCCGAGGAGATCGTCCCGGTGACCGCTTCTCGTTGCGCCCTCGAAAAGGGGAAGATGAAGTGCCATGACGAGGTGGTCGACGCGGACGACGGGGTGAGAAGCGACACCACCCTGGAGGCGTTGGCAAAGCTGAAACCCGCCTTCAAGGTGAACGGTTCGGTCACCGCCGGGAACTCTTCCCAGATGACGGACGGCGCGGCGGCCACCCTCGTAGTCTCCGAGGAGTTCCTCAAAAGAAGCGGGATGAAACCGCTGGCCCGCTTCATCTGCTTCGCCGTCAGGGGGGTCCCCCCCGAGATTATGGGGATCGGTCCCGTCGAGGCGGTGCCGGCGGCGCTCAAAATGGCGGGGCTTACCGCCGCTCAGATCGATCTTTTCGAGTTCAACGAGGCCTTCGCGGTGCAGACGCTTGCCTGCATCGGTGAACTGGGGTTCGACCCCACGAGGGTGAACGTGAACGGTGGCGCCATCGCCCTGGGCCACCCGCTTGGGTGCACCGGGGCCAAGCTGACCGCCACCTTGCTGCACGAGATGCGGCGCCGGCAGGCGCGCCACGGCATGGTCACCATGTGCATCGGCGGCGGCATGGGGGCAGCGGGTATCTTCGAACTGCTCTGAGCCTTGGAGCAGCAACCACCATTTTGTGAGGTGTGTCATGGCAGCGAGAATATTTAAGGGAGCGGAATTCCTGATCACCGAGGCGGGCAAGGACGACGTCTTCGTCCCGGAGGATTTCAGCGACGAGCAGCGCCAGATCGGCGCCACCACCGAGCAGTTCGTCACCAACGAGGTGATCCCGGTCCGTGACGACATAGAGCACCAGGACTTCGAGAAGGTCGTACACCTGCTGCGCCGCTGCGGCGAACTGGGCCTCCTCATGATCGACGTCCCCGAGGAGTACGGAGGCCTCGAGCTCGACAAGGCGACCAGCATGCTGGCGGCCGAGAAAATCTCCGGCTCGGGCTCCTTCTCGGTCGTCTATGCGGCCCACAGCGGCATCGGGACGCTACCTCTCGTCTATTACGGCACCGAGGAGCAGAAAGCGCGTTACCTGGAGAAACTGACCACCGGGGAGTGGGTTGCGGCTTACTGCCTCACCGAGCCCGAGTCCGGCAGCGACGCTCTCGGAGCCCGGGCGAGCGCCACCCTTTCCGCCGACGGCACCCACTACGTCCTGAACGGCACCAAGCAGTTCACCACCAACGGCGCCATCGCCGACCTTTACACCGTGTTCGCGAAAATCGACAAGGAGCACTTTACTGCCTTCCTCGTCGAGCGGAGCATGAAAGGGGTGAGTGTAGGCCCGGAAGAGAAGAAGATGGGGATCAAGGGATCATCGACCACCCAGGTGATCCTCGACAACGTGAAGGTGCCGGTGGAGAACCTCTTGGGTGAGATCGGCAAGGGGCACAAGATAGCCTTCAACGTGCTGAACATAGGACGATTCAAGCTCGGCGCGGCAGTCACCGGCTCGGCCAAGGGCGCCCTTACTGACGGTGCTAAATACGCGGTGCTGAGAAAGCAGTTCGGTCGTCCCATCGCCTCGTTCGGGGCCATCAGGGAGAAACTTGCCGACATGGCTGCCGGGATCTTCGCCTCCGAATCGCTCGTCTACCGCCTTGCCGGACTGATCGACGACCGGCTTGCCACCATCCCGAAGGAAACGCCGAACTACTACGACGTCTACCAGCGTGGCATCGAGGAGTACGCCATGGAGTGCGCCATCGCCAAGGTGTTCTGCTCCGAGGTGCTCGCCTTCGTGGCCGACGAGGTGGTGCAGATCCACGGAGGTTACGGTTTCATCCAGGAGTATCCTGCGGAGCGCTACTACAGGGATGAGCGCATCAACCGGATCTTCGAGGGGACCAACGAGATCAACCGCCTGCTCATCCCCGGCACCCTTTTGACCAGGGCGATGAAAGGGGAGCTCCCGCTGGAGCGCGAGGCGATGAAGGCGCTCGACGCCCTCACCACCCCGTCCTTCGAAGAGCTCGACGAGACGGTACCCTTCGCACGGGAAAAGGCGCTCCTCGCCGGTCTCAAGCAGCTCTTCCTTGTCCTTGCGGGTTCTGCGGCGCGGAAATACCAGGCCAGGATCAAGGAGGAGCAGGAGCTTCTCCTCGCTCTTGCCGACGTTGTGATCGGGATCTTTGCGCTTGAGAGCGTAGTGCTGCGCGCGGAGAAGATCCTGCCCGCTCTCAGCGAAGCACGTCGAAAAACCGTTTCCGCAGCGGTGTTTACCTTTACCTTCAGCGCCAACGAGCAGGCGGCCTCCGCGGCACGCAAGGCGGCTTTCTACGTGGAAGAGGGGGATGCCCTGGCCGTCTTGCTGGGAGCGGTTAGGCGCTTCACCAAGTATGACGCGACCGGTCTTCTGGATGCGAAGCGGCTTTTAGCCGATGCAGTCATAGAGTCCGAAAGATATCCCTTCTAGCACAGCAGGTAGTGAATAAAGAGCCGGCGTACACAGCCGTGTCGCCGGCTCGTGTCGTTTCCGAAAGGCCCTTATGCCGGTCGTAAGCACTCTCTGATGAACACCCTTTCTGACATAGTCTTTTTTAGAACAAAAAATAATGCATTCGGGAATAGTCCGGACGCAATTCTTGTGGCACAATGTTCCTTTAAGAGAGTTTTAAGATTCTCTGTGCCAGTAGCGTAGGGAGGGGAAGATGGCGGGGCCGAAGAGCGTCGTTGATGAGCACGGAAAGCATGGGTCCACGGCTGCGGCCGCGGCTGAGCCCGTAGCAAAGCGCGACACGGAGCACGAGACGCAGGGAAGCTCTGAGGAGTTGGAACTCCGTCTGGGGCAAGTGGAGGCGAAGCTCAAGCAGGAGCAGGCCGCACGTGCCGAAGCCGAGCGGGAGCTCGGCCGCCTGCACGACGAGACGGTGCGCCTGAAGGCTTCCCTGGACAACGTGAGCCGCGAGCTTGAATCCCTCAGTTACTCCATCTCCCACGACCTGCGCGCCCCTGTCAGGCATATGATCGGCTTCAGCAACGCTTTGCAGGAAGATTTCGGCGACAAACTGGAACCCACAGCGCATAGCTACCTTGATTGCATCGTCAGGGCGGGCCGGAAAATGGAGAACCTGGTCGAAGCTCTCCTTGGGCTTTCCAGGATCGGGCGGCAGGAGATGACCCTGCTCAACCTCGATTTGACCCAGATGGCAACGAGCCATGCTGCGACTCTGAAGGAGGCAGATCCGGCAAGGAAGGCCGAGTTCAAGATTCAGGAGCATCTGCATGCGCACGGTGACGCGGTTCTTATGAGAGCCGTCCTCGAACAATTGCTTGGTAACGCCTGGAAGTTCACCGTGAGGAGTGACCCCGCCATTATCGAGGTGGGGAGCAAAGAGGAGGGGGGAGAGCGCGTCTTCTTCGTGCGCGACAACGGTGTCGGGTTCGATATGCGTTTTGCCGACCGGCTTTTCAGCCCGTTTCAGCGAATGCACCGCGAGGAGGATTTCCCGGGGCTCGGAGTCGGACTCGCGACGGTGCAGCGCATCGTTCACCGCCATGGCGGCAGGGTCTGGGTAGAGGCGCAGCCCGACGCCGGCGCTTCTTTTTATTTCACCATCGCAACGTGAGACCGGCCACGGTTCAGGCGGGGGCCGGTAGTTCTCCCTGCAGCGGGCCGAAACAGTTCTTGAAATCGTTCAGCCTGAAGAGCATCGCGGTGCGGGTAATGTTCTCGGCCAGCAGCGCGTTACCGGCACTTGCCGCGGCGAGCATCTCGCGGTAGTAGTTGCGCAATTGCAGCCGGTGTTTCTCCTTGGTGAAAAGCGAAGACCTGAGTTTGGAATAGACGCCGGAAAAGCTGTTCAGTACGAGCGGGTAGACGCGGTTTCCTGACATGACGGCCATCGCAAGGTGCAACTCCCAGTCGAACTTCACCAGTGCCGAGGCGCAATTACGTAACTTCTCGGCCTTGCTGAGGATCGCAGCGACCCCGGCGGCGTTGTTTTCGATCGCCCTGCGCGCATAGTCCGGGGCGAACTGGAGTCTCAACTCCAGTAGGTGGGCGGCCAGTTCGGGTGGGAACTCCTCGCTGTTTCTCGTTATCGAGGAAAGGATTTCCAGGTCTCCATGAGACCAAAAATCGTTGACGACGGTGGTGTGGCGCTCCTGCACCGAAATCCACCCGGCGCTCTGCAGCTTCTGAAGCGCATCCCGTACCGTCGCTCTGCTAACCCCGAACCGTGCCGCAAGTTCCCGTTCACTCGACAGCGGACACCCCGGTTTGAACTCCCCTTTAAGCAGTCCTTCCACCAAGGCCCTCTCCACCATCTGGCAGCTTTTTTTCATAAAGCCCTCGCACGTGAGACTGCAGGCAACTCTTGTCGTGCCTTTTGCGGTGTCGCTATTCATGGTATCAGGAACTTGATTAAGTGTAAAACATAGTTTTGCTAAAATGACAACACTTTTTCTCTCGGGAATAACGAAAAGCTGGCGTATGGAGGCGAAATGACGGGGGACGTGAGGGCGGAAGGGCTGAGGTGGATGCAGCGGTAGAAAATGCGGTGAGGGCGTCGGTGCCGAGAAAGTGGGTTTGTTGGACGCTGTTTTATTGAGCGGTGGGGTGCTGCGACCCGAGAGAGGAGGGACCCCCTCTCAGGCTTTGCGCGGGTGAGAGAGGGTGAAGTAGAAGGTAGCCCCTTCGCCTTCCTTTCCTTCGGCCCAAATGCTCCCCCCGTGACGCTCGATGATGCGCCGCACCGTCGCGAGCCCGATGCCGGTCCCCTCGAATTCTGATCCGTGCAGACGCTGGAAGGGCTGGAACAGCTTTTCCACGTAGGCCATGTCGAAGCCGACGCCGTTGTCCCTGACGAAGAAGACGGAAGCGCCGTTGACCGTGGTCTGGCCGAACTCGATGCGAGGGTTTGGATTCCTTGACGAGTATTTCACTGAGTTGCCGAGCAGGTTCTGCAGCACGAGCCGCACCAGTGCGGCGTCGCCGTAGGCGTTGATCGCGGGGTGCACGACGAACTCGGCCGCGTTGGACACATCGTCGTCCTGGATCATGTCCACGACTTCCGCCGCTAGCTGGCTGATGTTGAAGTTGGTGCGTTTCATAATGGCGCGACCTACCCGGGTGAGGGCGAGCAGGTCATCGATCTGCTTCCCCATTCTGTTGCTTGCCGTGCAGATCCGCTCCAGGTAGTAGCGTGCCTCATCCGGCAGGGCGGCGCCGTGCTCCTCCACCAGAATCGAGCTGTAACTGTTGATGTGCCTAAGCGGCGCGCGCAGGTCGTGAGAAACCGAATAGCTGAACGATTCGATCTCTTTTTTCGCCGCTACGAGCTGCGAAGTGCGCTCGATGACCCTGCGGTCTAATTCGTTATTGAGGTTGCGGATCGCCTCTTCGGCCGCCTTACGTTCTGTGATGTCCTTTATCGTGCCGATCATGCGCCGCTTCTTACCCGCGGTGTCCAGTGTCGCCTCGCAACACTCGGTAACCCAGCGCTCTTCGCCGTCGCTGTGCCGCTTGATCTTGTACTCCATCTCGAAGGGGCGGGAGTGGGCGATTGCCGAGCGGTAGCTTTCTACAAACCGGGCACGGAACTCCTCGTGAACGAGGTCGAAATGCCCCTGCAGGTTCATCGGGAAGCGCTCGTCGATGCCGAGGATCTCACGCAGCTTACTGGAACACCCCCAATGCTGCTGTTCCAGGTCCAGGACGTAGCTCCCGAGTTGTGCTATCCTCTGGGTTTCCTGCAACAGGTGGTCATTGTCCGAGATGACCTGTTCGCGCCGTTTCTGTTCGGTTACATCCTCGAGGGTCACCACGGTGCCGCTCACCTTGCTCGCCTTGTCAAGAAAAGGTGCGGTGCTTATGGAGAGAAAGACGCTGGAGCCGTCCGGACGCGTGAAGAGAAAACAGGCGTTTTGCAGGCATACCCCCTGGCGCAGCACATCTTCCAGCGATTCCTCCACGTCGCCGTCTCTTTCCGGTGACCGAATCGTCCTTAAAAGGGACCAGTCCCCGCGTGTAAGCATCTCTTTCTTGGCAAGCCCCAGGATTTTTTCCGCCCTTGGATTGGCGAAAGCGGTGTTGCCGTCGGGCTCGATGAACATGATACCCACGGGGCTTGTTGCCGTGATCAGGTTCAGCAGGTCGTGCTCCATGCGCAGCAGGTGTTCCATCAGTTTGGCCTGGTTGACATCCAAAAGGGTGCCCGCCAGCCGGAAACCACGACCCGAAGCATCCCGTGTCGCCGCCTTACCGGTGCAGCGGAACCAGCGCCACTTCCCCTCGTTGGTCTTCAAACGGAACTCGAGCTCGAACTTGTCGATGCGGCCTTCAATGCACTCCTCCAGGGACCTGCGCGCGTTTTCCAGGTACTCCGGATGGATGATGTTGATCCAGTCGGCCAAACTCCCTTGCATCTGGCCTGGGGCGTAACCGAGCATTTCGTAACAGTAAGGACTGAAGAAACAGTTGCCCGTTAAGACGTCCAGATCCCAAATCCCGAGTTCGGCGGCCTCAATCGCCAGCCGCTGGCGTTCCTCATTCACCGCCACTTCGTGTTTTTCATGAACCTCATGCGTCACGTCGGTGGTGAAACCCTGATAGCCGATCTGGGAACCGTTTTCATCCCTAAGCTTTGCGATGACGGTCTGCAGCCAACGGATGTGGCCATCGGCGGAGCGACGGCAAAACCGCTGCGACCATTGGGCCTCATTTTCCATGGCGCAGCAAAAGGTTTCGGTGAGCGCCTTGCGCTCCCCCACAGTCAACCGGAGCCGGTTTTCCCCAGTTGTTGCGCCAGACGGGGAGCGCACCTCTCCGTTGAGGTCGGTCCGGTACAGCCCCAACGGCGTGTGCTCCAAAATGTTGCACAAAACCTGTTCCCAAGAAAGGGTAGGGGGCGTGGGGCTCCCGGCCCGGCTGGCGGAGGCGGTCCGGGCCGGGTTCTTTACGTGGTTTTGCAGTTGCGCCACTCGATTCATGTTTTTACCCCTTTGGGCAATCATGATAATACTCATAACGTCGAGCCGCTTTCCCGGAAGGTAGCCGGAAGCATGCACAGCCGTCATCTTTTTACTGTTAGCGCCGGCAGTGTCTGGCATTGTGAAGGCGGCAGGCCGGCTGTTAAGATTAGTATTAACAATGCTTTCTAATATAACCATATTTTCTCTCTGTGGCAACTGCAAATTGTGAAAAATTATTCGAGATAGTCTGCAAGAGGACATGGCACCGCAGACCTTGTGCCAGAAAACACGGAACCTATTGACTGCAAATGCCCCTTTGCAGTACTTTCTGAGAGCCGCAATCGGCCATTTTGAGGCGAGGAGACGTTATGGAAACTAAAATCTGCCAATGTGGAGCTGAACACAAAGGACATATTTGCATGCTTAAGAGCATGGGGCGCTTTGAAGAGATCGACCACATAACGACAAGCCCCACCGTGGTCTGCTTTACCTGCGGGGTTGAGGCGAACTCCCCGGAGAACGTCTGTAACCCGATGCCGCTCGAGAAGTAAAAAGGAACCTCGATGCCTGAATTGCCGGAAGTCGAAGTCACCCGCCTCGGTATCACCCGTGCGCTTACCGGTGCCCGCATCAGTGCGGTTTCCGTGCACAGCTCAAAGCTGCGCGCCATGGTCCCGGCTGGACTGCCACAACTGCTGTGCGGCCGTACCATAGCGTCGGTGCAGCGTCGTGGGAAATACCTCATCCTCGAGTGTCCCAACGGGTCTTTGCTGCTCCACCTCGGGATGACCGGGCACCTGAGGCTTGTGTCTGCCGCGACGGCGCCCGGGCCACATGACCACTTCGATCTTGTACTCGACTCAGGACTCGTCTTGCGGCTGAACGACTACCGTCGCTTCGGCTCGATCCACTGGACCAGCGAGAACCCCATGCAGCATCAGCTGCTGAGAAAGATCGGGCCGGAGCCGCTGACGGCTGCCTTCAACACCGAGTATCTGTACCGTTTGAGCCGTAACAGGAAGGTTGCCATCCAGCGCTTTATCATGGACAGCGCCGTTGTCGCCGGGATCGGGAACATCTACGCGGCGGAAAGCCTTTTCCGCTGCCGCATGCTCCCCGACACCCTCGCAGGGAGCCTCACTGAGGCCCAATGCAAGGCCCTCGTCGACGCCGTAAAGGAGACGCTAACCGTATCCATCGCCATCGGTAGCTCCAGCATGGACTTCACCCGCGCCGAAGAGAAGCTCGCCTACTTTCCGCAAGAGCTTTACGTTTATGGCCGTGAGGGGAAACTGTGCCGGAAATGCAGGGCGCCCATTCAACGAGGCAGGCTCGGCAACCGCTCCACCTTTTTCTGCACTCACTGCCAGAGTTGAACACAGAGCCTATAAGGCATGCCGTGCACTTTAGAGCATGCTCCCTTCCTCTCTCATTGAAATTGATGCGCTGCCTGGTAAACTGCCGCAGATGTCAAACACACCCGGAGGTCATCTCAACATGAGCCGTCTCTTCACCCCGCTTACCCTGCGCGAACTGGTAATCAAAAATCGCATCTTCGTCTCTCCTATGTGCATGTACTCGAGCAGGGACGGGCTCCCTACCGACTGGCACATGGTGCATCTTGGAAGCCGTGCCGTTGGGGGAGCCGGACTGGTCATGGTCGAGGCTACCGCGGTGACGCCCCAGGGAAGGATCTCGCCCGACGACAGCGGTATCTGGAGCGCCGAGCACGCCGCTGCCTTCGCGCCGATAACCCGATTCATCAAGGAGCATGGCTCCGTGCCCGGTATCCAGTTGGCCCATGCCGGGCGCAAAGCCTCCACCGACCTCCCGTGGAAAGGGGGACGGCCCGTCGACGCCCGAAACCGAGGCTGGCAGACCATCGCCCCGAGTGCGGTCCCCTTCTCAAAAGAGGAACCGGTACTTCCCAGGGAAACCACCGTTCAGGACCTGGAGACTCTCCTTGGCCAGTTTGCCGCAGCTGCCCGCCGCAGCATCGACGCCGGTTTCGAGGTGGTGGAGATCCACATGGCGCACGGTTATCTGCTGCATGAGTTTCTCTCGCCTCTATCGAATCGGCGCAGCGACGAATTCGGAGGGTCGCTCGAGAACCGTTGCCGTTTCCCTCTCAGGGTGGCGAAGGCTGTGCGCGACATCTGGCCCGAGCATCTCCCCGTGTTTGTCCGGGTGTCCGCTTCGGATTGGATGGAGGGGGGCTGGGACCTGGAGCAGACGCTCCACCTCGTCCGTGCGCTCAAGGACATGGGGATCGATTTTATCGACTGTTCTTCGGGAGGTCTCGTCCCGGAGGCCATGCCGCCGTTTGGACCAGGCTTCCAGGTGCCGTTTGCCGCCGAGATAAAGAAGGAGGTGGGGATCGCCACCGGGGCCGTGGGGGTCGTCACCGACCCGGCGCAAGCCGAACAGATCGTTGCCACCGGGCTGGCCGACGCCGTGCTGCTTGCGCGCGCCATGCTGAGGGACCCGTACTGGCCGCTGCATGCCGCCAAGGCGCTCGGGGTGGATCTGCCGTGGCCCTTGCAGTATGAACGGGCTAAATAGGATTTAGAGGTGGTAAAGGGTAGGGTGCTTAGGGTAGGGGCGGCAGGAAGTCTTTCCTGCCGCCATTTTTTGTCGCTAGTCTGCAGCCACCACATGGATGGCCACGATCGCCGCGACGGCACCGACCCAGTACACCCAGCGGTACTCGCCGAAGTGGACGTCGCAGAATTCCTTAAAGGTAAGACCGGTGTGTGTCTTTTTCGGGTGCTCCTCCCGGGTCCCCTGCATGTCGTTCGCAGCCAGGATCACGCCGGTACGGTTTTCCTGGGGCATGAGGTTCACGGTGGCCGGTGCCTCCTGCGCAGGCTGTGCCTGGGCAAGAATGGCCACATCCTGGGCGCCGGCTGCAGCCGGAACCATCGATATGAGACAGACAATGATGGCCAACTTTTTCAACATGGTACATCCTCCTTTATACATGCGGCAAAAGCCGTAATAGCGGCGTCTTCTTTCGACGCTCGCGGAAACGAAAGCCTGGATTGTATCACACACCCTTGAAAATTCTCGTGGTGATGTTTATTTTGATGCCCTGGTCTTAGCTGTAATGGTATAAATAACGACTGAGCTGAAACTACGAACATGACCTCCGGTTCTAAAAGAGCCGGACACACAAGGAGCATCAATGGAAAGATACCAGACGCAGTACAGAACCATAACCGTCGCAAACAGCACTGTGATGCGTGGCGTCTACGGCTGGATGGGGGGAGGGTTGTTCCTTACCGCCTTCGTCGCCATGATTACCGCATCTTCGCCGGTCCTTTTACAGGCCATTTTAGGCAACCGGCTGCTCTTCTACGCCCTCGTTTTCGGCGAACTGGGCCTCGTTATTGCTATTAGCGGTGCCATCAACAGGATCAGCAGCGCCACTGCGAGCGCCCTTTTCCTGCTTTATGCAGCCTTGAACGGCATCACCATGTCGACGATCTTCGTCGCCTATACCCAATCCTCTATCGCGTCGACTTTTCTTGTGACAGCCGGCATGTTCGGCGCCATGAGCCTCTACGGGTACCTCACCAAAAGCGACCTCTCTTCCTGGGGGAGCTTTCTGTTCATGGGGCTCGTCGGTGTAGTGATCGCGTCTATTGTGAACATCTTCCTGCAAAGCCCGATGGTCAGCTGGGTCATGAGTATCTGCGGCGTCATCGTCTTCACTGGTCTCACCGCCTATGACACCCAGAGGATCAAGCAGATGGGCGGCTCGGGACGGAAGGGAGCCATTCTCGGTGCACTCACCCTTTACCTCGATTTCATCAATATGTTCCTTCTCCTGCTTAGGTTCTTCGGTAACCGCAGGTAACATGGCGGGGTGAGCCACCCCGGCGAAAAAACGAAAAGAGCCCCGGTGTGTCGACCACCCGGGGCTCTTTTCGTCGCTGCAAATGGACTAGCGCAGCCTGATCCCGTCCTTCGTTATCTCGATGACCCCCTCTTTGTAGAGGTTTCCGATCAAGGTCTTGAAGCTCTTCTTGCTCATCTTGAACATCTCAGCGATTAGTTCCGGAGGGGACTTGTCGCCGACCGGCAAAAAACCGCCGCGCTCACTCAGAATCCGCAGCAGCGTTTCCCGGCCGCCCGACGTGTCCTGTTTTCCAGCCTTGCGCAGGGTCACGTCGATCTTGCCGTCGTTTCTGATCTTCCCTATATAGCCGGAAAGGGTGTCGCCCACCTGATAATTGCCGAACAGCTCACTTCTGAATAAGAGGCCGTCATAGCGCCCGTCAATAATCACCTTGGCGCCGAGGTCACCGAATTCGTACAAGGTGAGCTGCACCTCTTGCCCTTCTTTCAACCCGGCTGGGGACTTCTCGAGGAACTTGGCGATCCGCGCCGATGCCGCAATGCGGCCGGACGGGTCGAGGTAGACCCGCACCATGTACCTTTCCCCTTGCTGCATCGGGCGGGGCTGTTCCCTGAACGGTACCAAGAGGTCCTTTTCGAGCCCCCACTCTAGAAAGGCGCCCACGCGGCTTACGTCCTTCACCTCGAGGAGAGCGAACTCGCCGACCTGCGCCTTGGGCTCCAGGGTGGTTGCGATGAGGCGGTCCTCCGAGTCGAGATAGACGAACACCTTCAGGTGCTCGCCGTGGTGCAACCCGGGGGGCATGTACTTGGTCGGCAGCAGGATCTCCCCAAGCTCCGAGTCCAAATAGGCGCCGATGGCGCTCAGTTTCTTAACTTCAAGACGGTTATACTTGCCGATCTCCAGCATTTGTTTCGCTCCTTTTCCTAATGCATTGCCGGCGAGGCACCGATACTATAACAGATCGCTTCCTCGGCCTAACGATCTTTTTTCACTTCTTCAGGGCCTCTCGGCAAGGCTTGATAGGAGAGGGCGAGAAAACCGTAATCACACAGGCTTTTCCGCTCTTAACCATCCATGTTTTATATAGACATTGCTTCTTCTTTCATACTATGTTTGCAAGTCGCGCGTGCAGTCGCCGTGCGATAACGTCGCCACATAAGGAGGCAGCTTGCGGTCCTTGAGCATGAAGACCAAAATGACGGTTACCATCTCCCTGCTTTTCGCAGGGTTGCTTACCGTTCTTGCGCTCACTGCCCAGTTGTACTTTGTCGACCAGCTCAAGACGCTGCTGTTCACCCAGCAGTTCAACATGGTCTCCGCCATAGCCGATCAGATCGACGATAGGTTCCGCATCATGCAGACCGAACTTGTCGCAACGGCCAGCACGCTCAAAAAGGAAGATCTGCATAACCCCGCCGCCCTGAGCCGTTTTTTCCGGGAACGCCCCGACACCCTGGCGATGTTCGACAACGGGTTGTTCCTTTTCTCCCCCCAGGGGACGCTGATCTCAGGGAACCCTTACGAGCCCGGCATAATCGGGAAGAATTTCCTCTACCGTGACTATCTGAAAGAAACCCTGGCCACGCGCCAACCCCGTATTTCCCAACCCTTCATCTCGGCTCAACCGCACCACCATCCCATCGTCATGCTCACCGCACCCCTTTTGGATGAACATGGTGACGTGGCGGGTGTTCTCGCCGGCAGCCTTGACCTAACCCGGCCCAATGTGCTCACCAAGCTAGGCAGCATCGTCCTCGGGGAGAAAGGTTATATATACCTGTACAACAGGGACCGGGTCATGATCGCGCACCCTGATCGTAACCGTGTCCTGAAGCAGGACGTCCCTGCCGGGGTGAACCCGCTCTACGACAAGGCGATCGCCGGGTACGAAGGTACCGGGGAGACGATAAATTCGCGCGGCGTCCATGTGATCAGCTCCTTCAGGCGGCTCAAAACCACCGGCTGGATCCTCGCTAGCAATTTCCCACAGCAGGAGGCGTACGCCCCGATCCGCAAGGTCCGCAGCTACATCGCCGGCGCGCTCGTCGTGGTGCTGCTTGCCTCTACGCTCGTCGTTTGGCTGTGCATGAAATTCCTCGCTGCACCGCTCGTCTCGTTCACCGAGCAAATCAGGAAGCGCGCCCAGAGCAAGGGGGAGAACGCCGCTCCCATCGTCGTCGAAACGGGTGACGAAATCGGGGTCCTGGGTGATGCCTTCAACCAGCTCCTTCACGAGCTGGATCAACAAAAGACTGAGCTGCAGCGGCAGTTGGAGTTCTCACAGAAGCTCATCGAGGTGACCCCGATTCCGGTCTTCTACAAGGGTTCGGATGGCAGATACCTCGGTTGCAACCAGGCCTTCCTTGATTTCACCGGTATGACCAGGGAGGCCGTGCTTGGCAAGACCGTGCTGGATCTGACCACTTCCATGCTCGCCGACGCCCATCAGCGCGCTGACTTAGAACTTCTGTCCAAAGGTGGGGTGCAGGTCTACGAATGCCGGGCTTACGACGGCAACCATGCCCCTAGGGAGGTCGTGTTCTTCAAGACCAGCTTCGCCGCCTCCAACGGTTCCTGCGGCGGCCTTGTCGGAGTCATGCTCGACATCACCGAGCGAAAACACGCGGAGGCTGCGCTCCAGGCGCAAAAGGAATTCGCCGAGAATCTCGTTCTCAATTCGGCAATGCCGACCTTCGTGCTGGATAGCAAGCACCGCGTCATAATCTGGAATTACGCATTCGAAGCCCTTACCGGTGTGAAGGCGGCTGATGTTCTCGGACAGCGACATATATCAAGCCTCTTCTACGACGACGGCAGACCCTTACTTGCCGATCTCGTCCTTGACGGCGACATCGCAGGGATCGAGAGGTACTTCTGCAACAACATGAGCTCTGGACTGATCGCCGGAGCGATTCAGGCAGAGACTTCCTATCATGATCCGAAGGGTGAGCTGCATTACCTCACCATAACCGCCGCTCCGATTCGCGACAGAAACGGTACCGTGCTCGGTGCGATCCAGACCGTCGAAGACATAACTGCACGCAAGAAGGCCCAGGAGGCGCATGAAAAGACCAGGCGCCAATTTCAGCTCATCCTCGATGCGGCGGGTGAGGGGATCAACGGCGTCGACAGGGACTGCAAGATCACCTTTGCTAATCCCGCAGCAGCCCAGATGGTCGGTTGGTCTCAGGAAGAGCTCTTGGGCAAATCACAGCATGACCTCATGCATCACACCCGTGAGGACGGCTCGCACTACCCGGAAGAGGAATGCGCCATGGCCGCCGCCTGTTGCGAGGGGCGCTCCTACCAAGGCAGTGACGAGCTGTTCTGGCGAAAGGACGGCTCCGGCTTCTACGCGGAATACACCTGCAGTCCCATTCGTGAGGGGGGTGAACTGGTCGGTTCCGTGGTGATCTACAAGGATGTGACGGAGCGGAGGCAATCGGAGGAACAGTTGCTCAAGCTCTCACAGGCCGTCATGCAGAGCCCGGTCTCCATACTGATCACCGATGCGTCCGGTAACATCGAGTATGTGAACCCCAAATTCACCCAGGTCAGCGGCTATACGGCAGACGAGGTGACCGGTCAGAATCCGCGCATCTTTAAGAGTGGCACGACCGCTCCGGAACTGTACCAGGGGATGTGGGAGACGATCTTGGCTGGACGAGTCTGGACCGGCGAACTCTATAACCGTCGCAAGGACGGCAGCATGGTCTGGGAGCATGCCACCATCTCGCCCATCCGCAACGCTTCCGGTGCGATCAGCCACTACATGGCCTTTATGGAGAACATAGGCGAGCGCAAAAAGCTCGAAGAACAGTTGCGTCAGGCCCAGAAGATGGAGGCGGTCGGCCAGTTGGCAGGGGGCGTTGCGCACGACTTTAACAACATCCTTACGGTAATCATGGGGTTCGGCCAGTTACTCCAGCACTCGCTTCCTGAGGGGGATCCCATGCTCGAAAACATGGAGCAGATCCTCGATGCCGCAGACCGTGCCACGCACCTCACGAAGAGTCTGCTCGCTTTCAGCAGGAAACAGGTCATGGTGATGCAGCAGGTCGAGCTTAACGAGTTGGCGCGCCGGCATTCCAAATTCCTGATGCGCATCATCGGTGAAGATGTTGCTCTGAAGACCTGTTTCAGCGAAGTACCGCTGCCGGTGATGGCCGACAGCGGGCAGCTGGAACAGGTGCTGATGAACCTCGCTACCAACGCAAGGGACGCCATGCCCGGCGGCGGAGAGCTCAGCATCAAGACGGCTGCGGTCACCCTCGACAACGAATTCCACCGCCTGCACGGCTACGGCGTTCCAGGGCGCTACGCCCTTGTTACCGTTGCCGACACGGGGTCCGGGATGGACGCCGAGACACAGCGGAAGATCTTCGAACCCTTCTTCACAACCAAACTCCCGGGACGCGGCACTGGCCTCGGTCTCTCAATCGTCTACGGCATCATCAAGCAGCACGGAGGCTACATCACCATAAGCAGCCAGAAAGGCTTCGGTACCACGTTCAGCATCTACCTTCCGCTGGCAGAGAAGACCATCAAGTCGAAAGAAGCCACCCACGCGTTCATTCCCGAAGGGGGGAACGAAACCATCTTGGTGGTCGAAGACGACCCGGCTGTGGGGAGGCTCGTGGAATCGGTCTTGAAGCGTTACGGCTATCGGGTCATGCTGGCCGGCAGCGGCGAGGAGGCCTTGGAGCTGTTCGAGTCGAACGGAAATGACATCAGTCTGGCGCTGCTCGACGTGATCATGCCCAAGATGAACGGAAAACAGCTCTGCGAGGCACTCCGGGAGCGCTCCCCGCATCTTAAGGTTTTGTTCCTGAGCGGCTACACGGCGGACGTCATCGAAGACAAGGGAATTTTTATGGAAGGGATCGATATCATAAAAAAACCTGCGAAACCGCTAGAGCTTGCGAGAAAGGTTCGGGAGATGCTCGACGCATAGCCGGCTCCCCTCTTCATTTATCAAAGAGGGGAGGGCACTTAAGTGTAACAATAACAAGTATTTAGGTGAAAAATGATTATTGAAGATATGACCATGGAGGAATTCGCCGCGGGATTGCGCACCTGCAAGACCGTATACATACCGTTTGGTTCTGTTGAGGAACACGGGAGTCATTTGCCTTTGTCGACGGACACCATCGAGGCATACGAAGTCGGCAAACGTGCAGCCGAGCGCATACCGCTCTTTGTCGTGCCACCGATTCATTACGGTTCCTGCCGGTCCACGTCGCGTCATCCCGGCACAATTTCCATCAGCACCGGAACCTTGAAAGCGCTTCTCAAGGACATCGTACGCTCGCTGCATGCACAGGGACTGGCGAATTTCGTAGTTTTGACCGGGCATGCGGGAGGGTCGCATCGCATGGCGCTGCAGGACGCCGGTGAAGAGCTGATTCAGGAGTTGCCGGAGATAAACATGGCCGTAGTCACGGAGTACGACCTGGCTAAGGAAACAGGCGCGCACCTGATCGAGACGCGCGGTGACGCGCATGCAGGCGAGATCGAGACCTCGCGTATCATGCATTCGCATCCGCACCTGGTCAAGGGTACCGCCGCAGCCGAATACCCGAGTTTTCCGACCGGCATCCTGGTGCGCGACAAGCGCAGCTTCTGGCCCGGCGGTGTCTGGGGGGATCCCGGCAAGGCCACCGCGGAAAAAGGCAAGTTGCTGGAATCACTGGTGGCTGACAAGGTCGTGGAGCTGGTACGGGCACTCGAAAGCAGGCGCTGGTGAGGCGCCGGAAAACCGGCCTCCAAATTTGCCGTTTAAAGGGACTTTTTGATCCGGTGCAGGGGTAGGCCTGCACCGGATTTTGTGTTCAAGGGGCCGACAGGAGATTTCGCGGGCAAATCAGCAGTGTTGACAAGTCAGGCCTTGGTTTTGGTCGGAATGTGCGAGGCGTCACGATGCGATCCCGACGCGTTGAGCAAGACGAAGGGGACGGTCAGATCTGAAGCAGGGGCCGAGAAATGTATAGCAGTTGATGCTCCGTCTGATGTGGATTTCCGACAATCCCGTGGAAGGAGCTTCAGTAATAGATCATCAGCCATAGGCCTTTTATTGTGCTCGAAGTGGGTTGGAACCGCAGCACTTCCCTATGGGGGGGGTATCAACTTTACATAATATATCTTATGGGACGTAATGCAAAGGGGAGGCGGGGCGGCATTAAGTCATCATCAGCAGGCAGGAGACAGCCAACGCTGGACGTTGCTCTCTCCTTCTTTCCAACCGCGTTGATCCCGCAATGGCAGACTCTTCTCTTACTCAGAAACGGGAGGCGCCCATTTAAAGGTGGGACCTGTTTTTTTAGCGGCCGGCGGCTGCTCATTCCCTGATGGCTGCTGTCCGGGCTTTTCTCCTTTGAAGAGATCCCTGATTTTTTCCGGCAACGGTACAGTTGTCACTTCTTTTAGTCTGATGTCGTGAACTTCCTTGGCCTTACCTTCCAGATCGATGGTCTGCACCTTCCCCGAGCTGTAGGTGATCTCGACTGTATCTGCCCCGGCCCCCCTCGCAACACACTGAAGGCTCAACACCGCAAATATTACAAGAGTCGTTTTCTTCATAGCTCTCCCTTTCCAGAGTGTAATTTCAGTCATAGAGAGTGATCATATTAGACTTGTATTATAAATCAAGCCGCAATGACTGACATTTCTCAAAATCATGGTATTAATATCTTGGTCAAAGGTTTTTATGACCTAGGGAGCTGAGCTTATACGAGGAGGGAGATGATGTTTCACCTCAGGAATGGCTTTTATCGTCTTACGTTGTTACTACTTCTGCTGATTGCCCTCCCCTGCTCCTCTCCGGCGGCCGAAAAGGTCTACACCCTGGCCGTTGTACCTAACCTCCCCGCGGTCACATTACACAAGAACTGGAGACCGCTGGTGGAGCATCTATCAAAAGAAACCGGTGTCAGGATCGAGCTCAAACTTTATGACAAGATCAATACTTTCCTGGCCGACGCGCAGGCCGGGCAGACTGACTTTCTCTACGCACCTCCCAACATGTATTTCCTCGCTTACCAGAGGCAGAAATACATACCGCTTGTCCGCAGCTCCCACATGATCCGGGGACAGGTTTTCGTGCGCAAAGACTCGCCATATACCAAGGTGAATGAATTAAAGGGAAAGACCATCGCCTTTGTCGGACCGAAAAACGTCTGCAGCGTCATCACGCGCCATTCCATGCTGACCGGTCAGGGCGCGATCGACTACAACGTCTCGTTCAGCGGCTCGACCATCAATGTAGCCAAGAGCGTACTGGTTGGAAAGGCCGACGCGGGAGCTACGCTCGACACAAGCATGATGAACGACCTGCCCGAGATGCGAAAGGAGTTCCGTGTCATCCTGGAAACGGAAAGAATGGCACCCCACCCTTTCGCCGCTCATCCGCGCGTACCGAAGCAGGTACAGGAAGTAGTGACAGCGGCCCTGCTTCGACTGGACGAGTCTGACCAGGGAAGAAAGATTCTGGACACGGTGAAACTGTCTAAGCCGATCCGTGCCGACTATAATCGTGATTACTCCTTCTTCGCCAAAGTGGACTTCGAGCGATTGGACAAGCAGCAGCCGAAGTAACCGGGATTCACTAAATGTTCAAACGTCTCGACGTAAAAATTATCATCTCCCTCGCCATGATCCTCGCGGCGATGATTGCCGTCTACGGCTGGCGCATAGGCAGCAGGCAGCAGTCAGTCTACGTGCAGTCTCTGTCGAACAACCTTAGAGTGTTGTCTCATAGCTACGCAGATAACGCCGCGAATTTTCTCGTTGTTCAGGATTATGCCGGGCTCGAAAGCCAGATGATGAATGCGGCTCACATCCCCGAGGTGCTGAGTGTCCTGATCGTCGAGCCGGACGGCAACGTGCTGTGCAACGTTCAACGACCCTCGCGTGGAGAGGCGCCGCACCTGACCTACGATGTCAGGCATTTTCCGGTGCCGCGCGGACGCGAGCCGAGTCTTGGTCGCGAAGGGGACCAGTTGGTCAGTTGGGCGCCGATCTTGGCCGGAAACCAGCTCGGTTGGGTACGGATGGCACTCACGCTGGAAACCGCGCACGATTTGCAACGCGCCGCATGGCGCAGTTCTCTCCAGATAGGGGCGCTCTGGCTCCTGGTGGGCACCTTTTTGATGATCCTGGTGGTGCGTCCGCCGCTGCGGGCGATCCGCGAACTGAGCCGCTTCGCCGGGGAGTTGCAGGATCGCAAAGGGGCGCAGGTGCCGGTCCAACGCGGGGTCTTGGAGATCGACGCCCTTGCCGATGCGCTCAACCACTCGTCCGCGCGCTTGCACGAGGCGGAAAAACGTCTTGTGGCAGAGCAGGAACGTCTCGCAGTCACCTTGCAGTCCATCGGCGACGGTGTGATCGCTACCGATACCGAATGCAGGATCGTCTTTTTGAACCACGTTGCCGAGACGCTTACCGGATGGAAGCAGGATGAGGTTCAAGGGGAGCACCTGGACCGTGTGCTACGGATCGAGGGGGGCACCGATGACGCAGAGGCGCTACGTGTGCTGCTCTCCGTGCTTGAGGCACGCCGCACCTTGGAACTGCCGGGCACGCGTCGGTTGTGTTCGAAAAGCGGTACCGACCGTACGGTGACCATCAACGGCGCTCCGATCGTCGACGCGGCCGATCAGCTCGGTGGCATGGTTCTCGTGATCAGGGACGTTACAGAGAAGGCCGAGATGGAAGAAGAGCGCCGCGTGCTCGCACACCAGCTTGCGCAATCACAGAAGATGGAGGCCATCGGGCAACTAGCTGGGGGCGTAGCCCATGATTTCAACAACATGCTTGGGGTTATCATCGGCCATGCGGAACTTGCCCTGTTGGCAACCGACCTTTCCGGGCAGATGCAGGACAGACTTCGGGAGATTCTGGACGCGGCCAGCCGCTCCGCCGAGATAACCAGGCAACTGCTCGCCTTTTCCCGTCAGCAGCACGCCGAGCCCAAGGTGCTCGATCTGAACGAGACCATCGCCAGGATGCTCAAGATGCTGCACCGCCTCATCGGAGAGGATATAGATCTCTCCTGGTCCCCAGGCTTCGAGCTAAGTCATGTGCGACTCGATCCAAGCCAGCTGGACCAGGTTATGGCGAACCTGTGTGTCAACGCCCGCGATGCCATCGCCGGCATCGGCAAGATCCAGATTTTCACGGATAACGTCACGGTCGGCACTGCGGAACGGGCACGTGTCGGAGACCTTGCGCCCGGCAGATACGTAAGGTTGGTGGTGGCGGACAGCGGCTGCGGCATGAGCGCAGAGGTTATGGAGAGGATATTCGAGCCCTTTTACACAACCAAACAGCTCGGGCGCGGAACCGGACTGGGGCTTGCAACCGTCTTCGGCATAGTGAAGCAAAACGGAGGACACATAGAGGTCACCAGCTCGGTCGGCAAGGGATCCGTCTTCACCCTGTATTTTCCGGCCGTTTCCGCGAGTTCCCTAGAAGTGGCGCAGGAGAAGAAACGTCCGGCCGGAGGGACGGAATCGGTGCTGCTGGTCGAGGACGAGCCTGCCATCATGGAAATCGGCGCCACCATCTTGAAGCAGCTTGGATATCGAGTCTATCCGGCAGCCTCACCGGAGGAGGCGATCGACATAGCCGAGAACAGCAAAGCGAACATAGATCTGCTGTTGACCGACATCATCATGCCGGGCATGAACGGCAGAGACCTGTCGGAACGGCTGTTGGAAAGCCGCCCGGACATGAAGTGCCTGTTCATGTCGGGATACACCGCAGACGTCATCGCCGAGAGGGGAAAGATAGGAGCGGAGATGTGCTTTCTGCAGAAGCCTTTCAGTGTGGAGTCTCTCGCCTTGAAAGTTCGCGAGGCCCTATCGAGTTGAAAGACAGAGGCGCCCGGCGGGTGTGATCCGGGCGCCTGGTCCGGGGTTACATCCCCATGCCGCCGCCCGACATCATGCCCTGGCGGTAGTACGAAGACATGTTGTGGAAGGGCTGAGCGATGCTAATTGTATCAAGCGTCGAAGTCATCTGATTCATCAGCTGAGTCATGTCGGTATTGGTGTTGGCGGCGCGCACCGAGGACATGTTGCTGAACATTGCCCCCATCATGCCGCGGTAACGGTTCACGTTCACCGTAGTCGTCATGCCGGAAGTCGTGAACACCTGGTTCATCTGCCCACCCATGATGGTCGCCATGTTTTGCGCCGTGCTGTGCATGGTCTGGTTCTGCCCCTGGATGTAATCGCCCATCACGCTGGAACCTGAATCAAGGTGGAGCCTGTCCCTTAACTGGGTCATGGCCTGGTCCATGGTGTAGTTGCCGGTCTCCAGCATCTCGCGTACCTGGGTGGTGAGCGGGCTGATGAAGTTACTGCTCACCGTGCCGGAGACGCTTTCCTTCGGCATGCTCATCAGGTAGCTCTTTGCCACGGTTGAGCCGGTATCCTTGTCGATGGTTACGCCCTGCACCGCCATGGCGACGATGGGGTATTTCCCGACGTCGGCAGGATCGACGGTGAGCGTGTAGGCGCCGTTTTCGTCGGTCTGGGCGGAAGGCTCGCCTGCATCGAGGAGGTAGTTGCCGTTTTTGTCCATGAACACGGTGGCGTACTGCAGATAGCCGTCAGCCACCTTCCCTGCGACCTTAGCCGTATCCGTCGTGGATGAACCACCGCCGCCACAACCCGCCAACATCCCTGCCGCGACGACTGCCGCGACCCCAATGAACCGCTTTTTCATATCATTCCTCCTGTAACTGTTCTTATAACTGCGAAATTTTAAAAATCGTAAGTGATGGAGACCCCGCTTGTGAAATCGGGGCTGCTGCGGGTCCACCCTTTGCCGGCGTAGGCTTCGATGCCGGTGTTCTTAGTGGCCAGGTACTTAAGCTTTAGTCGTGTCTCCAGCAGGTCACTCCCCCCCGAGATGGGCGCTGAAGACGTTTTAACGATGAGCATCGGGAGCAGTTTTTCGGTTACGGCATAACCGGTTCCGGCGTTGAAGCTCGCGTAATCCTTGAGAGGCAGGACCGACGAATGCCCCTGGAAGGTGTAGCCAAGTTCGGCGAAGGAGTACCAGTTGCCTAGCTGCTTGAAAAACTCGACGGCGGCCCCTTCATCGAAGGAGCCGGTACCCAGGGCGCTGCCTTTGTCTCCGGTAGGGAACTTTACCGAAAGGTAAGGCCTGATCCGCGGCATGAGCTCTCCTTCCTCCACCAGCACGTACCCCGCCTTCGCAGTCACATCCCCTACTCCGCTGGCGGAACGTCCATAGTTATCAGGGGTGGCCGATGACATCGAACCGCCTCCGCTACCGCTTGAGGAACCGCCCATTGATCCACTCATGGCTGCAGTCTCTTTCCGCATCCCGCCCACCTGGCCACTCGAGCCAAGGAGCACGCCGGTGTTGACCGACGAGTTGCTCTGGTAGACGTATGGGACTTCCAGTGAAAAACCGAGTCGTTCGGTGGGCGCGACGGTCAGGGTAAAGGGGACATATAGCGACCGCGTCGTGGTCCCTGTTCCGTAGTCGCCTGAGGCAAACTCAAAGCCAAGCGAGGCTGAAACGGCAGGACCCGCCCCCATGGCCGGTACAGGGGGTGCGAAAGCAGCTGCCAGCAGCAAGCCGAACCAGACCTTGCAACGGTGCAATTTGTTTGTCATTATCACTCCATAGCGCCCGCGCTAGCGCCGCATCATACCGCCACCGCCCATCATGCCGCCGCCTCGCATAAACCCGCCACCGAAGCGTCCGTCCTGAGACCGGAATCCTGAAGATCCTGAATTTTTACCGGACCACACCGGCGCGCCATTTTCGCTGCGCAGTTCCGCAGTGGTGCCCGTGGTACGATTCACCAGCTTCTGGGTAAGCAGATATTGCTTCCCATCCTGCCCCTGTGCTTTCGCGCCTTTGGCGCTGATTTCGTCATTGATCCGGAGGGCGATCCCGGATTTTTGCCAGTAAGAGCCTGGCCCGACGGTCACGTTAACGGGGCCGGCGCCGGTTTGGATCTCAAAGGCGTACTGCTCGTTTTCAACCGCGTGCGGCAGCGACATGACATGTCCATTTACGATCCCCACGGTGTTGAGGTCGTAGCCCCGGTTGAAGTCCAACCCGGTTTTCCCTTTCTCCTCGGAACCGAAACCGAGAAATCCAGCGGAAGCGTTTCCCGCGAGACCGCTGAGAAAGATCGACAAGATCAGCGTTAAGGTAAACCTCCTGTACGACATAACATTTCACCACCTTGTTATTGGTCACCACATCGGATGCAACATGCAGCATCCGTTCAGCAGAACTGCGGCCAACATAACTACCAATGCAACTGCTAAAACTCTCATTGTTCTCCCCTCTCAGTCCGTTGCGTTGGAGCGCGAACTGCAGATCCGCGAACTCCTCTCTTGTGGTGCGCCACAATCAGGAGAAGAGCACGGTCTGTGCCATCGGAAGACGATTGGGTAAGAGCCTGAAATAGTGCACTTTCAATGAAAGAGTATTTTCGATGGAGGTGCCATTCGGTGCAAAAAACTGCACATCTCGGCGGGGCGTTTGCACCACCTAACTCTCGTCAAGCAGGCCGTGTTCCTTCAACTTGTACTGCAGCGAACGACGCGACATGCCGAGTTCCTCGGCAGCTAAGCGCCTGTTGCCACCATGCTTGGTAAGCGCCTGGGTGATCATCTCTCGTTCTGTCCCTTTCAGCCGGTCCCGGCTGCAGAGGCAACGCCCCTCCGACTGGCATACGATTTCTTCCGGAAGCGCCTCCTGTCTCACCAGGTCCCGGGACAGGATCACCGCACGCTCCATGACGTTTTGCAGTTCCCGGATGTTCCCGGGCCAGTGATAGCGGCGCAGCGTCGCTATCGCGTCGTAATCGATCCCCTTGAGGGATTTCCCCATCTGCTGACAAAAGCGCTGCATGAAATATTCGACCAGGATGGGGATGGCGTCCTCCCTGTCGCGCAGGGGGGGGAGCGGCAACGGAAAGACGTTGAGCCGGTAGTAAAGGTCCTCGCGGAAGCGCTTCTCAGCCACCTCTTCGCGCAGGTTACGGTTGGTGGCGGCGATGATCCTGACGTCCGCCTTGACTTCCCGCGTCCCCCCTACCCTTTCAAAAGCGCGCTCCTGGATCACGCGCAGTAATTTGGCCTGCAGGGGAAGCGGCATCTCGCCGATCTCGTCCAGGAAGATGGTCCCTCCTTTGGCAAGCTCGAACTTCCCTTGTCTGGCCTGCACTGCACCCGTGAAGGCACCTTTTTCGTGGCCGAAGAGTTCGCTCTCCAAAAGGTTCTCGGGGATTGCGGCGCAGTTGATGGCGACAAAGGCGGCGTTTTTGCGCGGGCTCAAGAGATGCACGGTGCGTGCGATGAGTTCCTTGCCGGTGCCGCTTTCCCCCATGATGAGGACGTTCGCCATGGTGCCGGAGACGTCGTACACAAGCTGTCGCACCACGCGCATCGCGTCCCCGGCGAAAAGAAGCTCTTCGGGCGGGAGTCCTGCAGCCACAGCCTCCTTAAGGGAAAGGTACTCGCGCGCCCTTCCTTCAGCCTCTACAGTGCGCTGAACGAGGGCCAGGAGCGCCTGCGGGTCGTGCAGCGGCTTGGTTAGAAAATCCACAGCTCCTTCCTTGATGGCAGACACCGCCTCCTCGACGGCACCAAAGGCGGTTAAAAAGATGAATGGCGGGGCGGCCACGTCTGCGCGGGTCTCGCGGAAGATCTCGAGGCCGCTCTTTCCCGGCAGCTTCAGGTCGGAAACCACGACGTCGAAGCTGCGCCGGCGCAATTCGCGCAAGGCTTTCACGCCGTCCGCCGCGCATTTGACCTCGTACCCTGCGTCCTGCAGGATGGTCTGCAGGAAACTGCGAAAGGTGTCGTCGTCCTCGATTACCAACACGGTGCCATTCATCTTTGCTCCTTATTTATGCGTAGCTGCGGGAAGGCTGAGGATCACCCTGGTCCCCTCCCCTTCCCTGCTATGCAGCGTGATGCTGCCGCCGTTTCCTTCTACGATCTTCTTGCACAGCGCGAGACCCAAGCCGGTGCCGCGCGACTTGGTGGTGAAAAATGGCTCGAAGACGTGCGGGCGGTGCTCATCGGCGATGCCGTGACCGTTATCCTCAACGGTGATGACCGTCTCCCTTCCTTGCCCCTCTGCGGTGAACCGCAACATCCCGCCGTCCGGCATGGCCTGGAGCGCGTTCCGCCCGAGGTTCAAAAGCGCCTGTTCCACGCGGTCCCTGTTCGCACGGGCCGACACGCCGCCGCTACATTCCCTTGTTATCCCGACCCCTTGGGCGCGGGCCTCGGGCTCCAGCAGGGAAAGAACATGATCGAGCAGGTTGCAGAGCTGGAAATCCCCACTTGCTGACGGCTCGTTCGACGCATAGGTAAGCAGATCGTTGACCAGGGCCTCGAGGCGGACAGCTTCGGTAACGATGCTCTGGGCAAAAGGACCGTTGCGCGCCTCCTGCGGCTTCGCTGCGATAATCTGGGCGAATCCCTTGATGCCGGCCAGCGGGTTGCGGATCTCGTGGGCAAGCAGCGCGCCCATTTCACCAAGTTTTGCCAGAGCCTCTCGGCGAGCCAGTTCCTGCTTGTGGCTTTCCTCCCGCCGCGCATAACGTATCAGAACCGCGCAGAGCAGCCATCCGGCCAGGACAAGACCAAAGACGATAGTCGCATTGAGGCGGGCTCTGCGGATCACCGCGTCGGCCCGGTAAGTGTGCAGCGTGAGCACCAAGGCAAGAGGCTCCCCCTGCACGGTGACCGGCGAGGTGAACTGGTAGGCGCGTTCACCGGTGCCAAGGAGCACCCTAGTTTCGGACCGGGATAGCAGCTGAGTTCTCCCTGCTGATTTAGGATCGGATGCGATGCCGATAAGATCTTTGTTGGAATGAAAACGGTAGACACCACTACGGTCGATGAGCGCGAAGTAGGCGACATCGACCGGGTGGAAAGCGTGCAGGGCCTTGAAAGAAGGATCGTTCGCAGCCAAATTTTCTACGGCCGTGGTGAGGGAAAGGGCAAGACCGCGCAGGTTCTCCTGTGCGATGGGGCCGGCCTGCCGGTAATCGTAAATCGAGAACCAGAGCATGGGGAAGGTGACGAGGATGACCAGCAGAACCGCTGCCTTCTTAAACATGAGCTTTAACCGTCATCTTTCGGATCGGTGACTGCGCCACCGCCTCCCCTCAACGTTCGCAACTGTGCCGACTAAGGTCAGTGCTCTTTTACTTCCAATGCGACATCGGTGTCGCCGGATGAGGCACGTCCGATCTTGTCGACCACCTTCCAGTGCACCTTTATGGTGGTTCCCGGCTGGTAAGGCTGCGGCTTCTTCGCCTTCAGGACACCTGCCATGTCGAAGACCGACTGGTAGATCTCCCCTTCGATCCTTTTGCCATCCGCGCCGGAGAGCGTGAGCTCCTTGATGTCGACCGGACGATCAAAAAAGGCGTCGATCTCCTCTACGTCGGTCCGCCCCTTTTCCTTCATTCCGGTCACGCTCAAAAGCCTGGGCGGAGCGAGAGGGAGGACGCTCTTTTCATCGGCGGATGCCGCGAGTTTGTTGAGCGGGGTATCAGCGCCATCCACCTTGATGGCCACGCGGGACACGCCTGCGAACTGCCGCAGGGTGAGGACGACAGCGTTGACCAGGGACTGCTGCGCCTTCGCGTCAAGCTTCGCCCCGGCAAGTTCCTTGCTGAAGTTGACGGACGCGGTGTCGCCGGACTGTGAGATATCGAGAACACGGGTCCCGGCGGGAAACGGCTGGGCCAACTCTCCATGGTATGAGGGAAGATCCCCCATGCCGGCCACCAGTTTGCCGATAGCCACCTTCTTGAGGCTCCCCTCGTCGAAACTGAAGAACGGGAAAGGTAGCACCTTCCCCGGCTCCTTGGCCGAAGGGAAGTAAATGACGAAGCCGTAGCAGGTCCCTTTGTCGATGGGCGGGACCGGACCGAACTGAGAAACGAAGGCGTCAGTGGCATTCACTCTTCCTTTTGCCTCGGCGGGTGGCTCCTTGCGCGCGTTGCATCCGGCAAAGACGACCATCAGGAAAAGGAGTGCAGCCAAACTGGAGAGCCTGAAGAGGTTAGAATTTTCCATAGAAGATCCTCTAAGCCATTTTAGATAAAAACGCCAGACGATTAATCTAATACTTCAATAAGATACACTTTAAAGCAGCTATAGCAGGGACGGAAGAAGATGAGTGAAAGAAGCAGTGTGGGAGGTAGATCAAGGGCGGCCTCTTTGTTCAGAAGCCGCCCCCGGTTGTACTACTTTACGGTGTACCAGAACTTGGAGCTGCGCACCTGCCCGTCTTTCACCTTGAACTTGCACATGACGCCGTACTTCCCTTTTTTAGAGAAGTCGAAGTCCGCACCGAAATGGCCCTGCATACCCATAAGGTCCTTGGTCTGATCCGCTTTATCCGGACCCTGGACTTTAACCTTCACGTCACCCTCGGTGATCGGTTTCCCGGTTTTGGCGTCTTTGAACTCGACGGCGAGGTGATGGGTTTCCTTCATCCCCTTCGGGAGTTCCATCTTCATAGCTGCCATATGCTCTTTCATGCTCATGACCTTGAACGTGGCCTTCACGCCGTTGACAACCTCTTCGTGTGCGACGCCGCCCATGTCGTGGCCGCCGTGCTCCATGTTCATGGAACCGTGATCCATGGCGAAGGAAGCAATCGGTGCGGTCAGTGCGAGTGCTGCTGCTACGAGGACGATGAGTTTCTTCATGTTCATTCTCCTTTGATGTGAAAAAGTAATCATGCTTGGTTTAGCACACGTTGTGCCAACAGTTAAGTCGTTGTATTTGCTAATTTAGTCATTTCTGCCACAGGGACGTCTGAAGAATATTCCACTGGCATCGTGGCATATTCTCCTGTCAGTGTTTCATCCCGGAGTACTTAAGTTTCCCCTTCTTGAGATCGTGCTTCTTCATCAGGACGAAGATCACTGGCGTCATGATGAGGACGTGGACCGCCGAGGAGATCATGCCGCCGATCATCGGTGCCGCGATCGGTTTCATTACGTCGGCGCCGGTTCCAGACGACCACATGATCGGCACGAGGCCGAGGAGTGCGACGGCAACAGTCATCAGCTTCGGTCTGAGGCGCAGTACGGCACCCTCGAAAGTCGCATCATAGATATCCTGCTCGGTGACCGGCCCCTTGAGGAGTCTTCGGTCGAGCGCCTCGTGCAGGTAGATGACCATGACCACCCCGGTCTCGACCGCGATGCCGTAAAGGGCGATGAATCCCACCCATACCGCGACGGACATGTTGTAACCGAGGAGCTTCACCAGGTAAACTCCGCCCACCAGCGCGAATGGTACGGAGAGCATGACCATGCTCGCCTCGAGCGCCGAATGGAAGGTGAAGTATAGCAGAATGAAGATGATCAGAATCCCTGCAGGTACCAGCATCTGCAGCCTCGCCTTCGCGCGGACCTGGTTCTCCCACTGCCCCGACCACGCGACGTAATATCCCGGGGGAAGCTTCAGCTGTTTTTCGAGAACCGTCTTCGCCTCGTTCACGAAGCCGCCCATGTCACGTCCGCGCACGTTCAGGAAGACGATGGAGCGCAAAAGCCCCCCCTCGCTGTTGATCTCGGGCGCACCGGTGGAGACCTTCAGCTTCGTGACCAGCGAGAGCGGGACCTGCGATCCCTCCATGCCGGAGACCAGGATGCGCTGGATGGACGGGATGTCACTGCGCAACTCGCGCATGTAACGCAGGCGGATCGGGAAGCGGTTGCGACCCTCGACCGAGGTGGAAAGCATCTCGCCACCAAGCGCCGTGGAAATCACCTCCTGGATGTCCCCAACCTGCACGCCGTAGCGAGCCGCTGCCTCGCGGTCGATATCGATGTCGATGTAGTTCCCGCCGGTAACACGTTCGGCGACGACATCGGCGGCACCCGGCACCGTCTTCAGAATCCCCTCGGCCTGCACCGCCAGATCCTTCAGTACGTTCAGGTCTGAGCCGAAGATCTTGACGCCGAGGTCGGTGCGCACGCCGGTTGAAAGCATGTTGATGCGGTTGATGATCGGCTGGGTCCAGCCGTTTCTAACACCTATCTGCTGCAGTTTGCCGTCCAGCTCGGAGACGATGTCCGCCTTGGTTACACCGGGACGCCACTGTTCCTTGGGCTTCAGGATGATGATGCTTTCGAACATGGAGACCGGCGCCGGGTCGGTCGAGGTCTCGGCGCGTCCCACCTTGCCGAGCACGTGCTGTACCTCCGGGACGCTCTTGATCACGGTATCCTGCACCTGGATCAGTCGTTTCGCCTCGTTGATCGAGATGTTGGGAAGCGTTACCGGCATGTACAGTAGCGATCCCTCGTCCAGAGGCGGCATGAACTCGCTGCCGATGCTCATGAACATCGGAATGGCGATGGCGAGCGCCACGACGTTCAGTGCGATGGTTGTCTTCTTCCACTTGAGCACACACCTGATGACCGGCGAGTACAACTTTATGAAGAAGCTGGAGACCGGGTTGGAGCTTTCAGGCGGCATCTTCCCCTTCATGAAGAAGTACATGAGCACCGGGACCAGGGTGATGGCGATGAACGCCGACCCCATCATGGAGAAGGTCTTGGTGAAAGCGAGCGGGTGGAACATCTTCCCTTCCTGTCCCTCAAGCAGGAAGACCGGTACGAAAGAGAGGATGATGATGGCAAGCGAGAAGAAGATGGCGCGCCCGACCTGCTTGGCCGAGGTGATGATCACCTCAAGGCGCTTCTCTTTGCGCTCCTCGGGCGGCATCTCGGAGAGGTGCCGGTAGCAGTTTTCCACCATGATGACGCCAGCATCGACCAGGACGCCGATGGCTATGGCGATCCCCCCTAGCGACATGATGTTCGACGTCACGCCCATGAGCTTCATGGTGATGAAGGAGATGAGCACAGCGATCGGGAGGGTAAGCACGATGACAAGGGCGCTCTGGAAGTGGAGCAGGAAGACGAGGATCACTAGAGAGACGACGATCGACTCTTCGATGAGCGAGTGTTTCAGCGTGTCTATGGCGCGGGCGATCAGGTCGCTTCGGTCGTAGGAAACCATGATTTTAACGCCGGGAGGAAGCCCCTTCTCGAGCGAAACGATCTTCTCCTTGACCCGGTCGATGACGTCCTTGGCGTTCTCGCCGTAGCGCATCACCACGATGCCGCCTACGGCCTCACCCTGCCCGTTCATGTCGAGCATGCCGCGGCGGATGGCGCCACCCAGTTGTACCGTGCCGAGGTTCTTCACGTAGATCGGGGTGCCGCGCATGTCTGCGCCCACGACGATGTTTTCGAGGTCGGCGGTGGACTTCACGTAGCCGCGGCCGCGGATCAGGTATTCGGCGTCGGCCTGCTCGAGTAGCCTGCCGCCCACGTCGTTGTTCGACTTCTTAATTGCATCGGCCACCTGCCCAACCTTGATGTTGTAGGCGAAGAGGCGGTTCGGATCGAGGTCAACCTGGTACTCACGCACGAAGCCGCCGATGGAGGCGACCTCGGCGACGCCGGGAACCGTGTTCAACTGGTAGCGTACGAACCAGTCCTGCAGCGTGCGCAGCTGTTCGAGGTCGTACCCCTTCCCTTCCAGGGTGTACCAGAAGACATGCCCGACACCGGTGCCGTCCGGGCCAAGCGTCGGCACCACGCCTGCCGGAAGCAGCGATGCGGCGTAGTTCAGGCGCTCCAGGACGCGGGTCCTAGCCCAGTAGATGTCGGCCTTGTCCTCGAAGATCACGTAGATCATCGAGAAACCGAAGGCGGAGGAGGCACGCACCGCGCGTACCTGCGGGAGCCCCTGCAGGTTCACGGCGAGCGGATAGGTCACCTGGTCCTCGACCACCTGCGGAGAACGGCCGGGGTAATCGGTGAAAACGATTACCTGGTTGTCGGAAAGGTCCGGGATGGCATCCACCGGCGTCTTATAGACGGCCCACACGCCCCAGGCGATCACCAGAGCGAACATCATCAGGATGACGACTCGGTTGCGGGCGGAATATTCGATGATCTTTTCAATCATGTAAAACCTCAGTGCTCAATGGAATGCCGGCAACTACATCTTCATGTCGTCCATGTTCATACCGCCTTTCTTTGGAGCGGCCGGTGCGGCCGGTGCGCCATGCCCCTCGTGGCCGCCACCCGCGCCGGGAGCGGCAGGAGTCCCTTTAGCGGGAGCCGCGGCACCGCCGTGTCCCTCGTGGCCGCCTGCGCCAGAGCCGCCGGAAAGCTGCGACTCGGAGTCGATCAGGTAGCCGCCGGAAGCCGCGACCTTCTCGCCCTGTTTCACGCCGGAGAGGATCTGCACCTTGTCCCCCACGCGGGCACCAACCTGCACATCACGCGGCTCGAACATCCCGGGCTGCGACTCGACCCAGACCACCTGACGCTTCCCGGTGTCCATGAGTGCGGTAACCGGAACCACCAGCGCGTTGCCGAGCGGCGCCTTGATGCTCGCGTTGACGAACATGTCGGGCTTAAGCTTCAGTCCGGGATTGGAAAGATCCACCCTCACCTTCACGGTCCGGGTCTTGGGATCGAGGAAGGGGTAGATGAAGGAGACGCGCCCGGCGAAGGTCTTGCCTGGGTAGGACTGCGAGACTATCTCGACGCGCTGCCCCATCTTCACAAAGGAGAATTCGTTTTCGTACACCTCGACCTCGACCCAGACGCTGGAGAGGTCGGCGATGCTGAAGAGGGGATCGCCCATGTTGACGTATTGCCCCTCCTGGACGATTTTCTCGATGACGATCCCGGAGAGCGGCGTGTAGATGGGAAGCTTGATGTTCGGGTGCCCAGCCTTCTCGAGTCCGGCGATCTGCGCATCCTTGACGCCCAGGAGCTTGAGCCTTTGGCGCGCCGAAGCGACCAGCCCCTCACCTCCCTGCGAGATGGCCTCTATGGTTGATTTCTTGAACTGGTCGCGGCTTCTCAGGGCGAGAAGGTATTCCTGCTGGGCGGCAACAAGGTCGGGCGAGTAAACCTCGGCGACCGGCCTCCCCTTGGAAACGTAGGCGCCGACCGTGTTCACGTTCAGCTTATCGATGCGTCCCGCCACCCATGCGGTGACCTTCGCCTGCCTCGCCTGATCGTACTGCACGATGCCGACCGCGTTGATCTCCTTGGAAAGAGGCGCGTAATCAGCGGCTACCGTGGCCACGTTGGCCATGACCGACTGGGTCGGCGAGAGGGAGACATGGCCGAGCATCTTCTGCTCTTCCGGGGTCGCCGTTGCCCCCTCGACCTTCTTGATCAGCTGCATCCCGCAGATGGGGCAGGTTCCAGGCTTGTCCTTGATGATGAAGGGGTGCATCGCGCAGGTATAGAGCACCGGTCCCTGGGCGGTTTTATCCTTCCCCGCGGGAGCCTGATGTTTCTGCTGCCAGAAGTAGTATCCTCCGCCAGCTGCCGCAACCAGGACCAGGATGATGGGAATCGCAACCTTCAAGCTTTTGTTCATAGGTAAGTACCTCGTGGGTAGAAATTAAATAACATCACTGATGCCCTGCGGCATGCTCGCTGTCGCTGCTGGAATCATGCACCGGCGCCGCGGAAGAGAGGTCCCTGCCGACCAACGCTTCAAGCTGGGCCAGCTTCATCTGGTAGTCCGCCATGGAGTCGTAGTACTCGCGCTCGTAGTTGAAGAGCGTCACCCGGTTGTCGAGCAAGGTCAGGAAATCGACCTTGTTGACCCGGTAGCCGATGACGGCTGATTCCAGCGACTGCTCGGCCTGAGGAATAATCCCTGTGGTGTAGAGATCGACCAGCTTCCTACGCCGCTCCATCTGGGCCAGAAGATCATTGATGCCGGAAGAGATGGTGTTTCTAGCCGCTGCGAGCTCGGCGTCGCCCATGCTCACCTCGGATGTGGACTCAGCCACCATCGCCTGGCGGCGCGCCTTCTGGATGGGAAGGTTAAAGGTGACGCCAAGCGAGTACATGTCGGAACCGTCGCTCCCCATGGCCTTGTCGCGCTGCATGTACTCAAAGGAGACGTTGAAGTCCGGGTAGGATTCCTTTTGCGCCAGCAGACGCCCTGCCTTCCCCTTCTCGATCTGGGCACGGACCGTTTTCAACTGCGGACGACTGTCCTCGGCCATGTCGAGCAGCTGCTCGGGGGGGTAACCAAACGGGGCAAGCTTGAAGTCGCTAATCTCGCCCACTTTAGTGGTCTGTGGGCGGTTCAGCAGCAAGTTGAGATTGACCTCGAGGCTTCTACGCTGCTGTTCAAGGGAGATCTTCATGTCGAGCATCTTGGAGCGCTCCAGGAGCGCCTTGTAGATGTCCTGTTGCGCCCCCTGCCCCACCGAGTACTTTGTCTGGGCCAGGGTGATGAAGTCATCGAGGATCTTGATGTTCTTGTCGAGGATGGCTAGGGATCTGTCGGTGGAATAGATCTGGTAGTAGGTTTCCTTCACCATCCGGGTGAGTTCCAGCTTCCTTTCCTCGACGCTCCAGCGGTACCCTTCCGCCTCTGCAGCGGCGACGTCCTCTTTGAGCTGACGCTTCCCGGCGAATGGAAACAGCTGGCTTATTCCGATGACCTTCTGGGTCATGCCGTCGCGCTTGAAATTGACCGGGTCGGTGACGACGCCGTTCTGGATCTTCAGCATCAGCATGGGATCTTCGAGGGCGCCCGCCTGTTTGATGCGGTTTCTGTACATCTGCCACCGCGCGGAGGAAGACTTCAGCTCAGGGTTGTTCTCCAGGGCGGATTGTACCAACTGGTCGAGGTTTTCCGTGGCGAGCTTTGTTGCGTCGGCGTGGGCCACCGGAGCGGCCAACAAAAGTGACAGTAACAGGTACAGCGGAAATAGCCGGTATTTCATGGTGACTCCGGAAACTTGGCGATATCTTTATGTTTGACCTTACACGATCCGTGCCGGGATCATAACATGCTGACTTAGCGCAATTCACCACTGAATGCGGTGCCGTGCGAGAAGGATATTCACCAGTCGACGTGGAATATTATACAATCAACGGTTAAATATTTAACGTAATCCCCTGTTATTTCTCGGCATAAAAGGAAAAATCTGAAGAACACAGAGACAAAAAAGCGTGTTCTTCAGATTCTTCAGACGCCCTCCCCACTCCCACGAGTAACGAATGAGGGGGGCGGCGAAACTACTCGCTGATCAAGCCGTCCTTTAAATGTATGGTCCGATCCGAATAAGCACCGTTCTCCGGGTTATGTGTGACCATTACCACGGTCTGCCCTGCCGAGTTCAGTTGCCTGAAAAGTGTCATGACTTCTTCGCTCGTCTTCGAGTCGAGGTTCCCCGTCGGCTCGTCGGCAAGAAGGATGTGTGGGTTGTTCACGATGGCGCGGGCGATGGCAACGCGCTCCTGCTCACCGCCGGAAAGCTGGTTTGGAAGCCGGTCCGTTTTCGCGCCGAGACCGACCCGCTCGAGCGCCTTACGCGCCGCATCCCTCTTCTCTGCTGTGCTCATCTTCACGATGGCAAGCGGGAGCATGACGTTTTCCAGCGCGGTAAGGTATTGGATCAAGTGAAAGGATTGGAACACGAACCCGAGGTTCTGAGCCCTGAAGTCGGCCAACTGCTCGCTTCCCAACTGGTACAGCTTGACGCCTGCCATCTCGACATCCCCGCTCGTGGGATGGTTCATGCCGCCGAGAACGGACAGCAGGGTACTCTTCCCAGAACCGGACTGCCCCATGATGGTGATGAACTCTCCAGCCTCGATGGTTATGTCGACTCCGCGCAGCGCCTCAACCAGGTCCGCTCCGGTCTGATACTGCTTCTTCACGTTCTTGATTTCTATGATAGCCATGTCGTCCTCTTATAGAGCCCTGAGGGCTTCGGTCGGATCCATCTTGCTTGCGTGCAGCGCGGGGTAGAGGCTCGCCAGGATGCCCAGGATAAGCGCGAGCCCGACGGAACCGAACGCGATAGTGGTGTCCCATACCAGGTGGGCGTTCTTGCTTTCAGCCATGAAAGGAAGGGCCAGTTTCGCACCTCCCATACCCACGGCGTACCCCAAAAGACCGGCGAGGATGCTTACCAGTGCGGCCTCGAGCAGTATGATGCGCATGATGTGGCTCTTTCTGAAGCCGATGGCGCGGAAGACGCCGATCTCAGTGGTGCGCTCGTTCACGCTACCCATCATGGTTACGAAGACGATCAGGGAGCCGATGAAGACGACCACGCCCGCCATGGCGTAGGAGAAACGCTTGAACTGGTCCAGCGCTTTAAGACGCCCGGCGACTACCTGCTGAATCGCGGAAACCTTGCTGTCGGGAAGCAGTTCGGCGATCTGGTTCACCATATCGTTGATCGGGCAGCCGGAGCAAAGTGCGGCCACCTCGGCCATGGTGATCTTCCCTTCCTTGCCGAGGATTTTCTGCACCTTCGGGAGCGAGGCGAAGACCAGCGAATCGTCTTGTGAGCCGGTCTGGTTCAGCACCCCCGCCACCTTGAACTTCTCCCCTTTTATCTCGATGGTATCGCCGGAGCTCGCGTTCAGGGTATTGGAAGCGTCGCTGCCGAGGAGGATGTCGTTTTCACCCTTTGGTTCCTCCCCGAAAATCTGCCACCACTGCTTCATCTTCAGTTCGGCGGGGAATTCGACCCCGACCAGCAGCACGTCGTGGCCATTTATCTTCACGCCGCCTAGGACCTTGGGCGAGATAGCAGAGATGTTCTTGTTGTTCTTGATCTTGCGGACCTTGTCCAGGTCTTCCTGCTTGATCTCGCGCTGATCGAAGGTGACGCCGCCCAGGCTGATGCCGCCGTAGTTCATGGACAGGCCGTTACTCTGCGGCGTAATCAGGATGTTGGCACCGAACTCGTCCATCTTGCGTTCTATGTCGTTGGACATGGAGCGGGTCAGGGTGACGAGGGTTACGATGGTAGCTATGCCGACCATGAGGCCGACGGTGAGGAAAGCCATCTTCGCCTTGCGCCGTTTCAGGTTGTTGATCGAGATGGTGTGCAGTTTCATCTTGTCTCCGTGATGCGGTATCGATCGATTGAGTTGCTGCTGAATGCTTCAAGACGTCCAGTATTCGCTTCTGGTCCCCCTCCCCTTGCGGGAGGGGTTAGGGGTGGGGGAATTAGCCACCAGCTTTGCAGATTGCAGCTTCACCCACCCCCCCAGCCCCCTCCCGTATAGGGAGGGGGGGAGTGATCCGCCGAAGCGCGTACGCGAAGGCGGGTGAGGAAGATACCGTGGAACCGAGGAGGCGGTATTCCACGGCATCTTTTCAACGACTACCGGTCTTCTCATTATCAAGGTGCGTGCCAAGCGTGAGGGCCTGCTTCAAGTAGGCGAAACTTCGTCGCATCCTGACACGACAAGGAAAAACGCGGCACGGCTGCGGAAGAATATTCAACGTACCCCGAGGAATATTCCACACACGGCCGTCTTGCTACTTCCCGACTTCGTCGGCCTGCACGAGCTTCATCCCGCAGATCGAGCAGTCTGCGGTGGGGTCGCTGCTGGTGATCCAGGGGTGCATGGGGCAGGCATAGAGGGCGCTCTTAGATGTAGAAGGTTGATTGGTGCTCTTCTTGCCGAAAAAGAACCAGAGGGTGAAGGCTATCAGGGCGATGCCGCCCAAGGTGACGATGATCTGTGCGGTGTCCATGATCTATCCTCTTTCCACGGTGAACCCGCGCAGGCGCAGGGCGTTGGTGACGACACTTACCGACGACATCGCCATGGTCAGCGAGGCGATGATCGGGCTCAACAGCCAGCCCGTGAACGGGTACAGGATGCCCGCCGCGATCGGGATGCCGAGGATGTTGTAGATGAAGGCGAAGAACAGGTTCTGCTTGATGTTGGCGATGGTTGCCCGCGACAGGGCGATGCTCGAGATGACGCCGTTTAGATCCCCTTTTACGAGGGTGATGTCGGCCGCCTCGATGGCAACGTCGGTGCCGCTTCCCATCGCGATACCGACGTCCGCCTGGGCGAGTGCCGGAGCGTCGTTGATGCCGTCGCCCACCATGGCAACCACCTTGCCCTGCGCCTGCAGTTTCCGGATTTCCTCACCCTTCCCGTCCGGGAGGACCTCGGCGACGACACGGTCGAGCCCGACCTGGCGTGCGATGGAGTCGGCGGTGCGCCTGTTGTCGCCGGTCAGCATGATCACTTCCAGCCCGAGCTCATGCAGCCTTTTTACGGCTCCGGCAGAACCATCCTTGATCGGGTCGGCGATGGCGATGACGCCGGCATAGGCACCATCCACGGCCATGAAGATGGGCGTTTTTCCTGCATCGGCCAAGTCGTGTGCGGATGCGGCGTCGACGGCTATGCCGTGATTCTTAAGCAGCAGCGGTGTTCCGATCAGCACCTTCTTACCGCCGACCTCGGCTTCGATGCCGTGTCCCGGGATGGCGTTGAAGCCGGAGACCGAAAGCTTCTCGATTCCCTCCTCCTCTGCGCTACGCAGGATTGCTTCACCAAGAGGATGCTCGCTTCCCGCTTCCGCCGATGCAGCGAACTGGAGGAGAGTTCTACGATCCATCCCCTTCGCTTGGACATCGGTCACCGACGGGACGCCGCGGGTGATGGTCCCGGTCTTGTCGAGAACGATGGTGGTAAGTTTGTGCGCCGTCTCGAGCGCCTCGCCCCCTTTGATCAGGATGCCGCTTTGCGCGCCCCGCCCGGTGCCGACCATGATTGCGGTCGGTGTGGCGAGCCCCAGGGCGCAGGGGCAGGCGATGATCAGCACGGAGACGAAGGTGAGTACGGCCATGTTGAGCCGGGTCTCCGGCGGCGACACGTCGAACCAGACCACGAAGGTGGCGATGGCGAGGCTGATCACCACCGGAACGAAGTAGCTTGCGATCAGGTCGGCCAGCCGCTGGATGGGCGCCTTGCTCCCCTGCGCCTGCTGCACCAGTCGGACGATCTGCTGCAGCACGGTGTCCTTGCCGATCCTGGTGGCGCGCATGCGGAAGGAGCCGGTCTTGTTCATGGTGGCGCCGATCACGGTGTCCCCGGTCTGCTTTTGCACCGGCAAAGGCTCACCGGTCAGCATGCTCTCGTCGACGGACGAGTTCCCCTCGATCACCTCGCCGTCCACCGGGACCTTCTCGCCGGGACGCACCACGATCACATCACCCAGTTGCACCTCGGCAATCGGGATGTCCTGTTCCTTGCCGTCGCGTACGACGCGTGCGAGCTTTGGCTGCAGGCCGATCAGGGCGTGGATGGCGCCGCTTGTCTTGCTGCGGGCGCGCGCTTCGAGGAGGCGTCCCATGAGGATCAGGGTGACGATGATGGCGGCTACCTCGTAATAAACGCCTACCGGGGCCGCCATGCCGTGGGCGTGGCCGGCGGCCGCGTCATCCGCCGCGGTGGCACCGGCCATGAGCCATTCGGGCGCTATGGTCGCGACGAGGCTGAAGATGTAGGCGGACAGGGTTCCCAGTGAGACAAGGGTGTTCATGTCGGCAACGCGATGCCTGGCGGCAGCCCAGGCACCGGTGAAAAACTCGCGTCCCGCCCAGAAAAGAACCGGCGTGGTGAGCGCGAGTTCCACCCAGGCGCGGCCGGGGAAGTTAAGGGCGTCAGCCAAGGCCGGAACCACGTGCCCTGCCATCGCCAGGAAGGCAACCGGAATGGTGAGGGCGAGCGCTACGAAAAACCTGGTCCTGTTCTTCCGATACTGCGCCTCGTGCACCTGCGTCTGGGCCTCCAGCATCTCGGCCTCGTCGGTCGCCTCGCCGCCTACACCTGCCTCCAGCACGTCGTAGCCCATGTCGCGCACGACCTGCTTAAGGGCATCAGGGTCGGTGGACTGCGGGTCGTATTTGACTGTCGCGCGCGTGGTAGCGAAGTTCACCGCGGCGGTCACGACACCAGGAGTCGAGTTCAGCGTCTTCTCGATGCGTCCGGCGCACCCTGCGCAGTTCATCCCCAGCAGGGGGAACTCGCACTGATCTGCCGTTCCCGGTGCGGGTGCGGGTGCGGCCTTGGGCGCGTCAGCGGGCGCCTCCTTTAGAAACGTCTCCGGCGAGGCGACGAACTTCTCCTTGCAGCTTGCCGAGCAGAACTTGTAGGTGATCCCGTCATGTACGGCCTCAAACTGCGCCGTTTCCTCCACGTCCATGCCGCAGACGGGGTCGCGTAAAACCAGCTGTTCCGACATATCCATTTCCTCCTCTTTGCTACTTCAGAAAACGTGACAGTGCAGTCTTTACCTCGTCCAGCAGTTGTTGCTGGCTCATCGGTTTCGCGCTGTCGTGCTGCTTGTCACTCCCCTGCCCCAGTACGCAATTCTCCAGGTGACGAGTCAAAAGTTCCACGCCGAGCGAATCCAGCGCAGAACGGACCGCGGCAATCTGGTTCAGGATGTCGACGCAGTAGCGTTTCTCATCCAACATCCGCTCGATCCCGGCTACCTGCCCGGCGATTTTCTTGACGCGTGTGGTCAGCTTGTCTTTAGGCGAGTCAGTCATGGCTCCCTCCGGCTTTCTTTAATACCCCCAGGGGGTATCGATACAAAGCCAGCATACCCCCCAGGGGTATTGTCGTCAAGAGGGAAATTGTTGTAGATGAAACGAGATGGGAACTATCGGATACAGACGCGAGGACGGCATGGTCAAAGGGCAGATCACATACTCCCTCTCCCCTTGGGAGAGGGCTAGGGTGAGGGCGTCGGCAACCGCAATTTCTCACTTCGCGGCAGCGCCCTCACCCGCCCTCCGGGCACCCTCTCCCAAAGGGAGAGGGAACCAGCGGCAGATTTGGCTAAATGGCTGAGGTTATGCCTTGAGGAACTGCCTAAGCACGTACGGCAGGATGCCGCCGTGGTGATAATAATCCAGCTCGTTGGAGGTGTCGATGCGGGCGAGCACCTTGAAGGATCCGCTGCTCCCGTCGACCCTGGAGAAGGATACTTCAACCTCCTGGCCGGGCACCAGCGCGTTGAGGCCGTTGATCTCGAAGGTCTCGGTCCCGTCCAGGGCGACGCTCTTGTAATTCTCGCCCGGCAGGAATTGCAGCGGCAGGATTCCCATCCCTACCAGGTTGGAGCGGTGGATCCTCTCGAAGCTCTCGGCGATGACCGTGCGGATGCCGAGGAGCTTGGTCCCCTTAGCCGCCCAGTCGCGCGAAGATCCGGTGCCGTACTCCTTGCCTGCGATGACCACCAGCGGGACACCTTCCGCCTGGTACTTCTCGGACGCCTCGAAGATCGACGTCTGCGTCCCGGTGGCGTCGCCTGCTGCGAAATGCTTGGTGACGCCACCTTCCACACCGGCCACCAGCGCGTTCCTGATCCGCGTGTTCGCGAAGGTGCCGCGCACCATCACCTCGTGGTTGCCGCGGCGCGCCCCGTAGGAGTTGAAGTCTTTCGGCTCGATGCCGAGCGACATCAGGTAACGTCCGGCAGGAGTGGCTTTGCCGATCGAACCCGCTGGCGAGATGTGGTCTGTGGTGATGGAATCGCCAAGCAGTGCCAGGCAACGTGCGCCCTTGACGTCTGCGATCGACTCGGGTTGCGCCGGCAGGTCGAGGAAGAACGGCGGCTCCTTGATGTAGGTGGAGTCCTGCTGCCACTGGTACAGCTCACCACTCGGGACGGAGAGCCCGCGCCACTGGTCGTCGCCATGGAAGACGTCCGCGTAGTTTGTGGCGAATGACTCGGCATGCACGCAGCTTTGTACAAGCTGGGCGACTTCCTTGTCGTCCGGCCAGATGTCCTTCAGGTAGACCGGCATGCCGTTCGGATCGGTGCCGAGGGGATCGCGGGTCAGGTCGATGTTAATGTTGCCCGCCAGCGCGTAGGCGACAACCAGCGGCGGCGAGGCGAGGTAGTTGGCCCTCACATGCGCGTTGATGCGCCCCTCGAAATTGCGGTTGCCGGAAAGGACCGCGGCAACGGCGAGGTCCCCCTCCACCACGGCGCGCGAGATGTGGTCCGCGAGCGGCCCACTGTTGCCGATGCAGGTAGTGCAGCCGTAGCCGACCAGATGGAAGCGCAGGGCATCCAGGTAAGGGGTGAGTCCCGCCGCGGCCAGGTAGTCGGTAACCACCTTGGAGCCGGGTGCGAGGCTCGTCTTCACCCAGGGACGCACCTGGAGCCCGCGGCGCACCGCGTTCCTGGCAAGGACTCCGGCGCCGATCATGACAGACGGGTTCGAGGTATTGGTGCAGCTCGTGAGGGCCGCGATGACGATGGAACCGTGGCAGAGGTTGTAGCTCGTTCCGTCCGGCTGGCGTACCGGCACGCATTGCCCTAGGTTCCCAAGCGCCTTGTCGGGGTGTTCGGCCATGAGCTCGGGTGCCACGGTGACCGGTGAGCCCCCTTCACCCAACCAGCGGTTCATGGTCTCTTTGTCGACGTGCGCGGCATCCTGTTGTTTGAGCGTCACGAGTTGCCTTCGGAATGAGCCGCGCACCTCCTTGAGGCGGACACGGTCCATCGGGCGACTCGGCCCGGCAAGGGACGCTTCCACGTCGGCGAGGTCGAGTTCGAGTGTGTCGCTGAAGACAGGCTCCGGGCGATCCGAAGAACGCCACAACTCCTGCTCGCGGAAATACGCCTCGACCAGCGGAACAAACTTACCCCTGCCGGAAAGCTGCAGATACGCCGTGGTCTGCTCATCCACCGGGAAAACGCCGATGGTGGCGCCGTATTCGGGCGCCATGTTGCCGATGGTGGCGCGGTCGGCGATGTTGAGCGAAGCGGCGCCCGGGCCGTAGAATTCGACGAACTTGCCGACCACACCCTTCTTCCTGAGCATCTGGGTGATGGTAAGCACCAGGTCGGTCGCCGTTGCGCCGGGATTGAGGGAGCCGGCCAGGCGGAAGCCGACCACCTGTGGGATCAGCATGGAACAAGGCTGTCCCAGCATGGCCGCCTCGGCCTCGATCCCCCCCACGCCCCAGCCGACAACGCCGAGACCGTTGATCATGGTGGTGTGGGAATCCGTCCCCACCAGGGTGTCCGGAAGCACCCAATCCTCACCGTCCACCGTGTTCACCAGCGCTACCTGCGCCAGGTACTCAAGGTTGACCTGGTGGCAGATGCCGGTTGCCGGGGGCACCACGTTGAAGTTTCTGAAGGCGGACTGTCCCCAGCGCAGGAACTGATAACGCTCGTGGTTTCTCTCGAATTCGAGGACCGAGTTGGCCTGGAGGGCAAGCTGGCTGCCGTACTGGTCCACCTGCACCGAGTGGTCGATGACGAGATCGGCGCGCTGCATCGGGTTGATGTCAGCGGGGCGACCGCCGAGCCGGTCGAGCGCCGAGCGCATCGCGGCAAGATCGGCGACGGCAGGGACACCGGTGAAATCCTGCAACAGGATGCGCGCCGGCATAAACTGCAGCTCCTTGTCCGGCTCCGCCTTCGCGTCCCAGCGCGCGACCGCCTCAATGTCCTCCTTCTTCACCACCACGCCGTCTTCGCGGCGCAGCAGGTTCTCCAAGAGGATCTTCATGGAGTAAGGAAGTTTCGAGATGTCGATGCCGGAATTTGCGGAGAAAGCCGTCAGCGAGTGATACCGGTAGGTCTTGCCGTCGACGTTGAGCGTGGAGAGGGTGTTGTAGCTGTTGTTGGCCATGCTGGTCTCCTCAGACTTTTTTTACGGCGACGTTTGCCGCCACGAGAACCGGGTCCCAAACCGGTGCGTACGGAGGGGAGTAACTAAGGTCGAGCTCGGCGACTTCGAAAACAGTCATGCCCTTGTAGATCGCCGTAGCGAGAACGTCCAGCCGCTTGGCCACCACGTCCTCGCCCACCATCTGGCAACCGAGCACGAGGCCGCTTCCCTTCTCGCAGAAAAGGACGATACGCATGGTGCCGCCGCCGGGGAACTCGCCGCGCGTGGGGGCATCAACCGTCACCTTGACCACGTTCTTTCCAAGCGTCTGCATCTGCAGTTCCGAAAGGCCGGTGGTGCCGACGGTGTAGTCGAAGAACTTGAAGACGGCGGTCTGGTCGACGCCCCAGAACTCGGTCATCTTTTCAGGGTTGCAGATGTTTTGGCCGATCACGCGCCCCTGCTTGTTGGCAGCGGGACCAAGCGGGAAGTACGAGTTCCGCCCGAGTTGCCGCACGTAGTGTTCCGCGCAGTCGCCTCCGGAGAAAACGCCGTCCAGGTTGGTGCGCAGGAAACGGTCGACCTTCACGGCACCCGCCACACCGAGCTCTCCTCCTGCCGCCGCGAAGAGAGCGGTGTTCGGGCGTGCACCTGCGGCGACTACGACCATGTCCGCCTCAAAAGTCCCGGCCGAGGTGCGGACTACTCGTCCAGACTTCTCCTCGATATCCACCCCGGTCAGAAGCTCGATCCCCTTCTCGGCAGCCTTTTCCATCACCTTGGCGCGCACTTCCTCGCAAAAGGCGGGAAGGATCATGGCCGCCTTTTCGACGATCACCGGCTTCAGTTTCATGTTGGTGAGTACATCGGCCACTTCGAGGTTGGTGTAACCCGCGCCTATCAGCAGCACTTTCGCGGGCGCATTCTCATAGAGAAAAGACTTTGCCCGGCGGGTATCTTCCAGGGTTCTGAAGTAAAAGACATCTTCGCTGTCAAAGCCCGGGTAATCGAGACGAATAGCCTTGTTGCCCGTCGCATAAACAAGGAAGTCGTAACTTTCACGGTAGCTGTTACCGCTCTTCAAGTCGGTCACGTCGACACTTTTCCCAGGCGCATGGATCCTGGTGACCTCATGCTGCAGCCGGTAGTCCACCCCCCTCTCCTTTCGGATCGTGTCGAGTGGCATCGCGTACAGCTTTTCCACCGGCTTTTCCTTAAAGTAGAGGTTGTAGGGCATGCCGCAGGCGGCGTAGGAGACGTCGCCGCTTTTCTCTAGCACGACAACCTCGGCTTCCGGCTCCTGCCTCTTGATCTGGCTCGCCGCTGACAATCCAGCGGCAATGCCGCCTATGATGACAGTCTTCATGGAAACTCCGAAGTTAGGCGGGCTCGAACATGCTCTTATCTACGCCGCAGACAGGACAGACCCAGTCTTCGGGAATGTCTTCAAAGGCAGTCCCCGGAGCTACACCACTGTCGATGTCGCCTACTTCCGGGTCATAGATGTACCCACACACTGTGCAACGATATTTCTGCATGACATCCTCCTTTTTCACCGCGAGATATTGTTCCGGTCTTAAGTCATTCACCCAGCTGGGGGCCGAAAAAACATTCATAAAAAGTAGCCGCCGGCAAAGTAATGTCAAGTCGTCCAGATCATTAGAGAGAGCAGTATATACAGCGGGAATTATTGGTGCTAAAGATAGCCGACTGTGCGGCTTGTTAATTGTGCGCAGTAGCGAAAAATCACGACAACGGAGTGCAGATGAAAGCTGTACCAGGCAAACTCGACACCTCACTGCTGACTTCGGAGCAGCGCCCGATGCTGCGTTTTCTGGTGGTGCTTACTGCCGCCTCCACCATCGGGCTCCAGGGATACACCATCCTTTTCAATAACTTCGCCGCCGAGATGGTGCACCTGAACGGCAGCCAGGTCGGCATCACCCAATCGGTCCGGGAGATCCCCGGCCTTTTGACGCTGCTTGTAGTGTTCGTGCTTTTGCTGGTCCGTGAACACAAACTCGCCGCGCTCTCCGTGGCGCTTTTGGGGCTCGGCACCGGGATCACCGCGCTCATCCCGTCCTACGGCTGGGTCATCTTCACCACCGTGGTGATGAGCTTCGGGTTCCACTATTACGAGACCACGAACCAGTCCCTCACGCTGCAGTACTTCTCGACCGCCGTCTCTCCGCTCATTTTCGGCCGATTGCGAGCTCTCGCCGCGGTTTCAAGCGTCGTTGCCGGCATCATCGTTTTCTGTCTCAGTGGGGTTGTTCAGTACCGTGGGATGTACCTGGCCATCGGCGCTATCGTGTTTGCCGCCGGTATCTGGGGACTTTTCCAGAACCCGACCCACGCGGGGATCGTGCCGCAGCGCAAGAAGATGATCTTCAGGCGCCGTTACTCGCTTTTCTACATCCTGACCCTGCTATCCGGCGCCCGCCGTCAGATCTTCGTGGTGTTCTCCATCCTGCTCCTCGTCCAGGTCTTTCACTTCACGGTACGGGAGATGACCATCCTCTTCATCGTCAACAACGTGGTCGCCTATATCCTCAACTCCCAGATCGGCAAGGCGATCAACCATTTCGGCGAGCGCTCCATCTCCTCCATCGAATACAGCGGCGTCATCGTGATCTTCCTCGTCTATGCCTTCACCTCGTCGAAAAATCTCGTCATGTTCATGTACATACTGGACAACATCCTCTACAATTTCGACGTCGCCATCAGGACCTACTTCCAGAAGGTTGCCGATCCGCCCGATATCGCGTCATCCATGTCAGTCGGATTCACCATTAATCACATAGCAGCCGTTTTCCTGCCTGCTCTGGGCGGATACTTCTGGATGATGGACTACCGCATCCCTTTCATAGCCGGCAGCGTACTAGGTGTCATTTCGCTCATCGCGGCACAATGGATGCGGGTTCCTGACAAAGCGCCGATTCTGCAGTCATAGAGAACCCAAGCCGATTATCTGTACAGATAAAGCGGTAAGTACATACATTGTTAAAGAGGTGACCATGTTTAAACGGATCGACCACATAGAGATAATCCCCACCGACTTCGAACGGTCAATCGCCTTTTACATAGAAATTCTAGGGTTTTCTGTTAAACAAAAGATGACCGTGACAGCAGCGCCGCTCGAGGAAATCGCATACCTGGCGCTGGGCGATACGGTGCTGGAGTTGATGCGGGTTAAGGACCCGACGATAACCGCGGCAGAGCCGTGGGGAACCGGTTACCGGATGATGGCGCTGGAGGTGGAAGACATGGACGCCGCCCTCGCCTATCTTGCCGGCAAAGGCATTACCCCAAGTTGGGGGCCCGTGACACTTGGGCCGTCCAAACGCGCTGAAATCCATGACTGCGACGGCTTTCCCATCGAACTGAGACAGTGGTAGCCACCAAAGGAGGAACTATGATGATTCCCGACAAGATGAAAGAAGTGATGGCGCATGAAGGCGTGGTGGCGATTGTGACACAGGGGATCGAAGGGCCCCACATGGTCAACACCTGGAACAGCTACCTGAGGATAAGCGATGACGGCAAGCTTCTCGTGCCGGTGGGCTACATGCATCTCACGGAAAACAACCTGGCGCAGAACCCGAGGGTCCTGATGACGCTGGGAACCCGCGAAGTCGAGGGAACGCACGGACCGGGCACCGGTTTTCTCGTTGAAGGACAAGGAACCGTAGTCGACAACGGCGCGTCCTTCGACTCGACCAAAGCCCAGTTTCCCTGGGCTCGCGCCGTTCTCGAGATAAAAGTTACCTCGGCAAAGCAGACCCTTTAAACCGTCGCAAGGCTTCTTTCCGGCATCCCGGAAACCTACGCCGCTGGTTCCAACGAAGCGCTGCACGACCCCTCGCGTCCCCCCCCCTTTGCGAAGGGGGGACAGGGGGGATTTGCCTTATCTGCATGCACCCCACTAACAACAAAGGGCGTCCGGTTAAACCTCCGGGCGCCCTTGCCGCATCCCCCCTACCAACCCATCTTTCTTCGCTGCGGCCTCGTTGCCGCCAGCGGCTCCCTGGCCGCCGTCCTACCCGTCTCCAGCAGTGCGAATCGAAGGCAAACAGCCCCCAGCGTGGTGAGCGCCCCGCTGATCTTCCTTTTCGTCGGCGAGCGGCCAGGAACCAGTTCCACCAGGATCCCCGCAACCAGGGCCACCTTAGCCGCTTGCCACAACACGCCCCCCTTCCCTTTTTTCATGGCGACAGCCGCCTCCGGCGTCGATTGATGCACGTGCTCCATGGCGAGCATGCAAGCGGCCTCTCCCGCCTTCCCAGCCACGCCGAAACGCTGCACCACCCCCTCCTCCTTGCGGTCGAGCGGCATCATCTCCAGAACACCGGCGGTACTCGCAACGGCGGAAGAGATGAACAGAAGCGGCAACAGGCGCCTTCGATCCTGCCACAAAGGATTGGCGCTGTTGCCGAGGAGGACCCCGGTGTAACCCGCAACCATGAGCCCGCCAAGGGCGGTCGCCAAGTGAGCCGGTTTGGCAGATGCACGGTCTCCCTGCAGGAGGGCTAAGGTCGCCACCATGCCGGTCCCGGCAAGGGACCACGAGCCTACGCTCATGGGCGAAGACGGCCGAAAAACGCGCAGCATGTTCAGAAAACGGCTCATCCTGCCGAGGTCATAGGTCAATAGGGCAGGACCGACGGTGGTTCCGAGAAAGGCTAGGACACGGCACCAGGCCGCCAAGCGGCGTAGCGGCCTCTTTCCATGCAGCGCCGCAGCTAGGACGGCCCCACCGCCCGCCACGCCCCCCACATAGAAATACGCCGGGACGGACCAGATCCAGACCGGCTCCTTCAGAAGCGCCAGCCCATAGTAGTCACCTGCCTGGGCCGGCAACGACGGCACCTCGTGCCAGAGCGGCACGACACCGCCGGCATCTGGTTCCGCCTGTTTCAAGCGCTGCCCGGCGGCCTCGCCCGTCAACACCGCGTATTCCTCACCCATCTCCCTTCCCGTCGTTTCCTTTCGCGCATGGATCATCTCTTTTCTCCTCCCGCCCGCGATGCGGCTACCGCCACCGCGACCATCCCCGCGAGCCCCAGCGCCATGGCTCCCCATGAGCCTCCTACTCCCCTGGTCGGCACCGAGGGCGCCGGAGGGAGGTTGTAAGCCTCGGGACGGTCCAACAGCAGAAAGAAGGCATGCAGCCCTTCCGTTCCCGGCTGGTCTTCATCATTCATCCCATAGAGATAAGCCTCGGTGACTCCGCGCCGGTGCAACTCCTCCAGCCTCTTCTTCGCCTTTTCCTTTAACTCTTCGAGGGGACCGAAGGTGATGGAATCGGTCGGACAGGTCTTGGCGCAGGCCGGCTCCATACCCTCCTTCTGTCGGTCGTAGCAGAGCGTGCATTTCCAGGCACGGCCGTCGTCCTCGCGCCGGTTGATGACCACGAAGGGACAGCAGACCACGCAGTATCCGCATCCGTTGCAGACGTCGGGCTGGACGTAGACGCTGCCGAACTCGGTCCGCACGATGGCGCCGGTCGGGCAGGCTTCGAGACATCCTGCGCGTTCGCAGTGCTTGCAGACGTCAGACATGAGAAGCCAGGAAAATGGTCGCGCCGTGCTCTGCCCGGAAAGGGAAACGCCGCGTTCCACAAAGGCGACGTGGCGCCAGGTGGTCGCTTCGAGATGAATGGTGTTGTCGTAGGAACGGCCGCTGAAAAAGTCGCCGTCGGCAGGAAGTTGGTTCCACTGCTTGCAGGCAACCTCACATGCCTTGCAGCCGATGCAGACGCTCGTATCGGTGAAGAATCCCGTAATTGTCGTGGTCATGCTTCCTCCGTGAGTTCCGTCTTTCCCGCATGCAGGCCGTGCTTGCCGGCAGGTTTCTCCCGCACTTCCGGCTGGTCGCGCTCAGGCCCTTCAACCTCGCGGTCGACCAAAGGCCCGGATGCTGCCGCTCGCCTTTTGCGCGATCTTCTCCCAGCCACGATCTGTACGGAAAATGCCTTGGATTCCTCGATGCTCACGTTCGGGTCTGCGACGAAGGCCGTCAGCTCGTTCGCCGCGTCACCGGTGGAACGGCCGATCCAACTCCAGTGATAGGGGATGCCGACGGTATGGAGCGTCCTCCCCTGCTGGACGAAAGAATGCATCCGCTCGGTCACGAGCACCCGCGCCTCGATCTCACCCCGCACCGTGCTGACCGTCGCCCATCCGCCGTTTTCCAGCCCGCGCAGCGCTGCCAGTTCCGGCGAAACCTCGACGAACATCTCCGGCTGAAGCTCGCAAAGCCATGGTACCCAACGGGTCATGCCCCCGGCGGTATGGTGCTCGGTCAGTCGATACGTGGTTGCGATGAAGGGGTAGTCGGTGTCACCCCAGGCCTTGTGATAGGGATTTTCCTTCCGGATCCACTCCATGCGCGCCGGGTTGCACTGCTGTCCGTAGAGCGGGTTCTTGAGCACCGACTCCTCGGGCTCGTAATGCGTCGGCAGGGGTCCGTCCAGAAGACCGTTCGGGTCGTAGAGCCAGGCCTTTCCCTCGGCCTGCATGATGAAGGGGTCGATGCCGGAGAGGGTGTCTATCCCCTTCGCCTCCGGTCCGGGGCGGTAATCGGGGGAGCGGTCTACGATGAAATCAGGGTTATCGACGCCGGTCCACTTCTTCTCTCCCGCGTCCCACCAGACGTACTTCTTGCGCTCCGACCAAGGCCGTCCCTGCGGGTCCGCCGAGGCACGGTTGTAGAGAAGGCGACGGTTCGCGGGCCAGGCCCAGCCCCATTCCGGCGCCACCCAGCTCTGCTCGCTAGCAGGTTTGCGGCGCGCCGCCTGGTTCGTCCCGTCCTTGTAGCACCCGCAGTAGATCCAGCAGCCACAGACGGTGCCGCCGTCGTTTTTGAGTTCTTTGTAGCCGGAGAGACTCTTCTTGTCGCCGAGCGTGTAACCGCCGATTTCTGCAAGTACCTCTTCGGCGTCCGGCTCCTCTATCGCACCGATGCTGCGGTAATCCCAGGTGAGGTCCCTGATCGCACGGTCTTTCGGCGCGCTGGACGCGCGATACAGCTCTTTGAGGCGCCTCCCCAGGTGCCAGGCGAAATGGAGTTCGGAGCGGCAGTCGCCCGGGGGCTCCACAGCCTTGTGGTGCCACTGCAAAAGACGCTGTGTATTCGTGAAGCTGCCGTCCTTTTCCGTGTGGGCCGCGCAGGGGAAAAAGAAGACTTCGGTCCCGATATCCTCGGTGCGTACCTGGCCTGACACGACCTCGGGTGCGTTGTGCCAGAACTCGGCCGTCTCCGTCGGTGCGAAGTCACGCACCACGAGCCACTTGAGGTTGCGAAGCCCCTTGCGCTGCAGTGCGCAGTTCATCGAGCCTACCGCCGGGTTTTCACCCATGACGAAATACCCCTGGATGAGCGCGTCTGCCATCGCGGCTACCGTCACCATGTGGGAGTGGTCGCCGGTTATGTGCGGCAGATAGTCGTAGCACCAGTCGTTCTGCAGGGTAGCGGCAGGCCCGTACCATGCTTTCAGGAGCGAAACCATGTATTTCGGGAACTCGCTCCACCAGCCTGAAGCGGACTCGTTGTACTCGATGTACTTCTGGAGGTCGGTGTCGTAGGAAGCCTTCGGCATGGGAAGGTACCCAGGGAGCATGTTGTAGAGGGTCGGGATATCCGTTGAGCCCTGGATCGAAGCGTGTCCTCGCAAGGCCATGATGCCGCCGCCGGGCCTGCCGATATTGCCCAAAAGAAGCTGTACTATCGCCGCGGTACGGATGTACTGCACCCCTACCGAGTGCTGCGTCCAACCGACCGCGTAGCAGAACGCACCGGTGCGCTCCGGTCCGGAATTCTCGCAAAGGGCGCGAGCCACCTTCTCGAAGAGCTCACGCGGCACACCGCACGCCTCCTCGACCATCTCCGGCGTGTAACGCGAGTAATGCCTCTTTATGATCTGGAAAACGCAGAGCGGGTCGGTCAGCGTGTAATCGTGTTGTTCGGCGCTCACGATGGCGCCGCGTTCCGCCCTTGGTTCGCCGGAAAACATCTCCCGGTGCCCCGCAGCCGGAGTGACGTCCAAACCGCGGTATTGCCAGGAGGAGGGGTCATACTGCCCTTTTTCGTGGTCCCAACCGCTGAATAGACCGTCCAGGTCTTCCGTGTCTTTGTAGTCTTCGGAGACGAGAGCTGCCGCGTTCGTGTAGTTGACTACGTACTCCTTGAACCAGAGGTCGTTGCTGATGATGTAGTTGACGAGGGCGCCGAGAAAAGCGATGTCGCTGCCGGGGCGAATGGGTACGTGGATGTCGGCAACGGCGCTGGTGCGGGTGAAACGGGGATCGACGTGGATGATGGTGGCCCCGCGACGTTTGGCCTCCATGACCCAGCGGAACCCGACGGGGTGGCACTCGGCCATGTTGGAGCCCTGGATTACGATGCAGTCTGAGTTCTGCAGGTCCTGCTGGAAGGTGGTGGCCCCTCCCCTGCCGAACGATATCCCCAGACCGGGGACGGTGGAGGAATGTCATATGCGGGCCTGGTTCTCGACTTGGACGATCCCGAGCGCGGTGAAGAGCTTTTTGATCAGGTAGTTCTCTTCATTATCGAGGGTCGCGCCGCCAAGATGCGCAATGCCGAGCGTGCGCCTGAGCGGATGACCCTTTTCGTGCTGCTCCTCCCATGTCTCGTCCCGCGCCTTTTTGACCCGTTCGGCGACCATGTCCATCGCCTTATCAAGGGGGATCTTTTCCCATTTCCTGCCGTAAGGTCGGCGGTAAAGGACGCTCATAGTGCGGTGCGTCCCGGTGACCAACTGCATGGTCGCAGAACCTTTCGGACAGAGGCATCCCTGGGAAATGGGCGAGTCGTAATCCCCCTCGATGTCCATGATCCTGCCGTCTTTGACGTACACCTTTTGGCCACACCCGACACCGCAAAACGGGCAGACCGAATCCACCACCTTGTCCGCTTCGACGACACGAGGCCTGAGTGTGCGCGTCCTCTCTGTCATGGCGCTTTCCCCAAGCCCAGCCAGGTCCCCAGTCGAAAGCTGCTTCAGTGCCGGCCATCTCAACGCCCATCCGTTTTTTGCCATCGCCAGACTCCTTGACTACCGTCGTAAAAAACATTAGACGGATTTAACATCTATGCCGACGATGTCAATGAACATAAAAAAACACCTGAAGGCAATGAAGCCGACAGGTGTTTTGATTACGTCTTTTGAGCAGCAGCTAACTACTTGAAAGTGGCAAGGATGTACTTGGCTATGGCCTTAGCCTCGGCATCGGGCACCGCCTTGGCGTCGAACTTGGTCATGCCAGGACCGGGGTTGCGCATCTTGGCAACGATGTCCTTCTCGGACTTGACGCCGTTCTCGGCAAGGGACTTCTTGCTGAGCGTCTTTTTCGGGTTGATGATGTTGCCACCTTTCGGGTGACAGGCGGCACAGTGCTGATCGAATTTCGCCTTCGCGTCCACCTTCTCTGCAGCAAAGGCGGGAGCGACCATCACAGACATAGACATTACGGCGACAACTGCAACGATAGTTTTCTTCATATGATTCCTCCTTGGATGTTTTCCTGCACCCCACAGTTCACAGCGGTCAAGGCTGTGACTGTAGGGCGGCAAAAGCGGAATCAATGCTAGTCTAGATTTTCCTGTTGTCAATTACCCTGGAGGCTTTGCCTTCGGCCCTAGGGATGCTGTTCGGCTCGACCAGTTTCACCACGGCGCCGACGCCGAGTACCGAGTCGATCTTCTTCTCGACCTTGTCGAGGAAGGCCTTCTGCATCTTCATCTCGTCGAAGAAGATGTTTTCGGTCACCTCGATGCGGATCTCCAGGGTATCGAGCGCCCCCTTGCGGTCGACGACCAGCTGGTAGTGCGGCTGGCACCCTTCGATGGCGAACAGTACGTCCTCGATCTGCGACGGATACACGTTCACCCCCTTGATGATGAGCATGTCGTCGGAGCGCCCCATGGTCTTTTTCATGCGCACGAAGGTCCTGCCGCAGTCGCACTTCGCGTAATCGAGCGAGGTGATGTCGCGGGTCCGGTAGCGTACCATCGGGAACGCTTCCTTGGTGAGCGAGGTGAGCACGAGCTCGCCGGTGCTCCCCGGGGGGAGCACCGCGCCGGTATCGGGATCGATGATCTCGGCGATGAAGTGGTCCTCCGAGATGTGCATGCCGCGCTTGCAGAGGCACTCGCCGGCCACACCCGGGCCGATGACCTCGGATAGACCGTAGTTATCGGTGGCCGTGATGCCGAGACGCTCCTCGATCTCGCGGCGCATCGACTCGGACCAGGGCTCCCCGCCGAAGAGGCCGACCTTGAGGGTGAGGCTTTTCGGGTCGACCCCCATCTTTTCCATGCGCTCGGCGATGGTCACCGCGTAGCTCGGCGTGGAGACGAGCGCGGTGGTGCGGTAGTCCTGCATGATCATGATCTGCTTCTCGGTGTTGCCGGCACCCATCGGGATGACCGAGGCGCCGATCATCTCCGAGCCGTAGTGCAGGCCGAAGGCACCGGTGAAGAGGCCGTAGCCGAAGGCTATCTGGACCACATCGTCGCTGCTTACGCCCGCCGCGGTCATGAATCGTGATACCAGGCCGGACCACACCTTGAGGTCGTGTTTCGTGTACCCAACGACGGTCGGCTTGCCGGTGGTGCCGCTCGAGGAATGGATGCGCACGACCTCGCGCAAAGGCACCGCGAACATGCCGTACGGGTAGTTCAGGCGCAGGTCCTCTTTGGTGGTGAAAGGGAGTTTCGAAAGGTCGGCGAGGGAGCGTACATCCTCGGGGACGATCCCCATCTCCTTGAACCTGTTGCGGTAGCAGGTGACGTTCTTGTAGACGCGGTTCAGAGTAGCCTGGAGTCGTTCCAGTTGAAGCTGCTCGATTTCTTCCCGCGGCATGCACTCGTAATCGGGATCCCAAATCTGCATGTAAAACCTCTCTTCAATTACAGTATCAACGCTCCCAAATTTCCTTCTTATCACGGCCAAGGTAGGCGCGTTGGACATCCTTGTTTTCCAGTAACTCGGATGCCTTTCCTTCAAGAATCACTTTACCCGTCTCGAGGACGTAACCGCGGTCGGCGACCTTCAGGGCGGCACGCGCGTTCTGCTCTACGAGCAGGATGGTGGTTCCCTCCTCGGCTCTCAGACGTTCGATGACCTTGAAGATGTCCTGCACGACCAGGGGTGCGAGCCCCATGGACGGCTCGTCCAGCAGAAGAAGCCTAGGGCGCGCCATCAGTGCCCGGCCTATGGCGAGCATTTGCTGTTCGCCGCCGGAAAGGGTCCCGGCCGCCTGGCGCCTGCGCTCCTTGAGCCTCGGGAACATCAGGAACATCTTCTCCAGGTCCGCGGCGATCTCCCCCTTCTCTCTCCTCGTGCGAAAACGAAGATAAGCGCCGAGCTCGAGGTTCTCCTCGACGGTGAGCGGGTTGAAAACCTGGCGCCCCTCAGGCACCTGTGAAAGCCCAAGCGAAACGATGCGGTCCGCGGTATGCCCCACGACATCCCTTCCCTCCAGCGCGATCTCGCCGCTCGCGGTCGGGATGATGCCGGAAAGGGTGTTGAGGAGCGTCGTCTTCCCCGCACCGTTGGCGCCGATCAGGGTGACTATCTCACCCGGTTTCAGGTGCAGCGACACGTTCTTAAGGGCGTGCACCTTGCCGTAGTAGGCGTTTATGTTCTTGATCTTTAGCATCTCTGTCCTCGCCTACTCTTCCCCGAGGTAAGCCGTGATGACCGCCGGGTTGTCCTGGATCTCGCGCGGCGTCCCTTGCGCCAGCATGGTCCCCAGGTTCAGCACGACGAGATGGTCGCAGATGTCCATGACGAGATCCATGTCGTGCTCGACCAGGGCCACGGTAACGCCCAAGTCGCGGATACGCTTGATCAAATCGCCCAGGTCTGCGGTCTCGCCGCTGTTGAGCCCCGCAGCCGGTTCGTCCATGAGCAAGAGCTTCGGCTCAAGCGCCATGGCGCGTGCGATCTCCAGCAAACGCCCCTTGCCGAACGAGAGCGTTCCCGCCTGCACGTCGGCCAGTTCGGGGATGCCGACGAACTCGAGCAACTCCAGAGCCCGTTCGCGGATGCGGCGTTCCTCCCTCATCTGCCAGGGCATCCTGAAGGAACAGGCGAATAGACCGGAGCCGCTTTGCGTGTGCAGCCCGACCATCACGTTCTCGAGGACAGTCATCTTCCCGAAGAGTTCGATGTTCTGGAAAGTCCGCACGAGACCAAGGCGCGCACGTCCTTCCGGCGGGAGTTTGGAGATGTCTTTCCCCCCGAAAACCACCGCACCACACGAAGGAGGATAGATCCCGGTGGCAACGTTGAAAAGGGTGGTCTTGCCGGCGCCGTTAGGGCCGATGATACCGGTGATGGCACCCTTCCCTACCTCGAAACTGATTCCGTCGAGAGCGGTGAGCCCGCCGAACCTCTTGCCTATGCCGCTAAGGCTAAGCATTGCCCACCTCCGTGCCTTTCTTCGTCGGCATGATGAGCCTGAAAAGCGCAGGGATTCCTTCGACCAGCCCGCCCGGCATGTAGATGGTCATGGTCACGAGCAGCAGACCGTACACGATGATGTCGTAATCCTGGAAGGTGCGCAGCATCTCCGGGAGCAGGGTCAGCAGAAGCGCCCCAAGGATGGAGCCGTAGACGCTCCCGAGGCCGCCGATGACCACCATGGTGAGGATCTCGACGGAAAAGCTGAACCCAAAGGACGTAGGCGAGATGAAGGTCATGACATGGCAGTAAAGGCTCCCCATGATGGCGGACATGACCGCTGAGAGCGTGAAGACCTGTACCTTCATGAGCCTTGCGTTCACGCCCATGACGCGCGCAGCCACCTCGGAATCGTGAATCGCCCTGAGCGCCCTGCCGAAGCGCGAATTAACCAGGTTCAGCGAGAGAAGGATCATGCCGAGCGCGAAGCACCATACGAGGTAGTAGTTCTTGAGGTCCGAGTCGAAGGTGAGCGTGCCGATGGCGAGGTTCGGGATACCGGAAAGCCCGGAGGGGCCGCCGGTGAGGTCAACGGTCTCGTTGAAGGCGATGTTTGCGATGACGCCGACGCCGAGCGTGGCCATGGCGAGGTAGTGCCCCTTCAGGCGCAGTACCGGAAAACCAAGGGCGAAGGCGAAAACGGCAACGGACAGGGCGACCACGACCATCGCCACCCATGGATTGAAGCCGAACTGTGTGGTGAGCACCCCCGAGCCGTAGGCCCCAAGACCGAAGAAGGCTGCCTGCCCGAGCGAGATCTGCCCGGCGTAACCGAGCAGGAGGTTTAGCCCGAGCGCCAGTACGCCGTTGATCCCGACGAAGATGAGGACGTTGGTGAGGTATCCGCCCGACAACGGCAGCGGGAGAAGCAGCACCACAAGGGCGAAAACGATGAATTTAATTCTGTCGGATCTCAAAGTAAAACCTTGTCATTCAGCGTCGTTGTAAAGCGGGAATCGCTCCCGAAGAGAGCGTTACACCCGCTCGGTTTCGCCCTTCTTGAAAAGCCCCTGCGGACGGATGAAGAGGATCAGGAGCAGGATAAAAAACGCGATGGCGTCTTTGTAGCCCGAAGAAATGAGCCCTGCACCGAGGGACTCCAGGGTACCGAGAATCAGCCCGCCAAGCACCGTCCCGAGACCGCTTCCCATACCTCCCATGATCGCGGCGCAAAACCCCTTGAGGCCTAGCATCACCCCGACGTCGTACGCGGTCATGGTGAGCGGCGCGATGATGACGCCCGCCAGAGAGCCGACCGCGGCGCTGATCACGAAGGAAAAGAGCACCATGCGCCCGACACTGATGCCGACGAGGTTTGCGGCGCGGCGGTTGAAGGAGCAGGCGCGCATCGCCTTGCCGCTGATGGTGTGGTTGAAGAAAAGGCGGCAGCCCACGATAACCATCACGGTGACGCCGAAGATCCAGAGATGCTGCGGCAAAAGCGTCGCTCCCGCGACGGTGATGGGGTCGGTCCCGGAAAAGGCGGGTAGCGCCTGGGTGTCTTTTCCCCAAAGGAGCATGACAACGCCGCGGATCAGGATGCTCATGCCGATGGTGATGATGATGAGAGCAAGCGGCGTCGCGTTCTTGAGCGGCCGGATCGCCAGCCGCTCGAAGAGAATGCCTATAACGGTGGTCACCGCGACGGCGACCACGATGGCCGCCGCAAGCGGCAATTGCAGCACGTTCAGCGAAAAGATGGTCAGCACCCCGCCCAGCATGACGAACTCACCCTGGGCGAAGTTGATGATCCCTGTCGAGTTGAAGATGATGGCGAAGCTGAGTCCGATCAGGGCATAGATGGAACCGGTGGCGAGCCCCGATATGACAAACTGCGTTACCTGGTTTAGAAGCTCCATGGATCCTCTTTACTTGACCAAAACCCAGTCTTTCTTCCGTACCTCTACCAGGGTGAAGGCGTCCTTGGTAAGCCCGGCGTGATCCTTGGCCGAGTAGCTGAACACGCCGCCGATACCGGCGAAGTTGCGGGTCGCTTCCAGCGCGTTGCGGATTCCGGCAGGGGTGTCGCCACCCCTCTCGATGGCACCTTTCAGAAGCATCATGGCGTCCCATGCGTGCCCGCCGAAGTGGTCGCCTTCTGCCCTGTAGTGGTTCTGGTAGTCCTTGATGAAGGCGAGGAGAGATCCCTTCTGCTTGTCGCTCTTAGGCAGGAGGTCTGCGACGAGGACTTTCCCGGAAGGAAGCCTGATACCCTCAGCCGCGTCGCCGGCAAGCTCGATGAACTTCTTAGAGGATACGCCGTGGCTCATGTAGAGCGGGATGGCAAGCCCGAGCTGCTTCGCGTTCCTGGCGATGACCGCGGGACCGGGATTGGTGCCCCAGCAGATGATGGCGTCGGGCTTGGCCGACTTGATCTTGGTGAGCTGCGGCGTCATGTCGGTATCTTTCGGACCGTAGGTGTCATCGGAGACGATCTGGATACCGAAATGCTTGGCCAGCGCCTTAAGCTGCTCGCGCCCGGAGGAGCCGAAGGAGTCGGAGACGGTAAGGATGGCGACCTTGCTCTTTTTCTCCTTCTTCAGCTGCTCATAGATGCGCGCGACGGCGAGGGTGTCGTTCTGGGCGGTCTTAAAGACCCACTTCTTCACCGGTTCGGTAATCTTGATGCCGGCCGAGCAGGAGATGAGCGGCACCTGCGCCTTTTCGACGACCGGGATGACCGCCATGGTGTCGCCGGTGGTGCTCGGGCCGATGATGGCGACGACCTGGTCGTTCTTCACCAGCTTGTTGGCGAGCTGAACCGCCTTGGTGGCGTCCCCGCCCGTGTCGTAGGTGATCAGTTCGAGCTTGCGCCCCTTCACGCCGCCGGCCTTGTTGATCTCGTCGACCACCATCTGGGCAGTGTTGCGCTCGGGCTCACCGAGAAACGACGCCGGGCCGGTCACGGCGAAGAGCGCACCGATCTTGATCGGAGGAGCAGCCAGGGCGGCGGTGGACATACAAAACAACGCAAGCGAAGCGAAAGCAGTCGAGACCAGTTTTTTCACGGATCATCCCTCCCCTTAGGTGCGGCAAAGCCGCGATCTTATTTCACGATTACCCAGTCACCCTTGACGATACGCACCATCTCGAAAGCACCGAGGTCGAGCCCGTTGTGGTCGGCCGGGGTCATCTTGAAGATGCCCGACACCCCGACCAGGCGACCGTTTTTCTCGATGCCGTCGCGTATCTGCGCGGGGGTGGTCGCACCCTTTTTCACAGCGGCCAGGATGAGCTGGAAGCCGTCATAGGCATAGCCGCCGAAAGTAGAGGCCTCGACGCCGTAGCTCTTCTTGTATGAGGTGTTGTAGTCCTTGAGCAGTTTCGCCTGCGGGTCGCTGCTTTTCAGCAGGTCGAAGACGGCGAGCTTGCCTGCCGGGAGCATGATCCCTTCGGACGCCTGCGGAGTTGCCAGCTCGATGTACTTCTTCGAAGCAACGCCGTGGCTCTGGTAGACCTGGGTTTTGATGCCGAGTTGCTGGATGTTCCTGGTGATGATGGCGGGGCCGGGGTTCGTTCCCCAGCAGATGATGGCGTCCGGCTTGGCCGCCTTGATCTTGGTGAGCTGCGGCGTCATGTCGGTGTCCTTAGGCGAGTACACCTCGTCGGCCACGATCTTGAAGCCGCGCTTGGCCGCCATCTGCTTCAGCTGCTCGCGTCCGGAAGAGCCGAAGGAATCGGAAACGGTGATGAGCGCGATGTTTTTCTGCTTCAGCTTTTCAGCCTGGATGAGGATCTTTTCGGCCGCGACGTGATCGTTTGCCGGGGTCTTGAAGACCCATTTCTTCACCGGATCGGTGATCTTGATCCCGGCGGCGCAGGAGATGAGCGGTACCTGCTCCTTTTCCGCGATGGGGATGACCGCCATGGACTCGCCGGTTGTGCTGGGGCCTACGATGGCGACGACCTTGTCGTTTTTGATCAGCTTGTTGGCGAGCTGCACCGCCTTGGTGGCATCGCCGCCGGTATCGTAGACGACGACCTCGACCTTGGAGCCGTTGATGCCGCCTTTGGCGTTGAGTTCGTTGGCAAGAAGCTCAAGGGTTTTCTTTTCAGGTTCACCGAGGAAGGAGGCGGGGCCGGTGACGGCGAAGAGTCCGCCGATCTTGATGGTGCCGGCGGCAAAGGCCGCGGTGGCGGTGGTCAGAAGCAGCATGGTGATACTGATTACAGCAAGCATCTTTCTCATCTGTTGCCCCCCTCTTCTTGGTTAACCACATTGAATATGAACAGGTTGTACGAGATCTGTTAACGAAACGGTTCAGGCTGCGGAATAAATTCCTCAGCCGTGATAAAACGCCTCATGTCGATCCGCCGGGACGGTCCATGCTCCTCCCCCTCCAGGGGAGGGAGTTCAAACTACATGCTGTACAGCCTATTCCCCGGCAGCACGTTGAAGTTCTTGGAGGTCAACGTGGTGATCGCCTTTTGCGTCTCGTCGAAGCGGAAGATCATCACCGCGTTTTCGCCGCAGCGCTCGACGAACGCGTACATGTACTCGACGTTGATACCGTCTGCGTCAAGCACCTGGAGGATGTCGGCGAGCCCGCCGGGACGGTCCGGGATCTCGACCGCTACGACCTCGGTCTTGCTGACCGTGAAGCCGCGCTCCTTCAGCACGGTCCTCGCCTTCTCCGTGTCGTTCACAATGAGGCGTAAAATCCCGAAGTCGGAGGTGTCCGCCAGGGAAAGGGTGCGGATGTTCACCCCGGCATCGCCGAGGATGCGGGTCACTTCCGCCAGACGTCCGAACTTGTTTTCGATGAATATGGAGATCTGTTCTACGTGCATGACTTGTCCCCCCTTAGGCCTTGTTCCTGTTGTCGATGACGCGCTTTGCCTTTCCTTCGCTGCGGGTGATGCTCTTCGGTTCCACGAGCCTTACGCGGCAGGTGACGCCGAGCATCTCCTTGATCTGCTTCTCGATTTTCGCCGAGAGCGCCTGCAGATGCTTGATCTCGTCGGAGAAGAGGTTCTCGCCCACTTCAACCTGCACCTCGAGGGTATCCAGGTTGTCCTTTCTTTCCACGATAAGGACGTAGTGCGGCTCGACCCCTTCGACACCCATGAGGATAGCCTCGATCTGCGACGGGAACACGTTGACGCCGCGGATGATGAGCATGTCGTCGCTTCTGCCGCTCATGCGCGCGATGCGGGCATGGGTCCTGCCGCAGACGCACGGCTCGTAGGTGATGGAGGTGATATCGCGGGTCCGGTAGCGGATGAGCGGGATCCCCTCCTTGGTGATGGTGGTGATGACCAGTTCGCCCATCTGTCCCTCGGGAAGCACCTCGCAGGTTTCCGGGTTGATGATCTCGGGAATGAAGTGGTCCTCCCAGATGTGAAGACCCTTCTTCGCCTGGCAGCACTCGATGGCGACTCCCGGTCCCATGATCTCGGATAGACCGTAGATGTCAACGGCGGAGAGGTTCAGCTTCCCTTCGATATCCCGGCGCATCTCCTCGGACCAGGGCTCGGCCCCGAAGATGCCGACCCTCAGTTTCAGGTCGCGGAAGTCGATACCCTCCTCTTTTGCGGCCTCGGCCATGAAAAGCGAGTAGGAAGGGGTGCAGGTGAGGACGGTGGAGCCGAAGTCCTGCATGATCATAATCTGCTTCTTCGTGTTGCCGCCGGACATCGGGATGACCGAGGCACCCAGCCGCTCGGCGCCGTAGTGCGCGCCCAGGCCGCCGGTGAAGAGGCCGTAACCGTAGGAGTTGTGGATGATGTCGCCCTTGTGCACCCCTGCCGCCATGAAGGAGCGCGCCATGAGTTCGCTCCAGGTCTCGATGTCCTTCTTCGTGTAGCCGACGACGGTCGGTTTTCCCGTGGTGCCGGAGGAAGCGTGGATGCGGACGATGTCCTCCATGGGGACCGCGAACAGGTTGTACGGGTAGGAGTCCCGCATGTCCTGCTTGTAGGTGAAGGGGAGCCGCTGCAGATCCTTGAGCGACTGGATCGAATCCGCGGTGACGCCAGCCTTGGCGAGCGCCTCCTTGTAGAAGGGAACCGACTTCTCGACGCGTGCCACCATCGCCTTCAGCCTTTTGAGCTGCAGTGCCTCGAGCGCCTCCCTAGGCAGCGTTTCAAACTCCTCGTTGAAGAACATGACTGACTCCTTGAATCTGACTGACTGCCGAACCTAAAGCCAAAGCTCTAACGCAAAGACGCAAAGCCGCAAAGAAAACCAACAAAAAAACATTAAGGCTTCAGGTTTATACCAGTCTTACCTTCGCGTCTTTGCGCCTTGGCGTCTTTGCGTTGAGGCCTTTTGCCTTTGACCTACTTAAGCCCGCGCCCCATCTGGAACGCCTTCAAGTTCACCTCGAGCGCCTTTTTCGGCACCATCTTCTCGATCGCCTCGATCCAGTACTTCTCCTCGATGTCGAGACGCTTCGATACGGCACCCAGCAGCACGGTGTTAGCGGCGCGCGCGTTGCCCGCCTGTATGGCGAGATTCTGGCCGTCGACGAGCAGGCAGTCCGGGCAGACCTCCTGGATCTTGAGTGCCATGCCAGCCGGGTACTCATCCTGCCCGATCAGCACCGAGGGCGGCGCGATGCAGAGATCGTTCACCACCACGGTGCCGCCCGGCTTCAAAAGGGAAAGGTGACGGTAGCTCTCCATCAGCTCGAAGCCGAAGAGGATGTCGCCGTCCCCTTCCGGCACCATCGGGGAGAAGACCTCCTTGCCGTAACGCACATGCGACACAACGGAGCCGCCGCGCTGGGACATGCCGTGGATCTCGCTCTTCTTTACGTCGAAGCCCGCGAGCATGAAGGTCTCGGAAAGGATCTCGGCGGCGAGCAGGATGCCCTGGCCACCAACGCCCACCAGGACGATATTGGTTACCTTGTCGCTCATTTTGCCTCCTTGATCGCAGAGAACTTGCACAGCTGGCTGCAGACGTCGCATCCGTTGCACAGAAGCGGATCGATGTGTGCCTTACCCTTCTTACCGCTCGACGGGATCCACTCGATGGCGGGGCAACCGATCTTCAAACAGGCGCGGCAACCAGCGCAGGCGTCGTCGACGACTTGCAGCGGTGCGCCCGGCTTGAACACCCCTTCCCTCTTGATGAGGACGCAGGGCTTGTCAGTGATGATCACCGAGGTCTCGGGGCGCTCCATCTCTTCGGCGATGGCGGTACGGCACTCGTCCAGGTCGAGCGGGTTGATGGTGCGCACGTTCTTCACGCCGATCGCCTTGCACAGCAGTTCGAAGTTCACCTCGTTGGTGGGATCGTTCATCAGGGTGTGGCCGGAGCCGGGGTTTTCCTGGCGCCCGGTCATGGCGGTGATCCTGTTGTCCAGGATGATGACCGTCGCGGCCCCCTTGTTGTAGACCATGTCCATGAGGCCGTTGATGCCGGTGTGCAGGAAGGTCGAATCGCCGATCACGGCAACCACCTTCTTCCTCTCCTCGGGGGAGAGCACCTTGGCAGCACCCGTCGCCATGCCGATGGAGGCGCCCATGCATACGCAGGTGTCCATGGCGGAGAGAGGCGGCATGAAGCCCAGTGTGTAGCAGCCGATGTCGCCGGAGACGTAGGCGTTCAGTTGCTTCAGGGTGTAGAAAACGCCGCGGTGCGGGCACCCCGGACACATGTTGGGAGGACGTCCGGGAAGTTTCTCGACGGTGCTAGGCGCGTTCTCTGGGAGACCGAAGGCCTTCCTCACCCTTCCCGGGGTAAGCTCGCCGCAGATCGGGATGATTTCCTTGCCGATGACCGGTATGCCGATCGCCTTGACCTGCTCCTCGATGAACGGATCCAGTTCCTCCACGACGTAGAGCTTGTCAACCTTCGAAGCGAACTCGCGGATCAGATCGAAAGGAAGCGGGTGCACCATGCCGAGCTTCAAAACGGAAGCCTCGGGAAGCGCCTCGCGCACGTGCTGGTAGCTGATCCCGGCGGTGATCACCCCCATCTTGGTGCCGCGCATCTCGACGCGGTTGATGGGGAGAGAGACGCCGTCCTTGGAAAGCTGCAGGATGCGATCCTCGACCACGTAATGACGGCCGCGCGCGTTCCCCGGAAGCATGACGAACTTGGCCGGGTTCCTTTCGAGCTTCGGTTCCTTGACGGCGCCGATGCGCTCGCCAAAGGTCACCACGGACTTACTGTGCGAGATGCGGGTGGTGGTTCTCAGCATCACCGGGGTGTCGTACTTCTCGGAGATCTCGTAGGCGAGCCGGGTGAAGTCGAGGCATTCCTGGGAATCGGAAGGCTCCAGCATCGGGATTTTAACGAACTTGGCGTAGTTGCGGCTGTCCTGCTCGTCCTGGGAGGAATGCAGTTCGGGGTCGTCTGCGCAGACAAGCACCAAGCCGCCGTTAACGCCGGTGTAAGAGAGCGTGAACAGGGGGTCGGCAGCGACGTTGACGCCGACGTGTTTCATGGTGACCAAAGACCTGGCCCCAACGAAAGAAGCGCCAATGCCGACCTCGAGAGCGACTTTCTCGTTGGTGGCCCAAGAAGAGTCGATCTCCTTGTAGCGGACGGTGTTTTCAAGTATCTCGGTGGAAGGGGTGCCCGGGTAAGCGCAGGCGACTTTCACCCCTGCCTCATAGGCACCTCTGGCAATGGCTTCGTTGCCGGATAGTATTTCCTTCATAGATAGACGGTCCTCTTTATTAATGTGAGAGTCGGCGAAATATACTAGAGTATTGGCCGCGCTGTCAACTGCTTTATAGGAACGTGTTAATCGCTAAAATAAGTATTTATGATGAGTTAGATGCCAGCAGAGTCGTTCTTTGAACCATGTTAAAAAGATTTATGACATACTAAAGAAGGCATGTTTACTGTCATAATTAACATCGTTTTGACATGCTCAAACCCGAAGGTGAAATAACAACTTTTATGTGGTCGCAACAGAGTTTCAATTACCCATTGATATCAACTCGCCACGAAGCGCTGGACGAGCCCAAGCGTCCCCCCCCTTTGCGAAGGGGGGCCAGGGGGGATTTGCCTTGATATCCAAAGCAATCAGCTCCAATGGCGCATAGTTGAGAATCTTCACCCCGAGCACATCAATGTTCAGCTTGTGCTCGCAGAGAATCAGGTATAATTTGCGGGTCTTTGGGAAGGATTAAAGGAGGTTCGACGTGGGACTCATCATCAAGTGGTTGTTAAACGGCGTAGCGATTGTCATCACCGCCTATCTTCTGCCGGGCGTTAGCCTTACCGGCTTCGGTGCAGCACTCATCACGGCACTGGTTCTGGGGCTTATCAATACCTTCATCAAGCCGGTACTGATGCTGCTCACCCTCCCCTTGAATATCCTCACTCTGGGGCTGCTAACTTTCGTCATCAACGCCTTGCTCATCATGCTGACCAGCGCGTTGGTGAGCGGTTTCTCGGTGCACGGCTTCGGGTGGGCGCTGCTGTTCAGCCTGGTGCTCTCCATCGTGAGCTACATCCTGAACGTCATCGTCCTCTAGATCGGCTCTCCGATGAGCAGGCGGTTTTTCGGGGTGATGTCACCGGGGATGGTCTGGGTGTAGACCCGGTACCCCTGTGAGCGGAGCCAGGCCGCACGCGTGACGTCGATGGCGAGCGGGCCGTCGAGCCACCCTTTCAGGCTGCCGTCATCACAAGTCAGCAGGTCGTGACAGCACGGAAGCACCGCCACCCGGCAGCGCGCAGCAGCGGCACGCCGCAGCACGAGATCGGTCAGGGCGCCGCAGGCGTGGGCCGAAACGACCAAGTCACTGGAATTCAGCTCTACTTCATTGAGATCCTGCCGCAGGATTTGAAAGCGGGCGGCAGCTGCGGGCCAGTCGGCGGCCACCTCGGCGGCCAGGCGCGCCGCGCTCTCCGGAATGCGAAGGTCGACGGCAACCGCAGACGATATATCGCGATCGAGGATCAGCAGCACCTGCGCCAACAGGCCGTGTCCCGCGGCGAGGTCCACGACCCGTCCGCCACGGAAGCGCCTGTGCACCCTTCGCGCCACCTCCCATGCCTCGTAAAGCTCCTTGCGCGGCAGGCACCCCGCCCGGCACACCGCGCGGGCAATGCGATCAAAAAGGATGTCCCCCGCGAAGTGCGGCAGCATGTGATGGGTGAGACGGTTCTTCGAAGATCGGTCCATCTGCCTTCCTTTACTCCCCTCGCCCGTCGGGAGAGGGGGCGGGGGTGAGGGCTTCGCAATCGGCAATGTCGTCAATCAAGGCAACACCCTCACCCGCCTTCCAGGCACCCTCTTCCCAGAGGGAGAGGGAACGGGGGCGCAGTCGGCGAAGGGCAAAGGTGAGCGTGTCGCACCATCTATCTGAGAAAGAGACCAGCGGAGGCTCCAATGGCGCCAGGCAGAATCCGCATCGGCACCTGCTCCTGGACGGAAAGTAGTCTCATCGAAAGCGGCGCCTTCTATCCGCACGGGGCCGGGACGCCCAAGGCTCGACTAAAGTACTACTCCCACCGCTTCGACACCGTTGAAATCGAAAGCTCCTACTACCAGATCCCCACCATCGAGATGGCCAACGCCTGGGTCAGCCGCACCCCGCCGAACTTTCTCTTTCATGCCAAAGCATTCGGCGCCCTCACCGGCCACAACATCGACCCCAGGAGACTCCCCGCACATTTGCGACGGATGCTGCCCGCAGCCGACCAGGAGAAGGAGGAACTGCACCTTGCCGAGCCCGAATTGCTGAAGGGGGTGGCCCAGGCGATGCTCGAAGCTTTGGTGCCGCTTAGGGAAGCCAGAAAGATGGGGTTCGTCATCTTCCAGTTCCCACCGTGGTTTGGCTTCAGCAAGGCGAACCTCGCCTACCTGGGGTACTGCAGGGAATTGATGACCGGGATACCTATTGCAGTGGAGTTCAGACATGGCAGTTGGTTCACCACGCACCACCGCGACCAGGTCTTCGCATTTCTCCGTGAGCACAAGATAACCTACATTACCTGCGATGAGCCCCAGTACGGCAACCTCACCACCGCCCCTTTTCATCCAGAAGCGACCACCGGCATCGCCTATCTGAGGCTACACGGCAGAAGCGGCGACTCCTGGCACGGCGGCCCGCCCACCGACGAGTACCTGTACCCGGAGCAAGAGTTGGAGGAGATCGCGCAGCACGCCTTGCGCCTGAGCGAGACGTCCCGAACGACCTTCATCATGTTCAACAACTGCCGCTGCGGCTACGCCGCCCAAAATGCCCTGCGCATGCGAGACCGCTACCTCCGCAACTGTGACTAAACGAGGAAGTTTTTTCGGGCACGGGAAATGTAGAATAACCGCATCAACGAAGTGCTGCACGAGCCCTGACGTCCCCCCCCCTTTGCGAAGGGGGGACAGGGGGGATTTGCCTGAGTAGGAGCCCCGTAGTCGAAAGCGTCCCCCAGTTTAAAACCTATTCCTTCCCCGCCTCCAGCAAATCATTCACCACGACCCCCGCCATAGTAAGCCCGAAGATGGAAGGAATAAAGGAGACACTCCCAAGGATCACCCGCCGGTGCTCGCAGGAAAACTTCTGGTCATCCTTGTTCGGGCAGATGCAGTTCCCCTTGCAGCCGCCGTCCTTTCCCACCTGCTCGCGGTATTCCTCCGTCGAGAAGACCACCTTCACGCCGCTCTCGATCCCCTGCTTCTTCAACAGTTTCCGTACCGAGCGTGCCATGCGGCACTTGTGCGTCTGTGAGATGTCGGCGACCCCAATCTTGGTCGGATCGAGCTTCGCGGCCGCTCCCATGCTGGAGATGATCGGAATGTTCCTCTCGCGGCAGGTGCGGATCAGGTGCAGCTTGCTGGTGATATGGTCGATGGCGTCGACCACGTAATCGTAGCCGTCACCCAACAGAAACTCGCTGTTCTCGGCTGAATAGAAGTCCTGGTACGGGACGATCTCCGCCTGCGGGTTGATCAGGCGCATCCTTTCCGCCATGACCATGGCCTTGGCCTTGCCAACGGTGCCGTCCATGGCGTGAAGCTGCCGGTTCACGTTTGTGAGGCAGATCTCGTCGAAGTCGACGATGACCAGGCGCCCGACGCCCGCCCGCACGAGGGCTTCGGCGGCGTAGCTCCCTACCCCGCCCAGTCCGAAGATGGCGACGGTTGCATTTTTGAGGGTGTTGAGTCCAGCAGGTCCAATGAGGAGTTCAGTACGGGAGAAGCGGTGCAGATGTGACATGTTTCCTTTGCCTTAAACGCTATAGCGGTGATGGTGACGGCAAAGTATCGCACAGGTAGGACGTATCTTGGAAGTGAAAGTTTAACCGGCGGCTCAACAACTATCAGCGTCTCGGCAGAGGGTTTCCCGACTCCGTCCGTATCCGTTCGAAGTTTTCTTCCTGGGCAACCTTCTCGTCATAGGTGAAGAAGATGGCGTAGTTGCTCCCTACACCGTGAGGATCGAGCTGGATCCCCTTCTCTTCCCACCTTTTAAAGAGTTGGAGGTTCTCCTCGAAGTTGCAGATCAAGTCGCCGATGGTCCGAGCCCCGACTGCAGTGAACTTGATCTGGTGAACATGCTCGTAGCGCATCCTTTGCATAGACGCCTCCCGGCCTGCATTAGCACCCGCCAAATTCTAGCGTGCTTCAGCCGGGAGGCAATCCATTCCGGACGCATTTGCTATTTCATCTTTTCGTAGAGCGGATCGGCCTGGGTTTCGCTGACCTGCACCCCTTCACGCTCTAGGATTTCCCCGGTCACCCGCCACAGTTGCGTGATCGCGTTGTTGTAATCAACCAGCGCCTGGATCTGGCTCCCCTTCGCGGCCACGAGGTCGTTTTCCACGTCGAACACGTCTTTTGTAGTGGCAAGGCCGACATCGTGGCGTTTCTGGAAGGCACGCAGCCGGTCCTCGGCGTACGCCTTGCCCCGCGCGGTCACCTCGAGCTGTTTGAAGTTTGTGGCAACGAGTCTTATCGCTGCCTTCACATCGCGGTTCACACCCGACTCAAGGTTCTCCAGCTGGGTCCGGGACTGCTCCAGGGCGAGCTTCTTCCTGATGTAGTCGTTTGTCGCGGCGCGGTTACCCAGTGGATACGTGAACTGCACGCCGACTCCCCAGGTAGGCTCGTCGATGGTCGCGGTCTTCTCCAGTCCGCTCAGGAAACCGCGGTCGAAGCCGCCGGTCCCGACCGTCGCGTTCAGGGTCAGATCGGGCAGCGTCTGGTTTTTCGCCACGCGCTGCTGCAGATCGTTGATCCTGATGACGTCGCGTTGGGTCGCAAGCTCCGGGCGGCTCGCCATGGCGCGGGCAAGGGCCTGGTCCTCGGCGACCGTGTAATCGTTGCGGAATGGCTCGTCGGCGAGCACGATCTCGCTGCCCTCGGGAAGCTGCAGCTCGACGCGCAACACGTCCATCTGGTCGCGCACCGCGCGCTCCGCGTCGATGACCTCCTTCTCGCGGGTCGCCACCTGGAATTCCGAGTTCAACAGTTCGTACGCAGGCAGGACCCCCGCCTTCACCCTTCCCCGGTCGTCCTGGAGGATGCGCTGCGCGAGCGCGAGCGAGGTCTTGCGCACCTCGAGGATCTCGCGCAGGTTGTACAGCTTGAAATAGTCGTTGCGCACCTGGACGATGGTATCGCTCAGACGGGTCCTGAATGCGTTCAGGGTCTCCGACTTCGTGAAGCGCGAAACGTTGATGGCAAGCTCGGTGTTCTCGCGACCAAACCCTTTGAGCAGCGGCTGCTGCAGGGTCAGGTCGAGCGCGGTCGAGTAGTAACGCGTAGAGTTGTTCACCCAGCCGCTCGTTACCGTCGCGCCGAGGAGGGTGCCGGTCGGAAGCAGCTGGCTCACCCCTGCGTTAACCGTCACCTGGTCGATCGCCTGCGGCCGGAAGGTCAGGGTGTTGGTGCTATTCGAGCGCTGGTAGTTTGCACCGAGCGTGAGCAGCGGGTCGTAGATGCCGAGGTTGCGCCGGATATCTGCCTCAGCCATCGCCGGGTTGTAGAGCTCCACCTTGAGGTCGAGGTTCTTCTCGAACGCCATGGTGATGGCGTCCTGCAGTTTGAGGTTGACGGTGGGCTGTGCCGAGGCGGTGACTGCTGTACCGAGCACGAGAGTGAGGACACAGGCAACCGCGGTATTTTGGGTTCTCTTCATAGGCGCGATCCTTTCGATCAGCATTGTTGCGGGATTACTCGTATCTCAGGGCATCGATCGGGTTCAGCGACGCGGCCTTGCGCGCCGGATAGAAACCGAAGAAGACCCCCACCCCGGCCGAGAAGCCGAAGGCGATGATGATGGTGTTGACCGAAATCAGGGTGGGCCACCCGATGAGGCTCGCCACGATACGTGCGCCCGCTACGCCTAGCAGCATGCCGATGATCCCGCCGCAGGTGGTCAGAAGCACCGCCTCGGTCAGAAACTGCAGCATGATGTCGCGTTTTTTGGCGCCGATGGCGATGCGGATGCCGATCTCCCTGGTCCTCTCGGTGACGGAAACAAGCATGATGTTCATGATGCCGATCCCCCCCACCACGAGCGAAATGGAGGCGACGGCCCCCAGCAGGATCGACATGACCTTCGAGGACTGCTCGGTGACGGCGAGGAGCTCGGAGAGGTTCCTTATCGTGTAGTCCACTTCGCGGTTCGGACCGATGCGGTGGCGCTGGTTTAGGAGCTCGGTGACCTCTTCCTCTGCCTTGTCGAGCACGTCGGCGTCCTTAGCCTGCACCATGATCGAGCCGACCACGTTGGGGAACTGGCTGCCTAAAAGCTTCCTCTGTGCGGTCCTGAGCGGAACATAGATCACGTCGTCCTGGTCCTGCCCCTGGGGGGATTGCCCCTTGCGGCCGAGAATCCCGACCACGGTGAAGGGAATCTTCTTGATCCTGATGATCTTCCCCATGGGGTCCGTGCCGCCGAAGAGATTATCAACGACGGTCTGCCCGATCAAGCAGTTCTTGGTGGCGCCGTCCACGTCGGATTGGGTGATGTTTCGTCCGGCCACGATGGTCCAGTCGCGCACATGCACCATGTCTGGGGTGACGCCGAAGAGCACGGTGGACCAGTTCTGGTTGCCGTACACCACCTGGCCCGAGCCGCGCACGCTTGGAGCTACAGCCCCGACCGACGGGCATTCCGCCTTTATGGCCCGGGCATCGTCGTAGGTGAGCGTCTGGGTGCCGCCGGCACCGGAACGCATGCCGCCACTCGTCACCGAGCCGGGCAGCACCAAAAGGAGGTTTGAGCCGATGCTGGATATCTGGTCGGAGATCATCTTGCTCGCGCCGGAGCCGATGGCGACCATGGCGATCACCGCGCCGATGCCGATGATGATCCCCAGCATGGTGAGCAGCGCGCGCATCTTGTTCACCCGCAGCGCGCGCAGGGCTATGAGGAGGCTTTGCCACAAGGTCGTCATCGTTTATCCACCTCGGCAGACGGGACAGCGGTTTTTGCCTGGAACTGTTCGTCGGAGATGATCAGGCCGTCACGGAAGATGATGTGCCGGCTGGTGAACTCGGCCACGTCGGGCTCGTGCGTCACCATGATGATGGTGATCCCCTGCCGGTTCAGCTCCTGAAAAATGGCCATGATCTCGATGGTGGTCCTGGAATCGAGGTTGCCGGTCGGCTCGTCCGCCAGTATGATCGACGGGCGGTTCACCAGGGCGCGGGCGATGGCCACGCGCTGCTGCTGTCCGCCGGAGAGCTGGTTCGAGTAATGCCCTTCACGGCTTGCGAGCCCCACCTTCTCCAGTGCCTCGAGGGCGCGGGCCTTGCGCTCCGCCGCAGGGATCTGGGCATAAACAAGGGGCAATTCGACGTTCTGGCGCGCCGTGGTTCGGGCCAGCAGGTTGAATCCCTGGAAGACGAAGCCGAGCTTCTTGTTGCGCACCTCGGCGAGCGCATCGGCCGAGAGCTCACCCACGTTCACGCCGTCCAGCAGGTAACTGCCGCTGGTCGGTACATCCAGGCACCCCAGGATGTTCATGCAGGTGGACTTGCCGCTCCCGGAGGCCCCCATGATGGAGACGAACTCGCCGCGATTCACGGTGAAGGAGACCCCCTTCATCGCCTCTACACGCTCTTCCCCCATCGTGTATATCTTCACTACGTCGTTGAGCCGAACCACTTCGTCCATTTAGAACCTCGGCCCCATCGGCGACCCCATGCCGCCCTTCTTCTTGTCCTGGCCCACCTGCTCGATGATGACGTCGTCCCCTTCTTTCAGGTTCCCACTCACCACCTCGACCATGCCGCCATCCGAGAGACCAGTGCTTATGGATACCGGAACCGCTTTTCCTTCTTTGAGAACGTAGACGGTCTGCCCGCGGTCCTTCCCGCCGGGTTTTCCTCCGGGGCCGGTACCCGCACCGGAACCGCCGCCCGTACCGGTCATGCTCCCAGGGCCCGTCTTCCCTTTGGCGGCCTTATCCTTGCCTGATTTCGGCTTGAAGCGTAGAGCGGCAGCCGGGACCTTGAGCAGGTTGTCCTTTCTCTCCGTCTCGATGGAAACGTTGGCCGTCATGCCAGGCTTCAACTTTAGGTCCTTGTTGTCGACGGCGATCACGGTCACGTAGGTGACGACGTTCTGCGTCACCACCGGGGCGTTGCGGATCTGCACCACCGTCCCTTCAAACTGCTGGTCCGAATAGGCGTCCACGGTAAAGGTAGCCTTCTGCCCCACCTTCAGCTTGCTGATGTCGGACTCGTCGACGCTCGTGTCGATCTGCATCTTGGTCAGGTCCTGTGCGATGGTGAAAAGGGTCGGCGTCTGGAAGGACGCGGCGACGGTCTGGCCGACGTCGACGTTTCTCGACACGACGATGCCGTCCACAGGCGACCTGATCGTCGAGTAGTTCAGGTTCGTTTCAGCCTGCTTCAGGGCCCCACGGGTCTGCAGCACCGCGGCTTCCGCCGCTCTGACGCCGGCGACCGCCGCATCATACGCGGTCTGTGCGGAGTCCATGTCGCTCTGTGCTACGATCCCTTCCTTCAAAAGCTCCTTATTGCGCGCCATGGTCCGTTTGGTATCGGTCACGGTGACGCGCGCCTTGGCGAGGTTGGCCTCGGCGTTAAGCGCGTTGCCACGCGCCTGCTGGACCGCCGAATTGAAGAGCGCCGGGTCGATCTGTGCGATCGGCTGCCCCTTTTTCACCTGGGAGTTGAAGTCGACGTAAAGCTTCGCGATGGTGCCGGAAACCTGGGTGCCAACCTGGACGGTGACCACGGCGTTCAGTGTGCCCGTCGCCGAGACGGATGAGGCGATGGCGCCCCGCTCGACCTTTTGCGTCTTGTACTCGACCTTGGGAGGCTGTTTGAAGTAGAAGAAACCGGCCGTTACCAGAACGGAAAGAATTATGACGGCGCCTATGATTCTTTTCACTGATCCACCTCATTCATGATCATTATCCCTGCAATAGCAACTGAGCCTCGGCTTCGAGGTCAACTGCCCAGTACGGTAAATGCTAAATGTGCAAGAAAGATGAAATGGTTGCATCATTTTCTCAATCCTGCGGCCAAACCAGCACTTTAAACATCCTGCAACAGAGGGTCAACAAAAATTACCTTCCCCTCACCGAACATCCTTGCTTTCGAGGTTATCGCAAGACGTCAACCGGTCGACTCGTCAGAACCGAGGTTCGCGGCAACAGATGCGTCGGAGGATTTGACAGGGCTAATCGTTCCTATACAATTGGGCCGTGTTTTTGCTGGCCGGTAAATCCAACAAAAGGAGACTTAATATGGCGGCGTTCACGGCGAAAGACTTCTCGGAACTGATAGGTATGCCCGGGTTTAGCGAGGCGCTCCTCAACAACCACTTCACGCTGTACCAAGGGTACGTCAAAAACAGCAACACCCTGGACGAGCAGCTCATCCAGCTGCGCAAGGAAGGCAAGGGAACCGATCCGATGTTTGCAGAGATGAAGCGGCGTTTCGGCTGGGAATTCAACGGCATGAGGCTGCACGAGCTCTACTTTGAGAACCTGGGCGGGAACACGCCCATCAACCAGGACGGCAGGCTGGCCGCGCGGCTGCACCAGGACTTCGGCAGTTTTGATGAGTGGGTACAGGACTTCAAATCGGTGGGCGCAATGCGCGGCATCGGGTGGGCGATCCTGTATCAGGACGTGACCAACGGCAGGCTTTTGAACTTCTGGATCAACGAGCATGACACCGGCCATCCTGCCGGCTGCGTCCCCATCCTTGTCATGGATGTCTTCGAGCACGCCTTCATGACCGACTACGGGCTGAAGCGCGCCGACTACATCAACTCCTTCTTCCAGAACATCGAATGGACCAAGACGGAGGAAAGGCTGCAGATGTAGATTCGACTGTCGTTATCCGAAAAGAAAGGGGACTGGCTCCGCAGGTGCCTGTCCCCTTTTTCTTTCGTAGGACGCTTAGCCGTAAAAGTGCTGTAACCCACACCAGAAGCGTTAACGCATTTCCCCGGCTTGCCAAGTGGCGCCCCAGTCCGTCGAACGTGCGAAACTCATTCCGGCGGCGGCCACAACCAATCCCTCTCCATTAGCACAGAGCGCGCTGATCCGTTCCTTGGGGGCGGTAAAGAGGGCCGCTATCGACCAAGTCTCTCCCCGATCGGTGGATCGAATGATACTGTTGTCGACGGCCGTGATCACTACCCCCCTGTCCGTGAAGATCATCGGCGTGGGATCGTAATTAAAGTCGGCGGAGGCATAGCTTGGAACACCGTTGTCGCGCCATGTGCCGCCGCCGTCATCGGAGATGAGGATATTGCCGAATCTTGTCATGGCGACGACCCGGCCTCTGGAGTCCGCTGCGATAGAGATGATGCGGCCAAAGCAGTCGAGCCCGCGCGACCATTTCCAGCTCGCTCCGTCGTCGACCGAATAGAAGACTACGGTTTGCCCGTAATTCCTGTCTTGGCTGTTGTAAGCCAACAGCGAGCCGGCGGGGGTTCGGTACAGTCTCATCGACTGCAGAAAGAATCCATAGGGAGAAACGGCTTCCTGCCAGTTCGCCCCGGCATCCGCCGACCAGTACACCCAGTCCTTAGGTTGCTCTCCGAAAAGATGATCCTTGGCATGGCCGAAGAAGGCCAAGTGTCCCATGCCATCTGATACGATCGGCGAGGCGAACCTGACATCCGGCAAAAGAAGCCGCTGTTCCCATTGGGCGCCGCAATCTGTCGACCGCAACAGGTAAAGCCCCTCGGGGCCTGCTTCGGCGGCGACCAGCGTCCCCATCTCGCCAGCAACCGCTACATCCGGAATTATGCTGTAGCTGCCACTGGGGTTGACGAAAGGCGCTTTACGCTGCGTTTCGTCCCAAGTGCGGCCGCCATCCTTAGAGCACCACCACCGGCTGCCTTCAGGAACGCTGGTGTACCCACCCGCACACAGGGCAGGAACGTTGCCGCAGGGGAATGGTCTAAGCGAAAGCAGCATGTTACTCGGGACAGGAGTGAAAGCGGCTTGCTGCCACGTTGCTCCGCGGTCTTCTGAAAAAAACGCGAAGCTCGATGGAGCGAATCCCCTACCGTGCAGCCCCAGCGCCACTAAGGTGTCATTGCTGTCACAATAGATATCGCTGATAAGCTTGGCCGGGGGCAACTTGCCGCAGCTACAGCATAAAATAACCATCAAAACGGCGACTGTTATGCATGAAAGAATTCTTCGCATGTCATTGCTCCAAGAGCAATTAAAGTCTATCTGCTGTGGAGTTCACTTGTAACTGCGACAAGTCTTTCAGTGTAGTTTACATTCGAAAAAGCAGCATGCCAGTTATCGCTTGCGGCGGTCTTGCAGCATCTTCGCGATCTCCTCTTCGCCGAGAGGGGCCTGCCCCTTCACTCGCAAGCTCTCAGCCTGATAGGCTCCGCCGGATCAAGACCGGCAGGCAGTGCAGTAAGGATCCAAGGTGCCGTCAATGCGGCAGCCGCACGATGCACAGGCGTTATCCCACTCCGGGTGCCCCGCCACTTCCGCCCTCCTCTTTGCCTCCAACCTTTTCACCTCGGCTTCCATCTCCTCGTTGTATTGAGTTTCAAACATCATCAAGCTCCTTAAGCGCGGCGTCTAAATTGAATGGGTTCAATCCTGGGAAACGTATATCAACTTCCTCGTATCAAAGCCTAATGCGGCAGCCTTCGCAACCAGACGTTCTTTTATAGCATTTTCTATCCGGGGCGTTCTGGAAAGAATCCATAGATACCCCCTGTCAGGACCGCAGACGAGGGAATATTGGTAGTTGTCATGGTCCAGGTCGAATATGACATAGGAACCGTAAAACGGTCCGAAGAAGGAAACCTTCAGATAACCCTGGTCCTGCGCCTTAACAAAATAGGCCTTGCCTGTGGCTTCTTTCCAACGTTTTTCCTTCTCTGAATAGCCTCGATTGACGACCTTCAGACCGCCGTCCTCCCGAAGGCTGTAATCCGCGCTAACCCGGGTCAACCCTCTTTCAAAGGAGTGATCAAGCCGTGCTATTTCGTACCACCTGCCGAGGTAGTTCTGGACCTTGAAATCGTGAACCGGTTCCACCCGATCCGGTATTCCAACACAGCCGGTAAACAGCAGTGTTAACAATAACGATATTTTCTTTATGTCTTGTGTGATTGGCATAAGTCCCTACTCAGGCGGTGGTCACCGTTGTCACCACCCTGACGTGCAATGCCTTTTTCATAGTGGCGAAGATGGCGGAGAGATTTTCCATGGTGGGGTTACCGCTAACCGAGAGCATACGATGCAGGCTCTTTGTCGGTTTTTGCACCTCACAGGCCAACTGCTCAAATCCAACTGTGGCATTGATCAGGTCACGGAGGATCAACTTCGCAGTGGCGGAGTCACCATCGAGCAACAAATCGATAGCCTCATGCAATAGCGCCTTGGCAAAATCAGGGTCCTCTTCGACCCTTTTCTTTACGGTTTCTTTGAAATCCCGAGTTAACGCCATATTATTTCCTCCTATTACGCGCCAGATACTCTTTCCATAACAGAAGGCAACGCTCAATGTCCTTTTGTTGCCCTCTTTTGGTGCCGCCACCCAAGAGAATTATCAGCCTGTCGCCTTCGCGCCCGCAGTAAACGCGGTATCCAGGCCCCCAGTCAATGCGATACTCACCAATGCCTCGAAGCCACCTCACATTGGAGAGATTGCCTTGCTCCATTCTCAGTTTAGCGACAGAAAGCTTGGCCGCTGCCTCAGCGTATCCTGGCTCAGGAACCACTCCTCGTACGGGCTCGTTCCATCTTTGCGTAGATATTCTTCGACACGGAATCCACCCATAAAGTAACCTATGTGTTACCGTCTTACAAGGATTTTAGAATCCTCAAGATGTTAACACTCAAGTGGATGGATCGCTGAAGATACAAAAAAAACGGCTTAGCCCTCAAGGGGCCAAGCCATGTCTTGTTTTGTGGTGCCGGAGGTCGGGGGCAAGTGCTCACCGTAAGCTTTTGACTTTTTTGCGTGACTGTCACGGCAACTCTCGCCCTTCAGTGTCCAAAGATGTCATTTTTTGCCTCAGGTTCTGGATCGTGTAAGGCTTGGCCACCGCGCCTCGGAACCCGTAGGCAAGATATTCTGCCATTATGGGGTCGTTGGAGTATCCGCTTGATACGATCAAGTTGGCGTCTGCATCCACGGCGAGAATCCTCTCCGCAGCCTCCTTCCCACCCATTCCCCCCGGTATGGTGAGGTCCATGATCACTGCCGCGAAAGGTGTACCCGCCCGGAAGGCGTCTTCGTACAATTGGACTGCCTCGGCGCCCCCGGCGCAGGTGGTTACCCGGTAGCCCAACTCCACCAGCATCAAGGCCGCCAAATCCCTGATCATGGCCTCATCGTCCATCACGAGAACCACTCCTCCCCCATGCTGATAGCCAGCCGCTTGGGTGGCAGCCTCGGCTGCATGGGCCTGATACGTCTCCCCGATAGAAGGGAGGTGAATGGTGAAGGTGGTTCCCCTACCGAGAGCGGAGGCGACGCCGACATGTCCGCCATGCCTTGTTATTATTGAATGGACGGAAGCCAGCCCCAGTCCGTTTCCTCCCGCTTTGGTGGTGAAGTAAGGATCGAAAATCTTGGCCATCACCTCTTCGGTCATGCCGCACCCCTGGTCGGCCACCGTCAACCTGACGTAGCTTCCTGAAGCGAGGCCTAAATCGTTGTCACCGGCAAGGCTCTCGTTACGGGCGGTCACCGCCAGCGTACCGCCACCTGGCATGGCCTGCGAAGCGTTGATAACTATGTTATGCAGGACCTGGCACATCTGGCCCTCGTCGGCGTCGATCGCATGGATCAGCTCGGGGATATCGATCATCCCCTTCACGTTGGACCCGCTCAAGCCGAGCTCCACCGATTCGTTGACGATGGTAGGCAGGGAAACCACCTTCCTTACCGGCTCCCCTCCACGGGCGAAAGTGAGCAACTGGCGAGCGAGCTCAGTGGCCCGCACCGAGGCCTTTTCCGCCTCCTCCAGCGCCTTGGACGATTTATGGCCCGGATCCAGGAAAAGCTGCGCAATAGAGACGTTACCCATGACGCCGGTCAGAATGTTGTTGAAGTCGTGTGCTATGCCGCCGGCAAGGAGGCCAAGCGATTCTAGTTTTTCTATCCGTAACCGTTCCAGTTGGTGCTTCTTGAGATCAGTCACATCCCGGTAGGACCAGAAGCGACCCACGATCTCGTCACCAATCTTCAAGGGCTGGGTGTAGCGGTCGAAATGGCGTCCATCGACGAGGGCCAGCTGGTCCTGGCCTGAAGCTTCCGGGCGGGCGTAGAGCCCATGCACTTTGGCCAGGAACTCGTCAGCCTTGAGTATCCGGGAGGCGATGAAGGGGTGAATGGGGTCACTCACGCCGGTGACCAGTAGTTCCTCCGGGACATCCCAGAGTTCGGCGAACTTCCGGTTCCAGCGCACGATCTCCATGTTACGGTTGACGACCAGGATCCCATCGGGAGTGGATTCGAGGGCGGCGCTGGTCAGCGAGGTGGCATAGGAGAGGAGTTCCTCCGCCCGTTTTCTCTCGGTTATGTCCTGGGCGATGCCTGTGGTTCCTACCACCCTTTCCAGTTCGTCGAAGAGGGGGGTCTTGAAGGTGGAATGCCATCTGGCCCCAGCCGGGGTCACAATTTGCTCCTCCACGTGCTTGGTCTTTCCAGATGCGCAGACTTCACGGTCATCCGCCACGTAATCGGCGGCCATATCCGCGGGGAAGAGGTCGAAGTCAGTTTTACCAAGGCACTCCTCCACCGTTCGACCGGCGGATCTCGCGTACTTTTCGTTGATCATCTCCAGCCTGCCATCGGTGTTCTTCAGCCAGGCCATCATCGGCAGATTGTCCAAAATGGCCCGCTGGCGCAGCAATAGCCTCGCGTTGGCCAATTCGGCCGCCTTCTGTTTTTCGACCTCCCGTGCCAAATCATCGTTTACCCGCTTAAGCTTTTCATTCGCCTCCGAGAGTTGGCCGGTCCGTTCGGCAACCAGCGCCTCAAGTTGCCGGTTGCGATCTTGCAGATCCTTGAGCGGATAGATCTCCCCCTCGTCGGCGATTCCGAATGAGATAGAGATGCTGCTATGGGAGATCTTCCAGCCGGGCTCCTCCTTTCGGAATATGAGCACGAGGCGGGCAATTTTATTCGACAGTATGTGCTCTTCGATGGGAAGATGAATGACGAAGGTGCTACTGGTCACCGCGATGGTTTCGGCCAGCAACTGGATCGAGAGATCCTTCAGTTCGATGTGTATGGGGTCCTTGACCTGAGCGAAGTCCTGACGGGTGACCGCGACCCATGCCTCACGATCCTTCACGAGATAATCGCCGCTACCGGTTATGCCCGAGAAATCGTCACTGAACCAGGCCGTCAGCAGATCGTCGCGAGTCGAGTACATCCGAATGTAGTTATCGAACAGTTCCCGGATTTCCTGGTAGCTTGAGGCGTCCATGAAAGTGATCCCTTCCCATTATTAAAACGTTGACGGTTGGAATAGCCGGGGTGCAGAAACACAGTGGAGGTTTGCCATACTAATTGTCTGAGACACTATACCAGTAACTAAATGGATTTCATGTCAGAATAAGGAAAGTCTGAGGGGACGCGTCTAAGGGTATGGTTGGCTTTCACTCTCTCAGTGATAGCTGAAGTGATTGTAGCTAAAGGTCAGGATGATCGACTGAAACACAAAAAAAACGGCTTAGCCCTCAATGGGCCAAGCCGTCGTCTTTTTGTATGGTGCCGGAGGTCGGGGTCGAACCGACACGGGGTTGCCCCCGCTGGATTTTGAGTCCAGTGCGTCTACCAATTTCACCACTCCGGCATTTATGAAGCGGTTTCTAATATCTCTTGCGAAAAGAGACCAACCTTATATCAGTAAAAAGAAGACTGGTCAAGTCACTTTGCCAGCAATACCAACTTCTTTTGCTTTCCCTATCCCTCAAAGGGTGTTGAGATACTCAACGGCATCGTCTGCTGAGAGAGGCTTGCTGAAAAGATATCCCTGTATGATGTCGCAGCCGTGTTTCACCAGGAACTCCAGTTGTGCCGCGGTTTCCACCCCTTCCGCGACCACTTTTTTACCCAGAGAATGCGACATGGCGATGGTCGCCGACGCAATCGCCGCATCATCCGGGTCTATCTCGATATCCTTCACGAAGGAACGATCTATCTTCAGCTTGTCGACCGGGAAGAGTTTCAAATAGCTCAGCGATGAATACCCGGTGCCAAAATCATCGATGGCTAGGTCTATCCCCATGCTCTTCAGGACGCCGAGGATCCTGATACTTTCCACCGGACGCTCCATAGTCATACTCTCGGTCACTTCCAGTTCGATCATGCCCGGCTCGACCTCGTACCGCGCCATGATGGTGGCAAGCATCTCGGGAAGGTCCGGCTGCTGCAGTTGCCGCGCAGAAAGGTTGACGCTGATCTTCTCGAACGGCACACCGGCTTTCTTCCATTTCGCAGCCTGCTCGCATGCCATCTCGAAGACATGCCGGCCGATCTCGAGGATGAGGCCGGTTTCCTCGGCGATGGAGATGAAGCGCTCGGGGGAAACAAGTCCCGCCTCCGGGCTCAGCCAGCGCACGAGCGCCTCGAAGCCGACGACCTTACCGGTGGCCGCCTCCACCTGCGGCTGGTAATGCAGCACGAACTCGTCATTGGTGATGGCACTGCGCAGGTTGTTCTCCATGGCAAGTCTCTGCCGCGCGGCGGTGTGCATCTCACGGGTAAACATCTGGTAGGTGTTCCTGCCGGCCGCCTTGGCATGGTACATGGCGATGTCGGCGTTCTTGAAAAGCTCGGAGACCGAGGTGCCGTCGTGCGGGAAGACGCTGATGCCGATGCTTGGGCTCGTGTACACCGTGTTGTTGTCCAGGAAGTAAGGCGCGGAGACCGTCTGCAGGATCTTCTCGGCGAGATGCGCAGGCTCGATCTGGGACCGTATCTGCGGCTGCACCACGACGAACTCGTCGCCGCCGAAACGGGCAACGATGTCTTCCGCGCGCAAGGAGCTCTTGAGCCTTGCGGCCACCTCCTTGAGCAACAGGTCGCCTACATGGTGGCCCAGCGTATCGTTGATGGTCTTAAAGCGGTCCAGGTCTACGAAGAAGACGGCCAGTTGGTGCGTGCCGCGCTTCGCCTGTTCGAGGGCCTGTGAGAGCCTCTCCACCAGGGTGTGCCGGTTCGGAAGCGAGGTGAGCGTATCGGTGTGGGCAAGCTGCTCGATGCGCCGCTCCGCCTCTTTGCGCTGCGTTATGTCGGAGAAGGATGCGAAGTAGTTGGTGATCAGGTTGCCCCGCCCGCGGATCGCTGTGATGGTGAGCCATTTGTGATAAAGGGTGCCGTCCTTGCGCTTGTCCCAGATCTCTCCCTGCCAGTAGTTGGTCTCCAGGATGGAACGCCACATGGTGTCATAGAAGGTCTTGTCCTCCACCCCGGATTTCAGGATCCTCGGGTTCTTGCCGAGAGCCTCATCCCGTACATATCCCGTGAACTGCTCAAACGCCCTGTTGGTCTCGATGATGCGGTTCTCGCTGTCGGTTATAACGATCGCCTCACCGCTTTCATTGAAAATCTTCGCCAGCAGCTTTATCCGTCTCTGCGCCTTCATCTGGTCAGAGGTGTCGCGGATGCACTCGATGGCGCCAATGACCTCGCCCTTACTGTCGCGCAGCACGCAGGCGGAGGAGGTGAGGTAGGCGGCATCGTTACCACGCCCGAGAGCGAAGCACTCGCCGTGTACTATGTCGCCGTTACGGGCGAACCCTTCGTAGTTCTGTTCCTCCACCTCGACGTTGGGGTTAAGAACGAGGTCGACCAGCATCGGCCGCCGCTGACCATAGAAAGGAAGAGCATACTCGAAGTCGCCCTTACCCATCATGGTCTCGGACGGAACGCCGGTGAGTCTCGCGAGTTCCCGGCTCCAGACCAGCACGCGCCCTTCCCTGTCGATGATGAGGGTCGCGTCGGGCATGAAGTCGATGATGTTCAGCAGGTACCGGTGGGAGTTACGCAGTTCGCTCTCGAGGTTCTTTCGCTCGGTTACCTCGGTCTCGAGCTGCAGGTTCTTCTCGCGCACCTGGGCCTCGCGGTCGCAGCGCTCGACTTCGAGAACCATGGTGCGCCGGGTGATGAACCCGATGGCGGTAATCCCCAGAAACCAGAGAGCCGCGTAACTCACCAGGACCCCTTGCGTCTGCGCCCGCGCCGCCGCATAGAACGGCTCAAGCGGAATGGAGACGTCTGTCCCCCCGCGAAGCTCTCCCACCTTGATGCCGGTCCAGGCGTGGCATTTAAGGCATGATTGCTCCATGATCATGGGCTGCATCATGCGCAGGTGCGGCTTCCCATCGATGGCGACGAGACCGTGGTAATCCTCACGAGTCCCCTCAACGATGAACAAGGCGGTCTGCTCCCAGGCGTCCGGGGCGTCCACCGGGTTCAGGTACAGCCGCGAGGTGATCCTGGTCCGCACACCGTAGAGTTGCGGTGCCTCCCCGGTTATCTCGTTCATGATCATGGCGGGATTTTTCAGGGTCAGCCCGTGCCCTTCCGTGCTCTTTATGTCGCGGTCGGGGACGTGGTTTAAAAAGGGGCTGGGGGTGACGAGCGGCCCTTGCAGCAGGTACATGTTGCCGCGCTTGGAGGCCCACTTCCTGAATGCCAGGTCTTTCGCGAGGGAAATCTTGGCCTCGGTCTCCGCGAGCTGGAGCGCCTGCCGACGCGCCTGATGCGCCGTCCAGGTCGCCGCACTCGCTATGAGGATGGTCCATACAACGGCGGTAACCATCCCCCTGATTTTGATGACGTTGGCGTTGCTGGTTCTGAAGAAGAGTATTTGTTGCAGTTGGTTCACCTCAGCCTGTCTCCCGGGTGTTAAGAGTGTTCGGCCGGCAACATGAGAAAGGGTCTGTGGACGACTACTGTTTCACATGGTGGGAATTTGTAGGACCGATGCTAAGCTTGCCAGTCAAAACTATCGCACTACCACGACGCATGCAACCGGCACGTTACCTACTCTTATCGGCAACTCTGGCTGTAACTGTATAGGGAGAATCGAAGCAGCTGGTTCGGAACCCCGCAAAAGCATGTTTGGAGGGGCGGTATTCTTATATAACTTCGAAAAATAGGACGTTGCGTGCATGCCACAACATACAGGGTTCCTAACGAGGAGTTCCAGCGTGAAGCCGCCACCAGAGCGGCTGAACAAGTAATTCTTTTTTGCAACCAGTGGAAAATTATCTATTGACACCCCATGCGCCGTTTGCTATAAACATGGCTCCTTAGATGGGGCTGTAGCTCAGTTGGGAGAGCGCTTGAATGGCATTCAAGAGGTCCGCGGTTCGATCCCGCGTAGCTCCACCATCATTTACAAAGGACCTAGGACTCTCCTAGGTCCTTTTTTCGTTTCAGGACCGTTCGGTCAACACCTCCCATCCCACAAGCTGCAATCATTTCTTTCGCTCGTCTTGGCCTGCGTGCCCCGTATCGCCCTCACCAGTCCGGTAACCCGTCATCTCCAGATAACCTGAACCGTTCGGGCTTCCCTGTAGTCCCTTGATCGCCACGGCCCCTTCCCAATAGCGGAAGCCTGTTCTGAGTTCCTGGTCCGGAAGCCTCGGCACGACCTCCAGTGCGAGGTGCGCCGAGGGAACCCGTAATCTCCAGAGTGCAGGATAGCGCGCACCGCTTTCCGGGCTGGTCCACCAGGATGCGACTTCAAGCCGCACATCTTCCCGCTTAAGCGTCCTGGTGCCGCCATTGGCCGCCACAAGCGTGCCGCCGGAGAAAGGATCGCTGCTGCCGTCGCGGCGCCTTAACTGGTAAAACATAAGGTCCCGGCCGTCATCAAGGTGCAGGGCGAACCAGTCCCACCCTACCTGTCCCGATTCAAGCGCCGAGGTGCTCCACTCCCGGTCCAGCCAGGAAAGCCCGTTCACCGTGAAGCGCTCCCCGCCTACGCGGATGACGCCGGCAGTAGACAGTCTCGGGACCGAGTAGTAATACGAGGCGTTGCCCGGGGAGGCGCTCTTCCTGCTGAGCCCCCCTTCCCCGTTCAAGATCTCATGTTTAACGGCGGTGAGATCGAGGTCTATGGCCATGTCGCGGTCCGCGGCGCTAAGGCGCACGCCCCACGGGCCCGCCTTGAATTGCCGTGCGCTCCAGTCCTCCAGATGCACGGCAAAGGGGTCACCGGCGGCACCGGCAAGCCCGAGCGCGGCACGACTGAAGCGCTCGGCAAAATGAAAGCGTTTCCCGTTGACGTCGGTGACCGCAAAGTGGGCCATGAAAACGTCGTCGGCACCCCAGGCTGATTCCCTTTTTGCGGCATGTGGGGTGAGGGCGGTGGAGAAAAAGGTGAGCTGGTAACCGAAACGGCGTCCGTCGGCTCCGGTCAGGTTGCCGGTGAAGTACCACCACTCGTTTCGAAAGCCCGGATGCGGCCCGTGGTCCGCCGGGAACGTGAAGCGCCGCGGTTTCTCAGCTCTTAAGTAACCGGGATCGGCACTCCCCCCGAGCGCCTGGCTCACGCTGAGCCCACCTTCCTCAAGAGCGCCCCTGGTCCGATTCTGGAACTGACGAAGGACAAGAAGCGCCACAAGCACGAGGAGAGCGGCGCAAAAGGCGCCCTTCCACCAGACCTTGAATCTTCCGGCGTCACGGCGCATGTCAGTCCTCCTCCTTGAGTGCAAGCGCGGGAGAAGTGCGCGCGATCCTTAAGGATGGGTAGATGCCGGCGATAAGAGCGGCGCTCAGGGATAGCAGTAGCGCTTCCGCGAGTTCGCCAGGCGTCACGGCGAACTGCATGGTCCATCCGAAGGAACGCAGGTTAATCACGTAGATGAGCACCAGCGCCTCTATGATCCCAAGCGGCAACGATAAAACACCGGCGATGGTGCCGATGATGGCGGTTTCGCCGCAAATCACCCCCCAGACCTGCCCCGGAGTGAGCCCCACCGCACGCATCACGGCCAGCTCCCTCGCCCGCTCCACCTGCATCGCCATGAGGGCCGAGAGTATCCCCACGAAGGCGACCAGCATGGTGAGCATGCGCAAGACGCCCGTGATGGCGAAGGTGCGGTCGAAAATCTCCACTGTCGCCCGGCGGAGCTCGCCGTTGGAGATCACGGTCACCTCCTCCCCCCGTACCTGTTCAAGCACAATGGTCCGCAGCTGCTCCGGTTGCATCCCGTTCAACGCGGTAAAGGACATGCCGTCCACGCTTTCGTCATTGAAGTTATCCACGTAGGCGCGCCGGCTCATGATGACGATGCCCGCATCGCTTCCGTAATCGTAGATGATGCCGGCGATCGGAAAGCGCTTCGGACCGCGGGCGGTGCGCAGGGTGACGCTGTCTCCGGGTCCCACGTGATGACGGTAGCTGTAGGGCTCGGAAACGAGCACCGTCTCCCCGCGGCTGTAGCGCCCCCATATCTGTGCAGGGTCCCCTTTCTTGAAGGGATAGCGCGCGAAGGTGCGCTCCGGCGCATCGACCGAGAAGATCTCGGTGCCCCCTTGCGCCCCCTCGATCAGTACGCGCCGCGATAGGGTCACCTGGGCCTTGTCCCTAAGCGACAGGAGGCGGCGCACCAATGCGGGATCAAGCGGTGGGCGGTAACGCCCGCCGCCGCGGTCGGTGGAGGTGAGGTAGATATCGGCCTGCAGCCAATCTTGCAACCAGTTTTGCACGGTGAGGCGGAAGCCCCCCACCATGATGCCGACGCCAATACCGGCCGCGACCGCCACAACCAGCGCTGCCGTCGCAACCCCGGTTCGGGAAAGAGAAGCCGCCACGCCGCGTGCAGCCATCCTGCCGATAGAGCCGAGAAAGGGGGTGACGACAGGGAGAAGCAGCGAGGTGATGAGCAGTACGGCGGCGGGAACGAGCAGTGTGTACCCGATGATGAGGACGAAGAGCCCGGCGAAGCCGCCGACGATACCCCCACGCTCGAAAAGAAGAAGAGCACCGCCGACGAGGAGCAAAAAGGCCCCGAAGGCGGCCGCACGCGGCACCCTTTTTCTTTGACGCGACTCGACCACGGAACGGGAAAGCACGGCGCGCGGCGGCGCGGAAGTCGCTTCCAGCGCTGCCGGGACGGCCGCGGCAAGCGTTGCGACCACGCCAAGCAGGGCGCCCTTGACGAGCGTGCCTGGCAGAAGCGGCGCACCGCGCACCTCGGTAACGAAGTAGAGGTCGTTGATGGTCCTGGTGACGAGCCTCGTGAGCTCCGAGCCGAGCAGAAAACCGGCGAAGAGGCCGACCAGAGTACCGGCGACGCCTATGATAAGCGCCTCCACGCAGATCATGGTGAAGACCTCGGCGCGGCTCACGCCCAAGGCCCGCAGCATCCCGATCAGGCGCCGCCTGCGGATCACCGAGAAGGTCATCGTGTTGTAGATCAGGAACATCCCGACGACAAGGGCGAGGAGGCTCATCGCGGTCAAGTTGAGCCGGAAGGCACGCGTCAGCCGGTCCAGGGCACCGGCCTTCGCACCGGCGGGGACGATCCCCGCCCCGGCCGGGAGCACGGAGCGCACCTGCCCGAGGACCAGCTCGCCCCCCTCCCCTTCCGGAACCACCAGGTCGATGCGGGTGAGGCGTCCCACTTGCCCCAAAAGTTCCTGGGCGGTGGCGATGTCGCAGACCAGCACCGAGGCGAGCGCTGCGCGACTCACCCTATCGGGAGGCTCCAGGAACCCGGCGAGGTGGAGCTCCCGCCTAACCCCGGCGACCGCGGCAGGAACGCTGGCGCCGCGCGTCAGGTGGTGTTGCGCAGCGGTCTCGCGCAGCATGAGCACCGCGCCGGGCCTCGTCATCAGGTCCGTGAGGACGCCTTTGTCGGTGAAGCGCGAGGAGAAGGAGCGGATGGGCGGTTCAAAAAAGGGATCGATACCGATTAGTTGGAAGGTGACGCCGGAGAGCTGCAGGTGACCGGTCACGACAGGAGCCGCACCGCGCAAACGAAGCTCGACGCGGATGCGACGGTAGAGCTCCTCGGGAAGCCCGGTCGGGCCGCCGACGATCTGGTGCGTCGCCCGCCCGGCGACGGTCTCGGCGGCGATGCGGAAGGCGCGCTGGGCGGACTCGTTGGCGCGATCCACCGCGGTGACTACGGCGACGCCGAGGGCGACCCCGAGCACGGCGAGGACGGCAAGCCAGGGGTGCCGCATGACGTTGCGCATCCCGGCACGCCAAAGGATCATGACCGGGCCCCTGCCTCTACCTCTACCAGTACCCCGTTTCTGATGGTGAGCACGCGGTCGGCAAGTGAGGCCACCTCGCCGCTGTGCGTCACAAGGACGAGCGTGGTGCCGGACGGCCTGAGCAGACGCTGGAAAAGGTCGAGCACCTGACGCCCCGTGTCCGCGTCCAGGTTTCCAGTCGGTTCATCCGCAAGCACCAGTTTCGGCTCGTGCACGAGGGCACGGGCCACGGCGACGCGCTGCTGCTCTCCGCCGGAGAGACGATCCGGGAAGGCGCCCGCGCGGTCGGCAAGGCCTACGGCGTCAAGGAGCTCGCGGGCACGGGTCCTGTGCAAATCGGTGAGCTGACCGGAAAGTTCAAGGGGAAGGAGGATGTTCTCAAGCACGGTGAGGGTCGGGATCAGGTTGTAGAACTGGAAAACGAAGCCGATATGGTAGCGGCGAAAAAGGGTGCGTTCCCGCTCGCTCATGCGGTTCAGCGCACGCCCCTCGATCAGGACCTCGCCGCGGTCGGGGAGATCGATGCCGCTTAAGAGGTTTAAGAGGGTGGATTTCCCGGAACCGCTCCGCCCCAGTAGAAACACCCACTCGCCAGGCGTGATGGCGAGCGCGGCGTCGCGAAAGACCACGCGCTCACGGTCCCCCTCGACGAAGCTCTTGCCGATCCCCTGCAGTTCAACAATCGGTTCCGCCATCACACCCATCCCCGGGACCGCATCGAAGCATGCCGCGTCGCTCCCGCCTCAGTTCCCCTCTTTGGACTGAAGGGCCTCCTGCTGGGCCCGCTCCAGGCGCTTGTTGTTGAGGTAAGCCGGTTTGTCGATCTCTTTCAACTGACGGGGGTATTTCGCGGTCAGGTCGTACCAGCGGCTGAGGCGCTGTTCGAAGCGTTCCTTCTCGGGATACTTCAGGGTTTCCAGGTAGGTCTGCAGCGCGAGGTAGTAGCGCATGGTGTTTCTTTCCACCGCGCCGCGCACCCCCTCGATGTATTCCTGCTTCCCGTCTTGTCCCACCATGGTGAAGCCGACCTTGTCGCGCCCGAGTGTCGCGAAGTAGGTCTTAATCGCCATGCGCGCCATGGTGCCGTGACTGTAGGTATAGCTGAAATGAAGAAAGGTCCCCTGCCCGTCCAGCGGAACGGCCTGAACCCCGATCCGGTGGTCCTTCGTTCCGAGCGGCCCCTCGTCCCCCACGAGGTTCAGTTCGAGGTACTGGGGCTGGCTCGCCGCGACTTTGAAGGCAAGCTTCAGCGGATAGGCGTCGGAGGGGGGCTGGAAGTACTTGCGCCCGCTGTAGAGGGTGAGCTGGGCACTCTGCTTTACCTTGCGGTAAATGCACGCCTTGATGTTGATGTGCAGCGGAGTGATCTCGCACCAGGCGGAGGGAGACTGCAGCGCGTCGCGCACCGTCTCGAAGGGGAAATGGAAGACGCCGTACATGTCCACCCGAACCGAATCATGTCCCTCTTTCGACTCGAGGAAGATGGGTGCGCCAAACTGGTTCTTGTCTAGCTTCGACTTGATCTCGCCGTACTTGGCGAGGAGCGCGCGCTCCCCGGTCTGCTCCGTGTCCGCAGCGAAACAGGTGCCGCACAGGAAAGCAACGACAAACAAGACGACGGCGACGAGGCAAACCCGTTGAAAACGACCGGCGCTACCCATGTGTCCCCCCCCTTTGTCGGTCCCCACCAGCGCCCGCATCACGGAATCCCCCCCTGGTCGGCCGTTTCCACTCCGGAAACCGCGTCGTCCCACATGGAGAAAAGAACGGCGAAGATGACCGGCCCGACTATCAGCCCCAAAAGCCCCATGCTGACCACCCCGCAGAGGGCTCCGAGGACGACGGCCAGCGTCGAGATGTCGCTGGAGGCGCCTATGGCGAGGGGGCGAATGGCGTTGTCGGCAAAACCGACGAAGAGAATGCACCAGGCCGCGAGAAGCGCCGCCGCGAGATAGGAGCCCCCGAGCGCTATGAAGGCCGCCACAGGAACCCAGATGACCCCGGTGCCGACCACGGGAACCAGTGCGGCGATCGCGGTGAGAGTTCCGAAAAAGATCGGTGCGGGAACACCGGCCACCCAGTACCCCACCCCGGCAAGCACCCCTTGCGAGGCACAGGTCAGGACCGTGCCGACAACCACTGCGGTGGTGATGGAGCGGACCTCGCCGGCAAATTGCTGCGCCTTACGGGGATCAGGGGCGAGCCTGCCGATGCAGATGGAAACGAACCGGTCGCCGTCGCGGTAGACGAAGAAGAGGATGAACAGGGCGATGAGCAGGGTACCGAGGAAGCTCATCATGTTGCGCGCGAGATCTCCGGCAAGTCCCAGGATGATGCCGGAGCTGCTGGCGGCGACCTTCCCCCCGATGGCGGCCAGGTCGACACCGAAGCGGTCGACAAGAGCCATGATCTTCTGGGCGAAGGGGAATTGGCCTAGGGCGGTGCTCCCGCTCCTCGCGATAGTGCCGAAAAGCTGCTCCGCCTGCTGGTACCAGTCCGGGGCGTGGACGGCGGCGGTCACCACAAGTGCGGTAACGGGGAGTACGAAACAGACCGCGACCGCGAGCACCATGAGTCCCGCTGAGCGCCCTTCGCGCCCGTTTAAGAGGCGCAGCAGCCTATGGTAGTGAGGCATGGTGGCGATGCCTATGATGAGTGCCCAGGCGATGGGCTTCAAGACAGGAACGGTGAGCAGCACGATGAGAACGACGGCGCCAGCCGTGGCTAACGCCGCGAGGATGCTTAGGTAAGTTTTTCTATCCATCGGTCTCCCTTTGAAGGTGCAGGTAGTGTCGGGACTGCGAGGAAAATCGGGAAACGCCGCGTGGACGTTCGCGCCGCTGGCAGGTGTGCCTGCCGGTGGCGCGTCATCGAACGGGCCTCAGCGCGTGGTTTCTATTTTTCGTCCCTTCTCGTCGGTAGGTGCCGTCGGGCGCTGCACCCCTTCAGGCTGCACCGACTGCTCCGTCTGGAAGGAAGGACGCTCGTTACGCTCGTTGCCGAGGGCAGGCGCCTCTTCGGTCACTTTCCAGTTTTTCCCCACTGGCACCGAGAGTTCCTTCGGCTGTGCTACCTGGTTTGCGGGTGCCTGCTTTGTTTCATAGAGGGCGCAGGCGGGAAGTGAGGAAAGAAGTAGCGCTAGGATGATAAGGCGTGCGTGTGTCATGACGGGACTCCTAAAAGATGTGCTGCCGTTCAAGCTGAATCAGGTTGCCTGGAAGCGTTCGGTCTGCTTTCTTTGCATCATCCATGTGTCAGTAAGCATAGCAAGGGAGAGAAATAATTAAAAGTTTGTTTTTGAACGTACCGACAAATCCAGCAGCATGAGCGGCAAATCCAGCCGATTCCCACGTCAAAAGACACACCGAAGTTTCAATGAGCAGTGAAGGCAAAAAGGAACGCTCAATTATGGCAAAGAACCGGCCACGGTCAACACGGAGGGATCACATCGCCCTGAAATCTGCCAGCGGCTGCACAGTCATGCCGGTCAGATCCGGGCGCAGCGCCCCCTCCTCGACCGGCGCGTTCAACTGCGGTTCATCGAAGACGATGCGCGCCTCGGCGCCGGAAGCATCCCGGATGGTGATGGTTTCAGGGAAGGCGATCCCCTCCACCGCCTGGTAACCCTCGTAGCGCGCCTCGCTTCCTGAAGCGGAGACCTTTTTCTCGAGCATCCCTGTTTGGTCGAAATAATAGGTCGTCCCGGCGTCGGTCATGGTGTATCGCGGAGGAGCAGGAAGTAGCACGGGAGACGGAGCCATCACCCACCTGAGGAGCTGGATGCTCTTCAGAGCGCTCGATTCCGGCAGTTCGGAGAGGGCTCCCGTGTAGGCCAGCTGGCGGGAAGGGACCACGCAGGTGAAGCGGTCGTTGCCGCCGAAGGCCTCGAGAATGGTCTGCCCGAAGGGGGAAAGGATAGCCAAATGGTAGAGGTCGGGAGCCTGGTAGATGAGATACCCGCGCCCCGCGCTGCTGCGCCCTGCCGAAGAGGCGCTGATGCTGACCGACGACTGCAGCGTCTCTACATTACGCCCCGGGACCAGTCCCGTGAGCGGTTTTCGAGGTGCCGCACAGCCGAAAAGCTGCACGGCGAGCAGTGAAAGAAGGAAGATACGTCCAAGCGTCCGGCGGTACACGATGTTCACGATAAATCGCTCCAGTATTCCTCCCCCCGTTGCAAGGTTACTCCAGGAATTCCAGAAGAACCATGTCCCTGGCGCCACGAAGCAGCGAACTGCCCCAAGCGTCCCCCCCTTTGCGAAGGGGGGACAGGGGGGATTTGCAGTTTGATAATGCGTCAAACCTCTGAAAAACAGCAAAGGCAAAAGGTGCTGATACGATCCGCGTCAGCCGCCCCCTCACCCAACCTCCGGCGGTTCCGCGCGCGCCATATCCTCAGCCACGAACCTCCCGCATATGAAACAGAAAACGCCGGCCAGCGCCATGACCATCGGCGTGGTCAAAAGCGCGTTTCTAAGCCCCCATAGATCGGAGAACCAGCCGAGGATTGACGGCGACACCGCGTCTCCCAGGGCATGGATGAAGAAGATGTTCACCGCGAAGGCCATGGCGCGCACCGCGGGGTTCGTCACGTTGATGATCACCGTGTTGAGCGGTCCGGTGTTCAGAAAGAGGAAAAACTCGGCGACGAAGATAGCCGCCATGCAGGCGGGGACGCCCGGCGCCATTATGGCCCAGGCGGCAAAGGGGGCGCCGATGAAGAACCCCCAGCCGGAAACAAGCAGGTACCCCTTGCTGCTTTTCTTCTGCCAGCGGTCACCGAGGACCCCGCCGACGAGGGTGCCGAGAATGCCGGCCACCACGGTCGTCGCACCGAACATCAGGTTCGCCTTCTCAACGTTTAACGCGTGGGTGCGGAACAAAAAGGTCGGGATCCACTGGGCGAGCCCGCCTATGGCGAAGGTCATCGCCGCCATGGCCAGGGTGTTTGTGACAAAAGAGCGGTTGTGGAAGAGCTGCAGGTAGGCGCCGATTCCCTTTTCAGTCTCCGTCGTATCCGGATCGACGCGGCGCTCCGGGGCGCGCAGAAACCAAAGCGGCAAAGCGACCAAAAGCCCCGGAAGACCGACCATGAGAAAGGCGTAGTGCCAGCCGAAGCGCTGCCCCAACACGCCACCCATGAGGTAACCGAGGGCGCTCCCAACCGGGATGGCGACATAGAACCAGGAAAGGACGCTGCCGCGCTTCTCCTTCTCGAAAAAGTCCGCAATGAGCCCGGGGGAGACCGTTCCGAAGCTCGCCTCCCCTACCCCGACGGTGGCGCGGGCCGCGAGTAGCGAACGATACCCGGGGGCGAAACCGGCGAGGATGGTGGCGAAGCTCCAGATGATCAAACCGGTCGAGGCGAGGCGCACCCGGTTCCAGTGGTCGCCAAGCCAGCCGAAGACAGGCGCGATCAGCATATAGCTCAGCATGAAGGCGCTGCCGAGAAAACCAAGCTCGGTGTCGCTTATGCCGAAGTCGGCCTTGATCAGCGGGAACACGGCGAAAAGGACTTGCCGGTCGATGTAGTTGAGCAGGTTCACCGCAAGGAGAAGCCCCAGGGCATAGCGGCGATAGGCAGGGGATATGGCTACCTTCATCAAGAAAAACCTCCGTCACATCATTGCATCAAAGTTCAGCCACAGCCTGCTGGGCGCGGACCACGATCTCGGCGGGCTCCTCGAAACGGAAATGGAGCGGTTTGCCGAAGGTGACCGTTACCGTGCCGCGCTGGGGCAGGCTCGCCTGGTGCGGCGGAAGGATCTTGTCAGTGCCGATGATTTTCACCGGGAGTATCGGGATGCCGAGCTCCTTCGCGATGATCCCGAGGCCCAACTGGAAATCCTTCATGGTACCGTCCTGTGAGTGCCCTCCCTCCGGGAAGATCAGGGTGTTCAGACCGCTGTCGGTCAGTTTCCCCATGTATTTCACCGCACCGGAGAAGCCGCCGGTCTGGGGCAGCGGGAAAAGGTTCAAAAACAGGGTGCCGTACTGGTAGGCAAGCCGCCGCCAGACACGTTCAAAGCCACGGTAATCGTCGAAGAAGAACTCCTCCCAGGCCGCTGTCGCGGTGCGGTAGCGGATCTCCCGAGGGAGCGCGAACATGAGCGAGGGCTGGTCGAAGTAGCCCAGGTGGTTGGCGACGATGATCACCGGACCGTCGAGCCTGGTCAGGTTCTCCGCACCACGCACCTGAAGCTTCGCGAAGAGGCGGTAGAGCGGGTAGTTTATCAGGGCGTCCCCGATCATGCGCAGCGCGCGGACCGGTGCGGAGTTGGTCCAGAAACGGTAGTGGCCGCGATGCTCTCCCTTCTCGCGACGGGAAATGATGCGGCGCAACTCTGAGACTCGGGTCTGCGGTCCGATCTGGGAGTCCTCTATGTCGAGACGGAACTCCTGCTCCAGGTAGTTAACCAGTTCCAGACGTCCGATCGAGGTCAGGCCAAGGTCCGCGACCAGCAGGGACTCCTCCTTGATCTGATCCGGATCGGCGCCGGTCACCTTGGCGAGAAGGTTCACGAGGTGATCCCGGCTCGCACCGCCCCCCCCCTCGGCAGCACCTTTTTTCACGTGCTCCTTGACCTGGAATTTCCTGATCTTGAGCGTGGTCGTCTTCGGGAACTCCGGCTCGTTCCAGATGGTGTACCCGGTGATCTGGTGCAGCGAATCGAGCTTGGCGTTCGCTTCGGCTAAGATCTCCTCGGGCCTTTTCCCGCTGTCGTCGAGCAGCAAAACGGCGTGCACCTCCTCGCCGGAACCACGGTCCAGGCCGATGACGCAAGATTCCTTTACCCCCGGAACCTTGTTAAGCACCCCCTCCAGTTCGTCCGGATAGACGTTCACCCCGCCGCCGGTGACGATGAGCTCTTTCTCCCTCCCCTTGATGGTGAGCCAGCCGTCCGGGGTGATCTCGCCCAAGTCGCCGGTTTTGAACCATCCATCTGCGGTGAAGGCGGCGCGGGTCGCGTCTTCATTCTGGTAATACCCTGGGAAGACGTTGTCGCCTTTTACCACGACCTCCTTGCCGTCCAGTCGAAGCTCAACGCCCGGCAAAGGCGGCCCCACGGAACCTGCCACCTGGCGGTCGATGGTGTTGACGCAAAGAACCGGTGAGCACTCGGATAGCCCGTATCCCTCGAGGACGGTGAAGCCCATGGCATCCCAGAAGCGGAATACGTCGGGATCAAGCGGAGCTCCGCCGGAAACGAAGACGGTGAAGTTACTGCCGAACTTCTTGTGCACCGGGAAGAAAAGCATTTTCCGGGCGCCTTTGGAGAGCGGCTGTGCCTTCCCGGCGAGCCAGGAGAAAACGCCGTCCAGTTTCTTCTCGGCTAGCTCGCGCTCGATGGAGCTCTTCAGAAGCTGCATCAGGCGCGGCACCGACATGATGACGTAGACGTCCTCCTCGCCTAGCGCCTCCATGATGGCGGAAGGCTTCAGCGTGCGCGGGTAGATCACCGTGGCGCCCCGGTAAAGCGGCGTGAAAAATCCCCCCATCTGCTCGAACATGTGCGAGAGGGGCAAAAGCGAGAGAAACGAGAAGTCGGGGGTGATGATGGGGACCCCCTCGTTTATCTGCACCATGTTGGCGACCAGGTTCCTGTGGGTCAGGATGACCCCCTTCGGATTCCCGGTGGTACCGGAGGTGTATATCAGTTGCGCGATATCGTCGGGGTCGGGATGCACGGCATCAGCATACGGTGCTACCTCCTGCAGAAGGTACTGGAGATCCTCGAGAAACAGTGCATCCGGAACGTCGAGGCGCTCGGGCTTGAAGCGACTTTGCAATACGAGCGTAGCCTTAGTGAGCCCCAGGATCGACTCGGCGCGCGCCCGGTCCGACATGAAGTCGACGGGAACGGCGATGGCACCAAGCATGATGATGCCCCAGTAGGCGACGCCCCACCAGGAAGAGTTGGGGCCCCAAAGCAGCACCCGGTCGCCCGGGGCAACGCCGCGCTGCGCCAGCAGGTTCGCCATCCGTAGCGAGAGATCGGACAGTTCCCGGTAGGAAACGGTGAAGCGGCGCACACCGGTTCGGTTGATGAGAGCCGTCTTGTCGCCGAGTGGTGCGAAGCTATGAAAGAGATCTACCAGAGTCCTCATATCCGACTCCTCCGTAGGCAACAGCATTTCCTGAACTGGGACGAACAGGGTGGCGCTCATTGCGCCGCTACAGCTGATACGGTGCTCATAGTTCGTCCAGAAGCATTGTCACATGCTGAGTGCACTTTGGCAACATCCGGCAGAATGGCAAGCGAGTGTAACTGAACAAGGCTAGAATGCCAATCCGAAACGTCTTGCTGCTATTTCCCCTTTGCGAAGGTTCATCCGGGAATTCCGGGGAAGAAGCGATCCAGGAAATCAGTGTCCTTCTTACTGAGAACGGTGATCTCGCGTTCCCCCCTTTGCGAAGGGGGGATTTGCCTGTGTCCACCCCACAAAAAAGCCGCCCCATCACAGGACAGGGCGGCTCATTGTGAACCTGCACAGAGGGCCTACTTCTGCAGAATAGACCCCTTTTCTATCTGGTTCTTGCGAATCTCGTACTCTCTCCTGTCGATCCTTCCCGCCTTGTAGTCGTCTTCAAGCTGCTTCATCTGCCGATGCGCGCTGTACTCGTATGCACCGACCCCGACCGCGGCCCCACCCAGGGCACCGCCGACCGCACTCCCCCCCCTGGTCTCACACCCGGAGGCGAGAGCCAAGGACATTGCCGTAACGACCAGAAGTAACTTTTTCATGGTGGACTCCTTTGTTCGGTGAATTGGAGCTAATGCCCAGTCCAGCTTACCACCATGATTAGTTTTTTCACATCTTTTCAGGTGATCCGTTTTCTGATCCGGCAGGAGGAAGCGTCGAGGATGGCTCCCCCCGGAAGGTCCAATAGAGAAAAACGAGGGAAGGGATCAATATCAACGCACCGAAAGGCAGAATCGCTAGGTAAGCCACCAGTGATGAAAGGGGTGCCGCCGCGGCCTCGAGAGACATCTCGCCCACGATGAGATCCGGAGCCAGCGCGGCGGCAAACCCCGTCACGGTGAGGACGACGGTGGCTCCCGCGCAAAGCTGCGCTACCTTGAAGCGGCGCCATAGCAACAAAAGCTGCGTTCCCACTCCGGCAAATACGGCAAGCACGACGAAAAGCATGGGCCATGATTCAAGAAGCCTTTGGCTGAAGCGGGGGGCGTAACGCAGGGAGAGCGGAATCATCAAGGCAGTGGCGACGCCCAGTGCGACACCCGCCGCGATAGCGGCGTCCCTGAAATCGTCCTGAAGTGGCGGTGCCACCCGCACGGTCATGTAGACAGGGGCGAGATAGGCGCATATAGCAAGCCCGATCACCCCGCCCATGATGGTGAACGGAGTGAGCCAAACTGCGGTACCCGTCGCCGTGATGCCGTAATTGATGGTGATGGTGCCGGCAGCAGTGGCGGAAACAGCCATCCCCAAAGTGAAGGGGGTAAGCACGCTGGCGATTTCGAAGACTGTCGCGCTAAGCGGGACCTCCCGCCCGGTCTCCCGGCCGTAATGGCGAAAGGCGAAGGCCGCCCCCCGGAAGTTTATGCCGATCAGGGCGAGCACGAGTGGCGGCATGAGCGCGATGAACAGTGCGGCAAATCCTGATGGGAACGCGGTGAAGAGCGTCACCACGATGAAGATGAGCCACACGTGGTTCGTCTCCCATACGGGACCTATCGCGTTGAAAAGCGCCTCGCGCTGCTCACGCCTACGGGGACCGAAGGCGAGCGCAGTCCAAATCCCCCCGCCGAAATCTGCACCTCCAAACAGGGTGTATAAGATGAGGGCGACCACCAGAACCAGCGCGGCGAGGGTTACCGGATCAGCCATGTGTCACCTCCCCGCCCGTATCTTCATGCTTTCGCTCCAGCAACAACCTCATGATCCCAACGGTAAGGGCAAGGTAGACGAAGAGGAAGGTGGCGAACACCAGTAAGAGCCCGTCGTTCGGGGTGACCGCCTGCGAGGTGCGCAGGTATCCCATAACTACCCACGGCTGCCTACCGAATTCGGTGACCATCCAGCCGCTTTCAAGCGCGATGATGCCGAAGGGGGCGGCAAAAGCGATGCATTTTAGCTGGGCACGTCCGGGCTCCGTCTCTTTCTTTCTCCAGCGCGGCCACCAGTAGCAGATCAGGGCGAGCGCCATGACGAAGAACGAGCCAACCATCAGGTCGAAAAACGGATGCACGAGGCGGGGGTCCGGGGTCGTCCCCTGCGGGAAGGCGTCGAGTCCCTGCACAACGGCATCTGGGTCGTGGTGTGCGAGAATGCTCAACAGCTTCGGGATCTTGATCCCGTAGGACACCGTTCCCGTTTCCGGATCGGGCCACCCACCGATGATGAGCGGAGCAGCCGCCGAGGTCTTGAAGTGCGCCTCCATGGCGGCCAGTTTCGCGGTCTGGTGCTCCGCTACGGCATCAGCAGCCCAGTCGCCGGTGACCAGCATGAGCGGGGCAGCCACCAGGGCGACGGCAAGAGAAAGGGAGAGTGCTTTTTTTCCATCCGCCTCTCCCCTCCCCTTCAACAGCGCCACCGCGTAAAATCCGGCAACGGCAAAGGCGGTCGCAACGTAAGCGGCCAGGGTGCCATGGACAGCCTGGTGCAGCCAGGCCTGGTTGAAGAAGGCGCGCATCGGCTGGACGTTTGCCGGGGCGCCGTCGATCATCTGGAATCCGGCAGGGGTGTTCATCCAACCGTTGGCGCTGATGACGAAAACAGCCGATACCGCCGAGGCGAGTGTAAGGGGGATGGTGCAAAGAAACAGCGCGCGCCTGGAAAGCCGCTCTTCTCCGTAGATATACAGGGCGAGAAAGATCGCCTCGGTGAAGAAGGCGAACCCCTCCATGGAGAATGCCAGCCCGATCATCGGTCCGCTGAAGGCCATGAACTGCGGCCAGAGAAGTCCGAGTTCGAAAGAGAGGATGGTCCCGGAAACCGCGCCGATGGCGAAGAGCACTCCGGCGGGTCTGATCCAGCGTCTGGCGAGGAGATGCCACGTATCGTCGACGGTTTTAAGCGCCAGCCCCTCGGCCAGCATGAGCATAAGCGGCAGGCCGATACCGATGGTCGCATAAACGATGTGGAAGGCGAGCGAAGCGCCCATAAGGGCGCGAGCAGCAAGCAGGTTGTCCATAGGCTTCCTCGTGAGGCAATGGCGTTGATATCGGTCGTGCGCCCTTCCATCCTTACGAAGCGGCGCTCGTCACCATATTTTTTTAAAGCCATCTAAGTTTGGGGATTCAAAGAGGTTTGTCAAGCAACTGCGGGACGCGGAGCATCAGCGTTGACAGGGGATTCTTGCGGAGCAGGGAAAGAATGCTAAGGTTAGGCCGTTCCAACAAAATCAACCATTTCAAGAAGGAGGTCGGTAATGGCCCACAACAACAACATTCCGCATCCGGAGATGGTAGCGAAGTCGGAGGAGGTGCGTCAGGGATTCACGACCGAGGTTCGTGACTACCTGGTGTCACTCCTCCTGACCCCTGAAAGTTACGATGTGTTGCATGAACGTTTCGAGAAGAGCGTCACAGGCTTTTACAAAGGAGACCCGGAGAAGGTAAAGGAGTGCGAAGAGGCTCGTCGCGATTTGGAGCAAGCAATCTCGGTTATCCAGGGAGTCCGTAAAGCTTTAAGTGTCGTTGACCCCAGCGTATATGAAAAGCCAGAGGATTCACATCAAAAATCCTCGACCGCCGGTGCGGCATTGGCTGCGGCCAAAGATCTGAGGATATTTTACGACAAAGGTGGGCAGCCCTACTGCTCATTTACCAAGCTGCCAGGTTCAAAGGGCCACGAGATATGGTTCTGTACAGGAGAACCAGGCGTAGAAGCTAATTGGAGTCTGTTGATGTGGTCTACTACCTGCCAAAAGATGTATCTCAAGGGATTAAACAGAACGCGGACCAACTATTTGAAGCTAAGGTGTAAAAGAGGCAATGAGGTAGGGCCTTGGTCGAACATGATCATCTTACCACCCGTGTGACAACTTCCTGCACGCCCCTCCTCCGCTCGGAGGGGGCGTGCAGGCATCACCTTCAAGTCGGAAGCACCCATCACCTTGGTTACGTCAACCTCTCAAACCAATTGGTAGATCACAACCTCCTGTCGACATCCATGAACTTGTTTCAGACCGTCATTTCTGAAACGGATTCGTCATTAACGGATTCGTCATTTCTGAAATGGATTCGTCATTTCTGAAAATGGATCCGTCGTTTCTGAAACGGATTCGTCATTTCTGAAAATAGATCCGTCGTTTCTGAAACGGATTCGTCATTTCTGAAAATGGATCCGTCGTTTCTGAAACGGATTCGTCATTTCTGAAAATGAATCCGTCGTTTCTGAAAACGGATTCGTCGTTTCTGAATCACATGCATCGCTCCCCGATCAGCAGTATTAGATATCAGGACCAGGACGTGGGAGACTGCAGGCGTGCGGCCAGAGCAGACAGGTGGCGGCCATCCGTACCGCAGCACCCGCCAAGGATCTTGAGCCCGAGCTCCGTGCCCATGGCGGCCACCGATGCCCCAAATGCCTCCGGGGCCTCTTCCACGAGAGAAGTGCTGTTGTCCAGGTCTTCCGGGCTGAGAGCTGCGGTATTTGCGAGAAGGCCGATGATGCGCCGGCGAACGTCCGCAGACGAATTGGTTTCGTGGAGTAACGCAGCTCTGGCAAAGGTGACATGTGTGCAATTGATCATGAACGCGAGCGGTTTGGGGTCGGCTACGGCGTCGATTGCAGCGATGGCCTCCTTAAGCGGCGTTCCATCGAGAAGGGTGCCGGTCGGTCGGACCACGAAACTCACTATGTAGGGTTTTCCTGTCTTCGCCAAGGACAAGGCAAGGCCAGTTGCTTCACTCAGAGCGGGCAGCGTAGCTGCCAAGAGAAAGTCCACCTTCGTCGCCGCGAGCTTTTCCGCCTGCCACGCATGATATTCCGCCGCCTGGTTTACCGGGAGAGCCTCATCAGGACGGTAGGCGTCACCTTTACAACTCATCAACCCGCAGATGAGAATCTTGTCGGCGTATCCCTGGTAGCTCTGTCTCAAGCCTTCCAGAAAGGCCGCGTTGTCGCCGTTAAGGTCGGTGCCCTCAAGGCCTGCCGCGGCGATCCGTTCCCTGCTCGCCCGCCATGTCGGAGTAGACATGAGGAGAGGCAGTCCGGCTTGGCAGCCGATGTCGAGGTACTCCCGGCAAATCCCCTCCAGCGCCCTCCGCTTTTCATCATCGTAGATGAAAGCCGAGTTCACGACAAAGGGATCGAGCTCAACGCCCTCCATGCGGCGCAGACGCTCGATTACGGCCCCCTCACCAAGAATGAACGGGTATCGACTCAGAATGGTGTCGATGGTGTTCATCGTCTCTCTCCCTTCTCCCGAATTCGAATCTGCTCATCACTGGTAGGCGGGCTCAACATTCGAACGATCCAATTCTGCTCAAAAGTCCAAAAGTCTGGGATGATCCCGCCTTTCCCGGCCTGCCTTTTTCGGCGGCCTGGTCGAGCCGAAAGTTGAACATCCGTTTCTTTTGTTTTTAAGATGCGGTTTTTTTCGTGACCTCAATCAATGCTGTGATGAAAGCAGAATCATCGAATAAAAGCTTCATTCCATTAGCCAATGCCTTATCTAAGGCCAATCGAGCATTTTCACCTGTCATGAGTTGAATGTTTGGCTCGATTCCTTGCGTTACTATTTGACGTGAATAAAGAATATTTCCATTCTTCCTCATGCCCGAGGAACTCAAGCACGTCTGCACTAGGCAACTGGCAAAGTCGCGATTTCAAGGTGCCTCATAGATTAGAAAGTGAAACGATTCCAGGAACTAATTCAGGAACGACGCCATAGGCGCAGATGCAGTTCTTGTCTTTTCCGAGGATCGTCAGAAGGATGGGTTTTCCCGCATACTTCTCTTTTACAGGCTGTTGTATAAATTTCACTTTCTTGCCTACGTATGGCCGCAGATCGTAACCGTCTTTTCCACAAGCGTTCACTGTCAGTTTCCATGGAAAGACGTTGAGCGGGGGTAAGATCATGGTTGTAACCGTTGGTGTTCCAACAGGATGCAAGCCACTTCTTTTTATTGAATCTTTGATTGACTCGGAAGCAAAAGTTTTTGTAGCAAAGCAATATAAAGACAGTAAAAAAACCGACAGAATCCTAACAACACGTTTGTTTCTCGCCATAATAAAAGCTCTCCTTGCTGAGGACTGGGCGGAAACGAGGTAACTCAAGGAACCCAAGCACGCCCCCTCTAGCCCATGCGCGGCAGGTGTTAGTCCACGTCGATGCTGGATCGCTCTTATCCGCTGAATTTCTGTCTCATCGTTCGCACGACATAGAACGTAGCGAGACCCAACAACATCGGCGCCAGGAGCCTTAGGACGTCGGTAAACTCTGTGCTGTCTAAGAGCATCTTTACAGGTTCTTTCACATTGTATCTTGCCATCTCCCAGAGAACTAGCACTGGTAGGATTACCTTCAAGAGGAGCAGGACTAAAAAAGTCCCAATAAATCTGATAGGTGTGACTAATACTGCGATAGCAATCCCTATTACTACAAAAAACCAGTCCCAATAAAGACTACCACCGACTAATACAGGCACTACACCACCTAATATTGCCACCAAAGCGTAACCACCAATGGACTTATTCCAGTTCTGCTCCTTGTTCTTTCCGAAAATGGAATCAAACAACGGAGGCAGAAATATACAAAGCACAATAATGGTCAGACTTGCGTACACTGCTATCATTTTATTCCATTGCCAATGGTTGGTGGGTGAGCGGCGGCGGAGCCGTCCGTCTCTAACCGTTGCGTTGTTATTGTTACCCATTCGGTAATGCCGCCTGTTTGCTCACCAAGGCGGTGAGATCAACTCCCGACAGTGACAGCAAAGGACAGCAAAGGGACGTTGTTAATATTTTCATTTTTGCTCTACTTACGCCACCAAATGTAAATATATTAACAACGCCCCCCCTGCCTTCTGTTGAAGCAACCAATTCCTCTCCCAAACAGGGGGGCGGTTTTTATTCTTGCTCTGTTTACTTCTTCTTGGCCTAAATATTTGTTCGATCGTCAAAGATCAATCAAGAATAAAGACCTGATAATCATCTAAAGGCACCTCCTGGCATAACAAGAGGCGAACAAACTTCCTGATATGCTGTTACAGAGACGCCAATCTCGTAACCTCAGGAGGTGCCAAATGAAACTGTACTCTGGTATCGATCTACATTCAACAAGCGAGTTGTCGTCGAATCCACGTATAACTGGTACTGGCTGGTGGACGGCCTGATGCCTTTTGGCTGGCAGAGATGCTGCGACTTGACATTCTTCCAGAGGGCTACATTTATCCGAAGGAAGAGCGTCCGATCCGAGACCTGCTCAGGAAACGGCGCCACCTCGTAGCTTTGAGGACTTCGATGCTCATAAGCCTTCAGAACATCATTACCCGCAATTGCGGAATCACGATGAAAAGTCGGGATATCAAGCGGATTCGTGAGGACCGTGTCTCTCCGCTTTTGGCCGGCAATGAGGATCTTGCTCTTGCAGGCAAAGTCAGCAAGGAGTCAATCGACTTCTTGACTCGGCAGATCCGCAGCATCGAAACTTTCGTCGACAGGAAGCTTGAGCTCAACGATGGATATCAAGAGCTACTTTCAGTTCCTGGCATCGGGAAGATTCTCGGGTTAACCATCATGCTCGAGACAGGTCCTGTTGAGCGATTCCAAAACGTTGGCAACTACGCCTCATACTGTCGCCTTGTCTCCTCACGCTGGACTAGCAATGATAAGACAAAGGGCAAGGGTAACAAGAAAAACGGCAATAAGTATCTCTCCTGGGCGTTCAGCGAAGCAGCAGACCCCGTTTAGCCCATTCGAACGATCCAATCCTGCTCAAAGCCCAAAAGTCTGGCCTGCCCCCGCTTTTCCCCGCCTGCCTTTTTCGGCGGCCTGGTAAGGCCAAAAGTTGAATACCCGTTTCTTTTGTTTTTAAGATGCGGTTTTTTTCGAAACCTCAATCAATGCTGTGATGAAAGCAGAATCATCGAATAAAAGTTTCATTCCATTAGCTAATGCCTTATCTAAGGCCAATCGAGCATTTTCACCCGTCATGAGTTGGATGTTTGGTTCGATTCCTTGCGTTACTATTTGACGTGAATAAAGAATGTTTCCATTCTTGTTTTTCACTAAAATGCTCATGTTCAGATCGGCAACGGAGTCTCCAGCAAAGAAGCCTGATTTGTGATCATTCCAGAACCTAGTCAAATCAGCAGTTATCGATACAAGTGCTTGGCTACCGACCTTAAATCCACGCGATTGTAACTCTTGTTCAATGGCCCTTCTGAGAGTTATGGCTACGTCCTCATTTGCGAGAATGGGCGCCATCTCCATTCCAAATCCATTCTTTTTGCAACTGACTTTGTTGCTTTTGTCTTGTCGCTGATCATTGATATTGACGTCTACTACGACATCTTTCGCACCTTGGATCTCAGACACACCAACCTGAGGGACGTAAGACAGATTAATCTTATCTGTTGTCAATGCGCAACCGGACAGCCAGGCAGATACAACAAGCAACAAAATCATTTTTTTCATTTTCTCTCCTCTTTCACTTCTAATAGTAGTTACACTCACTCAAAACAGTTTTCTCGTTTTAGGTACATGGGGGGCAGGTCTTTACTCTTGCTCCACTTACTCCTTCTTGGCCGAAATTATTGTCCTGATCGTCAAAGATTAATCAAGAATAAAAACCTGACCCTCACACCCGTATGGAGGCCGCAAAGCGAAGCCCTCTAACCAAGTTCTGTGCCACAAATTTGGCAGCTGATTTCATCACCAGTCATCTTAGCGCCACACCTTACACAATTCGTTTGGGTGATGACACTTTATGGAGCAGTACCGCACCACAAAAAGGGGACACGTATAAGAATATAAGTTTTGAGACTGTCATCTGCAGAGCCCTTAGCGCGTTCACCGTAGTCCCTCCACTTATAGGCCCCCTGCTCTTCTGTTGTTCTATCTCTTACCCTTTTGGCAATGCCGCCTGCTTGTTCACCAGCGCGGCGAGATCGACTCCCGGCAACACCCGGCTCAACTGGCCCATCAAACCGTCGCCTGCATTCCCGCCGCCGGTTACTAGGACGTCGGGGACGATCTTGATCTTTCCTTCCTGGATGGCGGCGGCTACCAACTCGACGATCTTGATCTGCTTGATGGCTTCTTCGCCGATGGCTTCCTGCTGCTTGTTGTAGGCCTGGGCGGTGGCTTCACCGATGGCGGCAATCTTGGACGCCTCGCCGTCGCCTATCGCCTTCAACCGCTTCCCTTCACCGGCCCCTTCCAGCGCCTTGGACTCGGCGTTGCCTTCGGCCAAGGTGATCATCTCGGCTTTCTTCTGGGTGGCGACCTTCACGGCAATCTCGGAGGCCACCAGGGTGGGCTGCTGGTCGGCGGTGGCGCGCATCTTCTCCATCTCGGTGCGCTCCGCCTGGGACTTCTGCTCCATCTTGTACATCTCCTGCTGCTGCTCGGCAATGATCCTCTTGGTCTGGGTCTGCATCAGATCTTCGGGAAGCTTGATCTGGCAGATCAGCACGGATACGCACTCGACGTGATACTTCTCCAGGTCGACCCGGGCCCTAGATTCCGCCTTGGCCTGCTCTTCGGAACGGCTCTGCAGGAAGTTCATCGCGGAGGCAGTGGAAGCCTGGTTGCGGAAGGAGGAGTCGATCATCGGGTGTATTACGTGTTGGATAAGGTTGTCGATTGAGCCGACCTTCGCCACCATGTACGGCGCCTGGTCCGGACGAACGCGGATGACCACCTTGACGGAGACCTGGATCGGGAAGCCGTCCTTGGAGATAACGGTCAACTGGTCGAAACGGGTGTCTTCCTGATCATCCCAGTCTATGGTGATGTTGGTGGTGTCGATGATGTACGCCATGAAGGCGCGACGGTTGAGGTAGTAGCGTCCCGGTCCGGCCACTTCCTCCTGGATGCCGCGGAATCCCTTCGGGACGACGTACTTCTCCTTCCCCTCTTCTTCCGAAGCGCCGGTCTGTGACGAGCCGAGCCGTTTCTTCATCTCCTCGGTCGGGTCTTCTCCGACGTTGGAGACAATAACACCGACCTGGCCGCGCTCGACCACGGCAACATCGTCGATGGCGACGCTGAACATGAGCGGGTTGATGTAATAGGTTCCCGGGCGCAACACGTCCAGTTGCGGGCCGCGCTGCCCGTGTTTGAGCAGGAAGGCGGAACCGTCCTGATAGTCGTTATGGCCGGTGATCGGCGAGGCGACGTACTCGCGCTCCGGCAGCGGAATGCCGTCCAGAGCGGTCACGAGACCGATCTTGTTCGCCTCGACCACCGCCGCCGGCGCGACCTGGATATTGAACAGGTTCAGGTTGATACGGTAGGTACCGGGGAGAAGCACGTCGATCTGGGGTCCCTTTTGCCCGCCGTTTTTGATGAAGGCCTCGCCGTTTTCGTAGTTGGAGTGCCCCGGCACGCTCTGGGCGAGAAGACGTCCCATGGGAATGGGTGCGCCGTCCTGGGCGGTGACCATGCCGACTTCCCCTTTCGCGATGATGACGGCCTCGGCCTTGGTCACCTTGAAAAGGTTCGGATGGATGCGGTAGACGCCCGGCGGCAGGATCTCGGTCTGAGGCCCCTTCTGGCCGCCGCTCACGATGAAATCTTGGCCGGACTGGAAGGAGTTGTGCCCGGAGACCACGGAAGCAAAGATGCGTCCGGCAGGGATGGCGGAGCCGTCGGCCGATTCCACCAGGCCGATCTCCCCGTCGCCGATCTTGGTTGCCGAACTCTTGGTCACCTTGAATAGGTAGGGGTTGATGCGGTAGTTGCCGGGAGGGATGATCTCGATCTGCGGACCTTTCTGTCCGCCGTTGTTGATGAAGGCCTCGCCGTTTTGGAATGAGCTGTGCCCTTCCACCGCCTGGGCGAAGATCCTCCCCTCCGGTATGGCGACACCGTCCACCGACTCGACGATACCGATCTCGAAGTCCTTGATCTCGGTGACGTTCCCCTTGGTCAGCTTGAAGAGATACGGGTTGATGCGGTATTTGCCCGGAGGAAGCACCTCGATCTGCGGTCCCTTCTGCCCACCGTTTCTGATGAACGCTTCGCCGTCCTGGAAGGAATTGTGGCCGGCGACGACCGCGGCGAAGATGCGTCCGGACGGGATCGATGTGCCGTCCACCGATTCGATCAGGCCGATCTCGTTTTCCAGTATCTCGGTGAAGACGCTTTTCGTGGCCTTATAGATGAAAGGGATGAGGAAATGCAGTCCCGGTCCAAGGGTGCGGGCCTGGATCCCTACCTCGTTCCCGAGGGCCACGACCCGCCCCTGCGGCATCTTGCTGCCGAACCAGCGTCGCTCGATGAGGGCGATCTCGTTGCCGCCTACGATGACCACCGAGTTCCAGAGCAGAATTACGAGGGCGGTGAAGGCAACAAAGTAGAGATAATGATTACCAAGCCAGATGAAGAGATTTGCGGGGTCGGACACGGTGCCTCCTGGAGATGTTCGTGCTCGGGATAGACTAAAAAAAATCCATTAAAAAAGCCGCCAGTGCTGGTGAATAGCACTGGCGGCTGTGAACTGTGACAAACTGCCTCTTCCTATTGTCATGTTGACCTCTTAGCAGGATTCGGAGCGAGTGTCTTTATACGCTCTTTTTTACTTGGAGGTCAATGAGAATGAATCAACGTGCGAAATTTCTGATTGAAGCGCGTTGGATTATTGTTAAGCGAAAAGAATTTCCAGCAGATTATCACGCGTTATTTTGTGGTGGGATTCAATATCGGAGAGAATGGCGGCAAGCGTGCCAACTTTGAGCGGAATATGGGCGGGTACGGTAATATGATGCTCGCCATCTGCGGTCGTTGAAAGGCGGATATGACTGCCGGTCTGGCGGGTAATCGTATAATCAAATTTGCGAAGAGCTTTTGCTAGGTCATAGCCGGTGATGTCACGCGGCAGTTTCATACAGCCAAGACTTCCTCATGGACGAAATGAAGGCGGATCATCTTGGGTGCAGCGCCTGCTTCGAAGTGGCACAGGACCGCGTCTCTCACATTTGTATGGAGTTCTTCAAGGGTGTCGGCCTCGGTAAATATTGATTCGCCAAGAGCCTTGGCGACATACCCACCTTCCGGCCCGCTCTCTACAACGAACAAGATCTCATTCATAGCCAGCTCCTCTCGGGGAAATATATCAAAGAGCGGAGGAAGACGCAACACGACCGAATAGAGGGGTGCGGAATATGGTCTGACGCGACATGATTATAAGTGATAGGGTCGAAGGTGGACGAGGTGAAGAGGAACTCCGATGGAGTAATCACAAAAGCAAAAGAGCCTTCCGGCGGTGACCGGAAGGCTCTTTTTTTATGGTGGCGGTGCAGGGACTTGAACCCCGGACAACACGGATATGAGCCGTGTGCTCTAACCAGCTGAGCTACACCGCCAAGCTCTTATTTGTAATGATGTCAACTACCTGCTCGTCTCTTGCAACGGTTTCTGCCGCGCCTCAAGAGACACTCTTTATAGTCTAGAGCGCTTTCGTTGTCAATAAAAAATAGCGCTAAAACTTTCTCATGCTGCACGGACATTTCAGCAGCAAGATTTTACTTCAGTATATCCAGAAGCTCGACCTCGAATATCAATGTCGCATTGGCGGGAATCATCCCGGAGCCCTGCTCACCGTAGGCCAGTTCAGGAGGACACACAAGCTGTGCCTTGCCGCCGACCTTCATCTTCTGCACGCCCTCGGTCCAGCACTTGACGACCTGGTTCAACCCGAACTCAGCGGGACGCCCTGCGGCGTAGGAGCTGTCGAACTCCTTGCCGTCGACGAGGGTGCCGCGGTAATTGACCTTAACCCTGTCGGTGGCGGCAGGACTTGCGCCGGTCCCTTCCTTGATGGACTTGTACACGAGCCCCGAAGCGGTCTTGACCGCACCTTTCTCGCTTGCTGCCTTCTCGACAAACTCCTTTGACTTGGCAGCAAGACGCTCGCCCTGTGCGGCCCGACGCGCCAGTGCAAGCTGCTGGATTTTAGCCTTGTAAGGCTCGATGTCGAAATCCGGCTTCTTCCCGGCAATACCATCCTTAACGCCTTTCAGCACCTGGTCCAGTTCGTCCGACGTCATGTCGAAGATGGCCAACTGGCGTGCCATTACCTGGCCTACGGCATAAAGGGTCTTCTGGTCCTCGGCTTTCTTGTCGTCAGCGGCAAAGGCGGGGACGGCGAGAAATACCAACAGGGCGACAGCTATCAACTTGGTCATGATTTAGTCCTCCTGAAAATGTATTGGCTTCGGAATCAAAAAAAGCACCCCTCGCGAGGTGCTTTTTACAGACGTAGGAACCGGCCTACTTCTTGGCCTTGGGTGCTACTTTTGCCTTGGGGGCTTTGGCGGCTTTTGCCGGTGCCTTGGTCGCCTTCGCGGCCTTGGCCGGTTTGGCTACCGTCTCTTTCTTCGCCTCGATGTTGGCCATGCGCACTTCCCTCGCCTTGGCAAGGTTGTCGGCCAGACCGCGGTCCTGCGCCATCTTGCGGCGGGACTCGGAATAGCTCTTCGCGGACAGGGCCTGCTTGCTCGGAATCCCGAACTGCTTCTTGTAGGCACCGGGCTTCATGCCGTGCGCTGTGCTCAGGTGACGCGCAAGGGTCTTGAACCCGCCTTTGCCGCAAACAAGGCAGACCACCTCGTTCTTTTTGAAGGCTTCTTTGATGGAGAGTGAAGCTTTTGGTTCTTCGACGCCTTCCACGCCCTGCCCTGCCTCAAGGTTCTTCAGTGCAGCGTGAACTTTGGCTATTTCCGCGAGAAGCTCATCCGATGTCATCGGCGTGCTGGAGGCATGCGATGCAACGAGTTGTGCAGCTATTTCTACCAAGGTCGCCATTTACCACCCTCCTTCAAAGTTATAGTTAGGTGATTAATAGCAGAGACGGAGATATTGTCAATAATAAAGTAAAAATAACATTGTTGGACTGAGTATACGGGAGGACAAAAAGAATCGAACTTCATCGCAGAAGAAATCGACTTTAAATGATGAGGTACGCAAACCCGGGAAGTGCATTTGTCGAGCCGGCAGAATCATGCAGCAGCTCCGGCGCCTGCAAAGAACAGCGAGAAAGAAAGTGTATCTCACAGATGTGCATAGAATGCAGCTCTTCCGGCACCTAAAAGAGCGGTTTTTTCATTCAGTATGACGTGCACCGGAATAGACTGTACCAGGGGACTCAGCCTGCCTTTTGCGGTAAAAGAAAGCATGAATGCCGGTCCTTTTAGCAGATCCAGTATCTTCGGTGCGATCCCTCCGCCAAGGTAGACGCCGCCTGTGGCGAGAAACCTGAGGGCGGCGTTGCCTGCCTCGGCTCCGTAGACGGATATGAAGACCTCGAGGGCCTTCGCGCACATGGGGCAGCGGGATTCAAGGGCCGCCTTCGTAATGACCGCGGGTGGATCGCCCACCGTCATCGCGGCAGCGATGGATTCCTGTTCGGGGAAGTAATGCTTGTCGCGCAGAAAACGATAGATGTCCAGGAGCCCTGGGCCGGACAACACACGCTCGTAACTGGCCCGGCCGTGCTTCGTCTGCAGGTAAAGGAGGAGTTCCGCTTCCAACTCGTTGCGTGCCGCGAAATCGGCGTGTCCGGCTTCGCTGGGAAGCGGGTGATGGATACCTCCAGCGAAGTAGGCGAGCGACTCACCAAGGCCTGTCCCCGCCGAGACCACGGCTATGGTGCCGGAAGGGTTGGCAACGCCTTCGTTGAGAGTGTGGAGATCTTGCTGTTTAAGCGACGCGATGCCGTAGGTGTTCGCCTCGAGATCGTTGATAAGCAGCACACGTGGGAGTTCTAAAGCCGCAGCAAGTTCATCGCTCTCGATGGTCCAGGGAAGGTTCGGTGTGCGGACCCGTCCCTCGATGATGGGACCGGCGATACCGAAGCAGGCGCGCTCCGCGCTGATGTGATGCTGCGAGGCGAAGTGGCGTACGATATCGATAAGGCTGCCGTGGGTGGCGCTTTTGTACTGCGCCTCGGCAAGTGTGGTGAGTCCGGCGGGATCGGCCTGAAAATAGGCAATACGGGTCGAGGTTCCCCCCACATCTCCTGCGAGAATGAGCATATGACCTCCCGTTAAAGGCTTTGCTGTGGCTGCGTTGGCGGTTCGTTACCCCCTGAGCCGTAGCAGAGGAAAACTAGGACGCAAAAGGCAAATCCCCCCTGTCCCCCCTTCGCAAAGGGGGGGACGTTAGGCAAACGTGGCGCTTCGTATCCGCGTGACTACTTTCTGGAAGCGTCCGCAGGGGTTGCCTCCTCGGCTAACACCGTTTTCACGATCTCGGCGCTGATCGTGTCTAGGGCGCGGCTCGTCGCGTCTGCTACGGCGTCGTAACCGGAGCCGGTCGCTTTTTCGCGAACCACGGCGCGCCCTACCCTGCTATCACTCCCCCTGCGCACACTCCAGGTGGCCTCGATGGTGACGGCTTCGCCGGGGACGGCTTCCAGCCTGAGAATATCGACAGGCACTCCGTACTTCACATCCACACCGGCACCTTGGCCGTAGGCAAACACACGGTTCGAACCGAGCCTGCGCCCTATATCCTGCGATAAAAGCCGCGGGATCTCCTCTTTCAGCGGTTCGGCCCAGCGGTGCGATTCCAAAATGGCAACCCGGTTCGGAGCGACGCGCACGACGAGCTGGGGACGATCCAGAAGTTCAGGCAGCGTTACCGGTCCGACCCTTACCGACAAGGACTGCGCGGACGACGCTTCCACCTCCGGAACCGCTGCCGGAGTCAGGGTGTAGAAGGTGACTCCGGGAGACCTGACGCATCCTGCGCTTAGGAGAAAAAATCCAAATAAGACCGGGAGTACGGAGACGGTGCGCATGGCTATTTTTCCTCCTTTTTGCCGCGTATCAGGGATTCGGGGTGCTGTTCGAGGTAATCCCCGAGAACCCGCAGCGAACGGGCCGCACGCGAGACCTCGCGCATGGTGTCGCGCAGGTCGACCTGCACGGGTGCATCGGCGCTCAGGACACCGCTGGCACCGCCCAAAGTGGACCGCGCTTCGGAAAGCGTCTTTCTCACGTCCTCGAGCGTCGTCTTCGTCTCGGTGAGCACGGTTTTCGCCTCGGGCACCAGGGACTTGTCCATGTTCTGCAGCAACCGGTCGGCGCTCTTTAAGGTATCGTCGAGGGAGCGCATGGTCTGTCCCGCATCTCCGGCAAGTTTCTCCAGCGGCAGTTTCTCGATCCGCTGCACGATCTCGATGAGGTTCTTCTGCAGTTTCTCCATGGAACCGGGCACGGTCGGGAAACGCGGCGGCGAGGTGCTCCAGTTGATGCGGCCGGCACGGGCATCGGGCACGAAGTCGAGCGCCACGTAGAGCTGGCCGGTCAGCAGGCTGCCGCTTTTGATCTGCGCGCGGAAGCCGTGCGCCACCAGATCGTCGAGAAGCCTGTGTGCCTCGGCGGTGCCGGGTTGGGGCATGTTACCGCCGCTGTCCTTGCGGAACTTGGTCTGCAGGTGCTCAGGGTAGAGCTGGATCTCGACCGGGACGGAGAAATCCTTGCGGTTGCGGTCGAGCACCACATTGATATTGGTGACCTCGCCCACGGTGACGCCGCGCAGGTCCACGGGAGCACCGACGGCAAGGCCGCGCACCGACTCGCGGAACTCGAGGATGAATTTTTCGGAGGCAGCGGAGTTCTTGATGGCCTCGTCGCGGGTACCGTAAAGGGTGTACGCGGTGTCCGCGGGAGCGGCGACGGCGCCGGAGACCGACTCATCGAAGGAGATGCCGCCCAAAAGAACGGCAAGCATCGATTCGGTGTTCAGCTTCACGCCGCCTGGAGTGACGGTCAAGTCAACGCCGCTTGCCTGCCAGAAAAAGGTGCTGGTGGTGACAAAGCGGTCGTACGGCGACTTGATGAAGACACGGACGGTGACAGCTTTGCCATCGCGGTCGAGATCGGTGGAGATGACCTGCCCCACCTGCATGCGGCGGAAAAACACCGGTGAGCCGGTGTAGAGCGAGCCTACATCGTCGGTATGCAGCACGAACTGACGCCCGGGGACATCCATGGAAACAGCGGGGGGAGACTCGAGACCGATGAAACTATCACCGAGCTCCTTCGAAGTCCCCGCTTCTACCCCGATATAGGAGCCGCCAAGGAGCGTGGTGAGACCGGAGACGTTTCCGCCGGAGATGCGCGCGCGCACCACCCAGAAACGGGTATCTTTCACCATGAGACCCTTGGCGTCCTTGGTGACTTCCGCGGTAACCACGACGTGGGTGCGATCGTCGGAGATGGCGATCGATTTCACCTCGCCGATCATGACGTCCTTGTACTTGAGCTTAGTCTTGCCCGCCTCGAGCCCCTCCCCGGTCTTGAAGGAGATGGTAATGGTCTCGCCGCGGTCCACCCACGCCTTGGCTGCGATGGAAAGACCGATGATGGCGGCGACTATGGGTATGATCCAGACGAGCTGGATCGAGAAGCGCCGCTTCGGCTCGCTTACCGCCTCGGGAAGGTCCTGTATCTCTTGTCTGTCCGATGGTTCAGTCATGGAATTCCTCTTTCTGCAACGGGTCCCAGATCAGGCGCGGATCGAACTCCATGGTGGCGAGCATGGTGAGGACAACCACCGCGCCGAAGGCAATCGCGGCTGGGCCGGCCTTCACTATCGCCAGGGAGCCCAGTTGCACGAGCGCCGCGAGCAGGGTAACTACGTAGATATCCAACATGGACCAGCGCCCCACCGCTTCCACCAACCGGAAAAGCCGGGTGCGCTGCTGCGGGTGCCAGGTCGATTTACGCTGCACGGAGATGAGCAGCAGGGTCAGGGAAAAGAGCTTTAAAAGCGGTATCGCCACACTGGCCACGAAGACGATGACGGCGATCATCCAGGACCCGGTCCTCCAAAGATGCACGACACCGCTCACGATGGTGTCCTTGCGGTAATTGATCAGGGAGCCGGTCTCCATCATGACCAGCATGTTGGCCGGTACGTAGAGTATGTAGGACGCGATGACGAGCGCCCAGCAGCGCTGCACGCTGCCCGGTCTGCGCAAATGGAGGCGGGCGCCGCAACGCGGGCAGTGCTGCGCGCGCGAAGTACCGGTGCTCCGTGAGACCAGCTGGCAGACATGGCAGGAGCAAAGCCCGCGGCCGGCCGCGATGGGGGAGTCGGCGGCGCTCACTTTGACTCCAGATCCCGGCGCTTCCCGTCGAGCTGGGCCCAGACGTCGCGCGCGTTGAAGGCGGTGGCCGCTGCGGCAAGCAGCAGTGTCAATACCGCGAAGGACCACAAAGCCATCCCCGGGATGACGCGGAAGTTGTTGGTGAGTTTCACCAGGGAAACCAGCACCCCGAGCATCAACACCTCCACCATCCCCCACGGCTCGATGCACTGCAGGGTGCGCATGAAAAGCGGATACCTCGGGGGCACCTTGCCGAGTTTTAAAGGCAGGAGCAGATAGGTGAGCGAGGCGAGCTCAAGCGCAGGAATCAGAATGGCAGTGATCAGGACGAGAGTGGAGACGCTCCTCATCCCCTGTTCCCAAAGGGAGAGCACGGCGCCGAAGAGGGTGATGGCACTGCGGCCCCCCTGCACCTCGATGGCAAATATGGGAAAGAGGTTCGCGCCCAGAAAAACCATGCATGCCGCCAGGGTATAGGCGAGGGTGCGGTCGACGCTGTCGGTGGCGTTACGGTACAGCACGGCGCCGCAACGACGGCAGCTCGCATAGCAGCCGGGGTTTAGCTGGATGTCGCGCTGCAAAAGGTCGCACTCGTGACAGGCGATTAGTTGTGGGGTTCGATCGGTCATCGGGGAGACGATCCCTCATATGCGGCCCCGGCAGGCCGTGGCAGACGCGTCGCACAGCGGAGGCCGGTAGGACATGACAGATGAAAACATACCACAGTTACTGTCATAAAACTAAATCAGCCGCCCAGGAAGTCTCCCAAGCGGCTGATTGAAATGGTCGGTGCGACTGGATTCGAACCAGCGACCACTAGACCCCCAGTCTAGTGCGCTACCAGGCTGCGCTACGCACCGATTAAACCTGATAATTACAACTGATCCCGCAAATTCATCAATTCCAGCTTCACATCCTGAAGCAGTGCCGCAAGTGCTTCACCGGAAAGGTCAGATTTTCGGTACTTTTTCTTCACTTCCAGACGCTTCCTCGCCCCCTCGATGGTCAGCTTTTCCGCGTATAGAAGTTCTTTTATCTCATGGACCAGCTCGACGTCCTTCTTGGAGTAGAGCCTTTGGCCTCTGCTGCTTTTCCTTGGCGCCAATCCCGGGAATTCCGTCTCCCAGTAACGCAGCACAGAGGTAGGAAGGCCAGTTACCGCGGACACCTCGCCGATTCTGAGGTAAAGCTTGTCCGGGGCGCCGGTCGTCATGCTACTGCTGGATGTTGATCGCGCTCTTCAGTACCTGGCTCGGTTTGAAGGTGAGGATCTTGCGAGCAACGATGGTGATCTCTTCGCCGGTCTGCGGGTTCCTGCCGCGACGGTCGGACTTCTCTTTCACTACGAAGTTGCCGAAGCCGGCAATCTTGATCTTGTCGCCTTCTTCAAGAGTGGACTTAATCAGGTCGAAGACCGTCTCAACGAGTTCGGCAGATTCTTTTTTAGAGAAACCGACCTTCTCATAAATTTTTTCTACGATGTCCGCTTTGGTCATAATCCCCTCAACAGGTGAAACATTTCAGTGTGTTCTCAACAGCGGCTTAATCTAATACCATAGCGTTTTCGATTTCGCAACCGTTTTTATCTGAAGGAAACATTTAATTTTTTCTGTAGTGCCTCGGTTACCTTCGTGTGCAGACGGGTTACTTCTTCGTCGGTAAGGGTCTTCTCCTTCGACCCGTAGCGCACGCGAATGGCGACACTCTTCTCGTGTGCAGCGATGTTCCCACCCATGTACAAGTCGAAGATTTCCACCCCTTCCAGTTCGGGTGCCTTCACGCCGTTCACGCACGAAACCACGTCGGCGACGGGAAGTTCACGCGGCAGGAGCATGGCGATGTCGCGGAAGGTGGACGGGAAGCGCGAGGGAACCTGGGCGGCACCCTGTTTCTTCCGCGCCGAAAGAAGCGCCTCGAAGTTCAGTTCCAGGTAGTAAAGCGGCGTGGAGATGCCGTAGTTCTCCTGTACGGTCGGATGGAGCTCTCCCATGGAGCCGAGCACCTTCTTTCCGCTCAGGATGCGGCAGGCCTTGCCCGGATGGTAGTACGGATCGAGTTCCTCGACGCTGAAGTTGACCCCGCCTACGTTCAGTTCAGCAAGGAGGTTCTCTGCGATCCCCTTGACGTCGAAGAAGTCGATATCACCCTTCGCCTGGTTCCACCCCTCGGGGTCGCGTCTTCCGGTCAGCAGAGCGGATATGTAGAGCGGCTCTTCGGGGAGTTCGGCCCCCTCGACGGGAAGATAGATGCGGCGCATCTCGAAGATGCCGAGGTTCAGCGTCCTGAAGCTTACGTTTTTGACTGCGGTATCCAAAAGCCCCGGGAGCATGGTGGTGCGCATGACGGAGAGCTCGTCCGAGATCGGGTTCAAAAGGACCATGCCGTTACTGCGGAAGTCGTCCGCCGGGAGCATGATCTTCTCGCAGGAGGAAGGTGCGACGAAACTGTAATTGATCACCTCGGAGAGACCGTGGGAGACCAAAAGCCCTTTAACCCTGCTTGCCAGACGCTGCGTGTCGGAAGGAAGATCGGAGAAGACCGACGCCTGCGGCAGCGTCGCGGGTACCTTCTCGAAGCCGTTCACGCGGACCACTTCTTCGACGAGGTCTACCTCGCGCTCTATGTCGACCCTGAAGAGCGGCACCTTTACGGTGAAGACACCGGGCTCGCCCTGCTGCACCTCGAATTCGAGGCGCTCGAAGATGTCCTGCACCTCGGCTGCGGAGAGATCCAGACCGGAGACGGCGTTGATACGCGACAGGCGCGCGGTGATGACGCGCGGCGCAACGGGCGCCGGGTAGACGTCGATGATCCCCTTGGCGACCTTGCCGCCGGAAAGCTCGGCGATGAGCTGGGCGGCGCGATCGAGGGCACGGGTGAGCCCGGCGACGTCGGCGCCGCGTTCGAAGCGGTGCGACGACTCGGTGTGGATCCCGAGACGCTTGGAGGTCTTGCGGATCGCGGAGGGGTTGAAGTAGGCGCTCTCGAGAAGCACCTCGGTGGTCCCCTCCCCTATTTCGGAGTTACCGCCACCCATGATGCCGGCAAGGGCCACAGCCTTCGCGCCGTCACGGATGGTGAGGTCGTTCGAGGCGAGGGTTCTCTCCTGGCCATCGAGGGTGGTGAACTTCTCCCCCTCGCCTGCCGCGGCAACGACGATCTTTCCTCCGGAGAGGAGCTTGTAGTCGAAGGCATGCAGCGGGTGACCGTACTCGAGGAGCACGTAGTTGGTCACGTCGACGATGTTGTTGATGGAGCGGATCCCTGCGGCCATGAGCCTGTTGGCGAGCCAGGCCGGGGAGTCGGCGAGCGTGCACCCGGTGATGTGGCGCGCGGTGTAGCGCGGGCAGAGTTCCGGTGCGAGAATCTCGACGCTTGCAACCGATGCGACGGGTGCCCCTTCCTCTTTTACCTCGAGGCCCGGGTAGTGCACCTTCTTGCCGAGTTTGGCGGCGACCTCGCGCGCGATGCCGACGACGCTCAGGCAGTCGGCGCGGTTCGGGGTGAGCCCGATCTCGAATATGACGTCCTTGGTGCCGAGCGCGTCGAAGAGCGGAGTACCGAGGGTGTAGCTTTCGGGGAGGATCATGATACCGGAGGACTCGGCGGAGAGGGCAAGCTCCTTTTCGGAGCAGAGCATGCCGCAGGACTCCTCGCCGCGGATCTTCGAGCGCTTGATCTTGAAGTCACCGGGGAGCGTCGCGCCGATCTGGGCCAGGGCGACCTTGTCGCCGGCCTTGAAGTTCTGCGCGCCGCAGACGACGTTCACGATCTGGCTTCCGTTGTCGACCTTGCAAAGCGAAAGCTTGTCCGCGTTGGGGTGCTGGTTCTTTTCCACCACCTGGGCCACGACGACGTCGTCCATGCCGCCGCCGACCTCTTCCATACGCTCAACCTCGAGGCCGAGCATGGTGAGCAGATGCGAGAGTTCAGCCGCCGGGAGGTCGCAATCGACGAATTCCTTGATCCAGTTATAGGTAACTATCATATCGATTCCTTCAAATGGAAAATCAATTAACAGGGATAAAAGGGATACAGGGGATAATTCAAAGGCTTCATGCGAAGATCAGACTTTAAGCTTTGAGCCTTCAGTCGTTATCCCTTTCATCCCCTTCATCCCTGTTCAGCGCTTTTTAAAATTGCTTTAGGAACCTGAGGTCGTTCTCGAAAAGAAGCCTCATGTCGGCGATGCCGTACTTGAGCATCGCGATCCTCTCGATCCCCATGCCGAAGGCGAACCCGGTGTACTGCTCCGAATCGTACCCCACGTGGCGGTACACCTCGGGGTCGACCATGCCGGCGCCCAGGATCTCGAGCCAACCGGTCTCCTTGCAAACCCGGCACCCCTTACCGCGGCAGATGACGCAGGCGATGTCGACCTCGGCGGAGGGTTCGGTGAAGGGGAAGAAAGAGGGACGGAGCCTAACGCCGATGTCCTTGCCGAAGAGCTGGCTGATGAAGAGGGTCAGAATACCCTTCAGATCGCCGAAGGTGATCCCCTTGTCGACCATGAGCCCCTCGACCTGGTGGAACATCGGGGAATGGGTGGCGTCGGAATCGCAGCGGTACACGGTCCCGGGTGCTATGATGCGCACCGGCGGGGGCTGCTTCAGCATGGTGCGGATCTGCACCGGAGAGGTGTGTGTCCGGAGAAGCACACTCTCGCCGAAGTAGAAGGTGTCCTGCATGTCGCGCGCGGGGTGGTCCTTCGGGAGGTTCAGCGCCTCGAAGTTGTAGAAGTCGAGCTCGATCTCCGGACCTTCTGCGACGGCAAAACCGAGCGCGCCAAAGATGGAGCAGATCTCCTCGGTCACCAGGGTGATCGGGTGTTTGGAACCCATCGCCTGACGCCTGCCCGGCAGGGTCACGTCGATCTTCTCACCGGCGAGCCTCGCGGCCTTTGCCGTCTCGCGAACCGCGGTGGCGCGCGCGTCGAGCGCATCCTCGAGCTTCGCCTTCACGGTGTTCACCACCTGGCCGACCAGAGGCCTTTCCTCGGGGGAAAGCGCACCCAGCCCCTTCATGACGCCGGTGAGCGCCCCTTTCTTGCCCAGGTACTTGACCCGCAGTTCCTGCAGCCCCTCTTCCGTGGAGGCCTGAGCCAGCTCGGAGAGGGCCTCTTCTAAAAGTGCTTCCAGTTTATCCTTCATCGCATGACCCTATTTTCGGAAAAAAAAAGAAATGGGACATCGCTATCCCATTTCTCTTTATGCCCGCGGTATGTATTAAAATTTTGCTTTGGCTGCTGCCGCGATAGCTGCGAAACCTTTCGGATCGGAAACGGCCAGGTCGGCCATCACTTTTCTGTCGATTTCCACGTTGGCGAGCTTCAGACCGTGGATCAGTTTGCTGTAGGAAAGACCGTTGATCCTTGCCGCAGCGTTGATCCTGGTGATCCAGAGGGCCCTGAAGTCCCGCTTTTTCACCCTTCTGTCCCTGAACGCGTAGTTCAGTGCGCGGTCCACCGCTTCGGTGGCGCTCCTGAACAGTTTGCTTCTCGCGCCGCGGTAGCCCTTGGCAAGTTTCAATACTTTGTTTCTTCTCTGTCTCGCTTTAAAACCGCGCTTTACTCTTGGCATACATACTCCTTCTGGTTTTTAAATTAGCCGGATCCGCAAGGGGAGACGTTTCCTCACGGTTCTCGGACTTCGGTAACGGGCGAAAACGGCGGTTGAAGACGAACAGCTCCGAGGCGCACCCCGGTGCCGGTGTTCCAGTCCCTAGTCCCCAGCCCCCAGTCCCGATGTTATTTGTAGGGGATCAGGCAGCAGATGTTCTTGTGGTCGGAGGCTGCTACGATGCCGCTTTTACGGAGGTTGCGCTTGGTCTTCCTGGTCTTGGAGGTCAGGATGTGGCTGGTGAAGGCGTGAGCCATCTTGATTTTGCCTGTGCCGGTCTTGCTGAAACGCTTGGCGGCGCCCCTATGGGTCTTCATTTTAGGCATTGTTTTACTACTCCTTTGTTGTGGTGTTTATTTTTTTACTTTGGGGGCGATGATCATGAACATGCTACGCCCTTCCATCTTCTGCTTTACCTCGACCACGCCGATATCGGCGAGTTCGGCGGTTATCTTTTCCAGTGCGGCCATGCCGAGTTCCTGGTGCGTGATCTCACGACCGCGGAAAACGACGGTGATCTTCGCCTTGTTCCCTTCTTCCAGGAAGCGACGTACGTGCTTAACCTTGAACTCCAGGTCGTGCGTATCGGTCTTCGGACGAAGCTTCACTTCCTTCAGCTCGACCTGCACCTGCTTCTTCTTTGCCTCAGCAAGCTTCTTAGCCTGCTGATATTTGAACTTGCCGTAATCCATGATACGGCAGACAGGGGGAACGGCTGTCGGCGAAACCTCTACCAGATCGAGTTGCTGACTCTCAGCCAACGCCAGAGCCTCGCGAAGCGGAAGAATACCAAGCTGCTCACTTTCGGCACCTACTACCCTTACCTCTTTGGCCCTGATTGTCTGATTGATGTTGACTGTAGGTTTAGCTATGACGCCACCTCCTATTTGTAGGTTTTAACTTCGTTCTCTATGAAGGCGATGAACTGTTCGGGAGTCATCGCTTCGAGGTTCTTGCCGTCGCGGAAACGAGGCGCGAGCAGGCCGCCTTCGACCTCCTTGTCCCCCACCACCAGCATGTACGGTATCTTCTGCAGCTGGGCCTCGCGGATCTTGAAGCCGAGCTTTTCGTTTCTGAAATCCTTCTGCACCCGCACGCCCGCGGCACGCAGCTTGTCGAAGGCAGCCTGTGCGTAGGGAATCTGGTTGTCGGTAACCGTGAGAACGGTCGCCTGAACCGGTGCCAGCCAAGTCGGGAAGTTTCCGGCGAAGTGCTCGATGAGGACACCGATGAAGCGCTCGATGGCGCCAAGGATAACCCTGTGCACCATGACAGGGCGTTTCTTTTCACCATCCGCGTCGACATAGGTGAGATCGAAACGCTCCGGAAGGGTAAAATCGCACTGGATAGTAGCACATTGCCATCTTCTGTCAAGAGCATCGCGCAGCTTGATGTCTATCTTCGGCCCGTAGAATGCGCCGTCGCCCTCGTTTATCTCATAGGGACGACCGGAATCCTTCAGTGCATTCAGAAGCGCGTTCGTGGCAAGTTCCCATGCATCATCGGAGCCGATCGACTTTTCGGGACGGGTGGAAAGCTCCATCTCGAACTCGAAGCCAAAGATCGCCATCACCTCGGTGACGAACTGGATGACCCCCTTGATCTCGCCGTCCAGCTGTTCCGGGGTGCAGAGGATGTGTGCGTCGTCCTGGGTGAAGCCGCGCACGCGCAGAAGGCCGTGCAGAACGCCTGCCCTCTCGTGACGGTGCACCGTGCCGAGCTCGAAGTAGCGCAGCGGCAGATCGCGGTAGGAGCGCAGCTGCGAGCGGTAGATCATCATGTGGGCCAGGCAGTTCATCGGCTTCACGCCGTAGCTCTGCTCGTCCACCGTGGTGAAGTACATGTTCTCGCGGTAGTTCTCGTAGTGGCCGGAACGCTGCCAGAGTTCGGTCTTCAGGATCTGCGGCCCCTGGACGATGTCGTAGCCGCGCTTTAAGTGTTCCTTCCTCTCGAAGTCCTCGAGGATGGTGCGCAGCATCGCACCTTTCGGGTGCCAGATGACCAGACCGGCGCCGACCTCGTCGTTGAAGGAGAAGAGGTCGAGTTCGCGGCCGAGTTTCCTGTGGTCGCGCTTCTTCGCCTCCTCGATCCTCTCGAGGTACGCCTCCAGTTCCTTCTTGTCGCCAAATGCGGTGCCGTAGACGCGCTGCAGCATGGCGCGCTTTTCGTCGCCGCGCCAGTAGGCGCCCGCGATGGAGGTAAGTTTGAACGCCTTGCACCAGGAGGTACTCGGCAGATGCGGACCGCGGCAGAGGTCGGAGAAGTCACCCTGGGTGTAAAGGGAGACCTTGTCGGCGCCGAGATCCTCGATCAGTTCGACCTTGTAGCTCTCACCCATCTTCCTGAAGAGTTCAACGGCTTCGACGCTGGTAAGCTCGGAGCGGACGATCTTGAGATCGGCCTTGGCAAGCTCACGCATCTTCGCCTCGATCTTTTCGAGATCTTCCGGTGTGAAGGGATGGTCGACGTCGAAGTCGTAGTAAAAACCGGTCTCGATGGCGGGACCGATGGTCACCTTGGCCTGCGGGAAGAGCGCCTTCACCGCCTGGGCCATCAGGTGCGAGGTCGAGTGCCTGATGATCTCGAGCGCCTCGGGGCTCTTCTCGGTGACGATCTCCACACGGGCGCCGTCGGTGAGTGTCGCTCTCAAGTCGACGAGGTTGCCGTCGATCTTGCCGGCGATGGCGGCCTTGGCGAGACCAGCCCCGATGGAGGCGGCCAGATCGTAGATAGAGGAGCCTTCAGGCAAGGGCCTTTGGGAACCGTCCGGAAGCGTGACCTTAATCTCGTTCATGCAAGACCCCTTTTGAAAAATCAGGATACAAAACAGAAAGAGGCATCGAAACTCGATGCCTCCGTCGAACCTCGTACTGAAGGTCTCTGTTTAATTGGTAGGCGCGGGCGGTTTCGAACCGCCGACCCCTAGCGTGTCGAGCTAGTGCTCTACCCCTGAGCTACGCGCCTGTTTTTATTGCTGCTTCGTGGAACTCGGACTTTGTACCAATTCGCCGTTTCAAAGTCAAGGTTTTATTTTCATGCACATGAATTTTTCTCATTGGAGAGACGGCGTCGCCGTACATGCCGCGTCAAGGAGCCGAATCAGCGCCCTTGAGACCTCGGAAGGATCGGCGTCGACGCAACTCCCCTCATGTGAACATGCCGGTATGGTCCCCCACCTTGAACAGGGTACGCAGGAAAGGGTCGAGGCGAAGACGCGGTGCCACTCCCCTTTGGGAGCCCATTTGACGGGATCGCTCGGTCCGAAGAGAGAAACGGTCGGCGTGCCGAGACCGGCCGCGATATGAAGGAGGCCTGAGTCACCGGACAGAAGGGCCTTTGCCCGGCCGATCACGGCAGCACTCTCGGCGAGACTCCCCTTCCCTGCAAGGTCGAGCGCGCCAGTGGACCTGGCAATCAGCTCGCACGCCTCAGCTTCCTTCTCCCCGCCCAGAAGGACGACGGCGTATCCGGCCAAGACGGCGGAGGAGGCGACTTGACGGAATCTGCCGATGCCCCACTCCTTGCGCGGAACACTCGCGCCGGGAAATATGGCCACGAAGGGGCGCTCGCCGATGTAGGTCAAAAGGCGTGCTGCCCCATCTACCGCCTCCGGTGGCAGGGTCAGGAAAGGAACGGACAGTTCGGATGGCTCCTCGATGCCGAGAGGGGCCAGCAGGCGGAAGAAGGAATAGGGTTCGTAGTCGTCGAGGGCGTAGGGAACGGCGTCGGTGAAGAGCCTCTTTCTCTGATTGGTGGCGAAACCTACGGAACGGCGGGTGCGAACCAGACGGGAGACGAGTGCCGAGAGGCGATACCACTGCTCGGTGTCGATGACGAGGTCGTAGCGGTTGCGCAGTACGCGGGAAAGCTCGCCGGGGGCATCGTAGCGGTGCACGGCCTCGAGACCGGGGCAGAACTGGAAGGCGGCGGCGTTTCGCGTCTCGGCGAGGATCTCGATGCGGCAGGCAGGGTAAGCGGACTTAAGCGCACGCAGCGCGGGGATGAGGAGTATCGCGTCACCGATACCGCCCGGACGTATGACCAGGGCGCTTTGCGGCGCGGTGGTGGTTCCGGGGCGGCGACGGCGCAGAAAGAGATGGGCCAGCAGGGGACCGGCGATGGAATCTATCTTTTTCAAGAGGGTCGGTTGCAAGTGGGGTCCTCCGCGGGAAGATCGTCGGCGCCGGGTGGCGCCGGTGCGCACCATCTTTACAGAAAACGGCGCGTTTTTGCAACCGGGGCTCCCCCCTCCCGACCTCCCCCCTCCAGGGGGAGGAGCGGTGGACCGAAGCGGTGGACCGAAGCGGTGGACCGAAGCGGTGGACTAAAGCGTGGAGGGTGTGGCATCCCTCCCCGGAGGGGGAGGGGCTGGGAGGGGGAAGGTTTCCCGGGGTGCCGCATCTATCGGCTGCTTCGACTAGCGCCCCGGCAACTCCAGTTCTTTCATCTTCCTGTAGAGGGTATTGCGGGCAATACCGAGTGCCTTGGCGGCTTCGGTGATGTTGCCGTCATACTGGGAAAGCGCCTCCTTGATGGTCTCGGCTTCGGAATCCTTCAGGGCGTGCATGGGGGGGACGATCTTCTTCCTGCGCATGACGGCCAGCAGATTGGACTGGGCCTGGCGCAGCGAGCTGAGCATCCGGTTCAGCTCCTCGGCTCCCATCCTCTCGAGCGCTTCAAAGCTCCCGCACTGCTCGACCAGTTCCGCCTCGGGTGCCGCTGAGGTCTGCGCTGCGGCTGCGACGACAGCGGGTTCGGTACGTCGCGCGGCGGACGGACCGGCGAGAAAAGTCCCCCCGAGGTGTTCAGGCAGGATAGTGTCGCCGTTACAGATGACGACGGCTCGCCGCATCACATTGGCAAGCTCCCTTATGTTTCCGGGCCAGGTGTATCCCTGCAATAGACGTACGGTGCCGGGGGCAAGGCGCAGTTCCCGGTTCAACTGCTGCACGAAGTGTTCGGCCAAAAGCGGGATGTCTTCGCTGCGCGCGCTAAGGGACGGGATCTCGAGGCGCACGACGTTCAGGCGGTAAAAGAGGTCCTCGCGGAAGGTCTTCTCGCGGATCGCCTGCTCGAGGTCGACGTTGGTCGCCGCTATGACGCGCACGTCGGTCTTTATCGGGCGCTCCCCCCCTACCCTCATGAATTCGCCGGTCTCCAGCACGCGTAAGAGCTTCACCTGGATCTGCGGCGTCGCGTCCCCGATCTCATCCAGAAGGAGGGTACCGTTGTTGGCGAGCTCGAAGATGCCGCGCCGGGTCTGGTTCGCGCCGGTGAAGGCCCCTTTCTCGTGCCCGAAGAGTTCACTTTCCAGCAGGTTCTCGGGAAGCGCGCCACAGTTGACCGGGATGAAGGGCTGTCCGGCGCGCGCGGAGGCGGCATGGATGAAGCGGGCAAGCACCTCCTTGCCGGTACCGGTTTTGCCCTGGATCAAAACGGAGATGTCCTTGCCGGCCACCTTGTACGCGAGGGAAACCATCCGCTTCATCGAGGGCGCGCTGCCGACCCTGAAGCCTACCCCTTGCGCGACCTCGGCCCATTCGTCGGGGGAAGCTTCTCCCCTTCTGTGCACGGCGCCGGCCCCGGCGGCCCTGGCGACCAGTTGCTCGATCATGTCGATGTCGTCGAAGGGCTTCTCGAGGTATTCATAGGCGCCAAGCTGCATGGCGGTGACCGCGGTTTTCACCGTCGAGTAGCCGGTCATGATGATCACTTCACAGTCAGGCTGACGCGACTTGATGATCTCCAAAAGCGTGATGCCGTCGGTGTCGGGGAGCTTGAGATCGACGAGGGCTACGTTGAAGCGCCCAGTCTCCAGTGCGGCCATCGCCTCCGGCTCGTTCGCCGCAGTCACCACATCGTACCCTTTGCGCGCCAGGAGGCGCTTGAAGAAGGTACAGACATCCCTCTCGTCGTCTATTATCAAAACCTGCGTTAGAGAATCACTCACGGCCTGCTCCACAGTTCATATTGAATAATCATGCCTCGTCTACCGGCAGCACTAGACTGAAACAGCTCCCCTGACCAAGCGTACTCTCCACCTCGATCCTGCCGTGGTGGGACTCCGCGATGCCTAGGCTGACCGAGAGACCAAGGCCGGTCCCCTTGGTCGCTTCCTTACTCGTGTAAAACGGGGTGAAGATCTTCGAAACGTTTTCCGGCGCTATCCCCACGCCGTTATCGGTCACGCTTAGGACCGCCCAGCGGCGCCCCCCCTCGATGCGCAGCGAGGTTGCCACTTCGACAACCTTCTCTTTCCCTTCGATGCCGTTGAGGGCGTCGCGCGCGTTGATCAGGAAGTTCGTGAGCACCTGCTGTATCTGGGGACCGTTTGCCTTTATCTTCGGGAGTTCGCGGTCGAAGTGCTCGAAGATCGCGATCTGGCTACGGTTGATCTGGTACTGGATCATGTCGAGGACACGTTCCGCCTCGGCGTTCAGGTTGACAGGCGTAAAGGGGGCCTGGTCCTGCCGAGAGAAGGTCAGGAGGTTCTGGATGATCCGCTTGCAACGCAGCCCGCAATTTATGATGTCGGAGAGTGCCTCGGCGCGCTCGGTGTCCTCGTCTTCCTGCATGTCGCGGGCAAGCATCTGCGCCGTACCGATGATCACGGTCATCGGGCTGTTCAGTTCGTGCGCGACCCCGGCCGCCATGACGCCAAGCGCAACCATCTTGGCGGACTGTACCAGTTGGGCCTCCATCTTCAGCTTCTTGGTCACGTCCTTCATGATGATGGTGACCGCGGCGAGCTGCTTCTCCTCGTTGAAAACCGGGTAGTAGGAGAGTTCCAGGGACTCCCCTTCCGGGGTGTTCCACTGTTGGAAAACCGGTTTGCCGGTCTCCTTGATCTCCTGGAGCGGGCAGTTCTGACACGGCTCTGCCGTCCCTTTCAGCTTGGCGAAGCATTTGTTGGTGATGGCCCTGTTCCAGTGCGTGCTCATGCCGGGGGGGAGCTGCCCGTTATGCAAAAGCACGTTGTAATCGGTGTCGATCAGAAAAATGGGATCGGTCACCGCACGAAACGTCGCCTCCCATTCCTTTTTGGCGCGGGAGACCTGCTTGTAGAGCCGGGCATTTTGCATGCTGATGGCGAGCTGGTCGGCCAGGTGCTGCACGAAGTTCAGCTCGGCGCGGGCGTAGGCGGCATCGATGGTGCTCCCGAGGAGGAGCAGGCCAGTGACCGAGGAGCGCTCGAAAAGGGGTGCCGCGGCGAGGGAGCGCAAGGGTTCCGTGTGCTTCTTGGTCATCCGCGCCAGACAAAGCGGGTCCTGCATCGGGTTATAGCTGGTGGCACCCTTGTCGCGGAAGGCGTTCCAGATGACGGACTGCTTCGGGATGTAGCCGAGATCGGTGAAGTCCCTCGGGGAGACGGCAATGAGCTTCAGTTTTCCGTCCTGCAGCTTGGCCAGGGCGAGGAAGTCGCAAGGAAGCGCTTCGGGGAGCTTTTTGAAGGCCCTCTCGATGATGTCCCCGATCGACATGTCGATGTTTATGTCGCGGGTTAGTTGCTGCAGGATCTCCAGACGGCTGTTTTGTTTCAGCACGTCCTGGTTTCTCTTTTTCAGCTCGACGTAGTAGTTGAGCTTCGAGGAATCGACACCTGTCAGTTGTTCGAGCAGCTTGCCCCTGTTTTTCACGTTGCTTCCTTTGAGGACGGGCCTTTAGTGCCTACATGGCGTTGCGGTAGATCTCCATGATCTGCTCGCGGGTGGCGATGCGCGGGTTGGTGACGAGACAGGCGTCCTTGGTCGCGTTCTCGCTCAAAAGCGGGATGAACTCCTCCTTGAGACCGAGCTCCGAGAGCCCCTTGGCGAGACCGATGTCCTCGATGAGGCGCTTGACCGCCTCGATGGAGCGCTCCGCGGCGGCCATGACGTCGAGTCCGGTTACATCCTCGCCCATGGCGACGGCGATATCACGGAAACGATCCGGGCAGGCCTGCAGGTTGAAACGCATGACATGGGGCAGGATCGAGGCGTTCGTCTCGCCGTGGTGCTGGTCTAAAAGGCCGTCCACCTGGTGCGTCATGGCGTGGGCCGCGCCGAGGATGGCGTTCGAGAAGGCAAGACCGGCGGTGAGGCTCGCCATGGCCATGTTGGTGTTCGCCTCCATGTCGCTTCTCTCAGCGACGGCGCGCCTTAGGTTTTTGGAGATGAGCTGGATCGCCTTCAGCGCGTGGATATCGGTGAGCGGCGTGGCGGCGAGCGAGACGTAGGACTCGATGCCGTGGGTGAGCGCGTCGACCCCTGTAGCGGCGGCGAGCTTCGCGTCCTTGGTCTTTAGGAGCTCGGGATCCACGATGGCGATGTCGGGGATGAGGGAGCGCGAGATGATGGACATCTTTAGCTTGCGGTCCGTGTCCACGATGATAGTGAACTGGCTCACTTCGGAACCGGCGCCGGCCGTGGACGGGACGATGACCATCGGGGGCAGCGGCGTGGAGATCTTGTTGATCCCCTCGTAGTCCTGCAGCCGCCCACCGTTGGAGGCGATGGTGGCGATCGCCTTGGCGACGTCGGTGGGGCTGCCGCCACCAACAGAGACGATGCCGTCGCAGCCTGAGGTGAGGTAACGTGCGGCACCTTCGGTGACCTCGCAGTCCTTCGGGTTACTGGTGAGACTGGCGAAGATAACGGTCTCAAGCCCCGCCGCACGCAGGTATCTGACCGCCATGTCCACCCACCCGGCGGAGATGACGTCGTTGTCGCTCACCAGGAACACCTTGGAGACGCCCAGACGCACTACGCTCTCACCGATTTGGCTCAATGAGCCCCTGCCGAAGATGATCTCCGGTGCCACGAACTTGCTGATATCCATCGTTCCACTCCTCAAGGATCTGCGCCGCTTTTCCGGCCAACCGGCCAAACCCATGGCAGGCGCGTTTTGTATACACAGGCAAGATCGATACCAATACGGCGATCACGCCCCCGCGCGGCGCCGAATTCTAATGAGCGATAGCGGCTAATGCTTTGAATACAAAACTGTGAGACGGCTTTTTAACTTTTGCAGAATCGACAAAAAGGGGTCCTGATCTCGGCGCACGCGACGCCTACACGGTGTCACTATATCTAACAGTTGTCACTTTTTGTAACATAAAAAAGTCACATAATGGAACACCAAGGGAAGCCGGCGTGGGGGGATCGATAGACCGGAGGGGGAAAAGTAACCGTCGTTTTAAGTACTTATCGTGCAATACCGAAGCGGGACGCGCTCCGGGGCGGCGTCGGGGCGTTGATATTCTATTTAGCTGTAAACAGGAAGAAGGCGTACCGGGGTGGAAGCGGAGTTATAAGAGGAGGCGCGGTGCGCCCGGGGTGCATCAGTTCTGTTTGGCCTTGATCTTCACCTGCGGCTTGAACTCCCACGGAGCCTGGGGGTTTTCCTGGATCCACAGGCCGTTGCGGCGGGAGCGGGCCATCCGTTCCTCGGAGAAGAACTGCGGGTGGTCCGCGCGGCTTAGCAGTCTGCGGTAGGCCCAGGCCCACCCCTCGTGGAGCATCTCGAGGTTTATGTTGCGCCCGTCAAGATAGACGACCGCGACGGCAATCTGGTTCGGCTGCGTTTTGAAAAGCAGGGTTTGTTTCACCTCGATCTTGACCATCTGGTGCAGGACCTTGATGGAGAGGGCCCGGAAAGCGTCTTCGGCATAAGGCTGCCCCGGTTTGTACCATCCGGTGAACTTGTCGATCTTCGCGGTCTGGGGGGCGGCGATGCCGTAGAGGCGGACCGGTATTTCAGTCCCAAAGGAATTGACGGTGATGCGGTCCCCCTCGCTCACCCCTACCACGAGCCCCTCGATGATGTTTCCGTGATGGTGCGGGTCTACCGCGAGAGCCGGAGCGGCAAGAAGAAGCATACAGCACGACAAGAATACGAAAAAACCGCCCGCCTTTCTCAAAAAAGCTCCCCCTTACTTATTGCACCATGACCCATCTGTAGCTGGCGCCATGTTAGCAAAACAAAAATCTCAACGCAATGCTCATGAACGGAATTGCTGTACCGGAAGCGGCGGCAAAAGCTTGATGAGCAGTTGGTAGGCGAGTATCTCGATCGATACGATGCCAACTGCAATCATCACTTCAGCAAAGGAAGGGAAATAATGCCAGCCGTTGCCAGGGTTGAATCCAATCAGGTAAACGTTAAAGCGGTACAGCCCGCCGCCGGCAAGCATAACTACGGCGGCAAGAAAAAGGCGGCGCGGCGAGTGCCTTCTCGCCACAGTGAAAAGAGGTATCGCCCCTATGGCCATGAGAAAACACTCGGCGAGGAAGAATATGGAGTAGAAATCGCCATGAAAAACGGCCGCGACCTGATCACGCCGCATGATGTCGCCGATCCTTATCGTGAGCCATGCGGTGGTGAGCCACGGGATGATCCGCCCGACGGCGGCAAGCTCCGCGTTGTGGAACCCGCGCTCCAGGACGAAAGAGGAAAGGATGGAGACGAAGATGACGATGGCGTAACCGAAGTATATGCAGTTGATGAGAAACAACAGCGGCAGGAACGGGCTGTGCCAAAGCGGATGCAGTTTCGTCGAGGCGATCAGCATCAGCGAGCCGAGCGCAGACTGGTGCACGGTCGGGAGCACGATCCCCGCGAGAGCGATGAAGATGAGGACCTTGTTGATCCCGTCGGAGAGCCTGCGATCGGGAACAGCACTCCCCTCCTCGCTTCTTGCCGCGAGCCCCCTGCGTATGAGTGCATCAAGGATCGTGGTGCGCAGCGCCGTAGGCGTGCCCCGTCCCATAAGGCGCAAAAGGTTCGGCAGGTATTCGAGGGAAAGCGCGATCAGGTAGCCGAGGGTACAAAGGGTCAGCTCGAAGAAGGCGGAGTTGGGCTGCCAGCTCGTAACGGACGAGAAACCGTGCGCGTTCCAGGGTCGGCCGATCTCAACCACGATGGATGATGCAGCAAGGAAGGAACCGAAGAGGCTCGTGAGGATGGCGGACTTGACCAGCGAATGGTAGTGGCCACGGTTGATGATGTAGCTCAGGAGAGCGACGGCGAAACCGCCACAGGTGACCGCGGTGCCGATGGCGACGTCGTAGGCCACCCAAATGCCCCAGGGGTAGCCGTCGCTTAAGTTGGAAACCGCGCCGATCCCCTTAACGAAGCGGACCGCGATGAAGAAAAGACCAACCAGGGACAGGGCGAGGAGAACGAAGAAGGACTTGGTAAAGATTGTTCCATTGCCTTGAGGTAGGCGTTCTGTGTCGCTGGTCATCTCGGTCCCTGTCTGCTTGGCGCTACGGAAAACGTCGCAAGTGTAAGGGGTGAGGCCTCCCGCTGTCAACAATTCCGTATACCGGTACCATCCGGCTTCGCATTGTGGTGCGAGAAATCAGCCCGCAGTAGGACGTAATGAAATGGCGTATCTTGTCAATGAAACAGTTGTAGCACAAATAAAAAAGCCCCGGGAGGTCCGGGGCTCTTAAAGGATTGAAAGGTTTAGCTACGCCTCGTCGAAGAGCGCGGTGGAGAGGTAACGCTCGGCGAGGTCGGGAAGGATCACCACGATGGTCTTCCCGGCGAACTCGTCCAGGTTGGCGAGGCGGACGGCGGCTGCTGCGGCGGCTCCACTGGAAATCCCGACCAGGAGGCCTTCCTCCTTGGTGAGCCGCTTGGCGAATTCGATCGCCTCGTTGCTCTCGACCTGCTCGACGCGGTCGATCAGTGAGAGATCGAGTGTGTCGGGGATGAAGCCGGCACCGATTCCCTGGATCTTGTGCGGGCCAGGGCGCAGTTCCTGGCCGGCGAGTTTTTGCGTGATAACCGCGCTTTCTTTGGGCTCGACGGCCACGGCGACGACGTTCTTACCCTTGGTGTGCTTCAGGTAGCGGGCAATACCGGAGATGGTGCCGCCGGTCCCAACGCCGGAGACGATGACGTCGACAGCTCCGTCGGTATCGGCCCAGATCTCAGGCCCCGTCGTTTTCTCGTGAATGGCGGGGTTAGCCGGGTTCTTGAACTGCTGCGGCAGGAAATAACGGGCCGGATCGGAGGCCACGATCTCCTCTGCCTTGGCGATGGCCCCCTTCATCCCGGCGGAACCGGGTGTAAGGATGAGGTTCACCCCGAGTGCTGCCAGTACCCTGCGACGCTCGATGCTCATGGTCTCGGGCATAGTGAGGGTCAGCTTGTAGCCGCGGGCCGCAGCAACGTATGCCAGCGCGATGCCGGTGTTTCCGCTGGTCGGCTCCACGATCTCGACGCCCGGCTTGAGCACGCCACGCTCCTCGGCATCCCAGATCATGTTGGCGCCGATGCGGCACTTGACCGAGTAGGCGGGATTGCGCCCCTCGACCTTGGCCAGAACGGTTGCCTTGGCCCCCTTGGTCACATGGTTCAGACGCACGAGCGGCGTGTTACCGATGGATTGGGAGTTATCCAGATAGATACGTGACATGGCGGTTGCTCTCCTTTTTGTTTGGATCCCGGCGCATGGTGCCGGACGCATGAATTCTTACAGGCGTCTGTATTTTTATATTTAACCTGCAACGTTGTCAACTATTTTATTTATGTTCTTGATAGACAGAGTGTACTTTGATCAAGGGTGCCGTTAAATCTGGTAATCATTGACAAAAAAACGAACGTTACGCGGGCGTACGAAGACCTGCTCCCCCACCTGCAAGGCCAGCCGATCCGCCGCATCACGGGAGAGATCGACCTCGAGCTGTTCGCCTCCGGCGTGCAGCAGATCGACCCGCACAAGGGGCCCCACCCGCAGTACGCCACGCACCTGGGCCGCGATCGCATCACTCCCGCTGCCGTGACGTGAGATGTCGATATCGTGGGAGCGCACGTAGCCGACCGCGGAGCCGTCTGTGCCGGAGGAGGAACCGGAGGCGGGAAGCCGCACCCCTCCGAGTTGAGCCACGCCGTTGTCGATCCGGCCGTGAAACAGGTTGACCTTGCCGAGAAAATCGAAGACGAAGGGGTTCGCCGGATGGTCGTAGACCTCGCTCGGCGTCCCTTCCTGCTCGACCTTGCCCCGGTTCATCACCACGATACGGTCGGCCACTTCGAGCGCCTCCTCCTGGTCGTGGGTCACGAAGACGCTCGTGACATGGATCTCGTCGTGCAGTTGTCGCAGCCAGCGGCGCAGTTCCTGGCGTACCTTCGCGTCCAGGGCGCCGAACGGTTCATCGAGCAGCAGCACCTGGGGTTCCACGGCCAGCGCACGCGCCAGGGCGACCCGCTGCCGCTGTCCCCCGGAGAGCTGCGACGGGTAGCGGTCCCAGAGATGCTCCATCTGGATGAGCTTCAGCAGGTCGAAGACCTTGCTCCGGATCACCTCCTTGCCCGGCCGGGTCCTTTTCGGTTTCACGGAAAGACCGAAGGCTACGTTGTCGAATACGGTCATGTGCCTGAAGAGGGCATAGTGCTGGAAGACGAAGCCAACCTTCCTGTGCCGGGGGTCGTGCAGGCTCGCGTCTTCCCCGTTCAGAAGGACTTTCCCCTCGTCGACGCTCTCAAGCCCGGCGATGATGCGCAGCAGGGTCGTCTTCCCCGAGCCGGAGGGACCGAGGAGGGCCACCAGCTCCCCGGAGGGTACCGAGAGGCTGACGTCCTCCAAGGCGGCGAAGGCGCCGAAACGTTTGCTAACATTTTCAATTTCGATGCTCATCTTTTCTCCTTTCATGCCCCGGCTTTCTGAAGCTGGCGCATCTTCCACTCGGTAAACGTCTTGAGCGCGAGGGAAACCAGCGCGAGCAGCGCAAGCACCGAGGCGACCGCAAATGCGGCGACAAAATTGTACTCGTTGTAAAGGATCTCCACCTGCAGCGGAACGGTGTTGGTCGCGCCGCGCACGTGCCCTGAGACGACGGAGACCGCGCCGAACTCCCCCATCGCCCGTGCGTTGCAGAGGATAACCCCGTACAGAAGCCCCCACTTGACGTTGGGCAGGGTGACACGGAAGAAGGTTTGCAGCCCACCGGCCCCGAGGGTGAGAGCGGCCTCCTCTTCTTCGCGCCCCTGCGCCTCCATGAGCGGGATAAGCTCACGCGCAACAGACGGGAAGGTGACGAACACGGTCGCGAGCACGATGCCGGGCACGGCGAAGATGATCTTGATGTCGTGCGCCTGGAGCCAAGGTCCCAGCCACCCCTGCTGTCCGAAGACAAGGACATAGACGAGTCCCGACACCACAGGAGAGACAGAGAACGGCAGATCGATCAATGTCACGAGCAGGCTTTTGCCCGGAAAGGTGAACTTTGCGGTGCACCAGGAGGCGACGATGCCGAAAAACAAGTTGAACGGAACGCAGATAACCGCCGTGACAAGGGTGAGCCTCATCGCGGACAGCGCATCCGGCTCGAGGAGCGCCGCACGGTATTCCTGCCACCCCTTCGAAAGCGCTTCGGAAAAAAGGGCTCCGAGAGGCAACAGCAGAAACAGAGTGAGAAAGAGCACAGTGCCAGCGACCAGGAGCAGGCGGACAGGGAGGGGTTCGGCAAGAGCCCCCGCCTTTTGGACACGAAAGACGCCGGGATAATGGGAACTGTTCATATCATTGCTCCGCATAGCGCCTGCTCCATTTCTGCAGCAGGTTCAGTACAAGAAGCAGCATAAAGGAGACCAGCAGCATCACCACGGCTACCGCCGTTGCGCCTGCGTAATCGTACTGCTCCAGCTTGGTGATGATCAGCAGCGGCGTGATCTCGGACACCATCGGCATGTTCCCTGCGATGAAGACGATGGAGCCGTACTCGCCTACAGCACGCGCGAAGGCCAGGGTGAAGCCGGTGAGGACCGCGGGAAACATCAGAGGGAATACGACCCTCGTGCATATCTGCCACCGGTTCCCGCCAAGGCACGCCGCCGCCTCCTCCGCTTCGCGATCGAACTCCTGCAGCACCGGCTGCACGGTCCGCACCACGAAGGGGAGACCGATGAACACCATGGCCAACCAGATCCCGACCGGCGTGAAGGCGACCTTGACACCGAGCGGTTCCAGCACCTTTCCGAGCCAGCCGTTGGAGGCGAAGATACCGGCCAGGGTGATGCCGGCAACCGCGGTCGGGAGCGCGAAGGGAAGATCGACGAGCGCGTCGAGGATCCTCCTTCCGGGAAACCGATAGCGGACCAGGGTCCATGCCACGATGACGCCGAAAAAGGCGTTGGTCACGGCCGCAAGGAGCGCGGCACCGAAGGTGACGCGGTAGGAGGCCAGCACGCGCGGGGCGGCTACGGCGCCGACAAACTCGTCCAATGTCAGTGTGGCTGCCTTGAAAAACAGGGTGGACAGCGGGACGAGAACGACCACGAGCAAGCAGAGGAGCGTGTACCCCATGGTGGGGGCGAAGCCGGGCAGGTTTCCCCACCCGGCGGCGTGACTTTTCTTCAAACTTCTTGCCATGACATCACCTGCCCGGCCGGTAGATCTGGTCGAAGGTTCCGCCATCGGCAAAATGCGTCTTCTGAGCCCTGGTCCACCCGCCGAAGGTCTGATCTACCGTCACTAGTCTCAATTTAGGGAAGAGCTTCGCGTATTTGGCGGCCACCTTGCGGTCCGAGGGGCGGTAATAGTTCTGTGCCGCGATTTCCTGACCTTCCTGCGAGTACAAGTATTTCAGATACTCCTGCGCAACCACGCGGGTTCCTTTGCGGTCGACAACCTTGTCCACCAGGGCGACGGGCGGCTCCGCCAGTATGCTGAGCGAAGGAACCACGATCTCGAACCTGTCTTTGCCCAGTTCGTTCACGGCGAGAAATGCCTCGTTCTCCCAGGCGATGAGGACGTCGCCCTGCCCGCGCTGCACGAAGGTGGTGGTAGCGCCACGGGCCCCGGAATCAAGCACGGGAACGTTGCGGAAGAGTTTGCCGACGAACTCGCGAGCCGAAGCCTCGTTGCCCCCCTTCTGTTTCAGGGCGTAGGCCCACGCGGCGAGGTAATTCCACCGCGCACCGCCGGAGGTCTTCGGGTTTGGTGTGATGACGCTTACCCCCGGGCGCACCAGATCGTTCCAGTCCCTGATCTGCTTCGGGTTACCCTTACGGACCAGGAAGACAATGGTGGAACTGTAAGGGGAGCTGTTTTTAGGCAGGCGTTTCTGCCAGTCCTTGGGGATGAGCTTCGCCTTGTTGTGGATCTCGTCCACGTCGTAGGCAAGGGCGAGCGTGACCACGTCGGCGTCAAGGCCGTCGATGACCGCCCTCGCCTGCTTCCCGGACCCACCGTGCGATTGCTTCACGGTGACATCTTGGCCGGACTTCTGTTTCCAGTGCCGTGCGAAGGACTTGTTGAAATCCTGGTAAAGCTCCCGGGTCGGATCGTACGAGACGTTCAGCAGCTCGGTAGCGGCAAAAACGTTGGATGCGTGAAAGAGTGTTGCGACCAGCAACAGCATGACAATACGGTACATTTACTCCCTCCTTTTTGGGCGGCCGCCGCACCTATTCCGGGCAAAGCGGCTCGCGGGTTAATGAGCATTACATGACAAGAACGAGAGATGGTTGCGGCGCGCCCGACACTATCTACTCTACCAAACAAGTGGACATAGCACTAACACTACCCGAATCACCAGGTCAAGTATTTTATCAAAAAAGCAGTTCAGTTTACCACTCTTCAGCTCAACAAACACGAAACCAAAGGCATAATAATATAGGTTTGCCCCCTTGTGACCTCACATCAAAAAAATACTACTCGCAACGATTTAGTTGATTGACCAGGGATTTCTCCCCCCAAAGGTTTCCACACCACCACGCAGTGGTTACCAAATATATTTCTTGACAAAACGAGTAACTAAAACTACCCTCGCACAACCCTTGCGCCGAGTGCTGGTTTAATCGGTGCCTTATAGTTGGAATCGGAGGAGCGACCGTGGGAGTAGTTGACGGCAAATTGAGGTTCGACACGAAGCTGATCCATGGCGGGTCAAGCAGGGACGCTTCCGGCGCCACCAAGACGCCGATCGTTCAGGCGTCGGCCTTCGCTTACAACACCGCTGAGGAACTGGAGGACGTCTTCAGGGGAAGAGCGTTCGGACAGGTATATACGAGGATCGGCAACCCGACACTGGATGGCCTGGAAAAGCGCCTCGCCGCGGTGGAGGACGGCATCGCCGCCGTCATCACCTCCTCGGGAATGTCGGCCATCACCACCGCGGTCATGGCCGTGGTGCGCAGCGGCGACGAGATCCTTTCCTCCTCGTCGCTCTTTGGCGGCACCTACTCCCTGTTTCACGACACCCTCGCCAACTACGGCATCACCACGAGCTTTTTCGATCCGGTCGACCTGTGGGCGCTGGAGGCAGGCATCAACGATCGGACAAGGCTCATCTTCGTGGAGACCATAGGCAACCCGAAGATGGACGTGCCCGACATCGCGGCGTTCTCGGCGGTGGCGAAGAAGCACGGCATCCCCCTCATGGTGGATGCGACCGTCTCGACGCCCTACCTAGCGCGTATGCGTGAGTTAGGCGCAGACATCATCGTCCACTCGACCAGCAAGTACATAAACGGCACGGCCAACTCCATCGGAGGGGCGATCATCGATGCCGGCAGCTTCAACTGGAACAGCGCCCTCTTCCCGCATTTCGAGCCCTTTTACCGGAAGTACAGAAACTTCGCATTCACGGCCCGGGTGAGAAAGCTGATCCACAAGGACTTCGGGGCCTGCGCCGCACCGATGAACGCATTTCTCTCCGGCGAGGGGCTCGAGACGCTGTCGCTCAGGATGGAGCGTCACTGCTCGAACGCCATGAAGCTCGCCTCCTTTCTGCACGCGCACCCGAAAGTCGCCTGGGTGAACTACCCGGGGCTTGCCGACTCGCCGTTTCACAACGTCGCCAGACGCCAGTTCAATGGGCGCTTCGGCGGGCTGCTGACCTTCGGCCTTGCCGACCGGGCCGCCGCCTTTCGGTTCATCAACGGCCTCACGCTCGCGAAGAACCTTGCCAACATCGGGGACACGAAAACCCTCGTCATTCACCCGGCCTCCACCATCTGCGCCGATTACACGCCTGAGGTGAAGGCGCTCATGGGTGTCTCAGAGGAACTGGTGCGGGTATCGGTTGGAATCGAGGCGCCGGAGGACATCCAGGACGACTTCGCTACCGCTTTGGAACAGGTTTAACGCTGTTTTTTGCCTAATATCTATGCTATCAAACGAGGAGCGCATCTAATGAACCTTATGGTCAACGGCAAACCGGCCAGTATCACCGAAGCACAACCCGTCTCCATCACCTACCTGCTCGAAGCGCTGCAGGTAGAACAGCGCGAATACGTCACCGTGGAACTAAACGGCGACATCATGGACCGCGTGCAGTTCGACGGAACCACGGTGAAAGACGGCGATAACGTAGAGTTTCTTTATTTCATGGGTGGAGGTAGACCGTGAAGCTCACCGAAGAGCAGATCAACCGCTATTCGCGTCACATCCTTCTTAAAGAGGTCGGCGGCAAGGGACAACAAAAGCTGATGAACGGCCGCGTGCTGGTGATCGGCGCAGGGGGCTTAGGCTCCCCGATCGCCCTGTATCTCGCCGCAGCCGGCGTCGGGACCATCGGCATCGCCGACGCCGACCAGGTCGACCTCTCCAACCTGCAGCGCCAGATCATCCACAGCACCCCCGACGTCGGCAAGGCCAAGGTCCTTTCAGCGAAGGAGAAGATGGTCGCCATCAACCCGGACCTGAACGTGGTCACCTACGAGACCTGGGTCAACGCGGACAACATCCTCTCCATGATCGAGGGGTACGATTTCGTCATCGACGGCACCGACAACTTCGCGGCGAAGTTTCTCATCAACGACGCCTGCGTGCTCGCCGGCAAACCATACTCGCACGGCGGCATCCTGCAGTTCGACGGGCAGACCTTCACGGTAGCCCCGGGTGAATCTCCCTGCTACCGCTGCGTCTTCCCGGAGCCTCCCCCCAAGGATGTCATCCCCACCTGCTCCAGGGCGGGGGTCATAGGCGTCCTCCCCGGCATCATCGGCACGCTGCAGGCGACCGAGGCGATCAAGTACCTCCTGGGCATCGGGGACCTTCTGCACGGCAGGCTCCTCACCTACAACGCCCTGCGCATGCGTTTCCGTGAGGTTCCCATCCGCAAGAGCCCGAAATGCCCGATCTGCGGCGAGCACCCCACCATCACCGAGGTGAAGGACGAGCTCGACGCCCTGACGGTCTGCGATCTTGGGCACTAGCATGCTGGAGATCCCCAGAGAGATACTGGAGGCGACCATCGCCCAGGCAAAAGAGGGCTTTCCCCTCGAGGTGTGCGGCATGATGGGCGGGATGGGACACCGCGTCACCACGCGCTACCCGATGACCAACACCGACGCGAGCAACGAACACTTCACCATGGACCCGAAGGAGCAGTTCGCCGCAGTGAAGGCGATGCGCGCTGCGGGCGAGGAGATGCTGGTCATCTACCACTCGCATCCCGAGTCGCCGGCCCGCCCCTCCCAGGAGGACATCCGGCTCGCCCTCACACCGAACGTCTGCCACCTGATCGTCTCCCTCGAGCACCCTGAGGAGCCGGTAGCGAAGGCGTTCCGGATCACCGCCGGGGTCGTGGAGCCGGTGCAACTTACCATCGCAGGGTAGTCCCCCTACCCTTTGCTATCGAACAGGAGCGCGTTTTGGCAGAACAGAAGATAGATCTGAGGAACCTGAAGGCAGGCGGCTTCATCAAGGAGCGCGGCAAGGATTTGTTCACGGTGCGCCTGCGCGTCCCGGGCGGGAGGCTTTCGGTGGACCGCCTGGCGAAGATCGCCGCAGTTGCGCAAAAGTACGGCAAGGGTTACGTGCACCTGTCGGTGCGCCAGTCCATCGAACTCATCAACGTGAACTTCGCCGATTTCGACGCGGTGGTCGCGGAACTGGGCGAAGAGCAGCAGAAGGTCGCCTCCTGCGGCGCCCGAGTGCGCGTTCCGACCGCCTGCGGCGGCTGCGAGTACAACCCCAACGGCCTGGTGGACACACAGAAGTCGGCGCTCGAGGTGGACGAGAAGCTCTTCGGCACCGCCACCGGCCATCACAAGTTCAAGGTATGTTTCGCCGGCTGCCCCTTCGACTGCCCCAAGTCGGCCATCAACGACGTCGGGTTCCAGGGTGCGGTCTGGCCCAGCCTCGACGCAGACGCCTGCATCGGTTGCGGGCTGTGCGCGAAATCGTGCACCGAGGGTGCCCTCGCCATGGCGGACGGCAAGCCGGTATTCGACGCTAAAAAATGCATCTACTGCGGCGACTGCATCAAGGTCTGCCCCACCAGCGCCTGGAGCGCGGCGAAAAAAGGGTACACGGTCCGCATTGGCGGGAAGTGGGGGCGCCGTCCCCTGATTGGAACGCTTTACGCCACCTTCGTACCGGAGGAGCGTGTCGTAGACTTCATCGCCGCCGTGCTCGCCTGGTACCAGGAGAAAGCGGAAGGAGCCGGCCGGGTGCGTCTTGGCGACATCATCATCCGCGAGGGGTGGCAGTCACTGCTTAACCACCTGAGCCGCGACTTCGCCGACTTCGTCGTTGCCGAAACCACTGCTCCGCAGGTCATCGTCAACCAGATACCGCTTCCGGGCCAGGCCTGAAGCATTTATAGAGGAACCTCCATGCAAACTATCGATTTACGTGGTGTTACCTGCCCGACCAACTTCGTCATGGCAAAACTCGAGCTCGAGGATATCGAGGCGGGGACCACCGTGGAATTTCTCCTGGACGACGGGGAACCGGTCAAGAACGTGCCGCGAAGCCTCAAGGACGACGGGCACAAGCTCCTGGGCCTCAAGGAACAGGACGGCTACTACACCCTCCTCTTGGAAAAGGGTGCGGATTAAGAGGCAAGCGCTTCAGCGGGAATGAAAGAGATGTCAGAAAGAAAAAGGGTATTAGTGGCAATGAGCGGCGGCGTCGATTCCTCGGTGACCGCCGCTCTTTTGAAGGAACAGGGTTACGATGTGATCGGCGTGTCGCTGCAGCTCTATGACCGTCCCGAGAACACCCCCTCCGGCGGCAAGACCTGCTGCTCGCTCACCGACGTCATGGACGCGGCGCGGGTCGCCAAGAAGCTCGGCATCCCCTTCCAGGTCATCGACATGCGCGGGCGCTTCAAGGAACTTGTGATAGACGACTTCGTCGCCGAGTACGCCTCGGGGCGCACCCCGAACCCCTGCGCACGCTGCAACGAAAGGATAAAGTTCGGCCTGCTCCTCGAGACGGCCGACGCCCTGAACGCCGATCTCCTCGCCACCGGGCACTACGCCCGGATCGAGCCGGACGAGGACGGCGTGTTCCAGCTGCGCAAGGGGGACGATCCCCGCAAGGACCAGACCTACTTCCTGTTCGCCATGAACCAGCAGCAGCTCTCGCGCACCATCTTCCCGGTGGGGAGGATGGAAAAACCCGAGGTGCGCGCACTGGCGGCACGCTTCGGCCTTCCGGTGGCAAGCAAGCAGGAAAGCCAGGAGATCTGCTTCATCCCGGACAACGACTACGTCCGCTTCCTCGAGGAGCGCGGCGTCACACCCCCCGGCGGCGACATCGTCGACCGTGAGGGGAAGAGGCTGGCAGGCCACGACGGCATCCACCGCTACACGGTGGGGCAGCGGCGCGGGCTCGGCATCGCCTGGAAGGAGCCCCTCTACGTTACCGCCCTCGATGCCGAGAACGCGCGTGTTGTTGTCGGTCCAAAAGAGGAGCTTTTGCGCGCCTCCCTTCTCGCCGACCAGCTCACCTGGACCTCCACACCAATCTCCGTGGTATTCCACGGCACATGCAGCATCCGCTACCGGCAGCAGCCGGTCCCTTGCCGCGCCGAACTGCAGGCGGACGGCAGGCTGAGCATCGAGTTCGACGCCCCGCAGTCCGGCGTCACCCCTGGACAGGCCGCGGTCCTCTACGACGGCGACCGGGTCGTAGGCGGAGGCTGGATCCTTTGACGCTCAACTGAGGCGCCTGAAAGAGGCCGCCTTGATCACGGCATAAATCTCGTTGCGCGCCTGGATGGCCAGGTCGTCCGCGGCCTGGACCACCACCTCCGCTATCAAAGTCTCGTGGCCGCAGCGCAGCTCCACCCCCACCTTGTTCCCGGACGGAAAGGTGTCCACCACAGTGCATTTCAAAAGGTTTCTGGCGCTCACCGCCTCCGGGTGGCGCGTGAAGAGGATGATATCGCGCGAGGATAGCTCGAAGACCGCCATCGGCTCCTCGTCCCCGGCAGAGATGAAGAGTTCCTCCAGCTCCCACCGGTACACGTACAGCCCGCCCATCTTGCGCAGTTTCTCCAGCTGCAGCACGTTGATGTAACCCACCTGGCTCCCCCCCATCCGCTCGCGCGCGAGTTCTTCCGGCGTCGTCTGCGCCAGCACGCGGCCGCCCGCCATCGAGATGACCCGGTCCGTCATGAGACGGATTTCGAGAAGCGAGTGCGAGATGAAAAGGTAAGGAATCCCGAATCTTTCACCGGCACGTTTCAGGTAATGGATGATCTGCAGCTTGAGGCCATCGTCGAGCGCCGAGAGGGGCTCGTCCATGAGCAGGAGGCGCGGATTGGCGAGGATGGCGCGCCCGAGCGCCACGCGCTGACGCTCCCCTCCCGAGAGACGGTTCACGCCGCGCCCCAGGAGTTCACCGAGCTGGAGCACCGATACCAGCGTGGCAAAATCGACGCTGCGCCGCCCCACCCCACTCCTTTTGTACCCGTACATAAGGTTCGCCTCGACGCTTAAGTGCGGGAAGAGGCACGCATCCTGGAAGACGAGCGAGATGCAGCGCCGCTGCGGTGGTACGTTGATCCCCCTTTTGCTGCTGAACAGACACTCCCCATCCAGCCATATTTCTCCCTCTTCGGGCTTCTCGAGTCCTGCTATCAGCTTGACCAGGGTGGACTTGCCGCTTCCGGAGGCGCCGAAGATGCCGACCTGGCTCCCGGACGCAGTGCAGTCGAGGTCGAGACTGAAGGGGCCTCCAAAACCCTTGCGCACCTTCAGAGTCAGCTCCATCAGGCCCTCCTTGCCAGGCGTTTGACGAGCGCCTCGTGTCCGGCGAGCACGAACACGGAAATGCCGACGGCGACGGCACACAAAGAAAGGGCGGCCCGCTCTCCGCCGGGCGAGGAGGCGTAGTCGTAGATGGCTAGTGGAATTGTCTGGGTGCTGCCGGGCATGTTCCCGGCCACGATGATAGTGGCGCCGAATTCGCCGAGGCTTCGGGCGAACATGAGCGAAGCGCCAGAGACGACGCCGGAGACGGACAGGGGGAGAATCACGGAGAGTAGCGTGTCGATGGGCCCGGCACCCAGGGTGCGCGAGGCCTGCACCAGCCTCCCGTCGATCCCCTCCATGGCGATCCTGATGGACCTTACCAGAAGCGGAAAGCCGACGATGGCCGAAGCCAGCACGGCGGCCTTCCACGTAAAGATGAGGCGCACGCCGAAAAGATTGAAAAGAGGCGCCAGCCAGCCGTTTCTACCAAGGGAGAGGAGCAGCAGGTACCCCATGACAACGGGAGGCAGGGTGAGCGGGAGGTTCACCAGCACCTCAAGGAGCACCTTGGCCCGGAACCGGAAGAAGGTCATCAGGTAGGCGTAGAGAAAGCCCAGGGGGAGACTGATCAGGGTCGCCGTGAGGGCTACCTTGATGGAGAGGATGATGGCGTCGCAATCGGCACTGCTCAGAAGGGGCATGGCTCACCTCGCTGTGATGGCCATCTTCTAGCAGGTTCCGTTCCAGATGCGGTAAACGCTAAAAACGCCTGTTTCAGTGGAATTCTCAGTGCTGCGGCAAAAGCGGGCGGGCCTGCACCGTGGGCGTTTGCTGAAATTTAAAGCAGCGCGCGACGGTATCGAATGCGCAATGTGACGCTGACAATGTCACGAAAGGTTCGTCCCGAATGGGGGATATAGATCCCTGTGCAGCGTATCTGAACTCGCGCCCCCCTTTCGGGGATCATGAACCAACCAAGGCAAATCCCCCCTGCCCCCCCTTCGCAAAGGGGGGGACCTTGGGGCTCATGCAGCGCTTCTGTGAGGTGCACCGTAGCACCAAGCTACTTCAGAAAATCCAAGAAAAAGGGGGCGGCCGCATGCAAGGCCGTCCCCTTTTCCGCTGACAATATGTCAGTCGCCTCAACCGACGAGCCTGAACCGGCTCACGATGCGCTCGAGGTCCTTTACGCATCCGGTGAGCTGGGATGCCTGCCCCGCGCACTGGTGCGCCCCATCGGCAGTCCCCTGCACCAGGTCGGTGATCTGCCTTATGTTGCCGCTGATCATACCGGTGGTCGCAGTCTGCTCCTCGGCAGCCTGAGCGATCTGCACCACTTCTCCCGCCACGGCGTTCACCTGCTCGAGGATCTCCTTTAGCGCCGTACTCGACTTGGTCGCCTCGGCGGTGCCGTTTTCTACCTCGTGCACCCCTTCCTCCATGGCGTAAACGACCTCTTTGGTATCGGACTGGATCGCCTTGATCATGTCGGCGATTTCCCTCGTCGCTCTGGTGGTCCGCTCGGCAAGGGCCCTCACCTCGTCGGCGACGACGGCGAAACCCCGCCCCTGCTCGCCGGCACGGGCCGCCTCTATGGCTGCGTTCAGGGCAAGGAGGTTGGTCTGGTCCGCAATGTCCTCGATGGTCCCGATGATGAGCCCGATCTGGTCGCTGCGTTCTCCGAGCTGTTCGACGGTCGTGGAAAGTCCTTTTACCCGCTCGGCGATGCGCTGCATCACGGTGATGGTATTGCCTACCACCGACACGCCCGTTTCAGCGATGTCGCTCGTGGTGCGCGAATTGTCTGCTGCGTGTTGGCAGGTCCGCGATATCTCCTGGGACGTTGCCGCCATTTCTTCGCTGGCGGTGGCGATGGTGACGGTCTCGGTGGCGACGACCCCGGCGTTGCCCGCTATCTGCCCGGAGGCTACTGAGAGCTGATCCGCAGAGGTGACTAGGGTGATCGAGGTGGCGTTGATCTGGTGCATCACCTCGGCGAAACGCTCGACCATCGTCTTCATGGTCTCCATCATCACCCGGACGCTCCCCCTCCCCTCCACGGCGACCTGCACGGAGAGATCGCCTCCCGCGATGCGCTCGAGCACGGAGGTGCAGGCGGAGAAAGACCCTTGGATACTCCTGATGATGAAGAGGCTCAAGAGCACGCAGCCGAGGGTGACCGCGATGCACATGACGATGAGCACGGCAAGCGAGCGCGACAGCTCGCTGACGGTCGATTTTTCCAGGGCACTTCCCTTGCTGTCGGCGATTTGCACGAGCTTGTCGATGGTTGCCCGGTGCTCCTCGTACAGGCCGGTGAGCCTGGCCAAAACCTCGCCGGCCTTGGACGCATCGCCCGAGGTGACGGCAGGAAAGAACTCGTCCGTCGCGGTGCGGTAAAACTGCTCCGCAGGCCGGTAGGAGGACTCAACGAGCAAGGTCTTATCCTCGCCTGCGGCAAGTTCCTTGACCCAGAAGGCATGGCGCTCTTCGTATTCACCCTTCAGTTTCTTGAATGATTCCTGCAGTTTTTGCAGCTTGGCGGGGTCGGTCTCACGGGAAGCCTGCAGCACGACGAGATAGGACTCGATGATGTACTCGGGAGGGGGGAGTATGTCGGCAACGAGATCCTTTCCCTGGACAAGCTGGGCGTAAATCGGGCCGTTCACCTTTACCCTGTTTATGATGGAATGCGCCGTAATGGATACCAGGATCAGTCCCGCGATTGAGACTACCGCCATGGTGACGATTAGTTGCAGAATGCTGAACCTTGATACTTGGGACTTGTTCATCGTTACCTCACAGAGGGATTGGTTCACTCCGTCAACCGTTATCGGCTTCCCACTGGAGGTGCTTGAGGTAAAAAATGCGGCGCTTTTACCGTGACTGCAGGAGGGTGCCCCTCAGAAGAGTCAAAGCGGCCTCCTCGCCGACCTCGGCCGTTATGGCCTCCTTCCCTTTTTGCAGCATTTCGGCGAGACCTTCGGGACGATGAGCGTCGCTGCCGATGCAGGAATAGAGACCGTGACGCAGAAACAGCAGGGCACGCTCCCGGACCTCGTTCCCGTAACGTCCGGCGAAGCTGCCGAGGTTACCCTGAAACACGCAGCCCGCGCGCTTCATAGCCATGATCGTCGAGTCTTCCGACAGTTCGGAGGTCTTCTGCCATCCCATAACGGAGAAAAGCGCTCCATGCAGGCCATGCTCGCGTACCTGCGGTTCGAAGGCGCGGCACCGCTCCGGGTGCGCGATCAAGGGTTCAAGACCGAGCCGAAAGAATCTCTCCACCATGGAGGAGAGCAGTTCTGGGCCGTCCCGAAAGGGGACCTCCACTAGCATCCTCCTGTCCTCCGGCCTGGCATGGACCGATTCGAGCAGCAACTCGGGCAGAAACTCGTCGAGATAGTGCTCGCACCCCGGCACGAGTTGAAGAAGGATGCCAGCGTCGTTTAGATGCCCCTGCAGCACACTCACCGCGCTGGTAACACGGGCGGGATTATTCTCAAAGCAACCGCGGATCATGTGCGGCGTGCAGACTACGGTACGGAAACCGAACTCACTGAGGATCCTCGCCATGGCAAAGGACTCTTCGAGATCGGTTGCGCCGTCGTCAACGGCAGGCACAATATGGCAGTGATAGTCGGTAAAATCTTTCTCCATATAGTTTCTGTAGCACCTATGCCGGTCGAAGTCAAAAATCACCGATGAAAATTGCCGTTTCTCCTCGCGATCAGAGCCTGTAACGCTTGCAGTCGCAGTATGGCACTTGCCTTTGCCTTCTCCGCCGATAAAATTGAGCCTTGTGCAAGGGGGTAAAAATGGAGAAGTCCTTCCTCGAAGCGACACAGCTAAGCAGTTTCCTTGAGAAGCTACGGCTGTTCGGCGAACTGCACGGTCCGACCGTGACCGATGCCGGAGTCGCCACCTTCGCACCCATAGCGGCTCCCTCACAACTTCGCATCAATTACCGCAGAACCCAGATCCCCCCAAAGAAATACCTGCTCCCCTTCCGGGAGCAACTCCTGAGCTATCGGGACGGGCGCTACGCCGAACCCGCCGAAACCCAGCCCCCCATCGTCCTTTTCGCCCTTCATCCGTGCGACCTGGCCGGGATCGCCTACCTGGACCTCGTTTTCCTCGGCGACAACACCGATCCGGGGTATGCGGCGCGCAGGGCGCGGCTCACCCTGGTCGGCATCTCCTGCGAGCCTGACGATTTCTGCTTCTGCTCTGCTCCGGACTCCGCTGCCAACTGCGACGCATTCCTCACGGCGGTTAAGAGCGGATACCTCTTCTCTGCGGTTACCGCGCGGGGAGAAGCAATTGCCGCGGCGGCAGCTGATCTCTTCAGCACAACCGAAGTCCCTCAGCCGGTGGCAGCGCAGCATCCGGGAACGGGCGTCGCCCCCCAGGGTCCCGAACTGCGCTTCTCGGACAACCCGCTCTGGCAGAAGTTCGCCGACACCTGCGTCTCATGCGGGGCCTGTTCCGTCTGCTGTCCCACCTGTTACTGCTTCGACGTGCGTGAATATCCCGCTCTCGACGGCGGGGGAGTACGCATCAGGGAGTGGGACAACTGCTTCTTCGCGACGCACGGAGAGGTGGCGGGCGCGAACTTCCGCCCCACACGTCTCGACCGCCTGCGCTACCGTTTCCTGCACAAATACTGCGGCTTCACGCCGCTGCAGGGCATCACCTCGTGCGTCGGCTGCGGACGCTGCAAGGCCGTTTGCCCCGTCGGCATCGACCTGCGCGAGCTCTTCAGTGCGGCACGTGGGGAGATGTCGCCATGAACGAGAGGGTAAAAGACATGCACCTGCCGTTCACCGCGCGGCTTATCGAGCGGCATGAGCTCACCGAGGATACGTCCCTCTTCCGTATCGCCCCCGAGGGGGCAGCCCTTTCTCAGCTGTCCCGTTTCGTCCCGGGTCAGTTCGTTCAGATCTCCGTTCCCGGCGCGGGAGAAGTCCCGATTTCGCCGGCCGACCTCCCGGGAGAAGACGGGACGCTTGAACTGTGCGTGCGCCGCGTGGGACACGTGACCGAGCTGTTGCACCAACAGCTCCCGGCTGCACCGCTCGGCATCCGCGGTCCTTTCGGCAACGGATTTCCTCTGGAGGAAATGACCGGCCATCCCGTTCTGTTACTCGCCGGTGGCCTCGGCATTGCTCCGCTACGCTCCCTCCTCATGCACCTTCTCAGGCACCGCGAACGTTTCGGCGAGATCACCCTGATGTACGGGGCGCGCCAGCCAAAGCTCATGCTGTTTCGCGAGGAGATGGCGGCGCTCGCCGCACGCGGGGAGATGCGACTGTACCTCACCGTCGATTTCGCGCCGGAAACGAACGGCATCCAGTCCTGCGCGGTGGGGCTGCTGCCGGATCTCCTGAAAGGGTTTCGTTTCGACGCACCGGCGACCTACGCTGCGGTGTGCGGCCCCCCTCCCCTGTACCGCTGCCTCATCGCCGACCTCGAGCAGGCTGGGGTGGCGCCGGGACGTATCATGCTGAGCCTCGAACGCAGGATGCGCTGCGGCGTGGGGCGCTGTTGCCACTGCGCCATCGGCCAGAAACTCTGCTGCGTGGACGGGCCGGTCTTTCGGGCCGGCGAATTAAAAGACATACCGGAGGCGCTGTGAAACTTGTAAGGCTTGCCATAGCGGGGCTTACCGCCTGTTCCGGTTGTCAGCTCACCCTACTTAACTGCGAGGCCGAACTCCCGGATGTGCTGCAGCGTTTCGAGCTCGTATATTTCCCAATGGCACAAAGCGGCGGCCGCCGCGAAGGACCGTTCGACGCCGCCCTCGTCGAGGGTGCCGTTTCCACACCGGCAGATCTCGATATGCTCTTCAGCCTGAGAAACGCGAGCCGCCTGCTCGTGGCGTACGGAACCTGCGCCGCTTTCGGCGGCGTCGCCGCCATGAACAACGGCCAGTCACAGAGACAGGAACTGCTCCAGACCGTGTACGGGAGCCAGCCGAGCCTGCCTGAGAGCTTCGCACCGGCCCCCTTCGGCAACTTCGTGAGTGTGGACTGGACCATACGCGGCTGTCCTCCCGAGAAGGAGGAGGTCGTAGAACTGCTCGCGGCACTCCTTGCGGGGACCCTCCCGCCGGTCCGGTCCTACCCGGTCTGCACCGAGTGCCGCAGCAGGGAGAACCTCTGCCTCCTTATGGAAAAAGGGGAGCTGTGCCTTGGGCCGGTCATACAGGGTGGATGCAACGCGCGCTGCCCTGCTACGGGCATCGTCTGCGAGGGTTGCCGCGGCCCGGTGCGGGAGGCGAACGTGGCACAGGAACTGGAGCTTCTGCTCGAGCGGGGCTTTGGCCGCGAGGAGATCGAGCGCAGGATGAACAGGTTCAAGCCGGGGTGGGACTATGGGCAGCGTCGTTGAAATAAACCCGTTGACGAGACTCGAAGGGCACGGCAGCGTGAAGGTCTTCCTTGACGGTGCCCGCGTCGAGCGGGTGGAGCTGCACCTGAGCGAGTCCCCTCGCCTTTTCGAGGCCCTCCTGGTCGGGAAGAGCTACGCCGAGGTCCCCGACATCGTATGCCGCATCTGCTCGCTCTGCTCGACGGTACACAAGGTCACGGCGCTACTCGCCGTCGAAGACGCCCTCGGTATCGAGGTCTCCGAGCGGACCTCGCTCACCAGGGAGCTCATGCTGAACGGGGCTACCGTCCAGGACCACGCGCTGCACCTTTATTTCCTGGTGCTCCCCGACCTCCTCGGCGTGCAGGGTGTCGCAGAGCTTGCCGGCACGGCGCCGGAACTCGTCAAGCAGGGACTCGCCATCAAAAAGGTCGGAAGCCTCATCCAGGAGACGGTCGGGGGGCGCCTGATCCATCCGGTGAACATCCGCCTTGGCGGGCTTGGACGCGTGATTTCGAAGCATGAACTTACCCAACTAAGAGACGAGTTGCGCCGGGCGCTTCCCGCCTGCAGTGACGTCTGCCGGCTCTTCAGTACCCCATTTCCCTTCCCAAAACTCCCGGAACCCGCCTTTCTCGCCCTCGAGCCGTTATCGGCCCCACTTGCCTCGCGGCGCTTGCGCCTCAGTCGTGACCGCTCTTTTGCCGTAGGGGAATACCGGGAGCATGTCGCGGAAACGCTTCTTCCGCACTCAAACGCAAAGCTTTCCAAGGTGATGGGTGTGGAGGCGACCGTAGGGGCCCTGGCCCGCTTGCATCATGGCCCCACCTTGAGCGAAGGCGCAGATGAGATTTTCAAGGCACATAGGCATGAACTGATCGGGAAGGACATACGGGGCAACAACCTCGCCCAGGCCATCGAACTATACGACGCCGCCGAGCGCGCCCTTCAACTCGTCGAGCGTCTTTTGGAACTGGGACCCGGCCCCGAAGCCGGCGTCGCAGTGGCGTCGCGCGGCGGTACAGGAACCGCGGCCTGCGAAGCACCGCGCGGGGTACTGATTCACAGCTATACCATCGACGACGCCGGCATTTGCACACAAGCCGATGTGATCACCCCAACCGCCCTGAACCAGGGTGCGATGGCTCGGGACCTGCTGGCGCTCGCGCGCGGCATGGAGGGAGAAGAAACGGCTCGGATGACCGCCGCGCTCGAACGGCTGATCCGCTGTTACGATCCGTGTATCTCATGTTCGGTCCACACCTTCCCACTGTAGCTGCGGTAACCGGTGCTGACTCGGGGCGCTGCAAGGAAGCAACTTTTGTTGCACCCTGACACGGAACAGGACATCCCGGCAAAGGGCAACTGTCATACCAACAAGCAATAAAACTGGTCAGACAGGTCCTTCTAGCCGCTATGACGAAAGGGAAAAGACGGCGAAATAACTGCCGCTTTACGGAACAGGCATAATTGAAAAAAATGCAGTTTTTCAGCCATTTGCATCAGATGAAATTAATTTCATCTCCGTGTTGACACTCTCTGGAGCGTTGCTACAATACCATCAAGCTTTAGCATGAGAGTGCGAGCCGCTCTGGAATACTCGTAGCGCATCCATTTGGGTCCCTGACTACCTTTTCATCACACTGTCTCTGGTTTCAGACGTGGTGAGCAAGCCCTCACAAGCAGAGGGAAGCCTGAAGCGTCTCACCGGGGAATGTTGCGACAGAGGTCAGTAATCCAAGTCTTCCCGCACGGTGTTCCGGAGCAACCAAATTGGCGTTACTGGGAACAACGCTGAAAGCGACTTATCTCATCCGCCAGGCGGTTCGCCGCTTGAAAAAGGGTTGCCAAACGGAAACCTGCTGCGCGGCGGCACCGACCACGCAGCAACAACCGCGACGCTTCACCGACGGATCGGAAGAAAGTGTTCCGCTTTAACGCCAATGTACGAAAAGGCCCATGGAGATCCCATGGGCCTTCTTTATTAAGTCCTTGTAAAACAAAGAAATGCGTCACAGACCGCGACAACGCCTCATAAATATAAGTAGTTATATTATCAAGGCAAATGTCGTTACCGATATTCCACAAAACCTGTGGAAAACTCTGTGGGAAAACCTGACCGCGTGGTTAGAAAGTGGCGTTTTCGTCGCTAATGATAGCGTTTTGCCTGTTTTTTAGGCAGCGGCTTCTCCCGCTCCCACGGCAGCAAAAGGGTCACGACTGGCAGGCAGCGGCCGCGCCTGTTATCCCCATACCTTAACTCAATCCTTCAATCCCGCCTCCAAATTCGGGTAGAGCAGGGTAATGCCCAGCTCTCTCAACATCTTTCCGTTATCGACGATGCGCCCTTCTGAGAAATAGGAGATCATGAGCGGCGTCATCACCTTGCGTGCCTCTTCCATGGTTACCTGCCTAGGCCTCGGCAGTCCCAGCTTGTCGGCAGCGGCGTTGAAATAGGTGGTCATCGAGCTGGGGGCCCCGTCGCTTACGTTGTAGATCGCGCCATCCGGCCCCCTGTCGAGGGCGGCAAGGCAGATGCGGGAGAGATCATCGGCGTGGATCCTGTTGCTGGGAAGCGACTCCTCTTCGCGCAAGACCGGCTGGCCCGTGGTAAGCTGCGACACCGGCAGGCGGTCCGGCGCGTAGATCCCCGTGACCCGTAGTACGACCACCGGAACGCCGTGCACCAAGCCCCACTGTTGAACTATGCGCTCCGCGTGCAGCCGCCTCTTGCCGCGCGCGGTCTGCGGCACCGCCTCGGTTTCCTCGGTGACCACGTCGCTGCCGTGATCCCCGTAGACGCCGCTCGTACTTATATAGACGATCTTCGTCGGTTCGCTGCCGTCGCCGATACCGGCAAGGAAGTTACGCATCCTGGTGTCCTCGATCCCTCCCCCCGGCGGAGGAGCCAGGTAGATGACGCCGACACCGCGGGTTGGCAGTCCCGCCAGCGTTTGCGGCTCATCGAGGTTCCCGGCGCAGTGCGTTACCCCCTCCAGCGGCGCTACTTCGTTCCTGTTGAAAGTACTGACCTTAAGCCCCCGCTTAAGTGCGAGAGAAGCGACCCTGCGTCCTATGGCGCCGCAGCCGATGACAAGCAGATGTTCCATACGATCCCCTTTCAGATGAATTCCCCGCCACGACAAGTCCCGCGGCGCCTACTTTATCTACCAAATGGCGCCGGCGATGTCAGCAAAAACCTAGGGAGGCGTCAGGGTCACCCTGTTTTTGTAAATATCCTCTAACATGCTATCTTTGTGCTTTCCGCGGAGGTCCGCTATGAAGCACCGCAAGGGAACATACCTCGCACTGCTCATCGTCACCGGCTTTGCCACCGGCGCCCTTGCCCCAACGGGTGAACCGCTCAGGATAGGTAGCGAGGAGTACTTTGAGGCGGACGACTGGTTCGAGGCAGGCGTGGAGCTAAACGGCGACGGGAATTACCCGGAGGCGGCCGAGGCTTTCGGCAAGAGTATCGCTCTTGAGCCGCACAACGCGCTGTCCTGGTTGAACCTTGGCACCGCCCAAGCGCTCGCCGGTGACTACCCGCATGCCATAGACTCGCTCAAGAAATCGGTAGAGCTGGACCCTTCTCTTGCCCTTGCCGTTTCGAACCTCGGGGAAGTCTATTTCAGGGTAGACCGCTACGAGGAAGCGGCGACCGCTTACAAGGACCTCCTCTCTCTCTGGCCCGGAAATGCAAACGCACTGTACAAGCTTGGACTGTCACATCTTATGCTGAACGATGCTGGCAAGGCACAGGCGGAGTACCTGTTACTGAAAATCATCGACCCGGAACTGGCAGAAAAGCTGCATCGTGCGATAATTCAGGGTGCCAAATGACTAAAAGGGGGCGCCATGCGTTATTCGCCGCTGATTACCGACCTTTATGAGCTAACAATGCTCGCAGGCTACCATGAGCAAGGGATGCACGAACGTCCCGCCGTTTTCGACCTCTTTTTCCGTCACAACCCGTTCAAGGGTGGATACGCCGTCTTTGCCGGGTTGGAACCCGCGCTTTCCTACCTCGAGGATCTCTCCTTCAGCGAGGAGGAACTCGCCTACTTAGATAGTCTGAAACTCTTCCGCCCGTCGTTTCTCGACTACCTCGCCGATTTCCAGTTCAAAGGAAGAGTCATCGCCCCCGGTGAAGGGACCGTGGTGTTCGGCACCGAGCCGCTTGTCACCATCGAGGGGGGACTTGCCGAAGCGCAGTTCGTGGAAACAGCACTGTTGAACATCATCAACTTCCAGACCCTCGTCGCCACCAAGGCCGCGCGCATCAAACAGGCCGCCGGGGATGCCACCGTCCTCGAATTCGGCCTGAGACGGGCCCAGGGGCCCGACGGCGGTTTGTCCGAGGCCCGGGCGGCTTACGTCGGCGGGGTGTGCAGCACGAGTAACGTTCTCGCCGGCATGCGCTACGGCATACCGGTCAGGGGTACCCACGCCCATAGCTGGATCATGGCTTTCCCGGACGAACTCACGGCATTTCGCCGCTACGCAGACAATTTCCCGGAGAGCTGCATCCTCCTCATCGACACCTACGACACCCTCGGTAGCGGGCTCCCCAACGCGCTCACCGTGGCCCGGGAACTGCGTGAGCGTGGCCATGAACTGGTGGGGGTGCGCATCGACTCGGGCGATCTCGCCTATCTCTCACGACAGGTCAGAAGCGCCTTCGACGCCGCAGGCTTCCCCGCTGTCAAGATCGTCGCCTCGAACGAACTGGACGAGTTGGTCATCGAATCGATCAGAAGCGAGGGGGGCCAGGTAGACATCTACGGCGTCGGCACACGGCTCGCCACCTGCGCGGGAGAAGGAGGAGGCGCTCTCGGCGGGGTCTACAAGCTCGTGAAAATCGACGGCGAGGCGAAGCTTAAGATAACGAGCGACCTCGCGAAGTCCACCCTGCCGGACCGCAAGCGGGTGCTGCGCGCCGTGGCCCCCGACGGCTCCTTCATCCAGGATGTCATCGCCCTACATGACGAGGAGGTGCTCCCCGGAGCACAGGTATTCGACCCCGCCAATCCGATCCAGCAAAAGCGGATACCTCGGGAGGCACGACTTATAGAGTTGCGCGGCACGGTGATGGAGAACGGCAAAAGGTGCGCCCCCTCCCCCACCCTGCAAAGCTGCGCCGAGCTTTCGAACAGCGAGCTCAAACGGCTGCCCGAGGGTTGTCTGCGCCTCGTCAACCCGCACCTGTACAAGGTCTCCATCAGCCCGGGTGTCAACACGCTCCGGCTCAAATTGATGTCTCAGATCCAGAGCAGGTACGGCGAATAACCGCTCGCCTGCAAAGGAGGTCTCGATGAAAAGAAGAGCCGCCCTTCTTGTCGTAGATGTTCAGGTTGATTTCTGCCCCGAGGGAGCGTTGGCCGTTCCGGGCGGCGACAAGGTCCTGGCGCCGCTCAACCGTTACCTCGACCTCTTCAGCGAAGCGAGTACCCCCGTATTCGCCTCGCGGGACTGGCACCCGCCGGCCAGCAAGCATTTCCGGGAGAACGGCGGAATCTGGCCGCCGCACTGCATCCAGGGGACCGCCGGTGCCGCCTTCCACCCACGCCTGAGGTTCCCGGAGGGTACCATCGTCGTCTCGAAGGGGATGGCCGACTGGGACGACGGCTACTCCGCCATGGCAGGCGTCACGGAAAACGGCACCCCGCTTACCATGCTCTTGCACCGCATGGCCCTGGACCGCCTCTACGTCGGCGGACTCGCTACCGACTACTGCGTGAAGGAGACGGTCCTGGATGCACTAAAGGAAGGTTTTGCGGTGACACTTTTGACCGACGCGATGCGCGGCGTGGACGTTCAGCCGGGCGATTCCCACCGCGCGGCAAAGGCGATGCTGGAGGCGGGTGCCGAGGAGGCTTCCTTCGACTCGGTGCGCAGCGCGCTGACCGCGGACCGAAAGGGCGCAGGTCACGCCAAACGCGGCTAAACCGTCGGCTTTCACAGCGTTTTTTATACCTGCACCATACAAAAATATGCTCAGGGCAAAATTCCTACGCCCCCGGGCATTTTTTTTTGACAGCGGATGGGAAACGCGCTAGATTACGCCACATTAAAAACCGCTAGCGGGGAGCATACGATGATTAAGACCAACAACCTGAAGATCAAAAGCATCACCCCGATCATTGCACCGACCGACCTGCGGCAGGTCTTTCCGATCTCCGTGCAGTCGGGCGCCTGCGTAACCGAGAGTCGCGCAGCCATCGCCAAGATACTGAGGGGCGAGGACAAGAGGCTCATGGTTGTGGTCGGCCCCTGCTCGATCCACGATCCCAAGGGGGCGCTGGAGTATGCGGAGAAGCTCGCCGCCCTGTCGAAGGAAGTATCGGAAGAGCTCCTCCTCATCATGCGCGTTTACTTCGAGAAGCCGAGGACCACGGTAGGGTGGAAGGGACTCATCAACGACCCGGGCATGGACGGCACCCACTTGATCTCCAAGGGGTTGGGCATCGCGAGGGGGCTTCTCTGCAAGGTGACCGAGATGGGACTTCCGGTAGCGACCGAGATGCTCGACCCGATCACCCCCGAGTACCTGGCCGACCTCCTTTCCTGGGGCGCCATCGGCGCGCGTACCACGGAATCGCAGACGCACCGCGAGATGGCGAGCGGGCTTTCCTTCCCGATCGGTTTCAAAAACGGCACGGACGGTAACCTGCAGATCGCCATCGACGCCATGAATGCGGCGCTCCATTCGCACAGCTTCCTCGGCATCAACCGTGACGGCCTCTCCTCCATCATCCAGACCACCGGCAACCCCGACGTCCACATGGTGCTCCGTGGCGGCAACAAGAAGCCGAACTACTATCCCGAGGACATCGCCAAAAGCGAGGAGATGCTCAAGAAGGCGGGCCTCACCCCGACCCTCATGGTGGACTGCAGCCACGGCAACTCGGAGAAGAAATACGAGCGCCAGCCCGAGGTGCTGAGAGCCGTTGTCGACCAGATCGTCGCCGGCAACCGTTCCATCTCCGGCGTGATGATCGAGAGCTACCTTAAAGACGGCAACCAGGCGTTGCCGAAGAACCTGGCCGAGCTCAAATACGGCGTATCCATCACCGACAGCTGCATCTGCTGGGAAACCACTGAGAAGGCCCTGCGCGAGGCGCACCAAAGGCTGAAGGCCTGCGGCGGGAGGAAGATCTCCTAACGCCCCCCTACAGATGCATTAACGCAAAGACGCAAAGGCGCGGAGACGCAAAGGAAAAGCGGGTTTGGTTTTGCAGTTTCCATCCAGAAGGTTTTCTTTGCGACTTGGCGGCTTTTTCGTCTTTGCGTTGAAGCTTTAAAAAGGCTGAAACCCTTCAAAAGCAAAAGGCACAATATTCAAACCATAAAAAAAGCCCCCCGGCGGACGCCGGGGGGCTTTTTCGTTCTGCAGCTATCGCAACACTACTTCGCGGTGACGAGGTAGAGCGGTTTGACGAAGTTGGCTTCGGTCGCCTCCCTCACCTCTTGAACGACCTCGGCAGGGACTGCGGAGTCGAGGGAGAGGATGACCATCGCCTCTCCTTTCTTCTCGCGGCGCCCGAGGTTCATGGCGGCGATGTTGATCTCGTGCTTGCCGAGGATGGTGCCGATCTTGCCGATGATGCCCGGGCGGTCGCCGTAGGCAAGAAGCAGCATGTGCTCCTCCGGACGGAAGTCCATCTGGTAGTCGCGCAGCTTCACGATGCGCGGCACACCTTCGAACGCGGTGCCAGAGATCAGGCGTTTCTCGCCGGAGCCCTCGATGGTCACGGTGATCATGTTGGAGAAATCATCGGAGTGGGTGCTCTTCACCTCTTCGATCACGATCCCCATGTTGTCCGCGACGAGCTGAGCGTTGACCATGTTGACTTCCTGCTCGACCCGGCGGTTAAGCAGCGAAGCGAGGCCGCAGACGGTGATCGGGGTGCAGTCGTACTGGGCGAGACCGCCGGTGTAGGTGAAGGTGATCTTGTTCAGGTTGGTGTCGACCAGTTGGATGATGAAGTCGGCCAGCACGTTCACGAGGTTCAGGTACGGACGCATCTGCCCCATGAGGGAGGCGTCGAACTTCGGGATGTTGATGGCGTTCTCGATCGGCTGCTCGTCCATGTAGCGCAGGATTTCCTTGGCCACGTCGACGGCGACGTTCACCTGAGCCTCGAAGGTGTTGGCGCCCAGGTGCGGGGTGACGACCATCTTCTCGTGACCGATGAGCTTTTTGAGGACCTCGCTGTCGGGCGGCTCCTGGCTCCAAACGTCGAAGGCTGCACCGGCTACGCGGCCGGAGTCGAGGGCTTCCAGCATCGCCTCTTCGTTGATGATCCCGCCGCGGGCGGCGTTGATGATGATCACGCCGTCCTTCGTGGCTGCGAGCTCCTTCTTGCCGATCATGTTGTGCGTTTCACTGGTGAGCGGGGTGTGCACGGTGATGATGTCGCAGTTCTTGATGATCTCGTCGAGAGTGACCAGCTTGACGCCGAGGTCGTGGGCGCGCTTCTCGGCGATGTACGGGTCGCAGGCGAGGACCTCGCACTCGAACGCCTTCAGGCGGGTGGCGACGCGGCCGCCGACCTTACCGAGGCCGATGACGCCTGCGGTCCGCCCTTTGAGCTCAAAGCCGGTGAAGGGGGCGCGTTTCCAAGCGCCGCCCTTAAGGGAGTTGTTCGCCTTGGTGACGTTGCGGCAGAAGGAAAGAAGCAGCGCCATGGCGTGTTCGGCGGCGCTGTTGGTGTTGCCGAAGGGGGCGTTGACCACGATGACGCCTTTGGCGGAGGCATAGTCAACGTCGACGTTGTCGACGCCTACACCGGCTCGGGCGACGAGCTTCAGGTTGGTCGCTGCGTCGAGCAGGGGCTTGTCAACGGTGGTGCCGCTTCTGGTGATGATAACGTCGTAATCACCAATGATCGAGTAAAGCTCTTCTTTCTTCAGTCCCAGCTTGATGTCCATCTGCACGCGCGGGTCACGCTGCAAAATCGCCAGTCCTTCCTGAGCCACCTCATCGGTTACGATAATCTTCATTGCCACTCCTTTGCTTTGGGTTAGAAACCGTTCTACGTTCAACGTTCTACGTCTAAATTCTACGTCACACCGCATCAGATCGGGTGCGGATGTTTTGCCAGTTGGATGAAGCGCCGCACCTTGTCGGGGTCCTTTAGGCCTGGCGATGCTTCGACGCCGCTTGATACATCGACGCCATAGGGACGCACCTGTGTCACGGCGGCGGCGATGTTGTCAGGGGTGAGCCCTCCGGCAAGGACGATGGGGCCGTGCTCCTTGGCGGCAATGGCGCATTCCCAGTCGAACACCTCACCCGTCCCCCCGTGGGCGTTGGGCGAGTACGCGTCCAGCAGGTAGGCGGCCACATGGAATTCCGGCAGCGGAACGAGACTTTCGGGCCCACGGACACGGAATGCCTTCATGACGCGACGCCGCACCAGCCGGCAAAACTCGGGGCTCTCCTCGCCGTGCAGTTGTACGATGTCGAGCCCACAGCGGTCGGCGGTTCGGTTCACCACGTCCAGATCGGCGTTGACGAAAAGACCCACGACCTGCACGAGCGGAGGGAGCTTGGCGATGATCCCCGCCGCAGCCTCCGGGGTGACGTAACGGGGGGACTTCTCGAAGAAGACAAACCCCAGGGCGTCGGCTCCGGCATCCACCGCCATGAGAGCATCGTCCACCGATGTTATGCCACAGATCTTGACCTTTGTCATGGGCGTATACCCTTAGAATTGTTCAATTTACCGACATCGGCCAGCCGAAGCTAAACTTCTAAAGACTTACCTTGGGCAGCCTTTCTAACGACTGGCGGATCGACTCCTCGGGGTACTCATAGTCTTCGAGCTTCCCGGAGAGGTACGCATCGTAAGCCATCATGTCGAGCTGACCGTGGCCGGAGAGACCGAAGAGGATGGTCTTCTCCTTCCCCTCCTCCTTGGCAAGCACCGCTTCGTCGATGGCGGCACGCAGCGCGTGGGAGGACTCGGGCGCTGGAACGATCCCCTCAGTCCTGGCGAAAAGAAGCGCCCCTTCGAAGCAGGCATTCTGCTTGTACGCCTTCGCTTCGATCTCGCCGGCGTGGTAGAGCTGCGAGATGAGCGCGGATTCGCCGTGGTAACGAAGCCCGCCCGCGTGAATTCCCGGCGGCATGAAGTCATGACCCAGGGTGTACATCTTGGTAATCGGCGCAAGCTTCGCGGTGTCACCGTAGTCGAAGGCGTAGACCCCCTTGGTGAGGGTCGGGCAGGAGGCAGGCTCGACCGCGAGGCAGCGCACCTTCTTGCCGTTCGCCCGGTCACTAAGGAACGGGAAGGCAAGCCCTGCGAAGTTGGAACCGCCACCGCAGCAGGCGATGACCACGTCCGGGTAGTCCTGCGCGAGCGCCATCTGCTCTTTTGCCTCAAGACCGATCACGGTCTGGTGCAAACAAACGTGGTTCAAGACGCTTCCGAGCGCGTAGTTTGTATCATCGTGGGTCGCCGCGTCCTCGACCGCCTCGGAGATGGCGATGCCGAGGCTACCAAGGTTGTCCGGGTCGTGCGCGAGGATGGTGCGCCCGGCGTTGGTGAACTCGGAGGGGGACGGGATCACCGTCGCGCCCCAAAGCTGCATCATGCTCTTTCTGTACGGCTTCTGCGTGCAGGAGACCTTGACCATGTAGATGGTGCACTCCAGACCGAACATGGAGCAGGCAAGGGCGAGCGAGCTCCCCCACTGCCCTGCGCCGGTCTCAGTGGCGAGCCTGCGGATGCCGGCCTGCTTGTTGTACCAGGCCTGTGGGATGGCGCTGTTCGGCTTGTGCGAACCGGCCGGCGACACCCCTTCGTATTTGTAGTAGATCTTCGCGGGGGTCCCAAGCGCCTGCTCGAGCCTGTGGGCACGGAAAAGCGGGGACGGACGCCAGATACGGTATTTCTCACGCACCTCGTCCGGGATATCGATCCAGCGCTGGGTCGACATCTCCTGCTCGATGAGCGACATCGGGAAGATCGCGGTCATGTCCTCGGGGGTGACCGGCTTCAAGGTCGCCGGGTTGATCACCGGCTGGAGTGGACCCGGCATGTCGGGGATGATGTTGTACCACTGTTTCGGGATGCGCGATTCATCAAGCAGGAACTTGGTATTCATAGCCTCTCCTTTTCAGTTGGAACATTGCATTCCATAATACGGGCGCCCTACCCCACCAGTTCGGCGAGTTTCGCCCCCACGTCGGTCTCTCGCATGAGCGATTCGCCGATCAGGAAGGCGTGCAGCCCCTTTTCCATCAGGTGCACGATCTCCTCGCGGTTGTTGATGCCGCTCTCCGCGACGATGATGCGCCCCGCGGGAACCATGGCGGCAAGCCGCTCGGAGGTGGCGATATCGACCTCGAAGGTGCGCAGGTTCCGGTTGTTGATGCCGATCATGCTGCAGTCGGTCTGCAGCGCCATCTCGAGCTCGTGCTCGTCGTGCACCTCGAGGAGCACGTCCATGGAAAGGTCGCGGGCAAGGGCGTGGAAGTCACGCAGCTGCGGCACGTCGAGCATGGCGGCGATAAGGAGAATGGCATCGGCCCCGGCGGCGCGGGCCTGGTAGATCTGGTAGGGATCGAAGATGAAGTCCTTGCGCAGCAAGGGGAGCGAGACCTGTTCACGGATCAGGGCTAAGTAGCTCAGGTGCCCCATGAAGAAGTGTTCGTCGGTAAGCACGGAAAGACAGGTGGCGCCGTTATCCTGGTAGGTAGTGGCGATCTGCAGCGGATCGAAATCGGCCCGGATCAGCCCCTTGGACGGGGAGCCCTTCTTGACCTCGGCGATGATGGGAGTCCACCCGGAGCCGAGTGCGTTGATGATGGCGTTCTGGAAACCGCGCGGGGTGTCCTCCAGATCGTCCAGACGGTCCATGATCTCATTGAGCGGTACGGCGGTCATCGCCGCTTCCAGCTCGCCCTGCTTGTGGTCCACGATCTTCTTCAGTACGTCTGGTACCTTTGTCATCTGCTACTCCACCTCGTTGGTGAGCGCTACGAGCCGCTCCAACTGTTTAAGGCCACTGCCGGAATCGATGGTCTCGGTGGCGAGCCTGATCCCCTCGGCGACGTCCTGAACCTTTCCGGCCGCAAGCAGTGCGTAGGCCGCGTTCAAAAGCACGATCCGGCGCTTGGCGCCGTCCTTGCCGGAGAGGATATCCCGGACGATAACGGCGTTGCCTTGTGCGTCGCCGCCATGCAGTTCGGTCAGCGGCGCGCGATCGAGGCCGAACTGCTCAGGGGTGATCTTGTACACCCTGACACCATCAGGTCCGACTTCGCCTATGGTGCTCTCGCCGGTAAGGGTAACCTCGTCCATCCCGTCGCAGCCGTGCACCACGTAACCGCGGCGGCACCCAAGTTTCTTGAGCACGTGGGCGAGCTTTTCGACCAGATCCTCGCGGTAGACGCCGAGCACCTGGCAGTCGGCCGCGGCCGGGTTGGTGAGCGGGCCCAGGATGTTGAAGATGGTGCGGACGCCGATCTCGCGGCGCGGGCCAATGGCGTGCTTCATGGCGCCGTGCAAGGCCGGGGCGTATAAAAAGCCGATGCCGATCTCGGCGATGCTGCGCTCAACCGTTTCGGGGGTTACGTTCAGGTTCACGCCGAGCGCTTCGAGGACGTCCGCCGAGCCGCAGGAGGAAGAAACCGCGCGGTTACCGTGTTTGGCGACTTTGACGCCGCAGGCGGAGACGATGAAGGCGACGGTGGTGGAGATGTTGAAGGAGTTGGTGCCGGAGCCGCCGGTACCGCAGGTGTCGAGGATGGTCTCACGATCGAGGTTGATGTCGTCGCGGTCGATGCCGAGGACACTTTTGCCGACCCGGATCGGCATGGCCCGGTCGCGCATGACCCGCGCGGCGCCCGTGATCTCGTCGACCGTCTCCCCCTTCATCCTGAGGGCGGTGATGAAGGAGGCTATCTGCGCGGGCGTGGCGCCACCGGACATGATCTGGTCCATCACCTCGATCATCTCCGCCTCGCTCAGGTCCTCCCTCTCGACGACACGTGCTATTGCCTTGCGAATCATAGCGACTCCTTCACAAAAGAATTTAAAGGCCGGGAGAGCTGCCCCGGCCGGATACTATCTTGACATCTCGAGGAAGTTCTTCAAAAGGTCCATCCCCCCTTGGGTGAGTATGGATTCCGGGTGGAACTGCACCCCCCAGAGCGGAAGAGTGCGGTGCCGCATCCCCATGATCTCCCCCTCCTCGACCCAGGCAGTCACCTCCAGCTCGGCAGGAAGCGTATCGCGCTCGACGATGAGGGAGTGGTAGCGGGTGGCGGCGAACGGGTTAGGAAGCCCCTTGAAAAGCCCCTGACCGTCGTGATGGATGGGCGATGTCTTGCCGTGCATCAGGGTCGCGCTCCGGATGACCTTCCCGCCGAAAGCGTAGCCGATGGACTGGTGCCCGAGGCAGACACCCAGGATCGGGATCTTGCCTGCGAAGCGGCGGATCGCCTCGACCGAGATGCCTGCCTCCTCGGGCGAACAAGGCCCGGGGGACACCACGATCCGGTCCGGCGCGAGCGCCTCGATCTCGTCAAGGGTGATCTTGTCGTTGCGGAAAACCTTCACATCCTCACCCAGTTCGCCAAGATACTGGACGATGTTGTAGGTGAAGGAGTCGTAATTGTCTATCATCAGGAGCATGGCTGGTAACCTGCGGGAACCGGAGGCGTTAGATGCGACGTCGCGGAACCCCACCCTTTTGGTGTCTTATGCGAATCGCAAAAATATAAAGGTTTTGCCGAAGAAACTCAAGAGATTCCGTCAGGAAATGCGCAAAAGAGGCGGACCAGGAGGGGTGATACGGGGTAAATTAGGGTGGTATCCCACCCGCGGGTGTGGGAATATTTCACACCCCCAAAAAGAATTTTGCCCTCCCTAGCCGGAGGGGCGTTTGTTCCAGGCAAGCCAGTAGAAACCGAGGTCTTGCAGAAGACGGCTGAAGGAGTCGAAGTCCACCGGCTTCGTTAAATAACTGTTGGCGTAATGGTTGTAGGCCTGGGCAAGGTCACGCTCGGCCGCCGAGGTGGTCAGGATGACTACCGGGATCGCCTTTAACTGTTCCGAAGCCTTCACCTGTTTGAGCACCTCTATGCCGTCGACTTTCGGCAGGCGCAGATCAAGCAGTACGAGGTGCGGGCGCGGGTAGCTCAGCTCGTCGACGAAGCGCCCGCGGTTGTGCAGATAGTCAAGAGCGGCCTCGCCGTCCTCGACGTGGAACACGCGGTTGGCAAGCCCCGCGTCGGAAAGGTTTCTAAGCGCTAGCTCGGCGTGGTCCGGGTTGTCTTCCACCAAAAGAATGCACAACGGTTCGCCTTCCACCATGTGTTCCCCCTTTGAGAATGGTTGTCTTCAATTCCTGGACTGCCCCCCCCTCGTGGAGTACAGCTCCCTACGAAGCGCTGCATGAGCCCAACGTCCCCCCCTTTGCGAAGGGGGGACAGGGGGGATTTGTCTCGGTCTTACATGATCTTCTTAAGATTCCACTGCCGCGGCAGGCGGCGTCATGTTTAGCGTGAAACAGAAGGTGCTCCCCTGCCCTGCGCCCTCCGACTCAACCCACAGCTTCCCGCCATGAAACTCGATGATGCGCCGCGCGAGGGCAAGTCCGATCCCGGTCCCCTCGGAACGGGCATCGAGCTTGTTGAATAGGCCGAAGATGGTCTCATGGTACTGTTGCGCCACCCCCATGCCGTTGTCGCGGACCGTGAAAACCACGCCCTCCTCGCCATCGCGCACGCCGATCTCGATGCAAGGGTGCGGCTGCTCACCGGCATACTTGATGGCGTTTTCCATTAGGTTCTGCAACACCTCGCAGATGCGGCGCTGATCTCCCCAGACCGTGGGAAGCTCCTGCTGCACTAGGACCTCAACACCCCGCTGCTCCAGGGGGCCTGCCAGTTGGGCGAGCACCTCGTGGGTGAGGGCGTTCATGTCGATGAGGGTCGGAGCGTTCACGATGCGTCCGACGCGGGAAAGCTCCAGAAGGTCGTCAAGGAGTGCCGTCATCTTGTCGGCGGCGGCCATAATGCGGCGCACGTCGCCGTCAAGCCGCTGCGACTGACCGTTTTGCAGATCCTTGATGACGGCCCCGGCGAACCCCTTGATGGTGATGAGCGGGCTCTTGAGATCGTGCGACACCGTGTAGGTGAAACGCTCGAGTTCGGCGTTTTTCGCCTCCAACTCGAGCTCGCGCTCCTTGCGCTCGCGTACCTCGCTTTCCAGGAGAAGCGCCTGTTCCCTGAGTGCTTCGTCGGCACGCTTTCGGTCGGTAATGTCGCGGTTGCTCGCCCTTACACCGCTCTCCGCTCCCTCTTTCGTGTAGACGACCCGGCAGATGTGCGAGATCCAGCGCACCTCGCCGTCAGGGCGTACGATGCGGAAATCGATCGGACTGGGGTTCCCATCAAAGGAAGCGTGTTCGTGGTCCAGGTATGCGGCGAGATCGTCGGGATGGATGACCCTCTCGATGAGGGTGTGGTCGGCATAGAACGCTTCGTGGCCGTAACCGCAGAGCTTTTTGCAGGACGGCGATACGTACCTGAAGGTCCGGTCCGGCGCCTGCCAGTACTCCCAGTCGTCAGTGTAGTCGGCAACGGTGCGGTATCGCTCTTCGCTCTTTTCGAGGACCCGGGCGCTGCGGGTCAGGACGCGTGAACCGGTACCGATCATCCCCACACCCAACAGCCAGAGAATGGAGTGACTAGCCACGCCCCCCATTATTACCGATGCGAAGGCCCCCTCGTTCGGCTCGATGGGAACTGAGGCGCTTATGCCCCCGCGGATGTCACCGACCTTGTACCCCTGCCTGGCATGACACTTAAGACACCCCTCTTCGGTGACGAACGGGCGCATGAGCCTCATGTACCTGCGCCCGTTGATCACCTGAACCTCGCTCACCTCCTTAACACCCTGCTCGAACTTGAGCAGGGCCCGGGCTTCCCACGGGTCGGGAACGTTCTCGGGGCGTATCGGCTTCAGGCTCGTTATGTGACCGCGCACCAGGTTCTTCTGACTGTCGGCCAATTCGAAGACCTGCCGGGTCATGTAGGCGGGGTTGATCAGGGTTAATGCGCGCCCAGACGGGGTGACGACGTCGCGCTCGGGGACCATGGCAAGGTTCGGATTCGGCGGGCTGGATGCGCTAACCGTGACATAGACGCCGCCATGATTGGTTGCCCAGCGACGGTAGAGGCTGTCCTTCTCGTAGGTGGCCCGTGCCTCAGCGCGGGCGATCTCGAGAACGGTATCCTGTTCGTGCTTGTAAAACCATAAGAGTGAAACCGCGATGCCGGCAGTCCAGAAAAGGGCGAGCGCAATGGAGAAACGGCGTATGGTGCGTATCTGCGTTACCATGCCAGCAGGACTCCTTTCGGCGTTAAGGGCGGTCCAGCATGTCACGGACCTTCGTAAGAAGAACCGCGGGCTTCACAGGTTTCATGACCAGTTCGGCCCCCTCGTCGAGATCGCTTCTGCTGCGGATGATATCGGCGGTGTAGCCGCTAGTGAAAAGGATCTTCGCGTCAGGAGACATGCCGCGTATGTGCTCAGCCGCCTCCTTGCCGTTCATCACGGGCATGATGATGTCCATGAGCACCAAGCTGATCTGCGGGTTCTCCTTGAATTTCTGCACCGCCTCCAGACCGTTGGCGGCGTGAATGATGGTGTAGCCGAACTGCTGCAGGATCGAAGAGACCAGGTCGAGAACGTGTAGGTCATCCTCGGCTACCAGGATGGTCTCCGTCCCCTGCATCACCGGCTCGGGTGCGGGTGGCCCCTTCTTCTCGCGCTTTTCGGTTCCGATGGCAGGAAGGTAGATGCGGAAAGTGGATCCGATGCCGGGCTCGCTGTAGACGTTCACGAATCCCCTGTGCTGCGTGATGATCCCATACACGATGGCAAGACCGAGGCCGGTCCCCTTGCCGACCACCTTGGTGGTGAAGAAGGGATCGAAAATCTTCTTACGCGTCGTCTCGTCCATCCCCTCCCCGGTATCGGAGATGGTCAGGAGGGCGTAGTGGCCGGGCTCCCCGAAGCCGTGCGCGTGCACGAAGGCCTCGTCTATTTCGTGGTACTCCGTCTGAACCATGAGCCGCCCACCCTTAGGCATGGCATCGCGGGCGTTGGCCCCAAGGTTCATAAGCACCTGCTCGATCTGGCCGGTATCAACGACGGCCCAGAGCGGCTCCTCGGCCAGGGAGGTGGTGAGAGTGATGTCCTCGCCGATGATGCGCTGCAGGAACTTCTCAACCCCCTTAACGATTTCGTTCAGGTTCCCAGGAGCCGCCTTCACCTCCCCCTTGCGGCTGAAGGCGAGGAGGCTCCGGGTCAGGTTGGCGGCACGATCCGCTGCGGCCGAGATCTGCAGCACCTTATCCCTTACCGGGTTCCCCTCATCGATATCCAGCTTCAACAGTTCGCAGTACCCGCCGATCACGGTAAGTATGTTGTTGAAGTCATGGGCTACACCGCCCGCGAGGATCCCGACCGCCTCGAGTTTTTGGGAGTGGCGTAACTGCTCCTCGAGTTTCAACCGCTCGGTGATGTCGAGCGCGATTGCCAAAAGGCGCTCGCTACCGTCCACAACGATCCGCTCGCAATAATACTCACCTTTCAGAACTCGACCGTCCTTGGCGTGGAGCGTGACCACATACCCGGTCACGATCCCTTCCTGGTTGAGTTTATCCAGCAGCGCCGCCCGGTCCGCCGCGTCGATCCAGCCGAGGGAAGTCGAGGTTTTTCCTAGCACCTCATCCCGACTGTAGCCAGATAGGTCTACGAACTTGCGGTTCACGTCGATGAAGACACCATCGTCCATGTCGGTAATCACCATGATGAGGGGGGCACTGTCGAAGGCCTTGTGAAACTTCTCCTCGCTAAGGCGCAGGGTCTCCTGGGCGAGTTTTCGTTCAGCGATCTCCTTCTTCAAGAGAAGCGCCTGTTCCTGAAGCGCCTCCTGCGCCATCTCGCGTTCCGCCACCTCGTGCTCCAGGCGGTTGCTTTGTACTCTTAACGCCTCCTCGGCCCTGCGGTGCTCGAGGATGTGATCCCACTCGCGCAAAGCGCGCTCGACGATGCGCGGCATGGCGTCGAAAACCTCGGGCATCTTGACCACGTAGTCGATGGCACCCGATTTCATCGCCTCGACCGCTACCTGTTCGTTGCCATGCGAAGTCATCACCACGACCGGAGCAATGTCGGCCGATAGCGTTACCAGGTCTCCACCCTTGCCGTCGGGCAAAAGGTAATCGGTGAGCACGATATCGTAGTCACGGGTGCGTACACGCGCCAGGGCTTCCTGGAGGCTTCCAGCAACGGTCAGCTCGTACTGGTCGGTACATTCGCTGAATCCGCGACGTATCAGTTCTGCGTGGGAATCGTCATCTTCGACAATGAGGACCTTCTTCACGGGACAAGCACTACCCATACAATCGGCTCCTGCGGCGGCATTAAACAGATCGGAAGATAGATTGGATTAACGTGGAAATTCTACTATGTTTTTTTCTCCTGTGTGTTAATCCCTTCACAATATAAAATTAAATTACACACATTTTGTATATTCAATGCCAGCTTTTTTCTTGGCAGTGAATAAGAGGTGTAAACACAGTGATGGATTAACACATCGGTTCTGCGCAAAAAAGTTTGAGCCAGACGTTTTAACAGAAGAGGGAAATTAGTCAGTGCAAGTTATACCAAACATGAGGTCGGCCTCGCATATCCCACCCGCATCGGTACGACTTTTCAACGAGCGCACGCTAATTTGAAACGCGGCCGCGGAAATTTACAACGCGTGCGTAGAAGCTTGAAACATCCCCGTACAAGTTTGCAACGCGCGCGTACAAACTCGGAACGTCCCCGTGCAAGTTTGCAACGCACACGTACAAACTTGAAACGTCCCCATGCAAGTTTGCAACACGCGCGTACAAACTTGAAACCTCCCCGTGCAAGTTTGCAACGCACACGTACAAACATGAAACCTGATCGTGCAAGTTTGCAACGCACACATACAAGCTTGAAACGCCTCCATGCAAGTTTGCAACGCTCACGTACCAACTTGTCACGCGTCCGCGGGAGTTCCTGCCGGGCGCACCAATAAAAAAGGCGGCCGGAATTCCGGTCGCCTTTTTCTGAGCGTTCCAAACGATGAGGTCTAGTCGATGCCGCGCTCGGCCATCTCGATCGCCTTCACCACGGCCTTCGCCTTGTTCACCGTCTCCATGTATTCGGAGGCGGGGTCGGAGTCGGCCACGATGCCGGCACCGGCCTGCAGATGCACTTTGCCGTCCTTGATGACGAGGGTCCTGATGGCGATGGCCATGTCCATGTTGCCAGAGAAGGAGAAGTAGCCGACGGCCCCGCCGTAGACTTCACGCCGCGCCACTTCCAGCTCGTCGATGATCTCCATGGCACGCACCTTCGGCGCTCCCGAGAGGGTGCCCGCGGGGAAGGTGGCGCGCACCACGTCGAAGGCGTCGAAACCCTGGGCAAGGTTTCCCTGCACGTTGGAGACGATGTGCATCACGTGCGAGTACCGCTCGATGACCATCAGCTCGGAGACCTTCACGCTTCCCGTGGTGCAGACGCGCCCGAGGTCGTTTCTCCCGAGATCGACCAGCATGACGTGCTCGGCACACTCTTTGGGATCGGCCAGAAGGTCGCGCGCCAGTTCTTCGTCCGCGGCAGGGGTGGCGCCGCGCGTACGGGTGCCGGCGATGGGGCGCAGTTCGACGAGCTCCCCCTCCTTGCGCACCATGACCTCGGGAGAGGCCCCAACCACCATGGTATCCTCGAGACGGAGGAAGAACATGTAGGGCGACGGGTTCAGCGTCCTCAGCACCCGGTAGATATCGAAAGGATCGACGGTCAGGTCGCCGGAGAAGCGCTGGGAGAGCACCACCTGGATGATGTCGCCGCTTCTCACGTACTCCTTGGCGCGCGTCACCGCCTGCTCGAACTCCTCGCGCTTCACGTTGGAGGTGAGTTCCACCTTCCCGGTGGCGGCTTTCTTCGGCTGCACGGGAAGGGGTTTCTTCAGGCGTTCGATGAGACCTTCAATCTTGCTCACCGCGTCGGCGTAGGCCGCCTCGGCAGAAGTACCTCCATCCAGGTGGGCGTTCGAGACGACCTTGATCTTCTGGCTCAGGCTGTCGAAGATGATCATGGTGTCGGTGATGATGAAGTAGGAGTCGTAGGTATCGATGAGCCTCGGGTTACTGTCCGGCAGGGTCTCGAAATGGCGCACCGCGTCATAGCCGAGGTAGCCAACGGCGCCACCGAAGAACCTTGGTATCCCGGCCACCTCGACCGGCTGGTAGCGGGCCATGTAGTCGCGGATGTAGTTCAGCGGATCGGCGACCTCGACGCGGCTAACCGCGCCCCCCTCCACGATCTCGACCCAGTTGTCCTTGCCGCGGATCACCACCGCCGGCGATGAACCAAGGAAGGTGTAGCGCCCCCACTTCTCCCCACCCTCGATACTCTCGAGCAGAAAACCGAAACGACCGTCGTCGATCTTCTTGAAGGCACCTACCGGAGTATCCAGGTCGGCCAGGATCTCACGAAAGACCGGAATCAGGTTGCCTTGTGCGGACAGGGTCTGGAACGAAGCGAAATCGGGGAAATACATGGGGCTCCTTGTTGCGCTGCGAGGTGTTTGGTGGGGCTATCCCCTTGCCGGGCAAAGAGTTTTAGCCCGACTTTATTAACATAGCTGGGAAATGGTGTCAAGAAACGGGGGATCTGGTAGAATCAGGTGCTAATGAAAAACATGCCGGTACTGAACACAATTAAAATGCGCCTCTCGGCCTTCGCACTCGGAGTGGTCGACCTCGTCGTGCGCTTCAAGCGCGCCACGGAGAAGATGTTCCTGCCATGGGACAAGTGGGTGAAACCGGAGGGAAGTATCGCGCGGGAGAAGCTGTTCTCGCGTTTCCCGCGCTACCTGAAGGAGCCTTCCGGCAGTGTGCGCTGCGGCGAGGGGTGGTATACGCTGGTGTGGGATCTCTGCACCGCCATAGAGGCGATGGAGCACCTCGGCATGCCGCGCATCGGGCACTTCAAGGCTGAGGAACGTCTGGGCGGGCTTTTCGTCCGGGTGGAGTCTGGCTCCTTCATCGTGAAGGAACTCGCCCGCGACGCGGAGCACAGGGCAACCGCAATCTGTGAGGAGTGCGGCGAACCAGGGTCGCTACAGCTTGGCCACGGCTTCGCGAAGACGCTCTGCCAGTTGCATGCGGCGCAGCGCAAGTCCCATAAGGTGAAGACCGTCCCCATTCCCGAGAACCTCGCCACGCAAAGGCCCAAGCTCCTTTTCCTGGACACCGAGTTCACCGATTTCGACTACCCGCAGTTGATAAGCATTGCCCTGGTCGCCGAGAGCGGCGAAAGCTACTACGCCGAACTGGAAAACGGCTGGAGCCGCGATGGATGCTCCGCGTTCGTGGTCGAGAAGGTGTTGCCGCAGTTAACCGGCGGCGAATTCTTCCAGGAAAGTGGCTACGCGGCGCGCCGGTTGCGCGAATGGCTCGCCGGCTTCGGTGTCCCGATACGCGTGGTGACCGATGCGCCGGGGTACGACTGGGTGCTCATGCTTGATCTTTTGCATCACGAACTCCCCCCCAACCTCTACCCCACCCCGCTGCATTTCTACAGCGAAAGCCTCCCCGAACTGCGCCCGCTGCTAAAGCAGGCCCACGACGACGCCTACAGCGATCTTTCGCCGCACCATGCCCTGCACGACGCCGAAGCGCTGCGCGAGGCGTGGGAGGTGATGAAAGAGCACCTGCACCCCGCCATACTGAGGCAGTACCTCAAACTTTGATTCGCCCACAGGTTTTCACCTGTCTGAGCTAGCCACATTTCTCCCTTCAAGTTGCGCTATTTCTGCGCGAATAGTGTTGTTTTGCAGGGAATTAGCTTATTTGGCCGTGAATAGTGTTATTTTCTCCGGAATAAGCTTATTTCACCGGGAATAGCGTTATCTCGTTCGGAATAAGCTTATTTCGCGCGAGAATAGTGTTATTTCGTTTTGAATAAGCTTATTTTCTGCAAAATAGTGCTATTCCGTTCAAAATAAGCTTATTCTCTCTCGAATAGCGTTATATCCTACGGAATAAGCTTATTTTGCCTGGAATAGTGTTATTTCGATGACGTCTCCATGCGTGGCCGCAGTGAGACGATGGCAGAGTGATGGGCACGCATGTTTTTTCCTCCCTCCCCCTTGAAATCAGAAGCAGCAATGCTTATGTTCCGTCGAGCACCCACTCAAGCACAAAGGAGACCACGAAGACATGGCCAAAACCGTCAAGAAGTTCGAGACCGAGGTCCAGCAGCTTTTGGACCTGGTGATCCACTCCCTCTACTCCAACAAGGAAATCTTCTTAAGGGAGCTCATCTCTAACGCATCTGACGCCATTGACAAGATAAAGTTCGAGTCCCACTCCAACATGGAACTGCTGGAGGGGAACACCGACTGGAAGATCAAGCTGCATGCGGACAAGGAAGCGGGAACCATCACCATCACCGACAACGGCATCGGCATGAGCATGGACGAGGTGGCCGACAACATCGGCACCATCGCCAAGTCCGGCACCAAGAGCTTCGTGGCCGCCCTCAAGGAAAAGAACCTTTCCGAGAACCCGGAACTGATCGGCCAGTTCGGCGTCGGCTTCTACGCCTCCTTCATGGTCGCGGACAAGGTGGAACTCACCACCCGGAAGGCGGGCGACAAGCAGTTCGGCTGCCGCTGGGAATCGGCCGGTGACGGCTCCTACTCCATCGAGGAGGTCGAGAAGGAGACGCGCGGTACCGAGATCGTGTTGCACCTGAAAGACGACATGAAGGAGTTTCTCGACGAGTGGAAGATCCGCTCCATCGTGAAGAAGTACTCCGACTACGTCCAGTACCCGGTCGTCATGGACGTGACCCGCTCCGAGCCGGTGAAGGACCAGGACGGCAACGTCATCGAGGGTGGCGGCAACATCGAGAAGACCGTCGAAGAGACCTTGAACTCCATGAAGGCGATCTGGACCCGCCCGAAGAGCGAGATCACCGAGGAGGAGTACGAGGAGTTCTACAAGCACATCTCCCACGACTACGACAAACCGCTCTCCACCATCCACTACTCGGCCGAAGGGGTGAGCGAGTTCAAGTCCATCGTCTACATCCCTTCGCACAAGCCCTACGATCTCTTCCTGCGCGACCATAAAAAGGGCGTGCACCTCTACGTTAAGCGCGTGTACATCACCGACAACTGCGAGGCGCTTCTCCCCGACTACCTCCGTTTCGTCAAGGGTGTGGTTGATTCGGCAGACCTGCCGCTGAACGTCTCCCGCGAGATCCTGCAGGAGGATGTGCAGATCAAGCGCATCCAGAAGTCGCTCGTCGGCAAGATCCTCTCCACCCTCTCCGAGATGAAGGAAAAGAACATCGACGATTACCTGAAGTTCTATGGCGAGTTCGGGCCGGTGCTGAAGGAAGGGATCCACTTCGACTTCGCCAACAAGGAGAAGCTGCAGGACCTCCTCCTCTTCGAGAGCTCCAAGACCGAGAAAGGGAAGTTCACGTCGCTCAAGGAATACGTCGAGCGCATGCCCGAAGGACAGAAGGAGATCTACTTCATCACCGGCATGTCCCGCGAGTCGGTTGAGAACTCCCCCTACATGGAGGCCCTGCGCAAGAAGGACTACGAGGTCCTCTACATGACCGATCCAGTCGATGAGTGGGTGGTGCAGGCGATCAACGAGTACCAGGAAAAGCACCTGAAGGCGATCGACAGGGGCGACCTCGAGCTGGACAGCGAGGAGGAAAAGAAGGAGAAGGAAGCGAAGAAGGAGGAGGCAAAGAAGGAGTTCGGCGGCATCCTCGACTTCATCCAGGAAACGCTCAAGGACAGGGTGAAGGAGGTGCGTCTCTCCTCCCGCCTCACCGAGAGCGCCTGCTGCCTCGTGGCGGACGAGATGGGGCTGAACGCCAACATGGAGAAGATCCTGAAGGCGATGAACCAAGAGGTGCCGGAAGGGAAAAGGATCCTCGAGCTCAACCCCGAGCACCAGATCATGCAGGTGATGACCGCCATGTACGAGAAGGACAAGTCGAACCCGAAACTCGCCGACTACAGCGAGCTCCTCTTCGACCAGGCCCTTCTGACCGAAGGCTCCCCGATCAAGGACCCGCTCCGTTTCACGAGGCTCGTGAGCGAGCTCATGGTGGTCGGCGGCAAGTAGCCGGACGGCTCCTTGTAAAACGAAAGCCGGGAGGATCGCATCCTCCCGGCTTTTTGTTATTCAGGTAACAAGAAGCAAATCCCCCCCGTCCCCCCCCTTCGCAAAGGGGGGGGCGCGAGGTCACCTACGGCGCTTCGTGGACACACTTTTTCGCCTTTCCCTGAATTCCCGAATTACCTTTTTTGCCCTGCCGGAATTTATTCCCCCAGCACTCCTCGCAGCGTCCTGCTCATCTCGTTCACCCGATACGGCTTTTGTATGAACCCCGAAGGCCCGGCACCTACGAACTTCATGGTGACCTCCTGCTCGTTGTAACCGCTGGAGATGACCACCTTCACATCCGGCTGCAACTCCCGCAGAGCCCGGAAGGTCTGTTCCCCGTCCAGATGGGGCATGGTGAGGTCCAGGAGCACGCAGACGATCTCCTCTTTATGCCGGCGATAGACTTCAAGCGCCTCCTGCCCGTCGCAGGCAAGCAAAACGTCGAAGCCCATGGTCTCAAGCATGTCGCGCCCAAGCCCCCGGATGCTCTCCTCGTCGTCGGCGAGCAAGACGGTGCCGCTGCCCCGCCAGAGCGGACCCGGATCGGCAGCTTCGTGGTGATCGGCGTACCCCTCTACGCAAGGCAAAAGGAGGCGGAAGGTACTCCCCCTTCCCTTCTCGCTGTAGACCTTGATAGCCCCGTGGTGCGCTCTCACGATCCCTAGAACCGCTGCCATGCCGAGGCCGCGTCCCGTGAACTTGGTGGTGAAAAACGGGTCGAAGATCCGGGGTATCACCTCGCGCGCCATGCCGCAGCCGTTGTCGGAAACTTCGAGCACCACGTAGTCCCCTTCCGGGAGCCGGTCGTCGATCCAGGACTCGGATAGGTACGCACGGTCGCAGAAAAGGCGTTTGGTGCTGATGACGATCATGCCGTTGGCATCGCCCACCGCCTCGCTCGCGTTGAGCACGAGGTTGAGAACGACCTGCCGCAGTTGAGTCGCGTCGCCGCTTACCGGTGGGAGTCCCGGCGCAAAATCGTAGCGCAGTATCACCTTCTTCGAGATAGAGACCTCGAGCATCTGCCCCATCTCCTGCACAAGCCGGGTCATGTCGAGTTTCTCAATGACGAATTTACCCCTACCAGAATAAGCCAGCATCTGCCGGGCGAGGTCTGCCGCACGGCTCGCGGCCTGTTCGATCTGGGCCAGGTTTTCGCTGGCGGGCGAATCGGGCGCCATCCGCATCAGCGCAAGGTCTGCGTTGCCTAGGATCACCATCAGGATGTTATTGAAGTCGTGGGCGATACCGCCTGCGAGCACCCCGAGGCTCTCAAGTTTTTGCACGTGGAGCATCTGTGATTCGATCAGGCGCTTCTCCTGTTCCAGGCGCTTGCGCTCCGTCATGTCGACGGCGATAAACATCAGGTGATGCTTCCCCTCAACATCGAAGCGCGAAAGGAAGCATTCTACTTGCAGCAGTTTTCCAAACGAGGAAGTCGTAGAGATCTCGATGCTCCTCGTCTGGCCGTCGGAGAGCACCAGCTCCGCGGCAGCGCGCATCCCGGCCTCCCATGACGGAACTTCGCGGAAATTTTGACTGAGCAGCTGTTGCACGGTCCCACCTGCGAGATCCGCCGCCGCCTGGTTCGCCTTGACGCAGGCGCCGCTTTCTCCCTCGTACACGAGAATGGCGGTAGGGGAAGAAGCGAGCAGCGATTCGAGCATGGCAAGAGCCCGGTCGCGCGCCTCCTCGATCATCTTTCTCTCGGTGATGTTGTCGTAGACCCCGAGTATGCCGGTCACCGTCCCGGTATCGTCGCACAAGGGAACCTTGGTCGTGTCCACCCACAGGTGCCGGCCGCTCGCCTGCAACTGCTGCTCTATGATGTGGTACTTGGGACGATTGCCCTCCATGACGGCGCGGTCGTCGCTTCGGTAGGCGTTGCTCTCCTCCCGCAGCCAGGGGAGGTCGTAATCGCTCTTGCCGGCGATCAGCTCGGGGTCGTCGAGCCCGGCCGCTTTTGCAAAGACGATGTTGCACCCCTGGTAGATACTGTCGCGATCCTTCCAGAAGACGAACTGGGGGATGGTGTTGATGATCTGGGCAAGCATGTTGCGCCCGCGGCGCAGTTCCACCTCGGCGCGTTCCCGCACGGCAAGCTCGAGTTTCAGCTGTTCGTTGGTCAGCCGCTGCGCTTCGGTCCTCTCAGCGACCCTCACCTCGAGCTCTTCCCTCGCGCGGCGTTGTTCTTCCTCGGCCTGTTCCTGGCGCAGCAGACGGAGGTAGATTACGCGGGACATCGCGGAAGTGACCAACAGGAACAGCACAACAAGCGCCAGGATCTGCGCGAGTTCACGGTACCAACGCGCCAGGATCTCATCGGGAAGCAATGCGATGCTGATATACATGGGATAACGGCCGACCTTGCTGTAGGAAACGAGCCGCGGCGTACCGTCGTTGGTCCGCTCGGCATAGTAGGTATCAGTCGACATTCCCTTAGCGATGCGCTTCTGCATCTCGGAGGAAGCGGGCTTACGTCCGACGTCGGTGCTTACCGGAAGCTGCTGCGGATAGCGCAAGATCAAACCGAGAGACTCGTCCCGCAGCGTGATGCGCCCTCTCGCGCCGACGTCGATGGTCGAGAGCATGTTCCGTATCTTCTCCAGGGGAATGGCGCAGTAAACGACGCCTGCGAAAGCGCCGTTTGGGCCGGAAACCCTACGGGCGAGGATAACCACCCATTTGCCGCTGATCAGCCCCAGTACCGGCTTGGAAATGACCAGCGCAGCCTGCGGGTTGTCGCGCAACTTGATGAAATAGTCGCGCTCCTGAACACTCTTGTTCGAACCGCGGTCGACTCCGGTGCCGTAGAGGATGTTCCCCTTGCCGTCGGCCATGCGTATGCTGTCCAGGGCCGGAACGCGGGTATGCTGCGCGATGATGAAGGCGTTCAGGGCATCCGTGGAAATCCCACCCTGACGATGTTGCCGTTCAGCTTCGTCCACCACGCTGAGAAGCGCGATGTCCGCGGCGTCGAAAACCCCGGAGATACTGTAGACGAGCGTCTGGGTGAGGTTGCGCCCCTGGGTGGCAGCGTTTCTCAGGTACTGGTCCCGGCTCTGGCGCAAGGTCACCGTCCCCAAAACGATGACGAAGAGGTTAACGGCAAGAACCAGTGCAATGGTACGCGCCATCAGCGTTGTCCCTGAAGTTTTAGTTGTTTCCGGCAGCGAACTGCGCATATCTAATCTCCAGCGGTCTGGACGTCAACTCCTGGACCGGCCGTACGATGCGCGCACGGCAGTGGTACTCACCGGTACCTTATCGGCGCAGCGCCATCATTTCATTAGTTGAATTGGAATATGAGGAAAGAGGAAGAGGCGGCCGTCGTAAAACGGCCGTTCGGAAATGAACTGTTCAGGCGGTTTTCCCATAAAGGGCTTCCCTGCTCGCGAAGGCCCGCTTCACACGGGTGAGAAGTCCTATCTCCTTCACGGGTTTCAGTACGAAATCGAAGAAACCCTTTTCCAGGGCCTCCTTCTCCTCGTCGGGGGTCGCCGCGGCGGTCATGAGGATCACCGGCATGTAGCGGAACTCTGGGATATTGCGAATGGCGAAGAGGAACTCGTACCCTCCAAGTTTGGGCATCACCTTGTCCGTAATGACCAGTTTGGGCTTCAGGGTGAAGATCTTGCTGAAGGCATCCATGCCGTCCAGGGCGGTTTCCACCTGGTACCCCTGGCGGGTCAGGATCTTCGCCACCATCTCGCGGGAGAGTTGATCGTCCTCGACAAGGAGGATGGTCTTGCTTGCGCCGCCACCTATGGTCTGCCCTAGGTAGTGCCGGGCGATGGCGCGGTTGATGTCAAGGCGGGTGGCGACGTAGAGCACCAGTTTCAGGTTATGCTGTGCCGAGATGCTCGCGAAAAGCTGGTCAGTGGTCGGGTCGGCTACGGCGAGCCCCAGCCTGCCGTCATCAAGCTTGAGCGGGAAGATGCAGTGTTTCACAGCCATGTCGATGGGGATGAGACTAAGGACGTTGGCCTGGTAGCTGTACTTGGCAAAATCACCTATTTTTCTGACGTGGTACTGAATCGCCAGCGCCTCTGCCAACTCTTCGGGCGTCACGAGGCCGATCACCTCCAAAAGCTCGCCTAAACGAATGTTCTTACTCTTGGCGTGCGAGATGAGGCGGTCCACGGAGGCCCTGGTGAGGAGGCCGCGCTCGACGAAGATCTCCCCAAGAGGCTTGCGGATCGGCGTGGGGGCGGGGGTGGCTTTTACATCTGCGGTCATGCTACTTCTCCTGCAGGACAAAAAAGGTATGAAAACGACGCCCTGCCGCGGATGCCGAAGGACCAGCCGTCGCAAGGGACGGGGTGCGGCGGGCGCAGAGCGAGCCATGATAATGAGAAATCACCGGACGGGATGTCAATGTCTATATCGGCAGGTTCGCAAAAAAAATGATCAGGAAATGATGAGGTTGTCGGCCAACTCGTTGCGATCGTAGGCCCTACGGGGAAAGTGACGAGAGAGCTCTGCTCCACAGGTGGCGACGACGCCGCAGACGGCCTCACCGCCTCGTCCGGCTCGCAGCCCCTGGGCGAGCTCTTCGGCGAGCTTCTTCCAGTAGCCGGGGGGTATCTTTTCGTTGATGCCGCGGTCTCCTACGATCCAGACCTTGCGCTCGAGAAGGGAGATGAAGATGAGGATCCCGGTTTCCTCCCGGGTTTTATAAAGCCCCTGCTGGTAGAAGGCGACCAGAGCGCGCTCCTGCACCGCCTCGGTCAGACGCCTGGGGCCGACGAAGGAAAGTTTTAGCTTCGGGAAACGGCGCAGGAAGAAAAGTAGCGGCAGGTACAATAGGGCCACCAACGGTATGTAGGTCCAGATGGTGACGTGATGCCACAAGACGGCGACCACGACGCCGAAAAAACCGGCAAGCAGCAGGGCGCCGAGAGATTCCGCCTCTCGATAGCGGTCACTTTCCGAGACCACCATGGTGGCGATTTCACCGCTGGACGCAGCTTCGGCACGAACCACAGCCTGACGGATCGCCTCCTTTTCGGCGTCGCTGAAGTAATTGTGTGCAATCGACTTATGCGAAAGGTCCATCACCAGTCTCCCGAAGCGCCGCCGCCACCGAAACTGCCGCCGCCACCAGAAAAGCCTCCCCCTCCCCCTCCCCCGCCGAAGCCGCCTCCTCCGAAACCACCCCCTCCGTACCCGCCGAAGAAAGGTGGTCCACCCATGAAGCCACCTCCTCCACCTGAGGAGAAGAGAAAGGCGATGAATAGGCCGGCGAGAAAACCTACCACGGCAAGTATGCCTAGAAGCAGCATCGAGAGCCCGGAGAAGGATATGAAAGCCGCGATGGGAAGCCCGATGGCACCGGCCACACCGCCGAGAACGCGGGAGATGCCGCCCAGGAACACGGAGGCGACCAGCACGAAGAGGAGCAGGGTGAGGATGGGGGGGGCGCCCTTTTTGCCGTGACGCAGATCGGTCGGTTCCGCCTTGTATTCGCCGCGGACCGTGGCCATGATGGCGGCGACACCTCGGGCAATGCCGACGTCGAAGTTCCCCTGTTTGAAGGCGGGGGAGATCTCGTTGCGGATGATACGCCCGGACATCAGGTCGGTCAGCTTCCCTTCGAGGCCGCGCCCCACCTCGATCCTGATCTTGCGATCGTTCTTCACCACCAGCAGCAGCGCGCCGTTATCCTTTCCCTTCTGGCCGATCTGCCACTTTTCCACGACTTTTATCGAGTACTGCTCAACCACCTCCCCTTCCAGGCTCGGAATGGTGAGGACCACGATCTGGGTGGAGTCGCTCTTCTCGAAGGCGGTGAGCTCGTCCTCGAGTTCACGTGCCGCCTGAGGAGAGAGCATCGAGGCGTAGTCGTTCACGTGCCCGCGCAAGGGTGGCACCTCGGCGGCCCAAGAGCCACCAGCCACCAGAAGCGCTATCAAAAGGAAGAGCAGTTTCTTCATGAACTCTCACACCTCGCTCTCAACCTGCTGCTTTTCGAGTAACCGATAAGGTTAGAACTTGACCTTCGGCGCCACCTTCGCTCCCTCTTCAGCCTTGAAGGGCTCCTTGCGCTGCAGGTGCAGCATAACGGAATTGGTGAGCGAATTCGGGAAGGTGCGGATCGAGGTGTTGAAGTCCTGAACCACCTGGTTGTAACGCACGCGCGCTACGTTGATGCGGTTCTCGGTCCCTTCCAGTTGGTTCTGCAGGTCCATGAAGTTCTGGTTAGCCTTGAGCTCAGGGTAACGCTCGACGACAACCATCAGGCGCGAAAGGGCGCCGGAGAGCTGGGATTGCGCCTGCTGGAAGTTCTGCAACGCCTTGGGGTCGTTGATGGCGTCCTTGGTGACCTGCATCGAGCCCACCTTGGCACGCGCCTCGGTGACCGCCTTCAGCGTGTCCGCCTCATGTTTCGCATACCCTTTTACCACCTCGACCAGGTTGGGCACTAGGTCGGCACGGCGCTGGTAGGAAGCCTCTACGTCACCCCAGGCTGCGAATACCGCCTCTTCCTTGGCCTGCATGGTGTTATAGCCGCATCCGGAAAGGGATGCGATGGTCAAAAGCGCCACGAACATCAGGATCAAACGTCTCATAGTCTCAACCTCCTTGAACAGCATGTGCACAATAATAATCATGAGAAGGACTAATGTCACCCTCTAAGCCGAAAAAAACAAGGAATATCAGCGGGCCTCAGATGATAAGTCGAAGATCACCGGTCAGGCTGTGGCCCGCGAGCAGGTACATGGCTGCGTTCCACGACTGCCTCGGCATCCCCATCGGTTCCCCGCTCCTGCCGTGAAACCACTCGTTGAATTCCCATCCGTTGACGCGGCTACTGTGCGCCATCTTGACCAGTTCTTCCCGGGCCATCGCCTTCTCTCCCAGTGCGGCGAGGAGCATCACCCAGAAGCCTCCCACAAAGGGCCAGGCGCCACCGTTATGGTACTGCCAGGGGAGGTTCTGCCTGTGCCGCGCCATGTAGGAGCGCCAGACGCCTGAGTGCTCGTCGATGGGAACACCTACCACGCGCACCGGATGCGGTTCGTGCGCCCTGAGCGCTACCACAGCGGAAACCATCCTGCAGGCGTCGGAAGGGTACCCGAGACCGGTCAGGTAGGCGAGGATATTGCCGAAGATGTCGACTTCCTCTCCCCAGGCGGACAGGTTGACCCAGCTCAGCATGAAGGGGGTGGACCGGCTGCGGTTGCGGATGTAGTGGCGCATGAGGCGCACGCGCTTTTGGAAAGGTACGGCTGCGTCGAAGGGGTGAAAGAGTTGCTGCGCGAAACGCCTGGTCTCGCCGGTGCAGGGGAGCTGGTAGAGCCGCTTGACCCAGTACCAGAGCGCGTTTGTGTAAAGCACGAAACCGGAGCGCGGCATGATATCGGCCCAGTCCGAGGCCTCGTTTTGCTGCAGCAGGTGCCACCCCTGGTGTTCCTGGCAGCTTAGCCAGTTGAGGGCGCGCTCGGCGTGCTCGGAGAGCCGCTCCGCCAGGGTGAGCCGGCGGTGGGTACGGTCGAGGAAATGGAGGGCGATCAGCCACCAGAGGGTCGCGTCGATACACCCTGCGTACCAGAAATCGACCTCTCCCGTTTCCGGCTTCACGTACTTCGGGATCTGGCCGTTGCCCGCCTGATGCCGGGCCAGGGTGAGCAGCCCCTGCTCGGCCGCCTGGACGAGGGAGTCCTCGCCGGAAACGGCCATGCCGAGGGCACAGATGGCGGCATCACGTCCGAAGATGGCGTCGTAGTTACGCGCGCTTGAGCGGTCGTTGCGCGCGGAGGCGAGCACGCCCGAAGGGGTGGAGTTTTCCAGCAGAAGAGCGATCGCCTCGCGGCGGCACTGTTCGAGCAACGCGGTTTCGGCATCACCGCATGGCTGAGCAGGCAGAACCGGGGCGTTGGTCACTTGAGGGGCACCATCTGATAACTAGCCCGGCCGTTTTTCACCCGGACCACGATGATGTGATAGACGCGCTCGCCGTAGCGGCTCATCCAGGCAAGCGGAGCCCCCGCTCCCCCCGAAATGAAGGCGGGCTTGCCGCCGAAGAGGTCACGGTCGTAGACATGCGAGTGGGCAAAGAAGCTTGCCTGGACCGGGCCTGAGGAGGCGATGACGCGCGCAAGCTCGGAGGCCCCGTCGGTAAAGGTGTGTCCGCGCCAGCGCGCGGTCTCGGGCGGCACGTGCATGGCGAGAAAAGTCGCCTGCGGGGCCGTGGCAAGCTCCTTCTCGAGGAAAGAAAGCTCTGGCGCCTTAAGCTCCTCCCCGGCGTTGTCGACGACGAGCACCCTGAGGCCGAGCCGCTTGCTCCCGAACCGGTATTGCCTTGGCGCAACCAGTTTCTCGAAGACGGCGGGGCTCTCATGGTTGCCAAAGACCACGAAGACCGGGATGGCCGGGACGGTACTCTCTACCAGCGACAGGAACTTCCTCGTTTCCTCATCGCTACCCTTGTCGGAGTAATCGCCGCCATGGAGGATGAAGAGCGGTCGGTAAGTAGCGGCGACGCTCAGCGCCTTCTTAAAGACGGCCTCGTTGCCGCGGCTGTCGCCGAGCACGACGAAGCTGTAGTCGCCGGGGGTTGCCTTCGCCGCAAGCTGCTGCATAAGAGCGCTGGAACGCTGGAAGAGGGTCTCGGCATGAGCTGCGGAGACGGTCCCAAAACTGAGCTGCAGTATAAGGATTAAGAAGGAAAAGTGAGAGTGGAACTTGCAGGTGCGTGAGTGACTAGAAGTTTGAGACATTAGGATTGTTGATCTCGATACAGAGTTTACACAGCTTCTCAATGGTAGCTACCTGTGCGGCAGTGAGCCCCGTAGTGTCAGGCAGCCGAAACGAGCGACAGTCACAGCAGCGACAGAGAATCCCAAGATCAAGACCTGTATCGTACGTTTCCATGTCAGAGCCCCAGCGAAAGCATGTGCTATTTTTAATCTGCGCGATAGTAACACAATCTGAAAGCTAAGGCAAGTTTCTTAAAGCGGTGTTCAGGGCAACACAGTCAGCGGATCAGCTTTTTGATAGTGTGCGGCGCTTTTTGACGCCCGCGCGTGTCTTGCCGGTGTCGTTCTTGGCAACCTTGGCGGTGAGCTTGCTGCGATGCCCGGCACGGGCCTGGACCACCCGGCGTCCCGGCTTGACCGAACACTTCGCCGCACGGCGATCGTCACGGTGCCCGAATAAGGCGAGCCTGAAATGGCGCGGCTCCCTCCTGAACACGGCAGCCGACGCCGCGATGACGCGGGCTTTGACGACCTCCGCCTCGACTGCGGGTGCCTCGCCCCCCGCCCCTACCCTGAAGTCGGCGGCGGCAATGGTGGAAACGTTGCGGCGCAGCTGGTTGAAGTTGTGTACGTTACGGTAATCGACGCGCCTGGTCAGCATGATCACGAACATGTCCTGCTGGGGGTCGATCCAGATCGAAGAGCCGCTGTAGCCGGTGTGGCCGTAGGAGGCATCCGAGAACAAGGTCCCCTTCGGTGCGGAGAAGGGCGAAGAGATATCCCAGCCAAGGCCGCGCTTCACCCGGCCGTTGTTGCAGAGGTACGGGGTGGTCATCTGGCCGACCGCTTCTTCCGAGAGGATCCGGGTGCCGTCCAGGGTACCCTTCCCCAGCATGAGACGCGCATAGCGTGCGAGGTCGTAGGCCGAGCTGAAGAGGCCGGCATGCCCGGCCACCCCGCCCAGAAGGCGCGCGTTCTGATCCTGCACTACGCCGCCCAGGCTCCCCGAGGTAGGGGCGATATCGCTTGTGCCATCACGGGAGGGAAGAAAAGCCGTGTCGCGAGTGCCAAGCGGAGCGTAAATCTCTTCGCGGCAGAACTGGTCCAGCCTTTCGCCGGAAACGCGGTGCACCAGTTCGCCGAGCAGGATGAAGTTTATATCGGCATACTCGAAGCCTGAGCCAGGAAGGCGCGACCGCTGTGCCGCCACCTTGCGCACGAGCCCCTCAACGCTGCGGTCCTGACCGACCATCACATCGGAAAGGCCCGAGGTGTGGGTCATCAGGTTGAGGATGGTGATGCTGCCCTTGTCGGTGCCGGCAAGTTCTGGGAACCAGTGGGAAAGAGGGTCGGTGAGCGCGATGCGTCCTTCGTCCAGGAGTTTGATGACGGCCGGGGTGGTGGCGATTACCTTGGTGAGGGAAGCGACATCAAAAATTGTACGGTCTGTGATGGCGGGCGCCCCAGCGGAGGAGCTCACCTGGCCGCGCGCCGCGGTAGCGAGGATCCCCTCGTGATTGCCGACCACGACCACCCCACCTGCGATGAGGTCGTCGGCCATGGCACGTTCCAGAAGGCGATCAAGGTTTGTAGTGGTGACGGCAGCGGTAACCGCGGGGTCGACCATGGCATGGAGCTTGACCGGGGCGATAAGCGGGAACGACAGGAGTAACAGAAAGAGGACTATAACGCGCACGAGCTTCCTTTTACGTTCCGTGTTGCCACAGAAACTTCGAGTTAGGACTGCGGTTGACGTTGAAGTGCAAAAGCGGGAGGTTTTCGGCGGGCGAAAAGGCTTCTGCATGCAAACAAGCTGGAAGCTACGATACCGGATGGGCGGGGATTTTTTTGTGACGGAAGTCACGTTTTGGGCGCAGAAACAACAAAAGGCCCCGGGGATTCCCGGGGCCTTTTGTTTGCCTGAGAGGGAAAGCTTACTTCATGCTCGGCAGGTCGTGAACATCGAGGTGGCAACCCAGGCAGTTCGGGAAGCGATCCAGGATGGTCTTCGGATGCGGAGCCTTGTGGCACTCGGTGCACTGCGGGATGTAGCCGTGCTTGGATTTGTGGCAGGAAGCGCAGGCAACCTTGTTGTGGCGGCTGGCGGTCTTCCTCAGTTTTTCAGCGATCTTGCCGTGGCAGGAAGCGCAGGTCTGGTTCCAGTCGGTACCCTGGTAGGTGACCATCTTCGGCTTGTGAACCGAGTGGCACTTAGCGCAGGCTTCAACAGGCTGATCCTTGTAGTGCGGCCTGTGGCACATGAAGCAGGACGGCTTGTAGCCGTGCGAGGTGTGGCAGCGGTCGCAGGAGACGTTGGTGTGCTTGCTCGGGAATTTGACGAGCTCGGCCTTTTCGTCGGCGTGGCAGGTGGCGCAAGCGCCGGCAAGCCTCGGGGTCATGGCAACCTTGCGCGGGGTGTGCGGGTTACTGTGGCAGCTGGCGCAGTCCTTCGCGGTCGGACCGTGGATATCGGTGTGACAGGAGGCGCACTTGGGCATCACCTCGTCGTAATTGGCCTTTTTCGGGTTGTAAGCGTGGATCACGGTGTGGCAACCCTGGCAATCGAAACGGTGCTTGCCGCCGGCGTTCTTCAGGCTGTTGAAGGCGCCGGTGTGACACTGGGCGCACTGCTGCGGGGTAAGCGCAGCCGGAGCGGTGGCGTACATCTCGGGCTTTTCCGGGATGTCAACGGTCGCCATCTTGCCTGCAAAGGCAGTAGAAGCGACGAGAATCAAGGCCGCGATGAACAGCGACAGACTACTTTTTTTCATCATTCCTCCCCAAAATAACATTGTATTCACTGCAATCGATTGATCCTAATACTACCTAACATGAGTATCTGTCAAGAGAGTTGTGACAAAAGCCGACCTAAAAGGTGGGTGTAAAGGAAAAGTCACAGCCGGATGAGATCCTCGTGCGGCTCGTCGGAAGGGTTGATGTGAATCATGACGTCCCCCACGTTGTTGAAGTGGTCGAAGATGCGTTTTTTGACCTCGGTCGCGATGTCGTGAGAGTGTTTGACCGTCATGTCAGGGGGCATGTCCAGTTTCAGATCGACGATGAGGTACTGTCCTGAGTGGCGGGCCCTTATCTCGTGCACCTGGTCCACCCCCTCGACCGAACCGGCGAGCCGCGAGATGGCGTCTAGGATCTCCTGTTCGGGCTGGCCGTCCATGAGCTCGTGCGCCGAGGTGCGGAAGGTGTGGATACCGATGTGGAAGATGAAAAACGAGGTGACGCCTGCGGCGATCGGGTCCATGATGCCGACGCCGAGATAGGCACCGCCGACGCCGACCAGGGTGGCGATGGAGGTGACGGCGTCCTTTCTGTGGTCCTTGGCGATGGCCAGCAGAGCCGGACTGCCAAGGCTCCCACCTACCCTCATGGAATAGCGGTAGAGGGACTCCTTGATCACGATGGTCGCCGCCGCGGCGACCACGGCGATTAGCGCCGGGGCCTCATAGCTCCCCTCTCGCACCGTGGAGGCGGCCCCGTAAAGGACCCAGCCACCGGTGCCGCAGATCACCAGGGAGACCAGGATGGCGGAAAGGCTTTCCACTTTGCCGTGCCCGTAGGGATGGTCCTCGTCGCAGGGCTTGCGCCCCACCTTGAGGGCGATGATGGTAAGCCCAATGGCGATGAAATCACAGGCGCTCTCGATACCGTCGGCGAAGACGGCGCCTGAATGGCCGTAGTGCCCGGCGGCAAGCTTGACGGCCATGAGGACGGCGTTACTCCAGAAGCCGATCCGGATCACGCGGTCCGCCTTATTGAAACGCTCCCCCCTTAGCATGTTCCCTCCGGGCGCAGGTCCTTCACCGTAAGCTGTAGCGAAGTCCTGCCGTTCCATACGTTGATCGCCGGCGAGAAGAGGAGGTCCACACGACCGTCAGGGACCCCTTTTTCGGCAAGGCCGAAGGCGATGGCGTCGAAACTGCGCCCCCCCTGCCCTACCCGCAGTTTCAGATGTCCGCCCCTCAGCACGCGGCTCTCCTCAACGACGGCGCCCCTCAAAACGAAGAGCGGCTCCGGGTTCCCCATGCCGAACGGCCTCAGCCGCTCGAGCTCTTTTACGAGCCCCTGGTCGATGGCGCCGGCTTCCAGTTCCAGGTCGTAGGCAAGCGTCGGCGTGAGCGCATCGGCGTCGAGGACATCCTGGGCGGCTTCATCAAAGCTGAGCGCGAAACGCTCCAGTTCATCCTGCGCTATGGAAAGGCCGGCGGCGTGGCTGTGTCCGCCGAAGCGCAGCAGGTGGTCGGCGCAGCTTTTGATGGCGTCCAGCAGATGGAAACGGGAGATGCTGCGCCCGGAGCCGCGCCCGGTGCCGTCTTCAAAGGCGAAGAGGATGGCGGGACGGTGGAACATCTCCACGATGCGGGAGGCGACGATGCCGATCACGCCCGGATGCCACATCTCGGAGCCTAAAACGATGCTCTTTCTGCCGCGGCAGGCACCCTGTTCGAGCATGGCGCGCGCCTCTTCGAAGGTGGCCCGTTCGAGGGCCTGCCGCTCGGCGTTCGCCTCGTCGAGCTCTTTTGCGATGGTACGGGCGCGTGAGGCATCGCTGCAGAGCAAAAGTTCGAGCCCAAGGGCGGCGTCCTCGAGTCGCCCCGCCGCATTGATGCGGGGAGCGAGACGGAAGCCGACCGCGCCGCAGCCGATTTCGCCCGTGATCCCCGCCACCTCCTTGAGCGCTTCGATGCCGACCCTGCTCCCTGAGCAGAGCTGTTTCAGCCCGTAGCTCGTCAGCACCCGGTTCGCCCCTAAAAGCGGCACCACGTCTGCGATGGTGCCAAGGGCCACGAGGTCCAGGTACTCCCTCAGGTCGGGCTCGCTGCCGCGATCGAAGCGCCCTTCCTCGCGCAGCCTCGCGCGCAGTGCGACGACGAGGTGAAAGGCGACGCCGACGCCGGCCAACGATTTGAAGGGAAACGGGCAGCCTGGCTGTAGCGGGTTCACGATGGCGCAGGCGTCCGGCAGTTCCGCCGCCGGGGAGTGGTGATCGGTGACGATCAGGTCGATACCGGCCTCGCGGCAAAGGGCGGCCTCGGCGACCGCGGTGATGCCGCAGTCCACCGTCACGAGCACCTTGGCGCCCGCCTGTGCTGCGGCGGCGACCCCCTGGGCGGAAAGGCCGTACCCTTCGGTGAGCCGTTTCGGGATGTACGGGAAGCAGTCGAGGCCGATGCGCCTGAAAAAGCTGATGAGAAGCGCGGAAGAGGTGACGCCGTCCACGTCGTAGTCGCCGTGCACGCAGACGCGCTCGTTGTTCGTGAGGGCGCGCGCGAGCCGCTCCACCGACTGCGCCATCCCCTTCAAAAGCATGGGATCATGCAGCCTGGAGAGAACCGGGTTAAGGTACGCCTCGGCGTCGTCCGGCGTCGAAACGCCGCGTTGCGCAATAAGGCGCGCGATAAGCGGGGAGACACCGCTACGTGCGAGCTCCTCGACGGCCCCCGCATCGGCTTCCCTTGCCCGCCAGCATCTATCCGTAACAGGTTTCATTCACACTCCGGTCGATTGAAAATCGGGATTCCTTTGAACGAGGCGGAAGGCTAAATCCCCCCTGTCCCCCCTTCGCAAAGGGGGGAACGTTGGGGCTCGTGCAGCGCTTCGCAGGCGGCTGCGCCTCGTCCACCCCCGGGCCTTCCGTTAAAAACAGTGAGAAATAATATCATAAGCGCTCCCCGCTCGCGAACCTAATGTGGAACGGCACCGGGCAAAAAAAAACCCGCCGAAGCGGGTTTTTCTTCTACTTTTTGAAGCTTGGGGGCATGTTCCCGAGGGTACCAAGATCGCTCTGGATCTGCTGCGCCGTCGGGCTCGTGGAGTCGAACTGCAGGTACTTCATCCACACCTCCTTGGCCTTTTCGGGCTGCTTCAGGTCCTGCCAGTACACCACGCCGAGGTTGTAAAGGCTCTGCAGGTGCTTGGGATCGATGGTCTGCGCCTTCTCGAAGTTGGCGATCGCCTTGTCGTACCAGCCGATCTTTCGGTACATGATCCCCTGGTCCGTCATCACGTTCAGGTTTTTCGGATCCAGTTCCAGGGCCTTGCCGTAGGCGTTCACCGCCTTCTGGGGCTGATCGGTGTCGAAGTAGTCGTTGCCGAGCTGGATCCAGGCCTGCAGATTGCCGGGATCCTTGGCGACGATCTTCTCCGCCTCCAAGATGCGGCGCTGGTAGTCGGTCGGGGAACCGGCGCCCTGCGGGACCGACATGGCCTGCTGGGGCGCTTTGTTATGCCCGGCGATGCTGAAGATCAGGTAACCGCCGAGAAGCCCCACGATCAACGCCACCACGATGGTGAGTACGTTTTCCCTGTTCACGGGACCTCCTTAGGCGGCCTCAACCTCTACCGCTTTCTTTTCCCAGACCGCGACGATGGGGCTCGCCACGAAGATGGAAGAATAGGTGGCCACCACGACCCCCACGACCAGCGCGAAGGCGAAATCGTGGATCACCTCGCCGCCGAAGAGGTAGAGAGATACGGCGGCAAGGAAGGTGGTCACCGAGGTGATGATGGTACGGGAAAGGGTCTCGTTGATGCTGCGGTTGAAGATGGTAAGCATCGGGTCCTTGAGACTCTTGTGCATGTTCTCGCGGATACGGTCGAAGACGACGACGGTATCGGTGAGCGAGTAACCGGCGATGGTGAGCACCGCGGTGATGAAGAGGATGTTGACCTCGCGGTGCAGCACGTAGAAAACGGCGATCATGGCCAGGACGTCGTGCATGGTGGCGACGACCGCGCCCACGCCGAACTTGAAGTCGAAGCGCCAGGCGATGTAGATGATGATCCCGAGCATGGAGAGCGCCACGGCGACGAGGGTGTCCTGCTTGAGTTTCTCACCGATGGACGGGCCGATCTCGGTGGAGCTTTCAACGGTGAAGCTGTTGCCGGGGATGCCCGCTTTCAGCGCGTCGGAAACCGCGTCGGCGGACTTGCCGGTCGACTTGTGCATCTTGATGAGGATCTGGTTGCCGCCGGTTACTTCCTGCAGCTCCACTTCCTTGATGCCGGCCTTGCCGAGCGCGTCACGCACGGCCTGGCTGTTGGCAGGCTGGGCGAACTTGATCTGCATCGAGGTGCCGCCGGAGAAATCGATCCCCATGTTGGCGGTCCCACGGGCGATGGCGATGATGCCGAGAATGCCGATGATGGCCATGATGCCGGAGGCGAGGAAGGAGAACTTCCTCATGCCGATGAAGTCTATGTTGGTCTTCTTGATCAGTTCCATGTTCGTCCCCCTCCTTATATGCTGAGTCTCTTCACGTGGACGCGCTCCAGGAAGGCGTCAAAGATCACCTTGGTGGAAACAAGCGACGTGAACAGGTTGATGATGATACCGAGGCTCAGGGAGACGGCGAAACCCTTGACCGGACCGGTGCCGAACTGGAACAGCACCGCCGCGGTGATGAGCGCGGTCACGTGCGAGTCCATGATGGTGAGAAACGCCTTGTCGTAGCCTGCGTCTAGGGCTGCGTGCGGCGTCTTGCCGAGCCTTAGCTCCTCCCTGATCCTCTCGAAGATGAGGACGTTGGAGTCGACCGACATACCGACCAGGAGAACGATAGCAGCGATGCCCGGCAGGGTCAGGGTGGCGCCAAGGGCCGAGAGCGCGCCCATCAGGAAGAGGATGTTCAGCACCATCCCGAAGTTAGCCACCATGCCGGAGATCTTGTAGTACATCGCCATGAAGCTCACGACGAGAAGTACGCCGATGAGGCCTGCCATGAGACCCTTGTGGATCGAGTCGCGCCCGAGGGAAGGTCCGACGGTGATGTTCTGCAGGATCTTGACCGGTGCGGGGAGCGAACCGGCGCGCAGCACGATGGCGAGGTCGGCGGCGTCCTTCTCGGTAAAGGAGCCGGAGATCTGGGCGGAACCGCCGGAGATCCTCTCGCGGATCACCGGAGCGGAGTAGATGTTGCTGTCGAGCACGATGGCAAAGCGCTTGCCGACGTTGGCCGCAGTCACCTGGTCGAACAGACGTGCGCCCGTCGAGTTGAACTCGATGGCGACGTAAGGCTGGTTGTACTGGGAATCGATCCGAATCTGGGCGTCGGTCAGAAGCTCGCCGGTGATCATGGCCTTCTTCTTCACGACAAGCGGGGTCTCGCTGACCGCGCCGGTGGCGGGATCGGTTCTCTTCTCGTAGAGGAGCTCGTCGTCCTCGGGGACCGAGCTTGCGGTCGCGGTTGCCGCGTTCACGGACTCGTCGACCAGCTTGAACTCGAGACGGGCGGTCTTGCCGATCAGCTCGATGGCGCGCTTCGGATCCTTGATGCCCGGAAGCTGCACGACGATGTGGTTCAGCCCCTCACGCTGGATCACCGGCTCGGATACGCCGAACTGGTCAATCCTGTTGCGGATGGTCTCCAGGGCCTGCGCCACGGCGCGGTCCTTCCTGACCTGGGCTTCCTTCTCGTTGATGCGCAGCTGCATGTTGACGAAGCCACCCTCGTCGAAGACCGGAAGCGCTTCGAGGTCGGGGTACTTCTTCTTGACCATGGCCTGCACCTTGTCGGCGGAACCGCGGTCGTAAAGGGTGAGCTGCACCTTGTCGCCGCCAAGACGGGCCACCTTCTTGAAGCGGAGGTTCTGGGCGTTGAGAGAGTCCTCAAGGTCGGTTGCGATCAGCTCGAGGGAGCCTTCGACAGCCTTCTGGGTCTCTACCTCCATGACGAGGTGGGTACCCCCCTGCAGGTCAAGACCCAAGTGGATCTTGTCCTTCGGGAGCAGACCGCTCCACCACGTGGGGAGCGTGTCGACCAGCGTCGGCGTCAGGTAGACGCACGAGGCGATGATGAAAATAAGGATGAGAGAAATGCGCCAGGTATAACCCTTCATGGGAAAAGCTCCTTTCGGAAAAATTGGATCAATGCATTAGTCCTGCTTCACAGACGCAATATACCCCTTGTTGATCCTGACGTTGACGCCGGGAGCGATCTCGAGGGTCACCACCTGGTCGTCCAGTGCGGTCACCTTGCCGTGCATGCCGCCGGCAGTCACGATCTGATCGCCTTTCTTGAGCGCGTCCAAAAGCGCCCTGTGCTCCTTGGCCTTTTTCTGCTGCGGCCTGATGAGCAGGAAGTAGAAGATGGCGAACATGAATACCAGCGGGATCACCCCCTGGAACTGGGCCATCATACCTCCGCCCGCAGCGGCACCCTGGGGGGGACCAGCCATCGCAAACGCCAAACCTAACATTAGTTACCTCCTGGATTGTTTTCTTGCTCTTTTCATTGGTGCAAAGCGGCGCTTCTTGCCGCATAAAAGTCTTTCCTGAACTGCACGAATTGGCCTTTGCCGATCGCCTCCCGTACCTCTTTCATCAGGTTCAGGAAGAAGTGCAGGTTGTGCCAGCTGTTCAGCCTGGAGGCGAGGATCTCCTGGCTGCGGTACAGGTGCCTCAGATACGCCCTAGAGTAGTTACGGCAGACGTAACAGTCGCAAAGGGGATCGATCGGTCCCTGGTCCTCGGCGAACTGCGCCCCCTTGATGTTGATCCTGCCGAAGCTCGTGAAAAGCGCCCCGTTGCGCGCGTTTCTCGTCGGCATGACGCAGTCGAACATGTCGAAGCCGTTGTAGACCGCCTCGACGAGGTCCTCCGGGGCGCCGATCCCCATGATGTAGCGCGGCGCGTTCTCGGGAAGGATGCCGCTGCACTCCTGCATCATGCCGTGCATGACTTCCTTTTCCTCACCTACGGAGAGGCCGCCGAGCGCGTAGCCGTCGAAACCTATGTCGGTGATCTGCTTCGCGCTCTCGCGCCTTAAGTCCCCGTGCATCCCCCCCTGGACGATACCGAAGAGGGCCTGGTCCTCGCGTTTGTGGGCGTCCTTGCAGCGTTTGGCCCAGCGCGTGGTCAGTTCGAGCGATTTCTCTACGTAGTGGCGCTCCGCCGGGTACGGCGGACACTCGTCGAAGCACATGGCGATGTCGGCGCCAAGCGCCTCCTGGATCGCGATGGAGACCTCGGGAGAGATGAAGTGGCGCGAGCCGTCGATGTGGGAGCGAAACTTCACCCCCTCCTCGGAGATCTTCCTCAGCTCGCCTAAGGAGAAGACCTGGAAGCCGCCGGAATCGGTCAGCATGGGGCGGTCCCAGTGCATGAAGCGGTGCAGGCCGCCCAGGCGCTCGATCAGTTCGTGCCCGGGGCGCAGGTAGAGGTGGTAGGTGTTCGCCAGGATGATCTGGGAGCCGACCTCGACCAGTTCCTCAGGCGTCATCGCCTTCACCGTCGCCTGCGTGCCGACCGGCATGAAGATCGGGGTCTCGATCCTGCCGTGCGTTGTTGTCAGAGAGCCGAGCCGGGCCGCGCAGCCCGGGTCCTTCTTGATTAGTTCAAACGATATGGCTGCCAATAACTCTTCCCGTCATTAAATTCTGTGAAACCGTCTTGGTTTTAAGTCCCCCTTTGCGAAGGGGGATTTAGGGGGATTTAGCCGGGGTTGGCAGAGGCAAATCCCCCCCGCCCCCCCTTCGCAAAGGGGGGAGCCCAGGCCCCACGTCTCTTTTTCCGTGCAAACGCCTGCGTCCGCGGTGTTACTCAACTTACGTGACGGGAGGGTTCGCCGCATCCCGCATCAGGAGATGAACATCGCATCGCCGTAGCTGAAGAACCGGAAACGCCGCTTCACCGCCTCGCCGTAGGCGTGCAGCATGGTCTCCTTCCCGGCGAATGCGCACACTAACATAAATAGTGTCGACTTGGGGAGATGAAAATTCGTTATCAGCGCGTCGACCACGCGGAAGCGGTACCCGGGAAGGATGAAGATGTCCGCCTCGCGCTCCCCGGCGACGAGCTCCCCGGAGGCCGCGGCGTGCTCCAAAGCCCGCAGCGACGTGGTTCCAAGGGCAATTACCCTCCCCCCCGCCTCCTTGGTCCTGCGGATGGCGGCGGCGGTCTCCTCGGGGATCCGGTACCTCTCCCGGTGCATGGTGTGCTCCGAGAGTTCCTCCACCCGCACCGGCATGAAGGTCCCAAGCCCCACGTGCAGGGTGACCGGCGCGATCTGAACGCCCCGGCTCCGGATCTCGTCCAGAAGCTCCGGGGTAAAGTGCAGCCCGGCGGTCGGGGCGGCGACGGCCCCCTTCTCGCGGGCGAACACGGTCTGGTAACGCTCCAGATCCTCCCCTTCGGGCTGCCGCTTGATGTAAGGGGGAAGCGGCATGCTCCCGACCCCCTCCACCCAGCCCATGAAGTCGGCTGCCCCCTCGAAAAGGACCTGCCACTCCCCGTCCTCGCGTGACACCACGGTTGCGGTGACGCCGCCGGGAAGGAGGATGCGGGTCCCCTCGCCGGGGGAGCGGGAGGCCTTGATGAGGCAGCTCCAGATCTCGTCCGCGCCAGGGAGGCGGCGCACCAGGAAAACCTCTACCGCGCCGCCAGTCTCCTTCTGCCCTTTGAGCCGTGCCGGGATCACGCGGGTGTCGTTCAAAATCAGCAGGTCGCCTGCCCGGAACTCTCCGGCGATGGCGGCGATGGTGGTCTCGGCAACCGCCCCGCTTGCGCGGTCCACGGTCAAAAGCCTCGAGGCGTCCCTGCGGCTCGCCGGGTGCTGCGCGATCAGCTCCGGCGGGAGTTCGTAGTCGAAATCGGAAAGGCGCATGTTATCGACCGTACCCCTCGGCAAGCTTCACCCCGGGGTAGTAATAGGTCAGGATCTCCCGGTAGGCGAATCCCTCGTTGGCGCGCCCCTTGGCGCCCCACTGGCAAAGGCCGACCCCGTGCCCGGAGCCGGTGCCGATCACCTGGAGGCCGTCACCTTTCATGCGCAGCTCGAAGTTGGTGCTCTTAACGACGCCGTAGCCTAGCGCCTTTCTGAAGGCGACGCCCGGAACGGTGACCGACCCGCGGGCAGACTCGGCAACCACGTCCTGCACCCTGCCGCTTTGGTTGCGCCCCCGCACGCGGAGCTCTTTGAGCCCGGAGACCGGGTACCCGGCCGAACGGAGCGCGCTCTCCACCTTGCGCATGGTGAGGTTCACATCCCACTTGATGGGGTTGGACTCGCTGCAGTAGCGGCAGGGGACGCCCTGGAGGTACGGGATGGAGAGCCCCCAGACGTTACGGGAGGACTCGGTGTGCCCGGCGCAGTTGGAATGGTAGAAGGCCTGGATGATCTTGCCGTCGTAGGTAAGGACCTGGCCGGCGGTCTCGCGCACCCCGTAGGCGGCGCGGCCATCCTCGGCGTCGGCGCCGTCGTAGACCTGGTCCATCACGCTCGACTCGAGCTGGTACGCGGCGCCCCGGCGTGCCTGGATCTGGTACATGGCGTAGGAACGTGCGATGACCGCCTGCGCCTTGATCGCCTCGATGGGCCAGGCGGAGCTGATCTCGCAGTTGATGAGACCGATAAGGTATTCCTCGAGCGGCAGCTCGTTCACGACGAGGAGCCCCTTGTCTCCCGGGGTGACCTCGATGAGGGCACGGTACCCTTTGCCATTCACGGTGACGCGGGAAAAAGCCGAGGCGACCAGCCGGTTCACGGTCCTACCGTTCACGGTTACCGCACTTCCCGACCTCTTCACCTCGAGAGGCATCTCGACACGGAGCGGCTCGCCGCTGCCGTCGGTAAGGAGCACGCCGTCGCCGTCGATGCGGACCGTTTCCGCCCCTCTCAAGAGGGCGACCCGAACCATCTCGGGTCTCGTCGCGGCGGCACTCGCTCCGGCGGCGAGGCAGATGACAACTATGATCAACGTCCTGAAGAAACTCATCAATTCCGTTTACACATGGGTATGGCGCGAGCCTGAAAAGCCCTAGATATAAACCATGGAACAGCCGACAAAGTCAATAATTTTGTCGTTCTAATGCTTGGCCACAGCGGGCGGAATTGGCAAGCGTTTTGCTGTCATTCTCATTAATTCTTCGACGACACCGTTGCGCCTGGGAGGGGTCCCCTCACCCATCGCGCGCTAAAGTGCCGAACTCTATCGGTTTGGAGCCGCCGACGCGGCGCCGCCGGCACCAAATAAACTGTTGCCAGAACTTGAAAAAAAGGCTATATCGCTGAGTGGCTTAGCGCTATTGCGTGATTTGCCGCACACCTATAAGTACGGAACCGTATGTGCAACTCCCTTAAAATCAAGATACTGACCCTGGTCACTGTCATACTGGTGGTCATTATCTCTACGGTGGCCTATCAGAACTACCGGCAGCAGAAGGAAATGCTGCACGAGATTGCGAACCGCAACACCTCGGTACTCATAGAGACGATAAAGAGTTCCGTTGCCAACGCCATGCTCTCCGGCCGTTCCGACGAGGTCGCCGCCATCTTCGCACGGATCAAGTCACGCGAGTTCGTGAACTCCATCCGGATCGTCGACGAGTCGGGGAAGATCCTCAACTCCGCTGACCGCGAGGAGATCGGCACGACACTCCCCGAGCTCGGACGGCAGCAACTGCCGACCAGGAACCTCACCGTACTCCCCGAAGATGGGGTCTTCCTCTCCTACGCGCGCATCTTCAACGCCCCCCAGTGTTATAAATGTCACCCGGCAAGCAAGGAGACGCTCGGTCTTCTCGAGATCAAGCTCTCGCTCGGCTACATGAACGGGTTCATCACCCGGGAGCGCAACATAGCCGTGGTCTCAGCGATCATGCTCGTCCTTCTCACCGTGGCGACCATATTCGTATTCCTCGTCATCTACGTGGAGCGCCCGATACGCAAGCTGGTCCGTTCCATGGAGAAGGTGGAACAGGGTGAGTTCGACCAGGAGATCAGCCTCACCTCGAGCCACGAGATGTACACCCTCGGCAACAGCTTCAACCACATGGTCGGCACCATGGCGAACCTCATGGAGGCGACGGTCAGCCATGAGAGGGAGCTTGCCCGCGCCCAGGAGAAGCTGGAACACCACCGAGAGACGCACCAGATGAACGGCAGGCTAGAGGAACAGATCCGCGAGATTGAAAACCTGAACGTCACCCTCGAGGAGCGCATAGAGGAGATCGAGGAGGCGAACTACAAGATCGCCGACCTCGCCGGGGAGCTGGAGGATAAAAACACCAACCTCGAGAAGGCGGTCGCCAAGCTCTCCACCCTGAACCGCCTAGGTCTCGCCATCAATTCCACTATCGAGGTCGAGGACCTCTACCAGCTCGTGGTGAAGACCACCATGGACACGCTTCAGGCCCAGGTCGGCTACATCGTGCTGTACGACGCCGAGCGCGGTGAACTGCGCATCACCAACCTGATCGGTTACCGCGACCCGAACTCGCAATACCTGCGCGTCCCGATGAAACCCTCCAGCGTTTCCAGCTGGGTGATCCAGAATAGCAAGCCGCTGCTCATCACCGACATCGCCCTGACGCCGGAGTTCGACCGGGTGAGCCCGCTCGGGTTCGAGAGAAAGACCCTGATCTGTGCGCCGCTCATGGTGAAGGACGAGATCATCGGCACCCTCACCGTGGTCAACAAGCTGAACAACACGGTCTACAACCACGAGGAACTGGAGCTTCTCTCCACCATCGCAGCCCAGGCCTCCATCGCCATGAAGAACGCGATGCTCTACGACGAGCAGCAAAAGACCTATCTGAACACGATCCAGGCGCTCGTCTCCGCCATCGAGGCTTCCGACAGCTACACCCGGGGGCACTCCGAGCGCGTCACCCGCTTCTCCCTTGCCCTCGCCCGCAAGCTCGAGCTCCCGGCCAATCGCCTGAAAGTCATCGAGCGCGCCGCCATCCTGCACGACATCGGCAAGATCGGCATCGACCTCTCGCTTTTGCACAAGGAGGATGCCCTCACCAGCGAGGACGTCGCCGAGCTGCAGCAGCACCCGAGCATAGGGATGAAGATCCTGGAGCCGATCGAGTTCCTGCACGACGTCCGCCTTTGCATCGGACAGCACCACGAGCGCTACGACGGCAAAGGGTACCCAAACAGCCTCACCGGGCAGGAGCTGCTCCTGGAGTCCAGAATCCTCGCCATCGCCGACAGCTTCGACGCCATGACCTCGGACCGCCCCTACCGCAAGGCGCTGAAGCTCGAGGTAGCCATACAGGAGCTCGCCGAAAATGCCGGAACCCAGTTCGACCCCGAGCTCGTGCCCATCTTCATCAAGCTGTTGAAAACGCCGAATTTCCTGCCGCAACGCGAGGAATACCTCGGTCTGCACGTGGTGTCGGCCTCGCAGAAACCAGGTAAGCCGCACTCCTGTATTGCCCAGTAATCCGAATAATGGTATAAGGTAAACTTTTGCAGCGCGGCCCGCAGAGCCGGTTCGCGCCATTTTTGTACCCAAAGGTAATCGGAGAGCCTCGTGCCGGCACTTCTCGAAATAACTGGACTGCGTACCGAATTCCGCGTGAAAGGCGGGACGGTGAAAGCGGTGCGCGGCGTGGACCTCGCCGTGGAGGCGGGAGAGACCCTGGCGCTTGTCGGCGAATCGGGCTGCGGCAAGAGCATCACGGCCGCCTCGGTGCTGCGCCTCGTCCCTCCTCCGGGTAAGATCGTCGCCGGTTCGATCCGCTTCAAGGGGGAAGAGCTCCTGGAGCTCTCCGAAGAAGGGATGCGCGGGATCCGCGGCAACCGGATCGCCATGGTGTTCCAGGACCCGATGACCTCGCTGAACCCGGTCTTCACCGTCGGCTACCAGGTGGCGGAGGGGCTCCGGATCCACCGCGGCCTCTCGGCGGCGGCCGCCGAGCGCGAAGCGGTTGAGCTCCTCACCCAGGTGGGGATCCCGGCGGCTATAGAGCGCATCAGGGACTACCCGCACCAGCTCTCGGGCGGCATGCGCCAGCGCGTGATGATCGCCATGGCGCTTGCCTGCGGGCCGGAACTCGTCATCGCCGACGAGCCGACCACCGCCCTGGACGTCACCATCCAGGCACAGATCCTCGAGCTTTTGGACCGGCTCATGGCGCAAAACCGGATGGGGCTCGTCCTGATCACGCACAACCTGGGCATCGTGGCCGAGCGTGCCCATAAAACCGCCATCATGTACGCAGGCGAGATCGTCGAGAGCGCCGCCACCGAGGCGCTCTTCGCAAACCCGCTGCACCCGTACACCAAAGGGCTCCTAGCCTCGCTCCCGGAGTTCGGTACCCCGGGAGAAAAGCTCGCCACCTTCGCCGGGGGCGTGCCCGACCTGAAAAGCGACTTCATCGGCTGCCCCTTCAGGGAGCGCTGCCCGATCGGGGACGCGGAGTGCGGCAAAGCGAACATCGAAATGCGGGAGGTGGCGCCGGGACATCTCGTGCGCTGCAGGAAGGTATCGTGACCCCCATACTGACCGCCGAAAATCTGGTGAAAGAGTTCCCGGTGCGCGGAGGGATGTTCGCCCCGAAGAGGACCTTGACCGCCGTCGCAGGTGTGGACCTGGAACTCTACCCGGGCGAAACCCTGGGTCTTGCCGGCGAGTCCGGCTGTGGCAAATCGACCATGGCGCGACTCTTGACCGGGCTCACCGCACCCACCTCGGGGAACATCCGCTACCAGGGACGCGAGCTCGCCGCCATGTCGAAGGAGGAGCGCACCCGGTTCCGCAGCGAGGTGCAGATGGTCTTCCAGGACCCCTTCTCCTCGCTGAACCCGCGCATGCGAGTAGCCGAGATCGTCGGGGAGCCGCTCGCGATCCACGGCATCGGCAACGCCTCGGAGCGGCGCGAACGGGTGGCGGAGCTCATGCAGCGTGTGGGGCTTTCTCCCGAGCAGATGATGCGCTTTCCCCACGAGTTTTCCGGCGGGCAGCGCCAGAGGATCGGGATCGCCCGCGCCCTCGCCGTCGCACCAAAACTCGTGATCGCGGACGAACCGGTTTCTGCACTCGACCTCTCGATCCAGGCGCAGATCATCAACCTGCTCCAGGAGGTGAAAAAGGACCTCGGGCTCTCCTTCCTCTTCATCACCCACGACCTCTCGGTGCTGAGACACATGAGCGACCGGGTGGCGGTGATGTACCTCGGGAGGATCGTAGAGACCGGAAGCCGCGACGCGGTGCTCTCGCGTCCCCTGCACCCTTATACCGAGACGTTGCTCTCCGCTATCCCGAGCATCGATCCGAACAGGCGCAGAAAGCACGTGATCGCCAAGGGGGAGCTTCCCTCTCCGGTGTCGCCCCCGAGCGGCTGCCCATTCCACCCGCGCTGCCCGTACGCACGCGAGGTGTGCAGCCAGAAGCGCCCTGAACTCGTGGAGAAGGTGCAGGGACAAAAAGCCGCCTGTCATTTCTCTGAGGAAATCTACCTAGGCGGCAGCAAGTAATTCGTTGACAAGTCCAATTAGCATATATAGATTGTTTTCTAGCACAGACGGAGGATACCAACTTGGCATTTGACAAGACGAAGGATTACGGGAAAGAAGCGGAAATGCTGAAGGTGCTCGGGCACCCGATCCGCCTGAAGATAGTTGCGGGGCTTTGCGCCCAGGAATGCAACGTGAAGCACATTTGGGAGTGCCTCGCATTGCCGCAGGCGACCGTGTCGCAGCACCTGGCGCTTTTGAAGAACAAGGGGATCATCGAGGGGACCCGCGACGGGGTCGAGGTGCACTACGCTGTGGTGAGCCCGTTCGTGCGCAGGCTGATCGAGATCCTGCACGCCGAACCGTAAAAGAAGCATCCAGGCGGCAACAGGCTTTTGCGCCGCACCCTCTTCGGGGTGCGGCCTTAGGTGCCGCTTATGTCCAGTTCCGCGATCCTGAGCGACGGCGCGCCGGTTGAACCGAAGAAGCGCAGGTCGCTGCCGACCATATCCACCTTCCTGAAGAGTTCCAAAAGGTTTCCGGCCAGGGCGAGCCCCTTCACCGGATGCCGCAGCTCCCCCCCTTCCAGATAGAACCCGGAGGCCCCGACCGAGAAGTCGCCGGTGATGGGATTTGCCGTATGCATCCCCATCACGTCGGTGATGAGCACACCCTTGGCCACGCCGCCGATAAGCGCGCCTGCGTCCGCCGTTCCGGGCTCGATGAAGAGGTTGTTCGCACCGAGTCGGGGCGGGCTCTTGATGGCGCCGCGCTGGGCGTTCCCGGTGGACGCAGCACCAAGGCGCTTCGCCCAGTAACTGTCGTAGAGGTACCCCTGGAGGACGCCTGCGGTGACGAGCGGCGTATCCTGCTGCGGCACACCTTCGCCGTCGCAGGGGGCGCTCCCCACCCCCCCCTCGAGAAGCCCGTTGTCGCGCACCGAGACGAGCTCTGAGAAGATGCCCTCCCCTACCCTCCCGGCAAGGAGCGACTTCCCCTTGTGCACGCTCTCGGCGAGAAACGAAGTGGCGAGGACGTCGAGGAGGTCCGCCGCCACGCGGTTGTCGAGCACGACCTGGCAGCGCATGGTGGGCATGCTGCGGGCGCCCAGAAGCGCCGTCGCCTTGCGACCGGCACCGGCGGCGACCTTTTCCAGATCGATGGCGGCAAAGCTTGGGGCAAAGGCGAAATCCCAACCGGTCTGAGCGTCGCCATCGGCCTCGGCCACGGCGGAAACGCTGCAGCTGTTGTAGCTCCCCATCGTCGCGGCGTTCAGGCCGTGCGAGTTCCGGACCAGGGTGTGGTAGACTGACTCGCCGTAGGCGCACTTTCTGACCCTTTTCACGCGCGGGTCGTAGGCGCGCACCAGGCGTTCGAGCTCGAGGGCGCGCCCGATCTTCGCCTCCTCGTCAAGAGCCGGGAGTGCGGGATCGTAGAGCCAGGGGAGTTCGGGGTAGGATGCGGCGGGTCCGGGAAGGGTGTACCAGGAATCCGGGCTCTGCATGCGGGCGGCGACGAGGGCCGCGTCCACCATCCGCTCGAGTGCTACAGGGTCCATCGTGGTGGAGAAGGAGAAGCCGAGCCCCTCTCCGTCAAGGAGCCGGACCGCCACACCGAAGGGTTCGGCGCAGCGGAAGGCGTCCACCTTACCCTCTTTCACCTCGATGGCGAGATCCCGCGCGCCGTAGAGCGCGATCTCCCAACCGTCGATGCGCCGCGCCCCGATCAGGCGCTCCACCGTCTCTGCGTGCCGAGCCAGTTCCATTTCATGCGTCATAAGGGATTTCTCTTGGAATTTAAAGGAAGAGGCTGTCGTTAGCCCCCTCCCCCTGCGGGAGGGGGTTAGGGGGAGGGGGAAGAAGCCATTATCTCTAGTGCTTGCAGCTTCACCCACCCCCCTACCCCCTCCCGTCAAGGGAGGGGGGGAATCAACTTAGAGTTCGAGGATCATCGCGATCTCGTCGCAGTCAGNTTTGGGGGTGGGGGAAGAAGCCATTATCTCTAGTGCTTGCAGCTTCACCCACCCCCCTACCCCCTCCCGTCAAGGGAGGGGGGGAATCAACTTAGAGTTCGAGGATCATCGCGATCTCGTCGCAGTCAGGGAACTTCACGCACTTGATGCAGTCGCCCCATACCTTGTGCGGGAGCTCCGACTTGTCCGCCACCTTGAAGCCGAACTTGGCGAAGAAGTCGGGCTTGTAGGTGAGGCAGAAGAGGCGCTTCAAACCGAGCGATCTCGCTTCGTCGATGCAGGCACCCACCACCTGGCTCCCGATGCCGCGGCGCCCGACGCTTTCGGCGACCGCCACGGAGCGCACCTCGGCCAGGTCGTCCCAGACGATGTGCAGCGCCGAGGTCCCAAGCAGTTGCCCGTCCTCTTCGAAAACGTAGAAGTCGCGCAGCGCCTCGTATAGTTCGGAAAGCGAGCGGGAGAGCATCTCTCCGCGGCTCGCGAAGTTGGTCAACAGTTTCTGAATGTCCTTTACGTCGCCAATTCTGGCCTTTCTGATCATCTTGCCGCCTCCTGAATCATCTCCCTGGCGTGTTCCAGGGTCTTGTCGGTGACGCGCGCGCCCGAAAGCATGCGCGCCACCTCGGCCACCCGCTCCTCTCCCTCCAGGAGTTGGACGCTGGTGGCGGTCCTGCCGTGCTCCACACCCTTCTCCACCTTCAGGTGCTGGTCCGCGAAGGCGGCCACCTGCGGGAGATGGGTGATGGCGAGCACCTGCTGTTCGCGCGCCACGCGCTTTAGCTTCTCACCTACGAGCGCCGAGGTCGCCCCGCCGATACCGGTATCCACCTCGTCGAAGATGAGGGTCGGCACCTCGGAGTCGGGGTGGAGCTGCTTCAAAGCGAGCATGAGGCGTGAGAGTTCGCCCCCCGAGGCGACCTTCGCGATCGGCCTCGGCGGCTCACCCGGGTTGGGGGAAAAAAGGAACTCGGCCCGCTCGAAGCCATAAGACCTAGGCTCCGCGCTTTTCTCGAAGGAGGTCTCGAACACGGCGTGCTTCATGGCGAGCTCGGAGAGTTCGCGCTCCATCCCCTCCTTGAGGCGAACGGCTCCCGCCTCGCGTGCACTCGTAAGCTTTGCGCCGAGCGCCGCCAGTTCCCCCTCGAGATCACCGATGCGCGCCTGCAGACCCTCGCGGGTCTCGCCCCGGTTGGTGAGCGCAGCGAGCTCGGCGTCGATCTCGGCCTGGTAGGCGAGGATCTCCTCGACGGTCGCGCCGTACTTCTTCTTGAGGCGGTTGATGAGGTCGAGCCTGTCCTCGAGCTCCTCGAGGCGCGCCGGGTCGGAATCGATGCGCGCGGCGTAGTCGCGCAGGGAAAGTGCTGCGTCCTCGAGCTGGGCGTAGGCCGTTTCCAGCGCCTGGGCGACCGGCGTCAGGGCATGGTCGATGCGCCCTGCGTCCGCCACCCCCTGAATCACGCCGGTGAGACCGCCGAGGATGGCGGCGTCGCCGCCGTAGAGCTCGTCGAAGGCGCCCTGGGAGACCTCCATGAGCCTGCCGCTGTGGGCAAGGCGCACGCGCTCCTCGGAAAGTTCCTCCTCTTCACCCGGGACGAGCTTCGCGTCGGCGATCTCGCCGCTTTGAAAGGCGATGAGGTCGAGCCGCCTTGCCGCCTCGCGCTCCCCTTCCTCTAGCGCCTTCAACTCCTGTCTCGCGCCCTGGTACTCCTCGAAGCGGGAGGCGAACTCGTGGCGCATGGGGAGGCTCCCCGCGAAGCCGTCCAGAAGGAGCAGGTGCTGGTCCGTCTTCAAAAGGGTCTGGGCGTCGTGCTGGCCGTAAATGTTGATGAGGCTGCGGCAGACCTCGGCGAGAAGGGCCGTGGTGGCGAGCCCGCCGCCGATGAAGACGCGGTTCTTGCCGCCGGGCGCCACGGTGCGCCGCACGAGGAGCTCGCCGTCGCAATCGATCCCAGCCGCGGCAAGAGACTTAAGGAGCGTATCCCGCCCGGTGAGATCGAAGAGCGCCTCCACGGAGGCCTCCTTCGCGCCGGAGCGGATCAGGTCCGAGCTGCCGCGCCCCCCTAGGATGAGGTTCACCGCGTCGATGATGATCGACTTACCCGCACCGGTCTCGCCGGTCAGTATGTTGAGCCCGGGGCTGAATTCGACGTGGAGTTTGTCGATGATGGCGAGGTTGGTGATCTGGAGTTCTCTGAGCACTTACCGTTCACCCCACTTGAGCTTGGTGCGGAGCACCTCGAAGTAGTCCTTGCTGCGCGACTGGATGAGCCGGGTCACCTGCGCGGCCTTGGTGATCTGGACGGTATCGCCGGAGAAGAGCTTCATCCCGACCTGGCCGTCAAGGGTGAGGAAGACGGACTCGTCCGGGGCGTATTTGAGCTTTATCGCGATGTGCGCGTCGGCGGCCATGACGAGCGGCCGGTTGGTCAGGGTGTGCGGGCAGATCGGGGTGAGCGAGATGCACTCGAGTTCGGGATGGAGGATCGGCCCGTTCGCGGAGAGGGAGTAGCCGGTCGAGCCGGTCGGCGTGGACAGGATGAGGCCGTCGGCCTTGAAGGTGGTCAGATAGCGACCGTTCACCGAGGTCTCCATGTCGATGATCCTCGCGAGCGCCCCCTTGTTGATGACCACGTCGTTTAGCACGCGGTGCAGCTCGACCACCTCGCCGTCGCGCTCCACGCTCGCCATGAGCATCATGCGTTCGCTCACCTCGAAGTCGCCGGCGAGGCAGCGCTCGACCGAGGGGTAGAGCTCGCCCAGGGTGATCTCGGTGAGAAAACCTAAGCTCCCGAGGTTCACCGCGAGGATCGGCACGTCGCGCTCCCCGACGAGCCGGGCCGCCGCGATGAGGGTACCGTCGCCCCCCAAAACCACGACGAGATCGGCATCCTGCGAGATGTCCGAACTCTCGGCGCTTTCGGCGAGGGTGGTGCGCCTAAGCCGCCTGGAGAGGTGCTTCTCGACCTGCGCGGTGATGCCGCGGGCCGCCAGCCACTCGATGAGCTCCTCTGCGACCCCTAGGCAGCGCGGATCGTGCACTTTGGCGAAAATGGCGATTTTTTTCATCACTGGCCCTTTACTTGTACTGTAATCTAGGATTTACTAGCACAGTTGTTGTATCATGTCCAACGGAAAACTGGGGCGGTGCGGCTGCTCCAATCGGCGCCTTTCCCGTAATAACTACATGCAGATGCAGGGTGACTCATGACCGAAGAGCAGATCGGTATCAACGAAGAACTAGACGAGCAGATGCTCATCATAAAGTCATTCCTGGAACACCTGGAATACACACTGGGAAAGGACAAATACTCCGCTACCCCGTATGACAGGTATAACGCTCTCGCCTATGCGGTAAGGGATCATCTGGTTGAGCGCTGGCTCGACACACAGCAGGCCTATTACAATTCCGACAACAAGCGCGTCTATTACATGTCGATGGAATTCCTGATGGGGAGAACCCTCTCCAACAGCCTCATCAACCTGGGCCTTTGGGACGACTTCAAGGACGCGATCACCTCGCTTGGCAACGACTTCGACCTGATCCTCAACGAGGAGCAGGACGCGGGCCTCGGCAACGGCGGCCTCGGACGGCTTGCCGCCTGTTTCCTCGACTCAATGGCCACCATGTCCATCCCGGCCTACGGCTACGGCATCCGCTACGAGTACGGTATCTTCAGGCAGCACATAGCCGACGGGGCGCAGGTGGAGATTCCGGACAACTGGCTGCGCTACAGAAACCCCTGGGAGCTCGACCGGCAGGAGCACCTGCACACGGTGAAGTTCTACGGGCGGGTCATCTCTACCTTCGACAAGAACGGCAAGCTGGTACGCGAATGGGTCGATACCGACGACGTCATGGCCATGGCCTACGACACCCCGATCCCCGGCTACCAGACCCACAGCGTGAATACGCTTAGGCTTTGGAGCGCCAAGTCGAGCCGCGAGTTCGACTTGAAGTTCTTCAACGAGGGAAACTACATCCGCGCGGTGGAAAAGAAGATGCAGTCGGAGACCATCTCCAAGGTCCTCTACCCCGCCGACAACGTCGTGGAAGGGAAGGAGCTCCGCTTCAAGCAGGAGTACTTCCTCGCCTCGGCCACCGTGCACGACGTCCTGTACCGCTTTAAAAAGAAGCACCAAGACACACGGCTACTTCCCGACAAGGTCGCCATCCAGTTGAACGACACCCACCCCACCCTCGCCATCCCCGAGCTGATGCGCGTTCTCATGGACGAGGAAGGGCTCGATTGGGACGAGGCGTGGGCGATCACCAGGAAGACCTTCGCCTACACGAACCACACCATCCTCCCCGAGGCGCTCGAGCAGTGGCCGGTCTGGTTCTTCGAGCAGATCCTCCCCAGGCACCTGCAGATCATCTACGAGATCAACGAGCAGTTCATGATGGAGATCAAGGCGCACTTCCCGGACGAGCCGGAACGCCTCACCCGCATGTCCATCGTGGAAGAGCACTGGGAGAGAAAGATCCGCATGGCGCATCTCGCCATCGTCGGGAGCCACTCGGTGAACGGCGTCGCCGCGCTGCACACGGAGATCCTGAAAAAGGAGCTTTTCCGCGACTTCTACGAGATGTACCCGGAGCGTTTCAACAACAAGACCAACGGCATCACGCAGAGGCGCTGGCTCAAGATGTCCAACCCCGCCCTCTCTGCCCTCATCGACGAGTACATAGGCGACGGCTGGACCAAGAACCTCTTCGAGCTCGAGAAGCTGCGCGCCATCGCCGGGGACCCGGAGTTCCTCGGGCGTTGGCAGCAGGTGAAGCGGGGGAACAAGGAGGACCTTTGCCGCTACATCAAGCAGCATAACGACATCGACGTCGACCCCGACTCGATGTTCGACGTGCAGGTAAAGAGGCTCCACGAATACAAGCGCCAGCTTTTGAACGTCCTGCACGTGATCACCCTTTTCAACCGCATCAAGGACGCCCCGTCGCGGGAAGTGGCCCCCCGGACCTTCATCTTCGCAGGGAAGGCGGCTCCGGCCTACGCGGCGGCGAAGCTCATCATAAGGCTCATCAACGCGGTAGCCGCGGTGGTGAACCACGACCCGGACGTCGCAGGAAGGATCAAGGTGGTGTTCCTCGCCAACTACAGCGTTTCCCTTGCGGAAAAGATCTTCCCCGCCTCCGACCTCTCAGAACAGATCTCCACCGCCGGCACCGAGGCGTCAGGGACCGGGAACATGAAGTTCGCCCTGAACGGCGCGCTCACCATCGGCACCCTGGACGGCGCCAACATCGAGATCATGGAAGAGGTGGGTCGCGAAAACATCTTCATCTTCGGCATGACCGCGGCCGAAGTGATGCAGCTGCGCGAGCGCGGCTACAATCCGCGGGAATACTACAACGGCAACCGGGAATTAAAACGTGTCATCGACATGATCTCCTCGGGGTACTTCTCCCCGTGGGCTCCCGACCTTTTCACCCCGCTCACCGACTCGCTCCTGGACCTAGGCGACCACTACATGCTCCTGGCCGACTACGCCTCGTACGTCGCCTGTCACGAGCAGGTGGCCGCGCTTTTCAGGGACCAGCGCGAGTGGGCGCGGCGCGCGATTTTGAACTGCGCCGGCATGGGTAAATTCTCCAGCGACAGGACCATCGACGAGTACGCCAGAGAGATCTGGGGCATCAAACCGATCGACATCCGCCCGGGGGCCGTGGAACTACAGAGGCTCTGATTGGATCTTTTCAACGGCAACCAAGAACAATTCGCGCCGCTTGCCGAGCGCATGCGGCCGCGCACCATCTCCGAATACCTGGGCCAGGGGCACCTTCTGGGCGAAGGGAAGATGCTCAGAAGGCTCATCGAGAGCGACCGGATCACCTCCCTCATCTTCTGGGGCCCTCCCGGCTCCGGCAAGACCACCCTCGCCCGCATCATCGCGGGTGCCACCAAGAGCCACTTCATTTTCTTCTCCGCCATCATGAACGGGATAAAGGAGATCCGCGAGGTGGTCAAGGAGGCGGAGGATGCCCTCAAGTACCAGGGGAAGCGGACCATCCTCTTCGTGGACGAAATCCACCGCTTCAACAAGAGCCAGCAGGACGCCTTCCTTCCATACGTGGAACGCGGCACCTTCACCATGATCGGCGCCACAACGGAAAACCCATCCTTCGAGGTGATCGCCCCGCTTTTGTCGCGCTGCAAGGTGCTCGTCTTGCACCCGCTTTCCGACGAGGACATCCTGGAGATCCTCAAGGGGGCGCTCGCCGACGAGGAGCGGGGTTTGGGCGCCGCCGGCCTCACCGCAGCCGACGAGGCACTCGCCTTCATCGCCGAGCAGGCGGGCGGTGACGCGAGGATCGCGCTCAACACCCTGGACATGGCGGCCCGCCTCGCCCAGGAGGGAAGGATCACCCTGGAGACGGCGCGCGACGCGCTGCAGAAAAAGCCGCTACTCTACGACAAGGGGGGCGAGGAGCACTACAACGTCATCTCCGCCTTCATAAAGTCCATGCGCGGCTCGGACCCGGACGCGGCGCTCTACTGGCTTGCGCGCATGCTAGAGGCGGGGGAGGACCCGATCTTCATCTTGAGGCGCATGGTGATCTTCGCCTCGGAAGACGTCGGAAACGCCGACCCGCGCGGGCTTCAGATGGCGGTATCCGCGCTCGATGCCTTCCGCCTGGTCGGCATGCCGGAGGGGAGGATCATCCTGGGACAGGCGGTCACCTACCTGGCCACCGCGCCGAAATCGAACGCGAGCTACGCGGGGATCAACGAGGCGCTTGCCGAGGTGAGAAAGTCCGGAGGGCTTCCGGTGCCGATGCAGGTCCGCAACGCGCCGACCAAGCTGATGAAAGGTTTAGGTTACGGGAAGGGTTACCTCTACCCGCACGACCACAAGGACGGCATCGTGGTGCAGGACTACCTGCCGGAAGAGCTGGCCGGGAGGCGCTTCTACACACCCAAGGCCTCCGGGTACGAAAAGAGCATCAAGGAGAGAATGGAGTGGATCAGGGGAGAGCGGGAGAAGGCCTAGCGGCGCCTTGCCGCAGTCGTTGAAAACGATTCCCCGCATGTTATATTCAACCCTGGTTTGGAGGCCCCCTCTCGTAGAGGGAAACGTCAAGGGCGGCAACAGCAAAGCGGAGCGACAGATGAAGAGGATAGGGATTCTGACAAGCGGCGGCGACTGCTCCGGCATGAACGCCACCATTCGGAGCGCGACCCGCACGGCCCTCGCGCGCGGCGTGCAGGTCGTGGGCTTTCGCAAGGGGTACGCCGGGCTTTTAAAAGGCGACTTCATCGAGATGACGACCAGAGAGGTCGCCGGCATCCTGCACCGCGGCGGCACCTTCCTGCAGTCGGCGCGCAGCGAGGAGTTCCGCACCGTGCTCGGACGCGAGAAGGCGGTCCGGCACCTGCAGGATTACGGGGTGGAGGGGCTCATCGTGATCGGAGGGGACGGTTCCCTAAACGGTGCGCTCGCCCTGCACAAGATGGGGGTCCCGGTGATCGGCGTACCGGCGAGCATCGACAACGACATCGCCTTCACCGACATGGCGCTCGGGGTCGACACCGCGCTCAACAACATCATCTACGCCGTCGACTGCATCAAGGACACGGCGAGTTCGCACGACCGCGCCTTCGTCATCGAGGTGATGGGGAGAAACTCGGGCTACCTGGCCAGCATGTCCGCCATCGCCACCGGGGCCGAGTACGCCATCATCCCCGAGGTCGAGCATGACGTAGCGGACCTTTGCAACCAGTTGCGCAGGCGCTACGAGGAGGGACGCAGTAACGCCATCATCATCCTCGCCGAGGGGGCCGGGCGCGCCCAAAACATCGCCGACAACATAAAGGACGCCATAGGCTTCGAGACCAGGGTGACCGTGCTCGGCCACTACCAGCGCGGCGGGGCCCCTTCGGTATTCGACCGGCTGCTTGGTAGCCGTTTCGGCAATGCCGCGGTCGAGCAGCTTTTGGCCGGAGAGATGGGGAAGATGGTGGGACTTTGCTGCGGCGAGATCTGCAGTACGTTACTTGAGACCGTGGTGGTGAGCGAGAAGACGACTTTGGACGAGTTGCACGAGCTTTCAAAGATCCTGGGCATCTGACAACATGCCCCAGGCAGAAAAAAGGCCGCGCCACCGGTACGATCCGGAGCGCGGCCTTTTGTTTTATCGGTACGGCTCTTGCCGTACCTTCAGCGCAGCCCGATGCGGCTCAGCGCGATGCCGAGCCACTTGTTAAGGAAATGGTCGCGTGACAGGAAGGAAAGCGGTGGCGGCTTTCTCGTCCCAAGCTTCGCCAGCAAGGCGACGATATCTTCGCTGCCGCCCATCCCCATCCCTTGCCTCAGCACCACGATGGCCTGCGGCTTGTCGCCCGCCACTTGGTGCACCCGGGCAAGGTTTAAGTAGTGCACCGGGTTCTGCGGCTCGTGTTCGAGCGAGGCGAGACAAAGCTCCGCCCCTTTTTTAACCTGCCCTCTCTCCTTGGCGATGCAAAAGCCGAGGTAGGAGTGGAGCTGCGGGTTGTCACCGATCTTCAGCACGCGCTCGAACTGGGCGAGCGCGGACGAAAACTCCCCTGCGGAAAAAGCGCAAAGGGCGCGGTTGGTCAGCTTCTCAGCATCTTCCTGCGGCACGGGCTCCATAGATCGACCTCCGGATTAAAGCAGTGACAGCAGATCCTGGTGTTTCTCGATTCTCAGCGGGGCGGGGAAATCGCCGCGGTACGAGACGAAGCGGACGCCGGCTCCTTGGGCGGCCTCCCGGTCGACCACGGAGTCGCCTATGAATATCGCCTCGCCCGGTTCGATGCCGTAGTGCTCCAGCACCTTGAAGACCGGCTCCGGGTGCGGCTTCGGATTTTTAACCCGTGCCGCGGTCATGACGCAACTGAAATACCCGTCCAACCCGAAGGTGGCAAGAAGTGCCTCCATGGAACTCGAGCGGTTGGTGCAGACGGCCAGCTCCACCCGCCCCTTCAGTGCGTCAAGCGTCTCGCGCAGCCCATCCTCCATCACCATGAGGGGGAAAAGCTTTCGGTAGTCGAGGCTCGCCGAGAAGGCACGTACCTCGTCCATGCGCTCCTCACCGGCGAAGATGTGATCGAGGACGACCTTGTTGCTGTAGGTGTGCAGGATGCGCATCGTCTCGTGGTCGGCCCGGTCGAGCGGCGGCCTGCCGAAGCGCTCCAGTATCAGGTGGTAGAAGGCGTAGTTCGCCTCGAAGGAGTCGAAGAGGACGCCGTCGCAGTCGTAGATGACCGCCTTGATGCCGTTGTTCAAGTCATTCTCCACGGGAAGGCTCACCCTCCCCCGTCCCCATCTGCTCGAGGTATTCCTGCCACTCGATGGGGAGCATGTGCTTCTTCTTGTTGTTGCATTCCTTGCAGCATGGAACCACGTTGCCACGAGCCGACTTGCCGCCGCGGATCACCGGCACGATATGGTCCATGGAGAGCTGGTCCGGGGAAAACCTCCCACGGCACCAGTGACACACCCCCTTGGCAACGCGGTTCTTCCACCACTGGGTGCGCCGCAGCTCACGTCCCTTCTCGCGTTCGCGCCGGATCTCCTCCTCGGAGATCTCGATGATGAAGTAATCCATCCCCGTCCCTATCTTCCTGCGCCAAGGCGGTAGCTGTCGATCGCGGCACGCGCGAGTTCGTCGCAGCGTTCGTTCTCGACGTGGCCGTTGTGGCCGCGCACCCAGACCCAGGTGATCCTGTGCATCCTGGAGAGGGCCATGAGGCGCTCCCAGAGTTCCCGGTTCAAGACCGGCTCCTTCTTCGAGTTGACCCATCCGCGCTTCACCCAGCCGTGGATCCACTCAGTCATACCCTTCACCAGGTACTGGGAGTCGGTGGTGACGACCACGTCGCAGGGGCGGGTAAGCGCCTCCAGGGCGCCGATCGCCGCGCTCATCTCCATGCGGTTGTTGGTGGTTTGCCCATCGGCCCCGGAGAGCTCCTTAACCTTGTCACCGTAGCGCAGGATGCTCCCCCATCCGCCGACACCGGGGTTGCCGCTGCAGGCGCCGTCGCAGAAGATCTCAACTTGCATAAGGTTTACCCCCTTGCCGTTCAATCAGTTCGGCAATGGCGGCCATGACCCGGTCCACGATGAGCTGATGCGTCTCTTTGCAGTCCTCCAACTGGTACAGATCGGTGAAGTCGAGCGGCGCACCGAAGGAAACGCTCCCCTGCAACCCCAACCCGGGGAAGGTCCACCGGTTGATGCCGACGAGGGCGGTAGGTATGACATGCGGCCTCGTGTCGTAAATGATCTTCCCGACGCCGCGGTTACCCTTGCCGAGGACGCCGTCTTTATGGCGAGTCCCCTCGGGAAAGAGCATCACCTTCTGGTCGGCCAAGAGAGCGTTGATCTGCTTCCCGGCGCGGACGTCACGCCCGCGCTTCACCGGGAAGGCACCCCAGGAGCGGTAAATGAGACCGGGAAACGGCTTCTCGAAGAGCTCCTCCTTGGCGGGAGCCCACAGCATCTGCATAGGGTGGCTACGGATGACAGCCCAGGGGAGAAAAACCGTGTCGTAAGCGGAGATGTGGTTGGAAGCGATAAGCACGCCGCCACTACCGGGGATCGCCTCGCCACCCACGATGCGGAAGCGGTTGAGAAACGAAGCGTAGAAGCCGATCACCCAGATGGAGAACGTCACCCAGAAGCGGCGTAGAAATGAGACCTTCAAGAAGATAACCTCTTCATCACGTGGATTTCATTACGAAGAATGGGTATAGCACGAATGCCGGACCCGGGGCAACCGTTTCGAGCCCCCCTACCCGGGGAGCGTGAAGTAGAAGCTCGCCCCCTTGCCCGGCTCGCCCTCCGCCCAGATGCGGCCGTTGTGGCGGCGCACGATGCGGCGTACGGTGGCAAGCCCGAGGCCGGTACCGGGAAAGTCGCGGTAGCTGTGGAGCCGCTTGAAAGGCTGGAACAGTTGGTCGGCGCATGCGCCGTCAAATCCGGCGCCGTTGTCCCGTACGAAAAAAACCGTTTCGCCGCAGGAACCGGCCATGGTGCCAAGCTCGACGGCAGGGGATGGCATGCCGGAGGTGTACTTCCAGGCGTTTGACAGAAGGTTTTCCAGCACCACGCGGACAAGGCTCGCATCGCCGTTTGCGACCAGTCGCTCCGGAAGTTGGAAGGAGACCGGGTGCCCCTCGTAGTCCTGACGCAGTCGTGCCGCGATCTCGAGAGCAGTCGGGACCAGATCCAAATCGCCGCGTTCGATCTCCACCTGGGTCACGCGGCAAAGGACCATGAGGGAGTCGAGCAATTCCTCCATCTGGACGCAGCCGTCGTGCACCAGGTCGACGAAGAACCGACCGTTGTCGTCCAGAAGCTCGCGGTACCCCTTCAGCTCCTGGGCCGAGCTGTAGACGCGGGTGAGCGGCGCCCTCAGGTCGTGGGAGATGGCCTGGCAGAAGGATTCGAGTTCCTGGTTGGTCTGTTTGAGTTCCTGCGCCTGGCGGGTCAGGGCAGCGTTCAGTTCGATCGCCTCACGCTCGGCGCTCTTGCGCGCAGTGATGTCACGGACCACCTCGATCCCGTACAAGGGCGTTCCGTCGCCGGCACGCAGCGCCGAACCGATGATTTCGACATAACCGCCGGTCGCGGAGATCCCTGGTCCGAGCTCGCTGCGGTGCACCTGACCATCCTCGAAGGCGGCCGTAAGATGGCAGTCCTCGCACACCGTGCTTCTTTTACGGTACGCCTCATAACAAGGGCGCCCGACGCTGTGCCCTGTCAACTCCTGGTGCGCGCGGTTTTGGTAGATGACGTTCAGGTCCGGGTCCTGAATGGAAATGGCATCCCCCATCGCCTCGACGATACCTTCAAGCTTCGCCCGCTCCCGCTCGGCCTTGTCGAGCGCCTGCTGCAGGGCATCCTCAAGGCGAGTCTCGATACGGTGCGACCTGCGTGAGTACAAAAGCAGGCAGCAAACGAGAAAGAGAATCAAGGCGAAATCGGAAATTTCGTGGGGATCGGGGTGTAACAGGAACTCGAAGAAGGTACGGTCTCCTTGAATCAGGAAATCCATGACCGCGTCGGCGAGCCAAAAAATGAAGATCAGCAGGGCCCCAAGGAGCGCCTGGCAGACAAACGATGCTAAACCCGGCTCACCGAGCCGGGTTAATCGGGACAACTTGCGTACTAATTCCATACACCCTCGATCCCCGTGCCGCAGCCGGGACAGCGGCCGCCTGAGAGGAGGTTCTTCTCCACCAGGTAGCCGTACCTCTTTATCAGGAGCAACCCGCAACCGGGGCAGTAGCTGCTCTCCCCCCCTTCCCCGGCAACGTTTCCTTCGTACACGTATCGAAGGCCGGCGTCAAGGCCTATCCGGCTAGCCATCCTCAGCGTCTCGACCGGGGTGCGGGGCTGGTCGGTCAGCCGGTGCGTAGGATAGAACTGGGTCACGTGCCAAGGCGTCTCGACCCCGACCTCCGAAGCGATGAACCGCGCCAGGTCGCGCAGTTCCCCCTCGGAGTCGTTGCGGTTCGGTATTACCAGGGTAGTAAGTTCAACCCATATGCCGTGCCTCTTGTAATCGAGGATGCAGTCGAGCACCTCGGCGAGCGAAGCCCCCACCACATCACGGTAGAAAGACTCGGTGAACCCCTTGAGGTCTATGTTGGCGGCATCGAGGAAAGGGGCTATGGCGGCGAGGGCCTCGACGGTGATATAGCCGTTGGTGACGAAGACGTTTTTCAGCCCTGCGGCTTTGGCAAGCCGCGCGGTCTCGTAGGCGTACTCGAAGAAGATAGTCGGCTCGGTGTAGGTGTAGGCGATGGACCGGCACCCGGTGGCGATGGCCCGCTCGACAACGGCCTCAGGGGGGACAAAGCTCCCCGAGCGCTCGACGCTCGCCTCGTCCGGCTGGGCGATGGTGTAGTTCTGGCAGTGCAGGCAGCGGAAATTGCATCCCACCGTGGCGACGGAGTAGGAGCGGCTCCCGGGAAGCAGGTGAAAAAACGGCTTCTTCTCGATGGGGTCGACGTGCTCGGCAACGAGATTGCCGTACACGAGAGAGTACAGGGTCCCTTCACGGTTTTCCCGGACCCGGCAACGCCCACGCTGCCCGTTGCTGATGAGGCATCCAAAACGGCACAGCCCGCAGCGCACCCTACCCCCGTCCAGCTTTTGGTAGAACATCGCCTCTTTCACGCCGCCTCCCTTGTTGAGTCAAAGGCAAATTAACAGCGACCAATAGTACCATTAACGCAAAAAAAATTCCAGCGCAAATTTAGCGACATCCGTCGGCGCCGGCAAAATGACGGCGATGCTGTATACGCGGACACAAACCGGCGTTCCACAAGCCCCGGGTGCAAAAAAAAAGTTGAAGAAGCTACTCATTTACGCAAAGGTAAACCTGATTATTCAAAAACGTCATACCTTTGTTTTATATCGAGAAATAAACTGAAATTACAGTGTGTTACGACAAGATTAGGAGAACTTATCTCCGAAAAAGAGAGAGATGTTTTAAAATGAAGGCTCGTAGCGGCGGGGGTACGCAAAAGCTAAACTACTGTTTTAGGTCATTTTTTCACAAAATTAGCACTTGACCGACCACGCATGTTCTATATATTGTCAAAATCAAAATACCCCCAACGTAGGAGAAACAAACATGGAATGCCCGCACTGCAGCAACAAAATCGGAATCGAGATCGACATGCATTCCGACGGTTACGCGAAAGACCTTCTGGAATGCAACTCTTGTGGCACCATCTGGCTGGAGAAGGCCAGCAAGATCATCACGGTGAACAGGAAAGCGGCCTAAACGGGAAAGGGGGCGCCCCAGGCGCCCCCCCTCCGATTCCTTCCTCGCATACTTCCCCACTCACCCCGGGAACGAAGCTACCTCGGGCACCACTTGACGCTCACCTGCAGCCATCCCCTCGAAAAAGTCGTCGTATACCGGAGCAAGACGCGTCCAGTCGTAACGCGAAACGTGCTGATCCAACCGCGCGCGCTCCTCGTCCGGCTGTTTTAAAATCGACCTAAGCCGATCCACCAGAGTCTCGTCCTCGCGGTACAGAACATGAGAAGACAAGTGCTGCGGCACGTGCTCCGGGTAGGCAAGCCGGTCCGGCAGCAAAGGAACGCAGCCGCAGTAAAGCGCCTGCACCACGCTCGCCCCAAAGAACTCCTGGCGCGAGGTAACCGGCAGCACGTCACCCCTCCAGAGCAACTTTGCATAATCGGCGAAGCTCTCCTGGTATCCCCACTGCACCACGCGGGCACCTAGGCGCCTACGCGCCTTCTCGAACACCTCGGGCACTCTCCCGAAGGACTCCCCAAGCACCGCGACCTCGAAAGGCACCCCCTCGTCGTCCAGCTGGTAAAGCGCCTCGAAGAAGGGTTCCGGGGCCTTGTCGAATTCCCATCGGTGGTTCCAGAGCAAAAGGGGCGCCCTCTTCCCCGCGGCTTCGGTCGGGCGATGCTGGTCGAAGCGGCCCAGATCGAGCCCTAGCGGCAGCACGCGGCTCTTGGCGGCGATCCCCCCCACCGAGTCGAGATCGACGGCATCCGGGAAGCGCCTTAAAAAGTCGGGGAGCGCCCCGAGGAAGGAGTCCATGTGATAGCGGGAGTTAAAGAGGACCGCATCAGCCGCCAGCGCGCTTATGTAGTTGATGAAGGCGTAGTGCAGGTCGCGCTGACGGGACGGATCGGGGTCGCTGGGTGACCATGGGTAGGTGAGCTGGTTCTCGTGGAAATAGATGGCGCTCGGGCAGCCGTCGGCAAGAGGTCGGGCGAGCGCCAGGAAGGTGGTGAGGTCGAGCATGTCGGTTGCAAGGATCAGGTCCGGACGCCTGCCCCCTTCGAGAAAGCGCGAGGCGAGCGTCACCGCCCCGCCGTGCATGCGCCACTTCCAGTTGCGGCCGGCGAGCGTGAAGAGTTCCACCTCATGGCGCGAGTGGGAGGCGTATTCCCCGGCCCAGGCGGCGTGCGACCCGGTGCAATAGGGCTCGACGAGGGCGATGTGCATCTTTGGGCCTCCTGCGGCAGGAAAGCCGCCTCAGAACATGAAGCGGCGCATGCTGATGTTGAGGAGGATGCCGACGCCGACCATCGAGGTCACCATGGAGGTGCCGCCGTAGGAGAAAAACGGCAGCGGCACGCCTACGACGGGCATGAGACCGATCACCATCCCCATGTTTATGACGATGTGCCAGAAGAGCATCGCGGTGACGCCTACGGCGAGCAGCGAACCGAAACGGTCGTTGCACCTCTTGGCGATGCCGAGCCCCCAGAGGATCAGGAACAGGTACAGGGCGAGCATGAGCAGGCACCCGATGAAACCCCATTCCTCGGCGAAAACGGAGAAGGCGAAGTCGGTGTGCTGCTCCGGAAGGAAGCGGAGCTGGGACTGGGTCCCCTGCATGAACCCCTTGCCGAGGGTTGCGCCGGAGCCGACGGCGATCTTGCTCTGGATGATGTGGTAGCCGCTCCCCAGCGGATCGAGATCCGGGTTCAGGAAGTTATAGACGCGCTTTTTCTGGTAGTCGTGCAGCAGGAACTGCCAGGCGACGACGACGACGGGGACCGCGGCGGCGAAGAGCGAACCGAGGGCGGACCAGCGCACGCCGACGAAGAGGAGCATGGTACCTGCGATGAGCGAGACGAGGATCGCGGTACCTAGGTCGGGCTGCTTCATGATGAGCGCGGCAGGAACCCCTAGAAGCAGCAGCGGGTATACCAGTTCCTTGAGGGTCAGCCCCTTGAAGACTGGATAGCGGCTGAAGAAGCGGGCGAAGGTCATGATAATGACGATCTTCATCGGCTCGGAGGGCTGCATGTTGAAAAAGCCGAAACTGATCCAGCGGGTCGCCCCCATCGTGGTCTTACCGGCGACGAGTACAAGCAGGAGCAGGATGACGACACCGCCGTAGAGCCAGTAGGCGAAGTCCTCGAGCATGTGATAGTCGAGGCTACAGACGGTAAGGCTCAACAAAAGGCCGGCGAAGATCCAGTAGAGCTGCTTTATGTAGTACGGCGTGCCGATGTCCCGGTAGGAGGACGAGGCGCTGTATATGTTGATCACCCCGAAAGCGGTGATGAGAAGCACCACGCCCAGGAGGGTCCAGTCGAAGTTGGTGAATAGTCGTCTATCGAACATCTCTTCCTCGTATGGTCCAGCGTCGCGGCATTACCCCCGCGTGCGCCGGGCTGCGTCATTCTTCCTTCGCTCCGGTATCGGGCTCGGCAACCCCATCGCCCCCGGCTTCTTCCTTCACGGACGCTTTGGGTACCGGCTTTTTGATGACCCCTTTCCCCTCGAAGTAGGCACGCAGGATCTTCCCGGAAATCGGGGCGGCGGCGGAGCCTCCGTGCTCCCCGTGCTCCACGATGACGGCCACGGCGACCTCGGGTTTCTCGAAGGGAGCAAACCCGACGAACAGGGCGTGGTCGCGGAACCGGTACGGGATGCCTCCTTTGCTGTCGCGCAGCTTCACGACCTGTGACGAGCCGGTCTTGCCCGCCACCTTGACCTCCCAGAGTCTGGACATGCCGCCGGTGCCGTGCGCCTCGTTGACGACGGCGAAGAGCCCCTCCTTTACGAATCGGTAGGTGGAGGGCTTGAGCCCCGTCTTGCCGATCACCTGCGGCGTGTAATCCTGCAGCACCTTGCCGTCCGAGTCCACCACGCGCTTGACGAGGTGCGGCCGGTAGATGGTCCCCTCGTTGGCGATCGTCCCGATCATCGAGGCCAACTGCACCGGCGTGGTGAGCACGTACCCCTGGCCGATGCCGACCGGGAGGGTCTCACCCGCATACCACTTCTTGCCGAAGCGTTTCAGCTTCCACTCCTCGGTCGGAATCACGCCCCCCTTCTCGTTCTCGAGGCCGATGCCGAGCGGAGCACCGAGCCCGAAGGCCTTGGCGTACTTGGCGATCCGGTTCACGCCGAGGCGCTCGGCGAGCTTGTAATAGTAGACGTCGCATGACTCGCGCAGCGACTTCTTCAGATCGACGGTGCCGTGCCCCTTGTGGTCCCAGCAGCGGAAGGTCGCGTTGCCGAACTTGTAGGAGCCGGTGCACTGCACCGTGGTGTGCTCGTCGATGAGCCCTTCCTCAAGCCCCGCGATCGCCGTGATCACCTTGAAGGTGGAGCCCGGGGGGTACATCCCCTTCAGCGCCTTGTTTTCCAGGGGATGCCGCTCGTCCTCGAGGTATTTCTTCCAGACGTCTGGAGGCATCCTACCGGTGAAGAGGGCGGGGTCGAAATCGGGGCTGGATACGAAAGCGAGGATCTCGCCGGTGTTGACGTCCATGGCGACGGCCGCGCCGGCCTGGTCGCCCAGCGCTTGCTCGGCCGCCTTTTGCAGGTCGAGGTCGATGGTGAGCATCACCGTGTTGCCAACGCTCGACCCGGTCTCGGCAACGGTGCGCAGGAAACGTCCGCGGGCGTCAACCTCGATCTGGCGCCCGCCGTCGGTGCCGTGCAGATAAGACTCCCACGCCCGCTCGATGCCGCTTTTGCCGATGTAGTCGCCCGCGTTGTACTCTCGGTAGCGCTCGGAGTTTAGTTCGTCCTCGGAAACCTCGCCCAGGTAACCAAGCAAGTGCGAGGCGAGCGAGCCGTTCGCGTAGGCGCGGATCGGCTTCATCTCGATGTTGACCCCGGAAAGGGCAAGCCGGTTCTCCTCGAGGAACTCCATCTGGTCACGGGTGATGCCCGAGGCGACGACCAGCGGGTAATACTTAGCCCTCCCCTGCCCCTTGGTCCACTTGGTCTCGATCTCCTTGCGGTCGAGGTTCAGGTAGCGGGCGAGGTTGTCGATCAGCTGATCCTTGTTCTTCACATCCTGGGGGATGACCGCGACGGAGAAGGATGGCGTGTTGGAGACGAGCACCTTGCCGTTTCGGTCCAGGATGGCGCCGCGCGGTGCCGCGACCGGGACGAAACGAAGCCGGTTGCTTTCGGACTGGTCGATCAGATCCTCTGCACTGATCACCTGCAGGTACCAAAGCCTCGACAGTAGCAGGAAGAACATGGCGAAGGCGCCGAGGGAAAGGCCTATGATGCGGCGGCCGCCTCCGTCGTCGTCGGGAATGATGTTGTTCAAATTCTTCATCGCGCCTCCTCCACGGGGAGCCTCACCCCGGACACCAGGGAGGCGACCAGGGCATTGATCAGGGCCTGCGGCAAAAGCGCCGGCAACAGCGAGGCGTAAAGGCCGTTCGAGACGGAGAAGACCAGGAGCATCAAGAGGTTCAACAGGGCACTCACTAGCGTTGCAATGAAGACGACCAGCACGAACAGTACGCGGTTATCGGTGTAGAGCCGATCGGCAAGCTCAGACAGGAGCGTGTAGATGCAGAGATAGGAAAAGGCATGCAGCCCGAGGTAGATGCCGCTGAAGCTGTCCTGCAAGAGCCCCAGGAGAAGAACGGCGACTCCGGAGTAGCGGTGCGGCAGCTTAAGCCCCAGGTACACCACCAGGATGATGATCAGGTTGGGCTGGAAAGGGTCCTGCAGGTACCTCGGCAGGAGCGTCATCTGGAGAAGACAGGCGACCGCCACCACGGCGGCTATCTTAAAATAGGCTATCACTGGAAAATCCTACTCATCGCGCTGCCGGACGAGCACCAGCATCTCTTCAAGCTGACCGATGTTCACCAGGGGGCGCACCTCGATGGTCTGGAACACCCCGTACTCCCCCTTCTTCACCATGGTAACCTCCCCGATGGGAAGCCCCTTCGGGAAGACGCCGCCGATGCCGGAGGAGATCACTGTGTCGCCCACCTTTACGTCCTCGTCCTTCACGGTGAACTCCATGGAGCAGCGTCCCCCCCCGGCGCCGCGCACCACACCGCGGGCGCGGGTGCGCTGCACAATGGCGGCGATGGCACTGGCATGGTCGGTGAGAAGGAGCACGCGCGAAGAGTGCGGCGCCACCTTGACCAGGCGCCCCACGACGCCGCCTGCGGCAACGACAGGCATCCCCTCGGCAAGCCCGTCGGCAGCGCCCCGATCCACCACGAGCGTCTTGAACCAGGCCGAGCTGTCCTCGCCGATCACCGACACGGCAACCGATGGGATGGCCACGCTCTCCTTGAGCTCGAGTAGCTGCTTGTACCGGAGGTTGGCGGCAATGGCCTCGTTGTTGGCGACGATGCGCTCGTTGAGACGCTTCACGCTCTTTCTGAGTTCGATGTTCTCGCGGCGTACGTCGATCAGGTCGATGTAGTTGTTCCAGATGTCGCTCAGAAAACCGGTAGCGCTCGCGGCGGAGCCGGCAACCGGTGCGGTCATGCTCATCACGGTACGCTCGACCGGGTTTGCGTGATCCCTGTTCCTCAGGTTCATGGCGTAGGTAAGAAACGCCACCAGCAGGATTAGGGCGGTCAGCAGGAATCGCCTGTAGCGGTTAAGAAGGTTTTTCATCGGCCTCAAAAATGGTTTAGGGGGCACTGCGGCCCCCTATTTGTCGAATGATGTCATCGCATGTCGCCGCGAAGAAGAGGCGCTCAGTCAAGCTGAAACGGAGAGTCCACGAGTTCCTCGTGGCGGATTTCGTCGACCTTCTCGCTTTTCCCCTCCCCTGCGTACAGCCGGTTCGGGGCGTTGAAGACGATCCCGCTCTCGAGACCGATGTTACGGTACGCATGCACCACGCCTGGGGGCACGATCAACATCATCGGCGCGTCGGCGCCTGCGTAAAGCACCTGTTTGACACCGCAGCTCGGAGAATCGGGGCGGGCGTCCCAGAGGTACACCTTGAAGTTCGAAGGCCCCATGAAGCAGAAAAGGTCGGTCTGGTCGACGTGCTCGTGAGGGCCGCGCGCCACTCCCGGCAGGGTCATCGAGATGTATGCCATGGCGGGCATGACGCCCGGTTCCAATTCGTCGGAACGAAAAAGTTCGGTGAGCCACCCCCGCTCGTCCAGGAACTTTCCCAGCGGCTTGAACACCACGTCGTGGATGCGCCCCTTTTTGTAAACTACTACATCGCTCATTTCATCCCCTCCCCGCCGCAAAGGTCGGTCTCGTTGTACACCCGCACGAGGTAGTCACGGTAGGACGAGTTGGGCGTCTGTTCGATGGCCCGCGCCATCCCCTTGCAGTCGAGGTAACCCATGCGCAGGGCGATCTCTTCCAGACAGGCGGTCTTGAGCCCCTGCCGGGCTTCCAGCGTGCCAATGAAGTGTGAGGCCTCGAGGAGACTCTGGTGCGTACCGGTGTCAAGCCATGCGATGCCGCGCCCGAGCTTCTGAACGGTAAGCTCGCCACGCCTCAGGTAATCAAGGTTTATGTCGGTGATCTCGAGCTCGCCGCGCGGTGAAGGCTTGAGAGCCCTGGCCACTTCGACCACGTTCCCGTCGTAGAGGTAAAGCCCGGGAACCGCGTAGCTGGACTTGGGAACTTTCGGCTTTTCCTCGATGCTCAGCACCATGCCGTCCGTATCGAACTCGACCACGCCGTAGCGTTCCGGATCCTGTACGTAGTAGCCAAATATCTTGGCGCCGCCGTCAAAGTCGGCGATCAGCTTGTCGAGCTCCATCTTGCCGTAGAAGATGTTGTCGCCGAGAATCAGACAGACCGGGTCGCCGGCGATGAACTCTTCACCGACGAGAAACGCCTGGGCGATCCCCTTCGGTTCGGGCTGCACCGCGTAGCTCAGCCGGATGCCCCAGCGCGACCCGTCGCCAAGGAGCGCCTCGAAACGGGGGGTGTCTTGCGGTGTGGAGATGATCAGTATGTCGGAGATACCCGCCATCATGAGGGTCGCCAGCGGGTAGTAGATCATCGGCTTGTCATAGACCGGCTGCAACTGCTTGCTGGCAACCATCGTGAGCGGGTAGAGCCTGCTGCCGGCACCGCCTGCCAACAGGATCCCTTTTTTTATCCCTTGCGCCATACCAACCTTTCCAGAACCGAAATTGACATTTAACAAACTGTATTTACTACCACAGTGGCTCATCATGCGTCAAACAGATAATCCCGGGCGCCCCGTCGTAAACGGTACCCGGCACGCTAGAGGAGGCGTTCCTTGAGCGTCTCGTCGATGAAGCTCTCCTCGATCGCCTCTCGGACCCAGGGCTCCTTGCAGCGCGCAAGCACCACGGCGGCCCCTTCGGCCACCGCCGGGACCGGGCTCCAGAGCGCGTTCCTGATCGAGCGCAGCCGCCTGGGGTCGGGGGCTTTCATAACGGCGAGCTCACGGCAGGAGCGGCACAAAAGCGCGAGGTTATCCTCAACAGGCTCTTCATCCGGCCGGTATTCCCAGAGACGCAGTTCCTCGTTCCCCTCGCACCATTCGCACTTGAAAGCCGCCCTCTTGCTCACGGTCTTGCCGAAAAGCTGCACCGCCTCCAAATGGTCCTTGTTTTGCTGTGCGCCCTTTGCCATTCCCGCCTCCTTACCGCCTGAATGGCAGCGCTCCCGAGTCTAGCAGAATGGCCAACGGGATCAACAGTTTTCTCGCCCAGGCGCCATGTTCGCGGGACAGTTTTCACTGGACAGCGAGCGGGGTTCGCGGTTAAGGTCTCGACGGAAAACTCCCAAGACAAGCCGCAACACGAGGACGAAGAAACATGATGCTGCCGCCCCCCCTGTACCAGGGAACCCTGATCCGCCGTTACCACCGCTTTCTCGCCGACGTCGAGCTCGACGACGGCACCTTCGTCACCGCGCACACGCCGAACACCGGGAGCATGATGGGGTGTGCCGTGCCGGGGAACCGGGTGGTCCTTTCGGTGAGCGGCAACCCGGGGCGCAAATACCCGCACAGCTGGGAACTGGTGCAGGCGGACGGCGTGTGGGTCGGCATAAACACACAGCTCCCGAACCTGCTTGCCAGGGAGGCGATCCAGAACGGGACCATCGCGGAGCTTTCCGGCTACGAGAAGATCACCCTGGAGGTCCCCTACGGCACCGGAAGCAGGATCGACCTCCTGTTGACCGGCGAGCGCGGCCGCTGCTACGTGGAGACCAAGAACGTCACCCTCGTCAAAGAGCGCTGCGCCCTCTTCCCGGACGCGGTCAGCACGCGCGGACAGAAGCACCTGCGCGAGCTTATGGAGATGGTGCGACAGGGGCACCGGGCGGTGAACCTCTTCGTGGTGCAGCGCGGCGACGGCGACGCCCTGGCACCCGCCGACGCCATCGACCCGACCTACGGCCGCCTTCTAAGGGAGGCGGCAGACGCCGGCGTCGAGCTCCTCGCCTACCAGGCCCGGGTAACCCTCGGCGAGATACGCCTCACCCATCCGGTCCCGGTATTGCTCTAGGTATTTGACATCCTTGGCAAGGACGCTAAAGTTATACGCGTTGCCCGGGGGGACCAATGAGAATACCGAAACTCACCATCTTCGCCAAGGAAACCGGCGTCGAAATAGCTCCCAGTGAAAAAAAACAAAACGGCAGGCCAGAAGAGGGGCGCGTCGCCTTCCGCTTCTTCCGGCTCGCCGCAGGCCGCCAGCACATCCGCTTCGTGGCGGAGCCGTGCGAGGCCTTCGAGATCTCCAGGAAGATCGAACAGGTAGAGGCGAGCGGCGGAAAGGAAACCTTCACGCACCGCTACGAATCCACCGACGGGGAGACGATAACGAAGCTCAGTGTGGAGTGCTATGAGCGCCACGGCCGGAAGGGATACGCCTTCTCCATCCAGCGCGGCGAGGAGAGCATAAACGTGGCGGCGCCGCAGGGGGAGTTTCTCTTCGCGGCCGAATTCTTAAAGCAGCTTTCCGTGGCGCAATCCTGGGTATCATGGGTGGAACCGGACGCGTCGAAACAGCAGGCGGCCTCTCCTGCCTGACCCACCAAAAACTACGAAAGCGGGACAGCGTGATAATCAAGAAGCCGAGCAAGACCCTCTATCTAAGCATCGAAAGCAGATTGTGCGACGTGGCCCTCGTGGGACATGCGGTGCGCGGCGTCTGCGCCTGTTCCCCCCTCAAGGAGGAGATCTACGGGGAGATGGAGGTATGCGTGGTGGAGGCGCTCAACAACGCGATCACCCACGCCTACCGCCGCCAGGAAGGGTACCGCGTCGACACGGCCATCACGCTGCATCACGACCGCATCTCCTTCGAGGTTTCCGACGAGGGGACCGCCATCGAGGACTTCGCGCCGAGAAGCCTCGAGTTCGACCCCGAGGTGATCGGCTCCATCCCCGAAAATGGCATGGGGCTCTTCATCATCGAGACCCTTATGGACGAGGTGAGCTACCGCTCCCATAACGGCAGGAACACCCTCTCCTTCTGCCGCTACTTCACCCAGCCCCAAGCCTGACCTACCCCAGCAGGAACTCGAAGTCCTCCCGCCCGATCGAGACGCTCCCCCCCTGCTCCGCCTCCTCCAGAAGCGCCCGGTACAGTTTCAGCTTGCGCTTTTTCAGCTCCATCATCTTCTCCTCGATGCTGTGCCGCATCAAAAGCCTCGTGATGGTGACCTGGCGCTTTTGGCCGATGCGGTGCGCCCGGTCCGACGCCTGGCTCTCGACGGCCGGGTTCCACCAAGGGTCCAAGTGAAAGACGTAGGAAGCACGGGTCAGGTTGAGGCCGCGCCCCCCCGCCTTCAGGCTCAGGAGAAACACGCCGGGTTCGGTCGCTTCCTGGAAGTTCTGCACCAGTTCCTTACGGCGCGAAACCGGGGTGGAGCCGTCCAGGCGCGAGGAGGCGATGCCGTGCTGGGTAAGCCCCTGTTCGACGATGTCGAGAAACGAGGTGAACTGCGAGAAGACGAGCACGCTGTGCCCTTCGGCGAACAGTTCCTGCAGTTGGTCCACCAGGAATTCGATCTTTGGTGACCGGTCGTTGGCCCCGGGGAGGACGAGTCGTGAGCAGAGGCAGATCTGGCGTAGCTTGAGGATCGCGGTGAGCGCGATGATGCGCGCCTGCCCGGCGGCGTTGGAGGCGAAGGCACGCGCCACCGTCTCGCGCACCTCGGTAACGGTCCTGGCGTAGAGCGCCTTCTGCCTCGGGCTCATCTCCAGGTAGAGGTCGGTCTCCACCTTCGGAGGGAGCTCCGCGGCGATCATGTCCTTCGAACGACGCAGGATGAAGGGGCGGGTGCGCCGGATCAGCGTCTCGATGAAGTCGTTTCCCTCGCGCCCCATCTGCTTGCGGAACTGCTCGTACGGCCCGAGGAGCCCTGGGAGAGCCAGGTCCATCACCGAGAAATACTCCCCCAGGTGGTTTTCCAGCGGCGTCCCTGTGAGGGCGACCTTAAAGGCTCCCTTCAGCCTGCGTACCGCCCCGGTGGTCTCGGCGTGGATATTCTTCACCGCCTGGGCCTCGTCGAAGACGACGACGTGGAACGGGATCTCGCGCAGCACCTCGATGTCGCGCTGTACCACGCCGTAGCTCGTGATGACGACGTCGAAACCCGCGAATTCCGCACGGCGCCCCTGACCGCGGTAGACGCCGACCTTCAGGTCCGGGTAGAAGCGGGCAAGCTCGCTCTCCCAGTTGAAAATGAGGGTGGGTGGAACCACGACGAGGTGCGGCACCTCGCGGGGGACGTCGGAGACGATGGTCCCCTCCTTCAGCCCGGCCAGCAGCGCGATCGCCTGGATGGTTTTGCCAAGCCCCATGTCGTCGGCGAGGCAGGCCCCGAAGCGGTGCTCGTAGAGAAAGGCGAGCCAGCTGTACCCTTCGAGCTGGTAGTTGCGCAGGGTCGCCTGGAGCCCCGCCGGTGCGTCGAGCTTCGGTATCCCCTCGAAGCGGGTGAGACTCTCGAAGATGCGCTCGTCCTCGGGGGACAAGAGCACCCGCACGCCGTTTTTCCTGAGCGTGATCCAGTCGAGGATCTGCAGGCGGGGCACCCGCACCACCTCGCGTTTCGTATGGGGGGCGAAGAGGGCCAAGGTGCTGCTAGTGAGCGGGTCGAGAAGAAAGACCGCGCCACCGCGGCGAAAGACCCCGCCGCCGTTCAGGGCGGCCATGAGTTCGTCCTCGTCGACCAGTTCGCCGTCGGCGCGAATCTCCGGGCGCAGCTCGAACCAGTCGATGGTCGACCTGGTGGCGTCTAGGGTGAAGGTCCAGGAAACGGTTTGCAGCTCCTCGCCGGCAAGGGCGATGGAATACCCCTCCGCGACAAGCGCCGCCTTCAGCTCGCCCAGGCGCCCCATGAAAACCTTGCGCTCCAGGGAGAAGTGCTCCCCCTCCCCTGCCTGCCAGAAGATGTCGAAGCCGAAGGTCTCGGCGAGGATCTCGAGCAGACGCGTCTGACGCGAGACGTCGACACCGAGGGCTAGCCACTCTCCATCCTCCGCTAGCTGCAGCAAGGTGAGCGTCCTGCGCGCCTCTTCGCAGAAACTGTTGATGATGGCGCGGGCGTCGGCTCTGATGCCGCGCTTGAAGAATTCGGCACCTTCCAGCGTCTGACGCACGAGGCGGTCGCGCTCCGCAAGGTTAGTTGAACCAAAGGCGGCGAAGCAGGCCTTCGCGATGGCAGCGACACGCTTCTTCGCCTTCAACGGCTGCGGGAACGAGGCGCGGCCGTCTCCGTTCAGGAAACGGAAGGCCTCGGAGTAGAAGGAAAAGACGGCCTCCCCGGCCGCCCCTTCGGCCACCAACGGCACCATATCCTCGAGCTCGAGGATGTTTAGTCGGTAGTGCGGCTCCACGACTCTAGGCGTCACGCAGACGCCGGAGACGGAGAGGATAAGGCGCGAAGCAGTCTCCCATTCGGCGCCGAGGTCGAACTGAAGCCGGTTGAAGAGCGCCGCGGGGAAACGGCAACCTGCCGCCTCCGCCGCCGGGGCTTCGGGAAGCCGCGCAAGGAGGGCGGTGAGGCTTCCGTAGAGGCGCTGGCCGGTGTCATCCACCTTCTGGATCAGGCTGCGCTTGAGATCGAAAAGGTACCCCTGGTGGAGGAAGAGCGCGTCGTTCATCGCGGCGCCGTCCTCGAGGGAGAGGCTCGCGGTGACGTCCCCTTTATCCAGATCGAGCTGCAGCAGGACGGCACGGGTCACCGAGGCATCGAACGAGAACGGCCTCGTCTCATCCCCGGAAAGGTAGAGGATCGGGAAGCGCCCACGGAAACGTCCAAGGAACTCTTCCACGACGCGGCCGCGCAGCGCCGAGGAATGCAGCAACCTCAGGAATTCGCGCATGGAGGCGGGAAGTGCCGTGTCGTAGAGCGCGACCGGTAGGAGGTTCTGCATGAGACGAAGGCGCACTTCCCCCTGCTGCCTTTCAAGCACCAGGGCATAGCCGCTATCGGCGGGAATCGTTCCCTCTTCGGCAGCGACTTCTTTAACCGGAACCAGGGAGAGTTTCTCACGGATTCCGGCCAGGTAGTCGTTGGGGAGTTGCAGCATGGGAAGGGAAGCGGGGGCGAGCGCCTTTTTCACCGTGGCGAGGGCCGCGACGAGGTGTGGGCAACGCCCGTGCGGACTCCAGACACCGCAATTACAGCTGCCGTTGAATTCGCCATGGGCGATCGACAGGCTCACCTGGCAGGTCTGCCCCGCATCCGACAGGCCGACCTCGAGGACGTCGCCGGCCTGCTGCCAGGCGACGCTTGCGACCGGAGTCCTCTTGCACAGCTCGAAGCCGTTAAAGAGGTGCACCTTGTCGGCCAGCGCGTAAATGCCCGCCGCAGGCATTTGGAACAGGTGCCGCAGCAGTGGGTTGGACGGAATGTCGATCACGTGGGAACTCCCCGGGTGTGCGAGCAAAGGATCGTATAAGGTACCAGAAACAGAGCCCGAATACAACCGCGCCTTACCAAGGGATTGAAAAGAAGGCGGGAGCCGGCCCCAAGATCCAAAACCTCCCCGCCGGCAGCGAAGGTCCGGCAGCAAACATAAAACTTTATCCAAGATGGGACTTTATCCACTAAGACGCGACTTTAGCCACTAAGTTGCGTCTTTGTCCACTAAGTTGCGTCTTTATCCACTAAGTTGCGTCTTTATCCACTAAGTTGCGGCTTTGTCCACTAAGTTGCGGCTTTGTCCACTAAGTTGCGTCTTTATTCACTAAGTTGCGACTTTATTTAACTAAGACGCGACTTTATTTAACTAAGACGCGACTTTATTTACTAAGACGCGACTTTAGCCACTAAGACGCGACTTTAGCCACTAACATGGACGGTTGGCCACTAACGTCAATTTTAATTTAACAACGAAAGGAGATTTGTGGGCGCGCACCTGCAGTTGATCCAAAGTGGGAAGAAAAACGATGGGAGGGGAAAAAAAATGGGGACGGCAGCGACCGTCCCCTCGAAAAGGAGACCCAGGAGTGTGTTCCAAGGTTCACAACCACTCTTCGGACACAGCTTCCAGGACTTTAATTATTTTTTCACCCCTCGTCTTTAAGGGCGAAATTATCGATGATCCAGCGCGCGATGCTGCGCCTTGGGGGGAGCGCCGGGGGCATGCGCTCCCTGGTGAACCACTGCGCGTCCTCCAACTCGTCATGGTCGACCCTAATCTCGCCCGACTCGTGACGCGCGACGAAGCCGGCCATGAGCTGGCTCGGGAAGGGCCAGTTCTGGCTTCCGACGTAGCTTACGTCGGTGACCTTGAGACCGGTCTCCTCGAACACCTCGCGTGCCACGCACTCCTCAAGCGATTCTCCGAAGTCCACGAAACCGGCAACGAGGCTGTAGCGCCCGGCGGCCCATTCCGGCTTTCGCGCCAGCAGGAATTCGTCGCCGCGCTTGATGAGGACGATGACGCAGGGATGGATGTGCGGGTAATGTTCGTGCCCGCAGCCGCCGCAGCGCTTGCCCCAGGTGGGGGCAATGCGGGTCATCTCGCCGCTGCCGCAGCGCGAACAGTGGCTACTTTGCCGCTCCCAGTAAAGGATCTGTTTGGCGACGCCGTAGATGGTGGCCAACTGGTCCGGAAGGTCGGTCCACGGGACGGGCTGAAGCGTTTCGGGAACCTCTTCGGTTTTCCCGAGGCTTAAAAGGCGCACCGGTGCCCCGTCCCACTCCCCGAACTGCAGCGCGCGGCCGTCGTCGTTTAGAGATAAGGGGAGCTCGCCCCGGTAGAGGTCGCCATCCTGCAAGAGAAGCGCGTCCCCCTGAAGGAGGACCCAGTAGCCCGGCCGGGAATCGGTGGCCGCGTCCGGCTTCAGCTGGGTAAATCTGGTTCTTATGATCTCGCCGTTAAAGGGAAGGTTGATGGCATCGGGGTATGACATGGACCGCTCCTGTTGCGTGACTGGGGCCTGCGACGCCGAGCATAATACAGGAACGGCGCAGGGAAGCAATGCCCTTTTCATTCAGAGCATTTGACTTGCATTGCTTTCGCGCGCCATGGTATTTTTTCCGTTCGCCAATACCCGGGCCAAGGCCCACGCAGGAGATCAAGTGAACCAAAACAGAAGACTACCGGCTGAGTGGGAACTGCAGGACGGCGTGCTCCTGGCATGGCCGCACGACAACAGCGACTGGCTGCCGTATCTCGAGCAGGTCCAACCGGTTTTCGCCGCCATCATCACCGTCATCAGCCGCTTCGAAACGGTGGTGGTAGCCGCCGACGACCCCGAAGAGGTGCGTGAAACGCTTGCCGCCGCCGGGGCCGACCTCGAGCACGTACGCATCCTTCCCATCGACACCAACGACACCTGGGCACGCGACTTCGGACCCATCACCGTTTTAGAAAGCGGCGCGCCGCGGCTCCTCAACTTCGGCTTCAACGGCTGGGGGCTCAAGTTCCCCTCCGACCTCGACAACCGGATCAACAAACAGTTGCAGGCGCTAGGCCTCTGGAAGGCCCCGCTCGACACGGTGGGCCTCATCCTCGAAGGGGGGAGCATAGAGAGCGACGGCAGGGGGACCATCCTCACTACCGAAGAATGCCTCATGAACGATAATCGCAACCCGCACCTGACCCGCGAGGAGCTGGAAGAGGAGCTGCACGGGCTTTTCGGCAGCGACCGCTTTCTCTGGCTTTCCAACGGTTACCTGGCGGGCGACGACACCGACTCACATGTCGACACGCTCGCGCGCCTCTGCCCCGACAACACCATCGCCTATGTCACCTGCGACGACCCGGATGACGAGCACTACCCCGCCCTTAAGGCGATGGAGGAGGAGATCCTCGCCTTCCGCACCAGCGGCGGGCGGCCGTACCGCTGCATCCCCCTCCCCTGGCCGGGCGCGAAGTTCGACGAAGACGGGGAGCGGCTGCCGGCGACCTACGCGAACTTCCTGGTGATCAACGGTGCCGTGCTGGTGCCGACCTACAACGATGAAAAGGACGCCGCCGCGCTGGTTGCCGTCGGCGAGGCGTTTCCGGGCTTCGAGATCATCGGCATCGACTGCCTCCCGCTCATCCTGCAGCACGGCTCGCTGCACTGCGTGACCATGCAGCTGCCGAAGGGGACGCTCAAGTAAAGCGCCGCTGGTGACCTCGCGCTCCCTTTGCGAAGGGGGGACGGGGCAGCGTTGTCCGGTTAGGATGTTGCATAGCCGGAAAAGTTCCCCCTCCCCTTGCGGGAGGGGGTTAGGGGGTGGGGTAAGGTGCCATCATTCCCTTGGCTTGCGGCTTCACCCACCCCCCGGCCCCCTCCCGTCAAGGGAGGGGGAGGCTGGAAATGGTTGGATGTTGGTGATGCACGTACCAAACCGGACAACGCTGCTCTGCCCCCCCTTCGCAAAGGGGGGAACACTGGGGCACCTGCAGCGCTTCGTTGGAAGTGAACTCAACGTTCCCGAACTCCCTGAAGACTGGCCCAAAGCCCTACCGTGAGCGAAGGACGGAAGGAGAAGGGCTTCATAACATGACGGAGAAGAACATGAAAAAACTGAAAGTAGCCCTCGTACAGCAGGCCCTGCAGGAAGGGCGTGAAGCCATGGTCGCCGCCACCATCGCCGGAATCCGCGAGGCAGCCGCCAAGGGGGCTCAGCTCGTGGTGCTCCAGGAACTCCATACCGGCAGCTACTTCTGCCAGACCGAGGACACCGCCTGCTTCGACTTGGCCGAGACGATCCCCGGCCCCTCCACCGAGCAGTTCGGCGCACTGGCAAAGGAGCTCGGCGTCGTCATCGTCACCTCCCTCTTCGAGCGCCGCGCGCCTGGGCTGTACCACAACACCGCCGTGGTACTGGAAAAGGACGGCAGCATCGCCGGCAAGTACCGCAAGATGCACATCCCGGACGATCCCGCCTTCTACGAGAAGTTCTACTTCACCCCGGGTGACCTCGGTTTCGAACCGATCGAGACCTCGGTGGGCCGCCTCGGCGTTCTGGTCTGCTGGGACCAGTGGTACCCCGAGGCGGCGCGCATGATGGCGCTCGCCGGTGCCGACCTCCTCATCTACCCGACCGCCATCGGCTGGGACCCGCGCGACGAAAAGGACGAGCAGGCGCGTCAGCTGGACGCCTGGGTGACCGTGCAGCGCTCGCACGCGGTGGCAAACGGCATCCCGGTGGTCAGCGTGAACCGCGTCGGCTTCGAGGGCGACCCGAGCGGCGCAGGCGCCGGCATTAAATTCTGGGGCTCGAGCTTTGCGGCAGGACCGCAGGGTGAATTCCTGGCACGCGGCGGCGAGGAAGAGGAGCTCCTGGTGGTCGATCTCGACATGGGACGCAGCGAGGACGTGCGGCGCATTTGGCCCTTCTTGCGCGACCGCCGCATCGACGCCTACGGCGATCTGGTGAAGCGCTACCGCGATTAGCTTCCCCATTCCTTCCCCCTCCTGCCCCCCTCTCCCCAGTGGAGAGGGGGGACCGGCTGCAGAGCGTAGATTACTAAACGAGGTCCCGCCGTGAGGAACGACACCTCGCCCCATCAAAAACTTCTCGATGCCTTCGCAAAGTGCACTCCGGAGCAGCGAGCCGTGCTTCAGTTGCTCTCGCTCGTCTACGCCCCCGTATCGAAACACGTCCTTTTAAACCTCATAAAGCGCGTCCCATTGTCCCATCCCGCCGGCGACAGCTACACCGGCGCCAGACTCTCCGAGATCCTGGAAGGACTGAAGGCGCTGGGCCTGATCGGAGCCGGCGATCGAGGCGTCGCCTGCAATCCGCTCGTCACCCACGCGGTGACGCTTGCCGCCCAGGCGGACGGACGCTTCGAGGCGATGGCTAAGACGGTGCAGTCCGAGATTCCCATGGTCTCGGAATGGGGCAGCAGTTACTACCGCATCTCCGAGCACGGCCTGCGTGACGTGCGTCTCTGCTTCTACCGAAACGATGTCGCCGGCGCCTTCGACACCGCGGAAAGATACCTGAAGCAGTTCCCCTATGAGGCCATGCGCTGTCACCCCTTCATAATCGCCTGCTTCATGCCTTACGACGACGCTTGGTTCCGCTCACTCCACAACGCTTTGCAGGGCGCCACCCTTCTCGTGCACATCCCTTACGCCCGCCGCCATATGAATCCGTGCGTCGCGCCGTTCCAGGCTCTCGCCGACCTGATCGCCTCCGATCCAAAGGCATCATACCTGCTGCACGACATGTACTGCCGGGAGCTTATATGGCGCGGTAGGACCGCTGAGGCCGAAGAAGGCGCGCTCGAAGGTTCCAATGCGACCCAACTCGCCGTTCTCGCCTGCTGTTCCTTGCGGCGCGGCTCGTACCAGGAGGCAATCGGCAGATTCCGCAGTGCGCTTACCGCACTGAAAAAGGAGACCGGCAAGCGGAAGACCTTCTTCGAGGACGGCCTCGGCCCCTTCTTCGTCATGGCGCTAATGGCATCGAACGATCCGGCCATGCTTTCCGAGGCGGCAGAACACTGCCGGTGGGTCCTCGCCAAGCGGGACTGGCCCGACCAAGACGTGTACTACCTGCTGCAGATAGTTGTCGCGGAGCGAAAGGGCGAGGCAGGCATCAAGGAACAACTGGAAGGGACGCTCCACCGCACCCCATCCTCCCCGATGTGGGCCTTCGTCCGCCTGCTGGCGCTTCACTGGTGCGGTTCCGATGCGCAAAAGACCGAGGCCGCGAAACAAAAGCAGCTGATCGCGAAGCTGCGCGACGCCTCTCAGCTCTGGCTTGCCGACGAAATTGAAGCGCTCATGGCCGCCTGCGGCGTGGAGGAGGCAGCCGGCGCCGCGGTTTTGAAGCGTTACAAGGCGGAGGGGCTTGTCCCGCTGTACCGTTGCGTGGAGCAAGTAGAATCCTGGCAAAGCGCCCTCACAGCGCTGCTGCGTCTTAACGCCGCATCGGAATCGGGTGCCGAAGCGGGACTGCCGCAGTCGCGCCTCATATGGCACTTCGAGGAGTTGCGCCACCACTTCGAGATCACGCCGCGCGAGCAGAAACAGGGCACGAACGGCAAGTGGAGCGCGGGGCGCAACGTGTCGCTCAAAAGGCTCGCCGAGGAAGCGGACGCAATCGAGTACCTCACCCCGCAGGACCGGCTCATCTGCGGCTGCATAAAAAAGGAGCGCGGTTACGGCTACTACGGCCGCGACAGCTACCAGTTGGACCTCGACCAGGCCGTGCCGCTCATGATCGGACATCCGCACGTCTACCTCGATACCGGCGCTTCGGTGCGCCTCGAACTCGTGCACGGCGAGCCGGAGATCCAGCTGGTCGCCGAGAAGGACGGCTTCAGGCTTCAGCTCGTCCCCCCCTTCCAGCAGGACCAGAAACTTCACCTGCAGAAGGAGGCCCCCACCCGCATCAAGGTCTTCGAGGCGAAGCCGGAGTACCTGAAGATCGCCGCCATCCTCGGAAACGGCCTCACGCTTCCGGCACGCGCGAAGGATCAGGCGCTGAGCGCCGTGAACGCCCTCTCCTCGATGCTGACGGTTCACTCCGACATCAGCGACGCCTCGACCGAGACCGTGGCGGGCGACGTCACCCCATGTTTCCACCTGCTCCCGTACCAGGCCGGGCTCAGGCTCGAGGTCCTCGTACGCCCGTTCTCGAACGCCGGCCCCTACTTCCGTCCGGGTTCCGGCGGAGAGACAGTGATGGCCGAGCTGGACGGAAAACGGGTGCAGGCGAAGCGTGATCTCAAACTCGAGGAAAACCGTGCCGCCGAGGCCCTCGTCCTCCTCACCGCGCTGGGCGAAGCGGAGGAGAACGAAGGCGAATGGCTGGTCCCATCCACCGAGAGTGCGCTTGAGTTGCTTTTGCAGTTGCAGTCTTTAGGGGAATCGGCGCACGTGTCGTGGCCGCAGGGGGCGCGCTTCAAGATAAAGCAGATAGTTACCCCCTCACGTTGCAAGCTTTCCGTGAGACAGGCAAAAGACTATTTCGAGCTATCCGGCGAGGTGAAGGTGAACGAGGAGCTCGCCCTCGACCTCCGGGAACTGGTCGATCTGGTGCGCGGTACACAGGGGCGATTCGTGCAGTTGGGTGACGGCGAGTTCATCGCCCTCTCGGCGCAATTGCGGAGATACCTCGACGACCTCGCCGCCTGCTGCGACCCGCACGGATCGACCTTCCGCTTCCATCCCCTCGCCGCCACGCTCTTCGAGGATTTCGCGGTGGACGCCGGGGAATTCGAAGGGGATAAGCAATGGCAGGCGCAACTCAAGCGTTTGCGCGAGGCGCAGAGCTTCCGCCCCGAGTTACCGAACACGCTGCAGGCCGAGCTGCGCGGCTACCAGGTGGAAGGTTTCAACTGGCTGAATCGCCTGGCGTACTGGGGCGTGGGGGCCTGTCTTGCCGACGACATGGGGTTGGGAAAGACGGTGCAGGCGCTGGCTCAGATCCTCACCATGGCGGCGAAGGGGCCGTCCCTCGTCGTCGCCCCCACCTCGGTCTGTCTGAACTGGGAGAGCGAAGCGGCCAAATTCTCGCCGACACTCAGGTGCATCATCTACGGCGGAAACAAACGGGAAGAACTTCTGAAGGGGCTTGGGCCTTTCGACCTCGTCATCTGCAGTTACGGCCTTTTGCAGCAGGACGGGGAGCTGCTCGCCGCGGTGCAGTGGCAGGCGATCGTGCTCGACGAGGCCCAGGCGATCAAGAACATGTCCACCAAGCGCAGCCAGGCGGCTATGCAGCTCTCCGGCGCCTTCAAGATGGTGGCGACCGGCACTCCGATCGAGAATCACCTGGGCGAACTCTGGAACGTTTTCCGCTTCATCAACCCGGGGCTCCTCGGCTCACTCAAGCAGTTCAACGTCCGTTACGCCTCACCGATCGAGAAGAGCGAGGACAAGAAAGCGCGTCAGCGCCTGAAGCGGCTCATCCAGCCCTTCATCCTCCGCCGCACGAAGAACCAGGTGCTGGAGGAGCTCCCGCCGCGCACCGAGATCACTGTCGCCGTCGAAATGGGAAACGAGGAGACCGCGCTCTACGAGGCAATCAGGAAAAGCGCCCTCGAGAACCTGGCTGGCATCGGCAAGGTGGAGGGAAAGGGAGAGCTGCACCTGAAGATCCTGGCCGAGATCATGAGGCTGCGCCGTGCCTGCTGCAACCCACGCCTCATCCTTCCCGACAGCGCCATCCCCAGCTCCAAGCTCGCCGCCTTCGCGGAGATCGTCGAAGAACTTCGGGAGAACCGTCACAAGGCCCTCGTCTTCAGCCAGTTCGTCGGGCACCTGGAGATCATCCGCAAATACGTGGAGCGGGCCGGCATCCCACACCAGTACCTCGACGGGTCCACTCCGGCGCCCGAGCGTAAGCGGCGCGTGGACGCCTTCCAGTCCGGTGAGGGAGATCTCTTCCTGATCAGCCTGAAGGCAGGAGGGGTCGGGCTGAACCTCACGGCGGCGGACTATGTCATTCACATGGATCCCTGGTGGAACCCGGCGGTCGAGGACCAGGCCTCGGACCGCGCGCACCGCATCGGGCAGCTGCGTCCGGTGACCATCTACCGCCTGGTGACCAAGGGGACCATCGAGGAGAAGATCGTCGGGCTGCACCAGCAAAAGCGCGGCCTCGCCGACAGCCTGTTGGAAGAAAGCGATCTCTCCGGCAAGGTGAGCGCCGAAGAGTTGCTGCAACTTTTGCGGGCGGATAAATGAGGGGTGCCGGGGGGAGGAAGCCAGCACTTAACCAAAACGGAGGGCACGACCAATGGAAATCACCCTTGCCTTTGATGTCTACGGAACGCTGATCGACACGCACGGCGTCATCGTCGCGCTGGAAAAGATCATCGGCGACAGGGCGGCCGGCTTCTCGCGCACCTGGCGGGAGAAACAGCTCGAATATTCCTTCCGCCGCGGCCTCATGCAAAACTACGAGACCTTCGCCGTCTGCACGAGGGACGCCCTCAACTACACGGACGCCTTCCACAAAACAGCACTGACCGAAGCAGAAAAGGAAGACCTGCTGGCCCTTTACCGGGTGCTCCCCGCCTACGACGACGTGGAACCCGGCTTGCAGCGGGCTAAGGATGCCGGTTTCAGGATGTACGCCTTTTCCAACGGCAGCGCCGACGCGGTGGAAGAGCTCCTCACCAACGCGGGCATCCGCCGGTACTTTCTCGATGTGGTGAGCGTGGACGAAGTGAAGTCCTTCAAGCCGAACCCCGGGGTCTACGCCCACTTCCTGCGCAGGTCCGGCGCAACCGGCGCAAGCGCCTGGCTCGTCTCCGGCAACCCCTTCGACGTGATCGGCGCCATCTCCGCAGGCATGAACGGCGCATGGGTGAAGCGCTCACCGGACGCGCTCTACGACCCGTGGGGGATCGAGCCTACTCTTACCGTCTCGTCACTCGCACACCTCGACCAAAAGTTAAAAGAAATCAACCCTTAGCACCCCGATACGCTATAGCCATCCGACCTGCCGGACCTGAAAGGGAGAATCCTTATGTGCCTCATCATCATCGACATCCAGAACGATTATTTCGCGGGCGGCACCATGGAACTGGTCGGCATGCCGGAGGCCGCAGCTAATGCCCGTCTGCTGCTCGACGCCTACCGTGCGGCCGGGCTCCCGGTAATCCACGTACAGCATTTGGCCGCACGTCCCGACGCCACCTTTTTTATTCCCGGCACGCAGGGAGCCGAGATCAACCAGATCGTCGCCCCCATTGCATCTGAGCCCGTCATCGTAAAGCATTTTCCCAACTCCTTCAGGGATACAGGGCTCCTCGACCTCCTCAGATCGAAGCAGGTCACCAATCTGACCATCTGCGGGGCCATGAGCCACATGTGCATCGACACCACGGTCCGCGCCGCGTTCGACCTGGGCTTTACCTGCACCTTGGCGGCCGACGCCTGCGCCACGCGCGACCTCACCTTTGAGGGTCGGGTAGTACCGGCGGCCGACGTTCACGCCGCATATATGGCGGCGCTGTCGCTTCCCTTTGCACGCGTCACGACCACGGCGACGATCAGCGAAGAGCTCAAACGCCTTTAGCCGGGTACGTTAATCCGGGGCTATCGCAGTCTCATGAAATGAATCGGAGCAAAAAGCTCATTTTCAGATTATTATTAACCGACAAGAAAAGAAAACTCTGCCTCACCGACTTCATCGATAGACGGTGCACGGCAGTAACATTGGCGGACTGTTTGTGAGCTACCTCAACCATTCCTATAAGCGTGTCAGGGTCATTGATCTCACCTTTTCATCGGCCTTGCTGCTTCTCGCAGCGATGCTGGTCCTTGCCTATCACATCAGGATAGAAGTTGCACAGTCGAACAGACTGACGGAACACACCTACGAAGTGATCATGTCGGTCGACCAGCTCAACAACGCACTGCTGCAGGCGGAAAGCAGCAGGCGCGGTTATGTCCTGACGGGGAACCCGCAGGAGAAGGCGCGTTGTCTCTCCTTTTCCCAGGTAACCGAGGACAACTTCCAGGAGCTGAAAAAGCTGACACTGGATAACGGCTCGCAGCAGGGACGGCTTAACCGGCTTCAGGAGTACATGACCCGCAAGCTGGCCATCTTCCGCCTCTCCATGAACGACTACGACAGAAAGGGGTTCAATCCCGACTCTCAGGCCCAGTTCACCGAGGAAGGTTCCACCCTTATGGGTTACCTGCGTAACGGCATTCAGGATATCAAGATCCATGAGAAGGGGCTGCTTGCCGTGCGGCGCGCCGAGGAGCAAACCTCACTCATGGTCCTCACCATGGTGATCCTGTCCGGGATGTTCATATCGTTCATCCTGTTGAGCCTGAGCTACTACATCGCGCGCAGGGAGACACGCAATCATATTCTTGCCGCCGATCAACTGGAATCCGCAAACAGAGACATCTCTGACCTGAGCAGCATGACGCAGCTGTTACAGACATGCTCCGATTTCGAAGAGGCTCGCTCCATACTCGCCGGCTACGGGAACAAGTTCTTCAGTGGGGATTCCGGCGGCATTTACCTGATCAACTCATCGAGAACCCTTATGGCGGACGTGGCGGTCTGGGGCAACATAGAACAGGCCCCCTTCTCTCCTGATCAGTGCTGGGCCTTGCGCCTGGGACAGCCGCACCTCTCCGCGAAGGAAACGGATGTGAGATGTCAGCACGTGGCGGCTAAGGAAGGCGCCCATCTCTGCATCCCCCTTTCGGCACACCACGAGACCTTGGGCACCCTCGATCTGCATCACCCAAAAGAGATGACTGCGGCAGAGCTCGAAAAACTCAGGGCAAAGGCAACGTCTTTTGCCGAACAGGTGGCCCTCGCAATCCGGAGCCTGCAGCTGCGCGAACAGTTGAGGGAACTCTCTATTCGTGACCCGCTCACCGGTTTGTTGAACCGGCGCCACATGGAAGAATCTCTGTTGCGCGAGATCAGCCGCGCCACCAGGACGAAGCAGCCGCTCAGCGTGCTGATGATGGACGTGGACCACTTCAAACATTTCAATGACACCTATGGGCACGAGGCGGGCGACCACGTCTTGAAGGAGTTCGGGCACCTGCTGCAGAAGCAGGTCCGTGAAAGCGATATCGCCTGCCGCTTCGGAGGCGAGGAGTTCACCCTCATCCTGCCTGAGGCGGACTGCGATACGGCCTCAGACATCGGCAACCGGATCAGAAGCGCGGTAATGGATTTACAGCTGGTGGTGGGAAGACAGCCTCTTGGGCGAGTCACCATCTCAGGGGGGATCGCAGTGTTCCCGGAGGATGGGGACACCATTCAGCAGCTCCTGGCGCGCGCCGACGAGGCGCTTTACGACGCCAAGAAAAACGGCCGCAACCGCATCGAAGGAAGCTGTGCGGCCGCGGCCGTTGCGGCAAAGGAAAAGGCTGACAAGTAGAGGGCGCGCCCCTACCAGGTCTGCGTCACGGTATCGGGGGTAACCACAAACGCGGCGCGCAGCCAGCTGAACTTCGCCTTCATCAGATCGTACTCCTCTCCCGAGGTCAGAAAGGCCGCCTTGCCACGAATCAGAAAACCGGCGCCCGGACCGTGCAATCCCTGCACCTTGCTGCTCCCGACGGTGATGAGGACTTCCGGGTTGAATGCAACGTTGGCTTCGGTTTTCTGCATGTAGCCTGCGGGGATCAGCAGGTGCCCGTCGGCGGTCACCCGGATGTAGCTGTTCCAGGTATTCACCATGTGCGGCCCGTCCTCACCCAGCGTGGCTATGGCGACAACTCCATCCTGCTTCAGAATCTCAAGCAATTTTTCTGCAACCATTTTGTTTTGTTTCTCCTTAGTTGTTATGCGGGCATGACGCCCGTTGATTCAGGGATACCACCATGTTCATCCTAAGTGACAGTACTCCGCTTCCCTTCTATAAGCAGCTCTACAACCAGATCAGGGAGAAGATCCTTGCCGGCAGCCTCACGCCGGACCAGAAACTCCCCTCGGTCAGGGATCTGGCTGCGGAACTTTCCACCAGCCGCAACACGGTGGACGCAGCGTACCAGGAGCTCTACTCCGAAGGTTTCATCTACAGCCGCGAACGTAGCGGGTATTTCGTATCGCCTCTCGAGCGGGGTTTCGCCTCAGCGCTCCCCTACCCTTCACCCCGCCGTTCCCACTCCGGGAAACCCGATCAGCTGCGTTACGACTTTCACCCGGCACGCCTTGCGCCTGGGACTTTCCCCGTGGCGCAGTGGCGCAACTGCTACCTCGAGGCGCTGCGAGATTGCGCCGATTCTCTCACCACCTACACGGACCCGCAGGGAGATTGGGCGCTGCGGACGAACCTGCGCGAGTACCTGGAGCGGTCACGCGGCGTCATCTGCGACGAGGCGCAGATCATCATCACCTCGGGGCTGCAGCACGGCCTGGAGCTTTTATGCCGCGTGATGCGGGAACGTCGTCCGGCGGTCGCGCTGGAAGAGCCGGGCTACCACCTGCCGAGGGCGGTGTTCGCGAACAACGGTTACCAACTGCACCAGGTCGCGACGCTCCCCTCCGGTATCGACATCGACCATCTCAGATCGACCGGAAGCGGCATCGTCTACGTCACCCCGTCGCACCAGCTACCCTTGGGGCACGTGATGCCCGTCGCCAATCGCCTCAAGCTGATCGAGTGGGCGCAGACGGGGGACAACCTCATCCTCGAAGACGACTACGACAGCGAACTGCGCTACCACGGCAAGCCGATCTCGTCGTTGCAGGGGCTGCGTCCCGACGGCAACATCGTCTACCTCGGCACCTTTTCCAAGGTGCTCTCGCCGACCCTGCGCCTGAGCTACATGGTGCTGCCGCGCCCCCTGCTTCCCGCCTACCGGGCACACTTCGGAAACTACTTCTCCACGGTGCCGCTGCTGGAGCAAAGGTGCATGGCTAAATTCATGGAGCAGGGGTACTGGGAGCGCCATGTGCGGCGCATGAGGACGCTGTACCAGCAAAAACACGACCTGCTACTCGCCGCGATCGGGCGGGAGTTCGGCGCAGACGGCGTGGTGCTCGGGGCCGACGCCGGTCTGCACGTGGTACTGCGCCTTGTTTCCGAGAACCCGGGAGAGGCCGAGATCCTGCACCGGGCCAAGGGTAGCGGGATGCGACTGGTCCCATTCTCGCAGATGTGCGCCGGAGACCCGCCTGCGGAGACCCACCTGCTTTTGGGCTTTGGCGGGTTGCTTCCGGAACGGATCGATGAAGGGGTTGCCCTGCTTCGTACACTGTGTAAGGGAAGATAACTAAAACTCAAAAACGGCAACAGGTGCAGTTTTCAACTAAATCATGGGGGCAGTAGATACAGATACGCCTTCCCTTTTCCTACAACGCTTGCTGCGTGACGACATCCCCAATGGTACAATCGTGCAGGTTTCTATCTCTAAGCCAATCAGGGGGGGCGAAGCATGGCTTTACTGCGCAGGACCATCGCATGGGCGCTGCTTGTGACGGTAGCAGCATCGACACAAATGGCATGGGCGGCCGGGAAGAGCACAAGTAGTTCAGGCGCAATCGAGCGGGGACGCTATCTCGTGAGGATCGGCGGCTGCAATGACTGTCATACGAGCGGCTATGCCATGACCGCCGGTAAGGTTGCTGAAGAGCAGTGGCTGACCGGCGACCGGCTAGGGTGGAGGGGGCCATGGGGCACCACGTACCCCGCGAACCTCAGAAACTTCATGGCGCAGATGACGGAAAAGCAGTGGCTCAGTTTCGCTAGTACCATTGAGACCAGGCCACCCATGCCATGGTACGACCTGCGCGCCATGTCCCGGGAGGACCTGAGCGCGATCTACCGCTACGTGAAGGCGTCCGGGCCCAAGGGCGAGGCGGCACCGGCGTATCTCCCTCCCGAGCAGGAGCCCCAGGGCCCCTTCATCCTCTTCCCGCAACCGCCGAAGTGATCTCCGGTCAGGCGGGAGTTGCACCTGCAGCTCCCGCCACCGTCCCACCCGCTGCGGCGGTAAAATCCCTCCTTGCCTGTATTCTCGTTGACTTGCCTCCGTTGGCCGGTGTATTAGAGTAAAAATTCTAATGTTTGGATGAACAACAACGAGCTTCCGGAGCATGCCATGACCGCATCATCACAAGCTTCTCTGCGCCAGGTGCTGGGGCTACCAGTCATCGTCGCCGCCTTAGGCTATTTCGTCGATATCTACGATCTCGTGCTCTTCAGCATCGTGAGGGTGCCGAGCCTAAAGGGAATCGGCCTTGCCGGGCAGGAACTGATCGACAAAGGGGTCTTCCTGCTGAACATGCAGATGGCGGGGATGCTGCTGGGGGGAATTCTCTGGGGGATCCTCGGGGACCGCAAGGGACGCCTGAAGATCATGTTCGGCTCGATCTTCATCTATTCCCTCGCCAACCTGGCTAACGGCATGGTCGGCTCCATCGAAGCCTACGCGGCATTGCGGTTTTTGGCCGGCGTCGGCCTGGCGGGCGAACTGGGCGCCGGCATCACCCTAGTATCCGAGGTGCTGCATCGCTCCATCCGCGGCTACGGCACCATGATCGTCGCCACGGTCGGGGTATCCGGAGCGATCCTTGCCAACTTCGTCGCCAGGGAGTTCGACTGGCGCACCGCCTTCGTCATCGGCGGCGTGCTGGGCCTCATGCTGCTCGTACTGCGGCTTTCCGTCGCCGAGTCCGGCATGTTCAAGGGGATGGAAGGGGCCTCGGTTTCCAAGGGGAACTTTCTCGCCCTCTTCACCTCGCGCGACCGCTTCGGGCGTTTCCTGCACTCCATCCTGATCGGGCTCCCCTCCTGGTTCGTGGTAGGCGTACTGATCACCTTCTCGCCGGAATTCGCCAAGGCCCTCGCCGTGCAGGGGAACGTGAACGCGGGGAACGCGGTGATGTACTGCTACCTGGGCCTGGTAGGAGGAGACCTCGTGAGCGGCGTCCTGAGCCAGTTGATGCAAAGCCGCAAAAAGGTCGTGCTCCTGTTCCTGCTGCTCACCGTCTTAGGAGTGGCAGTCTACTTCAACGCCTCAGGCGTGAGTGCCGGTGCCTTCTACGGGATCTGCTGCCTGCTAGGCTTCGGCATCGGTTACTGGGCCATCTTCGTCACCGTGGCCGCGGAGCAGTTCGGCACCAATCTGCGAGCGACCGTCGCCACCACCGTCCCCAACTTCGTTCGCGGCATGACCATCCCCATCACCATGCTCTTCCAGGTGGCGAGAAAGAGCATGGGACTGGAGGCAGGCGCCATCGCCGTAGGAGTGGCGACCCTCGCCATAGCGCTCTTCTCCCTTTCGCGCCTGCAGGAGACCTTCCACAAGGATCTCGATTATTTCGAGGAGTTCATTTAGACCAAAAGACTTAACGCAAAGACGCAAAGGCGCGGAGACGCGAAGAAAAGCCGATATAAGGTACAACCAAAAGTAAGGTCTTTATCTTTGCGTCTTTGCGTTAATGCCTTTGCTTCCTGACAACAGGCGTTCACACACCCAGGAGTTCCCCAGCACATGCACCAGGACCAGAGCCGCCACACGCTGCGCACTTCGCTCATCACCGCCATCGCGCCCTGCATCTGGGGCAGCACCTACGTGGTCACGACGCAGATGCTGCCGCCCAACCATCCCCTGACCGCGGCGCTTTTACGCGTACTCCCCATCGGCGTCCTCATGGCACTCGCGCTGCGCACCCTTCCCAAGGGAGAATGGTGGTGGCGCCTTTTGTTCCTGGGGCTCTTGAACATCGGCGTCTTTCAGGCGCTCCTCTTCATCGCCGCCTACCGCCTCCCCGGCGGCGTGGCCGCGACGGTAATCGCCACCCAACCGCTTGCCGTGATCTGCCTCTCCCGGGTACTTTTGCAGGCGAAGCACTCGCGGCTTGCCTGGGCAGCGGCAGGGACCGGGGTGATTGGCGTTGCGCTTCTCGTCCTCACGCCGGCTGCCCGGCTCGACGCCATCGGGGTCGCCGCAGCCTTTGCCGGCGCCGGGTGCATGGCGCTCGGGACCGTGCTCACCAAGCGCTGGACCTCGCCGATGCCGCTCGCCGCCTACACCGCGTGGCAGCTGGTCTTCGGCGGGCTCTTCCTGCTCCCCTTCGCGCTTCTCTTTGAGGAACCGATCACGCACCTCACCGCCATGAACGTCATGGGATACGCCTACCTCGGCATCTTCGGGACGGGAATCACCTACATGATCTTCTTCTGGGGGATAAGGCGGCTGCAGCCGTCGGCGGTCTCCCTGCTCGGGCTCTTAAGCCCGGTCATGGCGACGCTGCTCGGCTTTCTCGTGCTGGGGCAGCGGCTTACCCCGCTGCAATTGTTGGGAGGAGGACTGGTCTTGTGGAGCATCTGGGCGGGACAGCAGCCGGCATCGGAGCGACGCTAGGACCGCTCGAGGAGGAAGGATTCGATTTCGGCAAGGGTGGGAAGTGCGGCACGGCCGCCCAAGGCGCGCGTGTTGAGAGCTCCGACGGCACTTGCCATGCGGGCGGAATCACGCAGGGCATAGCCGCTGGCCAAGGCGAAAAGGAAGGCGCCGTGGTAGGCATCCCCCGCTCCGGTTGTGTCGACCACGTGTTCGACCGGAAAAGCGATTTGGTGGAACTGCTCCCCCCCCCTGGCAGCGACGTGGCTTCCGTCGGTGCCGCAGGTAACGGCGACGACGCCTGGGCCCGACTCGACGAGCGCGAGTGCCGCTTTCCCGGGATCGGCTGCACCGGTGAAGGCAGTGGCGTAGTCGTGGGCGACTATGCAGATGTCGACGAGCGGCATCAGCTCGCGGTGCGCGGGCTGGAATCGGTGCGAGCCGCCGTCGAAGGAGATCCTTACCCCTGCCTCCCGCGCGACTCTTGCTGCGCGCAGCGAGGCATCCCAGTGGCGGCCGTTCAGGTGCAGAATGCGGGCGGCTCGGATTGCATCCACCGCAAGGTCGGCGGCATCAAGCTCGCCGCAGTCGCCCGGGGCGAAGGTGATGGCCCGGGCACCGTCGCGTCGCCGGACCAGGATGCTCGCCTGCGAAGAGCTTTTACCTTGCACTGTTGCGATGCCGGAGGTATCCACCCCTTCGCGGCCGAACTCCTCGAGGATCATCCTGCCGAAGAGATCGTCTCCCAGCCAGTCGAGCATGGCCGTTTTCGCTCCCAGCCGCGCCAGGGCTACCAGCGCCGTTGCCACCGGCCCTCCGCCCGCCACCGCCGTCGCATGCGCCTTCTGCACCAACTCTCCACCCGGCAGCTCATCGACCACCATCAGGAGATCGATGGTGGAGACGCCGAGGCCGACCACATCGTATTTCATCGCCGCTCCCCTTGTTCGATATGAACGCTGAGCAATATACGGCGATACCGACGTCGATGTAAAGGGAGTCCCGTGTCAGATGCAGAAATCGACCACGTCCGGTCCCTGGGCACCGGCCCGGTCGATCTTCTCCAGCACGTCGGCGAGCGTGGTCCCGTCGAGGATCCTGGCCATCTCGTCGCGCACGTCCTTCATCACGAGCCTTATGCCGCAGGTGAGCTCACTGCCGCACTCGGTGCATCTGGCATAGGCCATCTCGCTGACGCAGGGGACCGGGGCGAGCGGCCCCTCCATGAGGCGGATCGCCTGGCCGAAGGTGATCTTCTCGGGCGGACGCCCAAGCGAGTACCCGCCTCCCCTTCCCTTGCGGCTTTGCAGCACCCCCGCGTTTTTCAGGTTGAGCAGGATGTTCTCCAGGAACTTCTTCGGAATCCTCTCCTCGCGCGCGAGGTCGGCAATCAGGATCGGCCCCTGCTTGTAGCGTCGTGCCAGGTAGATAAGCGCCTTCAGGCCGTATTTCGTTTTCTTTGAAATCATGCGGGTATTCCTGTCAGATCTTCAGACCTAGTACCGGCCAGACAAACACCACCGACCCCATGAAGAGGAGCCACGACACGGCCATGACCACGCCTCCCGCCACGATGATGTCGCGGCTTTTGAGGTAGCCGGATGCATAGGCGATGGCGGTGGCGGGCGTCCCCATGGGGAGGCAGTAAGCGAGCCCTGCGGGAAGCGCGATGGATAGGGTCATCACCTTGGGGTCCATCCCCATGGTCTGGCACAGCCCCATCCCGACCGGCATCAGGATGGCGACCACGGCGGCGTGGCTGATGCACTCGGTCACTAGGATCGCTACCAGCGAGATCACCGCGATCACCGCAAGCGGCGCGTGCGCGTGGTCCCCCATCCCCTTTTTCACCACCCAAACCGCCGCCCCGGTTTTTTCCAGTGCGGAGGCGAGCGCTATGGTGCCGCCGTACATCAGGATGATCCCCCAGTTGACGTACTCCTCTATCTTCTGCCAGGAAACGACCCGGAAGGTGAACAGCGCGGCAGCACCTAGGATGGCGATGGCAGCAAGGCCCGTCTTCTCGCCGAGGAACATCCAGCACCCGACCGTCCCCACCATGACGAGCGCGGTCAGGATCTCGTCGCCGCTGATCTTCCCCATTTCTATGCGTTTGCCGTTCAGAAATTTAAGTCCCACTTCAACATCGTCGATGTCGGGAGGGAAGAACCTCAAGAGGATCACGAATCCGAGCACGAGGAGCGGCAGGACGATCATGCAGGCGGCGGTGGACCACTCCACGAAGGAGAAGTGAAGTCCGGTAGCCTCTTTCAGAAGTCCGGCCGCGAGCGGTGCGCGGGCACCTCCGAGGAAGGTGGCGATGCCGCCGATGATGCATCCCCACGCCATGGACATGAAAAGGAGCCTCCCGAAACGGCTCTTACCCTTCTCGAGGCGCAGCGCAGTGGTGAGTTCCGTCACCACCGGGAAGAGCATGGCGGCCACGGCGTGCTCGCTCATGATGAAGGAGAGGAAGGCGGACAGAAGGAATACGGTCAAAGCGAGCCTGGTCGGGGTCCGGCCGAAGCGGGCGAGCATGGCCCTCGCGAGGCGGGCCGAAATGCCGGTGCCGGTCATGGCGGCGGCAAGGATGAAGGCGCCGAGGATGAAGAAGACGGATTCGTTCCCGAACATCGAGTAGGTCTTCTTCGCGTCCATGATGCCGAGAAGCGGGAGCATGACCATGGACAAAAGGGCGGTGACCGCGATGGGGAGCAGTCCGGAAATCCAGAAGAAGACTGTGGCGCCGAAGAGAACCAGCGCCCGATAACCTTCCACGGAGAGGCCCTCGGGAGGATTCAGGCGAACCAGCACGGCGATGACCAGCACCACGGCGGCCATGACCTGGTAGCGCGCGGTGCGGTCCAGCAGGATGAGCCACATGGGACGGTTGTCGATCTTGAGCGGTTTTTCTAGGAGGTGGTTGTTTTCCATTGGTGCGACGTGCCCTCTTGCGGATCTATTTCATGACAGGGACTACAGTCCGGACGACTCGAAAGATTCTGCCACTTCCTTCACGCGCAGCAAGCGCCTGAGGTCGGAGGTGGCCAGCAAGCGACGGTCCTCAACGCTGTCGATGAAGCCGCGCAGTATCCCCTTACGCGAAGCAGGCGCCAGGGGGGTGATCAGATAGATGAGCGGCAGCAGCGGCTTGACCAGCACCTTTTTCTCTCGCCACCCGGACTGCAGGTAGCCGAACAGCTGGGTGAGGTCCTTCTCGGCACCCCTGGCAGCGTCTCCCGACAACTCAACGAGCGGGACGATGCCATCCTCCAGCAGGACATCGATCCCCGCTTTGATGGCAGCGGGAGTTTCCTGGGCCGCAGCAAGGGTTGAGACGACGGACCACCTGGGAAATATGGTGCGGGCGTATGCTAGGGCCTTAAACCGCTCTTCGTGATCGCCCCCCTCGACTGCCGCGTGTGCGCGACGGTCAACGTGCAGGGGGATGTCGAGAATGTCGATGCCGGCGGCGTAGGCGCGATCGATCATCTGCGGCGTCGCCGCGAAGTCGAGCCTGCCGGTCAGGCGGGCATTGAAGTTCTTCTTGATGAGACGGGCAAGGTTCTCGCCGCTTGCGAAGCGGTCCCGCTCACCAAAGGTGAGGTGGAAAAGGGTGGCGTTGCTCTGGTAATGACTCTCGTACAGGGTCTCTATGGTCTGGCGCTCGGGAAGGTTGCCACCTATGAAAAAAACGTTCTCCTCCCGCCGCAGTGCGTCCGGAGAAAACGGAGAAGTCCGGGCTGCCAGCTCCCGCATTTTATTCTCGTCTATCCTCATGGCCCCTCCCCCACCGTCGATTCGAAAAGCGCAAAGCACACCTGTGCGTGCAATTTTAGGCAAGATACGTTATTCAACCAATTCAGTCAACAAAAATAAATACATTGCCTACAGCATAAGTAGAGTATTCAAATATCGTAGAATATCGTCATCTTACCACCAAACAATGCGTGCAGATCGAGACAGCCGCACGGAAACTGCAGGTTCTAGCGTCGCGCACCGCAGGCCTGAGCCCATTCTCATTGACTTGCCGTCACGGACGCGCTATAGAAACAGGGATTTTGCAAGCCATCACAAGAGGATATCCATCCGCCGTACACGATAACCGATACTAGGAACCGAGGTGTCAAATGCATGCTTTAAGATTGTTCCTGATCACCCTCCTGCTTGCCTGGCCGCTTTCCCTGCACGCCGCTACCGGTACGCTGCAAGCACAGTCGAGGATCACGGCGGTCACGGTGTTCTCCGACCGCGCCCAGGTTACGCGTCAGGCGTCCCTCACCCTCAGGCCAGGCATGAACCTGGTGAACTTCGACGACATGCCGCAGCTCATGATGGAGGAATCTCTCAGGGCCGAGGGGAAGGGATCCGGCCGCGCACGCATCGCCGGCATCTCGGTGAAAAAGGTCTTCCTGGACCGGACCCGTGAAAAACGGGTTCGCGAACTTGAGGACGAGATCGTGCAGCTCACCCGCAAGGTCGAGAGCATCGAGGCGCGCCGCAAGGCACTCGCGGCGCAGAAGGCGTTTGTCGATTCGATCCGGGTCGGCTATGGAGAAAGGATCTCGAAGGAGATCGGCGCAGGAAAGCCGATCACCGGCGAACTCGACCAGGCGATGCGCTTCGTCGGTGAGAACACCGGCAAGATCGAAGAGAAAATCTACGACACGGAAGCGGAGAAGCGTCCCCTGCAGGACCGCATCGCCGCCCTGAAAAAGGAGCTGGAGCAGAACCGGACGGACGGGATGAAGGAGGTGCGCTCGGTTCAGGTCGCGATCGAGGCCGAGCGCGAGATGAAGTTCGACATGGAGCTCAGCTACCTGGTGCCGCAGGCGACATGGATCCCGACCTACGACGTGCGGCTCGCCCCGGACGGTAAAGAGGCGGAGCTGGTCTATCGCGCGCAGATTTGGCAGATGACCGGTGAAGACTGGCCCGGCGTGAAGCTTACCCTCTCCACCGCAAGCCCCGCCTCCGGCGGCGGCGCTCCCGAGCTTTTCCCGTGGCGCGTTTCTTTCTACGAGCCGCCACGTCCTATTCCTTACCTGCCGCGCGCCAAGATGGAGATGGCTGCGCCCGCGTACGGCGCGGCCCCGGCGGCACCCGCCGAGGACCGGATGCAGCAGGCGGAGTTCAGCGCGGCCCAGGTGGCACAGGGACAGACCTCGGTACAGTTTCAGGTGGTACAGCCGGTGGACGTCACTGCCGACGGCAGCCACGCGCAGAGCGTGATCGCGACGGAGAAGCTCCTGGTCACCGTCGGCTACGAAACGGTGCCCAAGCTCTCGCCGCGGGTCTATCTAAAGTCCACCGTCACCAACCGCACCGCTTATCCTCTTCTTGCCGGCGAGATCAACATCTTCAACGACGCCGTCTTCGTGGGCAAAAGCCAGTTGAAAACGGTCGCTTCCGGCGAGGATTTCGACCTTTACTTCGGCAGCGATGACCAGGTGAAGGTGAAGCGCGAAGTGGCAAGGGTGAAGAAAAAAGGCGGCCTCATCGCCGACAGCAGCGTCACTTATCACGTCGACATCGAGCTGCAGAATTTCAAGAGCCGCCCGGTTTCTGTGGAACTAAAAGACCAGAAACCGCTGCCGGGGAACGCCGAGATTGCGGTCAAAGTTGAAGAACTAACACTGAAACCGGCGGAGACCAAGGAAGACGGCACCATTATTTGGAAACTCGAGCTTGCACCGGGCGAGAAGCGGAAGGTCTCCTACGACATCGTCATCGACTACCCGAAGGGGCGCGACCTGGTCGGGCTCGAGTAGGGTTCGTCCGGCAATCCCGTTAGTCTCGAAGAGTGAGCGGGTATCACGTTCCCCCCTTTGCGAAGGGGAAGCTTGCCCCCCGTAGCAGCCTCCGCGAAGGGGGAGCCTGCCCCCCGTAGCGGCCTCTGCGAAGGGGGGACAGGGGAGATTTGCCTTAGCTGAATCAGATAAGCATCAGCTGAGGCACCCCCGCGTCCATCCCCCGCAACCGCTATCCCACTACCGTTTGGAAAGGACATCATGAAATCTTTGATGCTTGCCGTCGTCACCCTCTTCTGTCTGGCAACCACCGCGCAGGCGGCCAAATTTGATACCAGGTTCACCTACTCCACCATCGAGACCGCTCACTTCGCCATCCACTACCACCAAGGACTGGAGGCTGCGGCGCAAAAGGCCGCTCGCCTGGCCGAGGAGGCACACGAAAAGCTCACCCATGAATTCAAGTGGCAACCAGCGGAAAAGACCCAGGTGATCCTGATCGACGACAGCGACTTCACCAACGGGCTCGCCATCACCATCCCGTACAACACGATCTACCTGCAGGTGGTCCCCCCTTCACTCGCCTCCACGCTCGGGGAGTACGACGACTGGATGAGGACGCTGATCACGCACGAGTATGCCCACATCCTCTCCGCCGACCCGGCGCGCGGCTACTCCAAGGTGACCCGCACCATTTTCGGCAAACCGCTTCCCTGGATGGATCCCATCGCCGTGGTCATGTTCCTCGCGACGGCACCGCCCAACACCTTCATGCCGCGCTGGTGGCACGAGGGAATGGCTACCTGGGCCGAGACGAAGTACACCGGCCAGGGGCGCGGCAAGGGGAGCTACTACGACATGATATTCCGTGCGGCCGTAGCGGAAAACAACCTCCCGGGTGTGGACCAGATCAACGGCGATGTGCCTTTCTGGCCCGCGGGGAGCCTCCCCTACATCTACGGCTACCGCCTGCAGCGCTACATCGCCGAGACCTACGGCGAGGACGCGGCAGGAAAGCTCACCCAGGCCCATGCCGGGCGTATCCCCTACACTATCAGCGCACCTGCCAAGAGGAACTTCAACGGCAATAGCTATCGAGATGTGTACGAGGATATGCTCGTGGCGCTGAGAAAGGAGCAAAGCGCAAGAATCGCCCTCCTCTCTCAGAAGCCCTTCACGACGCTGTCTCGCATCAGCGACGAAGGTGAAAATCTCACCTACCCGCGCTTTTCCCCGGATGGAAGCCGCATCGCATTCACAAGGCGCGACCCGCACGACCATGCATCTGTCGTGGTGACCGACGCCACCGGCCGGCACGTGCTGGCAAGTTTCAGGCGCCAGTTCTCCGACGGGAGCCTCAGCTGGTCGCCGGACGGCAAACGCATCTACTTCACCCAGGCCGAGATCACATGTGGTTTCGACCTGTACCAGGACCTCTACGTCCACGATCTCGACCATGACCGCACCGCGCGACTCACCGAGGGTGAGCGCCTCGGTGAAGTGCAGCTCTCCCCGGACGGGAAACTCTTTGCTGCGGTGCAAAGCGGCACCGGGAGCCAGAACCTGGTCCTCTTCGAAAGCGGAGCGGGACAGGAGAAGCCTAAACCTTCCCCGGTGACGCGTTACCAGGTGGAGCGGGTTTCCGCCCCGCGCTGGGCGCCCGACGGCCGCATGCTCAGCTACGTCCGGACCGACAATTACGGCCGGAGTTCCCTCATGATTTACGACATCGACCGGAAATCCGAGAGCGTCCTGATAAGCGCGGGGAACTCTCTCGCCTACCCCGCCTGGGCGCCCGACGGCTCGGTCGTATATTTCATCTCTGACGAGACCGGGGTCTTCAACGTCTTTGCCTATGATCTCAAGGCGCGCAAGAGCTACCAGGTGAGTCACCTGCTGACCGGCGCCCTGCAGCCTGAGCCTTCTCCCGACGGAAGCCGCATGCTGATTGCGCACTACACCTCGCACGGTTTCAGGATCGCGACATTCAACTTGGAGCGCTCGGCCTGGAGTGAAAGCCGCGGCCCCTCACTGCCGCTTACCCGCGCCCTCCCTACTTCTCCCGCATCGGAGCCGACCGCACCCGAAGGAGCCACACCCGTTACTGCGGTAACCCAGGCTGGGACAGCCCAGCCGACGACTGTCCAGACTGCCACCTCTCAAACTCCGGCGCTGCTCCCCTCCGCCTCATACACGCCGCTGAAGACTATCGCACCTCGCTTCTGGCTGCCGCGCTTCTACGCCGACGGCGAGGGGGTCGCCATCGGCGCCTATACCGCTGGAAGCGACGCGCTCGGCTACCACACCTACGCCGTAAGCGGCGCCTACAGTGACGGCCGTAAACGCGGCTATGGGAGCCTTATCTACCAGAACGACTCCTTCTACCCGACCTTCACCCTCCGGGCGCACAACGAACCGTTTCTGTACGGGGACCTTTACCAGACTGGCAACGACTACTACGAACTGAACCGCGGGGTGTCCGTCGAGGCCGCCGTCCCCCTGAACCGGCTGGAATCGCGCTACCGCCTGCGGGCCGGCTATGAACTTCTCGACCAGAAGGCCCTGAGCGACGTGGCGAACGACGGTACCTTCCATGGCGTTCCAGTCTTTCAGGGGCGCAGGGACAACCTCTTCGCCGGAATCGACTTCGACGACGTGCTGAAGTACCCCTATTCGATAAGCTCCGAGGAAGGGCGGAGGGTTTCGCTTTTGTACCGCCGCTTTGACAAAGGGTTCGGGAGCGACATCAACCTATCCGAGTACAGCGCGGCCTGGCAGGAGTACCTGCATCTGCCGATCAGGCAGCCGGGAAACCAGGTGCTGTATCTGCGCCTGGCCGGTGCCTTCGCCGATGGCGACCTGCAGTACGGCCAGCAGGCCTTCCAGTTGGGCGGTGCACCGTCCGACCTCAACCCGTACCCGCTGCGCGGCTATCCGCTCCGTTCCATGACCGGCAAGTACGTGGCAACGGGAACCATCGAATACCGGGCACCGATCATGTATCCCCTCTCCGGGCCGGGCACCGTTCCCGCCTTCGCAGAAAAACTGCACACCGCTCTCTTCGTAGACGCGGGCCAGGTTTGGGGCGGCCTGCGCCCCTTCGCAGCCGATGAAACGAGGGTCGGCGCGGGTGTCGAGTTGCGCGCCGATCTGACCATCGGCTACTGGGCCAAGGTCACCCCGGCACTAGGATTTGCTCACGGGTTCAACAAGAACGGCGAAGATCAGATATACTTCGCGCTGTACTTGGGGCTCTAAAGAGAGACACCGGGGCCCAAAAACCATAACCGCTTAACAGGAGGAACATATGCGGATTATCGTGGTGGGAGCGACAGGAACCATAGGGAAGGCAGTGGCGAAACTCCTGGCGACTGAGCACGACGTCGTCAAGGTCGCCTTTAGAAGCGGCGACCACAGGGTGGATATGTCGAGCAAGGAGTCCATCGAGCGGATGTTCCAGGAGGTGGGCCATTTCGACGCCCTCGCTTGCGCCGCAGGCGTAGCCCGTTTCGGGTCGCTGGCGGAACTTTCCGACGAGGACTTTCAGACCGGGCTGGCAGGCAAGCTGATGGGCCAGGTGAACCTGGTGCGGGTGGGGATGAACTACATCAGCGACAACGGTTGCTTTACCCTGACCAGCGGGGTCCTGAGCCATAGTCCGATGCCGGGGAGCGCCTCGATCAGCATGGTCAACGCCGGGCTCGAAGGTTTCGTGCGCGCCGCAGCGCTCGAGATGCCGCGCGGCATACGCATCAACGTGGTAAGCCCGCCGTGGGTGAAGGAAACCCTCGAAGCACTCGGGATGGACGCGACCGGGGGGATGCCCGCCGAGCAGGTGGCCCAGGCTTACTGGTCAAGCATCCACGGCACCCGCAGCGGCACCGTGATCAACGCCAAGGATTTCACCTAAGATAACGCGCCGATAAGCAAGGACAAAAAGGGCAACGGAGCGAGGAATTTCCCTCGCGATCCGTTGCCTTTTTTTATGCCTCACAGGTGGTGCCACACCTCCCCCCGGAGGGGGGAGGCCGGGAGGGGGGAAGAAGAATGCGCCCCCTCCCTAGCCCTCCCCCTCCGGGGGCGGGGACGGCTCCTCCACGTCTACCGCACTATGGTCGGCGGCTTCACCTCGTGTTCCGGCTTGAACTGGAGTTTCTTCGCACCGCGGTTGTTGAGGTACTTCGGAAGTTCGAGGTCGACCTTCTCGGGTACCTTCTCGCCGGCCTGGGCGAGGAGCTGGCGCAGGTGCATGTCAGCCGCGGAGGCGTGGTTCGCCGCATCCTCGAGGACCCGCATCCCTTCGGCGGGGTTGTGGAACCCGGTTGAGTTCTCGGCCCCCACGAACACGAGCCGGTAGAAGGCCTGCTCGTAATGCTCGCGCGCCATCCCGTACAACTCCTGGTCGATCTGCTTGCCCGCACTCCTCGCACGGTTCGCCATCTCGAACAGCTTCGCATTCGTGGCAACTGCGTACCCGGCTTTGAGATACCGGTCGGTGAAACGGTCCTGGATGTCGATTACCTTCTGCCTTAGCTGGACGGGAGTCTCGCCGTGGCAGGCGGCACAGGCGGACATGTTCCCCTTCAAGGGGCTCATGATCCTGTGGTCGGTGAGATCCTCGCCGTCCACGGTCATCACAGGCATATGGCAATCGGCGCAGGTGACGCCTGCCATGTAGTGCGGGCTCTGGTTCGAGTAGAACTCATACTCGGGGTGGCGGACAAAGCCAAGCTTGAAGCCGGTAACCGCCTGGACCCACTCACCGTTCGCAGGTGAGCTCTTGATCTGCTTGATGATGTTCTCGATGGTGATGTGCCCTTCCTGGCTACCCGCCCAAGGAAAGATCACGTTGGTGGAGTGCATGTCCTTGTCCTTCGGGATCATGTAGGTCACGTGACACTGGGCGCAGACGAAGGTGCGTTTTTGTTCCCTGGTCAGCTTCGTCTCGTCAAGTCCGATCTCCTTGAGCGCCTTGCCTAGCGTGAAGCCGCGCGAGATTTTCAGGGCCATCCCCTTGTTGTCGTGGCAATCGACACAGGCAACACCCAGGGTCTGCTTGTCCTTGGGAAGCCTTGCCAGGACCTCCTTGTACGGGGTCGGGAAATAGGCCGGTCCCATGTCCTTGGCAAGTTTGGGCGCGTAGGGAGTCTTGCAGGTGAGACAGGAGCCGCCCGCCTTGATCCTCCCGGGATCGACCTCGAGCTGGTCCTGCACCATATAATAGTGGCCGCGCGGCTCGTTGTACTCGGCCCCGAAGCCCCAGCCGTTGTATAAAAGCGCAAGGAAGGGATATTCGTCCAGTTTGTCGCGCCGCTCCTCACCGACGTCATACCCCCTCTTGTATTTGCTGAGACCTGCCGGGGTTGGTTCGCTGGTCAGCTTCCACTGCTGGTAGTGAATGGGATAGAGCTTGCCCCAGTGCGCCGGATCTATGGCGACATCGGCTGGATCTAACTTGCCTTCCGGGGCCATTTCGCTGGTCATGGGATCCATTCTTTTCTGCACGCACGCACTCCACATCAAAACCGCAGTCATAAGGGCGAAAACTGAAAGGTACCTTGCTTTCCTGCTACGCATTTGTGCCTCCTTTTGCTCAAGATTTGATTGGAAAACGCACCACAGTCTACCACCGATTCCGCAGTTGTCCTCCTCCGCGTCGTCAGGACGTCATAGGCACCGTACAAACTCGAATTCAGACGAAGGGGTGATGATTGTTATTTGACCTAAGTCAAAGATGTATACATATAAAGAAGTTACTAAAGTAACCGACAAGTATTTAGAGCTCATTTTCAATGGTTTTACTTATTACAACCGGGGGGCACATGTTACAGAACCTGAAGATTCGCTACAAATTGCTGCTGCTACTCGTCGTACCCTTGTGTGGCATGTTGATGTTCGCCTCCTGGGGGATAAAGAACAATTATGCCCTGTCACAGAGGATGGTTCAGACGGAGACCCTCACCAGATTCGCGGTGCAGGTCGGCGACCTGATTCACGAAATCCAGAAGGAACGTGGATATTCCTCGGGATTCATAAATACAAAGGGGACGAAGTTTGGTACGGAGCTGAACGGACAACGTGAAAAGGTGAATCAGAAACTTAACTCGGTAAAGCAAATATTTACCACAAACGCTTCGGCGCTTGCTGCGGCCGGGCCCGGGTTCGACACGGCCGGCACGGTGCTTTCCTCCCTCCAACAGACACGCGGCCGAATCGACGCGCTGCAGATTCAAGGCTCCGAGTCGTTCGCGTTCTACACGAAACTTGTCGATGCGTACACCAAGGTCATCGCCAAGGTGGCGACAACGAGCGGCGCGCCCGAGGTCATGAGGGAGGCGTCGGCCTACTACGCCTTCGTCAAGGCGAAGGAAGAAGCGGGAAAAGAGCGTGCTACGCTGAACGCGGTCTTGGGCGCGGACCGCTTTGACGACGAGACCTACCAAAGAACCTTCGATATCGCGGGCGCCCAGAAAACGTACCTTGAACAGTTCAGGACCTTCGCGCCGGAATCGGTCCTGCGTTCGTACGACGAGAAGTCGACGGGTCCGAGCTTCGAGAAAACCCGGCAGATTCGCGCGGCTGTGCTGGCCAAGGGGGTGAGCGGAGGGTTCGGCATCGCGCCGGAAGAATGGTTCGCCAGCGCTTCGGATAAAATAAACGTGCTGAAAGAGCTGGAGGATGAGCTGGCAAAAAGGATCATCGTGACCGCAGAAGGCCAGGCCGCCGAGGCGAGACACGCACTGCTCGTGGCTCTTCTGTCCACCTTCGCCCTCTGCGTGGTAACCGTCATCGTCTGTTTCATCATCATGCGCGGCATAACAAACCCCATCGCACAGCTCCTCGCGATGCTGAAAGACATCGCCCAGGGCGAGGGAGATCTCACCAGAAGGCTCACCGCCGAACGAAAGGATGAACTGGGAGAAGTAAGCCTCTGGTTCAACCGCTTTGTCGAGAACGTCCACGGCATCGTCGCTTTGATAGCCAAGAGTACCGTTGAAGTCTCGAGCGCCTGTCACCAACTTAGCAGCACGGCGGAACAGATAGCCACCGCTGCGGAGGAAGTCGCCTTCCAATCAGGGACCGCGGCAACCGCAAGTGAAGAGATGTCGGCGACATCGAACGAAATTTCCAGGAACTGCGGTGAGGCAGCGTCATCCTCCAAGCGTGCGACCGACACGGCACAAGGTGGCGCAGCAGTGTTGCACGAGACACTGCAGGGGATGGAAAAAATAGCGGCCAACGTCCGGGAGTCCGCCCGCACCGTATTGAACCTCGGGACCCGTTCGGACCAGATCGGCGAGATCGTGGGAACGATAGAGGACATCGCCGACCAGACGAACCTGCTTGCCTTGAATGCCGCCATCGAGGCGGCGCGTGCCGGCGAACAGGGGAGAGGTTTCGCCGTCGTTGCCGACGAGGTGCGCGCCCTTGCCGAGCGCACCACACGCGCGACCCGGGAGATAGCCGAGATGATAAAGACGATTCAGTCCGAGGCCGGGGGCGCCGTGGAAACCATGAATCAGGGTGTTGCCGAGGTGGAAAAAGGGATGGAGAGTTCCAGGAAATCGGGCGAGGCTCTGCACCGCATCCTGGAGGTGATCGACGAAGTGAACCGTGAAATCGACCTGATCGCGACGGCCGCTGAGGAGCAGACCGCGGTGACCGGCGAGATATCGACAAACGTGCACCAGATAAAGGACGTGGTCTCCGAGACTGCGCGCGGCGCGCACGAAACGGCGGACGCCGCGGCCCATCTGAACCGGATGGCGGACGACCTGCAAAAGATCGTGGCACGCTTCAGGCTGTAACGGGATTAGGCGCCCCGTCCCTGCTAAAGCCTGGGCGGGGCGCGCTACCCGATGCTGAGCCGGTTTTTGCCGGCCGTCTTGCTCTGGTACATGAGGGAATCGGAGCGCTGCAGGAGGGTGTGCAGCGTGTCGGTCTTGAGCGCCATGGTGGCGCCGATGGAGATGGTGACGCGCAGATGCACGTCATCGACCAGGAGAAAGGACTTCTCGACGAGCTTGCGCAGGCGCTGTCCCATGTGCTTGAGGTTCGCGGCGGTGACGTTTCGGACGATGCCGACGAACTCCTCGCCTCCCCAGCGCCCGTAAAGGTCGAAGGGGCGGGAGTTAGCGCTCAGCGTGCCGGCGACGAACTGCAGTACCCGGTCGCCGGTATCGTGCCCGTAGCGGTCGTTGATGCACTTGAAGTCGTCCAGGTCCATGAACAGGACGCCGAAGGGGATGTCGTAGCGGTTCAACTCCTCAAGGCGGGCCTCGAGCTCACGGTCCAGGTAACGGCGGTTGGCAAGCTGGGTGAGTCCATCCAGGAGGGCCAGTTTTTCCAGCTCCTGCAGCCGCATCTCGTTGGCCGCGGTAAAGCTGTCGTCGGAGAACATCTCGACGCCGCCGATTACCTTGCCGTCGTCGTCGGTGAGCGGCACGACCCGGACCAAGACCGGCAGCCGGTGACCGTTTTTATGGTGCAGAAAGACGCGCGCTTCGTGCGGAGTGCCGGATTCTATGGTGGTCGCGAGGGGACATTCACTGCAGCAGAGGTTTAGGCCTATATCGTCGACGTGGCAGAGGATGTTGTCTGCACACGGCTTCCCGACCACCTCATCCGCGCCGTAGCCGGAGATCCTTTCCGCGGCGTGGTTCCAGAAGACGATCTTCCGGTTCATGTCGACGATATACAGGCCGTCACGCAGCTCTTCGATGATTTTTAAGTATGAAGCGCTGCTGAGATGCATGACACGTGCTCCTTCAGGGCGGAGAAGACTGAACCGGTATCCGAAGGATGCGCGGCCAGACAGCGAATAATGAGCAAGATGTGGCCGAAGTGTTAATGAGTATAGTCGCTGCCCGTAAGGTTGTCAAAAAAAGCCCGCCCCAGCTAGACACCGAGGATCGCCCCTTCCAGCAGTCCGGAATCGCTCACCTTGAAGCTCCCGAAACCGAAGACGCGCATGGTGGTCAGCACCACCAGCACTCCGGCGATGATGAGATCCTCCCTGCCCGGCTCAAGGCCCGGCACCAGGAGGCGCTCCTGAGGCGTCAGGGGAAGCAGCCGCTCGAACATCGCCTCGACCTTCGCAAAAGGCAGGGTGTAGTTGTTCACCCGCCGATAATCGTAGTCGGTCATGCCGAGGTCGATGGCGGCCAGGGTTGTAGCGGTCCCGGCGGTGCCGACCAGGGTTGCGGCGGCAAAACGCTCGAGATGCCCTTCCCCCTGAAGTTCCCTTTTGAGCCCTTCGAGTTCGCGTCTGACCTTCTCCTCCATGGCGGCGACGCTCCCCTTCCCTTCCGTGAGACGTACCACCCCGATCGGGAGGCTGCGCGAGAATAGCGGCTGCTGCAGCGCCGCAAGCGTGTACTCGGTACTCCCCCCTCCGACGTCGAAAACGGCGAGATCCTCGTCCTTGTTGTCGAGGATGGCGGCGACCCCCCTGAGGGTGAGGACGGCCTCCTCGTTGCCATCTATCACCTCGAGGGTGATGCCGGTTTGTTCCTGTACACGACGACAGAACTCCGCGCCGTTTTTGGCGTCGCGGACCGCGGAAGTAGCCACGGCTCTCACGCGACGGACGCCGTGCGTCGCCATGTCGGCGGCAAATTCCTTGAGTGCTGCAAGCGAGCGCAATTGCGCCTCTTCCGAGAGCCCGAACTCCCTGGTGAAGCCCCCCCCGAGCCTGGTGATGATCCTCTTGAGAAGGATCTGGCGGTAGGGATCCCGGCTGGCGATCAGGAGGCGCGCGGTGTTGGTGCCGAGGTCGATGGAGGCTACTTTGTCGGTCATGGGGTTATTCCTTTCTTTTCGTTGATCATGGAGAATCCGAGTTGGGCGATCTTGGAGAACGAGGCGATCATGTCGCCGTACAAAAGCCCGGAGACGATGCTGCACTTGCCGCTTTTCAGACGGCGCAGGTGACTTGTCTGCAGCTCGCTTTCAAGCGCAGCGATCTCGAGCTGGAGTGGGGTCAGGTCGGGGGCGTCCTCACCCTTCAGGACCGCCTCGCAGAGTTGCACCACGGCGCCCACCCGCGCCGCGAAACGCTTCAACTCGTCCATCGCGCTTGATGAAAAACGAAGCCGCTCTTCCTTCTTGCGCATCAGGTAGTTGAGCACCGCTTCGATATGGTCCCCCACCTGTTCGATCTCGTTCACGAGCTCGAGCATGGCCGGGATTTCCACGGCGCGCTCAATCGAGAGCGTCTCGCGCGAAAGGGCCACCAGGAACTGGGACATGTCACGATGCAGGATGTCGAGAACCACCTCCTTGTCGCGTACCGCGGCGGCTACCTTGGGGTTGAAGCCGTCGAACTGGGAAACGAGGTCGGCATACATCGAGGCGGCGATGCTCCCCATGCGGGCCAGTTCGTTCCAGGCCTGCACGAGAGCGATGGTCGGCGTCTTGATCACCCGGACGTCGATGAAGCGGGGCCTAGGCTCGCTCTCGGAGCGTCTCGTCGGGAGGAGCGTCTCGGCGGAGCGGGCGAAGAATCCGATGGTCGGGAGAAACACGAGAAGCGACGCGACGGTGAAGATGGTATGCGCGTTGGCCAGGTGTCGGGCGATGTGCGGGCGCAGGGCCTGCACCACGGCCTCGGGCGGAGCGCCCTGGTGCAAAAGGGTAAGGTCGCCGGGCGAGACCTGGGCGACCAGGCGCAGAAACAGCGGGAAAAATATGAACGCGAGGGCGATGGCGCCCCAGCTGATGCCAAGGTAGATGATCACGGCCCGTTTCGCGGTCTGGCTGCCGCCGATCGATGCGATGAGCGGGATGAGCGCCGCACCAGCCACCTCGCCTATCACCATGGCGATGGCGGAATCGTAGGAGAGAACACCGGCCGAAGCGAGTGCGATTACGATACCGAGGGTGGCGCTGCCGGATTGCACCACAAAGGTGAGGAGCGCGCCGATAAGGACCGCCACCAGGCGCAGCGAAGGTAGCGTCTGGTGCAGCCCCGCGATGATGGCGCTCTCGCTGAGCGGCAGGCAGGCCCCCTCCAGGATGGAAAGACCGAAGAAGACGAGACCGATACCGAGGAGCATCCGGCCGAGATTGGAGAGTCTCCTGCTGCGCGAAAAGAAGCTGAAGAAGACGCCGAGGGCGATGGCCGGTAGCCCGAGTGCGGAGACCCGGAAGGCGATGAACTGGATGGCGAGCGTGGTGCCGATACCGGTGCCTAGCAGTACGCCCAGGGCTTGGTACAGCGAGAGGAGACCGGCGTTAACGAAGCCGACCACGAGCACGGACGCAGCCGGGCCGGACTGGAGCAGCGATGCGAGACAACTGCCGAGCAAAGGGGCGGTGAGGCGGTTTCCGGTGGTGCGCTCGAGGATGCGGCGCAGGCGCTCTCCGGTGACCTTCTGCAGCCCCTCCGACATGGTCCGCATGCCGAGGATGAAGAGCGCAAGGCCGCCGAGGGCCTCTACGATGTACGACCAAAAGGTGGGAAACATGGCAAGGCCGGTTCTGGCTCTGTAAAAGCTGTACTACAGCTACAAAACAATGGGCGCCCGCCGGCGGGAGGCCGGCGGGCGCAATGGTGACTACGAAGATCTTCGGATCCCGCGGACGTCGACGGAAAGTTCAGCTAACCGGAGACCTTTTCCTTCAGTTCCTTGCCGACCTTGAAGAAGGGAAGCTTCTTGGCCTTTACTGAAATGGATTCGCCTGTCTTGGGGTTCCTTCCGGTATAGGCGTCGTACTCTTTCACCACGAAGCTTCCAAAGCCCCTTATCTCGATCCGGTCACCGGATAGCAGGGCTTCGGTCATCGAAGCGAAGACCGCGTTGACCACCTCCTCGGCTTTCTTGAAGGAGAGGGTCTTTCTGGCAGCGAGAGATTCAATGAGTTCTGATTTGTTCATTGTCCACCTCCGGGGAACCACTTGCTTTAACAACAACCCTTTAAATATTTTTTGGTCAGGAACTTCACGTCGTCGGAGCGTCCCTGCCCGTTGAGAATCGGAATGAGCCTTTCAGCGGCGGAACGCGCCACGCTCGGATGCTCGAGCGACTTGGTCCAAAGCTCCATGGCGCGCTCGGTGTTGCCAGTAGTTTCGTGCAACTCGCCCAGCATGAACTGAGCCTGGTCGGGGAGGATATCAAGCTCGAGCATCTTCTCCACGACCGCCATGGCCTGCGGATAAGCCCCGCCGCCTGCGTAAAGCTGGACCAGCGCGAGGTATACCGCAGCGTTCTGCGGATTGAGGGCAAGAGCGCGATTCAGGAGCTTTTCGCTCTCATGAATTTGGCCGCCCCTGAACATTATAAGTGCCACTTCGTATAATACAATGTCATTTTCACCAGATAACAACATTTCCTGCAAAATTGTGAAAGCGTCGCGGTCGTTACCCTCATGAATCAGGAGGTAGGCACGGGCAAATTTAGGACCCATGGCAGCATAGCGTCCCGGCAGGTCGCCTGGGAGCGGCTGGACCATGAGGTAGAACTGATCCTCCTCTGAGAGGCTCATTTCCATGGGGGCCGGCTCCTCGTGATGGTGGCCGCCGTGCCCCTTGCAGCTCGTGCAGGAGCCGCCGCTGTGCGGCTTGTAGTTGCCTACAGCGGCAGCTGCTGCCGGTGCGGCAGCAGCGGAAGCGGCAGCGGCACCGTCCGCGGGAGCTGCGGCGGGTGCAGGCTGCTCCAGTTTGAGGGCCTCAGCCTCGGCGCGCGACTTGATGCCGCGGTCGACGGCCAGGTCGGCGGCAAGCCGGAAATGGTCGTATGCCTTCTGCGCCTCGCCCGCCCTGAGCGCATGCTCCCCTTCCTGGAGGTTCAACGCCCCCAGGTGGTCGCAGGCCTGATTAAAACCCTCACGGATCGCCGCAGCCTCCTGCGCCGCGTCCTCGGGGCAAAGCCTCAGCGCTTCCTCGAAATCAACGCGCGCATCGGCGAAACGCTCCGCCGCGAGGTGCTTGGCACCCTGGTTCTGGTAGTGACGAAAATCCTTCTTGCCGAACAGTCCGAAAAACATGCAGCCTCCGATAATGGTGGAAATAACAAACTCACATCACATTCGAATGAGTTCGGTAACGCTTTCTAGGTGATACGTCTGCGGAAACATGTCGACCGGCTTGGACCGCGTGACCCGGTATCCGGCGCCCTGCAGTTGCGCGAGATCGCGCGCGAGGGTCGTCGGGTCGCAGGAAACGTAGATGATCCGTTCCGGTTCGAGCTGAGCCAGTTCGGCGGCGGCTTCGGCGCCCGCGCGCGGCGGATCGAGTACTACGAGGTTGAACCTCTCCTTGCGCTTCGCCAGACGCCGGACCGCGAGTGATGCGTCGCTCACCTGGAACGAGGCGTTCTCGACGCCGTTTGCCTCCGCGTTGACCGCAGCATCCTGGATCGAGGGAGCGAATCCCTCCACACCAAAGACCTCGGCGGCGTAAGGGGCAAGCGGAATGGAGATGTTGCCGTTGCCGCAGTAAAGATCGAGCACCCGTTCCTTGCCGGTTAGGGCCGCCCACTCCCAGACGGTGCGGATGAGTTCGAGGTTCTGCCGGTAGTTCACCTGGGAGAAGCCGCCCCGACTGAAACGAAGGCGCATCTGCCGTGCCCCCGGAAACAGGTCGGCCGGGATGCAGTAGCTCAGGGAATCGATGCCGAAAGCGCGGATGAGCTCGCCCTTCCCCCCCCTTTTCACGTACGCTCCCGATACGGATGGGATCAGGTCGCGTGCGGCGGCAAGCTCCTCAGCCACCTGTTCCGGCCGCGCCTCGCGGCAGTGCAGGATGGCGATCCCCTCCCCGTCGTCGCCCATGGCGAGATCGAGTTGCTGTACCGTCTCGCCGTGCGGCAGCCGCGACAAGATAGAGCGGAACTCATCCGCCATCCGGTTCAACAGCTCGTGAGCCAGGGGACACCCGGCGCCGAAATCGACGATGTCGTGGGAACCGGTGCGGAAGAAACCAAGCCTCAATGCGCCCTTGTGCCGGGAGACCTTCAACTGGACCCTGGAGCGGTAGCCGTAGCATTCCGGCGAGGGGGAAACCGGCAGGACCACCTCGCGCGGCACCTTGCCGATGCGGCTCAAGGTGTCGGTGAAGATGGTCCCCTTTGTCGCCAACTGCTCGGCATAGGAGAGGAACTGCCAGTCGCAGCCGCCGCACGCGCCGAACACGGGGCAGGAGGGCTCGATGCGCAGCGGGGACGCCGCCACCAGTTCAAGCAGCTCGGCCTCCACGAAGGAGCGCTTCTCCTTAATGACGCGGACGCGGGCGGTATCCCCCGGTGCGGTGAAAGGCACGAAACAGGCCTTGCCGTCGAGGCGTGCGAACCCGGCACCGCCGTAGCAAAGGCTCTCGATGGAGACTTCGTACTCAGCCATGGACGCCCCGCGGGATGAACCCTCTTTTGGGCCCCTGGGCCTTGACGAGCTCGGACTGCGCGAGTTTTTTAGGGAAACCGGGACCGCTGAAATACTCGAGGGAGTGTTCTACGAAATGGGCGATCACCCGGTCGACGGTCTCCTCGACTGAGGCGCCGGCAACGCCCTGGTGCTCGATCTCTTTCTGGTAACTGACACAGGCGCCGAGAAGCTTTGTGGCTGTCTCATAGGACGCCTCGTCCTGGAACAGGTCCGGAGTAAGAGGCACGTCGCAGCTTATCTTCACCCTTACTTGGTGGTAGTCGCCGAAGTAGCGGCGGGACGCATCGAAGAAACGAACGGTGAGCCCGTTGGAGAGCGGGATCTCCTTGATCAGTTTTGGCATGTAAAAGGACACCTCTGGCAGAAATCTCGTCATTTTTTTAGCATGTTATGGGTGTTCTGTAAATAGCGATGATACCGTGAGAAAAATGGAGCAGACGGCGAAAACCAGCTTGCTTTTTTAAGTAAATATTTGTAGACTCGCCTGTTGTTAAAACAAGCCACACATACCGCCAGGAGCGAAAATGAGCAAGGAAGAAGCAATTGAAGTCGAAGGGACGGTCATAGAGCCGCTTCCCAACGCTATGTTTAAGGTGAAGCTGGAAAACGACCATATCGTGCTGGCACACATCTCCGGCAAGATGAGGAAGTTCTTCATCAAGATCCTGCCGGGCGACAAGGTCACCGTAGAGCTTTCCCCCTATGACCTGAGCCGCGGCCGCATCACCTATCGCGCCAAGTAGTCCTCCCCCGTACGTCACCGGCGTCTGTCCCAGCCACATTCAGCATCGCTGCAAGGCAATACGGATAACATAGACCCGATACCGGTTTAGTGCGTGCCGCCCACGCAGCACACTAGAGCCCTATCCAAATATCAATAAAGAACGAGGAAGAACCTATGTACACTGCAGCCGATCTGAGAAAAGGCCTGAAGATCGCCATCGACAACGAGCCGTACATCATCACCCACTTCGACTTCGCTAAGCCGGGCAAGGGGCAGGCGCTCTACCGCACCAAGCTTAAGAACATGATCACCGGCTCGACCCTGGACCGCACCTACCGCTCCGGCGAGACCTTCGAGCCCGCACAGCTCGAGGACCGCAAGATGCAGTACCTCTACAAGGAAGACGATCACTACTGCTTCATGGACAACACCACCTACGAGCAGATCCACATCAGCGAAGGCGCCATGGGCGACGCCAAGAACTACCTGATCGACAACCTCCCGGTTGACGTGCTCCTCTTCAGGGAGAAGGCGATCGGCGTCGAGGTTCCCAACTTCGTCAACCTCCGCGTCGTGCAGACCGACCCGTGGGTCAAAGGCGACACCTCCGGCAGCGACTCCAAGCCCGCCACCGTCGAGACCGGCTACGTCCTGCGCGTACCGCCGTTCATCGAGGAAGGCGAGCTGATCACCATCGACACCCGTACCGGCGAGTACTCCACCAGGGTGAAGGGGTAACAGATGCCCGGAAGTTGGCCACTGGCCAGGCGCTCACAGGCCCTGGCCCAGCGTGGCGCGATCTTCAACAGGATCAGGATGTTTTTCCATGAAAAGGGGTATCTCGAGGTCGAGACCCCTTTTCGCATACCTGCTCCCGCCCCCGAGGCCCAGATCGACGCCATCCCCAGCGTCGGCTGGTTCCTGCAGACCTCCCCGGAACTCTGCATGAAGCGCCTTCTGGCCGCGGGGTATCCGCACATCTTCCAGATCTGCCGCTGCTGGCGGGACGGCGAGCGCGGCTCACGCCACTTAAGCGAGTTCACCATGCTCGAGTGGTACCGCGCACAGGCGGACTACCAGGTCCTCATGGCCGAGACCGAGGAACTGGTCCGAGCCGCCGCCGGGAGCGAAAGCATCGACTACCGCGGCAACAAGATCGACCTCTCGCTTCCCTGGGAGCGGATCACGGTCCGCGACGCCTTCCTGCGCCACACCGACACCACCGCCGAGGCGGCTCTTGCCGACGGGAGCTTCGACGAGCTCATGGTGGAGCGCATAGAACCGCACCTGGGCCTCACGCGTCCCACCTTCATCTACGACTACCCAGCCAGTTGCTCGGCCCTCGCCAGGCTCAAGGCGTCCGACCCCACGGTGGCGGAGCGCTTCGAGCTCTACATCGGCGGACTCGAGATCGCGAATGCCTTCTCCGAACTGATCGACCCGGTCGAGCAGCGTGCCCGCTTCGAGGCCGAAGCGGCTGAGCGCGCGGCGCAGGGTAAACTCACCTACCCGATGCCGGAGAAGTTTCTCGCCGCCCTGTCCGATATGCCTGAGGCCGCCGGCATCGCCCTCGGGCTCGACCGCCTGGTCATGGTGCTACTTAACGCCGACTGCATCGACGACGTCGTCGCCTTCACCACGGAAGAGCTCTAGTCCCGCCTTGCCCCCATCTCTGCTACTCCGTAGGGGCGAATGATTATTCGCCCCTACACAGGCGGCGGGCAAATCGTCAACCACATCTTCGGAAGAGGTTGACAATCAACTCCTCAGCGTGATACACGACCTGCTGGAGGAACGTTCATGGAAAAATTCATCACTGAAATTGCACAAAGGATCATCGCCGGTGGCTCCATCACACCCGAGGAGGCTGTCCGCCTCACCGAGGCCGAGGGATCGGCAATATACGACCTGTTCCGCGCCGCTACCCGCGTGAAGGAACACTTCGTCGGCAACGAAGTACATCTCTGTTCCATCATCAACGCGAAGTCCGGGCGCTGCGCCGAGAACTGCGCCTTCTGCGCCCAGTCCTCGCACCACACGACCGACGCGCCGGTCTACCCGCTGGTCCAGGAGGATCAGATGGTGGAATGCGCCAAGACGGCCGAGACCAACGGCTCCGCTTGCTTCGGCATCATTACGAGCGGCACCACGGTGAAGGGTCAGGAACTGGAGCAGATCCTCGCCGCGCTGCGCCGCATCCGCAAGGAAACCACCATCCTCCCCTCCTGCTCGCTCGGCATCATCGACGAGGAGACCGCGCTCAAGCTGAAGGACGCCGGGATGGACACCTACCACCACAACCTCGAGACCGCCGAGAGCTTTTTCCCCAACATCTGCACCACGCACGCGTACAGCGAGGACGTCGAGACGGTTCGCGCCGTGAAAAAGGCGGGCGTCAAGGTCTGCTCGGGCGGTATCTTCGGCATGGGCGAGAGCGCCGCACAGCGCGTTGAGATGGCCTTCACGCTGAAGGAACTTGACGTTGACTCGGTGCCGATGAACTTCCTGAACCCGATCGACGGGACCCGCCTCGAGGGTGCCGCCCTCATCAGCACCATGGAGTGCCTGAAAACCATCGCGGTGTACCGCCTGATCCTGCCGGAGAAGCGCATCACCATCTGCGGCGGCAGGGAGAAGAACCTGCGCGACCTGCAGTCCTGGATCTTCTTCGCCGGCGCCAACGGCACCATGATCGGTAACTACCTCACCACGCTCGGGCGCAACGTCGACACCGACCTGACCATGTTCAGCGATCTCGGCCTCACCACGGTGATGTGCGCGCATTAAAACGAAGCGGAAAGGAACCCACATGTCAGCAAAAAGCATCTTCGTCACCGGCACCGATACCGGTGTGGGAAAAACCATCGCGTCAGCTACCATCGCCATGCTGCTCAGGAGGATGGGACATAGCGTCGGCGTGATGAAGCCGGTAACGAGCGGCTGCATAGAGCGGGACGGAAAGCTCATCTCCGAGGACGCCGAACTCCTCTGTTTCGGGGCTGACTTGCCGGTGACGCCGGACTGCACCCCTTACCTCCTCAGAGCGCCCCTCGCCCCTTCGGTCTCGGCTAGCCAGGACGGCGTCCGCATCAACTTCCAGGTGATCAAGGAGGCCTACGACCGGCTCGCCCAGAAGCACGAGTTCGTCATCGTCGAAGGGGCCGGCGGGCTCATGGTACCCCTCGCCGGTGGGCTTCTCGTCGCCGACCTCGCCCTGCACCTGGGGCTTCCCATCGTGGTGGTGGCACGCCCGAATCTCGGCACCATCAACCACACCCTGCTCACCACCTTCACCGCACGCACCATGGGGCTGAAGGTGAAAGGAGTCATCGTGAACCGCTACCCGGACACCCCTGACCAGGCCGAGTCCTACGCGCCGCACATGATCGATTCCCTTTCCGGCTCGCAGCTACTCGGCCTCTTCCCGGACATCCAGGGAGCGGACGAGCGCGAGACGGTGACCCGCGTCACCGATCACCTGCTGCAGCAACCGGCAACCGGGATCATGCTGCGCGAGATGTTTGACTAACAATTGGCAATCGACGATTGACAACGATGGCTCTGCCGCCGATACCTTGAACGGTGCGGCGGCAGAGCCTTTTTCAGGAGGATGAACGTGGTCGAACTGGATACGGAAACTCTCAGGCGCTACGACAGCGATTACCTTTGGCACCCCTTCACCCAGATGAGCGAGTGGGAGGGAGCGGAAAACATCATCATCACCAGGGGCGAGGGCTCCTACATCATCGACTCGGACGGCAACCGCTACCTGGACGGCGTGGCAGCCATCTGGACCAACGTGCACGGCCACTGCAAAAAAGAGATCAACGACGCGATCAAGGAGCAGGTGGACCGGCTCGAGCACGCAACGCTCCTGGGCCTCTCCAACGACCGCGCGGCGCTACTCGCCAAGCGCCTGATCGATATCGCTCCTCCGGGGCTTGCCAAGGTGTTCTATTCCGATAATGGCTCCACCGCGGTGGAGATCGGCGTGAAGATGGCATTCCAGTACCAGCAGCAGACCGGAAAGACGGAAAAGAAGAAGTTCATCCGCTTCGACAACGCCTACCACGGCGACACCGTCGGTTCCATGAGTGTCGGCGGCATCGCCATCTACCACGAGGTCTATGCGCCGCTCCTCTTCCCGACCATCATGGCCCCCTCCCCTTACTGCTACCGCTGCCCGCTCTCGCCGGAGGGGGACTGCACCAAGTGTGGCCTTCTCTGCCTTAAAGAGCTGGAGCGCCTCATGGAAAAGCACGCGCACGAGCTGGCGGGACTTGTCATCGAGCCGTCGGTTCAGGGCGCAGGCGGGATGATCGTGCAGCCTCCCGGTTTCGTGAAAGGGGTACGCGAGCTTTGCGACCGCTTCGACGTCCTCATGATCGCGGACGAGGTCGCCGTCGGCTTCGGGCGCACCGGCGCCATGTTCGCCTGTGGCAAGGAAGGGGTTACGCCGGACATCATGGCGATATCCAAGGGGATCTCGGCGGGGTACCTGCCGCTTGCCGCGACACTCACCACCCGCAAGGTCTACGACGCCTTCTGGGGGGAGTACAGCGCGCTCAAGACCTTCTTCCACGGGCACACCTTCACCGGCAACCCGATCGCCTGCGCTGCGGCCCTCGCAAGCCTCGATATCTTCGAAAACGAGCGGCTCCTGGAGCAGCTTCCGGAAAAGATCGATTACATCCAGGACCGTCTGCAGCGGCTCATGGAGCTCCCCCACGTGGGAGACGTGCGCCAGGAAGGGATGATCGGCGGAATCGAGTTGGTGCGGGACCGGCACACGCGCGAGCCGTACCCCTGGGAAGAGCGCGTCGGCGTGAGAGTCATCATGGAGGCGAGAAAGCACGGCCTCTTCCTGCGCCCCTTGGGCAACGTGATCGTCGTGTTCCCGCCCCTCTCCATCTCCATGGACGAACTCACCATCCTCATGGACGGCATCGAGGCCTCGATCCGCAGCGTGACCGAATAGCCTCCCGAAGCAGAGCCGGTTTGCAGCTTCACAGGTACTTTTCTACAGGGAAGGCAATCCAGAAAGCTCTGGCATCTCGCAATATCTTCCAGTAATATATGGTGCTTCGCCCTCCCCCCTCTCCCCCGGGAGAGGGGCGGGGGTGAGGGCGTAGCAATTGGCGACATGTTGCTGCCGGCAACGCCCTCAACCGGCCTGCGGCAACCCTCTCCCGTCTTCGCAGAGCGAAGCGCTACGGCGCGCAGGCCCAAAGGGAGAGGGAATGGTCATACAAACATCAATGGGATACAGAAGTTACCAGATCAACGCCGAAGGAGCACTTCATGGAACTGATCGACAGCCATTCGCACATATACGGCAGTGAGTACACGGAAGATTTCGAGGAGATGATGGCGCGCGCCAAAGAGGCGGGGGTCGACACCATCATGGCGGTCGGCGCCGATCTCGAGTCGAGCATCGCCGCCTGCGAACTCGCCAAGACGCGCGATAACATCTACTGCTCGGTCGGCATCCATCCCCACGACGCCGAGGGGGTGACCGAGGCGGATTACCATACGGTGCGCGAGCTTGCCCTCAACAATCCGAAGGTGGTCGCCATCGGCGAGGTGGGGCTGGACTTCTTCCGGGACCGCTCGCCCCGCCCGGCACAGGAAGAGGTGTTCCGCCGCTTCATCAGGATGGCGCGCGAACTCTCGCTGCCGCTCATCATCCACGACCGGGATGCCCACGACCGGATCCTCGCCATCCTCAAGGAGGAAAAGGCGGAGGAGGTCGGCGGCGTGCTGCACTGCTTCTCCGGCGACCTGGACATGGCCCGGACCTGCATCGACCTGAACTTCATGATCTCGATCCCCGGGACCATCACCTACCCCTCCAACGAGGCGCTCAGGGAGGTGGTACGCGGCGTGAAGATCGAAAAACTGATGGTGGAGACGGACGCTCCCTACCTGACGCCGGTGCCGCACCGCGGCAAGCGTAACGAGCCCGCTTTCGTACGCTACGCGGCAGAGAAAGTCGCAGAACTGAAGGGGCTCTCGCCGGACGACGTCGGGCGCATCACCTCCTTCAACACGCGCAGACTCTTCCGCATCGAGCAGGCGACTCAGGAAGACACCATCGCCTACAAGATACGCAATTCGCTATACCTGAACATCACCAACCGCTGCTCGAACCGCTGCACCTTCTGCCCCAAATTCGAGGAACTCTCGGTCAAGGGGCACGAGCTGAAACTCTCCCACGAACCGAATTACGCCGAGGTGATCGCGGCTGTCGACGCCGCTTCGGATTTTAACGAGGTGGTGTTCTGCGGCTTCGGCGAGCCGCTCATCAGGCTGGATCTTGTGAAGGAAGTGGCGGCCGAGTTGAAGCGGCGCGGGCTGAAGGTGAGGATCAACACGGACGGGCAGGCGAACCTCGTGCACGGCAGGAACGTATTGCCCGAACTCTCCGGGCTCGTCGACGCGCTTTCGGTAAGCCTGAACGCGTCCGACGCCAAGGAGTACGAGAGGCTCTGCAATACCCCGTTCGGAGGGGGCGGTTTTCAGGGGGTGTGCGATTTTCTGCGCGAGGCGCCGCGGCACGTGCCACAGGTGACGGCAAGCGTGGTCACGGTACCCGGGGTGGACGTGGAGAAGGTGCGTGAGCTCGCGCTGTCACTCGGGGTCGAGTTCCGCGAGCGCGAGTTTGAAGAGGTTGGCTAAGGGGCGTCACCCGGCGGGATGGTGAAGAAGAAGGTGGCTCCCTCGCCGGGCTTACCCTCGCCCCACACCGTCCCCCCCATACGTTCGATCATGCGCCGCACCATGGATAGACCCAGGCCGTGCCCGGCGAAGTCGGAGCCGTGGTGCAGCCGCTGGAAAGGCAGGAAGAGCTTGTTCGCCTGCGACATGTCGAACCCTACCCCGTTGTCCTTCACGTAACAGATCCCGTCGCGCCTGCCGAAGGAGATGACCGTTTCCGGCTTTCCGGCGCTGTACTTCCAGGCGTTCCCCAGGAGGTTCTCCATCACGCTGGCGAGGAGTTTCTCGTCGCCGTTCACCTGCACCCCTTCCTCTATCTCGACGCGTACGGTGCGTTTCACATCGGTAACTCTCAACTCCCCCACGATACGCTGCGCCATCGCACTCAGATCGACGCCGATCTCCTTGATGGGAGCAATACGCGCCTCGGATATGTCGAGCATCCGGTCGAGCGTCGCCTCCATCCGCTCGCCGCCGCCGATGATGTTCGACAGGTACTCGCGCGCCGTCGCGTCCAGCCGCTCCCCGTAACCGTCGAGGAGCAGTTCTCCGTACCCGTAGATCACCCTGAGCGGGGTGCGCAGGTCGTGCGACACCGAGTCGTACAGAAACTCGAGCTCGGCGTAGGCCTGACTCAGCTCGGCGGTCCTCTCGGAGACGCGCCGCTCCAACTGTTCCGACGCCTTTCTCAGCTGATCTGAAAGCTTGCGCTCGTTGGCAAGACGCATGGCGTTGCGGATGGCTACCCCGATCACCGGCGCGATCCCCTGGATCAGGTTCAGGTCGCTTTGCAGCAGTCCCCCGTCACGATTCGCGTCGTCAACGGCAAGGACACCCAGGGCTTCGCCTTCGCAGACGATCGGTACGCAGATGAAAGAGTGCACCCCTAGGGCCACGAAGAGGGAGAAATTCTCGGGAATCGCCTGGCCCCTTACGTCGTCTATGTTGTCGACAAGCAACGGCTTTTGGGCCCGAAAACAGCTAACCATGACCCCAGGTGCGGCGGAGTAGTCGAGCGGGAGCTCGATACGGCGGATCTTCTCTTCATCATCGGGGGAGAGCCCGAAACAGCCACGCAGCAAAAGTGCATTTTTTTCCAGGTCTGAAAGCATCATGATACCGCGCCCGTAGCCGAGCCGTTTGTGCAGCACCTGGTTCACGCTGGCGAGGATGTCCTCCAGTTCAGTCCGCGTCGAGATCACCTTGCCGATCTCGTTAATGGTGAGCGCGCTGTCGCAGTTCTCCTGGACCTGGGCAAGCAGCTTTTCGCTGGAGTTACGCATGCTGGTGAGCGAGGCAAGAAGGTCCTTGCGCTCGACACGGTTGCCGAGCAAGGCGAGCAGCAGGTAGAACACAAGGCTGCAGATGAGGACCGGCTCCAGCAGGAAATGGCCCAAAAAGAAGGTGGAGACGCAGAGAACGAGCAGGACGACGAAGGTGATGCGCCGTGCGAGCAACAGGCGCGCAGTCAATGAGGGGCGCCAACGGATCAGGTACCGGCAGACCTCGCCGCCGTCGAAGACGCACTCGGTATGCTCGATCTCAGGGAAGTCATGACCGAAAAGGAGGAAGGCCGCCTCGAAAAACCCCATCCTGTTCTCGCACTGGTTCGGATTCTCCCGCACCCCCTCGTTAAAGGTGACGTTGACCTCGATCTCACGGGAACCGGTCCTGCGGTGCGTACAGCGGGAAGAGCGGGTGAACCTGGGGGCGACCTTGCTGATGAAGTGAAGGATGTACTCGGGACCCACCATGCCTAGCATGAAGGATCGAAGCGGCCCAAGGGCCTCGGGAGAGGCGGCGTAGCGGCCTGCCTCACGGGCTATGCCGCGCCCGCCGGTCAGTTGCACCAGCCTGTCGTGAAACCGGTCCACCTGTCGCTGCGTGAACCAATGACCCGGGTCGGCCACCTCGTGCGGTTTCATCCCGGCGTGAGCCAGTAGCGCCGCCGTGTCGATATGGGGGTATTTCTGCCTGAGGAGCTTCAGGTAGGAGTCGAAAATGCGGCTGTTGTATAGCGGGGTATCGTGCAACGCTGGATTCCATGCCCTTGTAACGCTTCAACGGAGCGTGGAGTTTACCGGCTAAATGCGCGGGAATCAATCAAATTATTTCTCACGAGACTCATGGCGGGTATCGCACCGTCAGCCGGCACCGTGGGCGCCCTGAGACAAAGGTTCTTTTAATCAGTCATGACTCAGGCGCGACAAATTCGTTTTTTGTGAGCCAGTGCAAGGACAATGTAGTGTTGTCGTCCCATCCTTCCTGGTATTCAGCACACAAAACTGTGATATATGTGATTTAAAATACTGACTTTATGTATGAGGTCCATAATATTAACATAGCCCAAAATGCAGCAAGCCTTACCAACTTTCGCCAGTGAGTATTCCGTATGGCGGTGTTGACTGAAGTCGAAGAAACCGGTAATTATCAAGATGTAATGTCCGCCGCTGATGGGGCGCTTGTGCCCTTTTGATAGAAAGACAGCGTGCGGACCTTGGCGCAGAACGTGCATTTTTTTGATGTGATTCCGGGCGCGGTCGATATGCCTGCCGCCTGTGAAACACAACTTTGAAACCGGAGTGACTGAAACGTGGCGCAGCAAACGGCTGACATACCACTTCACGACCTGCTGGTGCAGCTGAAGGAGCTTCCCTCCCTCGCGCACTACAGCCTTACCCTGTACCGCAGGCGTAACGGCGCCGTCGCGTCCTGTCACCAGTTCGAAACCTGCTCCACCATCGTCGAAGACCCTCTCTGCCGCGATGTATCCCGCCAGTTTTTCGAAGAAAACATGGACGTCTTCTTCGAGGAGGGAACTCCGTCGGTGTGCCGCTACGGCGGCGGCTTCCTCGGATTCCTCATCCCCTTCGGCGTGGGCGGCGACGATTGCTGCCTCGTAGGCGACGGGGTGCGCGACGAGTCCATCGACCTGTGGCAGCTTGCCGCCCTTTCCCGCACCGAAGGCGGCGGAGATGCCTTTTCACTGCTCCCCTACGTGGAATCGCTTCACACGGCACGCTACGAGGAGGTGGAGGAAATAGCCCAGGAGGTGGGGCGCGCCATCGAGCAATACCGTTTCCCGACGGTAAGCACTCCCCTCCCCCAGAACGCCGCCGCTCTCTGCGAGTCGGTCACCGACCAGCGCCTGCAGGCCGTTTCCCAGGCGCTCGAGCGTATCGACCGATGTACCTCGGTCACCGCCTGCGTCGCCATCGGCTGCGAGACCATAGCCACCGAGTTCGAGGTCCCGCGCATCGCCGTTGCGCTCCCCGACGCCGAGGGTAAATCCTACCCGGTGACCGGGGTGTGGGGGATGCCAGACGAGATCGGGGTCGTGTCGGCCGAGGCCCTGCACCTGTTCCTCGCGCCTGCCAAGGGGGGTAAAGCGGTTCCCTGCGACGCCAAGATGCGCGCCGCCCTCCCCGGGCTCAACACCGCCATGTGCGCCTTCTTCCCTCTCAAGTCACAAGGGGAGCGGTTGGGCTTTTTGGCGCTGCCGGAGAGCGATATCCCGCAGAACTCGACCCTGCTCATCAACATGCTGACCGGTGCCATGGCCGCCAAGATGTCTTGGATCGTGAGGGACGCGGAGCGCTCAAAGGAAAACGCCCTCTCAGAGCGCCTCATGTCGCTCACCGACACGCTGCTGCAGATCGACAGCAAGGAGCAGCTGTACGAGGCAATCATGAAGATCGCGTCCGACCTGATCGAGGCGACCCAAGGATCCATCATGCTGATCGACAAGGACGGCGAGGGAATGCACATCGTCTTCACGCTCGGCATGACGCTCAACATCGCCCGCTGTCTGCAGTTGAAGGTCGGCAAGGGGATCGCCGGCATGGTGGCGAAGACCGGGCAGCCCCTCCTGGTGAACGACGTGGAGAAGGACAGCCGCGTCGCCATGGCAAACCGGCTCCGCTTCAAGTCCAAATCGCTTATCTGCCTTCCACTCAAGCTAAAAGACAAGGTGATCGGGGTCTTGAACCTCTCGGACAAGAAGAACCTCCGACCCTTCACCAATGCGGACCTGCAGCTCCTCACCTCGTTCGCGAACTTAGCCTCGCTCATGATCGAGCGCACCGAGGTGCTCGAGGAGTCCGAACGTTTCGAACAGCTCTCGGTCACCGACGCCCTCACCGGACTTTACAACCGCCGCTTCCTGAAAAGCAGGCTCGAAGAGGAATTAAACCGCAGCACGCGCCACAGCCTGAACCTCACCATCATCTTCATCGACCTCGACTTCTTCAAGAGCTACAACGACCTCTGCGGGCACCTGGCAGGGGACGAGGCGTTGAAGATTACCGCGGACATCATCAAGGAATCGTTGCGCGAGATGGATATCGTCGCGCGTTACGGCGGTGAGGAGTTCTGCGCCGTCCTACCGGGGACCTCGAAAAGCGAGGCACTCATCGTCGCCGAGAGGATCCGTACCGAGATCGAAAACAAGCGCTTCCCCGGCGAGAGCGACATTCCGCTGCGGCGCCTGACGGCAAGCCTCGGCGTCGCCTCCTTCCCCGAGGACGGCAGAACCTTCCACGATCTCGTGCACGCCTCCGACGTCGCGCTGTACGAGGCGAAGGCCCGGGGCAGAAACCGCACCGTCGCGGCGCGAAGCTCGGTATCCCAGCAAGAGAAAAGTGTCGATGTGGAGCCGCGCCAGGCCTCGTCTTCCCTCGCGAAAACCCTCGATTTCAACGCCTACCTGGAGGCATCGCTGCAGTCCAAAGCATGACGTCCCCTTCAGCCAAACGCTTAACGTCGTTCCCTCCTGATAGAACCTCTGCTACTGCTGTATTTTTGTTGCATCACACGGCGTTTTATTAGTGAAAATGTGTACGAATCGTGCTAATAATCACATCGCGCTTCGGAAGCATGCTTTGCGCTCTGCTGACAGCCGTCGGTCACGGTTAAATTCGGCAGTACAGCCTTTGCTTTCTCCTGTCGCCATGTGAGGTACTGATGAAAGACGCCAGCAAGATTCTTCAATTTGCCCGGCCAGATACAGTAATAGAATTTGCACCCGGTTCAGAAAAGGAAGTTGGTCTAAACAAGCTGATCAACAAACTGAACTTCATCAACTTCCAGGAAGAATCCATCCTTGTCAACTTCAGACACTCCAAGTATCCCCGCACCGTAACGCTCGAGGCGGCTCCCCTCCCCTGTCTCAACAACAAGCTCGAATGTCGCTGGGTCTCGACCGACGCCATTAACACGTCGACGGTCGGCTGCGTTTTCGACAACATATTCGTGGTGAGCGGCCATCGGCTTATCATGGCCGAGCCTGAGCTGATTAGCATCGACGAGGAAGGCGCCACCTTTCTCCTTCCCGACAAATCCATCGAGGTAAACTACCGGAAGTCGCGCCGGCACCCCTGCCAGGGGATCGCCGTCGAACTCTTTCAAAACGGTGCACGCCTCAACGGAACCCTGCTCGATTTCAGTGCCCTTACCTTCCGAGTGGAGGCAACGGGAGACGGCAGCAGGAACTTCAACTGGATCAACGATGAAGCGGCGGTGCAGGTCATCTTCAGCGACGATCACACCACCCTCTATTCGGCTGAGTGCCGCATCGCAACGCAGACGCTCGGACACAGCCGCAGGATCTACGTCCTGGAACCGTTGCAGGCCCACATGCGGCGCTTCAAGGCGAAGGAGGTCCGCAGCCTCCGCCACGAACTGCTCCCCCTGCCCAATGCCGTCTTCAGGCACCCCTTCAGTCACAAAAACATCGACCTGAAGGTGCTGGACATCTCCGGTTCCGGCTTTTCCGTCTGTGAGGATTTCGAGTCGAGCGTCCTTTTGCCGGGGATGATCATCCCGGACCTGGAACTGCGCATCGGCAACGGCTTCGCAACGAGGTGCTCCGCACAGGTGATCTACCGCGAGGACAAGCCTTTAAAGGAAAAGTCCTCCCTGGTGAAGTGCGGGCTGTGCTTTCTCGACATGGACATCCGCGACCATGTGAGCCTTCTTTCCATCCTGTACCTCGCCAAGGACAAGCACTCCTATATCAGCACGCAGATCGACCTCGACGCACTGTGGCAGTTCTTCTTCGACAGCGGCTTCATCTATCCGGAGAAGTACCACTACGTGCAGGCCAACAAGGCCCAGTTGAAGGAGACCTACCGCCGCCTCTACACGGAGAATCCGAGCATCGCGCGCCACTTCGTCTACCAGGAACACGGCACCATCCTGGGACACCTGGCGATGCTCCGTTTTTACCGGGGAAGCTGGCTTGTGCACCACCACGCCTCGAACAAGGCGGAGTCGAGCCTTGGCGGGCTCATCGTGCTGAACCATCTCTCGCACTCAACTAACGACTCCTACAACCTGAAGTCGTCCAAGATGGACTACCTCATCTGCTACTACCGGCCGGACAACAAATTCCCTAACCGGGTCTTCGGCGAAGCGGTGCAGGCCATGGGCGACAAGAAGGGTTGCTCCATCGACACCTTCGCCTACTTCCATTACCACCGCACCTTCTCGGACAACTGGAACTTCTCCGGCCCGTGGAGCCTCACCCGCACGACCCGCGAAGACCTGTTCGACCTCGAGGCCTTCTACGAGCAGCACTCCGGCGGGCTCATGCTGAACGCCTTCGACCTGGAGCCTGGGTGCGACTGCGGCGAACTCGCGCAGGATTACCGGGAGGCGGGCTTCAAGCTGGAGCGGCACCTTTACACGCTTAAAAGAGGCGGGACGGCCAAGGCGGTCATCATGGTCAACATCTCCGACATCGGCCTGAACCTGTCGGACCTGACCAACTGCATCACGGTACTGATCATCGACCAGGAACAGTTCCCAAAGGACATCCTGCTCATCGCACTATCTATCATCACGCACAAGTACCAGCAAAACGACCTGCCGGTACTCGTCTACCCGGCGAGCTACGCCGAGCACACAAGTCTCCCGTTCGAACGCAAGTACACGCTCTGGGCGTTCAACATCCAGACCCATACCTCCAAGTTCATCAAGTACCTAGGTGACCTCCACAACCGCAACAGGCACAGAAGGACGCAGGGAACAGAGTCGGCTCAAGGCACTTAAGGAACAGATGATGAACGATCCGTTATACAACAGCAGCATCATCGACACATACATCAAGCTGATAAAGAACCGGTACAACTTCATCAACGTCGGTGAACTGCTGAGCTACGCCGGGATGACCCCGCTCGAGGTGGCCGATCCGGGGCACTGGTTCACCCAGGAGCAGGTCAACCTCTTCTACGAACGCCTCCTGAAGCTTACCGGCAACGAAAATATCGCACGTGAAGCAGGGCGCTACGCGGCCTCCCCCGACGCCATCGGGATACTCAGGCTCTATTTTCTCGGGCTCGTCGGCCTTGCGCGCGCATTCAGCCTCATCGGGGATACCGTCAACTGCAACCTCGTCCGCTCCTCCACTTACACCTCGAGGCAGATCAGCAGCAACAGCTATGAAATCATCGTGACCCCAAGGCCCGGCACCCAGGAAGAGCCGTTCCAGTGCCAGAACAGGATGGGCTTTTTCGAGGCGGTGGCGAGCCTGTTCCAGGCAAAGCTTCCCCGCATCGAGCATCCTGAGTGCATCTTCAATGGCGATCCCGTGTGCCGTTACATCGTCACCTGGGAGAAGTCGAGCATCAACTTTTGGCGCTACACGAGAAACTACGCCTTCGTCGTCATCCTACTCGTGATGGGCCTTTGCTTCCGCGCCGGCCAGATGAGGTCGATCTACCTGTTCGCCCCTTGGGCGCTTTCCCTGCTCCTCGCCCTGAAGATCGGCTCCCTGCGCAGCGAGAAGACCGCCCTCTTCACCAGCCAGAAAAGCCTCAAGGACCTGAGCGACAACCTCTTCAAGAAGATGGAGATCAACTACACCAACGCTCTTGTCACCAACGAGATCGGGCAGGTGATCAGCAGACAGACCGCGGTCAACGACATCCTGCAGAACGTGGTGCAGATCCTCGAGAAACGCCTCGACTACAGCCGCGGCCTCATCCTGCTCTCCAACCCCGAGAAGACGCGCCTCGTGTTCCAGGCCGGCTTCGGCTACCACGACGAGCAACTCGCCTTCCTCGGGAAGACCACCTTCCACCTGGACCGCCCCGATTCCAAGGGGGTCTTCGTCATCTCCTTCCGTGAACAGCGCCCCTTCCTGGTCGCCGACGTGAAAGAAATCGAGGGGGCTTTGTCAGGCAAGAGCCAGAACTTCGCGAAGCAACTTCTTTCCCAGACCTTCATCTGCTGCCCGATCATATGCGAGGGGGAATCGCTCGGGATCATCGCCGTCGACAACCTGAAGTCGAAGCGGCCGCTCGTGCAAAGCGACGTCTCCCTTTTGATGGGGATCGCCCCGGTGATCGGCATCAGCATACGCAACGCAAAGCTGCACGAGGCGAAGTCAAACCAGTTCAGCTCGTTTCTCAAGGTCATGGCGGCATCGATTGACGCCAGGGACCCGCTCACCGCCGGTCACTCCGAAAAGGTCACCGAGTACTCGGAGGAGATCTGTGAAGAGCTGGGCCTTGAGCCGGAACAGCGGGAGATGATCAGGGTTGCGGCGCTTCTGCATGACTACGGCAAGATCGGGGTCCCCGACGCGATACTGAAGAAAAACGGACGTCTCTCGGAGATGGAGTACGAGATCGTCAAGACCCACTGCCACAAGACGCGCGACATCCTGGAACAGGTAAACTTCGAAGGGATCTACCGCGAGGTGCCGGAAATAGCCGGCGCCCATCACGAAAAGATCGACGGGACCGGCTATCCAAAAGGATTAAGGGGAAAGGACATACCGCTGGGCGCGAAGATCATCGCCGTCGCCGATTTCTACGAGGCGGTCACTTCGCAGCGCCACTACCGGGATCCGATGAAGACCGAAGAGGCATTCCGGCTGCTCAGAGAGGGGGCCGGAAGCCATTTCGACAGGAACATCGTCGACGCGCTCATCACATGCCGCACGAGAGCGGCAGAGCAGGAAGAGGGTTGCGAGGCTCAGGAGGCCTGAGGTTTGCGTCCCCGGCAGGAGATGATCGGTGTGTAGGTGAAGCGGCGCGGGTTGGCGAAGAAGCTGCGGAATTCCTCTAGAAACTCCTCGTATCCCCCGGCGTACTCGTCGAAACCGTATCCGGACCTCTTGGCGGCGACCTCGACCTTCTTGGTCCAGTTGAACTCGTCGACCTGCTTCAACTCTCCGAAGATCTGGTGATGCGCCCCGACCTGCACGTCGATGTCCTCGTAGCCCAGGTCGTACAGGAAGGAGTAGAGCTTGCGGCCGACGTAGGGGTCGAAGTCGTCGTTCACCTCAAGGCTCCTGATCGTCGCGGCGACGGCCCGCTCCATGCGGGGTGAGTGGCCGAAATGGCTGAGACAGTTGTAATCAAGATCGACGAGACAGAGGATGCCCCCAGGCTTCACCGCCTCGGACATGTTCTGCACCAGTTGGAAGCAGTTGGAGAGGTGGTATTCGAGGAAGAACCTGCACCAGGCGAAGTCGAACTGCCCCAGGTAGTTGAGCGGCTGGTAAAGGTCGCAACGTTCGAAACTCACGGTGTCCGAGCCGTAGTGTTCCCGGGCGTAGGCGATGCGCTCCTCGGAGAAGTCCACGCCGACCGCCCTCCCCCCGGGCTGTACCAGTTCGCCGAACATCGCGGTGGTCTTGCCCGGGCCGCAGCCGATATCGATGACGCTCATCCCCGGTGCGAGCCCCGCCCAGCGTGCCTGCTCCCCGGTAACGGCGTTGTCGGTCTTCATGTCGAGCCGCAGCGATTCTTCCGCGTGCTCCATCAGGTACTTCCGGTCTGACTGCATCAAACGCTCCTGTTAAGTTTTTCGAATTATTAGGGTTTAGCACATCTGCCGCTGATTCGTCAATCGCGCAGATGGGTATGTCCCCTACTGGTCAGCGCACATTCCCGACAAAGCACGGCACATGCAAGCTTTACAAGATTGGTAGGCTATGGTATTTGGAATGCCGCCTGCCCTCGGGCGGAGCAGAAGGTACCGTCGAATGAAATAAATCCTTGAGGAGGATCCATGAACTACAGGAAGAGCCTGATCGCCGGCGTGTTTGCATCGGCGGTCACCCTCGGAGCCGGAGCCTTATCCGCAGCGCACGCCGCCGGTTACGCAGTCTTCACCCACGGCGCGTCCGCGCTGGGACAGGGGAACGCGGTCACCGCCCACACGAGCGACCCGAGCACCATTTTCTACAACCCCGCACTTATGAACAAACTGGAGGGTACCCAGCTCCAGGTCGGCACCACGGCCATAATCTCTTCCCGCGAGTACACGAGTTCCGTCGGCAGCAACTCCACCTCCGATGAGGCGGTCTTCTTTCCGAGCACCTTCTACGTGACCCACAAGTTCAACGACAAACTGAGCGCGGGCTTCGGCGTCTTCAACCCCTTCGGCCTCGGCACCGAGTGGGGCAGCGGCTGGGACGGCCGCTACATCGCGACCAAGTCCGAACTCACCACCTTCGACTTCAACCCGGTCGTCTCCTACCGCGTACTCCCCTCACTCACCGTTGCCGCAGGTTTGGACGTCTTCTATCTCGACGCCACGCTGCAGCGAATGATGCCGTCTTCCGCTCTGTCCGCATATGGGATACCGGGGGGGTACGACATCGGCGTGAAATTCAAAGGTGACGGTACCGGCATAGGATACAACCTTGCCGCAGCCTATGACATCTGTGAGCACCTCACGGTGGGGGCCTCGTACCGCAGCCAGGTACATGTCGACATCTCAGGCGACGCCACCCTCTCCAGCTCGGTGTTGCCGGTAAGCGCCTTTAACAGCGGCGGGAAGACCGACCTCACGTTGCCGCCGCAATTCACCGCCGGTGTCGCCTTCAAGGGTATCGACAAGCTGACCCTAGAGGCGGGGATGCGCTGGGAGGGGTGGTCCAAATTCAAGGAGCTCAGCATCCAGCAAGACAATGGCGTCACGACCGCGACGCCTAGAAACTGGAGGGACAGCTGGGGACTCAACCTCGGCGGCAGGTACCAGTATGACGACACCGTCGCTCTCCTGGCCGGCTACGTGTACGGCGACACCGCGGTACCCGACAGCACCTTCGACCCCTCCATTCCCGATGCCAAGACCCACGTCTTCTGCGTTGGTACGGACCTGAACCTGAAGCCGGTCACCATCGCTCTCTCCTACGCCTATCAGCTCTACGAGAACCGGAGTAAGCACAACACGCTCTACGGAGTTGACGAAACGTCAGCCAACGGCAAGTACGAAAATGACGCGCACCTTGTGGCGGTCTCCCTCGGCTACAAGTTCTAGAGAAACACCTGCTTGAAAGTAAAAAGGCCTCTTCCCTGACGGGAGAGGCCTTTTTTGCATTCAATAAATCTCCAGCGGTCGACGCCATCGCCCCGCCCCTCTCTCAGAGGGAGAGGGAGGGAAGGTCAGACGGTGTCTTAGGCGGGATAGTGCGCCGTCGTCCCAGTTACTTCGCCTTGGCGAGCTTCGGCTCCATGCTGCGCACCAGGTCATCGTAGGCGACCAGCGCCTTGATCTGCGGCGAGGTCTTCTTGACCGTCGAGTCGAAAAACTGGAGCTTCGTATTGAACACCTGGGCCTTGTTCCTGAGGGCCGCAGTGCTCTCGGCGAGGAAACTCTTCTCCGCCTTGTCGTCGCTTTTAAGAAGCGCCTTCGTCTTGTTCCAGTATTCGTCCGTTGTGCCTACGTAGTGGTTCAAGCTCTCCAGGAACGAGAGCGAAGAAGTGGAAAGCTGGGAGGTGGTGGCCAGGCGCTCCTGCACGTCCCCCATCCCCTTAAGAAGATCCTGGTCCGCGAAACGGACGAGGTCGGAGACTTCCTGGTTGTAGTTCGGCTTGTTCGGGTCGAGGGCGTCGGCGCGGTTCAGGAACTGCTGCGAAGTCCCCAGGTACTTGTTGATGGAAACCGATGTGGCCCCGAGTGAAACCGCTGCGTCGGAGACGAACTTGGTGAAGAGCGAGGCCTGTCCCGCGTAGGGGATGGGCAATACCCTGGCGAAGCGCGCCGCGACCGAGCCGGCCTGAATGTACTTGGAATATCCGGCGACGTGTCCGGACATCCACTTGACGTAGCTCTCGAAGTCGGCCATTGACTGACGCTGGGCACGCACGTCAGCGGTGATCTCTTTTAGCCTCTTGCTGTTGCGCGCGGCGAGATCGGTCGAGGTGATGCTGCAGCTTTGCAGCGCCTTGAGCTTTTCCTGGAGGAGCACGTTCTCCTGGGTTAATGCGGCTATTGTTGCGGTCTGGTCGACGGACTGCGGCATGACAACGGCGGCCGGGGTTGCAACTGCAGGGGAAGCGGCCGGGGCTTCGGAAGCCATGGCATGGGACGCGATGAAGCCGGCGCCGAGGATGGATGCGGCGATAACGATGCGGATTTGCACAGGTAAGCTCCTTGGACAAAATCGGACAAACAGTATGGGAAGATACATCAATCGCACCGGACAGACAAACAAAAAAGGGGCCGCGCAGAGGAGTGCGCGGCCCAAGTTCAAGACTGAGGTAACTTCTTTATCTATTTTTCCTTGTAGCTTATGCGGTAGCTAAACCCTTTCGGATCGTACCAGTTGAGCACCTGACCGCCGACCTCGGCATAGGGATAGCCGAAGGTGTTGAGCTGAGCGCCGGCCTGGGGCGGGTTGAGGACAACGTCACGTCCCGAGGCGATCTTGAATCGGTAGGGATCGATGCCACCCCAGAAATATTCGCGGTAAGCGCGGGTCTTGGCGTCGCCAAGCTCGAGCTTCTCGACGAGCATCGCCTTTCTCACGTCGGCAGGGTCCACCGGGACCCAGCCGGTGCCGGGGAGGAAGAACTCGACCCAGCAGTGCTGCCAGGTGGTGATGTCCTCCTCCGCCTTCTTGCCGAGGCGCACGCCGAATACTTCGCGCGCCGGCACCCCAGCGGCACGGGCAAGGGCGATGTAGACCGAGGAAATGTCGGTGCACTTGCCGCCCGGCTTCTTCAGGAGTTCGCAGACATCCCCCTTGCCGCAGCCGACCGTCGCCGGGTCGCGGTACATGTTCTCGCAGGTCCAGTCATAGATCGCCTTCGCCTTCTCAAGAACGGTCTTTTTGCCTTTGACGATCGATTGGGCTAGCTTCTTCACCTCGCCGTCCACCGGTCCCATCGAGGTGGGGGCCAGGTACTCCGCGTAATCGGCGGGGTTCCATGCCGGTTCCTTGCCCGACAGGTTCTTCATCTGGATTTCCTCGCGCTCCACCTTGAAGGTGTAGGTGAGCTTGCGGCTCTTCGCGTCCTTGTCCCACTGAGCAAAAAGCATCGGCGTACCGTTCACCTTGTCGGTGTAGACCGCAGAAGCGGAGAAATCACCGGAAACCTTGACGTCGGTGACGTTCTGGTACCGGTCGGATACGGCGTAGGGTACCCAGAGTTTCGTCTCCTTGCCCGCTTCCTGGCGGGACAGATCGACTTCGACGCTCACGATACCGCTGCGGCTCTGGGCCCAGGCGGCGGGAGCGAGGCAGAGGGAAAGGGTCACTAGCGGCAACAACAACCTTTTCATTACGACTCCTTGCTCAGACAGATATTCAACGGCACGACGCCGTGCCTAAAGCTGCGACTTGACCACAGGCAGGCCCGCCTCTTTCCATTCGGAAAGGATGGCCTGGTAAATGGAGGGATAGGCGAGTTTCATAAGCTTGCGATAGGCGGAGTAGCTGCGACCGCCGCTGTTACAGTAGACGATGATCCCCTTCTCCTTGGGAAGAACGCCCGACTTCGATGCGAAGGTTTCGGCAGGGATGTTTATCGCACCCTCGATGTGCCCCTCGGCGAACTCGAACTCGTCACGTACGTCGACGAGGACGTAGGCGTCCTTTTTCTCTTTCAATATCACGCTCAGTTGCGCCGGCGTAAACTTTGTCGTCTCTATCTTCTTCGCATAATCGGCTCCTGCGACGATCGGGTACCCCTTCTCTTCCCAGACCGGGAAACCGTCCGCGTAGACGACCAGGTTGGTGTAGCCAACGGATTTTGCCTTTGCGGCGACCTTCTTGCTCTTGCCGCATTTCACCCCGTTGCAGTAGAGCACCACGAGGGCTCCCTTCTCCTTGGGAAGGAGTGCAAGGTTCTTATCGAAATCCTTTTCGGTGATGTTCACAGCGGTAACCAGATGTGCGACCTGGTATTCGTCGGCCGTGCGGGCGTCCACCAGGGTGAAGCTTTTCTTTTCATCCAGCATGTCCTTCAGGGCCTCGCTGGAGATGGTCTTGAAGTCGGCGTCCGCGGCAAATATCGGCAGCGCGGTAGCCATCATCAGAAAAAGGACCAATAGCGAGATCACCGACCTGCCCGTTAAACGAGTGATGCTGTTCATTGTTTCCTCCCATTGACTTGCATGAAATTAAAAAATCGACATGGCATCTCTGGTTGTCGAACATCGCGGTCAGACGATACCGTCTCATCGGTCAGCCTCCAAGCCTCGCGCCGATCATCTCCAGGAAAGCCTCGATCCTCACCCTGAGCTGCTCGGTGTCCGACTCCGAATAGTCGGTTTCGATCTGCAGGAACGGAGTCCCGGCCCCCTGCTGCAGGTGGTGCTTCACGCTGAGCGACTCCACGTTGTAGGTATGGCACCCCTGCCAGGTGAGGTCGATGACGCCGTCGACCTGAAACTCGTCGACAAGCCGCTCCAGAAGGGAGAGCCTGCCGTGGTTGGGGGACATGCACGAGCAGGGTATGCGCAGGTACTTCTCCGCGATGCTGCGAAGCAGGTCCGCGCCGGGGACGACGGGGTCCACCTTCTTGTAGGCCCCGCAGCTCTCGAAGCAGACCACTGAACCACCAAGTTCCTCGACCAGGCGAACCACCTTGTCCGACCCGACGCCGACAGGTACGCCGGTGAGGAGGATGCGCGGGGTGGTGTTGTCGAAGGGGGAAACGCCTCGCTCGGCCAGCTCGGTGAGCTCGGCGGTCAAACGGTTCACGAGTTCGATCGCCTCGCGCTTGTCCACCGTGAAGCCGCGGTTGTGAAGCACGGTCAAAAGATCGATCCCGGTGATCGGTGCGGGCTTACGTTTCATCACGTCCTGGAGCGCCTTGAGGGAGCGGCGCTCCTCGTTCAGGAGCATGACGGCGGATGCGAGACGCTCCGGGGTGATCTGCACCGAGAACTCTTGCTCGAGTCGACTTATCAGGCGCTTGAGCTCAAGGATCCAGTACTCAAGTGCCGCCTCATCCTGCACCTGTGGCAGCTGCATCAGGTGCAAGGGCTTCATCTTGCCGAGCAGTTCATACATCTTCTTCTTGCCGTCGCAGGTCGTTTCCGCGAGCAGCAGGTCGGAAAAATGAAAGAACGGGCAGGTATCGGTGAGGGCGAATCCGTAGCTCGACTTGATCAGAGGGCAGAGCGAGCGCGGCAATACCTTCTCGGCCGCCGGTATCGGCGTGGGGCTTGTGCCGCACAGGGAAACCGGGATCGCGCCGGCAGCGACGATGAGCTCTACCGGCGAAAACAGGCAATATGTGCCGACCACCTTCCTGCCGTGATCCTTGGCGACCTTGAGGGCTATCGCATTTCTTTCCCGGAGGGCGTTGATCTTCAGTAGCGTCGGAGTGCAGGGTTCACTCATGCTTCGTATCCAACGAGGGCGGCGCCGAGTGCGCCCACCAGTTGCGGAGCGGCTGGGACGCGGATTTCGACTGCCAGCCCGGAACCGATGGCGCGGCAGATGGCAGGGTTCAGCGCCACACCGCCGCTGAAGGTAATGTCACCCGAGACCGATACTTTCCCCGCAAGCCCTTGAACCCTTGTGGCAATGGCATGAAAGACACCGGCGGCGATGCGTCCCTTGTCTACGCCCTGGGCGAGAAGTCCGATTATCTCCGACTCCGCGAAAACGGCGCACATGCTCGAGATGCGTGCCGGTTCGGCGCCCGCAGCGATGAGCCCAAGCTCTTCAAGGGACAAGCCGAGCACGCCGGCCATGACTTGCAGGAAACGACCAGTTCCGGCGGCGCATTTGTCGTTCATGGCGAATTCGACGACTTTCCCACCGGCGTCGACGCTGATCACCTTGCTGTCCTGTCCGCCGATGTCCAGGACGGTACGGGTTTCCGGGTGGAGGAAATGGGCGCCACGGGCGTGGCAGGTAATCTCGGTCACCTTCTTATCGAACAATGGTAGCGATACCCGTCCGTAACCGGTGCCGACCACCCTTCCGACCGCCTCCTCGGCGATACCAGCGGCGTCGAGAGCCTGGCGAAATGCGGCAAGTCCCGCGCCGGCCGGGTCCCAGCCGGTAGGAACTACCGCGGTGGCGCGGATCTCACCGTCAAAGAGAACGGCCTTGGTACCTGTCGATCCTATATCGATTCCTGCTGCGATCATGGTGCCTCTTTTTTACGTTTCTCTCAGGCGGCCGAAGGAGAATAAGGGCCTGACATCAATAACCAATTGACCATCAAGAGTCAAATTGATAAATTCGATAAAATAGATACTATGGATCGCATCAACCAATAAGGAGGGGGCCGTGAACCTGAAACAGCTCGAAGTGTTCATAAAGGTCGCTGAAAGCGGGAGTTTCTCGAAGGGAGCGGAGGCCACCTTCATCACCCAGTCCACGGTCAGCCAGCACATATCCGCACTGGAAGGCGAGTTCGGCGTGAAGCTTCTGGACCGCACCGGCAAGGGGGCACTACCGACCGAGGGGGGGAAGATACTGCTCGATCGTGCACGCAAGCTCATAGATTATGCGAAGGAGATTCCGGTCGCCATGGCGCGTTTCAAGGGTGTCGAGGAGGCCGAGCTGAATATCGCCGGGAGCAGCATCCCGGGGGAGTACATGATCCCGGCGGCCCTGCCGCTTCTCATCAGCCGTTTCCCCGGGGTCACCATCGTGCTGCGCCAGGGTGACAGCCGCGATGTGCTGGGAAAGCTGATCTCAGAAGAAGTGGAGCTGGGTGTGGTAGGTGGGCGTTTCGAGGAGGAGAGCCTCGAGTTCATGCCGCTTGCCGACGACGAACTCGTCCTGATCGCGCCCGCAGGGCATCGCTGGAGCGGCAAGAAGGGAATCAGCAAGGAGGATTTGCTGGGCGAGCAGGTCGTGCTTAGGGAAACAGGTTCCGGCACCGGAAAGGCTGCCGCTCAGGCCCTGCGCGAGGCGGGGATAGACCCCGCGCGTCTCAATGTGGCGGCGCATCTTGGCAGCAACGAGGCGGTGAAGCGTGCGGTGATTGCCGGAATCGGGGTATCCTTCGTCTCGGCGGTTTCGGTACAACACGAACTGGAGCAGAAGTCACTTGTGCAGGTTCCTGTCGACGGCGTCAGCATAAAGAGGCAGTTTTTCCTCGTGGGCCGCAGAGGTAGGGAACTCTCCCCCGCCGCCCTCGCATTCAGGACCATCATGACGGAGATGTATAAAGGCAATTGACAATCAGCTAATCGTCAATTCTTCTCCCCCTCCCCTTCTTCCTTTCGGATATCGCCTTCTTGTCGGAAAGCCGTTTTTCCTTGGCGCTTCTCGGCACCTTGGTCTTTATCCACTTCTTCGCCTTCTGCGCGCGCCTGCGCAGCAACTCGGCCAGCCGCTCCAGCGCCTTTTCCCGGTTTTGGGCCTGCGAGCGGCTTTCACTTGCCTGCGCCACGATCCCGGTCGGGAGATGACGTATGCGCACCGCGGAGTCGGTCGTGTTGCGGTGCTGCCCGCCAGGCCCGGAGGCGCGGTAGAATTCCACCTTTATGTCTGCTTCCCTGATCTCGATCATATACTCTTCAATCCTTCCAACTTACTGTCACTGCCGCGCGTTGCGCTGTAGTTGCAACAGTCGTAACTTCAGCAACTAACGCCGAGATACTCATATTTACCGCTTTACCAGATTACATACCCACAAAGCCGTAAGGTATATACCTTCAGCCCGTGTTGAACTGTCGTGTGATATCTGTTACAGTGCCACCCTTCAGAAAAACACTGCCTCAAGGAGGAGCACCTGTATGCCCGTCATCACCATCGACCTTGGAACCATGGCGAACAAAGAGAAGAAAGGCGAACTGGTTCAGGCTTTGACCGAAGCCGCCAGCACTGTAACACAGATCCCCGCCGAAAAGTTCATCGTCTTCATCAAGGAAATGGAGCGCGACAACATCGGCGTCGGCGGCAAGCTCCTGTCCGACATCATCAAATAATTCCACGGAGGACCTATGAAAAAGAGCCTGGGCAAAGCAACCCACGCCATGCCGACGCCGGTCTGGCTGGTCGGTACCTACGACAGTGAAGGAAAAGCGAACCTGGCGACGGTCGCCTGGGGGGGCGTGTGCAGCTCCGACCCGGCCGCGGTCACCGTCTCCCTGAGAAAGGCACGGCACAGCTACGACGCCATCATGGAGCGCCAGGCCTTCACGGTGAATATCCCCTCCCGCGACTTCGTAGTCGCCGCCGACTACGCCGGTATCGCCTCTGGCAAAAACGCCGACAAATTTGCAACTGCAGGCCTCACGCCGGTGAAAAGCGATCTGGTCGACGCACCGTACGTTGCCGAGTTCCCGCTCGTGATCGAGTGCAGGCTGCTGCAGACCGTGGAGATCGGGGTACACACCCAGTTCATCGGTGAGATCGTCGACGTCAAGGCCGATGCATCGGTGCTCGACGAAGCAGGCCTCCCCGATCCGACCAAGGTGCAGCCCATTGTCTACAGCCCGACCAACCGCGGCTATTACGCACTGGGCGAAAAAGTGGGCCAGGGTTTCGACATCGGGAAACAGTTGATGAAGTAACTGGAGCCTCGCCGCTCCTACGGTATACTCCTTCCCGTTATCTCATCTGGGCTGGGGGAGTGCTATGGACGACGAAACCTTCAAGAAGGAAGTGCTGGACCGGCTGCAACAGATCATCGAGATGCTCACCTCGATCCTGCCTGAGGCATGCATCGAGGAGCCGGAAGAGACAACAGCGACAGCAGATATAGTGATGCTAAACAGAGCGGACGAAGCTTATTCCATGCTTGAGGAAATGCAGGATAACTACCAGTACGCCGTTGAGAAATGGCAACGGGAGCACGGCGCCTGACACCTCTTATCCCCGCACCTTAAAAGGCTGGTTGACCGATGGTCGACCAGCCTTTGCCGTTTCAGCGCTCAGCTTTTTGCAGCAGCAAAGCGCCACGCCACGAAGCGCGCTTCGAAAGCGACAGTCACCCGCCTCAACCGGTCATCAAGAAAACCCATGGCCTGCTCTGCAATGCGAGCCGGGACCCCACCGTAAAAGGCCTCGGCGATCGCGCCGGTGATGCAGGCCAGGGTGTCTGAGTCCCCGCCTAGGGAGACGGCGAGGCGGATGGCGCCTTCGAAATCGTTTGATTCAAGAAACGCAGTGACGGCCTGCGGAACCGTCCCCTGACAGGAGATGTCGAAACGGTACGACGGCCTGATCTCATCGCAGCTGAGCGCGAGATCGTAGCCGAATTCTCCGGTGATGAAGCTGCGCAGCTCGTCTTTTGAAGCGCCGCTGCGCCCAAGAAAGACCGCACCGGCAACGGCCTGCGCCCCCTTTACCCCTTCGGGGTGCCCGTGGGTTGGGAGGGTGTAGTTCCGCGCCAGGGACAAAGCGTCAGCGAGCGTATCGCAGGCCCACCCCACCGGGCTCACGCGCATCGCGGCCCCATTGCCCCAGCTGTTGTAGGGTTTAGGGGCGTCCGCCTCGGCCCACGCGACGAAGCCCCTGCCGTACCCCGCGTCCGGGTAGCTGCGGTAGTAATGCCTCATGGTGTCGTCGTACGGCGCGCCGGTCATGATCGCGTCGGCGAGCGCCACGGTGAGTACGGAGTCGTCGGTAAAGCGGCAGCTGTCCTGGAAGAGCGGGAATTCCGTGCTCTTTATGTTGTTCCACTCGTAGATGGAACCGACGATGTCTCCGGTCAGAGCACCCAGCATGGCGCTTTACCCCCTACCCCGTTCCGGGCGGTTCTGGTATCATCCCTTCTCATGAACTACCTGTTCCATCTATACCTCTCCGGCGACGACCCCGACATCCTCACCGGCAACTTCATGGGGGACTTCGTGAAGGGGCGCCTCACCGACGCCTATCCGTACAAGCTGCGACGCGGCATCGAACTGCACCGTCGCATCGATTCCTTCGCCCAGAACCATGCCGCTTTCACCGCGAGCAGAAAGCGCCTGGGGGCCGACTTCGGCCTGTACCGCGGCATCATGGTCGACATCTTCTATGATCACTTCCTCGCCGTAGGATGGCGGCAGTGCAGCACTGAAGCGCTCCCGGACTACCTAAAGCGCGTACGCGCAAGCGTCGAGGCGCGCCGCGACCAGCTCCCCGAGCGTCTCAAGGGACTGGTGCCGGTGATCTTCGAGGAGATGATCCCTTCCTACCTGAACGCCGAAGGGGTGGCCGACGCGCTGCGGCGCATGTCGCGGCGCGTGCCGAGGGCGAACCCGCTCGCTTCGGGCGGCGTGGAGCTTACCCGCCACTACCGCTTCTTGCAAGAGGATTTCCACGCCTTCCTGCCAGACATTCGCGGTTTTGCCGAGGAAACGCTCCGGCGCTGACCTTTCTTGCGGCGCGGCAACCTTTCAGATGATGCGCGTGAATTTTTCCTTCGGGTAGATGGAGCGCGCGAAGAAGTCGACGAAATCGTCGACCACCTGTTCCACGAGGGCCGGTTCGAGTACTTCGGGGCACTCCTCCTTCGGTGGACCATCGAACTGCATGGTAAACTTCCGCATTTCCAGTTCCGCGCTTATCGCACTGCCGCGCAGGCCGTCGCCACCAGGTTCGCGCTCCCAGTAGACGCGCGCGTATGGCAGGGCCTCTCTCAGCCTCAACATGATCTGCCTGCCGATATCGTGCATCGGTTCACCTCCCGCTAACGTTCCGATTTGGCAAAAACAGCTGCAATACTAGCGGCACCCTTCGGATTTGCAATCGCTAACGACTGCAAGTTCTCAAAGCGCACCTCCCCCTTTTTTTAGCCGAATAATCCTACAATACGCTTGAATCCGAGCCCTGCACAAGGTACATTAGAGCGCCGCATAGACGCCGCTAATTGGAGAAGACCGATCGACACGATTCAACTGCTCATCTTCACCCTTGACGACCAGCGTTACGCGTTGCGTCTGGACCACGTAAAACGGGTGGTCCGGGCGGCGGCCCTCACCCAGCTCCCCAAGGCCCCGGACGTGGTAATGGGCATCCTGGACCTGCACGGAGAGATCGTTCCCGTCATAAATCTGAGGAGACGCTTCAGGCTCCCCGAGCGCCCCGTCGCCCTGAGCGACCAGTTCGTCATCGCGCGCACCGGCAGGCTCACCCTTGCCCTGGTTGTGGACGGTTCCGAAGGGGTCATCGAGCCGCCTGCGGCCGGCATCCTTGCCGCCGACGAAATCGTGGCGGGAGCCGGGTTCGTCGCCGGAGTGGCGCGGACCGCGGACGGACTGGTACTGATCCACGACCTCGACGCCCTGCTCTTCCCTCACGAAGAGGTGCAGATAGCCGCGGCGCTGGAACGCACCTGACATGGCGGTTTCGCAGACAAGCGCGACGCTGCAGATGTTCGCCGCGTTCGTAGCAAAAGAACTTGGGCTTCACTTCCGCAAGGAACGCTTCGCCGAACTGGCGCAGAAGATGGCTACCCTTGCGCAACAGGAAGGGGTTGAGGACCTGGAGCGCTACCTGCTGCAGCTCATGTCCGCGCCCCTGGGAAAGGAGCGGCTGCGGCTTTTGGCCAGCGCCCTCACCATCGGCGAGACCTATTTCCTGCGCGACCCGAAGAGCTACCAGGTGCTCGAGGAACGGGTGCTCCCGGGACTGATCGCGGCCAGGCGGCGCGGCAACCGCACCATCCGGATCTGGAGCGCCGGATGCTCCACCGGTGAGGAACCGTACAGCATCGCCATCATCCTGAGCCGTGTACTCCGGGACACGACCGGCTGGAAGATCACCATCCTCGGCACGGACCTTAACGAGCACGCCCTTGAGCGAGCCCGGCTGGGGGTGTACGGCAAATGGTCCTTCCGGAACGCCCCCGGGTGGCTCATGAATTATTTCACCCAGCGGCCGGACGGCAGCTTCGAGATCGCAAACGGCATCAGGGAGATGGTCCGCTTCGGGCATCTGAACCTCGCCGAGAACGCCGATACCCCTTCCCCCATTGCCGGGGGTGCGGATGTCATCTTCTGCCGCAACGTGATGCTCTATTTTCACGAGGAGCAGATCGAGAAGACCGTCGCCAGGTTCCGCGCCGCGCTGAGGCCTGGCGGCTGGCTCTTCATGGGACCGACCGAGGTGGACCACCACAAGGTGGAAGGTTTCACCTGTCACATCTTCGATGGCGCCCTCGCGCTGAAAAGAAGCGACCCACGCCAGAAAGCGACGCGAGCCGAGTTTCGGGTTCCTGCTGACGCGCCGACGCCCCAACCGGGTGCACACCCCGGGCGTGTGGTCGGGCGAACCGTGACATCGGCCGCGGGAAAGCAGCCCCCGGCCAATAAAACGGCGGGCGGGCCGGAATTCCATGCGGCGCCGGCATCAGCAGACGCGCCGCAGGGCCCGGACCTGCTGCAGCAGGCGCTTTCGCTCTTCGACACGGGCGCCTATGAAAAGGCCGCAGAGGTTGCGCTCGCCGGGGCACAGCACGCCGAGCACCTAGCCCTCGCGGCCCGCTGTCATGCAAACCTCGGGCGCTACGACCAGGCTCGCGAGCTCTGCGAAAGATCGATCCGCCTCGAGCGGCTGAATCCGCACAACCACTACCTCCTCTCCATGATCCGCGAGCAGACGGGAGATGAAGAAGGCGCCGTCACTTCGCTGAAGCACGCGCTCTACCTCGACCACGACTACCTGCTCGCCTATTTCGCGCTCGGAAACCTCTTTAGAAAGCGCGGTGAGCGGCAGGAGGCGGAACAGAGTTTCGGCAACGCCCTGCGCCTTTTGCAGCGGCTCGACCCGAACGAGGCCATCCCCGACACCGAGGGGATGACGGCCGGCATGTTGATCCATCTGATCAAGGGGATCAGCAGGCGGTAATGCAGCACGTTTTCCACGCTTAGGAGAAGAAGCATGTCGCAGAGAAGTTCCGCCATAGACTGGGCCTCACTGCTCACCCGCCAGCAGGCGGCCTTCGACGCCGTTCTCCAGAACCGGCACGACCATGAGCGCGAGCAGGCACTCCTTAAGGAACGCGCCCGGCTCATGAGCCAAAAAACTGCCGAGGACGCCGGGAGCGTTGCCTGCGTCGACTGCCTGGAGTTCACCCTTTCCGGCGAGCACTACGCCATCGAGCTTTCCTTCATCGCGGCCACGATTCCCCTGGCCGATTTCACCCCTTTGTTCTGCACCCCGCCCTTCGTCCTGGGGATCACCAGCGTGCGCGGCAAGATCATCTCCATCGTGGACCTGCGCCGCTTTTTCGAACTCCCGGCAGCCGGACTTTCCGACCTGAATCGGGTGATCGTCGTAAGCGACGGCACCATGGAATTCGGCGTCCTTGCCGACCGGGTCGAGGGGATGCGCTCTCTACCCCTGTCGGAACTACACCCGACACCCGATACCTTTACCGGGGTGAGAGGCGAGTTCCTTGCCGGGGTAACCGCCGAGCGGCTCGCCCTGCTCGACATGGCCAGGATCCTGGCCGACCCGCGCCTCATCGTGCACGAAGAGGTCGGGTAGACATTGAAATCAAGATCAAGGTTGAGGTCGCCATCCCAACCTGACTTTTGGAGGTTCCATGCTCAGCAACCTTAAAATCCGTTCCAGGCTGATCGCAGGCTTTTCCGTGCTGCTCGTGTTCCTAGTCCTGATCGGCACGCTCTCCCTCAAAAACCTCGCAGCCGAAGGACGCCTGCTCAGCGAGTTCTACGAGCACCCTTTCACGGTAACCAACGCGATCCAGCAGGTTGACACCAACATCGCCCGGATGCACCGCGGCATGAAGGACGTGGTCCTCTATGCAGCCGACCGTGAAGACCTGGAAGCGACCATCGCGGAGATCGCCAAGTATGAGCAGGAGGTCTACCGCGGACTGGCACTCGCCCGCGAGCGCTTCCCCGGCGACCAGGCGAAGATCGACCGGATCAAGGAGTCGATGGATCAGTGGAAGGAGGTCCGCGCCAAGACCATCGCGCTCACCCGGCAGGGTAAGGTGAAGGAGGCGGTCGCCTTCCACAAGAACTACGCCCGCCGCACCGTGGCCCAGATCGATGCCCAGGTGGAAGAGGTGCTGAAGGCATCCCACACTACGGCCAGCAATTTCGCCGCCGAATCCGCGAGGAACCAGCGCTTAACCTTCGCGATCACCGCGGTCCTCGTGGCACTCGCCTGCATCATCGCCGCCATGATCGCCTTCGCCATCACCGCATCCATCACAAGACCCCTAAACGACGCCGTGCAGGCCGCCGACCGCCTGGCCCAGGGGGACGTCTCCGTCGAGCTCGACAGCGCCTCTCCCGACGAATTGGGACAGCTTTTACGGGCTATGAGGAAGATGGTGCTCTCCCTGCGCCGCATGGGAGAGAACGCGAACCGGATCGCGATCGGCGACCTCGATCTCGAGGTGGTTCCCCTCTCCGAGCGCGACGTCTTCGGCAACGCCATGAGCAACATGGTTGCCTCCCTGAAGAGGCTCGCCGCCAGCGCCGACCGCATCGCGGCCGGGGATCTCACCATCGAAGTGATCCCCGCCTCGGACAAGGACCGCCTGGGCAATTCCTTCAGCGTGATGACCAGGAATTTGAGGGACTTGAGCCTCGAAATCTCCGAGGTGGTGAGCGTCCTCGCCGGGAGCGCCGCCGAGATCATGACCACGGTGAGCGAGCTTGCCTCCAGCTCGGCCCAGACCGCCACCTCCATCTCCGAGACCAACGCGACGGTCCAGGAGATCCGCCAGACCACCGACCTCACCTCGCAGAAGTCGCGCCAGGTTTACGAGGGGGCGCACCGCTCCGCGCAGATCGCCAAGACCGGCCGTGACTCGGTGAACAGTACTCTGGACGGCATGCAGGGGATCGACGAGCGCATGGGCTTCATCGCCGAGCGCATCGTGAACCTCTCCGAGCAGAGCCAGGCCATCGGCGAGATCATCGCCACGGTAGCGGACCTCGCCGAGCAGTCGAACCTCCTCGCGGTGAACGCCGCCATCGAGGCAGCCAAGGCTGGTGAGCACGGCAAAGGGTTCGCCGTGGTGGCCCAGGAGGTGAAGAACCTCGCCACCCAGTCGAAGCAGGCGACCTCCCAGGTGCGCAGCATCATAGGCCAGATCCAGAAGGCCACCACCGCGGCCGTCCTCGCCACCGAGCAAGGGAGCAAGGCGGTCGAGGCGGGGATGAAGCAGTCAAGCGAAGCGGGCGAGTCGATCCGCCAGCTCGCCGCGAGCATCGAGGACTCCTCGAACGCCACGTTGCAGATCGTCACCTCGACCCAGGAGCAGGCGATCGGCATGGACCAGATCGCCATCGCCATCCAGAGTATCAACCAGGCAAGCGATCAGAACGTGGAGGGGTCGCGCCAGATCGAGGCGGCCGCGAAAAACCTCTACGAGCTGAACCAGAAGCTGCAGAAACTGGTGAGCGGCTACCGGCTCGCCTGATCCCCCTCAGCGGCGGGAGATCACGAATTAAGGTGACTATTACGACATGAGCGACCACGAGGCGCTGTTAAAAGAACTGCTCGCGACCTTCGCGATAGAGGCACAGGAACACCTGGACGCCCTCTCCTCCCATCTCCTCGCCCTGGAGCGCGAAGAGGAGGAGGCCGGGCGGCAGCGCCTGCTCGAAGGGGTATTCCGCCGCGTGCACACCCTGAAAGGGGCGGCGCACGCCGTGAACCTCGCCGACGTCGCCCACGACTGCCAGGAGCTGGAGGAGGTGCTGGCAGAGATCAAGCGTGGCGAAGCGGAGTTCGGGGTGGAGATCTTCGACCTCCTGCACCGCGAGATAAACCGGCTTTCGGCCCGCATTTTTCCGGCAGGCGCCCCCACGGCCGTACCTGCAGCGGCGCAACAGTGCGCTTCCCAAACCGTCCCCCCCACTTCTCTTCCGATGGCGCCCACGCCCCCTGTTGTTGCCGTTACGACCGCCCAGGCGCCTACCCCGGCGCGGCCACGCCCTGCGGCGCCTATCCATGCCACCGACGAAACGGTGCGGGTCTCCGCGCGGCTTCTAGAGACGCTCCTTTTGCACTCCGAGGAACTCGTATCCGCGAAACTCGCCGCCTCGGTACTGCAGGAGGAACTCTCCACACTCGTCAGCGAGGTTGCCAACCGGTGCGCCGATCGCGACCGTGCTCTCGCGGCAGCAAGGCGCGCGGTCAAGAAGGGTACCGGTGGCGAGGCTTCGCTGGCCGGACTTCTCGAACAGGGGTGCCTGCATGAACGTACCGTAGAGGGACGTCTGCGCCTTCTGGAGAAAAGCGCGGAAAAGCACACCCGTTCACTGCAGGCACTCGTCGACCCGCTCCTCGAGGAGATGAAGAAACTGCAGCTCCTCCCCTGTTCCTCGATCCTCGACCCCTTCGCGAAGCTGGTGCGCGACCTTACCCGCGAGCTCGGCAAGGAGGCCGACTTCTCCCTCTCCGGTGGAGAGCTGGAGTTCGACCGCCGCATCCTGGCCGAGCTGAAGGAACCGCTTCTGCACCTCGTGCGCAACACGGTGGACCACGGCATCGAGCTGCCGCAGGCAAGGGAAGCCTCGGGCAAGCCCCGCCGCGGCATGGTGAGCGTCGAGGTGAGGCTGCAGGACGCGAACCGCGCCGAGCTCATCCTAACCGACGACGGCTACGGCATAGACCTCGAGCAGGTGAAACGTTCGGCGCTGCGCCGGGAACTCGCGACCGAGGAGACTCTCGCACGCATGCCCGACGCCGAGGCGCTTCAGTTCATCTTCGAGTCCGGGCTTTCCACCAGCGGCACCATCAGCAGCATCTCCGGACGCGGGGTCGGCCTCGCCATCGTACGCGAGACGCTGGAGCGGCTGGGGGGGCACGTCTCCGTCACCAGCACGCCCGGCGCGGGAACGAGCTTCCGGCTCGTCTTCCCGCTCTCATTCGCCCGGATGCGCGCGCTCTTGGTACAGGTCGCCGGCCGCGACTGCGCCATCCCGGCGGCGGTGGTCGAACTGAGCGCACGCGTGCCGCTCTCGGAGGTGAAACGGGTGAAAAACCGCGACACCGTAGTCGCCGCGGGGGAGGTACTTCCCCTCGTCTCGCTGGCCGGCATCCTGGAAACGGGGCGCCGGAGCATCGAGCCCGACGTTACCGTCTCTTACGTCATCTTGCGTGCCGCCGACCGGCGCATCGCCTTCGCCGTGGATCAGGTGCTCGGGGTGCAGGAGATACTGGTGAAGCCGCTCGGGCGCCAGCTCTCGCGGGTGCGTAACGTGGCCGGCGCCACCGTGCTCGGTTCGGGGCGCGTGGTCCCGGTTTTGAACGTGGCCGACCTCTTCCGCTCCGCTTTAGGGGGTGGTGCCGCCGTCGCCTCACTGCCGGTAGCAAACACCCCGGCACGCCAGGCGCGCGTATCCGTGCTGGTGGCGGAAGACTCGATCACCTCGCGGACCTTGCTGAAGAACATCCTGGAGGCCTCCGGCTTCCTCGTGCGCACCGCGGTCGACGGGGCGGACGCCATGGCGCAGCTTAAAACCGACCCCTGCGACGTGGTGGTCTCCGACATCGAGATGCCGCGCATGGACGGCTTCGAGCTCACCCGGTCGATCCGCGCCGACGCGAAGCTTGCCTCGCTCCCCGTGATCCTCGTCACCGGGCTCGAGTCGCGTACCGACCGGGAGCGCGGCATCGACGTCGGCGCGAGCGCCTATCTGGTCAAGAGCAGCTTCGACCAGACAAACCTCATCGAGGTCATCCAGAAACTCACCTGACAAGGAATCCGCGTGATCAGAGTTCTCGTAGTTGAAGATTCCAAAACCGTGCAGCAGGCGCTGGTGGCCGCTTTCGACGCGGACCCCGAACTGACCGTGATCGGCACCGCGGAGAGCGGCGAGTCCGCCGTGGAGGCCGCAAAGAGCCTCAAACCAGACATCATCACCATGGACGTCAACCTCCCAGGCATGGACGGGTTCGACGCCACCCGCGCCATCATGTCGAGTTGCCCGGTCCCCATCGTGATCGTCACCGGGAAGATGAACCCGAAGGATTCGGCCACCCTGTTCCGAGTCATGGAGGCGGGAGCCCTCATGGTGCTTGCCAAGCCCGCCGCGCCAGGCTCTCCCGGTTACCGCGAGTCGGTGGCGGACCTCGTCCGCCACGTGAAGCTCATGTCCGAGATCAAGGTGGTGCGCCGCGTTTTCCCGACCGGCAAGATCGCCCCCACACAAGCCGCAGTCCCGGCGCCCCGGACCGCCCCCGCCGCCCCGGTAAAGGTGGTGGCCATCGGTGCATCCACCGGCGGTCCTCCCCTTTTGCGCCGCATACTCTCGGCGCTCCCGGAATCCTTTTCCGCCGCGGTCCTCGTCGTACAGCACATGGCCACGGGCTTCACGGAAAACTTCGTGCACTGGCTGAACCAACACTCCACCATGCCGGTGCTCCTCGCTGCCGACGGCATGACCGTGGAGCCGGGGCGGGTCTACGTGGCGCCCGACTGCTACCACATGGAAGTCGCCCCTCAAGGGCGCATCCGCCTCACCAGCACGGACCCTGAAAACGGCGTGCGTCCCGCCGTGTCGGCGCTTTTTCGCACCGTGGCTCAGCACTACGGTCGGCACGCGGTCGGGGTGCTCTTGACCGGCATGGGGAAGGACGGGGCCCTGGAACTCAAGACGATCCGCAACAGTGGAGGCGTCACCGTCGCGCAGGACAAGGAGACCTCCATGGTCTTCGGGATGCCGGGCGAAGCGATCCAGATCGACGCGGCCCAGCACGTCCTTTCCCCCGACGGCATCATCGATCTGCTGACCACGCTGGCGGCAAAAGGCGCCGCCGCTTTGAAATGAAGGAGTTGGCAACGAACATGAATCAAAGCAGCGCGACAGCGGTTCCGCACCGCATCCTCATCGTAGATGACAGCCCCACCCAGGCGAAGCTCCTCGAGCAGATGCTCGCCGAACAGGGATACCGGGTCATCGTGGCTAGAAACGGAGACGAAGCGCTCGAGGCCCTCCCGCAAATGCCGGATCTGGTCATCAGCGACATCCTTATGCCGGGGATGGACGGCTTCGAGCTCTGCCGCCGCATCAGGGAGTCGAAGACAGGGGGTGAAACACCGATCATCCTGCTCACCCACCTGAACGACCCAGCCGACGTGCTGCACAGCCTCGAAGTGGGCGCCAACTACTTCGTGTCGAAGCCGTACAGCAAGAAACTGCTCCTATCCCACATCAGCGCCGTGTTGAACGGCGAGCGGGTTTGCCGCCAGGGTGACAACGACGGCGAGGTGGCCGTCAGCTACCGCGGCAAAAACTACCGTGTTCAGGCCGATTGTGCCCACACCATCGAACTGCTCCTCGCCACCTACGAGATGGCTGCAGAAAAGAACCAAGAACTCCTTGGGGCTAAGGCGTCCCTGTCGAGCCTCAATCGAGAGCTCGAGCAGCGCGTCGTGGAACGGACCGCGGCCCTCACCCAGGAAACCGCGGAACGCCTGCAGGCTATGGACGAACTGAGGAAGAAGGACGAAGTGCTCATGCAGCAAAGCCGCCAGGCTGCGATGGGCGAGATGATCGGCAACATCGCGCACCAGTGGCGCCAGCCGCTGAACGCTGTAGGGCTGCTGGTCCAGGACCTCACCCTCTCCTACGAGTACGGCAATTTCAGCCGAGAATACCTGGAGACGAGCACCGGGAAGATCATGCAGATGGTCCGGCACATGTCGCAGACCATCGACGACTTCAGGAACTTCTTCACGCCGGACCGGGAGAAGAGCGCGTTTGAACTGAAGAAGGTGGTCCGTCGCACCCTAGCCCTCATGGAGGGAAGCCTCGCCGACAAGGGGATTCAGGTCGAGGTCTCGGATGGCGACGTCCCTCCCATCTTCGGGCACCCCAACGAGTTTTCCCAGGTACTGCTGAACATCATCAACAACGCCGCCGACGCCTTGTGCGAAAAAAGGATACCTGGGCCGAAGATCAAGGTCATCGTGGCCCGCGAGAGGGAAAAATCCGTCATTACCATCGCCGACAACGCAGGCGGCATCCCGGCAAACATCATGGGACGGATCTTCGAACCCTATTTCACCACCAAGGAGCAGGGGAAAGGAACCGGCATCGGCCTGTTCATGGCAAAGAACATCGTGGAAAAAAGCATGAACGGCTCACTCTCGGCGCGAAACACCGGGAACGGAGCCGAGTTCAGGATCGAGGTCTAGCATGTCAACGAAACCAGGGGCGGGGTTCACCCTGCTCTACGTAGAGGACGAGGAAGTCACGCGTGAAACGGTGCTGGGCCTTCTCGCGCGCCGTTTTCCCGGCCTGACCATCCGTGGCGCAGAAAACGGGGCAAAGGGGCTTGAGCTTTTTGGCAGGATATCCCCTGACCTCGTGGTCACCGACATAAAGATGCCAGCCATGAGCGGCATCGAGATGTCACGGCAGCTTCTAGCGATCAAACCGTCCCTGCCGGTCATCATCACGAGCGCGCACAGCGACATGGAGTACCTGATCGAGGCGATCGAGCTCGGCGTGTCACGCTACGTTTTGAAACCGATCGACTCCGGGAAACTCTTCGCCGCCATCGAGGCCTGCCTCGGCGCCCTGGCCATAGAGCGGGAGCTCGCCGCGCAGCAGGCATTCGTGCGGAAGCTGTCCAGGGCCGTGCAGCAAAGCCCGAGTAGCATCGTGATCACCGATCCACGTGGCTTCATCGAATACGTGAACCCGAAGTTCGTCGAGCTGACCGAGCGCCCGGAGTCGGAAGTCAAGGGACGACACCTCGCCACCATTTTGCAAGGTGGAGATGCCATCTGGTCCTCGGTCGCACCCGGTAACCAGTGGCACGGAGAGCTGACCGGAGAGCGCAAGCACGGCGCCCCCTTCCACGAGGCCGCATCCATCTCGCCCGTCTTCGACGAGGCCGGCACCATCAGCAACTTTGTGGCGGTGCTGGAGGACATCACCGATCGGGTGCAAAACGAGCGCGAGATCAGGCAACTGAACGAATCCCTCTCCACTCGCGCCAAGGAGCTGGAGATCGCCAACCGCGACCTGGAAGGGTTCAGCTACACAGTCTCACACGACCTGCGCGCTCCCCTCACCAATATCAACGGCTACTGTCAGGTTATTCTGGAGCTTTACGGGGAAAAGCTCGAGCCGGGGTGCAAGGAGTTCATCGACATCATCTTCAACGAGACGGTGAACATGAACCAGTTGATCCGCACCCTGCTTGAGTTCTCCCGCGTGTCGCGCTCCGAGCTCTCGAAGCAGCCGGTCGACCTGAGCGACATGGCGCTTCTCATCGCCGCGGCGCAGCAGTTGTCCGAGCCTGGACGGCGCTTCTCCTTCTCCATCGCGCCGGACCTGACCGCCTACGGAGACCCGGACCTCCTGAAGGTAGTGCTGCAAAACCTCATCTCCAACGCCTGCAAATACTCGGCGCAGAAAGATGAAGCGCGCATCGAGTTCCTTAAGACGGAAGTGGACGGTACAGAGGCCTTCGTCGTGCGCGACAACGGTGCCGGGTTCAACATGGAGTACGCGGGCAAGCTATTCAGCCCTTTCCAGCGGCTACACACCGACCGGGAGTTCAAAGGTTTCGGTGTCGGGCTCGCCACCGTGCAGCGCATCGTGCAGCGGCATGGCGGCCGAGTGTGGGCGGAAGGAGAAGTCGACAAAGGGGCAAGTTTCTTCTTCACCCTGCCCGCACTCGAACCTGGGCGTGACGGAACCGGTTCATAGGAAATACCCTGGAAGGCTTGTGCAGCACCCTCACGAAGCTCTGCGCGAGCCCTGGTTCCCCCCTTTGCGAAGGGGGAGCCTGCCCCCCGTAGCGCTTTTGCGAAGGGGGGACAGGGGGGATTTGCCTTGGTGAGACCGCACCGAAACTGCTGAATAATTTTGTCGAGTCAATTGTGCTGGAGGTTTTACTGTTGTGAAAAGACGCAACACGCAACGGATCTTGCTGGTAGACGACGAACTGGACATCCTCGACGGCTGCCGCTCCTGCCTCAAAAACAGCGGTTTCGGCGACATCCTCACCGAAAGCGACAGTCGCCTTGTGCTGCCGCTTCTGGAGCGCGAAGAGGTTGATGTCATCGTGCTCGACCTGCACATGCCCAACCTATCCGGCGTCGCCCTGCTGCCGCAGATCGTAAACCGGTACCCGCAGATCAAGGTGATCGTCTCCACCGCCAGCAATGAGGTGGAGACGGTGGTGAGTTGCATGAAGGGGGGCGCCTTCGATTACATGGTGAAGCCGATCGACGTGAAGCGCCTGCTCACCTCGGTCCGAAAGGCGCTCGAGCTGAAAAGCCTCTCCAGCGAGCTTTCCACCCTGAAACAGTACATGTTCACCGACCGCCTGGACCACCCGGAGGCCTTTTCGAGCATCGTCTCCTCGAACAAGGCAATGCGCGCCGTCTTCCAGTACATCGAGGTGGTCGCCGGGACCAGACAGCCGGTCACCATCACCGGTGAGACCGGCACGGGAAAAGAACTCGCCGCCCGCGCCATTCACGACCTGAGCGGACGCAGCGGTCCCTTCGTTCCTCTGAACGTTGCGGGGCTGGACGACAACATGTTTTCCGACACCCTTTTCGGCCACGTAAAGGGAGCCTTCACCGGTGCCGACGTGGCGCGTGACGGGCTCATAACCCGCGCGTCCGGCGGGACCCTCTTCCTCGACGAGATCGGTGACCTGGGCGAGATGTCGCAGATCAAGCTCCTTCGACTTTTACAGGAGCAGGAGTACTACCCGGTCGGCTCCGACTTCGTGAAGAAGAGCGACGCCCGCATCGTCATGGCGACGAACCGGGACCTACAGGAGCTCATCAAACAGGGAAAGTTCAGAAACGACCTCTACTACAGACTATGCGCGCACCGGGTACACCTCCCCCCCCTGCGCGACAGGCTGGACGATGTCCCGCTTTTGCTCGACCATTTCCTCGAGAAGGCCGCGGCCCAACTGGATAAGAAGAAGCCTACCCCGCCCCCCGAGCTTGCTGTCATGCTGACCCTCTACCGTTTCCCGGGGAACGTGCGCGAGATGGAGGCGCTCGTCTCCGAAGCGGTCCTGCGGCATAAAGGAGGCGTTCTCTCCATGGAAACCTTCCGAAGCGCCATGGGGTCCGAGGTGCAGAGCGTACCGGAGGCACCGGCGCCACGGACGGAGAGCCTGGAGCAGGCCTTGGACGCGGTTTTCGGCCGGTTCCCGACCATAGCAGAGGTTGAGGAGCAGATGATCGCCGAGGCAATGCGGAAGGCGAAGGGGAACCAGGGGATGGCGGCGAACATGCTTGGCGTTGCGCGCCAGACCCTCAACAAGCGTCTCAAGTCGCAGCCCGCTTGAAGTAAAGGAAGGGCGCCTAAATAACAAAAACCGCCGGTAGCCCAAAGGCCCCGGCGGTTTCTTTTTTTTGCCTTCCGTAACGTAGAACGTAGAACGTTCTCTAGAAATATTGCGCCACGATCCCCTGTGCCAGATCCATGGACGAGGTGAAGGCAGGTGAGATGGGGTTCAGGACGTGCACCCCCTCCCCTTCGGCCACCACCAAGAAGTCCATCACCAGCTCCTTTTTCTCCCAATCCACCAGTTGCGGCCTGATCCCCACCTTGGAGGCGGGCACCACGTCTTCGGGCTTGAGCTCCTTCACGAGCCTCGCGGCATCCTTGAAGAAAACCGAAGGGAGGTACTTGGCAGGCTCGCTAAGCGCCACGTTGCGAAACGGCTTGTTGGTCATGAAGAGGATGAGGTCTTCCCAGGCGATGGATAGCGCTTCAGCATCGATCCCGGCGATGATGCCGTAGTTCTCCCTGCCGAAAGCGGGGATGGCGGTGGGCCCTAGATAGACGTCGCCGTGGACGCTGCGGGTGAAATGGACCCCGAGGAATGGGTTACGGATATCCGGCACCGGGTAGATGCTGGAGTTGACCGTGTAGGGAGCGTCCTTTTTGAGCAGTCGGTACACCCCCTTGAAGGGTATGAGACGGTACTGTTCCCCCACCCCGAAGAAGCCCGCCACCTTGTCGCAGAAGGCCCCAGCGGCGTTCACGAACCGGTTGAAGCGGATCTCCCCGCGGCTCGTCAACGCGACACCGCTCCCTTTGATCCCGGTCAGGCGGCACCCCATGACGAAGGTGACCCGGCCGCTCTCCTCCAGGTCCTTTCTGAGGCTCTTCAGCACCGCCTTCGGATCGACCACGGCGGTGTAGTGGGAAAACAAGGCGCGCTCGACGGTGCGAGCGTTGGGCTCGATGGCGGCCAGCTGCCGTTCGTCGATCATCTCCACCTTGGCGCCGTTCGCGGTGGCACGGCGGAAGAGTTCGTCCAGGACGGGGAGTTCCGCCGGGGTGCGGGTGACTATGACCTTGCCGTTTTCCAGCAGGGGGAGCCCCTTCTCCTTGCAGTACGCCCGCATCAGGAAGTTGCCGTTCAGGCAGGACTTCGCCTTCATGCTGTCCGGCGAGTAGTAGATCCCGGCGTGCAGAACTCCACTGTTTCGTCCCGAGGCGTGCACCCCGAGTTCCGTCTCCTTCTCGATGATGACGATGTCGCCGTGACCGGTACGCGCCAGCTCGCGTGCTATGGTGAGGCCGATGATGCCCGCCCCGACGATGAGGATGTCGGCTTTGTCGAAGCTCATATATCACACCTCCGGATGATTTTCGGGGAAGATACCGCTATCCCCTCCCCTCAGGGTGGTTAATTCGAGAATTCAGCTGAACAAGCGATTAGCCCCTTACATTGCTGCAAAAAGGGGCCTTTAAGCTCCCCCCTTTGCGAAGGGGGGCTGGGGGGGATTTGCTTTTGTTACTCAACTCCCGTTGGTTGAACGGGGGGCCTCCGGGACGAGCCTAAGCGGTTGTCGATATCGTTCAGCTTCTGGTGGAGCTTTTGTGATTGTAGTGGCAGCAGGTGCTGTATGGTCCGACGAAGGCAAATCCCCCCTGTCCCCCCTTCGCAAAGGGGGGAACCTTGCGCTCATGCAGCGCTGCGTGGACGCACTGTGCCCCTTAGCTCTCCCCTTCCCTCTATCCCCCGGGACTTCGACGCTACTCGCGGATGGAGAAACGTGCTAGGGCGTCGCAGCGTACCACCTGCACGGCACTCGTGTTCCCGCGGGGGTAGATCTCCCGGGCAAGGTAGGCAAGCTCCTTGTGCTCCTCGTCAGCGGGAACGTCGCGCCACCACGCTTTGTTTCCCCCCTGCGAGCCGTCACTCCAGCGATAGCCGCGCTCTTTGAGAATGTCCTTCTTATCGAAGGGAGCGGAGACGGCGAAGATGCGCGAGGTGATCTCGTGGGCACGCTTCAAAAGGGTCATAAAAATGGAAGCGCCGGTCACCGGGAGCCGCTCGAGAAGGAGCCCAAGCACCCCCTCGGCGTCGTCCAGCGCGCGGTGCGCGTTGATGGTGAGCGAACCGGTCTTGAAGAGCAGGAACTCCAGGGTTCGCGAGGAAAGCCGCTCAGAACCCCAGTCGATCTGCGACACGGTGCAGGCCCAGGGGAGTTTAGCATAGGCGGGATAACGCGACTCGACGAATTTCCGGTCAAAAGCGGCATTGTGTGCGATTACCAGGTCGGCCTTGGCGGCAAGGGCGTTCATGAACGCATCGTCGAAGGCCTGACCACGCACCATCTCGTCCGAAATCCCGGTGATCTCCTGCACCTCCGGCGGAATGGGGAAGCCGGGATCCTCAAAGCCTGAGTAGCGGTCCGTGATGCGGTATATCTCGCCGGTCTCGGCATCGTACTCGAAGGCAACCACACCAAGCTCGATGATCCGGTCGCGCCGGAAATCAAGCCCGGTGGTCTCGGTATCGAGGCAAAGGGCCACGCGCGAGTGCTCCGGCCCCGGTCGCCCGAGCCTTGCATCGCGCGCCAGATTCAGGCGGCGCAGCACCTGGTAGTCCCCGGTGGAGTGCAGCGAAGCGATGGCGATCTCGATCTCCAGCGGGTTCATCTCCACTACCCTCTTTTTCTGTGGCGTCTTGGCCATCATCACCTCAAAAGCGCCCGATCAGGAGAGGTACTTCTCCCTGAGCGCAACCTTGTTGATCTTCCCGACACTCGTCTTGTCGATAGCTTCGACGAACTTCACCTTGACGAGCACAACCTGCTTGCTCACCACCCCCTTGTCGGCATACGCGCGGACGTGATGGGCGATATCCTTCTCGGTCACGTTGGTGGAAGGCTTCGGAACGACCAGGGCCAGTGGGCGCTCACCCCACTTCTCGTCCGCCTTACCGATGACAGCCACCTCGGCGACCAGCGGGTGATGCGTGATGATATCCTCAAGTTCCAGCGAAGAAACCCACTCACCGGCCACCTTGATGACGTCCTTGCTCCGGTCGGTGATGCGCAGGTACCCGAGTTCGTCGCGCACCGCCACGTCGCCGGTGTGGAGGTATCCGCCAGTCCAGAGACGCTCCGAAGCCTTGTGATCCTTCAGGTACCCCTGGCTGAGCCACGGCGAGCGGACCACCACATTGCCGGCGCTCGCGCCGTCGCGGGGAAGTTCCTTCAGATCGTTGTCGACGACACGAAGGTCGACCAGCGGCAGGGTAAGCCCGGTCTTGCATCGAACGTCCGCCTGTTCCGGGTGGGATAGCTCCAGCATGGCAGGGGTCAGCTGCGAGATGGTGAGAATGGGGCAGGTTTCCGACATGCCGTAGCCTGTAAAGACATCGATACCCGCTTTGAGCGCCTCGACGCAGAGGTTGCGCGACATGGCGGCCCCGCCGATGATGAGCTTCCATCCCCTGAGGTCCATCCTCTCGGCATGAGGGTGCTTCAGCATCATGTGCAGGATGGTCGGGACGCAGTGCGAGAACGTGACACCTTCTTTATCCTTCAACTCAAGCAGTGTCTCCGGGAGATAGCGGCCGGGGTAGACCTGCTTCAGCCCGAGCATGGTGGCGACGTAGGGAAGCCCCCAGGCATGCACGTGGAACATCGGGGTGATCGGCATGTAGACGTCGTCGCGGTGCAGTCCGCCGTGCGCGGTAATCGACCCAAGCGTCGCGAGCAGCCCGAAGGTGTGCAGCACGAGCTGTCGGTGGCTGAAGTAGACCCCCTTGGGCATGCCGGTGGTGCCGGTCGTGTAGAAGGTGGTCGCCCGCGTGTTCTCGTCCAGGTCGGGGAAATCCGACATCGGGGCGGCCTTCGCGAGAAGCTCCTCGTACTCTCCGGCGAAGGGGACGGTACCGTCGTGCTTTTCGCAGTCGTCGCTGATGAGGATGTAGGTGCGCACGTTATCGATCCTGCCGCGGATCTGCTCCAGAATCGGGAGGAATTCGGCGTTCACGAGGAGCACGTCGTCCTCGGCATGGTCGATGGTGTAGAGGATCTGCTCGGCCGAGAGGCGGACGTTGATCGTGTGCAGCACCGCCCCGATCATCGGCACAGCGAAGAAGAGCTCCAGGTAGCGGTGGCTGTCCCAGTCCATGACCGCGACGGTCTGCCCGGGACGGACGCCGAGTTCGGTCAGCATCCCTGCCGCACGACGCACCCGTTCCCTTAAGTCGCGATAAGAGCCACGGTAGAGGTCGCGGTAGATGATCTCCTGCTCGGGGTTATCGACCACCGGGTAGAGCAGCATGTTCTTTATCAGCAGCGGGTAATCATAGGCGGACGGGGTGCGAGGGATCAGCAATTCACTCATCGTTGAGTTCTCCTGTATCTGTCAATTACATCTTGCGGCAGTCGTCGAGGAAATCCTGAAGCACCTCCTCCTCGACGCCGGCCAAAGCGGCGATGCGAGAAAGGCGCGGAAAGGACCAGTTGGTGCGCCCCTCGGCCAAGCGCTGCCCATCGGCGTCGTAGATCGCCATGGCGACCTCGGCCTGGGGAGGATCGAAGCTGACGATCTCGCCAACGACGCGGATCTCGGTGGCGGTCGGCACCGGCTTCAGGAAACGGATCGTGATGTCGCGGGTGACGCCGAGCTTGCCGTGGCGGGCGAAGATCGCATAGGCGGCGGCCTCATCCATGAGGGCGGATATGATGCCGCCGTGGACCATGCCGTCGAAGCCGCAATAGGTTGCGGGGATGCTCGTCACGCAGGCTACGCCGTCGGTGGTGTGATGGAAGCGAAGGCCTAGACCGTGAGGGTGACCTTCGGAACAAACGAAACAGGAGCCGGGCCAGCGCCCCTGCACCTTGGGCAGGTTGAGAACGGACGCGTGGTCCGGGCAGCAGGATTCTTTCATCTCTCCTCCTTCAACGCGGCTGACGCCGCGATTTAATAGCAGCCAAAGCAAGCTCTGGCTCTTGAGCGCGGCTGATATTACACGTTTTTTTCAGGGTGTGCCAGAAGTTGTTGACGAAGAAGAATCAGCATTTAAGGCAGCGCACGTTACCCTTTTCGCCCCAGCGGCGAACTGCGCGGGCCAATTCTTCCAACCCAGAGGCGGCGGGCCGGTTCAGTGCGAGGCAGAAAAGGGGGGCGAAAAGGCCGGTGAATTCGGAGCGCTGCTTGAAGAGAAGTCGGTCGGGCGTCTCAGCGATAATGTGTAAAGAGAAAGTCCAGGTGAGTAGCGCAGGTAGGAAAAGACTACTTTGCCATGAAACATGCCCGGGCTCGGCGACGATGTTTGAAGCGGTTACGTGGAAGATTTCCATTCCGGGGAGATGCACAACGAGGTCGTGACGCCCATCGTCGCCGACAGGGGTCACCCTGGGGAAAACCGGGTTCCAATGCGAGTAGAGCGAGAAATCGGTGAGAAGCGGGGCGACCCTGTCGAACGAGGTTTGCAGCGGGGTTTCCAAGGTTACTGGTTTCATGTTCACCTGCCGGACAAAAAGTAGAGGGTCAGCACTCTACAACCTTTTGCCCACGATCGCCACTTCTTAAAAAAAATGGCCGCCCGTGAGGGGCGGCCATTTCTACATGAATTATGAACCTCAGGCGGTCTTCGCCTTGGCCGTCTCCTTCGGAGCCTTGGACGCCTTGGCTGCCCTGGGCTTCACGGGGGTCGATTTCTTGGCCTCGATGTTGGCCATACGCACACCGCGGGCCTTGGCGAGGTTGTCGGCAAGACCGCGGTCGAGGGCCATCTTGCGGCGCGCCTCGGAATAGTTCTTGGCGGCTAGTGGCTGCTTGCCCGGGATGCCGAACTGTTTCTTGTACTCGCCCGGTTTCATGCCATGGGCGGTATTGAGATGCCGCGCGAGCGTCTTGAATCCCCCCTTGCCACACAGCATGCAAACAACTTCACCCTTCTTGAATGCATCCTTCACAGAAACGGAAGGCTTCGCTTCCTCTAATCCCTCGACTGGTTCACCCGCTTCAAGGTTTTTGAGCGCGTTGTGCACTTTGCTGATTTCGAATATAAGCTGATCCGAGGTCATGGGAGTACTCGACGCATGCGAAGCTACGATCTGTGCCGCGATCTCTACCAAAGTGGCCATTTATTTTCCCTCCATTGATCATTACTTGCTGGGATTATAGTGGCAGGTTTCTTTGCATTGTCAAATTGGTATTTTCAATTATATTACAGAACGTCTTTAGCTAAGAGACTGAAGCAGCACTTGATGCCCAATGACAGCGGTTTTGTTTTATCTGCCAGTACTGTGACCAAAGAGGAATTCACAAACTCAAAGCATTGCTGCAGCAAAGACTGGCGTGCATCGCAAGATGCTCATGAAACAGGACAGGAAGCCACCACAAGGCATCACAACGATAACGCTATGACTTCGAAACGCACACGCGCCGCCACCCCAGCCAGGTGCGAGGAAAACATTGGCCGCAAATAACTTTTACTTTAGTCAAGAAGTAGACTTTTTGCGTTGACAGAACTGCACCACTCTTGTATTTGTATCCTCACTTGTATTCAAGGATTGACCCCTTACAACCGAATAGCATGACTTATCCAGAGCGATCGAGGGACTGGCCCTATGACATCGCGGCAACCTCCCCTCAGGGGGGAAGGTGCCAAATCCTGCGGAACGAAATGTTCCGGAAGATAAGGAAGTGCGGACCGATACCAACGAAGTCCCCTTCCCCCCCCGGAAGGGGACTTTTTGCATTGGAGGCAGACATGAACATCGCGACAACTGCAGCACAGATCGGCCTGGAGCGCGAGACGAGAACCGGCGCGGTAACGGTTCCGATTTACCAGACGGCAACCTTCCGCCATCCCGGCCTTGGACAGAGCACCGGCTACGACTACAGCCGTTCGGGTAACCCCACCCGCCAGGCCCTCGAGGAGGGAATGGCACGCCTGGAAGGGGGGAGCCGCGGTTTTGCCTACGCCTCCGGCATGGCGGCAATCACGAGCCTCATGTTCCTTTTCGAACGCGGCGATCACCTTGTGGTCACCGAGGACCTCTACGGCGGGAGCTACCGGCTCTTCGAAAAACTGTTCCAGCAGTTCGGCCTGAGCTTCAGCTACGTCGACACGAGCGACGTCGAGCTGGTTAGGCAGGCGATACGCCCCAACACGCGTGCCCTCTTCGTCGAGTCGCTCACCAACCCGCTTCTAAAAGTGGCCGACGTGGCGGCGCTCGCGGCGCTCTGCAAGGAAAAGGGGATGCTCTGCATCGTCGACAACACCTTCCTTACGCCGTACCTTGTCCGTTGTCTCGATCTCGGCGCCGACATCACGGTCTACTCGGGTAGCAAGTACCTCTCCGGCCACAACGACACGGTGTGCGGTCTCGTCGCCGTGAAGGACGCCGCCCTCGCCGAAAAGGTGTACTTCCACCAAAACGGCGCCGGCGCGGTGCTCGGTCCCCAGGATTCCTGGCTCACCATACGCGGCATCAAGACGCTCACCATCCGGATGGAGCGCCAGCAGGAGAATGCGCTCGCCCTCGCCTTGTGGCTGAAGGAGCACCCAGGCGTCGGGCGAGTCTATTACCCGGGGCTGCCAGAGCATCCCGGCCACGACCTCATGCAGCGCCAGTGCACCGGTTTCGGTGCGATGATCGCCTTCGAGGTGGCCCGTCCCGAACTGGTCGAGCGGCTGCTTATGAAGACACGGCTCATCTCCTTCGCGGAAAGCCTCGGCGGCGTCGAGAGCCTGATCACCTTCCCGAAGGTGCAGACCCACGCGGATATCGAGCCGGAGACGCTGCAGCGCTTAGGCATCAACGACCTGCTGCTGCGGCTTTCGGTAGGCATAGAAGACAAGGACGACCTGATCGCCGACCTGGCGCAGGCATTCGCATAAGGAGAGCACGCATGAAATTCGCAACCGAACTGATCCATGGCGGCGACCCCATCGATCCCCAGCACGGCTCGGTGAGCCACCCCATCTACCACACCTCCACCTTCGCCCAGCAGTCGATGGATCATTTCGGCCGCTACGACTACGCACGATCCGGCAACCCGACCAGGGAGGCGCTGGAAGAAGCGGTCGCCGGACTCGAGAAGGGTGCCACCGGGCTTGCCTTCGCCTCGGGAATGGCGGCCATCGCATCCACCATCCTCCTCTTCGCCCCGGGGGACCACCTCGTCGTGTGCGAGGACGTCTACGGCGGGACCTTCAGGCTCCTGTCCACCCTGTTCAAGGGGTGGGGACTCGAGGCCACCTTCGTGGACGCCACCGACACGGCGGCCCTTGCCGCCGCGATCCGCCCGGAGACCAAGGCGCTCTACCTAGAGACCCCGTCGAACCCGCTCATCAAGATCACCGACCTTGCCGCCGCGGTTGCGCTGGCGGCGGAGCACGGCATCCTGACCATCGTGGACAACACCTTCATGACCCCGTACCTGCAGCGGCCGCTCGAGCTTGGCTGCGACATCGTGCTGCACAGCGGCACCAAGTTTCTTAACGGTCACTCCGACGTGATCTGCGGTTTCGCCGTCGCCCGCGAGCCCGAACTCGGCAAGAGGCTCCGCTTCATCCAGAACGCCTTCGGCGCGGTGCTTGGCCCACAGGACTGCTGGCTCGTGTTGCGCGGCCTGAAAACACTCAAGGTTCGCATGGAAGAACACCAGGCAAGTGCGCAAAAGATAGCGCTATGGCTGAAGGAGCAGAAGCAGGTGGAGCGGGTGTACTACCCCGGGCTCCCGGAGCACCCGGGCTACGAGGTGCACAAGCGCCAGTCGAGCGGCCCGGGCGCTGTGCTCTCCTTCGAACTTGCGAGCTTCGAACTCACCACGCGCCTGCTTGAGGGAGTGAAACTCGCCGCCTTTGCCGTCAGCCTCGGTGGTGTGGAGAGCATCCTCTCCTACCCCGCGAAGATGTCCCACGCCGCGATGCCCCCTGCCGAGAGGGAAGCTCGCGGCATCAAGGACACCCTGGTGCGTCTCTCCGTAGGCCTCGAGGACCCGGACGACCTGATCGCCGACATGGCGCGCTTCCTGAACATCTAATTTCCAGCCCGCAAAGGCCCAACGCAAGAAAGCCCGGGAGAATCGTCTCCCGGGCTTTCTTCTTTCAAATACCTGGCAGCGCCTGTTACCTCAGCGCTTCCACTTGAAACTCACCGTCTTCACCCCGGGGAAGGCCCTCTGGAACCCGGCCAGTCCCTCGTCCGTGATGCTGTTGCCGCTGCTGGTAAGCCCCTGCAGCCCCTGCATCCCCTGCAGGTAGACGAGGCCGCGATCGGAGATGCTGGTCTGGTACAGGTAGATCCTCTTCAATGCGGTAAGCGTCGAGATCCCGAGGAGCGCGGCGTCGGTCAGGGCGGTCCCGCAGAGGTAGAGTTCCTCCAGGCCGGTCAGATGCACGATGTGGTCTAGATCGGCGTCGAGCGCGTCGTAAAGAAAGAGCGCCTGCAGATCCTCCGGGTTCAGCCCCTGCAAAAGCTTAAGCTTCACCCCTACCCCGTCCTTCACGTCCAGGCGCAGCGCCTGGTCGAGATACACCCGCACCGGACCGATGGCCGGCCCGCCCTTTTTCCAGTCGCTGAAGTTCGCAGAACGCAGGTCGCGCAGGTAAAGGTCGCCGCACGCGGCATCGGCCGGGAAGGAGACGATGCGCGCCTGCCTCGTCGCACCGCGCACGGAGCTGCGTACCTTTTCCCCCTTGAGCGCGGCCAGACGCCTCAGCGCTCGGGCGATGTTGATCTCGGCCGCCGCCACCATCTCGGCGAAGAGATCGCTCCCCGCCGCCATGCTCTCGTCGACCCGCAGCTTGAAGCGGTGCACGTAACTGGCACGGAGTTCCTCGATCTGCTCGTTCACCTCGCGGATCGCCTCCATCTCCACAGCGATCTGCCGCTTCACCCGGGCAAGCTCCGCCCGGATGTCGCTCTGCTCGGCCTGCTCGGGGAAGTGCCGCCGCCAGTTCCTCAGGATCTCCCTGAGGGTGCGGTGATCCTCCTCGGCGTAAGCGCGGTTCGCCTTCAGCATCAGTTCGTGCCGCACCGAATTGGGACCGTCACCGGCGAGATCGGGATGGATCGCCTTGGCGACCTCACGATACAGGGCCTTGATGTCCTGCTCATCCGCCTTCCAGACCCGACCGCGGCTTCCGTGCGCATCGCCGCCCCGGAAGGCCTTGCCGCTTTGGTAGGTGCGGCCGTCCAGGTAGTCGTCCTGGTCGTCTGGTGCGGAAGCGGTCCCCTCGCAGAAGTCATCTTCCACGGCGCTAGCGGTTCCGGTGAGTCGGTCGATCTCGGCTTCGATCCCTTCCAGTTCGGCCATCCGTTTGCCCAGCGTCTCCTGGTAGTTCCGCTCGAAGCCCGCGATCTCCTGGCGCAACTGGTGCAGCACGGCACTCGCCTCGGCATGGCGTGCGCGCAGCGAAGCGAGCTCGGCGCGCCTCTGCTCGAGTTCTATTTCCTCAGGTGATCTCTGTTGATAACGGGCGGTCATGGATTGTCACGCAGTTCAGGATTGTTTTAAAAACGGATTTTTATCATAGCACCTTAACACGACCCGGCGCTCTGAGACAAAAGGATTTTATCAGATGAAAGGGAAATTGTCTGAGGGAAGTAAACCACTGTCATGGGCACCAGCACCGACAGGATGCGCCGCCAACAGAGACGTATACGTCGAGACATGAGATTTTGGCATCCTCATGCAGTGAGAGTAAATGCACCCGCGACACGACACAGACTTACCGTATCATCGGCATAAGTACCCGAAGCGTCGTGGCTCTCCTGACAAAGCAGGCAGCACGGCAAAGCCAAGGCCAGTACAGGCAGATCCTGTATACTAAGCAGAACACTTTAAACCGATCTTAAAAAAAGATTGACACGGAGTATGCAGACTGGTATGGTTACGCACCCGCGAATTCCCGCAGGTTATAACAAAACGGAAGTACAGGGAGAAGTAAGTAAATGGTAAACGGCACGGTAAAATGGTTCAACGACAGCAAGGGGTTTGGTTTTCTTGAGCAGGAGAACGGCGAGGATGTCTTCGTTCACTTCTCCGCCATCAACAGCGACGGCTTCAAATCCCTCACCGAGGGTGACTCCGTGACCTTCGAGATCGTCAAGGGACCGAAAGGTCTTCAGGCGGCCAACGTTTCCAGGGTCTAAGTCCGACATATAGCGTAGAACTTTATCAAAAGCCCCGGAGCGATCCGGGGCTTTTTTCGTTTCCCCTCACCCGCCGCAGACCGGGCATCCCTGCATGGATAACGGCTTCTCAAGACGGCACTCCCTCAAAAGCCGCTCGTCCCTGAATATCTCCCTCGTCGGACCGTCCGCGCGCACCGCCCCGCCTGAGAGGACGATGGTCCGCTCGCACACCTCAAGCACCATGTCGAGATCGTGGCTCGTGATGATCTTGCTGTGCCGGAAATCCTTTAAAAGCCCGATCAGCTGCCTGCGGGCGTAAGGGTCCAGGCCGTTTGTCGGCTCATCCATCACCAGCACGTTTGGGGACATGGAAAGCACCGTCGCGATGGCCACCCTGCGCTTCTCGCCTGCGGAGAGATGATACGGCGCCTTCTCTGCGAGATGCTCTGCGTCCACCCGGCACAGCGCATCGGCCACGCATCGCTTCAGCTCCTCGCCGGTGATCCCCAGGTTCATGGGACCAAAGGCGACGTCCTCGCGGACCGTGGGCATGAAGAGCTGGTCATCGGGGTCCTGGAACACCATCCCGACGGTGCGCCGCACCTGGTCGAGGCTCGCGCGGCTGACCGGTACGTGGCCTATGCGCACCTCTCCCGACTCGGAAAGCAGGTGCCCGTTCAGGTGGGCTAGGAGCGTCGATTTTCCCGCCCCGTTCGCGCCGATGACGGCGACGGACTCGCCGTGGGTTACGCTGAAGGTTACGTCGTGCAGCGCCTCGGTGCCGTCCGGGTAAACGTGGCGCAGGTGTTCGATCTCGATGATGTGATGGCTCATGACAGGGTTCCCGTTACCAGCGCCCCGAGGAGACGGGGAAGGTTGCACAGCCTAAGGGTGATGAGGAGGCCGCCCCAGAAAAGGATGAAAAGAAAGTCCGAAAGCCCCGGGCGCCTGGATTCGGCAGCGGGAAGCATGCCGTTGTAACCGCGGGCCAGCATCGCCATGTGGGTCCGCTCCGCGCGCTGCCAGGTGCGCAAGAGTAGGTGCCCGAGCAGGGGAGCGTAGCTCGCAAGCCCTCTCCCCTTGCCGCCAAAGGAGCGCATCTCCCTTGCCCGGGCCGCACGCCCCCCCTCATCGGCCAGCACGAAGAGGTAGCGGTAGAGAAAAAGGAGCTGCATGGCGAACACCTTGGGCATGCCAAGCCCGACAAGGGCGCGGCAGATGGGGACGAAGCCGGTAAGCGCGGTCAAGGTGAGTGCGGCGGCCACGGTGAGCGCGGTTCTCAGCATGATGGAGGCGAAGGAGATCCAGCCGCCGGTCACCCCGATGTCGCCGAGACGGAAGAGTACCTCCCGATCGAGAAACGGGTTGAAGATGCCGACCGCGACGACGAAGGGGAAGACCAGGAAAACCCGCGATGCGAGGTACCCGGCGGGAAGCCGTCCGATGGCGATGAGCACGGCGGGGTAAATCAGGAAGGGAACCAAAGCGGAAAGCTCGTACCTCCCGAAGGAGACGACGCAGAGGATGAAGATTAAGGTGGCGAGCACCTTGGCACGGGGATCCAGGCGGTGCAGCACGGTATCTCCCCCCGCGAGCCGATCCAGCCGTTTCAAATCAAGCAGTGCCCCATGTACCGATGCCATGCCCTTTTCCTCGCCGGAACCACAGCCGAGCGCGCCTACGCCTCGGGAGTGGCCCCTCCCCTTTTCGCCCGGCGCAGAAGCGCCGCCACCGCGACCACGATGATCAGGGTTATGAGCGTGCCGACCACACCGGCGGCACCCGGTCCCGCCTGTTGAGCGGCCACCCCTTCCCCTGCCGGCACGCGATACTCGGCGAACCACGCGAACCGTCCCTGCAGCGCGTGCAGATAAGCGGTCACGCCATGCAGGGCAACCGGCGCAGCGCTACCGGACGCACCGGCTACGGACCATTCAAGCCCGTCAGGCTTAGCGGAGGCGAAACGGGAGATCCCGCCTGCAACCAGCAGGGCGCAGACAAGGGCAGCGGCGAGAAACGGCTTGAGCGAAGGTGCGGCCTCTGCGTGAGTCCGACGGGCGAGCAGCTCCGGACGGGCCTTGCGCATGAAGGAGACCACGGCGAGGGTAACCGCCCCCTCGACAGCGCCGATGGCGAGGTGGATGGGGAGCATGAGCGCGAGGAACTTCACAAACTGCAGCTCGGATACCCCGGAGAGCGCCGTCTCCAGCACCACGCAGAGAGCGCCAAGTTCCATGGCGCAAAGCGCTGAGAAAATCGTCACCGCAGCCTCGCGGCGGGGCCCCGGTGCTGTGCCGATCAGCCTTTTGTACAAAAGCGGGTAGATGATGAAGGCAGGGATTACCCCGAGGTTGAAGATGTTACACCCGAGGGCCAAGAGGCCGCCGTCGGCGAAGAAGAGCGCCTGCACGACGAGCACCGACGCCACGGTGAGAAAGGCGGCGCTCGGGCCGAGCAGGATGGCAAGGAGCAGCCCGCCGGTTAGATGCCCGCTCGAGCCGGTGCCGGGGATGGAGAAGTTGATCATCTGGGCGGCGAAGAGAAAGCCGCCCAGCACCCCCATAAGCGGGGCGATGCGATCGTCGCTCTCGCGGCCAAGGCGTGCCGATCCCCAGGCGATGGCGCCTGCGGAGACGGCCCACATGGTCCCCCCGACCAACGGGGATAGCAGAGCGTCCGCCATATGCATCTAGTTTCCTCCGCGTGCTTCCCGGTCGAGACCGCGTAGCACGAATTTCAATTCAGTGACACGGTTTTTATACAGGATGCCCTCTACCCTGTCAACGCATATCCCCCGGGAACGCGGCCGTCACGGCAACGATCGCGTATACGTTCCACCAACCCTCTTCCGTGAGGTTTTTTCCTACAAATCGCTTCTCTTTTTATTAATACAATGCTAATCTGCGCGCCGAGGTGCAGATGGGCCGGGCAACGATACCGGACAACGAAGTCCCGCACCTGGTTGATGCGCAAGGAGCGCTCCCAATGAACGGTTCCGAGAAGCAGACAGGCCATTTCACCATCAACTGCACGGTTGTTCTCGCCCTTCTCGTAACCCTCTTCTTCCCGTTCGGCTATTTTGCGGTCAGCTACCAGCATGCGCTGGGCAGCCTCGAGACCGAGACCGAGATCAACGCCCGCATCATCACCTCCCTTGGCAATATCAGCCCGGACTCCTGGCATGAGGAGGCGCACCGACTGGACGCCATCCTCTCCAGTCAAGGCAGCACCACCACCGCCGAAAGGCACCGCATCCTCGACGCCGGGGGAAGGGAACTGGCCGCAAGCGGGGGGCAGCTCGCAGCACCGGTTATCCAGCGTACCCACCCCATCCTCTACGGCGACAAGGTCATCGGGAGCGTCGAAATCACCCGGTCGCTGCGCCCCATCATCAAAAGGGCCGCCCTGGTAGCGGTCGCAGGTTTCAGCGTCTCCCTCATCGTCTTCGTACTACTCCCCTTCCGCGTCATCAACCAGGCCAACCGTCAACTGCAGGACTCCTACACCTTCCTGAAAAAAGTCATGGAAAGTAGCGCCAATGCACTCATCGTCCTCAACCTTGACGGCACCGTGGACATGGCCAACGCACGCTGTACTGAGCTCTCAGGATTTCAGCCCCCGGAATTCATCGGGCACGACATCGGCGCATTCGTCTGTCCCTACTGCATCGACATGGTGCGGCAACAGCTGCATCTCGTCACGTCCGGCACCGCTGAGATAGTCAAGTTCGAAGCCGAATTTCTCACCAAAAACGGCGATACCGTATCGATAGCCTGCGGCGCCACGCCGGTCTACCAGGAGGGGCGCATCGCCTGCACCGTGCTCTCCATCGAAAACATCACCGAGCGCAGGCAGTCGGTGGAGGCACTTACCGCTGCAAAGGAGTACACCGAGAACCTGATCCAGGCAGCCTGCGTGATGATCCTGGGGCTTAACCTTAAAGGGGAGGTAACCCTCATCAACCGTGCCGGCGAGGAGATGACCGGCTATCGGCAGGAGGAGCTCCTTGGAAGGAGCTGGTTCGAAACCGCGATGGGTGCCGAGGCCTTCCACAAGATGTGCTGCATCCCGCAGGAGGCTGGCGCCGGCACCGGAGGTTGCGCCTGCGAGGGGCAGATCGTGACCAAAGCGGCGGCCATGCGCACCATTTCGTGGCGCAACAGCGCAATCGTGGAAAAGGGAACCGTAGTCGGCACCCTCTGCTTTGGCATCGACATAACCGAGCACAGGAAGGTAGAGGCACAGTTAAGGCACTCGCAGAAAATGGAGTCCATCGGCCAGTTGGCCGGCGGGGTCGCGCACGACTTCAACAACATGCTGAGCGTCATGCTTGGTTACGCCCAGCTCTGCCAGCTCGAAGCGGCCGGGGCGTCCCCGCTCTCCCTGTACCTCGATGAGGTCATCAAGGCCGGTGAGCGCTCCCGTGACATGGTGCGCAAGCTCCTCGCTTTCTCCCGCAAGGAAATCATCTCCCCGAGACGCGTGAACCTAAACGATCACTGCCTGGAGATGAATAAGACGCTAAGCCGCCTGATCGGTGAGGAGATCCGCTTCGATTTCGTCCCGGACGACGCGCTCTGGCCGGTACGCATCGACCCCTCCCAGGTAGACCAGATCCTCATGAACCTGGCGGTAAACGCCCGCGACGCCATGCCCGAAGGAGGCACGCTTACCGTTGCGACCGGTAACATCACCGTCGATACCGAGTTCTGCGACTTCCGCCTCGATGCGAAGCCCGGCCCCTATGCGTGCCTGAGCGTCATCGACACCGGCACCGGGATGGAGCGCGAGGTGGTACGGCGCATCTTCGAACCCTTTTTCACCACCAAAGAGGTGGGACGCGGCACCGGCCTCGGCCTTGCAACGGTCTACGGCATCGTCACCCAAAACGGCGGCTTCATCGACGTGGAGAGCGAACCGGGACGGGGCACCTGTTTCAAGATCTACCTACCGAAACTAACCGGCGACGTCGTAGTCCAGCAGGAGAGCAAGCCGACAGCGATGACCGGATCGGGCACCGTGCTCGTTGTCGAGGATGACGACATGCTGCGCCTCATGGCTACGCAGATGCTAGAGAAGATAGGCTACCAGGTGATCCAGGCAGCCAGCCCCCATCTCGCCCTCGCCATCTGCGGCGACACAAGCAAAAAGATCGACATGGTGCTATCCGACGTGATCATGCCGGAGATGAACGGCTTCGATATGGCCCGTGGCATAGCGAACATGCGCCCGGAGACCAAGGTACTTTTCATGACCGGCTACTCCGATGAGATGATCGCAAGACGCGGCATCCAACCAGAGAAAGAACTGCATTACATACAGAAGCCCTTCAACATGGAAGGGCTGCACGAGAAGATCATGGCCATGCAGTCCGGCTGCTGACCAGCCCCACACCAGTTTTGCCATCGTCGCGCGACTTTGATAGACTGGGACGGTAAGCCTTGACAGTAGATCCCACCGGGAGAAACCATGAAAAGATCCTATATACCGTTGATGCTGGCCCTGCTGTTTTCCCTTTCCTTCGCAGTCACCCCGCTCAGAGCTCAATCAGAACCCGGGTACTACACCGCTTCCGATCAATACCAGTACGAGGAGGATCTCCTCTACCCGGAAGAACTTGACGACCTGCTCGCCCCCGTCGCACTCTACGCGGACCCGCTTATCGCCCAGATCCTCCCGGCCGCGACCTTCGTGGACCAGATCCACGATGCAGCCCGATACTTGAGGTTCTACGGCAACACGCCGGACATCGACTACCAGCCCTGGGACATAAGCGTGCGTGCCGTCGCCCACTACCCTCAGATCCTCTACATGATGGACCGGGAGTACCAGTGGACCGCTTCGCTCGGGCAGGCCTACATAGAGCAGCCCCAGGACGTGATGGATTCCATCCAGCGGCTGCGCCGATGGGCGTACGACCAGGGGAACCTCTATTCGACACGCGAACAGGAGGTGTTCTTCGATGGTGACATGCTCAGGATCGTCCCGGCTAGACCTCAGTACGTCTACGTTCCGGTGTACGACCCTTACGTGGTCTACGTGGAACGCTTCTATCCAGCTACGCCGGCCATCTCCTTCGGAGTCGCCTTTACCCTTGGTCCATGGCTCAACCGTGACTGCGACTGGCGCGGGCATCGCGTGTACTACCACGGCTGGCGGGGTTCCGGGTGGGTCCGGCGCTCACGTCCCTACGTGCATGACCGACGCAACATCTACATAAACCGCAGGGCCGCCGTGATAAGCGTGAACGAGCGGGTGGTCCAGCGCGACACGCGCATGTACCGCGAGCAGCTTCGCGTTGAGACCAAAAGGCATCGTGACGAGAGAAGGATGCCGCCGCTGCCGGCGGCGGGCGTGTCACGTCAGCCGAGACCTTCGGCGCCTCGCCCCGGCGGCGTACAAGCGCCGCGCCCGAGAACCGAAAGACGCAGTGAGCCCTGGACCGGTAGAGAGCCGTTACGCCCGGGCGTGATGACACCAACGGCACCCGCAACGAAACCCGGTGTCACCCCGCCGACCACGAAACAACGGGAGCCTGGGGCCACGCAGCCGCGCGCCCCTCAGGCGCCGAAAGGGCAGGTGGTTCCGCAGCAAGGCCAACCGACCCGCGTGCAGCCTGTCGCTCCCGGCAAGCCGTCACCGTCGTCTGCAACGCCCCCAACCGGGAAGCCGCAGCCTTCCGCCACCACCGGCGAGCGTGGTGCTGAGCGAGGCAAGGGAGAGCAAAGGCGCAGGGGCCCGCGTCCTGCCGTCAAGCCGCAACCGCAAGCCCCCGCGGCGACACCCCAGGCTCCCGCGTCAGCGCCCCAGACACCCGCAACGCAGCCAGTCATCGCGCCTACGCCAGTTAAACCGGCCGAGCGCGGTACCGCGCCACGCGGAGTAAGGCATCCCCCCGCAGCCGAGCCTGCGGTAAAAGAACCAGCCGTTGTCCCCGCGCCCCAGACGCGTCCCGCGGTGCCCCATCCGGCCGCAACGCGACCCGCACCCGTTGTCAAACCGCCGCAGCCGCAGAGCGTCAAACCGCCTCAGCCGCAGGGCGTGGAACCTGCATCAAAACGCGCAGAGCCCCCCGCGCGTGAGGCCGAGCCTCCCCGTGGACGCGGCCGTGAAGATGCACCCGCCCGGCAAAGGGAAGATCGTTAACGCGACATGGCAGCGAAGAGTGGTCACAAAACGCCGTCAAGAGCGCATAACAGGAAATAAGACGGCCGAAGGCAATAAAGAAGGGGCGCACCGCACGGTGCGCCCCTTCTCTTTTGGTTCTACCCGAAATGTTCCACGAAGCAGCCTGTGTGTATCACAACGGCGCTGCACTAGTCCTCGCGTCCCCCCCTTTGCGAAGGGGGAGCCTGCCGCCCGTAGCAGCCTCCGCGAAGGGGGAAGAGGAGGGATTTGCCNCCCCTTCTCTTTTGGTTCTACCCGAAATGTTCCACGAAGCAGCCTGTGTGTATCACAACGGCGCTGCACTAGTCCTCGCGTCCCCCCCTTTGCGAAGGGGGAGCCTGCCGCCCGTAGCAGCCTCCGCGAAGGGGGAAGAGGAGGGATTTGCCTTATAGAACCTCTACCTACTTCCCCCCTGCAGCAGCTCGCACACCGCCGTAGCTAACGCCATCACCCCGCCCCGCAAGGTCGGCTCCGGAGCCGGAGCGTAGAGCGGCGAATGCTGCGATGGAAGCGCCCCTCCAGAAGCCGCGCATTCCTCAAAACGGCTCGGGTCCGCAGCACCCAGCCAGAACATGCAGATGGGAATCTCCCCGCCGAGCCCCCAGGAACCGAAATCCTCGCTCACCATACGCGCCGCCGACCGGACCACGTTTTCCTCCCCAAGCGCCACGCGCAAGGCACCGGCCAGGCGCTCAGCGAGCTCCGGGTCGTTGCAGGTCGCCGGATGCGCGGCAAGCACCCGCACCACGGGCGAAAGCTCCTGCGGCACCCCGGCGGCAAGCGCAGTCCCCTCGCAGATGCGCCGCACCGACTCGATAATGCGGTCGCGCACCCGGTCGTCGAAGCTCCGTATGGAAAGCTGCAGCACGACCTCTTCGGGGATGACGTTGCAGGCGGCTCCTCCGTGAATCGCCCCCACGGTGAGTACCGCAGGTTCGTGCGGCGATATCTCTCGACTCACGATGGTCTGGAAGGCAAGTACAAGCTGCGCGGCGAGCACCACCGGGTCCTTGCCGCATTCGGGTGCCGAACCGTGCGCCCCGACCCCGCGCACCACCACCTCGACCTCGGTGAAACTAGCCAGGAAATTCCCCGGCGCCCAGCCGGCGGTCCCAGCCTTCAGAAACAGCGTGCTGTGCAGCGCAAGGGCGAAATCGGGTCTCGGGCAGAGCCGATACGCACCGTCGTCGATCATAGCCTGTGCCCCGTCGCCCCCCTCTTCTCCCGGCTGAGCCACCAGCACGAGCGTACCGGACCAGTTCGCGCGGCAGCGGGAAAGCACGCGCGCCGCCCCCAGCAGGCAGGACATGTGCACGTCATGCCCGCAGGCATGCATGACCGCCCCTTCGCTACCGTCGCGATAGGTCCCCCTTGCCCTGCTCGCATAGGGAAGCCCCGTCTTTTCCTCCACCGGAAGCGCGTCCATGTCGGCGCGGAGAAGGACCGTCGGCCCGTCCCCGTTCTCCAGCACCGCCACGATACCGTAGCCGGGCCAGTCGAAGCGCTGGTACCTGCCGATTCCCTCAGTGACCGTGAAACCGAGCGTGCGGAACTCACCCGCCAGGAAAGCGGCGGTTTCCCGCTCCTGACCCGAGAGCTCGGGATGGGCGTGCAGTTTCTTGTACGACTCGACCAGCGAAGGGAGTTCGGCCTCGACCAGCGTCTCCAGGGAGTCGCGTAGCGATTTTGTCAGCATAAAGTCTCTCGGACGTGGCGATGAAAATACCGCCGCAGGTTACTATGTTCCGCCGACGTTATCAACCGCCAACTGCACCCGCCGCCGCAGCCACAAAGGAGACTGGCACCGAAGGTGCCTGTCTCCTTTACCCCTGCGTTGCGCCCTTTGTGAAGATTCTTCAGCCCCCCCCTGAGAAAGCATGAGTGCGTTAGCCTCGAGGCAGTGAGCGTGGCCTTACGTCCCCCCCTTTGCGAAGGGGGGACAGAGGGGATTTGCCTCACCCAGAACAGCCATCAACAACCGTTCGCTCTGCTGAATGGAGTGCCCCATGCAGAGCATCGTGGCTATTAAATCAGCAACAGACTTAAAGCCATACAGAGCGCTTAACCGCTAACACCCTGAAATACCATCCCTACGCCCAAAGAAGCTTGACTGGCATGCTCCGTGTAAAGTCCCAAATTCAAGGAGGGACTGCCATGACCGAGATGATCGACGGGAAGGAACACGTCACAGCCGCCGAAGCCGCGGCGGAGCTCTCAACCACCGAGACGAAGATCCTCATGCTGCTGAAGCAAAAAGCCCTGCAGGGAACCCTCTCAGAACAAGGGTGGTTCATCACCAGGGAGTCCCTGGACTGTTTCGACCAACACGCCGAAAACCCGCAAGCGCAACTCACCTGCAGGACGAGCTGCAGCAGTTCCACCTGCGGGTGCCGCTAGGAGGCGCCATGAGGATCACCGTTCACCCCTCAGACCTTAAGTACCGGTATCCGAAAGTGACGGAGCAGAAGTACGAGGCCAAATTCGCAGGCCCCTGTGATCCCTCACCCTTCAACCGCGACGACCTCTACGACATCGTTCCGATGCTGACCGCAGTTATGGACGAGTTACAGTGCGATGACGCAGACACCCTGCACTTTCTCGAGGACCTTATGAACCGCGACCTGCCGCGTTTTCTGGAGAGCCGTGGCGAGGTCTTCGCCTTTCTCGCAGGATGCGGCAGAGAGATGCTGCAGCACAGACCATGAGCACCCTGACGGCGCTCAAACAACGGACAGAGAAGCCCAAAAACACCTGACGCGCAGCCCCCTCCCTGCCCCTCACCCTCCGGGTGCGGGACTCGCAGATATCTCGCGTCACTGAAAATAAAGGAGCGGCAATGAACAGCTTAGCCATGAAAAGAGAGTCAATGACCGACACAACACTTACCGACTTCGCGCGGGCCGGCTTCACCATCGTACCGATGACTGCCAGGCCGAACGGCTACCTGCTGGAACTCTCCGGCTTTCTGGCCCCCGGCTGGACCGGCAGGCTTGCAGCGGGCCTTGCAGATCACCGCGTCAGCATCATAAACGGATCCGCCGAAAAGGTGAACGCCAGCCACTGGCGCTCGCGCTTTGAACTTAAGAGTGCCCTCTTCGCCAAGAGCCCGGAGGGCATCGACTTCCTCGCCCTCGCCGGTACCGAACCGGACCACAAGGCGGCACGGATCGAGTTGCTCGCATTCAGGATGGAACCGGCCGCACGCCACGAAGGAAGCGTGTTCATCGAGATCAAGGGAATCGACCGGCTCGGCTTCCTGGGCGACCTGTTGGATCACTTCAGCATGCGTTGCCTGTTCCCGGTCAAGATGACCATCGACACACTGGGCGATACCGCGGTAGACCGTTTCTGGCTCAGAGGCGTAGGCGGCTCCCTTCCTTCCGAAGCCATCACCGACTCTGTCAGGCAGAGCCTGGCACAGCTTCTGGTCGAAAAGCGCTAACCACCTACCTCAATCAGTCCCTCCCCCGACGGGGAGGGTCCCTGCAAGCACCTCTCTCCCACACCATCCCTTCCCGGTGCGCTTACTGCACTAAAATAAAAGGACCGGTTGCAAAACCAGAGAGATTGGTTAAAGTCTTTAGCGTTGCCTAATCTATGGAGAAAGCCATGATCATCCATATCGTGCGCCACGCAGAAGCAATTGAGAGAACACCTGAGATACAGGAAGAGCATCGCTTCCTCACCCGCCGCGGCAGACGACGTTTCAGGAAAGCGGCAAAAAGCCTGGCCACCCTGGGTATATCTCCTGACCTCATCCTCACCAGCCCACTCATCCGCGCCGTGCAGACGGCGGACATCCTCGCAGAGAAACTCTCCTACAAGCGAGAACTGATCGTCGCCACGCAGCTCGCCCCCGGTTTTCGCCCGGAGGCGCTGGATGAGCTTTTGGGGCTCTACCCGCAGGCCGGTGAAGTGGCGCTGGTTGGGCACGAGCCGGACCTGGGTCTCGTGACACAGGCGCTTTTGGGCGAGACCGACTCCCTCACCCTACCCAAGGGAGGAACGGTTTCCTTCAAGCGGGCCGCGGACGGAACGGGCGACGCACATTTCCTGCAAATGGTGACCGGTGGGGGACGCATCGTCACCTCGCGCGGCAAGGCGGTGGACCGCCTGCGCCAAGGCGGATAACAGTACGCATAAAAGGAGCACTTACGATGGTTCAGACGGCAGCAGACTTCAGACAGTTGAAAGGGGTCGGCGCGATCCTCGGCAAACGGTTGTACGATGCAGGTTATGACAGCTTCGCCAAGATCGCCCAGGCCGGAGAGGATGGGCTGCGCAAGGTGCGCGGCATCAATACGCGCCACATCCAGTCCATATTGCAACAGGCGACAGAGCTGGCCGGGATGGCTGAAGAGCATCAAAATGCCTCGGCACAGCAGATGCTCGCGCGCGTGAGCGAGGTGCGCGAGAAGGTGGAAAACCTGGCACAGACCACGCGCGACAGGTTTGCCGAGCAGATGTCGGAGAAATGCGGCAGAAAGCTCGGCTCGGACCTGGAGCGGATCGAAAACGCGCTGGCGCAGATGCAGGACGTAGGGCAGAAGCGCTCCAAGCGCCTTGCAAAGGCGCTTCAAAAGGCCGGCAAGAAGGTGACGGGCCTGGAAGAGGCAAGCCTCAAGAAAGTGCGCAAGGGTTTCAAGAAAGCGAGAAAGGTTGTGCTGAGGGCCCTCGCCTAGCGATCCACCCTCCCCTCCTACCGCAGTCCAAGGAGCAGCAGTTGAAACAGACCAGGCTCGCCGCAATAGACATCGGCACCAACTCCATCCGCAGCATCGTCATAGAGACCTCGGGAAACGGTAAATACAGGATCCTGGACGACGAGAAGGTCCTGGCACGCCTGGGCGAAGGACTGCACCAGACCGGGGCCATCGCGCCTGCGGCGTGGGAGCGCGCCATCGAGGCCCTCACCCGCCAGAAAAAAATCATCGACGGCTACAAGGTAAGCGCCATCGATGCGGTCGCCACCAGCGCCGTGCGCAAGGCGTCCAACGGTGCCGAGCTGGTTCGGGCGATAAAGAAAAGCACCGGTCTCGAGATCGAGGTGGTCAGCGGCGAGGAGGAAGCGGAGCTTGCCGCGCTCTCGGCGCAGCACAACTTCGAACTCGAAGGGGTGCGGCACCTGATCTTCGACATCGGCGGCGGCAGCCTGGAACTCATATCCGCCCTCGGCACGCATACCGAGGAGATGCTCTCCCTTGAGCTTGGCGCCGTGTTCCTCACCGAGAGCTTTTTAAAAAGCGACCCGGTACTAGGCACGGAGCACCAGAAACTCCGCAAGCACATCCGCAAGTCGCTGAAAACCGCCTACACCGGCGAGCGGACGGGGATGCAATGCCTCGTCGGCTCCGGGGGTACCGTCACCGCGATCGCCGCCATGGTCGCGGCAGCGCGCAAGGAGAAGTTCGACTCGCTGCACGGCTACGAGCTGCTGCGCTCGGAAATCGTGCACCTGCTGGCCATGCTCGCCAGAAAGAGCGACAAGGAGAGGCGCGCCATCCCGGGGCTTAACCCAGAGCGCTCCGACATCATTGTCGCGGGCGTGACCGTGGTGGACGAGCTGATGGACTTCTTCCAGGTGAACCACCTGAAGGTGAACGAGCGTGGCATCCGCGAGGGGCTCATCCTGCGCGGACTGCGCAGGCGGAACCTCCTGCCCGAAAAGAAACTGCGCTCCTGGCGCGACAGCGCGCTCGAATTCGCCCACTCCTGTCACATCGACGAAGGACACGCCGAGCATGTGGCGCGGCTCTCCTTGCAGCTCTTCAAGGCACTTGCCCCACGCTACGGCTGGGGTCCCAAGGAGATGCGGCTTTTAGATGCCGCCGCCATCATGCACGACGTCGGCTACTTCATAAGCTATTCAAGCCACCACAAGCACTCCTACCACCTGATCCGCCACGCCGACCTCTTAGGCTTCACGCCGCGCGAGCGCGAGCTGATGGCCAATATCGCGCGGTACCACCGCAAATCGGCCCCGAAGAAGAAGCACGAGGAGTTCACCCGGTTATCCCCGGACGACCAGCTACTGGTAGCCCGCCTGGGCGGCATCCTGCGCCTGTGCGACGGCCTCGACCGCCGCCGCAACGCCGTGGTGCAGGGAGTTGACTGCGCCCTCACCCAGGACACCTTGGAACTCACCCTGAACGGTGATGAAGAGATGTCCGTCGAGCTTTACGGTGCCAAGGCGAAGAGCGATCTGCTGCAAGAAGCCTGCAAGGTGAGGCTCGTGCTGCATTGCGGAGTCTGCGACCAGCAGCAATGAACCTTCCGGCTACCGGCCCGTCGTTTCTGAGGTTTACACCAGCCCCACCTTGTCATATAGTCGGCAAGTCCGAGATTCTGCGGCCAGAGCCATTCTCATCCCCCGCAAGCAACAAGGCCCCTCATGATCTGCCCGAAATGCGCCCATGCACAGCCCGACGGCACCGAGGTATGTCTGCGCTGCGGCGTCATCTTCGCCAAGGTGCGTGTCGACCACTCAGCTTCCGAGCCCCCCCCGATCCATGAAGGGACGATCGAAGAAAAACCAGGGGACATGGATACCCTTCAGCTTGCGGGTAGGCTGGTGATCTGGGCGATACTACTTGTGTGGGGCGGCAAGTTCATTTTCATGCCGATCAGTGGCGAAGATTTTTCACGCTCGTACATGCACCTTGTAAACCTCCCCTTCCACGAAGCCGGGCACGTCATCTTTGCTCCGCTCGGGCGCTTCATCCAGGTACTGGGTGGGACACTAGGCCAATGGCTTATGCCTGCGGTGGTAACCGCTTCCTTTCTGCGCAGGAAGGATCACTTCGCCGCGACGGTAGGTGTTTGGTGGCTCGGCCAGAGTTTCATGGACATAGCGCCGTACATGGACGACGCTAGGGCTGGGCAATTGATGCTGCTCGGCGGGGTAACGGGGAGCGAAGTCGAAGACTACCATGACTGGGAAATTATCCTGACGCGCTTGGGGCTCCTTCAATACGACCATGTCATCGCGCGGATCTCTTTCTTCTGCGGTACGCTCTTCATGATCGGCGGGCTCGCCTGGGGAGCCGGCATCCTGTACCGGCAGATTCAGTCGAGGCGCCGCCCGATTTAGCGGACTCGGCCCCGCCCCTAAGCTCAAATAAACACGAAAGCCGGAAGGTCGCTGAATGACCCATCCGGCTTTAGTTTTAGGTGGCAGAACTCTTCGCCAGTTTCATGCAAGGGAGCGTACTGCGAGACTGCTACGCACCCTTACAGCAGGAAGAAGGCGGCGATGATGATGACGAGCCCGCTGGTTATTCTCACCGGTGTAGATGCGAACAACAGGCGCACGCGGCTATAAAGCATCGGCAGCAGATCCAGAACGAAATGCAGAACCACCAGCAGTAAGACAATCGATAGTATGAACTCGTGGCCATAGCTTAAGTATCCCATTGGCCACCTCCTTCTCTTGGCGGAAACGGTGTCTGACCCGCCCCCGTTTCGGGGTCCGCCGTCTGTTGCCAAACATGTAGCATAGAAGATGCCATGGCAGCATTGGCGTACAGGTTTATTCGCTGCGTTGAAAAGGTCGTAAATACGGCCATCAAGGCCCTGCGCCCGTTCATCGGCGGCGACCTTTATACTCAACTGAGTAAAGTGTAAAACATTTCGACACTTTTTTTGAACAGAAGTGTCGATAAATTGAACAGATGCCCCGCTATATGCCCGCCTTCCTACGTGCGGTGACGGACTCGCCGCCGATCCCCCAGTTATCCGTATCCACCTCCTCGATGACCACGACCGTAGTAGCCGGGTTCTTGCCGAGGGTGTCCACCAGCAACTGAGTTACCCCCTTTATCAGTGTCGCCTTCTGTTCCGCTGTCGCGCCGTCCCTGGTTATCTTGATGTTGACAAATGGCATGTCCCCCCCTTTTCTCACGAAATCCCCCCAGCCGCGGGGAAGCGCCACTCTACCACACAATGCACCTGAGCACACCCCAAAGTTGGTCCTTCAAAACTCAGGCGGAAAGCCGTAGTCACTGAATGACCTGTATGATATCGCCACCTTCGAAGCTCAGTGTCCCCACCCTGCCGGTGACATGCACGGGCACCTTCTCGCCGACAGATAGCAGCCTTCAGAATGTGATCGTCCGAGGCAACGAGAAAGGAGACATCTTCTACGATGACAAGGACAGGAGAGCCTTTCTCGACCGGCTCTCTTCGATGCTGCTCAAGACCATTCGGGCAAAATCGTAGTCATCCGCCAATTTAGCAGGGAAATCGACAGTTACAGGATCAAATCAACAAAGAGAGGGGGTCAACCGTCATATCAGAGCGCAAATCGACGAAGTAGCACTACAATAGTCAAATTGGATGACCAAAACGACAAATTAAGGGGTCAAAGTGACGAATCAGAAGGGTTAAATTGCAAATTAGAGGGGTAAATCTTCAAATTAGAGGGGTAATTTGCAAATTAGAGAGGTAAAAGTGCAAATTAGAGTGCAAAGTGACAAATTAAGGAGTCAAAGTGACAGATTGGCGAAGCTACGCGCTCGAACGGGACAAAGGGTTCTGCCTCCGCTCCGCAACGTTGGGAGTCGGTGAACGGTTATTTAAACCATAAGGGGAAGAAGGGCCGGAGCCGTTCTTCCCCTTCATTTTTGAGAGTTCCCCCCTCCCCTGCCCTCCCCCTCCGGGGGAGGGAGCGCTTGAAGGGGCGGGTGTGAAATACGATTGGCTAAGCGAAGCTCGAGAAGGCTTCCTGCTCGGCGCCGGTGAACATGCGGTCGAGCTGCAACATGAGAAGCAGCTGCTCGCCGTGCTTGATGACGCCGCAGATGAAGTCCTGGTCGACGCCGCCGGCGGCGATGCTCGGCGGGGGCTGGATCTCACCGCTGGATATCCTGATCACCTCGGATACACCGTCGACGATGAAACCCATCAGTTTGCCGTCGATGTCCATGACCATGATACGCGTGTGCTGGTCGTCCTCGGTGCTGTTCATGCCGAACCTGCTCCTGAGTGACACGATAGGTATCACCTTGCCGCGCAGGTTGATGATCCCTTCCACGCTCGGAGGGGTGTTAGGGATATGGGTGATGGGGGTCATCCTGATGATCTCGCGTACCTTGAGCACCTCGACGGCGTACTCCTCCGCGCCGAGATTGAAGCTCACCAGCTGGATCAGCTCGCTGCTGGACTCACCCTTTTTAACCGGTAAATTTGCCGTAGACATCGCTTCCTCCGCAGTTGCCATGTATGTGTCGACCACTCTTCCACTACTTTGTCTCACGTATCGGCACCTCTGCGCTTATCTTAAGGAGAAGTTATCGTAATCCTGCGCAGATACCGTTTACCGCTTCGGTTGCACCGGCCGCAGGTGCCATATCCCCTCGTTGTATTCCGAGATGGTCCGGTCCGTGGAGAACTTGCCGCTGCGCGCACTGTTGATGATGCTCATCCTGGTCCACCCCTCGCGGTCACGGTACTTCTCGGCGGCCTTGCGTTGCGCCTTCACGTAGCTGCGGAAGTCTGCGGCTACCATCCAGGGATCGTCAGGGCTCATGATGGCGGCGATGATCGGGTCGAAGATTCCCTTTTCGAACATGTTGAAGCGGCCGCTGGCGAGAAGCTGCATGACCCGCTCCAGGTCGGGATAGGAGGCGACGATGCCAGCCGGGTTGTAGCTTTTGCGCAGCCCCTCCACCTCTTCGGCGGTGAGCCCGAAGACGAAGAAGTTGTCGTCCCCCACCTCCTCGCGTATCTCGATGTTGGCGCCGTCCAGGGTGCCGATGGTGATGGCGCCGTTCATCATGAACTTCATGTTGCCGGTGCCGGATGCCTCTTTGCCGGCGGTGGAGATCTGTTCGGAGAGGTCGGTCCCGGGGCAGATCACCTCCATCGCGGTGACTCGGTAGTTGGGTAAGAAGGCGACCTTCAAGCGGTCGCCCACCTCGGGGTCGTCGTTCACCACCCGCGCCACGTTGTTGATCAGCTTGATGATCAGCTTTGCCATGTAATAGCCGGGGGCCGCCTTGCCGCCGATGAGCACGCAGCGGTTGGTCCAGTCGACGGTGTCGCCGCGCTTGATACGGTCGTAGAGGTGTATCACGTGCAGCACGTTCAAAAGCTGGCGCTTGTACTCGTGGATGCGCTTCACCTGGACGTCGAAGAGGCCTTCCGTGTTGAAGGCGACACCGCACTGCTCACGCACGAGGGCAGCCAGCCGCTCCTTGTTCGCCTGCTTCACCTTGTGCCACGCTGCACGGAATTCGGGATCATCGGCAAGGGGCGCGGCCCCGGAGATTTTGGCGAGGTCGGCCACGAAGCCGTCGCCGATTCGAGAGGCGAGGAGCGTGGTGAGGCCCGGGTTGCAGCGCGCAAGCCAGCGGCGCGGCGTGACGCCGTTGGTCTTGTTGTTGAACTTCTCGGGCCAAAGTTCGTAGAAGTCACGGAAGAGCCCCTGCACCAGCAGTTCCGAGTGCAGCGCGGCGACACCGTTAACCGAGAAGCTCCCGACGATAGCGAGGTAGGCCATGCGGACCTGCTGCACCTCCCCTTCCTCGATGATGGACATCCTGGCCAAACGCTCCCCGTCGCCGGGCCAGCGCGCCGCCACCTCGGCTAAGAAGCGCGCGTTGATCTCGAGGATGATATCGAGAAGCCGCGGCATGAGCTGCCTGAAAAGCGGTACCGACCACTTCTCCAGCGCCTCGGGGAGCAGGGTGTGGTTCGTGTAGGCCATGGTGCTCGTGGTGATGACCCAGGCCTCGTCCCAGCCGAGCCCCTGTTCGTCCATGAGTAGCCGCATGAGTTCGGGCACGGCGCAGCTTGGATGGGTGTCGTTTAGTTGGAAGCAGTTGCGCTCGGCGAAGTGGTCAAAGACCTTCCCCTGGCGGTAGATCCAACGCTCCATGACGTCCTGCAGGCTCGCCGAGGCGAGGAAGTACTGCTGCCTCAGACGCAGGGCCTTGCCGTTCTCGCTCGCGTCGTTGGGGTAGAGCACCATGGTGATGTTCTCCGCCTCGTTCTTCATCGCGACCGATTCGGTGTAGCTTCCCGCGTTGAACTCGTCGAGGTCGAAGACATCGGTTGCCGCCGCCTTCCAGAGCCTCAGGGTGTTGACGGTGCCGTTTCGGTACCCGGGGATCGGGATGTCGTAGGGAACGGCGAGGACGTCATGCGTGTCGAGCCAGCAGTAGCTCTGCGTGCCGTCGTCGTTGCGCCGTATCTCGCAGCGACCGCCGAAACGCACCCGCTGGGTGTACTCGGGGCGTTCCATCTCCCACGGGTTGCCGTCTCTAAGCCAGTGATCGGGCTCCTCGACCTGGCGGCCGTCCTTGATGTCCTGCCGGAACATGCCGTATTCATAGCGGATGCCGTAACCCATCACCGGCAGCTGCAGTGTTGCGCAACTATCCAGGAAGCAGGCAGCGAGGCGCCCAAGGCCACCGTTGCCGAGTCCCGCGTCCACCTCCTCTTCTGCCAGTTCCTCGAGATCCATCCCGAGTTGATGCATCGCTTCGCCGGTCGGACCGCAGATGCCGAGGTTCAAAAGGGCGTTTCCCATGGCGCGCCCCATCAGGAACTCGAGGGAGAGGTAATAACCTGTTTTGCAGTCGGCGTTTATGTAGGCGTAGCGCGTGTTGTTCCAGCGCTCTATGAGGCGCTCACGGATGGTGTGGGCTATGGCCTGGTAACGGTAGCGCATGCTGCTGCAGTACTTGTCGCGCCCCAGGTGATGGCAGTAGTGGTGTATGAAATCATCCACGAGCCCCTGCCGGTCCATGGAAAGAGGGGAAAGGTCACAGAAATCTAGCGAAGAAAGCGCCTTGGATTTCTTCTGTTTCATGTCGGATACTCCTTTTGCTGAGAAAGCTGGTCCGAAAAAACCGGTCCGGCACGTGGTACTTCATTCGGTTGGAGATGGATAAACTTGAAGAAGGAAGGCAATCACCCCGGCTCAAAGAGCCTGGCGGCGACGCGCATCTGCTCGGGAGTGGCAAGCAGCAGTGCGATGTCGTCGGTTTGGAACTCCCAGATGGGGTCGGGATTGGCGGTGATCTGGTCTCCACGCTTGATGGCGACCACCGTGGCACCGGACTGGGTGCGCAGCAGCCCTCCCCTCAGGCTCTCCCCCTCGAGCGGGGCGTTCTTGCGCACCCGGAAGCTGCCGATCTCGGCTCCGGAGAGAAAGCCCGCAATCCCGACGGCATGGCTGTGGCGCTTCGAGGCGCTGCGCAGCATATCGTAGCCGTCGCGCCTCACGTCCGCAATGCACTCCTCGATCACGTCCTGTGGGATCAGGAAACGCTTGAGTACGCGTGACAGGATCTCCACCGAGGTCTCGAACTCCTCCGGAATCACTTCGTTCGCCCCCAGTTTGAAGAGCGGCTCCATCTCGAGGAGATAGCGCGTGCGCACGATGACGTGAATGGAAGGGTTCATCTGGCGGACGAGGGCAGCGATGCGCCGACTGGCGGCGGCGTCCGAGATGGCGATGACGACGATGCGGGCGTCCCCTATCGCGGCGTGCTCGAGGATCTCCGGCTTGGAGGCGTCGCCGAAGATGATCGATTCCCCCTGGTTGCGCAGGCTGCGCACCGTGAAGGGGTTTGTCTCGATGATGACGCGGGGTATCTCGAGGTTCTTCAGCACGCCCGCCAGGTTCTTCCCGTTCACGCCATAGCCTACGACGATGACGTGGTCCCGCAAGGCGACCTTGTCGCCGTTTTGCGCCAGGCTACTACGGCCGCGGGTCCAGTGGTGCGGCAATACCCCGATGAGAAAGTCCGCTACCGGCCCGGAGATTTTCAGGCAGAGCGGAGTCAAGGCCATGGTGGCGATCGACGCGCCCAGAAAGAGCTGGTAAGTCTCACGGGTAAGCAGTCCGTAGGAGAGCCCACTTCTGGAAAGAACGAAGGAGAATTCACCGATCTGGGCGAGGGAAAGCCCGGCGATCACCGCGATGCGCATGGGAAGCCCGAGGGCGAAACCGACCGCCGTCGTGAGCACGGCTTTTATGAGGATGATCGAGACGACGAGGCCGATCAGGAGGAGCGGGAACTTCAACAGGATGACCGGCTTCAAGAGCATCCCCACCGAGATGAAAAAGAGGCTCATGAAGGCTTCGCGGAAGGGCATGATGTCGCTCAGCGCCTGGTGGCTGTACTCAGATTCGGAGATGGCCAGACCGGCGATGAAGGCACCCAGGGCGAGTGAGAGCCCGACCTGGGCGGTGAGCCAGGCAGTCCCCATGCCGATGAAGATGATGGAGAGAACGAAGAGCTCGCGGCTTCTCGTCTTCACCACCTGTTCGAAGAGCCACGGCACCACGAAGCGGGAGCCGTAGTGGGCGCCAAGGACGACGGCGCCTGCCTTGGCCGAAACGACGGCTATGTCGGCAAGCCCCTCCCCCCCTCCGGCCAGAAACGGGGTGAAGAGCATGAGCGGGACGATGCAGAGGTCCTGGAAGATGAGGATGCCAAGCGCCGCCTTACCCTGCGGGGTGTCCATCTCACCGGCGTCCATCATCAGTTTCATGACGATGGCGGTGGAGGAGAGCGCGACCAGAAAGCCGAAGAAGATGGCCTGCGACAGGGGGAAATGGTCCAAAGACCCGATGACGGCGACCGCTACGATGGTGAGAACGAGCTGCAGTCCGCCGCCGATCAGCACCATGTGACGGATCCGCATGAGCTCCTTCAGCGAGAACTCCATGCCGATGGTGAAAAGAAGGAGCACCACGCCGTACTCCGCCATCTGTTCAACCTGGTGCGTGTTCCTGATGAAGCCAAGGGCGTAGGGACCGGCGAGGAAGCCGGTGATCAAAAAGCCGATGATGGAGGGAAGCCTGAGCTTGCGCAGCACGACCACGGTAAAGAGGGCAAGTCCGAAGAGGACGACGATATCACGTAAAGCATGAAAATCCATGAAACCTCGCTGTTTTAAAAAGCAACCACTTGCCTATTGGGTTCCCCCCTTTGCGAAGGGGGGATTTTTGTTATCGGCTGGTTCAGAGCGGCCGGTGTCCCGGCGCCTCAGGAACCACTTCGCCAGCTCGAGCACGGGGAAGATCGAGCCCGAGGCAAGAATAATGACGCCCCAGTCGCCTCGGGTCAAGGAGAAGGTGCCGAAGGGGCGGTGCAAAAACGGCAGATACACCACCAGGAGCAGTAGCGCGAACTCCCAGATGATCGCCCCGTTCAGCCACCGGTTGGCGAAGGGACGACGGAAAACCGAGTGACGGTCCGAGCGGAAGTTGTAGGCCTTGAAAAACTGGATCAGCACCAGTGAGACGAAGGCCATGGTCATCGCCTCGCGGTCGGAGCACCCGGAGGCGCGCGCCCAGGCGAAAAGGAGCAGGTTGACGAGCGCCGACCAGATCCCGCCGACGAGGATCAGCGCCACCACCCCCCTCGTGAAGATGCCGCCGGAGGCGCGGCGCGGGGGGCGGCGCATGATGTCCGCCTCGGCCGGGTCGACGGCGAGCGCCAGTGCAGGGAGGCCGTCGGTGGCGAGATTGACGTAAAGGATCTGCACCGCGCTTAGGGGAAGTGGCAAGCCCGCTAGCATCGCACCGGCCATAAGGCCTATCTCCCCTATGTTCGAGGAGAGGAGGTACATAAGGTACTTCCTGATGTTGTCGAAGATGCCGCGCCCTTCCTCCACGGCGGCCACGATGGAGGCGAAGTTGTCGTCGGTAAGCGTCATGGCCGCGGCCTCCTTGCTCACCTCGGTCCCGGTGATCCCCATGGCGATGCCGATATCCGCCTTCTTGAGCGCAGGTGCGTCGTTCACCCCGTCGCCGGTCATGGCGACCACGTGTCCCCGCTTTTGCAGCGCGCTCACCACGCGGAGCTTGTGCTCCGGAGAGACCCGCGCGTAGACCCGGATCTCCTGCGCCTCGCGCTCGAGGAGGTCGTCGTCCATTGCGGACAGCTCAGCGCCGGTGACCACGCGGCCGTCCGCGATGAGACCCAGTTCCCGCGCCACCGCTGCCGCGGTGACCGGGTGATCGCCGGTGATCATGACCGGGATGATGCCCGCCTCCCTGCAGGTGGCGATCGCTTCGCGCGCCTCGCTGCGCGGCGGGTCGATCATGCCGACAAGCCCCAAAAAGGTGAGGCCTTTTTCCGCGTCGCTTCGTCCCGTCACTTCCTTGCGCGCGACCGCCAGCACGCGGAGCGCACCTTCGGCCATGATGCGTGCCGCTTCCAGGTGCCGCTGGCGCGCCCCTTCATCTAGCGGTCGTACACCGTCCTCGGCAAGCTCGGAGTCGCAGGCGGTGAGGACCACTTCCGGGGCGCCTTTCACGCAGGCGATGAGTGCGGCTCCGTCCCGGTTCAGGGTGGTCATGCACTTTCGCTCGGAGGTGAAGGGAATCTCGTCGACGCGCGGATAACGCGCGTTGAGCGCGTCCCTCTCCAGGCCCGCCTTGGAGGCCGCCACCACCAGGGCGCCCTCGGTTGGGTCTCCCTGCACGCGGTAACGCCCGGTCTCCTCGTCCCTGGCAAGGCGCGCGTCGCAGGCAAGGACCCCGACCCTCAATAGCTCGGCAAGTTCAGCCGAAGGGGGCACCACCCTCCCCTCGCGCAGGAACTCCCCCTCGGGAGCGTACCCGGAGCCGGTAAGATCGTACCAGGTACCGGCGGCGTAGCAGTTGCGCACCGTCATCTCGTCGCGGGTGAGCGTACCGGTCTTGTCGGAACAGATCACCGTGGTGCTTCCGAGCGTTTCCACGGCGGCAAGGCGGCGCATGAGCGCATGACGCCGCACCATGCGCTGTACGCCCAGGGCAAGCGAGATGGTGACCACAGCTGGAAGCGCCTCGGGGACGGCGGCGACGCCTAGCGCCACGCCGAAGAGAAGCATCGCAACGAGCGGCTCGCCGCGCCACAACCCGAGGACAACGATGGCCGCCACCACGGCAAGAGCGGCGCGCGCAAGCAGGTTCCCCACCCGGTCGAGGTTCTCCTGCAGCGGCGTCCTGCCGGTCTCGATGCCGGTGAGCATCCGGGCGATGGAGCCGAACTCGGTCCCCATGGCGGTGGCGACAACGACGCCGCGTCCGCGCCCGTTGCTCACCACGGTCCCGGCGTAGGCCATGCACTTACGCTCGGCCAGCGCGGCGTCCGGGTCGACAAGTGGCGCGGCATCCTTCTCCACCGGCACCGATTCGCCGGTCAGCGCCGCCTCGTCGAGTTGGAGGTTCACCGCCTCGACAAGGCGCACGTCGGCGGCGACCCGGTCGCCGGGGCGGAGCATGAGCAGGTCGCCCGGCACAAGTTCGCGGGCAGGGGCGTTCACCAGCTTCCCTTCCCTGATGAGCACGGCATCGGGGGCCGCCATGAGTCGCAGCGCCTCCAGAGCACGCTCGGCGCGGTACTCCTGGATGAAACCGAGAAGGACGGCGAAGAGCACGATCACGGCGATCGCCGCGGCCTCCATGGCGTGGCCGAGGAAAGCGGACAACAGGGTGGAAACCAGCAGGATTAAGATGAGGACATTCTTGAACTGCCGGATAAGGACGGACCACGGCGAGACCGAGCGGGGCGGCTCCAACTCGTTGGGGCCATAACGGACCAGGCGATGTGCAGCCTCGGCGGCAGCGAGCCCCTCGGGAGAGCTCTCGAGCAGAGATAGCACCTCCCCCGTTTTAAGGGTATGCCAGGAGGGATGTTGCGTGTCCCTTGCGGTTTCGCCCACAGCAACTCCTAGGTACGCCGTCTGACGGCGCTTAGTCATCCCGGCAGCGCCGGATCATCTCACCTCGCGTATCGCCTGCCCCGGACTCACAAAGGAGATACCCTGCCCGGAAGTGGCACCGATCATGACGCATTCCACGATGGGGGCGTTGACGGCGCGGTCGGCCTGCCACCTGACGATGAAGTTAGCCCCGAAGCCGCCCGCGGTGTCCTTCTCCTCGATATGAACGTAGGTGGTGGCAAGCGGGGCGAGCGAGAGCGGTTTGTCCTTGTCCTGGTAGCGCCGGATCAGCTTCCCGCTCGTGTCGTAATATTCGATCGAGGTGATGCGGATCCAGGAGTTGGGATCGGTGTTCCTGACGCCAAGGGTTGCAGCCAACTGGAACGGCAGGCTGCGCGGGCCGGTGAAGACGTTGGAGTAAACCGGGACGTACACCGTCTGACCCTTTGAGAGGCGGATCTCCTGGGTGGCGGAGTAACCGTGCCTTGGGAGTGCAAGAAGTGCAAACAGCAGTGCGGTGGCGATGAGACGCATGGGGACCCTCCGTTTAATAGCAGGTGGCATGGCCACAACAGACTTTAAGAGCTGCGTTGCGACAACACTCAATCAATAGGATAGCAAAAAAATAGCACAGCCGCTGCCGCGACAGGATATTTTGCTGCACCGGTTACTAAAAACATCATCAGGGACAGGATATGACACCCGCGTGATCTGGTTATACGGGCCAATACGTGGTATGATCCTGCGCTCAAACAGTAGGGCAACCAACCACATCAGGCGAATGCCATCGTGTGAAGCGGCAACCGGGATAAAATAGCGGACAAGCCCCGGTTCCATCGTGAGCCGCGGTTACATGCACAGGGGCACTGCGTGAAGGCAAACAGGGATTTTCCCTTGACAAAGCCGCCTTCGGCGAAAGATAGTGGTCGAATGTTTACAGGACCCTGCTCCCGTCTCTTACGCGAGGGCGCGACGGGAAGGAATCAGGCAGAAAGGCGCGGCAACAGGTGAAAAACATGTATAACGGCAAGGTGATCATTTGTGACGACGAGGTCGAGATCCTCAGGTATCTAAGCAAGATACTTTCGGCCAAGGGGCTTGAGCTGGAGGTGTTCAGTTCCGGCACTTCCCTGATGAGCGTCATGGAAAACCGCGGCATGGACGATGTCGACCTGATGCTCCTCGACGTGAAGATGCCGGACGTTGACGGTCTGGAGATCCTGCAGCGCGTGAAGAGGATGAAGCTCGAGGTGCCGGTCGTTATGATGACCGCCTACGCCTCGATCAACTCGGCCATCGAGGCCATGAAACTCGGCGCCTACGACTATGTGACCAAGCCCTTCCCCAAGGAGAAGATCTTCGGCATCCTGGAAAAGGTGTTGGAGCGCAGGGAGCTTCTCAAGGAGAACTCGGCGCTCAAGGACGAGCTCGGCATACCGTCGGGCGCCACCCCGCTCATCTTCGCCTCGGAGACCTTCCGCCGCGTGCACGACATGGCGATGCTCGTGGCGCAGAGCGAGTCGAACGTGGTGATCCTGGGGGAATCCGGCACCGGCAAGGAACTCATCGCGAGCCTCATCCACAACAACAGCCCGCGCGCCAAGGAGCGCTTCCTCACCATAAACTGCGCGGCCCTTTCCGATACCCTGCTCGAGAGCCAGCTCTTCGGGCACGTGAAGGGTGCCTTCACCGGCGCCATCAACGCCCAGAAAGGCCTGCTCGAAGCCGCCAACCACGGCACCCTCTTCCTCGACGAGGTAGGCGACATGAGCCCGGCCATCCAGGCGAAACTTCTGCGCGTGCTTCAGGAAGGTGACTTCATACCGGTTGGGGACACCAAGGCGAGGAGCGTGGACATAAGGTTCGTCGCCGCGACGAACAAGGACCTCGAAGAGGAGGTGCGTGAAAAGCGCTTCCGCGAGGATCTCTTCTTCCGCTTGAACGTCATCTCGCTCCACCTCCCCCCGCTGCGTGACCGGGGCGAGGACATCGAGCTTCTCGCGCGGCACTTCCTCACCAAGTACGCGGCGCGTATGAAGCGTGAGATCACCGACTTCACGCGCGAGGCGATGCAGCTGCTCAAGTCGTACAACTGGCCGGGCAATATCCGCGAGCTGGAAAACGCCATCGAGCGCGCCGCCATCCTCACCCGCGGCAACACCATCACCGCCGAGACCCTGCCGGTCTGGCGCACGGCACAGGTGCCCGAACCGAAGCAAAACGGCGGCAAGAGGCTCGTTTCACTGGAAACCATCGAGCGCGAGCACATCCTGCACGTGCTGAAGGCCTCCGGCAATAACAAAAGCCGCGCCGCGAAGATCCTCGAGATCGCCAGGCGTACCCTGGACCGCAAGATAGAAGAATACGGCCTTGAGGACGAGGGGATCCGCTGATGCTGGGACGCTTCCCGATCCGGGCGAAGCTCACCGTAGGCTCCGTCGCCCCGCTCTTCGTCGCCTTTTTCATCTGCTCCCTGGCCGGACTCTACATAATCAACGACAAGATCGCAAGCCAGGCCCAGGAGAAGGTCCGGACCGACCTGAACTCCGCCCGCGAGATCTACCGCAACGAACTGGAGCGGATCCGCGAGCTCATGGATCTGACCGCCACCAACCCCTACAACTCATCCTCCATCGTCGCAGGCGAAGAGAGCATCCGGCAGTTGTTACGCAGCCGCCTGCAGAACAAGCACCTGGACATCCTGACCGCGGTGGACGCAACCGGCAAGGTACTCTACCGCGCCCATTCTCCGCAACTGCGCGGCGACCGGCAGTCCACCTACTTCGTGGAGCAGGCGCTCAAAGGGGTCGCCGTCACGGGCACCTCGGTGCTCACCCCGGAACAGCTCTCCCAGGAGGGTATCACCCTCGTAAACCGCGCCACCATCCCACTCATCAGCACGCCGCACGCACGCCCGCGCGCCGACAAAAGCGAGCGCTCCGGGATGGTCATGGTCTCCGCCTTTCCCCTTAAAAACCGCGACGGGAAGGTGATCGGGGCGCTTTACGGCGGCATCCTTTTGAACAACAACAACGCCCTCGTCGACAAGATCAAGGATATCGTCTACGAGGGGGTCAAGTTCCGGGGCACCGACGTCGGGAGCGCCACCATCTTCCTGGGCGACGCCCGCATCGCCACCAACGTGCGCACCACCGACGGAGCCCGGGCCATCGGCACGCGGGTGTCGCAGGAGGTGTACCAGCGCGTCATCGTCGAGAAGAAGAAGTGGATCCGGCGCGCCTTCGTCGTTAACGACTGGTACTTCACCGCCTACGAGCCGATCCTCGACCTGCAGGGGAAGGCGGTCGGCTCGCTCTACGTGGGTATGCTAGAAAAGCCGTACACCCACATGCAAAAGAGCGTGAACTCGATCCTCTACCTGGTGCTCTTCCTCACCTCGCTGATCGGCATCGCGGTATCGGGCTTCATCGGCACCCTGCTCGCCCGCCCCATTAAGGAGCTGGAAAAACTCGCGCATCGGGTCGCCCGGGGGGAGCGCAACCTGCAGATCGAGGTGCACTCAACCGACGAGGTCGGCGACCTCGCCGAGGCCTTCAACCTGATGACCCGAGCCCTCGGGCGCCAGGAGGCGGAGATCGGGCTCCTGCACCGCGCCCTCGAGCTCAAGATTGAGGAGCGTACCGCGCAGTTGTCGGACAAGACGCGGCTTCTCGCCCAGACGCAGGCCGACCTCGCCCGCGCCGAGAAACTAGCCGACCTCGGCATCGTCGCCGCCGGCGTCGCCCATGAGATCAACACGCCGCTTGCCATCATCCGGGGGAACACCGAGGTCCTCGAGATGTGCCTCCCAGCCGAGCACCCGAACCACGAAGAGGTCGAGATCATCAGCCAGCAGACCGAGCGGATGGCGAAGATCGTCGGGAACCTGCTCACCTTTGCGCGCCAAAAATCGCTCAACCAGCGCCAGTTCATGGTGCACGAGGTGCTGGACGACATCGTTGCCCAGATCAGGCACCAGGTCCCGATGGACGCTATCTCGGTCAAGTGGGAGTACGATCTGAACCTGGGTCCGGTGACGGGCGACACGGACCAGTTGCGCCAGGTCTTCAGCAACATCATACTGAACGCGGTGCAGGCGATGCTCCCGGCCGGCGGCACGTTGAGGCTCACCACCCGCCCTCACGGTCCCGGCAACGGCTGCATCATCCAGATATGCGACACCGGCAAGGGGATCGACGCAGAGCACCTGGAAAAGATCTTCACCCCCTTCTTCACCACCAAGGACAGCGGTACCGGGCTCGGTCTCTCGGTCTCCTACGGCATCGTCAAGGACCACGGCGGCGACATCAGGGTCTCGAGTACGCCCGGCATGGGGACCTGTTTCGAGATCGAGCTCCCCGGGGTGGACCCGATGGAACAGCACGAATGATAGCGACGACCACCTCGGCGGCATGAGGGCAGGCTGCGAACTACCACGAAAAGGAGCAATCAGATGCACATCGAATGGACCAGCGACCTCGCCATCGGCGTGGACGAAATCGACAACCAGCACAAGGAGATCTTCAGAAGGTTCGACAGCCTTTTCGCCGCCTGTGGTGAGGGGAGGGGCAAGGAGGAAGTGCTCAAACTGCTGCTTTTTCTCGACGATTACGTGAAGGAGCATTTCTCCGCCGAGGAGCGCCTGCAGATGCGCAGCGGCTACCCGGATTACCCCGCGCACAAGGCGGCGCACCATCAGTTCGTGGCTGACGTGGAGAAGCTGACCAGGGAGTTCCGCGACGAGGGGGCGACACTGCCGCTCGTGATCCAGACCAACAAGACCCTCTCCTCCTGGCTCATCCAGCACATAAAGAGGGTCGACACCGCCTTCGCGGGTTACCTGCGCGAGCAGAAAAAGATATAAGTGCCGGTGGCAGCACCGCTCGTTCGAAGCGAGCCGGCGTCACGACACCCTTCCGCCCCATCTGGAAAAAAAAAGGTCCTCCCTTTATCAAGGGGGGACCTTTTTTCGTCGTTGCCTTCGCAGGGAAAGCAGCCTGGCTGTGAAACGGTCAGGGGGCCTGCGGCTTTCTCGCTTCGGAGGGCTGACCTTCCTTGCGCGCGCCGTCCTTGCCCTGGCGGAAGGACTTCCGGTGCCGGGAACGGCGGCTCCGCTCACCGGCAGGCTTCGCCTGCTGGGGCTGCTGCGCTCCGCCCTTCTCCTTCTCCCTTTCCTTGTCCTTCTGGGGTTGCCCCTTTGGCTGCTGCTCCTTCTGCTGCTCGGGGCGGTTCGGTGATTTAAGCCGCGCGATCAGGTCACGGGCCCAGTCGACGTCGCCGTCGCAGCATTCCTTGGCGACATACTGCACGTCGTCGGGTGTGGCCTTCATGGTCTTGATTTTAAAGAGCCGCTCGATCAGGTCGCGAGACCAGTAGTACTCCCTGATGTATTTCTTGCCGTCGATTTCGTCGTAGCTGTACTCGGTGCAGGGAATAACGCTCTTCAGCCACTGCGGCGTCACCTTGAGACGGGCCGCGGCGGCCTCCTTCTCGTGGTGGTCGTGCTCGACCTTCTTGCGGACGATGACGCCACCTTCCGCATTCTCCTCGACCACGGGCGTTTCCTGGGCCAGATGCGCAAGGTAACGGGTGAGGTCCTCCAGCGCGGCTTCGGAAAGACTGGAGACCTGGGTGTCGGCGCGGTAAATGACGCCCGGACGGTCCACCCTGAAATCCACGGTAGCCTCGTTGTCCCCCTCCTGTACGCCTATGCTCACCTCGAGATCGAACCTGCCGTCGGAAAGCTGTTCGGCAAGGTCCCCCTCTGCGGCATCGAGGATGATACCGGTCAGGCACTCCTTGAGAGGACCATCGGTGGCCCGGAAATAGGCGTGGCCGTGCAGGTTGTTGAGCTGGTTCGTTACGCTTTGCAGATACTGTGATGTCATGGTGAAATTCCGTCCTGCCGTCCTTGTATTTCGTATCGGCCCGGGCTTTGGGCGCCCTGCCGCGTGCAGCGTCTCTACCCTAACATAAGCCGGCGCATCTCGCAAAAAAAATGGGAGCCGGAGGCTCCCATACACGATGAAAAAACAAAAATTAACCAGTCAGTACACGCGGCCACACACAGCCGCTACATTGAAACTCCTGCGATCTCCATTCAAATAATAGCATCAAAAACATTGCATTTAAAAGAACATTACATACAACACATCACATCATAACATCGCAACACATAACACAACAATCATCAGCACAAGATACAAAGCATTGCATTACAGGTCATCAAATTACAGGACATAACATTAAATCGCATCTACAGACATAACAGAACAAAACATTCATAGCAGAACACTAAAAGCATTACATCAGAACACTAAAAGCATTACATCAGTACATTAGGCGGCCAGAGCCTGGAACAGTTGCGCGGGGAGGAAGGGTTTACGCAGCAGCATGTTCCCTTCGGTGCGAAGCTCCTGCGGCGGCGTCTCGTACTTGGAATAACCGCCGGTGCAGAAAACGATCCTTGAGCTTCCCCCCATCGCGCGAATGACTCGGGCCGCTTCGACGCCGGTCATCACCGGCATATCGATGTCCATGATGGTGATGTCGGGGCTGTGCTGGCGGTACTTTTCCACCGCCTCCACGCCGTTGGCGGCCTCAGCCACCACGTCGTACCCCTCTCGCTCCATCATGAAACGCAGCATCAGCCTGATGTCTTCGACATCATCAACTATCAGGACCCTTCTTTTCATTTCACCCCTCATAACAACTGCATAAAACGAAAACCCTGACCGATGCACGGCATTTGACAAAGTTATTTGCCGAAAACGTGCCCAAATTGTGCAACATTCGAACATTCTGCGACTGGGGCGCCATCTTCGAGGGGGCGTACGCGAGACCGCGTATACCAAATATCGGGAATCCTTAGGAGATTCGTGATATGGAGACCTGGCTATGATTCTCTTCACACATGATGACGCGTTAAAAATACCGTTTCAGGACGCGTTTCCACCCAAAGCGCACTGCGTCTTTTCACGGTGAAATCACCAAGGCTGTGTGAAATGACGTATAGCAGTGGCAAATGGCGCGGCAAAGGAAGTGTGGGTATATGACGTAAGCGGTGAGCGCCGGCAAGCTGTTTTTCTACGCGGCGTAAATCTGCTACGATGGTCTTGGAGGTATCGCACCGCATAAGAAGGAGGAAAAAACGATGGTGAAATTCTACGATGCCAAAACAGAAGCGGACCTCTCGCGGGTCGAGACGGTACTGAAACAGGCGGGGATCGAGTATAGCGTAAGCAGCCTGTCCGAGCCTGCCGTATCCGGAGAGATCGAGGTTGCGGAGGAGGACCTTCCCAAAGCGGAAGAGCTCCTCCTCAAGAACAGGTAATACGGAACGGAATGATCACCCAAGCGGCCGATCGGAGTGGGCATCGGCGCTGAATGCCATGACCTTCTCCACCCTGATCTCCAGCCTCCATTGCACCTGCGGCAAGCCGGGAGGCTCGAGATCGGGGATGTAGCCGTCCAAGACGGCGGTATCCGCACTCCTCTCCACCACCCCCACGAACTGGAAGCCGTTCCCCGTGTCGGGATCAGCCACCACCACCGCGACGTGCCGGTTGTCCTGCAGGTTGCGCATCGTGGTGGGGCAAAACCAGGCCTCGAACACCAGCCGGTTCGGCTCGAAAAGCGCCACTCCCCTCCCCGCCGCAAGGTGCGGGTTGCCTCCCGCATCGGAAGTCGCAACGAAAGCATGCCCTACCCTCTCGGCCAAGTCCTTAACCGCCTGAGTGATCATGTTGACATACCTCCTCTTGCCGATGCGGATCAGCCGTCTATGCCAGCGCAGGCGTATCGGCCACCTGCGCGAGGGGTGGTGATGCCGTCCCCCCTGGTTCTCAGTCCCCGCGTGCATCATCATGGGTTTCGATCGCATCGTGGATGCCCCCTTCCGGAACAATCCTTTGCCGCCCCCTTGATTTAACCGCGCGTCAGCGTTACGTTCTTGTAGCACCGGGTGATAAATAGTCAAGTTTGGGGGCGCCTTAGTGGATGACGGGATGCAGCGGGATCATGAAGAGGGGGGCGGCGAGCCCTCCCCTTTGGAGATGACGGCGCAAGAAGGATCTGCCATACTGTCCAGCATGATTGGGGACGGGGATCAGGACAAGGAGCTTGGCGACGGCTGGCGCATCGTGCCGGTGTGGCGGGTGGAGGAAAGGGGAAGGAGGCTCACCCTGCGCCAGGCGCGGCTGTGGGCGCTCGTTTTGGAGTCACGCTTCATCGAGTGCCGCGTGGAGCCCGGCCAGAAGGGATGGCAGGTCTGGGTGCCGCCTGAGAGCTACGACACGGCGTGCCGCGAACTGAACCTCTACGCGCAGGAGAACCGCAACTGGCCCCCCTTCATGCCGCCGGTCCACCCGACGAAGGAGAACACCCTCCCCACCCTATCGGTGCTGATCCTCCTGGCCACCTTCCACAACCTGACCAACCTGGACCTGAAGGTCATGGGGCACTACCCGGTGGACTGGCTCGAGATCGGCAACGCCCATGCCGGACTTATCCTGCATGGTGAGTGGTGGCGCCTCGTCACGGCCCTCACCCTGCACGCCGATGCGCTGCATCTCATCAGCAACCTCGCCATCGGCGGCGTTTTCATCCTCTATCTCTGCCGCGACTTGGGCTCGGGCCTTGCCTGGACCCTCATCCTAGCCTCGGGTATCTGCGGCAATCTCGCCAACGCCTGGTTCCAACTGCCAAGCCACACATCGGTCGGCGCCTCGACGGCGGTCTTCGGGGCCGTCGGCATCCTCGGCGCCATCAGCATGGTGCGTTACCGGCACCACCTGCGCAGGCGCTGGCCGCTTCCCATCGCCGCCGCGCTCTCGCTCCTGGTGCTTCTGGGCACGGAGGGGGAGCGAACCGACCTCGGGGCGCACCTCTTCGGATTCGCGTTCGGAACGCTCGCCGGGCTCCTTGCGGAAATGCTCGTGGGATGGCTCGGCAGGCCGAAACGGCTGGTCAACGCGCTCCTTGCGCTCTCCAGCGCCTCGGTGGTCGTCTGGGCGTGGCGGCTGGCCATCCTGCACTCAGGGCAATGATGCCTCAGTCACCCCGGCCATGCCCTCGTCCATGCCCCCTACCCGCCCCATGCCCCTTGCCGCGCCCGTGCTCCTGCTTCCACTGCCCGTAGGGGATGTGGTGCTCTCTTGCGTAAGCCTGCCGGTAGTCCCCGGGAACGCGGTACACGGCGCGCGGTACGGCAGCGCGACGCACCACGTGCCACGGTCCGCCGTAATCGCTCGAGCGATACCACCTCTCGCCTCGCGGCGACCACCAGTACCCTCCATAGAAGAAGATGTCGACATCGAAGCCGGGGGCGAAGTAGACGCCGGTTCCCGGGACCATAACCATGGCGGAGGGAGGCCCCACTATTACCGGCGGACCTATGTTAATGCTCAGGCTTACCTCGGCTGCGGCGTTACCGACAATCATCCCGAAAAGCAGTACGGCAGAGAGAAGACTATTTACAAAGGTTCTCTTCATAACTCCTCCTCAACAGGCTCGGCTTATTCCGTTTCCTCGCGTTAGGACCTCACCTTCCCCACACGACGGGGCGACATCCGCCCGCTTACCGCAGGAGGAGAACTAGTCGCGCTGACTACAGACCGCGAAGCAAGTCATACAAGGCGCCGGGTCTGGATGCCGAGACTGCACCCATTATATCTCCGCGACATATTACTGTCAGTAGTTACGACATCACTCACATAAAGGGATCGGCTTCGAAAACGGCAAGAACCTGGCACCGCAAAATGTCACGCTGCAAAGACAGATGTGAGAATCAGTGAGGACGGTAGGCCCGGATGCCACGCATTTAAGCGGTCGGGCGCAAGGTCAGGGCGGAGGGGGGATAACGGGTGGAACGGTACGCGGTAGGAGAGGCACGAAACGCGCCAGGTGCGAAGAGCCGACGACGGGGAGCGACAGCACCGGACGCACCGGTACTGCCGCTCCACAAGGTTGCGACATCTAACGTTTCATCAGTCCGAGCTTGGAGAGGACGTTGAAGAGCCCTTCCTTGGAGACCGGCTTGACCAGGTAGGCGGCCGATTGCGCGTTGCAGAATGACTCCATGGCGTCGTTGGAGGAGTTGAGAGCGGTGAGCATAACGATGTTCACCCTTTTGGCCGGCTTTTGCTCCTTCTCGATGTGCCTGATAGCCTTTGCGGCGTCATGGCCGCTCATGCCGGGCATCATGATGTCCATGATCACCAGGTCGAATGGTTCGCCGGAGGCAAGGGCGGCTTTGTACTTCTCGAGCGCCTCCTGGCCGCTGCTCGCCTGATGGCAATCCGCGGTCGCACTGAGTAAGGTGGCGACAAAGTCACGGCAAAAAGACTCGTCATCTACTATCAAGCACTTCATAGCTTCCCCCAGGTGTCTGTTGTGATGTTCGATGACGCAGGGGGAGCCCGCAGCCGATAGCCGCGCCCCTGCGCTTTTAACCGTATCGGTTCATTGGAATGAGACTTTAGCGGCTTTATGAAGCCGTGAGACTATTGGATCGCGGGAAGGGAAGTGCTGTGGGATGGGGGTGCCGCACGGGGCACCATGGTGAGGTATGAGGCGGGGGCAGGCGCAAGGCCCGCCCCCGCAGCGGTCTCAGATCAAGAGGCGTACCGGGTTCTCCAGCACCTCCTTCAGGGCCTTCAGAAACTCCGCGGCATATGCGCCGTCCGCAACGCGATGGTCGGCAGAGAGGGTCACCTTCATCACCTTGGCGCTCGTCAGCACCCCGGAGCGCACCACGGGGGCGTCGAGCACCGCGCCGACGGCGAGTACGCCCGCCTGGGCGGGATGGATGATGGCGCTGAAACAGTCCACGCCGAACATGCCGAGGTTGGATACGGAGAAGGTACCGCCGTTCATCTCCTGTTCGGTCAGGGCGCCCGAGCGGGCACGTTTCACCAGGCGCTCCGACTCCTGGGCGATCTCCAGCAGGGTTAATGCATGGCACCGGTGCACCACGGGCATGAGCACCCCCTCCGGCACACCTACCGCTACGCTCACGCTGACCTCGCCATGATACGAGATGCCGTCCGGCGTGTAACGCGCGTTCAACTGCGGGTATTGCACCAGGGCGAGGGCCACCCCCTTTACGATGACGTCGTTCACCGTGACGCGCATCCCGCCCTGTTTCAACTGGCGCCGTATCGCCTCCGCTTCGTCCATGAGGATATCCATGGTGACGCTGAAGTGCGGGATGTGCTCCCACGAATCGGCGACCGTCTTCGCCACGGCGGCACGCAGCCGGGACATGGTCCGCACCTCCTCGACGAGACGCGGCCCGGCGGCCGGCGCCGGTTCCTTGCGCGGCTGCGCTGGAGCCGCAGCACCTTCGGCCCCGGCGGTCCCCTCTAGGTCCTGCAGCAGGATGCGCCCGTCGGGTCCGCTGCCGCGCACCTGGGCGAGATCCATCCCAAGCTCGCGGGCACGCCTGCGCACCACGGGAGCCGCGCGTTCACGCCCTGCCGCCGATGGGGTGAACTCGGGGGCCTCTTTGCCGGGGGCAGGAGCCCTCGTGTGGATGTATTCCGTCGCCCCCGCAGCTGCTTTTTCCGGCTGTTCCTGATCGGTACCAGGGACAGGGGGCGCGGCCGGAGCCTGCTTCTCCCCTTCCATGGGGAAGATGTCAGCCTCTTTTGCTTCCTTTGCCCCGGCGGGGGGAGGCGCGGCCTGGGACGACTCGTCTCCTTTCTCCTGCGCCACTCGTTCCTTCTCCGGTTTCGGCTCAGGTACCTGTTCCGGCTCGGTCACCGGCTCCGGCTCGGGCGCCTGCCCGGCGCCCTGCGTCTCTTTTCCAGGTGCCTGGACCTGCGGTGCGGGAGCCCCCTTCTCCTCGGGCTTGCCTACGACGGCGATCACTGTCCCCACCTGGACCAGGTCCCCCGGCTGCGCCTTTAGCTCCAGGATCACCCCCGACGCGTACGCCTCGAGCTCCATGTTCGCCTTGTCGGTTTCAACCTCCGCGATCACCTCGCCGCGGCGCACCTCATCCCCTACCCGCTTTTTCCAGGAGACGAGCCTCCCTTCGGTCATGGTATCGGAGAGCTTCGGCATCACGATATCGTTCATGGCGGCACCTCAGTACGGTTCGTTCATAAGATCACGTACGCCCTGCACGATCCCGTCGAGCTGCGGGATGCACAGCTTCTCGATCTTGCGTGAGTACGGCATGGGGACGTCAAGCCCGGAGATGCGGCGCACCGGGGCGAGCAGCGTATCGAAGCACCCCTCGTAGATGCGCGAGGCGATATCCCCGCCAAGCCCCGCGCTTTTCCAGCATTCCTCGATCACAACGGCGCGGCCGGTCTTCGTCACCGACGCGAGGATGGTCTCCATGTCGAGCGGCACCAGGGCACGCAGGTCGATCACCTCGCAGGACACCCCTTCCTTTTCGAGCGCAAGCGAGGCCTGCAGCGCCAGTATCGCCATGCGGCCGTAGCCGACGATGGTGACCTGCTCGCCGCTTTTGAGGACGTTCGCCTTCCCGAAGGGGACCAGGAACTCGGGGTCCTCCGGGACTTCGCCTTTGCTGTTGTAGAGGAGTTCGTGCTCGAGGAAGATGACCGGGTTGTCGTCCCTGATCGAGCTCTTCAAGAGCCCCTTCGCGTCGGCAGGTGTCGCCGGGTAGGCGACCAGCATGCCGGGGCAGTGCATGAAGTAGCTCTCGAGACTCTGCGAGTGCTGTGCGCCGAGTTGGCTCCCGCCGCCCCCCGGCATGCGCACCACCATGGGGACACTCGTCTGTCCGCCGAACATGTAGCGCACCTTAGCCATGTGGTTCACGATCTGATCCATGGCGAGCAGGGCGAAGTTGACCGTCATCAGTTCGGCCACCGGTCGAATCCCCCCCATGGCCGCCCCGACGGCGACGCCTACGATGGTGTTCTCGGAGATCGGGCAGTCGCGCACGCGCAGTTCGCCGAACTCGGCCAACAGTCCGCGGGTCACCTTGAAGGCCCCCTCGTACTGTGCCACGTCCTCGCCGTAAACCACGACGTTCTTGTCACGCCGCATCTCCTCTTTAAGCGCCAGGTTGATGGCGTCACGGTAGGTCATCTCAGCCATACACCCTCTCCATTGATGCAGTTGTTGGTCTTTCGAGTACACACAAGGTTCCAATCTTAGCAAAGGAGCCTTGGAAAACAACGTGACAGCGACATTAAAGAAATAATGCCGCCGCCATGAAGGGCACAGAGCAAATACCTTGCAACGATTCGCTATTTACGGTACGGTCACAAGCCATGAAGCCCGCCGCGACACTGTCATCGATATCCAGAACAGCCCTCCTGACATTGGTCGCTGTCTTCACCGTCGTCTTCCTCACTCAGGGAGCGGCGGTACCTGATCCCTGCCGCCTCCACACCCCGCTGCTCAGTGCAAAGCATGTAACCCGCGACACCCAGGACGCCTTCCTGAAAAACGCCGGCAAGGGTGCGCAGGTAAAGGCGGCCAAGACTTCAGCCGCCCCCGCCCTCGCCCCGACACCACCGGCGATCAGGCTTCTTTCGTCCATTCCCGCCCACTTAACGCCCGTACGGAACCTCTTTTCTCCGGCGGACACCTCTGCCGTTTCGGCCAGAGCACCTCCAGCCTAGCCTCCAGCGTCACAGCTCCACATAGTCCGCCCGTACCAGGCACGGCATGCACATCCGCCGCGACCTGCACCCTCGCCTTTTCAGGTCCTCCGGGAAAACCACCGGCAACCTTCGTTTGAAGCCGGCGGCTGCGCTGTCGTGTACCCACAGCACCGGAGACACCCGAAAGAGCGTCCTCCCCTTCTGGATCTGAAAGAAGGTCTTGCGAGATTCGTGCAACCTCGCCTGCACCACGGGTCGGACCATTCATCCACCAAAAGACGGGGCCGGTATGCAACCGGCTCAAGGAGCGCATATGGAACTGATCAAAAACACCAGCATAGACTTCATCGGAAAACGCAAAATAAGTTTCGCCATATCGTCGTTAATCGCCATCATCGGTCTTATCGGCTCGCTGCAGATCGCTAGGAACAAGGCAAACATGGGGATCGACTTCTCCGGTGGGACGTCGGTGCAGGTGAGTTTTGCACGGCCGGTCCCCCTCGAGCGGGTGCAGCACATCCTCTCGGAGAAGCTCAACAAGGAAGTGCACTTGCAGGAGATAACCGGTGCGAACCAACTGTTGATCAAGGTCGGCAGGTCGGCAACCGCCTCGCTGAACGTGGCCGACACGGTTACCGCACGACTGCAGCAGGAATTTCCCGACAACGCTCTGACTGTGGAAAGCTCCAACGAGGTGGGACCGTCCATCGGCGACAAGCTCAAAAAGGATACCCTGAAGGCAGTAGCGTTCTCCATGGTCGGCATAGTGCTCTACATAGCGTGGCGCTTCGATTTCAATTTCGGCATAGGTGCCATTGCTGCCACCTTGCACGACGTCCTCTTCATGATCGCCCTCTTCTACCTGCTCGGCAAAGAGATAAACCTGCTATTCGTTACTGCCGTTTTGACCATTGCAGGTTATTCTTTGACCGATACGGTGGTCATCTTCGACCGGATCAGGGAGAGCCTCGGCAAGTTCGTACCCGAAGAGAAGGATGTCCTCTTCAACAGAAGCATCAACGAGGTACTGCCAAGGACGGTGATCACCTCACTCACGACGTTTCTGGCCGCCGTCTCGCTCTACATCTTCGGCGGCGCCGCAATAAACGACTTCGCGCTCGCCCTGGTATCGGGGGTGGTCGTGGCGACCTATTCCTCCATCTTCATCGCGAGCCCCATCGTGCTGGAACTGGAGAAAAGGCAGGACGCAAGACGCTTAAAGCGGGACCTGGCAGCACCAAGGTACGAGCCGTAACGGGAGGAGATTTATGCACGAGTTTAACCTGATCACGACGGTCACCGGCGGCTTTCTAGCCGCCCTCGTTTTCGGCTACCTGGCGCACCGCATCGGCCTTTCCTCGATCGTCGGCTTCCTCCTGGCCGGCATCGCGGTAGGCCCGCGCACCCCCGGCTTCGTGGCAGACCGGCACATGGCAGAGCAGTTCGCCGAGATCGGCGTCATCCTGCTGATGTTCGGCGTCGGGCTGCAGTTCCACTTCAAGGAACTGCTCGAGGTGCGGCGCGCCGCCATACCGGGGGCTCTGGGGCAGAGTGCGGTGGCCACCATGCTGAGCGCCCTGGTGGCGCTCGGGCTTGGCTGGAGCTGGCCTGCGGCGATCATCTTCGGCTTCGCGGTCTCCGTCGCGAGTACCGTGGTCCTTCTGCGCGTGCTGGTGGACAACAACGAGCTGCACACCCAGGCCGGCCACATCGCGGTCGGCTGGCTCGTGGTGGAGGACATCCTGACCGTGTTCCTGCTGGTCATCCTCCCGGTGCTGTTCGGCTCGCAAGGAACCGCCGAGACGGGCCTCGCCACGGCGGTCGCCTTCGCCCTTTTGAAGATCGCGCTGCTGGTCGCGGTCACCTTCCTGGTGGGGGGGAAACTCATCCCGCGCATCCTGGAGCACGTGGCCGCGACGCATTCACGGGAGCTCTTCACCCTTGCCGTCCTGGTGCTGGCCCTCGGTATCGCCGTCGCCTCCGCCAGCTTCTTCGGGGTGTCCATGGCGCTCGGCGCCTTTTTGGCAGGGATGGTGGTGAAGCAGTCGGATTTCAGCTTCCGGGCGGCCTCCGAGGCGCTCCCGATGAGGGACGCCTTCGCGGTGCTCTTCTTCGTCTCAGTCGGGATGCTCTTCGACCCCTCCCATCTGGTGCAGCACCCGGGCCTCGTCCTCGCTACGCTCGGCATCATCATGCTCGGCAAGCCGCTTGCCGCCCTGGTGATCGTGCTCGCCCTGCGCTACCCGCCGCGGGTCGCCCTGGCCGTCGCAGTGGCGCTCGCGCAGATCGGGGAGTTCTCCTTCATCCTCGCATCGGTGGGAAGGGATCTGAAGGTGCTCGGGGAGAGTGGCGCCAACACCATAGTGGCCGCCGCGATCATATCGATCAGCCTGAACCCGCTTTTGTACCGCATGATCCCCGGGTTCGAGCGGCGGGCGAAGACGACCCGGTTTTGGCGTTATCTCGAGGAGCGCGCGCGACCCGGGCGGGACGGTGTCGAGACGGCCGACGAGGTGCACGGCGCCGATCGGGCCGTCGTCGTGGGCTACGGCCCGACGGGCAAGACCCTCGCCCGCCTTCTCGCGGAAAACGGCATCGAGCCCTTCGTGGTGGAGATGAACCTGCAGACCGTTCGCCAGCTGCAAAAGGAGGGAACCGCCGCCCTGTACGGAGACGTGACGCTAAGGGACACCCTAAAGACCGCCGGGGTGGCCTCCGCCGTGGCGCTCGTTTTGACTTCGGCCGGGATGCAGGGGGAAGAGGACGTGATAAAGCTGGCAAGGGAGCTGAACCCGGAGGTGCGCATCCTCGCGCGCGCCACCTACTTGCGGGATGTCCCGGGACTCTACCGCGCCGGGGCCGACGCGGTGTTCTCGGGCGAAGGAGAGGTCGCGCTCAACATGACCGAGCACATGATGCGTGCCCTCGGTGCAACGGACGAACAGATCGAACGGGAGCGGGACCGGGTCAGGGGCGAGCTGGCCGTAGCCGGCCGCCCCATCGGTCCTGTGCTCACTCACACGTAGATATCCTCCCAGACCTCGGCGTCCTCGGGCCAGGGCGACTCCTCGGCGAAACGCACGCTCTCCTCGACCAGGGCGAGGCAGCGCCTGTCGATCTCCTCGAGCTGTTCCCGAGTCGCCAGTCCTTCTTCCAAAAGCCGGCGCGACAGGTTCGGGATCGGGTCGCGGCTCTTCCATACGTCGGTCTCCTGGACGCTGCGGTACTTCGCCGGGTCGGACATGGAGTGGCCGCGGAAGCGGTAGGTGACCGCCTCGATGAAGTAGGGGCGCTGCCGCTCGCGGACCCATTCGGCCGCCCTTTTCGTCGCCTGGTACATGGCGATCACGTCCATGCCGTCCACCTTCTCGCTCGGGATGTCGTAACCGCAGGTGCGCCGGTGCAGCGCCGCCTGGGCCGAGGCGCGATGCACCTCGGTGCCGATGCCGTAGAAGTTGTTCTCGCAGATGAAGAGGACGGGGAGGTCCCAAAGGCGCGACCAGTTGAGCGACTCGTGGAAGGTCCCCTGGTTCATCGAGCCGTCACCGAAGAAGCAGGCGGTGACGCGGTCCTCGTCGAGGAGTTGGCTTGCCCAGGCGAGACCGGTGGCGATGGGGAACTGGCCGCCGACGATGGCGTACCCCCCCATGAAGTTGATGTCGGGTTGGAAAAGGTGCATGGATCCCCCCTTCCCACGGCAAAGTCCGGTCGCCTTGCCGAAGAGTTCCGCCATCACCTTTTTGGGATCGGCGCCGCGCACGATGGCCTGGGCGTGGTCGCGGTACGCGGAGAGCATGTAGTCCGTCTTCTTGAGCCCCGCCGTGCACCCAACGGCGACCGCCTCCTGCCCGGTGTAGAGATGCAGGAAGCCGGTGATGTGCCCCTTGGAGTACTGCTCGGCGCAACTCTCCTCGAACTCGCGGCAGAGCACCATCTGCTCGTAAAATCCAACTAGCTCCTCAACCGGGAGCAGATCGCTAAGCTTTTCCGCCATGACTCTCCTCCTTCACCGCGTTCAAGAGGCCCCCGGCCAGCAGTTCGCGGCGCTCGCGCTCCGAGGCCTGCAGCAGGGTCGCCACTTCTTGCCCGTTCACGAAGACCGGGATCTCGCTAGCCCCGCCTTGCACCAGTTCCCGCACCTTGGGAATGGAGATGCGGTCACCCTGGCCGATCCGGTCGTAGTCCGCCGGGTCACGGAAGACGAGGGGGAGGATGCCGAAGTTGATCAGGTTGGAGCGGTGTATCCTTGCGAAGCTCTTTGCCAGTTTCACCCGGATGCCGAGGTAGCGCGGGGCGAGTGCCGCGTGCTCGCGCGACGAACCCTGTCCGTAGTTCTCCCCGCCGACCACGGCACCGTCCCCTTTTTCCGTCGCCCGCAGGGAGAATTCGGGGTCGGCCTGCTCGAAGACGAACTTGCTTATCGCCGGGATGTTGCTTCTAAACGGGAGCACCTTGTTTCCCGCCGGCATGATGGTGTCGGTGGAGATGTTGTCGCCCACCTTGATGATCACCTCGACCTCGAGGCTGTCCGGCAGCGCCTCGAATTCGGGGAACGGGACGATGTTGGGGCCGGTCACGATCTCGACGCCGCTGCCGTCTTCGGGCGGGGTCTCGATGCCGGAATCGTCGACCAGGTAGCGCTCCGGGTTCTTCACGTCGGGCCAGGGGAGGAGCTCTTCGAGCTTGCGCGGGTCGGTGACCACGCCGAAAACGCCGGCGGCTGCTGCCGTCTCCGGCGAGCAGAGGTAGACGCGGTCCTCCTTGGTGCCGCTTCGCCCGGGGAAGTTGCGCGGGAAGGTCCTGAGCGACACCTGGTTCGTCCCCGGCGCCTGCCCCATGCCGATGCAGCCTAGGCAGCCTGGCTGGTGCACCTGTCCTCCGGCCAGAAGGAGCATCATGAAGCCCCCCTGGGCGACCACGTTCTCAAGCACCTGGCGGCTTCCAGGGTTGATGTGGAAGGAGAGCCCCTGGGCTATCCTGCGCCCATCGAGGATGCGGCAGACCGTCATGAGGTCGCGGAAAGAGGAGTTGACCGAGCTCCCGACGATGACCTGGTCCACCTTGAGCCCCTCGATCTCGGAGACCGGGACGACGTTGTCGGGCGACGAGGGGCAGGCGATCAGCGGGACCACCAGGGCGAGGTCGATCTCGTCGGTCTCGTCGTAGGTCGCGTCCGGGTCGGGCATAAGCTCGCGCCAGAGCTCGCCGCGCCCCTGCGCCTCCAGAAACAGACGGGTGTTCTCGTCGCTTTGGAAGACGGTGCTGGTGGCGCCGAGCTCCGCCCCCATGTTCCCGATGGTCGCCCGGTCGGTAGCCGAAAGGGTCGCCACACCCGGACCGTAGTACTCGATGATCTTCCCCACCCCCCCCTTCACGCTGTGGCGCCTGAGCATCTCGAGGATGACGTCCTTACCAGAAACCCACGGCTGCAGGCGGTTGGTGAGCTTCACCCCGAAGATCTTCGGGCAGGTGAGATGGAACGGGTACCCTGCCATGGCGAGGGCCACGTCAAGCCCTCCCGCGCCGATGGCGAGCTGTCCCATGCCTGCCGCGGTCGGCGTGTGGGAGTCGGCGCCGAGAAGCGTGGTTCCTGGAACCCCGAACCGCTCAAGGTGCACCTGGTGCGAAACGCCGTTGCCCGGCTTCGAGAGGTGGACGCCGAACCTTGCCGCGACGCTGGCCAGAAAGGCGTGGTCGTCGGCGTTCTTGTTGTCGGTCTGCAGCAGGTTGTGATCGACGTACTGCGCGGCGAGCCCCACCTTCACCCGGGGGATCCCGGTGGCCAGGAACTCGAGCATCGCCATGGTGCCGGTGGCGTCCTGCAAAAGGGTCTGGTCGATCCTGATCGCGATCTCCTTCCCCGGCACCAGTTCACCTTCCACGAGGTGTTCCTTCAGTATCTTTATGGACAGACTGTCGCCCATGTCAGACCTCCTTCGCGCGACCGCAGCCGCGCCCTACCTGCCGTGCCCCTGTTCCTCCAAAAGCTCCTTCAGCACCACGGCGTTGTTGTGCTCCTCGTCCTTCGCGGCGTAGAGCAGGGTCACCCTCCCCTTGCCGGCCTGCCGGGCGAGCTCGTGCAGCAGGGTCCCCTTGTCGGCGAGCTCCTCTCTGAAGCGGCGCCTGAATTCTGGCCATTTCTCCGGGTCGTGGGCGAACCAGCGCCTCAAGTCGTCGCTTGGGGCGAGGTCCTTTTCCCAGCTGTCCAGGTGAGCCGCTTCCTTTTTGATCCCGCGCGGCCAGAGCCGGTCCACCAGGATGCGCAGGCCGTCACCCGGGTCAGGTTCTTCGTACACCCTTTTCAGCGCGATCATGGCTTATACCTGCTGCAGGGCGGAGAGCACCCGCTTCAGGCTGTCCTGCACCGTGTGCGAGAGCTCGGTCAGCTGGGGATTGCCGACCAGAGCGAGCCCCGCCACCGGGTCCATCATCATCACGACGGTGCGGGTTTCACTTGCCGAGTAGACCGCGACGTTGCAGGGAAGCAGGGTGCCGATGTCGAGCTCCACCCCGAAGGCCTGGTAGGCGAGGCCCGGGTTGCAGGCGCCGAGGATGTGGTAGTTGCGGAACTCCTTGTCCAGCTTCTCCTTGAATTTTTGCCTCACGTCGATCTCGAAGAGCACCCCGAAGCCCTCCTTCTGCAGCTCCTGGTGCACCCTTGGCAGCGCTTCAGCGAAGGGTAGCGTGACGGTGGCCCCGAAGGCGTACGGGGTGGCAAGTGGCATCGCTTCCTGCTTTTCCAGTGTTTCGGCTCTCTCTTTCAAGCTCATCACCTCTCTTTGTATCTGTTCCGGGAGATCCCTGCGGATCATCCGCTCCGACTCGTCGTCCTTCGGGACCCAGTCCACCTCGATGGTCAGGACCAGGGGGGCCACCGGGCTTTGCACCGATGACGGAACGACCCGGTTGATGACGCGGCCGCTGAAAAGGGGGTGATCGATGAGGAAGTACTGCACCTCGCCGTGCGGCTTGTCGAGCACCACCTTTTCCTTGATCACCACCCCTTCCGTCTTGATCTCGCGTAAAAGCCCGTTGCCGTAATGCTGCAGGACGCGCGCATGGGTCACCCCCGGCAGGTAGGAGTGCGGCTGTTCCACCTTGTCGACGAGTAGCGTCCATACCGTGTCCAGCGCAGCGTGAACCTCGCAGCTAAAAGATATCTTGCGCATGGCGTGCACCTCCGCTCGTTTGCCCAACGGTTCATTAGATAAATGCCCCGTTCCGAAGACACAACTCGACAACTTTACCCGATTGTGGAAACCGGGCAATGGTCTCCCAGGCTTTTTCATGGGAAAATGCGTAGCGGGGGTGGTAAGCCTTCCCGATGCCCGAAGCATGGAGAAAGCCCAGGTAGCGCTTGTCTTGGCAGGCGTTGTGGACTAAAATGGCCGCCTTGGCAGGCGAATCTGGATCGGGAGGATTTTCAGCATGAAGAAGACCGCACTGATAACCGGGGCATCCTCGGGCTTTGGCGCCGCCTGCGCGCGCACGCTGGCGGAAAAGGGATGGCAACTGGTGCTGACGGCCCGCAGGGCCGAAAGGCTCGCCGCGCTGCAGCGGGAGCTCTCGGCGCAGACGCCCGTGCACACGCTGGCCCTGGACGTAAGGGACGCCGAGGCGGTGGCCGCTTCCTTCGCTTCGCTCCCCCCTGAGTTCGCCGAGGTGGACCTCCTGGTGAACAACGCGGGTCTCGCCCTCGGCCTCGAGCCCGCCCACGAGGCATCGCTGGAGGACTGGGACACCATGGTGGACACCAACGTGAAGGGGGTGATGTACTGCACCCGCGCCATCCTCCCTGGGATGGTGGCGAGAAACCGCGGGCACGTCGTCAACATAGGTTCGGTCGCCGGCAGTTGGCCCTACCCCGGCGGCAACGTGTACGGCGCGACCAAGGCGTTCGTGCAGCAGTTCTCCCGCAACCTGCGCGCGGACCTCCTAGGCACCGCGGTTCGGGTGACCAACATCGAGCCCGGCATGGCGGAGACCGAGTTTTCGAAGGTGCGCTTCAAGGGGGATGACGAGAAGGCGGGACGCGTCTACACCGGCACCGAGGCGCTGCAGCCTGCGGACATCGCGGACATCGTCGCCTGGGTCGCCTTGGTCCCGGCACGGGTCAACGTAAACAGCGTCGAGGTGATGTCGGTGCACCAGGCCTGGGGGCCACTGGCGGTGGACCGCTCCTGAGGCGGAGAAAGAAGGGATGGTCAATAAAAAAGGGGAGCCCCGTTAAACCGGAAGCTCCCCTTTAGCTTTTCTCGTGGGCGCCCTGCCCCGCTCAGTGCAGTTCACCGTTACCGTTGTCGTTGCCGTGCCCATCACTCCCGCCGCTACGCTGGTCCTGGCCGGTCGCCTTCAGGTAGTCGATGAACTCCTTGTCCAGCTTGTTGAAGTGCGAACGGAGCCACTCGCACATGGCGGTGATCACCGCCACGATCATGAGGGTGTTGTCCCCCTGCTCGGTATGCAGGCTCTCAAGGCGGAGCACCTCCCGGAAGAAGATCTCGTGCTGGTGCTTGTGTGCCTGGTACCCGGGAAAGCCGGATTCGAGCTGCAGCTTCTCTTCGTCGCGAAAATGCCACCTTACGTATTTCTTCAGGAACCACATGAGCCTGCCGATCTCCTCAGCCCCCCTCCTGCTCTTGGCCCCCTTCAGCAGATCATCGACACGGCGCAGCAGCTCCTGATGCTGCCTGTCTATCGCCTCGCTCCCCGTTGCCATGTCGTCACGCCACTGCGTCAACATCAAGTACTCTCCTTTAACTGCCGGGCCGCTGCTGTCGGCCTTCCCCGGTTTTTTGCCGGTTATCGTATCCATCGGCACCGCCCCCCGACTGCTTGAGAACTTTCGTTAAAAAAAAACGCCCCGGGCTGGATCCCGGGGCGCTGCAGGGGCACGATGACATTGCAGGCTTTTAAGCCTTCTTCTCCTCGTTCAGCTGTACCACGTCTTCGCCGGCCGAAGCCTTCTTGAAGTTCTTGATGCTGCTCCCGAGGGCCTGCCCAAGCTGCGGAAGCTTGGCGGGGCCGACTACCACGAGTGCTATGACGAGTACGATGATCATTTCCGGCATACCGAATCCAAACATTTACCTTCTCCTTTGAACGCCTCTTTTAGGGCGGCCCGGCTTAAGCCTGGGCTTTCTGAGCTGTTTCGTTGGCGGCCGGGATCGCAACTTCGCTCCGGGCCTTGTCGTTGTTTCTGAGTTCGTAGTACTCCTGAGGCGTGTTGATGTTGCTGAAGGAGTCAAAGCGTGGGTCGAAGTGCGCCACCTCGCCTGCCGGGACCTCGTTCACCTTGAGTTGCGGCAGTATCGATACGATGCGCCGCTTCCCCTCTTCCAGGCAGGACTCCATGGCCGGCAGGGCGCTCTTGTTGTAGAGCGCGTGCAGCGGTTCGAAGCCGTGCTCGCTCATGGGGAGGACCAGGTCACAGTCGCCCCGGCGGCTCACGATGTGCCTGATCAGGGCAGGATCGAGGTGCGGCATGTCGCAGGCTACGGTGAAGACGCTGGGGTTACTCGCCTGGGCGAGCCCGGCGTGGATCCCGGCCAGCGCTCCCATCCCGACGTAGAGGTCAGGCACCTTGCGGCACGGGAGGAATTGGTACTGCTCCGGGGTGTTGGTCACGAGGATCACCTCGGTGAAGAGCTCGGAAAGCTCGCGGTAGATGCTCTCGATGAAGCGTCCCCCCTTGTGCGGCAGGAGCGCCTTGTTGCTCCCCATGCGGCTCGAGGCGCCGCCGGCTAAGATCACGCCGGTCACCCCGGCGATTCTATCGTCCCCCATGCTGAGCGCTTCCGGATGGGTGTAGACCTTGAAGCTGTCGGCGCGGACGTAACCGACCAGGGTGATGCCCGCGTCTTCGGCCATCTTCACCGCCATGTCGGTGGGCGAGGTGCGCGAGGCGATCACGTCGATGCCTAAAAGGGATGCCTTGGCGACCAGTTCGGTGGAAACGCGTCCCGAGGTCACCAGTATGGTTCCAGCCAGGGAGATACCCTTCAGGAGGGCCTCCCCGGCGATTCTGTCGATGGTATTGTGGCGGCCGATGTCTTCTGCGTGCAAAAGGAGCGTCTCGCTCCCGACGCCTGCGGAGTGCATCCCGCCGTGGTTCTTGTAACCTTCGCTCTTCACTGCCAGTTGCTGCATCAGGGCGAAGATGGTCTCGGGCGCATGCACCTGGGACGGCCCGACTTTTTTCTCGGGCTTGGGCATGTTGAAGGTGATGCCGGTGCCGCAGCCGGAGGTGAGTACCGGTTTCAGGCGCTCGGGGAGCTCGCCGCGGATGGTGACGCTTGCGGCGCCGAAGTCCTGGCAGATGGCGAGGGCGAGAAAGTCGTCCACGCTGGAGACGAAGCCCTGCAGGCGCAAAAAGCCCGCGACCAGGAAGCGCAGGTCGTGCGGTGAAGCGATCAAGGTCGCCATCTCGCGCCCGTTCACCACCAGCTGCAGGGGGTATTCGTTCACCACCCCGCCATCCACCTGCTCCACTACGCCCTTCTTGAAACTGTAAATGGTTGCCACCTGCGGACTCCTTGAAAGCTTGCGTTTTACCTAGCCCTGCCCCACCCGTCCCTCCCCCGCTCGCGCGGGAGAGGGAGCTTGGAGGGTTTCCTCGTACTTCTGTATTACCCGGCCTCAAGGGCCGGTACTTCCTTCACGCTTAGGCCTTGGCGGCGCCGTGTGCGTTGCCTTGCTCGTTTTTGCGGAAGTGGTCCGGGATGGAATAATCCACGGTTTCCGGGTGGTGCTCGAAGATCGGGAAGTACTTCGCGATCAGCACGAAGAACAGGATGTGCGCCGCGATGATGCCGATGGTCACCACGGACTCCAGGAGGGAGGGGTAGTAGAAGGTTCCCGGGGCCTCCATGCCGAACATGGAGACGTTGAAACGGTTCAGGATGACGCCCGCGATGACGAGCCAGGCGGCGGTGGCGCGCAGGCGGTTGTTCTCACGCACGTTGCCGTTCATCAGCATGACCAGCGGGAGGAGGACGCCGCATACGACCTCGACGGCGAAGAGCACCAGCAGGCCAGGACGGTTGAAGAGCGGCCCCTCGGTGAGTGCCACCAGGGAGAACACCTTCACGGTCAGGTACACGGTGATGACCCAGGGGAGGATCTTGGCCAGGGTCTCGAGCAGTTCGCTCTCGTCCGGCTGCCCCATGTACTTGTGGCTCATGGTGGCCTCCACGATGATGATGGAGATACCGGCGCACATGGCGGAGAGCCAGAAGAGAAGCGGCAGGAGCGGGTTGTACCAGAGGCTGTGCAGCTTATCGACCGCGATCAGGAAGAAGGTGCCGAGCGACGACTGGTGCAGCGTCGAGATGGAAGCCGCCGCGACGACGAGCGGCATCTCGATGGTGCGCAGCAGGCGCAGCGGCACGTGGTAGCCGAACTTCTCGCACACCGGCGACAGGAACTCGAGGAAGAGCACCGTCGTGTAGGCGGCGATGCACATGGAAACCTCGAACATCGGGGAGTGGGGGTTCCAGTACACCATGGTGTGCCAGCAGCGCTGCGGCTGACCGAGGTCGAGCAGAAGCCCGACGCAGACCAGGGAGTAGCCGAGGAAGCCGGTCACGATGGCCGGGCGCACCAGCGGCTCGAGCTTCTTGATGTGGAAGCAGTGCACGATGGCCCCGAGGGTGAAGGCGCCGGCCGCCAGAGGAACGGCGGTGACGACGTCGAAGGAGATCCAGAGACCCCAGGGGAAGGTGTCGTTCAGGTTGGTGGTGACGCCCAGGCCGAAGACGAAACGGGCCAGGGAGGCGAGCGCGCCGAGGGACACCAGGACGATCAGGAACTTAACGAAGCGGTGGTATCCCTTGATCTCGTTAACGATTATCTTTGCAGCGGTCATCTAGCTCTCCTCCTTCGGCGTGGCGCCGGATTTTCTCTGTTCCTCTTCCTTGGCGATCCTCTCCTTCCGGTGGTTGAACCAGGAAAGCAGCGACAGCGAGGAGCCGACGGTGAGGAAGATCCCCGGCACGAGGCGCAGCGCCTGCCAGGTGTAGGACGGGAGCGGGCGCTTGGTGACCGGTTTGAAACCGAGCTCGTCGAAGGGGAGCGCGGTCAGGTAGATGACGGAGGTGCCGCCGGCCTCTTCGGAGCCGTAGAGCTTCTTCAGGTACTTCTCCGGACGGGCCGAGATCCTCTTGTTGGCTTCCTTGATCATATCCTCGCGGTTGCCGTAGGTGATGGCGGAGACGCAGGTGGTGGCGCAGGCCGGCTTCAGCCCTTCCTTCACCCTGGAGTAGCAGCCGGTGCACTTTCTCACCAGCGGCAGCGCCTTGCTCCACTCGTACTTGGGCACCCCGAACGGGCAGGCGACCATGCAGAAGCGGCAGCCGATGCAGCGGTCCGCGTCGTAGGTGACCGGGCCTTCCTTGGTCTTCTTGAAGGCGCCTACCGGGCAGACCGATGCGCAGGCCGGCTCGTTGCAGTGCATGCACATCTCTTTGTAGAAGGCGAACTCGTTCTGCCCGTTCTTCTCGTAGTCGCGGAACTTGATGCGGGTGAAGGTGTATTCCGACATGAGCGGCGGGTTCTGGTAACCCTCGCCGGTGAAGAACTCCGTCTTCTCTGCGCCCAACTGGTTCCACTGCTTGCAGGCGACCTGGCAGCCGCGGCAGCCGGTGCACTTGGTCATGTCGATCAAAAATGCCTTGTTCTTGCCGAAATCTTTGTTTTCGCTGCTCATGCGCGCTTACCCCCTTTCTCGATGTTGCAGAGGAATGCCTTGAATTCGGGGATGCTCGTGTTCGCGCAACCGACCGACGGCGTGAGGACGTTGCCCGAGTCGCCGGTAGCCATGCCTGCATAACCGAAGTGCCAGGGGAGACCCACCTGCTCTATCTCTTTTCCCTGCACGTTGAACGGCTTCAGCCTGGAGGTGACCAGGGCCTTCGCCTCGATGGAACCGCGCTCGGTGGTTACCTTGACCATGTCGCCGTTGCCGATGCCTTTGGCACGTGCGAGCGTCTGGGAGATCTCCACGAACATGGTCGGGACCAGTTCGACGAGCCAAGGAAGCGAACGGGTCATGGCGCCTGCCTGCCAGTGCTCGGTCATCCTGTAGGTGGTGCCGACGAACGGGAACTTGGCGGTGTCGCTCGACATGTTGGCCGGGATCTTGACCGCCGGGTTGGTCTGGGTCTTCGACATGAGGTTCTTGGCCGGGCTCTCCACCGGTTCGTAGTGCTCGGGGAACGGACCGTCCTTCATGTCCAGGGCGTAAAGGCGACCGTGGCCTTCAGGCAGCATGATGAAGGGGTATTTCCCTTCCTTGGCGTCGTTCATCGGCGGCCAGGGACCGTCGGGCACGTCGCCCTTCCATTTCTTCTCAAGGGCGTCCCAGGCGATGACGGCGCGCTTGGGGTTGAACGGCGCGCCGTCCGGGTTGACCGAACCGCGGTTGTAGATGATGCGGCGGTTGACCGGCCAAGCCCAGGACCACTTCGGGTACATGCCCAGGCCGGTCGGGTCGGTCAGGTCGCGACGCGCCATCTGGTTCCCTTCCTTGGTGTAGGAGCCGCAGTAAATCCAGCAGCCGGAAACGGTGGAACCGTCGTCCTGCAGGTACTTGAACATCGGGACCTGGTCGCCTGCCTTGAACTCCAGGGTCTTGTCCTTGTCGACGATGGTCATGTCCTTGGTGAAGTAGCCGTTGATCTCCTTGGCCACCATGTGCACTTCCGGCTCCTCGCCCTTGCCGTAGTTCCAGGAGAGCTTGGTGATCGGCTCGGGGAAGGCGCCGCCTTTCTCGTATGCCTTCTTCACGCGCGTGGCGAACTGGTTGATGATCCAGAGGTCGCTCTTCGCGTCACCGACCGGCTCGGCGGCCTTATAGCGCCACTGGGCCCAGCGGCCGGAGTTGGAGATGGAGCCTTCCTTCTCGACGGAAGAGGCTGCCGGCAGCATGAAGACCTCGGTCTTGATGTCCTTCGGGTTGACGCCGGGGCGCTTCCAGAAGATGGAGGTCTCGGTCTCCCAGAGGTCGACGGTGACGAGCCAGTCGAGTTTCCCGAGCGCCTCGCGGGTTTTCAGCGAATCCGGGCCGCCCACGGCCGGGTTCTGGCCCATGCAGACAAGACCATGCAGCTCGCCCTTGCCCATCTTCTCCATCAGCTTCATGAAGGAGTAGTTGCCGCTTCTCTTCGGGAGGTAGTCGTAGCAGAAGCCGTTTTCCTTGGTGGCGTTGTCACCATACCAGGCTTTCAGGAGGCTCACGGTGTACTTCGGGGTGTTGCCCCACCAGTTGGCGCTCTTCGGATCCTTGGTCTTCGGGGTCCACTTCTCGAGGTACGCCTTCAGGTCGACGTTGTCGAACTCGGGCGACTTCAGGTAACCCGGCAGCAGGTGGAACAGCAGGCCGTAATCGGAGGAACCCTGGACGTTGGACTCGCCGCGCAGCGCGTTGACGCCGCCGCCTGCGATGCCGATGTTACCGAGCAGCATCTGCAGCATGGCGGTAGCACGGACGTTCTGGGTGCCGTGGGTGGACTGGGTGATACCCATCGCGTAAAGGATGGTACCCGCCTTGTCGGCGCGGCCGGTGGAGCAGAAGGCCTTGGCAACTGCGATGTAGTCTTCCTTCTTGGTGCCGGTGATGGAGCAGACCATGTCCACGGTGTAGCGGGAGTAGTGCTTTTTCAGGAGCTGGAACACGCAGCGCGGGTCCTTGAGGCTGTGGTCGCGCTTGGGGTTGCCGGCGCCGTCGACCGCGTAGGCCCAGGCCTTCGGATCGTAGGTCTTCTCCTGGTCGTCGAAGGAGCAGAAGATCCCCTCGTTGAAGTCGTACTTCTCGTTCACGATGAAGGCCGCGTTGGTGTACTCGCGCACGTACTCCTCGTGAATCATGTTGTTCTGGAGGGCGTAGTTGATCATGCCGCCCAGGAAGGCGATGTCGGTGCCCGGACGGATCTGAGCGTAGTGGTCCGCCTTGGAGGCGGTCCTTGTGAAGCGCGGATCGACGGCAATCAGTTTGCCGCCCTGATCCATGGCTGCCTCGATCCATTTCATGGAAATCGGGTGATTCTCGGCCGGGTTGCAGCCGATTGCAAGGATAGCGTCAGCGTTCCTCAGGTCGATCCAGTGGTTGGTCATTGCCCCACGTCCAAACGAAGCCGCCAGACCGGCGACTGTAGCGGAGTGTCATATTCGGGCTTGGTGTTCGAGATTTGCGACCCCCATGGAGCGGGCGAACTTGCTCCAGAGGTAGCACTCCTCGTTGTCGAGACCTGCGCCGCCGAGGAATGCCATCCCTTCGGTGCGGTTGACCACGTATTCCTTGTTGTCCTTCTTGTTGATCTCTTTTGCCTTGAAGGTCTTGTCGCGCGCGTCCTTCATCTTCTGCGCGATGCGCTCCAGGGCCCAGTCCCACGACTTTTCTTCGAACTTGTCGCTGCCGGGTGCGCGGTACATCACCTTTTGTAGGCGACGCTCGTTGTTGGCCACCTGGAAGAGCGCGCTACCCTTCGAGCAGAGGGCACCCTGGTTGATCGGGTGCTGGGTGTCCCCCTCGATGTTCACGATCTTGCCGTTCTTGGTATGCACCACAAGCCCGCAACCTACCGCGCAGAAAGGACAGATGGTGGTCGAGCTTTTCAGCCCCTTGGTGCGCAGCTGCGTGCCGTCTGCGCCGCCCGCTTCTGCTTTTTTGCCGGAGAGGATCAGCGCTGCCGCGGCCGCCCCCCCCTGCAGAAACTCCCGTCGTGAAACTGCCATGTTGAATCTCTCCTTTTTCCATGATAAACGTCGTGCCACCGTTTTATAACTCCGCGTATACGGCAATTGCCATGCCAGCGTGTTTACGTTCACCAGAAAAATAGTTGTGTACCGTAAACCTCCGAAATGATAATGTTGTCCGCGCCGCTCGGGAATCTCCAACAGGTTAACTTTAATTAACAATTGCGTCGTTTTGTCAAAATGTGTGACATTTTGTCCAAGGCAAGAGTCGAGCAACGGCGCGGAAAAGATCGAGGCACGCCCCAAAATGACACAGGAAAGAATTCTCATCTGCGACGACGAGGAAGGTATCCTCATCTACCTGAAGAAACTATTGCAGACCCAGGGGTACCTCGTGGAGACCTTTGGTGGTGGTGCGCAGCTCCTGCGCCGGCTGCGCGAGGGGGACCCAACCGACGCCGACCTCATCCTGCAGGACGTGAGGATGCCCGACATGGACGGCATCACCGTGCTGCAGGAGGTGAAGAAACTGAGGGCGTCGCTGCCGGTCATCATCATGACCGCCTTCGGCACCATCGACGCCGCGGTCGAGGCGATCAAGCTCGGTGCCTATGACTACGTCACCAAGCCCTTCCCGAAGGAAAAGATCCTGAGCGTTTTGAAAAACGCCCTCGAGAAAGAGCAGCTGCTGCAGGAAAACCGGGCCCTCAAGTCCGAGCTCGGCAAGCCGATCCTGCAGGACGCGATCATCTTCAGAAGCGCCGTGTTCCAGGAGACCTACGACCTCACCCTCCAGGTGGCCGCAAGCGAGGCGAACATCCTCGTGCTTGGCGAGTCCGGGACCGGCAAGGAGCTGATCGCCGGGGCCATCCACTACAACAGCACCCGGCGCGAGCGCCGCTTCCTGTCCATCAACTGCGCGGCGCTTACCGAGACCCTCTTGGAAAGCCAGCTCTTCGGTCACGTGCGCGGCGCCTTCACCGGTGCCATCACGCACCAGAAGGGGCTTTTGGAGGAGGCCGACGGGGGGACGCTCTTCATGGACGAGATCGGCGACATGAGCCTCCCGATCCAGGCGAAGCTTTTGCGCGTGATCCAGGAGCGCGACTTCATCCCGGTGGGGGCGACGCGGGCGAAAAGCGCCGACATCCGGTTCGTGGCCGCGACCAACAAGGACCTCGAGGAGGAGGTGCGCGCGGGCCGCTTCCGTGAGGACCTTTACTACCGCCTGAACGTGATCAACATCCCCCTACCACCGCTTCGCGAGAGAAAGGACGACATCGAACCGCTCGCCGAGCACTTCTTGAAGAAGTACAGCGTTAAGATGAAGAAAGAGGTCACCGGTGTCACCCCCGAGGCGCTCATGCTGCTATGCGGCTACAACTGGCCCGGGAACATCCGCGAGCTCGAGAATGTCATGGAGCGCGCCGTGATCCTCGCGAGAACACCGCTTGTGACCCCGAAGGAGCTTCCCATCTGGCGCAAGACCCCGCAAAAGGCGGAGGCGCAGGTCCAGCCGCAGCTCGTCTCCCTTGAGAACATGGAGAAAGCGCACATCGAGCGGACCCTACTTGGCACCGGCTACCACAAGAGCAGATCGGCAGAGATCCTCGGCATTTCCAGAAAAACCCTGGACCGCAAGATAGCGGAATACGGCATCGCCATCCCCTCATGAACTTCCCAAGGCTCCGCTTTCCCATCAAGACAAAGCTCACCGTCGCCACGCTGATCCCGCTGGCGATCGCCATCCTCATCTGCTGGATGGCAGGCGTCTTCATCCTGAGCGCCAAGGTGGCAGCCCAGGCGCAGGAGAAGGTCCGCTACGACCTCTCCGTCGCGCGCGAGGCGTACCTGAACGAGTTGACACGCCTCTACGACGCGGTGAAGCTCTCCGCCTCCTTCGGCCGCACAGGTGAAACGGTGGCCGCGGGCGACCTGCGCGCCCTCGAGGCGACCCTGGCGCCGGTACGAAAAAGCGAGCACTTAGACATCCTTGCCGCGGTCGACGCCTCGGGCAAGGTGATCTTCCGCGCCAACAACACGCGCCAGTTCGGCGACGACAAGCTGCGCAACCAGTTCGTGGCGCGCGCCCTCAAGGGTGAGCTCGTCAGCGGCACCACCATCATACCGACCTCCGAGCTCATGCTCGAGGGGGAGGCGCTGGTGCGGCAGGCGCACGTCCAGGTGGCCGGGACCAAGGCGGACCCATCCCCCCCGGCACCCTTAAACGGCGCCATGTTCCTCTTCACCGCCGCCCCGGTGCGGGACCAGGCCGGCAACGTGCTCGGCGCGCTTTACGGCGGCGTGATGCTGAACAACAACCGAAAGCTTGTAGACAAGATCAAGGCGGTGGTCTACGAAGGGGCGAAATCAAACGGCAGGGACGTGGGGAACGCCACCATCTTCCAGGGTGGGGTGAGGATCGCCACCAACGTCCCCAATTCGGACGGCCGCCGCGCCACCGGGACCAAGCTCTCCGCCCCGGTTTACGAGCGAGTCCTTTTGAAAGGGGCCAAATGGGTGGGGAGGGCGTTCGTCGTCAACGACTGGTACCTGACCGCCTACGAGCCGATCCTGTCGCTGCAGGGGGTCCCGATCGGCGCCCTCTACGTCGGCATGCTCGAGAGCCACTATTCCGCGGTGAAGACCGACATGGCGGTGCTCTTGAGCTTCGTCCTCCTGCTGAGCGGTCTGACCGGCGTCTCCATGTCGGCTTTTCTCGGCAAGAAGCTCGCCCAGCCGATCAAGGAGCTCGAGCTGCTCACCCGGCGCGTGGCCGCAGGTGAGCGGGACGTGAAGAGCAGCATCGACTCCCGTGATGAGATCGGCGACCTGGCCGAACGCTTCAACGACATGAGCCGCTCCCTTGGCGAGCGCGAGAACAGCATCATCGAGTTGAACCGCAACCTCGAGGAAAAGGTGCAGCAAAGGACCGCTGAACTGGAGGATAAGAACCGGTTACTCGTGCAGACGCGTGAGGAGCTTCTGCGCGTCGAGAAGCTCGCCGCGATCGGCGAGTTGGCAGCCGGCGTCGCCCACGAGATCAACAACCCGATGGCGATCATCCGTGGCAACACGGAACTTTTGCAGCTCACCATCGACGAGGGAGCCCCGAACCGCGAGGAGGTGGACACCATCTTCCAGCAGGTGAAGAGAGTCGAGCGCATCGTTTCGAACCTGTTGAAGTTCGCGAGGCGCGAACAGATGGAGCACGGCAGCGTACGGTTGAACGAGCTTCTGCACGAGATCGTGGGGCAGATCGGGCACCAGGTTTCCCTTGAGAAGATAGAGGTGATCGAGCTTTACGCGGAGGATATGGCCGTCGTGGAAGGCGATGGCGACCAGTTGCGGCAGGTCTTCACCAACCTGATTCTGAACGCAGTCCAGGCGATGCCGCAGGGGGGAGTGCTCGGCATCAGGAGCGCGCCGGTTGGGAGTGGGGATCACTACGAGGTGAAGATATCCGATACCGGAGTCGGCATCGCACTGGAGAATCTGAGGCAGGTATTCAACCCCTTTTACACCACCAAGTCGAACGGGACCGGGCTGGGGCTGTCGGTGAGTTACGGCATCATCAGGGAGCATGGCGGCTGCATCGACGTGGAGAGCATCCCCGGTCAGGGGAGCAGTTTCACCGTGCTGCTCCCCTGCGAACGCTAACCCCGCCCCCCGCACCTTAAAGCAAAGAAGGGCCGTCGACGCAACGCGCGCCGAGGCCCTTCTCTTTTTCAATTAAGTGCAGCGTGCACAAGCTCCATAAGGTCGACCGGGTCCATGTGGTCCACAAGAAGCAAGCACGCCGGTCTTTAGCTGCCGGTAGTTACCCGGTCCCCCGGTCTCACCACCCCGCCCTTCAGCACCCTGGCGAAGATCCCCTCCTTGGGCATGACGCAGTCTCCGGCCTGGTAGTAGATGGCGCAGCGGGTGTGACATTCCTTGCCGATCTGGGTCACCTCGAGAAGCGTCTCCCCGAGTTCGATCTTCGCACCGATCGGGAGGCTCACGAGGTCCACCCCCTCGGTGGTGATGTTCTCGGCGAAATCCCCCTCCTTCACGTCCAGCCCGAGCGCCTGCATCTTGGCGATGCTCTCCTGGGCCAGGAGGCTGATCTGGCGGTGCCAGTCGCCGGCGTGACCGTCCCCCACGATGCCGTGCTCCTCGCGCAGGGTGACCTCGGGTACCGGGGTCTTCCTCTCCCCTTTGTTGGTGCTGATGTTAACCGCGACAACCTTTCCGATCATGTTATCTCCTTGTGGCTAGCCCCCGACACGGGACATGGCAAATGGTTTCGTTTCGACACCCTCGTCGGTCACCTCGTGGCGCCCCGGCTTCGCCGCGACGATGCGCTGGATCTCCTGGCGCAAAAGCTCGGGGTCACCCGTGGCAAGTACCGGCTTCAGATCCACGCCGGAGCCGGAGAAAAGGCATCCCTTGGCAACCCCGGCGGCGGTCACCCGCAGCCGGTTGCACCCCTCGCAGAAGTGCCCGGTCATGGCGGTGATGATCCCCAGGGAACCGGGCGCCCCCTTGATCCGGAAGTTCCTGGCGGGGCCGGAGCGTTCGGTGCTCCCACCCTCCTCGATGGTGTACCTCTGCGCGATGCGATCCCTTATCTCGGCGCCGGGGACGGTAAGGTCGCGCCAATCGGCGTCGCCGCAGGTGGGCATGTACTCGATGAAACGGACCGCGTAGGGGCGCTTCAGGGTCAGCTCGGCGAAGTCGAGAATCTCGTCGTCGTTCACCCCGCGCATCACCACCACGTTGATCTTGTGCGGCGGGAAGCCGACCCGCTCCGCCTCATCGATCCCGTCCAGTACGCGCTGCAGCTCGCCGCCGCGGGTGATCGCCGCGAAGGTCTCGGGTTTTAGCGAGTCGAGGCTGATGTTCAGGCGCTGCACCCCGGCGTCCTTGAGCCCCTGTGCCATCTCCTTCAAAAGAAGGCCGTTCGTGGTGAGCACGAGTTCCTTGAGCCCCGGGAGGGCGGCTATGCGCGCAAGGAAGTCGAGGATCCCTTTTCGGACCAGCGGCTCGCCGCCGGTCACCCGGATCTTCTCGATCCCGGCGGCGACCGCCTCGGCCGAGATGCGGAGCAGATCCTCGTAGGAGAGCACATCGCAGTGGCCGAGCTTCTCCACCCCCTCTTCGGGCATGCAGTAGCTGCAGCGCAGGTTGCAGCGGTCCGTCACAGAAAGACGCAGGTAGTTGATGCGCCTGCCGTAGGTATCGATGAGCGACATATTTTCCCTTGATGCTTTGGCTGTTTGCGCAACGTCCCGGACACGGGGCCCCGGTGCAACATCGGGTCCGCCCCGTGCAAATGCGGGGACACGTTCAAAACCATACTCTGTTTGTCGAACGGAAATCAACCCATTTAATGAGGGATAAGCCCCACCAGTAAAAAGGGCGTGAAAAAGTATACAGACATACCGACGCCTTGAGTATCGTGCAGAAAAGCATGCGAGGATATGCACTTACCACCCTCCGCCGCGCAGCCAGCCATACCATGGAGACGGACGCTTAAGGCAAAATAATTGTTTATTTTCCTGGGAATATGCTATGGAAACCAGAATAAGCAGATCTGTCTCCGAGCCACGGTCGTCTAAAGGGAGCTTCCCCACGGTGCCGCGGCCGACGGGTGTTGCCGGAAACGGCACCGCCTCCCTTATGGAAAGGAGAAAGCCACCGCTTGCGCGCAGGGGGGCCCTTTCCTTTCATGGGAATCGGGCCTTTTTTTCTTTATCAATCATGACGAGGTAACGATGACAAACTACGAGCAGGCCAGACGGATGGTCGTTGACCATGTCACACCGGCCGGGGTGGAAAAGGTCCTTCTTCTCGAGGCCGCCGGGCGCGTTCTTGCCGAGGATTACGTCGCCCCGAAGGACATGCCGCGCTGGGACAACTCCGCCATGGACGGGTTCGCGGTAAGAAGCGCGGACTGCGCCATCGGCACCGTACTCAAGGTGACCGATTACATCCCCGCCGGCGTAAGCTCAGACGAGGCGATTGCACCCGGCTGTGCCGCGAGGATCATGACCGGAGCCCCGATCCCCCCCGGTGCCGACGCCGTGGTGCCCATCGAGGAGACCGAGGCGACCGCTGAGTCGGTCAAGCTGCTGCAGAAGGTTAAAAAACACGACCATATCCGCTTCAAGGGTGAGGATGTCGCAAGCGGTGACACCGTCATCACGAAAGGGACGCTGATAGGTCCGCCACAGGTGAGCCTTCTCGCGTCGTTCTCCGCGGTGCTCGTCCCGGTGTACCGCAGGGTGCGTGTCGCCATCCTCTCCACCGGCGACGAACTCGTCGACGTCGGCACCGAACCGACCGCGAGCCAGATCGTGAACAGCAACACCCTCGCGCTCGCCACCGCGATCAAGCTCTGCGGCGCTGAGCCCGTGATCTTGGGAATCGCGCGTGACGACCGGGAGAGCCACCGGGCGCTTCTTGCCGAGGGGCTGAAGGCGGACGTCCTGATCACCTCCGCCGGTGTCTCTGCGGGCGATAGGGATCTCGTGCGCGAGGTCTCAGCCGAGCTCGGCGTGGAGGAGAAGTTCTGGAAGCCGGGCATCAAGCCGGGCGGCCCGACCGCCTTCGGCATGAAGGGTAGCGTTCCGGTATTCTCGCTTCCCGGCAACCCGGTTTCCACCATGATCACCTTCGAAGAGTTCGCCCGCCCTGCCCTTTTGCGGATGATGGGACACGAGAAGGTATTCCGGCGCACCGTAAGCGGCGTGCTCAAGGAGGGTGCCCGCAAGAAGGCAGGGAAGCTTAACTTCCTGCGCGTGCACGTGACCCTGGAAAACGGCCACTACGTGGCCAGCACCTCCGGGGACCAGAACACCGGCATATTGAAGACCATGCTGCGCTGCAACGCCCTCGCCCTGCTTCCCTCCGATCGGACCGAATTTGCCGCCGGCGAGGAAGTGGACCTGCATCTGCTCGACCCGACCCTGGAACTGGAGGTATAGCATGTCATTCAACCATTTCGACGCCAGAGGCAACGCCATCATGGTGGACGTGAGCCAGAAGACCCCGACCATGCGCACCGCGGTAGCGGGCGCCATATTGACCCTAAAGCCCGAGACGGTGCAGTCGATCGTCTCCGGCAGGATGGCTAAGGGTGACGTTCTGGGGGTCGCGCGGCTCTCGGGCATCGCCGGAGCCAAGAAGACCCCGGACCTTATCCCCCTTTCCCACCCGCTTGCCATCCACCACGTGGCCATAGAGTTCGAGGTGAACGAGACCGAGGGGACCATAGGCGTCATGGCGACGGTGCGCGCCTTCGAGCGGACCGGCGTAGAAATGGAGGCGATGACCGCGGCCACGATCGCCGCTCTCACCGTGTACGACATGTGCAAGGGGAGCGACAAGGGGATCGTCATCTCCGACGTGAAGCTGCACTATAAGGAAGGCGGCAAGAGCGGCGTCTACAAGCGCGAGGCGTAGCCGGCCGGGCCAGAAAAAGGAGAATCAGCAGCATGAAAGCAGCCATCCTCACCCTCAGCGATCGCTGTTCTACCGGGGAGCGCGCCGACGGCAGCGGCCCGGCATTGAAGAGCTGGCTCGAAGAGCGCGGCGTCAGCGTCACCTGCACCGAAGTGATCCCGGACGAGGCCGCCCTCATCTCGGAGAAGCTCGTTGAGTGGTCCGACAGCGGCGCTTACGACTTGATCCTCACTACCGGCGGGACCGGCGTCTCCCCGCGCGACGTCACCCCGGAGGCGACCGAACGTGTGGTGGACCGCCTCCTCCCGGGCTTTGGCGAGGTCATGCGCATGGAAAGCCTCAAGAAGACCCCGCACGCCATCATCTCCCGTGCCGTCGCCGGCATCAGGAAAAACACCCTGATAATCAACCTTCCCGGAAGCCCCAAGGGCGCCACCGAGAACATCAGCTTCGTCTGGGCCGCGGTGCCGCACGCGGTTGCCAAGCTGCAGGGTGACCCGGAGGAATGCGGCACTCCCATGCCTGGCTAGCCCCGCAATCGGGCTTTTCTGTTGACCGATCCCTCACGCTGGGTTATATATCCTAACACGGTTTTATAATACACTTACGGAGGGGAAAACATGCCGTTGGTAAAGCAGATTCACGAGAAGGCAAAATCTAACCTTAGGACGGTGGTCTTGCCGGAGAGCTATGACGAGAGGATGCTTTTCGCCGCCCAGCAGATCGTGGAACAGGGTTTGGCGAAAATCGTGCTACTTGGAAAGCCCGAGGCAGTGCTTGCGGCGGCGGCCGCCAAGGGTGTGAACCTCTCCGGCGTCGAGATCGTGGATCCCGCCACCTCTCCCAAGCTCGACACCTACGTCGGGAAACTCGTGGAACTGAGGAAAGCGAAAGGCCTTACCCCGCAGCAGGCCCAGCAGTTGCTGACCGCCGACGACAACCTGTACTTTGCCGGCATGATGGTGCGTGAAGGAGACGCCGACGGCGAAGTGGCCGGTGCAACCGGAACCACCGGCGACGTGCTCCGTGCCGCCTTCCAGACCGTAGGTCCCGCCCCCGGCATCAAGACCGTCTCCTCGTTCTTCCTCATGGCCACCCAGACCCCCAACTTCGGGGAAAACGGCGTGATCCTCTTCGCCGACTGCGCGGTGAACCCTAACCCCGACGCCCAGGCCCTCGCCGAGATCGCCATTGCCACCGCGAGGAACTGCAAGTCGTTCCTCGACGTGCCGGCCCGCGTCGCCATGCTCTCCTTCTCCACCAAGGGAAGCGCAAGCCACCCGGATGCCGACAAGGTGCTGAAAGCACTGGAAATCGCCAAGGGTATGGATCCGGAACTCTCCGTCGACGGCGAACTGCAGGCGGACGCCGCCCTGATCCCTGCCGTGGGTGCTAAGAAAGCACCGGGGAGCGGTGTCGCCGGGAAGGCCAACGTATTGGTGTTCCCCGACCTCGATGCCGGCAACATCGCGTACAAGCTCGTTGAGCGTTTGGCAGGCGCTAAGGCCATCGGGCCGGTGATCCAGGGGCTCGCGAAACCGGTCAACGACCTCTCCCGCGGTTGCTCCGTGCAGGACATCGTCGATGTAACCGCGATCACCGCGGTGCAGGCGCAGGGCTAGTAACCGCCCGCAGTCGGACCAGTCCGACCAGTCGCCGGTTGGCAGCAGCTGGTTTAAAAAACAAAAAAAAGGCCGGCGGGAGATCATCCCGCCGGCCTTTTTACTGTCTTTGCCTGACCGCGCCGCTACTTCCTCACGAAATCGGACTTCGAGAAGCTGTACTCGAAGCTCATATGGTCGGTGTAGGTGCCATCCAGAATCGCCGCGACATCCTCGGTGAAGACGAGCTCCTCGTCGGTCGGGATGACGTACACCTTCACCCTCGAGTCGTCGGTGGTAATGAGTGTCTCGCGCTTCCTGGTCATGGCGGAGGCGTTTCTCTCGGGATCCAGGACGATTCCCAAATGATCCAGCCCGGACAGGGCCCGCGCCCTGATCGGCGCACCCATCTCCCCTACCCCGGCGGTGAACACCACGGCGTCGAGCCTCCCGACTACGGCCATGTAGGAGCCGATGTACTTCTTCAGGCGGTACGCCTCGATGTCCAGGGCGAGTGAACAGAGACGGTCCCCGGCGTTTGCGTTTTCGATGACGTCGCGCCGGTCGGTGAAGCGCCCGGTGATGCCGATGACGCCACTCTTCTTGTTCAGGATGGAATCGATCTCCTTGGCGGAGAGGTTCTCCTTCTGCATCATGAACGCCGGGATAGCCGGGTCGATGTCACCACAGCGGGTACCCATCATGGCGCCTTCAAGCGGCGTGAGCCCCATGCTCGTGTCCACGGAGACGCCATTTTTGATGGCACAGTGGGACACACCGTTGCCGATGTGCATGGTGATCACGTTACACTCGCTGGCGGGCTTGCCGAGGATCGCGGCGATGCGCTTGGAAACGTAGAGGTGCGAGGTCCCATGGAAGCCGTAGCGCCTCACGCCGTACTTCTCGTACCACTCGTAGGGAAGCGGATAGAGGTAAGCCTGCTCGGGCATGGTTTGATGAAACGCCGTATCGAAAATGGCAATCTGGGGAACGCCGGGGAGGACGGCCATGGCGCCCTCGATGCCGGCGATGTTGGGCGGGTTGTGCAGCGGCGCCAGATGCTGCACCTCGGTCACCGCGGCAAGCACCTCATCGTCGATGAGGACGGACTTGGTGAACTTCTCGCCGCCGTGCACCACGCGGTGGCCTACTGCGGCGATCTGCTTGATGTCTTTAAGTACCCCGTTTTCAGGGGAGGTAAGCGTCCTGAGGATCAGGTCAACTGCGGTCTTGTGGTCCGGACAATCTGAGTCTTCCCGGTAGGTTTCACGCCCCGGGACCTCATGCAGGATGAAGGAGTCACCGATCACCACGCGCTCCACCATCCCCTTGGCTACCACCACTTTTTTATCCCAGTCAAACAACTGGTATTTTACCGAAGAACTACCGCAGTTAAGTGCCAATATATCCATCAGTTAGCGTCCCCCATACGTGTAATTCGCCCATGGAAACCAGGTACAAACCTCTAGGGCAAAAAAGTCACAAATAAAACCTTTTTTTATATATACAGTAGAGTCGTCCTCAGTTCAAGATTTTTCTCCTGATTAGCAGTTTATTGTCTACAGCTTTATGGTGGACTTTTTGCGATCGCTGTGCTAGTTTCCTCCTGACTTTTTACCCTAGGTAGAGGAGGTGAACACTTTGGCACATAACATCAGCGACGAATGCATCAACTGCGGCGCCTGCGACGATTCCTGCCCGGTTAACGCCATTAGCGAGGCTGGCAACAAAAGGACCATCGCTGCGGATACCTGCATCGACTGCGGCGCTTGCGTAGACACCTGCCCGGTGAGCGCAATCTCCCCGGCCTAAGCCACTTAGCCACACACAAAGAAGCATGTAATGCCATGGCCTGCAGCCGGCTCGTCCGCTGCAGGCCTTCTTTTATCTCCTGCTTTAAAAGAAAAGGAGGGTGCCCGGCGGGCACCCTCCTTTCTTGTTACGGCCCTTTCTATTCGCCGACTAGCGGCAGAGCACCGAGATGGCGCGCTCTATGCGTTTTTTGGTCTCGGCAAGACCTAGCACCTCGATCATCTCGTAGATGCCGGGGGACGCGGTGCTGCCGGAAAGGGAGAGGCGCACGGCGGGACCTACCTGTCCGAGCTTGATCCCCTTCTCGGCCATCAGCTCCTTGAACGCCTGCTCGATCTGGGTCGCGTCGAGCGCGGGGAGTGCCGCGAGCTTCTCCACCAGCGCGTTGAGCAGTGCCGGGGTGTCGGCGTTGAACGCCTTCGCAACACCCTGCTCGTCGTAGGAGAGCTCGTCCCTGTAGTAGAAGAGCGCGCCGTCGGCAAGTTCCAGCATGGTCTTGGCGCGCTCCTGGAGGGTCTTCACCACGGCCACGAGGTCGGGTCCACCCTGCGCCGGGTCCACGCCGCGCTCCTTAAGGAACGGGATCAGCAGGTCCGCCAGACGTACCGGGTCGCCGGTCTTTATGTAGTGGGCGTTCAGCCACAGGAGCTTGTCCGGGTTGAAAACACCGGCGGAACGGCCGACGTTCTCGATGGAGAACTTCTCGATCAGGTCGGTGAGGGAGAAGATCTCCTCGTCGCCGTAGCTCCAGCCGAGGCGCACCAGGTAGTTCACCATCGCCTCGGGGAGAAAGCCCATGTCGCGGTAGGCCATGACCGAGGTAGCGCCGTGGCGCTTGGATAGGCGCGCCTTGTCGGCGCCGAGGATCATCGGCACGTGGGCGAACACCGGAACCGGCGCACCGAGGGCCTCGTAGATGAGGATCTGGCGCGGCGTGTTGTTCACGTGGTCGTCGCCACGGATGACGGTGGTCATCTTCATGGTGACGTCGTCGACGACCACAACGAAGTTGTAGGTCGGGGTGCCGTCGGTGCGCTGGATGATCAGGTCATCGAGCTCGGCGTTTTCGAAGGATATCTTCCCCTTGATCAGGTCGTCCCAGGAGGTGACCCCTTCCTTGGGGGTCCTGAAGCGGATCACGTAGGGGCGGCCGTCATCTTCCTGCGGCGGAAGATCGCGGCAGGTGCCGTCGTACTTCGGCTTGCCCCCTTCCTTGAGCGCCTTCTCGCGCTTGGCCTCCAGTTCCTCCACGGTGCAGTAGCACTTGTAGGCCTTCCCCTCGGCGACGAGCCTGTCGATGTACTCCTTGTAAACCGGGAAGCAGTCGGACTGGAAGAAGGGGCCCTCGTCCCAGTCCAGCCCCAGCCACTTCATCCCTTCGAAGATGGCGTCAACCGATTCCTGGGTGGAGCGGGTGACGTCGGTATCCTCGATCCTGAGGACGAAGGTGCCGTGCTGCTTCCTGGCCAAAAGCCAGTTGAAAAGCGCCGTGCGCGCCCCTCCGACATGAAGGTACCCGGTCGGGCTCGGGGCGAAACGGAGACGTACTTCTGACATGAAAGGCTCCTTTGCTGCTTTGATCATTGCATGGCTGCAATAAAATAGGGTGTCACAAATGGCTGCGGATCTGCTAGTTCTCGTCCTCGTCGCCGTCGTCATGCTCCGGCGCCTTCTCTCCCGGGATGCGGTAACCTTCGCTGGCCCAGGTTCCGAGGTCGATCATCTTGCACCGCTCGGAGCAAAACGGGCGGTATGGATTTCCGGTCAGCTCCGTTTCCTTCCTGCAGTGCGGACACTTGATGGTTGTTACGGCGCACATCGGCTTAGTCCTCAAATGAAGAACTCCAGCGCCCTGGGGAGCTGGAGGTAAAAGGTTCAGAAACTATCTGGTACGTCGAAAGGCTATTCGGTGACAACGGCCGCGCCGCTACCCACCTTGCCGGCCAATTGCTGGGCCTCCTGTTTGGATAGGTGCTTGCCCACCCTGATCCGGTACCAGACCCCCTTGTCCTTCAGCTTGGACTCGACGACATAGGCGGCGACCCCTTTCGCGGCGAGCTTCGCACGCACCGACTCGGCCTCCTGCTTGTCCTTGTACGACGCCACCTGGACGAGGTAGCGGGGCTCGGCGGCCTGCTTCTCGTCTCCCGCCTGCTTCTCCGCCTGTTTTTCGGCGGCTGGTGCGGAAGCCCTTTCCGCAGGCTTTGCGTCCCCTCCCTTGCCTGCGGGGGCAGCGCTCTGGGGCGCCTTCTGCTCCGGTGCCGCCGCCTGTGGCGTGGCAGGCGCAGACTTCGGCAGCACCTCGGGAAGCTTCGTGTTGATGCCGCTCCCAATGGCACCCTTGCCCCCAGAGGGGAGCGTCTTGTAGAAGGTAAGCGGCACATCCGGCGCGGGCTGGGCTTGCTGGCCCGGCTGACCGGGGACGACTCCCGCGGGCTGTGACGCCTGGGCTGCGGCCTGCGCCTTCGTCTGCTGGGCGACGGGCGGAACTGCTGCCTGCGGGTTTTTCCCGTGGAAGAGGAACCATCCTGTGAGTACCCCGGCCCCGTACCCTATGACCAGCAGCACCAAGGCGACCAGCAGGAAGCCGCCGATCGGCTCCCGCCGGGGGCGGTTCTTCTGCACGGGGCGGTTTCTCTCCGCGCTGTCCCGGACCGCCGTCATCTTTTCGCTGTAGTCAAGCCGCATGGGACCCCTCCTACATCCTCTCGGGGGCGGATATCCCCAGTACCGTCAGCGCGTTTTTCAGCGTGATGGCGACGCAGTGCAAGAGGAACAGGCGCGCCTGGGTCAGTTCCGGCTCTTCGGGGGTGATGACACGGCTCTTGTTGTAGAAACTATGGAACTCTCCGGCCAGATCCTGCAGGTAGTAGGTGATCCGGTGCGGCTCGAAGTTCACCGCGGCCCCCTCGAGGATCTCAGGGTAGAGGGAGAGTTTCTTGATGAGGCTCATGTCGTCGGCGGTCTGCAAAAGCTCCAGGCGCACGTTGTCGAAACAGGGCGCCACGCCGCGCTCTTTCGCCGTTTCGAAGATGCTCCTGATGCGCGCGTGGGCGTACTGCACGTAGTACACCGGGTTGTCGTTGCTCTGGCGCTTGGCGAGCTCGAGGTCGAAATCGAGCTGGCTGTCCGAGCGGCGCATGAGGAAGAAGAAGCGTGCCGCGTCGCACCCGACCTCGTCGACGACCTCTTTCAAGGTCACGAACTCACCGCTTCTGGTGGACATGGCGACCGGCTGACCGTCGCGCAGCAGGGAAACGAGCTGCACGAGGATGATGCCTAAGTCGTCGGCCTTCCTGCCGAGCCCCTGCACCACGCTTTTGAGCCTCGGCACGTAGCCATGGTGGTCCGCTCCCCATACGTCGATGACCCAGTCGAAGCCGCGCGCGAACTTGTCGCGGTGGTAGGCGATGTCGGAGGCGAAGTAGGTGGTTACGCCGTTACTTCTGACCACGACGCGGTCCTTGTCGTCACCGAACTCGGTGGTCTTGAACCAGAGCGCGCCGTCCTGCTCGTAGATGTGCCCCTTCTCCTGCATCTCGGCGATCGCCGTGGGGACCTTCCCCTCGTCGAAGAGCGACTGCTCCGAGAACCAGTTATCGAAACGGATGCCGAAGTCCTGGAGGTCCTGGTCGATCCCCTTCAGGATCAGGTCGCCACCCATCTTGGCGAAGAAGGCGACTCCCTCTTCCTGGGGCGTGTTCAGAAAACGGTCGCCGTGCTTCGTGATGGCGTCGCGGGCGATGTCCTTGATGTAGTCTCCCTGGTAGCAGTTCTCCGGGAAGTCGATCTTCTCGCCCAGGAGCTCCTTGTAGCGCAGAAGCCCGGAGAGGCCTAAGGTGTTCATCTGGTTGCCGGCGTCGTTGATGTAATACTCGCGCTGCACGTTAAAGCCTGCCGCGCACAGAAGCGATGCGACGGCGTCGCCGGTCGCGGCGCCGCGGCCGTGCCCTATGTGCAGGGGGCCGGTGGGGTTCGCGCTCACGAACTCGACCTGGACCTTCTTGCCCGCGCCGACGCGGCTCTTGCCGTACTGGTCACCGGCCCGGTCGATGTCGCTCAGGATCTTTCTCCAGGCGGCGTCTTTGATGAAGAAGTTGATGAAACCGGGTCCCGCGATCTCGACCGACTCGATCAGGTCCGAGGCCTCGGCGAGTTTTTTGACCAGCACCTCGGCGACGGCGCGGGGCGCCTTGCGCTCCTGCTTGGCCATCTGCATGGCGACGTTGGTTGCAAAATCTCCGTGCTCGGCGTGCGCCGGTTTCTCCACGCTGATGGCCGGGAAAACGCCAGAGGTGAGCGTGCCGTCGGCGAAACACCCCTCGATTCCCTTCAGGATGCATGCGCGCAGCTGCTCCTTCATATCTTCTCCTCCCTTTCCTTTTCCTGTTCCGTGTCGGGCACGGCCTTTATCGTAACGTCTCGCGTGAAGTCGGGGCAGCGGGCGCCGCCGTCGGCCACGCAGAATTTCTTGGAGCAGTGTTCGCGCCAGGCGCAGACCACGCAATGCTGTTTTCCTGCCTGAATCATCGTCTTCCCCTTTCGCCCTTGTCGGGCGGCCTTACGTCCCTACCCGCCTTACTTACCGGACTTTGCCTTCGGTGCCGCGGCCGGTGGCGCAGGTGCCGCATGCGCGCCTTCCTTGGTGCCGGCGGGCGCAGCCGCCGCGGGCTGCTGTTGGGCAGGTGCCGGAACGGGTTGAGCCGCAGCACCGTTGCCCCCTTTACCCCCCGGGAACTGGTAGATCACCTCGTTGCCGCGCACGAGGCCGAAATCGCGCCGCGCGATGCTTTCCAGGTAGCGCCGGTCCGACTGCAGCGCCGCGATCTCGCGCTTGAGCTTGTCGTTTTCCTCTTTCAGCTCGGTCAGGTGCTTCTGCATGTCGTCGAGGTCACGGTGCAGGTGGTTGATGCGCAGAAGTCCCCGGTCACCGAAGACGGTGAAGTAGAGGATGAAGATGATCACTGCTGCAGGTGCGAGAAATAAACTTTTCTGCATGCGTTCCTATGCCGTGGTGAGGACCGAGCGGAAGTAGTCGATGGTCTGTTTGAGCCCGTCGTCGACGCACACCCTGGGTTCCCAGCCGAGCATCTGTTTCGCGAGCGTGATGTCGGGCTGACGCTGTTTCGGGTCGTCCGCCGGCAGCGGGCGATAGACGATGCGCGATGAGGACCCAGTCAGGGTGATGATCTTTTTCGCGAACTCAAGGATGGTCGTTTCCGCGGGGTTTCCGAGGTTCACCGGACCGGTAAAGCCCGGGGTTTCCATCATGCGTATCATCCCCTCGACAAGATCGGAGACGTAGCAGAAGGAGCGCGTCTGCGCACCCTCGCCGTAGACGGTGATGTCCTCGCCCCTGAGCGCCTGGAGGATGAAGTTCGAGACCACCCGCCCGTCGTTCTCGGCCATCTTCGGTCCGTAGGTGTTGAATATCCGGATGATCCTGATGTCGACGTGGTTCTGGCGGTGGTAATCCATCATGAGCGTCTCGGCGACGCGCTTTCCCTCGTCGTAGCAGCTCCTGATCCCGAGCGTGTTGACGTTGCCCCAGTACGCCTCGGTCTGCGGGTGCACCTGGGGGTCACCGTACACCTCCGAGGTCGATGCCTGCAGGATCCTGGCGCGCACCCGCTTGGCGATGCCGAGCATGTTGATGGCGCCCATCACGCTTGTCTTGATCGTCTTCACCGGGTTGTACTGGTAGTGGATCGGCGAGGCGGGGCAAGCGAGGTTGTAGATCCGGTCCACCTCGAGGAGGATCGGTTCGGTCACGTCGTGGCGGACCAGTTCGAAGTCGTTGTGGTCCAAGAGGTGCACGATGTTGCGCTTACTCCCGGTGAAGAAGTTATCGAGGCAGATGACCTCGTGTCCCTCCTTGAGGAGCCTCTCGCAAAGATGTGATCCGATAAAACCGGCACCGCCGGTGACCAAGACGCGCATAGAACCTCTCAGAGGCCGTTCAACGTTCAACGGGCTTTATACCTCAATTGCAGCTTTTTCCTGACTTTCGAGTTAACGAACATGCCGCGGGGAAAAGGCGCGGTTACCAAAGTACATGTTGAACGTTGAACGCAGAACGTTGAACGGCCGTTAAGTTACTCCATCTCGCAGACGGCCGCGCCGTTTCTGCCGATGGGGAGATACTCGAAACCGATCTCGCGCATACGTTCCGGCTGGTACAGGTTCCTGCCGTCGAAGATGACCGGATTGACCAGGAGCTTCTTGATCCTGTCGAAGTCGGGATTTCTGTACTCGTTCCACTCGGTGATGATGACCAGGCCGTCGGCCCCCTTGAGCGGCTCGTACTGGTTCATGTGATACCCGATCCGGTCGCCGAAGTGCTTCTTCGCCTCATTGAGGGCCTCGGGGTCGTGCGCCTGCACCGTGGCACCGAGTTCGAGAAGACGGTTGATAATGGTGAGCGACGGCGCCTCACGCATGTCGTCGGTGCGCGGCTTGAAGGAGAGCCCCCAGACGGCAAAGCTCTTGCCGGCAAGCGGCTTCGCCCCACCCTGCCCGAGCCTGCGCTCGATCTTGTCGGAAAGGATGCGCTTTTGACGCTCGTTGGCCTCCTCGACCGCCTTCAACAGCACGAAGTCGTACTTGCACTCGTCAGCGGTCCTGACCAGCGCCTTCACGTCCTTCGGGAAGCAGGAGCCGCCGTAACCGACGCCGGGGAAAAGGAAGTCGTAGCCGATGCGCGAATCGGAGCCGATCCCCTCGCGCACCGCCATGACGTCGGCACCCATCAGCTCGCAGAGGTTGGCCACCTGGTTCATGAAGGTGATGCGGGTCGCCAGCATCGCGTTCGCGGCGTACTTGGTCATCTCGGCGCTTCTGATGTCCATCACCAGCATGCGGTTGGACTTGCGCATGAAGGCGGAGTACAGCTCTTTCATGATCTCGGCGGTACGCACGTTATCGGTACCGATGACGACGCGGTCCGGCTTCATAAAATCGTCGATGGCCGCACCTTCTTTAAGGAACTCGGGGTTGGAGACGACGTCGAACTCGATGTGGGTGCCGCGCAGGGCAAGCTCCTCGACGACGGCGGCGCGCACCTTGTCGGCGGTGCCGACCGGTACCGTCGACTTGTCGACGATGATCTTGAAGCTCTCCATGGAGCGCCCGATGTTGCGGGCAACGGCGAGGACGTACTGCAGGTCGGCGGAACCGTCGGCACCCGGCGGGGTCCCCACGGCGATGAAGCAGACCAGGGACTCCTTCACCGCGGCGTCGAGGTCGGTGGTGAAGTTAAGGCGACCCTCTTCGCGGTTTCTGAGCACCATCTCCTTGAGCCCAGGCTCGTAGATCGGGATGATGCCGCGCTTCAGTCCTTCGATCTTCTGTTCGTCGACGTCGACACAGATGACGTCGTTACCGCTCTCCGCAAAACAGGTGCCGGCGACAAGGCCAACATAACCGGAACCGATGACACATATCTTCATGAGGTTAACTCCTCCTCGGGGTTAAGATTAGCGTTCTTATATAGCACACTCATTGGTGCTTAGCCAGAGGTTTTCCCAGCCGAAAGCGCCCTGGAAAGCGCCGCGAACTCCTCCAGCGTGAGGGTCTCGCCGCGCCTCTTCCCGTCGATAGAACAGACGGCAAGTGCAGCGGTGAGCGCCCCGTCGGCTTCGTCGAAACCGGCAGAGCGTAGCGAGTTCAAAAGTGTCTTTCTGCGCTGGATGAAGGCCCCCTTCACCACCCGTCTGAAGAGTTCCTCGTCCCCTACCTCGACACGCGGCGCAGCTAGCGGCGTGAAGGAGAGCACGGCGGAATCGACCTTCGGGATCGGGCGGAAAGAGCCGGGTTTCACGATGAACTCGCGGCGGATATCGAAGTGCAGCCGCAAAAGTACGGTGAGTGCGCCGTACTCCTTGCATCCCGGGGGGGCGGTAAGGCGGTCACCCACCTCCTTCTGCAGCATGAGCACGAGCCCCTCGAAGAGATCACACTCCTCCATGAACTTGAAAAGAACCTGCGAGGATATGTTGTAGGGCAGGTTTGCCGCCACCTTCCACTTCCGGCCAGGGACGCGGCTGGTAAGGATCTGGCGCAGGTCCACCCTGAGGATGTCGCCATGGCCGATCTCGACCCGGTCATTATCGGCGAATTCCGCGTTCAAAAGGGGGATGAGCTCGCGGTCCCACTCAACCGCGACGAAGCGCGCGCCGCTCGCCACGAGAAGCCGCGATAGTGCCCCCCGCCCCGGCCCGACCTCGAGGATGCAGTCCTCGGGAGTCGGCGCGACACACGAGACGATACGGGAAAGGACGTTGTCGTCGATGAGGAAGTTCTGACCGAACTCCTTTTTAGCCTTGATCCGCTTCTCCATCATGCCCCTCCCTTGAAACGCGCCGCGAGCTTGTCGAGCGGCCAGACCGGGAGGGCGTCGAGGTCGAAGCCGCTGGTGATCCCGTTGGACAAGTAGTAGTCACCGGGCACCGCGATCATGGCGGCGTTGTCGGCGCAAAGCTTGGGCGCGGGGATCGAGAGTTCCACGCCGGCCTTTTCTGCGAAACGCGCCATGGAGCGGCGCAGACCGCTGTTGCAGGCGACGCCCCCGGCGACAACGAGACGTTTGATGCCGGTTGCCGCCACCGCAGCGGCCGTTTTCTTCGTCAGGACGTCACAGACCGCCTCCTGGAACGAAGCGGCGAGGTCGTTGATCCCCGCCCCTTTGGCCTCGGGGTGCCGACTCACGTGGGTGAGCACCGCGGTCTTTAGCCCCGAGAAGCTGAAGTTGAAGGTGCCGTCGTGCAGAAGCGGGCGCGGGAACTTGATCGCCTCTGGGTTCCCGGTGGCGGCGAGCCTGTCGATGGCGACGCCCCCCGGGTACGGAAGACCAATCAGTTTAGCCACCTTGTCGAAGGCCTCACCGGCCGCGTCGTCCACGGTCTGGCCGAGCGTCTTATAGCGCCCGACGCCGTCCACGCGGTACAGGTGCGAATGCCCGCCGGAAACGGCAAGGGCCAGGAAGGGAAACTCGACCGGCTGCTCAAGGAAGACGGCAAGGAGGTGCCCCTCGATGTGGTTCACCCCGACGAGCGGGATGCCGCGCCCGAAGGCGAGTCCCTTGGCGGCGGCGATGCCAACCAAAAGGGCGCCGGCAAGTCCGGGCCCCTGGGTCACCGCGACCCCTTCGATCTCGGCGAGCCCCACCCCGGCCTCACGGAGCGCCTCCTCGATGACCACCGAAACCGCCTCCAGGTGCTGCCGGGACGCTATTTCCGGGACGACGCCGCCGTATTCGGCGTGGACGCTGATCTGGGAGGCGACGATGCTGGAAAGGACGGTCCTGCCGTCCTTGACGACGGCAGCCGCCGTCTCGTCACATGAAGATTCCAGGGAAAGAATAAGCATAGAAAAATAAGAGAGGGCACTGAAGCGTGCCCCCTTTTTGGTCTCCTGATTCCGGGTGGTTAGCTGTCTTACAAAAGGTTCGCCGCCAGTTCCGCGAGCTCGCTGCGCTCACCCTTGGTCATGGTGATGTGGCTGGAGATCGACTGTTCCTTCAGGCGTTCGACCACGTAGGTGAGGCCGTTACTTTCGGCATCCACGTAGGGGTTGTCGATCTGGTACGGGTCGCCGGTCAGGATGATCTTCGTTCCTTCACCGGCGCGGGTCACGATGGTCTTGATCTCGTGCGGGGTCAGGTTCTGCGCCTCGTCGACGATCATGTACTGGTTCGGAATCGAACGTCCCCTGATGTAGGTGAGCGGCTCGATGTCGAGGATCCCCATCGCCATGAGTTCCTTGTACCCCTTGCTGTGCCGCTTCTCCCCCTCGTGCCCGGTGAGAAGCAGTTCGACGTTGTCGAATATCGGCTGCATCCAGGGGGTGAGCTTCTCCTCGATGTCGCCCGGGAGAAAGCCCAAGTCGCGCCCCATCGGAAAGACCGGGCGGGATACCAAAAGGCGCGTGTAGACGTTCTCCTCGGCGGTTTTTTGCAGGCCGGCCGCGATGGCGAGAAGGGTCTTGCCGGTGCCAGCCTTGCCGACCAGGGTGACGATCTTTACGTTGTCGTCCAAAAGCGCGTCGAGGGCGAAGGACTGCTCAAGGTTGCGCGGGAATACGCTCCAGACCCCTTCCTTGTCGAGTTTCACGAGCGGCACCATGCGGCGCGAGGCGGCATCGTAACGGCCAACGGCGGTGTGCTGTGCGTTACCCTTCTCGTTAAGGAGCAGGTACTGGTTCGGGTAGTGATCTCCCTCCAGCTCCAGCCATCCCTGGCTGTAGAAGCGGTCGATCACCTCGCCCCCCACCTCGAGGGTGGCGGAACCGTTGTACAGATCCTCGATGGCGACCTTGTCGGACTCGTAATCCTCGGCGTTGAGACCAAGCGCATCCGCCTTGATGCGCAGGTTGGTGTCCTTGGTGACCAGGATGACCGGCATATCCTTCTGGCTTTCCATCAGGTCGACGGCCACGGCAAGGATGCGGTTGTCACCGCGCTCCTCGCGCAACTCGGGAGGAAGGCGCTTCATCACCTTCTCTTCGTAGATCTCGATCCTCAGGGTGCCGCCGCTCTCAAGCGCGATCCCCTGGGAGAGCGACCCCTCCTTCCTGAAGGCGTCCATGAGGCGGGAGACGTGGCGAGCGTTGCGGCCGGTCTCGTTCATGTCCTTTTTAAAGCGGTCGATCTCCTCGATCACCGTGATCGGGATGATGATGGAGTTGTCTTCGAACCTGGTGAGAGCTTGCGGGTCGTACAGAAGCACGTTGGTGTCGAGAACATAGATTTTCTTCATATCCACTCCCTGTACGCTGCTGCCTGCTGAATTATCGAACGCTTCCTCATCCCTGGCCAACAAAGCTGAACTTTTCGTAATATCCCCTTCCACGGCTCCTGGGCCGGCTTACTTATTGGTTTGCTCTACACCTGCTGCTCGCCCCAAAGGGACTGGCTCCCAAGGTGCCTGTCCCACTCACTCCCGGGGCATTTTTCTCATGATATTATCTCACGCAGCGCCCTAAGAAAATAGTCTATATCGGTTTCGCTATTGAAGAACCCTGGGCTCACCCGCACCGTGCCCTCCGGATAGCTGCCGATGCTGCGGTGCACGTCCGGCGCGCAGTGCAGCCCGACCCTTACGCTGATATCGTAGGTTGAGTCGAGCAAGAAACCGAGCGAAGCGGGATCATGCCCCTCGGCGTTGAAGGAGATCGCGGCGCCGCGCTCCCCCTGCAACGGTCCGTACAGCCGCACACCAGCCATGCCGCGAAGCCCTTCCAGCAGTTGCTCGACCAGGGCGCTCTCCTTGGCGCGAATCACCTCGAGACCGGTCGCCTCGATGAATTCCACCCCGGCCTTCAGCCCGGCGATGGCCGGCGTGTTGATGGTGCCACTCTCCAGGCGCTCGGGCATCTGCTCGGGCGGCTCCGGAGTGCTGGCACTCCCCCCCGTCCCCCCTACCTGCAGCGGCTCAAGGTTTACTCCCGCGCCGACGGCGAGGATGCCGGTCCCGGGAGGCCCGTAAAGTCCCTTGTGCCCAGGTGCGGCGAGCAGATCTATGCCGATCGATTCCACATCGATGGGAAAGAAACCGGCGCTCTGCGCGGCATCGACCAGGAAGAGCGCGCCTCCGATGCGTGCGACCTCGGCGATCTCCGCGACGGGTTGCACCGCGCCGGTCACGTTGGAGCAGTGCGCAAGCGCCACCAGCCGGGTATCCGGGCGCATGGCACGCGCTATGTCACGCTCCGAAACGATACCGCATGGATCTGAGGGGACGAAAGTCACCTCGACGCCGCGCTTTTTCGCCAGGTGCAGCGGACGCGCCAGCGCGTTGTGCTCGACGCAGGTCGAAACCACATGGTCGCCAGGCTTCAAAAGGCCAAACACCGCTATATTGATTGATTCGGTGGCGCTGTGGGTGAAGATGAGGCGGGATGAGTCCGGTACCCCGAAAAAGCGGGCCAGGGCGGAGCGTGCTTCGAAGACGATACGTGCCGCAGCAAGCGACTGGCGGTAACCTCCCCGCCCGGGGGCCACTCCCACATCCCGCATGGCCGCGTCCATCGCCTGGTATACGGCATCGGGTTTCGGGAATGAAGTCGCTGCGTTATCTAGGAATACGGACATACCGTATTTACTAGCATTTTAACGGGGCTTTGGCAACCCGTTTCATGAAAGGTTTACGGGACTAACGCTAATGGATTCTGGTCGGTGAGGCCTAGTTCGTTCAGGAACCTGCGCGTCAGTTCACGCTCTAGTTCGGGGACCCGTGCTGACGTGACGTCATCCACCTTCCCCCCGGCCATCATGCCGTGGCCGCCTGCCGTGCCGATGCCGGCCACGAGCTTCCTGATCAGCTCCCCGGCGTTGATCTCCTCGCTGGTGGTCCTGATGGAGAGGACCAACTCGTTGCTGTAATGCCCGAGACAGAGGACGGTTTCGGTCCCCTCCAGACGTACGAGCAGATCGGCCAGTTCGGAGACGACCTCCGGGAAGAGCACCCCGTCGAGGGAGGCGACCAGCACGTCGCCGTAGAGCTGGGCATGTTCGAGGGCGCTATGCAGCGCGATGAAGTACTCCCTGGGGAGGTTCGGCCGGGTGATGCTGTTCAAAAGCGTCTTGTTGGCGAGCGGGAAGAGCACCAGGTAGGCGTCGCGGTCCGGGCGCGTCGCCTCGCGCCCGAGGTCCTGGGTCTCGGACTTTATCGCGTAAAAAAGAGCGGTGGCAAGCTTCGTCCCGAGCGACACCCCCTGTACTTTCAGGTACTCGTAGAGGATGGTCGCCGTGGTCCCGTAGTGTGGACGGATGTCGACCCAGCGGCAGGAGGTGCTGTAGTCGCGCATGGGATGATGGTCGATGACGATGTCGGCGCGCACCTCGGGGGGAAGCGAGTTGTTACCGGTACCCGGCTGCGTGTCCAGGAGGCAGATGACCTGGAAGGCCTTCAGATCGATGAGCGGAAACGGGGTGAGCGGTATCTGCAGCAGTTTCGCCATGGCGAGGTTTTCGCTGCGGCCGATCATCCCGGAGAAGGCGATCACCGCCTCGCGGTTCAGCCGCACCGCAAAGAGGTGGCGCAGCGCCATGGCCGAGGCGAGCGAATCGGGGTCGGGGTTGTCGTGTACGACGATGAGGATGCGTCCGCGCCCGCTCACCCAGGTGAGCATGGAGTCGGTGTAGGACAAAAGATCGGGACGGGTTTCGTTCTCCGGCAAAGGGCACCCCCTGAAAGAGCTGCAAACCCGTGTAGTTTATCCCAGTGATGATACTGGTGCAAAAATAAAAAAAGGGAGGCATAAGCCTCCCCATAGACAACTGAGAGTGAAACGGTTTAGAACTTGCCGCGCAACAGTTCCGCCATTGCGCAAAGGTTGGTCTGGCGGCCATTGCCTTCCTTAAACTCAGGGATGATCGTGGGCATGGAGAACTTGACCTTGCCGTTTTCGTACTCGGCGAGCGATTTCGTCGCGGCGAAAGCGCCGTAGCTTGCCCCGACGAGGACGCCGACGCCGGCGCCTATGCCTATATTCTGGATGTGATCTGCAGGCTTTTTGGTGAAGGCCATGAGTGCGGCGCCGACCAGGCTGCCGGCGAGACCGCCGTAAAGGGCGTCCTCGAACACGGTCTTCATGGCGTTATCTTCTGCGAGACAGGGAGTGGCAAGAAAAACGAGGGCGAAAACTAGGACAACAAGGCGCTTCAGGCTCTTCATATAATCCCCTTACTCCAGGTGTACGAAATGTCCGACATTCTGCAATAAGAGGGCCAACAGCGCACTACCGGAACCACTTCATCGTCAAGGCGCTGTTTCTGCTCACAAATCCGCACAAACAGCCACACAGGCACCCTCATGGATAAAAGGGCCCCATTAGTCTTAATGTGCTCATGATGCAACACTCCGGTCATACGCCCCAGACAAGAACCGTTATTTAACGGGAAGATAACAGAATACGGTGAAAAGGCGGCAGTGTGGCAAAAAAGCCACAATCAGGAGAGGATTTTGCGGACCAGTGCGGTTTCGTCTTCCTTGCTGGAGACCTTTCCGTTGAGCCTCGCACTCAACACGACGTCGAGCACCTCGCGGAAAAGCGGGCCGGGCTTCACGCCGAGCTGCTTCAGATCCTCGCCCTTCAAAAGTGGACGCGTGCCGTGCAGCTTGGTGAAGTAGAGAGAAATGCAGCGTTTTACCTCGGAGCTGCCGCTCTTCGCCATCTGGTACAGGAGGATCTCGACGGGGAGCCCGCGCAGGGTGAAGTAAATCTCGCTGTTCTCCACCTGCTCCCCGCGCGCAAGCTTGCGCTCCATCGGCCCCACGAGCTCATCGCCCTGGCGGCGCGTCTCGGCGAGACGCTCCCTGTAGTGCTCACTCACCGCTAGCCTGGTGCAGGTATCGAGGAACTGCTCCTGGGTAAGCCGCTCGCAAAGGGCGAGGAAATAGACGGCCCAACGCTCGTAGGGACGCTCCAGGTAGAGGAGATCAAACCAGGAGACCACGTAACGCGCCTCCTCGAGGGTCCCCTGCAGTTCGGGGGTCAGCTCGAGGCCGGGATGGATGAAGCGCAGAAGCCCCAGCGACGCCATGCGGCAGATGCCGCTTATCGGCTCCTTTTCCTTCAGGATCTGAACCAGTTCCGAGAGGAGCCTTCTCCCCCCAAGCTTCACGAGGAAATCCATCTTCACCGCCGTCTTGATGAGATCCTCGGTGTGCTTCGCGATCCTGAAGCCGAGCCTCTGCTCGAAGCGGATGGCACGGAAGACGCGGGTCGGATCCTCCACGAAGGAGAGGTTGTGCAGCACCCGGATCACCTTGGCCTGCAGGTCGCGATAGGCGCCGAAGTAGTCGATCAGTTTTCCGAAGGATGGGGCGTTCAGTGAAATGGCGAGGGTGTTCACGGTAAAGTCGCGCCGGTAGAGGTCCATCTTGAGCGAGGAGCGTTCCACGGTGGGGAGGGCGCCCGGGGAGACGTAATACTCTAGGCGCGTGCTGGCGACGTCGATCTTGAAGCCGTCGGGGAAAACGATGACGGCGGTGCCGAACTTCTCATGACTTTTCACGCGGCAGCCGTGCGACGCGGCGAAGGTCTCGGCAAAGAGGATCCCGTCGCCGTCAACGGTTACGTCGACGTCCGCGTTCTCCTGCCCGAGGAGGAGATCCCGGACGAAGCCCCCCACTGCGTACACCGCGAGGTCGAGTATGTCTCCGGTGTTCCCAAGATCATGGAGGATCTGCACCGAGCGCTTGGGGAGGGCTTTCTTCATCAGCGCCTCCACCTCGCGGTTTTTCACCTGGATGGCGTCGCGCGAAAGGTCGTAGATCGCCTCGCTGCCTAGGCTGTAGCGCAGGAGATCGGTGCGCGTGATGACGCCGAGCAGTTTCTTGTCCGAAAGGACCGGCACGAGGCGTGAGTCGCCACCCACCATGTAATTTTGTATTTCGCTGATCGGGGTGTCAGGAGCGGCGACGTAGAACTCGGAATGCATGTAGTCCGAGATCGGGACACCGTTTAGGTTGTGGTAGAGCGCCTTCTCCACCGTCTTTCTCGAGATGATCCCGACCACCTCGCCGCTTGAGACCACCGGCATCGCGCTCACGTTGTAGCGCACCAGGCGTTCGCGCGCCTGTTCTATGGTGCAGTCCGGCGGCAGGGTCTTCACCGGCGACGACATGATGTTGCGCGCAACGCGGATCGGATCAACCCGTTTTCTTAACACCGTCTCCAACTGCTCCAGCACCTGAATGAGGGTTAGCCCTCGCACCGTGGCCGAGGCTGCCGTCGCGTGCCCCCCTCCTCCGAACTCCTTCAGGATCTCCCCTACCCTCACCTCGGGGATGCGGCTTCTTGCGATGACGAAGACGCGGTCCTGCATCCCGACGACGAGGAAGAGTACCTGCAGGTTCTCCATGTCGCGGATCATGTGGGCGAGCTGTGCGATGTCGCCGACGTAGCGATCCACCGAGGCGTGCGCCACCGAGACGTCCACCCCCTTGAGCGAGCTGGTCTTCAAGGAGGTGAGCAGGGTGTTCAGAAGCGACACCTGCTCGGCGGTCAGCTCACGTCCTATTGAGTCGGCGACCTCGTTTAGTTGCGCGCCGCGCTCGAGGAGCCAGGACGCAACGGCGTAGTCCTCAGCGGTGGTCGATGGGAAGGTGAGGTTGCCGGTATCTTCGTGGATGCCGAGCATCATCAGGGTCGCCTGGCTCGCAGTAACCTCGATCCCCCGCTCCATGAGCATGGTGCCCAGGATCGTGGTGGTCGAACCGCAGGGGCGGATCACGCCGCCGACGGCGTTCAGATCGCCGGAGCTCGTCGGATGATGATCGTAGATGTGCAGCTCAACGCCGCCAGCCTTCGCGAGTTCGCCGAACTTCGCGAGACGGGAGGAATGCTGGCAGTCGACGACGATGAGGCGGGTGATTGCGGAGAGATCGATGTCCTTGATGCGGGCGAAAGAGAGCTCCGGGTGTAGCCCCTTCTGGAAGAAGTCACGCACTCCTTTCTCCTGCGCGCCGGAGAAGACGAGGAGCGCGTCAGGGTAGAGCATCTTCGCCGCGACCATGGAGCCGACGCAGTCGAAATCGGCGTTGACGTGGGTGGTGATGACCTCCATCAGGAAACCACGAGTGAGGCGTAGGCGACGACATTGCGTAGGTCGCCGTTCACCTCTCCGCTGGTGGCGTAGTGCACCAGCCTGCAGGAGGTGGCCCCGAGGATTTTGGCGGCGACCAGCATGACCGCGGCCGGTATCACGCCGCACATGGTGATCCCCTTGTCGCGGCAAACGCGCAGGAGCCCTTCCGGGTTCATGTTCGCGAGTTGCGCAAGGGCCAGATCGTCCTTCGCCTTTGCCTGCACAGCCGATTCGTAGTGGGTCATGTCGGAGCTCGCCACGATGAGGACCTCTTCGCCGTAGGCCGCGATGGCCTTGGCGACCCCCTCGCCGATTCTGGAGATCGACGGGAAATCCGGGATGGCGAGACAGATGGCGGCGATGGAGACGCACGGGTTTAGGTACTGCAGGAATGGGACCTGGACCTCGAGGGAGTGCTCGAAGCGGTGCGCCAGGGCGTCCTCGCGGACAAGCGGCGCGTGATCGAGGATGAGCTGCGAGAGCCTGCGGTTAACGGGGACGGAACCAAGCGGTGTCAGCCACTCCGTATCTGGGGAAAGCGCCGCGGCGCTCCCTGTGCCGGTGTGGTTGGGGCCTAAGACGAGGACGGTGTCGGGGATGCGAACGGCGGAATACACCTTCCCGGCCACCTTGCCGGAGTAGACGTACCCCGCGTGGGGAGCGATGATGCCGAGGGCGCTTTGCGCCTCCCCCTGCGGTACCATGGCGGAGAGCTCCTCGCGGAGCCGGTCCGGATCGCCGGTGTAGAACTTCCCGGCCACAGCAGGTTGCCGTACCATACCAGCCTCCTTGTTGGAAGTGCTCATGAACAGCGAGCCAGGGGATATTTTAACCCGGCAAAGGTTCCTCTTCAACGGACTCGAGGGGAAGCGCGGGCTGGTCCGCGAAAGGATCGGGACGCACGAGTTCCTGGATCTCCTTGAGTGTCGGGAGCTGGTTCAGGTCCTTAAGTCCGAACAGCTCGAGGAATTCGCGGCTCGTACCGTAGATGAGCGGCTTCCCCGGGACATCCTTCTTCCCCATGATACGCAGAAGTTTCTTCTCCAGGAGGCTCTTCATCACCCCACCCGAGTCGACGCCGCGCAGGTATTCCACCTCGGCGCGGGTGATCGGTTGGCGGTAGGCGACGATGGCAAGCGTTTCCAGCGCGGACTGGCTGAACTTCACCCCTTTGGTCTTGTTGAGCCTACGGACGTAGTCGCCGTGCTCCGGGCGGCTTCTCAACTGGTAACCGCCGGCCACCTGGATAAGGACGATGCCGCGCTGCGCCTGTTCGTACTCCTCGATCAACTCATCCAGCGCGGCGCGCAGATCGGCCCGCTCGAATTCCTCAAGGATGGAGGCGAGCCGGTCCAGCGTGAGCGGCTGGTCGTGGATGAAAAGGATGCTTTCTACGATCGATTTGAGCGACTTAGCGGACAACCAGGTTCCTCCGGTACATTCAAGTTAAGACAAAAGCGGGCGAATCGCGAAACAATCCGCCCCAAAGTGATACTTACAGGTTCTTCGGAGAGTCCGAGGAGCGGATACACATGCCTACGAAGCGCCACGTTCGGACTCGCGTCCCCCCCTTTGCGAAGGGGGGACAGAGGGGATTCAGCCACGGTAACCGCAGCATCCAACTTCACCACGAAGCAAAAAATCCGAAAGGCATCAAGCTGTGAGCGTAGCTTCCTCGCCTTCGACCTCACCCTCCGCTTCAGTCCCTTCCCCCTCCCCTTCCCCATCTTCCTTGGTGGCCAGATGCAGCCAGATGGCGCCACGGTTCTCCGTCTGCACCACCTTGATCAGCTTAAGCTTGCAGAGTTCGAGGATAGAAAGGAAGGTGACCACCAGGAGGTCGCGGGTCATGCCGGTAGTGAAGAGTGCGTCGAAGGAGACCGTTTTTTCGACGTGGAGCACCGAGAGCACCTCGCCGATGCGGTCTGCGATAGAGATGCCGTCGGCGACGACGTCATGGAAGGTATCCACCGAGACGCGTGCCAGCACCTTCTGGAATGCCTCGATAAGCTCGAAGAGTTCCACGTCCGCCGGTTCTTCGACCGGCTCCAGTTCATCGAACTCGGGAGCATCGAATTTGCGGGCGAAGACCTCGCGCCCAAGGAGGTTGCGGCAGTTGAGCAGTTGAGAGGCGTCGCGGTAGCGCTGGTATTCGAGGAGGCGGCGGACCAGTTCGGCGCGCGGGTCCTCGACCTCGGCCTCGCCGTCCTCCTCCGGGGTAGCCGGGAGGAGCATGCGAGATTTGATCTGCAGCAGGGTAGCAGCCATCACGAGGAACTCCCCGGCGATGTCGAGGTTCAGCTCCTTCATGATCTCCATGTAGTCGAGGTACTGCCTGGTGATGGCAGCGATTGGGATGTTGTAGATGTCCACCTCGTTCTTCTTGATGAGGTGGAGCAGCAGGTCCAACGGTCCCTCAAACTCCTCGATACGCACCCGGTAAGCCTGGTCCAGTGCGTCGGAGAACAGGTTGCTTTGCATCTCTTCCAAAAAGGCTCCTAAACCCGTTCTACGTTCAACGTTCAACGTTCGCCGAGATTATCCTTCTAAGCAGCGCCACTCGTGGCTTGCCATTTCTCTAAAAAGAGCCTCGAAAGCCAAGGTACCCCAAGCCATTTAGGACCGCCCAGCTCGAACGTTGAACGCTGAACGTTGAACGTTTCCTTAGCCGTTAGACTTTCAGCGCCGCCCGCGCCTCGTCCATGGTCTGTCGGGCGACTACCTCGGCCTTGCGGCTACCCTCGGCGAGCACCTCGTCCACAAGACCCGGCTTCGCGGCAAGCTCCACGCGCTTCTCGCGGAACGGCGCCAGGGTGTCGACCATGGCCTGCGCGAGGATCTTCTTGCAGTCCACACAGCCAAGCTGGGCACTGCGGCAACCCTCGACAATCTCGGCGCGCTTGTCGGCATCGACGTAGAGAGAGTGCAGCGTAAAGGCGACGCAGCGGTCCGGCTCGCCGGGGTCGCGCTTGAAGGGACGCAGGGTGTCGGTCACCATGGACATGACCTTCTTCCTGGTCTCTTCGGCGTCGTCGGAGAGGAAGATCGCGTTGCCGTAGCTCTTGCTCATCTTGCGGCCGTCGATCCCGAGCACTTTCGGGGTCTCGGTGAGAAGCGCCGCAGGCTCCGGGAAGACCTCGCCGTAGAGGTAGTTGAAGCGACGCGCGATCTCGCGGGTGATCTCGAGATGCGGAATCTGGTCCTGACCGACGGGAACACGGGCGGCCTTGTAGACGATGATGTCGGACGCCATCAGCACCGGGTAGCCGAGGAAGCCGAAGGTAGAGAGGTCCTTAGTGGTCAGGTTCTCCTGCATCTCCTTGTAGGTCGGGTTGCGCTCAAGCCAGGAGACCGGCGTGATCATGGAGAGGATCAGGTTCAGTTCCGCGTGCTGCGGCACCTTGCTCTGCTTGAAGATCACGCTCTGCTCGGGATCGATCCCGAAAGCAAGCCAGTCGAGCACCATCTCGGTGATGCTGTCCTGGATACCGTCCGTGCTGGCGTACTCCGTGGTCAAGGAATGCCAGTCAGCGGCAAAGAAGAAGCACTCGAAGTTGCGCTGCAATTCCATCCAGTTGGACAGAACCCCGTGGTAGTGCCCGAGGTGCAGCTTTCCAGTCGGTCTCATGCCGCTCACGATACGGTTGTTGCTCATAAAAACGGACTCCTTTTTGGTTTCTATATCCAGCCTACCCTCTCATCATGAGCCGGGTGACGCCGAAGACGAGGTTCGAGTAAGGACCTGCCAGAAGGTGCACGCCGAAGCTGAGGGCGGGAGATATGACGTAGCTGAAGGCATTGGTGAAGAACACCAGTGCGATGATGATGATCATGCCGAACGGCTCCACCCGGGCGAGCGCGTTGGAGGGACCGTACGGCAGCAGGCCGACCGCCACCCTTCCGCCGTCCAGCGGCGGCACCGGGATAAGGTTGAAGATGCCGAGCAGCAGGTTGATGTACACCGAGAAGGCGAGCATCAGGGTGACCGGGTCCACGACGGCAGCGATCATGCTCCCCGCGGGCACCTCCTGGGTAGCCGCGATCAGGCCGCGCATCAGAAAGGCCGAGAGGGTCGCCAGGCAGAAGTTGGTGATGGGCCCCGCGGCGGCAACCCAGATCATGTCGCGCTTGGGATGGCGCAGGTTGTTGAAGTTTACCGGCATCGGTTTGGCCCATCCGATCCCGATGACGAAGATCATGATGGTGCCGAGGATATCCAGGTGCTTGATCGGGTTGAGCGTCAGGCGCCCCAGGGATCTCGCGGTGCTGTCGCCAAACTTGTCGGCGATGAAGCCGTGGGACACCTCATGGCAGGTGATTGCCATGAGACCCGGGACCAGCATGATGGACAACTTTATGAAGAACTGGTCCATGACGTCCTTTAAACCGTGTTAGCTACAAGCCCTATGTCTCTAGCAGATCGGTGTCGGAAAGTCAACGATAGCAGGCGATTGGGAGGGGTACCTTCCATTCCGGCCTTTACTCCCATTTGCGAAGAGTCCCGGCGAAGTATGCGTGCGTCAGTCTCGAAGCAGTGAGCGTTGCATCACGTTCCCCCCTTTGCGAAGTTCTTCAGGAAATACCGGGGAAGCATGTCTGCGTTAGTCTCGAAGCAGTGAGCATGGCATCACGTTCCCCCCTTTGCGAAGGGGGGACAGGGGGGATTTGCCTTGTCAGGCCCTAAACCTCTGTCACCATCTCGTGCCTCGCCTCGTGCCCCCACAGTTGCAGGATGAGTCCGCCGAAGAGGAGCACGGCCCCACCGAATCCCTGCAGCGCAGTAATCCGTTCCCCGAGCAAAACTGCGGAGAGGAGCACGGTGATGAGCGGCTCGAGCATGCTGATTATCGAGGCGTTGGTCGCTCCGACCAGGCGCAGCCCAGCGAAGAACCCCATCACGCCGAAAAGGGTCGGGAAGACGGCGATGCCGAGGATGGAAAGCCATCCCTGCGGGGTAAGTTCCAGGATGATTTCGCCTTTGGCGGCGCCGTAGCACAAAAAGGCGAGCCCGGCGGCGGTGCAGACCCAGAGCGAAGTGACCATGGGGTCAATGTCCTTGAGGATCCGGTTGCCGATGATGATGTAGCAGCTGTAGATCACCGCCGCCCCCAAAGCCGAAAGCACACCGGAGAGCTGCGCCCCCTCGAACGACGCCCCCAGCAGCAGGACGAGACCTATCGAGCAGACCACCAGCGCAATCCCCTTGGTACTGTTGAAACGCTCCTCACCAACGATCAGGGCGAGCACGGTGACGAGCGCCGGGTAGGTGTAAAGAAGCATCCCGGTGAGCGAAGCAGGCAGGTAGTGGATCGCGTTCGCGTAAAGCCCTGACATGCCGCCGTAGCCTACGGCTCCCATAAGGATGAGCTGAAAAGCAACCTTTTTGTCCAGTCGGCAGTCGATGCCGCGGGCGCGTACTATGCCGAAGAGGAAAAGCCCGGCGAACAGGAATCGCCCGGCCAGAGCGGTACTGATGTTGGCGCCGCCGGTGAAGGCGCTTTTTATGAGGATGCCGAGCGTTGCGAATCCCGCCGCCGAAGCGACGATGAACCACGCCCCCTTGTGCCTGTCGGTCATTGAATATAGATCCTTATTCCTGAATTCCTCCTCCCCCTGGAGGGGGGAGGCCGGGAGGGGGGAAGGCGTCAGCCTGCAACAAGCAGCATCCCCCTCCCTAACCCTACCCCTGCGGGGGAGGGAACTTTTGGCTGCAGGCTGCCGTCCTCCTGCGTGAATCAATCCAGCTGTATCGTCTGATCCGTAATCTCGGTGAAGCTCACGTCGTGGCTCACCAGGAAGAGCTGGTCGTACCAGTGTTCAGTGACCTCCTCCTGCCCGACGTCGATGGCCCGGAACGCCTTCGCCAAGTTCTCACGCCTTTCCGCATCAAGGTTCGAGGTGGGTTCGTCGAAAAAGGCGATGCGCGCGCCGATGGTCTGCAAAAGGGCCAAGCGCAAGGCGACCACCGCGCTCATCATCTGCCCCCCCGAGAGCTGGTCGTCGGTACGCTCCCTCATGGCACCATCCACCATATCCTTCAGTACGATCTGGTAGTTGTCGCCCCAGAGAAGCTCCTCGTCGGACTCGCAGATGCTGCGATAGATCCGGTCGGCGCGGAAGCTGATCTCTTCCCGGAAGCGCTCGGAAAGCTGGGCCGAAACGTTCTTGAACACCTGGTTGCGCAGGAACTTAACGAGGTCGGCCTGCTCCTTGAGCTTCGCGATGTCGGCCAACTTCTGCTCGATCTCTGCGGCGACAGCACGTAATAGCGCAGTTTCTCCCTCGAGGCGGGTGACGTCGTTGGCGATGGAGCCGATCTCGGAGCTGAGTCGCGTGGCCGTCATCACGAGCTGTTCGCGCTCGTTTTTCGCCGTCTCATGCTGCTCCGGACGGTAGCCGGCCACGAGCTTCCCGAGTTCTGCCTGCTTCGCGGCGAGGTCGGAAGCTATCTCCTTCAGGCGCCCCTGGTATTTCTCTAGCGTTTCCTGGCGCTTTACCAACTCTTCCGCGGACTTCTGGTTCGCTATGTATCGATCGCGCTCCGGCTGGAAGCGCACCAGCTCATCCTCAGCTTCCTTTACGCCGCGCTCCACGTCCGCGAAAACGGCAAGCTCCGTCTTTCTGGCGCTGACCTCCGTTTGCAGCGCGGACAGTCGGGCGTTGTGCCCGGCGATGGATTGCTCGCGCTGCGCCGCCTGTTTTCGTGCACCGTCGAGAGTGCGCTCCCTTTTCTCCAGCGCCTCGCAGCCAACGGAGAGGGCGGTGAGTTTGCGGTCGTATTCCTGCACCGGCTCTCCGGCCAGCTTGACGCGATCTTCCAGGGCCGCTTCCAACCCGGCAACGATGCGCTGCCAGTCGTCAGTCGTACTGGATAGCACGTCGCGACGCAACTGCGGAGCCGCAGCAAGGTCGAGATCCACAAGCGGCAACTCAGTGGAGCAAACATCACCGAGTCCGGCGGTTGCAAGCCATTCTTCAAGCGGTGCTCGAAGTGCGTGGACTGCGATCTGGGCGTAGTTACGACCGAATTCCTCCTCCTGCTTCGCTCGTTCCCGCTCGGCCTTGGTCAGTTCCAGATGCACCTGCTTCATGGCGACAAGTTCGCGCTCGGCCTGCTGGGCGGCACCGACCTGGGTCGCCAGTTCGGCCGCCTCGCGGTCGAGCCCCGCGATCTGCTCGTCGAGAGCGGCGATACGGGCGTCAAAGAGTCCGGCCGGGTCGGCGCCGTTCAGGTTCTGACACGGCTCCAGGAAGAAGGGGCACTCTCCCGCACCGATCTTCTCGCGTCCTTCGACGAGCGAAAGCTTGCGCCCGGCGAGCTCGGAGCGCTGCGCCTGCAGCTCCTCCAACCGCGTCCTTCGTTCGGCAAGCTTTTCCGCTTCGGCCTTCAGCGCTTCGCTCCCGGCCAGCAGCTTTTGCCGCTCCTCGATCTGCCTGTCGATCTCCTCGATCCGGCTTAGGGCGACGTTCAGGTACGGCAGCGTGGTCTCCACGTTGTGCACGGGGAGTTCGCGGAAGAGCACCCTGCTCCGCTCCGCGTCGGCCAGACCTCGTGCCGCAACTGCAGCGAGCTTCTTCTGCTCCACCAGGGCAGCCGCAAGGGATTCCTTCTCGGCCGTGAGGTTCTTCAGCTCCTCGTCCATCGAGGCGCGGGCAAGCTCGAGTTCACGGCTCTCCCCCGCCAGCATCGCCTGAACGGTCCCCTGTTCCTTCTCGAGATCGGTGAGCTTTCTTTCCAACTGGTGCTTCTTTTGTTCCTGCTCGCGCAGCTCCTTCAGCCTCCCCTCGGCGGCATCGTACCCTTGCTTCCCGGCAGCGGACGCCGCGACGAGCGCGGCAGCATGTTTAGACTGTTCCACCAGGAGTTGCTGGTTCGATACGTAGTTCTTGCCGGATTCGGCGCGCTCCTCGAGCCCCTGCACCTCCTGCTGGACTGACTGGATCAATTCCTTTTTCGACTCAAGCGCGTTGAGGAGAGTCGTGGCCCGCTCAAGTTCCGCATTCTTAAGTGCAAGTTCGGCCTTCTTCGCCTCACCCTGCGTCCGCAACGCGGCCAGTTCCTCTTCTTTGGCCGGTAACACGGCGACCTGCTCGGACCTGCTGTCCACCTCGGCCTGCAGCACATCAAGCTTTGCCTTAATGGTGCTGGTCAAAACCTTGGTCTTATCCTGCGTTTTGCGCCAGGCGTCGATGCCCAGGATCTCGTCGAAAGCGTCCTGACGCTTGGCCGGCTGCTTGATGACGAACGGCCCGAGGAAGTCGTTCTGAAAGGGGCCGATCACCAACTTGAACTGTTCCGAGAGCGGACGCCCCGCGGAGAGGCCGAGCAGCTTCGCGATGCGCGCCTCAGTCTCCTCCATGTTGGCGTGCTCCTCGACTTCGAACTCTCCGCCGACATCTTTTGCGAGCAACCACTTCCCGGCACTTCCGACGGTACGCGTCACCCGGTACAGCTCCCCGGGCGCCGTCTCGAAAACGACGCCGATCTCGCCACGCTTGGCGCCGATGGTGAGGAAGCGTTCCGCATTGGAGACGAAGTCCTTCGCGTCCACTCCGAATAGTGCGTAGCCGATCGCCTCGAAGATGGTGCTCTTGCCGGAGCCGTTGGCACCAGAGAGGACGTTGATCCCCGGGGAAAAGGATAGTTCCTTGTCACGGTGCGACTTGATGTTCTTGAGATGGACCGAGACTATGCGCACGGCTCACCTCCAGAAGAGAGAAGGCTCAGGAGTTCCTCGCCTTCCACGTCCCCCTTCAGCACCAGGTCGCGCAGCGCGAGGCTCAGGCGCGTCAGCTCTTCAACGCGCCCCTGATACTGGCTGTTGGCGCCGATTAGCTCACCAAGCACGTCCCGCTCGATCTCGGCGAGGCTCTTCTTTACCTTCTCCTCCCCTCCCCCTCCGGCAACCAGGGAAAGGTGGTTCTTTATCTCCAGGTGGAGCGGCTCGCTGATCTCGCACAGGGACGCGCGCAGACGGTCGCGGCTCAGCTCGAACGGGTGGAAGCCGACCTTTCCGGCCAGCCGCACCTCGATGAGCGGAGACCTCTCGTCGGCGCATCCGGTGAGTTTCCCGGCCATTTCCCCTTTGAAACGCTCCAGGGCGTCCGTGGCGTTGGCGGCTCCGTCCAGGTTCGCGGTGACGACCAGCATCGGGCGCGGCGAGGTGCGACGGAACTCGTGCTGCACCTTGCCGTCCGGCTCCAGCGCAACCAGGTAATACCCCTTGTCGTAACGCTCCTCGCCGAAGTTCACGCAGTCCGGCGAACCGGGGTTGAAGGCGTACGGGCGCCCCTGCGCATCGTTCACGATGTAAGGCTTGTGCCCGTGCCCAAGCGCCACGTAATCGAAGCACTCCGAAAGCGGCATCGCCTCCTCCGGCTTTATGTTCCCGATCTCCACCGGGGAAAAGGTCCAGACGCCGACGTGGAAGAGCAGTATGTTCCGCTTCGTGGCAACCGCGTCGCAAATGCGGGAGATGTGGTTTCCTGCCTGTGAGCCTATGTAGCCCAGGCCGTAGATATTGATACCACCCACCTCGATGTGCCCGCCCCCCCCCTCCTCGGGGTCAAAGGGATCGAAAAGATAGCCGCCGTCGGCGGTGCGCGAAGGGCGCAAGAGCCTTATGTAGCCGAGCTGCGAGAGCGCTTCCATCCACGAGACGCTGTCACGGCGATGGATCCAGTCGTGGTTTCCCTCGACGGCGATGCAGGGGATGCCGGCATCCTTCAGGGGCTGCAGTATTTCGATGGTCTTAGCGAAGGTCTTGGGGAGGATCTGGCCGGTGTGGAACAGGTCGCCGCCGATCAGGACGAAATCGACCCGCTCACGGATCGCGTCGGCCACGATCTCGGCGAAGGTCGCGAAGAAGTCCTGGTAGCGCTGGGCATCGCAACCGGAGCCGCGATAGGTCTTGCCGAGGTGGATGTCGGAGGTGTGGATGAAGCGAACGGTCATGCGGGCTCCGGCGAAAAGGAATTGCACAGGTATACCGCCGCCCGCGGGGACAAGTCAAGCTCTCTAACCTGGCAACTTCTGCCGCAGTTCGCGGTTTCCCCGCCAAGGTTCATCCCTGAGCTCTTCCAAGCGGGCCGGGAGGCACCCCAGGTGCCACGAGGCGTCGCAGGTGCCCTCGCGCCCCCCCTTTGCGAAGGGGGGACGGGGGGGATTTTGCTTTTGTCCTACAGTTGATTTCCTCAAGGGAGAGCCCGAAGTGGCTGTTCTGCAAGTTTCATTATGTGATGCACTGTGCGCGAGGGCTGCGTCAGCAGGAGCTGGTATTGTCCAAGGCAAATCCCCCCTGCCCCCCCTTTGCGAAGGGGGGAACGTTGGGCCCCATGTTGCACTTCGTGGGCAGTTACTCTTCGCCCCCCCCAGAAACTCCCTGAAGAACCTATTTCTCCCTGAAGAACCTATTTACTTCGCGAAAATCTCGTTGAAGAAGAGCTTCATCGCCTCCCATGAGCGCCGGTCCGCCTTCTCGTTGTAGGCGGCACCTTTGCTGTTGTCGTTGCCGGACTTGGGATTGCTGAAGCTGTGCACGGCGTTGCCGTAGTAGTTCATCTGCCAGTCGACCTTGGCGTCACGCATCTCCTTCTGGAACGCCGTCACCTCGTCGGGCTTCACGTAGGGGTCGTCCGCCCCGTGCAGCACCAACACTTCACCTTTTATGTTGCTGGCATCTGCCGGGTTCGGTGTACTGAGTCCGCCATGAAAGCTGACCGTCCCTAACAGGTCCGCCCCACCGCGCGCAAGCTCAAGGGCCGCAGTGCCGCCGAAGCAATAGCCGATCACGGCCAGACGCTTGCGATCGACCTGGGGGAAACTTGCTAGTTTCTCAAGGCCCGCCGCTCCTCTGGCCCGGATCAGGCTCCGGTCGTTGCCGCGGTATTTACCCGCCTCCTTGGCGGCAGCGTCGGGAGTGACCGGACGTACCCCCTTGCCGTAGATGTCTGCGGCAAAGGCCACGTAGCCAAGCTTCGCGAGTTGCTCGGCCCGCATCTTTTCGTATGAACTTACACCCATCCATTCGTGGATCACCAGTACTCCCGGACGCTTTTCCTTGATGGAATCGTCATAGGCCAGGTACCCCTCAAGCACGGTATCCCCCTGGCGGTATTCAACGATCTTGCCTACCACTCCGGCAGCTGCGTTTTGCGCTACCAGTGTCATCATCAATGCGAACAGATATTTTTTCATGGTCTCCTCCAACCGTCCATTGCCATGCAACGTACGACTTTCATTGATGTTCGAGACATCTGTACCTTCACTGACTACCTGCATGAGTCATGTCGTATTGTACCAAAAACAGTTTCCTTCAGACCATAATCCCCGACCTCACGTCCTGACACACCACTGGCCGTTGACAGTCCCATACCTTTCAGTACCATTTACCAGTCGAACATCATAACAGGAGCCTGCCATGAGACAACAAAACCTCTGCAGTTTAACGGTTCGCATCATATCAGCTGCCGCGCTTCTATGGCTCGCGGGGTGCGCAACCTGGACGAACTGGACCGCACCGAAGACAGCAACGCTGCAAAACGTTCAGGATGACCTGACGTACGCGCAGATGAAGGCCAGGGACACCCGCCAGGCGCTCGAGGAGTTGCTTTTCGCGGACCAGGCCGATCTTCCCACTGCGTATAAATCCTTCACGGCGAAGCTAAACCTGATGGAAGGCGCGGGGAACCGGCTGACACAAAACGCGGACGGTCTCATCTACCGCGGGAACTCCTATCTCGTGGAGGCCGAGGCGTCGGCCGGGCAGTGCCGTTATCCCAGGCTCTCAAGAAGCGCACAAATGCCCACGCTCATCCTGGGCGACGCCTTCGAGCCGATAGCGGAGCAGAGCGCGCATGTGCAGCGTGCGTACCGGGCGTTCGCATCGGATCTTACCGCCGTTAAGATGCATCTCTCAAGGCACCTAACCGAGCAGGGGGTGCGGGACATGGCTATGTTCATTCGAAAGGGTGAAACGGACGGAGAAAGCCTCTCGTACTCGCTGGACCAGGCGATGACCGCCGTAACAAAGGCGAAGGCGGCATATGAGATGACGGCGCAAGAACGGGAGGCAGCACGGCTGCAGGGACAGCCTGCACCGCAGGGGAAACAGTAGCTGGATCAGCGAGGGGCTTTGTCCGCGTTGAGCGGCAATTGGCAGTGCAGGCATTTACGCAGATACAAAAGCATCATGCCGTGCATGTGAAAGTAGTTTTTGCAACGGGGGCAGCGGGCCGTGGCGGAATATGCCATGGCCCAGAGCAGCAGGACGAACCAGAGGAAGAAGACCGGCATGGAGCCGCTGAAGGAGTGGGTGATCTTTTGGGTGGCCCACATAGCGGGAAGATAAACGATGAGTACGCCCCAAAGGCACATGCGGCGCTTGCGCACCGCGGCGAGCCCGGAAGCTATTTGAACGGCATCTACCACTTCTGCAGCATCAGCCCGATCAGCGGCCGGTTGGCTTTCGTGATGCTCCAAGCGCACCTCCCTTCACCTTTTACTGCTGCACCCCTTCACGGTACTTCATAGTAAGCCCCTTCAGAAAATTCCGGAGCATCTGATCGCCGCACGGCTTGTAGTTCTCATGTGTCTTGGCGCGAAACACCGCGCTCAGCTCGGGCTTGGAAACGGGGAACTTGGCAAGTTTGAAGATCGCGAGCATCTCGTCCTCCTTGAGGGCTAGGGCGATGCGGATCTTCTTCAGGGTGTCGTTATTGGTGAGTTGTGCCGGGAGCGGCGCCGCAGCCTCCCCTTCCCGCTTGCCGCGTTTCAACGCGATCAGCCCATCCAGAAAAGCCTCGAGCACCTCGTCGCTGCACTCGCGAAAGCCTTCCTCCTCTTCCTTCTTTACCAAGCTGGTGATGTCCGCCTGCCCCATCTTCATATCCGAAAGCCGGAAAGCCTCGATCACGTTCTGAGTGTTGAGGTTCAGCGCATAGCGCAGTCTGCGAAAAACATCGTTGTTGGTCATCGGTTGCTCCTATGTATTAAACGGAGGCGGGAAGCCCGGCTACTACATAGCATTTACCGTTGCACTCTGCAAGATTTTGATGGTTGGGGTGGCGGCGGTTCAGGCTTACGTTGCTACAGTAAATTCAAACTCCAAAAGATTTGGCCTCCGGCCGCGGGAGCAAATTCAAAACGCAGAAGGTTGAACCTCCGGCCGCGCGAGTAAATTCAAAACGCTGAAGGTTGAACCTCCAGCCGTGCGAGTAAATTCAAAACGCAGAAGGTTGAACCTCCAGCCGCGCGAGTAAATTCAAAACGCCGAAGGTTGAACCTCCAGCCGCGCGAGTAAATTCAAAACGCTGAAGGTTGAACCTCCAGCCGCGCGAGTAAATTCAAAACGCTGAAGGTTGAACCTCCAGCCGCGCGAGTAAATTCAAAACGCTGAAGGTTGAACCTCCAGCCGCGCGAGTAAATTCAAAACGCTGAAGCTTGAACCTCCAGCCGCACGAGTAAATTCAAAACGCCGAAGGTTGAACCTCCAGCCGCACGAGTAAATTCAAAACGCCGAAGGTTGAACATCCAGCCGCGCGAGTAAATTCAAAACGCCGAAGGTTGAACATCCAGCCGCGCGAGTAAATTCAAAACGCCGAAGGTTGCACCTCCAGCCGCGCGAGTAAATTCCCAGCGCCGAAGGTTGAACCTTCGGCCGGGAAAAAATTCATGCGGCTGCCATGCCTGCATCATCCTCCACCTCAGGCAATCCAAGAATGGCGTCGATCTCTGCGGAATCCAAAGTTTCCTTCGCGAACAGTTCCCTGGACAATCGCTCAAGGACGTCCATGTTCTCCCTCAAGAGGGCCATCACATCGGAGTAGCAGCCGGTGACGATGGAACGGATCTCGTTGTCGATCTCGAGGGCGGTGACGTCGCTGAAACCTTTCTTTGCACCCGGCTCTGCGCTTTCGTTATGCCCGAAGGCCACCGGACCGAAGGCCCGCGACATCCCCCACTCGCTGACCATCTTGCGCGCGGTGTCGGTCGCCCTGGCCAGGTCGTTCCCCGCGCCGGTGGTGGTCGTGCTGTAGATCAACTCCTCCGCGGCGCGTCCGCCCATAAGCACCTTCAGATGGGCCACCAGCATCTCTTTGGTGTAGCAGTAGATGTCGTCCTCGGGGATCTGAACCGTCACCCCCATGGCGCGACCCCGCGGGATGATGGTTACCTTGTGCACCGGATCGCAGCCGGGGGTGAGCTTCGCAACCAGCACGTGCCCGGCCTCGTGGTACGCCGTGGAAAGCTTCGACTTGTCCGACAGAACCATCGACTTTTTCTCGGCCCCCATTAGGACTTTGTCCTTGGCGAGATCGAAATCGATCATCTCGACACGCTCCTTGTTGGAGCGCGCAGCCATGATGGCTGCCTCGTTCACTACGTTGGCGAGGTCCGCGCCCGAAAAGCCGGGGGTTCCCCGTGCGATCACCATCAGGTCGACATCGTCATGCAGCGGGACGTTCTTCGCGTGCACCTTCAGGATCGCCTCGCGTCCCCTGATGTCCGGGGACCCTACGGTCACCTGACGGTCAAAGCGGCCGGAGCGCAGCAGTGCGGCGTCGAGGATTTCCGGTCGGTTCGTCGCAGCCAGTACGACTATGCCGGAGTTCACCTCGAAGCCGTCCATCTCCACGAGGAGCTGGTTCAGGGTCTGGTCGCGCTCGTCACTTGCCCCACCACCTACCGCCGCATCACGCTTGCGGCCGACGGCGTCGATCTCGTCAATGAAGACGATGCAGGGCGCCGCCTTTTTGGCTTGGGCAAAGAGATCCCTCACGCGCGAAGCCCCCACGCCGACGTACATCTCGACGAACTCAGAGCCGGAAATGGAGAAGAAGGGAACGTCGGCCTCGCCTGCAACGGCGCGGGCGATGAGAGTCTTACCGGTGCCCGGAGGGCCGACCAGCAGGACGCCGGTAGGCATCTTGCCGCCCAGCAGGGAGAACTTCTTAGGATCCTTGAGGAATTCAACCGTGTCGAGGAGTTCGACCTTGGCCTCCTCGGCACCCGCCACGTCGGAAAAGCGCGTTGCAGACTCGGCGTAGTCGATCATCCTGGCGCGGCTTCTCCCCATGCCGGTAAAGCGTCTCAGTACGACGATTAGGAATACAGCGATAGCGACGAAGAAGCCGATTTCGAACCATTTCGGTCCGCCAGAGGCCGGGGTTGACGTAAGATCTACCTTCTTCGCGATGAGCAGGTCGGGCAAGTTGGCTCCTGCCGGAACAAAGAGCCGGTACTTCTCACCGCTTTTAGCATCGGCGGTAATCTCTTCGCCCGCGATGCTGGCTCTTGCAATGCTGCCTGCGTTCACCTTCTGCATGAAGGCGGTGTAACTGATCTGTTTGCTTCTGTCACCGTGTGTCTGCCAGGCATAGATGCCGTAGCCGGCTAAGGTTAGAAGGCCAAGCGACAACATCACCAATATGAGCTTCTTGTTTCTCGTGCTTCCCATATTTCTCCTGTTGGCACTGAACTAGTTAAGCATGCGAATGGTATTCAGTGCTGTATTACAACTTCAGTCTGAAATAGTTTAGCGTTGGTACGATAATGTTTCTCGATAAGCATGCGCTAAACAAACTTTTTACGTCGCAAAACGTGCGAATATGTATTTCTACCGTAGTCGTAACTTTTTTGTACACTCAAATATTTTTCATTTACTTCGATGCATCTAGCATTTGCTGCCTGATTAAAGCAAATCCCTCCTGTCCCCCCTTCGCAAAGGGGGGAACGCTAGGGCTCGTGTTGCGGTGAGTGGGCTAAGACATCTTGCGGCCGCTGTACTCCATGTTCCGCGGCAAGCCGGATCGATGTTCGTAAGGGAGGAGACTGGCACAAAAAAAGAGGCATCCCCCGTAAGGGATGCCTCTTTGGCTGAAACCGTTATTATCCGGAAAACTACTTGCGCAGCAGCTTCACAATGGCGGAGAAATCCTCCTCGCCCCTGCCGTCATTGACCGCCTGCTCGTAGATCCCCGCGACGGTCTTCGCTGCCGGAAGGTCGAGCTCGAGTTTGTCGGCCACCTCGAGCACGCGCAGCATCTGGGAGTGCACGTACTTGAGGGCGAGGTTGCGGCTGAAATCGCCGCGCGCGATGGAGCGCCCCTTGGAGTGGAACAGCGGCGAGGCAACCCCGCCGGAGTCGAGCACCTCGAGGATCTTGTCCGGCTTGAAGCCCATCTTCTCGCCGAAGACGAGTCCTTCAGAGAGCGACTGCATCATCTCGGCCTGCAGCAGGTTAACGATCAGCTTCATCCGGGTGGCGTCACCGATCTTCCCGATGTGAATGATGTTAAGCCCGAAGTAAGAGAACGGCTCGCGGCAGCGCCCGAGGAGCGCCTCGTCTCCACCGGCCAGGATGGTGAGCAGACCGTTGGCGGCGTGCTCCTTGCTCCCCCAAACCGGCGCCTCGAGGAACATGACGCGGCGTTTCTTGGCCTCCTCGGCCATCCGCTCTATGGTCTCAAGGCAGTGGGTGCCCATGTCGACGAGGATCGTGCCGGGATCGATGCCGTCCAGCACCCCGTTCTCGCCAAAGACCAGGAACTTGCTCTCAGGAACGATGACGATGACCAGGTCCTGCCCCTTGGCGGTGGCAGCAGGGGAATCACCGACTTTCACCCCGAGTTTCGACAGTTCGGCCATGGCATTGGCGTCCTGGTCAAACACCGTTAACTGGTAGTCCGACTTGGCAAGGTTGGCTGCCATGTGAACACCGACGGTGCCCAGTCCCACAAAACCTATCTTCTTAAGCATAATCCCCCCAGAGTGGCTGGTGCGCTACACCAGCTGGATAGCATTTCGGTTCAGCGGCAAAATTCAAGGCCCCATTATACTCAATGAGCGAATTTCTGCAACACTGTTTTATCTTGATTTACTGACACCGACCCTGTCGCACAACTGGTACAAGGAACAGGTGGAGCAACGCGGTGAGACAGGGGTGCACTGGTTCTGCCCGAAAGTGACCAGAAGATCGTTGATTATGATCCAATATTGATCAGGCAGCTTCTTTCTCAGGGCGAACTCGGTCTGCTCCGGCGTGTTTGTTTTCACGTACCCCCAACGGTTGCAGATGCGGTGCACGTGGATGTCGACGCAGATGCCGGGCTTGCCAAAACCGAGCGTGACAACCAGGTTCGCGGTCTTACGCCCCACCCCCTTGAAGGTGAGCAGCGTTTCCAGGTCATCAGGGACCGCCCCCTGGTACAGATCGGAGAGGCTTTGCGAGATGGCGAGGATCTGCTCCGCTTTCACACGGTAGAAACCGACCGGGTAGATTGCCTGCTCGATCTCAGCAACGGTCAGATGCGCCATCTTTTGCGGCGTATCCGCCAGGACGAAGAGCCGCGACGACGCCTCGGCCGTGGTCTGGTCGCGGGTCCTCAGGGAAAGGATACAGGAGACGAGCACCTTGAAGGGATCGCGCCCCTGGGTAGCCACAATGGTCACAGCAGGACTGACCCAGGCCTTGACCGCCTCGTTCAGTATCGCTATGGCCTCATGAATCTGCTCGTCACGCATGTCAGATCCTGTTGTTCACGATGCGCATCACAAGCACCCCGAGAATGGAGGCGATGAGACCTACGCAAACCAGGAGAATACCGATGCTGCGCCCCTCTCCAAGGCCCATGAGATCTTTATACTTCATGAAGGCGATGAGACCCAGCCCGGTGAAGGTCATGAGCCCGCCGATGATGAACGTCGACAGGGCAAAAATCGCCCCCGCCATACCTTTTGTCTTTGCCACGAACACCTCTGCTTTTATTGTGAAAAACGCAAAGCTTCGTTATACAAGATGGACCGGTTCAAGGCAACTGCTAAGTGTCCCTTAGCGGTTGCACAAAAGAGAGAAACCCCTATAATGACCTACTGATTAAATCCGGGAGACTCTCATGAACGATCTGGTAGACCTTCATCTTCACTCAACATTTTCCGACGGCGTGCGCACCCCCACCGAACTGGTTGCCATGGCCAAGGGGCTTGGCCTTAAGGCAATCGCACTAGCCGACCACGACACCGTGGCAGGTATCGACGAGGCGCTCGCCGCCGGCGCCGCCGCGGGGGTAGAAGTGCTCCCCGCGCTCGAGTTCTCCGTCGCCTACAGCTCCTTCAAGGACGTCCACCTTCTGGGCTACCTGCTCGACCACCGCGACCTGCAACTCCAGGAGATCCTGAAGGAGTTCAGGGACCGCAGGGAGGCGCGCGGCGACGCCATCGTCAACAGGATCAACGAAAAGCTCGCCACCGAAGGGAGAAAGCCCATCTCGAGCGCCGAAGCAGCCGCCCTCGCCGGTGGCGCGCTCGGGCGCCCGCACATAGCGCAGGTGCTGATGCACAAGGGGTACGTGCGCGACATGCAGGACGCCTTCGTGCGCTATCTGCTTCCCTGCGACGTCCCGAAGCGCTACTTCCCGATGGAGGAGGCGCTCGCTACGGTGCAGCGTCTGGGCGGCATCGCCATACTGGCGCATCCCACCACGATAACCAACGACCGCGACACCCTCTCCCGCATCATCGACGAACTGAGCGCGATGGGGCTTTCCGGCGTGGAAGCCTTCAACAACGTCTGCAGCGAGCAGGAAAGCTGGTTTTTACGGAGTTATGCCGAGAAGAAAGGGCTGATCTGGACCGGCGGGTCCGATTACCACGGCATCGAGGAAGGGATCAGCATGGGTACCGGCCGCGGCACGATGGCGATCCCGTACAGCTGCGTCACCGAACTCAGGCGCATGAAAGAAGAGAGGGGTTAGGAAAAAGAAAGGGCCTGGCGGCTAGGAACGGGACTGAAAACCTGCTGATTCTCACCCCTTCCGCGCCGCCCGGCCCTTGCCGTTCGTGTATGTCAGTTGCTGCGGATAGACCTGCCTCTAGTCCTTCACCGGCTTGTAGCTCAGCACATCGAGCTCACTCTCCACGTCGACCACACCCTTCACCGACATGGCCAGCTTGACGGCCTCCTCGATCTCCTCCTCCGCCTGCACGTGGCCGGCGATGGTGACCACACCGTCCTCGCAGCTGATGCAGAACTTCAGGGCGCGTGCAAGCGACGATTTCAGCAGTTCCGCCTCCACCTTCTTGGCCAGGATGAGATCATCGAGAAGCTCCATCGACTCCTCCTCCCCTTCCTTGAGACGTGCGTCCTTGGAAGCGGCGATGACTGCCTCGATCATGGCGTGCGGGGTGCAGACCTTGGTGTTGAAAAGAAGGTCGTAAGCCAGCGGGTCATTCCAGTCGCGGTCGAAGTAGAAGTGGATGAAACCGCCGAGCTGGTGGTCACTTCTGCGGATCAACTCACGGGCCAGGTCCGGATCGATCCACTCCCTTTCCGCGAATTTTTCCACCCGGTCTTCAAACGGCGCGACGAAACGTACCTTGAGCACGTTGGTGAGTCCCTTGATGAGGTCCTGAGCACCCCTGCCGTAAAGGATGACGTTCCCCTTCTTGGCGCAGTCAAGGAGGATCAGCTCCATGGTGGCAAGGTGAGCTGCCTGCAGGCGGTCTTCCGCGGTACGGTATGACGGGGGCTTCTCGTCCACCCGTTCCAGGATTTCCGGTGTCAGACCATAGGAAGGAGCGAGCTCTTCGATCTTCACCCGGTCAACTAGGGTGTACTTGAGCTTTTTCGCAAGTTCCTTCGCGATGGCGTAGGCGCCGGTACCCATCTCCCTGGATATTGTGATGATTGCCATGCATGCCTCCTTTGCTAATGAAAAACGCACGAATCATAGCATGTAAAGTCGTCCGTATACAAGGGGTTTTGCTGCTTTCGGGGAACTGGACTCAGGTGTAGCGGGGGCAAACGTAGGAGTTGAGAGACAAAAGAGGCGGGGGAGACTCTCCCCCGCCTCTTTTGGTTAGTAGTTTTCCGCGAGACGCTCGAAGTGTGCCTTCGGGTGGTGACAGACCGGGCAGAGGTCCGGGGCGTCGGTTCCCTCGTGGATGTGGCCGCAGTTACGGCATTTCCAGCTGGTCGGAGCCTCTTCCTTGAAGACGGTCCCCTCTTCCACCGTGGCGAGCAACGCCTTGTAACGCTCCTGGTGCGCCTTTTCGATGGCGGCGATGCCATCGAACATGGTCGCCAGCGCCGTGAACCCCTCCTCGCGCGCCTCCTTGGCCATGCGCGGGTACATGTCGACCCACTCGGCGTACTCGCCTGCCGCCGCAGCCTTCAGGTTGGTCACGGTGTCGCCAAGGCCGCTGAGGGCCTTGAAGTGGAGCTTCGCGTGCTCCTTCTCGTTCTCGGCCGTTTCGAGAAACAGTGCCGCGATCTGCTCATACCCTTCCTTCTTGGCCACCGCCGCGTAGTAGGTGTACTTGTTGCGCGCCATCGACTCGCCGGCGAACGCTTCCATCAGGTTCTTCTCGGTCTTGCTTCCTTTCAGTTCCGCCATGCTCTGTTCTCCTTTCGTTGTTGCTTGAAAAACGTTGTCAGGTTGGTCAGTCCACGCTGACCCTCTTGACCCCGTCGACAGCACTTAAGCGGGCAAGCAGTTCGACGGACGACCCCTTTTTCGCCTGCTTGACCTGCAGTTCTATGGATATGACCCCCTTTTCGAGGTCTTTTTGCAACTTCGCGTCCACGTTGTCCATGCCGGTATCGCTCAGGATGTCGTAGACGCGGGCGAGGAAGTCCCCCTTATCCTCCCCCCACACCTTCACCAACACGTAGGTGTCACGGGTGAGCCTACGCTCCACCTCTTTCAGGAGCAGGAGATTGACGAGCGCCACGAGGGTGACTGAGATGGCAAGCCAAAAGAGACCGATGCCGCAGGCGATACCGAGTGCTGCGGCGACCCATAGACAGGCGGCGGTGGTGAGTCCGCGGATTGAGGCGCGCTCGCGGATGATGGCACCCGCGCCCAGAAAGCCGATGCCGGTCACCACCTGCGCCGCGATGCGCCCGGGATCGACGCCGACCGGTCCGTTACCGCTGAAATTTCCAAAGACGCGGTACATCTCGAGCGAGGTAATTGTGAAAAGGCATGCACCAAGCGATACGAGCAGGTGGGTGCGGAAGCCGGCCGGGCGGCCGTGTATCTCCCGCTCCAGGCCGATCAGCCCCCCGAGGAAGGAGGCGAGCAGCAGGCGGGCCAAAAGATGGATGCTCAATTCGGGTCCCAAACGCTACTCCTCGGAGAGCCCAAGCGAAAGGGTCAGCACGACGGTCTTCTCGCGCGAACCGCAGCGGATGGTGAGCGGCACGCGGATCTGGTCACCTTCAGCAACGACCGGAGTTGCCGCGATTTCCAGGGAAAGCGGTGCTTCGTCCGCCGCTTCTGAAAGCTCCAGAACAGCCTCGGACGCTTCAGCCGGTGCGGCGGGAGGGGGTACCTCGGCGAAAGACTCTGCCGGCACCTGTGCCGCAGGCCCGGCAGGGGCCGCTGTCCCTTCCACCATGTGCTGCAGGGTTTCACCGCTTGCGATCCCATCGGCGCCCTTGGCACGCAGGCCGGTCAGGATGCTCTTCACCAGAGCCATCACCCCTTGCAGTACCCCCTGCCCGCTGTGGCCGGAGGTGCTGAAGGCGAGCAGCCGCGAAGGGTTCAACTGGCGCTCCAGCTCGGCGACCGGGAGGGCATCGGCAAGATCGTTCTTGTTCAGATGCAAAACGGCCGGAACGGTGCTCAACCCCTGTCCGTACCCCTTCAGGTAGGAAGAAAGTTCGTCCATGGCGGCCCGGTTCTCATCGAGACGGTGCGGCGAGGAGTCGGCCACGACGACGATGCCATCCGCCCCCTTCAGCACCATCTTCCAGGCGGCCGGATCCACAACCGGTCCGGAGACGGTGTACAGGTGAAAACGGACGCGGAAGCCATCCACGTTGCCGTCGCCGGGCGGGGTGAAGTCGAAGAACAACATGCGCGCGCCTTGCACGCTCATCACCTTCATCGCGCCGCGGAATTCCGGCTTCAGTTTGTTGAAGATGTGCCTAAGGCTGGTTCCCTTCCCTGCCTGGCCGGGGCCGAAAAAGACTATCTTGGCGTTTATTTCGCGTTTTGCCTGGTTCACCAGAGCCATTCGAGGTCCCCCCTGAACTACCTTTTTTCTTTCTTGCTCATCAGGATCTTGCGTGCCTGCGTCGCCAGCACCGTGTTGATGTTCTTGCTTTTCGCAAGGGAGGCGAGGTCCTTTTCCCCCAAGGTTCCCAGGAAGCGCAGGGCGCTGGGAAGCGGCGTCTTGTGGTTTTCCACGAGCGCCTTCCTGATCTGTGCGTTCTTGACCCACTCTTTGTTGGCGCAGATCACCCGCAGGATTTCATCGTTTTGCACCGTCGACTTCGCGATGGCGAGCACCTCCGCCTCGGTCATGCGCGGGTTCTTGATGGCCGCACCCGAGACGAGCTTGTTGTTGTCCTTGATCAGGATGGTGCGCCACTCCTTGTCACCGGTCATGGCGATCTTGATCTTTTCGCTTACCCCGAGTTCCTGCGCTATTTGGAACTTCGACTGAAAGCGCTCTTCGTCGATTTCCTCGTCGTCGGCGCAAGAGTCCTCGGCGGCGGGATCATGCCGCCGTTGCGGCTCCTGACCATTAGCGGCGGCGGATGCTGGGACTACGGGAACGATCCCCTGCGCGGCAAGCCACGCCGACGCCTTCTCGGAGAGGTTCGGGTGTCCGACAAAAACGGTCCCGAGCTCTTGTCGCTTGCCGTGCAGTTGCACCAGCGCGTCCAGCACAACCGGCGGCAGCGCCGGATCAGCCAGTATCCCGACGAGAAACGGCGCATCCAGGGAGCGCAGCGTCCCGACCGCGAGGCGTTTTACCTCCTGGTCCGGATCATGGCAGAGGTAGTACAAAAGCAGTACGAGATCGGACGGCGGCAGCGGCACCTTGCCGGAGGCGGCGAGAATCCGGCTCTCTCTGGGTTTGTCCGCGCCTGCGTAAGGAGCGGCTGCCGCTGAGATCCTCAAGGTAACTTTCGACACGGAATTTTATTTCCCCGCTTTGACGACCTTAGCCGTGAGTCCGCTTTTCTTAAGGCCTGCCGCCGCCTTCTCCGCGCTGGTCGGATCGGTGAAGCTGCCGGCGCGGACCTTGACCACGGTAACCGGGATGTTGGCCTTCTTCAGCACCAGACGAACCCCTTTGTCGTAGAGACGGTCCTGCTCTACGGCGGCCTTCCCTTCCCTCATGAAGGAACCGGCATAGACGGCATAGCGGCCGTTCTCCTTGAGCATGAAGGCGTTCGGTGCCACGCCCTTCAGGCGCCCCAGTTCCTCGGCAGCCTCGTCGTGGTTGCCGAAGTCAGCGAGGAAGAGGCGGTGCATCGGCTCGCCCTTGTGCGATTTGATGGTGACCACGCGGGTGAGACCCGCCTTCTTCAGTTTGTTCGTCACCGACGGGATCTCGCTCTCGGCGAGGTCGTTATCCAGCTCCAGGGCAAATCCCCCCTTTGCCGAGGCTACGGCGGGCTTGACAGCTTTGGCCTTTGCCGCTGTCTTCGCGGCGGGTTTCGCCTCTTTGGCCGCTGCAGCCTTTGGCTCTTTGACAGCGGCAGGCTTTGCCTCTTTGGCAGGAGCGGCTTTTGCCTGCTTGGCGGGAGCGGCGGGCTTAGCTTCCTTAGCCGGAGCAGCCTTCGCTTCCTTAACCGGAGCAGCCTTCGCTTCCTTGGCCGGAGCCGGTTTCGCTTCCTTAGCAGCAGGTTTCGCCTCTTTAGCAGGAGCCGGTTTGGCAGGAGCGGCCGGAGCAGCAGGCTTAGCGGCCGCCTCCGGTTTTGCCGGAGCAGCCGAAGGTGGGGCAGCAGGCTTTCCAGCCTCCGCGGGCTTGCCGGGGGTAGCCTCGGCAGACTTAGGCTTGTCCGCCGTAGCATTTGCGGAGGTGGAGGCGGAGGTCGGACGCGGCGGCAGCGGTTTCTTGACCACGGCAGGAGCAGGCGGCGGTGTCGGGGCGGAAGCCTGTTCCCCGCGCGGCTTGATCAGACCGGTAAAGAAGTACAGGTACGCAAAAAGGATGATGAGGAGCAGAAGCAGCAAAAGGAGCCGCTGTTGCGAGCTCTTCTTCTGTGCAGCATTTTCATCTTCTTCCGGAAAAAATTCTTTCGCCATCTGGCCCATCCTCCCTATTGCATCGAAAAATTACCTGCCCGGTCTCCTCAATCGAAGAGACCGGGCAGTACGTTCAGCTAAGCGCTCTTATGGTTGTTGTTCTTCTGATCCTGCGCCTCAGTGATGATCTTCTGCGCCAGGTGGCTCGGAACCTCCTCGTAATGGGAGAACTCCGAGGTGAACATGCCGCGGTCGCTGGTCATAGAACGCAGGTCGTTGGAGTAGGTCAGTACCTCCGACATCGGGACGACGCTCCTGATGATCTGCGAGTTCGCCTTCGGCTCCACGCCGACCACCTTGCCGCGCCTGGAGTTCAGGTCGCCGATGACGTCACCCATGTTCTCGTCCGGCACGGTTATCTTCATGTTGACGATCGGCTCGAGGAGCACCGGCTTGCACTGTTCCATAGCCTTCTTGAACGCCATGGATCCGGCGACCTTGAAGGCCATCTCCGAGGAGTCGACGGTGTGGAAGGAGCCGTCAAAGAGCGCGACCTTGAAATCGACCACCGGGTTCCCCGCGAGGAAGCCGTCCTTGGCCGCCTCCTGGATACCCTTGTCCACCGCCGGGATGTACTGGCGCGGGATCACGCCGCCGACGATCTTGTCTTCGAAGAGGTACCCTTCGCCGCGCGGCATCGGCGAGAGCTCGATCCAGCAGTCGCCGTACTGGCCGCGTCCGCCGGACTGCTTCTTGTATTTCCCCTGCACCTTCGCGCTGCCGCGGATGGTCTCCAGGTACGGGACCTTCGGGGTCTTCAGGAGCACTTCCACCCCGAACTTGCGCTTCATCTTCTCGACGATCACCTCGAGGTGCACCTGCCCCATGCCGGAGATGATGAACTCGCGGGTCTGCGGGTCGCGGTGGCTCTCGATGGTCGGGTCTTCCTCGATCATGCGCTGCAGGGCGCCGTGGATCTTGTCCTCATCGTTCTTGGTCTTAGGCTCGATGGCGTACGAGATGACCGGGGTGAGCGGCTGGGCCGGCTCGTAGAGAATCGGCTTTCCTTCGTCGCAGAGGGTGTCGCCGGTCACGGTCTCCTTTAGCTTCGCCACGGCTACGATGTCGCCGGCGACCGCCTGCTTGATCGGGTGCTGCTTCTTTCCTTCCAGCTCGAAGATCTGGCCGATGCGCTCCTGCACCCCCTTGGTCGAGTTGTAGACCAGGGAATCGGAATTGAGGACACCGGAGTAGACGCGGAAGATGGTGATCTTGCCGGTGTACGGATCGGAGGTGGTCTTGAAGACCAGTGCCGAAAACGGCTCGCTCTCTGAAGGTCCCCGCTCGATGATCTGTTCCGTCTTCGGATCGATCCCCACCGCCTTGGTTCGGTCCAGGGGAGACGGCAGGTAGTTGCAGATCGCGTCCAAAAGCTGTGCTACGCCGATGTTCATTGCGGCCGAACCGCAGAAGACGGCGGTGAAGGTGCTGCGCATGGTGCCGACCCTGATGCCGTCGATAATCTCCTCTTCGGTGAGTTCGCCGGTGTCGAGGAACTTCTCGGTGAGCGCGTCGTACGCCTCGGCCACCGTCTCAACCATCATGTCGCGCAGTCGCTGCGCCTCGTCGCGGTACTCGGCCGGGATCTCCTCCTCGGAGAACTTGCCGGAGAGATCCTTCGCGTAGCGGTAGGCCTTCATCCGCACTAGGTCGACCACCCCCTCGAAATTCTCCTCTGCGCCAAGCGGCATCTGCACCGCTACCCCGCGCGCCCCGAGCGCCTTCTCCATGTCGTCTATGGCGCGCAAAAAGCTCGCGCGTTCCCGGTCCATCTTGTTCACGAAGGCGATGCGCGGGACCTCGAATTCGTTGGCCCACTGCCAGACCTCCTCGGTCTGGACCTTGACCCCCGAAATGGCGGAGAGGATCACCACGGCGCAGTCGAGGGAACGCATGCAGGCGCGGGTGTCAGCGATGAAGTTTCCGTATCCCGGGGTGTCGACGATGTGGATGGAGTGCCCGTTCCATTCACAGTGGTCGAGGGAGGAGGTGATGGAGATCCGGCGCTTGATCTCTTCCGGCTCGAAATCCATCGTGGAGCTGCCGTCGTCGACCCGCCCGAGCCGGTCGATCATGCCCGTATCGAACAGGATCGCCTCGGCCAGCGTGGTCTTGCCGGCGCCGCCGTGAGCTACAATACCGAGGTTACGCAGTTTTGCCGTTTCATACCTTCCCATAGTGCCCTCCCTTTAGAATGAAGATCATCAATGACCTACGCTTCAACGAGACCTGACTTGAGACGAAACAGACTACTACCAACTACCTGGCTGAAACTCTGGAGTGGATTTCGGGAACCTCCCTCACCCGCCTTGCGGATGGACCTGCATGTGCCGGTTACGCGTAAGCCCTAAGGCTTGTTCCTTTTGTAGATGATGCGCAGCCCCTCGAGGGTGAGGAACTCGTCCACCGCCTCGATGGTGCTCGACTCGGGTGCAATGAGCGAGGCGAGGCCGCCGGTGGCGATGACCTTCAACGGCTCCTTCCCCTCGGCCTTCATGCGCTGCACGATGCCGTCGACGAGTCCCACGTAGCCGAAGAAGATGCCGGCCTGCATCGAGTTCACCGTGTTCTTGGCGATGATGCTCGGCGGGCGAGCGATGTCGACGCGCGGCAGCTTGCTCGCCTTCTGGAACAGCGCCTCCATGGAGATGGCAAGCCCCGGAGCGATGGCCCCGCCGCAGTACTCGCCCTTCTTGTTCACGTAGTCGAAAGTGGTCGCGGTGCCAAAGTCGACGATGATGAGCGCCGAGCGGTACTTCTCGTAGCCGGCTATGGCGTTGACGATGCGGTCCGCGCCGACCTCCTTTGGGTTGTCGTAGTGGATCGGCATGCCGGTCTTGATCCCCGGGCCCACGATGTAGGGGGTGATCTTGAAGTACTGGCGTGCGAGCTTTTCGAGCACCCCGGTCAGGGTGGGGACCACCGAGGAGACGATGATGTCCTTCACGTCCGAGAAGACGATCCCCGATAGGCGGAACAGGTCGTGGAACAGGATGCCGTACTCGTCGATGGTCTTGGACTTGTCGGTGGAAACCCGCCAGTCCTGTACGAGGCGCTCCTCGTCGTATATGCCGAGAACGATGTTGCTGTTCCCTACGTCAATCACCAAAAGCAAACGAAACCTCCAAAGACTAAAAACTAAAGACTGAAAGCAAGGCTTCAACGCAAAGACGCCAAGGCGCGAAGCCGCAAAGAAAACATCGAAAGGGGTAGCCTTAAAACCTGTTTCTCCTTAGCGTCTCCGCGACTTTGCGTCTTTGCGTTAAAGCCGTTGGTCTGACTTTAAATCAGCGCCACGTCGCCTGAGAGCACCGTCTCGACCGTGCCGTCGATAAGCTTGACGAGGAGCGCACCGAAGGAATCCACCCCCTGCACCTCACCGGTGAACTCGCGCTCTCCCTGGCTCACTTTAACGCTGCGCCCCCGGATCGCGGAACGCTCGAGCCACTCAGCCCTTACCGGCCCCTCCCCTTCCTGCAGGAAGACGTCGTAGAGCGCGTCAAGCTCGGTCAAAAGCCTCCTGGTGAAGGCGACCCGATCCACTTCCTCGCCACCCTCCTCGATCAGCGAGGTAGCCGGATGGCGCAAAAGCGACTCCGCTATCGACGACATCCTGATGTTCAGGTTCACCCCGATCCCGAGCACGACGAAATTCACCTTCTCGGTCTCGGCGTTCATCTCGTTCAAAAGCCCGGCTACCTTCTTACCGTTAATCAGGATGTCGTTGGGCCACTTGATCTGTGGCTTCAAGCTCGTGCAGCTCTCGATGGCACGCGCCACGGCGACCACGGAGAGAAAGGTAAGCTGGCAAGCCGCCATCGGCGCTATGTCCGGACGCAGCACCACGGAGCAGTAGAGGTTCACGCCGGCAGGCGACAGCCATACCCGGCCGAGCCTGCCCTTCCCGGCACTCTGAGCGTCGGCGATGACCACGGTCCCCTCGACGGCACCTTCCTCGGCCATCTTGAAGGCGACCTGGTTCGTGGACTCCGTTTCCTTTAGGCAGACGATGCGGGAACCGACCCTCCTGGTGGTGAGGCCGGAAGAGAGATCCAACTGGGTGAGGAGTTTGGGGGAGGAGAGCAACCGGTAACCCTTCGAGGGGACTGCTTCGATGAGATATCCTGCGGCGCGCAGCCCCTTGACGTGCTTCCAGACGGCGGTGCGCGAAACGCCTAAAAGCCGGCTGAGCGCAGCTCCGGAGACGACCCCGTCGCCGGAGCGGAACAGCTCTATGATCCTGCCGTCGACCCCGGAGTCTTTCAAACGTCCTCCATGAGCATTGAGATGTCGGTCGCGCGTACCGAGTGGGTGAGCGCACCGACCGATATGATATCCACACCGGTCAGGGCTATGGACCTGATCGTCTTCAGGTTCACCCCCCCGGACGCCTCGACCAGCGCCCTCTTATCGATAAGTTGCACAGCCTCGGTCATCTGATCAAGGCTCATGTTGTCGAGCATGATGATGTCCGCACCGGCGTCCAGCGCCTGCTGCACCTCGTCAAGCGTCTCGGTCTCCACCTCGATCTTCAGGGTGTGCGGGATGTAGGCTCGGGCAGCGCGCACCGCCTCGGCGATCCCCCCTGCGGCGGCGATGTGATTCTCTTTGATGAGAACGCCGTCGTAGAGTCCGGTGCGATGGTTCGTCCCTCCCCCCACGCGCACGGAGTACTTCTCAAGGACGCGCAGGCCCGGGGTCGTCTTGCGGGTATCGACCACTCGCGCGCCGGTTCCCTCAAGTTCCTGCACGAAGGCCGCGGTCTGCGTGGCAATGCCGGACATGCGCTGCAAAAGGTTCAGGGAGACGCGTTCCCCCTGCAAAAGCGAGGCGGCATCCCCTTCCATCCTGGCTATGATGTCGCCCTTCTCAAGGCGCGCACCGTCCTGAAATTCCGCGGTGAAGGTGATGTCGGCATCGAGCCGGGCAAAAACGCGGCGGGCAACATCGATGCCGGAAAGGACCATGGCCTCCTTCGCGACAAGACGTGCGCGCATCCTGCGTGGCTTGGTGAGCACGGAAAGGGTTGTGATGTCCCCGGTGTGGATATCCTCGGCGAGGGCGTTATCAATTATGTTATCGATTTGGTTCATATTATCCGGCATCTCCCTGTGTTAAGCGGCATTTTTTTATAGCACAGCTTAACTAGGCCCGCAACCGCTAATAAATCCCGCCAAGATGCTACTGACGCCACTCCAGCGGGACTCCGGCCTGGGCCGCGGCAAGGTCGAGGGCCTGGATCCTGTTGAGCATCTCGCTTATCTTCGCATCGTCGCCGGCGATCTCGGCTTCCATGACGTTTATCGCCTGACGGTCGCTCGCCTTATGGAAGAAGGTACGCTTACGACGCAGCTCCTCGAGCGCCTGTTCCTTGCCGGTACGGCCGTCCTGCAGGCTTTTCAGTTCGCTTCTAAGCGTCTTGTAGCGGTCGCGCCACCAGCGCTCGCCGTGACCGCCCGGCTCGAGCGGCTTTTGCTGCGGCTCCTGTCGCATCGTCCCGCCGGTTGAGGGGGCAACCGTCGTGGCCTTGTCGGAAACCTCAACCCGGCGCGCCCGGTCCAGGTACTGTTTAGGGATTTTGTTGCGGTTATCGGTGAAGTGCACCACGCCTTCCGCATCGGTCCATTGATAGAAGGCCGCTCGTGCAGGCAGCGGTGACAGGAGAGCCAGTATCAGAAGAGAGAGCAACAGGTGCCTCATCCTTCCCCCTTTTGGTGCCTTAAATGGCCGAACATAAAAAACAATCAATAGTTTTGAATTGACGATGGCTATTGCGATGTGTATATTATCCCGGCTGTGCCTAGGCAGAGCAAATAAATAGCCAGAAGGAGTGTACCATGCAGTTTCGCCTCGCCTTACTTATGGTTCTTATCGTCTGCGCGTCGCCTGTTGCGCTTTTCGCAAAAGAGACCAAAGACGTCAAGTTCCCTCTTAAGAACGCGGATGCAGTTGTCTTCAGTCACGATGTGCACCTGAAGAAATATAACAACAATTGCAGGATCTGTCACAACGCTATCTTCGATCTTAAGGCGAAGCACCACTTCACCATGGCAGAGATGGAGAAGACCAAGTCCTGCGGTGCCTGTCACACCGGCATCAAGGCCTTCAGCGTAGCCGATGAAAAGAGTTGCGTCAAATGTCACAAAGGCAAGCCGCGCAACGTAGACTTCAAAGTAAAAAGCGCCGGCCAGACTGTATTCAGCCACTCCGTTCACATCGCCAAGGTCGGTTCCTGCAGGGCATGCCACAACGGCACCGTGATCACCGGCAAGGAAGGGCGCGTGACCATGGCCCAGATGGAAAAAGGCAAGACCTGCGGCGCATGCCACAACGGTAAAAAAGCCTTCACCGTCGCCGGCAACTGCGGTAAGTGCCACGCCGGGATGAAGCCGCGCGAGATCACCTGGAAGGCCAAAGGGGTGACCGACGCGAAGTTCAGCCATGACTTCCACCTCGAAGCGTTCAGCTGCAAAGACTGCCACACCAAGCTCTTCGCCTTCAAGGCAGGCGCTAAGCACTTCACCATGGCGGATATGGGCAAAGGCAAGTCCTGCGGCGGCTGCCACAACGGCAAGGAAGCCTTCACCGTTGCCGGTGACTGCAACAAGTGCCACAAGGGTTACAAGCCTGGCAAGATTCTCTTCAAGAACGATGGCGGCGAAGTAACCTTCAGCCACGAGTTCCACCTTGAAGCCTACAAGTGTGCCGACTGCCACAACAAGATCTTCCCGATGCAGGCCGGTGCCAAGCATCACACCATGGGCGACATGGAAAAAGGTCTGTCCTGCGGCGCATGCCACAACGGCAAAGACGCCTTCACCTCTTCCGGTGAGTGCGACAAGTGCCACAAGATGTAACTCTCAAGCGGTAATCAAAAACATCAAAAGGCGGGACCTGAACAGGTCCCGCCTTTTTTTACGCCCTTTCCCCAACAGAGAAAACCTGTGGCCCGCTCGGCGGCATCGGGTATACTTGCCGAGTTTGAAATTCTTCTAACCGGAGGGCCACCCATGTCAAGACGCCGCTACTGCCTCGCCGCTCTGCTCATGCTTATGACCCTGCTCCCTTCGCATCCCGCCAAGGCCGACGACGTTATCATCGGCGACGTAGTCATGACCGTCATTCCCGTCACAGCCTTCGCGGTCGCCTTCTTCAAGGACGACGCGGAAGGTGAAAAGCAGTGGCTGCGCAACCTGGCCGCCAACCAGCTCATCACCTCCGCGGCAAGGCTCGGCTTCAATCAGACCAGTTGGGGCGAGCGTCCCAACGGTCATCCCTACGGCTTCCCATCCGGACATGTAGCATTCGCCGGATCGGGCGCCGCCTTTTTAAGCGAGCGCTACGGGTGGCACTACGGCCTTCCCGCCTGGATAGGCACCGCCTACGTCGCGTACAACCGCGTCGACAACCACAGCCATCGCTGGCGCGACGCCATCGCCTCGGGCGCCATCGCTTTCGGCGTCGGCAAACTCTTCGTCACCCCCGAAAACGCCACTCACATCGCCCCGACCATCGGACCGGACTGGATCGGCATGCGCTGGCAGCGCTCCTGGTAAAGGAGGAACCCGTCATGGCGAAGCTCTTTCTCGGATGCAGCGGCTTCAGCTACGACCACTGGCGTGGCAATTTCTATCCCGAAGGGCTTCCCGCCAAGCGGTGGTTCGAGCATTACCGCTCCGTGTTCGACACCGTTGAGCTGAACGTCACCTTCTACCGGACGCCCAAGGCCGAGACGTTCCAGCACTGGTATGAGGAAAGCGAGGGGTCCTTTTCCTTCGCCATCAAGGGTAGTCGTTTCATCACGCACATAAAGAGACTAGTTGACATAGAGGAGGCCGTCGCGAGGTTCTTCACCCCGGCGGAAGAACTGCGCGAGAAGCTGCAGGTGGTGCTCTGGCAGTTCCCGCCGCAGTTCAGGGCGGATATGCCGCGCTTGGAGAGCTTTCTCGACCAAGTGGCACCTTATCACGGCAGGCACACGCTCGAGTTCAGGAACGAGAGCTGGCTTACCGACGACGTGGTGAGGCTCTGTCGCAGCCGCAACGTCTCGCTCTGCATGGCGGACCATCCGACCTTTCTGGATGAAACACCCATCACGGCGGACTTCGTCTACATCAGGCGGCACGGCTTGCAAGGGAGTTACAACGGGTTTTACACGGACGAGGAGTTGCAAAAAGACGCGGCCCGCATCAGGAAGTACCTGGGGCGCGGTTTGGATGTGTATATATATTTCAACAACGACGCAGGCGGCGCCGCCCCCCAAAACGCCCGCGGTCTCGCAGCCATGCTAAAGGCGTAGCCCGAGGTGCCGTCGGTGGCACTCCCCACTCAATAGAGGCGTACAACCCGCCAGCTCCCCACGAAGCCCTACATGAGCCCCTGCGTCCCCCCCTTTGCGAAGGGGGGACAGGGGGATTTGCCTTTAGATGAAACGCCGGCTTACCCATTAAACCAACTCTGTGCGCTGCGGCCCACAAACATGCTCAACCGTAGTTTCAACGCTCCCGCCGCCGACCGTCAGGTAGATATTTCCCTCAGTGATGGTGACCGACCAGTTGATGACCCGTTCCAACCCGTCGCAAAGCTCCCTCAGGAACTTGAAACCAACCATGCAGACGGTGAGGTTCTTCACCTGTTCCAGCTTCTGCTGGTGCTGGGCCAGCCAGCGGGTCACGTTGGCCCCGAAGGCAAGCAGGACCGCGTGCTCCACGTGGCGGCAAGACTTCGCGAGCCGTTCAGGATCTGGCTGCCCCACCTCAACCCAGAGCTGCACACGCCCATCCGGTCCTTTGCTCCAGAGATCCGGCTCGTCGCCAGAGCCGATCCCCTTGGTGAAGGATAGCTCCTCGCGGTAGCAAAGCGCGTATGCCAGAAGCCGGGTAAGCAGCCGTTCCGCGGTCTCGGAGGGATGCTGGGCGATGGTGGTCTGCAGCTCGGCGTAGATCTGGCGGTCCAGGTCCGAGAGCTGCACGGAAGCGCGGTAAATAGTGGAGGGAAGTGCCACTTAAAAGACTCCTTTTTATTTAGTGCGCGGGGCAGATTGCAGGTGAGAGGCTCCGCAGGTGCCTGTCGCCTTAAACGAGCAAGGGAAGGCGCTGCGCGCCAGGGCGAATGATTATTCGCCCCGACGGAAGAACAAGGCAATCGTTAAGGACTTCCTGCAATCCCCGTCCACTGTAGGGACGAATAATTATTCGCCCCCCTCCTTCGCCCAGCGTTTCCAGTCGAAACCGTCGAAGTCGATGAGCAGCGCGAGCGGAATAAAGGTGTCCAGCTCACTCATCCTCCGTCCCAGCAGCCGCCCGGTGAAATCCCGAAACAGCGCCACCTCCTCGCGGAAGATGGCATCAAACGGTGCGGCGAGCCCCGGGAGTTCCAGCGGATCGACGTCGGTGAAATTCATGGTGCACCACTCGTCGTGCATCACCTCCCCCTCCGTGTCGAGAAGCGGAATGCCGTGCAAACGACAGGTCATCGGGCGGTTTTGGTAAACGAGGCAGCGCCCGTCGTCGCCTAAGAGCACGCAAGGAGTCTCGTCCTCGTCCGGCATCAAGAGTTCCCAGTCCTCCTCCGGGCGGTAATTCAGCACGAAGGGATGGTCGAGCTCCGGCCAATGCTCCCGCATCAAGGCGAGCCGTTCACGGCACTTGGCCAGCACTGCATCCTTGACCGGGACAGGCAAGGCGTCGAAGCCCAGCTTCAGGTAGTAGGCGTCCATGAGCGTGATGTCGAAGGTGCTCCGGCAGCAGGCCGAGCAGCCGCTTTGGCAGGCGATGTGCTCCGGGTAAGCCTCCATGGAGCGGGAGAACCAGGCATCCACCTGGGAGAGCAACTCTTTATTTCTTTGCAGTATTTCGTCCATAAAGAAAACAATCCGTCCATGGTCCCCTCCCCTGAAGGGGGAGGGTCAGGGAGGGGGCGCGCAGCGTCATGTTCATGCTTCCCCCCTCCCGACCTCCCCCCTCCGGGTGGAGGAGCAGGAAAAACAAAGGCGGCAATGGAACAATTGCCGCCTTCAATGAAACAGGTGATGCCGGGTGAACTAGGCGAGGATCTCGGCCTTGGTGAAGATGGACTTCAGCCAGTACCCTTCCGACTCGATGTTCTCGCGGCCGCCTTCCTCGCGGTCCACCAGGGTGACCACGCCGAGTACCTTCAGCCCTTCTTCCTCGGCGCGCTTGATAGCCTTGATGGAGGAACCGCCGCTCGTCACCACGTCCTCGACGATGACAACCTTGGAACCGGGCTTAAGGTTCTTGCGCCCTTCCAACCAGGCGCCGGTGCCGTGGCCTTTCGGTTCCTTGCGGATGATGAAAGCCGGAACAGGCTTACCTTCCAGGAAGCTCACCACGGAGGTCGAGGTGGCGATCGGGTCGGCGCCCAGGGTGAGCCCCCCTACCCCTTCAACCCCTTCCACGTCCTTGATCGCATCGAAGAAGAGCTTGCCGGTCAGGTAGCCGCCCTCGGGGTGCAGCGTGGTCTGCTTCCCGTCAAAGTAAAAGTCGCTCTGACGACCGGAAGCCAAGGTCACGTTCCTCTTCTCGTAGGACAGCTCAATAATGATCTTCTTCAGCCTTTCCTTCTCGCTCATTTCTTCTCGATCTCCTTTTCGAATAGTCCCATCTGCGGCTCTTCGAGCAGACGCGGGAATTTAACCGGATAGCCACCGGTGAAGCAGGCGGTGCAGAAGCCGGCGTTTTCCGCGCCGACGGTAGACATGAGACCTTCTTCGGAAAGATAGCCGAGCGAGTCGGCGGTTATGTAGCGGCGGATCTCGTCGATGGAGTGGGACGAGGAGATCAGCTCCTTGCGGTTCGGGGTATCGATGCCGTAGTAGCAGGGGTAGCTGGTCGGCGGCGAGGAGATGCGCACGTGCACCTCGGAGGCGCCCGCGTTCCTTATCATCTTGACGATCTTCCTGGAGGTGGTGCCGCGCACGATGGAGTCGTCAATGACGACGACGCGCTTGCCTTTGAGCACCTCGCGTACCGGGTTCAGCTTAATCTTCACGCCGAAGTGACGGATCGCCTGCTGCGGCTCGATGAAGGTACGCCCGACGTAGTGGTTGCGGATGAGTCCGAGCTCGAACGGGATGCCGGATTCCTCGGCGTAGCCAAGGGCGGCCGGAACGCCGGAGTCCGGGATCGGAATGACGATGTCGGCGTCGACCTTGTGCTCGCGGGCCAGTTGGCGCCCCTGAGCCTTACGCACCTGGTACACGTTCTTGCCGAAGATGTGGGAGTCCGGACGCGCGAAGTAGACGAACTCGAAGATGCACGGGGTCGGCTCCGCCTTCTTAAGCGGGAAGAAGGAGGTCATGCCATTTTTGTCGATGACGATCACCTCGCCCGGCTCGATTTCGCGGATGAACTCGGCGTCGATCAGGTCGAGGGCGCAGCTCTCGGAGGCGACCACGTAGGCGCTTCCCAGCCGACCGAGGCAAAGCGGGCGGAAGCCGTTAGGGTCGCGCGCCGCCATCATGCGGCTTTCGGTCAGGAAGAGAAGGCAGTAGGCGCCCTGGATCCGGTTCAGTGCATCGGTCAGGCGGTCCAGAAGCGAGTTGGCCTTGGAGGTGGCGAGCAGGTGCACGATGATCTCGGTGTCCATCGTGGTCTGGAAGATGGAACCGTAGGCCTCGAGCTCGTCCTTGATGATCTGGGCGTTGACGATGTTGCCGTTGTGGGCGACCGCGATGGAGCCGCGGGAGTAATCCACGTTGATGGGCTGTACGTTCTTGATCACCGACGACCCGGTGGTCGAGTAGCGGACGTGGCCGATGGCCGACCGGCCGGGAAGGGTCTTGAAGATCTCCTGGTTGCCGAAGACGTCGGCGACGAGACCCATGCTTTTATGTGCGTGCAGGTTGGCACCGTCAGAGGAGACGATACCGCAGCTTTCCTGTCCCCTGTGCTGCAAGGCGTAGAGCCCAAGGTAGGTGAGGTTGGACGCCTCCGGGTGGTTGAAGACACCGAAAATGCCGCACTCTTCTTCGGGCCTGCGCATCATCATTTCTTCCACGACTGCTCCTTGTCTTTAGTCCCCCCTACCCTTGCGGGAGGGGGAGAGGGGGTGGGGGTAGGTGCCATCATGGTTGCCGTCGCCGGCTTCACCCACCCCCCTGCCCCCTCCCGTCAAGGGAGGGGGAGAGTTCGGTTAGAAGTTCTCTTTCACGTACTTCGCTGCGTTCTTGAAGAAGATGAGCCCTTCGCCCTCTTCCGGCAGCTCCTCGCGGGTCCAGCGCGGGTGCTGGGTTCGGTGCACGAAGGCCTCGGGGTGCGGCATGAGCCCCATGATCCTTCCGGTCTCATCGCAGATGCCGGCGATGGCGTTGATCGAGCCGTTGGGGTTCTCCGGGAACTCCATGGTAGGTGCACTGTAATTCACATCTGAATACTTAAGAACAGCGAGATGCTTCGCCTCGATTGCGTCTAGCGTCCTCGCGTCGTCCACGAGGAACTTCCCTTCGCCGTGGCGCACCGGGAGATAAACCCCGCCTTCGATCCCCTTGGTGTAGAGCGACGGGGAATCGGCGTCCACTTTCAGGTAGCACCAGCGGTCCTGGAAGCGGCCGCATTCGTTGTAGGTGAGGGTCACCGTCTGGTTCAGGTAGTTCCCGGAAAGCGCCGGGAGCATCCCCATCTTCACCAGGAGCTGGAAGCCGTTGCATACGCCGAGGATCAGCTTGCCGTCGGCGATGAAGCGGGTGATCTGGTCCACCAGGCGCTCCTCTTTCCCCTCGACGGCCGCGTAGCGCAGTCGGTTCGCCTGGGCCTTGGCACTGCCGAGGTCGTCGCCGTCCAGGAAGCCGCCGGTCAGGTTCAGGAAGTGGTAATCGTCCAGGCTCACCTCGCCGGTGAGGAGTTCGGCGATGTGGGCGATGCGCGCCTCGTCGAATCCGCCCAGCCTGCAGGCGTGGGCCGCCTCCATCTCGCAGTTGGTGCCGTTGCCTGTTATGACAAGCGCTTTAGCCTTGGTCATCTATTAAGTCCTCTATCGAAGTTGGTAGCGGGCACAACGCCATGCATTATGGCATAACCCGCTTTTTTTCTGCATATAAAAGATTCGCGATATGGACCGCTTAAAGGTCCTTCAAAGGCGCCTGCCAGGCGGCCTTCAGCTCGGCGTTAGCGGCGTTCACCACCACGCCGCCGGAAAGCCCCTTCACCTTCAGGGTCGGCTCCTCGGTTACCGCGCCGATCTTCGCGAACGCGGTCCCCGCCATCGCCTTCTCGAAGGCCTCCGCCCTCTCGGGACGCACCGTCACCAGAAGGCGCGATGCGGACTCGGAGAAGAGGAGCACGACGTCGCTTTTGCCATCCCCCTTGAAGGAAACCTTGGCGAGATCGAGCTCGATCCCGAAACCGCCTGCGAAGGCGGATTCGGCCGCGGCGACGGCAAGGCCGCCGTCGGAGAGGTCGTGGCAGGAGGCGACGAGACCCGCGTTCAGGGCGGCACCGTAGGCGCGGTAGGTGGCAAGTGCTGCTGCAGCGTCGACCTTCGGCACGTTGTTCCCGACGAAGCCTTTCTGCACCAGGTACTCGGAAGCACCCAGCTCGTTCCCGGTGGCGCCCAGCAGGTACACCTGGTCGCCGGCGCGCTTCACGTCCATGGTCACGGCGAGACGCGCGTCCTCCATCTTGCCGATGACCGAGAAGAGAAGGGTCGGCGGGATGGAGATCTTGGTCGTGCCGTCATAGAAGTCGTTCTTCATCGAGTCCTTGCCGGAGATGAGCGGCATGGAGAAGAAGGTGCAGTAGTCGTAGAGCGCCTTGTTGGCGCGCACGAGCTGCGCCATCTTGTAGGGGCCGTCCGGGGTCCTGTCGGAGAGGACCGGGTCGCACCAGCAGAAGTTGTCCAGACCGGCGACGAGATCGAGCGAGCCGCCGACGGCGACGTAGTTCCTGAGCCCCTCGTCGATGGCGTTCGCCGCCATGTCGTAGGCGTCGATGTCGCTGTAGCGCGGGCAGATGCCGTGCCCTACGACGACCCCCTCGAAGGAGTCGAGCACGGGACGGACCACGGCGGCGTCAGACGGGCCGTCGTTGTCGACGCCGGTGAACGGCTTGACCACGGAACCGCCCTGCACCTCGTGGTCGTAGCGGCGCACGACGCTCTCCTTGGAGCAGATGTTGAGCGAGGAGAGAAGCGCCTTGACGTCGCCGGTGTAGTCGCCGGATACCTCGAGCTTCGGCTCTTCGTGCACCGGTTTTTCCCAGCGCGCCGGGATCTGCATCGGGGGAAGCCCAGCGTGCATGAAGGAAAGCGGCAGGTACGCCACGGTCTTCTCGCCGTAGAGCATGTGGAAGATGCCGGAATCGGTAAAGGTGCCGAGCACGGTGGCCTCGACGCCGTAGCGCTTCGCCATCTCCATGAACTCGTCGATTTGCTCCGGGGGAACGGCGAGGCTCATCCGCTCCTGCGCCTCGGAGATGAGGATTTCCCAGGGGGCAAGGCCCGGGTACTTGAGCGGCGCCTTGGAGAGGTCGAGCTCGCAGCCGCCGCACTCCTCGGACATCTCGCCGATGGAGGAGGAAAGCCCCCCTGCACCGTTGTCGGTGATGAAGCGGTAAAGCGCCTTGTCGCGGGCGCGTATCAGGAAGTCGAACATCCGCTTCTGGGTGATCGGGTCGCCGATCTGCACCGCGGAAACCGGCGAGTTCTCGTTCAGCTCCTCCGAGGAGAAGGTCGCACCGTGGATGCCGTCCTTGCCGATGCGGCCGCCGGTCATGACGATCAGGTCGCCCGGAACGATTTTCTTCACGTGGGACGCTTCACCCGCGATGGCGGCGGGCATGAGGCCTGCGGTACCGCAGAAGACCAGCGGTTTCCCTGCGAAGCGCTCGTCGAAGACGAGAGAGCCGTTCACGGTCGGGATGCCGCTCTTGTTGCCGCCGTGCTCAACCCCCTCGACGACACCCTCGTAGATGCGGCGCGGGTGCAGAAGGCGCTTCGGCAGCTCCTTCTCGTAGAAAGGATCGGCGAAGCAGAAGACGTCGGTGTTGAAGATGAGCTTGGCGCCCTTGCCGGTGCCGAACGGGTCGCGGTTCACGCCGACGATGCCGGTGAGCGCCCCGCCGTAAGGATCCAGTGCCGACGGGGAGTTGTGCGTCTCGACCTTGAAGACGAGGGACCAGTCGTCGTTGAACTTGATGACGCCCGCGTTGTCCTTGAAGACGGAGAGGCAGTAATCCTTGTCACCCTGCGCCGCGCGTACGTCGGCGGTGGTCTTCTGGATATAGCTCTTGAAAAGGGAGTTGATCTTCTCGGTGTTCCCCTCTCCGTCCTCGTAGGTGACGTCGGCGGAGAAGATCTTGTGCTTGCAGTGCTCGGACCAGGTCTGCGCCAGCGCCTCGAGCTCGACGTCAGTGGGTGCCGTGGAGAGACCTACCTTCACGCGCTCCTCGCGCACCTTCTCATCGCGGTAGTGCGCCTGGATGATCTTCATCTCGTCCAGGGTAAGCGCCAGCACGCCGTCGCGGCTGATGCGCATCAGCTCCTCGTCGGAGACCTCAAGGTTCACCGTGTTCACCTCTACCTTCGCCTCGCCCTGCACCTTCGGCACGAAGGGAGCAACGCCCCCCTGCGCCTTGAAGGTCGCGGCGTCGAGGATCTGGTAGCGCTGGATCAGGGTGTTGCACAAAAGCCCCGTGGCGATTTTCTCCGCGTCGGCCTGGGTCAGTTTGCCGGAGAGGAGGTACTGTACCGAGGTGTAGACCCCCTCCCCCGCCGCCAGCTGGCGACCGAGCAGATAGCCGATCGCCTCTTTGGCGGTGCGCCCGACGTTGTCGGTCACGCCGGCGCGGAAGCCGACCTCGACCAGGAAGTCGAAGCTTGCCGCAGCTGGCTTGTCGATTGAGTAGTCCTGGATGACCGGATCGCTGAAGGGGCCGGCCGCAGCCTGCGCCAGCTCGTCGGCGGAGAGCTCGGCATCGACCGTGTAGACGTCGATGGTGCGTACCTCGGCCACGTCGAGATGGAGGAAGTGTCCGATCTCACGCTTGATACGTTCGCCGCGCGGGTCGCGGACCTCGTCCTTTAGGGTGATCTCAATCCTGTGGGGCATTGTTGGTGTCCTTTTCATAGATGACCGTCCGCGTCGGGTACGGGATGTTGATGCCGTTTTCCTGGAATCTCTTGAGGAGCACGCTGTTGATCTTGTCCTGCGCGCCGAAGACCTGGGTGTATTCGGGAACCCAGAAGAAGAGCGAGAGGTTCAGGGCGCTGTCCCCGAAGTTCACGAAGAACGCCTCCGGGGCCGGGTCCTTCAGCACCTCGGCAACGTCGAGGGCGGTCTGCACCATGATCTCCTTGGCGCGCGCCACGTCGCACTCGTAGCCGATGCCGACGTTGACCCTACCTTTGCCGCGTACATCGGGAAAGGCCATGTTGATCAGGTTGGAGTTGCACAGCTCGGAGTTCGGGATGATCAGGAGGGTGTTGTCGAGCCCCTTGATCTTGGTGCTCCTGAGACCGATGTCCATCACGTCCCCGGTCTGGGCGCCGAGCGTGATCCGGTCGCCGATGCGGAACGGGCGGTCGATCATCAGGGTGAACCCGGAGATCATGTTCGCCAGGGTGTCCTTCGCGGCGAGACCGATGGCGAGGGAACCGACGCCAAGGGCGGTGACCAGGGAGAGGATGTCGTAGTTGAAATGCTTTAGCGTGATGATGAGTGCCGTGACCACCAGGAATATGGTGCAGAGCTTCTCCACGAGAGGCATGAGCTGCCGACTCATCTCGGCACCGGCAACGCGCGCCCCGTACGCCTTCAAGAGCTCGTCGAGGGCGCGGTAGGCGATGACGGTGAGGATGGAGATGTTCACCACGAAGAGAAGCCCCGAGGCGATGATGCCGATCCGGTCGTGCAGTGGAAGACGCCTGATGGCAAGATACAGACCGGCGCAGTTGACGAGGAGCATGGCGGGTCCGGAGACCCGCTCAAGGATCCTGTCGTCGAGATCCGTCTCCGTGAAGGAGCAAAGGCGCGTGCCGACCTTGGTCAGCAGTTGCTGCACCAGCCTGGAGAGGAGGTAGAAAGCGCCGATGATTACGGCGGAGATGAGTGCCTGCTTGCCCCAAAAGAGAAGGAAGGGATCCATCTCGTCGGGCGCCAGGTAGTACAGGATGCTATCCACCAAAGACCCTCGTGAAAATGGTGTCGACATGCTTCAGATGGTAACCGAGATCGAAGGCTTCCTTGATCTCCTCGGCGGGGAGGAAACCGGCCACCTCTTCGTCGTTCAAAAGCTCGGTCTGGAAGTCCTTGCCCTCTTCCCACACCTTCATGGCGTTTCTCTGCACCAGGGCGTACGCCTTCTCGCGGGAGGCACCCGCCTCGGCGAGCTTCAAAAGCACGCGCTGGGAGAAGATGAGGCCGCGCATCTGGTTCAGGTTTCTCATCATGTTCTCGGGGTAGACCACGAGGTTCTCGATGAGGCCAATGGCGCGGTTCAGCATGAAGTCGAGCGTTACCGTCGCGTCCGGGCCGATGATGCGCTCTACCGAGGAGTGGGAGATGTCGCGCTCGTGCCACAGCGGCACGTTCTCCATCGCGGAGAGGGCGTAGCCGCGCATCAGGCGGGAAAGACCGGTCAGGTTCTCGGAGAGGACCGGGTTACGCTTGTGCGGCATCGCCGAGGACCCCTTCTGCCCCTTGCTGAAGAATTCCTCCGCCTCGAGCACCTCAGTCCTTTGCAGGTGCCTGATCTCGACCGAGAACTTCTCGATGGAGGAGGCGATGATGGCGAGGGTGGTGAAGTACTCGGCGTGACGGTCACGCTGCAGCACCTGCGTCGAGCAGGGAGCGGGCTTCAGGCCTGCCTTCTTGCAGACGTACTCCTCGACCTGCGGGTCGATGTTGGCGAAGGTGCCGACCGCGCCGGAGATCTTGCCGTAGGAGATGGTCTCCAGGGCCGACTCCATCCGCTTCAGGTTCCTGGCCATCTCGTCGTACCAAAGCGCCATCTTGAGGCCGAAGGTGACCGGCTCGGCGTGGATGCCGTGCGAGCGACCCATCTGCGGGGTCATCTTGTGCTCGAAGGCGCGGGTCTTGATCACCGCCATGAGACGCTTGATGTCGGAGATGATCAGTTCGCCCGCCTCTTTGAGGAGCATGGCGAAGGAGGTATCGAGGATGTCGGAGGAGGTGAGCCCCAGGTGAACGAAGCGGGAGTCGTCGCCGATGTAGTCGGCAACCGAGGTGAGAAAGGCGATGACGTCATGCTTTACCGTGCGCTCGATCTCGTCGATGCGCTCCACGTCGAAGCTTGCCTTGGCACGGATGCGCGCCACGGCGTCCTTGGGAATGCGCCCCATCTCGGCGTGCGCCTCGCAGGCGAAGATCTCGATCTCGAGCCACTTGCGGTAGCGGTTTTCCGGTTCCCAGATGCGGGTCATTTCAGGACGGCTGTAACGTTCGATCACGAATAGTTCCCCCTTCTTGCATGTCTAGTTTTTTGTATGGCGAAAACAGCTGCACCGCGCGTCACTAGGGGAGCCCCCTTTTCGACGCCCGGCGCAAAGGATCAAGCGGAGAACACGCCGCAGACCTTGTGCTGGCAGCCGACGAAGAGGTCAGGGCCGCACAGGTTCTGGCGTTTTAAAAGCCCGTCGGCGGCGGCAAAGGCCAGCGCCGGATCGTTGTTCACCTCGGAGAGATGTGAGAGGAAGACCCCCTGCAGCTCGGGGTGCAGGAGCTCCTCCAAAAGGTTCGCCCCCTCCGAATTGGAGAGGTGCCCGTGGCGGGAGCGGATGCGCTGCTTTAGATGCCAGGGGTACGGGCCGTCCTGCAGCATCTGCTCGTCGTGGTTGAACTCGAGAACCAGCGCCCGGCACCCCTTGAGCTTCTCCTGGGTGAGCCGGGTGGCGATCCCTAAATCGGTTGCGAAACCGATGCACCCCTCGCCGCTTTCGATGCGGAAGCCGACCGGATCGCAGGCGTCATGGGTGATCGGAAAGGGGTCGACCGACACCCCTTTGAAGGCGAAGGGGGAACCGGCCTCGAACTCGATGAACTCGGCCTTGCCGATGGTGTGGCCAGCCGCCTGCAGCAAAAGGCTCGAGCAGAGCACCGGAATCTTCAGGCGCCGGGCGAGCGCTCCCACGCCGCGGATGTGGTCGCCGTGCTCGTGCGTCACCATGATGCCGTCCAGGGTGTCGGCGTCGACGCCAATCGAGGCGAGCCGAATCATCGTCTCCCGGCCGGAGAGGCCGGCATCGATCAGCAAACGGCAGGCATCGGTTTCCAGAAACAGGGAATTCCCCTTGCTGCCACTTGCCAGGAGGCTGAGCCTCATCCATCCCTCCGAGAATTCGCACATCGCCCGCACGGGGCTCATGAACGGCAGAAAAACCTTATTTTTATACAGGAAACAGGTAGCGGATTCAAGATGAAGTTGCTGAGTTTTGCTTAACGCAGGAGCCTGCTGTAGTCGGTGTTCCCCTCGCCCAGACCGGGCGCCAGTGGGAGCAGAATATGGAAGGTGGAACCCGGGAAGCGCTCCGGGTTGTAGCCGGTGGACTCGACCCAGATCTCGCCGCCGTGCATGTCGACGATCCCCTTGGCGATGGAGAGGCCAAGCCCCGCCCCTTTCGCCTTGAAGGCGACCTTGCCGCTTGAGTGCTCCTGGATGTTACCCACCTCGTAGAACTTGTCGAATACGCGCAGCTGGTCCTCGCGGTCGATGCCGATACCGGTGTCGGTCACGGTGATCTCCAGGAACAGGTGATGCTCGCGTCCCTCCGCCGACCCCGCGGGTCCGCGCAGTAGGTACTTCGCGGAGCTGCTCACCGTGATGCGCCCGCCATCCGGGGTGAACTTGATGGCGTTTCCAAGGATGTTCGAGAGTAGCTGCATGAGCCTTAGCGCATCGCCGCGTATTGAAGGGAGCGACTCGTCGAGGTGCAGCTCCACCTCCTGCTTTCTCATCGAGAAGAAGAAGCGCAGTTCGTTAACCGAGGCCTCGATGAGACGGTTCAGCTGGATGTCCTCCACCTTCAACTGCAGCCTCTTCTCGTCGATCATGGAGACGTCGACCATGTCCTTGATGATGTTGTCCAGGCGCGAGGCGGCGTTGGCGATGTTCACCACCATCTCGAGGACCGTCTTGTCCACCTTGTCGGCGAGATCGGTGGTGATGAGCTCCGAGTACCCCATGATGACGGTGAGCGGCGTCTTCAGCTCGTGCGAGGCGAGCCCCAGGAAGGAATCCTTCATCCGGTTCAGGCGGGCAAGGTCGGCGGAGCTCTTCTCCAGGTTCAGGATGATTTCCCTCTCGCGCGTCACGTCGCGGAAGATGGCCTGAACGAGGGTCTCGGAGCCGCTCTTGATGCTTGAGGCGTGCAGCATGGCGACCATGGCGCCCCCCTCTTTCCTGGAGAGCTGCATCTCCTCGGCGATGTGCGCCCCCTCGGAGGCCTCGCGGAAGATCCGGTGTACTTTAGGGATATTGCTGATGTTCAAAAGAAGGAGCATCTTGGTGAGCGGCAGTCCCACGAGTTCCTTTGCCTCGTACCCAAAGAACTCCTCCGCCATCTTGTTCACCATGCGGATCGAGTCGTCCGCCCCGATCACGACGATGGCGTCGCTTGCATCCTCCATGAGCGACTTGTACAGCTCCTCGGAACGCTCTAGGTCGGTGGAGAGGGTCTCCAGTTTGCGGTAGGAGGCCTGCAACTCCTCGAAGGTTCGCTCCATGTCCTGGTAGTTCTTCTTAATCTCCGCGTCCCTGTTCTTCAGGAACTGCGACATGATGTTCACGTTTCTGGCGAGCTCGTTGAACTCGTCGACCTGCACCTCGCCGATATGGGTGTCGAAGGCACCCTCGGAGATCTGCTTCACCCCTTTCAGAAGGACCGAGATCGGCTGGGTGACGTAGCGCCGCATGAAGAGCATGATGAGGGTGAAGGAGGTGATCAGGGAGAATGCGAGCAACAGGAGGGTCTTTAGCACCATGCCGCGCATCTTGTCGAAGACAACCTGTTCGCTGAAACCGACGTGCGCCTGGGCGATCGGCTTGCCGTAAGGGCTCATCACCATGACGGCGTTGTCGTAATAAGAGTTGTGGGTCCCGTCGAACACCATGGAGACGCGCCGTTTGTAAACCGGCTCGTCACCGGGACGCGACTCTTCCTTTTGCTGCTGCGGCTGCAGCGGCATGGCGTTGAAACGGGGATCGCTGGCGAAGAGCACGCGCCCACCGAGGTCGGTCACCACGCAGTAGGCGATGTCCGGGTTCCCTTCGATGATCTCGCGGCACTTCTCTGAGACCCCGGTCATGTCCTTCAGCTCTAGCCCCAGGTTCAACACCTTTTCGATGTTGGACTTGAGCGCCACGGCGAGACCCTTGGAGCGCAGATTGAGCGCGCTCACCTGGTCCTTGCGCAACGCCATGATATCCATACCTGAACTAATGAAGATAGTAAGGAAGAGGATCAGGAAGGAGAAGAGAAGGATGCGTTTTTCCAGTGTCATTTTCATCAAGTAAATGTCCAGCAGCCCGCGTGTTGGAAAATGGTGCGCATCATGGTCCACGCCAGCATAATTTATACTTCTGCGAAAAGTCAATTATTATGTGTATTTATTCACCGATAAAAAACAAATCGCAAGGTCTCGATTAACCGTAAAAACCCTGCCTATACCGGCTCTTCATCGCTATCGACAATCCCGAAATTATCTTGAATAAAATCTTGACGACCACCCCATCGGCTGTTAGTATGCCCAATTGTGAAGGAATACTTAATTAACGGGAGGAGCACATGGCTTTAAGAGTGGCGATTAACGGATTCGGCCGAATCGGACGTTGTGTACTTAGGGCAGCTGCGGGCACGCAAGAATTTGAATTTGTTGCGATCAATGACCTGACTGATGCCAAGACCCTGGCGCACCTGTTAAAGTATGACTCCGTACACGGCAAGTTCCCCGGCGAAGTTTCCGTCGACGGCAACAACATCGTCGTGAACGGCAAGGCTATCAAGGTACTCGCGGTGAAAAACCCCGCCGAGCTCCCCTGGAAAGAGATGGGCATCGACATCGTCCTCGAGTCCACCGGCCTTTTCACGGCGCGCGATAAGGCGGCGCAGCACCTGACCGCCGGGGCGAAGAAGGTGATCATCTCGGCGCCCGCCACCGACCCCGACCTCACCGTGGTGCTCGGCGTGAACGACAAGGAGTATGACAAGAACAAGCACCATATCGTCTCCAACGCATCCTGCACGACCAACTGCCTCGCCCCGGTCGCCAAGGTCCTCCAGGACAGCTTCGGCATCGAGAGGGGCCTCGTCACCACGGTCCACTCGTACACAAACGACCAGAACATCCTCGACCTGCCGCACAAGGACCTGCGCCGTGCAAGAGCTGCGGCCCTCTCTATGATCCCCACGACCACCGGCGCCGCCAAGGCGGTATCCCTCGTGCTTCCGGCCCTCAAGGGGAAACTGGATGGCATGGCGATCCGCGTGCCGACCCCGAACGTCTCCGTGGTGGACCTGGTCGCTACACTCTCGAAGGCGACCGATGCGCAAGAGGTGAACGCGGCGCTCAAGGCTGCCGCCGATGGGCCGCTCAAGGGGATCTTAGGTTTCTGTGAGGAGCCGCTCGTATCCACCGACTTCAACGGCAACGCCCTTTCCTCGATCGTCGACGCCGGCTGCACCAAGGTAATCGACGGGACCATGGTCAAGGTCATCTCCTGGTACGACAACGAGATGGGCTTCTCCAGCCGCGTGGTGGGGCTTATGAGAATCATGCTCTGACAGGAGCGGAGCTTATGACAAACCGCGGGGGGGGAGCAGTCGCCCCCCCGTTTATTTTTAATGAACCAGGAGGAATCATGTCAATTCGCTACATCGATGAAATCGAAAACCTTGCCGGCAAGAAAGTGTTCATGCGCGTCGACTTCAACGTGCCGCTGGACGAGCACCAGAACATCACCGAGGACACGAGGATCCGTGCGGTACTCCCCACGATCAACTACGCGCTGGACAACAAGGCGAAGATCGTGCTCGCCTCGCACCTGGGACGCCCTAAGGGGGAGCGCAAGGAGAAGTACTCCATGGCCCCGGCCGCGAAGCGTCTTTCGAGACTTCTGGGCAAGGAGGTGAAGCTCGCCGTCGACTGCATCGGTGACGAAGTGCGCGCCATGATCGACGCCATGCAGCCCGGCGACGTGGTCATGCTGGAGAACGTCCGCTTCTACAACGGCGAGGAGAAAAACGACGCCGACTTCGCCAAGGCCCTTGTCAACGGTTGCGAGGTGTACGTGAACGACGCCTTCGCGGTGTCGCACCGCGCCCACGCCTCCGTCGAGGCGATCACCGACTTCTTCCCGGTTGTCGCTGCGGGCTTTTTGATGAAGAACGAGATGAACTATTTCGAGAAGGCTATGAAGAACCCGATCCGCCCGCTGGTCGCCATCCTGGGCGGCGCCAAGGTTTCCGGCAAGATCGAGGTGCTCGAGAACCTGTGCGACAAGGTGGACAAGATCATCATCGGCGGCGGCATGGCCTTCACCTTCCTGAAGGGGATGGGTTACAACGTAGGGAAGTCGCTGGTCGAGGACAACCTGATCGAGACCGCCATGAAGACCTACGAGAAGGCGCGTCAGAAGGGGGTCAAGTTCTACCTCCCGGTCGACTGCGTCGTGGCGGACCAGTTCAACCCCGCCGCCGAGACCAAGGTCACCCCGATCCAGGAGATCCCCGAGGGATGGATGGCGCTCGACGTCGGCCCCGCAACGGTCACCCTCTTCGCCGAGGCGCTGCAGAACGCGAAGACCATCGTCTGGAACGGCCCGATGGGGGTGTTCGAGATGGACGCATTCTCCCGCGGCACCTTCGCCATGGTCTCGGCCGTGGCCAACTCCTACGCGCTCACCATCGTGGGTGGCGGCGACACCGACGTTGCGGTGCACCGCGCAGGCGAGTACGCGAAGATCAGCTACATCTCCACCGGCGGCGGCGCCTTCCTCGAGCTCCTGGAAGGTAAGAAGCTCCCCGGCATCAAGGTGCTCGAGGACAAGGGGCATAAGTAAAGAGACGAGGGAGGGGCGAGGGTTGCGGCTGACAAGTCAAAGCCCTCGACCTCGACCTTTTTCTAACCCTAATTTTATTCTGATCTGTCATTGAGGAGGGATTAGATGCGCAAGCCGGTCATAGCAGGCAACTGGAAACTGTACAAAACGAAGGACGAGGCACTCGCCCTGATCGAGGAGCTAGCGCCGCTGGTTACCGGCGTTGATAACGTCGAGATCGTGGTGGCGCCGGTATTCACCGTGCTCCCTGCCCTCCCCGCCGCTCTTGCCGGCACCGGCATCAGCCTCGCAGCCCAGGACGTCTTCTGGGAAGAGGAAGGGGCCTACACCGGCGAGGTATCCCCGCGTATGCTGCTCGACGCCGGTGCAAGCCACGTCATCATCGGCCACTCCGAGCGCAGGCAGTACTTCGGCGAAACCGACACCACGGTGAACAAGAAGATCAAGGCCGCGCTCAAAGGGGCCCTGGTGCCGATCTTCTGCATCGGCGAAACCCTCGAGGAGCGCGAGGCTGGCAACACCTTCAAGGTGCTGGAGCGCCAGGTGAAGGGTGGCCTCGAAGGGCTCACGGAAACCCAGTTCGCAGCGGTCATCGTCGCCTACGAACCGGTCTGGGCCATCGGCACCGGCAAGGTAGCCACCGATGACCAGGCGCAGGAGGCGCACGCCTTTATCCGCGGTGTAGTCGCGCAACTGCTCGGGAAAAACGCAGCCGACAAGGTGCGCATCCTCTACGGCGGTTCGGTGAAGCCCGAGAACGTCAAGGGGCTCATGAGTCGCCCGGACATCGACGGTGCCCTCGTGGGAGGTGCGAGCCTCAAGGGGGCATCCTTCGCCTCGATCGTCCGGTTTGGTGAATAGTGCTTGGTATTTTTGAACAAGTATGTTAGATAGACTCTTTGTATGTTAAGAAGACTTTTTGGCAGTCTCTTTGAACACTCTCGGAGGTTAGTTTTTTAATGACTATTCTACTGGTAACACTGCATGTCATGGTCTGTTTCGCGCTTATCGTGGTCGTTTTGCTGCAGTCCGGCAAAGGGGCCGAGATGGGGGCATCGTTTGGCGCCAGCGGCAGCCAGTCCGTGTTCGGCGCAGGCGGTGGCAACACCTTCATGAGCCAGCTGACCACTTACGCCGCGGTAATCTTCATGCTGACCTCCCTCTCCCTCGCCTTCATCTCCGGCAAAGGCGGCGGTTCGTCCATCATGTCCAAGGCTCCCAAAGCCAAACCGGCCCCCATGGGCGGCATGCCGCTGCAGCAGCCGATGAAACCGGGTGCACCCGCTACCGCACCGGCAGCACCTGGCGCGCCTGCAGCTCCCGCACCGGCAGCACCCGCGGCACCCGCGGCTCCCGCAGCACCGGCAAAGTAATTAATTAGAGATTTGCTGTTGACATCTCTAACGAGTAATGTTAAAAGTCTGGTTCTTCCTGCCGAAGTGGTGGAATTGGTAGACACACCATCTTGAGGGGGTGGCGGGCGATAGCCTGTACGAGTTCGAGTCTCGTCTTCGGCACCAGAAAAGATCAAAGGGTTACGGTACACACCGTAGCCCTTTTTTCATTCCCGCCTGGATTACCCAGTCCCAGTCCCAGTCCCAGTCCCAGTCCCAGTCCCAGTCCCAGTCCCAGTCCCAGTCCCAGTCCCAGTCCCAGTCCCAGTCCCAGTCCAAGTCCCCAGTCCCAGTCCCAGTCCCCAGTCCAAGTTCCCAGTCCAAGTTCCCAGTCCAAGTTCCCAGTCCAAGTTCCCAGTCCAAGTTCCCAGTCCAAGTTCCCAGTCCAAGTTCCCACGAAGCGCTGAAGACGCCCTAAAGTCTCCCCCTTTGCGAAGGGGGGACAGGGGGATTTGCTTTTCCCAATCCTCCCCAGCCACTTCCCAGATCATACCCCCCTCCCCTCTGGCACCTCTCACCACAACCGGAGTAAGATAATAGGCAAACAAAGGAAAGGTGGGCCAAGTTCAAGACCATCAACCGCCTGTCCCCGTAGCTTGGCGAATGGAGAACCTGCCCCCCCCGCGACCTTGGCGAAGGAGGGGAAAAAGGAGGTCCATATGAAAAGGCACATCCACAGCAGATCCAACGCAGCCGAAGAACTCGACCGACAGCACCAGGGTGCGGTGGGAGGTCAGTTCCTCACCCGGGCCGGTAGAAACGAAAAAACCGGCCAGGGCACGATAAGCAGCCGCTTCGAAAGCTTGGACTTCACGCCGGGACGCGACCCTGCGGAAGGAGCCGACATCCCGCTGACGTCGCCGCTGCACGAACGATGGGCACAGGGAACGCCACAGCGTGACCCGACGGAAGGACCGGTTATCCCTACCGACTCGCCGCGTCGCAGCGCGAAGTAAATGAAGCAGTACGGGATCAGAACAAAATGCACCACCCGGGTTTATTTTGTTGACTTCGCGCTCAGCTAATGATAGTTATGTGGTTCTTCAACGCCGAAGTGGTGGAATTGGTAGACACACCATCTTGAGGGGGTGGCGGGCGATAGCCTGTACGAGTTCGAGTCTCGTCTTCGGCACCACACAAACGCAACGCCCCAGCTTTACAGCTGGGGCGTTTTTGTTTTTATCCATCCCTACTCTGTGATTTACAGTCACAGCCCCCCATCACCCTGTCTTTCAGCAAATCAAGAAGCAATGCTTCGTCTCAGAATCACTCCATGCCATCTCGAAGTCCAACATTACACATCACTCATCCAATCGACACTCCCCGCTCCCCTGTCCTGACAGCAAAAATCAGTAAAGTAGTCCGGTTGACAACCAATCAACACCCCATATAATGTTTACACCAACAATTTAATGATATCCAAAGACACGGAGGGTTATATGAAAGACATGCAGGACGCACTCAAGCAGGCCATCCAGACCGAGAAGAACGCGATGAACTTCTACCAGATCGGCGCACAGCAGATGAAGGACAAAGAAGCGAAGCGGCTTTTCGAACAACTGGCCAGGGAGGAGAAGGAACATGCCGCCCAGTTCTTCAAGGCCTACAAGGGGAGCGAGCTCGGCTCGTTTGAAGAGTTCATCACCGCCCCTCCCCAGAACGAGGCACTCTGGGTCAACTCCATCCAGAAGGTGATCGGCCCCGACTTCACCGAGCAGAAGGCCCTTGAGTACGCCATGGAGAAAGAGACCCAGTTGGAAAAGGCCCTTCGTGAGACTGCAGCGAAGATCACCGATTCCTCCATCAAGGAGATCTTCCTCTGGAACGCCAACGAGACGCACAACCACTTCCTCACCATCGAGGCCGAGTACGCGCGCATCATGGCCATGGTGGACGAGTCTGACATGGACACCTACGTCAGGGAGTAGCGTCATTACCCGGTCACAAAAGCGACACCCAGGGGGCCATCGAGCCCCCTTTTTAGCATCCGGAGATTTTTCGATCAGTTAACCCGCATGGCCGAAAAAGATAATCATTCAGGCATTTTTTTCTTGCACGGGAAGGCGTCCGATGCTATAAGTAGGTCTCTCGCAAGCCGGAGTGGCGGAATTGGTAGACGCGCTAGATTCAGGTTCTAGTACTCGAAAGGGTGTGCTGGTTCGATTCCAGTCTTCGGCACCAAAAGATCAAGAGGTTAGGCAACGGCCTAACCTCTTTTTTCTTCCTTTACAGGGCGAGCACAATCAGATGGGGCTGTAGCTCAGTTGGGAGAGCGCTTGAATGGCATTCAAGAGGTCCGCGGTTCGATCCCGCGTAGCTCCACCATCAATAAGAAGGGCCAGGTATTATGCCTGGCCCTTTTCTTTTGATAACGCTGCCGCAGAGCCCCCCTTTGCCAAGATTTTAAATTCGAACCATCCCCCCTCTCTCATCCACAGATCAGCAGCTCCCCCGATGTGACATTTCGTCCCACTCCCGACATTATCTACTACCGCCCTATTTCTTCAGAGAATGCTGATAAAATCCACGTAACTACTCTGCCCCCCCCTCAACTGCTTGAAAGTGCCATTAAAGCCTGAATGGAGGGAAACACAATGAGAAGACCGGTAGCCGCATTGTACTCTTTGGCAGTCATGTCGCTTCTTGCCGCCCTCTCCCCCCTGGCCGTCGCCGCTCAACCCGCACCGGGCAAGGTTCCCGTCTCACAAGGCCCGGTAAAACGGATCAATCCTTACTTCAGCACCCAGGCCACCCTCTACAGTGACAACAGCATCCTCGAGCGAGCCGAGATAAACGGCCCGCCGAAACCTCCCTACGGGTACCACATCCGAGCGACAACCCCGCTTCCGGCACCAACACTCGCCGCTGGTGGCAACATGCTGCCGGAAGTCCCCGCCTTCCAGTGGGTCTTTGGCTGTTCCGCCGTTTCAGGCTCAATGATCGCCGGGTACTACGACCGCACCGGATACCCGAACATCTACACGGGTCCCACTGGCGGCGGCGTGATCCCGCTCATGCAGGATGAGGCCTGGGGTACCTGGATCGACAAGATCGGCGACTCCTATCCCAACAACCCGCTCATTGCCTCCCACATGGGACTTGACGGCAGAACCACCCTGGGCTCCATAGACAACTACTGGATCTCCTACCTGAGTGCCCGGAGGGATCCTTACATAGGCCGGTGGACGCAGCATGAATGGGGGGATGCCGTCGGCGATTACATGAAGACAAGCCAGTCCGCCTATAACAACGTAGACGGCTCGACCTCCTTCTACTATATCAATGCGGCTACCCCGCTTACCTGCGCCGACATGGAGGGGTACAACGAGGCAAGGCTGGACGGCACCTACGGAAGAAAACTCTTCTACGAGGCACGGGGCTACGCGGTCACCGACTGCTACACCCAGATGACCGACAACGTGCACGCCGGAGGCTTCTCTTATGCGCAGTTCAAGGCTGAGATCGACGCCGGCCGTCCCGTCCTTTTGAACCTAGAAGGACACTCAGTAGTCGGCGTCGGCTACAGCGACCCCAACACGGTGCACATCCACGACACCTGGGACAACGACAATCACCCCATGGCCTGGGGCGGAAGTTACGGGGGGATGGCTTTATGGGGGGTGAGCATCGTCAACCTGGCGCCCGCGTCTAGCGCCCCCAAGCTTTCGGTTTCGCCCAGCCCGTACAACTTCGGCAGCCGCAAACTCAACACCAATACGACGCAGACCTTCACTGTCGCCAATACGGGGACGGCTCCCCTTACTGTGGGCCAGCTCTCGCTAGCCGGAGCCGCGGATTTCAAGATGACTACGGACAACTGTTCAAAGACAACGCTGTCGCCCTCCACGAGCTGCACCGCCACTGTAAGCTTCACCCCGACCGTGGAAGGACCGCAATCGGCTACGCTGACTATCCCCTCAGACGATCCGGACAGCCCCGCGACCGTCTCCCTCACCGGCGTCGGATCCAACCTTCTCCCCGACCTGTACGGGGCATGGTCCAAGGTGAGCAAGACCCAAAAGCGCAGCAATTACTCTGTTTCGGGCACGTTGACCACCATCAATGGAGGAAGTGCGACCGCCGTCAACGTCACCGTGAACGTCTATCTCTCTACTGACACCAAGTCTACCAGCCACGATACGCTGATCGGGACCTACAAGTTCGCCGGCATCACGGCAGGCGCGAGCAAGGCGACTTTGATACGTTACTCAACAGGGACGACGGACCCAGGCAGCCTGTACCTGAAAGCGGTGATCGACCCGGCCAACAGCGTCGCGGAGTCCGAAGAATCGAACAACTCCGCCTTCGGTACTATCCCCTAGCACCTCACCCTCCCCAAAAGGCAGGGGCTTAAGCCCCTGCCCCCCTTTCACCAAGCGCCCCCCTTACCTGCCACTGCACCACCTCGCCTAACCGATGACCGGCTGGTTACCGGCACCACGGCAGTGCTCCCCCCGTTTCCTTCCTCTCAACATTAAAGCAGAAGGGGCTGCAATTTAATTGTCTCACTCGCTGTACAACCGTGGGAGCTTCGCTATATTGAACGGCAGCAGTGTTAGCGCGCCTTAACTATCAAAAAAACGGAGGTGACGATGCTACATCTAAGGTACAAATTATCCGGTAAAACGTTGGTGGTCCTCGGCGACTGCCAACGGTACTACGGCGGATTGGCCACCCTGTCGTTGTACAAAAAAGCGGCCGAGCTGGCGGTTCCTCTGGAGGTGATCGGCGCAGCGATCAGTGACGCGGAGCAGAAGTACCGCAATGCCATCAACTACGACCGCGTCGCCATCGTAATGCGGAACCAGGCCTTCAAAGTCATGATCGATTTATTCAAGAAGGTCGCCGCTTATCTCCAGGTAGTCGCGACGGAAGACGACATCCCCGCACTGCTGCAGGCAGGACTTGAAGTGATTGCGTCCCCTAAAAAGAAAAGGACCACCACCTCTTCGCCTGATTAGGTGCCACCACAGCTCACCGTTACCCCTCCCTCGGGATGGAAGCTCCCCGAGGGAGGCCTTTCCTCGTTCCCGTCTCAACCTTGCCCACTTCAGGATGCCCCTTCACACCCCGCTTCGTGCCTTGCGACACTTCATTTGGGCTAAGCGCCATGGCACATCGTGCAATAAGCCATGGCACATCGTGCAATAGGTCATGGCACATCGTGCAATAGGTCATGGCAACTCGCGTAATAAGCCATGGCACATTGCGCAATAGGTCGTGGCACATTGCGCAATAGGTCGTGTCACATTGCGCAATAGGTCGTGTCACATCGCGCAATAGGTCATGGCACGTCGTGCAATAGGCCATGGCACATCGCGCAATAGGTCATGGCACATCGTGCAATAGGTCACGGCACATCGCGCAATAGGCCATGGCACATCACGCAATAGGCCATGGCACATCGCGCAATAGGCCATGGCACATCGTGCAATAGGCCATGGCACATCGTGCAATAGGCCATGGCACATCGTGCAATAGGCCATGGCACATCGCGCAATAGGTCATGGCGCATCGCGCAATATGTCATGGCACATCGCGCAATAGGTCATGGCGCATCGCGCAATATGTCATGGCGCATCGCGCAATATGTCATGGCACATCGCGCAATAGGTCATGGCGCATCGCGCAATATGTCATGGCACATCGCTTGATAGGTCATGGCACATCGCGCGATACGTTACTCCATCGAGCCCTAAGGGGATGACGCATGGCTCGATGCATTGCTCCATGTTTAAATGGGGGGGGCGGTTCGTAGATTGGCTTGACTGGCAGGGGGAATTGACATAAAGAGTGAAGAAATGAAAACCATCAAGAGACAAATAACTGCGTCGTTCTTTGAAACGGTGCTCTCGTCTTCCGTCGACAAAGGAGCAACTCGTTTCGCACTTTGGTTTTACCCTTCAACCACGAAGAACCAAAGAAGACGAGTGACCGACAGGTTCCGCTCGTACGCCTTAGGCCGTGAGGAACTGGAACCGGTTACTCTTTATTTCGAGACTGGTGATGCTCCTGAAGGGACACCGGTCGAGGCGATGCCCCTGACGTTCAGACTCAACGAGGAGTCGATAAATAAGCTGACCCCGCACCTGAAAAGACTGGTCCGGACATGTGATGCCGTCGCCACTTACGCCGACAACGATAGCTCGTTCCGCTGCGCCATCGTCCTTCACGAAAAGACTGTGCACCTGAAGGGGTGATTCAAGCGGACTCTATGATGAACGTAATGATCCCGCACACTACCACCATCAGCAGCAAACCGAAGATAAAAACGGCGTCTGCTACCCGCTCTATCCTGTACATGCGCTGCCGCTTTCTGGTTCTCAAGGCCCAATAGGACAGTAAACACGAGGTAAGAAAGATAAGCGACGCGACAGCCAAAATGTCATCCGCAAGTGTATCGACCCGCTTAATGGTTATGAAGACGCGTACCAGGCCGATTACCGTAAGGCAGACACCAACCATCGCGGCCGAAGCAGTGAAGATGTGGACGCTTATGTCCTCTTCGAGCTGGTACTCCTCAAGCTTGTCTTGCTCCATACAAACCCGCTCCCAAGCCCTCTTGCTCACCCTTTCCTGACTATATCGACGGAAATCTCCACAGCGGGGATCGTGCCTCTGTTCTCGAGCCAGTGCATGGTGTTCCTGTCCTCGGGCCAGCCTGCCCCCGGACCGTAGTCCGTGGCTATGCCGTTTCGGTGGTCCGTTATGGTTCCCTGCAGAATATAGACGGTGCCAGGCCGGTCTATATGGTCGTGCAGCGGACCGAAGACCCCTCCGGGCTCGATGGTCACCATGCGCATGCGCAGTTCGCGTCCCGCCATCCCCTCTATTTCAGGACCAAGATCTACACTGGTGAGTAGCTGCACCGTTACCCCTTTGGTCTCGATGCTTAACGGGTCATCACTCATCGCGCCCTCCTTCGTTCTCGAGGCGACGCTTCACTGCGTCTTTGAAAGGGTGAAGGACTTTACCATCTCCTGCACGGCAGGCAGATCCCTTGCGAAATAATACCGGTCCGGCGCCGAGTAGGTGATCTGGTAGTACCAGTTATCATGCACGAAGCCGTAGACCTCGGTACGATATTTCAGGCCAGATTTAGTGCTGTAAGTCAGGCGGACACGAAAACCGGGCTCCCCACCAATCATCGCGGGTTCATTTCCCTCCACCGCGTCCACCGGGAAGTTCTGGTCCGACTGGAATTCGTCGATGACAACTTCGGCAAGTTCCTGCGGCAGCATCCCCGCAGTCACCCGTCGCTTCGTGTGGGTAAACTGCTTCTCCTCCTGGAGCCCCTTCCTGGCGATCTCTACGTTCTGCAGGGCGGGATACTCCTTGCTGACCAGCATCAGCGCGCTGGTCCTTTGCTCTTTCCAGCCGGGCGGTTGGGTCACCGAAAAAGGCCGATTTTGCGTCCCCGGCTTGGTCGTGGCACAGCCGCCAAGGAGAACCAGCACCATCACAAGCAGCACCCTTTTCATTTATTGCCTCCCCTAATGCAGGTTTTGCAACATCCCCTCGATGTACCCGCGATCCTGAGCACCAGGTTGCAGCTTCAGATACTCACCAAGTGACTTACGCGCAAGCTCCGCGTCCTTTTCCTTGTAGGCGATAAGGCCCAACATGCGGTAAGGCTCGGGATACAGCGGGTCCAGCCGGACCGCCTTCTGATACAGCTCTTTTGCTTTCACCAGATCGGGATGGCTGCTGTCGCGGCGGTACGTCTCCCCCATGAGCAGGCAGGCCCGGGCATCCTCGCCACGGGCTACGATATAACGCGTGATGCAGTCCTGCGCCCTCCCGAAGTGTCCCGCCTTCATGTCCATCTCCGCATTTTCCAGCAGCAGCACGGCAAAGGTCCGCAGGTACCCCTCGGCATTGTTTTTCCCCTTTTTACCGTTCGCCTCGACGGCGAGAAGGGCGTTGAAGTTGTCGATCCGCGCCTGGAGCATCGGGTGCGAGGCGAAGAAAAAGGTCTCTTTGCGGTCTTCCGCCTTGGCCTCCTTCTGAAGGGCACTGAAGACTTTGGGTGCCTCGTAGGGATCGTAACCTGCCCGCATCAGCAACCGGAACCCTTCGCGATCGGCTTCAGCTTCCAGCTCGCGGGAGTATCCCTTCATGGATGCAAACGCTCCCAGGTGTCCCAGAGGGGTCAGGAGGTTCCCGGTCAGCATGCCGAGCACCGTCGAAAGAGCACTCTTGTCTTTTGCGTCGCGGAACTCCTTCAGCATGTGGCGATTGATGGCATGGATGCTTTCGTGGGCCAGGATCGTGGCGAGCTGCGCCTCGTTCTCCATGTTCGCCAACATGCCGGTATTGATGTAACCGCTACCGTTAGGGAAGATAAACGCGTTGCAGGACCGCTCCCTGATGATCCGAAACTTGAGAGGGAAGGCCGCGAGCTCCTCCCTGGTGCGCAGCGTCTTCACAACCTGGTCCAAGTAAAGTTCCATCTCCGCGTTCTTGTAGATCTGGCTGCTGACGTTCAGCTTCTTCACTTCCTCGTCAACCCGCAGCCAAAGCCGCCGCTCATCGTCATCCTGCGGGTATGCCGGCCCGGCACCTGCCACCGCGAAGGAGGCCGGACAGCAAAGCGCAAGAAACATGACGATGAGGCAAAGCCTGATCATTTCTTCAGTCCCGGGAATTCGTCGAGAGCCACCTCGACGAAACCTTTTGCCTGGTCCGGGTCGCGCAGGTTCGTCGAACCGCCCTTCAGGTTGTGCCAGAGGACGGTCCCGTTGCGGTCAACGAGGGCTATTCTGAGGGTCGTCCCCTCCCCTCTCGGTACGACGACGATCCCGGTGAACGCCGACATCATCACGCCCGAGACAGTGCCGAGGACATTCACAGCCTTTTTCCCGGCACTGGCATACTGGTCCACTCCATGGACGAGGAGCAGGGCATCGGCCCCAGCCGGATCCAGGATCTTGGGGATCGGACCGACGGAGTAGTCTGCGCCTGTCTCGTACGTCATCGGGGCGCTTTGGGTGAATCCGGGCTGAGCCGGAGCGGCATGGTACATGATGGCGTTACTCACCACCGGGAAGAGAGCGAGCACTTCCTTCATCTCCTGCTCATTTTGAGGGTCCGTCTTCAGCACCGATATTTTGGTGCCGGAGCCTTCAAACTGGGCGAGCAGGGCCTTGGTGACGTTGTCACTTGCGAGGTTCGACCATTCATCCATAAGTTCAGGGACGCCACCGGCGGAAACGAGGTAAACCTTTATGTCCGGTTTGGCAAAAACGATGCTCTTTATGTTCTGACATTTCTGTGAGAGGGCGGGATGAGTCTGGATGGTCCGTGGTGCGGCACACCCCAGCAGCAAGAGGGAGAAACCTATCGCGATAAAAACCAGCCGGGCACATCGTTTAAGGTTGTCCATAAAGCCTCCGACATAGTCAGAAAAAAAGCGAGATAGAAGCTGTAACGGTGGTCTCCAAACAAAGGGAATTCAAATACAGTAAGATTTTATGTCACAGTGAAATATTGTCAAAAATAACCAGTCTGGAATCATTGCAGCAACCAGTTTGGAACTCGAAGGATCCTCACCCCGTTACACCTACAGAGAAACCCTTGATTTTCCGAACTCTATCTGGTACAAGTCGTGTCCGTAAAGTAACCATTGACGCCGGCACCGCTTGTTCGATCCCGGCATTGCAGCCAATAAGCAACAGGGGACCAGCTATTTTAGCTGGTCCCCTGTTGCCGTTTTGGAGGAGCGTAGGTGAAAGACGGACACCCAGTCAGGAGAATTCCCCATGATCAGCAGACATAAGATGCTGCAGAAAGAGAATGCACAGACCTTGAAGCTGCCCATGGACCAACTGCAGTTCTTGCAGCAGTGTGCAGGATTCGAGTCGAAAGTGGCGACGTTGTACCACCATTACGCCAATATCTTTGCCGATGACGAAAGCCTCTCCATGTTGTTCAAGAAGACGGCAGTCGAGGAGGAAAACCACACCCAGCAGTTCCACCTGGCGATCAGGCTGCAAGGGACTGGCATGGAAGCGGTCAAGATCGACGTCACCAAAGCGTCCGCCAACCTGAAAAAACTGGAGGAAATCGTCGAGCGGCTGACAGGCTCGACGCCGTTTCCCGAAGACGCGCTTGACATGGCCATCCGCCTGGAGGAGCAAGTGGCCCTTTTGCATATGTCCAACGTGGTGCATTTCCAAGACGCAGGACTCAAGCAGCTTTTCGAGGCGATGATGGCGCATGACAACGGCCATGTCACCATGTTGAAGGATTACCGGGAGGTCATCCGCATGGGGAAAAGTACGATGGAATTTTGCTGACACCGAGATGTGAGCGGCACGTTACGCACGTCCCGCAAGGCAGGCAGCAGCCCCGTCACGAAGCCCATGCGCCAGCCGCTGGTGATGGACGATGTGCAGGGCCTTACACGCCCTGGTTATAGCGACGTACAGGAGGTTTCTGTCCGGGTCGGTCTGGCGGTAGTCGAAGGAGCTCGGGTTGTAGAGGATCACGTTGGTGAACTCGACTCCCTTGATGGCGTGAGCATGGATCACCTGGACCCCGGGCGAAAAGGAGACCTCCCCTTCGGCGTGCAGGCCGGGAACGCCGGAGAGCGCAGCGTGCAGCGCCTTGACGTCCGCCTTCTTCTTGCAAATGACACCGGTAAGCGAGCCGGGTGAGGCCAGCACCAGCCCCTCGACGATTTCCCGGATCTTCGCCATGGACTCGGCGGCGTTTCGCGTGGCATGGAAATCGAGTGCACCGGAATGGGCCTTGGTGGTGTCGGCGCTCCGCCCGCTCACCTGGGCGGCCAGATCGACGATCTCCTTCGGACAGCGGTAGGAAACGGTCAGGTTCTCCTTTTCCAACCCCTGCGAGTGGAGTTGGGCCATGACGCTTGAGAACCCCTGCGAGTCGAGGAAACTCAGGATCTGCTGCTTTTCATCGGCGCAGATGGTGATGCTTCGCGCCGCGGAGGTAGCGGCCACGATGGTGCGCAGCTCGAGCGAGGAAAGATCCTGGGCTTCGTCGACCACGATGTGGTCGTAGGCGTTCAGAGCCCCGAGCACTACGGTCCCTGCCGGGCGCCGCAGCTGAGCCAGGCGGAGCAGGATGCTGACATCGGAGAACGAGACCGTCCGCTCCTTCGCCTCGAACTTCCTTTGTGCCGCCCGCAGGAACTCCGCTCCGGAGTCGGTGCAAAGCGCGGCTACGACGTAGTCCTGCATGAGGAAGCGCCACAGGTCGGTGACCGGCTCGATCTTCGTGGTCTCCTTCACGTATTTCGCGAGAAGGGCCGGAACCCGGCTGCTTTTCTTCTGCGCCCCGAAGGGATCGTCGAAGACCGTCTTCAACGAGTGCACGCCGAGGGCGGCAAGCGCCGTCAGGGACCATGCGCTGTAGGTATCCACCCGGACCGGACCGAGGAGGGTATCGCTGCTTTGCTTCACGTAGTCGCGCAGAACCCTGTTGAACATGAGGACGATGCACCGCTCCGGGCGGTACCTCTCGGGGGCGTCGAACATGAGGTAGGAGAGCCTGTGGAGCGCCACCGTGGTCTTCCCTGCCCCGGCCGCACCGTTTATCACCACCACGCCGTCTTTTAGTTTGGTGATGGCGCGGAACTGCTCGGGAGAGATGAGGGCAGCAATGGAATCCACCATCCGGTGGTCCTCGGTCCGCTCCTTGGTGTCGGCGGTCGATTCGCCGGCCGAGCCGTTCTTGTGCCACGTGTCGCCGCGCAGTTCGTAGGTCTCCGAAGGGGTCTCGATCCTGTGCAAAGCCTTCCTGGTGATGGTCACCTTGTCCCGGCGGGTGATCACCCCTTCCCTCTCAACACCCCTGATGGTGAGTTCGTACTCCTCCCCTATGTCATACCCCTCGTAGAACGGACCCGTGATCTCCGCCTTGCGCCAGTCGATGACGATCACACGCTGGCCGTCCATGAGCGTCTGGTTGCCGATCAGGTACTCCTTCTTTCCGATCCTGCGGTCGGTGTCATGGATGCCTAAGATGCCGAAGTAGGGAGAGGCCTGCTGGGTGAATTCATGAAGGTACTTGCGCGGCGAGTGGTGCCCGTGCTCGATCAGTTTCTCCGCGATATCGTTCTTCTCGCGCCAGTCCACCGAGGCGAGGCGCTGCTGTTCCAGCTCCTTCGTGTAAGCCTCGTGCCTCCCGATCGTCTGCAGGCGGTCGACCGCGTATCGCCCGATCGCCTCATGCACCCTGTCCAGCCGCTCTATTTCCTGCTTTACGATTTCCATCAACTCCTCATACCGAACATAAAAAAGCACCCGCAGGAAAACCCGCAAGTGCCTTGTAGCTTTGGTTCCATGATACGTGTAACGCTTCGTCCAGGAAGCTCCACGCGGACTAGATATACCGAGATTCAAGCCCTCTTTCAAGCACTTTCTACGCCGAGGCCCGCCCCTTTCCCATCTGCGGTATCTACAAGAACAGACGGTAATCGAGATCGAGCGCAGCAGCCAGCTTTTTGGCGGTTTCCCTGCCTATCGGCCTCTTGCCACGCTCCATTTCGGACAAGTGCCGCTGCGGTATCCCGCAGAGTTCCGACAGCCTGGTCTGGGTAACCCCCACCTTACCTCGTGCGCCGCGCAGGATCGAGGCCGGCACGCTGCCGCGTCGCTCCGCCACCTCCCGCCAAGGGACCGACTCCGACTGTTCCAGTTGCTCGGCATATTTGGTAATGGCAGCAACGTTTGCTGGATGAACCATCAACTGCAGCGCAACCAGTCCTTCAGTAGGGCGCTTTTTCGTGCGTGCCAACATAGATTACCTCCAGGACGCTCACCCGACCGTTCACCACTTCCCAGACGGCAACGTAAGTAGGCTTCCCTTTCTTCACATGGCAGTGATACCTTTGGCTCCCACCAGCGAGTTTCGAGTAGTTCTTCCAATTATGTCGATTGGGGCCAAGAAGTTCCAACTCCGCAGTCAGCAGGTCCATGCGGTCCTGTACCGCACTCGGCAGTTCATCGTACTGCTTGGCTGCCTTCCTGGTATAGGTTACGAGCCATCTCATTCGCCATCCTATACTAGCTTTTAGTATAAAGTCAACGCACGCTCTGCGAGAGACTAATGGTGAATGGCCAGCAATGCAAAACGGATCACAACATCAGTCGTGACCCGTTTCCATTCCGATTTTACCACCAAAACCCCAAGGCTCCCGCTTGGAGCATCCCTCTCAGACAGTTCCGGCCTCTCGCATCGGGTTATAGCCTGCACATTTCGCACAGGAGATCCGGCAGACGCCGGTCTGGGAAGTGATGACCGGGAAATCAGAAACGAAAAGTTTTTTCTCGGTGCCGCAAATCCAGACAGTGGCCTTGGTAGCATCGCCAATCTGCTGAACTGTTACCACTTCCTGGTACCACAGTTTCATCTTTAATAGGTGTGACTGCTCGATGAGTTCATTGAGGCGATCGTTCACTTCCAGCACATCAGGAAAGCCCTCTGCGGTAAGGATGGGGGCCCCGTCCTGAAGGACGATTTTTGATCCACTCTCTCGGACCATCTCTACAGGCAACTCAGGTAGCTCGGCCTGGTGCACCACGTCCACGAACTCTTCCTCGACGTACCTGGCGTTCATCACCCTGTAGGAAAGAATCTTGGTGGTTCCATCGCAAGTTGGACAAGTAATCTTGCCACGCCCTTTACATTTCGTGCACGTGTGCCTGCCGGAGCCGTGGCAATGCAGGCAGGTGGTACTACTGGTATGAGACGAACCGTCATTACCCGTCCTCGTGACGTGCCCGGACCCGAAGCACCAGAAGCAAGAGGACCTTCCGGTCCCTGAACAATCCGGACAAGTGATCTTGCCACCAACGCATTTGCAGGCCTCCACTTTATCCGTGTGCGGTATCCGATACAGGTGGCGGCTCGTCTCGAAGATCTTCGGAGTGTCGAGCGGCATGTCCCAGATGGAGGGTGGGGTTCCCTCGTTATCCAGCGGACCGCCTCGATAGGGTTTCCTCTCGATGGAGTCCCATCTGGTCTCAAACTGGCTCTTCAGTCGGTAGCTGAATACAGACATCGAGAGGATCTTGGTAACCTTGTAGTGCGCGGACAGGTACCTTGGTTGCATCGGCGCTTGCCAGCCCCATTCATCAAGAAGGCTCAGAATCTCCTCGTGCGTTGGTGGTACTACTGTGATTTCGGTTATGGTTCCCATTGCGCGGCCTCTTTTCGGGATGTGTCAGGAAACTCCCGGTGGGAATTAGCAGAATGCTTCGCATTATGAAAGTGGTTTGATTATTTTAGGCTCCCAAACATGCCGACGGGAAAGCCATCAAGAGTGAGACCAGCCGCACTCTCCAACATCACCAGAGAGAAATGCCGACCTACGGGGGCAAGATCTATATCACGGCACAATTCGTTGATTACTTTTTACGCACTTAGCTTGGTCCGGGGTACTCATGATGGTAGGCACTCTGGCTGACATGCAGTTGTTCATACGCAAGCATAATAGCTAGATAATTTTTGCTTATTTATGAGCTTGCATTCAAAAAAATCTTGCCAAACTCTGCGTTTTTGCATAAAAATGCCAAATCCTCCCACGTGGAAAAAATCCCAAAGTTAGAAGGAGTCCTTGCTATGCGTATGATTGCCCTGTCGGCTGTACTTGTCGTCTCTGCCTTGTCACTAAACGGATGCATCATGCCTCATCAACCGACAGCGGAAGAGATGGAAATGCGTCAGAAACTAATGCAGGGTTTCCTTAACAGAATGGGACAGCCCCAGGAGGCCCAAGCCAAACAAGCGGCTAAGATCGAACAGGCTCCGGCCGTGAGCGAACAGGATCTCGCTGCGCAGATCGCCGCTTTCCCGGAACTTCCCGGTGGCGCAACCATTGTGAAGAAGAAGGACGGCTTTGAAGCGAACGGCAGGCGCCACATCGATCCCGAGGGCCAGATCGTCAAATACGGCTCCAGCGCCAGAACTGGCGATGTCACCTATATGGCCCAACTTTCCGAAGACAGCTATGCCATCAAGACCATGCGGGTCGGTAGCGAACCGATAACCATTGCCACCGCGAACGTGACCGCGACCGGCTGGAGCGTCGTCACCGCCACCGGCAAGAAACTCACAGGCGAAGCGATCATTCCATTGTCGCGAGGCTTCCTGGTCGGCCGTTCAACCGCCGGCTTCCTCTATACACCTGGCAAAGGGATCACCAGCATAGCTGTCCCGGACGGCTTCCTGATTGCACCTTTCCAGAACGGTGACATCGTCGGAACGCGTTACCTCCTGGTAGAGCGACAGGATATCGACAAAAGCGACCAGGTGGGCGGCATCATGAATGCCGTGTCCAGTCTTGGGAGCACTCTCGGCATCAACAAGAAGGAAGACTACATCCTCCTCCATATGGACTCCGGGAAGCAGGTTCCCATCAACGTGAGCATGGATGACAAGAAGGAAGGCGACTACTCGCAGTGCCGCCGTAAGGGAGCGGTGATGAATGCCTGCAAGAAAGTGGAGTTCTTCGAAAGCCTCTACGACAAGTACGGCATGCCCAACGGTGGTCACTACTACTGGCGCATTTCCTGGCAGAAAAGCGACAGCGGTCCGCTCCTGATCATCACCGAAAACAGCATGCGTGAAACCACCGTCGAGAACCTTGCCACCGGCAAGAAAACCCCGCTCTTCAACCGGCTGCTCGGCATCAACTACGTCATCGTGACTGAAAAGCCGGACGGCCGCATTGCCGCGACAGCGAAGCTGGGCTTTGATACCCAGACCATTGATGATGTCGAGCAGGCCCTCAACAAAGTGACCACCGCAGCACAATAGGAAGTACATCTTTAAATTGAAAAAAGGCCCCGGCGCGAAGCTGTACAAGCTCTCGCCGGGGCCTTTTCTTATGTTACGGAGTGTGTCAAAGAATCCACATGATAAGGGAAGCGTAAAAGGCGTCCCCTTTCTTCTACCCGGGTTACAGATGTCAAGACGGCGGCATAATTGATGGAGGGCACAAAAAAAGAAACTGCTTTGGGAGGTTGCCGCTGTAATTAGGACTGTTTTTAGCAAGTCCAATTGCGGTCTCTGACCAAAGCAGTTTCGTTGGTGGCTCCCGGCGGCAGAGTAGCGTTTTTAATGCTAGCAGTGTCTACGCTCAGCGGTCGGTTTTTTCAGGACCGATGGCTGGTGGAGCGGGAGCCTTTACCTGGTTCTGAAGGTTTTCGTTTTCGATAGATGTGGTTGGCATCCTTTCGGTACGATTGTCTTCATAGCAGGTAAGAGTAATTATCTGCCTGTCAGCTAGAAATGCAAACAGGAATTTTGGACATAACAAGCACCATAATTCCCGCGCGCCCCTCGCACCACCTGGGATGGCGCCCGACCTCGCCACCCCACGTCTTCTCCGCGCGCAGCACCCGACAGTATGCGATGGTGGTGCGTACCGCGCCATCGCCAGTAACCAGATACATCCTCCAGGCCCATCGGCCGGAATCAGGTCACCGCGACATCGAGGGTTCCTTCCCATAGACCATGTAGGTTGCACTGCTGTTTTGCCACCAGTGTAACCTTCCCGGTCGACGCTGCCTCTTTGGGGACCACAACGGTGAAGGCAACTTTCGGTACCAGGTACCCCCTCGGCTGCAGATCCACTCTTCCAGCGGGCTCGTTGCCAAGACTGAGCTCGATAAAGCCTATCCAGTGGGCGGGCATCATCCCGTGAAGCACTTCCCCGACCGATACTTCCACGGTGAAAGGCTTGCCGGCCGTTACTGATGCAGGAGCGGTGATGACAGGCGCATGGCTTTTCTCGAGCGGAGTCTTTTTAGTTGGGTCCTTTACCCTGTTGATTGTATCGAAGAGCCTCATGTCAACTTGGGTCGGGAAATAGCGCTCGGCCGCCGCAACCGTTCCAGCGAAGCCCGCGACTAAAGAGCCGGCAACTGTGGTTTTCAGAAAAGCCCGTCTGTTCATTTGAAACCTCCTCATGACATTGTCATCAGTCTGTTAATGATTGTGCCCCATCTGAGTCTAGTGGCTGGAGGAGACAAGTCAACGGAAGGTCGCTCATAATAGCAATACAGGGAAGCAGTTCGGTACGTACCACAGTGGAGGGCAGCCGGTGGAAGTAACTCAGGTGAACGTCTCCACCGGCGTGACTGACACGGTGCTGGCTGAGATTTTCAGGATGAGGAACAAGGGAACGCCTATAAGATTATTAGTTTCTCTTAGCGTCTTTAAGTCAATGCGGGGGCGATGCAAAGTTTGCCAAAACAAAAATGGGAGGGGGGGACGTTGTTGAGTTGGTTGACTTGCTGGAGTGAACTCAACGAAGTCAACAACGTCCCACTGCCCCTGCAGTCGTGCCCCGCTAGATTCAATGTTATTGCGCCGAAGAGCCAAAATGGCAACGGCAGTAGAGTCTCTGGTCCAGAATCTTATAAACTTACACGTGTCCCCTTGGCTCTTTGGCTCCCTTGGCTCCCCAGTTATCTCACTGTGTCTCATTCTGACGGAAGTGATGTCACCGGTAGCTCTCTTGCAAGCGGTTCGTCCTCTCGGGCCGGAACGAGGTGCCAATTCTGAATTCGCTCTAGGTGCGTCAGTACCCACCGTTCTTCGTCCGCAAGAAAGACCGGCACTTCTCCTTTGCTGTAAGCCGGGGGAGCAATGGTTGTGGCCCACTCCGGAATTTGGGGGGGCGACCTCATCACCAGAGTTGCATCAACGAAATCCTCGCCCTGATAGACTCCAGTTTCTGGGGAATAAAAATAGATTTTCATGGCGATTCTCCAGGCGTTTTCGTTTCATCCCTAAACATCACCATATCCCTTGGCATATTAAGACGGCGTGAAAATCCTCACCGAGGGCGTTAAGAAGCCGTGAAGACAAAAGAATTCTTCAACAGCACCTTTCCAGTAATAACAGGTGCAGTGAACCTTGCGATGACAAGCGAGTCTGGAATTAATCTGAGCAGGACAAACAATGAGTATTCAGATGTCTCTTTGCTGATTTGAAGATTGGCGAGCAGCAGGAAAACAGGGTAACGGGTGGGGACTAGCTTGGTTTATGGCGCTTCAGTTCTGTCGCAGGTTTTATGCCGCGCATGTAGTTGTGCCTCATGTAATTGCGTGAAGGTCTTTGGTATTACGGAATCCGGTTTGGCTATGTCAGTTGTAAAGGGGACGGCGGGGACGTTGTTAATATTTTTCACTTTTGCTCTACGTGCCCCACCCAATGTAAGTAGATTAACAACGTCCCCCTGCCCTATTGATCGGGATTTTGGTTCCTGCCGATCGTAGACAAAGTTTCGGTTTCCATGTTCACACCCCGATATCTTCATTCCACAGTTCGGGCTTTTGCCGAATAAACTCCTCCATCATACCAATACACTGCTTGTCCTGCAGAACTTCAACAGTCACATTACGCGATTTGAGGACATCCTCTTCACCCATGAACGTGTGGTTCTCTCCGATTATGACATGCGGTATCCCATACAAGATAATGGCACCGCTACACATAGGGCAAGGCGAGAGAGTGGTATAAAGCACGCAGTTCCGATATACAGAGGCAGGCTGGCGCCCGGCATTCTCCAGAGCATCCATCTCACCATGCAGAATAGCACTTCCGTTTTGCACTCTTCGGTTATGGCCCCTGCCGATAATTTTGCCGTCATGCACTATAACTGACCCGATTGGTACTCCGCCTTCTGACAAACCGGTTCGAGCCTCTTCCAGAGCTGCTTGCATGAATTTGTCCATGGAAAATTCCTCTCAGAGTTCAGTGTCGACATACACTGGAATAGGCGCAGTGTATGCGATTTGTCTCGCATTGATATGATACTGTAAATCACCATATCGTAAGTGACCAGGGTGACGACTTCCCTCTACTGTCATTCCTTCATTGACCGATGGGCCACGGCCTCATCCCGGTCCATGGCCAGCGCCAGCACCCGGTCGCCATTACTGTCAGTAAAATCTTCGTCGATCTGCAGCAGTGCCTGCCAGCGCCTAAACGCAGAAACAAAGACGACCGTCATCAGCGCCATCAGCATGACAGACAGGCTCGCCAAAAGATATAACCCCTTCGGCAGGAAGTTTCGGGTGATGTTGAGATACCCGGCCCACATACAGATCGGCATCATGAACAGCCCCGGACCAGCGGTGACCCAGGCATACTTTGCCTTGCCGAGCCGTGTTAACATGATGGAGCCAACGACCAGTGCGCAGGTGGCCAGCAACTGGTTGCTCATGCCAAACAGCGGCCAGATGGTGGAGATATCTCCGGTATAGACCAGATATCCCCAGGCTGTGGTGAACATGGCACCGGTAAAGACGATACCGGGAGTCCATGAGTTGTCGGCAAAAGGGGCGTACAGTCTGCCGAGCATCTCCTGCAGCAGGTAGCGCCCCACGCGGGTTCCCGCATCAACAGCGGTGAGGATGAAGACCGCCTCGAACATGATCGCAAAGTGATACCAGTAGGCCATCATCCCCTTCATGAGAGATACGGATGAAAAAATGTAGGCCATGCCCACCGCCAGAGATACGGCACCGCCGGGTCGTCCCTGGACCTGCTCGCCGACTTGGCGAGACAGTTCCGGCAGGTTGACCGGGATAAGACCGAGCTTGGAATAAGCGGCGGGCGCCGCATTGATGGCAAAATAATCGGTCGGCAGCAGCACACAGGCAGCAATCAGGGCCATGATGGCAACAAAGCCTTCGACCAGCATGGCGCCGTAGCCGACAAAGAGGACATCGCGTTCATTGGCAATCATCTTCGGCGTGGTGCCGGTGCCGATAATGGCATGGAAACCGGATAGGGCACCACAGGCGATGGTGATGAAAAGAAATGGGAAGGCGGCACCCGGGATGATCGGGCCGCCACCGAAGAAATACGGCGTAATGGCCGGCATGTGCAGGGTCGGATGGACGAAGATGATGCCGAGGGCCAGAGCGCCGATGGTGCCGATTTTCAGGTAAGTGGAGAGATAGTCGCGCGGCACCAGCAGGAACCAGACCGGCAGAGTCGAAGCGGCAAAGCCGTAGGCCGGAAGGAGCAGAGCGAGCTGCTTCTTCGAAAAGGTCAACATGCCCGCCAGGGTCGGGTCGGCGGCGACATGGGGGCCGGCATAGATCGACAGCGCCAGCAGCAATACGCCAATGATGCTCCCCCCTTTGATGTCGCCGGGGCGGATCTTCTGCATGTAGATCCCCATGATCATGGCGATCGGCATGGTGGCAAAGACGGTGAAGGTTCCCCAGGGACTGTTGAACATGGCGTTGACAACAGCGATGCAGAGCCCGGCCAGGGTCAGGATCAGGATGAAGAGCACGGCGACTGAAGCTACTTTCCCCGCCACCGTGCCGATCTCGGCTTCAGCGATCACCGAGATGCTTTTTCCCTTGTGCCGCACCGAGGCAAACAGCACAACCATGTCGTGAACCCCGCCCGCAAGTACCGCACCGATCAAAATCCAGAGCGCACCCGGGAGGAACCCGAACTGGGCGGCGAGCACCGGACCCAAGAGCGGCCCGGCTGCTGCAATGGCGGCAAAGTGATGACCGAAGAGGACGTACTTATTGGTCTTCAGGTAATCATGGCCGTCTGCGTAGCGCACAGCGGGTGTTTCCAACTCCACACGCAGGTTCATTACCCTGTTTGCCAGGAACAGCCCATAGAATCGGTAGGCGATGGCGAAAAGACAGGCCGCGGCAAAAATAAGGGTGAGTGAATTCATTGAGCACCTGTCACGCTGTTGGACTCGAGGATCTTCTGGGCAAGTTTCATTGCCTCCTGCATAACGGTATCTTCATCCAACGTAAGAAGCTTCCTGTTCTTCATGACAATCTTGCCGTTGATGATCACGGTTTCCACATCCTCTCCATTAGCGGCATACACAAGCTGTGAGTAAACGTTGTACAACGGAACCAGGTGTGGGCTATTCAGGTCGATGACGATCAGGTCGGCCCGCTTCCCCTCTTCCAACGAACCGATGCGCCTTTCCAGCCCCAATACCTTCGCCCCGCCGATGGTGGCTGCTTTGACCGTGTCGCGGGCGCTCATGGCTGTCGGATCAAGCCGCGACACCTTTTGCAGCAACGCGGCGGCGTTCATCTCTTTGAACATGTCCAGGTTGTTATTGCTGGCTGCCCCGTCGGTACCGAGTCCGACTGCGATTCCAGCACGGAGCATCTCCGGTACGGGGGCAACGCCGCTGGCAAGTTTCATGTTGCTTCCCGGATTGTGGGCCACACCCACCCCTCTTTCTGCCATGAGTCGGATTTCTCCGGTGGTCGGATACACGGCATGGGCCACGATGACCGTCCCCCCGAAAAAGCCGAGTTGATCGAGATACTCAAAGGGTGGCACGCCGTATTTTACCGTCATGTCGCTGACCTCCTTGCGGGTTTCGGCAACATGTATGGTAAGCGGCAGCCCCAAGGCGTCAGCCTGTTTTTTTGCGGACTTGAGGGTACCAGGGGAGCAGGTGTACGGGGAGTGGGTTCCGACCGCAATCGTTACCAGCGGATCGTTTCTCCACTTGGAAGCCAGCTTTTCAATGGTCTTAAAACTCTCTTCAGGACTCTTGCTGTCAGGTGTTGGAAAATCAAGCACCGCTTCCGCCACAACCGCTCTGACGCCGGCTTTTTTCGCCGCTTGAGCCAGCTCGTCGGCAAAGAAATACATGTCGCTGAAGGTGGTCGTGCCGGAGCGGATCATTTCAGCCAGCGCCAGATTGGCGCCGGTGCGGACCGAAGCGGCGGTGATGAACTTAGCCTCGGCCGGCCAGATATGCTTCGTGAGCCAGGTGTCGAGCGGCAGGTCGTCGGCCAGCCCCCGGAAGAGAGTCATGGCCGCGTGGGTATGGGTGTTCACCAAGCCGGGCATTATGACTTTGCCCGCCGCATCGATGTTCTGCCGGGCGGTATATCTCTTTTCCATGGTTGACGAAGGGCCGATGGCCACTATTTCACCCCGGTCTACCACAATGCTGCTGTGTTCGAGAATGGTCATTCCGTCATTCATAGAAACGACCAGACCGTCGGCAATGATGAGATCAACCGGGATTGTCGCACCGTTCACGTTTCGACTGCCGACAATCAGTAACAAAATGAATAAAACGTTAAATACTTTCATCCGGTTGAGGCCTCCGCCCTGAAGGTGATAACCGCTACGGTTGGATGTACATCCGGGGCCATCCTGAACGGAAACATCATGGTTTTGTTTTATCCGCCAGTTCCGCCGCAGCGGCCCGTCCCGCCACACGGCCGGTCAGAATGGACGTTCCCAGGAATGTTCCTTCAAGTGAAGCCTTCCCATTCACACCGGCGAGACCGGTAAGTTCACCCGCGGCATAGAGGCCGGGAATGCGCCCTCCCGACTCATCAAGGACCCGACAGGACCGATCGATAGATACGCCCACCATGCTCTTTCGTGCGAGCGGGTAACAAAACATTTGCTGGAATCATTCTGCAGCTCCTTTTGCGGCACGACCGCTTTTCATAAGAGGAAAGGCTATTGTTTCGCAAAATATTCCGCCGTTGTCCTGACCGATTTGATCCCGACCGAAATGGTCGAACCATCCACTTTCCTGCCGTGCAGGACGAATTCGCTAAGGCCGGTGTGGTTGCTGCTTCCCCAGTCATAGGTATAGCCGAGGCGGGTCCATGGATAGGGGGATGAGCCGGTGTTGTAGACGTTTCTGGTGCGGTTGTTGAACCAGGAGGAGTACGTTTTGAACACCCCGTAGTCCGTCCCTTCGGTCGCTCTGACCTTGTTGCTCAGGTCCAGCATGCGGAATGGATCGCTCGGAAAGCTCGTTTCGCAGGCCGTATCGGATATCTCGGTGTCGGGACAGGGGCGGAAAAGGTCCTGCGGCGAGACCCACATCTCGAGCATGTATTTCGCCTCTTTGGGATCACCCGCAACGGCATATTCTGGTGGCAATCCCAGCAGCTGGGCGATACGTAATGGCTGTGGCACGGCGTTCCCGAAGTAGTTCCTGATCTCGGGCACCACGGTCACCCAGGAATCGTACTTATAGGTCGGGCATTCGCCCCCCTCCAGGCAGGCCGTATTGCCGCTGCACCCCGCGGGATCTGAGCATTTGTAGTATTTTCCAGCATCCCCCAGCCAAGTCACCACCAGCAGGCGTGACCCGACCACACCGTTCTCCCAGACCAGATCGGGGTTCTCGTTGTTGATAGGCGTCAAGTAGCGTGAAATCTCTCCCGGAGTTGCCGTGCGGGCATCGGCCACGGCGCTTGAATACTGCGCCTGGAGCCTCACCGGCGTCGTAGGGACAGGCGCCGACGAATCACTGCCGCAGGCGGCAAGCAGGCATATGAGAGACATTGACGCCACTATGGTCAGGTGCTTTCGATATCGCACGACAGATCTCATTGCGCCAGTGACGGCAGCACCGCGAGCGCGGCGGCCTCAGCCGTACAATCAACAGCCGGTGTCAGCCCTTTGGCTTTCGCAGCGGCAATTTCAGCTTTTGCGGCTTCCAGCTCCGCCAGGAAGGCAGGATCCGCATGCAGCTTGGCAACGGCCGCCGCAGCAATGACGCGCCCCTGGACAACGTCGCTGTGCCAGTGGACGTTGCATACATTCCGGCTCTCGCCGAATGCAAGGCCTCGTGAAATAATCGCGTTGGTCTGGTCCGGAGAAATCTCGGAGAGAATAAGAGCCCACCCCCAACCGACCGCGGTATGTCCGGAAGGGTATGAGCCGTCGGTTTCCAGCTGGTCCATTTCATCTGGAGTGCAAATCGGTTGGTTGTTTATGACGAACGGCCGTGTCCGCTGGTATTTCTTCTTCGCGGCGTAGGTCGATAGGCCTATGTCTGTCAGGGTTCTGCGCAGCAGCATATACAGGTGCGGCGTATCAGCTTCATTGATAGCCGTATTTACCGAGCAGGCAAAGGTGCCGGCCGCATGGGGAAATGAGAGATCTGCGTCGGAGATGGCCTGTGCCCAGCGGGGTGTATCCTTCAGGGCAAAACTGCGCTGGCTGATCTCGGTATCAAGCGTTAGCGCGGCCGTTCCTTCTGCCGGAGGAGGCGGAAGCAAGGCAATGCTGTCGGGAAGAGCGCTGGTTGACAGATACCCCTGAAGAGTTCCCGGAATGGGGCCCGGGCCCGGGTTAACCACTGCATTGCCGGCAGTCTGGTTGCTGTCGCTGCCGCAGCCTGCCAGGCATGCCACGATTGCCGGCACGAGAAAATAACGGTTGCAGCAGAGTTTGGACAGAAAATTGGTCATCTCACCCCCCTCAGTAATTGGCTATTATGTTCTGCATTGCAGTGCTCAGCTGTTTGACCAGCTCGGCATCAATTGATCACGATCGAAATAGAATCCTTGCCAGTCGTTCCATTGCTCCTCGTTGCCGTGACCGTTACCGAGTGGGACCCCGCTGACAGCCCCGCTAAAGGGATGCCCGCGGCCCAGACTCTTCCATAGCTATTTCTGACGGCCGCAAGGGGACTCGACGTGAGGCCGTCATCTATGCTGTATTCGACGGAAGTGACTGTTTCCGGCGAGAAGACCATGGTTTTCAGCATAATGGTCTGTCCTGTGGTGAAGGGCTGCGCATTGGGGTTGCCCCCGCTATAGGAGGCGGTATTGCCGAGCGCGCTATTGGCCGGGGTCGTAATAAAGACAATTGGCCACTCAACGGTGTTAGGCTTTGTTGCATCAATGTTCACCAGCTTGACGGCAGGACTCATTGCCTCAAAATCGTAAGCAACAAGATAAAAGGTTGCCTGCTTCCCATGGGCACCGAAGGTATCAGCCCGGACGACCAGGGACTTATTACCGAGCCACTCGAGTCCGTGGGCGTGAACATGCCCGCTGAGATAAATTGGCGCCTTGAATTCGTCTATCAGTTGTTTCATGCGACCATTGCCATCGGTAATCTGGAACATATACTGGCCAATATTTGTTCCCGGAACATAGGGAATATAGCTTTCTGCGACGGGGCTATGGCCGAGTACGACATTGAGCGCCACAGGCTGGTTGCGGTCAGGATGGTTTAAAAGGGCCTGCTGCTGACTTGCCGGGAAATTGCCAATTATGTTTTCCATGTTTCGCGTTTGTGGATTTGCCGATGTGGATGCGGCGGTGTTGGTGCGAATCAGTCGTACGGTTCCCACCGAGCTTTCGAGGGTTGTGTAGCCATACCTGCTTGCCGTCTGGGAATATAGCAGGAAGTTCTGCAAACCGGCTTCGTAATCTAAAAGGGGATTTTGAACCTTGACGTCGTGGTTGCCGACAATATCAACATAGTTCGGGTAGGATGTCAGGATGCTGCTCTTCAAGAGATTACTGTAGGTCTGCCATGTCTCCTCAATGTACCCCTTTTCAGTCATGTCGCCAGTATGGACAATAGCAAGAGGGTTAATCACCGGTACAACCTCGGTAATGAGAGCGTTCATCAGTGCCTTGCCGCTCTGGGTAAGGTCTACGCCGTCTGTTGAAAGTCCGGTATTCGTTGCCGTCTTGGTATCCAAGTGCGTATCGGAGATATGCACAAAGAAGATCGGTTCAAGAGAGGAACGAGAGCTGGTCAATAATTGGTTTAACGCGAGCGTGGCGGTGTAAGTGGTCGGATTAGCGGGATCAGCGGGGTTTACTTCAACCACACTGGTATGGATTGCCGTTGTATCATCACTGAGAAGAGCCGTGTAGGTAAGGGTATGATTGCCGCCGGAAGTAGTCACGCACACCAGCTGGCCATTGATGATACTCCATGTCCCGCCAAAGGTTGCCGTATCAATCGTTGTGCTCCAGGTGCCGTCGGCATTGAATGCGAGTGTTCCCCTGGCACCGGTGCTGGCATGGGTAAATGTTTTGCCGGATACCTGCCCGGTGGTAAAGGTTGCGGTGAAAGCGGCAGTGCCGGCCACCGGGTTATTGGGGTCAGCGGGGTTTACTTCGTCGAAGCTGGCATTCATGCTGTTTGACGTAGTAGTGAGCAGTGTGTAGGTAATGGTATGATCCCCGCCGGCGGTTGTCACGCAGACCAGCTTGCCGTTGGTGATATTCCATGTCCCGCTGAAGGTTGACGTACCAATCGTTGTACTCCAGGTGCCGTCGGCATTGAAAGCGAGTGTTCCTGTGGAACCGGCGCTGGAATAGGCGAACGTTTTGCCGGATACCTTGTCAGCAGTAAATGTTCCTGTCGGCGTGCTGTCTGCACAGCCCGCCAATAGCAGTACCGCGACACTTAAAACCACAAAAAAGACCCGGCGACTGAAGCGCAGCATACCTTCCATGGTAGTTCTCCTCTACGGGTTGAGAAACTTGGCAACGCGGTTGGCGGCGTTGGCGGCGAGGTTGCCGTAATAGAACGCGTAGTCATAAATGTGGAAAAAGCCTGGCGCCACTGGGCTTGGACGCTTGAAATCTGCCGGGTCGACGGTTGAGCAGAGCACCACATGCGTCGCAGAGTTCGGGTCGAGAGCGCTCGTGACCGGATCGATGGCGGCGATTTGCGCATCTGCATAGCCGGCCACGGTCTGCACGGGGATCATGACATCGCCCTGATAGAACGGGGCCGTTGCGGTTGCATCGAACAGGCGCAGCGAGCCGGCATTGGCTGAGGCTGGGGCCTGTGTTGTCGTTCTGGTCCAGGAGATGGGGTTTATTGCCATGGCACCGGGGAAGACCACGGGGTTTCTGCCCGTAAAGGAAGGGCTTTGGGTGTTGTACGAGATGATCACACCGGTATCATCCGGCCCCTGGGCGAATTTCAGGTGGGGGTTGCGGTCGAAATAATCCTGCGTGAAGGACCAGCCGATGGCGTAGGCGGCGATCATCCTCTGATAGACGTCAGGATTGGCCTTCATGTAGTTTTGCAGCAGGAGAGCGGTTACCGTTGACCCCTGGGAATGACTGACAAGGATGAACGGCCGGTTGTTGTTGTAGTTTTTGATGTAGTAATCGAACGCTGCGGTGACATCCGTGGCCGGTGTCCCGTTGATAAAGTCATACACGGCGTCCGCAGTCGGCAAAGCCAGCGTGTAGAAGGCATCCGCCTGCCGATAGTAGGGGGCGTAGAGATTGCCGACAGCGGCAAAGGCGGTCGCCTGCTTCTGAAACCACGATTTTGCGCCGGCCACCATGAGGGGGTCGTCTATCGGCCCGATAACCGAACCATTGGTACCGGCAAAGTACGATGTCGGATAGACGTAGAAGATGTCGACATTTTTGACGGGATCAAGCTGTGACGGCACGGACAGCCAATTGGCGGCCTTTGCATAATCGATGGCCGGGGGATTCCGGGTCGCGGTGTCGCTGCCACACCCGGCCACGACCGTAAAGGCCGAAAGAATTGCGATTAACACCACCAAAAACCTGTTTCCCATGTGATCCTCCTTGTGCGTGATTTCCTGTCCGAATGATTTGTTTGCATCATCAAAGGCCCACCGCCGCATTGGGCGGTATACGTTTTCCGCATCAGGCAAGCGGGGTGTCTGCACGACACAGCCCTGGATCAATACCGGCTGCAAGGGCGGCAATCCGCGTCAGCTCGAGTTCTGACAAAAGCCGCAGCTCCGTGGGGGACAGCCTATAGCCTTGCTGCAGACATGCCGCCTCAAGGGAATCACCCACGGCGCGGCAAAAACGTGCATCGGTAATCAGTCGTCCCAATACTCGCTCAACCGCATCTTGTGACATAGCTACCTCCGGCCCTGGACGCCCTGTCCTAAACGGGACAGATTTGTTCGTTGCGAAGAACCATTACACAATAGGAGAGGCGAGTTTCGTGCCAGATGAAATAACGCGCGGTTTCGGTAGGTTATGGAAATACGACGGAGGGGGCTTGTCCCGGGCCGGACAAGCTGTCCGAAATCGGACAGCTGCGGATAATGAGATCAGTAGAAAAGCTTTCGGGAGGCTTTCAGCAGGCGTGCGGCAGAGGATTTGTTGTCCTTGCACTTCTCCAGAGCCCACTCCATCAACTGTCCGTTGACGGCATCCAACGAAAACTCTTCAGGTGAGAAATTGAAATTGAGGCAGATCCGGTCATCGGCCGGACCTGCGTTAAAAGTTCGAGGCTCTTTATGCAGACGTAGATGCTCGGGCTGGATCAGTTCGCCGTTGGTGACGATGCAGGCGTATTCCAGCATGTTGCGCAGCTCCCGCACGTTGCCGGGCCAGTCATGGGCAAGCATCAGGTCGAGGGCCGCCCGGGAGAGGCCGGGGAGCGATTTCCCCTGGTGTTTCCGGAAGCTGTTCAGTAAATGTTCCGAAAGCTGAGGAATGTCCTCGCGGCGTTCGCGCAGGGGGGGAATGGTGATCGGGAAGATGTTCAGCCGATGATAGAGATCCCGCCGAAAGGTTCCCTGGTTGCAGCATTCTTCAAGGTTGCGGTGGGTTGCCACGATGATCCTGAAGTCGGCGGTCTGCTGCCGGTCGGAGCCGACCTTCTCGTACACCCTCTCCTCCAAAAGACGCAGCAGCTTGGGCTGGAGCGAAAGCGGCATGTCGCCGATCTCGTCCAAAAAAAGGGTGCCTCCCCGTGCCCGGCTGCACTTCCCCTCGCGCTCCCGGTCGGCACCGGTGAAGGCGCCCTTCGCGTGACCAAACAGCTCGCTTTCCAGAAGGGTTTCCGGAATTGCGGCACAGTTGACGGCGACAAAACTGGCCATGGTCTGTCCGGTCCCCACATGGATGGCCCGGGCCAACACCTCTTTTCCCACTCCGCTTTCTCCATGGATGGAAACGGTGGTGCGGGGCGAAGCGACCACCTGCTTGGCCGCCGACAGCGTTTTCCCCATGACGGGGGAGATACTGGTGATGTTTTGAAAACTGTACTTTTCCCGTTCCGAATCGACCATGCGGCCATAGTTGTCCCGCAGCCGGGCACACTCCAAGAGCCTCTCCACCACCACCAGCAGTTCTTCCTGGATGAGCGGTTTCAGCAGGTAGTCATTGGCTCCCTCTTTCATGGCCGCCACGGCGGTGTCGATGCTGCCGTGGGCGGTGATGACCACAAACGGGAGCTGCGGATGGCTGCTGCGCACCTGGCGCAGCAATGTCATGCCGTCCATTTCCGGCATGACCATGTCGGACAGCACCAGGTCAAAACCGCCCTGCTCCAGCAGCGCCAGGGACTCAACCCCGCTTGCTGCGCATTCCACCTGGCACCCGGCATCCTCCAGATACCCCTTGATCATGAAGCGGTAGCTCTTTTTATCATCGACCACCAGCAACCGTGCACCTGGATTCATGCTGCGCACTCCTTCCCCAATCCGGCGGGTAATTGTTCCATTACCAGCCTTAGCTGTTCATGGCTGGCAGAGTGGGCATTTTGTTGCAGCCAGGACGCCAGTTCTGCCGGTTTCCGGTCGGCAAGGTGCCCGCACAAACCTTTCAGGGTGTGGGCGGCCCGGCAAAGACCATTGCGGTCGTCGCTCCCAAGGGCGATCTGCAGACACTCCAGTTCATCGTCGATGTCGGCCAGCAGCATCTCACGATACTGCCGGGCGCGCTCGGGGTTGTTGTTCAGGTCACTGCAGGTTCGCCCGTTCAAGAGCTGGTCCCCAGCAATAGACGTCACAACGGTTCTTCCACACTGGTCATGCATGGCCTTCGCCAGTTGTTCGGGGACAACCGGTTTGGGCAGCACCGCGTTGATGCCGACGCCAAGACATGCTTCAAAGGTGGCCGCTTCGACATCGGCGGTAATGGCGATGATCGGAACGGGTGTCTGCCGTCCCTCCTGCTCCCGCCCCCTGATCCGGCGGGCGACCTCCATGCCGTCCATGTCAGGCATGCGGATATCCATCAGGATCAGGTCAAAAGGTCGCTGTTCAAAAAACTCAAGACCCTGCGACCCGTTTTCCGCCAACACAACCTGATGCCCCCAGCTGGTCAAAATATCCCCCAGCAGCCGGCGGTTGAATTCGTTGTCCTCAATGACCAGCACCGAGCCCGAAGCCAGGTCGACGCGGTTTGGGGGCTCATCGGACAACGGTTCCGCTTCGCGCAAAGGCAACTCGACTAAAAAAGAGCTCCCGGCGCCGTGTCGGCTATGCATGGTTATACGCCCGCGCATCATTTCGACCAGGCTGTGCACGATGGCCAAACCGAGCCCGCTGCCGCCGAATTTGCGGGTGATGGTCGCATCGAGCTGCCGGAACGGTTGAAAAAGATGGGCGCGGGCAGCTTCGGGAATGCCGATACCGGTATCCCTCACCTCAAAACGAAGCAGCGGCTCTCCGGCTGTCAAGGTACGATCGGACGAGCTGACGACGAAGCCAACCTCACCGCTATCGGTGAACTTGACGGCATTGGCAAGGAGGTTGGCCAGGATCTGCCGCAGGCGGACCGGGTCACCAAAGCCCCACTCCGGAAGCCCATCGGCCATTTCGGCACGGAAAGCCAATTTTTTTTGCTCCGCCAGGGGGCGATACTGTTCTTCCAGCCCGTCTGCCAACTGGCGCAGATTGAACGGCACCGCTTCGAGCTCCATGTGTCCGGCCTCGATCTTGCTCATATCCAGGATGTCGTTGACCAGTTCCATAAGGGAGCGGGACGATTGTTCGAGGATCGCATGGTACTGTTCCAGTTTGACGGGATCGGTCGTCGTGCGAACCAGGCTGCTGAATCCCACCAGGGCGTTCAACGGGGTACGGATCTCGTGGCTGACGGTGGCCAGAAATTGGCTTTTTGCAAGGCTGGCGGCTTCCGCGGCTTTCTTTGCCTCGGAAAGCTGTATCGTTCGCTCTGCGACCTGCTCCTCCAGCAGCTGATTGCGTTCCGTGAGTTCCTGCAGCGGATAGACTTCGCCGGCACGGGCCATGCCATCGGGAAGTGATATGCTGCTGTGGCAAATTTTCCAGCCGGCGACTTCCTTGCGGAAGATGAGTACCAGACGGGCCACCGTCCGTGACAGGACGTGATCTTCAATGGGGAGATGAAGCGTGGAAAAGGCGGTGGTAACGGCGATGGTGTCTGACAACGACTGGATGGCCAGGTCTTTAAGCTCAATCCTCAGCGGATCTTTGACCTGGTCGAAATCCTTACGGGTGATCGCGACCCATTCCACCCGGTCTTTGATCAGCTTGTCCCCTCCCCCGGTAAATCCGGAAAAGTTCTCGCTGAATAAGCCTGTCAGCCGGTCATCGCGGGACGCATACATCCGGTGGTAGTCGTCAAACAGCTGCCGGATTTCTTCGTGGTCGATTGCATCCATTGAGTACGCCCTTCTTATAGGTACTTTGGGGATTTACACCCTAGGAGAGGACATCTTTCGTCTCAAGAGTCTTATCGACCGCTCAGTCAGTTATCTTGAAGAGTATCTTGTGGTTTGCGGTTAGGGGGAAAGACATGGCTGTGAAGGGGGAGTGCCTGTAAGGGCATAAATTATATGATTGAATTCCTACTGAGGTATTTGCTCAATATTTCACGTTGCGGGTTTTTTGTGCGCCCTCGCTCGCTTCACCGCAAGGGGTACAAGTGGACGCCTAAAGGTTATAAATTTCTCCCAGCGCCTTCAAGGCAATACATGTGTAATATAAACTTTGCAAAAATAAAAAGGATTACAGCAGATGCTGTAACCCTTTTATCGTTAGTACGAGAGAGGATTGTTGCTGAGATTTGATACTTCTTTACGATGGTCGGTCGAGCAAGATGAGTGTCGTGGCGTGGCCTGTATGAGCGACAGCTTTTCCACTTGTGGCAGGCCTGAATCTACTTACCGTACGAGGGGTAAAACTCTTTGCCGTGCTGCTTAATCGCATCACTTAACTTCTGTAGCGTCAACGTTTCAAAGTGCAGCACGTCCAGTTTGAAGACAAGATCCAACGACTCTAATTCATCCAGCAGACGAGAAAATTCAACACTATCCATTTCGGGAGCAATCACGGCCAGGTCAATGTCGGAATAGGGTTTCTCAGTCCCCTTGGCGCGTGAACCGAATATCATAACCTTCTGAACATGAGAGTACCTGCCGAAAACACCGGCAAGTTCCAGATAGTGACGGCGCGCCAAACCGTAGATCAGATCGTCGTCTGCCATGTCACCGCCTTTTGCGCTAGTTGCCGGAAAAGGGTTATCCCCTGCGCCACCACGAATGAATAAACTTCCTCAGCAAGTTCCTCGTTGTAGGTATGGCTGGTCATGTTTCGCATCTTCTGCAGATCACTCCAGGCATTGCCGTCCTCTATGAAGCCTGCTTCCAGTGAGGCCTGCAAGGTCTCGCGCGGCGTCCTGGCAAAAACATCCTCTTTCTCGAGGCGCAGCTTAAGCATCTTCCAGGCGAGTTCATGGGTAAACTCGAAACGCTGGATCACAGAATCCCTGAGAAACTCGTCCTTCGGTTGGCTGCCGGCCTTTTCCAACTGGGACAGAGCCTTGAGATAGTCCGAGACACGTTCTTCCAACCGTTCAGAATCCATTCTCGACTCCATATGCTGACGATGATGGTCGTTGGATGATAATTATCAAAAAAAATGGGTTACAGCAATGTTGCCGTAACCCATTTGATTTTTGTGGCGTCCCCGAGACGATTCGAACGTCCGACCCCTTCCAGGGCTCTACCGTCCTTCTCGTCTGTTCTAATTGCGACGCTACCGCGTCGGATTTGGTGCGCTCTTACCAGCTTAAAGGCTGCACTCAAAAACCAAACCCGAACCCCTCGAAAACCTCTATGTGTCACAGTTTGTGACACAGTGACTATTGCCCGAATTGTATATCAAATGCTGTCATGAATCAACCCCAAAAGCCCCGGCTATTGGTCGGCTCCCGCTTGCCCTACCCGTCCCGGACCATCTACCCCTGGACCACGTAGGAAAGGCCAACCCACAGGCCATCCTAGTGAGCCGACCAACCGTTTCACTTCTCCCGGTCGGGTTTCGTTTTACCCTTCCGGGCTCTCAGCTTTCCTGCAGGTTTTCGGCTCCGTCCTGACACCGTCAATTGAACGCGGCGCTTTTTCAGTATGTGTTTACGTATCCCCGCCCACCTGTAATTTAGGAAGATATGTTTCAGTCGATGGTGACGGTCGCAGAGCAACTCAACATCGTGGATAAGGTGGTGGTCTTTGTGATGCCCATGCCCCTTGCGCCCGCAGTGCCTACAAACTCCCCCTTGCTCCCTGCCCTCTGAAACAGCGCGTGCATACCTGAACGCAGTGAATTTTTTTGCATGTTTCTCTCCTTTCGTCGCCACCAACTCGTCATATCGACAGGGCCAACAAATATCTTCGCGAACCGGTCTGAAGCAAATCCAGGCGTACAGGTCTATAGGCTGCTCTTTGCCGCAGCAATTGCAAATCTTGGTCTCTTCCTTGTACCGCTGCACACTTCCTCCCTTAGAACGGTAGCAGCGCCTCCGGGTCATCCTGCTGCCCGATTCTAGCCTGGCGCTCATGCTCCAACTCCTTGCCAGCCCGCCTAGCCTTCTCCCGCACCATGTCGTATACCTGCTGCTCCGCGATGGACAGCTTTGCTCGTGGTCCGCGTTTCGCACCCTCCGGTGTGCCGCGCTTTTCCCGCTTGCTCTGTGTGTTCTTGGCAGTGCGGTTGGCCTTGTCGATGGCTTCACCGTACCAGCGGCGAATATCGCGGATGGACACTACTAGGTTCTCGTCAATGTCGATGAGGTCGTAATCGTACAGTGCGTTCCAGTAACGCTCGACATCACCGGGGGAGTAATCGTGCTTTTTTCCATACGTTTCAACCGTATACGGCTTCGACGCAGATGCCATTAGCCTACCCACGGTGCCATCAATAATCATAAGGGCGTCAGTCAACATAAGGGTGAAAAACCCAAGGATATGTTTGTCAGTGGCGTAGCGAGCTGATTCCACGTCGTTACTCTTGTACCAGTCTGTTGGAAAACAGAAATAGGGGAGCTTGGACATGGAGAGGTTCAAAATCCTGTTCCTGGATTCGTACAGGGCATCCTCCTTTTGCTACACAACACTTCACCGTTATGCCGCTCTTATACTTCTTTACTTGGCTTTCTTCTCCGCTGCTATTCGCGCGTCAGAGTCGGCTAACACCTGCAGGAACCACGCTGCGTCTTCAGTATCCTGCCAGCGCTCGAACCGTCCGGCGCGGCGGGCCGCTTCATCTTGCTCTTTCAGGATGGCGGAGATTGTTACTGAAAGTGTCGCAGGGCTCGTAAAAACACGCCTGTGCTGCCTCGTCGTACCAGCGGCGGCAGTTGAAGTACTATTCCTCGTCAAGCAGTCCTGCAAAATAGGCCCTGGTCGCTTCCCGCGATACCACGTATTCGATATCCATCTTTACACCTCTTCGACCGGGCGGGTGCAGGGCTCCATCCGTAGCTCCCGGCGAATCACTTCCAACCGCCCACCGTGCGCCTCCAGGTCTCCAGATGCATTTGGTCTAGGTCGTTGTGGTGTAGGTATTGAGGTCGCCGAACCGCTCCGACATGAAGTTACGGCAACCGACGCCGTGGCAGTCGCAGTAGAGGTCGGTCCAGTCCTCCTCGTAGTCACCTTGTTCGGGTCCTGCCGCCTCTTGGTCAAGTTCCCAATCGCGTTTCATGTATCCCATTGCTCAATCTCCTATCGCGCTCTCTCGTGCTGTTCTACAGTTGTGATGTAGTCGGTGGCGTGGTGCCCGGAGTCGCAGCCCCCGCAGTCCCACAGGAACTCGTACGAGGCCACCAGCTCGGAGTCAAAAGGTGCAGGATAGTCATTCAACAGCTAACAGTGCCCGGCGTCGCGGATGGCGGTCATGAAATCAACTGGGTCGGTGATGCTGTTCGTTCTGTGTCTCAACTTATCATCCTTGTCCGGTTGCGCTACCAGGGGTAGCAGCCAGTATTGGCGGTGGCGGCGTCGGTTAGGGTGTTAAACAAACCGTTGAAGATTACCTGCTCCGTCTCGGCCTGAAGTGCCAGTTGTTCTTCCAACATCTTGATGTGCTTGCAGTCGGTTCCAGGGCGGAATGTATTGCCTTTGCAACTGCACCGCCACCGGTAGGAGCGCTCAATAATATACGCGGGCTTGCCATCCTTGTGAATTCCGTAGCGACCATCGGCATAACTAATAAGGACGTAGATGGGCGTGGCCTTCTTCTGGTTCTCCTGCGCTCTTAGTGACATGGCTAGACCTCCTCAGTCGGGGCGGCCTTCCTGGTCTTATAGGCAGCATACAACTCGCGGCGGCGGCGATTGCGCCGTATCCGGGCATAGGTGGCCAGCAGCTCCTTGCGGCTGAAGTGGACCAGCCAGGTCTCAACCTCCAAGGTGATGTTGTTGCGACAGATGGTGCAGGTAATGGCGTCGTTTTTCACGGCGGTACTCTCCGTTCTATGGGTGTCGTTTCCTAGTGCGTGTAGTCATGACACCCCTGTCACGGTGTCATTGTCCTAATAGACTCTTTGTTGCCAAGGATGTTGTGAATGTAACAAATCTTTTTAAACGTGTAAAGTGTGTTTAGTACAAAAAAGTCTTACAAAACATACGCTTATTATGTTTTTTGATATAGCTAATATCAATAATTATAACAAGGTAACAGCTTTATATAGTATATGTTACTGGTAGTTTATCTCAATGAACTGAATTACAAATTCTGATATAGTATGCTTGAAAAACATTTTTTGAGGAGATGGTTTTTTTGTGTGGGCTGAGGGGGCTGAGGGACAAAAACTAAGTTTTTCGTACAGTAGCCTTGGAAAAATAACTCTATTGCGCTGGGGTTGGTATTGCTGAGGTGCAGGACAGTGTCGGCGAGATTCGGGAGGTGGGCTTGGTACTAGTGAAGTTTGTCATTGATTTGTCCGCTGACAAACCAGGGACATCCGCTGACAAACTGTGGACGTTCGTGGACAAATAACTTAAACAACATTTAATCAAATTTAGAGGGAATTGGGGCTCAACCAGCGATGTTTCATCAAGTGTGGCAACAGCGATAACACACTTAAATATTTAGACATTTAGGAAATTATTTGTCAGCTGACAACTTGAGTTTGTCCGCAATTTGTCCATTACCTAGAAGAGAAGACAAATGCTATTTTATATCACTTTTTATAACCCAAGATGCTCACTCTTATAAACTCCCTCCCCTCTAAGGACCAAAGATACCGCACATCTGGAGGGATACGCCCCGGTCACTGGGTCCCGGTACACGGATAGGTTTTTTCGGTAAGCGCCTACCCCATTTTTGGGTAGACCGGTTGTCTCAGCCAGCGCGAATATCTCCAAGAGAGGGTGGTATTCCTGGTGCCCAAGGCAGGTTCCAATTCCTCGCCACGCGAGAGACCGGTCCGTTTCAGAGGTCGTCGCCCTCACCCCAAGTTTTTTGGAGTCGTGTGAGCCTGGGGAAAGAGAGCCTTTTCAGGCCAACCTCTCAACGACAGGCAAACAAAACCCTGGCGCTGCGCGGTTGCCATACGACGGCTGACAGAAAGGCGTCGGCATGGACAACCTGGCTTACTTGCAGTTTTTTTTGACCGCGCCCTCTTTCTGATTGGCCCTGTAGTTGGTCAGGATTCGGCTGAGAGCCCAGCCTTCCAGTTTGCCGTGTCCGGCCCCGAACAGCAAGGCGGCGCGCTCTTTCATCCCCATCGGCATTATTTGCTGCCTGATGAGTTCGCGATTGCCCCAGAGCTTCGCGTACGACTCCAGGAAGAAAAACGCATCCTCGGTCATATCTCGGTTCAGAACCCTCGCCTTTTCAAGTTCAGGGATGGCTTTCACTGGTATTACGAAATCCGCAGAGAGCTGCTTCGGGCTCATATCTACCCCTTTTCTGGTTAGACAGAAAGTAAGGTACTTCCGTTTATAACCAGCAAATGCAACTTACAGCTTCCACAGACCCCTTTGCCCTTGCGCTCTGTTCTTCAGCAGTGCTTTGGGAGCGAATATTTTGCGGTTGGGTTCTCGACCATGGGACAACCATGGCTCGCCAGTGCGGAAGGGACTACCTCACCATCAAATCTCTGACCTTAAACCCGGATTTTACGGTTTAGCCGGAACAGCTTCAGGTTTGCCGTCCTTCTTCTTCCTCAATGGTCTCGGAGGTCTGGGGGGAATCTTTTCACTTAACCGTTTGGTTTTGACCTCATGGATATAGAGGGATTCAATAAGGCTTTCGCATAAATCGAGGATATTGTTGAGTTCTCTAGGGTTGGGGCAGTAGTCCCGGTGTATCGTGGCGTGTCCGGCATCCAGAACAACTTCCAGCCGTTCCCTCTGTTTTGTTGAGATAAACCCCTGTCTGCACATTTCATCCAGGTTGGCGGCAAAGGTGCCATGGTCGGTGACTTTGTCTATCATCATGGTCTCGATAATGGCGCGTATCCCCATGGTGGCAAGACGGTTGCTGCCGTTTTGCATGGCTATGTGTACTTCATCAAACATCTCTTCTATGAGACTGAGCTTGGTGCTACCCAAAGAAATTATGTCCCGGAACCAGGAAGGCTTTTTCCTGGAAATGGCGGGTGGGTAGTACTTGGTAGTGACGACAAGGCCGTCTTCGTCCCAGTCCTCCGAAAACCGTGACCGGTGTCGCAGGATAATCGCCTCGCACCCACAGCACTTCAGCAATTCATATGCGTCATCGCCGTAAATGTCGCATTCATCGTCACTCCATTTGGTCTTATGCAGGAAAAGAAGATGATGGTTTCTTTCCCCCAAGCAACTGTTACAGTGGGATTTAACGATTACCTGCTTTTCCGGCGATTCCGTCATATCATTTTCCTTGAGCTGGGACATCAACTAGTTATCTCATCGAATGGAGCTTCCTCTTTTGGAAAAATCGTGGTCAGCTCTTCGACGGTCAACTTGTCATTAAAAAATTCCTTAGCAGTAAGATTCCACATGGTTATATTATCGTTGCAGCTCAATTTCAAGGTGTTGCGGATACACTGCAGGGTTTCGTCAGCCATTTTTGGGTCAAATGGCGATATTACCAACATCTTGCGGGAATGGTCGCCGTTAAGCGCCTGTGAGATTATGCCATTGATATGCTCATCAGCGAAGCCATAGCCGACGCATATCAGCAGCTGAACCTCAGTCATCAGGCGTTTCCTGAATTCATAGGCAAAGAAGAGGAACGGGTCGATGTACTGCAGCTTGTACGTGGTTCCGAAAATTATTTCTATTTGCTCGGACGGTATACCTTTGTCCTTATAGGTGAGTTTCCCCCCGTCCCGTATCCAGTCTATAGAACCGTGGAGTTTATACAGAAAAATATTATTTTCGAGCTGAGCCTCGTTTTCATATATTTTCCAGTCCCAATACTTATCATCGCCGAACCCCCTCTCTACACCGGACTCCTTGCAAGATTTCTCCACACAGAGGTCATAATTCAGCGTGAACACACGCAACGGATGATTATAGCGTTTTTGAAACCTTGACAAACCCTCAAAGTACTGGGAGTGTTCATCATATTCGGAGTGAACCCATTGTTGGCTCAACTCTTCAACAATTTTTGTGCGGAAGGCACCAAGCTTCTCGAAAGTATTGTCAGTGACTTCCGGCAATTTGGGGTTCCAGGAGCCGATAAATGGGAAGAGCGGGTGTTCATCGCTTTTCCTCAGTTCGTCAAGGGTGTTCACCAGCCGCTCAATGTTAAAGTTGCCGTACTCAAACTTGCCCTTGATGCCATCCCCGTAGATAATCGCGGACTTCACGAAATTGTATAAGGATTCGAACCCTTTCCACGATGGCGTTTTGAGGAGGGTTTCCAATTTGCTAATCATGCCGCAGGATGCCGGGATACCAGCATCAACGCTTGCCCCAGCACCGAGAAGAAATATCACCTCATCTTTTCTGAATTCCATAAGAACTCCTTCTATAGGAACCACGGCGGCATGTTTTCAATATCTATCTCTGGGAGGCCAAGCTTGTCGAAATGGCCGATATAGTCAGCGATTATCTTGGCGTAATAAACCGATACCGGAGACGTTTTGGCGTTAAATCCGCGCCAGTTGGCTCCCGATAGGTTTATGGCATCTTGCAGATAGCTAATTTCGTCACTGCTGCTTAATTCCTCAGCGCTGAAGTGAATAAACTCAACATTCATTGGTCTGGCAATACGGTGGCGGACGGTTGGGTTGTGGTACTGCAGACCTTCGAACCAGACGAGGTATTGCCGCCGCCCCAGCGGAACGCATGAGCTTTCGAACGGTACTTTGCTGTTATTTTCGAGGGCAAATCCGAAATATTTACTGTGCTCGTTGAATTTTATTACGACGATTTCTTTCCCGCCAACATTCACCAACCCCGCCTTCAGCGCTTCAACCTCCTCAGACCTGAGCTTAAACGGTGTATGTATAACGAACTTATCGTATTTAGCAGCCATGCTGTTGATGACACCCTTGATGTTCTCTGTGAGGCCGTTCAGATAGGTGTCCTGCTGTTCTGACTTCGAAAGGATTTTGATGCTGTCGTACAGGCCACTGGAGTCGGTCAGGACAGAGTAGGCGAAGTACCGCGATATGGTGCCATCGTCCTGTTTTCTGTGGGCCTGACCAATACCAATAATCAGGCATTTTTCATGGCGGGGTTGCAGCTTCCATGGAAGACCACCGAGCTTGCTGAATGCCCCAAGCCCGATATTGGAGATTGACCACTTGAGGCCGTCCCTTGCCCGCATCCTCTGGAGGCTGACGAACTGTGTGGGCAACCCTTTTGACAGGAACTGATGCTTGATACGATAGTAGGCATCATTTTCTTCAGGTGTACACTCCATTCTTGACCATGGGATGAGCAATAGGGGTAACGTAGGCCGGTCACCTGCAATCTCTTTCAATTGGGTAATGGCGGCAGCTATGGTTTCCGGGGAATAATCTGCCAAAGGAAGACCGGTGACGTGCTCCCTCCCCAGAGAGAAGGAGAACATTGCCTCCATGCCGGGAAAGGTGCCAAACTTGTCGCCTTTCAAGGCATGGAACAGTTCGTAGGAGAATGGTTTGTCTTCAGGCCGGTACATGAAACAAATGAGGCTGTTATCGGCCATCCTGATGAGAGGGCCATGTTTCTTGATGCCCTGGAACTGAGAGGTTTCTACCCGGTTGTTGTTGAAAATGTATTTCTTGGCTTCCAGGTGCTTGCTGGTAAGTTCCCCGAACGTGGTTCTCAGGTCGGTTCCCTCCTCAAGCGGGAATAACCTTGGTTTGTAATAGCCTATGAACAGTTGCAATTTTTTATAAATATCGGCGTAGAAGTTGATATTTTCCCTGCCGTCCGGCCCTAGGCTGAGGCTTTTCTGCTGAACAGCCTTGTTGAACGGTTGTCCCTCAGCTTTGTTGAAATGGAAGCCAATCAGGAACCCGAATTTTTGGGAGGCGTTCAGATAATAAGGTTCCAACCATATCACCTCGTTGCCGAGGTCAGATACCGAGATTATGAAGTCTACTCTCTTTTTGAAGCTGTCATTGACCGTGAAATCGGTGCCTTCTCGTAATACCTGCCTGCATTTTCGCACCAGGCTCTCAAACAACTTGTGAAGGGTCAGGATATTGTTGACAGACGAGCTGATGGTCACTGACTCGAACCCCTCAATGACAGTATCAGAAATAAAGTACGGCGCGAACTTAGTGTCCGGATTGTTTAAATTTCCAGGTAAGTTATATCTCTTGACGTTCGGATACGGAGATGGCTGGTCAAGGTCTACCACCTTTTTCAGATAGCAACTCACCTGAAACTGCTGGTTTATGATTTCCAGAAAATTGAGGGCAACTTTATCATTAAGCTCAGCCATCATTAAACCTCGTCTTTATTTGCTTGTCCCTATCATCTGTTTCCCTGGGGGTCAATTTACTTGTTAGTAAAGGTGGTGACTGTGCCAATAGCAGGATAAACAAACGAATTGGCAGGTAATTTGTTTCTTTCAAACATGAGGAATGATTCTTGAATCTCCTTATAGGTCCCTACTATGCCAGCAAGGGTAGGACAAATGATGAACATGGAGACATTTTCCCCTTTATCCCCTCCCGCCACGAGTTCTCCAGAATAGCTCTTCATTACCAAAAAGTTGTTCCCCAAGTTCGGATGAACCAAATCACACAGGAGATTGTACAATGATTGTAGATTCTTAGACTCCTTACACCAGTGTTCAATACATGTCATTACGTTTGTTTGGGAAGGATGTTCTTGTCCCGCCTGATTAGTCAGCTCGGTAAACCTTCCCTCCATAAATGCATCCCAAGAAAATCTATTACCCCTAACCAATTTATCTAATAAATTAATTAAGTTTTTAAGAGTTGCTTCACTGTACCCATCATCGCACTTGGAAGAGAATAGCTCACTGAAACCTTTGTTCCGGGCATAATACCTAAAGGTTGCAGCGTTTTCTATAATGGAACGGCCACACATTGAATAAACAAGGTAATTTTCGTCTAAAAGACTTTGAGCGAGTGCAGCATAAAGTTGTCTGAACTTGTCGATGTACACAGATAATGCAAAATCTATATACGAATTATAAAATTTTATTGTATTAGGATGTTGTTTGAATGAACATCCAGTTTTTGCGTAGCCAGTTAATGCGTCAATTACGTTAGACAGGTCATCGACCAAGACCCAATGAGTGTTAGGAAGAAGTTCTTTTAGTTTATCCATTTGCATTCATGACTCCACATTACCATCTCTGCAAAAATAGCTAAATCATATCTTATATGCAGCGATGTCTACATCCTTTGTTGTCTATGAAACCTTTTTCGAAACGGTAATCATGGAATCGACAAGTCTTTTGATGTCCAACACACTATCACCTTTTACCAGCACCCCTGCTTCTAGTGCAACTGCCAGGGAAGATGCCAGCATATTGGCAGAGCCAATGTAGGCTTGGGTGTCATCCCCTAGAACCAACTTTGCATGAAATGTTTCAAAAGGGATACGTCGCCCTTCATGACGAAGGTTGTAGTCAAGCAATCGCACCTGCAAACGGTCCAGTTCACCTGCAACTTCGGTCAGTGACAACTTGGCCGCGTGATAGTCACGAAGTATCAAGATTCGCTCTACGCGTTTACCGTCAGTCAGCTTGAACATGCCTACTATCCATTCAGCGCCGACCTTGTCAATAAATGGGGTCACAATAACGAGCCGATGATTCGCCTCCCGAGCTATGATGGAAAAAACCGAATCGGTCACACCAAGCCTCACGCAGTAGGGGCCCTGCTCGGGTAATACGTCGCACAGCATGCTTGGTTCTTCAGGCAGGGTCAATACGACTTGGACTTCGTCTTTGTCTTTATGTACACGCTGGTAAATTGCCGCCCCAGTCAATTGTTGAGCAAGAGCCAATAAGTCTTGAGGTTCGACAGTCGCCACCCACCATCCTGGTCCAGTTTCGTCAATCATCCCGACGGCTGCCATTGAGTTCAGAATATGCGGAATACGCACAGCTTCATGCATGCCCAAATCTGCGGACCGTTCAATAAACTGGGCAGACACTGCGTTATGTCCGGATTTTGCCAATACCCGGACTACATTCCCCGCAGAGGCAGGATAAGGCCATATCAGTTCGAAGAATTTTTCTATGGTGCCTTCTTTCATGCCGTCGTAAATGTGAAATAACCGACCAAGTCCTCTCTTTGAAGGGACCATCGGGGGGCAGGGCCATTTTTCAAAGCACTACGAGACAATAGCTGGTTCCCTGCTATGCAAGTAGTCTCTGGTAGCATGATACAGCCGGGACAAGCTCCCCCTCGATGGTCACAAAGAGAGCCCGAACTACACTGCAGCTTATTCGCAGACAACAGCTGTTCCAACACGGTCACGTTGAAGTTACGCCACATGGACGATAGATTGCCTAGGTCCGGAGTCATCCCGCTTCTGTAAACGATAAATGCCAAATCAGCAGGAAACAGATATTCACCAAACGAACCCTGCTCCAGTCCCGAGAATTCTGAAATGGTGACGATAAACTGGTGGGCCATCGTGTGGAGTAGCATATACGTCATGTTGCAGATTGTCCTTGCGACATCGGCCTCCTGACTCTTGTAGTCGTCCAGATATGGACCAAAATCGAAATATTGTTCGATGTAACTTGCCCCGAACTTCCTCCCGTTGGCTAGGTGTAGTCCCGGCAACTGGTTCGCTCCTAGCCACGTTAAGACCATTGCCTCATCGAGCTGGACGTAAAAGGCCTCGTTCTTCTGGTGCAAGACGTATAACGGTCGCTGCCCTCTCGCGACCGGTTCGAACGAACGTAGACAGACCGGCATTTGCAAGCCTTTCTGTTCGGTGGTTGGAGTTGGCGAAACCCTTGTGTATCCGTATGAGTACTGGACTAGGTCAAGTTCCCGAAGCATTAGGAATTTGCTAACGCCAAGCTGCCCCAACACCGTCCTCAATCTCTCCTGGTACACCTCCTTTACCTCTTGCTTGGATGTACCTTCAGGAGCGACATCTGGAGGAGGGTTCAATAAGTCGAAAATCTGTTTGCGTATGCCCCCGGCAGTTTGAAGTTTCTTTTCCTGAAGGCGCGAATGCTCAATTCCAAGGCGGATAGGGTCGAATCTGCGAGTATAGTCTTGTCGTTCCCGCACCCTGGCTGACAGCTCATCGGGAATAGCAACCCCTCGTTCTAACCATCCTTTTTGCCTCCAATCCTCAACCATTTTGTCAAGCTGTTCCTGGAAATGTGATGCCACGTCCGCTGGAGCAGCGGCTTTCATGGTCTTCATTCCTGCATAAACCACATAAGCCCCGCCCTGGCCGGCATTCTCCAGGGCGGCCTTCATCTCATCGTCGGATGCTGGCCGCTGTGGATAGTTGTAAATGGTCATGAGTTCGCCAGCCAAATCGTCTTGCTTGTCCGGACGCAATAGTTCAAAAATGGCGGCATCAGGATACGGAATAAATCTGTCGGTCTGCACATAGTAAAGCGACGATGCCCGGTATGAAACTGGCAGCATCAGCATTTCTTTCGGCTGGTGCACCGTCCCCTGCCGGATTTTCTCCTCCAGCAACTCCTTTGTCTTCGGGTCACGTCGGGTCAGTTCCTGCGTGGATGGACATCCTTCCTTGCTACACTTAAAATGCCAGTCTGAAAAGACACCGGTATTTGATTTAATAAGATAAAATTCATTATTGCCGCATTGACAAGGCCGTTCTGGGAACAAAGGCTCATAGTTCCCGCTCCAGTGGGCAAAAACTACGTCTAGCTGAACCCATCGATGCTTCCCGCCAGTTTTCTTACAATCAGTGCGGTTCTTCTGCTCCTCATTACTTCTCGCATAAACGTCTACGTCAGAATATTTATGCAAGAGGCCACAATCAGCACAAACAAAGTTCAAGGGGTCCGGATAGTAGCCAATCTGCGTTGGCTCCAATAGGATAAACTGGCTCATATCGAAGGCGGGCTCTTCACGAAAATCGAGAAAAGCTGCACGGTCGAGAACCTGCCTCGGATAAACTGGAGGACCTGAAGCATCACGGGTTCTCATCCCGGCTTGAAACCAGTTCGAGATAATCTCTCGCATCTGCTCTTCAATCTGCTGGGCAACGACGGTAACAATATTGGAGTTATAAGCATTAGTGAGTATTGGGACGGAAAGAAAACACCCCTTCCCCCCCTCAAAGGTGAACAAGGACCCCGGAGCATAGCTCAATGCTAATTGAACTTTAGAACGACTTATGATTGGTCCTTTTTCAGACATAGCTATGCGTCTCCTTCATTGTCCATTTCAGAAAACACTGCGGTTTGCTTCCTTACATCCCTCGTCGCAATCAGTATCGCGCTGTCTATTGCTGGTCTTTTCAAGATACCTTTCTGTGCTCGCTCGGGAAGATACTTGCCCGCCATGATTACCCCTGCTTCATCGATATCTCGTAACGAGGTCATCGGCCTTCTTGCAACACGAGACCCAGGCCAGAACTTGTCAAGGGCAGTCAGGGTATCGGAACGTTCATCAAATTCGGTTGCCAGACCGTTAATCTCGGTACGAATCAAACCGTTATAATGCTCTCGGTGGTTCGGCTGTCCAATACAGCCATGCCCCCTGCCGGTGACGCCTACGGCCTTTACGGCGAAGTCTCCAGCAGCAGTTAAGAACTGTGCAAACGTCATGTCCCTGATGAGCTTTTTCACCTCATGAGTGTTATCAATAGGGGAAACAGCTGTCTTGTCTGCTGCCTTGACAAAAATCCTCTGTTCTTCACACCCAACCAGCCACGTTTGGAAAAAGCTCGGAATTACCCTCTTGAGCGCATTGTCAGCCCACCTTTCTATCGCAGCCGGAGCAATCATTCGCTCAAGGAAGCGATGGAAGATATCGTGTACCTCGACTATATACCGGTCGCGCCGCCGCTGGGGGACCGGTATAAGGAGGCTAAATCCGACGTGGGTCCTACCCACCCTCGATGACGCCTGAATATATTCAGCTATGTCTGTAGGGGTACCGGCAAAGAACATGGCGTTAAACTTGTCAACGTCAACCCCATGGGAGATAGCAGATGTAGCGACGATGTTCCGGAGGGAATCGTGCAACTTATCAGGGGTGACCGAATCACTAGCAACCCGCATGATATTTTGAATGGTCTTGACATCTACTCCGCCAGAAATAAGTTCAGTTTTAATATTGGCTGGAGGTAAGCCTGCAGCAATATGAAGTTTTGGTGCTTCTCCAGACAGAGCGTCTATAACCTGGTCGCCGCCTTTTTTGTTTGTAACGTAGGTGAGTGATATTCGAAACAAGTCGACCAGACTTAACAACGCCTCCGCATCAACTGCCAGCGCGTCAAGAACGGCTTCGTGGTACACCCTTACTGGAGAGTCGGAGAGAGCTGCCTTAAGAAGCTCGACCGCCGCTGGCGCATCATCTTGGACAAGCCGCCATAATTTCGAAATCATCGTGTGGTAAGCGCTCAGGACATTTACCGTGGTGACGGTGTGCAGTCTGCCATTGGTCATTATTGAGGCATATACCCTCGCCCATGGTGCATGAAATTCCGAAACCTGTTCCCTCTGGTCTGAAGGTGCAACCTCAACCGTATGCTGACGGTGGGGGTTCGGAGCCTCTTGGGGGTGCGCATAAAAGCTTTCGTAAAGAGAAGTGCCGGGATATGGGAACTGCAGGTGCTGCCGTTGATATAGTGCTTCGATTTGACGTTTTGGAGTAGAAATGGTCGCCGTAGCAGCAATCACTTTCGGCATCCTCGGTTTACCGTTTTCCCCTTTCACGACCCTGGAGCCAAGTAAAGGTGAAAGGCCAATTAGCAGTTGCTCGAAGGCTGTTTCAAAAAGACCGGCGAAGGTACCGAGGCTTTCTTCGAGGAGGTGCGCCTCGTCCTGAATCATCAGCGACGGAAACGGGTCAGAAAATAACTCATCTCCATCTTCAAAAGCCGGGGCAACACGAGTCAGCTCCGGATTTTCGAGAGCGGCTTGGAGGTCCCTACGACTTCGTGGACTACTGAGCCTGCCAGTGGAATCAACGAATCGGGCTAGGCCCAACATACCAACTATTTTATTGATGGTGGAATCGTGTTGGCCAATCAGGGCAAGCTTGTCGATGGTTCCAAGAACTATGGCAGGGGCATGAGCGTAGATATCTTGGTCGGTAAGCAGAAACGGCAGTGGCGTAATGCTACCATTCATCCGGTTCCAATTGCAGTCATCCTGAGCGCATATTATGCCGACCCTGTTATCCCGGTCAGGATAGTATCTCAACTCGGTAGGCCCTCTATTGCAGTATGGGCAAATCGGGACTTTATTGAATGCGTCGTTGGCAAGGTCGTAAGAAACTCTATCAGATGTTCCTTCGGCAGGCATTTTTTCGCCAATTTTGAGAATTCCTTTGATATCCTCCGGGGTATTTCTGTTTGGTGTATTTGCTTTCCCCACCCAGAATCCGATTTCGAAAGGGGCACCTTTTATTTTTTCTTCGTATTTTATTTTCTCCGCATATGCAAGCAGTCCAAAAAGCCGTTGAGCCTGCTGCAGGGTCAAGAGACGCAAGGGATACCGGATAAGTGAGGTAATCCCACGGTGTTTCCCACGTAAACGGTCGAAAAACAGGTTGAAAATAAGGAGCCCGTAAAAAGCCTCAGATTTACCGCCGCCAGTGGAGAAATAAAGAAGCGAAGCCATTTCCTCATCCAGCGTGTGGTCCTGCCAAGCTCGAAATTCCTCCATTCTTGAGGCTATCGTCGGAATATGCGCAATTATAAAGGCTTCCTGAAAAAGACGCCAACCTTCAACCCCCTTGTCCACCCCTGCAGTGAACATGGTCTTGTTCAATAGCACCCAAGACCTGTAGGGGATTGCTTTTCTGCAAGATGGGTCCTGTCTGAACGCCACCTGAGATTCCTTCAGCAGGTCTATCCCCCGACGGACCAAAGAACATTCCCTCTCGAAGGCTTCCAGAGCGGTTTTATATTCTTCAGTTTCCTCATGACGCTTGCGCACGTCGGTTTCGTATTGTGCCGGATTCACTTTCTTTTGCTGGAGAATCCACTCTGCGTATTCATCTGTGATGCGACACAATTCGTCGATATTCGTTGAAACGTCGCATAGTTCTTGGTATTTCCACGGAATCCCCAAAATCGCCCTCGGGGTGATTCGGGGGAGAATGTATCTCGGGAGCCAAGTTGTCCTCAGCAAGACGTTCTCAGTGTTTCCCGCCCCCACCTCAACACCGCAATTAATGCCCAAGGCCGGATAGGTCATAAAGTTTCGGAAGCGGAATGATGGTTGAATCCTCGCCAATTTCAAGCGTTTGTGAACCGCAACAGGAACGGCCACAACCACCTGCACTTGGTGAACCGCTGCATCGTGGCACAGGTACCTATTTCGGGCTGGCGCATTATTTTGGTTTTCAAATGACACCCTGACGTTGAGAACCGAGGAGTCAGAGAAGTCAGGAGTCCGGTCAAGGACCAAACGCAGCTTGTCCAAGGGAGGCAACAAAGCCGAAATATCTGGTGCGGTCTGCCTCACTAAAACCAGTAACGCATCCCAGGCAGCTTGGTTTCCGATTTGGGATGGCGCTATCATCTGTTCTCTGTATGCCCACTCTAGGCCCTCCTGAGAGGCGAGCCACACCCTCACCTTCTGAGCGATATTAGTCCAAAGCCGCAACTCGAAATCCCGCAATAGACTGTCAATTTCCGCCGCTGGTGCTGCGAGTGGTAAAGTTACCTGCTCAGATACGACGGAAAATCTACGCCATTTTTGAGGGATGTCTGTAGGCTGGGCAAGACCATCAGGCAGGACGACATCAGTGCCAGCTGTTATCACAGCAGGCCGGCTCGATTCTTCCTCCTCAGGAGCAGTCTTGTCTTGTTCTCCAGCGGCTTCGTCATCTTGGTCCAATTCAGAGATGCCGTCCTGACCGTTTATGATAATGCCCCGCTGGCGGTATATCTCCTCACTGGCAACAACTCGAAGAAGCGCTTTTTTGCGGCGTTGGTCCTCTGGCTTGCCCTGCTCCTCCGCGAGAAGGGCATCAGTACGATTCCTGATTGCATCGCGTATCTCCCTTTGCACTGTCGAACGGAGCTGGAAGGTGGGCTTTAGCTGGTATTTTTCAATTTCTTCCCAAGTGGGTAGGACCCTGATGTAGACGGCGAAAGAAACCTCCACCCCCATATCACCGGATGCTGGATTGCTGACCTGTAAATCCATGCCTAAATTGCTGATATGAATGTCACTGGTTTCGTCGTCTGTACCGCTCTCACTCATCGCTGGCAGCAGGAAACCTGACACGAACTTCCTGCTAGGCTTTGTTCCATATACAATTTCGCCATCAGCGCCCTGCCCAGAAACAAATCTGTACGTCAGATTCAATAGGCTGTCGGTTAGCGCTTCCTTTGCCTCAACGAAATCTTTGCCCTTAATGTTCCGTATTTCCATTTTCATGCTCCCTGATAATGTAAGCTACGGTAAATACATTTCTGCAGGCGATATCTATCAGATTCAGCAGGTCTGTTTCGTCCCCATGGAAAAACTGCTTAACTGATGCCGGGTCCAGGAGGAGCTTGTAGAAAACCCTGTTCCTGTCAAGACCCGCACGGATGCGAACCTTTCGTGTGCTTTGTATGGCGGCAGCCCAATACCAATCAATCTCACCGTCAGACACCCCAAGTGCTTTCATAAAGAGCTTGAAAACCTTCCTAATTTTAGGCGCATTCGGTTTTACGAGGTCTCGGGGCATTTCAAGCAGTCCCTCAACATTAATCCACCTGACAATATTGCCGACATTTTCACCTTCTCCGATATCGGCCCCGCGCGCATCGCATTGCATCCGGCGCTGAATGGCTTCAGCCTTCTCCCGCATACTGCCTCGGATTCCGCGCACTTTCTCAACGACTCTAGCGTGGTATGCCTTCAGCGTTTCAGAAGCCATAGCGGTGATGTTGATTTTGTCCGAAGCAGCATCTAGAAATTCAGAAGTTATGACAAAAAATCTGTCGCCACTTTTAAGTTGCGAAACCTGCACCTTGGAAAAAGGCTGGAGGTCATTCTCTTCCTGGTAGAGCAGAATTTCAGACCCCTCATAGGCGGAAACTTGGGCACTGTCATCGGTTACGATTATCACAGGATGCCCCTGAAACTGGCCATGTTCAATCTCGCGTAGGTTGTAGATGAAGGCATTGGCAATCATCTTCACTTCATCTAACTCACCTAGCAATGAGATTCGGCTTCCTGCAGCTCTTTCTAAAGCTTCACGCATTGCAAGTAGTCGTGGTTTGATTACCCCCAGTCCGGGAACCTTCTCAAGAATGCCTACGTAATGAATGAGAGACAAGACGGTCCCGGCATCACAGAGAAAGGTGATGTCAGGAGGCATCACCGTCTGCGCAATCAATGGCGATAGGTATTTTTGCCGAGGCAAAACAAAATAGACCTTCTTAGTTTCCGTCAAGAGGGTCGTTGATAAATCAAGCGCTTGTCTGGCATCAAACAGAACCAGTTTGGCGTCGCCATTGCCATTCCCGTTAGTTATGTGTTTTAACCGGTTAGCTATCATCCACTCCGCAAAAGCCTTCACTGGCTTACTTGGAAAAACCACAGCATGGCTAATCTCAGGGTGTGATAAGAGCTTTTGATAAACCACTTCGAGCCGTGACTGAAGGGGGGTTGATTTTTTCAAACCATCAATAATGGTACGAGTGTTTTTTAGAAAGGTCTCCGCTTCAAACCTTTCTGCGCCAGCCTCAGCCATTTCCACGAGCTCTTTGGTTTTTGTCCACTCTTCGACGGGTTTAATTGCTACCGTTTTGACGTCACGGCCAGATTGGTCGCAATACTCTTCGAGGAAGTTCATATAATCGTCAAAACCACCAGGCAGATTTACGGCATTTCGTACAGTCTGGTTCAGGGCATCAATTTGGTCCGCAAGTTCCTCAGAACCTAAGTCTTTGACTTTGTTTCTGAGTTCTTGGCCAGCGGTAAAGACATCCGCCATTTCCTCAGCAAAGGGAGCCACCATGACCGAGGGAATGGGACTGCCATCGGCCACTTTCTCTTTGTCGTCAAAGATACTTTGCACTACATTAAGGAAAGAATACTGGGATACATGCCGTTTCTGCCGACGCTGTTCCTCATAGTCGGCAAGTGTTTTGAGGTGGAGTCTGTTGAAAATAGTGGGGTCTTCAGTGAGAGCCAAGAGAGGTGGGGTCCCGCGTTCATGCCCCGAGAAAGCCTTTGTCAGAGCAGAAAGGAGTTCCGCAAGCTGCTTTTGCCAATCTTTTCCGATGCGGCTATATGGGTTGTATAGGTCCAAGAGCACCACATCGGGCCTGCGTGCGGAAAACAAATCTCCTCGTGTTAGGTCCCGCTTTCTGTAGCTACTTGGAATCCCCAGCATGAAAAAAATGGCAGATTCAATTTGCAGCAGTGGCCCATCCGTGAGGGAAGCACTGATATACCTTTGGGCTCGCTTGAGGAACCCCTGATTGGCTAGGGGGAGATGTTTAACAAATCCGGGCTGGAACGTCGCTTGGGGGGTTATCTCGTATAATGTGGGGTGGGTAAGTTCTGGGTGTCTCGGAAGAATAGAGTGGTGGCCCCCTCCAAAGGTTTGCTTGATGTGCGCTTCGGGGTTTAAATCCTTCACCCGATTCAGGGCCATATGAAATTCGAAATTCAGGTCTTTCTTCGAATCAAAACAGCCGTTCAAGCATCTTAAATTGCCCTCAACAAACTCCTTTCGGTCTACAAGGATTCGCTTCTGCGCAATATCGGTGTTTTGTTTCCATGGCCAAAAGTAAGAGCAAAATGAAAAGACCTCACGTGTATCAGGAGCGTTAGTTTCAGCTGCTATTTGGATTAATTGAGACAGCGCATGAAGTACCGCAACATTTTCGACTCGAGAAGGCCAGGTAAGAACAGCAGTAGATTCATCTGTTTCCATGCAGAGACAAAATAGCTCTAAGAGGCCCCTAGCAACATCGTTCAAATGAACAATGGAGTTGGGGTCGGAGACGTGTCTGAACGGGAAATCGATGGGCAACTCGTAGCAGGTCATTTTTTTGTCATTGCAGTCCTGCGGTAGGATTCTTCTATGAAATCATCCATTTCATTGGTGTCGATATTGCCGCTCAACCACTCTCTGACAAGGGAGGGTGATGGCAATGGCAAATCTTTAAGTAGCTTTACCGAAATACTCACTGTGCCTGATATCTGACGATATCTGTTGTCAACGGGCTTACTATTGAGGAGCCGACACATCGCCTCATACCCGAGGCTTTGTTCGACTCCTGGAAGTGGATAAACAACAATCGTGTGGTTCTCACTTATAAAGGACCTGAACTCGTCAAGCATGCTTTGAGGTATGTACCCAGCTATGAGCCTCCTGGCCTGCCGCCGATTGGTAGTCCTTTGCAGAATGACCGCCGGGCTGTTGATGAGCGATTGGCTGGGCTCATCAAACCTCACTAAAGACATCAGGTGTGCTTGACCATGAAGTCTGTGGGTTGAGAGCCTGCACGGCTGATTCGGCTTGACACAGTGAGCCCATACAAGTGGGTATTCATTGCTGTCAGGGCTATCGCCTTCTCTGCATCGTTCCTTTTGTCGGTTCCACACGAAATAACCAGCTCTGGCTCCATACCCGTAGTCTGCAAGTCTTGCGAATGAATCCGAGAAAAAACCCTGGGTTAATAGATTGGGAGAGGACTCACATGGTAGAACCCATGCGCGGTCCGAGGGGGTGGATGGAACGTCGATAGTCCCCAATTCCTGATATGTACCATCATTATTCAGATACCTGCAGCTAGGAATACTTTTGGGGTCCTTTCCGTCCTTTTTTCGCAAAAAAAGAACGCAGGCGTCCTGGAGAACGTCCACGAAAAGGCCATCTCTTTCATCAATCAAATCAATTGCCAAAACATCGGCATCCTCAAGAATTGATTTTCGGAGGTTCGCAAACGAAGGACCCGCGAAAAAACTGGTGGGGATAACGAGGGCTATAAAACCGCCCTTCTTTGCCCAGTCGATAGACAGCCGTATGAAGAGGGCGTATTTGTTGACTTGTCTGTCCGTCAAAGAGTCAGCAAATTTCTCTAAGATATCGGCGTCAGGGTTCAGTATCTTTCCATAAGGAGGGTTGCTTACGACCACATCGTATTGGCTATCTTGCCCAACTACTCTCAAAGAATCTTCATTCAGAATCACTCCTGACATATCCTTTTTAAAAGTAGGAAGTTGCAAGGAAATGTAATCATTGAGAATGATACCTGACAATTTAGCAAGGCTGTTATCGATTTCGACGCCAGAGAGATGGGTCAAAAGATGAATACCAATTTCGGCATCAGCCTTCCCTTGGGCTCTCAAATCTTCTATCAATGCGGCAGACAGAGGCGTTAAGAAAGCGGCCCCACCGGAGGCGGGGTCGATGATTCGAGAGGAAGCGAGTTCGCAGCCAAGTTGTTTAGCCCTGGTTATGGTGTACTTGGCAATGAGAGGTGGGGTAAAATATGCAGCTAGCTCCCTCTTGGTAGCTCTGGGAATCAGACTGGTAAAGATATTCCCTAACCAGTAATATCTTTCTTCAACGTTCAAAGGCTCCATGAACGCTGGCATTGGCTGTTCGCCGGTAAGAATGCGTGCACAGATGTCTACAGGTGCAACCTGCTGAGCAATCTCTTCCTTGACACCTTCTATGTACTCCTTGACCGCATTTGGTGAAGGCCTCGAGTTTTTCATTTCCGCTTGTTGATGCGGTTCCCATGTGGCATTGGCGATAGTCGAAGTAACGAACTGGGTGCAGATGTTACGGTCAGTGACAAATTTCTTCACCTGCGCCCTCCTTCATAGAATCCCATAATCACAACATTTTAAGCCGCCAACCTACAAAATTAAAAGATTTTTGTCAAGTCTAGAGGAGACTATCAAAAAAAGGAATCACTGAATCATTTCCTGTGAGATTTGTTGACGCGACCCAATCGACCTCCTTTCATTTACTCTTTGTTCGGCCTTTAAAGTCTTATCGAAGTGCTCCAACAGGACTCTAGCAACCCTGCATGGCCTTTTGATAGGTCGTGGCAATGTATCAATTATTGTAACGTGGTAGCGGAGCTCGCAATAACATACTTCTCTAAGCGGCCGCAACAGAGTCCAAATTTGAGCGAGCAAGTAAATAAATACTTCGTATTACTGAACAGGGATAAGTCAATTGTTGTGGTGACTGATACAGCCTCATCGCAATTCGACCCCTTATATCCCAACAACTTATGCTATCTTGATGGTCGTTGAGCACATACAGGAGGGTGAGACATGGAGTCTGAGCAATTAAGACAGCAAGCCAAGGATGGGGATGTGCTCCTGGTGGAGGGTTGACAATGCCGGTCACGCGGCGAGGCTCGGCCAGGCACTCGATGCAGCGGCGATGACGTACGCAACGCAGTAGGCTGACAGAGCCATCGCGTCCCTTCAGAGTCCGGTTTCTGACTCCACACCGGCACAAGTCGAAGGGATGACCATCATCAACAACGCAGGCACAGGGGGCTAACCTTCACGATTTACTTGACAAGTCATACCAAAACGTGCTAATTTTCCGCTGCTTTCGATGGGAAATCTCACTTGTTCTAATGGACAAGTGGGATTTTCTTTTGGGAGGTGTGGATATGGTTGTGTTCCTTGTGCTGTTGTCCATCGGGTCGTGCGTGTTGACGTTCGCCTGCATGATTTGGCCGTCGCTGAATGATGCATTACTAGTGTTCGGCATCGACCACCTTGGCGCGTGGGCATTCCTCGCGCAGCTCTGTTCTATAATGCTCGTTGTCGCTTATTCCGGGTCATTTGGGGTTCCGGTTAACATAACAAACGACCACGAGCCCCGCACCGTGGTGCACGTCCACACCCGCCAGCGTCGCAGCCGCCGCCAGAAGCGTCAGGACGCAGAGCCCCCGCAGCCGCCCGCTCCATACTCCTAATCCCTCCCCGTCCTGTGGTTGGCCTCGGCTATTCTATTGCCGGGGCCTTCCGTCGCCGGGGCCGCACATCTCAAGCAGCATCATCTCCCGTGCCGACTTGCAAGGCCGGATGTAATGCGGAACAGCTGTGACTATCAGAGTTACAGCATCCTCGGCCCGCCTATTGAAGGCTTCCATCTCTTCAACGCTAGGGTTTTTGGACTCTGCGTATTGCTCGGCTAGCTCGAATATGATTTCGTCCCTTGTCATTTCGACATAGACAGGATTGCAGTGCTGGAGCGTCGCGTAGACTCTAGGTATTCTTCCTATGGCCGCACCTCCTTGTAACTATCATCGAAAAACATAAATAAAGCATACCGTAAATTACCAAAAAAAGATAATAAAAATAGGCGTTTAAACTATACAGAACGACCTATTTTCACCTTGTTCCAGTCCACAGGATACACCAACTTCTCGATGTCCTCTTTCAGGGCTAGAACCTCGGTTAGGCTGGTATAGGTCTTATCTGTCTCCGTGTCGGTCCTCCTCTCGTGTCCTACGATGTCAGCTCTGTGCGTTGCAGTCACCCCGGCGTCATTCAGCCTGGTGCTCAACGTGCTGCGCCAAGAATGAAACACTTTGCACGGGTCCAAAATCTTCTTCCGAAGCTCCCGCATGTACCATTTATAGTCGTACTCTCCGTTAGCTCGATGGCGCGGCACATCGAACAACTTTGCCCCGTCCGGCAGCGAGTCAACATATTCCAGTAGCCCTAGCTCTAACAACTGGCTATGGATAGGGACCGGCCTCGCGCTCGCCCCGGTTTTGTGATTGTCCATCATCACACACCGCACCCCTCCCCTATCGACGAAATCCTCTTTGACCAGGTCGCAAATGTCCCCGGACCTTGCCCCGGTGAAGCAGCCAATCAAAGGAAGCCAGTACATGTAGGAGCGCCACCGTTTGCCGCCTGGGTGCTGCAGCATCTCTTCTAAAATCCATCTGACTTCATCATCGGTATATGGCTTGTAGCTATTGCTGTTTATCTCGGCCTTGGGCACCTCATATTTCACTTCTACGCATGGGTTGTTTTGGATGATGCCAGCCGCGACAGAGTAGCGCAGAATCGATGAGAGTCTTTGAAGGTATTTGTTAACGGTGCGGGGAGCGCAACCGGTGGCGCTGATGTGCTCGCGGATTTTGATGACAAGAGAGCGGTCGATAAGCCTCACGACCTTGTCACCTATGGCCCCTTCAAACATCTGGTAGGCCCGCCAGTATTCCTGACGTCCTTTCGCATCCCAGCCGCCGCCCTTGCTTTGCTCGTACTCCTCTGCCATAGACCTAAGAGTCGGTTCGCCCTTGCTCTGGCCGCTGTACTCCACCGCAGACGCGACCAAGGCCCGCGACTCGCTCCATGTGAGCTTCAAAAGGCGGATGTCAGCAAACGCCTTATCTATGCGGTCGTCAATCTGTCCGGCGATGCGGTCGGCCACTCGCTTGCTGTTAGTCCGCAATGAAATACGAATTTGGGGGGTGTGGTAGCAAAATAGAAGGTCTTGCGGGATGCGCCGACGATAGCTGTATTTTTTGCCGCGCTGAATGAGGTACGGAGACATAAAAAAACCCCTTGAAATGCATCGATGTGTCCAGTAAGTGACACAGTGACATTATTTCAAGGGGTTTTGATTTTAAAACGCCAGCTTTTCTGCACACTTAGCTAGCGTTTTTTGCGTATGGCGTCCCCGAGACGATTCGAACGTCCGACCCCTTCCTTAGGAGGGAAGTGCTCTATCCGGCTGAGCTACGGGGACAAGTCAGACGGACTTTATACAACAGCACCATCTGTTTTGCAAGATGTTTTGTTAAAACTTGAGCAGCGAGAAGACCTTGTCTTCGGGCAGTTTCTTCCGCCCTTCGAGGAACTCAAGCTCGGCCATGAAGCAGCATTCGACGAGCTCTACGTCCATGCTGGTGATCATGTCGACGACGGCGGCCATGGTACCACCGGTGGCCAAAAGATCGTCGGCGATCAGCACGCGGTCACCCTTGTTGAAGGCGTCGGTGTGGATCTCGAGGGTGTCGGTGCCGTACTCGAGGTCGTAGGTCTTCTTGACGGTGGTGGAGGGAAGCTTACCGGGCTTTCTAACGAGCACGATGCCGGCACCCAGCTTGTACGCGAGGGCCGCGCCGATGATGAAGCCGCGAGCCTCAACTCCGACTACCTTGTCGATCTTCTGCCCGACGTAACGGTGCGACATGAGGTCTACCATGCGCTGAAACGACTTGGCGTCTCCTAAAAGCGTGGTGATGTCCTTGAAGAGGATCCCCTTCTTGGGGAAGTCCGGGATGTTCCTGATGATGCTTTTAAGATCTTCCATGTCCAACGGCCGCTCCTTATTTTCCATTAGTAGCACTGCGCCCCATTATGTCGGTGGCTTCCACAATTTTTCTGAGTTTCTCGAGGGACTTCGCCTCGATTTGGCGGATCCTCTCGCGGGTCACGCCGAAGCTGCGCCCGATGGTGTCTAGTGTCTGCGGGTCCTTGTCGTCGAGGCCGAAACGAAGGGTCAGGATCTTCTTCTCGGCGTCGGAAAGGGTCTCGAACCACTGGGATACCAGCTCGTACTTGTTCAGGTCCTCAAGCAGCACCGCGGGGGAGATGGTCGAGGTGTCCTCGATGGTGTCGATGAGGAAGTAGTCGTTGTTCTCCCCCATGGGACGCTCGATCGAGTAGGTCTTTTTCAGAAGCACCATGAGACGGCGCACGTAGGTGACGTTCACCTCTAGGGCGTCGGCGACTTCCTTCACCGAGGGCTCGCGGTTCATCTTCTGCACCAGCTCGCGGGTCACCCTGAGCATCTTGTTGATGTCGTCGGAGACGTGCACGGGGAGGCGGATGGTGCGGGACTGGTTCACTAGGGCACGCTCGATGGACTGCCTGATCCACCAGGTGGCGTAGGTGGAGAAGCGGCACTCCTTGGAGAGCTTGAAGCGCTCCACCGCCTTGATGAGACCCATGTTCCCCTCTTCGATCAGGTCGAGGAAGGGAAGCCCGCGGTTTATGTAGCGCTTGGCGATCTTCACCACGAGGCGAAGGTTGGAGACGATCATCCGGTCGCGGGCGGCCTTGTCTCCAAGATCGATGCGCGCCGCCAGTTCCTTCTCCTCGTCGGCGGTGAGCAGCTTGGTCTTCTGGATCTCGCGCAGGTAGAGCTTGATGGCGTCATCGAAATGTTCCACCTCGACGGCCTTGATCTCCTCTTCTTCTACCTCGGCCTCTTCGTCCGCCTCTTCCTCGACCCGTTCAAGTTCTACCGCGTCGGGGTCCTGCTCGCCGTCAAGAAAGAGAGGTTCCTTCTCCTCCAACAGTTCGTCGTTTTCCATGCAAGACTCCTTTGGCAAGGGTTAGGTGTATGTACAGGTCCTGCCTACGCTTCGTCGCTCCAGCCGTTTTTCCCGATCAGTCTCACGAATCTGCAGTCGTCTGCCTCTTCACGGGTCACGCTACCGTCTATCCCTTTTCTTACTACCAACAGTTTCTGATCAACGCGGTCGCCGACCGGAATCACCAGGCGTCCGCCCGGTGCGAGCTGCTCGATGAGGCACTCAGGAAGAAACGGTGCGCCGGCGGTGACGAGGATGGCGTCGAACGGTGCTTCCTCGGGCCACCCTTCGGTGCCGTCGCCGATCTTCAGGTTTACGTTCAAAAGCCTCAGGCTGTCGAGGGCCTTGCGGGCCTTCAGCGCCAGGGGCCGGATCCTTTCCACGGTGCAAACGCGATCGGCGAGGGTCGCCAGCACGGCGGCCTGGTAGCCGGACCCGGTGCCTAGTTCAAGCACCTTCTCGCGCCCGGTGAGCGCCAAAAGCTCGGTCATGCGCGCCACGATGTAGGGCTGCGATATGGTCTGTTTCTCTCCGATCGGGAGTGACCCGTCGCTGTAGGCCTGGGCCGACATCGCCTCTTCGACGAAGATGTGCCTCGGCAACTCGAGCATGACGTTGATCACTCGCTGGTCGGTTATGCCGCGTTTCACCAGCTCTGCGACCATCCTCTTGCGTGCTACAGCTGAATTCATTCCACCCCCGATCTTTAGCAACGGGGAAATATAGCAAATGGCGTGCTAAAAGTCCAGCATCACGGCAATTCCCACGCCTCCAGCTGGCCAATTGCAGCGTGGTTGGTGAAGTCGATCTGCAGCGGTGAGACGGAAATGTGCCCGCGAGAAACGGCGTGATAATCGGTGCCGGGTACGTCCTGGAAACTGAGATCAACGGTGCCGATCCAGTAGTAGTTCCTGCCGCGCGGATCGACCTTGTCCACGATGGTCCCTTCGTAGCTCCGTCTACCCTGGCGGGTGACCAGCGCGGGGAGGAGCGCTTCGGCGGGGACATCGGGGACGTTGACGTTCAGGTAGGTGTCGCGCGGCAGGCCGCGTTCGGCTACGGACTGGGCGAGGCGGGCGGCGAAGGAGGCTGCTGCGTCGTAGTTGTCGCCCGCGCCGCGCGTAACGAGGGACACCGCGATGGCGGGGATCCCCATGAGGGTGGCTTCCAGTGCGGCGGCCACGGTGCCGGAATAGGTGACATCGTCGCCTATGTTGGCGCCGCGGTTGATGCCGGAGATGACGAGGTCGGGCCTGAAGGAGAGGAGGTTGTGGATGCCCAGGTTGACGCAGTCGGTCGGCGTCCCCTCCACCGAGAAGATGTTGTCGGCGATGCGGGCGGCCCTTAAGGGATGGTGCAGCGTGAGCGCGTGCGAGACGGCGCTTTGTTCACGGTCCGGGGCGACGACGACCACCTCGGCTACCTCGCCCATCCTCCTGGCAAGTGCGGCGAGCCCGGGGGCGTGGACGCCGTCGTCGTTGGTAAGCAACACTTTCACGGTGGTTCCCTCTCTGGTCGTTATCCCCGGCACGATGCACACCTATCTTGCATCGGCCGTGTGGGGGGAAACTTTAATTCGCTCTAACCAACAGCAATCATCTTGAGGATGGCGCAAGGCAAATCCCCCCTGCCCCCCCCTTCGCAAAGGGGGGGACGCCGGGGCTCGTGCAGCGCTTCGTGGGTACCTGCACTTCGCGTTCACCGAATTCCCGTTAGCCTACACGAGCTAGGGAAGAGGACAGGCTGATCGAGCCGCTGCGCTCCCCCTCCCTGTCCCTCCCCCTCCGGGGGCGGGGACGCAACGAAGGCTTAGTCAGCGTTTCCCTTCTTTCCCTTGAACTCGGCGCAGGCCCAGTCGATCTGGGAAAGAAGACCGCGCAGCGAAGCGACCTCGCGCTCGTCGAGTTCGGCGCGGGAGAAGATGCGCCGCATGGTGCGCATCATGTGGTCCGGGTTCTGCGGGTTCAAGTAACCGATCCTCAGGAAGGTCTTTTCCATGTGGCCGTACATCGGCTCGAGCGACGCGGAACCGGCAAGTTCACGGGCTTCCTTTACCGGGACAGGTGCCGCTACACCTTTCAGGAACTCGTAGCAGAAGATGAGCACGGCCTGGGAGAGGTTCAGGGAACCGAACTCGTCCGCGGTCTCGATGGTGGACTGCCAGCGGCAAAGTGCCACCTCGTCGGTGGTGAGCCCGCTGTCCTCGCGTCCGAAGACGAGGGCCAGGCGGCTTGTCGGGGCGCAGGCGGCGAACTTCTCTACGATCTCGGGCGGCGTGCTGATCTCGCTGCGGTACTTGCCGTGGCGCCGCGTCGTGGCGACGGAGTACTCGCAGTCGGCGATGGCATCCTCGAGGGAGGTGAAAATGCGGGCGCGCTCCAGCAGATTACGCGCGGAGACGGCGAACTTGATCGCGTCCAGGTGGTCTACCTGGCAGGGGTTCACCAGGCGCAGATCGGCCAGACCCATGTTTTTCATGGCACGGCAGACCATGCCTATGTTGCCGGGACTCTGGGTCCCTACCAGGACGACGGAAACTCTTTGCTTCAAATCCATGCGGTACCTTTGTTCATTGTGCGGAATGGCGTCCGGTTGGGGCGCGGCGGGCATTAGACCATAAAAGGGAGGTGATTGACAATTGGCAATTGAGGATTGGCGACGGTGGGCATGGGTGGGGCTTGAGGCAACTCCCCTCTGTCCCCCCTTCGCCAAGGGGGGGACGTTAGGGTTCGGGCAGTGCTGCGTGGACCCCGCGCAGGTGTAACCTATGTCTCCGCACGTGTGTAACCCATGTCTCCGAACAGGTGTCACCTAAGTCTCCGAACGCATCCCTAATCTACCACCAATTGAAAGGTGGACCGCTGGGGCTCGGGTGGGACTGAGCAAGGGCTTGGGACATGTGAGGCGGGGACGGCTAGAGGCAAATCCCCCCTGTCCCCCCTTCGCCAAGGCTACGGGGGGCAGGCTCCCCCTTCGCAAAAGGGGGGGACGCAATGGCAGCAGCGTTCTTCAACGCAACACTATCTCTTAAGCTAATGTCGCAGCAAGCTTCCCCAAAAGAGGTGAGTCTTGAGGTTTCCGTCCCTATGGGTCAGGCGCGTGGGGGGTGGGGGGTGGGCCTGGGGTGTCGGGGGCGGGACTTGATGCGGTTCAGGCGGGCTCGCGCGTGCCGCTTGCGCCAACGGTGCACGACGAAATGACTGGACCAGAAACAGGCGATGACACCGGCTAATACGAGCATCAGGTACGGCTCGTAACTCTCCAGATCTTCTATGAAGAGGGATGCAGTCTTACCAAAGAGATAGCCGGCAAGCGAGAAGATGACGGACCAGGTAAGAGCGGAGAGCAGGTTTAGAAACAGAAAGCGACGCGAGGGAAAGGTGGTCATGCCCAGGATGATCGGGAGGATGATGCGGAAACCGTAGGTGTAACGGGAGACGAACGCAACGAAGGTGCCGTAACGCTCGATGAGCCGCAGGGCTTTACGGAACTTTCGGGCGATGGTGGTGAAAAGCCGGAGGAGTTGCGCCCCTTTCCGGCGCCCTATCTGGAAGTAGAACTGGTCGCCAAGGAAAGAGCCGACCAGGGCGGAGAGGATGACCAGGTATATGTCGAGGTATCCCTGGAAGGCGAGAAAGCCCGCGAAGATGAGGACGGCTTCTCCTTCAAGGAAGGTGCCTAGAAAGAGCACCCAGTAACCGTGAACCTGCAGGTATTCCTTGAACAGTTCCTGCACGGCAGCTCCAGTTATGACAGTGGGGGATCGGCTGATTCAGTGACCGGGACACTGGAGAGTATACCGCATTCTCTGTCGTCCTTTGGATGTTGGGGGAGTGTGGGACGGGAAATCCCCACTGAACGCTCGGGCTCGTGCGTGCTTCGTGGGAATGGTTTAGGACGGGCTGGCGTTTCGGGTGAGGAATAATTTCTGGGCGGGAGGATGTTGGACTAAGACAGAGCTGCAAATCCCCCCTGTCCCCCCTTCGCAAAGGGGGGAACGCTAGGGCTCGTGGGGGCTTCGTGGGCGAACACCCTCACGGTGCTCAGGGTTGTCTAAAGAAGGGCTACTTGCGGTAGACGGGGTTTTGGCCTCTGACTTCGACTACGGGGGCGTCTTCTAGTTCTTCGAGATTGCCGGTGTCGTCTTCATAGTCGTTCTCGCCGACGGCCCAGGCGTAGAATTTTTCGGAATCGAGAAGCACCGGCTTGGCCGGAATGCCGTAGACGCGATTCTGCATCGCCTCGTCATAGAGACCTACGCATCCGTGAGAGGCGGGCTTGCCGGGTAGATCGCGGGCGTGGATCCAGTAGGCGGCGTTGTCGGGACCGATGTGGAAACGCATCGCGTTGTCCATCGGATATTGACCGGTTTCGTCCTCAGTTTTGTACAGGGAGGAGGTGTGGGTGCGATGCCGCGCATCGATGCGGAAGATGCCAACGGGGGTTTCATGCCCGGGCGCGCCGGTGGCGGCTGGGGCGGAGAAACGAAGCTTGCCGTTCTCGTAGGCGCCCATCCACTGCTCGGTCATGTCGATGAGGATGTATTTCCCGTAGCGTTTCGCCTCGGGGTACTCGGCGGGCATCGGGGTGTAACTGCGCGCGGCGGCCATATCAACGGGAACCTTGATTGTCATCCCCGGATAGACGTGACGCCGGTCGATGCGGTTAAAGCGCGCCACGACGGGCCAGTCCTCGCCGAAGAGGGACTCCAGGGTCTCGCTGGGCTGTATGAAATGCCCGCGCCAGGCGACCTTGGCGAGGCTCGGGTACTCCACGCGGGTCAGGTCTTCCTTGGCTGGATCTTGGGGGTTCGCTCCGGGTAAGGAGATAGCGGAGGGGTTATATACAACGATGGAAAAAAGGACTGCCAGTACGACGAACGCCAGAAGCTTACGTAACATTCTTGCCTACTCCCAACCGGAAAACGACTAATGGGGCCTTAGGCCCCATTTCTGTGTTAATTAACACTTTTGCCGTGGCCGGTCAAGTAAAAGCGCTTCCCGCCATGACTTTCTGCACCGCGCTGTAGGGATCGGTACTCCTGTCGCGCAGCCCGGTGAGGATCTCCTGGTAGGTGCCATTCGCACTGATGGCGCTCATGACGCTATCGAAGAGTTCGTCCCTCAGTGTATCGGCGAACACCTTGGCGTTTCGCTCCTCGATCAGGCGCTGCAGGGCACCAGACTCTTTCAGGTAGGTGCGGTGCGCGTCGAACTCCTCGACTAGTTCCTCGATGCCGACGCCCCTGCTCCCCTCGGTTTTCATGACACGGGGAAACCAGCCGTCGTCGTCTGGGTGTTTCATCTCGAGCATGGTGGTGAGTTCGCGTGCGGTACGCTCGGCGCCGTCGCGGTCGGCCTTGTTCACGACGAAGACGTCGCCGATCTCGAGGATGCCCGCCTTGATCGCCTGGATATCATCGCCAAGGCCTGGGACCATGACGACGACCGTGGTGTGCGCTGTGCTGACAATATCGACTTCGTCCTGTCCGACGCCGACGGTCTCGATGACGATGACGTCCATCCCCATGGCGTCCATGACGTTCGCAACATCCATGGTGGAGCGTGAGAGGCCACCCAAGGCGCCGCGCGTGGCGAGGCTGCGGATGAAGACGCCTGCGTCGTCGGCGTGGCGGTTCATGCGGATGCGGTCACCGAGGATGGCGCCTCCCGAGAAGGGGCTGGTCGGGTCGATGGCGACTACGCCTACCAGGAGGTCACGTTTCCGGTAGGCCGCGACGATCTGGTCGACGAGGGTCGACTTCCCCGCCCCCGGAGGACCGGTGATGCCTATGATGTAGGCGTTGCCGGTATGGGGGTAGAGGGTTTTCAGCTCCTCGACGGCGCTTTTGAAGCGGTCGTCGATGTCGCGCATCAGACGCGCGGCGGCACGGATGTCGCCGTCGAGCACACGTTCGGCTAAGGACATAAGGACTCCAAAAAACGTTCAACGTTCAGCGTTCAACGTTCGATTTGCTTGGCCGGCTGGGGCCGACGCTTTTCTGGCTTACCATTAAGACAGCGAGTAGACGTTCGACATTCAATGTTAGTTGGGCGTCAAAACCTCACCCAAAGAGTGCACCAAGTGATACGCCGCGGGCTGCCTGTTTGGCAATCACGCGGCGCATGGTGGTTTCGGTTTGTAACGTTGAACGTTGAACGTTGAACGGCCGTTCAGGCCGTTAAGCGTGGGGCGTTATGTTGTCGCGCACCCAGCCTACGATGGTCTCGGTGGAGGTGCCGGGGGTGAAGACTTCGGCGATGCCGGCTTTCTTGAGGCCGGGGATGTCATCCTCGGGAATGACGCCGCCTGCCATGAGCACGATGTCGGCAGCTCCCTTCTCAACGAGGATCTCTTTCACCGCGGGAAGCAGGGTGTTGTGTGCGCCGGAAAGGATGGAAAGAGCGACGCAGTCAACGTCTTCCTGGATGGCGGCGGAGACGATCTGCTCCGGGGTCTGGTGCAGACCGGTGTAGATTACCTCGAAACCGGCATCACGGAAGGCACGGGCGATGATCTTTGCCCCCCTGTCGTGCCCGTCCAGACCGGGCTTTCCTACCAACACGCGAACTCTTCTTTCTGCCATGGCAAACCTCCGCTATCAAGTATATTGAATGGTAAGTTATTTCTCGATGCCGACGCGCGCGTTGACGCCCGCCTTGTAGTAGTGCTTGATCTCGCACATCTCGGTGACCAGATCGGCCGCCGCGATGACGCGCTCATGTGCATTACGGCCGGTTAGAACGAGCTCGACCTTTTCCGGCTTCTTCGCCATGAGATCAAGCAGCGCTTCCACCGGTAAGAGTCCCATGGATACGGCGCCGTTCACCTCGTCGAGAATGACGAGATCGTACTCCCCTCCCTGCAACTTCTCCGCAGCCAGGGCGAGCGCCTCTGCAGCAAGATCCTTGTCGGCCTGGTGCGGGTTGTCCTTGTTCACCCAGCCGGGACGCCCGGTCTGGATGATGGTGAGAAAAGGCGCCAGTTTCTCGGCGGCCATCTGCTCACCGTAGGGCCCGCCCCCCTTCATGAACTGGATCATGCAGACCTTCAGCTCGCGACCGACGGCACGCAGGGCAAGTCCCAGCGAAGCGGTGGTTTTTCCCTTGCCGTTGCCGGTATACACCTGAATAAGACCGCGTTCCAGTTCCAAAACGACACCTCTTGGTATTTGTGCAGGGCCCCTATTGGCAGGGTAAGAAACTGTTTGCGCTGACGCTAACGGAAGCCCCTCGAGACGCCGCACTATAGCAACAGCCAAAGGACCGTGTCAAGGCGAAATAGGTATAATCTAGAACGATGTTAGCGCGCAAAGAGCCGACGGTGCCGGTTCGCGTAGACCCGTCCCGTCAGGTCATCCCTCCCCCCCGCAGCACATGCCTCCATCCGCCCATCGTGTATCTCGCCACATGTTTGCAGATCGAAGACCTGTGACGCTCAGACAGAGGAAGGCAGGCAGAAGGTGACAGCCAATCAGGAAATTTTCGCATCAGACTAGGACGAATAAGTATCAGCACCAGCGTCAATACTTGTCCTTTATCGGCCGTGAGTGCGGCTTGAGCGGCGATAAACAGTCTTGACATCGATTGGGCCATCTGATACATACACAGAACACATCGGGCGATTAGCTCAGCGGGAGAGCACTGCCTTCACACGGCAGGGGTCACTGGTTCGAACCCAGTATCGCCCACCATGAAAAAAGCAAAGGCCAAGTCGAATGACTTGGCCTTTTTCTTTTATCTTTGCAACTGATCAGCGGTCGGTGATGTCGCGGTCGATGCCTCGGAAACCGCAGAAATTCCCGTCATCGTCGAAGATGGGAACGCCGCTACTCTCTAGAAGCACTTCCTTGCCGTCCTTGCGCAGATTCACGTTCTTCAGGTTATGGAAAGGCTCGCGCCTTGATACGATGTCGCCAAAGACCATGAGCAGCCGCTCTGCCTCGTGACACGGCATGAGGTCGAAGGGGGTCTTCCCGAGTACCTCTTCGGGACCGTAACCCAAAAGGTCGTACACCTTCGGGCTTACGTAGCTGTACTCCCCCTTCTCGTTCACCTCCCAGACCCAGTCAGAGGTCACCTCGACTAGTGATTTGAAGCGCTGCTCGCTCTCCCTAAGCGCTTCCTCGGCCTGTTTCTGCTTCGTGATGTCCAGAAGCACCATGCGGCACTCCTGATGCGCGGCGGAGGCCTCCATCGCCAATAGTACCGGCGTCCCGTTTAACAGCCTCACCTCGCACTCGAGCTTTCCCTTGCGATGCCGGACCCGCTCCAGGCACTCCAGAAGTGAGGAGCGGTATCCCTTGGCCACGAGATCGAGAAAATCCATCCCCTGCAGGACGATCCGGTCCCGCTTCAGAAGCGAGCAGCAGGTGAGGTTGGTCTTCACGATGCGCCGGTCGAAGTCGGTGGAGAGATAGCCGACGGGGGCGTTGTCGTAGAGTTCCGCGTACTGGGCCATGGCGCGGTCCAGTTGGGTGTAGGCGTCCAGCAGTTGCTGGTTCTGCCGTTCCAGCTCATTATTTTGGGCGTTGGAATCTGCCATGCGGCCCCCGGAACTATCAGAACTTGAGCCTGAGACCGACAGTAGCGTTGTGGGTTTTAAGCTCCATTTCGGTGTTCAAAAAGGAGGCTTCGGTGGTACCAAAGTACCGATAGGCGAGGTCCAGAGAAAGCAGGCGGTTCAGCGGAACCTCTAGACCGGCACCCACCTGATAGGCAAAAACAACGTCGTCATCGGATAAATAGGAAAGCTCACCGGTGCCGTTAGTCTGATAGCCGTAAGTGTCGTTCAGATGCAAGGCGGCGAAGCCAACCCCGCCACCGATGTAAGGTGTTATCGGACTCTGGTTGCGTAGATCGAAAAACACGTTCGCCATGAACGCCGTCGTATCAACGCTACCGTCCACGACCTTGAATCGCCCACCGGCGTTGTCATTTATCGTGTCGAACCTGATGTCCTTGTAGGAGACTTCCCCCTCAAAGCGGACCCCACCGAAGTCGTACCCAAGGACACCGCCAACGTTCACGCCAGGCTCAAAAGAAATTCTGTCGTTAAAAACGGAGGTGCCGTCATAGCTGGTCGCATCGGTCTTCTCCGGGACGGTTACGCCTACAAAGCCGCCGATGTAGGGCCCCTGGCGAAATGGAGCCGCCGACGCCAGGGTCGGAAGTGCGAGTGATGCCACAACAAGGATTGCTAAAGTTGTTTTTTTCATGGATGTCCTCCTTCTGTTTGCAGGTCTCTTCTCAATCAACAGCAATAACAACAGACATGCGGTGAAGTATACAGCGTCCTGCTACGCTTTGTACAGTTTTCGTTATCTACAATGGAATATAGCGAGCCTTTCCGATGCAGTAGCGGGAGTCTCTTTGTCAGCCACGGCAGGCGTTGACAGCTTCCAGTGACTTTTCTATTGCTACGAAAAGGTCCTTGTAGTCCACCGGCTTCGCTATGTAATGATCGAGGTGGAATCCGGTTCCGACACTGTGTTCGACGGTTGCCCTGCCGGTGTCGGCAGTGATGAAGATCAACTGCACATCCGGTTTCATGGCCCGGAGGGCCTGGACCATAGCTATCCCATCCATCTCAGGCATGTTCACGTCGGTGATCACGATGTCGAAGCTCTCCTGCGTGAAGAGATCGACCCCTTTTCTGCCATTGTTCGCCGTGCAGATCTCCATGTCGACGTACTTGCGCTGCAGCACCACGCCCAGTATCTCCAGGGTGTCCCTGTCATCTTCAACGACCATCATTCTAAGCTTCATATCAGACCTCTATCCTGAACTCAGCGCCGCCCGCGACGTTGCGCGCGGTGAGCACCCCTCCCATGTTTTTTTCAATGATGGTCTTGGACATGAAGAGTCCTACCCCGGTTCCGGCCTGCGGCCCCTTCGTGGTGAAATACGGGTCGAAGATCTTGTCGATGATCTCCTCCGGGATCCCCCCCGCGTTGTCGGTGACCACCACTATCGACCTATCCTTCTCCTCTCCGATGGCGATGAGCACCCGCGGTGACTCGATGGCACGCTCGACGATGGCGTCGCGTGCATTAAGCAGAATGTTCAGCAGCACCTGGGAAAACTCGTTCGGGTACCCATCGATACAGGGGTCGCCTTCCTGCTTCAATTCCACGGTGATGTTGAGCGACTGCAACCATCCGTCCACGAGGGAGAGGGTCTTGCCGACCTCATAGGCGATCCTGAAGCGAACCTTCTCCTTATCCGGACGGAAGAAGCTCCTGAAATCGTCGATGGTCTGCGACATGTGCTTCACGATCTGCATGGTCTTGCGCGCATGCTCTTCCAGGTATTCCCGGTCTACCTGACCAAGCTCGTAAAAAAGAGGCGGTTGCTGGACCATGAGGCCAAGGGCGTTAAGCGGCTGGCGCCATTGATGGGCGATGTTGCCGATCATCTCCCCCAGGGCCGCCTGCCGGCTTTGCTGGGTGAGAAGCTGTTCCTGCCTGCGCAACTCCTCGAGGGCACGGATCTTTTCCGCGGTCTCGCTACGCAGCTCGTCCATAGCGAGGGAGAGCTGCCGCTCGGCAAGATCGCGCTCCGTCTCGCGCCGCTGCAACAGATGCGACGCCTGCACGAGCGCCTCAGCCACCTCGGTAGTCTCCTTGACCGACTCGCTGCGTATGCTCGTCACCACCCTCCCCTGCCCTATGGCGAGCGCGGGCTCCACGAGGCTCAGCACGTCTTTGGCGATGCGGCGCCCGATGAAGGTGGCCAAAAGGAGGCCGAGCATGGAAATGGCGGCCACCCCGGCGACGGTCCACGCCACCCAGAGGTAGATCTGGTGCAGTACCAACCGCTTGGGCACCCCGAAGGCGACGGTCCAGCCGGAGAAGGAAGACTTGGCAAAGGCGGTGAAGGCCTCTTCCTTCGCAGGGAAGGTCTGCATGATACTCCCCTCGCCTGCCGCCTCGGCGGCACGGCGCAGCTCTGCGCCGGCCTGCTTCCCGACAACATCGCCAAGATTCACTGTGCGGGCGGTTATGACGCCGTTACGGTCCAACACCGCGCCGTACCACTCCTTGAAGACGTTCTTGCTTTGCAGAATCGCGGAGAGTTTTTCGGACGAGAAGGTCATGGAGAGATCAAAGGCTACGCTGCCGTCGATGATGACGGGAACGTCTATGGCGATGAGCGGTCGCTTGGTGACGGCCCCGGTGAAAAGGTCGCTCACCTGCGGCTGTCCGGTCCCGAAGATGCGCCGCACCATGGCGAGGTTGCTGCGTTTGGGAAGCGTGCTCCCGAAGGGGCGATAGGTGTTGATGAGCTGCTGCCCGTCCCGGTCGGCGATGACGATGTCCACACCCGGGTAGTTCCGTAGGACCTCTTTGCACTGCTGATAAACCGCGGGGAGGTCCCTGTTCCTGAACGATGGGGAGGTGGCGAGAGCGGCGAGCGACGCCTGGACGTTTGCAAGTTCGCGGTCCACCACGAGGGACATGGCGCGCGCGTTCACCAGCATGTCGCGGTTCACCTGGTCCAGTTTGGTCACGTAGGCGTGGCGCACCATCACGGCGGCCAAAAGCCACACGGGCAGCACGCACGCAGCGACCAGGAAGCAGAGTTGTAGGCGGATTGTGGACTTCTTGTTTTCCGGCATTGAGGTCCTTTACTGGGCCGTTACTGTCTCAGTGGGCGCTTTCCCTGCCGGGTGCAGCGTCACTCGAGCATTTCGGTAAGTATAGCGTCGAGGCTCTTTCCCAGGTAAAGGCTTTCCAGCAGTTTCTGCAGCGTCGTTTGAATCCCTTTGTACTGGCAGTTTGCCACCAGTTGGTTCTCAAGAATCTGCAACTGATCTCTGGTCATCCTTCCTCCTTTTCTCATTATCGGAGCCGCCGACACCAATTCTGCCAAAGGCACGTTTTCTGTCAATGCACGTTGAAGGAAAAAAGCTGAAGGATTACAAGATGAAGTGGCGTTAAGCTGATGGTTCCCAGCGCCTGAACCAGGCAAGGAGTGCATCGGCTGATTGAGCGCCTGAGATCTGGTCCACGGTCTTTGTGCCGCGCAACAGATGGGTGACGGGGATCCCCCTTACCCCGAAGCGTCCCGACAGGGTCGGGCTGTCATCGCAGTTCACCTGGATCACAGCGGCCCTTCCGGCCAGAAGTTCTGCAGCTTTTCGCACCGCCGGTGCGAATGAGACGCAGTGAGGTCACCAGGGGGCCCAGAATTCGACGAGTACCGGGCCGGAGTAGGAGGACACGAAGGCGTTGAAAGTGGAGTCGTCCAGTTGCAATGGATGGGAGTAAAGCGGAGGAAGTTCGCCGCGGCAGCTGCCGCACTTGCCGGCGATACCTTCCTTGTCGGCGGGGACGCGGTTTAAGGCGCCGCATGAGGGACACCTGACTTCGAAATTTTGCATGGTACACCTCCTGTTGGTATTCTACCATCCCGCGGTCTCGGTGCAGATTGATATGATTCAGGAGGATTCTCTCGTTTCAAATTTGCGAAGTTTCTGCTATGTTAGGTCGTTTGCTTCGCCCCTCTACCAAGGGAAACTATAACGGAGGTCTTGTTCCGCATGAAGTTCCGCATCCTGTTCCTTCTCCTTGCCGCCCTCTTCGCCGCTACCGGCGCACAGGCGGCGCCCGCCGCAAAGGCCGCCCCGGCCGCAGTCACCCAGGGAGTCCACGTCCCGATCCTTCTTTACCACCGCTTCGGCCCCACCGTGGCCGACGGCATGACGATAAAGACCTCGGTATTCGAGGAACACCTGAAGTACCTGAAGGAAAACGGCTATACCGTCATCCCGCTCAGGAAACTGGTGGACTACTACCTGAAAAAGGGACCGGCGCCGGCACCGAAGTCAGTGGTTATCGTCGAGGACGACGCCCACAAGTCGGTCTACACCGACATGCTGCCGCTGGCCAAGAAGTACAACGTCCCGGTCACCGTGTTCGTCTACCCCTCGGCCATCTCGAACGCCAAGTACGCGATGACCTGGGAACAGCTGAAGACGCTGCAGAAAAACGGCTTCGACATCCAGTCCCACACCTTCTGGCACCCGAACTTCAAGAAGGACAGGAAGAAGATGGCTCCGGCCGAGTTCGAGAAGTCGGTGCAGACCCAGCTGAAGAAATCGAAGGCGCGCCTCGAGGAGAAACTCGGCACCAAGGTTGACATGCTGGCGTGGCCCTTCGGCATCTACGACGACTACCTCCTGAAGCGTGCAGCCGAGGCCGGCTACGTCGCCACCTTCACCATCGAAGCGCATCACGCCGGTCCGAACGACCAGGTGATGAAGCTGCCGCGTTACCTCCTCATCAACGCGGACCAAGGCAAGTCCTTTGCCCGCATCGTTGAAGGGACCGCACCGAAGCGCAACATCGTCTACTGACAAAAAGGGGAGCGGTGGTAACGCCGCTCCCCGCATATGTTCGGTGATCCGTATGAGTAAAGAGGAAGGGTGCGGGAAAGACTGCAAGAAGCACCCGTGCGAGGACTGCAATTTCTGTCAGTGGTGCTCAGATGACAGGTGCAGGATGTGCAGAGGGAAGCAAAGCGGCAAGAAGAAGCTTTCCATCGCCGAGCAGATCGCCCTTTACGAATCACTGAACCGGAAGAAGCCCGCCTGAAACATCCCCGATTCACGAAAAGCGCCGTTTAAAATCCTCAAGTAGTCATTCCCTCGTCCGAAGAGAAGTTGAGTCAGATGTCGGTTCCCTGCCGCACCTGCACCCTGGTCACCCTAACGCGCGGCGTAACACCGGTCAGCTCGTGGTACAGCGAGGCCAGGTAGCGCACGGTCACCACCTTGTGGAGGTACGACTGCGTCCAGCCGTAGAGGAGCTTTCTGAGCCTCGACGGAGTGCGGCTGCCAAGCAGCAGCGGGCAGTAATCGGAGAGCCGCACCGTGACACGGATACCATCCCCTGCCGGTGCGGTCACCAGCGAGAACATGCCGTTGTCGCACTCACCGGGCTGAACCAGGAACCCACCGCAGATGTAGAGGTGCACGGCATGCGCCCCCTCGATGGTCTCGAAGCGGGGAGGTGCAAATGAAAGCAGGGAGAGACCGGTCCCGGTGACGCGGAAGCGTACCCCGTCGGCGTCGGCAACCGGGGTGATCATACCGAAGGTGGCGCGGCGCACGACCTTGAAATAATGCTCGAGTAGGAACGTGGGGGCGGCGCGCAGCGAGACCGAAGAAGGAAGATCGATCCACTGAACCGAGAAGACAGAGCTGTCCGGAAGCAGTATCTGCTGGTGAAAGATCTCCAAGTGCTTTGTTGGAGGGCGTGGCATGAAGGCTCCGGATACTGCGGCAATGACAGTCGGCAAAAGATACCACAGAGTACCGTAATTTGGCACGCATCAAAAGGCAGACGCAACCCGAAGGGAGAGGTTCATGGAAATAGTGGCATGGTCGGATAGCCTCAGCCTCGGCATATCGAAGGTGGATGAGCAGCACAAAAGGCTGATCCAGATGATGGAAGAACTGGACGAGGCGATCAGGAAGAATCAGGGGGCGGACGCGGTGGAGGACGTGCTGACGAACCTGTTCAACTACGCCCAGGCGCACTTCGCAGTCGAGGAGGAGCTGTTCCGCAAGCACAAGTATCCGGAGATGGCGCTGCACGAGCTGGAGCACCAGCGCTTCATAGCGAAGGCGTTCGCCTTCAAGGAGCGCCTTGGGAGCAACAAGCCGGGGCTCGCGCTGGAACTGCTGAATTTCCTCTCCAGCTGGGTCTTGAACCACATCGAGCTCACCGACAAGCGCTACGCGAAGTACCTGCGCGACTGCGGCGTGAGCTAGCGGCCCCTACCCTTTCACAGCTACGACGTATTTAAGATAACGCCCTTCCGCAAAGGTCACCGGGTACGGAAAATCCTCCGGCTGCCCGGTGACCGCAATCACCTGCAATTCCGCCCCACCCTGCAGTGCCCCCCTGCGCAGTTCCTTCAGGTAATCCGCAAGATCGACCTTCTGGTGGTTCGACGAGGTAATGAGGAGCCCACCCGGCTTTATGAGCCTCACCGCCGACGCGACGAGGTCGGAAGTCCCGCCGCGCGTGGTGAAGCGGTTTTTGGAGGTGGTCGAGAAGGAGGGGGGATCCATGAGGATCACGTCGTACACCTTCTTCTGGCGAGCGAGGTCGTCGAGCGTCGTCAAGCAGTCCCCCACCAGAAACTCGTGGCGCTTCGGGTTAAGCCGGTTCAGGTTGAAGTTTTCCCTCGCCTGCGCCATGTATCCGGGTGAGGCGTCCACGCTGGTGACGAGGCTCGCCCCCGCCGCGGCAGCCGCCACGGAAAAGGCGCCGGTGTAGCTGAAGAGGTTTAAAAAGCGCTTTCCCTTCACGCGTGCCATGAGTTCGCGGCGGTTCTTGCGCATGTCGAGGAAGAGCCCGGTGTTGAGTCCGCGCTCGAGGCTCACCTGGAAGACGAGGCCGTTCTCGCGCACGTGGTGCGGTTCCGGCGCTGGGGTCCCGGCGAGGAGATGGCCGTACTTCTTACTGTCGCTGGCGGCCTCGAGCTCCCGCGTGTTCTGGGGGCGCACCTTCTCGTAGATCCCGGCCGGTGCGAGGAGGTCTTCGAGCGCCTGGGTGACGAGTTTGAGGTACCTGCGCCAGCCGGAGCAGTAGATCTGCACCATGAGGTAATCGCCGTAGCGGTCGACGGTGAGGCCGGGAAGGCCGTCCCCTTCGCCGTTCACCAAGCGGTAGGCGTCGGAATCTTCCAGGTTGGCGTGCTGCTTTCTAAGCTGCACCGCACGCTCCAGGCGCTTTAGCACCCATGCGCGGTCAAGGCGCATCCTCTCGCGCGAGAGCACCCGCGCCACGATCCGGTCTGCCGGGTCAAGGAGAGCGGTGGCGAGAAAGGCGCCGGAGGCATCGACCAGTTCCACGAGGTCCCCGGCCTCGCCGGCATGCCATTTCTTGGTATAGGCATCGGCGATGATCCAGGGGTGCCCAAGCTCGATCATCCGCACTGACTCGCTTCCAACGACACACTTCTTTGACACGTTTGCTCCTTTGGGGAAAGGGGGCTGCCCTTGATTCCCTTACTGCTTGCGGCTAAAAAGTTATTATTTCAGCGCTTTTCGGGAAGTAAGGACTCGCGATCTAAAAGGCAAATCCCCCCTGCCCCCCCTTCGCAAAGGGGGGAACGCTGAGGCGAGGGCAGCGCTTCGTGGCGAGCACTACTCTGCATTCTCCAGATTCGTTGCGAACCAAAAGAAGGGGCGGCGCTCCGTTTAGGAACGCCGCCCCTTTGTGATGCCGGTTACGCACTTACCCTAGTGGGTTACCTGACCTGCCTGCTCTGCGGCCATGGCGCCACGTGCCTGCTCCATCGCTTCGAATTCCTTGAGCTTCTCGCCCAGCCAGAAGTGCAGCTCGCGGGCGGTCTGGTGGTTCACAACGATACCGTTGATGACCTGACGCACCAGGCTCCTGCCCAGATCGGACGGCTCAACCTCGGTCTCCGGACCGATCTGGCCGACGGCGGTGATCTCATGGCTGATGGCGTTCGGAAGCGGCTGACGCTCAAGGTAGAAGTTGATGACGAGCTCGCCGCGCGGAGAGATACCGCCGTGGGCGCCATTCACGTAGACGGGGTTGTAGTCGTAGGTGAAGATGTATTTAAAGGTCATTTCGTTCTGTTTGGACATGCGGCTGCTCTCCTTTGGCTGATGGCATTTGAATAACGGCATGCGTCTTATAACACGGAGCGCCCCCGGAAGGCAAACAAGAATGTAAAGGGCGCTAATGTCCGCCGACTCAGACGTGGTGGCGGTGCTCGGTCTTCGAAAGGTAGTAGTCGTAGTCCCCCTCGTAGACGCGCATCTCGCCGTGGTCAACCTCTATGACCCGGTCCACCAACTCGCGCAGGAAGTGACGGTCGTGGCTTACCAGGATGACGGTACCCTGGAATCCCGAAAGGGCGTCCAACAGGATCTCGCGCGACCGGATGTCCAGGTGGTTCGTCGGTTCGTCGAGGACGAGGAAGTTGACCGGACGCGCCAAGAGCGTGGCCAGCACGACACGGCTTTTCTCGCCGCCGGAGAGGTTCTCGATACGTTTGTCGACGTCGTCCCCTTGGAAGAGGAAGGAACCCAGGAGGTTACGGATGACGCCGATGGTGGCCAGCGGAATGACGTCCTGCACCGTCTCGAAGATGGTCTTCTTCGGGTCGAGGATCTCCATGGCGTGCTGGCTGAAGTAGCCGAGCTCCACGTTGGCACCGAGCGCCACGCTGCCGGTGGTCGCCTCGGTCTGCCCGGCGATGGTCTTCAAGAAGGTCGACTTGCCCGCGCCGTTCACACCGACCACGGCGATCTTGCTCAGGCGCTTGATGACGCCGGTCACCCCGGAGAAGATGGGGTGTTCGCTCCCGTCCGGGTTCGGCCAGCTCTTGCCGAGGTTCTCCATGATGACGACGTCGTCGCCGCTGCGCGGCGGTTCGTTGAAGACGAACTTGACCACCTTGTCCTCGGGAGGGATCTCGATGCGGTCGATCTTATCGATCTTCTTCACCCTGGACTGCACCTGGGCGGCATGGGAGGCGCGGGCGGCGAAGCGGGCGATGAACTCCTCTTCCTTGGCGAGCATCTCCTGCTGACGCTTGTAGCTTGCTAAAAGCTGCTCGCGCCGGATGTCGCGCTCGCGTTCATAGAAATCGTAGTTACCGCCGTAGGTGGTCACGGTCTTGTTGGCCACCTCGACAATGCGGCTCACCACGCGGTTCATGAAGTCACGGTCGTGGCTCGTCATGAGGAGCGCGCCCTTGAACTCGCTGGCAAGCCACTCCTCGAGCCAGATGATCGATTCGACGTCCAGGTGGTTGGTCGGCTCGTCCAGAAGAAGCACGTCCGGCTGCAGGGTGAGGATACCGGCAAGAGCCACGCGCATGCGCCAGCCGCCGCTGAAGGATTCAACGGGGTTGTGGAAACGGTCCGGACCGATGCCGAGGCCGGTGAGGACTTCCTGGGCGCGGGAGTCGAGATCGTAGCCGCCGCGATGCTCGAACTCCTCCATCGCGACACCGTAGCGTTCGAGAAGGCTCGCCATGTCGTCGTCGGACATGGGTTGCCCCATCTGCTCCTCCATCTGCTTCAGCTCGCCCGCAAGGCGCACCGTCTCCGCCGAGACCGCCATCACCTCCTGAAGAGCGGAGCGTCCCGCCATATCGCCGATGTTCTGGGAGAAGTAACCGATGCTGGTCTTCTTGCCTACGGTGATTTCACCGGCATCCACCTCTTCCTCACCGGTGATGATCCGGAAAAGCGACGTCTTGCCGGCGCCGTTGGGACCGACAAGCCCGGTCCTCGTGCCGGAAAGTATCTGGAAGCTCGCGTCGCGGAAAAGTACCTGCGAGCCGTGCTGTTTCGTGATGTTGGAAAGGTGGATCATGCTTTCTCCCTGGACTGATTTTGAACTTTCCAGCGTTAGCATGAACGCGCCGCAGTGACAACTTAATTTTTGTAAAGGTGCAGGGGAGAGTGGTTGATATCCCGCGTAGGCGACGCGGGGTGTGCGTCATTTAGCGTACAGATGGGACAACTAGTGTGCAAATGCCGGACAGTGAACAGGGAGCAGCGCAGCGGCGAGCAGGGCAGCCAAGAGATGCATGGCAGATAAATGTCAGTAATAGCAGGAGAAGTGGCGTTAATGAGAGATAATGTCACAGGCGGGATTTTGGGCCTTCTTTGTGCTTCAGCGAGATGGAAGCCTTGATTGTCACAGGGAGGGGAATATGAACATCTATAGCGCGCTGATGATGTCCGTAACCATGATCATGACCGCGGTAATGCTGCCTCGCATCTACTTTTCCTGGATCACGGCGCAGCATTGCGACGAGGCTGAGATCGATCAACTGGAGCAGCTGCTCGCGGAGCAGAACCGCTGGGTCTGGCGCCACTTCGGTTGCGCGACCCTCGCCGTCGCCATGATCTGGATGGCGCACAACTCGCCGAACGACCTGGGCATCCCGGCTTCGATGGAGATGACGCTTGCGTGCTACGCCACGGTTTCGCTCTTCTTCGCCGTGCTGGAATCGCTCATCGCCCAGAAGGTTGCCGCGTACCTTGCCCTGGCGCCGGTCGCGATGAGGGAAGAAAAGGACTAGTCCTTCCTGATGAAGCGCTCCACCCCTCGCCTGAGCAGGTTGGCGAGGTAAATGGAGACGAACATGATGAGGGCGACGTTGACGAACCTGGTCCAGATGGGATCGGCGACGACGGTCGCCCTCGCAGCGCTGTGGTAGAGATAAAAGCCGCTTGCAACCGCCCCAACGATGGCGCCCCCCGCCACGAAGGGGCGTCTTAGTTTCGAGACCGTTTTTTCCTTTTGTTGCACGTTGATTCCCCTTCCCGGCCTCAGTGGTATTGGCGCTCGCCGAAGAGCGCCGAGCCGACCCGCACCAGGGTAGCCCCCTCCTCGATTGCCGCCTCGAAGTCCCCGGACATCCCCATGCTGAGCTCACGCATCTCGACGCCCTCTATTCGCGCACCTGCAACCTCTTCGGAGAGTTCGCGCAGCTTCCTGAAGAAGGGGCGCGCCAGTTCCGGTTCGTCGAAGAAGGGGGGCATGGTCATGAGACCCACGATTTTCACGTGCGGCAGTTGTGCCACCTCGCGCACCAGGTCGATGAGCTCCTCGCTGCTGGTGCCACCCTTGGTTTCCTCGCGCGAGATGTTCACCTGGATGAGGATCTCGCACACGCGGCCCAAGGCGCCCCACTGCCGGTCGATCTCTTTTGCGAGGCTTGCGCGGTCCACGGAATGGATCAGCTCGACCTTCCCGGCGATCTGCCGCACCTTGTTGCTCTGGAGGTTGCCGATGAAATGCCAGCAGATCCCTTCCGGCAGCTCATCGACTTTGCCGACCAGTTCCTGCACGTAGTTCTCGCCGAAGATGCGCTGACCGAAGGAGTATGCCTCGGCGATGGCCGCGGCAGGCTTGGTCTTGGAGACGGCGACGAGCCGGACCTCCTTCGGATCGCGTCCGGCCCTAAGTGCGGCCTGCGCCATGCGCCCTTCGATCGCTTTCAGGTTTTCGGTTATCTCGCCCATGGCACCCTCCTTACTGCGGCAACGCGCCCATTACCCTCAACTGTTCCACCACCTCGCAAAGCGGCAGCCCGACCACGTTGGTGTAGGAGCCGTCGATCTTTTGCACCATGTGGGCGGCGCCCCCCTGGATGGCGTAGGCGCCAGCCTTGTCGAAGGGGCAGCCGGTGGCTATGTAGGCCTCGATCTCCTCGTCGCGCAGTTGCTTGAAGTACACCTTGGTACGCACCGCCTCGACGACGGCGCCGTCGCGTTCACGGTCGTAGATGGCGAAGCCGGTGACGACCTCGTGCGGCACGCCGGAGAGTTTCTTCAGCATGCGGAAGGCGTCGTTGTGGTCTTTCGGTTTGCCCATGATCTCGCCGTCGCAAAGGACGATCGTATCGGCGCCGAGAAAGAAGCGACCGTCGGTCTTTTCCGAGGCGGCGCGGGCCTTTCCTTCGGCCAGACGCAGCACGTGGTCCACCGGTTCCTCGCCCGGAAGCGGGTCCTCGCAGATGTCGGCGGGGAGGACGCGGAAGGCGATGCCGGCGGATTCGAGCAGTTCGCTGCGCCTCGGAGAGGCGGAGGCGAGCACTATGGGTTGGTTCATATCGGTACTCCTTGCAATTTACAGCGAGACTATCAAGCGGGGGATAAAGGCAAATCCCCCCTGTCCCCCCTTCGCAAAGGGGGGGACGCTGGGGCTCGAGTGGCGCTGCGTGGGCTGCTGGGCTGCTGGGCTGCTGGGCTGCCTGCGAATAATTATTCGCCTTTACGGCGGCGGCAGAGACGATAGACCAGAATGACGAGAAGGACAGCGGCGGCGCCCAGAGCGGTTCTTTTGTGGCTGCCGGTGGCTAGACCGTAGACGAGGGAGGCGACACCCATAACGAAGACCAGGGCCTCAAGGGACAAAAGCCTGCCGACCACGCTTATTTCCTGACTCTCCTTGTTTCCCGTCATGGCACCCTCCCCATCCCTCGCGGCGACTAGGCTATCACGACAGCTAGGCCGTCACCTCGGGAAGCCATTTCTCCAGCGCCTCAAGACCGCGCTGGGCCAGAAGACCGCGCTTTTCCTTCTTCTTTATGCGCCCAACCAGGGGCGGGAAAAGCCCGTAGTTCACGTTCATAGGTTGAAAGTGCTCGGCTTCGGTGTTGGTGATGTGTCGTGCCAGGGCGCCTATGGCTGTTTCGGCGGGAGGGACGATGAGCGTCTCTCCCAATACCAGGCGCGCGGCGTTGACGCCTGCCACGAAACCGCTCGAGGCGGACTCGACGTACCCTTCCACGCCCGTGATCTGCCCGGCGAAGAGGATCCTGGAATCCTCCTTCAACTGGCAGGTGGGGAGCAGAAGTTTCGGGGCGTTGATGAAGGTGTTGCGGTGCATGGAGCCAAGACGCAGGAACTGCGCGTTCTCGAGCCCCGGGATCATGCGGAAGATCCGCTTCTGCTCAGGCCAGGTGAGCTTCGTTTGGAAGCCGACCAGGTTGTACATGGTGGCCTCCATGTTCTCCTGGCGCAGCTGGATCACGGCGTAGGGCTCGACGCCGACGCGCGGGTCGACGAGCCCCACCGGCTTCATAGGTCCAAAGCGCAGCGTCTCGACGCCGCGGCTCGCCATCTCCTCGATCGGCATGCACCCTTCGAAGTGCACCACCTTCTCGAAGCTCTTCGGCTCCACCTTCTCGGCGGCAAGGATTTCCTGAACGAAATTTTTGTACTGCTCCTCGTCCATGGGGCAGTTCAGGTAGTCGTCGCCGTCCCCCTTGCCATAGCGCGAGGCGCGGAAGGCCCTGTCGTAGTCGATGGAATCGGCGGCGACGATGGGGGCGATGGCGTCGTAGAAGTAGAGGTAGTTACCGGTGAGGCGGCCGATCTCCTCGGCGAGCGCGCCGCCGGTAAGCGGCCCCGAGGCGACGATGACGATCCCCTCTTCCGGGATGCGGGTGATCTCCTCGTGCACCACCTCGATGTTCGGGTGGGACTCGATCTTTCTGGTCACGTACTCGGAGAAAAGCGTGCGGTCGACGGCGAGAGCACCGCCGGCGGGGACCTTGGTCGCTTCGGCGCCTTCCATGAAAAGGGTGTGCAGCCGGCGCATCTCCTCCTTCAAAAGCCCCACCGCGTTCTCGAGGGCGTCGCCGCGGAGCGAGTTGGAGCAGACCAGTTCGGAGAGGCCGGGGAGGTGGTGCGCCTCGGAATACTTGTGCGGTTTCATCTCGTAGAGGCGGACCTTCACGCCGCGATTCGCCGCCTGCCACGCTGCCTCACAACCGGCGAGACCGCCGCCTATAACCGTTACATGCTGCATTCAATTCTCCTAAAACCTTAAAAGCTTCAACGCAAAGACGCAAAGCCGCCAAGGCGCAAAGAAACCTTCTGGATGGAAACTGCAAAACCAAAGTCCAAAGGCTTGGAAAGGTCTTTCGGGTTTAACCCGTTTTTTCCCTTCGCGTCTCCGCGCCTTTGCGTCTTTGCGTTAATGCCTTTTGCTTCTGAAAATCAAAGCGGGGCCCGAAGACCCCGCACGAAAAACACGCTTTTACCGACTCCCTATCCTACTCCTTGTTGCTCTGGTAGTCGCACCCTTCCTTTGGACACTTAAGGAACTCGCCGGTGCGCTTGTACACCTTCTTCACCAGAAGCGGGAAGCCACACTTCGGACAGGGCTTTTGCACCGGCAGATCCCACAACGCGAACTTGCACTCGGGATACCGGTTGCACGAGTAGAAAAGCTTCCCGAAACGGGACTTCTTCTCGATCAGCTCTCCCTTGCCGCAGGCGGTGCAGGTGATGCCGGTCCCCTTGGGCTTCACCAAGGGCTGGATGTTCTTGCAGTTCGGATACGCGGAGCAGGCGAGGTACTTACCAAAACGCCCTTCCTTGATGAGCATCTTGCTGCCGCACTTGTCGCAGACTTCGTCGGAGACGACCGGCTCGGCCACCTCTCCGGTCTCCTTGTCGAGACGACGGATGTAACGGCACTCGGGATACCCGCTGCAGGCGAAGAACTTGCCGAACTTGCCGAGCTTCACGACGAGGGGCTTGCCGCACTCGGGGCAGACCTCGTCGGTCGCCTCGGTGGTCAGGTCGGACTTGCTCACCTCCCCTTCCTTAAGCTTCAGAAGGTTGATGAACGGCCCCCAGAACTCGTGCAGAAGCGGTCGCCACTGCTTCTCGCCGCGGGATACCATGTCGAGCTCTTCCTCGAGGTTTGCGGTGAAGTTGTAGTCGACGTATTGGTTGAAGTGGTTGGTCAAAAGATCCGAGACCACCATCCCGACGTCCTCGGGGAAGAAGCGCTTCTTGTCCAAGCGCGCGTACTTCCTCTCGGTGAGCGTGTTCATGATGGAGGCGTAAGTGGACGGACGCCCGATGCCGTACTCCTCCAGGGTCTTCACCAGGGTCGCCTCGGTGTAGCGCGGCGGCGGCTGGGTGAAGTGACGCTCGGGGAGCAGGTCGTTCAGCTTCAGGATGTCCCCCTCGGTCATCGGCGGGAGCATCCCTTCCTTCTCCTTGTCCTCCGCCTCGTCGTCCACACCCTCGATGTAGAGCTTCATGAAGCCGGCGAAGCGGATCACGGTGCCGGCGACGCGAAAACGGAAACCGGGGCCCGCGGTGATCTCGACGGAGGTCTGATCGAGGAGCGCCTCAGCCATCTGGCAGGCAACGGTCCTCTTCCAGATCAGGTCGTAGAGCTTGAACTGGTCCGAGGTGAGGAATTTCTTCAGCTCGATCGGAGTCTTGGAGATGTAGGTCGGACGGACCGCCTCGTGGGCCTCCTGGGCGTTCTTCGACTTGTTCTTGAAGAAGCGCGGCTTCTCAAGGGCGTACTCCTTGCCGTAGAGCGAGGTAATGACGCTCTTCGCCTCTTCGAGCGCCACGTTGGAGAGCGCCACGGAGTCGGTACGCATGTAGGTGATGAGACCCATGTGCCCGTCGCCGATGTCGATACCCTCGTAGAGCTTCTGGGCGGTAGACATGGTCTTCTTCGCGGAGAAGCCGAGCTTTCTCGCCGCCTCCTGCTGCAGGGTGGAGGTGGTGAACGGCGGCGACGGGGAGCGTTTCCGCTCGCTCTTGGTGACCTTGTCGACCCGGTATTCGGGGTCAACCGGTTTTTGCACCACGAGCGGCACACCCTTCTCGTCACTCTCCTGGAGCGGGAACTTGCGCCCACCCAGAAGCCCGAAGAGCCGGAAAGCTGCGTCCCGGTCGGGGATGTCGAACTTGGAGAGCTTCTTTCCTTCCGCCTCGACCAGCGCCGCGGTCAGCCCCTGCTTCTTGGCGGTCTCGAGCTTCGCACCGATGGTCCAGTACTCCTGCTCCTTGAAGGCCTGGATCTCCTTCTCGCGCTCGCAGATGAGCCTGAGTGCCACGGACTGGACGCGTCCGGCGGAGAGGCCGTAGCGGATCTTCTTCCAGAGAAACGGGGAGAGGGTGAAGCCGACCAGGTAATCGAGGATGGAGCGGGCCTGCTGGGCGTCGACCAGTTCGAGCGCGATATCGCGCGGGTTTTGCACCGCGTGCACGATGGCGTCTTTGGTGATCTCGTGGAAGACGACGCGCTTGATCTCGAAGGGGGGCTTCTTCTTGCCGTCGAGCCCCAGCGCCGCCAGCAGGTGCCATGAGATGGCCTCCCCCTCGCGGTCGGGGTCTGTTGCAAGCAGGAGCGCGGAGATACCCTTCATCTCCTTCTTGATGGCGTCGATGTGCTTCTTGCTTTCGGGGAGCACGGCATACTTCGGCTCGAAGTCGTGCTCAACGTCCACCGACCCTTGCTTGCTCGGGAGGGCGCGCACGTGACCGAAGGAGGCGAGCACCTTGTACTCGGGGCCGAGGAATTTTTCTATGGTCTTCGCCTTTGCGGGCGACTCGACGATGACGAGATTTTGAGACATGTAACCACCTGGTAACGGTAATGGTTCAGACCGGCGTGAAACGCTTGCCGGGGAGCTGGATTATCACTCCCTTCACTTCCAAGCGCAGTAAGGTAGCGGAAACCTCGCCGGCTGTCAACGCGCTCTGCGCGATGAGCTCGTCGATTTCAAGCACCCCCTGGCAGATGAGGGCGTAGAGTTCGGCCTCCTGCGGGGTTAGCGGGAACGACGGGGGATTTCCTTTGGGATGGGTGAAGCGGGGCTCGATGGAGAGTTCCTCAAGGATATCCTCCACCTGCTGCACCAGCTTCGCCCCCTCTTTGATCAGGGCATTGGCGCCGCGGCTGCCGTTCGCGGTGACGTTGCCGGGTACCGCGAACACCTCGCGCCCCTGCTCGAGCGCGTAGCGCGCCGTGATGAGCGACCCGCTCGCCTCCCCCGCCTCGACCACCACGACACCGCGCGACAGGGCGCTTATGATGCGGTTGCGGCTCGGGAAGTGCTCGGCCAGCGGCTCGCTCCCCATCGGGAACTCGGTGATGACCGCCCCGCTCTCGCAAAGGGTGCGGTACAGGACATCGTTCTCCGGGGGATAGATCACATCTATGCCGCTGCCAAGGACGGCGACGCTTCTTCCGCCCGCCTTGAGGGCACCCCAGTGGGCCGCGGTATCGATGCCGCGTGCCATGCCGCTAACCACCGTGATCCCCTGCCCGGCCAGTTCCCGTGCCAGAAGTGTTGCGGTGCTCTGCCCGTAATGCGAGGCGCGCCGGGAACCGACCACGGCTACCGCGGTCTCGCTGCCGTCCAGCTCCCCCATCACATAGAGGTAGGGGGGCGGGTCCGGGATCTCCATCAAAAGGCGCGGGTAGCGCCCGGAAAGGATGTCCACCACCTGCACCTTTTTCGCGGAAACCTTCTCGCACTCTGCCTGCGCAAAAGGGGCGAAGTCGTGCTCGACGATGGATGCGGCCGCGGCGGCACTCACCCCTTTCACGGCGACAAGCTCGCGGTACGGCGCCTTGAGCGCCGCCTCGGGCGAGCCGAAGTGCGCGAGGAGCCGCAGGAAGGTGACGTTTCCCACCAGGGGGACCGATTTCAGGGCGAACCAGTAGTAGTGATCCATGGGGTCACCCCCTTTGGCGTCACCTGCTCTTTTTCATCTCCACGCGGTCGCCGCGGTACACGGTGTCCACGCTCTTAACGATCACGGCGGTGGAGCTGTTCATCCCGGTGGAAACCACCACAAGCGCGCCGACAACCTCCACCGGGAGCTTATCGATCTTCACCTGGGTGTAGCGCTGGTCGGGCACCACGTCGCGCACGATGTAGAGCATGTTGCCGGGCTGCACCCCTTGCGCCTTGCCGAGATCGAGGAAGACCACGTCGTTCACGGCGAGGGCCTGGTTACCGGTCTGGGTCTGCACGATGTAGCCGGTGAGGTCGCGGTCGGCGGCTCTAAGCGGCACGGTCAGCTTGCGCTCCTGGTACGGCATCAGGAAGGAGCCGGCGCTGATCTCCAGGAACGATCTGGTGACGATCGCCTTTGAGGCCTTCTCCTCGACCTCTGAGAGCTGCAGCTCGCCAAGCGGCATCACCTGCTGGCCGAGGATCACGTTGGTGATCGGGTGGCTCACCGGACCGATCTTCTTGTAGATGAGGAAGCGGTCGCCGGGGTTGCCGCCGTTTACACGCCCGATATCGGTATAAACGATGTCGTCGGCACCGACCATCTCGCGGTTCTGGTACAGGGAGATGATGATGCCGGAGGGCTTCATCCCGTTCTCGATGAGAAAGCCTTCGCTGCCGTTCACTGCAAAGGTCGCAGCCTGGGGCTCCTCGCGCGGCTCCTGGGGCTTGGGCTGCTCCGCCTGCGGAGGTGCCGGGATAGGCTCGATCTCGATGCGGTCGGAGTAGATGCGCACCTTCTGCCCCGGGTAGATGAAATGCGGGTTGCCGACGGTCTGGTTGTTCGCCCAGAGGTTTGGCCAGTAGTAGGGATCTCTCAGGAAGCGCTGCGACAGCCCCCAGAGGGTGTCGCCGGGGACGATGGTGTAGATGGTGGGTTGTTCCTGCGCCGCCGCAAAGGGTGCGGTGGTGGTGAGGCAAATGAAGAGCAGTGCCGCCAGACCAAGGTATTTTCTCATAGGCTCCTTTAGGGGCGTGAACACCCCACCCTCCTACTCGGGCACGCGCGCCGCGAGGTCTTTGCAAATTGATACAACGGCTTCATGACAACAGGCGGTACAGGACGGCCGAATCATTCATTAGTACTTTGCCGTCTTTGAAAGGGTAACACGACCGGAGCGGACCGGTAAAACCGCGATGAGAGCGGGTCGGCAAGAGTGCCGTTTCCCGGCCTGAAGTGTGAGAGCCGAGAAAAATTTAACATAATTAAAGCGTTTTGCCTCGCAATGTCAAGAATAAAGACCTTTTGGGCAGCGGTGTACGGTTAGATCACCGTAGCTGCAAAATCCCCCCTCCCCTTGCGGGAGGGGGTACGGGGGTGGGGGAAGGCGCCATCATCATCTTGGCATGCGGCTTCACCACCCCCCCGGCCCCCTCCAGTCAAGGGAGGGGGAGAGGTGGAAACGGTCCGATTGAGGCTGACAGGACAATGCTGCCTTTTTGGGGGGTTCATTATCGCCGCGCTCTATGCTACGTTGTCCCGGTGCAGGACCGGCGCCAGGGCCGGCAGCCTCACAGATCCACAGGCAGGTACGGTCAAGGGAGTGAAGGTGACGCAAGAAGAACTGGGTAAGGTGACGTTGCAGAAGAAGATGCAAGGCGGCAGGACGGCGGGTGGGAGGATGAAGCCCGAGCTCCTCGCTCCGGCGGGGAACATGGAGAAGCTGAAGGTGGCGATCCGCTACGGCGCGGACGCGGTGTACCTCGGGGGAAAGGCCTTTGGTCTCAGAAACCTCGCGGGGAACTTCACCGGGGAGGAGCTCAAGGCGGGGGTAGCCTACGCGCACGCGCACGGCGTCAAGGTGTACCTCACCGTGAACGCCTTCGCCGACAACGCCGATCTGCCGGAGCTCGAGCACTACCTGGACGAGGTCGCCCACATCCCCTTCGACGCTTTCATCGCCGCCGACCCCGGTGTCGTGGCGCTCATCGCCGAGCGCCATCCCGGACGCGACATCCATCTTTCCACCCAGGCCAATACGACCAACTGGCGCTCCGCGCGCTTCTGGCAGTCCCAGGGGGTGACCCGGGTGAACCTCGCCCGCGAGATGTCCCTCAAGGAGATCGCCGAGACGGCCAGGCGCTGCGACATCGAGCTCGAGGTCTTCGTCCACGGCGCCATGTGCATCTCCTACTCGGGGCGTTGCCTCCTTTCGAGCGCCATGACCGGGCGCGACGCCAACAAGGGGGAATGCACCCAGCCCTGCCGCTGGAACTATTCCATCGTCGAGGAGACCCGCCCGGGCGAGTACTTCCCGATCCACGAGGACGAAAGCGGCACCTTCATCTTCAACTCGAAGGACCTCTGCCTGATCGAACACCTCCCGGCGCTCGTGGAGAGCGGGGTGCACTCGCTGAAGATCGAGGGGCGCATGAAGGGGATCTACTACGCGGCGAGCGTGATACGGATCTACCGGGAGGCGCTGGACCGCTACTGGGAGGACCCGGAGGGTTACCGGTTGGAGCCGCACTGGCTCGAGGAGCTCGCCAAGGTGAGCCACCGCGGCTACACCACCGGCTTTCTCTTCGGCAAGCCGCGCGACGTCGACCACGAGTACCTCTCCTGCTACGTGAGGAACTACGAGTTCGTGGCGCTCGTTGAGGAGGGCCTTTCCGAAGGGACGCAGGTGCTCGTGAGAAACCGCCTGAAGGTTGGCGACGTCCTCGAGCTGATCGGCCAGGGGGCGAGCTTCACCCGCTTCACCCTGACCGGGATGCGGGACCTAGAGGGGACGCCGCTCAGCGTGGCGCACGCGAACCAGCGCGTGGTCCTCGAAGGGGTGGCCGGCGCAGGAGAGTTCGACCTGATCCGGCGCGAGAAGATCGACTAGCCTCCCACCACCCTGTTGCGCCCTTCGTTCTTGGCCCGGTACAATAGCTGATCGGCACAAGACAAGAGCGCCGCCGCATCGGCGCCGTCTTCGGGGAACCCGGCGACGCCGATGCTCACCGTCACCCGCCCGAGCGGCTGGGTCTCTCCCCCCGCGAAAGGGTGTTCCGCCACCCGGCTGCGCAGATCCTCCGCAACGTTCAAGGCAAGCTCCTTGCCGGTCTCCGGAAGCAAAAGGACGAACTCCTCACCGCCGTAGCGCGCCGCCAGGTCGCACGCCCGCGTGTTCGCGGTCAGCAAACCGGCGAGCCCCTTCAGGAGACGGTCCCCCTCGGGGTGGCCGTGGGTGTCGTTGTAATGCTTGAAGTGGTCCACGTCGAAGAAGATGAGCGAGCAGCGCTTGTCGTAGCGTTTCGAGCGCGCCACCTCCTGGGCCAGCGACTCCTGGAAGTAGCGGTGGTTGTAGAGCGAGGTGAGGCCGTCGCGCACCGCCATCTCCTTCAAGGCCCGGTTCGCCTCCTGGAGTTCCTCGTTGGCGTGGGTCAACTGTTCTAGGAGCTCCCGGTTCTGCGCCACGAGGCGCGCCTTTTCCGCCGCGCGCCCCGCCACCGCCGAGATGAGGTCGAGGCTCTCGAACGGCTTCACCAGGTAGTCGTAGGCGCCGGCACGCAGTGCGGTGATAGCGGAATCCAGCGATGCATGGCTCGTCATGATCACCACCTGGGTGTCCGGGTTGTGCTCCTTGATCCTGGTCAAAAGCTCGATGCCGCTCATCCCCCCCATCCGGATGTCGGTGATCACGAGCTGGTGCGAGCCGGACCGAAACACCTCCAGCGCCTCCTCGCCGCTCGCCGCCTCGGATACCTTGAAGCCGTCGGCGGTCAGCACCTGGGACACCACGCTCCTCAGGGTCTCCTCGTCGTCAACAACCAGCAGATGCATGTCCGTCCTCCTCTACCGCGGTGTTGTGCTTTACAGCCCTACCCCTCAAGCAATGTTTACCCGGGAATTCCGGGTGTGGCGGGAAACGGTGTCCACGAAGCGTAGCAGGTGCCCATGCGCTCCCCCCTTTGCGAAGGGGGGACGGGGGGGATTTGCTTTTTGCTTCGAGACAGCCACGGTATTCCGCAGTCTCATTTGTTATCGAAGGCGAGCGCCAGTCAGAAAGAGCTTGTTGCTTAAACCAAGGCAAATCCCCCCTGCCCCCCCTTCGCAAAGGGGGGAACGTGATGCCATGCTCACTGCTCCGAGACTAAAGCACGGTGCGTCCCAGGAATTTCCTGAAGAACCTCCCGCAAAGGCGGCGGCTTTACGCTGCCTGTACTTGGGCGGGAAGGGTGATGATGAAGGTCGTACCCACACCCTCCTCACTTTCCAGGCGGATATCGCCGCCGTGATCCTTCACGATGCCGTAACTCACCGAGAGCCCGAGACCGGTCCCCTGCCCGGCGGGCTTCGTGGTAAAGAAGGGATCGAAGATCTTTTCCCTGATCTGCTGCGGTATGCCGGGACCGTCGTCGGCCACCCGGACTTCTACCCCGCCCGCGTCCAGGCGTTTCGCGCTCAGGCGCACGGTGCCGGCCGCCCCCCCCATGGCCTGCTGCGCGTTGATCATCAGGTTCATAAGCACCTGCTGCAGCTGGTTTGCGTTGCCGCGGCAAAGGGGGAGCCCCTCCTCCACCTCCTTTTCCACCTTCACGCTGTTGATCCCCAACTGGTGGTCCACGATGGCCAGGGCGTCGCTCAATACGAGGGCGATGTCCACGGCGGAGAACTCGACCTGCTCCTGGCGCGCGAACTTAAGTAGGTTCTCGATGATGGTCTTGCAGCGTTTGGTCTCCTTCTCGATGATGTGCAGGTTCTTCTCCAGCGGGTGCCCGCTCTCCACGCCGCGAAGCGAGAGCTGCGTGATGCCGAGGATTCCGGCGAGCGGGTTTTTCACCTCGTGGGCGATCCCGGCGCCGAGCGCGCCGAAGGCCGCCATCTTCTCCGACTGCACGAGCTGCCCATAAAGCTCCTTGAGCGCCTGCTCGCGCTGTTTGAGCTCGGTCGCCATCCGGTTGAAGGAGTCGCCGAGCGCGCCGATCTCGTCACCGGAGGAGGCCGGCACCTCCACCTCGAAGCGCCCCTGCCCCACCATGCGCGTAGCCTCGGAGAGCTTTTCGATCGGACGGGTGAGATGGTGCGACCAGAACTGGCTCAAAACCGCGGCCCCCACGAGCAGGACAAGGGAGAGGACGAGGAGGTCCAGTAACAGCGCGCGCGAGGTGAGAAAGGCGGCGCTCTTCTTGATCTGCACCCCCACGGTGAGCCCCCCGGACATGGTGCGGGAGAAACCTCCCACGATGGCGGCGCCCCGGCTTCCATACTCGCGGGTGAGCCCGGAGACGCGGCTCGCCTTTTTCACCCAGGGCCACCACTCCCCTTCAGGAACGCTCCCGATGCGCCGTGTCTCCGCGTGGGCGAGGAAGCGGCCGGAGGCGTCGACGACGAAGGTATCGAAGACCCTGGAGCGGGTGGCGATGCGCTGCAGCCGGTCGAGCCGGATCACGGCGGAGGTGAGTACCGGCTCGTCCCCGTCTGCCGCAGGTTCGGCGATGGTCACCTTCATGGCTGGAAAGGCGCGAGAGACCGCGGCGAACTCAACGACCGGCTCCCCTCCGCTCACCGGATCGCCCCCGGAGTCGCGGGGGGAAACGGCAGCCTCTTTCCCCTGGCTCCCTGATGAACGGTTTGCCGTGGCGGCGGGAGATGGCGCCAGTACGCGCAGCAAATCCTCCCGGGTCACGCCCACGGCATCGAGGGCCGCCTGGTCGTAGACGTCCTCGTCGCCGTCGGGGGCGCTGCGGGCCACCATGACGAACTCGCCGAACTCCTCGAAGAGACCCTTAAGCGCCTGTTCGCGCCCCCCCATCTCCCGGTCCGCCATGAGGCGCGAGAAGAGCTTCAGCTTCTCGGTGTATCCGGTCACCAAGGTCCCCGCCTCCTCGGCGCTGTGCAGCGCCATAGTCGAGGTGAGGTCGTGGATGTAGGCGGTCTTGTCCTTTTGGAACAGGGTCGCCATGGTAAAGGTGATCAGGCTCAGCACCACGGAGACGACGAGGAGCTGCGAGAGCAGGATCTTGAACCTGAGCGGGAACTTCAGTCTGGTTTTCATTTCACCTCCTCCCCTGCCTGTTTGCCGTACACGACCCGAGAGGCGTAGCTCGCGTTGCCGGTCTCATCCACCGCTTCGACCCGGACCAGGTTCACCCCGGCCTTCAGCGTGAGTTCGTGGCTGAAAGCGCCGGTCAGGGCTGTCCGTGCATCCGCGCCGTTCACGTAGACGCGCGAGCCGGGGCGGGAAGTTCCGGTAAGGCGGAACGCGCCGACCGTGGCGCTTTGCGGCGGGAAGTCGACGGCAAGCGGCGGTGCTTCGGTCTCCTGCAGGAGACGGCAGTTCCCGGGCCTGCTGAAACGTCCCTCGCGCCCCTCCTCGATACGGCTCACCCTCCAGTAGTAGTTCCCCGCGTCCAGGGTGCCTGCGGTCACCTCGGGTGCGGTCACCTTGAGGTCCATGACCGGCTTCTTGAAGCCGGGCTCCCTGGAGAGCTGGAAGTGGTACAGGGCGCTCCCCCCGGTCCAGTTGAAGCGGACCCTAGGGGGAAGCATGCGGAACCGGTATATGAGCTGGTCGTTTTTGAGCGCGGGGGGCGAAGGGAGCGGCAACGCCGGACCGGCCGCGACCCCGCGTCGAAGCGTAATGCCGTAGTTCGCTGGAACACGCACCGGGCCGTCCTCTCCTTCCACGTTCAGCTGTCCCGAGTAGACGACAAGGCTCGTGGCGTCATCGCCCAAGGGGGTAAAACGGAAACGGGACGAGCCTGGCCCCACCCGCGCCAGGTGCCCCACGGCAGCCACCTCCATGCGCACCTTCTTCGAGGCGGAGAGGCACCCCTGCAGCTCCCCTTCCACGTGCACCCGGTAGGCCCGCGCGGCGCCGCCCATCCCCTCGTTCAGGCGGGTGACGACGAGCATGGAGTTGCTTCCCAAAGTGAGGTAGTCGCCGGGGGTGAAGGAGATGGTGGCCCCGGAGCGGTCGAAGGTCTGCACCGCGTCGTGGTTGAAAAGTAGCATCCCTTCCCGCGCGTCCCCCCACGCGACCGAGTCGCCGGGCCGGCAGCGCACGTCCCGCACCAGGGTGGTTAGGGCCGCCTCTGCGCTCCTCGCCCCACCCTGCCGGGACGCGGGTTTAACGCCCGACTCTCCCACGAGCTCGCGCAGGGGGGTGCCGGAGGGGAAGACGGCGTAGAGAAGGAGCATGAAAAGCCAGAAGATCGCGAGCACGAGGAGAAGCGCCGCGCTGGTCTCGGCGGCTAGCGTCGCCCATTTACGAAGAGGGGAACCGGCACTCACTTTTTCACCTCCTCGCGCAGCGTCTCCTTCTCGGAGCGCAGGCGCAGGTTCAAAAGCTTCGAGCACCCCGACCCGTTTCTGAGCACGACCCCCATGACGCGATCGCCGCTTCGTACCGGCAGGTCGAGGGCGAAGGAGCCCGCGCCATCGACCGGAACCTGAGCGCCGTCCACTTCGAGCCGTTCACCTGCGCCGACGGCACCCAGAAGGCGGCACCCGACCGCGCCGTCCGGACCGACGCTCACCCCGGAGGCGGAGCCCCCGAAGGGAACGACGACGGGACCGGCGGGGTGCGCGAGGGTGAGAGCCGGAAGCGGCAGCGCGGTGGCGAGGTAGCGCCCCTGTGCGTCCCCCATCTCGATCTGCAGCCGCTCGGTGGCGCCGGGAAGCGAGGTCTCGAAGCGCCCGAAGCCGTCCACGGGGAGGTCGCGCCCGTTGATCACCGCGAAGGGGCGGGTGCGATAGCGGTCGTCCGGCGCCACTTCCTTCACCTGCCGGAAGTCCCCCTTCAGCTCGACGCGGCGGTTAAGCCTGCGGCCGGGGGTGGTCGTGTTGTCGGCCACCGGGCGCGACTTGCCGTACCAGCGCCTTAAAAGCCGCTGCGGGTCGATCCCTTCCACCCGGACCAGGTAATCCGCCGCCGAGTCGCACCGCTTGCGCGAGAGCTCGACGTTATAGGGGACGCTGCCGATGCCGTCGGTGTGTCCCTCGACGATCACCTTCTCGCGCGGGCGCTCGCGCAAAACGCGCGCCGCGCCGCTTAGGAGCCTTTTCGCCTCGGGGGTGAGCGCCCACTTGTCGAATACGAAAGCGCCGCCGGCCAGGGTGAGGAGCACCACCTCGTTGCGGTTCACCCCGAAGAGCTCGCGGCCGGTCCTGAAGACGGAGCCGTCCCGGTAGGTGACCTGGAGCTGCCCCTGGTAGATCTCCCCCTCGACCACCTCATTGCGGTCGGTCTCCCCGTCCCACGCGACCCGCGGCGGCGGAGCGCCGACCCCGGTGAAGGCGCGCAGCACCTCCCCTTCCCGGTTCATCATGACGAGGTGCCACGAGGCGACCTCATCCGCCGCTTCCACGGTCATCAGCAGCCCGAGCGGCACGGCGAACTTGCCACCTTTTAGTTCCAGCGAGGCGAGGCGCTCGCGGGTCAGAGTGACCGCGGTGGAGGGAAGGCGCGCCGGCGAGCCGTTCACGAGCAGGGTGAAGAGTTCCGCGCTCCCGGAAACGGCAAGAGGCTCGTCGATCCGCTCCAGGGTGACCAGCATGGCGGGGATGATTTTCGGCTCGGGCACCGGCACCGGTTGCAACGCGACCGGTTCGGGTGCCGGGGGCGGGGGCGGAAGCGGCGTAACGCGGGCCTCGGCGCTCTCGAACATATCCTCGTCGAACTTCACCTTGATCCCGACGAAGGGGCCCTGCCCCTGGTAGCTCTCGCCGGTCAGGTCGCGGTCGTCCAGGCGCGCGTAGTTGTACCCCGCGGAGAGGACCACGTTACGGTAGACCCGGTAGCCGGCGCTCCCGACCGCGCCCAGGGAGTGCATCCCGGCGTCGTACTGGTTCAAGAGCTTCAGGTAGGCGGAGAGCTCCCAGCGCTCGGCGAGGTCGTAGGAGAGACCGGCGAGGATGAGGTCTGTGTAGGTGCCGAGCCGCCCTCCGGTCCCCTCGGACCAGTTCAGTTTCCCGGCGTATTTCCCCTGGGCGGTCCACCGGCTCACCAGGCGATAGGTGGGCTCGGCGGAGAGGATGAGGCTGCGGTTGTCCGGGGCGCCGCTCAGGGTGCCGCGTTTCTCGACCTTGTAACGCAGGAGGGTGAGGAGCTGCCACGGATTGCCGCCGGGGGGGCGGAAGGCGCCACCTATATAGCTGTCGACGACGAGGTCGTTCCCCGTGTCGGCGTCGCGGTCCCAGAGGGAGGCCTTGCCGACCAGGGTGAGCGCGGGGCTCACCTTGAAGGCGGCATAGGCGCCGTAAAGGGAAGCAGTCTCCTCGGGGCCGGTCCGGATCTCGTAGCGGCCGGTCAGCTTCACATCCTTTGCGCGCAGGTATTCGCCCGCCATGGTGAAGGCGGTACGGGTGCCGTTGTTCCCCTGCACCGTCTGCACCCTTTCGAAGGTGGAGTTGACGAAGAGCCCCTGCGCCAGGCGGTAGCGGCTGTTCAGGCCGAGGATCGCCTGGCCGCGCTCCCCGGAGAGGGAGTTCTCGACCTGGTAGCCGGTGCGCGAGTCGAGGCTGAAGCCTTCCTTCTCCATGAGTTTTGTGTGCAGGTCGACGTTTTCCTGCTCGGTGCTCCCGGCGACCCCGCTGGAGAGGCGGTAGCCGGTGGTGAGGCGCATCCGATCGTTGAGCGTGCTGTCGAGCCCGAAGACGGTGGCGTTGCGCACCAGGGGGGAGCCCTCCTGGTACTCCTCGGTCAAAAAGGCGCGGGTCCGTTCGTTCAGCCGGTAGTCGAGTTTCAGGAAGGTCTTCGTCTGGTACTCGGCGATGCTCGAGGAGGAGAGGAGCTGTTCGCGCCTGAGCGTCGCATCGAGCTTCGGGCTCAGGGGGGCCTTGATCCCGGCCCAGACGAGGTCGGAGGAGCCTTCCTTGCCGTCGATATCCTCGCGGATGATTTTCACCCCCGCGTCCGCGTCCAGGAGGGAGAACCTGCGTGAGGCGCCGATCACGTTGCCGAAGAGCTTGCGGTCGCGCAACTCATCGCGCTGCACGAAGCTCTCCGCGTAAAGGCGCGTGTTGCGTGCGGCGCGGTAGTCCAGGCGGCCGCCGAACTTCTCGGTCCCGGTCTCGTTACCGCTCATGAAGGGGTTGAAGAAATCGGCTTCAACCTTTCGGTAATAAAGGGCAAGCACAAGCGGCTCGACGGGGCGCAGGGTGAGGTCAGCCTTCCAGGCGCTTCCCCTTCCCTTCTCGAGGCTCTCGCTCACCGCCCCTTCCCCTTTCAGGGAAAGCCACTCCCCCAGGCGCCACCCCGCGTCGAGGCCGAAGAGGGTGGTGTCCTTCAGGGCGTGTTCCTCGACTACCGCGGTGCCACCCAGGTAGGAGCCATTCCCCGAATCAAGAAGGGCACGGCCGCCGTAGACGTAGTGCTTCTCGCCTCCCCCGGAGGCCTGGTAGGTGACCACGATGGAGACCTGGTTAAGGTTCTGGTCCAGCGAGGGGACCGGCTCCTTGAAGAGGATGGTGCCAGCCAGGTAGTCGATGGAGTAGTCGGCGTAGCGGAGCTTCTCGGTGATGGAGATGACACGTTCGGAGTGGTAGCGGTCGCGAACCTCGATGCGCACCCGCTCGCTGTTTTCAAAGACCGGCCTTTTGGAGAGGAGGTAATGGCCGGAGGTGCCGTTACCGGGGATGTCATCGCGGATGATGGCCTCCTCGGTACGGCTTTCGAACCCCTTCACGGTGAGGTGATTGCGGTTAACCTCGAACTTCGCGCCGTTCAGGGCGCGGTCATAGCGGGAGAACTCGTTTTCCGAGAGGTCGGTGCGGTAGTCCCCGCCCATTATGTAGGAGCGTCCCGACTCGAGTTTCAGGTATAGCTTGCCGCGCGACTGCGCGTCGTAGCCGATGTCGGTGGCGTCGCCGTAGACCGGGTAGTACTTCTCCGGGTCGATGCTCTGGAAGACGCCGTCGCGCCGCTCCTTGTGCGAGTCGTAGGCGGCGGTGAAGAGGTATTTGTCGAGGAGTTTGCCGCGGGTGAAGAAGGCGAGGCGCTCCTCGTGAAAGAGCCCCGCGTCGAAGCGATCGTCCTTGCTGATGTTTGCCTGGTTGCCGCTGCTCGCCTTGGCACCGACGGTCGCGGTCCCGAGGCCGACGAGGATCCAGTCGCGCCGTTCGTTGGCGGCCAGGGGGGGAGCCGGGGTGTTAGCCGGGGTGTTAGCCGGGGTGTTAGCCGGGGTGTTAGCCGGGTTTGGGGCGGCCATGGTCGGACCAGTCGGACCAGTCGGACCAGTCGGACGGGCCGCCTGAGCTGCACCGGCCCCAGTTCCGGCAGCCCCGGCTCCGGCAGCTCCGGCAGCCCCGGCTCCGGCAGCTCCGGCAGCTCCGGCAGTGCCGGTCGGCACCAGCGCAAAATCACCCCGCGCCGGACCGCCGAAGGGGACCGTCACGAACTGGCTCCACCCCACCCCGGCAAAGGCGGTGTTGTAAGGCACCGACTTGAGCCCAGCCCCAAGGGTGCTCCGGTCGATCTTCAGCACGTGATCGCCCGCAGATACGCCGGTGAAACTGTAGTTACCTTCGGCGTCGCTCCAGACGTACGAGCCGTCCTCCAGGTAGATGCGCACCCGGGGCTCTCCCGGCTCGCCGGGATCGGGGACGCCGTTGCCGTTGTGGTCCCTGAAGATCCTTCCCAGAATCACCGCCTTGTCCCCGAGGATGGACGGACGCACCTTCACGGCGGCGCTCGCCGGGGGTGAGACGCTGCTGCTCCCGGCGGCGGTCACGCCGGAGGCGCGCGCCCAGTTAACGCTCGTCCCCACCAGCACCTCGGCGGAGAGCACGAGCCTATAGTTCAGGGTCTTCCCGGCTCCCGGGGCGAGCGCCCCGATATCCCAGGTGAGCTGCTGCGAGGCACCTACCGGATCTGCGACGGAGAAGCCATCGACATGGCTCGAGCCCTTCAGGTAACGGAACCCCTTGGGGATCCGGTCGCTAACCGTCACGTGCTCCAGCGCGGCCGCGCCTACGTTTTCCACCCGCACCGCGTAGGCAACGATGTCTCCCGCCTCGGCTACGCTGCTCCCGGCCTTTTTCGCGACCAGCAGGGCGCGCGCGAGCACCGTGTTGAAGGTGCTGTTGGTGAGGGTCGGCGTGGGGTTTATGCTGCTGGTGACACCGGCCGTGTTGACGATGGTGGCGTTTCCCTGGGCGTCCGAACGCACCACGGCGTCAAAGGCGAGCGCTCCGCTGAAACCGGCGGGAAGCTCGGGTATGTCGTAGATGAGCGAGCGGCTGGCGGCGTCGTAGCGAACCGTCCCGGAAAGGCCGGCGGGAAAGAGGGCGCTCCCCTCCTGGTACTCGAGCAGCGGATCGAGCGGGTCGATGACGCGCACCCCGGACACAGGTGCGGAGCCCGCGTTGGCAAGCGTGATCCGGTAGGAAAGAAGTGTCCCGGGAAGGACGGCGCCCGCAGGGGTCACCGACTTCAGGAAGGACAGCCCTCCCGGAAAGGGGACCTGCACCTGGTCGTTCGTACTGCTCGAGCGTGCGGGAGTCGCGACCGAGGATGCGGTGACCAGTATGGCGGCGACCTTCCCTTCGCTCCCGGCAGGGGGCGTAACCCTGAGCAGCAGTTCCACCGAGCCGCCTGCTGGAACCGGGCCGAGCACCTGGACGCCCTCGGCGTTGGTGGGAACGGGGGTCACCCCGTCGGGGAGGTAGAAGCGCAGCTTGGGGAGGGAAACCGTCTCCCCCCAGCTCCCCTGGAGGGTCGCTTTCAACTGGAAACTGTCGGAGAAATTCCCCTTGTTGGTGAGGGTGTGCGCGAAATCGACGGGAACGCCCGCCGGGGTGGTGGCGTTTCGGGGGGGGACCAGGTCCGGGGCGGCCAGATCCTTCACCGTGATCACGGTCTGGTTGGAACGCGCCTGGCGGGAGACCGGAGCCGCATAACGGGCGCCGAAATCGTGGGTGATCACCGTGCCGGACGGGGTCAGCGCGAGAGAGACGCAAGGCATGGCGAGCAGAAGCGCCAAGACCGCAAGGCACGCCCGGATTGTCCCCCCTCCAATGTACCGCCACGCCGGGATCTTCATCGGTATCCCCGATCAATGCATTATTTAATTTATCTATTGCACCTGCGCCTTGAAGAATATGTACACCGTCCTGCCGGGGGCGATGCTTCCTCCTGCCTTATCCCCCGCACCCTGGCCGATGAGGGCCATGATGCTCCCTTCCTGGATGCTGGCGACGCCGCATTCGGCGGCGGTGCAAGATGGCCCCTCCCCGGCAGGTGCAAACGAGACGAAGAGGGTGTCGGCAGCGACGGAAAGCCCCGCCGGGATCGGGCTTTCCAGGTTCACTTTCGTAGCAGGCGCGGAGCCGCTATTGGTGATCCCCATCCGGTACTGGATCTCGTCGCCGGGAATCGCTTCAGCGCTCGCCTCGAAGACGCCCCCTCTGGTGAGGTTGCGCACCGCTTCGGCAAGCCCTACTACCGGGGCGGCCGCCCTGGTCCCCACCTGATCGCTGCCGCTTGCCCCCTCACCGGTTGCGGCAAGGAGATGGTCGCAGCGCGCCCCGTCGCTGCTGGTTTCCGGGACGGTGACCACCAGGAAGAAACGGAAGGACGCACCGGGTGCGAGTGTCCCGGTAGTCGCACAACTGCGCGTTTCACCGGGCTGGCGCACACCGTCCCCGGCGATACCACCGCCAGCCCCGTCGTCGGCGAAGAGCTCTCCTTTCCACCCGCTGCCGCCGCTCACGCCAAGGACGAAGCTGTTCGCCGTGTTGCCGACGTTGGTGACGGTGTACGGGTAGTTCACCACGGTGCCGGGAGCGCCCACGCCGTCCGGGGGGGCGGAAACGGTAACCGCGGCGGTCTGTCCGCAGGCGACGGTCTCGGTCTTCACTTGGTCCACGGCGAGCGCGTCGCGCGTGGAGACCGCGGTGAGGGGGACGCGGTAACTGGCACCCAGGGTGAAGAGAACGGGGGCCACCTGGACCATGAGCAGGGTCGAACCTCCGGGAGGGAGCTCCGGGGTGAGGTAGCCCGCGCCCGAGATGGCGGCGGCGCGGTCCACACCACCGGGATCGGTGTAGCTGACCGTAAAGGCACTGCCGCTGCCGGGCCCGGTGACGAGGAAGCGGTCCGGCTGGTCTCCCGCGTTCACAAGCAGCACGGCAAAACGCGCCGGGATTCCCGAGTAGGCGGCCTGCGACCGCGACTGCAGGGTCGCACTCCCCTCGTAGATGCCTCCCCCCAGGTACGACGCATCGGACTCGCCGGCAAGCCGGACCATGAGGTCGGGCTGGTACGCCGCGAAGGCCGCGTTTCCCATGAAGAGCAGAATAACGGGAACGTAACGCAGCCACGATAGCAGTCGTATCAAAGGGTTACGCACGTTGCGATATTTATTAATTTCAATTAATTTCATAACCATGAAAAAATAACAGAGGATCGGCGTGAGGCAACCGGGGAAAGAAAAATTGTCTTTTGTGCGTCCGGATGGTATGAACGAAGGCCGGACGCGAAGGCGTCCGAGGGGGGAAAAGATGGAAACCGCAAGCCGTTACTACCAGTTGGCCAACCGCGACATCGTCTACATGAAGTACATCCTTGAGGCGCACGAGGGGCTCACTACAATGAGCACCGTCGACGGCAAGCGCGGCATCGTCCGGGTTAACTACCCGGTATGTTTCGCCGAAACGGTGGACGAGATGATGCGGGCCTTGGCCGGGGAGATCACGGTGACCGAGGTGACCGAGGAGGGGGAGCCATGCTCGAAGGGATAGACTGCGCGGCGCTTCTGAAACGCGCCCTCGCCGCCGGTGGTGAGTTTGCCGACATCTACTACGAGGACGGCGTCTACACGAATATAGCCTGCGAGGACGGCAAGGTGGAGCGCGTGCTGGCGGCTGCTGACCGCGGCGTCGGCATCAGGGTCATCTCCGGCTTCTCCACCGCCTACGCCTACACGAACCAGCTCGACTACCGCTCGCTTTTGCAACTGGCGGAGACGGTGAGCCATGGCGTCCGTTCCGGGCTCCCCGCCCCTGATTTCAACCTCTGCGCGCCGCGCCGCGCGCCGGGACAGGCCGTTTCGCTCCCGCCGGTCCAGGTGGAGCTCGCGCGCAAGGTCGAACTGGTGAACCGGGCCGACGCCGCCGCGCGCGGCTTCGATGCGCGCGTGCGCCAGGTGCTGGCGGTGTACCGCGATTCCCGGGTGAAGACCCAGTCGGTGAACTCCCTCGGTGAGTTCCACGAGGACGACGCCTGCGCCTCCGTCTTCATGGTGCAGGTGGTGGCCCGGGACGGGAAAGAGACCCAGACCGGGTACGAGCCGGTTGGCGGGACCCGCGGCTTCGAGCTCTTCGACGCCGTCTCGCCCGAGGAGCTAGCACTCACCGCGGCAGGACGCAGCGTGATGATGCTCGGCGCGCGCAAGTCCCCCGCCGGACGGCTGCCGGTGGTCCTTTCCAGCGAGGCGGGCGGTACCATGGTGCACGAGGCGATCGGGCACGGACTCGAGGCGGACTTGGTGCAGGCCGGCACCTCGGTCTACCGCGGTCGCGTGGGGGAAAAGGTCGCCTCCGAGCTCATCACCGTGGTCGACGACGCCACCATCCCCTACGCGCGCGGCACCTTCGGCTTCGACGGCGAAGGGACGCCGGGGCAGCGCACCGTCCTGGTGGAAAACGGGGTATTGAAGGGGTATCTCTACGACCGGCTCTCGGCGATGAAGGAGGGATGCACCTCCACCGGCAACGGGCGGCGCGAGTCGTACCGCAGCCGTCCCATCGTGCGCATGACCAACACCCTCATCGCACCGGGCAAGAGCCATCCTGCCGACATCGTTAAAAGCGTATCCAGTGGGCTCTTCGTCAAACGGATGGGGGGCGGTCAGGTCAACACGGTGAACGGCGACTTCGTCTTCGAGGTGTCGGAAGGGTACCTGGTGGAGAACGGGGTGATAGGCGAACCGGTGCGCGGGGCGACGCTGGCGGGTAACGGCCCGGAGGTCCTAGGCCAGATCGGCATGGTGGGCAACGACCTCGGTTTCGGCATCGGCACCTGCGGCAAGGACGGCCAGGGGGTCCCGGTCGCCGACGCGCAGCCCACCCTGCTCATCCCGGCCATCACCGTCGGCGGCGCGCGCTAGCGCCGCCGTCGCGGCCTGACCGCAGGGGGGGCCGCCCCTCTTACCTCGAGCCACTCCCTCCGCGCTCAAGTTCCTTTTGAAGCCTCTCCAGAACCGGCAGGACCCGGTCGCCGATCCATATCTGCGGGTTCGACGGGGTCTCCCCCCTCTCCTCTTCCCACTTCCCGATGGTTTCCCTGCTTTTCTCGAAGGCCTTGGTGAAGCTGAAGGTCTCCTTCAGCGCTTGGCCTACGAAGGCCTCGCCGAACCAGGTGAAGTTCTCCCCGAAGCCGCAGCCAAACGATTCGTGCGTCGCGTCCGACGCGGTGATGACGAGGCTCCCAGCGTCCTTGAGCGGATCGACGAAGCCCCCGGAAAAGCAGGCTGAAACCACGACCACCTTGTAACGGATGCCTGATTTGACGAGCAGCCGCTTCAGGAGCTCCGGGGTGACCTGCTTCAGCTCAAGGGGGGAGTTGCTGACGGCGAGCTCGTGGTCCCGCGAGCCGTGCGAGCTCAGGTAGAGGAAAAGGACGTCCTCGTCGCGGTTCATCACCTCGCCCACCCGCGCGAGGGCGCGTTCGAGGTTCCCGACCGTGGCGAAGGGAAGCGCGGTTGCGCTCTGCGGGTTGTTCACCAGGAGCACCGAGCGCCCGGCCGTGCCGAAGCGTGCGTCGAAGGTCTGGCGTGCCACGGTCAGCTCCTTCAGGAAAACGTCCTGCGAGGCGTCGCCGGCAAAGCCCACGAAGTAAAGGTCCGGAACGCCGGGGCGGCCGGGACGCAAGCGGGAAAGTTCACCATCCAGAAGCCTTTGCTGCGCACTCAGCACCTCGTCGTCGATGGTGAGTGCGCCGCTTTCGTTCCCACCCTCGCCGCTCGCCCAAAGGTCGCCGCGCTGGAAAAAACACAAAGGGGCTGCCACCAGGGCGAGATACAGCAAAGCGATGCCGATACGGCGTGAGAAATTGCGCGTTTTAAGGCGCAGGAGAAAAACGAGAGCCGCCGCGACCCACCACCCGAAGAAGCGGTAGTAATGGGGCGCTGAGAGGTAATCAGAGATGACTTCGAAGCGCCGCCACTGAGCGAGCCACTCCAGTGCGCCGTGGCAGAGCTCAACCGGGATGCTGAAGGCGACCAGCGCCGCCGCGAGGGGGACGACTCCTGCCCCGGGTGCGAGAAGCCGCTGGGCCGCGACCCCGAAGAAGAGAAAAAGCGGCAGGTAAAAGAGGAAGTACGGCAGCGAGTTCGCGTAGAAGCTGCCGCTTCTCCCAACCAGCAGGAAGGAGACCAGCAGGTTGAAGGCGAGGTCGGCCAAAACCAGCATGACGAGGTTGCCGGGTAGGGCTCTGAGCGTCTCCAGTTCGCTGCGCAGAAAGAGCACGCAGCGCACCCCGTCCAGGAGGTCGCGGCCAAGCTGCGCGAAAAGCGCACGACGCGGCGCGGGCTCCGGGCGCCGCAGCGGGAGGCCGGTCTCCTCCACCCCGCCGGCAGTCGCCGCGGCGTCGTCGACCGGGGCGTCAGGACGGTCCGTATCCGTTACAGGCGCTGTTTCGGGCACCTTATGCATGTCAGGTTCATTGGGCATGGTCGAGCATCATATCATGAAGACGCAGCTTTGGAAGAGTGTTTAAGCTGGCTTTACTTGATTTTATTAACTTTTTTGTTTTTCAATCGCTTCAATCCTGCTACCATTGCCCTCTGCCGGTACGTATAACCGCGCCGACCAACCACTTCCCACAGCTTTAGCGAGGTTTCCACCATGACGATCAACAAATGGTCCAAGTCGAGCTGGCGTTCCTTTCCCGCCAAACAGCAGCCGGTATGGCCGGGAGAAGCGGCGCTGGACGACACGCTGAAGACGCTGTCCCAGCTCCCGCCGCTGGTTTTCGCCGGGGAGTGCCAGACCCTCCGGGCGGGGCTCGCCGAAGCGGTCGAGGGGAAGGCGTTCGTGCTGCAGTGCGGAGACTGCGCCGAAGACTTCTCGCGTTGCACCGGGCCGGACATAAGAGAGCTTCTGAAGGTCATCCTGCAGATGGCGGTCGTCGTCGCCTACGCGGGGGAGAAGCGCGTCCTCAAGATAGGGAGGATGGCGGGACAGTACGCAAAGCCCCGTTCTTCCGACACGGAGCTCGTGAACGGTGTGGAACTCCCAAGCTACCGCGGGGACATGGTGAACCTCCCTGACGCGACGCTGGAGGCGAGGACCCCCGACCCGCGCCGCATGCTGGAAGGCTACTACCGCGCCGCGGCGACCCTCAACCTGGTCCGCTCCTTCACCCTTGGTGGCTACGCCGCCCTGGACCGTGTGCAGGCGTGGCACCGCGCCTCGCTCGACGCCCTTCCCGCCGGGCAGAAGTACGAGGACCTGGTGCGCCAGATCTGGAAGACCATCAACTTCATGACCGCGATCGGCCTCGACCCGCAGCACACCCCGCAGTTGAACCAGGTCACCCTGTACACCTCGCACGAGGCGCTCCTGCTCGATTACGAGGAGGCGCTCACCCGCATGGATTCCACCACCGGCGGCTGGTACGACTGCAGCGGTCACATGCTCTGGATCGGCGACCGCACCCGGCAGCTAGAAGGGGCGCACGTCGAGTTCCTGCGCGGCGTGAAAAACCCGCTCGGCATGAAGATCGGCCCGAACTACGACATCGACAACATCAAGGCAATCGTGGAACGGCTGAACCCGGAGAACGAGGCGGGGCGCCTCACCCTGATCACCCGTTTCGGGGCGGACAAGGTTTCCGGCTACCTCCCGAAGCTTTTGCGCGAGATGCAGCGCGAGGGGTACAAGGTGGTCTGGAGCTGCGACCCGATGCACGGCAACACCTACCAGAACGAGTTCGGGCAGAAGTCGAGGAAGTTCGAGGACATTATCCGGGAGATCAAGACCTTCTGGGAGATCCACAAGTCCGAAGGGACCGTGGCTGGGGGCGTGCACCTGGAGCTCACCGGCGACCACGTCACCGAGTGTACCGGCGGCAGCCGGCAGCTCCTCGACAAGCACCTGCACCAGAACTACCAGACCAACTGCGACCCGCGCCTGAACGCGGAACAAAGCGTCGAGCTCGCCTTCGAGCTCGCCGAGATGCTGCACCCCTGCAAGTAGCGCGATACCGGGGAGGGGGTACGGGAACGCCCCCCTCTCCTAGCGCGCTCCCCCTTTTTTCTGCAACGCCCGTGCGAGGTTTTCCTGCGCCACGGCGTCCTCAGGTTTCAGCCGCACCGCTTCCTGGAACTGCGCAATCGCCGCATCCAGCTCTCCCTTTGCCAGGTACGCCTCGCCCAGGTTGCTGTACGCCTTCGCGTAACCGGGGTGAACCGAGATGGCCGTCTTGAACTCGGCCACCGCCTCGTCCGCCTTCCCGTTTCTAAGCAGCGCAAAGCCCAGGTTGTTGCGCGCTTCGGCAAAGTTCGGCTTCCGTTTCAGCACGACCTGGTAATAATCGATGGCGCGCCTGTCGTCTCCCTTCAGCATGCAATCAACGGCGAGGTTGTTGTAGGCGGCGTCGAGATCGGGCTGCAGGGCAACGGCCGCCTCGTAGCAGCTGACCGCGGCGTCGATGTTCCCGGTCTCGTCGAGAAGCCTCCCCAGGTTGTAAAGCGCAACCGGGTTGCGCGGGTTTATCTGCAGCGCCTTTTTGAGGTACTCCATCGCCTCTGGAACACGCCCCTCCTTGGAGAGGGCGACGCCGTAGTGGTTGTTCGCCCTGGACTTCTCAGGCGACTTGGCGATCACGTCCCCCCACAGACTGAGCTGGCTCTCCCACACCGTGTTTCGCTGCCAGGTAACTACGGCAAATACACCTACCAGGAGCGCCGCTCCCCCATAGACGGCGCGCGTCGGGAGGTTGCGGCATGCGAGCAGGATGGCGGCGACCAGGGCGGTGAAGGCGCCCGCTGAGGGAAGGTAGACGCGGTGCTCAAAGATGACGTCCGCGATGGGGATGACGCTCGATTCGACGGAGAGGGTCACGAAAAACCAGAGGATCCCAAAGGCGATCATCCTCCCCAGTTCACCCTTCACCTGCCGGTCTTCGTCCAACTTATCTCCTTTTCCGAAGCCGGAAACGGAGGAGGAGCGCAGTTGCACCATGGCGACCGCGAAGAGCCCGAGCAACAGTAGGAATGAGAGGAACACCTGTGGCGCAAACAGTGAGTGGTACACCGGGTAGTCGTAATCGAGGTTCTGGTTGACCGGCAGCACCAGCAGACTCAGATAGGTCGCGATTACGCTGAACTGGGTGATCAGGTATTCGCCGCGCGAGATGTTGACCGTCTCGCGGCTGAGCTCATTCACGTCCGAGAGGAGCTCACCGAGAGGTTTTCCGGCGTTCGCTACGACGACAGCCGCGGCGATGACGAAAAACGCCGCCCCGGAGACAAGAAGGAGGTTACGTTTCCGGCTCGGCTTGAAGAAACAGAAGTCGTAGAGAAGCAGCGCTAGCGGCAGCGTCGCCGCCACCTCCTTGGTCTGTGCCGCGAGGAGTGCAAACAAAAGCGCCGCCGCAAAGTACATGAACGGAACCAGCGGCTTTCTTTGCCCGCCCTCCACCGCATCGCTCGGCGTAAGGAGCACCCTTCCCCGGGCGTAGCAGAACAGGGTCAGCAGGTAGAAAAGGGTAACCAGCGAGGCCAGCCGCTGCACGATGTAAGTCACAGCCTGCGTCTGTACCGGGTGGACCACGAAAAGAAGCGCGGCAAAAAGCGGCAGCAGTTCCAGGCTCCGGAGCATTTTATTGGCCCCGAAGAAGGGGGTCCGCAAGGTCACCCGCAGCAGGAAGTAGAGCACCCACGCGTTAAGGACGTGGATGGCGATGTTGAAGAGGTGGTAGCCGAAGGGATCAAGCCCCCCCCACCGGTAATTGAGGGCAAAAGTGAAGTACCCTACGACGCGGCGGGGATTGAATGCCCTCCCCTCGCCTCCCAGGAAACTGGAGAGGTCCCGGATGGTCTCGTTGTCGATGATGGAGGGGATGTCGTCGAGGACGAACGGGGAATGCAGGGTGTTGCTGTAGGCGGCGATGCCCAGGAGCATCATCAGCAACAGGTGCACCGGGATGCGGAACCGGTGGTAAAGGGTTTCGGGGGCGGGATCAGCCGCACGGGCAAGCATCTGCCGCGTCATATTCACCTCTACATATGCGCATTAAACATAAGTTGGCGGAGTCTAACCTTTTTCATCTCAAGTTGCAAAGAAAATACGCGGCGAGATGAGATTGGAGGCCACACTAAGGCCGTGCGGACCGCTTGTGGAGTCAAGGGCGTCTGTCGCTGTGGCGGCTTGTGCGGTCGCGGAAGTTTTTGGTGTACGCCGGGAGTTCAGACGCTATAATTCAGCACGAGGTGCCCATTAAAATCATCGCGCCCACTTTCCAAGAAATGAGGTCATCACATGAGAATTGAGGTATCCGTCGCTAACCCGTTGCAATACGAGACCCCGGCGCTTGTCGTCGGATGTTTCGAGGACGAGCAGGACCAGTTGTTTCTTGAGCTTGATGCCGCGCTCGGGGGGCTGCTCCAGCGCCTTGCGGAGAGCCGCGAGTTTTCCGGCAAAAAAGGGACAGCACGACTCATCCACACGTTGGGCAAGATCCCCGCTGAACGGCTTTTGCTCGTAGGTTTGGGCAAGAAGAAGGAGCTTGGCAGGGAACGCCTGCGCCAGGCCGCGGGGAACGCGGTTCAGGCGCTGCGGACTGCGCGTGTCGCCTCTTTCGGTAGCACGCTGCATCGTGCCGGGGAGCTTTCAGACGGCATCGAGGCGGTTGCCGTCGGCATGCTGTTGGGAAGCTACAGCTTTGATCTCTATAAGACCAAGGAGAAAGAGCAGCGCTTCAGTTTCGACACGGCGACCGTGCTGGTGGCGTCGGAAGCCGAGTTGGATGAGCAGCGGCAGGCAGCCGGCCGTGCCGAGATCCTTTGCGAGGCGGTGGCGCTCGCGCGGGACCTCGTTTCCCACCCGGGGAACGTTGTGACCCCCGTCTATCTTGCCGATACCGCCCGGGAGTTGGCCGACCGAAACGGGCTCGAGTGCAGGATCTACGAGCTGGACGAGCTGGAGCAGATGGGGATGAACGCACTCATCGGGGTCGGCAAGGGGGCGGCGATCGCGCCGCGACTTATCGTGCTGCAATACCATGGCGGCAAGGGGCGTCCCACGGTGCTGGTCGGCAAAGGGATCACCTTCGACTCCGGCGGGATTTCCATAAAGCCCGGCGCCGGGATGGAGGCGATGAAGACCGACATGGCAGGCAGCGCCGCGGTCCTCGGGACCATGGAGGCGGCCGCGCGACTCAGGCTCCCAGTGAACCTAGTCGGTATCATCCCGACCGCCGAGAACATGCCCGACGGCAACGCCTTCAAACCGGGCGACGTCCTCACCTCCCTCTCCGGGACCACCATCGAAATCACCAACACCGACGCAGAGGGACGCCTGATCCTTTGCGACGCGCTCCACTTCGCCCAGCAGTTCAAGCCTGCCGCCATGGTGGATCTCGCCACTCTCACCGGCGCCTGCGTGGTCGCCTTGGGACACGAGGCGAGCGGGCTCATGGGTAACGACCAGCGCCTCATCGACTCCCTCAGGCGTGCCGGCGAGGAAAGCGGAGAAAGGGTATGGCCGCTTCCCCTTTGGGAGGAGTATGGCGAAGTCATGAAGAGCGACATCGCCGACCTGAAGAACGCCGGGAGCCGGGACGGCGGTAGCATCACAGCGGGGTGGTTCCTGAAGCAGTTCGTCGGGGAGACCCGCTGGGCCCATCTGGACATAGCCGGCACCGCCTGGAACGACAAGCCCCGCCCCTACGCCCCCAAGGGAGCGACCGGGGTAGGCGTAAGGCTACTGATCGAGTTTCTGCAAGCACGCTAAACAAAGCAATGGGGCGCCCTGTCGGGCGCCCCCAGCCCCAGCCCCAGCCCCAGCCCCAGCCCCAGCCCCAGCCCCAGCCCCAGCCCCAGCCCCAGCCCCAGCCCCAGCCCCAGCCCCAGCCCCAGCCCCAGCCCCAGCCCCAGCCAGCCAGCCACCAGCAGCCAGTGCTTCGTCGGACCAGTCGGACAGTTAGCATCCCCGCCAAAATTGACATCCCCCTGCCCGCCGGGTAGCCTTTAAAAGTTTTTAACCATGGGGTCACAGAACCCAGCCAGGAGCCCCCATGTCGAAAACGATCTCGGTAATGACCTACAACGTCCATAGTTGCATCGGTACCGACGGAAAGCTGTCGCCACTGCGCATCGCCGAGGTGATCGACCAGTGCAATGCGGACATCGTCGCCCTGCAGGAGCTCGACGCAGGGCTGCAGCGCACCCAGATGATCGACCAGGCCCACCTCATCGCCATGACGCTGGAGATGTCCTTTCACTTCCACTCCTCGATCCACCTGCAGGAAGGTGGCTACGGCAACGCCATACTCAGCCGTGGCAGCGTCCAACTGATCAAGGCGGCCCCCGTCCCCACCGACCCGCTGCACCCCTCCTTCGAACGCCGCGGCGCGATATGGGCCCAAATAGAGTTGCGCGGCCACATCGTGCAGGTCCTGGCCACCCATTTCGGGCTGAACCGGGGCGAACGCGTCCGGCAGGCCCGCAGCATCACCGGCCACGAATGGCTCGCCCACCCCGAGTGCCGTCACCCAGCCATCCTCTGCGGCGATTTCAACGCCATGGCCGGCTCCCACGTCTATCGCCTGTTGACCCAACACATGCACGACGTCCAACGCGGGGTGAAAGGGCGCTTTCCCAGAGGAACCTGGCCTTCCCAACTCCCCTTCATGCGCATCGACCACATGTTCGTCTCCCGTGACTTGAAGGTACGCAACGTCTCCGTTCCAAAGACCCCTCTCAGTAGGGTCGCCTCGGACCATCTGCCGCTCGTGGTCACACTGGAGCTGCCATGAACATTTTGAAGCCGGGCCTGAACTGCATGGGTATCTACGACGCGGACGAGACAGGCGTCCTGGTCGACGCCGAGGACTATTACCGCGCCTTCTACCATACGGCCCTGGCCGCCCGGAGCTATCTGCTCATGGCGGGGTGGCAGTTCGACTCGGAAGTGCGCCTGCTGCGCGGGACGGATGAACAGGACGCGCTCGGGGGAGGCAGGTTCCTGCGCTTTCTCGATCGGCTGTGCGAACGAAATCCCGATCTGCAGGTCTACATCCTCGCTTGGGACTTCAGTGCCATCTTCTCGCTCGAGCGTGAATGGTTCCAGGGCATCATCTTCAACTGGACCTCCAACAAGAGAATTCACTTCCGCTTCGACAGCAGCCATGCGCCAGGGGCGACACACCACCAGAAGTTCGTCATCGCCGACGGGGCCCTCGCCTACCTGGGTGGCATGGACATCTGTTCCTCGCGCTGGGACGACCGCTACCACATGAAGGAAAACCCGGAGCGCATCGACGTCGACGGCCACCGGTACGGTTCATACCACGACATCCAGACCTACCACACCGGACCGGTGGTGCAGGTGCTCCTCGCCCTGTTCCGGCAGCGCTGGCGCGACTCCGGGGCCGGTGAGCTGAAACTGCCCGAGGCCGGAACCCTCGTCCCGACCGTCCCGTCCGGGGCCTTCAAGATGCCGACGACGAAGGTGGCCATAAGCAGGACGGTGGCCCCCACCCCGCCCACCACGCCCCCGGAGATCCAGGAGATCCGCCGTCTCTTCGTAGACGCCATCATGTCGGCACAAAGCCTCATCTACCTGGAAAACCAGTATTTTAGTTCGCAGGCTATCTTCTGGTCGCTAGTCGCACGCATGAGCATGCCGGAGCGCCCACGCCTGCAGATCATCCTAATGCTCCCGGACCGGCTCCCGCTCACCGAGGAGCTCTTCCTTGGCCTTCCTCAGATACGCATGATCCGGTCGCTGCAGCGGGTGGCGGAGAAGACCGGCCACATGCTGAGCGTCTACTCTTCCGCCCAGGCGGACCACGACGTCAGGCAGATGACCTTCATCCACAGCAAGCTCCTCCTGATCGACGACCGCTTCCTCACCATCGGGTCTGCTAATGCCACCAATCGCAGCATGGGGCTCGATACCGAGTTGAACGTCGCATGGGAGGCCTCAACCGCGCCATGCGATGAAGAGCTGACCCACGCCATCCGCACCCTGCGCTCCTCGCTGCTGGCCGAGCATGCCGGCCTCTTCGGCTGTGGTAAGGAGAGAAAATTCGAGGAAATGGAACACCTGACCGCACATCTCGAATCCCTTGCCGACGACGACGAAGCTAGGCTGTGCCGTTACCAGCCCGATCCCACCTTTGAAAACAGCGAGCTTCCAGAAGCGCTGGAGCCAATCGCCCGCGTGGTCGATCCGGCGCAACCGGTCGACAACGAGTTCATCTTCGAGAGCTTCACAAAATCGGAGCTTGGTTCCTTCGCAAGGGGTATATTTAAGTTAAGCCAGATGCTCATCCGGCTTTGAAAACCCGAGAAGGAGGACACCAACATGGCAGAAAAAACGACTAAGACAGGTGTCGAGATCGACGATCACGCATGCGATGTCAGGGTCTGGAGTCCGTCCTGTCAACGCAACGTCTACTCAAATGACAGCGAGAAATATCTCTGCGCTTCGTGCGGCACGATTCCCGATCTCAAACATGAGATGCATCACGAACACTTCCCTCACCTAAGCGGCGATACCGACGATATGAGCTGAGGGCAAAAAAAGACAGGGGCGAAATATCGCCCCTGCCGTCTGTCTCATCATATGCGCTTTCTTGATCAGCGCGGCAAACCCGGCCCTTCTCCCGGCCCAACAGATTCCACCCGCGGCACCACCCCTTGGAAAAGCAGACCTGCCACCTCCTGCACCTCCTCCGCAGTTACCGCCGAGATAGCTTCCAATGAAAGTTCGATCGGTTCCGGCGCACCCAAAAGCGAGGTGGTGTTGGAGATCCTGCGCACCTGGGTCTCGCAGTCGTCCAGCGCCATGAGCCGCGCGCAGCGGATCTGCTCCTTGGCGGCCGCCAGCATTTCCTCGCTCACCTTTTCGTCGCAAAAGCGCAGCACCTCGCCATGGCAGACGTCCACCGCCTCCTGGGCCCGCTCCGGACCAGTCCCCGCGTAGATCATGAGGCCGGCCGAGTCGGTGTAGGACGACATCATGGAATAAACCGTGTAGGCAAGCCCCCTGCGTTCGCGCACCTCGCGGAAAAGGCGCGAGTTCATGCCGCTGCCAAGGATCTGGTTCAGGACGGCAAGCTTGTGGCGATGCGCGTTGCCCGCCGGAGGAAGCGGGTACCCCATGTAGAAATGGGTCTGCTCCATTGCGCGCTGGTAGTGAACGTTCTGCCCGACGGCGACGCGGTACCCTTCCGAAGGCTTCCTCCCTTTCGGGGTGCCGGTCGGAAGCTCCGCCAGAAGGCGCGCGGCCTGCTCCACGACCTGCTCGTGCTCCACGTTTCCTGCGACGGAAACGATGGTCGCGTTGCTCAGGTAATTGCCTAGTTTATGCTCCATCAGGCGTTCCCGCGAGATGTTCCCGATGGTCTCCGCGGTCCCGAGGATCGGCGTCCCGAGCGGGTGTCCCTGCCAGAACCCCTGGTGGAACTGGTTGTATATGAAGCGACCTGGGTTGTCCTGGTTCATCAGGATTTCCTGCAGCACGACGCCGCGCTCTTTCTCCACCTCGTCCCCGGGGAGCCAGGAGTTGACGAACATGTCGGCCAGAATGTCGAAGGTCGCCGGGATGATGGAGGCGAGAGAAACGGCGTAGTAGAAGACCTCCTCCTGGCTCGTGTAGGCGTTGGCTCGGGCGCCGATGCTGTTGAACTCGTCGGTGATGCGGTCCGCATCGCGGCTCGGGGTCCCTTTGAAGAGCAGGTGCTCTATGAAGTGCGAGGCGCCTCCGGTCTCCGGTTCTTCATTTCTGGTGCTGGAGTCGATCCGGATGCCGACGGCGGCGCTTTGCATACCCTGTATCTGCTGCGTGACCACGCGTATGCCGTTGGGAAGCGTGGTGAGTTGAAGCTTGGGGGCGGTCGAAAGGGTAAACATAAAGGCTCCTTAAGCTTGCGGAATATTTGGTTTTCGCTGTCAGCAATTATAACACGCAGGTTGTCGGGAAAACAGATGGACAAAAAAAAGACGCCTGCCGATGAAACGACAGGCGCCTGTGCTGCGTTTAAAACCTTCTTACGGGCTACTTGAACTCGGCGTAGCGCGAGAGGACGAAGGCACGATCCTTCGCGTCCTTCTCGTGGCAGCCGAAGCAGTCGCGCTTGCCGTCGAGCCCGGAAGGCTTGCCGTCGGGGGTGAAGCCTACGAAACGCCAGCCGCCGGTCTCCTGGGCCTTCTTGTCACGCTGCATCATGACGATCATGGTCTTCTTGCCCGGCACCTGCTTGCCGCCTTCCTCCTTTATGGAGTAGTTGACGGCGACGAAACGGCTGCCGTCTGGGTAGTTGGCTGCTCCCGACTTGTAGGCAGGCATCGCCTTTTTGTTCACGTAGATGTAGTGGATGCCGTAGAACATGGACTTCTTGTCGGTGATCACCCTCGCCTTGCTTTTTTCCCAGTTCTCGTAGTTCCTGGGAAGGGTCCCCTGCTCAGCGGCAAAGGCAGCGCCTGTTACGCCTACCAGAGCTGCAAGAGCCAGCAAAGAAAACATTTTTTTCATTGTCGTGCCTCCGATTGATGAGAAAGTTGGTCCGTTTTCGGACATCGAGGTCCGAGCGCGGGCCCTAAAGAGATACCACGCCGTGGCGATGCTATCAAAGGCTATATTAAATTAAGTTCACGGCAAGACGGTCCGGCTGGAAGTGCCCGATGCGGCGGGTGACCAGGGATAATCCGCAAGGTGGTCGGCAAGCTCGTCCTTGTGATAGCGATTAACCTTCTGAGCCAGGAGCACCAGGGTCATCACGACAGGCAGGGTGAAGATGAAGATCCCGGTCAGCCCCATCAGGTTCTCACCGATATAGAAGGTGACCCCAAGGTTGAAGACGATCACGCAAAGGTAGAGAAACGGCCCGTAAAGCGAGCGGAACGGGGCGGCGGCAACGCCTGCCGGGCGCCGCTTCGCGCTCCCCACACGGTCAATCCGCTGCAGGACGAAGATGAGGGCGGCGCTCACGAGCAGCCATCCCCAATAGTTGGACATCGGGATGCCGAAATGGGTCCCAACCTCGCGATACCCGTAGATCCTCCCCAGAAACCAGCGGCTCCCCTGTAGCGCCACCGGGTCGGTGATGATGTCCAAAAAGACCTGGAACAGCGAGCCCAAAAGCAGCACCGGGAAGGAGCGGCGCAGGCGTGCCGTCTCGAGGAGCACGAGGTCTCCCTTTACGCGCTTCACCGGCCCCAGGATCAGAAGTGCCGTGGCGTAGCTGCAGTAGGTGAGGAAAACGTAGGAGAGCGAGTCGAAAAAGGGTACGCCCGCGATCCAGAGTTCACGGTCGCGCGTCACGTCCACGTAGTAATACCAGCCGTAGGGAAAGCCCGAGTTGATCGAGGAATATTCCGAGGCGAAAGCGACCAGGTAGCCGCAGACGGTGAACCACGCCGTCTTCTTCCACCCGAGGTGCAGCACGGCGGCGACGAGGTAGACAGCGAAAAAAGCGAAGACGTAGGGACGCATGGTGAAGGTCCCCACCGCGATGTCGAGGATGTGGGTCATACCGGCGGGTCTCCGATGTAGCAGCGATCTTTAGGATGCGATGTGGACAGAAAAGCATCGCCCCCTCCCCCGCCTGCAGGTCGAAACCCGCATGGAGGAGGAGGGGGCTGTAGATGGAGCTAAAGCCTTACACCTTTAGAAAAGCGTCCCGACGATGGTGCCTAAGACAGAGATCGGGCCGGTGTCCCCGAGACCTTCCATGGCGCGTTCCGCCTTTTTGAGCGTCGCCGTGGTGTCGCGGTAGAGCTGATCCTCGTTGACCAGCTTGCCGATGGTCCCCTGGCCAGAGTTGATCTTCTGGGTGATCTCCTTCACGTTTTTCGACGCGTCGCGCAGGTCGTTGTAGAGGGAGTCGTCGTGCACCAGTTTGCCCATGGTCCCTTCGCCCTTGTTGATCTTCGCGGTGATCTCCCGGACGTCCTTCATGCTCGCGTTCAGATCCTGCGTTCCGCTTCTGAGGTCCTTCAGAAGGGCGGATGCATCGGTGTAGACGGCATCGTCGTTGACGAGCTTCCCCAGAGTCCCCTCGCCGCGCTCGATCTTGCCGGCGACCACCTTCAGGCTCGACACGGCGCTGCTCGCGTCGTCGAAGAGCTTGCGGTCGTTCAAAAGCATGGCGAGCGACCCTTCGCCGCGATCCATCTTGCCGGTGATGCTGCTGATGTTGGCGATCGTCTCCTTCAGGTTGCCGCGGTTGTCGTCCAGGATGCCACTGATCTTTTGCATCACCTCATCCTGGTTCTTGTTGAGGTTCTTGACCAGGATCTTAGTGTCCTTGATAACGTCTGATAGGTCGTCGACGATGATGTCGATATTGGCGACATCCTTACCCTTTACCACCCCCCCCTCGGGAAGCAGCGGCGCGTTCGGGGAACCGAAGGAGAGCCCGAGGAACTGGCCGCCTAAAAGGTTGGTGAGCCTCAAGCCCGCGACGGTGTCAGTTTTGATCCGGGTACCGGGTTTCACCTCGAAATCGATCTCGATTTTATCGTTCAGCACCACGATATCCTTGATGCGGCCGACGTCGACACCCGACAAACGGACCGGGTCGCCAACCTTGAGCCCCGTGATGCTGGTGAGGTAGGTCTTGTACTTGATGTTTTTCTGGAACGGGTTCCACTTCTCCCCCACCTCCAGGAGCACGCCCAGAATGATGAGACCGAACACGAAGAACATGCCGACCTTTTTCTCGACTGACAGAGCCATATATCTCTACCTCCGGAACAAAGGAAAAACAGTTACATAAGGAGCCTGGTCAGGACGTAGTCGGCGACCAGGATCAGCATGAAAGATAGAACTACGGACCGCGTGGTGGACTGACCGATCCCCCTAGCGCCGCCGGAAGTGGCGAAGCCGACGTAGCAGCAGACCAAGGCGATGATCGCCCCGAAGACCATGGATTTGGTGAGGCCGATGCCGATCTCCTTCATCTTCAACGCAGCGGTCAGGCTGTCGTAGTAGGTGGCGTAGGAGACGAAGATCTGCGGATGCAAGTTGCTGATAAGCGCACCGCCGACGATGCCGATCAGGTCTCCGTATAAGACCAGCGCAGGGACGCAGATTATGCAGGCGATGAAGCGCGGCATGGCCAGGTAGCGGACCGGGTCGATGTCGAGCGTCTTCAGCGCATCGATCTCCTCGTAGACCGTCATGACACCGAGTTCCGCAGCCATGGCGGAACCGCAGCGCCCGGCGACCAGGAAGCTCGTCATGACCGGGCCGAGTTCTCGCACCATGGAGTGCCCGACGATGGCCCCGATGATGTTTTGCCCGCCGTACTTCTGCAATTCGACACCGGTCTGCAGCGCGAGCACCATACCCACGAAGAAGGCCATGACCGATGCCACCGGGAGGGTGTCCCAGCCGATGACCGCCATCTGCGTCAGGATGCTCGGGATGTTGCGGGGCGCCTCCCGCACGAAGTAGATGATCTTCCCCTGTAGGATGGCCATCTCCCCCAGCACCTGGTGAAAATAGAGGACCCTCTTGCCTAAGCGTTCAAAAACTTGCGTCACTTATCACCCCATTTGGGTCCGAAGGGAAGCCAGAAGAGATTCACCCCCTCCTGACCGCCGTCGCGCTTCAGGCTGATCAGTCCCTTCAGAAGTTTCAGCTCGCGCCCCTTGTCCGTCCTGCGGTAGGAGATCAGCGGGAAGAGCTCGTAGGCGAGGTCATCGCCGCGCCGCTCGTGCCAGAACAGGTTCCACAAAAGACTGGAGGTGGAGTTACCCGCCTCGTCCCACCGCCTTTGATAAAGGCGCCAAAGCGGTGCCCATTCCTTTTCGATCCCGTCCTTGTCGAGGATCGGCTCGAGCAGAGCGGGGAACGAGAACGAGGAGACGCCGTCGGTGTTCTTCCGGTAGAGATAAAGCGGCCACAGTGTGTTACGGCGCCGCTGGTTTCCGTCTTTGGGCCAATACTCGCGGTTGTCACGGTACAGGAAAAAGAGCACCCGGTCCTGCTCCTGGCCGAATATGTCCGATTTCAGTTCCTCGTGCTTGTACAGCGGCCACATGTACCAGGTCTTCTCCCCTTCCGGGTAGCTCTCATGAGAGTAGAAGGGAAGGAAGGCGTCACCGTTTTTCTTCTCGCCACGTACCTTGGTGATGAAGGGCCAGAAGTAATCCACTTCCTCTACCTTCTTACCGCGGTCCTCGGTGTAGCCGAAGAAGGGCCACAGGTAGCTGCGCGAGGTCCTCTTGGGAGAGTCGGTTGAGGCGTACAGCGGGAAGATGAACTTCTTCTCGGTCGGGTTGTCGGTGTTGAGCCCGGTCTTTTCGGACGTGTAAAAGGGCCAGAGCACGAAGCGCTTCTCGTACACCCCGGTCTTGTGCGACTGCCCGTAAAGCGGGAAGACGTCGAAGCCCGACTCGTTCTCGCCTGAAGTGGTTGCGAAGATGGGCCAGAGGTAGTGCCTCGTCGTGGTCCCCTTCTTCACGGTGCTGCCGTAAAGCGGGAAAAGGACGAAGTGATACTCGTCACGCCAGAAACGCTCGTAGATATTGCCGTAAATCGGGAACAGGGCGCGGTACGGTCCATACTTCTCCGACTCCCCGGATATGTAGAACGGAAACAGCATGGTCGATGATTCCCGCTGGGGTTCCGCTTCATCTTTACGGTAGGTGGAGGTCCTGAAAAGTTGCAGCACCTCGGCGTTCCGGGCCTCAGGTGTATTCTCACTCGACGCCACGGGATAGAGGTAGTACGTGGAACTTGCCTTGTCCCTTGTATTGCTGGTCCGGTAGAACAGCGGTCTCAGGGCCAGGTCGCGGTTGTCCCCACTTTTCTGATACTTGAAAATGGGTCCAAGAATCGAGAGGTTGCTGTAACGCTCGCGCGGGCTCTCGCGGTAGTCCACCAGGGGCCACAGGGTGAAGATGGTCCCGTCCTCCTGCTTAGCCTCCTGCTTAGCTTCCGACTTAGCTTCCGGCTCGGCGTGCCCTGGCGCTGAGAGCAGCAGTAAGGCAAGCAACGCAGTTATGGACGTGACGGAGCGTACCATGAACCTCTTGGGACCACCTTAGTTGAAGATACAAGGTCGGATAGTAACTGCTGCAATTACGCTGAGTCAATCAAAATGTACTATTGAGTACATTACAGTAATGGCGCAGTATGACATTTAATACAGGTGACACAAGGGCTTCACACCGCTCGACTCACCGTCAAAGTTATGCCACTTCCATTGAAAATGTCCAGTCGCGCGGCAAAAAGAGCGAGGCAGGAAACTCTCTGTCTCCTGCCTCGGCAAGTCTCTCTGAATGTAGCTTATGCTTGATCAGTACTTGCTGTCAGCGTAGTCGACCCATCCGCCGGCGAGAACAAGCGCCTTGTCAAAGGGAGAGATCTCGAACTGCATCGACTCCTCACGTCCCCCCCCTTTGATAGTGAGCGAGGTGTTGGCAACGTCTACCTCTATGGTGGCGTCTGCGGCGTCTGCGAAGGTGAAGAGTCGGTCGATCTGCCCCGGCGCAAGCTCGATGGCGGCCATGCCGCAGTTGAACATGTTCTGGCGGAAGATCCTGGCGAAGGACTCGGCGATGACCACGTGGATGCCGTTCACCTCGAAGACCCACGGTGCATGTTCGCGGGAGGAGCCGCAACCGAAGTTGGCGCGGGTCACCACGGCGCCTGCGCCGAAGGTTTTATCGCTCTTCGGGTCGAAGCCCGGGAGCTTCAGGTCCTCGAGGAGGTACGGCTTCAGGTCCTCCTTGGTGATCTCGGTGAGGTACTTGGCCGGGATGATTTCGTCGGTATTTATATCGCTGCGGTCCAGGAAGAGGACCGGGCCACCAAATTTTTTCATGTCAGTCTCCTGTAAGCGGGCACGCCCCGCGATTCGTTGTCAACTGTCAATTGTCAATCGTCAATTGATTACAGATACTTGCGCGGGTCGGCAAGCTTCCCTTCAATGGCGGAGGCGGCGGCGGTAGCCGGCGAAAGCAGGTGCACCATGCCCCCCTTCCCCATCCTGCCCATGAAGTTGCGGTTCGTGGTGGAAGCGCACACCTCGCCCTCGGCGAGAACGCCGTTGCTCATGCCGAGGCAGGCACCGCAGGTCGGGTTGGTGACACAGAAGCCGGCGTCCATGAAGATCTGGATCAGCCCCTCGGCGACCGCTTCCTTGTAGATCTGCGGAGTAGCCGGGGAAAGGATGCCGCGCACCGTCGGGGCAATCTTCTTCCCCTTGAGGATCTGGGCGGCAACCCTCAGGTCCTCGATGCGGCCGTTGGTGCAGGAACCGACGTAAACCTGGTCCACCGGGGTTCCAGCCATCTCTTCGATGCTCTTCACCTGGTCCGGCTTGTAGCCGAAGGTGCAGAGCGGGGTGAGATTGGAGAGGTCTAGATCGATGACCTTGTCGTACTCGGCATCGGCGTCGGAAGCCCACTTGGCGTACTCGGCGACGGCCGCTTCCTTGGAGGCGAAGGAGTCAGAGATGAAAGGCCAGAGGTAGTCCACGGTGACGCGGTCCGGTGCGCAGATGCCGGAGGTGCCGCCCGCCTCGATGGCCATGTTGCACAGGGTCATCCTGGACTCCATGGTCATGGCGTCGACGATCGGGCCGCCGAACTCGATGACGCGGTCGGTGGCGCCGTTCACGGTCAGTTCGCTGATAACGCGCAGGATGGCGTCCTTAGCGTAGACACCCTTGGGCAGGGTGCCGTTCAGGTTGATCCTGATGGTCTTCGGCTCGCGGAAGGCACAGACCCCTTTCAGGATGCCGACTTCGAGGTCGGTGGTGCCGACCCCGGCCGCGAAGGCGCCAAACGCGCCATGGGTGCAGGTGTGGGAGTCACCCATGATGACGGTGTTGCCGGGGCGGATGAACCCTTTTTCGGGGAAGATGGCGTGGCAGACGCCGTTCGCGCCGATATCGAAGAAGTCCTTGATGTCGTGGCGGCGCGCCCAGTCCCTGAGCATCTTGGCCTGGGTGGCGGTCTTGGAGTCCTTGCTGGGCGTCACGTGATCGATGACCGCCTTGATCTTCGTGGTGTCGAAGACCCGGTCCTTACCGCGCGCCATGAGGTCGGCGATCGCGATCGGCGTGGTGATTTCGTGGCACATGACCACGTCGATGCCAAGCACTTTGGTTCCTGCAAAAGGCTCATCAACCAGATGGGCCGCGAATATCTTTTGAGCCGTTGTCATACCCATAAATAGCGCTTCCTTTTGAGTTTGAAGTGTTTTTACCAGTCGCCAAGATAATAAAATAAGAGCAACAAATCAAACTAATAATTGTTCAATGTTATTAAACATTTGCCTGCTCGTACAGCCATGCTATAATGGCCGCCTCAATCCAACAGGGAGCCGCGTATGCAACTTCGTTTCAACAGGACAAACAGCGAAATCGACAAGATGATTGATGATCTGATGGAGAAGGCGGGCGGGGTGCACCACCCCGAGCAGACGCGCGAGATGATCATCGCCGCGCTCAAAGCGGGACAGGACACGAGCTACCTTGCGGACCTGAAGCTATTGAGCAACACCATGAAGGAGATGCGTTATACAACGACGGTCTTCGCACCCTACCGGCAGAAGAAGAAGGTGACCATCTTCGGCTCGGCCAGAACGCTCCCCGAAGAGGAGATGTACAAAAAGTGCATTTGCTTCAGCCGCCTGCTGGCGGACAAGGGGTACATGATCATAACCGGAGGCGGTGGCGGCATCATGCAGGCCGGCAACGAGGGAGCGGGAAGCGAGTGCTCCTTTGCGGCGAACATCAAGCTCCCCTTCGAGCAGAGCGCCAACCCGATCATGCTGAAGAACCCCAGACTCATCACCTACAAGTACTTCTTCAACCGCAAGGTCGCCTTCGTGAAGGAGTCCGACGCCATTGCGGTGTTCCCGGGCGGGTTTGGCACGCTGGACGAGGCGATGGAGGTCTTCACACTGGTTCAGACTGGTAAAACGTCCCCCAAACCCCTGGTTCTGGTCGACGACGAGGAAGGTTACTGGGAACACTTCTTCCGTTTCATCAAGGAAAGGCTGCTGGTTAAGGGGTTCATCTCCGCCGAGGACTTCTCCATCTTCACCATCACCAAGAGCTGTGAAGAGGCGGTCCAGGTCATCGACGAGTTCTATACCAACTATCATTCTATTCGCTTCGTGAACGGCGAGCTCATTATCCGTCTGACCAAGGTACTCACCCCCGACCAGATCGAGATGCTCGAGAACGAGTTCCCCGAACTGAGGTTAGACGGCAGCCGCATCGAGCTCATTAGCGCTCGCCCCGAGGAGGCGGACGAGCCGGACCTGCTCGAACTGCCGAGGATCGCCTTCCGATTCCACCACCAGCACTACGGTCTGCTGATAGCCTTCATTAGGCGCTTGAACACCTTTTAGCCGGGCAAATAAGAAACAATTGTTTTGAAATATTTGCTTGACAAGGTTATTACACGATGTTAATTTTTATCCCAGCAGCTAGTTCTGGAAGTTTGCCGCGCCGAAAAGCCAAAGGGTTATCAACACTTTGTGCCATTTCCAGCCAAAGAACCTTCCGGAAATTGCAGCATCAAACGTAGATCCGGCAGAGACCCGGAGGTTAGAAAAAGGAGGCAGGAAAATGGCACAGGGCAAGGTTAAATGGTTCAACGACGCGAAAGGGTTCGGTTTCATCGAGCAGGAGAACGGCGAGGACGTATTCGTGCACTTCTCTGCCATCACCGGGGACGGCTTCAAATCCCTGGCTGAAGGGGAGGCGGTCTCCTTCGACGTAACCAACGGGCCGAAAGGTCTGCAGGCTGCAAACGTTAAGAAGCTGGGCTAAGGCTTAAAGCATCGAACGTAGAAGGCCCCGCCGGAATTCCGGCGGGGCCTTTTTTTGTTTGCTGTCACAGACAACAGTTGGATAAGACAGTCTCGACCTGTAGGGGCGAATGATCATTCGCCCGTGAACCTTACCGTCTGCAACCGCCTTCTACCTCAGAGCAGCGCCAGATCGTCCCCTCAAAGAAACCGCCCTCAAGCGTCTTGCCCCCTGCCGCATTACCGCCGCGGACATAAATAGCAGCAACACCAATGCGGCCATCGGATGCTCGACGGCGAAGATCAAGGGGAGCAGCATCCCACGCACCCCGCTCTTCATCCATTCGTGGCCGGCGATCACGTCGGCAATCGGCGGGCTCAGGCGGTAGTACGCTGAAACGAAGAGCCTGCCGGGCGCGTTGGTCATGAGCCAGTGATCGCGGAAGGCCCGCAGTTCGGCTACTTTCGGGTGGAGGTAACTGCCGTAGGCCGCCGTCGCGATGAAGCACCCTCCCCCGCCTCCGCCACCGCCTGTGCTTTGCGACGGGATGGTGAGGCGGTTGGCATCCAGCACCAGTCCGTCGTTGCCAAGTCCGGTACCATCGGTCACCGTGACCTTGTCCGCCTGGAAAGCCGGAGAGACCACCACCGGATCGCTCAAGTCGCCGTTGCCGTTGTTGCAGGCGATCAGGTAGACGACGTCCCCCGCCCCGAAAAGGGGAACCGTAATGCTCTGGGACGAGGCGTTGTAAGGATACTCAGTGACCCCGGAGGTACCGACCTTTTCTGCCGCCACTACCACAGTGGCGGGCAACCCAGTGAAGGTGATCATCAGGGTGCCGTCGGGGTTTGCCGGCAGGTACTTGTAGACCTGAAAGGTGTATGGGGCCGGTAGGGAAATGGCGGGCGCGGGTATGGTGCCGTCGACCGTGTTGGTCTGAGCAATTTTCAAGTCTCTCGAGGTGATCAATCTCATCGTCGGCAAATCGAGCAGATGACTTTCCCAGTCAGATAAGACCGTCCGCTTCGCAAACCCGAAGAAGTTGTTGCCAAGGTTGCCCTTTAGAACGGTATCAAGCGACGGAATGAAGGGGATCTCCACACCGAGATCGGGTGAGGTCGTGTTACTCGGCCTGGGCTGCGCCGCTAGATCGGTCCATACCGCCCTGATCGCGGTGCGGCTCTGCTGCAATTCGGTTAAGTAACGATTGAAGATCCAGCGCCCATACTCGGTGCCGCTACCTACTCCGGCATCCACCGCAACGGTATCCACTCTGGAAAAGTAGGCCCAAAGGTAGTCGTAGAGCTGGTTGCCGGAATCGTACACCTCGTCCTCCATCCACGTGGAGGTCATCTCGGCGAAGGCGGTATCGAAGTAGGCGTTGTACCCGAACTGAATCGCGTGATGGAACTCGTGGGCCGCGGTGATCCTAAGGCTCGTGATCGGGGTGTAGTCGCTGAATATGGGCGCTGTGAAGGACCGGTCAATCTGGATCCAGCTTGAATAGGAGACCGAACTGCCGGTGACAGGCGTCGAGTCGTTCTGGGTGTAACCATAGACCGCGTCCGTTGCCAGGTCCTGCAGGTAGACATCGTAACTCGTGTCGGGGGGGGGATGATACCCCATCTTCTCCACTTCGACGCTGTAGACGTATTCGAACACACCGGCAACCGTCTCGACCCAGTCGGGCACGCCGTTGCCGTTGTTGTCGGTGGTGTCGACGGCGTCACCGCCGCTCGTCGTGTAGTGGATGGTGAAGTGCCCGCCGACCGGGGTGCAGGTCTTCTCCTTGCTGAGCGAGGGGCGAGCGAGGTACTTGGCCAGCACCTTCTGGGTGGGGGCCTCGAGCCGGCTCCAGTCCTTTTTCAGTTGTCTAAAGAACCCGGTACGGCACCTTTCGGCGTGCGTCGTCTGGGACTGAACCGAGCTCAGCGCCTTGGCAACACTCGCCTCATGGCCGAACCTGGCAAGGTAATAGTCGTCGAGAGCCGCCGCAGAAGCGAAGGCCGGAAAGAGCAGTGCCGCGCAAAGCGCAGATGCAAAAAGTTTGTTTACCACTAGTCCACCATCCTTTTGCCCACTCGAAGCGGGACCAGTTTTGTTGCGCCCACCTCAACCTTCACCTCGACTCCCTGGTTGCCTACCCGGTAGGTGCCGACCGGGAGTACCGCCACATAAAAGCCGTTGCCGTCGGTATCCACCGTCGTCACCAGTTTGTCCCCGGCAGCGATGGGAACCGGAAGCAGCGGCACCGCATGGTACCCAGCGGCGGGGCGCAGCTTTCCACCGTACGACTGCACGAAGCAGACCCCCGCGATCGCCCCGGTGCCTTCGGTCAGCGCCACCTCACGGATCCTCTCCTCGTTGGTCTCCACCACGGGACGGAACCCGGGGCGCACCGCCACGAAGGGGACGAAAGGCTCTCCCGGTTTGCCGGCAGCGAACCCCTTCCCGTCGAAATGAAGGTAGGACCAGAGTTCGGAAGGGCGCTTGGCGAAGGCATGCGCAGTCAAAGCGGTTAGGGCTACTGTCAAAGCAGCAAGAGCTAGGCGTCTGAGACCGTGCATGTGAATCACCTGGATACTGATCGGATGGGAAGCGAAAAACATGAAGGGAAATGCTGATAGCATTACACGAGGCGGCAGCAGAATTACAGTAAAAAAATGTAAAGGCAGGAAAAGGAAGCCAGGCGGCTTCCTTTTCCTGTACTGCGGTTCAGAGTGTGTTGCAGACGACTAGAGAGATTCTATTTCGCGATCGGTAGCGAAGTAGAGTCGGTTCAGCGCATCGATGTACGCCTTTGCCGAGGCCTCGATGATGTCGGTGGAGGAACCGCGCCCGACGACCGGGTTGCGCTCCCCCTCGGTGATGCGGACGGTGACCTCGCCGAGCGCGTCGGTGCCGCCGGTGATCGAGCCCACGTTGTACTGAAGCAGCTGCGCGTCGCGCTTGGCGAGTTTCTTGATCGCCTTGAGCGTTGCGTCTACCGGGCCGTCGCCGAGCTCGGCCGTTCTCACCTGCATGCCGTCGATCTCCATCTGGACCGTTGCCGTGGCGACGGCGAACGAGCCACAGGTGACGGTGATGTGGGAGAGCTTGTACTTCTCGTCGATCTTCTTCGCCTGGTCGGCGACGATGGCGTCCAGATCCTCGTCGAAGACCTCCTTCTTCAGGTCCGCAAGCGCCTTGAACCGGGTGAACGCCTTGTTCAGCGCGTCATCGTCCAGTTCGTGTCCGAGTTCCTCGAGCCGCTTCTTGAAGGCGTGGCGCCCGGAGTGCTTGCCGAGAACGAGCGCGCTCGCCTTGAGGCCGACCGACTCAGGCGTCATGATCTCGTAGGTCGACTTGTCCATCAGCATGCCGTGCTGATGGATCCCGGCCTCGTGGGCAAAGGCGTTCGCACCGACGATGGCTTTATTCTGCTGCACCGCGATGCCGGTAACCTGGGTGAGCAGGCGGGAAGCCGGGGTGAGCTGCTCGGTGACCACGTTGGTCTTGAATGGGAGGATGTCGCCGCGCGTCCTGATCGCCATGACGAACTCCTCGAGCGAGCAGTTGCCGGCGCGCTCGCCGATGCCGTTGATGGTGCACTCGACCTGTCCCGCGCCCGCCTGCACGGCGGCGATGGAATTGGCCACGGAAAGGCCCAGGTCGTTGTGGCAGTGAACAGAGATGATCGCGTCGTCGATGTTCCTCACGTTGTCCTTCAGGTACTTGATGATGTTGAAGTACTCGAAGGGGATGGTGTAGCCGACCGTGTCGGGGATGTTGACCGTGGTAGCGCCTGCGTCGATGACCGCACCCACCACTTCGGCGAGGAATTTGAGGTCGGTGCGCACCGCGTCCTCACAGGAGAACTCAACGTTTGCGGTGTAGGAACGTGCCCTTTTCACACCTTTGACCGCCGCGTCCAGCACCTGAGCCGGGGTCATCTGCAGCTTGTACTTCATGTGGATGTCAGAGGTGGCGATGAAGGTGTGGATGCGCCCCTTCTCCTCGGCGTACTTCAGGGCCTCCCAGGCGCGATCTATGTCCTTGAAACCGGCGCGGCAAAGACCGGCGATCTCCGGCCCCTTGATGGTCTGGGCCACCTTTTGCACCGCCTCAAAATCCCCTTCCGAGGCGATCGGGAAGCCCGCCTCGATGACGTCGACGTTCAGTTTCTGAAGCTGCCTGGCAAGGCGGAGTTTCTCCTCGATGTTCATGCTGGCGCCCGGGGACTGCTCCCCGTCTCTGAGTGTCGTGTCAAAGATCTTGATGGTTTTCGGTTCCGTGTTGTTCACTTGCGCTCCCCCTCTTAGTGGTTGTGCTGCCTCGTTAGCCTGCCCTCCCCTGCCTGCTTGATCAGGTCAGACACGGTGGCAAAAACCGACAGGCCGAAAATAAAAAAGCCTCCGCCCCAGCAAGGGGCGAAGGCTTCAAAAAGCTTCCGCGGTACCACCCTCATTCATCCACCCTGCGGCGGACCTCGTTGCCCCCTTTACGCGGGGTTTCGGCCATGGCTAGGAGCGACGCGTTCTCAGTAGAACGGGTGTTCTTCACCACGACGGCTCGAAGGCGAGTTCACCTGCTTCCTCACCGGTTTGCACCAACCACCGGCTCTCTGTAGGGGAAGTTATAGGCTACTACTCCTCGTCATTGCCTTTACATTACGGGAGATAATAGAAAACGCTCGAACCCGTGTCAAGCCTTTTTGTTTTATTTTCCGACACCACCCTACTAAAACGGCGTTGCCCATACTGGACAACGCCGTGTTTTTACCATCGAGCCGCCGGAGTACCGTTGCGTCCTACGGTCATCAACGTAGAACGTTGAACGCAGAACGTTGAACGGGTTTACTGGTTCTTCTTCCCCTCGTAGACCCGGTGCATGGCGCGTTCCAGCCTGCGCCTGCGCGGGTAACCGATGACGAAACCGATCGGACCGGAGAGGATGTAGCAGATGAAGATGGTGAAAAGCATCACCACCGGTTCCGCCGCGATCACGATGAGCAGCAGCACCGCGAGCACCAGGATGGCGAAGGGCTGCCTCTTGATCAGGCTTGGGTCCTTGAACGAGTAGTATTTTACGTTCGAGACCATGAGGAGCGCGAGGAAGTAGATGAGCACCAGGATGGCGAGCTTATTGTACGAGGCGGGCCACCCCATGTGGTAGAAGAAGAGCACCGTCGCGGATACCATGCTCGCCGCGGCAGGGGTCGGCAGACCCACGAAACGCTTGCTCTCCACCGTCTCCACCTGGACGTTGAAGCGCGCAAGCCTCAGGGCCGCGCAGGCGAGGAAGAGGAAACCGGCGAGCCAGCCTAGGCGCCCAAAGGGTTTCAAAGCCCAGCAGTACATGAGAAGCCCCGGAGCGGCGCCGAAGGAGACCACGTCGGCAAGCGAGTCGAACTCCACGCCGAACTTGCTGGCGGTCCCGGTGAGGCGGGCCACCTTGCCGTCCAGGCCGTCGAAGATCGACGATGCGAGGATCCAGAGGGCGGCGGTGCGGTAGTCGCCGTTCACGGTGGAAACCATGCAGTAAAAGCCGGCGAAGAGGCTCCCGGCGGTGAACAGGTTGGGAAGGACGTAGATCCCCTTGCGCATCCCTTCCCTTTCTACTTTTGGTTTCTCTTCACTCACGGCAGTATCCCCAGTACGGTCGCCCCGGCGACCGTTTTCTGTCCCATGACCACGTCGATCTTCGTGCCGAGCGGCAGGTAGACGTCGAGCCGCGAACCGAAACGGATCAGGCCGTACCTGCGGCCGCGGGTCAGTTGGTCCCCGGTCTTCGCGTAGCAGACGATGCGCCTTGCGATGAGCCCGGCCACCTGCACCACCACCAGCTTGAGCCCGGAGGCGGTCTCAAGGACGAGCCCCTGCTGTTCGTTCTCGAAGCTCGCGCGCTCGTCGCGCACGTCGTAGAACTTACCCTTGTTGTAGAAGCCGTCCACCACCTTCGCGGTCAAGGGCGCGCGGTTCACGTGGACGTTGAAGACGGACATGAAGATGCTGATCTTCTCCATCTCAGTCGAGGTGTGCGGCTCGATCACCTTGCCGAGGAAGATCACCTCGCCGTCGGCCGGGGCGATCACCTTGTTCTCACCGGCAGGGGTGTTACGTTCGGGGTTTCTGAAGAAGAAGACGGAGAACAGGGTGAGCAGCGCGAAGAGGGCTGCCGGGAAGAAGAAGCCGCAGTGCAGGAACTGCCCCATGACCGCGAAGACCGCGGCCACAGCGGCGAAGCCTGCTATGAACGGGTACCCCTCGACGGCGATCGGGGTATTGGTATTGCGCATCTAGTACCTCTGGTTGAGTTATTGTCGCGGACAACAAAAAGGCCGTTTCCGGGCGTCCGCGCAGCAAAGCGGGAGTATAGCCCGAAAACGGCCCATCATGCAATGAAAAGAAGCTATTACCCCTTCCACCCCTTGGCGCCGCGGCCGATCACCACGGGGCCGGTGCTGACCAGTTCCTTGAGCCCCAAGGGGCGCAGGAGCTCGATCATGGCGCCCACCTTGGCGGGGGTACCGGTTGCCTCGAGCGTGTAGGACTTGGGCGTCACGTCGATGACCTTGGCGCGGAAGATGTCCGCGATCCTTAAGACCTCGGCACGGCTTTGGTCCTCGGCGGCGACCTTCACGAGCACCATCTCGCGCTCGATGGCGTTCTCCGCCTCGAAGTCGATGACCTTGATCACGTCGATCAGCTTGTTGAGCTGCTTGGTGATCTGCTCGATGATCTGTTCGTCACCGCGGGTGACCAGGGTGATGCGGGAAAGCGCCTCGTCGTTCGTGGGCGCCACGGTAAGGGAATCTATGTTGAAGCCGCGGCCGGAAAAGAGACCGACCACGCGGGAGAGAACACCGAATTCGTTCTCCACGAGCACAGCTATCGTATGTTTCATCGTATCCTCCATGGGCAGGCAGTTAGCTAGCAAGAACCATCTCGGTCAGCGAAGCGCCGGCCGGGACCATCGGGAGCACCTTCTCCTCGCGTGCGACCTTGAACTCCATCAGAACGGGTCCCTTGATGGAGAACCCTTTCTTGATCACGTCGTCCACCTCGTCCACCTTGGTCGCCTGCAGACCGGTGGCGCCGAAGGCCTCGGCGAGCTTGATGAAGTCGATGGGAAGTTCCATGCAGGTCGAGGAGTAGCGCTTGTCGAAGAAGAGCTCCTGCCACTGGCGTACCATGCCCAGGAAGTTGTTGTTCAGGATGACGATCTTTACGTTGAGACGGTTCTGCACGATGGTGGCGAGTTCCTGCATGTTCATCTGGAAGCCGCCGTCGCCGCAGATCACCATGACCTGACGCTCGGGGAAGCCGGCCTGCGCCCCCATGGCCGCCGGGAGGCCGAAGCCCATGGTGCCGAGGCCGCCGGAGGAAAGGAGCGTCCTCGGTGCGGTAAAGCCGAAAAACTGCGCCGTCCACATCTGGTGCTGCCCGACGTCGGTGGCCACGATGGCGTCCGGGTCGGAGAGCGCCCGCAGCCTCTGGATCACGTACTGCGGCTTGATGGTGGAGGTGGTCTGCTTGTAGGACATCGGGTGCTTTTCTTTCCACTCGTCGATTTCGGCGCTCCAGGTAGCGACCGCCTGGCGACACCCTTCGGCGTCCGGACCGATTTCGTCTGCGATCTTCAGCATCTTCGTAAGCACGTCGCGCACGTCGCCTACGATGGGGAGATCGACGCGCACGTTCTTCTTGATCGAGGTGGGATCGACGTCGACATGGACGATCTTCGCGTGCGGCGCGAAAGAGGCGATCTTGCCGGTGACGCGGTCATCGAAGCGGGCCCCGATCGCAATCAGCATGTCGCAGTTGGAAACCGCCATGTTCGCGTAATAGGTGCCGTGCATGCCGAGAAGCCCCAGCGACAGCGGATCGTTCTCGGGGAAGGAGCCAAGGCCCATGAGGGTGGTGGTGACCGGAATGGCGAGGCGCTTCGCGAGTGCCACGAGTTCGGCGGAGGCGTTACCAAGGATGACCCCCCCCCCGACGTAGAGCACCGGTTTCTTCGCCTGCATGATCATGGCGACCGCCTTCTCGATCTGTTTCGGGTGCCCCTCGACGGTGGGCTTGTAGCCGCGGATCTCGACGGTTTCGGGATACTTGAACTCGGTCTGAGCGACCTGGACGTCCTTCGGGAGGTCGACCACGACCGGGCCGGGGCGGCCGGTGCGGGCGATGTAGAACGCCTTCTTCATGATGGTCGCGAGGTCCTTCACGTCCTTCACGAGGAAGTTGTGCTTCGTGCATGGGCGGGTGATGCCGATGATGTCCGCCTCTTGGAAGGCGTCGTTGCCGATGAGGGCGGTCGGCACCTGTCCGGTGATGATCACCATCGGGATGGAGTCCATGTAGGCTGTGGCGATACCGGTGATGGTGTTGGTGGCACCAGGTCCCGAGGTAGCGATGGCGACACCGACCTTACCGGTTGCACGAGCGTAACCGTCGGCCGCGTGAACCCCTGCCTGCTCGTGCCTGGGCAGTATGTGCCTGATCTCCTTGAACGAGAAGAGCTCGTCGTAGAGGTTGATGACCGTCCCGCCGGGATAGCCGAAGATCGTGTCGACCCCCTCCCGCTTGAGACACTCCAATAGAATACGTGCACCGTTCATCTTCATGCGATGTCCCCCTTGCCGCGGCAGTTCGCCTGCCTGCGTATTGATCGATCCCACGCCTGGTAAGCACGGAATCACTAGTAATGAGTTTCCCCTGGGGCCGATCCGTCCCGGTAAGGAAGGGACCTGCCCCTGCCCCTCACGGTAGAGGGGGTCGAGGTTTTATTCAGCGGTGGTGATGGCACCGGTATGGGCCGAGGTAACCACCTTCGCATAGCGGGCGAGCCAACCCTTCTTGATCTTCGGCTCCGGGGCGACCCAGCGGGCGCGCCTTGCCGCCAGTTCCTCGTCGCTCACGAGGAGCTTCAGGGAACGGGACGGGATATCGAGTTCAATCTTGTCGCCGTCTTCAACAAGGGCGATGGGGCCGCCCACCGCGGCTTCCGGCGAGATGTGGCCCACGCAGGGACCGCGGGTGCCGCCCGAGAAGCGGCCGTCGGTGATGAGCGCCACGGAGTCGCCAAGGCCAAGGCCCATGATGGCGGCGGTCGGCGCGAGCATCTCGCGCATCCCCGGTCCCCCCTTGGGTCCCTCGTAGCGGATCACCACCATGTCGCCGCTCTTGATCCTCCCTTCCATGATGGCTGCCATGGCGAGGTCCTCGGAGTCGAAGCAGCGTGCGGTACCGGTGAACTGCATCATCTTCTCGCCAACGCCGGACTGCTTGACCACGGCACCCTCTGGGGCGATGTTGCCGAAGAGGACCGCAATGCCCCCTTCCTTCTTGACCGGCGCATCGATCGGGCGGATCACGCTGTCGTCCACCGCTTTGAGGCTCGCCGCGATCTCCTTGGTGGAGAGGCCCATGAGGGTCGGGCAATCGTGGATCTTGTCCCCAAGCTGCTTCATGACACCGGCGACACCGCCCGCCGCGTCGAGGTCTTCCATGAAGTGCTCGCCGGCCGGGTTCATCGACGCGATCTGCGGGGTCTCTTTGGAGAGGATATCGAAGGTGTTGAGCGGCAGATCCACGCCTGCCTCGTGGGCGATGGCAAGGAGGTGCAGCACGGTGTTCGAGGAGCCGCCAAGCGCCAGATCGACGCGGATCGCGTTCTCGAACGCCTCGCGGGTCAGGATGGAGCGCGGGGTAACGTTCTCGCGCACGAGGTCGACGATGCGCTCGCCCGAGGCAAAAGCGATGCGGCGCTTGAGCGCCGAGACGGCGAGTGCGGTGCCGCAGCGCGGCAGGCTCATCCCCATGGTCTCGGTCAGGATCGCCATGGTGTTCGCGGTGAAGAGCCCCTGGCAGGAACCCATACCGGGGCAGGCGTTCTCCTCGCAGCGGGCGAGTTCCTGGTCGTCGATGACGCCGGCCTTGTAGCGGGCCATCGCCTCGAAGGTGTCGGTGACGAAGGAGTACTTCCTGCCGGCGTCGCCGCGGCCGCTCATCATGGGGCCTGCGGTGACCACGATGCAGGGGATGTCGAGACGAGCCGCCGCCATGAGCATGCCCGGGGTGATCTTGTCGCAGTTGGTCAAAAGGACGAGGCCGTCCAGGCGGTGCGCCTCGGCGACCGACTCGACCATGTCAGCAATCAGCTCCCGGGTCGGCAGCGAGTAGTGCATCCCCTTGTGCCCCATGGAGATGCCGTCGCAGACGCCGGGAATCCCGAAGAAGAAGGAGTAGCCGCCGCCGGTGTGCACCCCCTTCTCGATGAAGCGCTCGAGGTCGCGCATCCCGACGTGGCCGGGGATGAGATCGGTGAAGCTGGTGGCGATGCCGATGAAGGGTTTCCCCATCTCGCTCTGCGGGAGGCCGGTTCCTTTCAAAAGGGCGCGGTGCGGGGTGCGCTCCAGCCCTTGGGTGATCATGTCGCTACGCATGCAGTTCTCCCGTGACGCCGGCGGCACCCTTGTTCAAGGAGGCCAAACCGGCAGTTGATATTGCCAAAAACTGTGTAGTTGAGAACAGTTACCGAGAATTGGTAGGAAGGGTCACCATAATACATTAAAACGAGGCTGTCAACAGACTAAAACGGTGTTAAAGGGACTCGCGCTTTCGCTTCGCGATCTCCGCCTCGGAGGCGCGCAGGTAGATGGGGTTCAGCTGGGCAAGCGGGGTGAACTTACCGGCTCGGGCCGCTTCGCGTGCCAGCACAGCTCCGGCGCTCGCGCGCGGCAGGTTCGCGTGCCAGGGAGGGAAGATGGCGAGCTCGCCGACCGTAGCCGAGATCAGGTCGCGGTATCGCACCGCGCCGTCCCCAATGAAGACGGTCGGCTGCGTGATGCGGGAAAGAAAGTCCTGCGGGGGAAGGACCGCATCGGCAAAGACGGCTTCGGGGAACGAACCTAAGCGGTAAAGGGCGGCGTAGACCTCGGCCTTCCTCGCATCGAACATGGGCGCCACCTGGGCCGAGCAGTAAGGGAGGTTCATGGCGAGCATGGCGAGGGAGGAGAAGCCGACCGCGGGCTTGCCGGTCGCGATGGCAAGCCCCTTGACCGTTGCGATCCCGACACGCACCCCGGTGAAGGAGCCGGGGCCCAGCGAGACGGCGAAGGCATCCACCCCTTCCGGGGCAAGGCGCGCCGCCTTCAAAAGCTCGGAAACCGAGTCCATGAGGCGGCCCGAGTTGCAGCGGTCTTCGCCTAAGATGCACTCACCGAGTAGGGTCGCATCGTCGGAGAGCGCAACCGAGGAGCAGTTGCTGGAGGTGTCGATGGTGAGTATCTTCATCGATCAGGCCTTGCTGGCGAACATGCGCGCGATGTCGTTGTAGAAGGCGAGCATCATGAGGCTTATGAGAAGGACGAGTCCTACCTGCTGCGCGATCTCGCGGGTTCGCTTGCTGACCGGCCTGCCGAGTACCAGTTCGATCACGAAGAAGGCCAGGTGCCCGCCGTCCAGGATCGGCACCGGCAGAAGGTTAAGCACACCGAGGTTCACGGAGAGAAGTGCTACGAAGGCGAGGAAGCTCACCCCCCCGGCGGCGGCCTGTTCGCCCGCCATCTTCACGATCATGATCGGTCCGCCGATGTTGTCCAGCGGGATGGCTCGCTCCACGAGGCGCACCAGCGAAAGCACGGTGAGCTCGATCACGTTCCAGCACTGGGCGCTCCCCTTCACGATGGCTTCCCCCGGAGGGAAGTGATCGATTACGGTTTCCCCGGCGGCGACGACGCCGATGATCGGCTGGGTGACGGTCTCGCCCAGAACGTTCTTCGCAACGCGCTTCTCCGGGACCATGTTGAAGTTTAGGCGTGACTGGCCGCGCTCGACCTCGACCTGCACCGGCGCCCCTTTCCCCTCGGCGATCACCTTGGCGAACTCGTCCCAGCGCATCACCGGTCTGCCGTTCACGGTCCGGATCGCGTCGCCGGTTTTGATCCCCGCCCGCGCAGCGGGCTTGTCCGGCATCACCTCACCGACCTTGGTGGTCAGCGACGGCACACCGACCATGAAAAGGACGATGAAGATCAGGTAGGCGAAAAGGAGGTTGAAGACGGGGCCGGCGGCGACGATGACGATGCGCTGCAGCACCGGCTTGTCGGCGAAGGAGCGTTTTGTGTCCTCCTCGGAGAGTTCAGCCTCCTCCCCCTCCCCCACCATCTTCACGTACCCGCCCAGCGGAAACGCCGAGACGAGGTATTCGGTCTCCCCCACCTGCTTGCCGAAGATCTTCGGGCCGAACCCGAGGGAAAACTTCTCGACACCGACCTTGAAGGCCTTGGCGAAGAGGAAATGACCAAGCTCGTGAATGAAGATCAGCGCCCCGAGGGCTATGATTGCGAAAAGTATGCTCATCGTCGTCCCTTTTTTCGGCGGGCGGCACCCTGCCGTCACCGCCCCTTTGGCACGTCATGCGTGCGGATCGGCGGTGGTTTGAGTTATTCCGACACCCCAAGGACTTCCCTGGCGGTTCTTCTTCCCCAGCGATCTGCCTCCAGCACCTCTTCGATGGAGTGCAGGGCGTGGGGGGTGTGCAGGTCCATGACCTTCTCGATCGCCTCGGCGATGGCCATGAAACCGATCTTTCCTGCAAGGAAGGACTCCACGGCGATCTCGTTGGCGGCGTTCATCACGGCGGGCATGCTCTCACCCGCGTTGGAGGCCTCGTAGGCGAGTCTTAACGCCGGGAACCGGTCCGTGTCCGGTTTGAGAAAGGTCAGCCCGGAGAGGGCGGTCAGATCGAGCGCTTTCACCCCGGAAGCGACCCGGCAGGGGTAGGTAAGCGCGTAAGCGATCGGCCCCTTCATGTCCGGCACCCCCAATTGAGCCATCACGCTGCCGTCGATGTATTCCACCATGGAGTGCACGATGCTCTGCGGGTGCACGTTGACGGCGATGCGCTCCACCGGGATGTCGAAGAGCCAGCGGGCCTCGATCACCTCGAGTCCCTTGTTCATCATCGTGGCGGAGTCGACGGTGATCTTCTTCCCCATGCTCCAGTTCGGGTGGTTCAGCGCGTCGGTTACGGTAGCGTTTCTAAGCTGCTCCAGCCCCCAGTTGAGAAACGGCCCGCCCGAGGCGGTGAGGATGACGCGGGCGATGTCCTCGCAGCGGTGTCCCGCCATGGACTGGAAGACGGCGCAGTGTTCGCTGTCCACCGGGTAGAGGCGCACCCCTTTGTCACGCACCATCTTCATGATCAGGTGACCCGCGGTGACCAGGGTCTCCTTGTTGGCGAGGGCAACGTCCTTGCCCGCCATGATGGCGGCGGCGGTCGGAATGAGGCCGGCCGCACCGACGATGGCCGCAACGACCATGTTGCTCTCGGCGGCGGTGGCCGCCGCGATGAGCCCTTCGACTCCGTACATGATCTGGGGTTTCTTCCCGCTCAAGGATCTGCTGAGCGTTTTCGCCTTTTCGGCGGTGAGCACCGAGACCAAGTCCGGCTTGAAGGTCTCGATCTGCTGCTGAAGAAGTTCAAGGTTGGAGCCCGCGGTGAGTGCCACCACGCGGAACTTGTCGGGGTGGGCCGCCACCACTTCGAGGGTGCTGACCCCGATCGACCCTGTCGAGCCCAAAATCGTAAGATTTTTCATTTTCCCTCGCAGACGTCTCAAGTCAACCGACGCCGATGCCGGATTACGCACGCCCGCGTGAAAAATCGGGCGAGCGGCCGGGCCTTCTGACGCCGTTTAGAACAGGAAGTAGGCGTAGTAGTACGCCGCAGGTGCCGCAAACAAGATGGAATCGATCCGGTCGAGAACGCCGCCGTGACCGGGGATGATGGAGCCGGAATCCTTCACGCCGCAGCTCCTTTTGACGAGCGATTCAAACAGGTCGCCCAGTTGCCCGAGCACGCCCAAAACGAGCGCGGCCCCGAAGCAGTGGACGATGGAAAGCTCAGGGAAAAAGGTGAACTTTGCGATGACCGCACCACTCACGCTGCCTGCCAGCCCCCCCAGGGCCCCCTCGACGCTCTTTTTCGGACTCACCGCCGGGTAGAGCGGGGTTTTACCGATACTGGAGCCGACGTAGTAGGCAAAGCTATCCCCGGCCATGACGATCACCATGATGAGGAACAGCCAGGAGGTCCCGTGCGGCAGCGCACGCACGAGCACGAGGTGCGCCAGAAGAAGCGGCACGTAAAGAAAGCCGGTGAGGATCAGCGCCACGTCGGGAGCCGCCTGTCTGATCTCCTTCAGCCGGAAAAGCGCCACGAGCGAGAAGGCGAGCACCAGCGCGGTGAGGGTCAGAAGCGGGACAACGGGGCTGCCGGAGAAGATGACGAAGACGGAAGCGGCACCGGCCAAAGCGGCGCCCCGGCCTTCGGCGCGGCGATGCGGCAGCGCCATGCGGTAGAACTCGTCGAGCCCCAAAAGGGAGAGCAGGAATACCAGCAGCGAGAACTGGAACACCGTCGCCTTGAGGATGAAGAGGATCACGAGGGGCAGCAGGACGGCTGCGGTGATTAGTCGTTTGATGGCGGACTCCTTCGGGGCACCTGCCCCTGCAAGGCTTTAGCCTTTTTATGCAGGCAGCTGACCCAGCTGCTCGCTGGTCATGCCGAACCTGCGCTCGCGGGACTGGAAGTCGCGGAACGCGCGCATGAGTTCTTCTCTGTCGAAATCGGGCCAGTTAACGTCGGTGAAGTAAAGCTCGGCGTAGGCCAACTGCCAAAGCAGGAAGTTACTGATACGCATCTCCCCGCTGGTTCTGATGAGAAGGTCCGGATCCGGAATCCCGACGGTGAAGAGCGATGCGCCGAAAGCGCGCTCGTCGATGCTCGCAGGATCGAGTCTGCCGGCGGCGGCCTCGGTTGCGAGCTTCCTGGCGGCGGACACCATCTCCTGGCGGCTGCCATAGGAAAGGGCCAGGGTGAGGAGCATCCCCTTGTTGCCGGAGGTCTTGTCGATGGTCGACTGGATTTCCCGATCCACGTCCGGCGGCAGATCGCCGCGGTTGCCGATCACGTTGAAGCGGATGTCGTTTAGCATCATACGGTCGGTCTCGGCGCGGATGTACTGCTTCAAAAGCGTCATGAGCGCCTTGACCTCGGCCTTCGGCCTCAGCCAGTTCTCGGCGGAGAAGGCGAAGAGGGTGAGGTAACCGATGCCCAGACGCGAGCACTCCTCGACGATGACCCGCACCGTCTCCACTCCTTTTTGGTGTCCAACGATCCTGCGCAGCATGCGCTGCTTGGCCCACCGGCCGTTGCCGTCCATGATGACGGCGAGGTGCTGCGGGAGTTTCTTCGGGTCTAAGCGTTTGTCCATGAGCATCCTGAAAACAAAAAAGCCCCTTTGAATAGGGGGTTTGCCTGTGAACGCGAAGGCCGGGCGGCAGCGCGAAAGGGAGTTGCCTCCCCCTCGCGCCTCGGTCCGTTAGACCTCCATCACCTCTTTTTCCTTGTGAGCCAGCACTTCTTCGACCTTGGAAACGTACTTGTTGGTCCCGTCCTGGACATCCTTCTCGGCGCGTTTCAGGTCGTCCTCGGAGATCTGCTTGTCCTTCTCGAGCTTCTTCAGCTTGTCGATGGCGTCGCGGCGGATGTTCCTGAGCGCCACCTTGGCTTCCTCGGCGTCGCGCTTCAGCTGCTTCACGATGTCCTTGCGGCGCTCCTCGGTGAGGGGCGGAAGGCAGAGGCGGATCACCTTGCCGTCGTTGGCCGGGGTGAGCCCGAGGTTCGCGTTCATGATCGCCTTCTCGATGGGACCGATCATCTTGTTGTCCCACGGCTGGATCGTGATGGTCCTGGCCTCGGGGACGGAAAGAGTCGCCACCTGGTTGATCGGGGAGAGCATCCCGTAGGAGTCCACCTTGACGTCCTCCAGAAGCGAGGTGCTGGCGCGCCCGGTGCGGACCTTCTGGTAGTCCTTCCTGAGGGAATCTATGCTCTTGTCCATATGGACGTTCATGTCGGCAATGACATCCTTGATCATGCTATTCTCCTTCTTTCACGAGAGTGCCGATCGGCTCGCCCGTGACAACCCGCACGACATTGCCGTCGGTCGTCACGTCGAAGACGATGATCGGAAGGCTGTTGTCCATGCACAGCGAGATGGCGGTCGCGTCCATGACCTGAAGCCCTTTTCTCAGGACCTCCAGGTAGCTGAGCGTACCGTACTTGGTGGCATTTTTGTCCTTGGCGGGGTCTGCGGAGTAGACGCCGTCGACCTTGGTCCCCTTGAGGATCACGTCGGCGCCGATCTCCATCGCCCTAAGGCTCGCCGCAGTATCGGTGGTGAAGTAGGGGTTGCCGGTGCCGGCTCCGAAGATGACCACCCTTCCCTTTTCCAGGTGCCTGATGGCGCGCCTGCGGATGTAGGGTTCGGCAACCTCGGCCATGGCGATGGCGGACTGGACGCGGGTGTCGACGCCGACCTTCTCGAGGGCGTCCTGCATGGCCAGCGAGTTGATCATGGTGGCGAGCATCCCCATGTAGTCAGCGCTGGCGCGATCCATCCCTTTGGAGGATGCCGCCACGCCGCGGAAGATGTTGCCGCCGCCGATGACGAGGCACAGCTCGACGCCCAGTTCAACCACCTGCTTCACCTCGCGGGCGATCACGGTGATGGTGTTGGGATCGATACCGTACCCCTGGTCGCCGCCGAGGGCCTCGCCGGAAAGCTTGAGAAGTACTCTTTTGTAATAGGGTTCTGCCATCGTAGTCACCTTGCCTTTTTTAGACGGCAAAAAGCCTTCACGCAGAACAGGTTCGGGCAGAGCCCGTTCGCCTGCCGGGGCTTGACGCCGCCCGCGCAGGGCTTTTTGCCTTGCTGCAGATAAAAAAAGAGCCGCCCATTTTCATGGCCGGCTCCCTTTGGGACGTGTTACACGCCGGCCGCCGCGGCGACCTCTGCCGCGAAGTCGCTCTCCTTCTTGGCGAGCCCTTCGCCAAGTACGAACTTGGTGAAGCGGCGGATGCTCATGTTCTCGCCGATGGAAGCGATGGTCTCGTTCAGGAAGGTCTGGATGGTCTTGTCCGGGTCCTTCACGTAGGCCTGCTCGAGGAGACAGATGTCGCCGTAGAACTTGTTGATCTGGCCTTCGAGGATCTTCTCGATGATGGCCGCCGGCTTGCCGCTCTCTTTGGCCTTCTCGCGGTAGATCGCCTTCTCGCGCTCGATCAGCTCTTCGGGCACTTCCTCACGACGCACGTAAAGCGGGGAGGCCGCTGCGATGTGCATCGCGATGTCCTTCACGAAGTTCTGGAAGTTATCGTTCTTGGCGACGAAGTCGGTCTCGCAGTTGACCTCAACCAGGACGCCGATCTTGCCGCCTGCGTGGATGTAGGAACCAACCATGCCCTCGGTCGCTGCGCGGCCGGCCTTCTTGGATGCGGCGGCCAGGCCCTTGGTACGCAGGTAGTCGATCGCCTTCTCATGATCGCCGTCGGTCTCGGTAAGAGCCTTCTTGCAGTCCATGAGGCCTGCGCCGGTTGCTTTCCTCAGTTCGTTTACCTGTGCAGCTGTAATGCTCACGTTATCCTCCACAGTAGCCCGCACCGGTTTCGGCGCGGGCTTCTTAGTGATGTAGATTTTTTAAAAAGGTGATGCCGGTACGGTGACCGAAGGAGCCTTAGGCTTCTGCGGGGGTTTCTTCGGCAACCTCGCCCTCGGTGAAGGCCACTTCTTCCTCAGCGCCGGTCTGGAGACGGGCGTTGCGAGCCTGGGCACCTTCGAGGACGGCGTCAGCCATCTTGCTGGTCAGCAGACGAATGGCGCGGATTGCGTCGTCGTTGCCCGGGATGACGTAGTCGATGTTGTCCGGATCGCAGTTGGTGTCGACGATGGCGACGACCGGGATGCCCAGCTTCTTCGCCTCGGATACCGCGATCTCCTCGTTTTTCGGGTCAACCACGAAGAGCATGCCCGGGGTCCTGCCCATACCCTTGATGCCGCCCAGGGTCTTCTCGAGCTTCTCGCGCTCTTTGCCGAGCTTCAGCTGCTCTTTCTTGGTGTACGCCTCGATGGTGCCGTCGGCGATCATGCTGTCAAGACGCTTGAGACGGTCGATGCTCTGCTTCACGGTGGAGAAGTTGGTGAGCATGCCGCCGAGCCAGCGGTCGTTGACGTAGAACTGCCCGCAACGCTGTGCCTCTTCAGCCACGGAATCCTGAGCCTGCTTCTTGGTGCCGACGAAGAGGACGGTCTCGCCAGCCTGCGCCATTTCGGTCACGAAGCTGTAAGCGTTTTTGAAGAGCCTGACGGTCTTCTGCAGGTCGATGATGTAGATCCCGTTACGAGCGCCGAAGATGTACGGCTTCATTTTCGGGTTCCACCTCTTGGTCTGGTGTCCGAAGTGGACGCCGGCTTCGAGCAGTTCTTTCATGGTGATGTTCGACATTTTTACATTCTCCTTTTGGTTTTCCCTCCGCCACCAGTTAATGCCGGAACCCGCGAGCGGGCACCACCGACACGACTGTGATGGCGTGTGAATTTTGAACAGCGAACTTATATAGCACAGGGGAGAAATGAAGGCAAGACCAAAACCATGTCACGAAGAGCCGCAAAGCCGCAAAGAACGACAGACATAAGCCGGGCAAAACTAGAGGCAGGTACAACAGCAAAAATCGTTAACGCAAAGACGCGAAGGCGCTGAGACGCAAAGGATGAGGCTGAAAGTTTTTTTGCATTTGCATTTACCTTGTCGTTCATGGTCTTTGTCTTTCTCTTTGCGCCTTTGCGGCTTCGCGTCTTTGCGTTAGTGGTTTTAAGCTCAAGCCGCCATCGACCGCTCCTCAGCCAGTTGCCAGAAAGCCTTCACGCTTGCCCGCTGCAGGTTTCTTTTGCTGGTGCAAAGCCCGACCTGGTACGGCTTCAACACAGGAGCGTCCTGGAGCACTACTACCTCATCGCGGAAGGGACTGCGCTCAAGCACAAGCTGCGGGACGATGCCCACGCCGCAGCCAAGACGTACCATGGCGATGATCGCCTCGTTCCCTGAGACCTCTGAGGTGATATTGGGGGTGATGCGATGCTCCTTTAGCCACTGATCCAGACGTCGACGCGAGAGGCCGGTTTGCGGCAGCACGAGCGGAGCGCGGGAAAGGTCGAGCCGATCGCCGGGAACCGGCACCTCGGCCGCTCCTGCAACACGTGGGGCGATGAAGATAAGCGGTATGGTAACGATAGGGAGGAACTCGATGTTTGGGCGTGTTCCATCCGGGAACGCCGCCACAGCGAGGTCGATTTCCCCGCTTTGTACCTGGGCCACAGCCTGTTCCGCGGCGCCAGTTCTCAACTCAAGTTGCACCTCCGGGTACCGCTCCCTGAAAGATTCCAGAAGTTCCGGGAGGAGACTGTAGACAGCGGTGATGGAAGCGTATATGGAAAGGGAGCCGGTGACAGCCTGCTCATTGCGGATCGACGAGCGGAGGCTTTGCCATTCGTTGAGGCAAAGGCGCGCGTAAGCCTTTAGGCGCTCCCCCGCAGGCGACAAGGTGACCGTGCGGTTATCGCGCAAGAAGAGCGGTTGTTCCAGCTTTTCCTCCATGCGCTGGATGGTGCGAGTAAGCGCCGAGGGGCTCAAGTTGCACGCCTGGCTCGCGCGGCCGAAATGCTTCAGCTCCGCCAGGGTAAGAAATATTTCGAGTTCCCGCAGATCCATAAAAGTCTCCTTCTTCTTCTCCATCCACGGCGTCCGCAAGGCACACAAGGTCCATCACCACGCGCCTTCATTGCGTTACACGCAACACAATATGCACAACAAATCAATTTACGCAATGTTAAATATGGTATACAGTCAGCACACTTTCAGACTTGTAACCACACCAGCAATATAATCAGGAGGAGAAAACGATGGGACAGAACTATTTCAACACCCTGCCGCTGCGCCGTCAGCTGCAGGAACTGGGGACCTGCCGCTTCATGGACGCATCCGAATTCGCCAACGGCTGCGAGTACGTGAAAGGCAAGAAGATCGTCATCGTCGGTTGCGGCGCACAGGGTCTCAACCAGGGCCTCAACATGCGCGACAGCGGGCTTGACGTCTCCTACGCCCTCAGGAAAGACGCCATCGAGCAAAAGCGTCAGTCCTACGTAAACGCCTCGGACAACGGCTTCAAGGTTGGCACCTACGAGGAACTCCTCCCCACCGCCGACATCGTCATGAACCTTACCCCGGACAAGCAGCACACCAAGGTGGTGGAAACCGTCATCCCCTTCATGAAGCAAGGCGCCGTGTTTAGCTACGCCCACGGCTTCAACATCGTCGAGGAAGGCACCCAGATCCGCAAGGACCTGACCGTCGTCATGGTAGCACCGAAGTGCCCGGGTTCCGAGGTGCGCGCCGAGTACAAACGCGGCTTCGGCGTTCCGACCCTCATCGCGGTGCACGGCGAGAACGACCCCAAGGGTGACGGCCTCGAAATCGCAAAGGCCATCGCCTCCGCACAGGGCGGCGACCGTGCCGGCGTTCTCGAGTCCTCCTTCGTCGCCGAAGTGAAGTCAGACCTCATGGGTGAGCAGACCATCCTCTGCGGCATGCTGCAGGCGGGCGCGCTCCTTTGCTTCGACAAGATGGTCGGAAACGGCATCGGCGCCCCTTACGCCGTAAAGCTCATCCAGTTCGGCTGGGAGACCATCACCGAGGCACTGAAGCACGGCGGCATCACCAACATGATGGATCGCCTCTCCAACCCGGCCAAACTCGTTGCCTTCAAGCTCGCCAGCGAACTTAAGGACATCATGCGTCCGCTGTTCCAGAAGCACATGGACGACATCATGAGCGGCGAGTTTTCCAGCACCATGATGCAGGACTGGGCCAACGACGACGTGAAGCTCCTCACCTGGCGCGAAGAGACCGGGAAGACCACCTTCGAGCAGACCGAAGCTGCCGGCGAGATCTCCGAGCAGGAGTACTTCGACAAGGCGATCCTCATGGTCGCCATGGTGAAGGCAGGCGTCGAGCTCGCCTTTGAGACCATGGTCGAGACCGGCATCGAACCGGAGAGCGCCTACTACGAGTCGCTGCACGAGACCCCGCTCATCGCCAACACCATCGCCAGGAAGAAGCTGTACGAGATGAACCGCGTCATCTCCGACACCGCTGAGTACGGCTGCTACCTCTTCTCGCACGCCTGCGTACCGCTTCTGAAGCCCTTCATGGCAAAGGTCGGCACCGACGTGATCGGCAAAGGTCTCGACGTGAAGGACAACAGCGTCGACAACCAGCTTCTGGTCGCGGTGAACGCTGAAATCCGCAACCACCTCGTCGAGGAAGTCGGTGCCGAACTGCGCGCCGCCATGACCGGCATGCAGAAGATCGTTTAAGAGATCACCGCCGCAGACAAAAAAGGCGCTCCATATGGAGCGCCTTTTTTATTGCGCACAGAAACATCGCCCCCCTATCAGACCCCAGTTATCTTGGGGGGCGCATGCACGGCCTCAAGCAGGGTACTCAGCAGGTAGACCATCGGTTTAATGACGGTCTCGTCACTCCAGTAGGCGGCATGGTTGCCCGGGTTCCAGGAGGTGAGGATGTTACCTACGCTCACCTCGATGTCCTCGTTCACCGCCGCGGCATAGCCCGTGCCGAGGGGCTTCAGCGGCCAGCCGAGCACGTCGTCGGAATCGTAGAGGTTCAACCACTTCGCTTTTTTTCTAAGCAGCTCAGGAAGGGTTGGCGGCGGGAACTCGATGCAGGCGGGATTCTCGTGTACGACACAGAAAAGCGGAATGGTACTCCCCAAAGTAACCATGCCGGAAAGCGTCTCCATCCGCTCGAACGGCGTAGCTCCGTAGCGCTCCCGTCCATACCCCATCTGCCTGTCCCAGATATAGTCGCTCATGAACAGTGATCCGAGGGAGTGGGCAACTACGACAAGCGGTTTGTCGTCGTCGCCAAGCTTCACGCGCAGCTGTTTAACCGCATCATGGATAAGGCCATGAATCGTGTGGTAAAACCCGCCCGACCTGCCGCTTTGGCTGTGGTAGGCGCTCACGGTACCAAAGGCGCTCAGGAAGAACTTGCGCAGCTTGGCCCAGTTCAGGTCGTTGTTCGCGGCAAGGTCCACCCAGAGTTGGTGTTCCCGCGCCGAGAGCAGCGGTGCCCAATACACCCCATGCCAGGCTATCTCTTCACGATTCAGGCCGCGTCCCGCAATCCGTTCGCGCAGTTCATGTACCGTATCGTGCGCAAAATCGTCGGACATCGTCCCCATTCCATGCACAAGCAATACGCCGAGCTTCTTATCCATGTTCGCCTCCTGTAGCCTAGAAGTTTCCAGCCCTCGTCCCACGCCAAACACATAAACTACAGCTAATGGGTGCAAACAAATATAACTGGATAATCAGCCTGTGCAAGCAGAGCCGAAACAAGACCCATGGTGCGGTCTGCACTAGAGGGGAGGCGCCAGAAAAAGACTTGTTATTCAGAAAGGAAAAAAGTAGTCTGCCGGGAGCAAAAGGATCCCTCTAAGGAGTCATTACATGAACCAAGTACTGAAACACCTCTTCCTGCTGCTTATGTTCGCCGTCTTGACCGCTCATCAGGCCGGCGCGGCGGACACCGCCCGGAAAGAGATCCCCCTTTCCGGCAAGGTCCTGGAGACCATGGACGGCGGGGGATACACCTACCTGCTGTTGCAAAACGGACCGGAAAGGGTGTGGGTGGCGATACCGCTAAGCAAGATCACCGTGGGACAGCAGCTTACCCTCACCCCGGGCTTCGCCATGAAGAACTTCAGCAGCAAGGCTCTCAACCGCAAGTTCGACCAGGTCATCTTTTCGGCGGGGCCGAGCGATGCGAAGAAGATGCAACTGAGCCCGTCCGCCATAAAGGCGCTGCACCAGGGCGTTCCCGGTGCGCCCGGTGGGCAGCAGGAGCAAGCGACTAAAGAAAAAGCAACCACCCAGGCAGCTAAACCAGTTCCCAAGAGCCAGAAAGTCACCAAGGCAAAGGGTGCCAATGCATACACCATCGCCGAAGTGTTCGCCAAGAGTAAGAAACTCGAAAAGAAACAGGTGGTGATCAAAGGCCGCGTCGTGAACGTCGCGGAGAAGATCATGAAGAAGAACTGGATTCACCTGGAGGACGGCACCGGCTCCAAGGCCAAGAAAACCGACAACCTCGTGGTGACTTCGAAAGAACTGCCAAAAGTGGGAGATGTGGTGACCATCACAGGCACCCTCTACAACAACCTCGACTTCGGTTCGGGCTACCGTTACAAGGTCCTGATTCAGGACGCGAAGCTGAAAAAGTAATTACCTGCAAGACATCCCTTCTCCCACCGAACCTGAGCGCCGTAGCGCTTCGGCCCACGAGGGGGGAGAAGGGATGTTCCCATCCCCTACCCTCGCCTGCTTCTCACTTCTTCGTTGAACTTCTGCATGTTGCCGCTCAACTCTCCGGTCAAGGCATGATAGTCGTCTATCGCCCGTCCCAGTAGAAATTCCGCCTCGCTGCGCACATCCATGTGCACGAAGAGGTCGGTCTCGTGCGCTGGACGACTTTCCCCACGGGCCGAGGCCCGTGCCGGCCGGAAGAGATTCAGCACAGAGCGGAAAGGCGTTTCTTTTTCGCCGGCACCGATCTGCAACAACTGCCCAAGTATCTCCTCTGCGGCACCAGCCAGGGTGATGACACTGAAGAGATCCTTCTTGGCGAAGTACAGAAGCAACGCCGTCTCCAACTGACGCAACGCGATCTCCTGTTTGTGATGTTTTTCGATATTCACGGGTCCCCCCAATGTGCAGCGCAGGTACGGGCGGGCGATGATCTCCAGTAGCGCGCGACCATAACGGCTATCTTCAAAATAAAAAGGGCCGCTCTCACAGGAGGCGGCCCTTTATTATTACAGATAGGTTCGGCTTTGCAGCGGGCCTAGGCCTTGGTGACCACGACCTTCAGGTTGGCCGCAACTTCCGGGTGCAGCTTAACGATGGCGGTGAACTCGCCCAGATGCTTGATCGGCTCGTCAAGCACGATGCGCTTGCGATCGATTTCCACGCCCTTCGCCTTCAGCTGCTCGGCGAGTTCCATGTTGGTGACTGCGCCGAAAAGCTTGTCGTCCGCACCGGCCTGGTGTGCCAGGTTGAGGGTGATTGCCTCGATCTTGGCGCCAAGCTGTTTGGCAGCTTCGAGAACCTTGTTTTTCTTGTATTCGAGGTGACGCTTGGCGTGCTCGAGCGCCTTGGCGTTCTTCTCGGTAGCCTCGATGGCGAACCCTTTCGGGAGCAGGTAGTTCCTTGCGTAGCCCGGGGCTACCTTGACGATGTCGCCGATGTGACCGAGGTTTTCAACGTTTTCCTTGAGAATCAACTTCATGTGTTGCCTCCTAGCCTGATTAGTTACAGGTTTTCCTGTTTATTGGGGGACCTGAAGTCCGCCCAGAGATCGAATATCCCAAGCGCCGCGATTGCCAGCACCATCATGGGCTGGAAAACGAGGAGCAGGGTTGCCAACAATCTGATGAAGACCGGTACCGCCAGCTTCTGAAAGAAGAAGCTGATGATGGCGAGCCCCTGGGTCGAGTACAACGCACCCAGAACGATCAGTACGTTCAAGGCGGAGAGGTGCACTATGTTCTCAGGGACCAGCACGCAAAACCCGGCCGCGATAAGCAGCCAGACAAGCGGCTCCGGATTTTTGTACTTCTTGAAGTCACCGACTTGCAGCGGCATTCCCATGCGCGAAGCGATGCCCGCTACGAGCAAAAGGTTCATGCATGCGATGACCCCGTAGGCCACGGTGACCATGGCCGGATAGATGGTTACCACCAACTGCCCCGCCTGGTGCATCGAGTCGTTGAGCGCTTTCAGATCATCACCCTTGACTCCCGCTTTCTCGTAAAGAAGCGCAGTCTGGTTGATGCTGTTTTGCACTCCCTTGGTGATCTTCGCCTGCAGGTCGGCGCCGGTAGCGAGACCGTAGACGACGGCTGCAGCCAGCAACACGGAGACGTTGACCGCCACAGCGTAGATCACCGAGCGGGCCCCACCTTTACCGCGGGCGAGGAACTCGGGAAGCGCCATGGAAAGCACACCGGCCTGCAAAAGGTAGATCGCGGTGGCCGCCGGATCGGCAATCGCCAAAAGAAGCGCGCAGCTTCCGATGACGACACCGAGACCAGTTCCCCTCCCCCGCTTCAAAGTGTAGAAAACGGCTGGAGCGGAGGCGAAAAGCCCGGGGATCATGCCGACCACGGGGAGGTAGACGAAAGCAAGGAAGAGCGTTACCGTGGCAACGCTCCCCTTGATCACATCAAAAACCTTACCCTGCGGAGGGTTCACCGGTAGCGGCATTTACGCGGTCGCGTGGCTGCCTGCGATCGGGAGCAGCGCGATGTTCCTGGCGCGCTTGATCGCCTCGGTGATTTCCCTCTGGTGCTTGGAGCAGTTACCGGAGATACGACGCGGGATGATCTTGCCGCGCTCGGACACGAAGTAACGAAGGGTACGGGGATCCTTGTAATCGATGCTAACCTGCTTGTCTGCGCAGAAACGGCAGACCTTGCGACGCTGGAACGGACGCTTCTTCCTCGGCCCGCTGCTGGTTCTCTGGGGTGCTCTTTCGTCAGCCATCTTTTATTCCTCCACCGTAGTAGTCGTTTCGGCCGGAGCCTCGGTAGCGGCGGCTGCCACTTCCTCGGTCCCTTCCTCGGCGCTCTTAACCGGAGCGGCTGCCGGGGCAACCACTTCCTGCTCGAGTTTCACGCTCTGGTACCTGATCACCTTGTCGTCAAGACGCAGACGACGCTCAAGCTCTGCGATCAACGGGGCATCGGCGTCAAAACGGAGGTAAAAGTAACGGCCACGCGGGTTCTTGTTGATCGGGTAGGCCAGCTTCCTGGTGCCCCAGTCCTCAAGCCTCTTGAAATCGCCGTTCATGCTGGCGATGACGTCCTGTACCTTGGTGGAAAGAGCTTTGATCTCTTCATCACCGAGGTCCGGCTGGACGATGTAAATCGTCTCGTACATCCTGCTCATTGTTAAGCCTCCTCACGGTTAATTTAGCCCCGGTCCGACCCGGAGCAAGGAGATACGGCCATGGGCCGTTCTGGTGAACGCTGCTTATTACTACAGTTTTCAAACTTTGACAAGCAAAATGGCAAAAGCGTGCAAATAATTATTCCGCCCCTACAGTCGCCATGACCTACCCGAGAGGTTCGTAGGGGCGAATGATCATTCGCCCTCCCCCGCGCACAATTACACGTTGAACCTGAAGTGCATGACGTCACCGTCCTGCACCACGTACTCTTTCCCCTCAAGGCGCATCAGTCCCTTCTCCTTGGCGCCTGACTCACCACCGGAGGCTATGAAGTCCTTGTAGGCGATAACTTCAGCGCGGATGAACCCTTTCTCGAAGTCAGAGTGGATCACGCCGGCCGCCCCGGGAGCCTTGGTCCCGCGGGTGATGGTCCAGGCACGCACTTCCTTCACCCCAGCGGTGAAATAGGTGATGAGGCCGAGCAGTTCGTAGCCCGAGCGGATCAGACGGTCCAGGCCTGACTCGGCAAGTCCCATCTCCTCGAGAAAGGCCTGCTTCTCCTCACCCTCCAGTTCGGAAATCTCCGCCTCGATGGAGCCGCAGATGAACACGACGCCGTTACCTTCCTTGGCCGCGAGTTGGCGCACCTCCTCGACGTAGGGGTGTTTCCCTTCCAGGTCGTCCTCGGCCACGTTGGCGACATAAAGAACAGGCTTTGCGGTCATCAGGTGCATGTCGCGCAGGATCAGCCTTTCGTCCTCGTTCTCCGCAAGATTGCGCGGCGAAAGTCCCTTTTCCAGGGTCGCCTTCACCTTCTGGCAGAACTCCACGTCTTCCTTCGCCTTCTTGTCGCCGCTTCTCGCCTGCTTTTCGGTGCGCAGCATGCGCTTTTCCACCGTATCCAGATCGGCCAGGGCAAGCTCGGTCTGGATCACCTCGATGTCACGCACCGGGGAAACGCTTCCGCTCACGTGTACCACGTTCTCGTTCTCGAAGCAGCGCACCACGTGCAGGATCGCGTCGACGGAACGGATGTGTCCGAGGAACTTGTTACCAAGCCCCTCGCCCTGGCTTGCGCCCTTCACCAGCCCGGCAATATCGAGGAATTCGATGGTGGTGGGGAGGATGCGCTCGGGGTGCACGATCTCGGCGAGCTTGTCCATGCGCGGATCGGGAACGGACACGATGCCGACGTTGGGGTCGATGGTGCAGAACGGGTAGTTGGCGGACTCGGCGCCTGCCGAGGTGAGTGCGTTGAAGATGGTCGACTTCCCGACGTTGGGGAGACCTACGATGCCGCAGTTAAAGCCCATGATTTATCCTTTTGAGTCGTTACTTGGCGTTGAAGATGCTCATCGCCTTCGGCATCCCTTCCTTCATCGCCATCTCGATGGCGTCCAGGGAGGTGTCCAGCACTTCAAGCAGTTCGTTCATCTCTTCCTTGGCGAAGTTCGTGAGCACGAAGTTCACCACGTCGCCGTGCAGCGGCCGTCCGATACCGACACGCACACGGGCGAAGGAAGTGGAACCTAATTCCTGGGCCAGCGAGCGAAGCCCGTTGTGCCCGCCATGTCCGCCACCTTCCTTGAGCCGCACCTTGCCGAAAGGGATGTCCAGGTCGTCGTGGATCACGATGAGATCAGAGAGGGACAACTTGTAGAAGCGGAGCGCCTCGGCGACCGAGCGCCCGGAGAGGTTCATGAAGGTCTGCGGCTTGAGGAGATAGACACGCTCACCCGCCCAGTTCCCGTCACCGGAAAGCCCTGAGAAGGCCTTCCTGGTGACGGAGATACCGGACTGGCTGGAGAGACGGTCTAAAACCATGAAACCCGCGTTGTGGCGGGTCCATGTGTACTTGGGCCCGGGGTTGCCGAGCCCTACGATCAGTTTTGCAGCCATAACGGTCCTGGTTAGGCGGCAGCCTCTTCCTCAGCGGCAGCTTTACGGCCGAGGATGCTGACCACCGGAGCCTTCGGATCGCTCAGGATGGCGGTGCCCACCGGAGCCTTGATATCGCCCACGTGGATGGAGTGGCCGATGGCGAGTTCGACGACGTCGACGTTGATGTGCGCCGGGATGTGAACCGGAAGGCACTCGACCTCAACTTCGTGCATGGCGAAATCGAGGAAGCCGCCCGCCTTGACGCCGGCCGGGGTACCAACGAGGTTCAGCTTCACGTGCACCTTCACCTTGTCGGCGAGGTTGATCTTGTGCAGGTCTACGTGACGCGGGGTGTTTTTCAGGGAGTCGCGCAGCAGGTCAGCCACGATGACGTTGGCGCCTTCCAGCGCGGGAACGCCCTGCAGGGTCAGGATGTGGTTGCGGCCGCCCTCGCCTGCGATGGCTTCGGAAAGCTCTTTCTGGCCCAGGGAGATGCAGACCGGCTCGAAACCTTTACCGTACACGACGGCCGGAACGCGGCCGGCAGCGCGAAGACGACGGCAGATACCCTTGCCGGTTTTTTCTCTCAGTTCAACATTCAGCACCTGCTTACTCATACATCCTCCGATGTCAATCTTGGTATTTGATCTTCCAATGACAGTTTTATATTTGGTACTACACGAAAAGGGAGCTGACGGATTCGTCCTCGTGGATGCGGCGGATCGCCTCAGCCAGAAGGTCGGCCACGGACAACACTCTCAGTTTCTCGGTCTGTTCAGCCTTATCTCCCAGCGGGACGGTGTCCGTGATGACCACCTTCTCGATGACGGAGTTGTTGATCCTCTCGATTGCCGGCCCGGAAAGAACGCCGTGGGTGGCGCAGGCATAGACGTTGGCAGCGCCGTGCTCCTTTAGAGCCAGGGCTGCCTGGGTCAAGGTCCCGGCGGTGTCGATCATGTCGTCAAGGATGATGGCGTTCTTCCCCTTGACGTCACCGATCAGGTGCATGACTTCCATGACGTTCGGACCGGTGCGGCGCTTGTCGATCACGGCGAGAGTGCAGCCAAGCCTCTTGGCAAAGGCCCTGGCGCGCTCGGTACCGCCGGCATCGGGAGAAACCATGACCAGGTTGTTCAGGTCGTCCGCGAAGCGGCTCTTCAGGTGGGCGAGGAGCACCGGCGCGGCGTAGAGGTTGTCCACCGGGATATTGAAAAAGCCCTGGATCTGACCGGCGTGCAGGTCGATGGTGACAACCCTGTGAGCGCCCGCCGTGGTGATCAGGTCGGCCACGAGCTTCGAGGTGATCGGCGTCCTCGGGGCGGCCTTCCGATCCTGGCGCGCGTAGCCGTAATACGGCATGACGGCGGTGATGGTGGAGGCCGACGCCCTCTTCAGCGCGTCGATCATGATGAGCAGTTCCATCAGATTGTTGTTGGTCGGGCAGCAGGTCGACTGCACCACATAAATATCCCGCCCACGAACGTTCTCGCCGATTTCGACCATGATCTCGCCATCGGAAAAGGTTCTCACCTTGGCCTTGCCAAGGGGCACCTTGAGGCAGTCACAGATCTTCTCCGCCAGAACCGGATTCGAGTTACCGCTGAACACCCTGATCTTGTTTTCCATTAACGCACCGGCCCTCTCTGCTTCTTTTCTTTATAAATTAGCTGCGTGTGTACCAGCCGAAACCTCAGGAATCCGCATCCCAAATCCAGGAAACGCTACTTAATACAATACTTGCCTTGTGAAGTCAACGGAAAACCTGCCGCCACCGAAGCCATCTTCATGCCGGCACACTGCGTCTGCAGCCAACGCACCCCGCCCCGCGCCGTGCGGGAGCGACCCAAAAAACTTGTTGCAGAACTGTATGTTGACAAAATCGGCTACAGTTTGTATGGATCATGGTCGATAAGGAACCTGCCGAACATCCCATAGCATGCGAGGAGGGCTTCACCCATGAACCAGCGGCGTTTTCACCGGGTCAAACACACGGCGCCCGGCGAACTGAAGCATCATGATATGAAATATCGTTGCCGCATTGAAAACATATCGCTGCGCGGCGCGCTCATCAGTGCGGACGAATGCCTGATGGTCCCGCTCAACGAATCCTGCACCCTTTCCATTGAGGTCGCACCCGGGCAAGCCCCCATGGTTGTGACGGTCGGCGTGGTGCACTGTTTCTTCTCGATGATGGGGGTGAAGTTCATCGCCTTCGAGGGGAATGCGGAGCAGACCCTTCTGGAACTGATCAGAAGGATCACGACCGAGCCGGAAAAGCTCGCGCAGGAATGGGAAAGCATCCAGCAGGAAAAGGCGGGAGGCAAACAGCCGACCCCAGCCGAGCCTTCTGTCGCTCACTGCAACTGAAGAAGTCAAGGCTACTCTTTATATGCTAGTGGCCGCCGAAGTCGTCCGAACGCGTAGAGGAGGGAACCCGTCTCTCATAGGGAAGACAACTGTTGATGTTCAGCACCTCCTCGGCAAGCGCCACGCTTTTGTACATCAACGAAACCTGTTCCAGTTTGTCCTTCAACCGGACGAGAACGTCCAGGCTCTCCGTGCGTGCATACTCGTTGTACAACTGCATCACTTCCATGAAGACGTAGTCGAGAGATTCCTCAATGGATGGGCGTACGTCACACGGCTCGCCTTTTCTCTCGTCCGCACCGATATCTGCGTTGCGGCGTGCTTCCTCCCTGAAACGGCATAGCGCGAGCCTGTCTATCTTGTACTTGGCGTTGCCGATATCAAGGATACTTCTCACCATACTCCCCCCTCGCACTACACTGGAATAAACAGAACAACAAAAGGCATCTCTTACAGTATTAAGAAGTTCGGCACTGCTCCGGGAAACTTTAGTCTTTTTCACCCCTATCTGCTTGTGATCAGTAGGAAACAGCCGAGACGAGCAAAAGCTCGCTTGACAGGGTACAGACCTTGCGTTATCGTTCCTGCGAAATCCACAACAGCACCGATAGACGACAATACTAAACCATCCGCGAGGATGGGACGGAAAGCCTACAGGGTCTCACAGAGACAGCCGGGTCGCCGAAATATCAATAGATATTAGGCCCCGGCTTTTTTATTGCGCGGAGTTTGAGACAGAGGCTGAGATTCCCTGCTTGAACTCGGGATACAAAAGACGTGGCAAATACCATCCCGAAAGGAATCCGATATGCGCGTGAAACCACCCTCAACCTCACTGGCTGCCTTAGCTCTCACCTGCTTCATGCTGGCAACCCCGACGACAGGCCACTCAGGAACCGTCGGCGTCAACATCCAGCTAAACGGCTACATCCCCGCCCCCCCGGGAGTACACATCTACTACGACTCCGGGCGCCCTTATTACGTAGAGAACCACCAGCGGGTTTACCTGAAGAAAAAGGAGAAGGACCACCACGACCACGGCAAGAAGAAAGGACACAAAAAGCATCATCGTGACTAACAGCGGATCTCCAAACAAAAGGAGGACATCACCATGCGAAAGATCTTTGTTTCCTACCGTTATCTGCTCATCGCCCTTTGCACCGTCACCGCAGCCCTTTTATACCTGGGCGGATGCGGCGGAGGCGGCAGCAGCAGCACCAGCAAGGGAACACTCAAGCTTGCCATCACCGACCGTCAAAGCGACGAATTCCAGAACCTCTTCATATCCATCCGTGAGATAAGGCTCGTTCCCGCGGGGCGTGAAAACGCCGCCGACGACGACCCTGCCCTCCCCGTCTTCGCAAAGTACACCACGGCAAAATCGGTGGACGTGATGACGCTACGCTTCAGCCAGGAAGCACTGGGTGACGTCGCCCTTCCCGCAGGGACCTACAGCCAGATCCGCCTGATCCTCAACCCTAACCCAAACGGAAACCAGGATCCGGTCAACTACCTCGTGCTTGCGAGCGACCCGAACACCAAGATTCCCCTTACCACACCCAGTGGGCAGCAGTCCGGCCTCAAGATCCTTGGCCCCATCGAGGTCAAGCCTGGCGTCATCAACGCCGTCATGATCGACTTCGACCCAAATACGGCCGTGGTCAAACGCGGCAACAGCGGACAGTACAACTTGAAGCCTACCGGGATAAGGCTCATCCAGATGGCGAACATGCTTGAGACTTTTGGTTCTATCGCCGGCAACGTCAGCAACCCGTTCGTCAACTGGAGCAGCGCCACCGTCTCCATCAAGCGTCGCGGGACCATCAACGACACCAACCCGATCGCCGCGGGTCAGATTTTCGCGAGCTACACCAGCGGCAAGTGGCAGGCGCCTTTCTCCGCCTTCGTTCCTGCCAACACAACCGACTACGGCTACAAGGCCTTCATAAGCGCGAATGGCTTCGCCCTGTACTCGTCGGCTGCGGTATCGGTCACCGCCGGCCACGAAACATCTCTGGGTGAGATCACCCTGACACCCAACCAGTGATCCATATGTGCCCGGTCCGTCCCTCGCGGGGGGACGACCGGGCACGACTTCTAGAACAGGAGAACAGGCTGTATGCCTATTATTGAATGGAAGGACTGTTATTTGGTTGGCATACAAGAGATCGACCAGTATCACCGTCACCTGGTGCAGTATCTCAACAAAAGCTACGACCATTTTCGTGAAAACCACACGTTAGAGCCGGGGGTCCTGGAGATCCTGATCGATTTCTCGATTCAGCAGTTCAACTGTGAGGAACGCTGGATGCAGCGAACCCTCTATCCGAAACTCGCCGCTCACAAAGAAGAGCATCGGCATTTCCAAACCGAGATAGCCCTGTTGAAAAAAGGAAGCGGATTGGATACCAGGGGGTGCGTTGACCTGCTCTGGTTTTTGTGCTCTTGGGTCACCAACCACATGCGCGAGAGCGACGCGGAGTTCGGCAGATTTCTCGAGTCCCAGCCGCGACGAACCTGAACACGGCTCATAAACGGGCAGAGAGCCCGTCACTAACGAGACTGCCGGGTTGCGATTCAGGACATCGCACCCGGCTTTTTTATGCCTAGATTAAAAGCCGCGCCGGAAGTTGGGTGGAGGCGTATCATTTACCTGTAGTATTTGAGTGACAACAAAGGAGGATATCATCCATGAGAACGATAAGACTGATTACCGCGGCGATCGTCACCCTGCTGCTGGGGACGAGCATCACGCCGGCCTTCGCTGCCGGTGAGACGCGGAAGATCGAGGACTGCATCGAAGTAGTCAAGGCGATCAAGGCCATCCCTGAGCAAAGCATCCCACCCGCGCTCCTCGAGAACGCCCAGGGGGTCATGGTGATTCCGGGAGTGATCAAGGTAGGGTTCGTGGTCGGCGGCAGGTACGGCACGGGAGTGCTGACGGTCCGTGATGAAAAAGGAAACTGGACCGATCCGGTCTTCATCAAGATTGCAGGCGGAAGCCTCGGGTGGCAAATCGGGGCGGAATCCACCGACCTCATCCTCGTCTTCAAGACCAAAAAGAGCGTAGAGGGCGCTCTGAAAGGTAAATTCACCCTGGGCGCCGACGCGTCCGTGGCGGCAGGTCCGGTAGGCCGCAGTGCCGAAGGGGCCACCGACGTCACCCTGAAGGCCGAGATCCTTTCCTACTCGAGAAGTCGCGGGCTCTTCGCCGGCATCGCCCTTAACGGCGCAGCCCTCATGATCGACGACGAAGCCAACGCCTCCTTCTACGGCAAAGATATCACCCCCAAGAGCATACTGTCCGGTCAGGGAGGCAAGCGCACCCCCGAAGTCGCAGCGTTGCTGAATCTCTTCTGATTGAAGCACGCTGGCATCTAAAGGCTGTCCCCCGCTGCGTGGGGGACAGCCCCTTCAGCCTCATTGGCTGATTTTCTTTCCACTTTAATAGTTTGCTCACCCCTCAGTATCACTGCCTTATCTCTTATCCCACACTTCGTACCGCTAATGAAGCTCACCCTAGCCTTCTTCATTGCCGCTCAACTAGTTGCGAGCACGAAAGTCGCCGCTAGAATCCTGTGGTCTGGCTGGAACCTGCCGAAGAGAAGGAGGTTAGCTATGTCCTACATAAAAGTTTCCATCGACCTGAAAGGAAAAGACACCACAGTTCTCAGCACCTTGCACCGTTGCACCCGGGGATTGGAAACCCTGCGCGTGTTTAAGCAAGGGCCGTTTCCTGTAGATGAAGTGCAGGGTGCCGTGAACAACTATGACTCTTTCTACGAAAGCGCGAAAACCGGTAACCGTGTGGAGATCTTGAAACGCAACAATGCGCGCAATTTGGTCACTGAAATGTTCAAGAAAATCGCTTCATTTCTGCAATCCGTGGCCACTGAAGAGGACATTCCAGCTCTGTTGGAGGCGGGATTCGATGCCCGCGTGCCCTCGTATCGGAAAAAAACCGCATCAGCACCTGTAGCGGGTTAACTAAGGAGACGATTTCGTCAGGGCATCCAGACAGATCCTACAGTTGTTTGCAATGATCAATCCCCCGAGTGCAGCCGCACGTGCCGTGTACCCGGGGGATTCCCTTCACCTTTGCCTCCCCTTTTAGCCATCCATTTCGGGTTAGCCCATCGGCGTGTCCATGCGAACGGCAAAGTGTCGGTACCCATCGCCAAAGCGTCGGTACCCATCGCCAAAGTGTCGCTACCCACCGCCAAAGTGTCGCTACCCATCGCCAAAGTGTCGGTGCCCATCGCCAAAGTGTCGGTGCCCATCGCCAAAGTGTCGGTCCCCATCGCCAAAGTGTCGGTGCCCATCGCCAAAGTGTTGGTCCCCATCGCCAAAGTGTCGGTCCCCATCGCCAAAGTGTCGGTGCCCATCGCCAAAGTGTCGGTGCCCATCGCCAAAGTGTCGGTCCCCATCGCCAAAGTGTCGGTGCCCATCGCCAAAGTGTCGCTACCCATCGCCAAAGTGTCGCTACCCATCGCCAAAGTGTCGCTACCCATCGCCAAAGTGTCGCTACCCATCGCCAAAGTGTCGCTACCCATCGCCAAAGTGTCGGTGCCCATCGCCAAAGTGTCGGTGCCCATCGACAAGGCAATGAAACCACGTAAAGAAAAACGGGCACCTACCCGAAATGGTAGGTGCCCGTTTTTATTGGCTGGGGCGCCAGGGATCGAACCTGGGAATGACGGGATCACTGTATCCTATTGTTATTTCTAGGAATTTAGCTATCACACCAGTTAACACTATCTAACACAAGACCTTATATTCTGGCTTTTAGTGGATGTTGTGGTACCAAATGTGTACCCACTCTTGTAACTCAATTTCAATGTTATTTCTAGTAGTTCTTGGCTAATCTACCTCTCCAGAGCTGCCACTGCTAGTACCAATTTGTCAGGTCTCAGGTGAGCATACCGTTCTGTTACCTGAACGGTGATAAAAGGCCTCTTGCTTCAATGCTGCGCCTAAAAATCTGAAAGGATCTGGTCCAACGAGATTATACGAGTTGCCAAAAGTCGGACATCATCCCAGTCATAATTAGGATTTACGCCTTTAATGGCCTCGATCTTGCCGAACATTGGAAGGATTTCTTCCTCTTTGTTAACGATTATGTACTTGATATCCTTAGGTTGGAATGAGAGCTTAAAATGTTCAGCAACCTTAGCGTTGGCTTGTTCCCTGGTTGTGTCATCAAAAAACTCGTTTTTATATAAGCCTAAAGGTAAACCAAGTGCTGTTCTCTGCTCAGGATCAGGAACGAATCTCCACTCCCTTTCGTCATAGAATACCTTCTCGGTACGCGTTCTGGAATCCTCCCCTTTGTAAGGTTTAGTATACGTCAAGAATGAATCAAGAAGGAAACCTATCTTCTTGTAGCTCTCAGCTGGTCCCGATGGCTCACCTTGGAGGTTTTTTAAAACATGCCGAAAGCTTTCCTTTATGGCAGCGGTAGAGCTTGAGGTAGCTGACGCATACATCATTGGGGAAATATTCTTTTCTTCCCCCCACTCTTTCGAAAGACCAATGGCATAACCTCCATAGACATCTGCATGCTTAGTTATATGGGACAAAGGGATATCGCAAAAGCAGACCATAGGTATGGCACGTTCCAGATATGAATCAAGCCAGAAGCCGGGAGAAAACATCCTGTGGTCCTCAAGGCAATACCGAGGATGAAATTCGTAGCGGAGTATGCTTTCTAGGTTCTCCAAGCTGCGTGTAAAGTGAAAAAGTGTATTAGCGCTTACATTATTGCCCACCTATTCCTCCTATCTATAGTCCAAATTGCAATGGACCGAGGGCCTTTCAGTCGCGGGATCATTCAACTGGAAGAAACGAATAGGTATTCAATTTTTACTACGATCATAATTATCCATGCCATCATAAACAATACTGATAATACTATCATACAATGACTGACAGAAGGTTTTTCTTTAATTTCATGATGAAACGTTCTCTTAAACCAAGAGGCTTCTTCAGGCAAGTTGCCAAGGCTTTCAGCCACGTCCTCGTCAGTAATTTCGCGGGTCGTATTGAAACATATTAAATCTGGCGCGATTTTACTCTCGACTTCGGCAAGCTTATACTCCCACCTAGATTGCCAGTATTTTCCACCAAGGTTTACTTGATACCAAAGATATGAAACAAGAAATCCAAAAAAAGCCAGAGCAAAGGCATATCCATTATTCTTCAAATTCAGGAAACCCACTGCCAAGCCGCTATTCAAAACCAAAAAATAATTGGATCTTTGCCAGAATAAAGATATCTCAAAGTTTCTTGTATCGAGTATATACTTGTATATATCCTTATCCTCTATTGTTGGTGCCATATTGAACGTATTTTTAGGTTTCTCGACAATCCTTACCTTTGATATCATCTATTTCCCCACTTATATTTCAAATTATCTACAGTCGAAAACTGACTACCTACCGAAGGGCTACGACTATGCTGTAGCCAAAGCACGAACGAGGTTAACGGCCATACTTAATGAAGTCAAGAAAATCTTAAACGTGCGGCTTAAGTTGGTTCTAACGCCAAAGCTGCCAAGATCAACTTACTTGGTGTCAGATGTGCATACCTCTCTGTCACCTGAATGGTGCTGTGACCTAACCACTCCTTAACGGTATAGAGGTCAATTCCTCTGTCCAGCAGTCTGGTAGCACATGTATGACGGAGTGAGTGCATTACGAATTCTCGGTCATCATCCAACAACATCCTCTTCCTAGCCCAGTTCCATGCCTTCTGTGCTTGGTCTATGTCGATAGCGAAGGGTTTTAGCCAGTTAACTTCCTGCCTTGCTTGTAGGATTCCCCCTACCCTCTTCGTCATGGGAATACTCCTGGGCTTGTCTCCCTTGTTGATCCAGATGCTAATGAGGTTGGTATCCCAGTTGATGTCCTCATACTTGAGGTTCAAGATCTCGCTTAACCTGCACCCGGTATCCACTAAGACCTCTACCAAGTCAGCCGCTTCAGGGTAGTAGCTCCTCTTCTTACCATGATCCGTATCCCGTAGCAGAGATACCACCGTTGACTCCTCTTCCCTGGACAGTACCCGAATCCTGCCCTTGCTTTCCTTCTTGAGCTTGATATGTTCCCAAGGCTGTTGGTGATGGCGTAACAGGGTCTTCATTGTTGCAAGGTATCGGTTGATGGTGGCTCCCTTAACACCTGAGTCCTCCAGTTTCTTCACCATGCGCTTGATGGTCTCGTCCTCTATCTTGCTGAGGGGAATGTCACCTATCAGGTCCATTGTACGTTCGGCCAATCGCTTGGCCTTGAGTCCGTCCTTGTTGTCCTTCCACCTCTCGTCGTAGGTCCTTTCGATGGCAACACTTAAGAGCATCCTTGCTGCTCTTTCCCTAGGCGACAAGGCACCATCTACCATCATCCTCTTCTTCTCGACTGCTTCAACGAGCTTGGCTTCCTTCTTGGTGAACTTACCGGTACTCCTGCTAACCCGGGCTCCATCAACTGTGAAATTCATGTAATACACTGCCTTAGCTCCTCGTTTGTAGACTGCCATGGTGATACCTCCTTTGATTTTGGACATAAAAAAAGAGCCTTATGGCCCTTAGTTGTCCTGCTGATATTAGTTGTGGAATTAATGAATGGTGAGAATGGTTGCTCGGCTTCCAAATTTGACTTCTGACGGGACTTTAGACTTAGAGGCAGGCAAGGACATGGGTTTGCTTAATTACTACTTAAATTAGGGTTAAAATTAGCTTGATTAAATTTTAGCTTCAGTTATAGTACGAGCTAATATTCCTCCTCTGAGGTATGCCATGTCAAGATGCACCTATATCAGCGCCTGTCCTTTTCCGAACGACAAGCTCCCCAAAATGCCTGTCACTACGAATTTCATGGTGGAGAACTACTGCTCTTGGGACTTCGCTAGATGCAGGGTCTATAGGAAAGCTGGGCAATATAGGGCTGAAAACATGTCGAACGATGAGACTTTTGAGGACCAGTTCTTATCAGGTAAGATACTGAACTGGCTAGTATGTGGCGGGATTGGCTGGTAGGGTATTACTGAGGTTGCTTACTTGAGGTTACCAAATGGTAAAGTGCGCGCTGGTCTGTTGCTGGGAGGCTAGCGATGTGCTGGATCAGCTTGTATCCATTCTTCATGAGGGAGGTTAGTTCAGTTACCATTTTTAACATGGTCGGGTAGCTCAATGCTCTGGTGTCCAGTGAAGAGTACACGATTTGGTAAACCTTGTTCCCGCATGGTCCGCATATCACTGTCACCGCAGAGTCCGATGCAGCCTTAAATCCGGTAAGGGTCAATGTCCCGTACTTGATGCCATGTATCGTATCTCCTTCCCGTAATGCCCTCCCGCAGTATTCGCACTTCATATATGTCCCCTTTCTGCAAATGAGTAGTGGCTGTCACCGATGATGATGTGGTCAAGAACCCGCACCCCTATGAGGTCTCCTGCCTCTTGGAGTCTACGGGTAATAGTGAGGTCTTCCGTTGATGGTGTAGGGTCACCGGTCGGGTGGTTGTGCAGGAGTATCACTGCTGCTGCCGATGATAAAAGTGCTGTCTTGAAAAGTTCTCTGGGGTGGACGATGCTTTGATTAAGGGAACCGGTGCTTACCATATCGCAACACACGATTCGATTCTTCCCATCAAGGTGAAGAGCTATGAAGTGCTCCTTGGTCTCATGCCTTAGAAAGCTGAAGGTGTCATAGACCTGAGAGGCGGAGGTGTAGCGGGTGTTGGGCTTAAGGTAGTCGGTGATGGTGTCGTTGACGGTGATGGTCTGGTAGACCGCTTTGATCGTCTTGAGCTTGATGGTACGTGGCTTAGGTGATGGGACTCCTTCTGGGCCAAACAGGGTGTCGATGGTCATAGTAGTTCCTCCATTAGTTTTAATGTCTGATGCTAACAACGTGAAATACTGACCTTAGATGACAGCTTTTCATCACGTAATTTTAGTCACTTATCCACCTCCTTCCTTTTGTTACAGGCTGATAGTAGAAATTGCATACAGTACACCTTTACCTTCGGCATACAAATAAATATTGACATATAATTACAGACAGTTAGGGGAATGTGCAGAAAATGTGCAAGACGTAAAAGTGCCTATTCTTACGTTACAACCTGAGACGATATCCACAGGATTAGAGGACTTATCAACAGGGGGAGTGGAAAGGTGGATTACTAGAGGCGTTATATCAAATAGTTAATGAGCTTCTGGGTGATGTCGATAGCTGGTACGTTCTCCCAGTTTGAGCCGAATAGGTCCTTGATCTCCTTTAGCGAATGCATATAGTAGGAGTTGATCGGGAATGGCTCTGGTGACATATAGGCGTTAAGTCCGATGATTCCATGCTCTCTGTTGACGGTAAGGACATACAGGGCAATGCTCTGGCTGAAAATGTAAATGGTGTCCTTGGTCCCGGCGTACAGGTGATAGTTGTTGCCGTTATGCGTAATGATGAGGCTGCTGATGTGGATGCCGTCTTTGTCCTGGTGGGTGTGCAGTTTCAGTTCTGGTGTGATTGGTGTCATTGGTCTTCCTCCTTGGAAATAGAAAAGCCAGACTCGTTATGGTCTGGCTCTGGGGTGATCTTGATAGTTCCTAACTTGCACTGAAGACAGGTATCATCCGGCGGGTAGTAGTCCTAATAGATCGAGTTACACTCTGGCAACGGAAGTAAACCATGCTAGTTCCTCCTGCTAAATTAGCGTTAGTATGGAATCCACTAAGAAAACGGCCTGTAGGGCATTTACGGAGCTTGAGATAGGACGTTTGACTGTTACGTTAATGAGATTTAGTGCTAGTGGATTGGTTTGACAGGTGGGTTAATGAGGGAGGACGGCAGGGCATAAGTGCGTTTCAATGAAGGGGTGGTCTCCCCAAAGGCTCTCTTGCCCTAGTCACTTCCTATGCTATCATTTATCACCCCATGCGATTGTCTATGATTGGAGGTTTGAATGGAAATCATCAGTAGCAAAAACATTCTGCCTGAAAATTTTGTACATGCTGCTAAAGATAACATTACAGAATCACAGGAGCTTCCTAACGGCTTACGTATAGAATCTGGAGCTGTTGGTTTTGGGCAAACTGCAGTTAGGTTTACCACTCCCTTTTCGACCGCCCCGACGGTCGTTATGGGGATCACTGGTTTCGATCTCGACCATGGTGCTAATTTGAGGCTTGGGTGCGGACCAATGACTAACAGCGTTACGAGAGATGGCTTTACAGCGACACTCGGCACTTGGGCTAACACCGGAGTATATTCCGCTAGCGCATTCTGGATGGCTATAGGTAAGTAGAAACTAAACCATTGACTGCAATTGCATGGGGCTTGATAGCTGCGGATAACTAAATACTACTGCGGAGTCTTTTGCTTGGTCACCATCCTTCCTGTTGAGTATGTAATCACTGGCATGTTGAGCCTGGGCTGCTGCATGTACCAGTAACGTTCTATCGTTCTTGAGAGCTTTAAGCCATCCAGCTATATATGCCGCTGAATTCTCCAAGGTCTTCTGTTCGACACCTGCACAACCGCAGAGGAATGCAGCTCCCATCTCGGCTACCAACTCTTCCTTGCTATACTCATGGCTACCAAAGTACGACGGCTCCAGTATCCCTTTCCTTCCTACCCTGCTGGCATGGCCGGTGCTGTGGATCAACTCGTGAAAGGCAGTGCTGTAGTATTCCTCTGGAGACTCAAACGATTCGGGTGTCGGTAGCTTCACGTAATCAAGGGTACCGGAGTAGCATGCTTTGTTACCTCCATGTCTGATATCTGGTGGTAGTGGCATACCGGCAATGATCTCTTGTGCTCGTTGGATCGGTGAGAATGGATTGGTGGTGGTCTCCAGTGATGGTGGTGCTGTGACCCCTTCTATCTGGTCAAGGTTGAACACATTGTAATATCGGAGTAATGGCACTTTACCATTCATGGCATCCTGCTCGTCGGTGTCATTAGCATTCTTACGATCCACCCATTTCCAGAAGACAACCGGCGTTGATTTCTCTCCCTTACGTACATGGCAGCCCTTATCCTGACACTGTTTGAAGGTTACCCAGTACGGGCTGCTGTACTCCTGACATGCCAACAAGAAGACATTGGCTCCCCGGTACTCCTTCTTTGAGATAAGGTTCTTCGGATAGTTGCTCTCTGAATGCCATGTCTTCCTCCATGGGACCGTTCCTTGTTGCAAGAGTTCAATGATCTTGTTGTTGATAACATCGTAGACTTTACACATGGTAAGACCTCCTTTGTGATTTATGTGGGGTGTGCAGCCTCAGGTTTGGGCAAAACGGTCATTGTCATAACGGTTCCTCCGTTGAAATAAAAAAGCCAGACTCCTGAAAGTCTGGCTCATCGTGATGCAGTGAGTGAATAGATGTTTAAATGCGAGATACCCCCTTTCAAGAGTAGAGATATTGCCTGAAAGAGGTTTTTAAAGAAGTTAAATAAAAGAGGGGCTAACCACACTGGTAGCCCCATCAGTTGCTTAAAGCACGTTAGCTCTTATTTTTTTGAGGCCGCGCTTCCAATTACAAGAATTAAGGCGATTATACAAACAATTACTGACGCTCCTCCAAACAACATATTTCCAAATATCATGCCGATTGCTGCCCCCATAACCTACCCTCCTCTCAATAATAGTGATTTGCGGACCTCTGATCTTATCTAATTCCCATTTCTAATTTGAAATAGGCCCTGCAAGAAGGACTTTGAGGGTCTTTATCGTCCGACTCATACTTGCCATAACATCCTCGCCTATAGGCTGCCCTAGCGCTATCCCTTTGGCCTAAAATCATGTAGGCATTACCTATTTCATACGCAGATTCGTCAGTCAAAGGTTTAGAGATCGAAATTTCAGCATCGACTAAACGTAACAAATTTGAAGCATCATTTACGTTTTCAGCAGCAGCCTTCGAAGCGTACTCGTGTGCTGTATTCAGGTCTTTAGCAGCGTCTTTACCTTCCCACAGTATTCCTGCATATGTGTATTGAGCCTCCTCGCACCCATTGTCCGCAGCCCTTTTGATAAGAGCTATTCCTTCTGGTATGTTTTTCTTACAAGCATTACCCAACCAATACATTCTGCCAAGGTGATAAATACCACGAGGCTCATTCTTACTTGCAGAGCTTTTAAAGAGTTTAAAGGCTTTACTCATGCTCTTTTTTTCACCGTCAACTGTGCCGTTATTGTATTCAACCCCCAATTGGTCTTCAGCTATCGGGTTGCCATCTTTAGCAGATAACTTGAGATACTTTAGATATTTTTGCCTGTCTGGAACTACCTCATTTCCAGACGAATATATTGCACTCAGCTGCAAGGAAGCTTCGTTATTATGCGCATCTGCAAGTCCAATCAACTGCCTTATCCCTGAATTGCTGTCTTGTTTGAACAGCTCGATAGCTGCGTCAACATCGTTGGCTTTTTCTGTTTTTGCACGTGTAGGAGGGGCTGCCTGAGGTTTTGAGGTAACAACCATCCCGTTGGGAAATAACAAATAAGCAGCTATCAACAGTATGACAAATGTGCAGGAGATGATTATTAAAGTTCGTGTTGCTTTTGCTTTGTAGATAGAAACATCAGGCCCATTAGCCGACATAGGTAATCCTCCTCAGTATTGCCGTCAACGCCCCCTTGAACAAGTGGACCTTTTAAGAACACAAACATAGCAATTAAGGGCATAAGATGTACCATACAGGACATAAAAAGTCCAGACCTTGTTAGTTTAAGGTCATTACATGTTGTTACAAAACGATTTGCTTCTGCGGATACTCACCTAATAAATCAGGAGGGTATATGCAGACAGCCAAACAGCTACTTGGATTTAGGATTAGAGAGGTACGAAAGCTGAGGGGATTGTCTCAAGAGAAGCTAGCTGAAAAGGTGGGGGTAGATCCCAAGCAGATATCGAGGATCGAAGGGGGTAAGAGTGCTCCGTCTTTGGACACACTGGAGGCCATCGCTAAGCACCTCCAGGTAGAGATGAAGGACCTATTTGACTTTCAGCACCTTGTACCTGAAGTAAGCATAGAGGATCAGGCATTGAGGTTGTTGGGAATGATGGATGAGGAGAGGAGAAAGTTGGCCGTTCGAATCTTATTGACGATAGCGGGGTAAGGAGTTGGCCCTATCTGGCATTAAGCAAAGTTCCAATTTCCTCACTCAAAGCAGTGAGTTCTGAATCTAACAGTAGTGATATTCTTTCCGCATAAGTGTTCCAGAAACGGTTATCTGACTGGTTAAGAAAGGTGTAAAATCTGTCATAGGAGTTAAGCATCTCTCGCTTAACAGTTATATTTATAGGGTCATAGTCATTATAATGAATAATTGCCGCATTACCTGATGGCATTTTCCAATTAGTCTCATTATACTTTTGTGGCAAATAATCATAAGGTATCTTAGCATCGTGTATTGCGATCCCGAATCCAACCTGTTCTATCAACACACTGCCCAAGAATGAAGACAACAAGGAATTAGTCCAACCCATCCAACACTGATTTAATATTTTACAATATCGCCTAGGTACTATAACAACTCCACTATTGAAATAAGGTACTCTTTTCCAAGAGTTTAAACCTAAGCCAGTAAAGGCTTGAATATAATTTTTACCCAATCCGTGTCGGAGTCCATGTTTTAAATTCTTTCTAGCATGGACCTTCTGAACAAGGTAATCAGTTAAATCCGAGAGGTTTAAAACCAAAGTATCGTGATCAAGCATTACCATGTAATCGAAATTGAAAAGATCTACAGCGTCCAGAGCTGATATTTTGTTAGAATATGGATATATTTGTCTTGGTTGTTTAATAATGTATAGCTGCTTTTCATCAATGAGACTGACATTGGAAGTTGTGTCATTATCTGAATTTACAATTAACAGAAAAGGACTACTTGCAAAAGCAGCGCCGTATTGCCTAATTGATCTAACTAGCAACACAGCAGCATTAATCCAAGCTATTTTAGGTTCGATTACACAGCAAAATAGCACACGATTTTGCTTACAATTCATCATTTTGTTGCCTGTAAACAACCTCATTTAAACATTTAACCATAACCTCAATCCCCTGTTCCAATTGGTACATTATCTGCTCTTGACACTGGTCTACAAAAATGTTTTCTACAAGCAAAAGGTCACGTATGACTGGAAAATTAATTTTACTTACCAGCTCTGTTTTGTCATATAGAATCTCTCCGCTGGTTATATAAATATAATTTCTCCACCACCAATTGATTTCTTTTTGCACTACAGGCCATAACATTTTTAAAGAGTATACATTAGAACGGCCTCGTCTAAGGTAGGCATTTCGGACCTTGATAATAACATTATCACTTAACCTCGACTTCAAGTAATATATCAAATCATTGATGTCAGGCGCGCTTATCGGTAGAGAACCATATATTACTTTAGCCATCATGAAGAACTGCATTGTATTATAGGGTGGATACACCTTTATCTCAGCGTCTCCATAAGGTAAGATATGAATGAAGGGATGTCGCATGTGAATATTTTGCATTTCATTAATTATGCAAGGGTCAATAACGTCAAATATAGCTATTAGATCGATATCCTTCGCTTCAAAGTTATGCTTTTGCAAATAACTGCCATGTACTGCCAGATACGTCAGCCTGCTTCTAACATTCTCGAAAAGACCCCAAATTATCTCTTCTGTATACTGCACTTATCCCCCTGTTGCACATGCTATAATATTCTCCCTCGCTTCAGACGAATTTACAAGGGGTAAAATACAGTTAAAGTTGTTGGTCTCGCTTATTACTCTTTTAATTCTTTTGTCAAAGCTACTGGCAATGAGGTAAAGGCCATTAAGGCCGATATCGTTAGCGGCTAAGATGACTTGGTGATCACAAATGCTATGAAGATATTGATCTAAATCAAGATAAGGAAACTCACACACCATGTTCAATATGCCACAGTAATTGACAATACGTTTGGACGGTTTTATGGTTAGATTTGGGCCAGACATATAGCTAAAAGGTCTATACCCCCCCTCTCTCCCCCCAGCTAAAGACATATAATCTTCGACCCTTACAAAATCTAAATCACTCTGCAGTCGCATTCCCAATATTTTACCTGTAAAGAAAATAGGGGAAAACTTTATTTTTGAATAGATACCACTCTTCAATTTCACACTGAGATCATCATGATCGAAGTCAGAGCCAATCTCGTCTAGGTAATTCATTGCAAATCGATCAAACATTTCATCTTCGATCAGTAAAGATCTAAAAGAACTTGTCACATTTGAGGCAGACTTGCCCAAAAGTTCATGAACAAAAGTCATTATTGCATCAGTCGGAGTTTTGGCTTGATGGAACATATCAATACTAAACCTGACCTCTATTTTTTTGAAACGTGGGGCCATTTCCCGAATAATCTTTAAAACAACCTCATCATTGGATCCTCTTCCACACCAATTCCCAGATGTGTTAATTGTTAAACTTGATGCTTTAATGTTACCCAGCAAGTAGCTTACTTCTTTGATTGCATATAAGGGTTCTCCTCCTCCTGTTATCACTACTTCGTCAAGATTATAGCCATTCAAAGTTTCAACAATTTGTGCAATGTGATGGGATATTCCGAGAGGATTTATCTTTCGATTTGTATTGCCATACATACAGAAATCACAGCCAACATCGCAATGGTTAGTCACTTCTATGGAACATTTTCGCAAGACGGGAAGAATCCGAGAATGGGGAGGTGTGATAGGCGTTATGCCCCCAGGCCCTTTCACGTGCGCCCTAACCATTTTAATTATGTCTGATGATGTTATCATATTAACAGTGAGTTCAACGATTCAATGATATGCTCAGAACTAAAGCAAGCTAGGGTTCACAATTTAATTGGACTAATATCTTGACATATACCATAAAAGCAACGAACAATGAAAGCACATTCACACTCTTTTGCCGCCATATTTACCCCACAAACCGACTTTACCATTAGCTCAACCCTTACACTTAATTCTTGAAATAAATAACAAAACGAGTATTTTCGATCGTCATTTCAACCCCTATGGAGGGCGATCAATGACGGCCGAAAGCAAAGATACCAGTAAGAACTATAAAAAGGGTAAGATCCACGACATCAGCCTTGAGCTGCTGAACAGGGACGTTGACCAACCCCGTAAGCACTTTGACCAGGACGAACATGAATCACTCAAGAAGTCGATTGCAGACAAGGGCCTGCTCTATCCGGTCCTCTTCCGAGTAGACGAGAACGACAACCTTATCCTTGTATCTGGAGAGAGAAGGCTTAAGGCATGTATGGATTTTGGTCAGCGTGTAGATCTATCTCCTGTCGATGAGAGTGAGGCTTTATATAACTTCCAGGCCAAGTACAATCCTTCCCAGAGCAGCTAGGAAATCTGATAGGGAAGGCACAGAACACCGTAGCAGATATACTCGGGCTGATGAAGCTCTCAGAGGAGATAAGAGAGGATGCTAGGCACAGGAAGGAGCTTAGCAGAGGGGCATTGCTGAAGATTGCCAGGCTCAAGAGACCTATATCCCAGAGGAAGGCATATGATGCCCTTATTGCCTCTCTAGGTATGTCTAAGAAGGAGATTAAGAGACCTCACCGAACTGCCACCAAGAAGACCATTGATGCCACTGACAACACCCTTAAGTGCATCAAGGGCATAGACCTTGAGACCCTTGGTGATGATAGAGATGCAGTGGTATCTAAGCTACAAGAATTGTTGCAGGAGATCCAGAATAAACTTGGGAGTATAGGTGCTTAGGTTATATTGGCGCACCGATACAGCATTAGGCGCTAGAACAATTGTCACGTAACGCTTACCTCAAACCAACCGTCATCTTTCCTGGCAACATCAAGTTCTTTTTGCTTTATGAGGAAGCCAAGCACAATAATAGACACTAAAAAGGTACTTTTCCAGTCTTTGAAAACATCCACATCTGAATCGGGCCTTTTAGAACAACAGGAAAGAGGCCCTTCCTTTGTGTACAATGCCCCAGAATACTTAGACTTTATATTTTCGAATTTGAATGCGAATGGTTTGTGAGCCACGTTATTACGTAGGACATTTAGGCAATTACAATAGGCAATGATTTTTGAAGGAATTTCATCAAAGGCATCTGCGAGGTCTACTATTTGATTAAAACTCCAATTCTCGTACTGCCTTGGTAACCTTTTTATTTTTATTTGTATATAAGTCCAAAGCAAACTCTGTATGATCAGATGCAATTTAATGATTAAGTAGGAGTCATCGTCTTGCAACAAATTCTTGATGTATCCCTCTCCTACGCCTACTTCTTGTTCAACCCTCTTTAGGGGCCTATCAATTACTTCCGTTAAAAACGAAAAATATGCCTGCATTTCTCCTGTTGCATCAATTATTTTTTTGTCTTTGCCTTCAAAATGTTCAAAGACAACCTTCAGATTCTTTGCCTTACCAAAGTAGTAAGACAGAATCAGCTCTCTGGTTTGGAGCAAAAAATCAACATTAGGTAAAACACCTGCATCCCACAACCCCTCGAATGACATAGATATGGCTCCTTCATGAAAACACGACAGGAAATACCACCTTTTATATCACAAACCGCTTGATTCTAGAAGAGGAATAGCCTGAGGATCGAGCCGGGGTCGTTCATTGACCGAAATGGATCAACGCTATACGGTGAGGGAGGTGACGCTAACTTTATAAAATGAAATTGAAACGAACTACTGGCATACCTTGAGCTTATGTGTCATACCCTCCCCAAAAGGTATGACAGCTACAAACCCTGTATTCATGCGGGTTTGGCATACCTGGCATAGGTGTCACACCTTTTTTTGCTATTCGCTAATATATTGATGTGTAGGACATTATAGGAGAGAGTATCTTTTTTACCAATATAGGGTATGACAGGTATGACACCCATGACACTCCCAGTATCCATGCGGGTTCCCAGTGGCACACCCTGTTTTTAAGGGTGTGACAGGGTAGGACACTTTACCTTGATACAAGAAAACCCCTTCCATTTCTAGAAGGGGTATCTTTGTTTATTGACCACGTCAATACAGTAGATTACTCAGTTGGCCAATTCATTTCTGTATTTATGAACCTTTCGAAGCCTTTTCTACATTCTTCTAGCGAAGGGAATACGTAACAGTTCTTTCGTTCAGTTTTTTTACTGCCAGGGAGGCCAAATGATCTTTTCTCTTTTTTAAAGCTGTCACTAGGCACCATTACCTTTAGTTGCATACCTAATTCAATATCAGTAGCTTTATGTTTAAGCCCCACATCCTGGACAAACTTTTGATAGGATTGGTACAGATACTCAGTCATAATCACACCATCACCCCAACCATCTTCTAGTGAACAATGCAACTTCCCAGTATCAAGAACGTGATGCCAAAACTTTTGTACAGGTGTAAAGCTTAGCTGCTTCGCTTCCCTTAAAGCTGCTGTCTGAGGATATTGTCTAAGGTTCATGTTCGAGATATCGTAGTTCATCAGGTAATGCAACAGAGCTTCCCTGCCACCGTTATCCATCTGGCGGCCTATTGCCTCAAAATATTGATGATCCTGAAGGTGCTTATTCCCAACGTCAATGATGAAGAACCTTCTTTCTCGTGGTCCTGCTGGTGCGGCCCAATCATTGTTGGTAGCAAACATCATGTGGAGGTTGTTCTTTATAGTAAAGGCATCCTTGCCCTTCATTTCGATATTGATGGTTGGTTCGGTGATCATCGACTTCAGCTTACCCTCTGCCGCCTTATCTCCAGCCCAAAACGCTTCGTCTGCGAATAACAGGCACTTCTCTTTCATGTGACCGTTGAACTTCCCTACAAGCTGGCTGCTGTCGTTCAAGAGCATGTAGTGTTGGCCGAAGAGCTTTCCAAATTCATTAGCAAAAACACCCTTGCCCGCCCCCATAGAGCCTCGCATTACGACCGCTACCCCGATTAATTCGTCTGGGCGCTGAACCACCTGGGCCATCCACGCTATCAGGTAGTCGTACACCGCTTTGTCACCATTGGCAATGTTCTCCTCGATATGCTTTAGGTAAAGGCTGCAATCACCTTCTTTTGGCTCTACGGCGAACCCCTTCCAGATGTTGTAGTATCCCTGTGGTGTGGTCCTTGGATTGAAGGTAAGCCCTTGGTACTGCCTACGGCTTGGATGTCCAAACCATGCTTCGCCAAGCTTTTGCTTCTTGCCCTCGATTTCTACATAGCGGTTGCAGTAGAAGTCCTTGAATCCCTTAACACTCATCAGCTCAAAGTCTGGTCTATTGAACGTTGGGCAGGTGATCTCTTCCAGCACCCAACAGTTGCTTCCCATCTTGATAGCGGCATGTGTCTTGTTCAGTTCTAGGATCTCAGGAGGGATAGCACCAACCTCGTATCTATATGCGCTGGCAAGAGTCCTTTGTACCTCTTTACCTTGTAACGGTGGAACACACTTGCTGTTAGCACCAGCAACGACCTCCTCAGCCTCTGCATATGGCAGATTCTGTCTATTACACCCCATCGCCACCTTGAAAAGATGATCGTTTCTGCCACCTTCATGTACCACGTCCTCACTACCAGCAGGATACTTTGCCCCCAGAGCTTTCAGGATCAACCACTCAGGAGCATCTGCTATCTCAACGGACGCATCTACGACCTGATAGCTGACACCGTCGATGACAGACTGTGGTGCTACGACATATCCACCATCACAGCGAACATCAAGACCAAGCCCCACAAGACTTTTGCTGCCTGGAACGTGATAGCCTGGGTGCTTGAAGAAAATATGCTTTCCACCTGAAGGTGTCGTATGAGTTCTCGTCTCCGGAAGCTCACCATATTGGCGTTCCAGCTCTCTTAATGTTGCAGTCCCTGACACTCCATTCTTTTCATCAACGTCCAGCACCAACCATCCTGTCTCTGCACCGGTTGGGATTCCAATATTTGCATCGGGCCATTTATCCCACCACTGATTAATAACAGTTGTATCTGTAGTGGCGTCCTTGTGACCGTTTCCACCTTTGATTGATGGGACCTTTCCGTTCTTCCATAACGGGAACACTGGAATCCCTTGTGCTACGTAATCAAGTGCTACCTGTTTCATATTTATATTTTCCATCTTTAATACCTCGTATTAGAATAATTAGCTCCTCGCACGGAGCTTTTTGTTTATCAGCCATAGGCTCTCCTTTTTTTACGTTGGTTTGATTTGCAATTTAAAAATCAGGGTTATTACTCTTGATCGTTAATCGCCTCCTTTGCTTTCATGATCGCTTTAAGCCATTCGATTACGTCACATTCTCTGTAGCGGACCAATTTGCCAATTTTGATATAACGTGGACCAACACCTTTCCACCTATAATGTTCCAGCGTCTTCTCTGCGACCATCAAATATTGTGCAAGTTCTTTCTGATCCATCAACTTTTTACCACACCCGTCTAAGTACTCCTCATTCTCCATCTTTTTGCTCCTATCAACTCTGAATTTGATCGTCTTTTGTTTCGATCTTTATTGTTATTAACCACCTCTTCAAAAGTTGGCATAAAAATTCAAAAGTACTCGGGAACAGTCAGAGGCATACATGATATTAATCACGTCACCTCATAGAACAGAGACAGAATAAAAAAAAGACGGAAGCCTTGGTGGGCCTCCGTCTTGGGTACTGCTGAAGCAGTTGCACTGTTGCTGGAATTAGAAGTCGTCGTCCTCTTCGTAGTGTTTCTTGATATAGGCTTCTTTCCACTCCTTCTCGCGCGCAGCAAGGGTTTTCGCCTTATCAGGGTCAGTGACGGACAGTTCCCTGTGCCGCTTGTCGAAAGCTTTCTGAGCGTAGGTCTGGTAAGAGGTTGCTTTCCGCTGCTCAATACTCTCGTTGGTGATGGCCTTGGCGATTCTGTTGAGGTGCGCCTGACCTTTTGCTGTTGCCGCGAAATTTGCGTTAACGGTTTCGGTGAAGAGTTCCTCTACTTCGGTTACGGTCCAGTTCTTAGTCATTTCTTGTTCTCCTTTGTTGGTTTAGCCAGTATCAGTGGCTTGTGATGAAACCAACTTAGCAGGATCGTCCTGATCAAGAAATGTGAAGAACAAGCATCATTGTTTTTCACTATCCGACTGTATTGAGGGGGGGGGCAGATGTGAAAAAAAGGAGGTATAGGTCAGTACGGAAAGGTGCCGTGCTCTGCACTGGCGATTAACCTCTTTGCTTCATCTATATAGGTGGTCAGTTTGGCGCTGGCATTTGACATGTCACCACCAAGGTTGAAACCATACAAAGGCTTAAGGGGCGACGCATCCAAATCTCTTATGATATCCGTCTTTTTCTCCCCTTTGACATGGTGACGTATGTACGCCTCATGACATGCAAACCAATGCGTAAGTGTTTTGCTCCCCAACTCATCGTCACCAAAAATTTCGGCATGGAATAAGAAGAATGGCCCTAAACCTTTACAGTCCTTGGCAAGCTCCGTTACAACCATTTTGTATAGGGCTTTGACCGCGATTTTTAGAGAATCACAATACTCCTCCACATTCCTGATATTGACAGATAGCGGTTTAGCTAGATCTATGCTGTGTTTGAACTCAAACTTATCCGACTTTGACAATTCTTCGCAGATGGTTTGATATACGATCTCGTGATTTTTTATATACCTGCTGTAATCAAGTAATTTGTCTACATTAAAGCTATCACTTTGCATGTAGAACCTTTTTTGCCAAAGGAGCATTTCTTTTAATATTTGGTAGTTTACATCTATAGCTTTGGACTTCTTGGCTGCGCGACGAACCACAATTATAGCATTTATCAATTCATCTTCCGGAATATCTATTTCATCATAGCCTTCTGGCATTGCTTTAGCTAGTATGTGTTTAACCCTATCAGACATAGCTTCAACAATCTTCTTTGCATGACTATCTTCTCTTATCTGATCAAATACATAGTTTATCATTTCCATATAGAATTTCCCTTAGTTCAATCAAACACAATGGGATTGAGCATCCCTTGCTTATGCCATAGTCATCTTATATATCAGCCACTTGCACCTGCCAAGCATCAACTGTTGCATCTATTGCGGCAAATCGTCCAACGTCTATCACAACTAACCTCTTGAAACAACATATGATTGAGATGTTTATTGGCTCGGACCGAAGGAGATCTGTTTGCGGAGCAAATTGATCGACAGAGGCCGAAGAGGTTCTTCACCTTCCACCTCCAAATTAGCCTTCTAGCAGGACTTCTCTTGCCAGGGGATACCCATCACACCTTGACACTAAGACTCCTTATATTCTAGGAGAATGGACCCCGGGGTAGGGGATCTTGCCATTTCGGACTTCACATCTCAATCACTCTACTCACCGTATATATATAAAATGAAATCTTTGCGAGATTTTGCTTTTCTTACTGTCTGCCTTTCTGCCTGAAGCATCTACCAGACCAAGCCATCTGCCCCCTGTTTGTTGCTTCTCCGCTAGCGTGAGCTAACGACCGTGAGGAAGGAGAATACATTGCTGTGGTACTATCCTCTGCTCACCCTCATGTCACAAAAATACTTTCCCCGCCACTGCTCAAATATTGAACATGCAGATAGACCAATGCATATACGATATCTGAGAGTTAACTGTCATACCCTCGACCGTACACGTTCCATTAACATATTTAGATCAGAATGTGATTTGGGTACAGTCCCTAAGGGTCGAATCTTTTGATCTCAATGCCATAGTCCAAGTGTTTCAGGGCCTCCAAGAGAACCTTGGGCTGATACCGCTTACCATACCGGCTCATGGTCATAGCATGATTCCCATGGCTATGCCCTACCAACTCGGCAATTAATGAATCCTGAACACCAGCCTGCTTCAGGGTATCTGTCACTAGATGTCGGAACGAATGAAAAACCTTCTTAGGGTCATGGGTGACATGCTTGCGATTAAACCTCTGATACCAATTGCCAAACCCGTTACTGTAGCCGTGTACATCCATCCAGGTCAGATTCGACCATAACCTAGGAGCCGCTGTCTTCCTTATCTTTTCACAGTATTCGATGAGTCCTAGATCCACCAGTACTGGGTGTACTGGGACCATCCTCTCACTAGCTGCATTCTTTAGTCTCTTATCCTTCGCCCCATTAACGCTAAAGCACCATATACCCTCAACCTCTAGGATATCCTCAACGTACAACTGGCAGATCTCATTTAGGCGCATACCCGAGAAACACCCTATCAATGGTATCCAATATCGTTCAGGTGAGGTCTGTTTACATGGCAGGTTATTTACGATTGACGTTATGTCTTCGACACTGTAAATGCTTCGCTCTTCATCCACCCTTCTCTTCTCAGACAGCTTCAAACCGGCTGCATAGTTTGCTGTAACAATCCCAATATCAAGGCAATACCGGAGCACCCCCCCTATTCCTCCTACGTGCTTATTAACTGACTTTGTGCTCATTGGGACCATATCAGTCCTGTCCAGCAACTGTTTTATGGTCTGGTCTGGATACCTCTTGTGGAGGTTCGGTGGCAGTCTCATCAACGTAGCTCGTAGATGGAGCACTGTTTCTCTTGTTATTTCAGTTACATCAATGTCTCCAAGCAACTCCAGCAAGAGCCCGAAGACTCCACCCATCTCCATCTTGGTCTTAGGTGTCCATTGTGGTTGCTTGAACTCCATGTATTGCTTAATCATTTTGGATAGAGAGTGCCTTGCGGGGATGCCAACTTGTACCTTGCTCGACGTAGTCGCCACCGAAGGAACGATCTCGGATAACAGCTTTGCGACCATATAATCATCTAGCACACCTGACCGCAGAAGAGTGAATATCCGCATGGTCTGATACTCCATGGTAGCGAGTTGTGCTCTTGCAATGCTGAGATCGGTGGTCTTAAGTGACTTCTTAATGAAGGTGGAAGGAAAGTGCTGCTGAAGGTCAATGGGTACTTTTATCTTGTAGTAGAAGTGACCGTTACGGGATATTAGATGGGTTGGATATGACAAGACCTCTTACCTCCTTAGTATACCCACTTGTATACCCAGAGCTAAAAGGTCTTGGTTTTTCTCTAGCAAATCTAGCTAGTTATAGTATTGGCTGGGGCGCCAGGGATCGAACCTGGGAATGACGGGATCAAAACCCGTTGCCTTACCGCTTGGCGACGCCCCAATATTCACTTTTGATGGCTACAGCGTCTTCACCGCTACGGCGAACCACCCCTGCGCCGCGGCTATCTCCGTCGCGGCCTTCTGGGCGACCGCTTCGTCGTCGAAGATCCCGAAGACGGTGGCGCCGCTCCCCGACATGAGGGAACCGGCCGCGCCGGCTTCCAGCAGCATCGCCTTCAATTCGTTCAGAAGCGGATGCTTACCGCAGGTGACCGGCTCCAGGTCGTTGGAAAGAAGCTCGGCAACTTCTGCGGCGCTGCTGTATGAACCGCGGATTATAAAGTCGGCCTGTTTAGTTGTCAACCTCAAATTTTGATACACCCAGGCGGTCGGGACGTGGATTCCCGGATTCACCAGCACAACCCAGAGAGCGGGGATGGACTCGATCGCGGTCAGCTTTTCCCCGATCCCTTCGGCGAGCGCCGTTTTCTTGAAGATGAAAAAGGGGACATCGGCGCCAAGCTTCACGCCGATCTCCATCAGGCGCTCGTCGGAAAGCTTCAGGTCGAGCAGATCGTTCACACCCATGAGCACGGTGGCGGCATCGCTGCTCCCCCCTCCCAGTCCGGCTGCAACGGGGATCCTCTTGTTGATGGCGATGTCGATCCCGACGCCCTTCCCGGAGAGCTGCAAAAGCGCATCGGCCGCGCGCCAGGCGATGTTGCCCGGGCCGTCAGGAACCCCTTTCTTGCCGCAGGTGACGCGTATCCCCGGCACATCGTTCAGGGAGATGATGACCTCGTCACACAGGTCGACCCGTTGCATAACCATGCGCAGGTCGTGGTATCCGTCCGGCCGCTTGCCCAGCACGTCCAGCCGGTAGTTCACCTTGGCGGGCGCCAGCAGGTGCAGTTTTCCCACTGAAATACTCCTTTACCCTTTGCGGGTTTGTCTTTAGTGGTCCTTCATGATCTCGCTCAGCACGCAGGTCGCGTAGGCGCCGCGCGGCAGCGAGAAGTCGAACAGCAGGTCTTTTCCTTCCTCACGTACCGAAGCCGAGGAGAGCGGTACCCGGAGTGGGCGACGCTCGCCTTCCATGCGCAGACCGCCGGAGAGGTTGAAGCTCTCCGGGGTGAGGCCCTCGGCCGCGAGGATCCGGGCTTCGAGGCCCCCCTGGAGTCCCTGCGCCTCCATCATGGTGCACCCGAACATGGGGCCGGTTGGGGAGATCTCGAAAGAGAGAGCGCGCGGCGCCTCGACAGCGGCATCCTGAACGAGGAAGCAGGCGCCGTTTTCGTGCTTGAAGGCGACGTCCCCCACCTCGACCCGGTCGAAGGTCTCGAGCCGCTGTACCAAAACTGCGTCGAACAGCGAAGACTGGAAGGCGGAGAGGTACAGACGCTTCATGCGCGGCTGCACCGCATGGAAAGCCCGTTCAAAGGCGTCCGGGCGCTGCAGCAGACGTGAGAGGAGCTCCCGCTCAACGCGGAAGTGGCCGGGATAGAGCGCGAGGCTCCCGGCCAGGTCGCCGGCACGGTAGGCGCTTATCGCCTCGCGCCAACGCTCGTCGCTCACCTGTTCAGGGTCCCCGATCAGGATGTCGATGGCAGCCTTGAAATCTCGGCGCAGCATGGCGGCGCCGATGTCATGGGTGTTTCCCTGCACGCCGTAGCGTTGTGCGCCGAAACGGTTGGGAACCCCGCGCCCGACAAGCACCTTCAAAGCGGCCTCGGCGTTTGCCAGCGCCCCCGGCGCCACGTCGCGTACCCTTATTTCGAACCGGTTCCCCTTCAGGTGCCCAAGGCGCAGTTTGTTGCCATGTTTCACCGCAGCGAGCACCCTGATGCCGGGGATCTCGAGGGCGAGAACCTTCTCAGGGGCGACGCGCGGGATGGAGATGGTCTGCCTGGTTATGCCTACGGCGTCCTTCATGCCGGCGTAGCCGATGTCGCGTTCCTGTACGCCGAGGGCCTTGGAGAGGCGGCGCACGGCCTCTAGGGTGGTAATGCCACGCTTTTCAACGGTGGCGAAGCAGTGTTCCCCCTGCCCGCTCGGCTGATAAGCCGGGACCTCCTCGACGATGAAGTCTTCCGGGCTGTTCTTAATTATGCCGCCCGTTCCCGGCACCTCTGCGGTCAGATATCTCTGCACTACCCCTCCGTCATCTGTTTTCTCAACCGCAGCATCATACCCAGTAGAGATACCTGTTTCAACTGCTTTCGTCGCACTCGGTTCGTGAAGCGAGCGCCGGCGCCTCCAAGGTGCGACTTTATCGAGAATAACTACCAGGCTGCGACGGAAGCAATAAACCACACCCGGATGTCGGTAAAAAGGTCGAGCAAACGTTTTACCCGCTGATATACTTGTGGCGCATATCTCTTATATCTCATTCAAAGGGGAATGAAGCATGAGCAATAAGGCCAATGCCAGAACGATCAGGGCCAATGAGCTTATTGAGAACCGCAAATGGCTCAAAGAGCAGATCACACCGTTCTTCTTCAACTCGATGCAGGACGAGCCTGAGGCGCTGGAGCTCCTTGAGCGTGAGCTCCGTTCCCTGAAAACCAACCGGCGCCTGATCATGGCCGACCGTGACAAGAGCCTGATTCTTGCCCGGGTCAACGAGCCGGGGTCGCTCTACGACTCGCTGCGTCATTTCCAGGACCGGGAGATCTCCTATGCCATGATCACCCACTCCGACGGCCCGATGCCGGAGATGACGCAGGCGCTCGAGATCCAGCGTTTCGAGTTCGACCGCAAGACGAACGACGACATCAAGGCGTGGCGAGAGGTGCAGCTTTCCACGTCCCTCACCCGCAAGGTGGCGGCACAACTGCGCCGCAGCTATCCCGAGTTCGACATGAAGGAGTTCGACCGGCTCCTGAAGATACTCTGGCTCAACAACGAGAACTACGTGAGGATATCTTCTCCCCTGCGCGTGGCCCAGGTCCTGCAATTACAGCAAAAGGCGACCAGAAGCGGCGGCCTGTACCTGTACGTCGAGTCGACCCCGGACGTGAAGATATCGCGGGTGCACTTCGCGGTAGCGAACCCGCCCCAGAAGGAATTCCTCCTGCAGCTCATGGAGGTCTTCAACCGGCTCGATCTTGGCGTGAACCGCGCCTACTGCCTCACCATATCGAACGGCGTCCACCCCTATTTCCTGGGAACCTTCCTCGTGAACCGGCGCTCCGGAGAGACCCTGGAGCCGGGATCGGAGCTTTTTCGCAAGCTGCAGCAGGAGCTTTACAACACCCAGATTGTCTCGACGAAGAGCTACACCTACCGCGAGTTCGTGACCGCGGGGGTCATGACCGGCGAGGAAGCCTCCCTCGTCAACGCCTTCATCGCCTTCTGCCACACGAACCTCGCCCACAACCAGCCGGACCGTTTCGGCCTGGACGACGTGCAGAGCGCCTTCCATGCGCACCCGGAGATGTCGCTGCAAATGGTGAAGCTCTTCAAGGCCCGTTTCGACCCGGCCATCACCGAGAGCAGCCCGATCTACGGCTCCACGCTCCAGGAGACACTGCAGGCGGTGAACGATTACAACACCGGGCATCGCTACCTGGACGAGGTGCGGCGCACCATCTATCGCTGCTGCCTCATCTTCATCACCCACACGCTGAAGACCAACTTCTTCGTCCTCGAGAAGCAGGCGATCGCCTTCCGCCTCTCCCCCACCTACCTGAACGAGCTCGGGGCGGCCTTCACCGGCGACCTGCCGCAGGCGACCCCATTCCGGGTCACCTTCTTCTTCAGCCGCTACGGCTTCGGTTACCACATAGGCTTTTCCGACATCGCCCGCGGCGGCTGGCGCACGGTGATTGCGAGAAACGGCGACGATTTCATCACCAACGCGAACACCATCTTCCGTGAGAACTTCGTCCTCGCGCACACCCAGCATCTTAAAAACAAGGACATCTACGAGGGGGGATCGAAACTCGTCCTCATCCTCGACGCCTCCGACCTCCAGAGGGGAAGCGAGCGCCAGATGGAGACGTGGCGCCTTTACAAGCTGCAGCACGGCGTGACCCACGCCTTCCTGGATATCTTCGTAACCGACAACGGGATCGCCCGCTCCCCTGCGGTGGTCGACTATTACCGCGAGGACGAGCCGATCGAACTGGGCCCGGACGAGAACATGCACGACTCCATGATCGAGAACATCGCCCGCCTCTCCAAGCGGCGCGGCTACATCCTCGGCATCGGCATCATGTCGAGCAAGGAGGTCGGGATAAACCACAAGGAGTACGGCGTAACCTCAACCGGCGTGGTGAAGTTCGCCGAGATCACCATGGCGGAGCTCGGCATCGACATCTACCGCGACCGTTTCAGCGTGAAGTTCACCGGAGGCCCGAACGGCGACGTGGCGGGTAACGCCATGCGCATCATGCTGGAGCGCACCCCCAACGTGGCAATTAAGCTCATCCTGGACGGCACCGCCGCCCTGTGCGATCCCGAAGGCGCGGACCGGCGCGAGCTCTCCCGCATCGTATTGAAGCAGGACCTGGACGCCTTCGATCCGCAGGCACTGCACCCGGGCGGCTTCCTGCTCTACCGAAGCGGCAGCCGGCGCGAAGGGTTGCGCGAACTCTACCGCAAGGTTTCGCAGACAAACGACGGGGTGCGCGAGGAGTGGATCTCCACCGACGAGTTCTCGAGGGTGTACGCAAGCCTCCCCTTCACCGTGAAGACCGACCTCTTCATCCCGGCGGGGGGACGTCCCGAAACCATCGACAAGGACAACTGGCAGAACTACTTCCTGCCGAGCGGCGCCCCGTCAGCCGGAGCCATCGTCGAGGGAGCCAACTCGTTCATCACCCCTGAGGCGCGCGTGCAGCTGCAGAAGAAAGGTGTCATCATCATGCGCGACGCCTCCGCCAACAAGTGCGGGGTGATCTCGTCCTCCTACGAGATTATCGCTAACCTGCTTTTGAGCGAGGCCGAGTTCCTGGCACACAAGGAGCGTTACGTGCAGGACGTCCTGGAGATCCTCGAGCAGCGGGCGGCGGACGAGGCGAAGCTGATCCTCAAGCGACACCGCGAGCAGCCCGGGCTTTTGTGCACCGAGATCTCCGACGCGCTAAGCGGCGAGATAAACGAGCATTACGCCACCATCTACCGTTTCTTCCAGAAGCGTCCGCAGCTTTGCATGCAGCCCATCTACAAAAAGGCGATCCTCTCCCACCTCCCCAGGATGCTCCGCGAGGAACCCAGGTACGCGAAGAGGATCTCGCGCCTGCCGCAGAAGTACCTTTTCGCCATCTTAGCCGCCGAGATCGGCTCGTCGCTTGTCTACCACGGCGACCGCGAGGCGGATTTCGAAGCAACGCTAAAGGTGCATCTGGCGCGGATGGTCGGGTAGGAGCCTTAAATGTATTAAATACGAAGAGGGGGACCCTGTTGCAGGGTCCCCCTCTTTGTTTTCCGAGCAGGCGTACTATTTGACCTTGTAGTGCATGAAGTAGATCTGCTTCCCCTCGGCCATGAACTTACGCATGTACTTGGAGAGGTGGTACTCGGGGAATTCATGACGGTAGAGATCGGGGGCGAACTGGTTCTCAAGCGCGGCGATCTCCGGGAGCGCGTTGGCGACGTCGATGCCGTAATCGTCGAAGTCGGTGGCGAAGTAGAAGTCGGCTCCCGACACCATGTAGTCGAGCAGGAATTCGATGAACTCGCGGTTCACCAGGCGCCGCTTGCGATGACGCTTCTTGGGCCAGGGATCGGGGCAGTTGATGTAGATGGCGGAGAGACTCCCCTTGGGGATGCGCTCGGTGACGAAGGCGCGGGCCTCGTCGCGCACCACGCGCACGTTGGTTATGCCGTGCCGGTCCATGCGGCGGCAGGTCTTGTCACACCCCTTGTTGTAGAAATCGATGGCAATGAAGTTGGTGTCGGGCTTATCCAGCGCGGTCTTCAGCATGAAGTCCCCCACGCCGCAGCCGATTTCCAGGGCCAGCTTGTTGTCGTTGCCGAAGATGCCCGGCCAGTCGGGCGGGTTCGGGAGATCTTCGAGTTTCAGGTAGTTGGGGGAGTCGATGTGGATGAAGGATTGCGTCATCGGTACCTCTTGCGTATTTTGTCGCCGGGAACATAGCACAAAAAGCGCTGTCACGCAAAGACGCAAAGGTGCAAAGACAACCATAGGGAAAGGCCGGCATGTTTTTTCCTACCTCGCGTGGCACACAATCAGGTTAGGCTCAGCGTCCCGCTGCAAGCCAAACCCGGTCTCTCACAGTTTTCCGACGCTTTCCTTGCCATTTTTTCCATGGCATGTTAATTATATGCGGTTGAAATAAGGCAAAAAAAGGAAAACAACAGCATGAAATTTACCGAGCTGCACCTGCCGGAAGTGGTCCTGAAGGGGATCGAGGAGACCGGCTTCACAGACTGCACACCGATCCAGGAAAAGGCGTTGCCGCTTGCCCTCTCGGGCAAGGACGTAGCGGGACAGGCCCAGACGGGCACCGGCAAGACCGCCACCTTCCTCATCTCCATCTTCACCCGCCTGCTAAACCAGCAGAAAACCGGCGCCGAGCATCATCCCCGCGCCCTGATCCTCGCCCCCACCCGCGAACTGGTTGTGCAGATCGAAAAAGACGCCCAGACGCTGGGTAAGCACACCGGCTTCAACATCCAGGCGATCTACGGCGGCGTCGACTACATGAAGCAGCGCGACGCGCTGAAGGCCGGCGCCGACATCGTCATCGGCACACCGGGCCGCCTCATCGACTACCTGAAGCAGAAGGTCTACTCCCTGAAGGACGTCGAGGCGCTCGTCATTGACGAGGCGGATCGCATGTTCGACATGGGGTTCATCGCGGACCTCCGCTTCATCCTGAGAAGGCTCCCCTCCTACGACAAGCGCCAGAACCTCCTCTTTTCCGCGACGCTTAACACCCGCGTGATGGAACTTGCCTACGAGTTCATGAACATGCCGGAGAAGGTCTCGGTGACCCCCGAGCAGATGACCGCCGAGCGCGTCGAGCAGGTGCTCTATCACGTATCCCGCAAGGAAAAGTTCCCGCTGCTTCTGGGGCTGCTCAGGAAGAAGGGGATGGACCGGACCATGATCTTCGTGAACACGAAGCGCGAAGCCGAGTACCTGCAGGATCGCCTCAACGCCAACGAGTTCCCCTGCCGGGTCATCTCGGGAGACGTTGAACAGCGAAAGCGCATGAAGATCCTTTCCGACTTCAAGGCGGGCCTCCTCCCGATCATGATCGCCACCGACGTCGCCTCCCGCGGCATCCACATCGAAGGTGTCTCCCACGTCATCAACTACGACCTGCCGCAGGACTGCGAGGACTACGTGCACCGCATCGGGCGCACCGCACGCGCAGGCGCCGAGGGGATGGCCATTTCGCTGGCGGACGAGGACGGCGCCTTCTTCATCGAGGCAATCCAGGAGTTCATCAAGCAGAAGATCCCCACCGAGTGGGCCGAGGACGACATGTTCGTCCACGACTACAAGAGGACGGCCAGGCCTCCGCGCCGCACCGATGACAAGCCCGGCGGCCGTGGCGGCAAGTCCGGCGAGCGCGGGGGGAAGCCCGGGCGCGGAGAGTCCCGCGGCAGGGGCAGGTCCGGTTCCGACAAGGAGAAACCGGAGCAGAAGGTGGCCAAGCCCGCGGCGGAGGAGAAAGCGCCGTCAGGTGAGGCAGCCGCTACGGGGGATGCAGCGGCGAAAAAGAAGCGCCGTCGCCGCAAGCCGAAGGCGAAGACCACGGAACAGCAGCCCGAGCAGCCGTGACCGGAAAGGGACGTCCGCCGCGCAAATACTCCCAGGCAGGAAGGGTCCACGACGTGATCCGGCTCATCGAGGCGCGCCACGGCATCTCCGTCGCCGAACTCGCCGAGGAGGCTGGCGTCAACAAGCGCACCATCCACCGCGATCTGGTCGCCATACAGGAGGCGGGCTATCCGCTCATCTCCGACTGGCAGGACGGCGAGAAGGTGTACCGGTTCCTGACCCGCTTCAAGGACGTCCCCCCGATCAGCTTCACGCTCCAGGAGTTGATGACCCTGTCCCTGCTCCGCTCGCAACTAGACCCATTGAAGGGAACCCCCTTCATGGAAGACATGCAGAGCGTCTTCGGCAAGGTGAACTCGGTGCTGCCGCCGCGCCTTGCCGCCCACATGGAACGCATAGCCGAGGTCTCGCTCCCCCTTTTACAGGGGAAGCGGGACTACTCGCGCTGCGCCCACCACCTAAGAGAGATCCGCAACGCCCTCCTCTACCAGCAGAGCATCGTCATCTCCTACCGCTCCCCCGGTCGCGCCGAGCCTTCCGACTACAAGGTCGACCCGTACACCCTGCTCTTCCAGAAGGGGGGCATCTACCTTATGGGGTACGCGCAGCAGCGCGATGCGCTGCGCACCTTCGCCATCGAGCGCATCTGCGGCGTCGAAACGCTGAAGGAGCGCTTCGAGATCTCAGAGGGGTACCGCCCCGGACAGGCGCTCGGCGAGGCCTTCGGCATCGTCGCCGAGTCTCCCATGGATGTGGTGGTCCGCTTCGCCGCCTCCATCGCCCACGCGATAAAGGACCGCATCTGGCACTCGTCGCAGAAGATCGAGGAACAGGCGGACGGATCGATCCTCCTTAGCTTTCATGCCGGCGGCAAGATGGAGATTCTCTCCTGGCTTCTCTCTTACGGCGCGCACGCCGAACTCATCTCACCTGCCGAACTTCGGGAAGAGCTGGCAGGCATGGCGCAAGCCACCGCCCTCCTCTACCGCGGCGCCTGATTCGACCAACGCATCCATGGCTTCGTATTGACTCTATGTAGCCAGCAGGATACACTCAATACATGATAGAAATCCGCAAAACGAAGCGGTTTGCCGATTGGCTCGACAACCTGTACGACGTCAGAGCGAAAGCTCGCATTCTCGTCAGGATCGAGCGACTCTCAGCCGGGAATGCCGGAGACGTCAAGCCAGTAGGTGAAGGAGTCTCGGAAATGCGGATCGACTATGGCCCTGGGTACCGGGTTTACTTCACGATGCGTGGCAGCGAGTTGATAATCCTTCTGGCCGGCGGCAACAAAGCGAGTCAGACCCGCGATATCAAGTTAGCGCTGCGCCTAGCACACGAAATACAGGACAAGTGACATGCCAAAATCAACCACCACTCGTTACGATGTTGCTGAACACCTCCGGACACCAGAGGAAATGGCGGCTTATCTTGAAGCATGCCTGGAAGAGGCAAACGGAGATGCGGCGTTCATCGCCAAAGCGCTTGGCGACATAGCACGTGCGAAGGGAATGTCTCAGGTTGCAAGAGACGCAGGACTTTCCAGAGAAAGTCTGTACAAGGCGCTGTCGGGCGAACGCGTCCCGACGTTTGATACGATACTCAAAATTGTTGCAGCGCTAGGCCTCAAGTTACATGCGGAACCCCGCTGATGCAGCATAACTGTTTTTGACCGCCGGCTCTTCCTGCACCCCTCCCCCTCCCGCGTTGACAAGCTTTTTCGTTCCGTATATAAAAAGACCTTCAGATTCAGGAGGGCTTTTGATGGCTGACGCCGCTGCAACGACCAAACTCGCCGAACTCATCCTCAAACGTATCCGCACCCGCGGTGACATCACCTTCGCCTCATTCATGGAGTCCGCTCTTTACGAGCCGGACCTCGGCTACTACACCTCGCCGGGACGCAAGGTGGGCGCCGAGGGGGACTTCTACACCAGCATGAACGTCCACAGTGCCTTCGGCCGCCTCATCGCGCGCGAGATCGGAAGGTTCTTCGAACTGCTCGGCTCCCCCGCCACCTTCACCGTGGCTGAGGCGGGCGCCGGCGGGGGGCAACTGGCCCAGGACATACTCGACGCCGCCGCCGAGGAAAACCCGGCACTATACGCCGCACTGACCTACCGCCTCATCGAGAAGGAACCTTCCCTCAAGGAGGCACAAGCCGCGCGTCTTGAGCGCCATGCGGAGCATCTCGCCTGGAGCACCCCGGAGGAGCTTGCCAAGGGCGAGCTTTCCTTCACCGGTTGCATCATCTCCAACGAGCTCTTCGACGCCATGCCGGTGCACCTCGTCGAGATGACGGAGTCGGGCCTCAAGGAGGTCTTCGTTTCAGCCGACGGGGAGGGCTTCCGCGAAAAGCTCCTCGCACCGTCCACCTCCGAACTGGAAAACTACCTGCGGCGGTTCGAAGTGAGGCTCATGCCTGGACAGCGGGCCGAGATTAACCTTGCCGCACCCGCCTGGATCGCCTCCGCCGCGAAGGCACTGGAACGCGGCTTCGTGCTCACCGTCGACTACGGCTATCTAGCCGAAGAACTCTACACGCCGCAGCGGCGTAACGGCACCCTGCTCTGCTACTACAAGCACTCCACCAACGAGGACCCGTACCGCCAGGTCGGCGAGCAGGACATCACCACCCACATCAACTTCAGCGCCCTCATCGAGGCGGGGAACGAGGCGGGTCTTGCAAGCGCCTGGTACGGCGAACAGTACCGCTTCCTGTTAGGGGTCGGGCTCATGGATGAACTGATGAAACTCGAGGCCCAGGCAAAGGACGAGCAGGAAAGCCTGAAGCACCGGCTCGCCATCAAGAAACTCATGCTCCCGGAGGGAGGGATGGGGGATACCTTCAAGGTCCTTATCCAGGCAAAGGGGGTGGAGAAGCCGCAGCTTCTTTGCATGAGGAAATGGGGCATGGGACTGTGACCACCGCGCTCAAGGCGATCGTCTTTGACCTCGACGGGACCCTGTACCAAGAAGAGCGCCTGGGTGAGCAGGTGAACCAGAGCGCCATCGACTACGTGGTGGACCTCAAGGGTGTCCCGCCCGAAGAGGCGGAAAAGCTGCTGCAGCAAACGCGCGCCCGGGACTGCGAAGGCGGCACCCTGAGCCGCGCCGTGGTCGCACTCGGCGGTACCTTGAAGGAGCTGCACCGCCGCTTCGCCGCCGACTGCACACCGGAAACGATGCTGAAGCCAGACCCGCGTGTACAGGAACTTTTGCGCGCACTCAAAAAGCGTTACCGGCTGCACCTCTACACCAACAACAACCGTGACCTTTCCGGGCGCATCATGGAACGGATCGGCATCACCGGTCTGATGGACCGGGTGTTCACCATCGAGGATTACTGGATCCCGAAGCCGGACCGCGCCATCATCACCGACATCCTTTCCCAAATCGGCTGCCTTCCTTCCGAGACGCTCTTTGTCGGTGACCGCTATGACGTCGATCTTGCCGTCCCCAAGGCATTAGGGTGCGCCGTCCTTGAAACAAGAACCACAGAAGAGCTGCTGACACTGGCAGATCTGGTACACTGATACACCAGACTGCGAGACAGGGACGCACCTATGTCACCTGTGCTCCATCGAACAAGGAGCTGTTCATGGCAAACCGCATCGAAAAGGACACCATGGGGACGGTAGAGGTCCCCGAAGGCGCCTATTACGGCGCACAGACACAGAGGGCGATCAACAACTTCCCCATCTCCGGGCTGAAGCCGCACCGGGCGCTGGTCCGCGCGACCATCAGGATCAAGAAGTGCGCGGCGCAGGCCAACATGACCACGGGGAGGCTTGACCGCGAGCTCGGCGAGGCCATCGTAAAGGCGGCCGACGAGGCGCTTTCGGGCGTGCTTACGGACCAGTTCGTCGTCGACCCCTTCCAGGCTGGCGCGGGCACCTCGCACAACATGAACGTGAACGAGGTACTGGCAAACCGGGCGAACGAAATCCTGGGAGGAAAGCTCGGCGAGTACGGCAGGGTGAACGCGAACGACCACGTCAACATGGCGCAGTCCACCAACGACGTGTTCCCGACGGCCATGCGTCTGGCCGCCCTTGAACTTGCCCAGGAGCTGGACGGCGAGCTGAGACACCTCTCCGAGGCACTCTCACGCAAAGGGATGGAATTCGATCACATCCTGAAGTCGGGACGCACACACCTGCAGGACGCGGTGCCGATCCGCCTCGGGCAGGAGTTCTCGGCCTGGGGCATCGCCGTCGAGAACAACCGCGCCGGGATCGAGCGCGCCTTCCCCGGCTTAAGGGAGCTCGGCATCGGCGGCACCGCGGTCGGCACCGGCTTGAACGCGGAAGAGGCCTTCATCGACCTGATCGTCGAGGGGCTCGCGCGGGAAACCGGCGAGGAGCTCACCCGCGGGGAGAGCCTCGTTGAGCGGATGCAGAACATGGACCCGTTCGTGGCGCTTTCTTCCAGCGTGAAGGGGGCCGCGGTGAACGTGATCAAACTCGCCAACGACCTAAGGCTTCTCTCCTCGGGGCCGCGTACTGGTCTTGCCGAGATCAACCTCCCGGCCATGCAGCCCGGTTCCTCGATCATGCCGGGCAAGGTAAACCCGGTGCTCCCCGAGGTGACCAACATGGTCTGCTTCCAGGTGATGGGATGCGACCTGACCGTATCCCTCGCAGCGCAGGCCGGACAGCTGGAACTGAACGTGATGATGCCGGTGATTGCTTTCAACACGCTCTTCTCCATGGAGATCTTCAAAAACTGCCTGCGCCAGCTGACGACACTTTGCATCACCGGGATCAGCGCGAACGAGGAGCGCTGCCGCAGCTACCTCGACCAGTCGGTCGGCCTCGCGACGGTGCTCGCGCCGAGCATCGGTTACGCGGCGGCGGCCGAGGTGGCCAAGGAGTCGGCCAAGACCGGCAACAGCATCCGCCAGGTGATCCTGGAGCGCGGCATCCTGACCGAGGAGGAGTTGGAGGAGGTACTCTCCCCCTACCCGCTCACCACGCCTGGCGTGCACGGCAAGGAGTAAGTACGGAGCCTCACTGGAGCTTTGCATTTATCACTAAAATCCTATAGACTCATACGTGTTGTAAACCACAGAGAAATGGAGGAGTAAATGACAGAAGAAGTCAAAGCCATTCTGGAAAACATCAGGCCGGCGCTTCAGGCGGACGGCGGCGATGTTGAACTCGTAGAAGTAACCGATGACGGCGTGGTGAAAGTGCGCCTGGTCGGCGCATGCGGCCACTGCCCTATGTCCACCATGACACTCAAGATGGGGATCGAGAGAACCATCAAGGAAAAGATCCCCGCCGTAAAGGAAGTCGTCTCCGTCTAACGGGTCTTCCCCTTAGCCGCAGCACCCGAAGCGCGGAAGTAATGCTCGACGTTATTTCCGCGCTTTTTCGCTTTCAGGTTCCCGATCTATGACCAGCGTGCGCCGCAAAAGAAAGCAGTTCCTGTTCCGGACCGCCAGGTTCTTCGATCTCTTCAGGAAGAACACAGAGGCGGTGTCATTTCTGGGCAACCGCGCCACGCTGTACCGCTACGGTTCCGAGTTCTTCCCCGCGCTATTGGAAGCGATCCCCAGGGCGAAAACGAGCATCTGCCTCGAGTTCTACGCCATAGCCGACGACGAGACCGGACGCCGCGTGGCGGACGCGCTGATCGAAGCGGCCGGGCGAGGTGTGCGGGTACATGTGCTCTACGACTACATCGGCTGCTTCGAAACACCCGCATCCTTCTTCAAGCACCTCACGAAGAGGGGTGTGCACTGTGCCCCGTTCAACCCGCCCCCCTTTCGCCGCGGGATCGCCTGGTTCGACAAGCGCGATCACAGAAAGATCGTCATCATCGACGGATGGTGCGTCTTCACCGGCGGCATGAACATCGCGGACGTCTACTCGGGACTCGGCAAAAAAGAGACGAAGTGGCGCGACGTGGGGCTGAAGATCGAGGGTGAGGCGGGGCTCGAACTGCTCCGGCTTTTCCGGGAGACCTGGACCGAGGAGATCGGCATTGCCCCGGTCGGCTGTGACCCGGCGCCGATGCCGGAGATAACCGGCGACGCCAAGGTCATGGTGGTGAACGGCGGACCGCATCACAAGCGGAGCTTCATCAGGAGCGCCTTCCGCGTCGCCATCGCCGGCGCATCCGAGAGCGTCACCATCGCGAGCCCCTATTTCGTACCCGGCCCGCGCGTGATGCGCTCGCTACTGCGTGCCGCGGGGCGCGGCGTGGTAGTGAAACTGCTCCTGCCGTATAAAAACGATGTCCCCCTGGTGCGTCTGGTGAGCCGGACCTACTACGCACAGCTTTTGAAAAACGGAGTGGAGATCCATGAACTGGACAGCGCCGTGCTGCACGCGAAGGTGCTCTTAATCGACGGAGACTGGGCCATGGTCGGTTCGGCGAACATGGATTTTCGAAGCTTTCACCGCAACTACGAGCTGAACGTGGTGGTGGACAGCCGCGATTTCGGGAGCCAAGTCGCGGAAATGCTCGAAGCCGACTTTGCAGGCACGCGCCGCATCGTGCTGCACGAACACGAGAAACGGGGCTGGCCCGTGCGGCTTCTGGAGCGGCTTTTCAGCCCGGTCGCCTGGTTTTTGTAGGCACTTAAAAGGCCGGCACATCAACAAAATCTGCAAGAGGCCAAGGAGGCTGAGCGCCACAGCTCATCCCCTTGGCCTTTGCCTGTTATCTACCCGGAGTTATCTACATGATCGACAAGGACACCCTCAAGCGGCTGGAATTCGACAAGATCCTCGATACCGCCGCCGCCTTTGCCCACTGCGAAGCCTCGCACCTGGGCGTATCTTCCGTCACCCCCCTCTCCGATCGCCGCGCCATAGAGGAGCGCTTGGGACTCGTGGAGGAGATCCGCAGGCTGACCAGACAAGGCATCTCGCTTAAGCTTGCCCCCTTCGAGGACATCACGCCGCAGGTGAAGGCGGTGCGTCCGAAAGGTGCCGTCATCGCCCCGATCGCCCTGCAGCGCTTCATCCCCACCCTGCGCGTCATGACGGCGATATCGAAGCAGCTTGCCTTCAGAAACGACGTGCCGTTCCTTTTCGCCGCGGCGGGCTCCATAAGCGGTTTCCCCGATCTTCTGGAACCCCTGGAGCATACGGTGAACGAGGATGGGGAGATCCTCGACACCGCGTCGACTCTGCTCTCCGATATCCGTTCCAAGAAGAAGGGAATCACCGCGCGCATCAAGCGGCGCCTGGAGGAGATCGTGCGGGAGCGGCACACCGCGATCTTTTTGCAGGACGACTTCATCACCCAGAGGTCCGGGCGCTGGGTCATTCCGGTGCGCATGGACTCCAAGGGGATGGTGCCGGGTGTGGTGCACGACGTCTCGAACTCGGGCGAGACCGCCTTCATGGAGCCCTTGGAGATCATCGGCCTTGCCAATGAACTCGAGAACCTGGTGGCCGACGAGCGCGCCGAGGAGATCCGCATCGTGCGCCAGATCTGCGACTGGATCCGCGAGGATGCCGAGGAACTCCTCGAGCAGTTTCAGGCGCTGGTACGGCTCGATATCCTGAACTGCATCGCGACTTTGAGCGACAAATTAAGGTGCGAGACGCCGGTCATCGCCGAGCCCCCGGGGATCCTGCTAAAGTCGGCTCGCCACCCGATTCTCACCCTGTTGGGAAAGGATGTGGTGCCGCTAGACCTGGAGCTCGCCTCCGACAACAGCGTCATGGTCGTCACCGGGCCGAACACGGGAGGCAAGACCATCGCCATCAAGACCGCCGGTCTTCTGAGCGTGATGGCGCTTTGCGGCATGCCGGTCCCGGCCCACCCCGGTACGGTGCTGCCGCTTGTGCAAAAGATCCTGGTCGACATCGGCGACGAGCAGTCCATCGAGGAAAGCCTTTCCACTTTCTCTGCCCACATCTCCAAGATATCGAGCATTTTACGGGGCGCCGACCGTGGCACCCTGATCCTTCTGGACGAACTTGGGACCGGCACGGAACCGGGACAGGGGGCGGCGATCGCCTGCGCCGTGCTTAAGGAGCTGCACGACAAGGGAGCGCTCGTCGTCGCCACCACGCACTTAACCGAGATCATCGGCTTCGTGCAGCGCGAGGAAGGGATGGTGAACGCCGCCATGGCCTTCGACCGCGACCGGCTCGCGCCGCTTTACCGGCTCGTGGTGGGAGAGCCGGGCGAGTCGCACGCGCTCGAGATCGCCAGCCGCTATGGTCTCCCCGAGCGGGTGGTGGCCTTCGCCCGCGGGATGATCGGCACCATGGAGGCAGATTTCCACGCGCTGTTGCGCGACTTGAAGGGGAAACGCGAGCTGTTGGAGCAGACCCTGCGCGAGCTCGATGAGCGCGAGGAGAAACTGGCCGCTTCCGAGCGAAACCTCGTGGATCGACGCGACGAGGCGGCGAAACTCGTGCAGGACGCCCGCGAGAAGGGGCTTTTGGAAGCGCAGGAGATCATCGCGAAGGCGAGGCGTGAGGTCGCCTCCCTCATGGACCAGGCGAAAAGGGAGAAAGCGCGCGAGGCGAAGGAAAAGCTGGACCAGGCGGCGCGCGAGGTGGAGGAAGCACTCGATCGACTCCACCCTGAGGAGAGCGTCGATCCCGATGCAATCGCGGCAGGGGACGTCCTCTTCGTCAAGCCGCTCAACTGCGACGCCACCATCCTCTCCGTAGACCGCCGCGGGGAGCGCGTGCGCGTGCGGGCCGGGAGCATGGAACTCGACGTCGCCATGGTTTCCCTGTTAAAGCCCAAGGGAAAAGAGCCGAAGAAGGTACGGAAGCAGCGCTCCAAACAGGAAACGGAGCAGGCCGAGGCGGCAAGCAACATAAACCTCCTCGGCATGCGGGTTGAAGAGGCGATCGGCGAACTGGAGCCCTTCCTGAACCACGCCTCGCTCGAGCGGATGTCCGAGGTGCGCGTGGTGCACGGCAAGGGTACCGGCGCGCTCATGAAGGGAGTGCGGAACTTCCTTTCCGGCCATCCGCTCGTCTCATCCTTCCGCACCGGCGAGCGTTTCGAGGGTGGCGACGGCGTGACCGTGGTGACGCTGCGCTAAAGACGACTCAAGTAGCAACGGAGGTCCCATGATCATCTCCATCATCGCGGCCATGTCGGACAACAGGGTGATCGGCGTCGACGGAAAGCTCCCGTGGGACATCCCCGCCGACCTTGCCCGTTTCCGCAACCTGACCATGGGGCATGCCGTCCTCATGGGGAGAAAGACCTTCGAATCGATAGGTCATCCCCTGGAGGGGCGCAGGAACATCGTAGTGAGCAGGACCATGGGGAAGACCGAAGGGGTCATCGTGGCGCGCACGCTGCAGGAGGGGATTGCAGCGGCAGATGGTGACGAGGAGCTCTTCATCTGCGGGGGTGAAGCGGTGTTCAGGGAGGCACTCCCCCTTTGCCAGCGGATCTACCTCACCGTGGTGCACGGCCGCTACGAAGGTGACGTGCACTTCCCGCAGCCCCCCTGCTCGTTCGCCGAGCTGCACCGCGAGGATTTCACGGACGGAACGCCACCGACCACCTTCCTGGTCATGGAGAAGGTGGACCGTTTCGAGCCGGGGGGCGATGCCGAAGAGTTGCGCGGCAAGGGTATCGAGGCGCTGCACCGCCGGCTCTACTTCCTGGCGCGCTGCTGCTTCGGACAGGCCCAGGCGATCGAGGATTCCCCGGAAACAGCCTCCGACCTCGCCTATAGCCAGGCAAAGAGCGGAGGAGAACTCCCCGCAGCGCAAAAGCTCGCGGAAAAGGCGCTGCGCGACGCCCCTGACAACCTGCGCATCCGTCTGAACCTCGGTCGTATCCAGATCCTGAACGGTGAAAAGGGACAGGGGCTCGAGACGCTGCGCAAGGGGGTGCAGATGGGGGGCGGGCAGGAATTCCTCTCCGAACTTGCCAGGTGCGGCACCCGCGGCACCCCTCCCATCAAGTCGCTCCCGAGAAGCCATCCCCTGAACCGCTACCTCGGGATTTTGATGCACCGGTTGCGCGGGCAATAGCCGCCTCCCCCCTCCCTTGACGGGAGGGGGATGGGGGGTGGGTGAAGCTGCGATCTTTACCGCTGATGGCCTGTCCCCCCCTCTGCCCCCTCCCGCAAGGGGAGGGGGGGCCGCTCAGCGAGCTGAACATCAAAACGTCTTGCTCCTCTCCCCTCCCCCATTGACTCTCCCATGCACCGCATGTTACCTTTCCGGCGATGAAAAACACCGAGGCTGAAGGGATAGTGCTGCGCCTCACCGACTTCGGGGAGGCGGACCGCATCGTCACCCTGTTCACCCTGGAACAGGGGAAGTTGCAGGGGGTGGCGCGCGGAGCGAAACGAAGCAAGAAACGTTTCGCCGGCGCCCTCGAGCCGTTCGCGCACCTGAAACTCCAACTGCACACGGGAACCGGCCTCGCCACCCTCTCCAGCGCGGACATCCTCGACGTCTTCTCCGGCATCCGGGCCGATTTGAATAGAATCGGCTGCGCCGCCTACGCCTGCGAACTCGTCGAACGCCTCACCCCGGAAGACGAGCCGAGCCCGCGCCTTTTCCGCCTGCTTTACTGCTACCTGGAACGGCTGAACGAAGCCACGGCCTCCCCTTCGGACCGGCGTTTTTTCGCGGTGAACCTCCTCAAGATCCTCGGATACCAGCCCGATCTGCGCGTCCGCGGCGTGTCGGAAGAGACCGCCTCGCTCCTCGCCCGCGCCATGCAGACCGGACGCTTCGGCGCCGTAATCTTTCCCGAGCCCCTCCTGCGCGAGGCGGACCTCCTCCTGAACCCCGCCATCGACCTGCACCTGGATCGGGAACTTAAATCGCTCGCCTTCCTGAAGGAGTGCGGTGTCTGAGCGCAACCCGCCGTAATAGCATGCGAAACCGCCACGACTAACCTGCCGCAAACCATTAATTTTGTTGACCCAAGCGTCGCTAACAGGTAGTATTCCGCCTTTGGGCCTAACCGGCTCCGGCGCTTCCTTCCGGCCCTGCCGCCCGGGACGCACCGCTTTTGCTTTTTGTTTTTGAGGACCTGCATGAACCAAGCTGACATGAGAAAACTGCCGCCCCAGAGCATCGAAGCCGAGATGTCCATCCTGGGTGGCATCCTGGTGGACAACGAGGCGATAAACCGCGTGCTCGAGGTGCTAACCCCGGACGAGCTGTACCGGGAGAGCCACCGGAAGATCATGCGCGCCATGATCGAGCTAAACGAGCGAAACGAACCGTGCGACCTGATCACGCTCACCACGATCCTCCGCAAGAAGGGGGAGCTCGACGAGGTGGGTGGCGGCGCTTATCTCGCCACGCTGGTCGACTTCGTCCCGATGGCTGCGAACATCTCCTACTACTGCAAGATCGTGAAGGAGAAGTTCATCACGCGCAAGCTCATCACCGCGGCGACCGACATCGTGAGCCAGGGGTTCGAGGACAAAGTCGAGGTCGAAAGCCTCCTCGACACGGCGCAGAAGGTGATCTTCGAGATCGGCGAGAACAAGCTGAAGCCTTCCTACTACAAGGTCAGCGACATCCTCAAGGACACCATCAAGAACATCGAGCTTCTCTACGAGAAGAAGGAGCTCGTCACCGGCGTCCCAACCGGCTACACCGACCTCGACAAGCTGACCGCAGGCTTCCACGCCGGCGACCTCGTCATCATCGCGGGACGCCCTGCGATGGGTAAGACCACCTTCGCCCTGAACGTCGCCCAGTACGCGTCGGTGGACGCGGACAAGAAGTACCCCGCCGCCATCTTCTCCCTGGAGATGCCCAAGGAGCAGTTGGTTGAGAGGCTTTTGTGCTCGGCCGCGCGCGTAGACCTCACCCGTTTGCGCTCCGGGCACCTGCAGGAGAACGACTGGCCCAAGCTGATCAAAGGGGCCGGGCTCTTGCACAACTCCAAGATCTTCATCGATGACACCCCTTCCATCTCGGTCATGGAGCTCCGCTCCAAGGCGCGGCGACTCAAGGCCGAGCACGATATCGGCATCATCGTGATCGACTACCTGCAGCTCATGCGCGGCGGCGCCAACAGCGAATCGAGGCAGCAGGAGATATCGGAGATATCCCGCTCGCTCAAGGGTCTCGCCAAGGAGCTTAGCATCCCGGTGATCGCCCTTTCGCAGCTGAACCGCGGCCTGGAGCAGAGAACCGACAAGCGCCCTATGATGAGCGACTTGAGGGAGTCGGGCGCTATCGAGCAGGACGCCGACATCATCATGTTCGTCTACCGTGGCGAGGTCTACGACAAGGAGAACGAGGACCTGAAGGGTAAGGCGGAGATCATCATCGGCAAGCACAGGAGCGGTCCGATCGGCACGGTCGATCTCGCCTTCCGCGGCGAGTTCACCCGCTTCGACAATCTCAGCAACAGGGAAGAATATTAGTCTTCAGCAGATTCCCTCCCCCGCCTGCGGGCCGAAGCCCTACGGTAGGCGAAGGCCGGGATGGGGAGGATCAGGGAGTGGGAGCGGTCCGAAGCATCGATCCCCCCTCCTCGCCTCCCCCATCCGGGGAGGAGCATACTACGCAAGGAAAGGAAACCAAATGAGCAGATACCATGCAATGACCGAGGTACCGGCAACGGCCGGATTCAAGGAAGGGGACGTACTGTTTCTTTGCGGCGAACTGTTCGGTCGCGGCTACGCAAACGGCATCGTGGACGAGGCAAAGGCCAAGGGGATGACCATCATCGGCGCCACCGTGGGTCGTCGCGACGCGGACAACACGCTGCGCGCGCTCAACGCGGAGGAACTGGCGACGGCCGAGGAAAACCTTGGTGGCAAGATCATCAACATCCCGCTTGAGGCGGGCTTCGACATGGAGCCGGGCAAGGACGGCGTGGCGCCGGTGGATCGCTTCAAGGGGGTCAAGCCGGACGACTTCGCTTCGGTCAAGCTCGATCCTTCCGAGATCGCCTACTCCAAGCAAAAAGGGACCGAGCGTTTCTGCAAAAATCTCGCGGCCGTCGTCGCCGAACTCGAGAAGATGCTTCCCGCCGGGTGCAACCTGCTCGTGGTGCACACCATGGCTGGCGGCATCCCGCGCGCCCGCGTCTTCATGCCGATCCTGAACAAGCTCTTCAAGGGACAAGGTGACCGTTTCCTCTCCTCCGAGTCGTTCTGGACCTCCGACATGGGTAAACTGTGCGACGCGAGTTTCAACGAGGTGACCGCGGACACCTTCCGCTACCTGATCGATGCGACCACTGGGCTTAGAGAGAAGTTCCCGGTGACCTACGCGGCATACGGCTACCACGGCACCGCGGTGCTCATCGACGGCGTCAGCACCTGGCAGTCCTACACCCCTTACCTGCAGGGGTGGGCCAAGATCCGCCTTGAGGACATCGCCATCGAGGCGTGGGAGAAGGGTATCAAGGCGACCGTGTACAACTGCCCGGAAATCCTCACCAACTCGAGCGCCCTTTTTCTCGGCGTCGAGAACTCGCTCTACCCCCTCATGGGCGCGCTCAGAAACGAAGGGGTCGATTCGGTCGTCGCGGAGTGCCAGTCCCTGCTGCACGAAGGGACTACCGTCGACCAGCTACTGGAGATCGCCAACACCTACCTCACCTCCGAGCTCATCACCAGCACCCGCGATTTCGACAGCTGGCCGCAGCACAACAGCCCCGCGCAGCAGGAGTACATGCTGAACACTTCAGCCGAACTGATCGGCATGAACGCCGACCCGAAGGAGATCGTTTGCGCCGTTCTCTCCCGCGCCGTCTTCACCGGCGTTGGGGCGCTCATGTTTAACAGCTCCTGGGATCCGAAGGCGCCCGTTTTCTGGCTTAACCACGACATGATCGCCAAGGTCCTGGCGAAAAAGTAACCGGACACGGGCTGGTCGCAACTCGGGGTCAGCTTACATTTGGCAAGGTAGGAGTGGGGGGATTTGACGCGGTGGCTTAACTGCATGCTTGGGCTAACCGCGGCTAAATCCCCCCTGCCCCCCCTTCGCAAAGGGGGGGACTCTGGGGCTCGTGCAGCGGCAGTGGCTGCTCCACGTCCCAAGTATTCGAAGAACCTTCAAGGCAAGACCACACCTTTCAAATCCCCCTGTACCTGAAGAAGGAGCACCCGTGGCGCACAAGGTCCTGCTGGTCGACGACGTAAGCATGTTCCTGGAACTCGAGAAGGAGTTCCTCTCCCTCTCCGCAGTCGACATCTCCACCGCCAGAAACGGACAGGACGCCCTGCAGATATGCCGTCAGGAGCGTCCGGACCTGGTGGTCATGGACCTGCACATGCCCCTCATGGACGGCGCCGAGTGCTGCCGCGCCATAAAAAAAGACCCCCATCTCTCCAGTCCGGTGATTCTCATCGCCTCTGAAGGGAAGGAGGCCGATCGTCAGCTCTGCCTCGGGGCAGGGTGCGACGATGTGCTCACCAAACCGCTGGATCGCATGATTTTCCTTGAAGCGGCCCGCAAATGGCTCCCTGCCGTGGACCGCCGCGACAGGAGGGGGAGCTGCCGCTTCAACGTAAAGTTCCGCGCCTTCAACCTCACCCTCTCCGGCTACTGCATCAACCTGAGTCAGAACGGCCTTTACCTCGCCGCCGACGTGGACCTAGAGCTCGACACCATGCTGGAGCTGATCTTCGTTCTTCCCGAGCCGGTGGGGACCATCGTCCAGGCGAAGGGACGCGTCGCCTGGCTAAACACCACCAAAGCCCGCAAGAAATCCACTATCGACGAGGGGTTCGGCATCCAGTTCGTCGACATCTCCGAAGTCGACCGGCAACGGATCGACCACTACGTCAGCACGCTGCCGCCTACCGCACGAGCTTAGAAAGCTTCTTGAACTCCTCGGTGCCCGCCACGCGCAGAAGCTGAAAGAGGACCGATTCCGTCGAGGTCATCACCGCACCGGCCTGGGTCATGGTCTGCAGTGCGATCTCCCAGTTGTGCTTTTTGCGGCTCATCACCGCGTCCACGACGAGGTGCACTACGTAGCCGCGCGACAAGAGCTCGAGCGCGGTCTGCAGCACGCAAACGTGCGTCTCCATCCCGGTCAGGATGATCTGGCGCCTGCCGTTTTTCTCCAACGTCTCAAGAAACCCCTCACCGCCGCAGCAGGAAAAGGTCATCTTCTCCAGGCTCGGGGTGCAGAGCTTCTCCTTCAGGGAGGGGACGGTCTCCCCGAGCCCCTTCACGTACTGCTCGGTAGCGAGGGCGGGAATCCCCAGTTCGGCCGCCGCATCAAGCAGGACCGAGATGTTGCCCGTCAGTTTACCTAGCACCTTTTCGTCCATGGCGCGGCAGAGCTTGTCCTGTACGTCCACGACTACGAGTTGTGCGCTCTCTTTCTCCAGAAAGAATCTCTCCAACAGGGTCACGGCAGCCTCCTTTAAGCGGGTTGAGGTTACTCTTTATTGCTAATCCTTGCGCAGCTCGATACCGAGCTCGGTGATCTTCTTTCTCAGGGTGTTGCGGTTGATGCCGAGTATGTCAGCGGCCTTAACCTGGTTGCCGCGTGTCTTCTCCAGCACGAAACGGATCAGCGGGCGCTCCACCTGCTCCAGCACCATGGCGTGCACGTCGCCGCTCTCCATCTTCTCCATGTTGGTGAAACAGGTACGCAGCTTAAGATCGACGATCCCTTCAAGCGACAGCTCTTCCCCCTTCCCTTCGCTTGGACGGCTCCTGAGCCCGGGAAAATCGGAGGCGACCAGCAGCGGGTCCGGCGAGAGGATCACGGCCCTCTTGATGGTGTTCTCCAGCTCGCGGATGTTGCCGGGCCAGTTGTAGCCGGTGAGAAGCTTCACGGCGTCGGCGGAGCAGCGCTTGAGCGGTGCCTCGAGCTCGGCGCAGATCTTGTTCAGGAAGTACTGCACGAGGAGCGGGATGTCATCCTTGCGGTCGCGCAGCGGCACGAGCTGGATCGGGATCACGTTAAGGCGGTAGTAGAGGTCCTCGCGGAACTGCTTGTTCCTGACGGACTCCTCGAGATCCTGGTTGGTCGCCGCGACGACGCGCACGTCGACCGGGATGCTCTGGTTGCCGCCGGTCCTCGTTATCTCGCGCTCCTGCAGCACCCTGAGTATCTTCGCCTGCAGGTCGATGGGCATGTCGCCGATCTCGTCGAGGAAGATGGTCCCGCCGTTGGCCTGTTCGAACTTGCCTAGCTTGCGCTCGGTGGCGCCGGTGAAGGCCCCTTTCTCGAAGCCGAAGAGCTCGCTCTCCAGAAGCTCCTTCGGGATGGCGGCGCAGTTGAGCGGCACGAACGGCTTACCCAGCCGTTTGGAGTTGTAGTGGATGGCGCGGGCGATGAGCTCCTTGCCGGTGCCGGACTCACCCTGCACCAGCACGGTGACGTCGGAGGGGGCCACCTTGCCGATGGTCTTGTACACCTCGCGCATGGCGGGAGAGTTGCCGATGATGGTCTTCTCGAGCTGGTAGCGGTCCGCGAGCTCTTCCTTAAGGAGGGAGACCTGCGAGGTCATCTCGCGGGCCCGGCTCACTTTCTCCACCACCGCGTCGACGACGCTCAGGTCGAAGGGCTTGGTGAGGTAGTCGTAGGCGCCGCGCTTCATCGCCTCGACGGCGTTTTTCATGCTCGCCTCGGCGGTCATGATCACCACCATGAGGTCGGCGCGCTCCTCCTTGACCCGGTCCAAAAGCTCGAGGCCGGTCACCCCCGGCATCTTGATGTCGATGAGCGCCAGGTCGTAGTTGTTGTCCTTGATGAGTTTGAGCGCCTCGTTGCCGTCTTTTGCGAGCTCGACGTTGAAGCCTTTCTTTTTCAGGGCCTTGGAAAGGACCCAGCGCATGCTCTCTTCGTCATCAGCCACGAGGATGTTGTTAATGGACATGGAAACTCCTAAAGACCGTTCAACGTTCAAGGTTCCACGTTCTAGGTGAAAACTCGAAGCAGCGCTGCTTCTAACCAGACGCACACAAGAAACGTAAAGCGGGTCGAAAGTGAAAAAGTCATTTCACGCTCCCCGTCAAAAGCGACATTGCTCTCAACGTGGAACGTAAAACGCGGAAGTAGAATTAACGTCTCAGCCTTCTGTCAACGTTGAACGTTGAACGCTGAACGTTTTCATTGAATGAGCGGCAGCATCACCGTGAAGACGGTGCCACGCGCGGGGTCGGAATCGACACGGATCATGCCCCGATGCTCGGAGACGATCTTCTGGCAGATGGCGAGCCCCAGACCGGTCCCCTGCGACTTGGTGGTGAAAAACGGCGTGAACATGTCCTTCAGGACGTCCGGCGGGATGCCTGGGCCGTTGTCGGAGATGTCGATGGCGACCATGCGCGCACGCCGCTCTCCCTTCTGGGTCATGGCGTAGTCGGCAAGCACACGGCTCGTCACCTTTACCACGCCGCCGGTCCCGACGGCCTCCATAGCGTTCTTGATCAGGTTCAAGAAGAGCTGGGTAAGTAGGGACTCGTCGCCCAGAATCGGGGGGATACTCGGGTCGAAATACTGCTGCAGGTAGAGTTCCTTCCCTTCGCAGGCGTTTTTCTGCAGCAGCACGATGTCGGAGAGCACCCGATGCAGGTTCACCTTCCCAAGCTTCAGCCGTCCCGGCGAGGCAAGCCCCAGAAGCTCCTCGACGATCAGGTTGACGCGATGCACTTCCTTCAACATGACCCGCACGTATTCGCGCAGGTCCTCGTTGTCGGGAAACTCCATCTCGAGGAGCTGGGCCGCCCCCTTGATCCCGCCGAGCGGGTTCTTGATCTCGTGGGCAAGTCCAGCGGCCAAGGCCCCGAGGGACGAAAGACGGTCCGCCTGGCGTACCGCGCTCTCAAGCTCCCGCACGTTGGTCAGGTCACGCAAAAGAACTACCGTGCCGATCCTCTCGCCGCAGGAGCTAAGTAGCGGAGAGGTGCTCGTGCCTACCGGGGTCACCCTCCCGGAGCGCTTCAGCACGATGTTCTCGTGGTCGGCGACGGACATCCCGGTCGCCACCGTCTTCGCCACCAGTTCGTTAAGGGCGGCATCGTCCTTGAAGATATCGCTGAACAGGTTCCCCATCGCCTGGCGCTTCGAGACGCCGGCCAGTTCCTCCGCAGCGGGGTTCATGAGGGTCACCGCGCCGGTGTTGTCCAGCACGATGACGCCGTCGCCCACACTGTCGACCACGTTCGCGTAATAGTTCTCCAGCCGCTCAGCCATTAAAGAACTCCTCCATCGCCCCGACAAGTTCGGCAGCAGTTTCGATCCGGTTCACCGCAGCACGAAACTGCGCGGCGCCCGGAAGCCCCTTGGAGTACCACGACAGATGCTTGCGCATCTCCATCAGGGCCACTCTGCCCCCTGCAAACTCGGCGAAGAGTTCAAAATGCCTACGGGCCAGCGCGAGTCGTTCCGCCACCGTCGGCGGCACCGGCTCTTCACCTGCCAAAAGCGCGAGCGCCTCGCGGAAAAGCCAGGGGTTCCCCATCGCGCCGCGGGCCACCATGACCGCGTCGCAGCCGGTCTTTTCAAGCATGCGGACCACGTCGTCCGCGCTGAAGAGGTCGCCGCTGCCGATCACCGGGATGGTAAGGGTGCTCTTCAGCTCGCCGATCTTGTCCCAGTTGGCCGTTCCCTCGAACATCTGGGCCCGGCTTCTCGGGTGCAGGGTGATGGCGTCGCCCCCCTCTTCCTGGGCGATCCTGCCGACCTCGAGGAAGGTGTCATCGCCGCAGACCCATCCGGTGCGGATCTTTATGGTGAAGGGAAGCGCGGTCGCCTTGCGCACGCTTCTTACGATGCGCGCAACCTTGAGCGGATCCTTCATGAGCGCGCTGCCGGCACCGGTACCGACGACCTTCTTGACCGGACATCCCATGTTGATGTCGATCAACTCGCCGTACCCCTCGACAAGACGCGCAGCCTCGGCCAGCATCTCGGGTTCGTCGCCGAAGAGCTGCATCCCGATGGGACGGTCTTCGGGGGTGGTCTTCAACAGTTCGAAACTCTTTTGTCCTTCACGGGTTAGGCCGTTCACGCTGACCATCTCGGTGAAGGTGAGCGAAGCCCCCTCCCCGCGCGCGATGATGCGCATGGGAAGATTGGTGATACCGGCCATGGGGGCCAGAAATACCCGATTCTTCAAGGTAAGGGAGCCGATGGCCACCGTCTTTTGCATATCTTAAAACTTCCTCGTCTGCCTAAAAATTGTGCATACTAACAACTAAGAATTTAAAACGCAAGGGTTTTTTATGATGGGCGTATACGGAAAAAAGCGGGTTGAGCAGCCGAAAATGGAAATGGATGATTGGCCAGGGTGAGGGTGTGCCAGCAAGAGCAAATCCCCCCTGCCTCGCTGTCGAAAAGGATCTTCAGGCAATTGGAAAACAGCACCTTACGAAGCGCTGCAGGAGCCCCAGCGTTCCCCCCTTTGCGAAGGGGGGCAGGGGGGATTTGTCTTGGTCAGACCATACAACCTCCTGCAGCCACAGCCATCGCGAACGCTGTATTTAAATAAAACAACGCACTTACTCACTTCCTTGAGGGAATCAACTGTGGGACAAAAGCAAATCCCCCCCGTCCCCCCTTCGCAAAGGGGGGAGCGTCAGGGCCTAAGTGCAGCGCTTCGTAGGCAGCTGCACTTCGCGTTCCCCAGAACTTCCTGACGGACCTTCACAAAAGGGGGAGTGATCAGCCGCGTGCGCCTCGTAGCGCATACTCGATACCGGAGAGCCCTTCGAGCGCCCCACAGGGAAGAGAGAGGTGAGGTCTTTGGATCTGCGGCTCGCGCGGGTTGATGCGGATAACGCGCGCGCCGGAAAGCGAGCCGATCCGCTCGCTCGCGGCGCGGACGGTGGGGATCGCGTTACCGGCGCCCAGCTCCACGACAACGATGCGCCTTCCAGACTGGCGGGAGAGAAACTGCCGGAAGCGCTCCTCTTGGCGTCTCGTGCGCTCCCCCACCCAGGCGTAGTCGCCGAACATGAGGATGTTCGGGCGCGCGGCGCTGCCGCAGCGGGGGCAAAGCGGGATGTGGTCCGAGCACATTGTCGCTTCGTCGATGCGGAAGGTCTCGCGGTTGTCCCAGATGCGCTCCGAGCAGGGACGCGTGCACTGCAGGTGGTGGATTGAACCGTGGAATTCAAGGAGATTCTCTTCGGCAAAGCCCGCCTTCTGGAACTGCCCATCCACGTTGGAGGTGGCGACGAAGAGATCGAGCCGGTAACGAGCGGCCCACTCGAGAAGCAGTGCGAAACCGGCGTGGGGAACGGTGTCCCGGTAGAGGTTGGTGCGGTGCCCGTAAAAGCCCCATCCGAAAGCGGGATCGTGTTCGAAGTGATCGGGGTTGGCGGCGTCGACGAAACTGATGCCGAGCCTTTGGTAGAGTGGGTAGGCGCGCCAGAAGCCTGTGTCCCCCCGGAAATCCGGAAGGCCGGAATCGACTCCCATGCCGGCCCCGGCGGTGACCACCAAGGCCTGGGCAGCGGCGAGGAACGCGGCACCTTCCCGGAAGGCTGCGGCGAAACCGCCTCCCACGGCTAGATCCCCACCTTTACCGTTACCGGTTTCAGTACCCGTACCAGTTCGACGGGAGGCATGGAAACGAGGAAACCGCGGTGTCCACCATTTATATAGATAAGCGGCAGCTCGAGGATCGTTTCCTCGACGTAGACCGGCATCTGCTTCCGGGTCCCGAAGGGGGAGGTCCCCCCCACCATGTACCCGGAATGGCGGTTTGCGGTGTCGGGGGTGCACGGAGCGACACTCTTGGCGCCGATGGCGCGCGCAAGCTCCTTGGTTGAGACCTGGCGGTCGCCGTGCATCAGCACCACCAGCGGGGCCTTGCTCTCGTCTTCCATAATGAGGGTCTTGATGACGCAGTGCTCCTCCACGCCCAACTCACGCGCAGAGACGGCGGTGCCCCCCTTCTCCTCGTATTGATACGGATGCTCGCCGAATGACACTCCGGCCTGTCGCAAAACCCGGATGGCGGCGGTCACCGGCAACTTCACCTTGGCCATTTAGTTCTCCTTCAGCAGATTTGATAGCTTTATTAAAAAAGTCGCTTGCCAGTTCCTAACATACCGGCTATAGATTAATAGCACGTCTCCGCCATCTTAACAACGGGCTAACCAGGGTAACTTACTATGGGAAATGAATCGCGAGGGGCCAAAGTATTAGTCATGGACGACGACGAAATGGTGAGATTCGTCGCGGGTGAAACTCTCAAACGTTACGGTTTCGAAGTCGAGTTCGCCAATGACGGTGCGCAGGCCGTCGAACTGTACCGCGAACGGCACCAATCAGGGGACGCCTTCGCAGCCGTGATCCTGGACCTGAACATCCCGGGCGGCATGGGTGGGCAGGAGGCGATGAAACTCCTGCTGGATATCGACCCGGACGCCAAGGGTTACGTCTCAAGCGGCCGCACCGATGATCCCGTGATGATGAATTACCAGAGCTTCGGCTTCAGCGGCACCATCGAAAAACCATACTTCTACCTGAACAAGCAGCTCATGGAAGATTTCAGCAAGAGCCTGCGCGGCACCGAGTGAGCATGACCGGACTTGCGAACTACCGCGCCCTGGTCGCGCGCGTGGACGAGTTGTGCGACCGTACCTTCTCTGCCCTTGGTGACCACATCGCCTGTCGTGCCGGATGCGACGCATGCTGCCGCCATCTATCCATCTTCGCCGTCGAGGCCGCCGCGCTTAGAGAGGCGCTCCGTGAACTTCCCCCGGAAAAAGCCGCACTGATCCGTTCGAAGGCCGCACGCTCGGACGAAAACTCCCCCTGCCCGCTGCTCCACGACGGTCTCTGTCTTCTCTATAACGCGCGCCCGATCATCTGCCGCACCCACGGTCTGCCGCTTCTGCTCGAACGCGAAGGCGAAAGGTCGGTCGACTTCTGCCCCGAAAACTTCCAGGGGCTTCCCAGCATCCCCGGAAGTGCGGTCATCGACCTGGAACGGCTGAACACCATGCTCGCCACCGTCAACGCGCTATTTTTACAAGAACATCCGGGCCCGGAACGGCTCACCCTTGCCGAAGCGCTGACTATCCCCGATTGACATTTCCCCTAAGTTGGGCATATATGGCCGGGGCTAAGATGCGCCGCGCGCGTCGCCGTGCATATAAAATTTGTGCTGTAAAAGGAGAGGCAACAGAGATGAAGGTAAGCTACAAGACTTCCGGGAGCTGCGCTTCCCGCATAGACATAGAGATCGAAGACGGCGTCATCGTCTCGACCCATTTCGTGGACGGCTGCGCCGGCAACACCCAGGCGGTGGCAGCACTCGTTCGCGGCATGGCGGTAACCGAGGCCATCGAGCGCCTCAAGGGGATCGCCTGCCAGGGCGACACATCCTGCCCGGACCAGCTCGCCCGGGCATTGGAGCAGGCACAATGCAGCACCATCCCTTCCTAAACGGGGGCCCTATGGAAATCTTCGGCGGATTCATGATGATGATGAGCATCATCGGCTTCTTCCTGGTCGTGATCTGGTTCATCCTCCCCTTCGTGATCTTCAACATCAAGGGGCGGGTGGACCGCGCTGTCGCCATGCTGGAAGATATGGACCGGCGCCTGAAATCGATCGAGCAGTCCGTGCGGGAGACCCGCGAGGCGACCATCGAGAAAGAAGAAGATTCGATCAACCGGCAACTGTAGCGGCTACGGGACCGACGCCTCCCGTTTATCCTCCTTCCCCCTCCCCCTCCCGGCCTTCGCCCACATGGGCTGCGGTCCGCCGGCGGGTCTACGCCCACCGCAGGGCTTCGGTCCGCCAGCCCGGCTTCGCCCGAAGGCGGGGCTGGTGCTTGTATATCTCCTGAATCGCTACGACACCTACGTCAGGCACTCCTCCACAGCGGCAGCACTCCGCCGCGGCTTCCTTAAGAAACAGTCATATCGCTTGCCAACCCCCGCTTTTTTCATTATTATGGGCCGCTATACGTTCGCCCACAGAGTAGAGAAGTCTAATCTGCCGCGCGATATTGCAAGGAGAGTTCATGGGTTTACTGGAAGGGAAAAAGGCGCTCATCTTCGGAGTCGCCAACGACAAGAGCATCGCCTGGGCCACGGCGGAGGCGATGCACCGCGAGGGAGCCGAGATAGCCCTCGCCTACGCGGGCGAGGCGGTCGCCAAGAGGGTGGCGCCGCTCGCGGAAAAATTGGACTGCAAACTGGTTCTTCCCTGCGACGTGCGCAGCGACGAGGAACTTTCCCGCCTGTTCGGCGAGATCCGCGAGGCATGGGGGGGGCTCGACATCCTGGTCCACTCCGTCGCCTTCGCAAACAAAGAGGAACTGAAAGGCTCCTTCCTGAACACCACCCGCGAGGGCTTCCAAACCGCACTCGACATCAGCACCTACTCGCTGATCGCCATGGCGCGCGAAGCGGCCCCGCTCATGCAGGGACGCGACGGCAGCATCGTCGCCATGACCTACTACGGCGCGCAGAAGGTTTTCCCGAGCTACAACGTCATGGGGGTCGCCAAGGCGGCTCTCGAGGCGACGGTGCGCTACCTCGCCGAGGCGATGGGCCCGGACGGCACCAGGGTGAACGGGGTCTCCGCCGGTCCCCTGAGGACGCTCGCCTCCGCCGGCATCGGCGGTTTCGGCCAGATCGCCGGCCACGTGGCGGACAAGGCGCCGCTTAGGCGCAACATCTCCCAGGAGGAGGTCGGCAACTCCGTCCTCTACCTCGCCAGCCCGCTCGCAAGTGGGGTCACCGGCGAGATCCATTTCGTCGACTGCGGCTACAACATCATCGGAATGTAGCGGAGGCGCGCCATCAAAGGACTGCACGGTAATCTGACAGGACTAAAAGCAAGCCAGGTGAAGAGGCTCGAGAGGCTGTACCGCCGCAGGGTCAAGCCGGGCGAGGTGATCTCGCTGGAGCTCGCCCGCGAGCTCTCCGACATCTCGCTGGAAATCAGGCGCCAACTGGGCGTCCTCATAAGCCGCATCGGCGAGGTCGCCTATGTAGTGGTCGGGGACGAGCGGGGCATCATGATCCCCGCCCTCGACGAATATCCGCTCGGCAGAAGGCTTCTGCGCGGGGTGCGCCTCGTGCACACGCACCTTAAGGGTGAGACGCTCACCGACGATGATCTCACCGACCTCTCGCTTTTAAGACTGGACCTGATCGCCGCGCTGCAGCTCACCCAGAACCCGGACCGCTTCTCAATCCAGACCGCGGCGCTCACCCCGGCCAACGGCGGCACCCTCCCCTACCACGTGGAGGCCTCGGTACCGTTCCAGAAGTTCGACCTCGATTTCCGCAGCTTCGTGGAGACCCTCGAACAGACCATGGAGCGCGGCCTCAAGGAAGGTAAGGTGGTGGGGACCGGCGAGGAGCGCGGCATCCTCATCTCTGTCACCCAGCGCCCGCTCGAGGAGGCAGTCGACTCCGTAGAGGAGCTGAAGGAACTCGCCCGTACCGCCGGGGTGGGCGTCCTTGATACCGTCATCCAGCGGCCCAAGGAGTTCAACCCGCGCTACCTCCTGGGCGAAGGGAAGATCCGCGAGGTGGTTATCAAGGCACTGCAGTTCGGCGCGACCATGCTCGTCTTCGACCAGGAACTCTCCCCGACCCAGGTCCGCTCCATCTCGGAGCTCACCGAACTGAAAGTCATCGACCGCAGCCAGCTCATCTTAGACATCTTCGCCCGGCGCGCCACAACGCAGGACGGCAAGGTCCAGGTGGAACTCGCGCAGTTAAAGTACCTGATGCCGCGACTCTCCGGGCGCGGCGTGCAGATGTCGCGGCTCATGGGGGGGATAGGCGGGCGCGGCCCCGGTGAGACCAAGCTGGAGATCGACCGCCGCCGCATCCGCGACCGGATCGCGCACCTCGAGCGCGAGCTGAAGGAGCTCTCCAACGGTCGCTACCAGCGGCGCCAGAAAAGGGTGAAGGCTGGGATCCCCATCATCTCCATCGTGGGGTACACGAACGCGGGCAAGTCGACCCTGCTGAACACGATGACGAAAAGCGAGGTCTTCACCGAGGACCTCCTCTTCGCCACACTGGACACCTCCTCGCGCCGCCTGCGCTTCCCGATGGACCGCGAGGTGATCATCACCGACACGGTCGGTTTCATAAGGAGCCTCCCGAAGTCGCTCATGGGGGCCTTCAAGGCGACCCTGGAGGAGTTGAAGGACGCGGATCTTCTCATTCATCTCGTCGACTGCTCAAACCCGCGCATGGAGGAGCAGATAAACCAGGTGAACACCATCCTGGGCGAGCTGGAGTTGAGCCAGAAGCCGATGCTGCTCGTCTTCAACAAGATGGACCTCCTCCCCGAGCTGAAAAAGGGAGATCCCCTCGCCTTCATGAAGGTGCGGCAGCTAACGCGCAAGTACGGCGCGATCACCATAAGCGCCGCGGACCGCAAGAGCCTCGAGCCACTCATGAAGGAGTTGCAGCACCGTTTCTGGCATGACGTCGAGGACTACCAGGCGCCCGGGCAGCACGACGAGGAGCCTGAGGAGTAGCCCAAGCGCAGCGCCGTAAATTCCGAAGGAGAACCGCTCTTTACATGGACCAGCAAGCGATCATCTACGCCCTCGACCTCCTGGGGACCGTCGCCTTCGCCGCCTCCGGCGCACTTGCCGGCGTGCGCCGCGGCATGGACCTCCTGGGCGTCATCGTCCTAGGCATCGTCACCGCCACCGGTGGCGGCGTCATCCGCGACGTGCTATTGAACGACACTCCCCCCTTCTGCTTCAAAAACGAGCTCTACCTCTACCTCGCCGTCGCCGCCTCGGTGATCGTCTTCATGACCCCCACGAGCTTCGAAAGGATGAACCGGGCCATGCTCCTTCTGGACGCACTCGGCCTCGGCACCTTCCTCGTCATCGGCACCTCCAAGGCGCTCCATTTCAACCTGGGGCTCATGGGGGCGATCATCATGGGGGTGATGACAGCTACCTGCGGGGGGCTCGTGCGTGACACGCTCAGTAACGAGATCCCGCTCATCCTGCAGCGCGAGATCTACGCCTCGGCCTGCGTGGTCGGCGGGGCCCTCTTCTATTTCCTGCACCACACAGCCGTCCCCACTCCTGTCAACTTGACCGTCTCGGCCGTCACCGTGATCGCCATCAGGGTTACCGCCATCGTCAAGGGGTGGCAGTTGCCGCGCGGGCAGGCGTTCTAGCCGGTGGCGAAGCGAAGCGCCGGACTGATCATGTACCGCTTTCGCGAAGGAAGGGCGGAACTGCTCCTCGTGCACCCCGGCGGCCCGTTCTGGGCCAAAAAGGACGCGGGCGCCTGGAGCATCCCCAAGGGGGAGTACCTGGAAGGAGAAGATCCTCTCGCGGCGGCACAACGAGAATTCCTCGAGGAAACCGGACTCGCAGCAACCGGCCCCTTTCTGGAACTGGCCGGGATCAAACAGGCCGGGGGGAAACTGGTGCAGGCATGGGCTTTCACCGGCGACTGCGATCCGGAACGCATCGTCAGCAACACCTTCACCATGAAGTGGCCGCCCCGCTCCGGAAAAGAAGCCACCTTCCCGGAAGTCGACCGCGCCGGATGGTTCGACTTCGCCGCCGCAAGAGAGAAGATACTCCCCAGCCAGCTCCCCCTGATCGACCAGCTCGTCACCCTCATCTGACCCCATTTCCTTTCAAGTCGCTGCAGCCAATCTTATAAAACAAGAACCTCCTGAAATAAAACCGATCCTCTTCGTCGCTTGCACATTTTTTCCTTACTTATTTTGTCGTATACACTCAAGTCGCCAACAACACTGACGATAGGTATAGACAGTTTGCCACTTGAAGAGTTTTCTTTGCCATAGCCACCCGGTCATTTTTTGTACAAGACAGCGCAAATAAACGGAAAAGTAGAACAGGAGAAAGGTATGAAGATCCAGGACATGAAGATCGGTGTACGACTGAGCGTCGGTTTCGGCATTATCCTTCTGCTGCTCCTTGCCATCGGTGCCATCAGCGTCTTCGGCATGCTCAGAATGGACCGCGGCATGGAAACCATCGTCAAGAAGGACTATGCCAAGATCAAGCTGGCCAACGAGGCCACGAAGAACGTAACCGCGATCGTCTCAAGCATCCAGAGCATGGTCCTCGCTTCCGACCCGGCCGCACGACGGGAGGAGAACAAGAAGATCGAGCTCACGCGGCAACAGTACAAAACTGCGATGGACCAGCTGGAAAAGCTGGAACAGACCGAGCAGGGGAAGGCGCTGATCGCAAAGGCTAAGCAGTCGCTTGACAACGCCCGCAAGGCGAATAACCAGGCCATCGATCTCGCCATGGCGGGGGAAAGCACCCGCGCGGCGACCACCTTCGACAAGGAAGGGGCGCCCCTTTGTGCCGCCATACAGGGCGCCTTCAACGAACTGGTCAAATACCAGGAACAGGGGATCGACGATCGCTACCTGGCTGCGGTCAAGGTTTCCTCCAGCGCCCGCACCTTTGCCGTTTCGCTCGCCTTTCTCGCCATCGCCATCGGTAGCCTGATCGCCTTTTGCATCACCCGCAGCATAAGCCGTCCGGTGGCCGCCCTGTCGGCCTGCGCCGACCGCCTGGCGCTCGGTGATGTCGAGGTGGTAATCGACACCGAGGGCAAAGACGAGATCGCCACGCTGGCGCGCTCCTTCAGGAACATGGCGGACAACATAAAGGAGGCGTCCCTCGCTGCCGAACGGGTGGCGCACGGAGACCTCACCGTACAGGTCAGCCAGAAGTCGGAGCACGACCTGATGGGCAAGAACCTCTCCGTCATGATCGCCACCATCGGCAGGATGAGCGTGGCGATGAACGATTTGATCCAGGCGGTACGCGAAGGGAAACTGGCGGCGCGCGGCGACGCGGCCCAGTTTCAGGGGGCGTGGGGCGAGCTCATCGCCGGGCAGAACAGACTCATCGAGGCGTTCGTCCAGCCGATCGACGTCACCTCCCGTAACCTCGAGCGCATCTCCAAGGGTGACATCCCCGAGAAGATCACTGAGACCTACTACGGCGACTTCAACGACATCAAGCACAGTCTGAACCTGCTGATCGACGCGAACAACGACGCAACGAGGCTCGCCGGCGAGATCGCCGACGGCAACCTTCTCCTCGAGGTGAAGCAGCGCTCGGAGAACGACGGGCTGATGCAGGCACTCTCCAACATGGTGCAGAACCTGACCCGCGTGGTGCGCGACGTAAAGCATGCCGCCGACAACGTGACCACCGGCAGCCAGGAGTTGAGCGCCACCTCGGAGCAGATGTCGCAGGGGGCAAGCGAGCAGGCGGCGAGCGCCGAGGAGGCGAGCGCCTCGATGGAGCAGATGACCTCGAACATCCGCCAGAACGCGGACAACTCGATGCAGACCGAGAAGATCGCGGTGAAATCTGCCGGCGATGCGAGCGAAAGCGGCAAGGCGGTGGCGAGAACGGTGGCGGCCATGAAGGAGATCGCGTCCAAGACCTCGATCATAGAGGAGATCGCGCGTCAGACGAACCTGCTCGCCTTGAACGCGGCTATCGAGGCGGCGCGCGCCGGGGAACACGGCAAGGGTTTCGCGGTGGTGGCGAGCGAGGTGAGAAAGCTCGCCGAGCGTAGCCAGAAGGCGGCCGGGGAGATAGGCGATCTGTCGCTCACCTCGGTGGAGGTGGCCGAACACGCCGGGAACCTGTTGCAGGCGCTCGTACCGGACATCCACCGGACCGCGGAACTAGTGCAGGAAATCTCGGCTGCGTGCAAGGAACAGGACTCCGGAGCGGAGCAGATCAACCGCGCCATCCAGCAACTGGACCAGGTAATCCAGCAAAACGCCGGTGCCTCCGAGGAGATGGCGTCAACCGCGGAAGAACTCGCCTCCCAGGCGGAACAGCTGCAGACCACCATCGCCTTCTTCAAGGTGGGCGCGGGGGGAGAACAGCAGGTCAGAAGACCGGGGACCGCGAAGCAGCAGGCGCCTCGGAAGGAGAACACGCAGAAGCTCACGCGCGCAGGTATCCAGGTGCGGGAGTACCCGGGGGTAAGCCTCGACATGGCGGCCAACGAAAGTCTGCTGCAGGCGGGGTTCGAGAGGTACTAGAGGAGAGTCTGCGAGAGATCATCACCACGTGAGAACAAAAGAAAAAGCGGCCGGGAGGCCGCCTTTTCTCGTTCAATCCCTCGGGACTGTCGGGGTGATGGTCACCGTCCCGGGCTCCCCCTCGCGGCCGTCGATGCTGCTTGCAAGCTCCAGGAAGAGGCCGGCGACGCTCAGGTTGGTGGTGAGGTGCCTGGTGATGCGCGAGGTGCGGAACACCGACCTCCCGTGGGCACGGGCGAGGTAGATGATGAGTTGGTCGGCCAGGTGCGGGTCGATGGGCGCCCCGTTTTCGTGGTGTGCCAGAAACTCCAGCGCGGCCTCGCTCCCCACCTGTTCCGCCGGTTTTCCACGTTCGCCGAGCGCAGTGAAGCCTGCGGTGCCATGCTCGTACTCTCCCTTGATGAAGAGGAAGGTCCCCTGCCCGAACACCTGCGGCTCGATCACTTCGATGTCCATGGGAATGCCACGCTCCACCTTCCCGCGCATGACCAATAGCGCGGACTGCAGCTGCCGGTCCGCGATGCTCCTCGCAAGGTTTCCCACCGCCGAGACGATGCGGATGCCGGTCAACTTTCCTCTTTCCGTAGAGGTCATGGGAGCCTGCTCAACCTCCGGTTCCACGGTACAGCCGATCCGCCCTCCCCCTTTGGGATAGAAACCGAAGGAGCGTGAAAGCGGCTCGCCCCTAACGCCGAGCGCTGTGATGGAGGGCCAGAATATCTCGGAGAAATAGTGCCAGGAAGGGCTGAAGGGGACGTGGGTGCCGCCGGTCACCATGACGCGGCTTGTCTTTCGTGCCGAGGCAAGCGGCGGGATCAAGGTCTGCAGCACCAGGGTCGCCGCACCTGCCGTCCCGATGTCGAAGCTGTATTCTCCCGGCGCGATGCCGTCGGGAAGGAAGCTCAGTTCGGGAGAGCCTAGGCGGTCACCGGCGACGTTGGCCGAGGCGATGCGCGCCGCCGCCTGTACCGCCATCAGGTGCTGGCGCATAAGGCCGGACTTCTCGCGGTTCTTTCTGATGTTGAAGATGCGAAAGCCCTGGCCGGTCAGACAGGCAAGGCTCAGCGCGCTCCTGAGCACCTGCCCTCCACCCTCCCCCATACTCCCGTCTATCTCGATCATCGCGCACCTTCTCAGTAAACGTTCATCCGGGAATTCCGGGTCGGCAAAAAAGTGTGTCCACGAAGCGTAGCAGGTGCCGAAGCGCTCCCCCCTTTGCGAAGGGGGGACGGGGGGGATTTGCTTTTGTCCCACAGTTGATTTCCTTCAGGACGAGAGCGCAACGGTTGTTCGGCATCTGTAATTTATTCAACGGGTGGGCGCTATGGCCGTGTCAGCAGGTGCTTGTGTGATCCGGCGAAGGCTAAATCCCCCCTGCCCCCCCTTCGCAAAGGGGGGAACGTGATGCCATGCTAACTGCTTCGAGAATAAGACAGACGTTCCTTCCCGGTATTTCTGTAGACCCTCAGTAAAGGAACATCGGTTTTCCCAGCACGTGCCGCACCTTGGGACGGTACTCAGTGGTGTCGTACAGCTCAGCTACGTCCACCCGCTTCTCCCCCTGCATGATGGTGCTGATCGGGATGTGCCGGTAGGTCCCCCCCTGCATGGCGACCATGCGCCCGGACATCCCCTCGCCGATGAGATCCATGGTCATGTTGGCGTAGTTGTACGCGACCATGAGGTCGAGCGAGTCCGGCGCTCCGCTGCGCATGAGATAAGAGAGCTGCTGGTAGATAATGTGGGAGCCGGTGAGTTTTTTGACTGCCTCACTCACCACGACGCCGATCCCGCCGAGTTTCTTGTGGCCGTAGGCGTCCTCCTGGCCATACTCAATGATCTGCCCCCCCACCATGGAGGCCCCTTCCGAGATGGTCACCATGGCGTAGTTGCTCCGGTTCCCCTTTTTGTCCTCCTGCAAAAGCGCGGAGAGCCGCTCGATATCGAAGGGGACCTCGGAGATGAGCGCGCGGTCTACGCCGGCCAGGTAAGCCGAGATGAGCGAGGTTTCCCCGGAATTGCGCCCGAAGAGCTCGACCACCGCGATGCGTTCGTGGGAACCGGCGCTCGTGCGCAGGTTGTGGATGAAGTTGACGCTCCTCGTCACCGCGGTGGAAAAACCGATGCAGTAATCGGTGCCGAAGACGTCGTTGTCCATGGTCTTCGGTATCGCCACGATGGGAACCCCCTCGCGGTTAAGCCGTTCGGCGTAGCTTAGTGTGTCATCGCCCCCGATCGGGATCAGCGCATCGATCCCCAGGTGCTCCAGGTTTTTCAGGATGTGGGGGGTGAAATCATGGTGGCCGGGTGCGGCGGGGTCGAAATCGGCGCCGCGTAGAAAAGCGGGGACGTCGGCCGTCGCCACCTTGCCCGGGTTGGTGCGGCTCGTATGCAGGAAGGTGCCGCCGGTGCGGTCGACGGTGCGCACCTCTTGGCGGTCAAGTGGGATGATCGTCTTTTCCCAAGACTCCGGGTCGTCGCGATCGTAGGCCAAAAGGCCGCCCCAGCCGCGCCGGATGCCGATGACGCGGTACCCCTTTTCCGAGGCCCGGGTCACCAGGGTCTTCAGCGCCGGGTTGAGTCCCGGCACGTCGCCGCCACCGGTTAGTACGCCTATCGTCTTCTGCCTTTCTCCCATGGCACGCTCCTTTAATGATATCGGTTAAAAAACCTTCACATTGTACCGGAGCGGCCTTCCTTTTCAAGAAAGTACCGGGGTGGCGGCGGGGCTTGTCAGGTGGTGAGGTAGTAGGTGATCTCGTTATGGCCGACCAGGAGTTCGAGTCCGAGCAGGGATGGTGCGTCGCAAGGGGTGGCGCCGTAGCGCTCGAGGAGGTCCATGGCGTGACGGGCGCACTCCGGGGTGAAAAAGAGTTCCAAAGCCCCTTCCGACTCACAGCGGAAAAGGGCCATGGTGCGCGGGCCGCCCGCGGCGCGGAAGGCCGCCGTGAAATCGTCCTTCACCCGGGCGGGCACCCCGGCAGCAACCTCATCAGGTAAAAGCGTCAGCAGGTACCAGTTCATGCGGCGTCCCCTTTGCGCCCGGCAGGAGGGGTCACGTAGCCGGCGCAGGTGCCGACCAGTTTCGCGTGTATGGCGTCCATCATCTCACTCTCGTCGGTCACCCCGGCGGCGGCAGCCAAATTAAGGGCGAGCGGGAGTAGTCCCATGAGGACGGTGCGCAGGTTGCCGCACCCGTGCGAGCCCCCAAAGACGTCGGAGAGCTTGCGCTGCAGGCCGCGGCCGATGACGAATCCGTTCAAACCGGTCATTTTAGCCGTGGCGTTGCAGCAGTCGCACGTCGGGGACTTGCGGAACTCTGCCCACGCCGAGAGGATCTTCAGGGTCGCCACCTCGACCTTCACCTCGATGACCAGGTCGTGGAAGCGATCTTTCATGGTCGCGGCGAGCAGCGCCGTGCCGTCGTTTTGTTTAAGCAAGCGGTAGGAGATGTCCCGCTGGAAATCCTCCATGGGGTTAAGCTGCATGTTTTTGCCCTTTACACGTGAGTAATTTGGTGGCCGGAAGCACTCCGGCGCCGTCCGGGAGTGTCGCTGGTTGGGCGGTAGAAGTCAAGGGAAACGTGGCGCTTTATAACGCGAGGAGCAAGGCGTCAGGAGAGGCCGTCCAGGATGGCGCGGGAGATGATGAGGCGCTGGATCTCGCTCGTCCCCTCGTAGATCGAGGTGACCCGAACGTCACGGGCGTAGCGCTCGACGGGGAAGTCGCCCAGGTAACCGTAGCCGCCGAGCATCTGTACCGCCTTATAGCACGCCCGGTTGGCGGCTTCGGTGGCGTAGAGCTTTGCCATGGATGCCTCTTTTGCGAAACTCTTTCCCGCCTCGTTACGGTAGGCGGCCTGCATGAGCAGAAGGCGCGCGGCCTCGAGTTCTGTGTAGGCGTCGGCGATCATGAAGCGGATCGCCTCGAACTTGGAGATCTTCTGGCCGAACTGGGACCTTTGCGCGGCATACGAGGTGGCAAAATCCATCGCGGCAAGGCCAATGCCGAGGGCGAGCGACCCGATGCCGATGCGGCCGCCGGCTAGTTCCCCTACCGCCACCCTGAAGCCCCGGTTCAGCTCGCCCATCAGGGCGGACGCCGGTATCCTGCACGCCTCGAAGGTAACGCTGCAGGTCGCCGAGGCGCGCTGGCCACTTTTATCCTCCTCCTTCCCGATGATGAGGCCCGGAGTCCCGGACTCCACGAGGAAGCAGCTGATCCCCTCCCCCCTGGGGGCGTCCCGGTCGGTGACCGCCCAGACCACGAAGACGCCGGCGTAGGGGGCGCTGGTGATGAAGGCCTTGGTGCCGTCGAGGATGAAGTGGTCGCCGTCGCGGCGCGCGGTGGTCACCATGGCGGCAGGGTCGGACCCGGCGCCGGGTTCGGTGAGGGCGAAGCTTGCGGCGATGCAGTCGCCTGAGCAGATGCAGGGGATGTAGCGTTCCTTCTGCTCCTGCGAGCCGATTGCCTCGATCACCTCGCAGACCATGTTGTTGACCGAGACGGTGACCGCGGTCGAGGCGCAAGCGCGGGCGATCTCGGTCATGGCGACGGAAAATGCGACGGCGCCCGTCTCGGAACCGCCGTAGGTCGCAGAAACGTCCAGCCCCATGAAACCCAGTTGGGCCAGTTTTTTCAGGTTCGCGACGAAGGCGGGACGGTCCCCATCCCGGTCGAGCTTGGCCGCCAGCGGCGCCAGTTCGGCGGCGGCGAAGGCACGCGCCGTGTCGCGGATGAGCCGCTGTTCTTCGGTGAGCTCAAGAAACATGGTGGAGACTCCGTTGACGGGAGGGACTAGTAGCGGTAGAAGCCCCGGCCCGATTTCCGTCCGAGGTAACCCGCGTCGACCATCTGCACCAGCAGGGGACAAGGGCGGTATTTCGGGTCCTTGAAGCCGTCGTAGAGGACGTTGCCGATGGCGAGCACGGTATCGAGCCCGATAAAGTCGGCAAGTTGCAGTGGCCCCATCGGCTGGTTGGTTCCAAGCTTCATGCCGCGGTCGATGTCCTCCGCCGAGGCGATCCCCTCGTAAAGGGCGAACGCCGCCTCGTTGATCATCGGAATGAGGATGCGGTTTACGATGAAGCCGGGGTAGTCTTTTGAGGTCGCCATCTCCTTCCCGAGGAAGGCGACCGCCTCCGCGACGGCCTGGAAGGTCTCCTCGCTGGTGGCGATGCCGCGGATCACCTCGACCAGGGTCATAACCGGCACGGGGTTCATGAAGTGCATGCCGATGACGCGGTCCGGACGCGCGGTCGCCGCAGCGATTCTCGTGATGGAGATGGAGGAGGTGTTGGAGGCTAGAATGGCGTGCTCGGTGGCGATGGCGTCCAGGGTGCGGAAGAGCTCCAGCTTGAGCGGCTCGTTTTCGGTGGCCGCTTCCACGATCAGTTCGCAGGCACCGAACTCATCCAGCGAAGAAGCGACCGTGATGCGTGCAAGGATTTCGTCGATGCCGGCGTCGAAGACGACACCTTTTTTCGCCTGGCGCTCGAGGTTCTGCGCGATGCCGGCAAGCCCCTTGGCCGCCTGCGCCGGGGAGGGATCGTAGGCGACGACCCGGCAGCCGTTTTGGGCGAAGACGTGCGCTATGCCGCTTCCCATCTGGCCGATGCCGGCCACACCCACTGTCTTGAACATGCTCCCCTCCGTCCCTACACCCGCTCTAAAATGGCGGCCACCGCCTCGCCGCCGCCGATGCAGAGCGAGGCGAGGCCGTAACGCTTGCCGCTACTTTGAAGCTCGCGCACCAGGGTCGCGGCGAGCCTCCCGCCGCTTGCACCGATCGGGTGCCCGAGGGCACAGGCCCCGCCGTTCACGTTCACCTTCTTCATGTCGAGCCCAAGCTCACGGATCGCGATCAGCGGCACGGCGGCAAAGGCCTCGTTGATCTCGAAAAGATCTATCTCGTCCGGGTCGATCCCGGCCCGCGTGCAGACCGCCTTGATGGCGCCGACCGGCGCGTCGGTGTACTGGTCGGGATGCAGGCTGCAGGTGGCATACGCAACGAGACGCGCCTTCGGTCTCAACCGGTAACGCTCGACCGCCTCGGCACCGGCCAGGAGCGCGAAGGCCGCACCGTCGTTGATGGTCGAGGCGTTCCCGGCAGTGATGGTGGCGCCGTCACGGCCGAAAGCGGGTTTCAGGTCGGCGATCGTCGCTATGTCGACCCGGAACGGCTCCTCGTCCTCGCTCACCGTTTCCCTGCCATGGCCGTGCTTTCCCTTCTTCACCACCGGGACGATCTCATCGGCAAAGATCCCTTCTGACACCGCTTCCTGGGCAAGCTGGTAGGAGCGGAGCGCGAACTCGTCCTGCGCCTCGCGCCCGAGGGCGTGCCGTTTTACCGCCTCCTCGGCGATCTCCCCCATGTGACGCCCCGAGTAGGGGTCCTGGAGGCCATCGTACAGCATCAAATCGAGCAGTTGCCCGTGCCCCATCCGGTAGCCGTAACGGGCCTTCTTGAGGGCGAAGGGAGCCTGCGACATGCTCTCCATGCCACCGGCGATGGCCACCTCTGCGTCGCCGAGCATGATGGAGCCGGCCGCCAGCATGATCGCCTTCAGGCCGCTGCCGCACACCTTGTTGATGGTCATGGCGTGGGTGCTGTCGGGAATCCCCGCCCGGCGCATCGCCTGCCTTGCCGGGGCCTGTCCGCACCCGCCTGTGAGGACCTGCCCCGCGATGACCTCGTCCACGGCCGCGGGCTCCAGAGCGCTCCGTTCGAGAAGCGCCTGCATTACCGTTCCCGCCAGGGCATGCGCCTCCAGCTCGGAGAGGACTCCTCCGAAGGAGCCGAACGGCGTCCTCAACGCCTCGACGACAAACACATCTCTCATGCCCCCTCCCCACGCGTCAGTTACTCTGTGTCCGGGCTGCTGCAGACAGTCACAGGAGAGATAAATCTACAATATTTTTGCTATAACGCCAGTGTGCCATACAGGAAAGGGAATATCTGAACCGAAAGGCGGGTAAAACAGCAAAACTCAAGCAGTCATTATCTTTCGTCACATAACATCCACCTCCCCTCTCCCTCCGGGAGAGGGTAAGGGTGAGGGCGTCGGCAGCTGCAGTTTCTCACTTCGTGGCAACGCCCTCACCCGCTCTTTGGGCACCTTCTCCAGAGGGGAGAGGGAGACTAAGAGAATGTCGCGAGGGATCAAAAGAAAAAGGGCAACGCTGTGACCGTTGCCCTTTCCCGTCTCTTTACCCGTGACAAACTCAGAGATAGACGATGTCGTCCGGCAGTTCGCTGAGCTTCTCCCCCCCGTTTTCGGTGACAGCAAAGGTGTTCTCTATGCCGATCACCCCCTTGCCGGGGAAGACGAACTTCGGTTCTATGGCGAGGGTCTGTCCCACCTGCAGCGGTACCTTGAAACCCTGGGCCAGCACCGGGAACTCGTCCAGCTCCAGCCCCACGCCGTGCCCCACAAAGCGTGCGTTCTCGCCCGGTGCCCCCATGAAATGCTCGGCGAGCCCCGCGTCCGTCGCCATCTCCAGGGCCTTCAGGAAGAGCTCCTCGCAGATGGCACCGGGCTTCAGGTTTTGCGCCAGGTAATCCTGGATGGCAAGGGCGACCCCGAAGGCATGCGTTAGCTCCGGGTCGAGCTTTCCGATCACGAAAAAGCGGGTCATGTCGATGATGTAACCGTTGAAGACCGCGGTGTAGTCGATCAGGATGGGCGCGTCGGCTGGGATGAGAGCGGCAGATGCGCCGTGGGGGGAGGCCGCGGACATCCCCTGGCCGGTGACGGCACCGTCGAAGAAGCCGGTATCGCCCGCTGTTGCGGAGGAGACGGCAAGCCCCTGGAAGAGTTCCTGGTTGAAGGCGCGCATCCTGACGTACCCCTCCCCGCCCGCCTTTCGCAGCCGGTACTCGAATTCGGCGGCGAGATCCACCTCGCGCATCCCTTCCTTTAAAAACTGCGGCACGGCGCGGAAGACCTGCCCGAGTTCGACGCCGCAGTGCCGGATCTGCTCCAGCTCCCAGGCCGACTTCACGGAGCGTATCTCCCGGTTCACCGCGGAGATGTCCACGAACTCGCATCCCGGAAGCAGCTTCTGGTAGTACTGGTACTGCTGCACCGGTGCCACGTCGAAGGTGAAACCGATCTTCTTCACCTCCTCGCCGAACGCGCCGGGAAATTCCTTGCTGGAGGGAAAGGGCCTCGTGTCGTCGATGCAGCTCTCGGCCTTGGCACGTGTGTAGCTCTTGCGCACGAAAAGGCGCGGCTCACCCGAAGCGGGAACCCAGAGGGTCGAGTTCTGCCTGGTGCCGGAAAAGTAATAGACGTCGATCGGGTAGATGAAGAGCGCCCCGTCCATCCCTTTTTCCTGCAACTTAAGCTGCAGCCGCCCTATCCTTGTCAGCGCTTCCTGCTGTGTCAGCATGCCTGTCCCCCGTTGTGGTTTTGCTGGCCCCCCAGCGTGAAGAAGAAGGTCGCCCCCTCTCCCGGCTGCGCCTCGGCCCAGATCTGGCCGCCATGACGCTGGATGACGCGCTGCACGCTCGCCAGGCCGATGCCGGTTCCCTTGAAGTCGTCGGCATCATGCAGGCGCTGGAAGGGCTTGAAAAGCTGCGCGGCCTTGCTCATGTCGAACCCCGCGCCGTTGTCGCGTATGAAGAATACGTCCTTCCCCTGCGAGCGATCGACACCGATCTCGATGCAGCTTTGCTCCTTCTTCGCCGAATACTTCCATGCGTTGCCGAGAAGGTTGTCGAGCACCACGCGGAGCAGTTGGGAATCGGCCTGTGCCGTCATCGCCGGCTCCACCAGGCAGCTAATGCGCCGCTGCGGGTCGGACAGCCTCAACTCGGCCAGGATCTCTTCGGCAAGGCCGGTCACGTCGACCGTTTCGCGCTGCAGCGTGCCGCAGTAGCGGCGCGAGAAGTTGAGTAGTGTGTCGATCAGGTGGTTCATCTTGATGCTGCCGTTCAGGATCTCCTGAACGTAGTCGCGACACTGCGGGTCGAGGTTCCCACTGAAGAGCTCGAGGATGATCTGGCTGTAGCCGTTGATGGCGGTCAAAGGGCGCCTGAGATCGTGTGAAACGGTGTAGTTGAAGGCCTCCAACTCCTCGTTGGCAGTCTCCATTTCGAGGGCGCGCGCGGACAGGTGCGTGTGCAGCACCTCGATCTCCTCCGCGGTCTGTTTTCTGCGGGTGACATCAGAGATCATGGCGAAGGAACCGCCGAACACCCCCTTGCCGTCATGGATCGGCTTCGCGGAGACGCTGGCCCATACCCTGGAGCCGTCCTTGCGCACGAAGATGGTCTCGTAGTGTTCCGCCACCCCCTGCTCCCGGCTCTTCTGGCGCGCTGCGGTCTCGTCGTGCAGCGCCTCGTCGACAAACTCGAGGAAGGGGTGACCGATCACCTCGGGCACCTCGCGCCCGAGCATGTCGGCAAACTGCCGGTTGATGTAGGTGAGCCGGCCGTTGCTGTCGGCGGCGACGATCGCCTCCTGCGAGGTCTCGACGATCATCCGGAAGCGCGCCTCATTATCCTTGAGCGCTTGTTTGGCCTTCTTCCACTCGGTGACATCCGTCATAACCGCCAGCGACCACACGATCTCCCCGGCGGCGTCGCGCTCGGCCGAAGCGGAGAGCAGCACCTCGATGATGTCGCCACTCTTGCTGACCACCTGGTACTCCACATTGCGGCAAGACCCGGTACGGAAGAATTCCGGCAACACCTCTTCCAGTGCGTAGCGCCGGGACTCGGGGGTGAGGAAGTCGCTCGAGCGACGCCCGAGGACCTCGTCACGGGAATACCCCAGCACCTCGGTCCAGTGGTTGCTGACGTCGAGCAGGAGACCGTTTCGGTCGATCGAATGCAGCATCACCGGCGTCTCGTTGTACAGGTGACGAAAACGCCGCTCGCTGTCGGACAGGCGTTTCAGCTCGCTTTTTTGCTCGTCGCAAAGCCGGCGCAATCCCGCGTTCTCCGCCTGCAACCGGGCAAGTTCGGTGCGAAGGTTTTCTGTCATTACGTCTTCTTGCATGTCCGCTCCATGGGGCGCTGCATCCCCGTGAGACGTTGTTTACGATGTATACGATGAGATTGTCAACTGAATTCCGCTGACGAGAAACCACACCAGTCTACGCGGCAAACGTTTGATACCATTAAACTTATGCCGAAGTCATCATATTTCCGACGTGCAACGCAACGCCCACTTTATTTCCGCGGCAAAGTCTGTTATGGTACCCACGCCCTTTACGTATACGTAAAATACCGGGAGGAGAAAAACACCGTGTCCAATTCAACCGTACTGAAGGCCTGTGAGCAGACCGAGATAGATTTGAGCGGCGCCGAGGGTTGGGTCCCCTTCGACGCACCTGCACTGGTAGGGGATTCGCTTCGTTTCGTTTCCGGCGACGCCAGGGGGGACCGTTTCCGGGCCCGCTACTACCGCGACGCGGACAAGCACCTGCACGCCCGCTTCTGGCTAGGCCCCGAAGCGGAGGGACCGCCGGGGCACGCCCACGGCGGCGCGGTCGCCGCCATCATGGACGAGGCCTTGGGACTTGCCGCATGGGCGGCCGGGTACCCGATCGTCGTTGGAAACCTGAACGTGAGTTTCCGCAACATGCTCCCGCTGAAAAAGGTGGTGACCGTGGAGAGCCGTGTCGTATCCGTGGAAGGGAGAAAGATCATGGTGCACGGCCGCATCTTCCGCGGCGACACCACCTACGCCGAGGCCCAGTGCCTGTGCATAACCATCCCCGGTAAGTAGCCCTCTGAGCGGCGGCGCGAACGCGCCGCCGTCCCTCGTTGTACCGCTGAATCACTGTTAACGTTTCTTTGTCTGCCACTACTCCTATACCTGCAGCGCAACGGATGCTCACAGCCTCTACTCTCCTCCGTCACAACCGCACAGCACGATCATTCTACCTTCCTTTTCGCAGATCTCCATATTGTTTCTCCTATTCAATTCCCCCACAGATAACCGATGAATCATCCATGGTTGTCCTATCTATGACTATGCGTGTTCCATAGCCAGTTTTACCATTTGGCTTACAAGGGGAGAGATGAGATGAAGATAAAAAGTTTCAAAGATTGGAGCATTGCGGCGAAGGTCCTGAGCGTATCGCTCGGCACCGTCGTGATAATAGCGGCGGTGAACTTCTTGTACCTGTTACCCGCACTGGACCAGAGGATACTGGCCGAAAGGGAGGATACGCTGCGGTCGGTGGTGGACATACCGGTCGAAATAATCGCGGAGTACGACCAGAGGGTGCAAAAGGGCGAATTCACGCTGGAAGAAGGGAAAAAGCGGGCGAAGGACCGCATCAGGCAGATGCGCTACGCAGACAACGAGTATTTCTGGATCAACGACCTGAACGCGGTCATGATCATGCACCCCATCAAGCCGGAACTCGACGGCAAGGACCAGGGCGGTTCGAAGGATTCCAAAGGAAAAGCGATCTTCGTTGAGATGGCAAACGTCGCGAAGAGCAAGGGGGCCGGCATCGTCGAATACCTCTGGCCCAAGCCCGGCTCGACGATCCCGGTGCAGAAGCTCTCCTATGTGAAACTTTACAAGCCCTGGGGATGGGTCGTCGGCAGCGGCCTCTACATGGACGACCTGCAACAGGTGATCAACGACATGCGCTGGAAAATGACGATCATCACCCTGGCGATCGCCGCCGCGGTGCTGCTCCTTGGTTACCTGGTCGCTTCGAGGATCAGCAAGAACATCAGGCAGGTCATAGCCGCGGCAAACGACCTCGCCCTGGGGGACGTGGAAGCAACCATAGCGGTCAACAGCCAGGATGAGACCGGCCAGCTTGCCGAAGCGTTCAAGCAGATGGTCGCCAACATCGCCGAGGCCGCCAGGGCGGCGGAGCGCATCGCGGCGGGCGATCTTTCCATTCAGTTACAGGTCAAGTCCGAAAAGGACATCCTGGCGAAGAACCTGAACGTCACCATCGCAGCGGTCCAGGCGATGGCCGCCGACGCGAACATGCTCGCAAAAGCGGCCGTCGACGGCAAGCTCCTCGAGCGCGCCGACGCGGGGAAACACCGCGGTGAGTATCGCAGGATCATCGAAGGGGTGAACGCCACCATCGCACGTCTCGTCGGTCTTCTCGACACCATGCCAGCCCCGGCCATGATCATCGACCGCGACTTCACCGTCATGTATATGAACGAGGTGGGTGCGAAGGTCGGCGGCAAGACCCAGGCACAGGTGGTCGGCACCAAATGTCACGACCACTTCAAGACCGGTGACTGCAAGACGGACCAATGTGCCTGCGGGCGTGCGATGCAGGGCGGCAATGCGGCAAGCAGCGAGACCGACGCACACCCGTCTGCCGGCCTCGATCTCGACATCGCCTACACCGGGCTGCCGCTGCACGGCGAGGACGGAAAGATCATCGGCGCCTTCGAGGTGGTGACCGATCAGACAGCAATTAAGCAGGCTGCACGGCTGGCGAAGAAGATCAGCGATTACCAGGAGGAGGAAACGAGGAAACTGGTGCACGGCCTGGAGAAGCTCTCGAAGGGTGAGGTCGACTTCACCATCGCGACCGCACAGGGCGACGCGGATACCGGCGGAGCCAAAGAGATCTTCGATGCGCTGGCCGGTGCGGTGAACCACTGTGCCGAAGTCATCAAGACCCTTAACGGCGACACGGTCGATCTGGCACAGGCCGCGACCGAGGGAAGGCTCACCGCCCGCGCCGATGCCGGTAAGCATCAGGGTGCCTACCGCGAGATCATCCAAGGGGTGAACGATTCTCTGACCACAATGGTCGGCTTTATGGACAACATGCCAGCTCCTGCCATGATCATCGACAAGGACTTCAACGTACTTTACATGAACCAGCTGGGCGCCAAGGTAGGCGGGAAAACCCAGGAACAGGTACTAGGCACCAAGTGCTACGACCACTTCAAAACCTCTGACTGTAAGAGCGCTAACTGTGCCTGCGCGCAGGCCATGACTACCGCGCTCGATGCGACCCGCGAGACCGACGCCCACCCCGGCGGGTTAGATCTCGACATAAGCTACACGGGCGTTCCAATCAAGGACAAGGAAGGGAAGGTGATCGGGGCGTTCGAGGTGGTGACCGACCTCACCTCCGTGAAACAGGCGGCGCGCCAGGCGAAAAAGATCGCCGATTACCAGGACAAGGAGACGCAGAAACTCGTCGACGGGCTGGCAAAACTCGCGAAAGGTGACGTGAACGTCGCCCTCACCACCGAGCCCGCCGACAGCGACACCTCAGAGGTAAAGCACACCTTCGACACCATCGCGGCCGCGGTGAACAGCTCGGCCAAGGCGAACCGCGACATCGCCGAGGTGGCGCAAAAAATCGCCGCAGGCGACCTCACGCTGAAGCTCACGGAGCGCTCCCCGGAGGACGAACTGCTGATCGCCCTGAAGGCGATGCTGGACAAGCTAAATTACGTGGTGACCGACGTGAAGGGAGCCGCCGACAACGTCGCGTCCGGCAGTCAGGAGCTCTCCTCCAGTTCGGAACAGATGTCACAGGGGGCGAGCGAGCAGGCGGCCGCCGCGGAAGAGGTCTCCTCCTCCATGGAAGAGATGACCTCCAACATCAGGCAGAATGCAGATAACGCGTTGCAGACAGAAAAGATCGCCTCCAAGTCGGCTAAGGACGCCAAGGAGGGTGGCGAAGCGGTAACCCATACCGTGAGCGCTATGAAGGAGATCGCCGGTAAGATCTCCATCATCGAGGAGATCGCGCGGCAGACGAACCTTCTCGCCTTGAACGCCGCCATCGAGGCGGCGCGCGCCGGTGAGCACGGCAAGGGGTTCGCGGTTGTGGCAAGCGAGGTGAGAAAACTCGCCGAGCGGAGCCAGAAGGCAGCGGCCGAGATCTCCAACCTTTCCTCCAGCAGCGTCGAGATCGCGGAGCGCGCAGGGGAGATGTTGAACCGGATGGTACCTGACATTCAAAAGACCGCGGAGCTGGTCATGGAGATCTCGGCGGCGTGCCGCGAGCAGGATACCGGCGCCGAGCAGATCAACAAGGCGATCCAGCAGCTAGACCAGGTCATCCAGCAAAACGCCTCGGCTGCCGAAGAAATGTCCTCCACAGCTGAGGAACTTTCTAGCCAGGCCGAGCAGTTGCAGGACGTCATCGGCTTCTTCAAGATGGAAGGTGGTGAGCATGCAGCACCTAAGGCGGGGAAGCCGAAGGTGAAGCAGGTGCAAATAAAGAAACCGCTCACACAATCGGCCAAGGTCCTCCCCGCCGCCGCAAGGCGCAAGGCAGCCGGCGCCGGACTCTCCCTCGAGATGGAGCACGAGGACCCGGACTTCGAAAGATTCTAGCTGAAGTGCAGCTCTGACTGACAAGGGCAGCACCGGGAACTATTCCGATGCTGCCCTTATTTTTTGCTTTAGAAGCCCCCCCCAGAGCCGATACAAAACAAACCGGCCAGACACTTCCGAAAGGAGCCCTGCAGCAGGGGCATTGAGAGTTCAATGGAAAAAACCCCCTTCTTGCTCTTCCTCTGTATCGCAATTATCGCCCTCTTCGCAGCAAACCCAGGCTTCAGAAAGTATAAAGAAGCGAACAGCTGTGAGATCTCCTGTTACCAGTATGGTCAACTGCACTCGGCGATGAGCCTCTTCCCCGAGGTTGCAGACACAGCCAGACGCGATCTGACAGGGGAGTACGTCAGCATCTCGCAGTACAACGAGATCATGCGCAAGGTGGAACTCGCCAAACTGAAGCAGGCGAGAAGGATGTCTGCTCAGACAGAGTTGGCACTGACTGAGAAACACTCCACTCAAAATTGATACTTTTTTATTGAATATTTCTAACGACAAGGTATTATCCTACCTGAGTGTGTGTCCCCCAAAACAGCACTTCATGCAGTACCGCTTACTTAGACCGTAGAGGTCCTAAATCCGATATCCAAAGGAGACGTCATGAGCATCAAGATCCGCAGCATCATCCTCGCAGCAACGGCGATAGCCGCGTTCGCCGCCCCGGTACTGGCAGAGAGCACCAACTGTACGGTGACCGCGCCCGAAATCCGCCTGCGCAAGAGCCCCAGCAAAAAGGCGAAAGTGGTAGCAATCCTCAAGAAGGAAACCAAGGTGAGCGCAGAGAAGTGCTCAGGAGGCTGGGTGAAGGTTTCCTCCGAAGACGGCAAGATGGCAGGCTACGTCGGAGGCTGGGCTCTTGCCGTCGCTCCGGTCATGGTCGCATCCGTCGAACCGGTCGCGGTCTCCGCGCCCGCCCCGGCCGCTGAGCCGGTAAAGGAAGTCCCTTCGAACGAGAAGCTCGCCATGCAGATCACCGACCTGCGCCTGAAGATGCTCACCGTGGAGAGGGACGTGGCGATGATGCGCAAGGACATCAAAAAGATCAAGGTAGCCATGAAGCACAAAAAGTAAGGCAGCGGGGGGACCGGGTACGGTCCCCCTTCCTCCCCCGCTTCATCCTTTTCCCCCCCCTCACTTTCCCCGACTGAATAACTAAAGATTGATCTCCCGCGACCGATAAGGTGGCAATCGACCACTCAAGGCACAGGAGATAGCATGAAACGTTTCACCTCGACGCGGTTATCCACCAAGTTTTTCGGCGCCATGATCGTCCTCAATCTCCTCACCACGACGGCCTTCACGGTACACACATATTACGCGGAGAAGAATGAGATCATGGGGGACATCGACCGCGAACTGCGCACCTGCGTCGAAGGCGTGCGCATGGTCGCGGATGGATACCACGCCAGGATGGCAACCACCCCGCCTACCCCCGCCGAGTTCCAGGCATTGAGCGACCGCCTCACCACCTACGCAAACGGGGCCGGCCTCAACTACATCTACACGATGGTTAAAAAGGACGGCAAGATAGTGTTCTCCTCTTCCAGCTACACACGCGAGGAAAAGGAAAAGGGAGAACAAAGCAAGCTCTTTGACGCCTATGAGGACGCAAGCGAGGGATTAAAGGCGGCATTTGCGGACGGCAAGCCGCACTACGACCAGTATTCCGACAAGTGGGGCGTCTTCCGTTCCTTCTTCGTACCGGCACGCGGTGCGGACGGCACCGAGTACGTGATGGGCGCCGACATCTCCATGAAGCGCATCGATTCGGCCCTGCGCGGAGTGCTGTTGAACTGCCTGGTGATCGCGCTCATCGTGTTCGTGGTTGGCGGGGCGGTCATGCTGGTGCTGGTGCGTTCGGTGCAGCGGACTGTCAGCGAACTGGCGCGCGGCGTCAACCTGATCGCGGAGGGAAACCTTGGGACGTACATCGACCATGCTGGTGACGACGAGCTCGGCATGCTGGCCGACGACATGAACCGCATGGCCGCCCAACTGAAGGACGTGGTAGCCGAGGTGAGAAATTCGGCCGAGGAGGTGGCGATGGCCTCGAGCAGGCTATCGGACACCGCGGCGGTGATGGCGAACGGCGCGGACAAAGTACATGGACAGATCGGCTCGGTCGCCACGGCAGGCGAGGAGATGGCAACCACCTCCGGCGAGATCGCGCACAACTGCGCCGGAGCCGCTGAGCTCGCACGCCGGGCCAATACGACCGCCTCATCGGGTGCCGGGGTTGTCGCCGGTGCCATTGAGGCGATGCAGCATATCGCAGAGCGTGTAAAGGAATCTGCGCAGACGGTAGGCGGGCTCGGGGTGCGCTCGGAGCAGATCGGTGAGATCCTCGGAACCATCGAGGACATAGCCGACCAGACGAACCTCTTGGCGCTGAACGCCGCCATCGAGGCGGCGCGTGCAGGCGAACAGGGCCGCGGCTTCGCGGTGGTCGCGGACGAAGTGCGCGCCCTTGCCGAACGCACCACCCGCGCCACCAAGGAGATCGCCGAGATGATCAAGGTGATCCAGCAGGAAACGAGGACCGCAGTGAGTTCCATGGAAGCCGGGGTGGCCGAGGTGGAAAAGGGAAGCGCCGAGGCGGGGAAATCGCAGCAGGCACTGCGCGAGATCATGGAGTGCATCGGCGAGGTAACCCAGCAGATCAACCAGGTGGCGACCGCGGCGGAAGAGCAAACGGCGACCACGCGCGAGATTTCCGGCAACATGCAGCAGATCACCTACGTGGTGCAGCAGACCACCCAGGCAGCCCATGACTCGGCGGAAGCGGCGGAGCAATTGAGCCAGAACGCAGCGCAACTGCAGTCGAGGGTCCGGCAGTTCAAGATCGACTGAACTCTAACCTCACCCTACCCGTCCCCTCTGCCAGCCTTCTTTCCCGGTCGGCGCTCAGCGCCGCGCCGGGCGGAGGTTGGCAGTACGATGAGGTAGATGGTCACGCAGGCGGCGATGGACAGGAGCACGATTCTTAGCCAGATGCGGTCCACGAACAGGAAGGTGGTAACGGGAAACGAGATCCAGATCGCGCCGATGGCAAGGCACTTGGCGCGCAGCGGGATCGAGCCGTGCAGCAGGTACTCCTTGAGTATCGGCCCGAAGTGCTTGTGTTCCACAAGCCAGGTATGGAATCGTTCGGAACTGCGTGAAAAGCAAATGACCGCGACCAGCAGGAAGGGGACACTCGGGACCAGAGGAAGGAAAAGCCCGACAACGCCGCCGGCGAGGGAGAGAAGCCCGGTGCCGATGAGCAGGTAACGAAGCCACTCGCTCTTGACCAGCCTGATCTTCAGATGACGGTGTTTCATCCGACGTGCATGCCCCCCGCTCCAAGCTTTGCATTTCATCCAGACTAATTGTAAGCGATCGCATCTGGTTTTAACATCCGGAATCCCGACTGGCGGGCAGCACCTATCCTGGAGCCCAAGCCGTACCACCGCACGGGGCGCAGCACGCAGGTCTCCCCCACCGTTCCCGCCACAGCTACCCGCCGCATCCGCCTTCCGACCGCCATAAAGAAAACTGCGGAGTTGACTTCACGTGGGACGTTCTCTCGCAGAAGTACCAGGGCATGCTCCTCGACCGGCTCGGAGATGGCTGAACCATCGAAGTATCCATATAAACCTTGAAATGATCAACCCCATCCGGTATGGTGCCCGTGACCAAACAACCACAACCGATACGCAAAAGGAAATTGCATGGAAAAGTTTGACGAGGCGCTGGTCAACCTGCGCCAGAACTTAAGGGACGGCAAGAAGCAGTCCGAGTTTTACGACCTCTTCCTTAACTCGGCTTTTTTCGTCCCCATCCTCAAGCAGAGTGAACAGGTAGAAAAGTCCGGTGGAGTACTGCCGCTTATCACCGAAGCGGACGGCAAGGACTACCTGATGCTTTTCAGCACCCTGGAGCGCCTCCAGGCCTGGGACGCCGAGACCCCGTACATAGAGGTCCCCGGCCACCTGCTGGCACTGAGCACCACCCCGCCCCTGCACTGGGCCCTGAACGTCGGCACCGAATATTCCAAGGAGTTCCACCCCGAGGAGATTGCCTGGCTCAGGGACTCCGTCGAACGCTGCAACGCCGAGGCTGCCGAGGCTGCCGGGGCACGCCAAGCCTGATGAAAGTAAAGGGCGGGGTCCCGTCCTTAGCACATATAAAATGAACCAGACCATCCACCTCATATATTTCTCCCCGACCGGGACCACGCGTAAAACGGTGACCGCAATCGCGCAGGGGCTCGGTACGGGGAAGGTCGTCCATCACGATCTCACCCGGGTACGGGAAGGGATCGACCTTACCCTGGACGAAGGAATCGCCGTCATCGGCTTCCCGGTCTACGCCGGGAGGGTGCCCGAGCTTTTCCTGCAGCGCATCGAGCGGCTCCAGGCCGCCGGCATGCCCGTCGTCATCGCCGCAGTTTACGGCAACCGGGCCTTCGAGGACGCCCTCCTGGAGATGGCCTACGTCTGTCGCGCCAAGGGCTTCAGCGTATCAGCCGCGGGGGCATTCATCGGCGAACACTCCTATGCATCTGACTCCCACCCGGTGGCCTTGGGCCGCCCGGACCGCGACGACCTGGGCCGGGCCGTCAAGTTCGGCACCCTCGCCTCACGCGCTGCGGCCGATCCCTCCCGGCGTGAACCGCAAATCCCCGGAGCTTTCCCGTACAAGGAAAGGCCGCCACTAGGCGGTGCCGCTCCCGACACCGATGAAGGTCTATGCACACTCTGCGGCGCCTGCGCCGAGGTTTGCCCGACCTTCGTCATAGAGATCGGCGATGCCGTCAGGACCAACGCCGCCGGCTGCATCAAGTGCTGCGCCTGCACACGGGTCTGTCCCCCCGGTGCGCGGGTCATGAACCACCCGTCGGTTGCGGAGAGGCGGCAGATGCTTGTCGACAATTGTTCGCGCCGCAAGGTACCGGATTTTTTCCTGTAACCCCCACAGCAAACGACAGGCACCTTCGGAGCCAGCCCCCTTCGAGTTCCACATCTTTCGTCTTGCACCTCGCCCGCTTTGCTCATCACCCGCCCACCTGTTTGATTTACTTCCAACAGGTGCGATAATCATCCCTTGTTGCCCACTCTGCACCAGAGCCAGATACAGAGACGCCGCCATCCAGGCCGCACTGTCTCAACACATCTGCGGCGGGGATTTCCTTGAAACAGCGCGGATTCTCATACAGCATTCCTCTCGTGTTGATCGTTGCGATTGCAGCGGTGTGGCTATTGGTAAACGTATCAAAGGATGACTCCCTCGCCCGGCTGCGCAACGCCGGGACTATCCGGATCGGTTATGCAGTGGAAGCTCCCTACGCCTTCGTTACCCAAGATGGCACGGTGACCGGGGAATCGCCCGAGATCGCGAAACACATCGCGAAGACCATCGGTATTGATCAGATTACCTGGCGCCAGGCCGAGTTCGGTTCCCTCATTAACGAGTTGGAAGCCGGCCGTATCGACGTTGTGGCGGCAGGCATGTTCGTCACACCGGAAAGAAAAATGCAGGTTGCCTTTTCCGCGCCGACCTTCCAGGTCAGACCGGGGCTTTTGGTTCCTGCCGGCAATCCCCTCCGACTGTACTCCTACAAAGAGCTTGCGACACACGACGTAACCGTTGCCGTACTCAACGGATCCGTTGAAGAAAACACCTTGCGCCGTCTGGGCGTTCCATCAAGAAGACTCCTTGCCGTTCCCGATACACTCACCGGCCTCGCCGCAGTGACGTCTGGCCTCGCCGCGGGGATGGCAATTTCATCTCCTACGGCACGGTGGATCGCCCAGCACTCTAAGGAGCAGGTCGAAGCGGCAGAGGCACCCGCAAGGGTGGCTAGCGACTCGCTTGGCCTTGGCGCCTTCGCCTTCAGGAAAGAGGACCGGGCGTTGCTTGAGGCCTGGAACCGGGCGCTCGACGGTTACATCGGCACCAAAGAACATCTCACCCTTGTCTCACGCTTTGGTTTCACCGCGGACGAACTCCCCCCCACGGCAAAGGGGAAATCGGAGCCGAGGCCATGACGGCCGCACCTCTGCAACAGCGCATCCGCTCCCACTCCTGGCTATCGGTCGGGAGCGCCGTACTCCTCTCCATTCTCGTCTGCACCACCGTCTACTGGCTCGACCTTCAGCAACGACAGACCCTGCGCGCTGCCCTGACCGAAGTGGAAGACCTGCGCGAGGCCCGCATCGACCTAAGCAAGGGATTTCTGCACCTGACGCTCTCCGGCCAGCCCGGTTCCTCCTTTGGCCAAGCCGAGGGGCTTGCCCTGCTGCGCCAGTCCATTTCCTCACTGGATCGGGCAACCATGCGGCTCGGCGCCGACCATAAGGACGCCGCTGCTTCTTTCAACGACAGCGTCAGCAGGTTCGAGACCATCCTCGCAAAGTGGCAAAAAGGAGGAACGGCACGTGCCGCCCATGAGGTGGCGCTGCGGGTCTCGTTTCAACAGCTGGAGTTGCAAGCAAATGAAATAGATACCCTTTCGCAGAAAAGGCTTAGGAGGATATCGCAGCAACTGGACCGCCGCTTCGGCTGGACGATTTTTGCCGCGGCGCTTTTTTTGTCCGCCCTCTGCGGTGTGGTGTACCAGGCAGGACGGGCGCGGGATCGTCTCTACGCCTCCTCGCGCGAGAGCGAGAACCGCTTTCGCACCATCTTCGAGAGGACGACGTCGGGATACTCCTTGTCGACGACTGACGAGGTGTTGCTGATGGTGAATGATGCGTTCGCCCAGATGCTTGGCTACGAGCCGGAGCAACTGCCGGGACACCCGCTGTCGAGCTTCATGCAGGCGGACGACTTCGCCCAGTTCCTGGAACAGCGACGGCTAACCGTGAACGGTAAACAGGAATCATTCCGGTTTGAAGCCCGTTACCTGCACCGAGACGGTTCGATCCTCTGGGGCATGGGAAGTTCCAGCTTGCTCAGGGACGCCGGTGGTGCCCCGCTCTATTTCATCACAAGCGTCATGGACATGACTGAGCGCAGGAAAGCGGAACTAGCCCTTAGGGAAAGCGAAAGCAGACTGCGCTTCGCTTTGGAGGGGACCAACGACGGCCTGTGGGATATCGACATGGTGACCGGGGCGACGTACCTGAGTCCAAGGGGATGGGAGATCCTAGGTTACGCCCCCGGAGAGGGAGAGCTTTCACGGCCGGTGTGGACAGACCTGCTGCACCCGGATGATCTCCCACGCACCCGCGAGCTCTTGCAGGCACATATGGCAGGCGAAACCGAGATCTTTGAAATGGAGCAGCGCCTTCTCACGAAGTCAGGCGACTGGAAATGGGTACTCACCAGAGGCAAAGTGGTGCTGCGTAACGAGGTGAACGCCGCCCTGCGGATGACCGGCACCCACACCGACCTTACCGTACAGAAGAAGTTGGAAGAGCAATTCCTGCAGGCGCAGAAAATGGAGGCGATCGGCCGGCTGGCGGGTGGTATCGCTCATGATTTCAACAACATGCTGCTTGTCATCATAGGTTTCGCAGAAATGTCCCTGCACGAACTAGGCGACGACAAGCAGACGGTATCGGGCATGCTGAACGAGGTCGTCAAGGCTGCCGAGCGTTCGGCGAACCTGACCCAGCAACTCTTGGCGTTTGCTAGACGGCAGAAAGTTTCCCCGAAGGTGGTCGATCTGAACGCGCAGATTGGCGACACCATTGCGATGCTAAAGCGCCTGATCGGAGAAGAGACCGAACTGGTGTGGCTCCCACAACAAGAACTATGGCCGGTGCTCATGGACCCATCGCAGTTGAACCAGCTCCTTGCCAACCTGTGCGTCAACGCAAGGGATGCGATAACGGGCTCAGGCAAAGTGGTCATAGAGACCGCCAACATCTCCCTAGACCGGAACTACTGCCAGGAATACCCGGACTTTCATCCTGGAGATTACGTGAGCCTCACGGTTACCGACAACGGCTGTGGGATGGAAAAGGAGACGGTCGAGAGGATCTTCGAACCGTTCTTTACAACGAAGGGGCCGGGGATGGGAACGGGACTTGGGCTCTCCACCGTCTACGGCATAGTCAAGCAGAACCAGGGGACCATCCACGTGTACAGCGAGCCTGGCCAAGGTACCAGTTTCGCCATCTATCTGCCGCGCCATGGCGGAGAAGAGATACCGATCGGAGTAGAAGCAAGCGAGGAGCCCTCGCAGGGGAAAGAGGAGACGATCCTCGTAGTGGAAGATGAGCCCGAGATCCTGCGGATGACAACCGACATGCTCAAACTGCAGGGATACCGCACCATCGCAGCTTCATCCCCTGATGAGGCGCTCAAAGCCGCCGAGCAGCACCCGGGAGAGATCGACCTGCTGTTAACGGACGTCATCATGCCAGGTATGAATGGCCGGGCGCTTGCCGACCGGTTGCTCACCGCGCGGCCCGGCTTGAAATGCCTTTACATGTCCGGATACACCGCCGATGCGATCTCTCAGCACGGCGTTCTCGACCCCGATGTTAAGTACATCCAGAAACCATTCAACATGAAGGCGTTGGCCCGCAAGGTAAGAGAAGTCCTGAGCGAACCGTAGCCTTTACCAACGAAAAAAGGCAGCCAACCGGCTGCCTTTCCTCGATCCGAACTAATTCACGGCTTAGCGCGGCCGCGGCACCACGACCGCCTTAGCCCCTGCCCTCTCCAGTTCACCTGCACTTCTCGCAGCGGCGTCCTCGCTTTCGAAGGAACCGGCGGTAAGTTGCAAGGTCGGGACCTGAACCGACAGCTGCCTTAGCTCAGTGGTGATGCCGAAGCGGGCGAGGCGCACCTGTTCCTCGATGGCGCTCGGCTTGTCAAAGTAAGAGCCTGCGTAAAGGTTGAATTTCCCCCGGCGATCCTGAAGTATGAAACAGTCCGCCTTCGCCTTGCGCAGCTTCTGTATCATATGGTCCGCCGCCTTCTTCTCGGTGTACTCGGCGACGTGGATCCGGCTCATCTGTTCCTTTTTCCTGGGACCAGGCACTACAACAGGTACCATTCCTGCTTTCCTGATCTTCTTCTTGATCTCGATCATGTCCCTTTTGAGCACGAAGGAGCCGAAATCGAGGGTGTACGTAGCTGCTGCCGACTCGCCCCCAGCAACAGCCACAGGTGCGGCCAGGGCAACTGGAGGTGCTGTGGGAGGCTCCGGAATTGCTGCCAAGGCAGGGTCCTCCATGGGAACTGCAAGGGTTGCAGCCTTTGCTGCCTCCGCCTGAGCCACGGCCGCAGCCTTCGCCGCTGCTTCAACCTTAGCCTTCTCGGCTTTCGCCTGCTCGATCCTTGCCTGCTCGATCCTTGCCTGCTCTGCCTTTGCAGCCGCCTCTGCCTTTGCAGCCGCCTCGGCTTTTGCTGCCGCTTCGGCTTTTACTGCTGCCTCGGCTTTCTCTCTCTCTATTCTCGCCTGTTCAGCCTTGGCAGCGGCTTCAGCCTTCGCGGCCGCTTCGGCCTTAGCCTGCTCAACTTTGGCCTGTTCGATCCTTGCCTGTTCTGCCTTTGCAGCCGCTTCAGCTTTTGCTGCTGCTTCGGCTTTTTCTTTCTCTATCCTGGCTAGTTCAGCCTTTGCTGCCGCTTCGGCTTTCTCTTTCTCTATTCTCGCTTGTTCGGCTTTAGCCGCTGCTTCAGCTTTGGCAGCAGCCTCGGCCTTAGCCTTCTCGGCTTTAGCCTGCTCGATCCTTGCCTGTTCTGCCTTTGCGGCAGCCTTAGTTCTTGCCGCCGCTTCGGCTTTCTCTTTTTCTATTCTCGCCTGTTCAGCCTTGGCCGCTGCTTCAGCTTTGGCCGCAGCCTCGGCCTTAGCCTTCTCCGCTTTAGCCTGCTCGACCCTTGCCTGTTCTGCCTTTGCGGCAGCCTCAGCTTTTGCTGCCGCTTCGGCTTTCTCTTTTTCTATTCTCGCCTGTTCAGCCTTGGCCGCTGCTTCAGCTTTGGCAGCAGCCTCGGCCTTAGCCTTCTCGGCTTTAGCCTGCTCGATCCTTGCCTGTTCTGCCTTTGCGGCAGCCTCAGTTCTTGCTGCCGCTTCGGCTTTCTCTTTTTCTATTCTCGCCTGTTCAGCCTTGGCCGCTGCTTCAGCTTTGGCAGCAGCCTCGGCCTTAGCCTTCTCCGCTTTAGCCTGCTCGACCCTTGCCTGTTCAGCCTTTGCGGCGGCCGCGGCTTTTGCTGCCGCTTCGGCTTTCTCTTTCTCCATTCTCGCCTGTTCAGCCTTGGCTGCTGCTTCAGCTTTGGCCACCGGATCGGCTTTGGATTTCTCGGCCTTTGCCTGCTCCGCCTTGGCAGCCGCTTCGGCCCGGGCTTTCTCATATCTGGCCTGTTCCGCTTTTGCCATTGCGGCCTTTGCGGCGGCCTCAGCTTTAGCTTGAGCCTCAGCCTTTGCGTTATCGTCCCTTTTCTGTTCCGCCGGCACAACACCGCCACCCCCCAGAAGCGCCCCCTCGACTGGTGCTTTCAAGGAAGAGACGGCAACGGATGCTGCGGGAACAGCCGGAACAGCTAATTTAGCCGCTCCTGTAGGTGATGGCTGTACCTTGGCCACAGGCTTCGGAGCTTCCTGCGGCTCCGCAAGCCTGGGCGGCTCCTGCTGCGCCCTCTCTTGAACCAGCTTCAGGACATCAGGATCGAGTTTGTCGGCAGCTTTAGGGTAATCCTTCAGAAGCGTGTTAACGGCCCGGACGGCTTTCTCATCGCGTGAAGTCGCCGTATAACACTTCACCAGCATCAGGAGTACCTCCTCGCGCTGGGGCGTCTTCGGGTATTTCTTCAGGATCCTTTCAAGCCAGGTCGAGGCGTAGTAGTACCCTTTTTCCTGGTAGTGGTTCTTCGCCTGGGCGAACATCGCCGCTTCATCTGTTTCGGAAAACGCAGCGGAAGAGAAAGTGAAACATGTCAGCACAACAGCCATTAAAAGAATGCGAACAGCGCTCATTCAAGACCTCACGTTGCAATAAATTCTCTGGTTATGCCCGAGTTTCAGACAGAAACCGGAAACCGCCATGAATTGGCGAAAGATTAATTTAGCCAAGGAATAAAGTCAAAGAATATTTATAAGTATTCTATGACAGAAGAGGTGTAGGCCTCCAGCCTGCACAATGAAATTTCACAAGGTGACACGGCGGATTCTTCCTGTAGAATCATCCGGTATGAGAGATATCGACCGCTGGCATGAAGATGAGTTTCGCCGCCTGACGACGGAAAAGGTGCTGCAGCTACTGGATGGCACTCCGACAGAAGCCACCCTGGCTGCCGCCGTTTCGGGTTGCGCCGAGGACGCAGAAGCGATCTGCAGCGACCGCCCCATGGCCTGCGCCGCGGGCTGTCCCTACTGCTGCGTCTTGAACGTCGCCATATTGCTTCCGGAGGCGATGTTCATCGCACAACGGCTGGTAGAGCAGACTCCTCAAAGGGAACTAGACGAACTGCGCAAACGGCTTGGGCAGCACCGCTCCTGGACGCGATGGATGGACGACGAAGAGCGGATACTGAAGAGGATGTCCTGCCCGCTGCTGGATCAGTACGGCGCCTGCGACGTTCATCCGGTACGCCCGCTCGCCTGCCGCGCCATAACGTCTCTGGACAGCGAATGCTGTCGTGAAGCATTCGCCCCGGTGGTAAGTGACGAGGACCGCCTGGTGCCTACCGACTTATTACGCAAGGCGGCCTATGATGCCGCTTTCACCTCGCTTGCCGCTGGACTTCATTCATGCGGTCTTGACGACCGCAGCATCGAGCTCGGCACCGGGGTCATAGCCTTTCTCGAACACCCGGAGTACCGGGAGCTGTTTCTAAACGGAGGAAAGCTACCGGACGCCCTGTGGCGATAAAAAAAGGGATCAGCCTTTCCGGCTGATCCCTTCTCGTTTCCTTGCACGTCTTGACGGCTAACCGCGCGGGTCCTTCGGGTACCCGAGCCCCTTCCAGTCGATGCGTCCGTTCTCGCCGTGGCAGTGCCGGCACCTGATCGCCTTTTCCTTTGGCACCACCATGTGGTTCAGCGACCACACCGTGGTTGTTTCCACCCAGCCGTACTTCCCGCTGTAGGGCAGCCCGGCCGCCTTCATCCCCGCCTCGATCGCCTTGTTCCAGTCGAAGGTAGCGGAATAGGCCGTCTCGCTGTCGGCCGGCCCGAAGATATTAGGGACAGCTATGATCCGGTTCTCCAGATCGTAAGGCTGTTTCGCCTTCAGTACCTTGAACGGGAAGATCTTCGACTGCGGGTCCGAGCGATCACCGCGAGGAGCGGAAAGCCGCACCACATTGCCGGGATCGATCTTGTCGCCCATGAAAACCCGCTCCACCGTCCCGTTGTACCACATGTAGGTCGGAACGAGGTCCTTGCCGAGCACCAACTCGCCACGCGCCTTGTCGTAGATCTTGAGCGGGTCTGCCCCCTCGGCGGCGCTCTTACCCGCGGCCGACCAGTCCCACGACAGCACCGTCGGGCTTCCCTTGGCGAAGGTCGGGATGTGGCAGGTCTGGCAGGCGACGCGCCTCATATGTATGTTCAAGATCCTGATGGCGTGAACGTCGCCCTTGTGACAGTCGGTGCACCCCATGGCGCGGGGACCCGAGCCGGGCGAAACGGAAAGCGCCTCCCCTTTCACATCGTGGTCAGGCGCTTTGTGGCAAGACTCGCAGGTAAGCCCCTTTGCCCCCATGTGCACGTCGTAGTCGCCGCTCGGATTGGCAAGGGTCGAGTCAAGGTCGCCGTGCTTGTAGTTGTCACCGCCGCCGCTGTAGAAGTGGCAGGCGCCGCACGCCGCACGCGAGGGACGCTCTATGGAACGCGCCGCGGCGAGGAGGTCGACAGGCTCCCACACCTTTCCCGGTGGGAATTCCTTTTTCTCCCCCTGGTAGACCGGATGCCCCGATCCCAGCGGGAACTTCTTGTAGGCGCCGTTCGTCTCGTGACAGACGAGACAATCTATATTGTCGGTGTTGCCGAAATCGAAGGTGCTGTCCTTCCACCCGTAACCGGCGTGGCAACTGGTGCATGCGGAAAGGTTGGACGGGACGGCGAGACAGAAGGAATTACCGAGGGCGTTCTTCTTGCCGTAGTCGACGATCTTGCCATTGATCGTCTGCTTCTTGCCCCAGTTCCAGTGCACCGTCTGCATGATCTGTTTGGTCAGCTTGTCATGGCAACCGGCGCAGGTCTTCGTCACCTCAGGGCCGCTTTTGAAAGGTTCAGAGAAGAAGCGATGCGTCCCTTTCAACGAGGCATCCGAGGTGGAAGCACAGACCAGCACCAAAAGCAGCAGCAGGTATTTCCTCATGATGTATTGGACCCCGCGATCTGTATGATTGGCGACCCGCCCGCCCGAGGCATGCGGACGGTAAAGAACCGGGAACACATTATATTTGATGCCGGACGTAGTCAATGACAAATTGCGTCGCAACGGTCATAAGCCGCAGAAGTGCCTTCCCTCGTGACTGGCTTGCCAGTGTGGTGTCTGATAACGCATCCCCCCTCCCCCCTCTTTAAGCTGCACATCGCGCCGAAGCTGTTAAAATGTTCAACTTGTCGGACAACGGCACCTTGTTACCAGTCATAGACAGACAATAGGAGAAACAAATTATGGCGGTGCTTGCAACTGTGTTAGGTCACCCGAGAATCGGTATAGCGCGGGATCTGAAAAAGGCACTCGAAGCGTACTGGAGCGGCGCCACTCCGGCAGAGTCGCTCCTTGCCACGGCCCAGGAGATCCGCAGCCGTCACTGGCACTTCATGAAGGAAGCGGGCCTGGACCAGATTCCATGCAACGACTTCTCCCTTTACGACCACATGCTGGACATGGCGGTAACGGTCGGAGCGGTCCCGCCGCGCTTTGCCGGGATCGCCACGCCACTGAACCGCTACTTTGCCATGGCGCGCGGCATCCAGGACCGCGGCGCCGGGATCGACCTTTCCCCTCTCGAGATGACCAAGTGGTTCGACACGAACTACCATTACATCGTCCCGGAACTAGAACCGAACCAGGCCTTCAAACTGGATCCCAGCAAGATCATGGCGGAGCTCACCGAGGCGCAGGCGCTCGGCATCGCGGCACGCCCCGTCATCCCGGGGCCGGTCACCTTCCTGAAGCTCTCCAAGTTCGCCGGCGAAGCTCCCGCCGGAAGCGACACGCTCGACCTTCTGGAGCGCCTCCTGCCCGTGTACGAGGAGCTCTTCGCGCTGCTTGCCGGTCACGGGGTCACTTGGCTTCAATTGGACGAGCCCGGCCTCTGCTTCGACCTGGACGGCAAAAGCCGGCAAGCCTACAGCTCCGCCCTTGCCCGCCTCAGCGCCTGCCCGAAACGGCCGGCGCTGTTGATCGCCACCTACTTCGGCTCGATCGGTGACAACCTCTCCCTAGTCACGGTATCGGGATGCGAGGCGCTGCACATCGATCTCGTCCGCGCCCCGGCCGAGCTCGATGCCGTGCTTGCCGCGCTCCCCGCGCAGATGAAACTCTCCCTTGGCGTGGTCGACGGCCGCAACGTCTGGCGCTGCGACCTGGAGCAAGCGCACCGGACGATCCGGCAAGCCGTAACGAAGCTTGGAAGCGAGCGCGTCATGGTCGCCACCTCATGCTCGCTGCTCCACGTTCCGGTCGATCTGGACGCGGAAATGAGGCTCGACCCGGAGCTTAAAAGCTGGATGGCATTCGCGGCGCAGAAGGTGGCCGAGGTCCGCGCCCTGGCCGACGCGGCGGAAGGCGAAAAACCTGAAGACGCTTTCTGGGGACAGGCCTCGTCGGCGCTGGCAAGAAGACGCGCGGCCGCGGCGACCTCCAACCCGGAAGTCAGGCGCCGGGCCGAACAGCTGACCCAGGGGATGCTGCGGCGCACTTCTCCATTCCCCGTTCGAATCGCCCGCCAGAAGGAACATTACGGCCTGCCGCTTCTCCCCACCACCACCATTGGCTCCTTCCCGCAGTCAAAGCAGGTGCGCGAAGCGCGGTCCAAGTGGCGCAGCGGTTCCCTCGACAGTGCAGGGTACGACGACTTCATGAAGGAAGAGATCAGGCTTTGCGTTAAGAAACAGGAAAAGCTCGGGCTCGACGTGCTGGTGCACGGTGAGTTCGAGCGCACTGACATGGTGGAATACTTCGGAGAGCAGTTGGAAGGGTTTGCCTTCACGCAAAACGGCTGGGTGCAGAGCTACGGCTCGCGCTGCGTAAAGCCGCCGGTGCTCTTCGGAGACGTGGCGCGCCCCCACCCGATGACCGTAGACTGGAGCCGCTACGCCCAGTCTTTGAGCGAACGACCGGTGAAAGGGATGCTCACCGGCCCGGTCACCATCCTGCAGTGGTCCTTCGTGCGCAACGACCAGCCCCGCTCGGAAACCTGCCGGCAGATCGCCCTTGCGCTGCGCGACGAGGTGGCCGACCTGGAACAGGCGGGGATCGCAATGATCCAGGTGGACGAGCCTGCCATCCGGGAAGGGCTGCCGCTTAGGCGCGGCGAGTGGTCCGCATACCTCGAGTGGGCGGTGGAGGCGTTCCGCCTCGCCACCTCCGGGGTGAGGGACGAGACCCAGATCCACACCCACATGTGCTACTCGGAGTTCGGCGACATACTCGCCTCCATCGTCGCCATGGATGCCGACGTCCTATCCATCGAGTCGTCCCGCTCACGGATGGAGCTTCTGGGGAATTTCCGGCAGCAGGGGTATCCCAACGACGTGGGCCCCGGCATCTACGACATCCACTCCCCGCGTGTCCCGTCCATCGAGGAGATGGTCGCGCTGCTGGAACTCGCCTGCGAGGTCCTTCCCGTGGAACGGCTTTGGGTTAACCCGGATTGCGGCCTGAAGACCCGAGGCTGGCCAGAGATCGAGGCGTCACTTGCCAACATGGTGGATGCCGCACGGCAGGTGCGCTTGCGGCACGCCGCCGGTTAGCAGCGTATTCGCAACCGCACCCATAACGCAAAGAGGGATCGCCGTAATGGCTGATCCCTCTCTTTTTTTGCTTTAGTTAAAGCCGCCCTGCGTCTTCTCGCCTGGCGCTTATCAGGCAGCCTTGCGCCCCGCACGCTTTTTCACCTTGCCGACAGCCTCAACGGCGACTTTGGTCGCCACCGACGGAACCGGCTTGAATGAGCTTGACTCCGCCGGCGTCAATTTTTCGAAATGGGAACATGCGATCTTTCTGATCACCCCGTCATTGAAATGAATGGAGACCCACTTCGCCGTCACCTCGACGACCTTGCCCGAGCCCCACTCGACAGCTGCGCAATGACCCACGACATCCCCGCGTTTGATTGACATCTTATTCCCCTTTTTGTCTGCAGCATGAAAGGCAACTTACGGCCACGGGGCAGCACCCAATCAACGATTACCCGACTGCGTGGTGTCCCCCCTATTCCCCAAGGACGTTTTCGGGAGGCATCTTGCCACTTGAGTTGTGACGGCAGACGGATACGCCGGGTTCAGGAGTGGCCAGGAAAGTCGAATCGGCAGTTGAGCCGGGAGGGCGGTGCGGAGAGGCTTGTAACAAAAAGTGGCCCCTGGCTTTAACCATTGGGGCCACTTCCTTTGTGCATAGGCTTGATCGTGCGGTTAAACCCTTTGCACGTTGGCGGCCTGAAGACCTTTCGGTCCCTTCACGACGTCGAACGTCACGCTATCGCCTTCCGCCAGGGATTTGAACCCGTCGCCGCTGATCGCGGAGAAGTGACAGAAAACATCGTCACCGTTCTCCTGCTCCAGAAAACCAAACCCCTTGCTGTCGTTAAACCATTTTACAGTACCGTTTGCCATGTGATTCTTTCTCCAAGTGTTGCTGATTGTGTTCGGCAACGTGCCGAATTTAACAGTCACCGTAACAGCTATGGATAACTTAAGCAAGCTATTTAATAGATGTGTTTACGAAATAAATATGTCAACGGTAACCGTTTTTATGCTTTTGCACACGAAGCATTAAAGAGTAATATCGACTCGGACTTGTATAATACCCTATGCAAACAGCAACTTGAGAGATAAACATATGATCCGAATCTGCAAAAATTGAAACTGCTTGCTATTTCAATGACGGTAATTCAGTATGTCCCGGCGGCTTGATTCAAAAGCTGTGCAGAAAAAAACATTGTCCGCGCGACACGAAACGCATCTTTTTTGTGAAGGAGCGCCTATGGCACACACGAATTTCAAGTTTCAGAAGCGTCAAAAAGAATTGGACCGTAAGAAGAAACAGGACGAAAAGGCGCTGCGCAAGCAACAGAAGGACACCGCCGATTCTGAGACCGAGGCTGAAGATCAGCCCACGGCGGACAGTGAGAACGAGGCGTAACGAAGCAGCTTCTGGAGATGTCAATGGGCGAACTGTTTTGGAAAGTCCAGGCGGCAGTTTTTTACTGTCTCACCTTGGTCGGCGCGGGTTTCCCGGTCGCGTCAACCCAGCGTGTGGGAGCCGTGGTCGGGTCAGTGATGTGGCGACTTTTGCCCAAGCGCCGGGACATCGTTTTGGACAACCTGGAAAACGCACTTGTCTACCTGGTCGGCCACCCTCTTTGGTGCACGCCTGGCAAAGAGACAGCCCTACTTGCCACGCAGGCTTACGGTAACCTCGGCACATCGCTTATCGAGATCTGCAAGCTTTACCACGGTCGCGGCGAGCACCTCATCGCCGGCATCGAGTTGAGGGGGCTTGAGCACTACGAAGCGGCGAAGGCAAAAAATAAAGGGATCATCTGCTTCAGCGGCCACTGCGGGAACTGGGAGTTGATGGCCCTCGCTCTGGGGCGCCTATTAGGCGACGGCGCCGTAGTGGCAAGGCGCCAGAACAACCCTCACTTCAACCGGATGGTCGAACGGATGCGCATGAGCTACAACAGCCGCGTGATCTACAAGAAAGGGGCCTTCCGGGGCATCCTTTCCGCTTTGCGCTCCGGCGATCTGGTCGGGATCCTCGCGGACCAGGCTGCCTCGCCCGAAGACGGCGTACTGGTGAGCATGATGGGGCGCAAGGCATGGGCCTCCAAGGCTCCAGTGTTACTGGCCCGCAAAAGCGGCGCCCCGCTGCTCCCCGTCTTCATCCACAGGGATGGAGACCACCACGTGATCACCTTTTACCCTGAGCACACCCTCAGCCGGGACATGAGTGACTGCGGCATCCAGAAAGAAACGCAGGCGCTGTCGCAATACGTGGAGAATTTCGTGGCCGCGCATCCGGCGCAGTGGTACTGGATGCACCGGCGCTGGAAGCGTGCCGGACAGGCTTGCGTCTGATCCGAAATACAAAGAAGGGACCAACCGGTAGGCTGGTCCCTTTTTCATTCATGCCTCCATGTAGGTTACGTCCTCACTATCCTCTCCTCACTTTTCTCCCTTCACCGCGTGCATCGACCATGGCCCGCGCGTTGAGATCTGCACAACGGTCTCCTCGTCGACCCAGGCGTTGTGGACCGTCTTCGGTTTGATTGAGAAGTAGCTCCCCGCCGGGAGCGTGACGGGGTTTTCCTGCGTCATGCCCATGGCCAGCTTGATGTTCCCGGAAATCACCGTCACCCTCTCGACGTTGTCATGGAAATGCGGCGCTATGCGCGCCCCCGCCGGGAGCTTGAGCCTCGCCACGAAGAATCCCGACTTGGATAAGTCCCCATCCAGCACGGCCATCTGCGCGCCCGGAATGGCCGGGGGGCCTGCCTGCCACTGTATGTCGTTCGGTACGACGATGATCGTTTTTACCGCCGACTGCGCCATCTTCTTCTCGTGCGCGGCACCGCTTCCGGCCAGCGCAAAGAAGATCACCATCAGAAGCCACATCATCCTTTTCATGTCGTCCTCCTATTGCCTCCTCAACAGCTGTATACCGCCGATTTTTCTCCTGCATATCCCCATTTTACCGGCCGCGGCTCCCGTTGCGCCACACAAAACGACACGAGCACCGCATGCCGCGCCCCCGCCCGAAAATAATTCTTTACACCACTTGCAAAAATGAATAAAATTCGTCCAGAAAGGTGTAAACAAGAATGTTCGACGAAATAGACATCCACATACTGGAAATCCTTCAGGAGAAGGCGAGGATACCGAACGCCGAAGTCGCAAGGCAGGTCGGCATGGCACCGTCGGCGGTGCTGGAGCGCATCCGCAAGCTGGAGGAGCGCGGCATCATCGAGGGGTACGAGGTGCGGCTGAACCCCGCCTGCTTCCACCAGGGGCTATCCGCCTTCGTGCAGGTGGAAAGCGACGGCGCAGCGACGGCACAGGCGCTCGCCGAGGTCCCCTCGGTCCAGGAGGTGCACCAGGTGGTAGGCCCGGACGGGTTCCTCGTCAAGCTTAGAACCGCCGACCACACCACCCTAGCCAGGATACTCGGGGAGATCAGAGCGCTCGAGGGAGTCAGGTCGATCAGGACACAGGTGGTCCTGGAAACGGTGAAGGAGACCAGGCGGGTGGATCTTACCGAACACAACGGCAACGGCCGTCACTGATATATCGAACGCAACAGAAACCATCTAAATACTGCGAAGGAGAATCACGATCATGCCGATGTCCGCTTCTTTCAAAGACCGTCTGTTCCCCAGGCTCCCCGAGATCGACAAGCACTTCAACACCCCGTTCCACATCTACGATGAAACCGGCATCCGGGAGACCGGCGCAGGCCTCGTCAAGGCCTTCTCCGGCATCCCCGGTTTCCGCGAATTCTTCGCGGTCAAGGCGCTGCCGAACCGCGAGATCCTGAAGCTCATGAAGGAAATGGGCTTCGGCTTCGACTGCAGCTCGATCCCGGAAGTGATCCTCGCCCGTGAACTCGGCGCAAAGCCCGAAGACATCATGTTCACCTCCAACAATACGAGCCGTGAGGAGTTCGACTTCGCGGCCAAGGACGGCGGCTGCATCCTGAACCTCGACGACATCTCCCTCGTGGACAAGGTGCCGGTCTTCCCCGAGCTCATCTGCTTCCGCTACAATCCGGGCCCGCGCCGCACCGGCAACGTCATCATCGGCAACCCGGAGGAGGCGAAGTACGGCGTCTCCCACGAGCAGGTGGTCGAGGCGTATCGCAAGGCCAAGGAGCGCGGCGCCACCCGTTTCGGCCTGCACACCATGGTCGCCTCCAACGAGCTCGACTACACCTACATCGTCGAGACGGCGCGCATGGTCCTCGAGGTGGCGGCTGAGGTCGAGGCGGCCCTCGGCATCACCTTCGAGTTCGTGAACGTCGGCGGCGGCTTCGGCATCCCCTACCGCCCGGACCAGAAGGCGCTCGACCTGAACACCATGTCCGCCGAGATCACCGCGCTCTTCAACGCATTCCGCGAGCGCCACGGCCACGCACCGGCCATGTTCATGGAGAGCGGCCGTTTCATGACCGGCCCGCACGGCGCCCTGGTCTCCACCGCCATCAACAGTAAGGACACCTACAGAAAGTACATAGGCCTCGACGCCTGTATGTCCTCGCTGATGCGCCCGGCGCTTTACGGCTCCTATCACCACATCGACGTCCTCGGCAAAGAAGGCGTTGAGCGCAGCGAGGTGTACGACGTGGTCGGCTCGCTGTGCGAGAACAACGACAAGTTCGCCATCCAGCGCGAGCTTCCCCCGATCGAGGACGGCGACCTGGTGGTGATCCACGACTCCGGCGCCCACGGTCACGCCATGGGCTTTCAGTACAACGGGCGTCTGCGCCCGAAGGAGCTTATGCTGCGCGCCGACGGCAGCGTCGAACTGATCCGCCGCGCCGAGACACTGGAAGACTATTTCGCCACCTACAACTTCGAGCCGAGCGTGCTGAAGCCGTAGGCTCCTGATGCGCTGGCTGAAGGACCCCATCTCCGAAAACAACAAAGGCACCCGCCATCGTGGGTGCCTTTGTTGTTGCTGCAGCAATACCATCCGTCCCCTTGCGCCGGGTTCCCCTGCAACTAACTACCCTAACTACCATCAAGCCGGGAAGCCGATTTAGGACTATCCGTCGCACGCAGATACGCCTCGGCCTCAGCCGCGGGCATCGGTCTCGCGTACAGGTACCCCTGCACCTCGTCGCAGCGGCACGCGCGGAGCTTCGCTTCCTCCTCCTTCGACTCGACCCCTTCCGCGATCACGGTTACCCCCATGCTGTGACCGATGGCGACGATGGCCTTCACGATGCCGGCGGCGTCCTCGCGGATGGTGATGTCGCGGACGAAGGACTGATCGATCTTGATACGATCCACGGAGAAGTTTTTCATGTAGCTCAAGGAGGAATACCCGGTCCCGAAGTCATCGATGGATATCTTCACACCTAGCGACTTGAACATGCGCAGAAGCGCCACCGATTCCGCGGCGTTGTCCATCAGCATGCTTTCGGTGAGCTCCAGGTCGAGGAACTTGGGCTCCAGCCCGGTCTCGAGCAGGGTATCCACCACCATCTCCGAAAAATCCTCCTGCATGACCTGCTTTATCGAGACGTTGACGCTGATGGCGATGGGGTGCCCGTTCAGGTGCCACTGCTTGCATTGCGCGCATGCCGTCTTCAGCACCCACGCCCCCAGCTCCCTGATGAGACCGGTCTGCTCCGCGACCGGTATGAAGCGGGCGGGGGGTACGGCGCCCAGGTTCTCATCGTACCAGCGGGCGAGCGCCTCCATGGCGACCACCCTCCCCGTTTGCAATTGAATCTGCGGCTGGTAATGCACGGAGATCTGCTCCTTATCGAGCGCCTCGCGCAACGCCCGCTCGATGGTTGCCCGCTCCTGCGCCTTCATGTTCAGCGTCTCGGAGAAGAACTGGTACTGGTTCCCCCCTGCCCCCTTGGCCGCATACATGGCGAGGTCGGCGTTTTTAAGGAGCGTGGCGATGTCGGAGCCGTCCTCGGGGAAGAGCACTATGCCGATGCTCGCCCCGGTGTATATCTGACGGCCGTCGACCTCGAATGGGTCCTTCACGAGCGCGAGGAGCTTCTCCGCGAGTGTTGCCGCCCCTTCGGGGCCTGCTACCGAGGAGCAGAGGATGGCGAACTCGTCACCACCAAGCCTCGCAAAGGTGTCGCTTGCACGCACGATGCCGCTTATACGGTGCACCACGAGTTGGAGCAGGGCGTCCCCGGCGTGGTGTCCCATAGTGTCATTCACGTCCTTGAAGTGATCGAGGTCGAAGAAGAGGATGGCGAAGAATTCACCGTAGCGCCGGCAGCGCGCAAGTGCCTGCGCGGTGCGGTCGTAGAACAGGGTCCGGTTGGCGAGGCCGGTCAACTGGTCGAAGTAGGCGAGATTATGCACCTCCTGTTCCGCCTGCTTGCGCTTCGTGACGTCGTGGCTCAGGCAGAGGAAGCGCTCTTTCGCACCGTTGTGGTCGAGCATGGTCGCGCTGAGGCTCACGTGCAGTTGCCGGCCGTCCCTCGAAGAAAGCATCGCCTCCTCCTCGACCAGCCCCGCACTCCCCGTCACCGTGGCGACCAGGGCTTCGCCCCTGTGCCGCTCCAGGAACAGGTCCGCAAAAGGACGTCCGACCAGTTCCTCCCGCGCGTAGCCGAACATCAACTCCGTTGCGCGGTTTACGTCGAGGATCATGCCATCGCCGGAAACGACGGTCAGGGCCTCCGGCATGGTGGCGATGACGCTGTCGAGGTAGCTGTTGGCGGCATCAAGCTCCGAGTCGTACTCCCTGAGTCTCTCCACCATCGCATTGAAGCACATGGAGACCGAGGTGATCTCGTCGTGTGCCGTCACGGGAAGCACGATGTCGCGTCGCCCCGCGGCGACCTGGAGCGCTGCCTCCTTGAGGAGGCGCATCCTGCGGGAGATGGAGAAGGAGATGGCAAGTCCCGAGGCAAGGGCGCCGATAATGGCGACAGCCGAAAGGACCGCTAACAATTTGAGCGCACTGGTAAGGCTCTCGAAGGTGCCGGCCACATGGCGGCCGAGGGTTTCCATCTCTTGGTCGTGCGCGGAGTTCACCTCCTTCAGGAACTCCTGTTCCGCGCGTTCGAAGCGCTCCTTCGCGTCGAGCAAACGCCGCGCCGAAGGACGCGCGTCCACTACGGCGAGGTAGTCCCGGGATGCCGTGAGCAGGGCCTTTCCGGTCCGTTCGATGGGGTGCGGTTCCCTCCCCTGCGCCAGCATGCTCCTGCAGTCGGCGAGGCTCATAAGGAAGCGCTCTCTCCCCTCTTCGATGAGCCGGACCTCCTCCTGCCGTGCGTCACCGCGACGCTTCCCCTGCTCCTCCATCGTCACCGTCGTGAGAAAGGCATACTCCATCGAGGAGGAGACGATGCGTAGCCCGGCGTAGCGCAGATCCTTCAAGGCGAGCAGATGCGGGATCACCTCGCGGTTCACCTTATTGAAGCTGTCTTTGACGTGCTGGGCGCCGCTGATACCTCCAACAGCGAGGATGAGGGTGGCACAGATGACGGCCAGGTAGCTAAATAGGAGTTTGAGCCAGAGTTGCATAGGGAAGTCTCACGCGATACAGGATCACACACCCATATCGTATCGGCTGGTGAGGATAAAACGTTAATGATAATCGCCGCGCCGCACGAAAAAGGCGCCCGGGGATGCCGGACGCCTTTTTCCGTCTCTATTCTCGCCTCGTTATTGCCCCAGCGCGTGCCTCAAATCCTCATCCGGCGTTGTGATCGGGCCGAGATCGTAATTTTGTACCAGGAAGTCGAGCACTGCCGGCGAGACGTAGGCCGGCAGCGTGGGACCGAGCCGGATCCCCTTTATGCCAAGATGGAGCAGGGTGAGCAGGATCACGTGCGCCTTCTGCTCGTACCAAGAGAGGATCATGGAGAGCGGAAGGTTGTTCACCTCGCACTGAAAGGCGTCCGCCAGTGCAACGGCGATGCGGATCGCAGAGTAGGCGTCGTTACATTGCCCGACGTCGAGCAGGCGGGGGATGCCGCCGATGTCGCCGAACTCGAGCCGGTTGAAGCGGTTCTTGCCGCAGGCAAGGGTAAGGATCACGCAGTCCTTGGGCACCTTCTCGGCCAGTTCCGTGTAGTAGTTTCTTCCCGCCTTCGCCCCGTCGCAGCCGCCGATCAGGAAGAAGCGTTTCACGAGGCCGTTTTTCACCGCGTCCACCACGGTGCCCGCCACCTTGAACACCGCCTCGTGTCCGAATCCCACGAGGATCTCCTGCCCCGGGTTCTCAAGCAGGTCGGGGAGCGCGAGGGCCTTGTCAATAACCGGTGTGAAATCGTGCCCTTCGAGGTGCGGGATGCCGGGCCAGGCCACCTCGCCCCAGGTGAAGAGACGGTCGGTGTAGGAGGGGTCCGGTTTCTGGATGCAGTTGGTGTTGAACACGATGGCCCCCTTGAAGTCTGGGAGTTCACGGGCCTGGTTCTGCCAAGCGGTGCCGAAGTGTCCGGCGAAATGCGGGTACTTCCTGAGTCCGGGGTAGCCGTTGGCGGGAAGCATCTCGCCGTGGGTGTAGACGTAGATCCCCTTCCCCTCGCTCTGCTTCAGGATCTCCTCCAGCATCGGGAGGTCGTGCCCAGAGACGACGATCCCCTTCCCGCCGCGCGTCCCGAGGTTCACCTTCATCGGCTCGGGAGCCTGGAAGTTCTCGGCGTGGCCGTCGTAGAGCAGCTCCATGGTGCGCAGGTTCCACTTGCCGCACTCAAGGGAGAGGTTGACGAACTCCTCGAGCGTCGCCGCACCGTTCGTCGTCGCGCCGAGGGAGCGGTGGATGAATTCGTAGATGCCATCGTCCTCCTTCCCCATCTCTGCGGCGTGCCACGCGAAGGCTCCCATCCCCAAGAGCCCGTAGATGAGAATCTCGATGGTGGAGAGAAGATTAGGATCCTGGTGCCAGGTGAGGACGCCGTGCTCCTTTCCCTGATCGATGAGCGCCTGCGTCCCCGCTGCGGGCTGCCACAGGGCGGCCTCCTCGGTCAATTGCGGCGCCTCTCCCCCCTTTTGCTGCCGGTAGGTCTGTTCGTAGAGGGACTTCGCCTTCTCCTTCATCTGGTAACACTTCTGCAGGCGTCGGGCGATGTCTTCGGGGTCGAAGTTCACGTTGGTGACCCTGGTGAAGAGTCCGTCCAGCATGAAACGATCGACCTCCTGGTCTTTCGCCCCCAGCTCCCTCGCCCGGCTCGCGTAGAGCGCCACCCCCTGCAGCCCGTGGATCATCAGGTCCAACAAGGCCGAAACCTGCGGGTCCTTGCCACAGTTCCCCATCACGTCGCACCCCACACCGCGGGCCGCCTGCTCACATTGCCGACAAAACATCGCGCTAGCCATTTACGCCTCCCTTGAATGATTGGAATTTTCCAATCACAGAGTTTTCCAGAAGCGTTTCTTTTTTCAACTACAAAAAGGGAGGGAGCGAAGATCAGGCGAAAAGAAAGAGAGGAGTGCGACGTGGCAATTGGTGCGGCATGCGCGGGGCAGGAGCTTGGTGTGGCGTGAATCAGTGAGGCATAGACGGTGTGAGAAGGTCGGCCAACACCGCGGAGACTTCCGAGGCGCGGTAGGGTTTCGCCATGGTCGCCTTAAAGCCGAAAGCGGTGTAATCGGACATGATCGGGTCGTTGGAGTAGCCGCTTGAGACGATGAGGCAGGCATTTTTGTCGATCTCCAGGATGTGCCCGGCCGCCTCCTTCCCCCCCATTCCACCAGGTATGGTCAGATCCATGATCACCGCATCAAAGGGTGCTGCGTCCTCAATGGCGGCGGCGTACAGTTCCACAGCCTCGCTGCCGTTGCAGCAGGTAATGACCGTGCATCCCAAAGTAGCGAGGATCTCGGCCATGAGATCGCGGATCATCTGCTCGTCATCCATCACCAGGACCTTGCGTGCCGCGTGCTGCACCGTGGCCTTCTGCGCCTGTGTCGCTTCCGTCTTTGCCGCGGCCTCCATCCTGGCGGCCGGCAGCAGTATCTCCAGGGTGGTCCCCTGGTCCGGCTGCGAGTGCACCGTGATGTAACCACCATGCCTCGTAATTACCGAGTGGGCCGAGGAGAGCCCCAACCCCTTCCCTGCCGCCTTTGTGGTGAAATATGGATCGAAGATCCTCTTCTGATCCTCTGCCGAGATGCCGCACCCGGTGTCGGTGAACAGGAGCTTGACGTAAGCCCCGGATGGAAGGGCGAAACGGTTTTCGTCGGCCAGGGAGATGTTCATGGCGCTCACGGTAAAGGTACCTCCCCGCGGCATCGACTGCACCGCGTTGATCGCGATGTTGTTGAAGACCTGGTGCATCTGCCCCTCGTCGACCTCTATCAGGTGCAGGTTGCCCGGAATATCCAGGACGCTCAGCACGCTCGTCCCACGCAGCGCGAGCGACACCGCCTCCTCGATCAAGTGTCTTGCCGCAACACACTTTTTGATCGGTTTCCCACCCTTGGCGAAGGTGAGGAGCTGGGTGGAGAGTTCAGACGCTCGCTGACACGCCTTTTCCGCCTGCTGGAGAAGCTTTTTCCCGCGTTCCGGCTCACCTAGGGTCATCTGGGCCAGGGTGATGTTCCCCATGATGCCGGTCAGGATGTTGTTGAAGTCGTGGGCGATACCACCTGCCAATACCCCAAGCGATTCCAGCTTTTGCATCTTCAGGAGTTCCTGCTGCGACCTCTCCCGCTCCGTGATGTCGCTGTTGATCTCCATGATGCGCCACGGGCGGTTTTCCCTGTCGACCTGCAGGACCCATCTGCTATTGACGATGATACCGGCGCCCGCAGCCGTAGTGTGGGTGAGCCTTCCCTCCCAGCGCCCGTTGCGGCGCAGTTCCTCGTAGATCTCCTCTTGCGCTTTCGGGAAGCGGGTCGCCAAAAGCGGGTGGATCACCTTCCCGATCGCCTCTTCCGGCGCGTATCCGTAGATGGCCGCTGCTCCCTGGTTCCAGTACAGGATGGTTCCTTCCATATCGAGCAGAACGATGGCGTCGTGGGCAAGATCGAGCAGGTCGGACTTCTCCCGCAGCACATCTTCCTTCTTCATCCGTTCCTGCAGCTCGAAGCAAAGCGCCTCGGCCATCTCGTCGAAGCAAAGCCCAAGCCTCCCGAGTTCCCCCCCTCCTGCCTCCTGACCGACCCTGACCTCCAGGTCCCCACCGGCCAGGGCGCGCGAGGCGTGCTCCAAAGCGCTGATCCGGTTCACGATGAGCCGTTTGCTGAGCCAGATGTTGAGCCCGAACACGGAGACGAGTATCAGGAACATGACCCCCAGGTTGAGGATGAACTCCCGGTTCGCCCCCTCGAGCATGATGTCGACCGGTGTCCCCCCCCTGATGTAGGCGTAGGGCGGAAGCTCCGGTCTGAGCCGGATTTTACGGTAGGCAGACAGACGATGGATGCCGTCGTTTGAAACGATGTCAATGATCCCCGCCTCCGGCCCGTTCTTCATCTTCTCGAAGTGGTTGGTCCGGTCCGACTTGCCGATGAACTTTTCGGGGTCGATGGTTCTATAGAGAAAGGTACCTTTGTGGTCAAAGATGCCGAACGAGGTGCCGGCCGGGAGCTTGGCCGCCTCCAGCAGGTTGCCGACGTTGGTGAGGTCGATGCCGAAGAGGATCGCCCCAAGGAAGGCGCCGGTCGCGTCCTTGAGCGGGTAGGCGAAGTTGATGATGGGTTTTTTGCTGGCTCTCCCCACGGTGTACTCCCCGGGCGAGAAATGGCCGCTGTCCCTGGCGTCCTTGAAGGCCTTCCTGTCTGCGAGGGACACCGGTCTACCGCTGGGCAGTGCGGTCGCCCAGGTCATACCCTGGCGATCCACGATCATGATGTTCGCATACATCGGGAATTTTTTCTGCAGCCCGGCAAGCAGCTGGTCAACCGCAGCGGCTTCCTTGCCGCGCACCTGCGGCATGAGGGAGAGGAGCTCCATCGTCTGCTCTGCCGCCTCGACCTTGCTGTTGAGCTCGGAGGCTATGTTGTCCAGGAGGTAGGTGGTCGCACGGGTGGAGAGGCGCAGGTCGTCGGCGCGCCCCTGCAGCCCGGCATGGATGATCAGGGCGACCGAGGGGAGCGCCATGATCATCAACATGCACACAATCAGAAGATGAATCGGTAGTGATTTCAACCAATGCATTACAAGAATCCCACTCTCAGAGGGCACAAACACACATCGCGTCTAGAATTAACGGAGAAAAATAATAATTGATCATGAGTTCAATGTCAAAATTACTTTTCGGGATCTTTCGAATGTTCAGTGTCTAATTGGAATTTCAGCCCGCTGCGTACGGCCCCAGGCCCGATGCAGGGTTGCCTGAGTCGGGCCTGTGCCTATACTTGCCTTGACCCGCTACGGCACAGCTGCCAAGGGAGGTATCGCATGCACCGCATCGCACGGAGCGCGCTTATGACCATCATCATACTCTCGGCATTCACCGCAAACGGAGATGCACTGACCGGGCTCAACCAGTGCGGCCCCGGCATCGCCCCGCCACTCGGGCTGCGCTGCAGCCGAAACCAACTGCTGTTAGGGTACCGAAACGCAGTGGGGGCCTGCCTCTGGGTCTGCTGCACGCCCAACAGCGACAGCGAGACGTACGACTGCTCAGGTGACCCCACCCCTTCCGACTACAAGATGGACCTCCGCAAGGTCCAGCCCCGCCCCTGGAGGAGTATCTTCACCGTCCCGCCTGTTTTTGAAAAAGAGCCGTAAGCTTCAGCTAAAATCGGCGCAGTAACATCCGCATATTGGTCTGTATCTTCATGGTTCTTCCGTGATAAAATTTTCTTGTAGCAAAAGAGTAAAGGGACGCAAACAAGCACCATGAACGGCGTAAGCCCGGAGGTGGATCATGAGATCCAGTACAAAAGATACAACAAAGGGTGCCCTGCACGAAGCAAAGGGCAAAGTAAAAGAAAGTATCGGCAGCGCCTTCCGGAACGTTTCTCTGGAAGCCGAAGGCAAGGGGGAAAAAGTAGCCGGTAAAGTGCAGAAAAATATCGGCAAGGCCGAAAAGAACATAGAGGATGATCTGGACGTGGAAAGAAACCGTAAAGGCAGGATCTAGGTTTCCTGTCTAAGTCGTGACGAAGAAAAGGGGACGCCTAACGGCGCCCCCTTTTTTGTTGAGCCATCACCGGTTCCTGTTTCGTGGACACCACGTTACCGCGCTCGAGCATGCAGATTTCATTAACCGTTAAAGAAACCCGCAGATGGCGTCGATAAAACCACCAACTACAGTTTTGCCTCCTCCCCCGGTCAACGTGCATAGAACCCACAACTGGAGCAGCCATTTGTACGATAAGGTAAAAATACTGGTAGCCGACGACGAGGAGATGAACAGGGAATTGCTCGTTGCCGTGCTTGAGGACCTGGGCGAAATCGTCACCGCAGAAAACGGCAGGCTTGCCCTGCAGGAGATCGAGAAAAGTCCCGACTTCGATCTGGTGCTGCTCGACCTGCACATGCCAGAAATGGACGGCTTCGAGACGCTGAAGATCCTTAAGAAGCACCTGTCCTGGCGCGAGATCCCGGTCATCATCGTCACGACGAGCAAGGCAGACGTGACCGGGACCCTGGCCCTCGGCGCGGACGACTTCGTCGCCAAGCCCTACCGCCGCGAAGAACTGCGCCTGCGCGCGATGAACCAGCTGAAGAGCAAAAAGCTCCACGACCTCTCCAAGGATCTGAGCGGGCACCTCGAGGCGGAAGTACTGCGTAAGACGGCCGCCCTCCGGGAGGCACTCGCCGTAGCGCAGGCAGCGGAATACGAGATCACTCTGCGGCTTGGGCGGGCCGCCGAATTCCGCGACATGGAAACGGGGCTGCATACAAGGCGCATAAGCGAGATGTCGGAGCTGCTGGGACAATTAGCCGGGCTGAGCCCTGAGGATTGCGAACTTCTGCGTTACGCCTCACCGCTGCACGACGTCGGCAAGGTGGGGATCCCGGACCGCATCCTGCTAAAACCTGGGAAACTAACCCGTGAGGAGATGGACATCATGCGCCTGCATACGGTGATCGGGGGGAGGATCCTTAGCAACGCGAAAAACTACCCCTCCCTGGAGACAGGACACACCATCGCCCTGCAGCACCACGAGAAATGGGACGGCACCGGGTACCCGAACGGCATGGCAGGGGAGGCGATCCACATCTTCGCCCGCATCGTATCCATAGTCGACGTCTACGACGCCCTTTCCTCCGAACGCCCCTACAAGCCGCCGTTCTCTAGAGAGAAAACGCTGGAGATCATGAGCGAGGGAAAGGGGACCTTTTTCGACCCCGTACTGCTAGATCACTTCATCAGCCACATCGACGCCTTTGCCGCTATCAGGGAAAACCTGAAGGATCAGGAACCGGAGCCGGACAGTGAACTCGGCGCGCTGGCCATGCTCGCCTGAGGGGGGTGCCGGCCCCCGAGTGTAGGACGCGTGGGAGAAAGGAAATAACGGAGCGTTAGCCGGGGAGAGGTGTTCCGCAGTAGGGGCAGACGGTGCAGGAGGCGTCGACGTAACGCCGGCAGGGTTCGAAAACGCACTGTTTTGGCTGCCTCCCCGCTGGCGCTACGGGCGCTACGGTGGTAACGGGGATGACATGGACCGGTTCGCTCTGGGCGGCCTCTTTAAGAGGGATACACTCCAGCGCTTCTTCCATCTGGAGCTTGCGTTTTTCCACGTTCTTCGCTTTCTTCAACTTGCCGTTTTTCGACATGCTTCACTTCCATGGAGCGGGCAGTAAAAAGGGGTTGCCCAACGCGGGCAGCCCCTTTGCCGCATGCATCTGCAGGATTTCGGGATTCGGAGCTATATCAGACCCCGGAGCCGAATGCAAGCGTTACGTCCGTGATCGGACCGTAGGCCATTGCAGCAGAATACAGAAGCGCTGTTGGCGCCCGTTGATGCGCCGGTTTGCTATGCCGCACCGGGACCCTGAAAGAACTTGTGCCCGCCGCTTGGCAGGTACTACGCGACCGCCCGGCTTCCCCCATGACTGGCCAATGTCCCCCCCTGCTTCCGGACCGTGAGTCATTGTAGCTGGGTGTGGCATGCCACAAAAGTGTTGCAAGCAAGCTGTAGCATGCCACAGTTTCTCCTACACCATTAAAAGACCGTCCTGCCGTCACCCCACCTCTCCCACCCTACTTTTTTACTGTACGAAAGCTGTCATTACAAAGAGTTGCCGCTCCAGTCCACCGCTGCGGCATTTTTTTTTGCGGCCACCGTAAACATGGGAGCGCATCTTGTAAACATTTCGACAAACACCGCTTGACCATCCATGAAGCTAAGCGACAGCAACTGGTCGTCCAACCAAGGAGGAAAGGCCATGACTACCCAATACGAATTCACCAGCAACGATTTTCACCGTGTCCGCGCCATGTTCCGCTCCAGCACGGGTGTCATGCTTGGTCACCACACGAGAGACCTGGTGTATAACCGCATGTCGCAGCGCGTCGACGCAACTTACTCCCGTGATTTCTCGCAATATCTGGACCGGGTACTGATCGGCGACGGGAACGAGTTGGGCGAGTTCACCAGGGCGCTTGCCGCGCAGTCCGGCTCGTTCTTCAGGGCGCAGCATCAGTTCGCAGCGTTGAGGGAGCACCTCAAAGGGCTGCACATCCCGGGAGCCCTGCTCTGGAGCTGTGCCGCCGGGACCGGCGAAGAAGCGTACTCGATGGCCATGACTGCGCACGACGCGTTAAACGGCGACGTCCGTTCGGTAAAGATCCTCGCCACAGACATAGATCTTTCCGCCCTGGCCTTTGCGGAAGCAGGTAACTACCCGGCGGAGCGCCTCCGCAACGTCCCGCAGCACTTCAGGCAGAAATACTTCACCCGTCTTGCCTGTCGTGAAGAGGTTTACCAGATAGCTCCGGAAATCAGGCGCATGATCTCCTTCCTCCCCTTCAACCTCGTGTCCTCGGAGTGGGTCCTGAAGGGTAAGTACGACGCCGTCTTCTGCCGGGAGGTTTTCGATCACTTCGATCCCAGGACCCAGCAAGCCCTGGTGGCGCGGATGGCCGGGATGCTTAAATCGGGCGGGCTCTTGTGTTTCGGAGACGCGGAACCCCATCTTGAGGACCAGCGTTTTGAGGGGAGAGGTGGCAAGGTGTACGCGCTGAAGCCGACCTTCGGCTTATTGAAATAGAAAACGAATCTTCCCGGAGGCGGTTCTCCGCCTCCGGGATCATGATGTGACTACTTTACCGGTATCAGCATCCCTGCAACTCGTCACCTGCCGACTCGGTGAGGGTGAGCGGCGCATCGACCTTAAGCTTCTCGGCCTTGGCCTTCGTCATCTTCAGGGTGACCTCGTCGCCTTGTACAGCAACGATACTGGGTGATGCGCCGGATATTGAAACGGCTGTCCCCTTTTTCGCCCAGGCGGGAACCGCCCCTGCGACCTTGACGGTAACCTTGTCCCCTTCAATCCGGCGGACCGTGCCGGTCATCGATCCAGCGGCAAAGGCGAAACTTGCCACTGACAATGCCGCGGCCGTAACGCATATCAGTTTTCTAAACATAGCAGTCTCCTCCATTGGAAAGTTACGCAGCTAGAAAATCAACTGCAACTGGGTCACCACGCTGGTGAAGTCCTCGCTTCTATTGCCGTTTACCGTACCCTCCTGGTCGAAATTCGTCCGACTGACCTCCATCGTCAGCTTCAAGTTCTGGCCGCGAAGGTAGTAATTGGCGCCGGCGCCGTACCAGTCGATTTTTTGGTCGTAGATGCCGTTCAGGCTGGCGAAACGCCACTTTTCATAGCGCCCGAAAAATTGCAGCGGCAGGTGCGGCAACAAGTACCCCCCCTTCACGTACCACCCGTTTTTCTGGCCGTTGAGACCGATGGCGCCGGAATCGGGATTGCCCCCTTGGTAGGCGTCGTCGAGATCGACATCCTCATAGGCAGCCGAAGCGGTAAAAGTGCCTACGCCTTCCAAGGGATATTCAACGAAGCCATCCACGGTCCACGCCGAATAGTCCTTCTTGTCCGTCCGGGCCACCGTGTCGCCGTAGGCCACCTCAGGCTCGAACTGGTAGGCGGCGCCAATGGTCGCGACCTTTTTCTGACCGAGATAGGTACCCTTGTACCCGTAGTCGTTCTCCGGATCGAGGAGGGTTACGTGGGCGCGGGCGGAGTAGCGGAAGTTCGAAGCCGGCGCGGTTTCACCGGAAACGGCCTTGCGCCCTTCCATGGCATCAAGGCGGTACTGGAAGAGGTCGTTGAAAAGATTCCCCCAAACGGCGACGCCGGTGTCGCGGGTGCTGGTGTAGGCGGTACGGATGAACAGCGACCGGTCCAGCGTCAGAGGCATTTCGCACGCCTCGAGGTTTTCACGGGACAGGTTGTACTTGAACTTGCCCACGTTGACCCGGAAGGCGTTGTCGAACTTGAATCGCATTACCGCATCGAGTAACTGGAACTCCGAGCCCTGGTCCGTGCTTGAGATGCCGAGGGTTGTTACGTTGGGGTCCTCGGTGTATTCCGTCTGCACGTAAAGGCTCATCATGTCGCCGTACTTCCCCATGAGGGCAAGACGGTTGCGGCGGAAGTTGAAGTTCATGGTCGTGTCATCGTTGTTTTCGCCGGAACCGGAGTCTCGGACCGTCATCTGCAACTGCCCTTTGTAATCGAGTTGGAGGGCACCCTCGTCATTGGGGCCGAAGGTCATCTTAGGTCCCGCGAAGGCAGTGCCTGAAAGCAGCATGACGCCCAGCAGCGACGCGCTGAAAAAACGTTTCTTCATAGGTCAGCTCCTTTTATTGGTATGTCTCCCGTCAACTCCTAGCACCCGCCTCCCTTAGGAGTGAAAGGGGTCGGGGCGGCGCCGCTACCTGTGGCCGCACTCGAGCCGTTGTACGCCTTGTCCTGCTCGTAGATCAGGTTGCCAGCACCCTGGTAGTTCGGGTAGGTGGTGACGGTCGGCCAGTCTACGGCGCCGCTGTAGGTGCGCAGCTTGAAGGGGATGCTGCCGTTACTGTTATCGTTGATGGTCTTTGTGGACCTGAAGATGACATGTTCGGACCTGGTGATGGTGTCCCATTTGGGGATGCCGCCGAGGGTGCCACCGGCCTTCACGTGCGCCGAGGCGTCGGCACCGGTGTACTTGTCCACAAACTTCGTGCCGTTCCACTCGAGGTACTGGTTGGGTGCGGCAAAGAACACCACCGAAGGGCTTGCTGCTGGATAGCTCGGGAATGCGGTGTAGTCGTCGGTCATCACGTAGGTATTGTCGACCGGCTCGTAGGCGGCAAGCATCGCCCACTCCTGCCAGGAACCGTCGTACATCCTTACGTTTTGGAATTCGCAAATCTCGTGGAACACGTACCAGTAGATGGAAGCGAGCGCCCCGGAGTTGCAGTAAACGACGATAGGTTTGCTACCGTCGATGCCGGCCGCAGCAAAAATGGGGAGGAGTTCCGCCTTGGTCTTGTAGCCCCCGTCGGCGCGGGTAATCGCAGGGACGGTTATGTTCCAGGCACCGGTTTTGGTGACCTTGGCACCCTTCACTATCCCTTCGAAGGCTGCCCCTTTCGCGCCGAGCGGGATCGCGAGCGGAGTGCCGCCGTTCAGACTGGGCCCGGTAGGCGTGGTGATCCCCATGTAGGGGTTAGGCAGCGTGATCGGAGGGTTCGTGGTGCCGCTGAAGGCGACGCGCGCCGGTGTCGTCTCCTTGAACAGCACCTCGCTGAGGGTCAGTACGGCGGAATCGGCCCCACGGGTAAAGAGTTTGGTGCTGCTGGAATAGCTGTAACCGGCGAGTTCGAAGATGTCCGGCACGCCGTTGCTGTTCTGATCGGCAAAATAGTAGGCAACAGGTGGCTGACGGGTATCGAGCACCACCACCTTGTCGGCGTCGGTATCGGGAAGACTCGTGCGTCCGCTGTCTACCAGCGCGATGAGCTCACCCAGGCTTATCCTTGCATCGAGATGACGCTGCGGCAGTTCGGTGAGGCTGAAAGTCGACGCGGTCACGAGCGGCAGGGTCACCCCCTTTTGCAAGGCTCCGCCGGCCATGGCGTAGGCTTTGTTGCCTCCATTTAGTACCCTGATGTTCTCCTTGGCGAAGCCCCAGTAATAAAGGGTCCACCAAAGACGTGACGGACAAAAGCCGGGATAGTCATAACGGGAAGTCGAGATGACAATGACGTCGTTCTTGGTGATGCCGTACTTGCGCAGCATCTGCTCAATCAGCGGGCCGGTTCCTACCTCGTGGTCTGCTTCAATCGGGCCGTCGTTTCTGACGGCAACCTCATAACCCTCGTGCGACACGCTCGGTATTGCCCCCGGTATGTGCCCGAACATACTGTCGGCCATGGCGCTGAATGACTTGTACTGGGCACTCGTCGTGCCGCCGTACTGGTCACTGAGATTCTGCAGGATCTTCGCCTTGTCTCCGGCAAACCAGCTTTCCGTATCGGAGTAAGTGAAAACACCCGAACCGTTGGGCACGCAGTCCAGCACGACAACCCGCTGTCCCGCATCGGTTTTTCCCTTTTCCACCCAGGTCTTCACCGTTGCAGGTTCCACAAGCGAGATGCCTGAAACGGAATCCTGCTTGTAGTACTTCGCTGCGGCATCCTGCTGAGGGTTGCTGTAGCCGCTCGTGCCGCATCCCCACAGGGAAAGATACACGCCCGCGCTGAGAGCTGCGAGCATCGCCAACCAGAGCGCTTTTCTCCGCATCAACACCTTTGCCATGAAGTCATCTCCTTTCCGCCTGATTTAGCTCCCCTCTCACTCCGCTTGCTCTTAGGGCAACACAATGAGATTAAGCTATCGGACTTGTAATGTGCTTTGACTTCAAATGGAATCGAATGTTTGGCAAAGGAGGTTGCGTATCACGCAACGTTTCGTGTATATGTATTTTGGGATTTGTTAATACTGGCAAAGGAAGGGAGTGGACGTGGAATCTGTTTACCTGAAGACGTTTGTTGAGGTCGCCAACACCGGCAACCTGACCAGAGCGGCGGAAAACCTTAACGTCACCCCTTCAGCCGTCTCGCGCAGGATCAAGTTCGTAGAGGAACAGTACGGGTATGAATTGCTGGACAGGTCAGGACCGATCGTGGTCCCTACCCAGGCGGGGACCGTCGTTCTTGAAAAAGCGCGGCAGTTGATAGAAATAGAGAAAGAGTTGCTGGCGGGATTGAACAACATCCAGAAAAGCTCGAAGTTCACTTTTTGCTGCACCCCCGCCTTCGGGATAGCGCACCTGCCGGATGTGCTGCGGGGGTTCATGCTGGTAACCGCCGATCTGGACAACCTGGAGTTCCACATCGACACGCCGGATAATCTGGTGAGGGGCCTAAAGGACAACCTGCACAATCATGCCGTCATAGAGCACTGCGAATGTCTCGACCTGTCCGGCTTCACCACGTATGCCCTGCCTGATGACGAGATGGTTTTCATAAGCCGCCCGGAGCTATTCGGCAGCGGTGCGCCGGTCACTATTGAAGCCCTGTTCTCGCAGCCGCTCTTTACCAGGAAGGAAGGGTGCTGCTCGAGGAGGTTCCTCGACATGAACCTGAAAAACATAAACAGAAGCGCCGGCGAGTTCAGGAAGATCATCGTCTACGACGATCTGCACGTCATCATCGAGGCGGTATTGAAGGGGGATGGCGTCGCGTATCTGTCGAAGTGCCTGGTGGCAGACCCCATCAGCAAGGGGCTGCTCGCGGAGCACCACATCGATGGATTCCAGGACAAGAAGAAGAGAACCTTCGTGGTAAACGAGAGCGTCAAGCAGGAGCCGGTGACGTACAAGTTCGCATGCGAGCTTCTGAAATATTTCGGGTTGCCGTGCGGGCACCTGAGTCCCGCGCTGTAGTCCTATCAAGCTACCCCGCCCCGCGCGTCTCCCTGATGATGAAGCCGTCGCGCACTTCGAAGATCCGGTCGAACCCCTCCACCATGCGATGATCATGCGTCACCACAAGAATCGCGGAATGATTCTCCACCGCCAGGGACTTGAGTAGCGCCATGACGTTCTTCCCGTTCTCGGTATCGAGTGCGGCGGTAGGTTCGTCCGCGAGAATGACCCTCGGCTTGTTCGCCAAGGCTCTTGCGATGGCAACGCGCTGGGCCTCGCCGCCTGAGAGCGCCATCGGGTAGCTGCCGAGACGATGTCCCAGGTTCAGGGATTTCAAAAGCTGCTCCGCCCTACCCTTCGCTTCGCCGCTCGGGAACTTGTTTATCTCGAGCGCTACCATGACGTTTTCCAGCGCGGTCAAGAATGGGATCAGGTTGTGCGCCTGGAAGATGAACCCGAGCTTTTCTCTGCGAATGCGCTTCAAGTCGAGCCCAGGCACCCAGCCGTCGTCGGCGACGGTCACGCCGTCGACGATGATCCTGCCGTGCGTCGGTTCGTTAATGAGGCCGATGGCGGTCAGCAGGGTGGTCTTTCCCGAACCTGAAGGCCCGAGAATCGCCACAAGCTCCCCGGGACGGACCTGGAACGAGGCATGGGATATCGCGGTAACGGCAGTATCGCCCTTGCCGTAGATCTTCGTTACGTTGTCCACTTCGATTGCGTACATGCTCACCCACCAAGCGCTTCCGCAGGCTCGACCTTGAGCGCCTTGCGGATGCCGACGAAACTGGAAACCGTGCAGATAACCACGACGATGGCAAACAACACCTGCAGGTCGAACGCCTCAAGGACGATGCGTCGCGGGAATTTTTCGTAAGTAAGGGAGATCAGTGCGTAGCCGACCGCGTAGGCGATCACGCCCATGAGAAGCGACTGCTGCAGGATCATCCCGATGATGACCCGGTTCTGCGATCCGATCAGTTTCAAGGTTGCGATGACCCTGATCTTGTCGAGGGTCGAGGTGTAGATGATGAGCGAGATGATGACCGCCGAGATCACCAGCAGGATGATGCGGAAAAGCCCCAGCTGCATCCGGGCCTTTTCGATCATCCCCTTAGTGAGGATCTTGGTCTGCCCCTCATCGGAGATGGCGCGGTAGTGATTCCAGCGCTCTATCCGCTGCTGCACCTCGTACAGGCTGGCCCCTGGAGCGAGCCGGGCGACCACGGTGTTCACGGTATGGGTGGATTCGGTGAGATCGCTTACGTTCCTCTGGAGTAATTGCGCCTGGGCCTGGGTCAGGTTCTGCATCCTGTCCAGATCGGCCGCAACACGTTCCCTGTTGTTCCTTATGGCGTCGTTGTCCTTTTTGAACTGGATCTCCTGGGCATCGGCGAGGCTCACGTACGCCGCCGGGTCGCCGCTTGAGGAGACGACCTTGCCGGTGATGCCCACCACGGTGTATTCATGGAGACCGAGGCGGATCTTCTCGCCAAGCGCCATCTTCATCGCCTTGGCGACGACCATCTCGTAATGCTTCTGACGGATGTTGCGCCCGGCAAGGATCGCGGGGGGGCCGCCGATGCCGCGCAGATCGTAGCCGATGAGGAAAAAGCGGAAAGGTTTTCCCTGCCGTTCAATCTGGATGGTCTGAAAGGAGAGCGGCGAGGCCTCCGCCACACCTGGAACCGACTTGATGCGGTACTTGATGTCCTCGGGGATGCGGGAACTCTCGGCGAACGGTCCGTTCGTATCCTTTTGCACCACCCAGAGGTCGGCCTTGGTGGAGTGGAGCACGGCGAGGGCGTCGGCGAAGAGGCCGCGGTAAATCCCTCCCATGCTCATCACGACCCCGAGCAGCAGGCCTAGTCCGATCGAGGTCAGTATGAAACGCCCCCGGTGAAACCGTATGTCACGGATCGCCAGGTTCATTGCGGCGTCACCTTCCGGCCGTCAGCGAACTGCGCCATCTCCGGTTGAGGCGCCAGGGCGACCAGTTCGTTCCCGTCGAGCCCCGACACGATCTCGGAGAATCCTTTGCGGTCCTCGATGCCCACCTTGACCGGTTTGAAGACGAGCCTGCCGTTGGCTATCACCCAGACGCCCCGCTTCTGTTCCCTGGAGACCAGGGCCGCGGAGGGGAGCGATGCCGCGCCCTTCTTGTTTCCCGTGACGATGTAGACCTCGGATTGCTCGCCGAGCCGGAAATTTCGCCGCGCTTCGCAGAATGCCACGTCGACCTCGAGCTCTTCGGTCACGCGGTCGCTTTCCCGCCCAAGGCGCGCCACCTTCCCTTCACAGGGATGCCCGGCGCTGGAGCGAAGCGTGATGAGCGCGCTGTTGCCAACTGCGATACCCTTCAGCAGCGCTTCGTCCACGTTCGCCTTCACCCAAACGGTCCCGGGATCGGCTATGGTGAAGATGGCCATCCCCGGGGTCACCGTGGCTCCTTTCTCGAGGTCCCGGGCTATGATGAGGCCGTCTTGCGGAGCGTAGATCATGGTGTCGCCCACCTTGCTCCTGGCAAATCCGAGACCCGCCCGGTTTACCGACTGCTCCATCCGCGCCGATTCGAGTGCAGCGGTGCTGCGGGCAACCTCCTCCCTGGCAACGAGGAAGGCGTTCTCGTACTGTTCGGCCTCGAGCCTGGAAACCAGGTTCTTTTCGGCCAGCGCCTTGTAGCGCTGGGCGTTCTTTTCCGCGAGTACCAGGTTTGCCTTCGCCTTCTTGAGCGTGGCCTGCTCCACGTCCAGGTTGGCGGCCGACCTTTTAACGCCCGCCTCGGACTGGTTTTGCTGCTGCACGAAGTCGCCGTCCTCAAGCCTTGCCAGCAGTTGTCCGCGCCGGACATGGTCACCCTGATCGACGAAAACCTCGACGATCCGGCCGGTAATCTTGCTGGAAACGGGGATGACGACCTTGGCCTCGACCGTGCCGTTGCCGTAGACCTCTTCCGTCAGATCACGCCTTTCAAGTTTCACGGCATGCACCTTACGAGGGGCGAGCAGCGTCAGTTTCAGCAGTACCACCGCTCCGACCAGGAAGCCGACCCAGAGGAGGTACTTTTTCCTCGCGGCCAGTGTTTTCATCAGCGCCATATACCACTCCTTCTCGAAATTCTTCTCAGTCTTTACCTACCGCCCGGTCCAGACGCGCAAGGGCGATCTGATAATCGTAAAGGGCCTGGATCTGCGCCGTCCTCGCCTCGAGTGCCTGCGATTGCGCATCGGTCACCTCGATGATGTTCCCGACGCCTTCCTGATATCTCCCTTCAGCCAATGCCTTGCTCTCATCGGCCGCGGCAACCTCTTTTCCCGTCGATACCATGCGGGCACCGGCCTCCTTGACCCCGAGCCAAGCCGCTTCCACCTCCTTGGCGACCTGCAGCCGTTCGCCCTCCTGCTGTGCCGCGACGGCGCTTCTTAGCGCTACAGCCTCCTTGACCTGCTCCACAGTAGCGAATCCGGAAAAGAGAGGAACGGTCAGGTTTACGCCAACGCCCCACACGTTGCTGGAGGGGGGAAGGTCCCGATCCGCGTACCCGAAACTTGCCGTCGCGGAGAGAACGGGAAGAAAACCGCTTTTCGCCGTTTTGAGAGATGCCTGGGCGGAGTTTTCCAGTGCGCCCAAGCGCTTCAACTCGGGACGGTTGGCGAGAGCATCCCTTTGTGCCGCCGTCAGTTCCGGCGTCTCAGCCGTTGCAACCTGCGGAGCGGCGAGTTTACGTTCTCCCAAGGAAGCAATGCCAAGGGCGTTGGCGAGCTCGACCTTAGCCAGGTCGCGGTTATTCTGCGCCCGAATCAGGGAGGTCTTCGCGGCGTAGAGGTTGGCCTCGGCCCGTGCCACATCCACCTTGGCCTTTAGCCCCTCTTTGAAAAATTCCTGTGCCTGCCTGAAGACCGCCTCGCGCGCGAGAACCGTTTCGTTCACCGCGTCGACCTGCTTTCCCGCGGCGAGCAGCAGGTAAAAACCGTTTCTGACCCGGAACGAGACGTCCTGCCGCGTCACGGCAAGCGCATCGGATGCGGCGGAGCGATTCCACCTGCCGGCCTCTACCGCCCCGGCCGTCCTGCCGAAATCGTAGATGGTCTGGCTGGCGGAGAGCGTGGCGGTGGTGACGTCCGACTCCAGGGTGCTTTGCTTCACCGGAAAATAGGACCTTCCAGTGCTCCAGTCCGAGGAAATCCTCACCTGGGGGTAGTAGCCGGCAAAGGCCTGGCCGGATCGTGCCTCGGCACCGGCAAGGTTCGCCTTCGCCTCGAGGATTTGCGGGTGGTTTTTCAGTGCGGTGGCTACCGCCTCATCCAGGGAGAGCGGTTCTTCGGCATGGGCATGGGGCGTGAGGAAAAGCGCCGCCATCACGACTTGAAGGGAGAGAGCTTTGAAACGTCCGCCTGGAGTGCGGCAGGCACTTGTTACCGCTACGGGAAAATCGAGGTGCATCCGGGCTGCCTTCCTTTTCCTACTGGTATTTTGGTAAGCGAAGTTATCGCTTGGTTTGGAGGCGGGGAGCTACGCGGCGCGAGAAGACATACAGATATTCTGATATCAGCAAGTAAGGGAAGATTCAACAGAAATGTAGGCGATTGCCATCACAAGAAACCTAAACGAGCGAAACACCGATTGAAAAAAATGAAACGCGGCCGCACTTCAGTACGCCGCGTTTCAAGGGAAATCCAGGACCGAGCCGCTAACGTTCCAGCGAGCGCATCGCGATATCGACCAGACGTTTGAATTCCGCGACTTCCACCTCTGACATATCGCGGGTCATCAGATCCACCACCTCGTCACTTTTTCTTTGCAGCAATTCCACGGTCGGAAGGGTCTTCTCGCTCAGAAAGATCTTTGACTGCCGCCGGTCCTGATCGCATGCGACGCGGTAGATGAGCCCGTCGCGCTCCATGCGGCTAAGCGTATTGGCCATGGTGGGCTGCTCGACCTGGATGTTTTTGCACAACTCGGCCTGCGTCTGCCCCCCTTCGTCGTCCAGACAACAAAGCACCGGGAGTTGTCCCTGCGTAACGCCATGCGGCTTCGTCTGTTCGTTGACTTTCGCCATGAGCATCCTTGCCAGGCGGTTGATCTTGTAACAGAGATTCTTATCCACTTCGTCATTCTCCTTCACCCGGTCGCTCAATCGTCATAAAAAAGCGCTTTGAGAGCAGCCGCCCAGTTGATCAAGTCGGACCGAAAAAGAAACGTTCCAGATACGGCGCGAGAGAGGGCCTGCGCCTCTTCTAACATGTCCCCAAACGTTTTCATAGGCGATTTTTCTGACACCTGCCGGCATGTCACCGCTTCGGAGTTCTTGCCCGCGAAACCGGAGTAAGCTGCGCACCGCCCCCCCAACTACAAAAGCGCCCCCGGCCATACCGGGAGCGCTTCTGAATGACATATGTTTAAACGTCTCACGCGCAGCCGTGAATAGCCTGCAGGATGTTCTTCGAGTGAGTCGGATGAACGTGGACCGTGGCACCCACCTGCTGCAGCGTCAGGCCGTTTTCTACCGCCAGTGCCAATTCGTGGATCATTTCCGTCGCCGCCTCGCCTACGATGACCGCTCCGGCAAGCTCCGCGGTCTCCTCTTTGACGAAAAGCTTCACGAAGGCAGGGGCGACCTTGTCGACCACCGAGCGGCCATTGGGTACCTGCGGGAAGGTGTAGGCCTTCACCCCGGCCCCTTCGCACGATGCCCCAACGGCGGCCACCTCGGGATGAGTGAAGGCCACCCGGGGCACTGCCAGCTGGTTCAGGGTGCCATGTCCCCCCTTCAGCAGGTTCTGAACCAACAGTTGCGCTTGCTTTTCCGCGGCATGGGCCAAGGTCAGTCCGCCGGCCACATCACCTACGGCGTAGATACCCGGGGCCCCGGTTTCCATCAGCTTGTTGACCTTTATGGCGCCCCCTTCCGTCCGCACTCCGGCAGCTTCAAGGTTAAGCCCCTCGATATTGGCGCAGCGCCCGATGCCGACCAGCACCTTGTCGATGTCGTCGATGACCTCGCCATTTTTAAATGCCACGCTGACCTTGCCTTCCTTGACGGTGATCCGCTCTATGGCCGTGCCGGTCTTCACCTTGATCCCTTGAGTTTCAAACGCAGCCTGCAGAGCCTTGCCTGCCTCGGCATCCTCCCTTGGCAGCAGCGATTCCATCGCCTCGGCGATAATGACGTCACTGCCGAAGGTGTTGTAAAGAGTGGCGAACTCGCACCCGATTGCGCCACCTCCGACGATAAGGAGCTTCTCCGGCAGTTCCGTGTTGACCAACATCTGGTCGCTGGAAAGGATGTGCTTGCCGTCGAAGGGCGCGATGCAGAGTTCCTTGGGCCTGGAGCCGGTGGCGATGATGATCGTCTCACCGCGAAGCATTTCCCTGGTGCCGTCATTGCGATTGATGGCGATCACGCGGTCCGATTCGAAAGATCCCTTGCCGCGAAAGCGGCTTATCCCGGCCTGGTCAAGCATCCCCTGCACCGCGCCGCGCAACATGGCGAGATCCCCATCGGTGACGGCGCGAATTTTTACCAGGTCAACCGGCCCCACCAGCAGGTCCAGTCCATACTTCGCAGCATCTTTGGCATATCGGTAAGCGGTAGCGGCCTTCAGCAGCGACTTGGTCGGCATGCAGCCGCGGTTCAGACAGGTGCCGCCGAAAGATTCCGGTTCCTCCTGAATCATCGCGACACTTTTCCCGGCCTTGCTCAACATGATCCCCGCGTTTATGCCGCCGGGCCCTCCGCCGATAATGACAACATCAAAGTCTTGCACGCATCCTCCCTTTTGGTTCGTTCTGGTTGCCTTCCGATCTGGACGGCTGCAAATACATAGCGGGCTATAGAAATATATAGCCAGCTATATTTTGTCAAGCAGAAACCGGAAAGCGGACCGTGATGGGCGCACAGCGGCTCCCCTCTCCCCTTCGGAACTATAGACGTCGAAAGCGGAAGATCATGCCCGTCTGGAACCGAAATCTCGTTGTTTCTGCTTGCGCAGACGCGTCGGTTGATAGTACGCTCGTCAGCGCCTCTATCTCTTCATGACAAACTGTTTGCTCCACCTCACTCAGGAGAACCAGCTCCACTTGATTCGTTCCCGGTACACGATGGCTTACCTCCTATCTTACATGCGACGCTTCTTGCCGGCCCTTCTCTTGCCGGCCCTGCTACTGCTCGTGCCGTGCTCCGGATGGGCTGCGGCGGGCGGGACCATCGTCGTCGGCGGCGATCACAACTATCCCCCTTATGAGTTCATCGACAAGGACGGCCACCCTGCCGGTTTCAACGTCGACCTCACCCGCGCCATTGCCGAGGTGATGGGGATGACGGTGGAGATCCGCCTGGGCCGCTGGGAGGAGATGCGCCGGGCGCTGCAGACGGGCGAGGTGGACATCCTCCAGGGGATGGTCCAGGCGGAGGTGCGCGCCAAGGATTACGAGTTCTCGCCGCCCCACTCCATCATCAACCAATCGGTGTTCGCCCGCCGCGGCACAAAGCCGGTCCGCGACCTGAACGACTTGAAGGGAAAGGATGTCCTCGTACAAAACGGCGGCATGATGCACGACTACCTCCTGGAAAAGAACATCGGCGCCAGGATCTTCCCGGTCGACACCCACGTGGACGCCCTGCGCCAGTTAGCCGCCGGAAAGCACGACTACGCTCTGGTCGGCAACCTTCCCGGGCTATACCTGAGCCGCGAGTTCGGCCTCTCCAATATCGTCCCGGTGGGGAGGCTCTTCGCCGGTCAGCCGTATGCCTATGCGGTCAAAAGGGGTAACGACCAGATCCTTTCGCAGTTCAGCGAAGGGCTCACCATCCTGAAAAACACCGGGCGCTACGAGAAGATCCACGACAAGTGGCTCGGCGCGCTGGAACCAAGCCCCGTCTCCTGGCGCAAAATCGTCACATACGCCGCCATCACGGCGCTGCCGCTTTTGCTTCTACTGAGCGCCATCGGTTACATCAACCGCACGCTCAAAATGGAGATCGCACACCGCACCCGCGAGATGCAGTTGCAGCAGCAGCAACTGATCCAGGCGGACAAGATGGCGTCGCTTGGCATCCTCGTGTCCGGGATAGCGCACGAGATCAACAACCCCACCGGGCTTTTGCTCTACAACCTCCCGGTACTGAAGAAGATCTTCCGTTCGGCCGAAGAGCACCTTGAGGAAAGGTTCCGGCAGGAAGGGGATTTCATGATCGGCGGGCTACGCTACTCACAGTTCCGCGAGGACATCCCGCTACTCATAGACGAGATGCAGGACGGGGCGACGCGCATCAAGCGCATCGTGGAGGACTTGAAGGACTTCGCACGCAAGGACACCTCGGAGATGGACCAGTCGGTGCTCTTAAACGACGTAGTCAGGGCGGCGCTAAGGCTCGTGGACAACTCGATCCGCAAGACCACCGGCAACGTCGTCACCAACCTTGCCGACGGACTTCCGGCGGTCCGGGGCAACGCCCAGCGCATTGAGCAGGTGGTGGTGAACCTCATTCTCAACGCCTGCCAGGCGCTCCCAGATCCGGCAAAGGGGATCTTCCTCACCACCGGTTACGATCCCGAACTCAAAGAGGTCCTTTTGCTGGTCCGGGACGAGGGAGTCGGCATCCCTAAGGAAGACCTCTCCCGCATCGCCGATCCGTTCTTCACAACAAAACGTGAGACGGGAGGAACCGGGCTCGGGCTCTCGGTTTCGGCGTCCATCATCAAGGAGCATGAGGGGACCATGATATTCGAATCGCGGCCAGGCGAAGGGACCACGGTACGGGTGGCGCTTCCCGCCCTGCAAGGAGCATGAGCATGATCGAGTCACTCACCCCATCCTTCGAGATCCTTCTCGTGGACGACGAAGAAGCGTGGCTGCGCAGCATCAGCATGACGCTCGCCATGTCCGGAGGCATCAACAACGTGGTGCGCTGCTCGGATAGCCGGAAGGTCCTGGAGCTGCTCCGGTCACGCCCCATCGGCCTCGTCCTTCTCGACCTGAACATGCCGCACCTCTCAGGACAGGACCTGCTCCCAACCATCATCGAACAGCATCCGGACGTCCCGGTCATCGTGCTGAGCGGGCTGAACCAGGTCTCCGTCGCCGTTGAGTGCATGCAGAAGGGGGCCTTCGACTTCTTCGTGAAGACCGTGGAGGAGGAACGCCTGATTCAGGGAATCCACCGCGCCATCCGCATGATCGACCTGCAGCGTGAAAACTCCGAGATGAAGTCCCGGATCCTGAGCGACCGGTTGGAACACGCCGAGGCCTTCGCCGATATCCTTACGGCCGATCGCGCCATGCTCTCGATCTTCCGCTACATCGAGGCCGTGGCCGGGAGCAGTCAGCCGATTCTGATCACGGGGGAAAGCGGCGTGGGGAAGGAACTCGTCGCACGGGCGGTCCACAAGGTAAGCCGCCGCCCGGGGCAACTGGTCTCGGTGAACGTGGCGGGGCTCGACGACCAGATTTTCAGCGACACGCTCTTCGGCCACACAAGAGGTGCCTTCACCGGGGCTGAACTTCCTCGCAGCGGGATGATCGAACGGGCGGCGGACGGAACCCTGTTCCTGGACGAAATCGGGGACCTCGCCATCACCTCGCAGGTCAAACTGCTGCGTCTGCTGCAGGAAGGCGAGTACTTCTCCCTCGGCAGCGACGTGCCGAAGCGGATGAACGCACGGGTGGTCGTGGCGACGCATCACGACCTGGCCGCCAAGCAGGCCGCCGGAGAGTTCCGTAAGGACTTCTACTACCGTCTGTGCGGTCACCACATACACATCCCGGCATTGAGGGAGCGCCCGGACGACATCCCGCTCCTCTTCGACCACTTCCTGGACGAGGCCGCCCGGGAGCTCAACAAGAAAAAACCCACCGTCCCGAAGGAACTCCCCGTTTTGCTGACCAACTACTCCTTCCCGGGCAACGTGCGCGAGTTGCGGGCGCTGGTGTACGACGCGATGAGCCGCCACGAGGCGCACATGCTCTCCATGGAGACCTTCAAAAGGGTGCTGGGGAAAGACCGGAACCCGCCGGTGCGTCTTGACGCGCATGGACAACGGAGCGTTTTCGTCCCTACCGAACCGCTGCCGCCCCTGCACGAGGTAAGCGATCTTCTGGTTGCCGAAGCGATGCGCCGGGCTGAGGGAAACCAGTCCATCGCCTGCCGGCTCATCGGCATCTCACAACCCGCGCTGAGCAAACGCCTTAAAAAGACAGGCGATTCCTCACCGTAATCATCATCACCCAACGTGGTTCTACCCTCTCGCGCCGCATCAGCGGCCGTGAGAGAGTCCGCGGCCACCCCCACCACGAAAACCCCTATAACCTGCGCATTTCCTATAACCTTCAGAAATCCGCTTCAACCACCTGGAATCAAAAAGAAAGCCAGCCGCACACGCCACCTTGCCGCGTACAGGTTATACCCCCCTGCGCACCTCCTACCTTGCCCGTATTCTCGGGAACTCCCGCAATTACGGCAAATTACCTTTTAGACGTCATGTTGGCAGTTCTCTTGCTATCAGAGGGGTACTGCAGGATCTAGAAAAGTATTTTATGAAAAGCTGTGACATGGGGACAAACAATGCAATTCAACCTGAAGGAGACCGCGGTATGAAAAAGAACAAACTGACCCTGTACATCATGGTGGCGATGATCCTCGGTATCGTCGTCGGCTACTTCTGTAACCTTTACGCGCCCGACGCCAAGGCCGCCAAAACCATTGCAGGGTACTTCGACATCATCTCGTCGGTCTTTCTGCGTCTGATCAAGATGATCATCGCGCCGCTGGTCTTCGGGACCATCGTCTCCGGCATCGCAGGCAACGGCGACTCGAAAGCCATCGGTCGGATCGGTGTGCGCGCCATGGGCTGGTTCCTGTGTGCCTCGGTGATCTCCCTCGTGCTGGGCATGACGTTCGTCAACCTGTTCCAGCCCGGCGTCGGCACGTCCCTCCCTGCCCCGGCCACCGGTGCCGCCACCAATCTCAACGTTGCCGCGCTCAACTTCAAGGATTTCGTCACCAACATCTTCCCGACCAGCTTCCTCGATGCCATGGCGAAGAACTCGATCCTGCAGATCCTGATCTTCTCGGTTTTCTTCGGGTTTGCCATCGCCTCGTTCAAGGATGACGCCACCAAGACCGTCGTCGCCTTCGTAAAAGAGCTGGTAAACATCATGCTGAAGGTCACCGACTATGTCATGCGCTTCGCCCCGCTCGGTGTTTTCGCCGCAATGGCTTCCTGCATCACGGTGCAGGGGCTTGGCGTGCTCACCACCTACGGCAAGTTCATCGGTAGTTTCTACATCGGGCTCGTCGTGCTCTGGGCCGTGCTGATCGGGGCAGGCTACCTGTTCCTGCGTAACTCCACCTGGACGCTCCTGAAGCTCATCCGTGAACCGATGATGATTGCCTTCTCCACCGCGAGCAGCGAGGCGGCCTATCCCCAGACCCTGGAATCCCTTGAGCGCTTTGGCGTGAAGGAAAAGGTGTCCGGTTTCGTGCTGCCGCTTGGCTACTCCTTCAATCTGGACGGGTCCATGATGTATCAGGCCTTCGCCGTCATCTTCATCGCCCAGGTTTACAACATCGAACTTTCCATCTCCAAGCAGATCGCCCTTCTCCTCGTCATGATGCTTACCAGCAAGGGTATGGCGGGTGTTGCGCGTGCCTCCCTGGTCGTGGTTGCCGCGACGCTCCCCATGTTCAACCTCCCGGAAGCGGGCCTGCTGCTCATCATGGGGATCGACCAGTTCCTCGACATGGGGCGCACCGCGACCAACGTAATCGGTAACAGCATCGCCACCGCCGTCGTCGCGAAGTGGGAGGGAGACCTGGGAGCGGAGCCGGAGACTGCGGATGAAGAAGACGCCCTGCTAGTTCCCGTTCCGGTGCAGGATTAGTCCTGGCGTAAAGGTGGGTTAACTGCCACGGGCCAATCTCCAATGGCCGCAAGACGTAAAAAGGCGCCTGGTGAAAACCAGGCGCCTTTGTCATTCAAGGTCTATTTGACGGGAAACTGCGTCCTTTGCCCTTGCGGCGTGCTAAGGATCGTCACGAGTTCGTTACGCAACTGGTTGATCCTCTCCATGAGGGCCGCGGTGTTGGCATTGTTGTTGTTCTTAATTAACAATGCGTTGTTGTCGTCGTTATGCTTTATGTCCGCGTGTTGCGCATACAGGGTGGTGAAGCCGCTGTCGATACTGCCCGCGGTCTTTTGCAGACATGAAAGCGTCGATGACTGCAATGCGCTTTCCTCGCTTTTGAGTATCTCATCGACCGTGGTGTAGGCTATTTCCAAAATCGACGCCGCTGTCTCAAAGACGAGACATACTACGCTGCCGTTTCCGCCAAACCCCAGTGCCACCGCAGTCTGTTCGCACCCGGTTCCCGACATGCCGGCCAATCCACGTGCCGTGACGGAAACCTGTCTCAATATGCCGGCCGCAAGGTCGAGCCCAGGAGTCGTAGCAGGTGCCTCACAGCCGCTGGGTACGGTTTGAGCCGAGAGGGAGACTAAGGCCTGCGGCGAAGCGGCGTTCAGCTCTTCCAAGTCACCATTCACCTTGTGAAGCTCGCCCTCAAGTGAACCGTAGGCCTGATCCATCGGTGCAGCTTCCGCCTCCATCTCCAACCGCTCCGCATCGGTAACCGCTTCATCAGCGTTACAGATCTGGTCACATTCGAGGCCGTCCTGTCCCTTCCCCTTGTTTTTCTTCAAGGGATTGCAGGCCTGCTTGTTGTTATTGCCGTCCAGATCGATTGCAGCACATTTCGCGTTGGAGTTGCCCTGGTCATAGTCGCAGATGCCGTCGTTGTTGATGAGATCGTCCTGGGCCGTGAGTGGCACCCGATAGCACACGCCCTTGTTCGACTTGGCCTCGCTCTTTGCCAGCTTCTTGAAGTCGCTCGCACCGTTTTTGTTTTTGGAGCGATCCGTCTTCATCTTCATCCCTTTCATCTGCCCGCGCTGACCGGTCGTAAGCTTATCCCCCAGCAGCGTCCCTTCCTGAAAAAGGCCTGTCATGAACTCGATCTGGCTTGCAACACCGTCATGTTTGCACTTGAGCTTTTCGTAGACGTCGGCTTGATCGCACGATGCCGCTGCAGGCGGGCTCGCCCAAGCTACTGCGTTGAGACCAATGAGCAGGACGTAAATGAGGACGGAGCCCAAAAACGCAGAGGTCACGAATCGGTTCAGTTTCATGCCTGTTCTCCTTTTTTGCAGCGAGGTGTGGAGTATGTGCAGTTCCGGAGCATGCGGTTTCCGCAAAGGCAAGACAAAAAAATGCCGGGCGCTAGATGCCTCCTGCAAAGGAAGCTCCGGCAACCCGGCCGACTGTTGGAGTGACCTGGAGTAAGTCCCGTGGTTTTCCGTCCCCCGGTCACCCGAGGTTTGGCTTTGTCTTCAGCAATGCTATTACTGAAGTATGGAAAGTCAAAGTGCGAAAGGTCCTATGTCTAGCTCTGACATACCGGCGCAAAAAGAGAAGTGCACACTATGTGCGGCCAACCTTTGCGATGAGCACTTTAACCCACCATTGGCATTGCTAGCCCACCTGCGGCCTCTGACTGTGGGACACTATGTTGTAGGCCATCTTTGGGCGCCGGTTAAGGCTTTGTTCGAAGCCTCGGCCAGCCTGGCGCACAAAAGGCGGCCACCGGCATACCGGCGACCGCCTTTCCTGTTTTTACAATCGATACAGCGATGGTTATTTCAGCTTGAAGTTGGCAACAATCTTCGAGCCATCGAGCGTGGTGACGGTAACTGCATAACAGCTACCAGGTGCTTTGGGGGTTTGCCAGTTGAACACGAACTGCCCTGCCGTGGTGTCGTATCTGAGCGCAGTGCTGCCGGTGGTGGTTGCTTCAACAGGGTCTTCCGTACCCGCAACAGTAGCGCAGCCTATTACCTGTGTCTGGACGCTGGAAACTGACGAGATATTGGTCAGTTCAGTCGAGCCCATAAACACTTCGAATTTTAGCGGGATGGTCGACCCACCTTTAGCGGTGTTTAGGGTGCCGCTGGTCATCACAACCGGGTTGTAGAACCCTTTGAGAGTCCAGGGTTCAGTTGTGTAGGTTCGAGTCGATGTTCCTGTGTTGCCGGCTTTGTCTTTGGCTGTTGCGGTCATGGTGTGCGTGCCGACTAAGGTGCTGTAGCCGGAAACTTGGCACTCCACCGCTCCCGAAACGATGTCCTTCGCAGTGCAGGTCGGCGCAGCCGGGACTTGCCCGAAATAAAAGCTGTCGCCGTCGGCGATGTTGCCTGCAAACGCGACGGAAGGCGGCGTTGTGTCTTGTACGGTCACCAAGAAGCTTCCGCTTGCCCGGTTCTTGTGGACATCACTGGCGCTGCAATTTACCGCAGTAACTCCAACCGGGAAAACCGCTCCGGATGTCGGCAGACAATTCACCGCGTCCTTCCCGTCGACTAGGTCGAGTGCCGAGACGGCTTCGGCGTAATTGATGGTAGCGCCCTCAAGGGTGTTGCCTTCAGTCGGTCCGATATTGCCAGGCAAGGTCAGCTCAGGCGGAGTGGTATCCACCACCTTGACCGTGAAAGAAGCCTCCGCCTTGTTGGGAGGCGTCGCCAAGTCGCTGGCGCTGCATTTCACTGTAGTCGTAACATCGAGAGGGAAGGTGCTGCCAGTTACGGGGTCGCAGATGACATCCACGTCACCGTAGTAGGCATCGTGCGCTGTGGGGGCAAAGGTTGCCGCCGCTCCCGCCGCCGAGGTGGCTTCCTTGACGACCTCAACTTCGGGGACCCCATTGATAACCGGCGGCGTAATGTCGTTGACCTTCACCTGACAGGAGGCATCGGCAGTGAGTTTCCCGTTGTCGGTCACTGTCAGTCCGAATGTCATCTTGTCATAGGGGAAAGAGCTTAATTTGGGCGCGGCAAAAGCGATTTGAGAAGCGGTCAGATCCGTCTGGCTCAGGTCAGCATTCGGAAGCCCTTCCAACTGACTCCACTGGTACGTCAAGGGCCCGCCGTCGGGGTCGGACGAATCCTGGTCTTTGAGGGTAATGGGGTCCCCTTCGTTCACCGTCTCCGGACAAGACACCTTTGCGGTGGGCGCAACGTTGACCGACATGACTTGAACCAGAACGTCCGTCGAGTTGTAAAGGTATCCATCCGAAACAGTCAAGCGGAATCTCAGGGTTTCACCGTTGGGGTACTGCTCAGGCGGAGCGGTGAAGGTAGCCGAGATGCCCTTGGGGTTGTTGATGGTCACAGCCGTAACCGGATTGGCCGGATCGATTATCTGTTCCCAGGAATAGGACAAGGCGCCGCCGTCGGGATCTGACGAACCGCTGGCGTCCAGTGTTACCAGGGCCCCCTCGTTCACGCTGTATGGGAGAACACCGCCAACAACCGCGGCGGAGGCCACGGGAGGATGGTTGGTGTTGAGGACCGAAACGCTGGTCGTTTTAGTGTCAACCTGGGACGAGCAACCTGTTTCCAGCGAAGTGACTTTCAGCTCAAAATTGTATGTCTGTCCGGATGGGCCTACCTCTGGCGCCGTGAACGTTGCGTTGCAGGTGTTCTGATTGCTGATCGTTATCGCCGGGGAATCCAGCGATCGCCATGCGCAGGCGACGTTGTCCTTGGGGTTTGAGTTGGTGCCATCAAGGAAAACCGTTGAACCTGGTTTGACGCCTACTTGGTTGCCTGGATTGATAATAGCCTGTGCCTTCTGGCAGGTCGATGGAGCAGCCAGTGCCGGAGCCGCAACTAGAAGTATGGCAGCCATCGGCAGGAACGATACCCTTTTCTTCATTTTCCCCTCCTGAAATTAAATACTAATGATCCATTGCCCGAACAACCAAGGAGTATCCCGCCGTCGAACCGTGTTGCCTTCCTTTGCTCTAAGAAACTCAAGTCGGCATCTCCTGCTGTCATACGTCATATAAAGTTTCGGAAAAATATAAAAGCGGGTGTCTGTGCAGATACCTACTGGTACATTTGCCTGTTATTTAACAATAAAACTAAGTTAGGCACAATTACTCGATAGGCATATTTTCCTACACCAAAAGGGGAAGATTTCCTATATCGTACGGTATAGAAAGCGGGGAGAACTAGCTGGTTACGGTGCCGACAGGGTCACCAAATCGAGAGAATGGAAAAGCTGATATGCGCGGATGTAATTGCTTGGTTGCCGGGACTGAATTTGAATGTGTGACCTTCCGGCTACTGGCAAAATCCAGCGCCCTTGCATTAGCTATCTCTTACAGAGATACCCCCCCTCTGCCATTGTTTGTTCCAAACACGTTGAAAAAAACATTGTTTAAAGGATAGAATCGAATAGGGACTGTGTCTGCGTTTTGCAAGGCTCACATACAATGTAATTTTCTCAACCAGATGGAGGGCACCTGTGATCGAGCCACATGCAATTGTGGCAGTGAGATAATCCATGCGCCTCTTGATCGTAGAAGACGAGTTAAAGACAGCGACATTCCTGAAAAAAGGGCTCACCGAAAACGGATTTGTCGTCGACACCGCGCCTAACGGTGAGGACGGCCTGCATCTGGTCCTCACGGGAACCTACGACCTCGTCATCCTGGACGTCGGGCTCCCCGAGCGCTCAGGCTGGTCCGTTGTGACGGAGATACGCCAGCACGGCAAGGGACTCCCGGTGCTGTTTTTGACTGCGCGAGATACCGTCACCGACCGTATCAAAGGTCTGGAACTGGGTGCCGACGACTACCTGGTGAAGCCGTTTTCCTTTGCCGAACTGCTGGTCAGGGTGCGCACTATCCTGCGTCGCGGCCCCCTGCGCAACGAGGATACCCTCCAGATCGCCGATCTGACCATCGACCTGAACCGGCACCGGGCCTTCCGCTCCGGGACCCGCCTTGACCTTGCCCCCAAAGAATTTTCCCTGCTCTCCCTTTTGGCCCGCCGGGCGGGAGAGGTGCTTACCCGAACCGTCATCGCCGATCAGCTATGGGACATGAACTTCGATAGCGGCACCAACGTGGTGGATGTGGCAATCCGGCGCTTGCGCACCAAGGTGGACGATCCGTTCCCACAAAAGTTGATTCACACCATTCGTGGAGTCGGTTATGTCCTTGAAGAGCGCTAGCAGCCCCTGCAGTTTCTTCAAAAAGTTATCCATCACCGGCAGGCTCACCCTTCTCTATATCCTGTCCGCGGTGATAACCCTACTGGGCGGCATCACCTACATCACCTGGTCCATGTACCAGGTGATGGAACAGGCCGACAGTGACTTCGTCCAGGCGCGACTGCAAACCTACCGTGCTCTTTTTTCCGACCGTCCTGGCGATCTGGAAACCATCCGCAAGGACATCGAGTGGGAGGGGATCAACGTCGCCACCCCGGAGTACTACATCCGCATCGAGGACAGCTCCGGACGGCTTCTGGTTGAGACGCCGGGGATGTCGCAGGTACTCCCGTCGAGCCTCTTCCACTGCGTCCTGACCCACCCCCGCCAAATAACCACCCGCTACCTGCATGCGGTCAACGGCCGAGAATACCTGATCAGCTGCGATCTGGAGCCTGTCGGGCATCCTACGGGCGGCATCATCCAGATAGGCCTCGACGTCACCGCCGAAATAAAGGCCATCCGCAAGAAGCAGGTCCAGTTGGTGATCATCTTCATAAGTGGGATAGTGGCGGCAACCGGCGTCGGAGTCCTCGTCGCACGCAAGGCGCTGTCGCCCCTGCGTGACATCACTGGAGTGGCAAAGCAGATAACGGTAGAACGGATCAGCGAGCGCCTCGACCCGCTGCAGTGGCCGGTTGAACTGAGGCACTTTGCATCGGCCTTCAACGAGATGCTGGGGCGGCTCGAGGAGTCGTTCACCAAGCTCTCCCAGAGCTCTTCCAACCTTGCCCACGAACTGCGCACCCCCATAAACAACCTGCTCGGGGTGACCGAGGTCGCCCTTACCCGCGACCGCCCCCCAGAGGAATACCGAAAGACCCTCGAGTCAAACGTCGAGGAGTATCATCGTCTGTCGCGCCTGATCGACGATATGCTGTTCCTGGCGCGCGCGGATCACCCCACCCAGCGCTTCAAATTCGTCCTTTTCGATCCAGCCAAAGAGATTGAGAAAGTCTGCGCTTTTTACGAACCGGTCGCCGAAGACAAGGGGATCGCTATCAGCTACAGCGGCAGCGGACTCATGTACGGCGTCCCCCAGATGCTGGAACGGGCCGTCAGCAACCTGGTCGGTAACGCGCTGCAGTATTCCCCGCCCGGATGCGTCGTCGAGGTCCGGACGCTGACCACCGGGGACGGCTCTCAGGAGGTCCAGGTGCGCGATTCAGGCCACGGCATGAAGCCCGAGGAAGTGGATCGCGTGTTCGACCGGTTCTACCGCGGGGACCGGCACCGGACCCTGCATCCGGAAGGCTCCGGACTCGGCCTGTCCATCGTGAAATCCATCGTGGAGCTGCATCACGGGACCATTTCCGTCAAAAGCTCCCCGGATCACGGCACGGCCATACTGCTCCGCTTCCCCCCTCCCCCGCCCGACGCCTAGTTCCGCCCCGCCCCCCTGTCACGCTCGACCTCCCCTGTCACGCTCGACCTGCCGTTACCTTCGCCCTGCCGTAACCTCGCCCTGCCGTAACCTCGCCCTGCCGCACCATTTCTTTCCTGCCCGTAATGCCTGCGCGTCGGGACCATGCCCCGCAGCAACCTTACCAAATGGTAATGTCGGCAACAGATTCCGGTAAGGCTTCTTCAGCTATCATCCCCATCAAACCCAACTCTTTAGGTAAAGAACAGCACATTACCAAATGGCAACGTTGCGGCAACGCTCCGGAAATGGCGCGTGTCGTATGCTTCGGACACCTGTGGTGCTCCGCCACATGCGTCGTCCCCAGGATGATCATCGGTTCCACATGTACAAGATTTACCGCGGCATGCTGCTCTCTCTCATCTTCCTGACCGCCATGGCGTCCCCGGCCCCGGCGGCTCTCTTCAGAGCGGCCTATCTCTACACACTTTCGGACTTCAACGGGGCGATCCCATACAACTGGGTCAACCTCGCGGTCGACCGGCGCGACGAGGAGACCTACGTCGCGGACCCTGCCGGCCGGTCGGTACGGGTCTTCAATGACAGCGGCATGGAAGTGTACCGCTTCGGCGACAACGGCGATTTCGGCAACATAACCGCGGTGGCGGTGGCAGACAGCGGTGAGATCTTCGTCCTATCCCGGTCCAACGCAAGCTACGCGGTGACCCGTTGCGACTACCGGGGGGAACCAAAGGCGAGGCTTGCCATGAAGGGGCTCCCCCCCGAGTACGCAACTGACTTCGTACCGGACACCATCTGCTGGCACGGGGATCGCCTCTACCTAGTCGACAGGAACACCATGAAGGTGGCGCTGACCGACCGGGAGGGGAGCTTCGGCTCTGGATACGACCTGGGAACCATCCTCGGGTTTAGCAAGAAACAAATAAGCGAATCCGGAATGGTCGGCTTCAGCGTGGACAACGAGGGGGATCTCCTCTTCACGGTGCCGGTCTTCTTCTCCGCCTACCTGGTCACTCCCGGCCACCAAGTACGTTCCTTCGGCATGCGTGGCAGCACGCCTGGGAAGTTCAACATAGTAAGCGGCATCGCCTCCGATGAGCGGGGGAACATCTACGTGGCCGACACCCTGCGCTGCGTGGTGATGATCTTCGACAGGGATTTCAGTTTCCAGGCCGAGTTCGGCTTTAGGGGACTGGAGCCGGGAAACCTCATTGCTCCTATGGAACTCGTCGTCAACCATGACCGGGTTTACGTGGCCCAGAGCCGGGCCAGGGGCGTCAGCGTCTACCGGGTATTCCAGACCCAGCCGTCAGCGACCAGCACGAAGGGGGGGTGAGAAGAAGCGAACAGTACTCAAAACGGTGCAGTTGGTAACTAAATCTTTGCATTTTTTGGATTGAAAAGGAGACACAATGAAAGCAGCTAAGTCTTTGACAGCAGCAGCGGTCCTTACCCTTCTGGCCTCCGGCAGCGCCTTCGCCTACCATGACGGCGGCGTGGCGTACTGTGACGGGTGCCACACCATGCACAACTCCTCCGGCAACAAGGCGATGGGCACCGGCAGCAACGCCACCCAACTCAAAGGGGTCACCTACCTGCTCCAGGGCAGCGACCAGAGCTCGACCTGCCTCAACTGCCACGCCACCACCTCCGCTAAGGCAGGGAGCTACCACATCATGACCACCGACGCCGCCGCGGGCGGCACGGTTCCCTCCAACTACACCCCCGGCGGCGACTTCGCCTGGGTGAAGGAAACCTTCAACTACAACAGCCACGGCACCCCGACCACCAGCCTTGGCGAGCGCCACGGCCACAACGTCGTCGCCGCCGACTTCGGCATCACCCCCGACTCCACCCTGAGCACCGCCCCGGGCGGCAACTACCCCGCGGCGAACCTGGCCTGCTCGAGCTGCCACGATCCCCACGGCAAGTACCGCATCGTCGACGCATCGGGCACCGTGCAGCGCCCCGTCGTCGCGGGCACCGGCTACAACGGAGCCAACGACGTAGCGGTCTCCTTGCCGATCAACGGCTCCGGCTCCTACGGCGCTGCTCCGACCACCACCGAGGCGGTCGGCGTCTACCGCCTGTTGGGTGGCCCGGGATACCTCCCGGATTCCGTGGCGGGCGTCGCAGGCATCCAGCCGTTTGCAGCACTGCCTCCGTATGCCGTCGCACCGGCCACCTACAACCGCTCCGAGGCGAGCACCGACACCCGCGTAGCGTACGGTACCGGTATGTCCGAGTGGTGCGCCAACTGCCATACCAACATCCACAACTCCACCGCCAACTATGACGGCGGCACTAGCCTCATCCACCCGGCCAGCAGCGACTCCACCCTGGGTGCGAACATCCTTGCCAACTACAACGCCTACGTAAGCTCCGGCAACTTCGGCGGCACCGTGGCCGGCGCCTACACCTCCATGGTGCCCTTCGAAGAGGGGACCAACAACCGCGCCAACCTGGCCCTGCACTCCGTCAACGACGGTTCCCAGAAAGGTGGCGCCGACAGCAACTCCAACGTCATGTGCCTCTCCTGCCACAGGGCCCATGCCTCCGGCTGGGACAGCATGACCCGCTGGACCAACAAGACCGAGTTCCTCACCGTGGCAGGCGCCTACCCCGGCACCGACTCCACCAACACCTCGGCACAGTCCTACGGCCTTGGCCGCACCATGAACGAGGTCCAGGCAACCTTCTACCAGAGGCCGGCTACCGTCTACGCTACCTACCAGCGGTCCCTGTGCAACAAGTGCCACGCCAAGGACTAACGAGGCACCCCGTTTAACGAGGCCTTAGCGCCTCACCATGCCGCAACCGGGCTGGCCTTCGGGCCAGCCCGGTTCTCACGGAAATCGTATGATCCCAAAGCCGGGGCCCCGCCCCGGCAGCGTGGCCCCCTATGAAGATACGTCTCATCGCCATCGTCCTGGCTGCCTTTTTGGCCGGATGCCAGACGCAGCTCGTCTCGCTACGGCAGCCCCTCATCGAAGAGGGGGCGCTTTATCTCTACACCCGCCCTTTTCCACCGGCGGCGGAGCGCCTGAGCTTCACCCTGGAAGGAATCAGCGCGGTGCGCGAGGACGGTGTTGAGTTTCCCGTCCCCCTGGCGCTGAAGGAGGTGAAGCCTGCAGAGCTTACCCGGCAGCGTTTCCTCGGCTCATCCACCCTCCCCCCGGGAAGCTACACGGGCCTTGCCCTGCGCATCTCGCACCCGCTTTTGCGCCGCGAGGAGGGGAGCGCGGCCCTGCAGGCACCGGAACGGGTGACGGTCAACGCCCCCTTCACGGTGCAAAAACAGAAAGCGCTCCTGCTCTCACTTTCCTTTGATTACGACAACTCCATCGGGGCCGGTTTCAGATTTACCCCGGTGTTTACCGTCCGTGAGCCGCGCAGGCCCGTCGTCGGGCTGGCTGGCTACGTCACCATCCCAGAGGCCAACGCCATCGCCATCTTCGACAAGCAGTCGGCCGAGGTCGCCGGTTTCATAGCCACCGGCAAGGCTCCCCGCGGCGTCATATTCGACCAGCAGCGCAGGCGCGCCTACGTCGCCCTCTCCGGGGATGACGCTCTGCAGGTGATCGACATGGTAACCGGCGAAGAGGTGCGCAGGATCAGGCTCACACCCGGCGACTCCCCGGAAGAACTAGCCCTCTCCCCCGATGGCAAGACGCTGCTGTCGGTCAACAAGGGTTCCAACACGGTGAGTTTTGTGGACCCGCAGGGGTATTTCGAGACGGGGCGCCTGGCGGTGGGGGATGCCCCCTCCTCGGTGCTCATCGACCCCACCGGGCAGAGAGGGTACGTATTCAACAGCTTCGCAAGCACCATGACCGTCCTCGACCTCGCGCGCAGGGCGGTAAGCGCCACGGTGGGGAGCGCGCCCGGAGATGGACACGGCGCGTTCAGCCGCAGCGGCGACCAGCTCTACGCGGCACACGCGCTCAGCTCGTACCTGGACGTCCTCGACCCCTTCACCCTGGCACAACAGCGGAGGTACTACGTGGGGATGGGGGTGTGCGCCCTGAAAGTCGACCAGCGCTCCGGCATCGTCTACACCGGGCGCAAGTCCGATGCGTGGGTGCAGGCTCTCGAGCCCTTCACCTTCAACACCATCGCCACCGTGCCGCTGGGGGGAAGCCCGGCGTACCTCACCATCGACGCAGACGAGAACAGGCTGTACGCCGTAAATCCCGCGCGCAGGCGGGTGCAGCTCGTTAACCTCGTGAGCTACCGCCTGGAAAACGAACTGGAGCTCCCCGCACCCCCGCACCGGCTTGCGCTGATGGGCGAAAGGTGACCGTCCGGTGCACGGCACGATGTTCAAAGGGGCAGCTCTGCGACTAGCCAACGCCTGCCTTGTCTGCCTCTTCTGGTGTCTGCTGCAGCCGCAACGTGCCTCGGCGGACCTTCTCAACGGCTACCTGGAGTGGGACTACAGCCACCTCCAGTCACAGACCCGGGACGCAACCGGCACTAGCGGCGCCCAGAAGGGGGACGGTTTGACCCAGAAGTACAGCCTGATGTTGAACAAGAGCTTTCTCCCGCTATTGTCCCTGCGCGCCGGCTACCTGTGGGAAAGCGACCGCAACTGGCTCACCGCCAACGGGTCAGAGGCTCGCTCCTCTATCACCACGTCGCTACCGAGCGTGGACCTGCTCATGGGAAGCCCGATGCTGAACGCAAGCCTTGGCTACAGCAAGAGAAAGGAGAGCGACTCCACCGCGGGGACCTCCCTTCCCGACCGCTACAACGAGGAGTACCACGCTTCCCTTGGGTGGCGGCCGGAGGGACTCCCGGCAGTGAGCCTCCTCCTTACCAGGATCAACACCTTTGACGGCCTGCGTCAGCTGGAGGACAGCAGCAACGACCGGGCCACGCTGGGGATCACCTACAACGTGAAGAACCTCGACCTCAAATACCTCTTCAACTACAACGACCAAAAGGACAGGCTCCTGGGGCTCGACGTATCCCAGCTGTCCCACACCGGCACGGCAAGCTACAGCGGGCAGTTCTTCGACGAGCGCGTCTCGCTCTATTCCACCTACAACGTGAGCGAGCAGGGTACCGCCACCTCGTCCAGCGGCAGGGGCATGGTGGACCAGCAGCTCTTGCCGTTTTCCGGGCTCGCCGCCCTTACCGGCCCGGGGCAGCAGTACGTGGTCCCCGAGACCGCCACCCTGGGGAGCTACCCGCTGCTCGTCGACGGCAACCTGGATAAGAGTGCGGGGATCGACCTCGGCCCGCAGCCGGGACCGCAGGCGAAGAGAAACTTCGGCTTCGACTTCCAGAACCCGCAGACAACGGTGAACCGGGTGCTGCTCTGGGTCGCCACTTCCAACGGCCAAAGGCTCCCCGACGCCATCGCCCGGCAGTACACCTGGACCGTCTACCAAAGCCAGGACAACCTCGCCTGGGCCCCGGTCAGCACCGTCACCGGGCTCACCCTGGACCCGTTCCAGAACCGCTTCGAGATCAAGTTCGCCCCGGTCGCCACCCGCTACCTGAAGGTGGTCGCTGCGCCGCTCGACCCGGCGCAGGTCCCCCCCGGCATCATCGGCTTCCCCCCATCCTTCAACCTCTTTGTCACCGAGATCCAGGCCTTCGACGAGGTGCCGGCGGCATCGGTGCAGAAAAACAGCAACGTCCTTTCTCAGATGCTGAACACGGACGTGAAGGTCCGGCTGACCGACTCACCGGCGCTCTACTACGACGGCTCCTTCTTCCTGACCAGCTCTTTGCCCAACGGCTTCACCAAATGGACCGTGAGTAACGCCCTCATGGCGGAGCACCGCTTCAACGACTGGCTCTCCGGGAGCGCGAGGGGAGCCAGGGAGGACAGCGAGGAACCGAAGGGGCACCGGGGCGCCTTCGTCTACAGCGCTTTGTTGCGCATGACTCCCCTGCCGACCCTGAGCGACACCATCACCTACTCCGGGCGCCGCGAGTCCTTTCAAGGAAAGACAAGCGGCGCTGACGCCTTGTTTATCAGCAACACCGCGGAGCTCTACCAGGGGGTGAACCTCAATGCCAGCGGCGGCCTGAGCCTATCCAGCACCGACAGCGGAGCACGGATCAGGGCCTACAACGCCCTCTTCGGGGTGAACCTGAAGCCCCGCGGCGACCTGAGTCTCAACGCGAACTACAGCTGGAACAGCTCCTTAGCCACCGGTGCAGGTATCAGCGACACGTCCATCAGCACACAGCGCGAGGACATCGGCCTCACCTATCGCCCCTTTACCACGCTCTACCTGACCAGCTCCTTTTCGCTTTTGCAGCAAAGCGGTCAGGCTGGCACCACCTTTCAGAATTACGGGATCAACTGGTCCCCGTTCCCCGACGGCACGCTGCAGTTCAACTTCGCCTACTCGGAGAACCTGGCCTCGCTGAACCAGCAAAAGAGCAAGATGCTGACACCGGGGCTCACCTGGAAGATAACACCGCGCACCACCCTGGATGCGTCCTATCAGAGACTCAACACCTCTTCCTCCTCCGGCACCGAGAGCTCGCAGACCATAAGCGCGGTGCTCAGGAGCTCGTTCTAGGAAAGGAACGCACACTGGAGCACGTTATGCCCAAGCGATGGATACCGCCAATCATAACCCTCGTTCTTCTTGCCCTGGCCGGCTGTGCCGGTCCAGCAGAGGTGTATCGCGACGCCAACATGGACTTCGGGGCCCTGCACACCGTCGCCATCATGCCGCTGGCCAACCTGACCCGCGAGACGTCCGCGGCGGAGCGGGTTCGAGACGTCTTCACCACCAAGCTCCTGGCAACCGGCGCACTGTACGTCATCCCCCCGGGCGAAGTCGCCCGCGGTATCAGCAGGGTCGGCATCAGTAACCCGGTCGCCCCCAGCACCGAGGAGCTCACCAAGGTGGCGGGGGTGATCAAGGCGGACGCCGTCATCACCGGCACGGTAAAAGAGTACGGGGAGGTCCGTTCCGGAAGCTCAGCTGCCAACAGCATCTCCCTCAGCTTCCAGCTTCTGGAGACCCAGACCGGCAAGGTGGTCTGGTCCGCCTCAACCACCATGGGGGGAATCGGCATCACGGACCGGCTCTTCGGCGGCGGTGGTGAACCGATGAACGACATCACCGAGCGGGCGGTTAACGATGCCATCAAGAAACTCTTTCAGTAGCCTCGTCGCCCTTCTACTCGTGCTGCTCGTCGCCGGCTGTGCTCCGCTGCGCCGTGCCGCATGGACCGGGGACGAGGCGGGCAACGCAGAGGGGGGCGTGGCCATTCTCCCCTTGCAAAACCTAAGCGGCGGGACAGCACCGGTCACCGAACTGCGGCAGGAGCTCGCCAGGCGCCTTGCCCTGCGGGGCATGAAGATCCTACCGGAAGCGCAGTTGGAGCAGTTCATGGCGCGGCACCGTCTGCGCTATGTGGGGGGGATCGACGCGGCCACGGCGCAGGCGCTACGCCGCGAGACCGGGGCGCGAGGGGTGCTCATTACCGAGGTGGAGCTCTACCGCACCCCCTTCCCTCCCCGGGTCGCCCTCACCTCACGCCTAGTGACTACGGAGGAGACCCCGAGAATCGTGCACATGGAGAGCGTGGCGCTCTCGGGAAACGACGCCCCTGGCCTTCTCGGTGTGGGGCTGGTTAGGAGGCCGCAAGAGGTGACCGACCGGGCGATCCAACTGCTGGCTGAGGCGTTGACCGGAGAAAAGCCGCAGCCAATTCCGAGGGTGTCTTTGGGATCGGACTCCGTGTACCTCGCCCGCCCGCTCGAACCGGGACGGAGTTACCGGGTGGCCGTGCTCCCCTTCTTCGACAAGGGAAACCACGGCTACGCCGGCGAGATCCTGGCGCTGCACTTCATCGGCGAGCTGGTCAGGCAGGGGAGGTTCCAGGTGATCGAGCCGGGGACGGTACGCGAAGACCTTCTGCGCTACCGGATCATCATGGAGGACGGGGTCTCGCTGGCAGACGCGGAGCTCCTCTTCGGGATGCTCAGCACGGACCTCATCCTCACCGGCGAGGTCAACGACTTCGAGGACCTGCAGGGGGCCCAGGCTGCGCCCAAGGTCGACTTTTCCGCGCTGCTCCTGGAGCGGAGCAGCCGCCGGGCGGTCTGGTCCATGGGCGACCACCGGACCGGGATGGACCGAGTCCGCTTTTTCGATATCGGCAGGATAGTAACGGCAAGCGCCCTGGCCGCCGGGATGGTGCACCAGGCGGTTGAAGAAAGCCTCGGCCGCTAGCGGGCAAGCGCGCCGCGGCATAAGGATAGGCAGAGAGCACGACGGACAGCAGTGCACCGCACTACACACATGAAGGAAGGGACCATGAACATGAATGCGATGAAGTTACTTTTGATCACGGCACTTTGCGCGGGGACCCCGGCCTGGGCCGGCGAAGCTGCCGCCACCGCCACAAAGACGCCGGCCACGCTGGCCGCCAAGCCCCGGGAAACCGTGCAAGAAAAGGGAAGCAGTGAGAAAGGGAAGCCGGCCCCCCAGAAGGAGGGGGTGACGGTCCTGCTCCAGGCCCCGACCTTCTCACCGCGCTTCGCTCAGACCCCGATCGCGCTGGTGAACGATGACCCCATCCTCATGCAGGAGTTCACCGATGCCCTCGGAAGCATTCACGAGGGGGCGGGTTCCGGAGCCGATACCAAGGCGGGTAAGAAAAACTACCAGTCGGTGCTCGATCGTCTGGTAAGCGCGCGGCTCATCATGGCCGAGGGGTTCAACATGGGGCTCGACGAGTTGCCCGAGGCGAAAAAAGGGATCAGCGACTTCTCGGCAAGTAGCCTCGGCGAAATCCTGAAGAGGCACCAGCTCGATGGGGTCAAACCGGACCAGAAGGTCGTGGACCGGATCTACCAGGACCTGGTCAAGGAGTGGAAGATCAGGTCGGTCAAGTTCGACAAGAAGGATGACGCCGATAAGCTCGCGGAGCAGCTAAAGGGAGGCGGGAAGTTCGATCCCCTGGCCGACAAGCTGATCGACGCGGGCCAGGTCCAGGGGGGCAAGGAGGGAGAATGGGTGCAGCCCAAGGGACTTCTGCCCCAGATCGCCCAGGCCCTGTCCCGCATGAAGGATGGCGAGGTGACCGCGGTGCTCCCGGTCGGGCCGGCGTTCACCCTGGTGGAACTCCAGGAGGTCCGCTTTCCGAAGGGGAACGACCAGGCGCTCGAGGAGGCGACTCAGCGCGCCCTCGAGCTTAAGAGCAACCAGGTTCTGGACCAGTACTGGAAAGACCTGGAGAAAAAGTACGTCACCCTGCACAAGAAGGTGCTGGACAAGCTCGACTTCGAGGCGCCTCGCCCAGGCTTCGACAAGCTTTTGAAAGACCGGCGGGTCGTGGCGGATATCCGCGGCGAAAAACCGATCACGGTCGGCGACCTAGCCGCCGCCATCAGGGGGAAATTCTTCCACGGCATCGGCGAGGCCATCAAGATCAAGAAGGTGAACGAAGGGAAGGTCCCCGCGTTGGAAGACATGCTTCTGGCAAGGGTTTTCAAGATGGAAGCACTCAAACAGGGGATCGACCGGAGCGATGAGTACAAAAACGCGAACAAGAAGTACCGCGATTCCATCGTCTTCGGCATGTTCATCGACAAGGTAGTGGTGCCGGAAATCAAGGTGACCAACGGCGAGGTGGAGGACTATTACAAGGCACACGTGGCCGACTACTCCTCCCCGGAGATGATCAAGCTGAAGGAGCTCGTGTTCGCCAAGGGCGAGGACGCCGAAAGCGCGGCCGAGAAGTTGAGAAAAGGGGCTGAATTCCAGTGGCTTTCCGCGAACGCCGCAGGGCAGGTGCCGTCGGGAAGCGAGGGTCGACTCGAGTTCGGCGACACCCCCTGGATCACCAAGAAGCTGGCCCCGGCAGTGCAACTCGCCCTGGCCGGTGCGAAAGGCGGCGATTTCAGGCTCTACACGAGCCCAGAGGGGTACAGCTATGTGCTGGCGGTACAAGACGTGATCCCGGCCAAGCCCGCCCCGCTGGAGAGCGCTCGCAAGGAGATCGCCAAGAAGCTCTACGGGGAGAAGGTGAACAAATCCATCGAGGAGTGGGGAGAAAAGCTCCGCAAGGCATACCAGGTGAAGCTCTACCTGGCGGAACCGGCGCAGTAGAGCGAGCAAGGAGAGACCATGTCGGGAAAGAAGAGTAAATACGGGATTCCGGTCGGCGTCGTCGCAGCCCTGCTCTATGCAGCCATAGTGCTCTGCACCAGCCCGAGCCACGCCGCAATGAGTTTCGCCAAGAAGGGGTGCCTTGACTGCCACAAGAAGTTCGTGACGCAGTACCTCGGGATGAAGGACGTGCACCCGGTCGTAAAGGAACAGAAGTGCGAGGAGTGCCACCTGCGCCACGGCATCGTGCCCAAGCTCCTTTTGAAGGAGTCGGGCAACGCGCTCTGTCTTAAGTGCCATCCCAAGGATAAGATCGGCATGAACAAGGCGAACGTGCACAGCGCCTTGAAAAACGGTAGCTGTACCCTGTGCCATTCCCCCCATGCATCCCAGTCCGCCCGGCTCTTGAAAGGTGACGGGAACCAGGTCTGCTACCAGTGCCACAAGAAGGAACTCTTCGAGAAGAAGGTTGTGCACCAGGCGCTTTCCCGTGACGGCTGCAAGGCCTGCCACGTCGCCCACAGCTCGGACCAGAAGAACCTTCTGGCCCAGGCGGAGCCGAAGCTCTGCCTGTCGTGCCACGACAGCAAGGGCGCCGGCTTCAAAAAAGCCCACGGCGGCTATCCGGTGGAAAAGGCGCGCTGCACCGTATGCCACAATCCGCACTCCTCCGAAAAGCCCAAGCTCCTGAAGGGAAGCGTCCACGACCCGGTGCAGAGCGCGTCGTGCGACGGCTGCCACAACGCCCCCGCCGCGGACAACCCCTTCGGCGTCACCCAGAAAGGAAGCGAGCTCTGCTACCAGTGCCACGATGCTACGAAACTCAAAATGGGGGGAAGCGTCGAGCACGCCCCGTTCAGCGGAGGGGACTGCCTCTCCTGCCACAACCCGCACACCTCGGAGTTTTCCAAGCTCACCGTCCGTGACGGCAACGCGCTCTGCATCGGCTGCCACAAGGAAAAGGGGGCCGGAATGACCGCCCCGCATGCCGCCGTCACCACGGGGAAGGGATGCCTCTCCTGCCACAAGCCACACGCGGCAGGGAAGAAGCTCCTGGTCGCCCAGGGGGCGGATCTCTGCTACGGGTGCCACGCCAAGGTGAAGGAGAGCCAGTCCATGAGCGACGTGCACTTCCCATTCGCCGAGGGTGACTGCACATCGTGTCACAACCCGCACGGCTCCAACATCCACGGTATGGTCAAGGCGCGCATGGACACGGTCTGCTACGGCTGCCACAGCGACAAGGAGAGCGCATTCAAGAAAAACCACACGCACGCCCCAGTGCTAAACGGCAACTGCGTGGCCTGCCACGCCCCCCATGCCTCCGCCCAGGGTGCGCTGCTCAAGGCTCCCGCGGACGACCTCTGCGCGAAGTGCCACGCAAAGCTCATGGAGCAGGAAACCGGAGGCTCCAACCACGCACCCTTCAAACGCAAGAACTGCCTCGGGTGCCACGACTCGCACGCGTCCAACACCCCCGGGATGCTGGCCAAGAAACAGGAGGCGCTCTGCCTTTCCTGCCATCTGGACATAGAGAAGGGGCTCAAGGGCAAGGGGAGCAAGCACGCCCCCCTTATGAACGGAGGGGAGTGCACCAAGTGCCACAACCCGCACAAGTCCAAGCTGAACCGCCTGCTGCTCGCGCCGAGCCCGGACCTCTGCCTCACCTGCCACAAGCAGATCAAGGAGAAGATGGGGAAGGAAACGCCGCACCAGCCTGCACAGAAAGACTGCACAACCTGCCACCGGCCGCACTTCTCCGCTGAGGGGTCCCTTTTGGCCGAGCCGGTCAGGACCACCTGCAGCGAGTGCCACGACCTGAAGTCGGAACAGTTCGGCAAGGACCACCTGAACATCAACCCGGACGGGATCAACTGCGTGAGCTGCCACAACCCGCACGCGTCCAAGGACTCCAAGTTCTTCAAGGACACGCTCCATCCCCCCTTTGCGGCACGAACCTGCGACGACTGCCATATCGTCGAGAAGCGCTGAGAGGAGTCAGCAATGAAGCAACACACCGAGATACTCATCATGATCCTGCTCGCCCTGCTCTACGTCGCCTCGGCCGCGGCGCAGGATAACGCCCTTTTGATGTTCAAGCTAAAACCCGGTGCGACAGGTAAGGTCTGCATGGACTGCCACGTCAATATCCAGGAGACGGTGAAAAAGCCGTTCGTGCACACCCCGGTCAAGTCCGGCGACTGCACCGGGTGCCACAACCCGCATACCTCGTCCCACGGTAAGCTTCTCGCCGCCGATTCGAAGCAGATCTGCGCGCAGTGCCACGCCACTGTCATCCCGGCGGACGCACGCAGCAGCCACAAGCCGGTTGCCGAAGGAAACTGCATGAAGTGCCACAGCCCGCACGCCTCTGAAAACAGGTTCAACATGCTGCGCGCAGGCAACGCGCTCTGTCTCGACTGCCACAAGGCCATGGGCGACACCCTCGCCAAGGTGAAGCACAAGCACAGCCCCGTAACCACCGGCTGCCTCACCTGCCACCTCCCCCATGCCTCCAGCAAGGCGGGCTTCCTGCTCAAGGACGAGGTGCCGGCACTGTGCACCGGTTGCCACAAGGTGGACAAGCCGATCTTCATCAAGCAGCACATGAACTACCCGGTGGCCAAGGCGCGCTGCACCGCCTGCCACGACCCGCACGGCTCCGACATGCCGAGCCTCCTCTACAACAACGTGCACAAGCCGGTAGCCAGCAAGATGTGCAGCCAGTGCCACAACGATGCCACCTCAAGCTCGCCGCTTAAGACCAAGCGCAGCGGCTCCGAGCTCTGCAAGGAGTGCCACAGCGACATGGTGAACTCCACCTTCGCGAAGAACAAGGTGCACTGGCCCCTGCTGGGCAAGCAGGGTTGCCTCACCTGCCACAACCCCCACGCGGCGAAAGAGAAGGGGCTGCTCAAGGCGGATCTGATCACCGTCTGTGGCAGCTGCCACAAGGACACCATCCAGAGGCAGGAAAAGTCGCTCACCAAGCACGACCCGATCCAAAACGGGAACTGCATGGCCTGCCACGACCCCCACGCATCGAACAGCCAGTTCCTGACCAACAAGCCGTCCATCATAGACGTCTGCGGTAAGTGCCACGACTGGCAGAAGCACTCCACCCACCCCATCGGGGACAAGATCAAGGACAAGCGCAACAAGAACCTGACCATGCAGTGCCTGAGCTGCCACCGCGCGCACGGAACCGAATACAAGCACTTCATCCCGTTCCCGACCACGAGCGATCTGTGCACCCAGTGCCATGACCAGTACAAGAGGTAAATAGCCATGTCTCGAATCTTCATGAAATACGCCGTGCTCGGCTTCGTGCTCCTCGCTGCCACCGGCGCGGCGGGGGCGGAGCGGCTCAAGCAGGTGACCGCGGTCTACCTGGACGACAAGGGGGGGGCACTCGCCGCCCCCGAGGGGATCGTCTGCGATGCCAAGGGGGGGATCGTAGTCGCCGACACTGGCAACGGCCGCCTGCTGAAATACAGCTTCAAGGATGCCGGCATCTCCGGGGGAAGCGAGGTGAAAGCGCCGCAGCTAACCGTACCGACCCGGCTGCAACTCGACTCCAAAGGAGACATCTACGCCCTGGACGGCAAATTGCGCCGCATCGCCCACCTGAAGGGGGATGGAAGCTTCGTCGGATACCTTGACCTGCATGGCGTCCCTGCCCCCGACCCTCAGATACGCAGCTTCAGGGTAGGGGCAAACGACCAGGTCTACCTCCTCGACATCCTCGGCCGAAGGGTCCTGGAGCTCGACCCAAGCGGCAACTTCCAGCGCCAGCTCCCCTTCCCTGCCGAAGCCGGCTTCTGCTCCGACCTCGCTCTGACCCGCGGGGGCGACCTCCTGCTGCTGGACAGCCTCGCCTCCGTGGTCTACGCGGCATCCAAGGGTGGGATCGAATTCAAGCCGCTGTCCAAGGACCTCAAGGAGTACGTGAGCTTCGCCACCTACCTGACCACTGACAGCCGGGGCACCATCTTCGTTATGGATCAAAACGGCAGTTCCCTGGTGACCCTCGGACCTGACGGCACCTATACCGGGCGACTGCTCGCCCTGGGGTGGAAGGAGGGGCAGCTCTACTACCCCGCGCAGATCTGCGTGAGCGACGGCGGCCTTCTTGGCATAGCGGACCGGAACAACTCCCGCGCCCAGTTCTTCGAGCTCATAAAGTAGGACATGAGGGGGGGACTCGCCCCCTCGTACTGCGGAAAACGCAAAGGATTGAATTATGAAGAGACGCATGCTTTGCAATGGATGGTTCGCCATCCTCATGCTGGCCTGGGCCGCCACCTCATGGGCGGCCCCCCAGCCCGGCTTCAGCGTGGCCTTTCGGGCCTACCAGCAGCACGACTACCCCACCGCACTCCGGCTTTTCAAGGCCGACCACGGCGGAGACTCGTGCTACCTCCTCGGCATCATGTACTACAGGGGAGAAGGGGTCCCCGCCGACAAGAAGGAAGCGATCCGCTGGCTCACCGAGGCCGCGGAAAAGAATCACCTCCGGGCCCAGTACAACCTCGGCATGATCTACGACAAGGGGGACGGAGTCCCGCAGGACCTGAAAGAGGCGGCCAAGTGGTACCGCATGGGGGCGGAAAAGGGGCATGCACAGTCCCAGTTCAACCTGGGGCTTATGTACACAAACGGAGAAGGTGTCCCAAAGGATCACGTCGAAGCGGTCAAGTGGCTGCGCCTGGCAGCGAAGAAGGGACACGTCAACGCGCGCAAGCTGCTCAAAGTCATGGGCGAGAAGTATTGACCGCGGCAACGGGACGATGACCCCAAGGAGGAACGAGATGAAACATTTTTGCCTGGCCGCAGCCGTGCTGATGATGCTGGTGGTCGCCTCAGGATGTAACAAGGCCTACGGGATCGTCGGTACCTGGGCCAACCCGCAGGTACCGGAGACGGTCCATTTCAAGGCCGACCATACCGGGGTGTTCGTCGTGAAGGGCTACCCCTCGCTGCAGTTCACCTGGCAGGACGACAAAAACGGGATGGTGAGGCTGGACATAGCGATCCAGGGAACGGTGAAATCGCTTTACGGCAAGCTCGACAACGGTGCCTTCGTCATCGCGGGGAACGGGCAGAAGGCGATCTATCGCCGGCAGGATGACCAAAAAGGTTAAACGGCATGAAGGTGCCCACGAAATTTTTGTCCGCACTTCTGTTGGTTGCGGCCGGAGCAGGCAACGCCCTCGCCTTTCACAGCGGCGGGGTCGCCGCCTGCGACGGTTGCCACACCGTACACAACTCCTCTGGCGGGATGGCGGCAAGTACCAAAGGGTCGGCGAATCAGTACCTGCTGCAGGGCTCGGATCCGAGCTCGACCTGCCTCATCTGTCACTCCGGCGCCACCCCGACCGACAGCTACCGGGTGGCCACGAACCCACCGCCTCCCCTGGGGCTGCCGCCGGTCCAGCTGACTCCCGGGGGAGATTTCGCCTGGCTGCAGAAAAACTACAGCTGGGTCGACCCCGCCACCGGTCTCGCCGTTTCCAGCAGCGGTGATGCCCACGGGCATAACATCATCGCCAACGATTTCCTGTATTTCCAGGACGCCCGCAATGCGCTGGCTCCCGGCGGCACGTACCCGTCTGCGAGCCTCAGCTGCATCAGTTGCCATGACCCGCACGGCGGGTACCGCATTCTCGACAGTAGCGGCGCGGTGGCCAAGGGGGGCAAGCCGATTGCCGGTTCCGGCTCCTACGGCGCCCTCCCCACGGCAAGCGAGGCGGTCGGGAGTTACCGGATGCTGGCGGGAGCCGGATATGCGCCCGCCTCGTACCCCCTGGCTCCTTTCGTCAACGATCCGCCCTCCGCCGTGTCCCCCGCAACCTACAACAGGGCTGAGAGCACCTCGGATACCCGTGTAGCCTATGGCCGGGGCATGTCGGAATGGTGCGGCAACTGCCACGCCGGCCTGACGCACTCCTCCTACCCCGGCGACACGGTGGCAAACCACCCCTCCGGCAACAGCGCCAAGCTCCCGACCGACGTTGTCGCCACCTACAACGCCTACATCGCCACGGGAAACCTGGGGGGGACCGTCGCCAACGCCTACACCTCGATGGTCCCCTTCGAGGAAGGGACCTCCGACGCGACGCAACTCGCCATTGCCACCACCTCGACCGCCGGCCCTTCCGTCGACGACAACGTGACCTGCCTTACCTGCCACCGGGCCCACGCCTCCGCCTGGGACAGCGCAACGCGCTGGAACTGCGCCAAGGGGGTCTACCTCACCGTGGCAGGCTCCTGGCCCGGAATCGATGCCCCCACCCTGCAGGGTCAGTCGGGGCCCGTCTCCACCGGCAAGACCATGGCTGAATACCAGCAAGGGATGTATGGGAGACCGGCGAGCCAGTACGCGACCAACCAGTGGTCCCTGTGCAACAAATGCCACGAGAACGACTCTTACAAACAGTAAATTTCACGGCGAACTTTCTACCTGCTACCCGTCCGTTCCGTGCTCCTAAAACAAAGCGCCCCTTGATCGGGGCGTTTTTCTGTCTCAAGCGCACAGCCATACCTTCTCTTCGCTAACGCCTCAAGTTATAGCCGTTCTCCCCGATGAGTCCATCATCGGGCCGAGAGAGCACCTTCCTCTTGTTGCCGCGGGAAAGGGGACAGGCTATGCGAGGAATGAAGGCTGCCATCGCTTTTTTGCTGGTGCTGACTGTCGATATCGCCGACGGGAATGCGGGCTTCCATAACGGCGGGACCGGGGCCTGCGACGGCTGCCACGGTTCGCTGGCGGCTGCCGGTTCTTCCGCTTTGCAGCCAGGCACCACGACGAGCGAGATATGCCTGCGCTGCCATGCAGCGGCACGACCTGAAGACTACCAGGTCGCTACCAGTCCGGCCCCTCCCCACGGGGTCCCCCTCGCCTCGCTCACCCCCGGCGGAGACTTTGCCTACCTGACCAAGCAGTACTACTGGTCCGAAGCCAACGGAGCGCGCGCGGTGAGCCCGGGAGAGCGGCACGGCCACAACATAGCCGCGCCGGCTTACGGTTACTTTCCCGATGCAACACTCACCTCATCCCCCGGCGGGACCTACCCCTCGGATGCCCTTTCCTGCATCAGCTGCCACGATCCGCACGGCAACTACCGGGTAACCGACAGCGCAGGCACTGTAACGGCGTCGGGTAATCCGGTCATCGGCTCCGGCTCATATGGCGCCTCCCCAAGCGCCACAGATGCCGTCGGGAGCTATCGTCTGCTTGCCGGCAGGGGATACGGTACCAGGGGCACGAGCCACGAGTTCGTTTACGACCCGCCCATCGCGGTCGCCCCGCGGGAATACAACCGCGGCGAAGATAGCGGTGATACCCGGGTCGCCTATGGCAAGGGGAGCAGCGAGTGGTGCCTGAACTGCCACGGCGGGCTGTCCAACTGGCAAGGGAGCGCCCATCTGCACCCCTCGGGGGTCGCCCTTGGTGAGGCGATCGCGAAGACCTACAACCATTACGTGAAAAGCGGCGACCTGAGCGGCAACGAGAGCGGCGCCTTCACCTCTTTGGTCCCCTTTCAAAGCGGCGACCTGACCGACGTGCGGCAACTGGCCTCGATCACCACCTCCCACGCCGGCCCCAAGCCTGACGACAAGGTCATGTGCCTCACCTGCCACCGGGCTCACGCCTCGGCCTTCGACGCCATAACCAGGTGGGACACGAAGGAGACGGTCCTCACCGTGAATGGCGGCTACCCCGGCACCGATGCTGTCAGCCAGGGGAGCGACCCTGGCGCCGCCGGCGGAAAGACCAGGGCGGAGTACCGCGTCGCCATGTACGACCGCGCCCCGTCGCATTTCGGCCGTTTCCAGCGCAGCCTGTGCAACAAGTGCCACGCCATGGACTGACCCGGGCCGGGTCAGGCCGCAGTTAATGGCGGCATTGCCGGCCCGCCATGCTATAATGAGCGCCATGGCCCCCTTCCCTCCCATGAGACGGACGATGTATATCGCGTTGCGACTGGTTCTGCTGATCTGCGTTTCGCTCTGGCTCACGTTCATTATCAACCACAAGAACTACGACTACGTCCTCAACAAGACCCTGCTCAGTATCCATACCAATCTCAAAACATCCAAGCTCACCAGCGTCCTTCCTGAAGCCGTCGAGTCGATGCTGATCCAAAACCAGAGAGGACCGCTCCAGGAGCTTCTGGACCGAAATTACAGCATCTTCGCCCTGGTGGTCACGGACTGCCGCACCGACGCCCTTTATTGCCCGGACCAGAAGGTGTTGATGACGACCTCCCCCAACCTCCTCGTCAGGAAACTTCCCGCTCGTGAGAACCTGGTCAACTATCCCTTTATCCTGCTGCGCCTGCCCGTTCCCGCCGACGCGTCCCGCTCGCAGGCGCCTCGCCCCATCATCGGAAGGCTCTACACGATCAGCACCATGCCGGAGAGCTTCGCGGACGATTACCAGGAGTGGCTGAAGGATCCCTTTGGCGACTACAGCCTGTGGAAGACCTACCTCACCACCACGGTGAACAGCCTGGTAGCCGCCCTGCTGGTGTGGGTGATTCTGGAACTCTTCATCAAGATAAAGTTGATCCAGGGAAGGGCCGCTCTGGAAAGGGAGCGCATCCTCATTGCCAACGCAGACAAATATCTGCGCCGGATGGAAGACAAAGAGGCCCAGATCGCCGAGCAGGAAAAGGCCTCTTATGCCCAGTTCGAGGTCCTTATCGGCCGGATCAAGGAGCTAGAGGCCACCCTGCACCATGACAGGGAGCAGCAGCTCGCGGCCGAAGCGATAATCCATTCCATCGAACAGGAATGGCAAGCGCAGGTGGTGCAATTCAGGGAACAGCTGGAACAGACGGGCCGGGAAAAGGCCGCCTTGCTAAGCGAGGTGACACGATACCGAAGCGCATCGGGAAAGGAAAAAGAGGAGGCGTCGCGAACCCTCACCAACGCGATCTCAACCCCCTTCGAGAACGCACTGGAACGCGAGATCAGGGAAACCCTCGGTTCCGCGACGAAGGCGAAATCGGGGGCGTGGAGGGTGCTGCACCAGGTTGATGTTGCGGTGGGAAAAGAGGTGAGCCGGTTCATTGACAGCGTGGTGATCAGCAAGGACTGCATCACGGTGATCGAAGCGAAGAACTACTCCGGCAGGATCTTCGCAGATGGGGACGTGGAGAATACCGCTTGGCACTGCCAGCCAGGGAACCGCACAGCAGTGGCGATCAAGGCGAGCTGGGGGGTGAACCCGTACCACCAGGTACGAGAGTATGTGATGACCCTGATGAACGTCGTCAACACCCGTGGCAGTTGGCGGCTGCCCGTTTATGGAGTCATCGTCTTCCCCGGCGGGGCTGACCTCTCCGGGGTAGGAGAGCGGCTCGGCAAATTCTATCGGGTGACCAGCAGCGACCGGCTCATCGCCACCCTGGACAACATCGAAGCGGAGGCCCGTCGCGAGAATGCCCACACGAAAAGGCCCCAGCCGTTGCAGGTCGAGGAGTTGGTCCTGGGGCGTAGAACCGTGAAAAATACCGCAAAGCTTGCGGCAAGATGATCTGACACCTGCTCACTATCAGCGTATGGATAACAAAACGGCCAGTCAGCTGTTTCAGCTGACTGGCCGTGCTCACCACGCACGAGACCATCACCCAGGTGTACCAGAACCTACCCGACATCGAACTGTTCCGCAGCTTCGGTTCCGAGACTGAGACAAAATATTAAGAATCTGCAGTGTAGTGAAGTCACCCTCTATTGAATTCGAAAAAAGAAGCCGCAAATACTAAAATGACTTGAGAGAGAGGAGCTGTGTCTGTAATGATTCGTGGGCTCTTGATCGGCGTCCACCATCGTACTAATAGATGACAAAGGACGCGAGCCAACTAAGACAGAGTGAAGTTGACAACCATAAAACTGGTAGTATCAGTTTAGCAAACCAACCCCACCGTGAGGACTGGGGCGGATAGTATAGGGTCTTCCTTCAGGAAGATGGTCGGGCTGCCACCGAATTATCTGCCGGCAACTCGGCCTTTTTTCTGCCCGCACGAAGCGCAGCATTTTAGAGAGGAGCTCGCTAAGCCGAGGACAACACTGTCGGCAAGCCAACAACTCATCGGCGCAGAAATGGAAAAGTCCCGACGGCCGGCACCGATCCTCACCGTCAACGCCCCTGAAGTGGTGGCGACGCCCATATGCGAAGCCTGTCGACCATCGTGCCGGTGATTGACGGGCGGAGCTTTTCACCTCTTTCAACTGCCCCATCTTGCATTTATCCAACACTAGCCTCCCGGCCTCCCGACTGCTCGTAAATCTTGCAACTGTCACTACCCGGTGGCCGCCTAAGCCCCGGCGCAAGTCTCTACGTGCGTCTGGACAAGCCCTTGAGCTGTCAGTGCCGGACCGTGGAGAACGTACCGTTTCTGGGAACCAACGGGAGCTGCACCGGCAACGATGGAGGCATTATGTCCAGCTCCGCGCTCTGGACCTGGGATTTCCAAGCCAACGCGTACTGTATTCCCTTGCCCGGTTTGGAATACGCACAGGCAGCATGCGCCCCGTTTAGCTCCGATACGCGGACGGAAGGAGGTGAAGGTACATCCCGCTAGAAACGGGTTATGGTGACGTCACCGGAGGGGAAAGGGAAACGGGAAAGAGTAGTGCCAAGAAAGGGGGATACGATGAGACTGCCGAATCGGACGGAAGGAAGAAAGCCTATTGGCACCGGAAACGTGACATCGGTAGAGCATGGCTTCGCTCCCATGGCGGCAAAGCCCATGTTGCGCAACCTGCTGGCCATGCTTCTTTGTGTTTCCATGCTCCTGCTGGCGGTCGTGCAGGCATGGGGGTCTCCGGGGCGGATGGTCCTGGTAAACGGAAAACTCCATCGGATATTGAGGAACGCTTACTCCAACAATGAACTGAGATACGCCAGGGGGCACGCCGACGGGGACTGGAAGTTCGACTCCGAGAGCATAACCCTGCCGGCGTTCACCACGCCCTGGCCGAGCCGCACCTGGATCCCCAAGTACGGAACCAATGCGGATGCCGTTGAGACGTTTGCCGCCGAGGGACTGGCCGTCTTCGATAACAAGATCTTCGTCGCCTTTACGGCCGACGCCGACGGCTCGAATCACAGTGCGGGGATGGACGCCTACGTTGCCGCCTTTGATCTGACGCCGACCACCGACGCCCCGGACGGTCACTGGCTCCTGTTTCCCGGCGGCAAGGGTGGCGGCAACACGGAGGTAGTACAGTACAACAAGGTGGCCATCGGCTCGGCCCGCGTCGACACCCCGGCCAAGGGGTGGGGCTCGGGGGCGGCGATCACCGTGTGCGACAACCAGCTTTATCTCTTCACCAATAGCGGGGTCTATACCAGCGGCGACGGCACATCCTGGACCTATCACGCCGTCCCGTTCACCACCAACGCCCAGCACGAGCCGCTGGACGCGGTGACGCTCAACACGCCTGACGGCCAGAGAATCCTTGTGGCCTACGGTTACATATCCGGCCAGCACTACTATTACGATCACCTGGACGCGGTGGATTGGAACGGGAAATTCGGCTCGCAATCCCAGTCCAAGATTCACAACGGCTCCAATGACGGCGGCCTGTACGACCCCAGCGGGCACTGGAGAGGACGGGTATCGCTGTCGGTTGGAACCAAGGCGAAAGGGAACGCAGGGGACAACGAGGATCTGGCAGCCGGTGCACTCGCCCCCGCGGTACAGCTCTTCGGACAATCAGGGGAGCAGTTCACCGCTTCCAACCACAACCCGGCGCGTCATGCGGAGTACGTTTATACCTCCATCGACGGCGGCTGGGGGACCTGGACCTGGGACAGCACGCGGGTCAAGTACTTCGACCACGTAAATCCCAGCCTCATGGTCTATCCCTGGTCAGAGTTCAAGTGCAATTCCAGCTATCCCGACAGGCAGGCGGTAAGACAATATATCGCTCTCCTTGGAGGTTATAACTGGTGGATCACCGAGACTCCCTTCGCGTTTGGTTCCGATTTCCTGGTCCCACAGCACATCGACGCCGTTCCGGCCTGTACCTTCGTCGATACCGACGGCAAAACGAAGCCCACGCCTCCTCCCGCCGGGATCGAAAACGTCACGGAAAGCATCAGCAAGAAGTACTGGACCCTCGTCGGGGTGATTCTGGGCTCGCCCCCCTTCAGCCGCCAGGGGCTACCGGAAGGGAGCAACCTCATCGGCGAGCTCTCCGGGGTGGACTTCAACAGGAGCACGACGAACACCACTGAAACCACGACGGTAATGGAGAATACGGCATCGGTATCGGTCGGCAGGAAGATAACGGTGGGGCTTCTCGATATGTTGCATTTCAGCAGGAGCTTCGATGCAACCTACAAGCACACATGGGAGAAGGAGTCTGGAACCAAGTCGAGCGTGACGGTCGCAATTTCGGACGAACTGGGAACCGGAAAGCAGAATTACAACGTGATCGGCACCCGCGGCTGGGCGCTCTTCAGCGCACCCCACGTGTACGTGCAGAACTCGACGTTGTATGCCTACGATTACCGGACCGACGCCTCCATCGGGGGTACGGCGCTGATCGACCAGGGCACGGGCTACCAGATGGACCTGCAGACCATTTCCACCAAGGGCCGCCCGGACTACGTGCTGGAGGACTTTGATCTGCGGGATCCGGTCTCCAAAACCGCGGAGTACCCGGAGGGCACCAAACCGTGGTTCAAGGGGATGGGTTCTTTCAACTACGGCGACGTGTACGACAACGCCGCGAACCTCGATTACTGGATGGCGCCAAAAAATCTCGCCAACGGCGAAATCCTGAACTGGCAGAACGATGCCCGTTGGGAAACGAGGGCGGGGGACGGAGGCACGACGTGGTATCCGTGTAAATCCACGACTTCCACTTGCACCACCGACGTACTGGCCACCAGTTCCAGCAAAAGGACGATCGGCTACACCCTGGCCACGGAGAGCATGACCGGTTCGGGACACACCAACGAGATCCAGGTGAATGCCGGCATGAGCATGGGGGGGCAAGTCGGACTCAAGGGCTTCTCGATAGGGGCTGAGAACAACATCTCGGTCGGCTACGACGGGAGGTTCAGCTGGAACACCAAGACCACCACGGGGATCGGAACGACATTGGCGGCGTACGCCACGACCCCCGCCTGCTCGGACAGGAAGTGCTTTGACCGCATGAGGATCCGGACCTACTGGCTGCACCCGGTAGCAAGCGCTGCCGCGGAAGGCAAGGTCCCATGGGTTCCTACCGCCTACAGCAGCCAGTTGCCGTGGTGCCTCACCTGGAGAATCAGCATGGCTTGCCGTGTCGGCGAATACTGCGATGACGACGCCATCAGCATGGCGCTCTCCGCTCCCAATTCGTTCGGCGGCGGGATCAGCGGCACGGCCCTCCCTCCTGCCCGTGCGTTCGGCCGCATCGTCAACGGCACCGGCGGCAGCGATGGTGGCGCACCCTACAGCCACTATGTTGTCCAAGCCGGTCGCCTGGCTTGGACAGACGAGGATGGAAGGGAGCGGCGCATTCCTATGACTGCGGAACTCTTCGATCCCGCCAAAGGCGTCACCATCGAGGTCGCCAGCGGCTCGTGGTCCTCATCCGGGAATGGGTCCTGGCACCGCAGCGGGAAAGTCTGGAAGTTCCAAAGCAACCCCGGCGCGAAACCCAGCGTTAGTCTTAGCCTTGATTTCGGCTCGGCCACCTATGACCTCGCCATCGACAAGGCCGATTTCAACGGTCGCCTGCTGGCGGGCGTCACGCAAGCCAGGCTGGTGCTCGGAGTGAATCAACTGTACACCTTCTACACCGTCTTAAACCACGACATCAATCTCAGTTGGCGGTGGAACAAACCGGCCCCGGACGACCTCCGGGCGCATGTGACATCCTTTGAGGGGCGTTACGACAGCACCAACCAATCGGGGAAAATGTCGCTTGCCGGCACCTTGCCCGCCGTATTGCCTGACTTCGGCGACGTCGAAATCAACGTGAACGACCATCCGCTCGTCGTTCGGCTGATCACCATGGATGGGTTCCAGGAAGCCTTCGAAACCGGCGGGGTTTTCAAGTATGCGAAGGAAGGGGTGATCCTGGAGATAGATTTCGGGAAAAGGACATGGTCCGCGACCTTCAACGAGAAAGGGTTCCATAACCTTCTTGCGCCGCGGTGGGGTACGGTACGCGCGCGGTTCGTCGTGGGTGGCGTTCCCTGGCTGACGGAGGACGGTGCCGTCGTGGACTACAGCGCGCTCTTGGAGCTCCGCCACTAGGTGATCCGATCAGGAGGGGAGAGCCACCTGAACGTTCTCCCCTCCGGACTCGGTAAGGCACAGCCTCGCATCACTAGTCATACGGCAATTTCGCAGGGGAATCGACCATTACAGGATCAATTCAACAAAGAGAGGGGGCGACCGTCATATCCGAAGGGAAACCTCGAAAACCGGTGCACAAATCGACCAACTAGCCGCGCCAATTGTTAATTTGGATACCAAATCTACACATTAAGGGGTCAAAGTGACAAATCAGGGGCCAAAGTGACAAATTAGGGGTCAAAGTGACAGACTAGAGGGGTCAAAGTGACAAATTAGAGGAGTCAAAGTGCAGATTAGAGGGCAAAGTGACAAATTAGAGGAGTCAAAGTGCAGATTAGAGGGCAAAGTGACAAATTAGAGGAGTCAAAGTGCAGATTAGAGGGCAAAGTGACAGATTAGAGGGTCAAGTGATTCATTCGGGTGCTGATGCGCCCCCTCACCCCGGGTAAGTGCGGATGAGGGGGTAGAACTGTGGATTAAGGGTCAAGTTGAGACAGCTTAGACCAGGGTCCGAATTCATTAGCCCCACGGACTGCCCGCATCTTCAAATAGTTCGTCTTGGAGCGGTCCACGCCCGGCACCTCGATTCCTCTGCATCTATGGGAAGCGGTAAGCAGTCTCCAGTTTGCTTCGACCTTCGGGTCTCCGTCGCACCCCCAGATCTGGTATCCCTTTGCGGTCGCCACCTTGGTGGCCGAAGCAATAAGGTGACCGGTCTTCCGGTCGTAGGACAAGTCGAAGTCTTTTGGCGCAATGAGGTGGAGCTGAGCAGAGGGTGTGCTCGTGTGTGCGGAACCCAAAGACTCCAAAATTGTCGGGTCTTTGACGGCCAACAATTTCGCCACTCCGAAAAGGATCGTCATCTCCTGCTCGACAGCCTTCCTAATGGCATCGCACTCCTTCTGTTTCTCTGGATCGCCCTTCAATGATGCAGCGAAACTGGCCTCCAAACGTTCGTGGTTCTCCGCATATCTTTCCCTCGGCGAGAAGAGGGACATAAGGTACGCCCACTTATCCGGGGGCAACGCCTCCAGCGTCGCTGCGGATTTAATGATCAACTCGTGATTGCTCAAGTCGTTGAACGGCATAGCGCTAGACCTCCTTTGAGTTTGATTGGAGAAATCTTATCTAGTTTCCAAAAGATGGCAAGGGCACAGGCGATAACCATTTTCCTGCCGGTTCGTGTCCGCTTCGCTCGGGTCGCAGCCGGCGTTGTTGACAGGTCGCCGGGGGACACTGCTGATATTATGAGATTTAAAGTTGTTGAGTGATCCGGAGGAAGGAGATTCAGCGGAATGGACGGAATTAAATAAAAAAGGCACTCAGCTGAAAAAGCCAAGTGCCTTGTTGTGTTTTGGTTGCGGGGACAGGATTTGAACCTGTGACCTTCGGGTTATGAGCCCGACGAGCTACCAGACTGCTCCACCCCGCGTCATGAACAACTCGACCTTTATACAGTACCCGCCAGCTCAAGTCAATGTTTACATTGCCTGATCTTCTTTTTTCCTTGCTGGGAAGATGAAGTTGCCAACACGGCTGCGGGCGAATGATTATTCGCCCCTACGAGCCCTTCGCTTAATTACTTCTTTACTATAAGTCTTTGGCGAACGACTTCGAACAGGAAGATCCCGCCGGCGACGGATGCGTTCAGGGAGTTAACACCTCCCTGAAGCGGTATGCTCACCACTTCGTCACACCCCTTCCGGACCAGCGGACGGATCCCCTCCCCTTCCCCACCGATGACGAGGGTCACTCGGCCGGTGAAGTCCTGCTGGTATAGAGTGCTCCTGGCGGAACCGTCGGCTCCGTAGATCCAGAAGCCCGCTTTCTTCAGACTCTCGAGCGCTTGGGATATGTTGGTCACCTGCGCCACGGGAACGGTCTCGGTAGCGCCAGCGGAGGACTTCTCGACTACGGCGGTGACGCCTGCGGCGCGGTCCTTCGGGATCACGACGGCATGGGCGCCGGCGCAGGCAGCACTACGGATCAGGGCCCCCAGGTTATGCGGGTCCTGCACGCTGTCGAGTACCAGGATGAGCCCGTTCGGATTGCCTTCAAGTCCTTCAAGCACGTCGTCGAGATCGGCATAAGGAAACGGCTCGACCTTCAGGGCGACGCCCTGGTGGTGTTCGGTGCCGCATAGGCGGCTCAGATCGCCTTTTTCACGCTGGCGCACCGGGATCTTCTTTTCAGCGGCCAGTTTCAGGAGCTTCTCCAGGCGCTTGTCGGTGCTGGTGCCGGCTACGAAAAGTTCGAAGATCTTGCGTGAGCCCCTGACGGCTTCCATGACCGGGTTCAGGCCATATATGATTTCTTCTTTTGACATGGTTCCCTCAAAATAGGTGGAGCTTCCTCACATAATGGGGAAGCTCCTTCTGTTCTTCTTCGCCGTCCCTCAAGGGAACGGTGGTTGTTGATTGTCTGTACAAGCCGCTTCGCGCCCCTCCCTGTCCCTCCCCCTCCGGGGGCGGGAACCTTTGAGCAGAGCGCCGATTGAGTTTGGGCGAATGATCATTCGCCCCTACGGGTAAATCGGCTAGCCGGCTACGATCTCGTCGACGATCTTCTGGGCGGCTTCGGCAGGATTTTCGGCAGCGGCGATGGGACGGCCGATGACGAGGTAGTCGGAGCCTGCCTTGACCGCTTCGGCCGGGGTCATGATGCGCTTTTGGTCGTCGGCGGAGGCAAAGCTCGGACGGACGCCGGGGGTGACGACGAGGAAGTCCTTGCCGCAGGCTTCGCGGATGAGCCCAACTTCCTGCGGGGAGGCGACGACACCGTCGACGCCTGCGCTCTTGGCAAGTTTGGCCAGTTTCACCACCATCTCGGGAACCGGGAGATCGATGCCGATGCCGCGCAGGGTTTCCTCGTTGGAGGAGGTGAGCACGGTGATGGCGAGAACCTTCGGACGCGGCGTGCAACCGGAGAAGTTCTTGTCGAGGGTCTCCATGGTATTGTTCATCATCTCGTAACCGCCCATTGCGTGCACGTCGCAGAGCTGGACGCCCAAGTGGCCTGCTTCGAGGGCGGCCATGGCAACGGTGTTCGGGATATCGTGGTATTTCAGGTCGAGGAAGACCTCGCCGCCGCACTTCTGGATCATGCGGACCGCTGCGGGGCCGCAGGCGGTGTAAAGCTGCTTGCCGACCTTGAACATGCCGACGTGCTGGGAAAGGAGCTCGGCCCAGTACTGGACGTGACTGAATTCCTTGACGTCCATGGCAAAAATGATCTTCTTGATTGCTTCTTCTCTGGTCATCGATTTTATCCCTTAGACGATTTGGGCAGAGCTAGCCACGCCCTCACCCCTACCCCTCTCCCGAAGGGCGAGGGGATGTTATCTGTTTGAGTGTCAGACCTGCAACGCCTCTTTAACGGCTGCCTTCACCTTGGCTACGGCTTCGGCTATGGGCAGGATCTCCACTTCGCCGCTTCTTCTCTCTTTCAGCTCAACCTTGCCTTCTGCCAGCGTCTTGGCGCCAACCACAATCCTGAGCGGAATGCCGATCAGGTCGGCGTCCTTGAACTTGAAGCCGGGGCGCTCGTCGCGGTCGTCGAGCAGCACTTCCACGCCAGCTTCCAGGAGTTCGTTGTAGATCTGCTCGGACGCTGCCTTCACTTCGTCATCCTTCGCGGACAGCGCGGAGACGATGCAGTGGAAAGGTGCGATGGGGATCGGGAAGATGATGCCGTTCTCGTCATGGTTTTGTTCGATGCAGGCGGCGACGGTACGACCGATGCCGATGCCGTAGCACCCCATGAAGATGATCTGTTCCTTGCCGTTGGCGTCGAGGAAGCTCGCGTTCAGGGCCTTGGAGTACTTGGTCCCGAGCTTGAAGACGTGGCCGACTTCGATGCCGCGCCAGATCTCGAGCTTGCCGCTGTCGCAGCGCGGGCAGGGGTCGCCGATCACGACGTTCCTGATGTCGACGTACCCTTCCACGCTGAAATCGCGCCCGATGTTGACGTTCTTCAGGTGCATATCGGCGGCGTTCGCGCCGGTGACGAAGTTGTGCATCCCCTCCAGCGAGAGGTCGGCTATCACTTTCACCTTGCCGGCGAGGCCTACCGGTCCTGCGTAGCCGGTGGGAGCACCAGTCACCTTGAGGACGACGTCGTCCTCGGCCATTTCGATCTCGGCGGCGCCCAGGTGGTTCTTCAGCTTGATCTCGTTCAGGTCGTAGTCGCCGCGCAGCAGGGCAACCACCGGCTCGCCATCGGCGACGAGCACGAGGGTCTTCACCACCTGGGTCGCGTTGACGCCGAGGAACGCGGAGACTTCCTCGATGCTCTTCTGCCCCGGAGTGGCGATGCGCTCCATGGGACGGGGATCGGCGTGTTCCGCTGCCGCGCTCTTCCTGGTCTCGGCCTTCTCCATGTTTGCCGCGTACTCACAGCAGGAACAGGAGACGATGGCGTCTTCACCGGAGTCGGCAAGCACCATGAACTCGTGTGAGTAGTTGCCGCCGATGGTGCCGGTGTCGGCCTCGACGGCACGGAACCTAAGCCCGCAACGTTCGAAGATGCGGCGGTAGGCCTTGTACATCTTCTCGTAGGAAACGTCGGCACCCGCCTCGTTCACGTCGAAGGAGTACGCGTCCTTCATGATGAACTCGCGGCCGCGCATGAGGCCGAAGCGCGGGCGGATCTCGTCGCGGAACTTGCCCTGGATTTGGTACAGGTTAATGGGCATCTGCCGGTAGCTCCTGATCTCCTTGCGGATCAGGTCGGTGATGACCTCCTCGTGGGTCGGTCCCATGCAGAACTCGGCGTCCTTCCTGTCCTTGAAGCGCAGCAGTTCTTTGCCGTAGAAATCCCAGCGCCCGGATTCCTTCCAGAGCTCGGCCGGCTGCACGGCGGGCATGAGGAGCTCGATGGCCCCTGCCCGGTTCATCTCCTCGCGGACGATCTGCTCCACCTTGCGGATGGAGCGTAGCCCCAGCGGCAGGTAGTTGTAGATGCCGGCGGCGAGTTTCCTGATCATGCCGGCGCGCAGCATCAGCTTGTGGGAGATGACCTCCGCATCGGAAGGGGTTTCCTTAACGGTAGGGATAAAGTACTGGGAGTAACGCATAGTTCGACCTCTTTATGAATTTAAAAACGTTTTAAGCTTTCGACGTTGCCTTCAGGACTTCTTCAATGAGTGCGTCAGCCAGTTGGTCCTGGGGGACCTTGCGCAGGATCTCGCCGTGCTTGAAGAGAAGCCCCTCGCCCCTGCCGCCCGCTATGCCGAAATCGGCTTCGCGTGCCTCGCCGGGACCGTTCACCGAGCACCCCATGACGGCGACGGTGATGTTGCTCTCCACGTAGGCCAGGCGCCGCTCCACTTCCTCGGCGACCGGGATGAGATCTACCTGGCACCTGCCGCAGGTCGGACAGGAGACGAAGTTGATGCCGCGCTGTCTGATGCCGAGCGACTTCAGGATGTCATAGGCGACGCGCACCTCGTGTACCGGATCGCCGGTCAGCGACACGCGCATGGTGTCGCCGATTCCCTGGTGCAACAGGATGCCGAGCCCCACTGAGGACTTGATGGTGCCGGAGAAGACGGTGCCCGCCTCGGTGACGCCGATGTGCAGCGGGTAGTCGACCGCGTCAGAGAGTAGCCGGTAGGCCTCCAGCGTCCTCAGTACGTCGGACACCTTGATGGAGATCTTGATCTCCCGGTAGTTGAGCTCCTCGAGGATGCGGACGTGGCCGAGCGCTGACTCAACCATCGCTTCCGGGGTCGGGTGCCCGTACTTGACCAGGAGTTCCTTCTCCAGCGAACCGCCGTTCACGCCGATACGGATCGGGATTTGTCTTTCGGCGGCCGCCTTGACCACCTCGGCGACCTTCCAGCGCTCGCCGATGTTGCCTGGGTTGAGGCGCAGGCCGTCCACGCCGGATTCGAGCGCCTGCAAGGCGAGCTTGTAGTCGAAGTGGATGTCGGCGATGAGCGGCATGGGGCTCCCCGTCTTGATTGCTGCGAGGGCCTTTGCGGCATCCATGTCGGGCACCGCGCAGCGCACTATCTCGCACCCTGCCTCGGCAAGGCGACCTATCTGTTCCAGTGTCGCGGCAACGTTCCTTGTGTCGGTGGAACACATGGACTGAACCGAGCAAGGAGCGCCGCCACCGATCGGCACGTTTCCTATCATGATCTGCCGGGTGAGTTTTTTCATAGCGAGACATACTAGCTAAATCTATGGGGAAAAGCAAGGAGGATAACCCCTCCGCTGTTGCAGTAAAGGGGCTGCGACAGTCCGCAAATTCCCACGCCACTTATCAGCGGTGGGACTATACTGTGCCTATTGGAGGTAAAAGACACAGGAGGTAGCTGTCATGAGTAAACTCGATCTGCTCAATCCAACAAACAGCACAGTCATCTTCATCGACTTCCAGCCTCAGATGACTTTCGGAGTTGCAAGCATAGACAGGCAGACCCTTATGAACAACGTGATCCTGTTGGCAAAGGCCGCCAGGATCTTCCGCGTCCCCACCATCCTCACCACCGTCGAGACCAAGAGCTTCTCAGGCAACATGTGGCCCCAGCTCCTGGACATCTTCCCTGACAACGACATCATCGAACGGAGTTCCATGAATTCCTGGGATGATCCGAAATTCGTAGAAGCGGTGCAGGCAGCGGGGCGCAACAAGCTGATCATGGCCGCGCTCTGGACCGAGGTCTGCCTCGCCTACCCGACGCTCGATGCCATGAAGGCGGGGTACGAAGTGTACGCCGTGGAGGACGCCTCCGGGGGGACCAGCGTCGTCGCCCATAACGCGGCGATGCGTCGCATCGAGCAGGCGGGAGCCGTGCCGATGACTGCACTGCAGGTGATGCTCGAGTACCAGAGAACGTGGGCGCGCAAGGAGACCTACGACGACGTGATCGCGGCGGTGAAGGAGCATGGCGGCGCGTACGGCCAGGGGGTCGAGTACGCCTACACCATGGTGCACGGGGCACCGGCAAGCCGCACCGTTTCCTCGAAATAGTGAACGGCAGGCAAGGGATCAACCCCTTGCCTGCTTTTTTTCGGGAGGTGACGCAGATGAAGGGACCTGACCTGATTATATATAACGGCAGGATCAGCACGCTGGACGCCCAACGTCCCGAAGTCTCCGCCGTCGCGATCAGCGACGGCAAGGTGGAGGGTCTCGGCGGGGAGGAGCTGATCGCTGATGCAGACGAACATACGCAAAGGATCGACGCCGCAGGACGCCGGATAATCCCGGGACTGAACGACTCACATATCCACGTCATCCGGGGCGGACTCAACTTTAACATGGAGCTGCGCTGGGATGGGGTGCCGTCGCTGGCACTCGCCCTTGAAATGCTGAAAGAGCAGGCGAGACGGACCCAGCCACCGCAATGGGTACGGGTGATCGGCGGCTGGACCGAGTTCCAGTTCAAGGAGCGGCGCATGCCCACCCTGGAGGAGTTGAACCTGGCGGCGCCCGACACCCCAGTCTTCGTGCTGCATCTCTACGACCGCGCCCTGGTGAACCGGGCGGCGCTGCATGTGCTTGGTTACGGCAAGGATACGCCTGACCCGCCGGGTGGGGTGATCGAGCGGGACAGAAACGGCAACCCGACCGGACTTTTGATTGCGAAACCGAACGCCATGCTGCTATACGCGAGCCTCGCCAAGGGGCCGAAGCTCTCCTTCGAGGACCAGATGAACTCCACGCGCCATTTCCTCAGGGAGTTGAACCGGCTCGGGCTCACCAGCGCCATCGATGCGGGAGGCGGCTTCCAGAACTACCCGGACGACTACCGGGTGATCAACGAGCTCGCCGACCGGGGTGAACTGCCGCTGCGCATCGCATACAACCTCTTTACCCAGCACCCCAAAGGTGAACTCGCCGATTTTTCGGAGTGGGTGACCATGACGGGACCGGGACAGGGGGACGATTTCCTGCGCATGAACGGGGCGGGCGAGATGCTGGTGTTCTCGGCGGCGGATTTCGAGGACTTCCTGGAACCTCGCCCGGACCTCCCGTCGGATATGGAGGGAGAGCTCGTGCAGGTTGTACGACTTCTGGTCGAGAAGCGCTGGCCCTTCAGACTCCACGCCACCTACGACGAGTCGATCACGCGCTTCCTCGACGTTTTCGAGGCGGTGCACCGCGTGGTTCCTTTCGCAGGGCTCCGTTGGTTCTTCGATCATGCGGAGACTATCTCAGCCAGGAATCTGGAGCGGGTCGCCGCACTCGGCGGCGGTATCGCGACCCAGAACCGCATGGCCTTCCAGGGCGAATATTTCCTGGAACGCTACGGCGAGCGGCTCACGTCACACGCTCCCCCCATAAGGTCCATGCTGGAGATGGGGATTCCGGTGGGAGCTGGTACCGACGCGACGCGGGTGTCGAGCTACAATCCTTGGCTCTCGCTTTACTGGATGGTGAGCGGGCGAACCATTGGCGGAAGCATCCTTTACCCCGAACAGAACCGGCTGACCCGCATGGAGGCCCTCACCCTGTACACCCGCGGGAGCAGCTGGTTTTCCCAGGAGGAGGGGAAAAAAGGTTCCCTCGCTCCGGGCGCGCTGGCCGACCTCGCCGTGCTCTCGTCCGATTACTTCACGGTTCCCGAGGAGGAGATCAAAGGGATCGAGTCCGTGCTTACCGTCGTCGGCGGGAAGGTGGTGTACGGCGGAGAGGAGTTCGGCAACCTGGTCCCGCCCCTACCGGTGAGCCCGGACTGGTCGCCGGTGGGGCGGTACGGGGGGTATCACAAAGTGGATGGGCAAGCCGAGGTGCAGCCCCTGCATAGGGGGCACGCCCACACCTCGTTGCAGAGGGGATGGCGCTTCCCCCCCCCCAGATGCGACTGCTTCGTGTATTGAGGCGTCACCTGTGCGCGTAGAGACCTAGGAGCTCGGTCTGTGCCAGGATTTTTCCCCTCATGGCAAGGTCGAGCTCTTTTCTCGTGCTGTTGGAGGGAAGGTTCAGACGTTCGGAGAGTGCGTAGAGGCGGAAGTAGTAACGGTGCTGTCCGGACGGCGGGCACGGGCCGCCGTAGCCTTTGCGTCGCCAGCTGTTCATCCCCTGTTCGGCCCCGTGGGGAACGCTACCCTGCGCGATTTCCCTGGTGGCCGGATCGATATTCCAGAGCACCCAGTGCACCCAGGTCCCAGCCGGTGCATCGGGGTCGTCCACGATGAGGGCAAGGGATCTGGCTTCACCGGGGACTCCGGAGATGGCAAGCGGCGGGCTCGTGTCGGAGCCGTCACAGGTGAAGGCGGCCGGAATGCGGGCCGAGTGACTGAACGCGGAACTGGTCAGTTTCATCTGCGACATCTTTGCCTCCTTTGCCTGCAGCGGCAATGCGGCGCACAACATCCCCACCACAAGGAACAGCAGCTGCTTTCTCAGGCTGGCCATGGTCTCCTCCAAGGCTTAAATCTGTCTCGACTCGTCTCTCACCGACACAATGAGAGTTGCGCCAGCGTTAGTGTATCCCTCGGGGTCACCTATGCAAGGCAGAGTGGCAGCAATTCGGCGGTTGACACGGTTGGCTTTTCAATCTATGAAAGAAGGATGAAAAATACCAGCAAACCAAAGCATTTCACCGAGAACTCAAAACCTTCCCGCAAGGAAAACACTCCCGTTCCGAAGACGAAGAAGCTGGCAGCCAAGCCGGAACGGGCAGCGGCGGCCCCTTCCCGCGCAGAGAAACCTGCCCGTCCCGCAGCAGGAAAGCCACGCGACCAGCGAGAGCAACCCGCAGGAAAGACCTTCAAGAAGGCCGATGGCAAAGCGCCCGCCAAACAGGCAAAGGGGAAACCGGCGCGTCCGGTCGGTGCCAGGGAAGAGCGCCAGCCTGCGCTGCGTAGCGGCCAGGTGCTGGAACTCCAGATTATTTCAAACAACGAAGAGGGGTTCGGCATCGCCATCCACGAAGGGACCCGCGTTCTCATAGCTGGCGGACTCGCCGGTGAGACCGTCGTCGGGAAGATCACCTACGTCGGACGCAGGGAGTCCTTCGCCAACATCATAAAGCTTTTGAAGCGGTCGCCCGACCGCGCCCCCTCAGCGGCCTGCACCATGGGGAAGGCCTGCGACGGCTGCGGTCTCATGCAAATGCGCTACCCGGCCCAGCTCGCCTGGAAAAAGGAAATGGTGAGCCGCCAGATCCGCAGATACCCTTCCCTTTCCGGGGCCACCATACATGACGTGATCGCCTCACCGAGCGAGCTAGGCTACCGCAACACGGCGAAACTCGTCGTCGCCGGCAAGCACTCCGACCCGGTGATCGGAATCTACCGTCGCAACACGCACGACGTGCTGGAGATCGAGGACTGCGCGCTGCACCATCCGCTGATCAACAAGGTGGTTAAGGCCGCAAAGGCCGGGATCAAGAAGGGGAAGGTGCAGATTTACAACCCGAAGAGCGAGATGGGGCTCTTACGCTACCTGGTGGTGCGCGTGGCCGAGCCCGGCAACCAGGTGATGGTGGTCTTCGTGACCACGGACCAGGGCTACAACGAGATGCACCACCTGGCCAAGTTCATCCAGCAGGCAGTCCCCGAGGTCGCCGTCGTGGCACAGAACATCAACAACTCTACGGGGAACGTGATCTTCGGCCACAAGGACCGCTCCATAACGAAGGCGCAGAGTCTGAAGGCCTTCATCGGTGACAAGAGCTTCAACCTCTCGCCGCACTCCTTCTTCCAGGTGAACAGCGGCGCCGCCCGCATCATCTACGAGAAGGTGCGGGAGTTCGCGCGTCTCTCCGGCAAGGAGCGGGTGATCGACCTTTACTGCGGCATCGGCGGCATCTCGCTTTTCCTGGCGGACCAGGCACGTGAAGTGGTGGGGATCGAGGTCGTCGAGGCGGCCGTCGCCGACGCCACCGCCAACGCGGTGATGAACCGCGCCGACAACTGCAGCTTCGAGGCGGGCGATGCCGTGCATCTTATCGACGAGATCGGCGAAGAGGGGGGCGCGGACCTGATCGTGCTGAACCCGCCCAGGAAAGGGTGCGAAGAGAAGGTTCTAAAGAGCGTAGCGGCCATAAATCCTGCCCGTATCATCTACGTCTCCTGCTCACCGGAAACCCTGGCGCGCGACCTGGACATCCTGTCCCGTCTGGGGTACCGGACCCTCGAGGTGCAGCCGGTGGACATGTTCCCGCAGACGGTGCACGTCGAGGACGTGGCTCTCTTGGAAAAGGCACAAGACTTAAAGGCTTAACGCAAAGGCGCAAAACCGCCAAGACGAAAAGAGGTAAAAGACTGGCTTTGGGAATTTCTCGAAGCCTTTCTTTTGCTGTTGTTTTTCACTCCTGTTTATCTTCGGCGCGGCATCCTTCATTGTTTCTGAACATCTTTAACGCAAAGACGCGGAGCCGCAAAGACGCAGAGTATAGAGATGCCAGACTTGTTTTTTCCAGTTTAAGGTTTTCTTAGCGCCTCTGCGCCTTGGCGTCTTTGCGTTAAGTTTTTCGTCTTCAGACGAGGGTTTTATGGACCGGCTGATTGCGGCATTGAAGAGGTTCTTCCCGGAGCACCTGCACCCTTCCATCTTTCTGGTTGGCGGAATGGTGCGGGACGTCCTTCTGGGGGTGGATTGCCAGGATGTGGACCTCGTGGCTGCGGCTCCCGTCTCGGAGCTCACCGCGCTGGGGTTTCGCCTCGTCGAGTCGAAAAGCACCCCTAATATCTATTTCCGCTTCAAGGAGCCCTTCGGGAAGATCGAAATAACCTGGCTCCCGTCGCTCGACGCGCTCCCCGCAGACCTTTCCCGGCGCGACTTCACCGTGAACGCCATGGCCATGTCACTTGAGGGGCGGCTCGTCGATCCCCTCGGCGGCAAAGCCGACCTAGAAGGTCGCGTGTTGCGCTGCTGCTCCCCCGAAAGCCTTACCAATGACCCGCTGCGCATCCTGCGCGCCTTCCGGTTCGAATGCGAGGGTTGGCGGCTTGATGCTGAAGCGGAGCGGATCCTGAATGGACGCGACTGGACGGCATCCCTGCAGCGCATCCCGGTGGAACGGTTTTCCCAGGAGATGCTCAAGGCGCTCGCCAAGGATGATCCCTCCCGGTTCTTCCGCCGCATGCTGGAGTTCAACATCGGCGTCAACTTCCTCCCCGAGATCTTCAGAATGGCGGAGATTCCCGCAGGTCCTCCGCAACACCACCCCGAGGGTGACCTCTTCACGCATTCCCTGCAGGTGCTGGAACGGATGGCTGGACTGACACCGGCGCCCGTCGCCCGCTTCTGTGCCCTCTTCCACGATCTCGGCAAGCTCTACACGCCGCCGGAACTGCATCCCAAACACCACGGGCACGACACGCTGGGGGCCGAGCAGGTACCGGCCTTCTGCAGGAGACTGAGGCTACCGGTCGCACTGCAACGTGCGCTGCAGGCAACGAACCGGCTGCACAACAACGCTAATCGTTGGGAAGAACTGCGGGATTCGACGAAGATACGGCTCGCGCTGGATGCCATCAAGGGGGGGATTCAGGAGTTCCTACCTTTGCAGGTGGCGGCGGACTTTCATGCTTCCATGCCGGGGTGGGAGGTGGCGCTCGAGGTGGCTAAGTTGAACGCGGCGCAGTTGGGCATCGATCCGGCACTACTGGACGGTAAGGAAGTGCCGCCGGAGAAGTTGCAGCAGATCATCATGCAGCAAAGGGTGAGTCAGTTCAGGGTACGGATGGGGGGATGAAACCTTCCCTCACCCTGTCCCTCTCCCGTCGGGCGAGGGGACGCTTCTTGCTGCATTTCCGCAGAGGACAGCTTTCTCCCCTCCTTCTACCTTATCTATTTCGCATCGGCCGGGGTCACCGCTCGGTCATAGCCTAGTTTCAGAATCGAACTGTCGAAGATCATCTCGAACATGTGCTCGATCCTGAAAAAGGCGGCGAGAACGGTGGGGTCGAAATGAGCTGCCGGGTTGATCCGGTCGTCCCCGTTTCGAAACACATGGAGGGCTTCCTCATGGGTCATGGCCCCCTTGTAACTGCGGCGTGATCGGAGTGCGTCGTACACGTCAGCGACCTTAACGATGCGCCCCGAGATGGGAATCCGCTCACCCCTGAGCCGCTTGGGGTACCCGGTGCCGTCCCAGTTCTCGTGATGCGAGAGTGCGATCTCTCTGGCGATCCGAAGTCGCGGGGAATCGCCTATGATCTCGGAACCGTAGGCGGGATGCTGGCGTATCAGTTTCATTTCCCGCGGCGTAAGCCTTCCTTCTTTGAGCAGGATCTCGGTGGGGATGCGGATCTTGCCCACATCGTGCATCTGCGCCGAAATGGACATGTCGTTCACGAACTCGTTGTTGAACCCCATGTTGGCCGCAAGCGCGCCGGCGTAGCGGTTCACGCGGACGATGTGGCGGCCGGTATCGGGCTCGGCGGCCTCGCAGGCACGCGCGAGCGCCTGTATGGTGTAGGTGAACGCGTGCTCCGTCTCGCGCATCCCGTTGGAGACGGTCACCAGTGAACCGATCATGACGGCGGCACTGCGTAGAACATCCGCGTCGTACTCGGTTACCCTCCCCTGATAATTGAAGGCCTCTATTACCCCTTTCACGTCCCCGCTGATCCGGCAGCTTACGAAGTTCAGGATCGGCTCTTCCATCGCCTCAAGCACCTTGGGATGAAAAAAAGACTGGAATTCCTCGATGCTCGCGCAGATGTCGTTCCAGTTAAGCGCCACCACTTCGGCTCCACCTTCGACAAGAAGAAGGCTCCCGGCGTAGCTAGAACCAGGTTCGATGCTTATTGTCTCTGAGCGTTCAAGCAGTCGCTCGTCACGCAGATGAAATACCTGGCCGTTGCAGCAGGTGGCGTCGGGCCCTTCGTTGGCGATGAGGATGCCAGAAGGGCCGCGGCGGCCGTTTCCTCCAAGTAACTTGCCCAGCACTTCGTTGTATAGTTCGTCGCTGCTGAACTTGCGGCGGGTTAGATCGCGCAATGTGTCATCGGTGAGGGTGATGAGATCGAGGGTCTGTCTCAGCGCTAGTTGACACAGTTCAAGGGGCATGCGGCGATCCTCTCAGGCTTTGCTGCTTTGCTTTGTAAGAGTGGATTCTAGCTTACAGGTGGCATAGTGCAAGATTCGCCTGCTGCAGCCATCTGACTTGTCGGATTTTTCGGATCGGTATGACGGACTGGCTGCGTGCGCGCTAGCCTGCTAACAGGCAGGCGAGCTGACAAGCCGGCGGGCGACTGCGCGCCCAACGCGTAAAAAAAAAGGCCCGGCAGTTACGCCGGGCCTTTCCGTGCTACAGAGGTGATGCGATTAGGCCTTGGCCGCAGTCGCCTTCTCGAAACCAAGCTGGAACGCCTTCTTGTTCAGCTCCATGAAGGCTTCCGGAACACGGGCGAGAACTGCCTTCTCGGCCCCTTCCTTGCTGACCACGCCGGTCAGTGCCACCATGGCGCCCAGCGCCACGATGTTGGCAACGATCTCACGACCGACTTCGTTCTTGGCGGTGTTGATGATCGGGAAGGCAACAGTCTTGAAGTTCCCCTTGGGAAGCTTGGTCACCAGGTCGGAATCGACCAGCAGCACCCCGCCTTCCTTCAGGTCGTGGGAGTACTTGTCGCAGGCTTCCTGGGTAAGCGCGAGCAGCGCGTCGACGACGGTCGCCTTCGGGTAGTCGATCATGGTGTCGGAAACGATGACCTCCGACTTGGATGCACCGCCCCTTGCTTCGGGACCGTAGCTCTGCGACTGAACGGCCTGCTTGCCGTCGTAGATGGAAGCGGCTTCCGCCATGATGACGCCGGCGAGGATGAGACCCTGCCCGCCAGCCCCGGAAAATCTGATTTCATATCTCTGAGACATCTGAGGTTCTCCTCCTTTTTTATTTCTTGGCGCGCTCGATGACTTTCGCGTATTCGTCGGTGTAGTTCGGACGCTCTTCCTTGTACAGAACACCGGTCAGGATCTTGCCTTCAAGCTGCTCGGCAGTCATCTTCTCGGCGGCCTTGACCGGAACGGCGATGTCCTTCAGGCGGTTCATCATCTCGATAACCGACTTGAACTTGTTGCGGCGACCGTAGGTGGTCGGGCAGTCGTCCAGAATCTCGACCACGGAGAAGCCCTTGTGCTGGATCGCTTCCGCGATCAGCTTGTCGATCTGGGTCGCGTGGTACGCGGTGCCGCGGGCGACGAAGGTGGCGCCTGCGCCGATCGCCAGCTTGGCGACGTCGAACGCCGGGTCGGGGTTGCCGTACACGGTGGTGGACGCCTTGGCACCGGTCGGGGTGCAGGGGGAGAACTGGCCGCCGGTCATCCCGTAGATGTTGTTGTTCATGATGATGTAGGTCATGTCGATGTTACGACGGCAGGCGTGGATGAAGTGGTTGCCGCCGATCGCGGTACCATCGCCGTCGCCGCCCACGAGAATGACGTTCATCTCCGGCTTGGCCATCTTGACGCCGGTTGCGAAAGCGGCTGCGCGGCCATGCGCGGTGTGCAGGGTGCAGAAGTCCATGTAGCCCGGAAGACGCGATGCGCAGCCGATGCCGGAAACGATGGCGGTGTTGTTTTTCTGAAGACCAAGGGTGTCGATCGCGCGGATCAGGCCTTTCATGACAATGCCGTGACCGCAGCCCGGGCACCAGATGTGCGGCAGCTTGCCGGGACGGATGTACTTATCGTAATCAAAAGACATGTTACTTAACCTCCTTGATCTTTTCGAGGATCTGCCCCGGGTTGATCGGCTCGCCGTCAACGCGGAAGATGCCGTGGACCGCTGCCTTGCCTTCAGCGCAGCGCTTCACTTCGCCGGTGCACATGCCGAGGTTCATCTCCGGGGTGATGAATGCCTTCACCTTGCCGGCAAGAGCCGCGATCTGCTTCTCCGGGAACGGCCAGAAGGTCTTGATCCTGAACAGGCCAGCCTTGATCCCCTGCTTCCTCGCCTCGTTCACTGCAAAACGGGCGGAGCGGGAGGTGGAACCGTAGGCGACGATGGCGACTTCAGCGTCAGCAAGTTCGTACTCTTCGAACTGAACGATGTCGTCGACGTTGGCTTCAACCTTGCGCACCTGGCGCTCTTCCTCGGCCTGAACCCAGGCAGCCTTGGTGGTCGGGAAGCCGTCCTGCCCCTTGTTGAGGCCGGTCACGTGGAAACGGTAGTCGGTGCCGAAAGCAGCCAGCGGCGGTACGTCGCCGAAGCTCGTGTCGTACGGTTTGTACTCCGCCGGGGTGACGCTCGGAGCGGTCCTGTTGATGACTTCCAGTTCGCCCGGCTCCGGGAACACGATGCGCTCGCGCATGTGGGCCACGATTTCGTCCGGCATAACCATTACCGGGGTGCGGTATTTCTCGGCCAGGTTGAAGGCGCGCACGGTCTCTTCGAAGAGTTCCTGCACGGAAGCCGGGGTGAGGCAGATGGCCGGGTGGTCACCGTGGGTGCCCCACTTGGCGCACATGACGTCGGACTGGGAAGGGCCGGTCGGCATGCCGGTGGAGGGGCCGCCCCTCATGACGTTGACGATGACGCAAGGGGTTTCAGCAATGCAGGCGTAGCCGATCAGCTCCTGCTTGAGCGAAAGGCCCGGGCCCGAGGTCGCGGTCAGTACTTTAGCGCCGGTAAGGGAAGCGCCGATGACGGAAGCCATCGCGCCGATCTCATCTTCCATCTGGATGAATTTACCGCCGATCTTCGGAAGCTCGACAGACATAACCTCTGCCACCTCGGTGGAAGGTGTAATCGGATAACCGCCGAAGAACGTGCACCCGGCGTAGAGTGCCCCCTGTGCGGCAGCTTCGTTCCCCTGAAGGAATGCAACTTTTTTAGCCACTTTCTTACCTCCTAAGATTGTTTACGATACTTTGATTGCAAAATCAGGGCATCTAAGCTCGCACTGCATGCACTTGATGCATGCCTCAAGGTTCTTGACGCTTGCCACAAAACCCTTCATTTCCAAGACCTTGGTGGGGCAGAATTCCACACAGATGTGGCACCCCTTGCAGTACTTCTCGATGATCTCGATGTTAGCCGGTGTTTTCTCCATCAACGTAGCTCCTTTGACAAATTGCCCTCGCAGGCTGTGCAAATTGTGGGTATATAACACATAGTGTATACAAAATGCAAGTGCTCGAATTTACGCCCGAACCCTCACCTTTTGTAAAAAGGGGGTAGAGAGGGGAAACCTCCCTACCCCCTGGTAGTACCTGCTGCAGTTCTTTCTACTTCATGGAACCAACGAGTTCCTTAACCGCGGCGACGGACTTGTCCATCATCGCCTGCTCTTCTGCGTCGAGTTCGAACTCGAGGATCTGCTCGACGCCGTTCTCGCCCAGTACGCAGGGAACGCCGACGTAGAAGCCTTTCACGCCGAACTCGCCGTTCAGGTGTGCGCAGGTCGGCAGCACGCGCTTCTGGTCCTTCAGGATGGACTCCGCCATGCAGATCGCGGAGGAAGCCGGGGAGTAGAAGGCGGAACCGGTTTTCAGCAGGGCGACAACCTCGCCGCCTGCACCGCGGGTCCTCTTGACCATGGCTTCCATGACTTCCTTGGCCTTAGCCTTGTCCTTGTATTTCTTCTCGAGGAGTTCCATGACCGGGATCCCGTTCACAGAGGCATAACGGACCAGCGGCACCATATCGTCGCCGTGGCCGCCCAGGGTCATCGCGTTCACGTCCTTGACGGAAACGCCGAGTTCCCAGGCGATGAAGGTCTTGAAGCGTGCGGAGTCGAGGACGCCGGCCTGACCGATGACGCGGTTGTAGGGGAAGCCGGTGATCTTCTGGCACAGGGTCACCATCGCGTCGAGCGGGTTGGAGATGACGATGACGAAGGAGTTCGGTGCGTGGGCCTTGATCCCTTCCGCGACGGAGGTCATGATCTTGGAGTTGACCTCGATCAGGTCGTCGCGGCTCATGCCCGGTTTGCGGGGAAGACCTGCGGTGACGATGACGACGTCGGCGCCCTGGATGTCCTCGTAGCTATTGGTGCCCTTGAGGCAGCAGTCAAAGCTGTCAACAGAGCCTACTTCGGCGATATCGAGCATCTTGCCCTGCGGAAGGCCTTCCACGATGTCGAACATCACCACGTCACCCAGTTCGCGCAGAGCTGCGAGCTGTGCAAGTACGCCGCCGATCTGACCACCACCGATAAGTGCGATTTTCTTACGTGCCATGTTTTCTTCCTCCGTTAATAGAATGTGATTATCTTCCGGTGAAGCGAATCCTACGTTTACGCCTGTTAGTTGATCGAGTCAACGATCGCGTTCAGGGTTGCACTCGGACGCATCGCGGCCTCGGTCTTGGCATCACTCGGGTGGTAGTAGCCCCCCATGTCGACCGGCTTGCCCTGGGCGCCGATGAGCTCGGCGTTGATCTTCTCTTCGTTCTCCTGGAGTGCCTTCGCCACCTTGGCGAACTTGGCGGCGAGGCCGGCGTCCTTGGTCTGGGCGGCGATAGCCTCGGCCCAGTACATGGCCAGGTAGAAGTGGCTGCCGCGGTTGTCGATCTGGCCGACTTTACGCGCTGGGTTCTTGTTCTGATCCAGGAACTTGGTGTTGGCCACGTCGAGGGTCTCGGCGAGGAGCGCGGCCTTCTCGTTCTTGAAGGTAGCGGCCAGGTGCTCGAGGGAGACCGCGAGGGCAAGGAACTCACCCAGGGAATCCCAGCGCAGGTAGCCTTCCTGCTGGAACTGCTGCACGTGCTTCGGAGCGGAGCCGCCCGCACCGGTCTCGAAGAGGCCGCCGCCCGCGAGCAGCGGAACGATGGAGAGCATCTTCGCGGAAGTGCCGAGTTCGAGGATCGGGAACAGGTCGGTCAGGTAATCCCTGAGCGCGTTGCCGGTAACGGTGATGGTGTCCTTGCCGGCCTTTGCCCTCGGGAGGGTGAACCTCATCGCCTCGACCGGGGACATGATGTGGAGCTCGAGACCGGTGGTGTCGTGATCCTTCAGGTAGGTGTTCACCTTCTCGATCATCTGGGCGTCGTGTGCGCGGTTCTTGTCGAGCCAGAAGACGGCCGGAGCGCCGGTTGCACGGGCACGGCTGACGGCAAGCTTGACCCAGTCGCGGATCGGGAGATCCTTCGCCTGGCAGCCGCGCCAGATGTCGCCCTGCTCTACCTGGTGCTGGATCAGCACTTCGCCGGAGGCATCGACGACGCGCATGGTGCCGTTGAGCGGTGCTACGAAAGTTTTGTCATGGGAGCCGTATTCCTCGGCCTTCTGCGCCATGAGACCGACGTTGGAGGTGGCGCCCATGGTGGTCGGGTCGAACTGCCCGTTTTTCTTGCAGAAGTCGATGCACTCCTGGTACCACTCGGAGTAGCAGGTATCGGGAATCACGCACTTGGTGTCAGCGAGTTTGCCGTCCGGGGCCCACATCTTGCCGGAGTCGCGGATGACGACCGGCATCGAGGCATCGATGATGATGTCGTTGGAGGCGTGCAGGTTGGTGATCCCTTTGTCGGAATCGACCATGGCCAGCGGCGGCTGCTTGGCGTAGGTGGCCTGGATGTCGGCCTCGATCTCTGCCTTCTTGCCTGCCGGGAGCTTGTCGAGTTTCTTGTAGAGGTCGCCAAGGCCCAGGTCGGCGTTGACGCCGATCTCCTTGAAGGTCGCCTCATGCTTCTCGAAGACGTCCTTGAAGTAAACGGAGACGAAGTGACCGAAGATGACCGGGTCGGAGATCTTCATCATGGTCGCCTTAAGGTGCACGGAGAAGAGGATACCCTTTGCCTTGGCGTCGTCGATCTGCTCCTGGATGAACTTACGCAGCGCCCGAACGTTCATGAAGGAGCCGTCCAGCACCTCGCCAGCCTGCAGCGGGAGCTTCTCCTTCATCACGGTCACCTTACCCAGGTTGTCGATGAACTCGATCCTGGCGGTGGTGGCCTCTTTCAGGGTCACCGATTTCTCGGAGTGGTAGAAATCACCGGCGCTCATGTTGGAAACGTGGCTCTTGGAGTCGGAGGACCAGGCGCCCATCTTGTGCGGGTGCTTCTTGGCGTATTCCTTAACCGCCTTGGCAACGCGACGGTCGGAGTTACCCTCACGCAGAACCGGGTTTACCGCGGAGCCGAGCACCTTGGCGAAACGTGCTGCGAGCGCCTTCTCTTCGTCGGTTTTGGGCTCTTCCGGGTAGTTGGGGATGTTATACCCCTGGCTCTGGAGCTCGGCGATGGCGGCTTTGAGCTGCGGGATGGAGGCGGAGACGTTGGGGAGCTTGATGATGTTGGCTTCCGGCTTCTGAGTCAGCTCACCGAGGTAGGCGAGTTCGTCAGCGATCTTCTGCTCCGGGGTCAGGTTCTCCGGGAAGTTCGCGATGATCCTGCCGGCCAGCGAGATGTCCCTGGTCTCTACCTCGACGCCAGCCGCCTTGGTGAAGGCGTTGACGATGGGGAGCAGGGAGTAGGTTGCCAGTGCGGGGGCCTCGTCGATCTTGGTCCAAACGATCTTTGCATTAGTTGTCATGATCTCTCCTTGGTTTTTATGCAATGCACAAATACAAAATGGTGGGCAAAGCCACGCTGCATCGCCCGACATGGTGTTTTATCTGTCTGCGGGAGCCCGTCAACCGCCTGCCATCCGGGGCATCTGCCTCCCCTTCGCGGCGTCTCGCAAAATATATGAAGGATTATGGGATGTTAGCAGGATAACTTTGGATTTCAAATTTTGTATACAGTATACAAAACGTTTTTCACTGTCAAGGGAAAATCTGGAAGGAATCTCGTGAAGAAATAAATGGAGGTCAGCGTGAAAACGGGAGGGGGGTAAAGTGCGGAAGCCGCAGCGCACACAGGGGGAAAGGCCTGTTATTGCAGGAGTTTGCGCGAGAACACGGACAAGCGGACAACAGAGGCGTCCATAAAGAGTTGCGGAGGTCCTCTCACCTTCCTGGCACTAAGCGGCCGTCCGGAATCGTCTTTTTTTGATACCGACGAAATACCGTTTAAAAATATCGTCCTACACGGGGTTGGATCAGTGCAGCGGGTGCTCCTGGGCGTAGTGCCTCGCCTCGGCGTAATCGTCGCGCCCCAGGTTCCTGGGAACCCTTAGGATCTGGCCAGGCCAGATGTGCCGCGGGTCGCGGATCTGGTCGCGGTTGGCGCGATAGATCAGGGGCCAGAGATTCCTGTCGCCGTAGACCTCGGAGCGTGATGCGATAAGCGGGAGCGATTCCCCCCGACGCACCGACCAGGATGGAACGAGAACCGGCTCCTTGACCGGCGGCTTTGCTTTCTTCCGCTCAGCCTCGGCGGCCTCCTTCTGGGCCTTTTCGAGCGCCCGCGCCTTGGCGAGGCGTTCCTCCTCCATCTTGGCGAGCCGCTCCAACTCTGCTTGCCGCTGCTCTTCTGCAAGCCGGGCCTTTTCCTCAGCCAGAAGGCGCGCCTTCTCCACAGCCACCTCCCGAGCCAGGAGGTCCCCTTTGAGCAGGGTGAGCTGGAAGTAACGATCCGCCTCCTTGGACTCATCCTCCATCATGAAGGCGTCCCCCTTCAGGAACGCCTGAAGCACGCTGGCGTACTCGGCGGGGTACAGACGCTCTCCACCCTCGAACTTGAGCTGGTCAAGCTTGGCCGCGGCTTCCTCACGAAACCGCGGCGGCTGCGTTGCGCAGGCCGCCGCGGAAATAAGAAGCAGCAGGGTTATCAGTCGGGCCAAAAGCCTCAATGGCGGACGCCCCTTTATTGTTTGACGGCGAGACGGATACCCAGGTCGCGCAACTGCAGCGTATCGACGCCGGAGGGGGCTTCGGACATGAGGCAGGCGCCCTTCTGCGTCTTCGGGAAGGCGATGACGTCGCGGATCGATTCGGAGCCGGTGATGAGCATCATGAGACGGTCGAGGCCGAAGGCGATGCCGCCGTGCGGCGGGGTGCCGTACTCGAGGGCGTCCAGAAGGAAGCCGAACTTGCCGCGGGCGTTCTCCTCGGAGAGGCCGAGCATCTTGAACATCAGGGACTGCACCTCCTCCTGATGGATCCTGATGGAACCACCGCCGATCTCGTTGCCGTTCAGCACGAGGTCGTATGCCTTGGCGCGGCAGCGGCCGGGATCGCTCTCGACGTACTGCAGGTCCTCGTCCATCGGGGCGGTGAAGGGGTGATGCACCGCCGCCCAGCGCTTCTCCTCGTCGTCCCACTCAAGCAGCGGGAAGTCGGTGATCCAGACAAAGCGGTACTCGTTCGGATCGGTGAGCCCCATCTTGGCGGCCAGGTGGTTCCTGAGCTTGCCGAGGGAATCGTTGACGACCTTGGGCTTGTCGGCCACGAACAGGAGCAGGTCCCCTTCCTTGGCGTCAAAGGCCTTATCCATGGTGGCGATCTCTTCCGGGGTGAAGAACTTCGCGATCGGGGACTGCCACCCTTCCGCGGTCATCTTCACGTAGGCGAGCCCCTTGGCGCCGTAGATCTTGGCGAATTCGGTGAGGTCGTCGATCTCCTTGCGGCTCATGGAGCCCGCGCCCTTCACGTTCATCCCCTTGACGATGCCGCCGCCGTTCACCACGTCCGCGAAGACCTTGAAACCGGAGTTCTTGACGATGTCGGAGAGCTCGACGAGTTCGAGACCGAAGCGCAGGTCCGGGTTGTCCACGCCGAAGCGGCGGATCGCCTCCTGGTAGGTCATCCTCTGGATCGGGAGATCGACCTTCACGCCGCGCGCCTCGGTGAAGATGCGGGCCATGAGCCCCTCCATCACTGTGATGATGTCTTCACGGTCGATGAAGGACATCTCGCAGTCGATCTGGGTGAACTCGGGCTGGCGGTCGGCGCGCAGGTCCTCGTCGCGGAAGCAGCGCACGATCTGGAAATAGCGGTCGAAACCGGAAACCATGAGGATCTGCTTGAAGAGCTGCGGGGACTGCGGCAAGGCGTAGAAGTCACCCTTGTTGATGCGCGAGGGGACCAGGAAGTCGCGGGCGCCTTCGGGGGTGGACTTGGTGAGAAACGGGGTCTCGAGTTCGAGGAAACCGTTGTCGGTCAGGTACTGGCGGGTCAACTGGGCGACCTTGGAGCGCAGGATCATGTTCTGCTGCAGCTGGCCGGTCCTCAGGTCAAGGTAGCGGTACTTGAGGCGGATGTTCTCGTTCACGTCGACAAAACCGTCAAGCGTGAAGGGGAGCGTCTTGGAGGGGTTCAGGAGCTTGCACTCCTTGACCAGCACCTCGACCGCGCCGGTTTTCATCTTCGGGTTCACGGTCCCTTCCGGGCGGGCCGCCACGGTCCCTTTGATGGCGAGGACGTACTCGTTCCTGGCGCCCTCAGCCTTTCCGTGTGCGTCGCCGTTTCTTTCCGGGTCGAAAACCACCTGGGCGATACCGTCCCTGTCGCGCAGGTCGACGAAGATGAGACCGCCGTGGTCGCGCCGCTTGGAGACCCACCCCATCAGGACCACATCCTGACCGATGTGCTCGGCCCTCAACTCGCCGCAATAACTGGTTCTCTTCCAATCGCCCAGAAAATCTATCATGTAAACCCTCCTTGGTTTTATCTGCAGGGAAATAAATCGCGTAACTATAACTAAAAAGAAAATTTGCTTCAACCAAAAAGGAGCCCGCGGCAAGCCCTTTTAACAGGCACAGCGCGCCTCACGCGCGTCAGCGGAGCCAGATGCAGAGGCAGAAAAAGCCCGGCAGAGATCTCTGTCGGGCCCTTGAGGGTGGTTCTGGTAAAGGTCTATTCGGAGCCGCGCATCGATACGTAGGCGGAGCAGCGCTTCTGGGCGAAGTCCAGGTGCTCGAGCATGGCGCCGCGGGCACCGTCGGCGTCCCGGTCCCGGATCATCTCGTAGATCTTCAGATGATGGTTGAAGAGCAGGCGCTGATCCTCCTCGGTTAGGTAGACGGCGCGCCAGACATCGCGCTGGAATTCCTGCATAGCCTCGAAGATGCTCTGCATCATGTGCGACCAGACCACGTTATGGGTGGCGCGCGCCACCAGCATGTGGAAGTGGGCGTCGAAGTCCTCGGAGTGCTTCAGATCCTCGAGGTTCTTCCTCATCCCGTCGATCACCGCCTCGATACGCCTGATGTCCTCGGGGAGCGCACGGGTGGCCGCATACCAGGCGGTCCAGGATTCCATCCCCTTGCGCACCTCGATAACGTCCAGCGCGCGATCCCCGTCGATGCGGATCAGTTCGGTGAGTGGCATGGCCGCCGTATTTTCCACCAGGGAGCGCACCAGCGTCCCGCCCCCCTGGTAGGTCTCGACGAGACCGGAGGAGGTGAGGATGTTCAGCGCCTCGCGCACCGAGGGGCGGGATACCCCGAACATCTCGGCCAGTTCGCGCTCGGGAGGAAGCTTCTCTCCCGGGTTGAATTCACCCGCCAAAATGGAGCTGCGGATCTGCTCGGCGATCTGCGTCGATACCTTTTTGGGTTTAATCGGCGTAAATTTCATGAAGGCACCGATACTACATTAGATAAGCTAAGGCAACATAATTTTTGGGCTCTAGGCGCGCCGATGGCGTCAAATTGACGCACCTGACAGCGGCTTTTGGAGCCGGCTTCCACCCCTCTCTCAAGCGTCCATACTCATCTGCAGAAGCTCGGTCAGGTGGATCACCTTGACCGGCGGGGTCGCCTCTGAGAGTGCCTTTTTGAGCTGCAACAGACAACCGGGGTTGCTGGTTACGAGGTAGTCTGCGCCGGTCTTTTGTACGTTTAAAACCTTGCGCGAGAGCACCCGGTCCGACATCTCCGGCTTCTCGATGTTGTAGGTACCCGCCGACCCGCAGCAGGCGTCCGCCTCGGGGAGCTCGCGGAAGTCGATCCCCGGTATGAGGTTTATGATGGTGCGCGGCTGGCTGCGAATCCCCTGGCAGTGCGCAATGTGACACGGGTCGTGGTAGGTCACCTTTACAGGGAGCGGTTTCAAGAGCTCCTTAAGGGCGCCCGCCTCGCCGGCCAGAACCTCGGATATGTCGCGCACCTTGGCGCTGAAGGTGGTCGCCCCCTCCTCCCCGTCCAGGTGATGGCCGTACTTTTTGAGCTCGGCGCCGCAGCCGCCGCAGTCCGTCACCACGAAGTCGAGATCGTGCGATTCAAAAAGGTCCGTGTTGAAGCGGGCCGCGTCCTTCAGCCCCTCTATGTCATGCCCCAGCATGTTGGGTGCGCCGCAGCATTTCTGGTCCTTTGGCGTCACCACCTTGTACCCGAGGGCGGAGAGGAGGTTGACCGTGGCAAGACTTGCCTCGCTGAAGATGAGACTCATGACGCAGCCGAGGAAAAAGCCGGCCGTCCCCTTCTCCTTCCCCACCGCGGGGGTCACCTCGCTTATGGTCTGGCGCAGCGGCGCATCGGGGAGTTTCGGGAGGAGTCCCTCCATGCGGCCCAACGCCTCGGGGAACATCTTCAAAAGCCCAAGGGAGCGGACCACCTTCTGCAGGCCGGTTTTCTGGTACAGCCTGAGCGGCGCCGTGGCGGCCTCGAGGCGGTCCGGGTGCGGTACGAGCTTTCTGAGGACCATGTCCTCCATGAAGGAGAGCCCCTTCTCGTTTTTCCGCTCGCAGCGGAACTCGGCGACCAGTTCACCTGCGTTGACGCCGCAGGGGCATGCCGAAGCGCACGCCTGGCAATCGAGGCAGAGCGAGACGTACTCGAGGAACTTCTCGCTCTCCACGAGTTCCCCTTCCTGGAACTTGCGCACCAGCGCAACGCGACCGCGCGGCGAGGCGGTCTCCAGGAAGGTCTCCTTGTAGGTCGGGCAGTGCGGCAGGCACATGCCGCAGCGCATGCAGTTGATGAGTTTTACGTAATCCATGATGGCCTCTTTATTTGCTGAGCTTACCGCCAGTCCGCCAGTCCGACTGGTCCGACTGGTCCGACTGGTCCGACTGGTCCGACTGGTCCGACTGGGTCCGACCGGTCGCCGCTGGCGCCTGCCTAGAAGATCTTCCCGGGGTTCAGGATCCCTTTGGGGTCGAACGCTCCCTTGATGCCGCGCATGACACGCAGCCCGGACTCGCCCACGAGCTTCGGCAGGTATTTCTTCTTGGCAACCCCTACCCCGTGCTCGCCAGTAATGGTCCCCCCCATGGCAATGGTCGCCTCGAAGATCTCGCCGAACGCCTGGTGCGCCCTCTTGATCTCGTCCGGGTTCCGCTCGTCGGTGAGGCAGGTCGGATGCAGGTTGCCGTCGCCGGCGTGCCCGAAGGTGCCGATGAGCAGGTCGTATTTCTTCGCGGTGTCCTGGATCAGCTTCACCATCGGGGCAATGCAGCTCCTCGGCACGGTGGCGTCCTCGAGGATGGTGGTGGGACGTACGCGGGCCAGTGCGGAGAGCGCCACGCGGCGGGCGGTAGCGAGCTTCAGCGCCTCCTCGGGACTCGCCGCGGTCTGGAAGAAGGAGCAGTGGTGCCGTTCGCAGATGTCCCTGATCCCAGCCGCGTCCTCCTCGACCTGTGCCGGGTGTCCGTCCACCTCGATAAGGAGCACGGCGTCCACGTCAAGTGGAAGGCCTACCTTCGCGTAGTCCTCGACGCACTTGATGGTGGTGCGGTCGAGAAACTCCAGCGTCGCCGGGATGATGCGTGCCGCGATGATGTGCGAAACTGTGAGCGCGGCCTGCTCGAGCTGCGGGAAGTGCACCAGCATGGTCTTCTTGGTCTGCGGCTTGGGGATCAGCTTCACGGTGACCTCGGAGAAGATGCCCAGAGTCCCCTCGGAGGAGACGAGGAGCTGGTTCAGGTTGTACCCCGCCACGTCCTTCACCACCTTGCCGCCGGTCTTCAGGATGTCGCCGTTGGCAAGTACGGTCTTCAGTCCCATCACGTAATCGTCGGTGACGCCGTACTTGAGCCCCCTGAGCCCCCCGGAGTTCTCGGCAACGTTGCCACCCATGGTGGAGATGTTCATGCTACCCGGGTCGGGCGGGTAGAAGAGCCCCTTCGCCTCCACCTCGCGGTGCAGGGCCGAGGTGATCACGCCGGTCTCGACGGTTGCGGTCAGGTTCTCCTCGTCGATCTCGAGGATGCGGTTCATCCGGCTGGTCTGCAGCACGACCCCGGCGTCGAAGGAAATAGAGCCGCCGGAGAGGTTGGTGCCGGAACCGCGCGGGGTGACCCTGATGCCGGAACCGTCGCAAAGCGCCAGGACCCGGGCGATCTCTTCCGTGCTCTTAGGAAGCACCACGACGCCCGGCCTGCTCTGCAGCTCCGGCGTAGAATCGTAGCCGTAGCAGGCAAGCGATTCTGGGTCCGAAAGGGTATATTCCGCTCCGACTATCTCAGCGAGCGCCTTTATGAAACTGTTTTCCATGGCAATCGTTCCTTTCTTGCCGGGACCGCCTCAAGGGCATCAGTCCCCGGGTTTTGTGGTGAACCGCCAGAACCTGCCGTCAGTGCAGGAAAAGAGGCAGATAGTATGGTGCGACGAGCGCGGTGAACACGGCCGCGATGGCCATGGCGACGCCCCCCATCGCTCCGGCTGTTTCGTTTTCGAGAAGGGCCACGGCGGTCCCCTGCCCGTGCGAGACGGTGCCTAGGGCGAGGCCGCGAGCGACCGGACTTTTAACACGGCAAAGCGACAGAAGCGATGGCCCCATGATGGAACCGATCATCCCGGTGGCGACCACGAAGGCTGCGGTGAGACTCGCCTCGCCGCCGGTCAGCCGCGAGATCTCCACCGCTATCGGAACGGTCACCGACTTGGGTCCCAGGGAGAGGAGCACACGCTCGTCGAGTCCGAGTCCCCTTCCGGCAACGAGGGCGGCGGCCATGGTCGTCAGGGACCCCGCGACGACGCCGGACAGCACCGGGAGGGCGTGACTTTTGAGGACCCGGCGGTTGTGGTACAGCGGCAGTGCAAGCGCGACGGTGGCGGGTCCCAACAGATAGGTCATGACATCCTTCGCCGGCCGATACTCCTCCAGGGTCAGACCCGTGGCCTGCAGGAAGGCGATGAGGGCGACGGTGCTGAGAAAAACCGGGTTCAAAAGCGGGTGCCGGTAAGTGAGAAAAAGCCAGCGCGTCGCCAGATAGGCCCCTATGGTGAGCGCCACGAAAAGGATGAAGAGAGGGAGGTTGCTCACGGCTCCCTCCTTTTTTGCAGCAGTTGCACGGACATCCCGGTGACCGCCACGCCGAGCGCCGCACTTACCAGGAGGATGACAAGAAGCTCCAGGCCGCTTTGGCGCACAAGCGAGCCGAAGGACATGAGCCCCACCGAGATGGGAATGAAGAAGAAGGCGAAATGCTTGAGGAGGAACCCGCTAGCGGTCTCGATGTAGCGAGGTGTAACGAGGCCTGAGGTCAGCAAGGCGAACATGATCAGCATTCCCGCCACGTTACCCGGCAGGGCAAGATGCAGCACCCCGACCAGGTACACGCCGAGGCGAAAAACCAGCCACAACAGCGCGGTTTGCCAGATTATGTTCAGGAGGGTTCTTGCCATCGAGATGCTGCCTCTTGTGTGGCATCCGTCCCCTGCCGTCACGAAAGAAAATGGCGCGGGGAAGGGACGGACGGTAATGCAAATCTGCTGTAGTCGCCCGAAAATCCCCGGGAGGAATTCCTCCCGGGGAAGACTGCCGACTTACGGGATCATCCAGGGGAATACGTAGGCCTGCAGCGCCACGATGCATCCCATCACGGTGGTGAGGAACAGGGCGTGCTTCAGGGTGAAGCGGAACAGGTTCCCCTCTTCGCCTACGAGGCCGGTGGCGGCACAGGCGACGGCGATGGACTGCGGGGAGATCATCTTACCCATGACGCCGCCGCTCGTGTTGGCCGCGCCGGTCAAAAGCGGGTTCATGCCGAGCTGCTCTGCGGTCACCTTCTGCAGTCCGCCGAAGAGGACGTTGCTGGAGGTGTCGGAGCCGGTCAGGAAGACGCCGAGCATGCCGAGGAACGGAGACAGGAACGGGAAGAGCGCGCCCGCTTTCGTGAAGGAGATGCCCATGCTGGTGGTCATGCCGGAGGCGTTCATTACGAAGGCAAGGCCGACAACGGAGGCGACGGTGACTGCGGGCCAGCGCATGTCGTACAGGGTCTTGCCCAGTACCTTGAAGAAGTCGGCGATCCCCACACCGCAGATGAGGGCGGAGATGATGGCTGCGATGAGAATCGCGGTACCTGCCGCGGACATGAAGTTGAAGGTGAACTTGGCGGCGATCTTGGCGGGAAGCTGGTCGGAGAGTGCCTTGTCTAGCGCCTTGAACTGCGCCTTGTCAACCGCTTTGGATTCGACGATATCCTTCTGGAGTTTCTGCAGGTCCTTCTGTTTCTTATCCACCGCGTCGAAGGCGGCGAGGCGCTCGGCGGTCAGCACCGCTTTCCCGGCAGGAAGGCTCTGCTCGATCACGAGGAGTTTGTCCTCCAGTCTCTGCAGCTCGGTGAGACCTGCGGCGAGTGCCGCCTGTCTGGTGTCGGCGGGAGAGAGAGAGGCTGCTTGTTTGGCTGCTTCCTCCTTCACTGCGGCAACCTTCTTCACCCCGTCTTCGGGCTTGGAAACCTTCTTAACGATGGCGTTATCGAGTCCGGCGATCGGGAGCACCACCTTACTCTTATCAAGGGAGGTCTTGAGCGACGGGATGCCCCAAACAAGGACCATGATGGTCAGCGCCAGGTAGGGAGCCCAGGCGCGGAAGACCTGTGCACCGGTGTAGTCGTGGCTTTCCTTGCCGGAAAACTCCGGCTCGTGGTCGAAGGTCCAGACCGTGGCAGGCTGCCAGAACTTGAGCAGGATGACGAGGGCGGCCAGGGTGGCAAGCGATGCGGTCACGTCGGGGAGGTAGGGGCCAAGGTAGCTCGCGGTACCCCACTGAACACCGGCGAAGGTGACACCGCAGACGATGATCGCCGGGAGCACCTCGAGGGTCTTTTTGAGGCCGCACATGATGATGATTACGTAGAACGGTATGAACACGGAGACGAAGGGAAGCTGGCGCCCGACCATGGTGGAGAGTTTCATCAAGCCGCCGTCGTCGTACCCCATGACGCCGGCAAGCGCGACGACCGGAATCCCGATGGCGCCGAAGGCGACCGGTGCGGTGTTGGCGATGAGACAGACCCCCGCGGCATAGAAAGGCCGAAACCCGAGACCGACAAGCGTTGCGCCCGCGATGGCGACCGGCGTGCCGAAGCCCGCCGCCCCTTCGATGAAGGCGCCGAAGCAGAAGGCGATCAGGAGGGCCTGCAGGCGACGGTCACCGGTCAACCCGGCCAGCGAGGCACGGATGACCTCGAACTGCCCACCTTTCACCGTTATGTTGTAGAGAAGGATCGTCGTGATCACGATGTAGAAAACGGGGAAGAGGCCGAAGGCGGCGCCGTGGAAGGTGGCAAGCCCTGCCAGCTTGGCCGGCATCTGCCAGACGAAGATGGCGATGGCGACAGCCGAGGCGACTGCCAGCGGCCCCGCCTTGTGGGCCTTCATCTTGAAGACGGCAAGACAGACAAAGATGACGACGAGAGGGATGGCGGCAACCAACGCCGACATCGCGATACTTCCCGCGACGGGAGTGTAGCTCTGGATCCATGGCATGACTGTAGTTCTCCTTTGATTCGTGATGCTGGTATGGGCGGCAAAAAGATTGCGATTACGGGTGCATAAAAATCATCAAAGCAGCGCGGCAGCGTCGGTAAGGACTAGAGACCCTGCGCCTAAAAGCCAGGAGAACCGGCCAATCAAACCAGGTTATACGTTTTGGTCAGGCCAATTAACCACCTTTTTATAACAGTGTCAAGTTTTTTCGTATTCAGCGACTAAATGGCTTTACTTACGCTTTTTTTTGGACTAAAGTGCATTGGCCTTTTGGTAATATAAGTTATTTCATATGCCTTTTACGGGGGCTCCCGAACGAACGTATGACATAATAATAGAACAGCGTCGTGGCAGTTTAAAACGGCTTTAGCGACGTGGCGCCTGTGATGCTGTCCTCCCAGGCGGCCCCAGAGGCACGGCAGAGCATAAACTAGATGGAGGGAAGTCAGCATGTTTGAGCAATTCAAGACCCGGGCGACAGGGGTTGGCGCCGAGGTCCATCGTGTCGTCACCTGCAGGGACGCCGTCGACTTCATCCTCGGTTTCCTGAAAAAGGAAGGGGTGTCCGATCTATCCGGCAGCTATGCCGTCTGGGCCGATGGGCCGTTTCTGCGCGGCGTGGACCGCGAGCTTCTAAAACAGGTCCCCGGGCTCTCCCTCGAGGTAACCAGGGAGCGCGCGGCACAGGCGAAGATCGGCATCAGCGAGATGAGCTTCGCCGTCGCCGACACCGGTTCGCTCGTGCAGGATCAGAGCGCAGTCGACCAGCGCCTCGCTTCATCCCTGACCGGCATCCACGTCGCGGTTGTCCCCTCCGCGAATATCGTCAGCGACAAGACAGCCCTCTTCTCCCGCATCTCCCCGAAGACAAGCAGGTATATCGCCTTCATCACCGGCCCGAGTCGCACCGCCGACATCGAGCGCGTGCTCACCATAGGCGTGCACGGCCCCGAGCGGCTCATCATACTCTTTGTCGACGAACTGGGAGGTGCTGCGTAATGAAGAAGGAATTCAAGGCATCCATCAACCGGGCGCTCAACGACGCCAACCTCACCGGGGCGCTGGGCAAGTTTTCCGAGGCCTACCGGGTGAACCGGGCGAAGGCGTACGATGGGATCGACTTCGAGGCGCTGCGCGGCCGCATTGCCGAGGCGAAATCATCGGCGGCCTGCCACCTGGACGAGGTGGCGGAAGTATTCAAACAAAACGCCGAAGCGCTCGGTGCCAAGGTTTACCGGACCAGCGACCCGGAACAGGTCAAGGAGTACATCCTGCAGGTCGCGCGTGACAACGGCGTGAAGAGCGTCGTCAAGTCGAAGTCGATGGCGAGCGAGGAGATCCACTTGAACAAGGCGCTCCTCAATGCGGGGATCTCGGTGGCCGAGACAGACCTCGGCGAATGGATCATCCAGCTCGCCGGACAGACGCCGTCGCACATGGTCATGCCTGCCATCCACCTGACCAAGGAGGAGGTGGCGGAGATCTTCAGCAAGGAGGTCGAGGAACGCCTGGACAGCGATATCCCGCGCCTGGTCAAGGTGGCGAGAAACGAGCTCCGCCCCAAGTTCCTCGCCGCGGATATGGGGATCTCTGGAGCGAACATAGCCGTCGCCGAAACGGGTAGCATCGTGCTCGTCACCAACGAGGGGAACGCGCGGCTTACCACCACCCTCCCCCGCATCCACGTGGCCCTCGTCGGGGTGGAAAAGCTGGTTGAGAAGTTCGAGACGGTGGTACCTATCCTCGACGCGCTTCCCAGGAGCGCCACCGCCCAGCTCCTCACGAGCTACGTCTCCATCATCACCGGCCCGTCCCCGAACGACGACGGTTCGCTGAAGGATCTGCACATCATCCTGATGGACAACCGGCGCACCGAGATGGCGCGCGATCCCAAGTTCAAGCAGGCCCTGCAGTGTATCCGCTGCGGCTCCTGCCTGAATGTCTGTCCTATCTTCCGCCTGGTGGGGGGGCACGTATTCGGAAAGATCTACACCGGCGGCATCGGCACCATCCTCACCGCCTGGTTCGATGAGCTGCAGAAATCCGAGGAGATTCAGGGGCTCTGCATCCAGTGCGGCAACTGCACCGAGGTCTGCCCGGGAAAACTCGACATCCCCGAGATGATCCTGGAGATCAGGCGCCGGCTTGTCCTGGAGAAGGGACAGCCCCTGGCACAGAAGGCGATCTTCAGCGTGGTCAACAACAGGAAACTCTTCCACGGGATGCTGCGCGCCGCCTCGGTGGCGGGTAAACCGTTCACCTCCGGGAAGTTCATCCGCCACCTGCCCCTCTTTCTTTCCGACCTCACCGACGGCAGGAGCCTCCCCGCCATCGCGGAGAAACCATTCCGGGACATTTTCCCCGAAATCCGGCAGCCCAAAGGGGGGGAGAAGGCGGTATTCTACGCCGGCTGCCTGATCGACTTCGCCTATCCCGAGACCGGCATCGCCCTCGTTAAGCTCCTGAACAGGGCGGGGATCGAGGTCCTCTTCCCCGAGGAACAGACCTGCTGCGGGGCACCCGCCCTGTACAACGGGGCCTACGAGGTCGCAGCCCACAACGCGGTCGACAACATCAAGGCACTCCTGGAGGTGGAGGCCAAGTACGTCGTGTCCGCCTGCCCCACCTGCACCGTCGCACTGGCACATGATTTCGCGAAGACCCTGCAGGACCAGGGACGCAGCGAGTGGCTGGACAAGGCAAAGGAGCTCGCCGAAAAGACGGTCGACCTATCGACGCTGGTGAAACGCCTGGTGGAAGAGGGACGACTCAGTTTTGAGGAAGGGGAGGACCTGGGGAGGATCACCTATCACGACTCCTGCCACCTAAAGAGGACGCTGAAGGTGTCGCAAGAGCCACGCGAACTGCTGCAAAAGGCGGGTTACGAACTGGCCGAGATGTACGAGTGCGACATGTGCTGCGGCATGGGGGGCTCCTACTCGATGAAGCTCCCCGAGATCTCCGCCCCGATCCTGAAGCGCAAGCTGCATAACATCAAGGAAACCGGGGCCGCGCTTGTCGCCATGGACTGCCCAGGTTGCGTGATGCAGATCCGCGGCGGATTCGACCAGGACGGCGAGACGGTTCGGGTCCGGCACACCGCCGAACTCCTCGCGGAGCGACTCAAATAGAACTTCAGACGCCGAAAATGGAAAAAGCCGCTCAAAAGAGCGGCTTTTTTCGTTACAGCGGTGTGCGAAACGTTCACCCTTTAATCTTGGCTTCCTCCGGTTTCGCGAAGATGGCTTTGACTGCGCCGATTACCAGCATGGCTGCAGGCACCAGTTGGCCTGCTACGATGACTGCTGCAAACCCCATGAAGGCCCAGACCAGGAGGCCAGGCTCGTCCGCCTGTGCACCGTTGGCGGCAAATGCCGTTGTTGCAGATGCGGCTGTTGCGATGATCGTATTGATATATGTTCTCGCTCTCATGACATCCTCCTTTTGGACCTGTCGTTTTCTGCTGACTTACGATTAGCATCAAACATGCCAGCCCTTCAAAAAGAGTATGCAAAGAGTAAAAATTCAGTTAAAACAATCACTTAACAACAAGAAGCGCGGACCGACCACAGAGCGATTGAGCAGTAAGTTGTATGTTTTTTCCATACACCTCGCACCGCCCCGGAATGCCTTACACCGGTCATCCAGCGTAAGTGGCCGGGATGACATGCGAATCAAACTGACAGGAGGGTGTATATGCGCCGCATGCGGGGCGGTTGATGGTGTAGTAAAAACGGGAGTGTCTCCGGTGTGCCCCCTTCTCCGTCTATTTCGCCTTGACCATTTCCACCTCGATGTTGATGACGACCTCGTCGCCTACCGCAACGCCACCGGCCTCAAGCATCTTGTTCCAGATCAGCCCGTAATCCTTCCTGTTGATCGTCGTCGTTGCCGATGCCCCTCTTCGGACGTTTCCCATCGGGTCCTTGATCTCACCACTGAGGCCTTCCACCTGCAGCACAACCGGCCTCGTGACGCCATGCAGGGTCAGGTTTCCCGCAAGTTTGAACGCGCCACCGGCTCCCTTCATGACACCGGTCGACACGAAGGTCATGGTCGGATATTTGGCCACATCGAGAAAATCAGGGCTTTTGAGGTGAGCGTCCCTTTTGGCAACCCCGGTATCGATCGAGGTCGTATCTATGGTCACCGTGGTAGAAGACTTCGTGATGTCCTTGTCGTCTACGTTGACCACGCCGGAAACCTTGCCGAAGCCCCCCTTGACGTTCGATACCATCAGGTGCCGCACTTTGAACCCCACGCTGGTATGCTCCGGATCGATGTTCCACGTAGACGCGATGGCAAATACCGGTGCCATGATGAGAAACGCTGCGGTAAAGAAGCCCGCCACTCTTTTCATAGCTGTTCTATGCATCGTGTTCCTCCTCTTGAACGAAATGACGTTGATACACCATGGAAAGAATACCATTTCGATCCTATTTGTCCAAATGAAAGAGAAGAGAGAGTGTGGCTCTGAAGAGAAGGCGGGGGAGCGATCTGGCGGGTAGATGAGACAGGTTTAGCTGCGTCTGGTTGCGGCTTCAGCGAGGGTCAGGCGGTGCCTGTCCTTCTTTCCTCGCCGCTGTACGTCGTGTTGCGCTGTGCGCGTACGGGGTCGACACCGATGCGGACCCATCCGGATCTACGCCGGAATCGGGTTATGGCGCCGCTCTTGATCAGGGGCTCCAGCATGAAGTCTTTTACGTAGTCGTACCTGTCGTCGTTGTAGCTCACCTGAATGAGCATAACGGCCTCCATTGTGAGGAAAAGTCTGTCGTCGTTCGGCGATGCGCGCTGCGAGAAATCCTGACCATGCCACGGGAACTTTTAACACGGTTTCCTCAAAAAGTCCAAATTTAACGTATCAGGATTAACGCATATGTACCGCCAACCGCACCGCCAGAAACGACAACAGGGGAAGATCATTGATCTTCCCCTGCTTTGTATCGGATTGGCATTCACAACCTTTAAAGGAAAAGACTTCTATTCTCCCAGATAGGTGTAGGACTGCAGCGTCTTGTCGAGAAGCTCGAGGAAATGACTGCTCTCCTCGATGGAGACCTTCTGCAGCGAGACGTCCTTCTCCAGGTTGTTCCTTACCCGCTTCAGGATCTCCTGGGCGTCGTACTGCACGTACTTCAGGCTCTCCCAGGTCGCGTCACCGGTGATGACCGTATCGATCTTGTAGTTGGTCTTCTTGTTGAAGGTGATGTGCACCGCGTTGGTGTCACCGAACAGGTTGTGCATGTCGCCCAGGATCTCCTGGTAGGCGCCGATCAGGAAGAAGCCGATGTAGTACTGCTCGTCCCCCTTGATCTTGTGCAGCGGCAGCGCCTTGGTCCTGCCGTTTTCGCCCACGAAGCTGGTGATCTCGCCGTCGGAATCGCAGGTGATATCCGCGATGGACGCGAGGACGTCCGGCTTCTCGTCCAGGCGCTGGATCGGCACGATCGGGAAGAGCTGATCGATGGCCCAGGAGTCCGGGATGGACTGGAACAGCGAGAAGTTGGCGAAGTAGGTCTGCCTCAGGCTCAGCTGGAAGTTCTGCAGCTCGTCCGGGATCGGCTTCATCTTTTCGACGATGGAGTTGATCTTCCTGATGATCTTCGAGTAGATCCACTCCGCATTGGCCCGCTCGGCCATGTTTAGGTAGCCGAGGTTGAAGAGGCTCACCGACTCCTGGATCAGCTGGATGGTGTCGTGGTAATCCTCGCGCAGGGAGTGCTTGTCGATGCTCTTGTAGATGTCGACCAGCTTCTTGACCGTAGGAGAGAGTTTCTCCGTCTCGGTCAGGATGAACTCGAAGTCCGGCATGAGCGTCTGGGTGTTGTTGTTCAAAACGTCGGTGATCAGCACCGAGTAGTGCGCGACCGTCGCGCGCCCCGACTCGGAGATGATGTTCGGGCAGGGAACACCGGCATCTTCACAGATGTTCTTCACCTGGTAGATGACGTCGTTCGCGTACTCCTCGAGCGAGTAGTTCACGCTGGAGAAGTAGCTCGATTTGGAGCCGTCGTAATCGACCCCGAGACCGCCACCGATATCGAGGAACTCGAGATCGACGCCGAGCTTCCTCATTTCGGCGTAGATCCTTGTCCCCTCGATGAGGGCGTTCTTGATCTTGTCGATCTTGGTGATCTGGCTCCCGACGTGGAAGTGCAGGAGCTTCACCGTGTTCAGCATGTCGTTTTCACGGAGCATGTCGATCGCGGCGATGATCTCGGAGATGCGCAGGCCGAACTTCGCGTCCTCGCCGCCGGAGGTGGACCACTTGCCGATCCCCTTGGAGGAGAGCTTGACGCGGATGCCGAGCTTCGGGGTGATCCCGGTGCGTTTAGCCACCTCGACTATCTTCTCCAGTTCGAAGAGCTTCTCCACCACGATGGTGATGTCGTAGCCCACGCGGGTGGCGAAGAGGACCGTCTCGATGAACTCGGTGTCCTTGTAACCGTTGCAGATGATTGGGAGGTTGCTGCCGGTCACCATGGAGATGGCGGCGACGAGCTCCGGTTTGGAACCGACCTCAAGGCCAATGTTGTACTTCTTGCCGAAGTTCGCGATCGCCTCGACCACCTGGCGCTGCTGGTTCACCTTGATCGGATAGAAGGTCTGGTACCTGGCCGGGTAGTTGTTGTCGTGAATGGCGTTTTTGAACACGCGGCTGATCGAGGCGATACGCCCTTCCAGGATGTTCATGAAGCGCAGAAGGATCGGCGGCTTGATCTTTCTCTTGATCAGGTCGTCGACCAGCACCTTGAGATCGATCGAGTATTTGGAATTGGGGGTCGGGTGCACGCAGACGTTACCCTTCTTGTTGACCGAGAAGAGCTCGGCGCCCCAGTTATCGATGTTGTAGGTCTTGGAGGAATCGTTGATGGTCCATTTAGCCATTTTCAGTTCACCATGTGCAGCAAAGTGGAGTGTTGACAGTCATCACGACAAGCGGTTCTTGAAGTCTTCATAGCCGAAGCTGCGCACGACGCGCAGTTCACCGGTTTCCGGCTCATAGGTGCAGATATGCGGCAACTGGATGCCGTTAAAAGTGGTGGTCTTCACCATCGTGTAGTGCGACATGTCCAGGAAGGCGAGTTTCTCACCCGGGACGAGCTTATGGTCAAAGGACCAGTCGCCGATGACGTCGCCGGCAAGGCACGAGGGACCGCCCAGACGGTAGTCATGCTCCTTCTCACCGGGTAGGTACCCCTCCTGGATCTCGGGACGGTAGGGCATCTCCAGGATGTCGGGCATATGGCAGGTGGCGGAGACGTCCAGGACCGCTATGTCCACCTCGTTGTGCACCACGTCGAGCACCTCCGAGACCAGGATGCCGGTGCCGATGGCGATCGCTTCCCCCGGTTCGAGGTAGACCTCGAGGTCGTATTTCTCACGGTAGTAACGCACCAATTCGACGAGGGCATCGATGTCGTACCCCTCGCGCGTGATGTGGTGCCCTCCCCCCAGGTTCAGCCACTTCATCTGCGGCAGGAACGCGCCGAACTTCTCCTCGAAGACCTTGGAGGTCCGCTCCAACGGCTCGAAGAGCTGCTCGCACAGGGTATGAAAGTGCAGGCCTTCGACTCCGGCCAGGGATTTCCCCTCGAACTCCGAGTGCAGGATCCCCAAGCGCGACTTAGGTGCCGCCGGGTCGTAGATCGGGGTGTGCCCCTCGGAATGCCCCGGGTTGACCCTGAGCCCGACCGAGACACGACCGGCGTACTCTTCCCACATGGGACGGAAACGCTCCAGCTGGTTGAAGGAGTTGAAAACCAGGTGGTTCGAGGTGGTGAGGAGCTCCGCCACGTCGCTTTCCTTGAAGGCTGCGGAGAAGCTGTGCACCTCGCGGCCGAATTCCTCGCGACCAAGGCGCGCCTCCCAGGGGGAGCTCGCGCAGATCCCGTGCAGCGTCTGCGCGATGACCGGGAAGACGCTCCACATGGAGAACGCTTTCAGCGCCAGAAGGATCTTGGCGCCGCTGCGCTTTTGCACCTCGTCGAGTATGGCCAGGTTGTGGCGCAGCCGCCCCAGGTCGACCACGAAGGCCGGCGACGGGGCGAGCCGCGTCATCTCTTCTACGTGCAGCTTGGTCACTTACAGTTCCGCCCAATCGCCGCCGTCGACTACGACGGTGGGAAGGCCCATGGGGCCCAGAGTCTCGATGAACGCTTCCGGATCGAACTGTTCCATGTTGAACACGCCCTCGCCGCGCCACTTGCCGGTCAGCATCATGATGGCGCCAACGACGGCGGGGACGCCGGTGGTGTAGCTGATGGCCTGGCTCTTCACCTCGCGGTAGCACGCCTCGTGGTCGCAGATGTTGTAGATGTAGACCTGCTTCCTCTTGCCGTCCTTGATGCCGCGGGCGATGACGCCGATGCAGGTGCGCCCCTTGGTGAGCGGCCCGAGGCTCCCCGGGTCCGGCAGAACCGCTTTGAGGAACTGCAGCGGCACTATCTTCTGGCCGTTGAACTCCACCTCGTCGATGCGGGTCATGCCGACGTTTTGCAGCACCTCGAGGTGCTTCAGGTAGTTGTCCGAGAAGGTCATCCAGAACTGTGCCTTCTTGATGGTCGGGATGTGCTTCACCAGCGATTCCATCTCCTCATGATACATGCGGTAGATGTTCATCGGGCCGATGCCGTCCGGAAAGTCGAAGACGCGCTTGGTGTTAAGCGGCGCGGTCTCGACCCAGTCGCCGTTCTCCCAGTGACGGCAGGGAGCAGTGACCTCGCGGATGTTGATCTCCGGGTTGAAGTTGGTGGCGAAGGGCTGGCCGTGGTTCCCCGCGTTGGCGTCGATGATGTCGATCTCGTGCACCTCGTCCAGGTACTCCTTGGCGGCGAGGGCGGTGTAGACGTTGGTAACGCCCGGGTCGAAGCCGGAGCCGAGAAGCGCCATGAGCCCCTTCTCCTTGAAGCGGTCCTGGTAGGCCCACTGCCAGCTGTACTCGAACTTAGCGGTGTCGAGCGGCTCGTAGTTGGCGGTATCCAGGTAGTCCACGCCGGTGGCGAGGCAGGCGTCCATGATGGTCAGATCCTGGTACGGCAGCGCCACGTTGATGACGAGCTTGGGCTGCTCGCGCTTGATCAGCTCGATCAGTTCAGGCACGTTGTCGGCATCCACCTGGGCGGTGTCGACCGGAAACTCTATCTGGTCCGCAATGGCGCGGCACTTGGATTCGGTACGGGAAGCGAGGGTAATGGCGGTGATCACGCCGGTTGCCTGAGCGCACTTGTGGGTAACTACGCCACCTACGCCGCCTGCGCCGATAATCAATACTTTGCTCATTTGACTTATTCTCCTCTGTTCAATAGTAAAACGTTGGGGGTGTCACAACCCAGAGCAGCTTTGCCGCGCTCTTTCCCACATTCTTCACAGCATGTTTGCGGTCCGAGGAGAAGTAGAAGCATTCTCCCTTGTCCACCGTGTACAGCTTGTCGTCCAGCCTCAACTGCACCTTGCCGGAGATGACGAAGCCGAACTCCTCGCCCTCGTGGATTGGCTGTTCGTCCATCTCACCGCCGGGATCAAGCGTCACCAGCACGGGGTCCATCTCGCGGTTCTGCGCCCCCGGCACCAGGAGCTCGACCTTGACGCTGTCCCCATCGTCCGTCGCCTGCACGCGTGCATCCTTACCGAACACTATGTCCTGGTCCGGCTCCTCGCTGAAGAACTCCTGCATGCTTATGCCAAACACATCCACGATGTCTTTGAGAGTCGCGATGGACGGCGACGTGGCGTCGTTCTCCAGCTGAGATATGAAGCCCTTGGTCAGATCTGCTCGGCTGGCCAGCTCTTCCTGAGTCAGCGAATTGGCCATCCTGAGCCTCTTCAACCTCTCACCGATTTTCAAGCAGCCTCCCCGGTTTAGTAACAGTAAACCTTTTGTATTTTGGCAATGTATTGCCTTACCCGTATTTTGTCAACAAAAAGTTTAGTAATGGTATACTTCCTGTTTAACATTAAAGGTTCATTAATTTTCACGATTCACGAATCGGCTGATTTGACGGAGGTTTACAGGATTGAACGGCCACTCATAGCGTATACAGAGAAGGGCTTTCCGCCGCGGCAGCGTGGTGGGCGCAATCCTGTGGCCAACCCAGCCGAAGCCGTCTTTAACGTATACCGGTTCACGCTAACTAGCTGTTGAGCCGTCACTTTTTTTGTGCTACTAATCGTAATTCGGCACCCTTCCCTCCTGTGCCGGTCACACTCCAGACAGAGGAAACAGCATGAACCTTTTAGATGGAAAGAAATGCGCTGACAGCCTGATCGCAGGAATAGCAAAGCAGGTCGCGCGTCACGTCGACGCCGGGCTCAGAAAACCGCACATGACCGTGATCCTGGTAGGCCACCACGCCCCGAGCGAATCCTACGTCAAATCGAAGATCACGACCTGTGCGCTCTCCGGCTTCGACAGCAACTTGATCCGTCTCCCCGAGACGGTAACCGAGAAGGAGCTCCTCGCCCTCATCGCCGAGATCAACGAGGACAACTCCACCGACGGCGTCATCGTGCAGCTCCCGCTTCCCAAACAGATAAATGCGCAGCGCGTGATCAACGCCATCTCCCCAGAAAAGGACATCGACGGCTTTCACCCCACGAACTTCGGCAGGATGGCCCTGGGGCAGAAGGCGTTTCGCCCCGCGACGGCCTACGGCATCTGCAAGCTTTTACAGTTCTACCAGGTGCCGGTGGCAGGCAGACACTGCGTGGTGATCGGGCGCTCCAACATCGTCGGCAAACCGATCTCCATCATGCTCTCCAACGACTTCGACATCGGCAATGCGACGGTCACCCTCACCCATATCGAGACACCGCGCGAACTGCTCATCGAGGAGACCCGCCGCGCCGATATCGTCATCGTGGCGGTCGGTATCCCAGGGTTCATCACCCCGGACATGGTGCGGGACGGGGTCACCCTGATCGACGTGGGCATTAACCGCCTGGAGAACGGCAAGCTTGTCGGCGACGTCGCCTTTGACGCGGTCGCCCCGAAATGCGAGTGGATCACCCCGGTCCCCGGCGGCGTGGGGCGTATGACCGTCGCCGCACTCATGATCAACACACTCGCCGCCTACCAGAACAACTTCGAACTGGCTTAACGGCTGAACACGTTCAACGTTCAACGTTCCTACTTCTCCACACATTGCTAAGGTTCATCCACAGAATTTCGGAGAGCGTGGCGTGTTGACCGATGGGCAGTACACGTGCCCTAGCGTCCCCCCTTTGCGAAGGGGGGGGGGGATTTGCCTCTACCCACGAAAGCAAATCCCCCTAAATCCCCCTTTGCAAAAGGGAGACTCTACCAGCGGCAGGTTATCACGAACCGGCAACAAAAAAGGGTCCCGGCATTTCTGCCAGGACCCTTTTTCTGTAACAGCACGAAACCTTCTTCCTTTATCCTGCCGTTATCCCTTTTATCCCCGTCATCCCTGTTAATCGCCTTAGAAAATGAACTGGGAAATGGTGTAGGCGACCACGGTGGAGACGCCCACGCCGATCAACCCCGGGATCATGAAGCTGTGGTTCAAGAGGTACTTCCCGATCCTTGTGGTGCCGGTACGGTCCATATTGATGGCGGCGAGATCGCTCGGGTAGAAGGCGAAGAAGAAGTAGGCGTAACTTGCCGGCATGAGCCCGAGGAGCAGCGGAATCGGAAGACCGAGGGCGAGCCCCAGGGGGAGCGTGATGGCAAGGGTGGCCGCCTGGCTCTTCACGAAAGCGGAGATGCAGAAGGTCGCAATGGCGAAGGTCCAGGGGGCCAATTTAACCATGATGCCGATGTTGTCGATCAGGTACTTCTTGTTTGCGGTGATGAAGGTATCGCTCATCCAGGCAATGCCGAAGATGGAAACGACGGCGATCATACCCGCGATGAAGACGCTGGAGTGGGCGATGTCTTTCGCTTTTACCTTGGCGGCGAAGAGGATGAAGGCGCCGTAGGCAAGCATGATGAACTGGACGACGGTGGTCATCGGGATCGGCTTCTTGTCGGCCGCCAGCGGCAGCAGCCACGGACAGCTCGCCATCAGGATGATGGTGCCGACGCCGGCGAAAAAGAGAGCAACAGAAACCTTGGCGACGGTGGAGATCTTCTTGTCCAGGGTGGTGACATCCGCGTCAAGCCCCTTGCGGAACTCGGGGTCCTGAAGGCGCGCCTGGAATTCCTGGTCCTTGTCGAGCTCCAACCCGCGGTTGAAGCTCCAGGCCGCTGCGGCCAGTACGCCGATTATGCCGGCAGGCATGGTAACCGAGATGATGTCGATGAGGGTCACGGGGTGCCCGGCCTTCGCCGCAAATCCCAGGAAGAAGGTGACTGCTGCGGCCACGGGGCTCGCAGTGATCCCCATCTGTGAGGCCACGCTGGAAATCGCCATCGGACGCTCCGGACGGATCTTGGTCTTGATCGCGACATCTGAGATGACCGGAAGCAGGGCATAGACGGCGTGGCCGGTGCCGCAGCAGACGGTCAGGAAGAAGGTACAGAGCGGGGCGAGGATGGTGACGTACTTCGGATGGGCACGCAGCAGCTTCTCCGTGAGCTGTACCAGGTAGTCGAGCCCCCCCGCCACTTGGAGCGTAGCCGACGCGGTGACGACGGCCAGGATGATGAGCATAACGGCGATCGGTGGCTCGGACGGGGCGCTACGGAAACCGAGCACCAGTACCGACACGCCGAGACCGCCGATCATCCCGAGCGCCACGCCGCCTTTGCGGATGCCTATGAGCACCGCACCGAGGACGAGCACGAATTGGATCCAAAACATCGCTGCCATGACAACCTCCTTTGTCGCACCTGGTTAGCTGTTGCGCGAAGCCGTCGCCGGCGCCGCGTTCATTATCTAACCCTGGTAGAGCAGGCTTGATGCCAAAATCCAACTTTTACCTATACCGCTGTAATCACAGAGTAAAAACGCCATTCGGAGAGACAGGACAACAAAAAATGCCATAACCTGGGGCTATGGCATTTTCAACTACAGCAAAAAGATGTGTGGAAATTCAACTACATACTAAACGATAACATTTTTTATCATTATAACCGCAGGTTATTCCGGTTCATTAGAGCCCCCAGCCGCACAACAGCCGATTACCGTCGGTTTCAGGAATGCATCATCTTGAGCCGCTTACTGAGGGCCGGCTGCGAGATACCTAAAAGGCGCGCGGCGAGCGTCTGGTTGCCGTTGGCTCGGGCAAGCGCCTCCTGCACCAGGAAGGCCGCTGCGTCGCTGAAGGTGGGGAGCTCATCGAAGCCGCTGAAGGGATTTTGTTTGGGAGGTGCCGCTGTCGAGGGACCTGCCTCGGACTGTGCGGACTCGACCGCCTTCACGAAGCTGTCCATGGAGAGCATCCGGTCGCGGTGCACGCTCACCGCATCGTAGACCATCGCCCGTAACTCCCTAACGTTCCCGGGAAAGCCGTAGGTGGAGAGAAACTGGGCAAGCCCCTTGGGAGGGGTCGGCTTCTTCTTACCGAGCGCCTCGGCGGCCTCGGCGAGGAAGTGATCGAGCAGCAGCGGGATGTCGCCGCGCCGCTCCCTGAGCGCCGGTATCTGCACCCGGTGGGTGCGCAGCCGGTAGTAGAGGTCGCGGCGGAATTTCCCCTCCCCCTCCTTCGCCTGCAGGTTCTGGTGCGTCGCAACGACGACGCGCGCCCTCAGGCGTTTCGGAAGGTCGCACCCGAGCGGAAAGTACTCACGCTCTTGTAAAAGTCTGAGGAGCTTCACCTGGGAAACAATGCTCAGGTCTCCGATCTCGTCTAGAAAGAGCGTACCGTCGGCCGCCTCCTCCACCATGCCGCGCCTTGCCTGGTCCGCGCCGGTGAAGGCACCGCGCACATGGCCGAAAAGGGTGTCGGCGAAAACGGTATCGTCGAGCCCCGCCACGTTCACGGTAACGAGCTTGCCGCGGCAGCCGCTCAGCCGGTGCACCGCTTGGGCGATCAGTTCCTTCCCTACCCCGCTCTCGCCCGTGATGAGCAGCGGTTGCGGACTCTTCGCCACCGCCTCGATGTAGGAAAAAACGTCCAGCATGGAGCGGTCGCCGGTCACGATGGCGGAAAAAGCCTCCGGGTGTGAGAGCTCGCGCGTGATGAGGCGGTTCGATACCTCCTGGAACTCTGCCTTCATCTCCACCATCCGGATCGCGCGCAAAACGCTCCCTACGATGCGCTCCTCCTCGTCGGTCTTCACGCAGTAATCGAAAGCCCCAAGCCTCATGCAGCGCACCGCCGTCTCCAGCTGGTTCAGGCCACTCAGGATGATCACCGCGGTGTCGGGATAGTGCTCCGCGATCTGGGCCAGCACCTCTTCGCCCGAGAGGTGCGGCATGGTGAGGTCGAGCATCACCAGCCCGATGCGCTTCTCCCCCAGTATGGAAAGCACCTGGCGGCTGTCGCTGCAGGTGGTGATGTTGCTGATTCCGCCCGCGGTCTCCAGGGTGAGCGTCAAAGAGCCGAGCCAGTCGGGCTCGTCGTCGACTAAAAGGACTCCGAAATCGGGGTAGAGAGTCTCGCTCAAGCGTTTTCCTCCTTGTGATAGGCGGGAAGGGTCAGGGTGACCGTGGTGCCGCTGCCGTCCGACTGGAACTCGAGGGTCCCGCCGTGTTCCTTGACGATGCCGGCGGAAACGGAGAGCCCGAGCCCGGTCCCCCCCTTATCCTGCTTCGTGGTAAAAAATGGGTCGGTCAGGCGCGACAGGTGTTCGGGCGCGATGCCGGTCCCCTCGTCGCGCAGCTTGAGAACCACGGCGTTGCGGAATGCGTCGTGCCAGGTGACGAGCTCGATGCCGCGCTCGGAATCGGGCAGCGCCTGGCAGGCGTTCAGGATCAGGTTGACGAGCACCTGTTCGATGCGCTGCCGGTTGCCCCGCACCCGAGGGAGCCCTTTCCTGTAGCCGACGCTGAAATTGCGGGTTGCCTTGCGGATGGTCGGTTCCACGAGACGGACCGCCGCCTGCGCCGCCTGGTTCAGGTCGATGACGTCGTTGCCCCCCGTCGTGTCCTGCCGCGCGAAATCCTTGAGGTCGTCCACGATCCTCTTGATGCGTTTGCCGGCGTCCTGGATCTTCGCCAGGGACTTGGGCACCTCCTGGCGCATGCGGGAGTACGGCAGACCGCCACAGGTGAAGTCGCCGTTTTCCTCGTAGTAGCGCTCCAGGATCTTGGTGGCGTCGGTGTGGAAACGTTTCAGGATCGGGGCTTCCAGCAGGATGATGCCGGTCGGGTTGTTGATCTCGTGCGCCACGCCGGAAACGAGGACGCCGAGCGCCGCCATCTTGTCCGCCTGCACGAGCTGCTGCTGGTTCAGGCGCAGCTCCTCCTCCACCTGGCGCCTCTCGGCGACTTCACGGGTGAGGTCGGCGGTGCGCAGCGCCACCTGCCGGTGCAGCGTCCGGGACCAGAGAGCGAAGCCCCCCAGAAGCAGCACGAGCGGCACCACGACGACGGCTGCGTACTTTATTATGGTCCACAAGTCGATGGGGGTCGTGTCGACCACCCCCAGCCACTTGTTGTGAATGGCGTCGTACTGGCCGGTCTTTTTGAGGATGGCGAGCCCCTCGTTGAAGCGCGATAGCAGCTCGGCGTTCCCCTTGTCCACGGCGTAGCAGTAGCGCTGCGTAGCGACGTTACGCACCACTGGGATCAGGTTGGTGAGCTTCAACTCCCGGATCATGTACATCCCCGGGACGATGGCAACGACGGCGTAGTCGATCTTGCCGGACGCGACGAGGCGCATGGCGTCCGCAGGGGTCTCGGTCAGGGTAAGCCGGGCCCCGACCCCCTTGCGGGTCAGGTAGTCGTGCATGATCCCGCCGCGGTGCACCGCCACGGTCTTCCCCTTCAGTTCCTCCAGGGTGTTCACCGAGGCGTTGTCCCTGCGACCGAAGATGGCGTGGTTCACCACGGCGTGGGGGACGGAGAAGTCGACCTCCCGGGAGCGCTCCTCGGAATAGGACATCCCCTCCAGTACGTCGACACGTCCGGTCTGGAGCGCGTCGCGCATCTCCGCCCACCCCCCGAGACGGAACTCAACCTTCATCCCCATCACCTCGGCGATGGCGCGGGTCAGATCTACGTTGTAGCCTGCGGGCTGACCGGAACGGTCGATGAACTCGTAGGGTGGGTAATCGCGGTCCCCGCCGACCACTACGGTACGGGTGTGAGCGGCGGAGGCCGCCCCGGCCGCGAGGAGTGCGGTGGGGACGGCCAGAAAACAAAGGACTAAAAGGGCGAGGAGGCGCCCACTACCCTGCAAAGGCGGGGAGAGCAGTCGCCCTAGTGTGACGCGCAAGCGGCTGGTCCGAAGCGGACGTCTTTCCATGGTCTCATTCCGGCACGGGGGGTGCCTGTTGGTGCTCTTCCCCGGTATCGATGCCCGCAAAACGAAGCAGTTCAGCCTCGACATCCTCAGGGGTTCCCGGTTCCTCGAAGCTGATCCTTCCCGCCTTGCCGGCGCGCAGCTCGCGCAGGAAGGTCTCGGCTGCACGGTGCACGTCCACCACGCCACCGCTCATGATACAGCCAAGGCAGCGCCCCACCGCCTCGATCACCTCGTGAGGGGACTCCGGGAGCTCGGCAAGCTTGTAACGCTCCTTCACGAGCTCGGGGTAACGACGCATCATGTACGCGGCGGCGAAGACGCCGACGTTGGTGTAGTCGAGGGCGTTGGCGCCGATGGCCCCGCTGGCGGCCAACCGGTAGGCGCCCCCCTGGTCGTTCATCGCAGGCCAGAGCAGCCCCGGGGTATCGAAGATGAGGATGCCGTTGTTGAGAGGGATCTGCTGCGGGCGCATGGTCACCGCCGGGCGGTCCCCCACCTTGGCGATGCTTCTCCCCGCCAGGGTGTTGATGAGGGTCGACTTGCCCACGTTCGGGATGCCGACCACCATGGTGCGGATCGGGTAGCCCGGGTTGCCGCGGTGCGGCACGAGCTGCTTGCACAGCTTGACGAGGCTTTTCGTCTCCGGGATGTTCTTCGCGACAAGCGGCAGTGCGCGCACGCCCGCGCTCTTCTGGAAATGCTGCACCCACGCCTTCGTGACGGTGGGGTCGGCGAGGTCGTTCTTGTTCAGCACCTTGATACAGGGCTTGTTCCGGCGCACCTGCTCCAGCAGGTGGTTCGAGCTGGAATAAGGGAGGCGGGCATCGAGCACCTCTATGATCAGGTCTATCTTGCGGACCAGTTCCGAGATCTGTTCGAGCGCCTTGCTCATGTGGCCGGGGTACCATCTAATCGTCATCTGCACTTCCCTTGCAAATCAAAAATTGCGACACAAGGCGACAACATAGCACAGGTCCCGCTCAAAATGCCATAACCGCTTAGATAAGGTTCGCCTTCTCATGTGTGCCGCCACGCTTCCGCATTAATATTAACCCGATTGACTGCAGTTTCCATCGAGGCTAGCATTGCCCTGGTTAAAAAAGACCAATTTTGCGGAAAGGAGCAGGTTTACCGGCGGCGCGAGGACGCCGCGGCGGGAGAGAAAGCGATGAGAGAACTACTGGCGGAGGCGGTCAGGCTGGTGGTAGGCGTTGAAAGAAAGAGCGAGACCCTTTATCGAAGAGGCGCCATGGCGACGGAGGATCGCCACAGGAGCTTTTTCCAGCGGCTCGCGGAGGAACAGTCGCGGCGCATAGAGGCCCTGCTGAGGCAGCTTCCCGAGGCGGAGGCGACGGTACATGAGCCGGGGGTGTCCCTGTCATGCCTTGCCGCCATATCGGAAAGGGGGACGGCGCCGGGCAACCACCTGCACCAGGCCATGCTCGACAAGCGCTTCAGCATCGACCTTTACGCCACCTTCTGCCGGTGCTTCAAGGAACCCGGCCTGTGCAGGCTTTTCGAAACGGCGCTGGTAGGCGCCCGCAGGGAATTCAGGGTGATCACCGCCGAGTACCTGAAAGGGGGATGTCGCAGCGACGCGGCGGCGACATCCCGTCCTCAACGACGCAGCCACCAGCGCGGCGAGCTCCCCAACTGCGCCCCCAACCGTCACTCACAGCTATTCTTCGCCATGCAGGACAGCGGCAGGCCCTCCCGCATCGGTTGACGGTCAGGCTGCCTCGGGAGCGAGCCGGGGCAGCCTCCTCCCGTTGATCCTCAGGACGAGCCCCGCAGCCATCAGGCAGATCACCCCCGACAGCAGGAAGGCAACCATGTAGTCGCCCAGATAGGTGCGCACCGTGCCGGCGAAGGTCGCGGCGAGGGCGGCTCCCACCTGGTGGCTCGCGAAGATCCATCCGAACATCACCCCAACGTTCTCCCTGCCGAAGGATTCGGCGGTGAGGCGCACCGTGGGCGGCACGGTGGCGATCCAGTCAAGCCCGTAAAAGATGGCGAAGGCGGAGAGGCTCCACTGCGGCCCGGAAAGGGCGAAGGGTAGCCCCAGAAGCGACAGCCCGCGCAACCCGTAGTACCAGCAGAGGAGGTAGCGGCTGTTGTAGCGGTCGGAGAGCCACCCGGAAAGGGTGGTGCCGAACAGGTCCAGAATCCCCATGAAGGCCAAGAGTCCCGCGGCGGCGACCTCCGGGATGCCGTGGTCTACGCAGGCGGGAACGAGGTGCGTGCCGATGAGGCCGTTGGTGCTCGCTCCGCACACGAAGAAACTCCCGGCGAGGAGCCAGAAGTCGGTGCTGCGGATGCCGCGCTGCAAACCGCCTATGGCTATCCGGAACGGGTTTTCCCCGGGGTCGTGTTGCGCGAAAGCCGCCTCCTCCTCGGCGCCGTAGCGTGACACCCCGACCTCGTGCGGGTGGTTGCGCATGAGGAAAAGCACCAGGGGGAAGACCAGGAGAGCCGCGGCGGCGGTGGCAAAGGCCGCGGAACGCCAGCCGTGGTGGTGCGACAGCCGGGCTAAAAGCGGCAGAAAGAGGAGCTGTCCGGTCGCGGAACTCGCGGTCAGCACCCCGAGCACCGTCCCCTGGGACTTGTGAAACCAACGGTTCACCACGGTGGCGCTCAGGCTGTAGGCGGTCATCCCGGCCCCGCACCCGACCAGCACGCCCCATATCAGCACCATGTGCCACGGGCGCGTCATCAGCGTCGTGGCGCTCACCCCGAGGGCGAGGAGAAAGAGGGCAACGGCCATGGTCCGGCGCACCCCGATCCTGTCAAAGAAGGCGGCGGCGAAGGGTCCCATCAGCCCGTACAGAAGCAGGTTCACCGAGACGGCCAGCGAGATGGTCGCCCGTGACCAGCCGAACTCGTGCTCAAGGGGGACGATGAGGATCCCCGGCGTGGACCTGATCCCCGCCGTGACGAGCAGGGTCAGGAAGGTCACCCCCATGATGAGCCAGGCGTAGTGAAGTTTTCGCGTCTCGGCCATATCTCCCCCCTTACCCGGTCTCGCCGGGCTCATCGCCTGCCTCATCGTCCCCGGCACTTCCCTCCAGAGCAATCGCCAGTGCGCCCAGTTGCCGCACTCCCTCGGCGCCGAGCTTTTCCTCGATCAGTTGCTGCGCCTGCAGCCAGTACGGCTGAGCCTTGGCCACCGCGGCACGCCCGGTTTCACTGAGGCTCACCCCGCGCTCCCTCGGGTCGGGCGAAGGAGCCCCCTCAACGAACCCCGCCTGCTCCAGCGCCTTGAGGTTGCGCACCAGCGTGGTCCTGTCCAGCGTGAGCATCCTGGCAAGTGCGCTTACGCTCACCGCACCCGCACGCGACAGGTTGGCCAGAACCGAATACTGGGTCACCTTGAGGCCGGAAGGCTGCAGGGCATCGTCGTAGATCCTCGTGATGGCGCGCGAGGCGCGGCGCAGGTTGACGCAGCTGCAGACGCTCGCCCTGTCACTCGCCCGTCGATCCTCTTTCATGGCTCTCTCCTTGCCGCACTTCTCGTATGCGTGCATATACACGCATATACCATCAGCGGATAAAACAGGTCAAGGTTCTTCTTCAGGTGCGGGTCATTCCTCGCCCCGCAGGGCCGTGAGAGCCATTCTTCTTTGCGGCGCCCCCCCGCCGCCGGGTGAAAACATGGTACAGTTAAACCTTTTGCGGCCTTGCCAAGGAGTGCGCCGCAACCGGTAGCGACGTTTCAAGACTCATTGCCCTATTCAGCACGGAGAAGAGACCATGTCGACCCTGGCCGATCATTACCAACCGCTTCCCGGAACCGAGGAGCTCCCGACCCCACCGCTCGAAGCCATCGAACTGCTGCGCCTGCGCCGGGGCACATCGTACCGCCCGCGCACCCGTCACCTGCTTCCAGGCGGCTGGGCGAGGTACACTAACCGTCTCTTCCTGGAGACGAGTCCCTACCTCTTGCAGCACGCCCACAACCCGGTCAACTGGTTTCCTTGGGAAGACGAGCCCTTCGAACTGGCGCGGCGACTGAACCGGCCGGTGCTGGTCAGTATCGGTTATGCAACGTGCCACTGGTGCCACGTAATGGAAGAGCTCTCCTTCGAGGACGAGGCCATTGCGGAATACCTGAACCGCAACTTCATCGCCATCAAGGTGGACCGCGAGGAGCGCCCGGACGTGGACACGGTCTACATGACCGCGGTGCACGCCATGGGACTGCAAGGGGGATGGCCGCTCAACGTCTTCGTGGCGCCCGACCGCCGCCCCTTCTACGGCGGTACCTACTTCCCCCCCGACGACTACCCCGGCGGGCTCGGCTTTATGACCCTCTTGCGCCGGATCAGGGAGAGTTTCGACGCCACGCCGGACCGGGTAGCCCGCGCCGGCATCCAGCTCACCGAGGCTATCAGGAACATGCTCGCCCCCCCGGAAGGGGAGCCCTCCCAGCAGGCACTATCCCTCGAGCGGGCGGTGACACTGTACCGGGACCGTTTCGACGAACGAAGCGGCGGGCTGACCGGCGCCCCCAAGTTCCCGAGCTCGCTGCCGCTTCGCCTTTTGCTGCGCCACTACAAAAACAGTGGCGACAAAAGCTTTCTCGCCATGGTCGAGCTGACCTTGAGGCGCATGGCCGCCGGCGGCATCTGCGATCAGGCCGGCGGCGGCTTTCACCGCTACGCCACGGACACGGCGTGGCAGGTGCCGCACTTCGAAAAGATGCTCTACGACAACGCCCTCCTTACCTTCTGCTACCTCGAGGGATACCAGGCGACGGGGGGCGCCGCCTTCGCCGCCGTGGCGCGGGACATCCTGCACTACCTCGAGCGCGACATGCTCGCCCCCGGCGGCGCCTTTTACAGCGCGACCGACGCGGACAGCCTGAGCGCCGGCGGGCACCGCAAGGAAGGGGCTTACTTTACCTGGACCCCGGACGAGCTGAAGGAAAGCCTGGGCGAAGAGCGCGGCCTTCTCGCCGCGTACTGCTTCGGAGTGACCGCGGGGGGGAACTTCGAAGGGCGCAGCATCCTGCATCGGGACAAGGAGCTCCCGGAACTCGCCAGGGAGTTGAATATCCCCGAGAAGGAGCTCACGTTGGCGCTTGCCGATTGCAGGGAGGCGCTTTGCCGCGCACGCAACAAGCGACCGCTCCCCTTGCGGGACGAGAAGATCCTCGCCTCTTGGAACGGGCTCGCAATCTCCGCCTTCGCGCGCGGCGGCCTGCTCCTGGATAACCCGGAACTGGTCCGGAGCGCCGAAAGGGGAGCCGGGTTCGTACTCGAGCGGATGACCGGCAACAGCCGGCTGAGCCACAGCTATCAGGAAGGTGAGGCGAAAGGTGAAGGGTTCCTCGACGACTACGCCTTTTTCATCGCGGCGCTCATCGACCTCTTCGAAGCAGGGGGGAGCCCGCGCTGGATAGAGCAGGCGCTCGAGCTCACGGCAACGGTGCGGGAGGATTTCGAGGACAGGGAGCGCGGGGGCTTCTACATGACCGGCCCGCGCCACGAGGCCCTCATCTCAAGGGAGAAACCGGCGTACGACGGGGTCGTCCCCTCGGGAAACTCAGTCATGGTGATGAACCTCCTGCGGTTGCACACCATGACCGGCAACGACGCCTTGCTCCAAGGGGCGCGCCGCGCGTTGGACGCCTTCGCGACGCAGCTCGAGAATGCGCCGACCGCCCTTTCCGAGATGCTGCTCGCCGTGGACTATCTGCTGCAAACGCCCAAGGAAATCGTGATCGTAGCCCCGCGGGAAAGGCCCGAGGCCGCAGCCCCATTGCTGGCTGCGCTCAGGCGCGCCTTCGTCCCGAACCGGGTTGCTATCGTCGTATGCGAGGGGGAAGAGTTCGAGCGGGCGGCGCAGCTCGTGCCGCTTCTGGAGGGAAAGAAGGCGCAAGGGGAACAGGCGGTGGCATACCTATGCGAGAACCGTAGCTGCCGCCGTCCCACGAGCGACCCCGAAGAGTTCTACCGGCAACTCGCTCAAGGCTAGGTCACCCCTTCTTCCAGTAGGGCGCCTTGACCGGCATGATCCAGCGCACCCCGCCCCTTGGGTCCTCGGTGTCCCCGAGGTACCTCGGGATAAGATGGATGTGCAGATGCATCACGGTCTGCCCGGCCGCAACGCCGTCGTTGATGCCGACGTTGAAGGCATCCGGGCTCCGATTGGCGATCAGGTGCTCGCGAACCCGCCCAAGCAGCTCCCAAAGGGCCGCCTGCTCTTCCCCCGTTACCTCGAAGAACGAGCCGACATGCCGTCTGGGTACGACGAGGGCGTGCCCCGGAGTCACCGGGAAACGGTCGTAGAAGGCGACGGCAAGGTCGTTTTCGAGAAGGATCTCGTTCGGGTCAAGGCTGCAGAAGGGACAGGCGTTTTTTTCGGGCATAGTCGTGATTGAAAAGAGGAGGCGATCTTTAGATGAACTCGATGTTGCTGGCGGCCTGGGTAATCACAAACACCTTCTCGTTGTTGCTGTCCGGATCGCAGGGAAAGACGATGAAGGTCGCCCGCGCCGGCGAAAACCCCTGGGTGTAGCCGATGAGCGTCTCGCCGTCCTTAAAGGAGACCCGAATCTTCTTCCCCATGCCAACCCGTTCCACGTCCAGCCGCTCCTGGTACTCCGATCTCCCTTCGAAGCTCTTGACAAAGAAGATCGCCTTCAGCGCCCCCACGTTGATTTCGTGCCGTTTCCCGCTTCCCGATTCGGTCAGGTGAAAAAGCTCCTTGTTGGCGGCCAGGTCCTCGGTAGTCCCCTTGGCCAGCCTGCCGTCGGCATAACGAACCACGATCTTAGCTATCACTTCGGATTCTCCTTCCTCTGCGGCAACTGTCAGAATTCACATTAAAACATGGTAGGTTATCCTACTACCATAAAATTCGAATAATTTGAAGAAGTTTTGAAAACAAGCCGCCACGGCTCCCCGACGGTCACCGCACTACAGCCAGTGACGCGGGTAGGAGCGGTGGTAAACGACGTTGTTGGTAAGACAGGCTACGGCGAGCAGGATCAACACCCCGGTTAGCACCGGGAGAATGACGAAACCGAAACCGGCCGCCCCCTGCACGCCGATGAGTGCGGTGGCGCCTCCGGGAGGATGCGTCGTGTGGGTGAGGTTCATGAGGAAAATGGAGATCCCGACCGCGAGCGCCATGGTAAGTGGTGTCGAGCCCAAGAGGGCGACCACGCCCACCGCAACCAGCGCGGAGAGGAGATGTCCACCCACCAGGTTGCGCGGCTGCGCGAGCGGCGATTCGGTGGCCCCGAAGAGGAGTACGGCCGAGGCGCCGAGCGAGCCGATGAGGAGCGGGTGGCCAAGGAGTCTCGTCACCTCGGCGATGGCCAAGAGCCCTGCGGAGGAGCTGACGAAACTCCAGAAGGCGTAGCGCAGCGTCATCGGCGCCCGGATGCCCCTGATCGGCGCGCGACATCTCCTTGGGACCCTTGCCAGTCTCTTGCGGATGGCAACGTTTCGGCGCATCACCACCGAGAGGCGTCGTTTCATGAAATGTTTTCCTCCTGAAGGGAATAAAAAAAGGGGCAGGGGTTTCCCCCTGCCCCCGGGCAGTGCGGGTTATTTACCCGCAAAAGGGTCCTTGATCTCGTTCTCGGGCTTGAACATGAGCTTCTTCACGCCACGGTTGTTGACGTACTTGGTAAGTTCCAGGTCGACCTTGGCCGGCACGTCCACACCGGCCTTCGCGAGCATCTCCCTCAACAACTTATCGGCGGCGGCCGCGTGCGTCGAGGCGTCTGCCAGCACACGCTGCGCCTCGGACGGGTTGTGGAAGCCGATGGAGTTCTCTGCGCCGATGAAGATCACGCGGTAGAACGCCTCCTCGTAGTGGTCCTTCGCCTCGGCGTAAAGGTTCTTGTCCGGGGTCTTGCCGAAGGACTGCGCCTTGTTCGCCATCTCGAAGAGTTTCGCCACGGTCGCGGTGGCGTAACCTGCACGGATGTACTGCGACATGACCTTGTCCTGGATGGCGTAGACCTTCTCGCGCATCTTTTCAGGCGACTCCTCGTGGCACTGCTTGCAGGCCTTCAGGTCGTTCTTCAGGGGGCTCATGATGCGGTGGTCGGAGACCTTCTGCCCGTTCACCTCGGTCGAGGGCATGTGACAGTCAGCGCAGGTCACACCCGCCTGCCAGTGCACGCTGTTGTTGGAGAAGAGCTCGAACTCAGGGTGGCGGATGAAGGCGAGCTTGAAGCCTGTGACGCTCTGGGTCCACTCGCCGCTGGGCTTGTTGCTCCTCAACTTCTTGATGATGTTCTCGATGGTGATGCCGCCCCACTTGCTCCCGTCCCAGGGGAAGAAGACGTCGGTCGACTTCATGTGCTCATCCTTCGGGATGCTGTAGGTGACGTGGCACTGGGCGCAAGCCAGGGTACGCAGATCCTGCTGGGTGAGCTTGGACTGGTCCACACCGAGCTTCTCAAGCCCCTTGCCGAGGGTGAAGCCGCGGGAGATCTTGAGGGTCATGGTGCGGTTGTCGTGACAGTCGATGCAGGAAACGCCGAGGGTCTGGTTCTCCTTGGGGATCTTGCCGCGAATTTCCTGGTAGGGTTTCGCGAAGTAGTCCCTGCCGAGCTGCCCTGCGAGCGCCGGGGCGTAGGGGGTCTTGCAGGTGAGGCAGGAGCCGCCCGCCTTGTAGCGGCCCGGGTCGACCTCGAGCTGGTCCTGTACCATGTAATAATGGCCGCGCGGCTCCTTGTACTCGGAACCAAAGGCCCAGCCGTTGTAAAGGAGCGCGAGGAACGGGTACTCGTCAAGCTTGTCCGGGTTCTCCTCCCCCACGTCCCACCCCTTCTTGTACCTGCTCTTCCCTGCCGGGGTCGGCTCGGAGGTCTGTTTCCAGAGCTGGTACTGTTTCGGGTAGAGCTTGCCCCACTCGGCCGGATCGACGGCGCCGTCGGCGATCGCCGGGCGTGCATCGGTGACGTCGACCTTCTTCGCTGAACAGCCGAATCCGGCCAGTGCCAGTCCCGCAACTGCCGTGACGACACATCCTCGCAGCATCTTCATTACGTTCTCCTGTCGTTGTGATTTTCCCCCGGCAGCGCCGCCGCAGGAGGGTAACGGATACGGTGATAAGAGCAGCGAACGTGCCAAACGGCACGTTCGCGTAACATACGGATGTAGCGTTGGATGCGCGGCGAGGGCCCCGGTCGGGGCGTGGCGGGGGGGTAACACGTCGTTACCTAACGGTAACGCTTCATCTTCTTCCAGAGGGTCTTGCGGGAGATCCCCAAAAGCCGGGCAGCCTCGGTGCGGCTGTCACCCGCCGCCGCAAGCGCCTGCTCGATCAGCTCGGCCTCCCGATCGTCCATGCGCTCGGCGAGCAGCGATCCCTTTTCCGCCCCGGATGGATGCTGAGTTCCCGCCACCTCCGCACTCCCCCTCAACTCGGGAGGAAGGTCGTCGACGCCGAGGGTATCGCCGCTGCAGAGCGCGGAAGCACGTTCCATGGCGTTTTTAAGCTCCCTCACGTTGCCGGGGTAGCGGTGCGCGAGCAGGACCTCCTTCGCCTCCCGGGAGAGCCTGAGCGCCGGGCGCCCCATCTCCCTGCCGAAACGTTTCAGGAAAAGACCCGCCAGGGGGAGGATGTCCTCGAGCCGGTCCCGCAGCGGAGGGAGCTCGACCGGGATCACATTCAGACGGTAGAAGAGGTCCTCACGAAACTTGCCGTCCGCCACGTCCTGGCGCAGGTCGCGGTTCGTGGCGGCCACGATGCGCACGTCCACCTGGATCTCCCGGTTCCCCCCTACCCTCTCCACCGTCCTCTCCTGCAAGACGCGCAAAAGCTTCGCCTGGGCGGCAAGCGGCAGCTCGCCGATCTCGTCCAGGAAAAGGGTGCCGCGGTGCGCCTGTTCGAACTTCCCCTTGCGCTCCCTGAGCGCACCGGTGAAGGCCCCCTTCTCGTAGCCGAAGAGTTCCGACTCGATCAGGCTCTCCGGGAGTGCTGCGCAGTTCACCTTGATCAGGGGCGCCCCGCTGCGCCTGCTTTTCGCATGGAGCTCGCGGGCGACGAGCTCCTTCCCCGTACCGCTCTCGCCGGTGATCAGGATGGTGGAATCAAGGTGCGCCGTGGAGCGGATCATCTGGAAGACCGGCTGCATGACCGCGCTGCGGCCGATGAGCCCCCCTAAGGAGACCTCGCTCAAAAGCTGGTCGCGCAGCTCCGAGTTCTCCTCCTTCAGGTGCTCACGCTCGGTGATGTCGCGGCTCACCATGAGGGTCCCGACGAAGCGGTCCTCCGCGTCCCGGATCGGATAGTAGCTGTTCTCGAAGATGCGCCCCTTGATCTCCAGAGGACGCGTGTGGTAGGCGAGGGTACCGGCTCTCAGGCTATCCAGGAGGACGCCGATGCGGGTACGGGCGGGTGGTGGGTGTATGGAGAGGAGGTCGCGCCCGAGGAAGTTCGCGGCGTCGATGCCGCGGATCTGCTCGGCTGCCGCGTTGACGCAGACGATCGTGTTGGTGTGGTCGGCGAAGACGATCCCCTCGCCCATGCTGGTCAGGATCGCCCTGAAAATCCCCTCCGTGCCCCCTGCTGCATCTGCCACGCTGCCTCCTGTTACCTTTTGGTAACAGCGATAATAGCTTCGTGGTGTAGCGGCGCCTTGACCGATGTCAAATCATGGGGATTTCTGCTCCCAGGGGGGCGACCGTTTTCCCTAGGGCAGACTAGGGGAGTGAAAAATAGAAGGTAGCACCGAAACCCGGCTTCGCCTTGCAGTCGATCGTGCCGCCGTGGCGCTCTATGATCCGCTTGACGGTCGCAAGCCCGATGCCGGTCCCCTCAAACTGCTGCGCGTTTTCAAGACGCCGGAACGCCTCGAACGCCTGCGCGGCCTCGGCCTCGTCGAAACCGATGCCGTTGTCACGGACGAAGAAAAAGGCGCCATCGTCGCGCCGCTCAAGCCCGACCTCGATCCGCGCCTCCGGGCACAACCCGGCGTACTTCCAGGCGTTCTCCATCAGGTTCTGCAAGACGACCCGCAAAAGTCCGGCATCGCCGCGCGCCATCAGCCCGTCGGCGATGACGAAAACCGCCTGCCGCCGCGGCTCGCGTGCCCTGAGCTCCGCCGCCATGTCTGCGGCAATGGCAGTGAGATCGACGTCGGCGGGGACGAGTTCGTTCCGCGCGATGCGCGCGAACCTGAGTAGCGACGCAATGAGCCCCTCCATTTTCGCCGTTGAGGCGAGGATCACGTCGGTGTAGGCCCGCGCTTCTTGGGCGTTTTCGGCAAAGCTCTCCTTCAACAACTGGCAATACCCGGACACCGCGGTAAGTGGGGAACGCAGGTCGTGCGAAACGGTGGAACAAAAGGCATCGAGATCGCGGTTCACGGCGGCCAGTTCACCGCTTCGGAAGGAGAGATCGCGATTCATTTCAATCAGGCGCCGCTGCGCCAGGTCGCGCTCGGCGATGGCCATGCGCAGTCTCCTCGCCCCGAAATGGATGCCGGCCATGCCAATCCCCCAAAGCAGCAGGAAACTCGCGGCGTTCAGTTGGTAGGTCTTTTTGGCGATGTCCCACAAGGGGGCCATGGGAACCGCGACGCTCAGCCCGCCGCGTACCCCACCCAACCGGCACCCCTGTTTTTGATGGCATCTAAGGCAGGCCTTCTCTGTCTTGAGCGGCCTCATCAGCCTCAGGTAGCTCCCCCCTGCCATGTGTACCACCATGCTCTCTTCCTCGGAACCGCGCTCGAAGGCAAGCAGGGCGCCCCGCTCCCAGTCATCGGCGCGGTTTTCAGGACGAAGCGGAGTGAGACTGGTGATGTGCCCCTTGACGCCGAACGAATCGGAGGCGAGATCGAACACCAGGCGGCTCATGTACGAGGGGTTTACCAGGGTGAGGTGGCGACCGGAGGTGGTGACCACGTCCCTCTCCGGGATCCCGGAGAGGTAGGGGTTCGGCTGGATACGGTCGCAAACCGGCACGTACACCGCACCTGAGGCGGCGTTCCAGTGCCGGTAGACCAGGTCGCGCTGAAAGTTGCTTCTGGCCTGGGTGCGCGCCGTTTCGGCGGCCTGCGACATTTCATGGTGGTAGTTGAATACCAGGAGGGTCGCGATGACCAGGGTCCAGCCGGCCGCGAGTCCCCATGTGTAGATGGTCAAAAGCTGAGGTGTCGTGAAGTGAGCCTGCCTCCTAGCATGGTCCATCCCCCCTCCTATCCGGCCACCCGCATCGGCCGCGGAAAAGTGTCAACGGTACAGCTTGTGGCAGGAAGCAGGGACATGCATTGACCAAAGTCAATAGAAGCACGTTAAAAATGGAGGCCCTTCTGGAGCGAGGCCTCTGAGGGGAAAGCGCCGGGAGGGATCTTCCCCCCCGGTAAACTAGCGGCCTGCCACGGTGGAACGCGCCTTCATTACCTCGTCGCGGTCCTCGGCCGTAATGATGATAGTCGAGCAGCTCTTGTTGTGCTCGGTGACGGTGGTGTTGAAGGTGGCCCATTGTGCCTTCAGCTTTTCCACATTCTTGCGGGCCGCCTGCACCAGTTTGTTGTGCTCCTCGCTCAGACGGTTGAAGGGGCCGACCTTGGAGTCCTTTGCCTCGAGTAGCTTTTTTCTCTGTTCCTGAAGTGATGTGGAGCGCTTCGCTACTTCCGCAAGCTGGGCCTTGTTCCGCGCGATGTCTTCCTCTAGCCCCTTACGCAGCGCCTTGATCTTCGCTTCGGACTCAAGACACATTTTGTATTGCTCCCTCGTCGTGTCCACGGGGGCACCGCTTGTGCCTTTGACCTCTTTGACCGGCTCCTGCGCAAGCGTCGCACCATCCACCGACGCCACTTTCACCGCGGGAGTTTCCGCCGCCGCAGGCTCGGAAGCGAGCGCGGGGCGCACCAGAAGAGATACTGCCACAAGCGCGAACAACAAGCGATACATCACACACCTCCTCGATATCATTGCATTAAAAATTGATCGCGATGGTTTTCTCGCTACAAAACGACCTAGTTTTCAGCCGGGGTTGCCTCCGCCTGGGCGAGCAGTTCGCGCGCTAAAGCGTCGTCGGGATCCAGCATCACCGCCATCTTCAGCAGCTCCAGCGCCTCTTCCCTGTGCCCCAACTGCAAACAGGCCTGCCCGAAATCGCGACGCAAGTTGGGCAGAGACGAGTTCAGTTGCAAAGCGGTCGCGTAGTGCGTTACGGCCTGCTCGTCCCCGAGGCTCGCCAGGAGGTTCGCTAGGGCAAGATGTGCCTCAGCGATGGAGGGATTCGCCTCGAGCGCCTTCTCGTAGAGTGCACGCACAACGGGAGCGTCGCTCCCAAGCGCCCGCTCGATGGAGGCGAGACCGTAGTAAGCCGGCGCGAGCTTGTCGTTTAGCGCGAGGGCCTCGGAGAACATCTTCCGCGCCGTTTCCAAATCGTCCTTTAGCAGGTAGACATATCCCAGGTTCACCTTCACAAGCGGTGCCCCGGGATCGAGCCTTAGGGCGTGGTTCAGATGTTCCATGGCCTCGTCGACACGGTCCGCCCGAAGCAGAGCCGCCCCGTAGTTGCTCTGGCAGTTCACGTGGGAGGGAACAAGCTTGACCGCCTGTTCGTAAAGTGTCAGGGCCTCTTCGTTGCGTCCGAGATCCTGCAAAAGGACTGCGTAAGTGTAGAGAGCACCGAAGTGGTGCGGAGCGTGTTTGATGGCCTCTTTAAGTACTGACTCGGCGTAGTCGTAGATGCGCAGGTCATGCAGCGTGTCGCCGAGCTTGTGCAACATGTGCGCGTTGTCCGGCGCAAGCCCCACGGCGATCTCGAAGCAAACGGCGCTTTCCTTTACGAACCCCTCCCTTTTCAGGAGATCGCCGAACGAGACCAGAAGCGCAGTGACATCACCCACCCGCACCGTGACGACGTCTTCGTGCAGCAGGTTGGCCAGTTCCATAGCGACGATGCGGGAGATGCTCTCACCGGTCTCAGCGATGTGTGCGCTCAGGGCACGCAGCCCCTGCACCGCCTCCTCGACTGCGCCGCTGTCGGCCTTTGCGGCGGCCGTGAAGAAAAGGGCCAGGAAGTCGTTCGCGTCCCTTTCCGTCATGGCCTGGTAGGAAGCCAGCGCGGGCTCCACCTCGCCGCGCACGTGCATCGCCAGCGTGGTGATGAAGTTGGCATCGACGACCTGCGTCGCGGTCTTATTATCTTGGTTTCCGAACATCCTGCTAAATATGCCCATGATTTTCCCCATGCTTGAGAAGGACAAGCCGCGCGTGAGTCTAATTGCGCCGCAAAGGTAAAGGATTCTTTACTCTTTGGCAAGAGTTTGATGCAGTTCGGCGAGGTAAACGTCTCTTTTTCAGCCTGCTCAACGAGGAACGTGGATAGTCGCCCCCAGCGTTGTTTTAATGATAAAGACGGAAGTCAGCGGAAAAAGACGGAGGTTAGTGGATAAAGATGCAGGTTAGTGGACAAAGACGTAGGTTAGTGGATAAAGACGCAGGTTAGTGGACAAAGACGAAGGTTAGTGGATAAAGACGCAGGTTAGTGGATAAAGACGCAGGTTAGTGGACAAAGATGCAGGTTAGTGGACAAAGATGCAGGTTAGTGGACAAAGATGCAGGTTAGTGGACAAAGATGCAGGTTAGTGGACAAAGATGCAGGTTAGTGGACAAAGATGCAGGTTAGTGGACAAAGATGCAGGTTAGCGGAGTAAGCTAGAAATCACCGGTAAAGACGGGCATCAGTGGGTTTCACGACTTTCTCCCCCTCCCTTTAAGAGAGGGGGAGCTTTGGGGATACGCCAGAGGTTCTGTTTCCGGCGCTACTCGACCACGATACTGATGGTGTTTGCCCAGTCGCCGGCTCCCGCCTTACCTACTAATCTCGCTCTAAGGGAGTACCTGGCTCCCTTCTTGAAGCCGGTGAGGACCCCTTCGAATTCGGGGAATCCGCCTTTGTATTGCCAGTTCTCCTCAGTCGAGGGGTCTCCCTCGGTGCACCAGATCTCACAGAACACCGCTCCCCTGGTAGGTGGCACTTTGAACTTGAGCTGCGTCGACGCCCCCTGCTCCACCACCCAACCTAAAGGCTGCGCGGGGGGGTGCAAGGTACGGGCGGAGCCGGCACCCCGTGGTATTCTCAGCTCATACCCACTTTTCCTTAACGATTCTTCGTTCCCCTGGCAATGAGATTGGATATGGTGTCCCATGGCGTAGAGGATCCCATCGGTCTCTTTGCGGGTGGCATTACGCAGCTTGATCATACTACGGCTTTTGTCCTGGGCGCCCTCAAAGGCGATCTTGAGTTGATTGTATTTCTCCTCAAGTTTTTCCGGCGACCCGTGCTCGGGGAAAACCCCGAATTCCGGGTTCCCTTTGGTGGCTTGGATGATCACCCCAACTTTCAACAGATACTTGGGGTCGGACAGGTGGTCGTAATTGAGGACGAGACTTGCTAACATGGCTGCTGTCATATTTGCCCTCCTTCGAGGTTGGTTGGTGGCGGCATCCCCTGGGGCAACCATACTACATTAACAGCTTCACATTTCAACCCGACACAGTTGAACTGCCTCCCCCCCCCGCCGATCGCTGCTTCCCACTTGCAGCCAGTCCCCTTTTACAATAAAATAAAATAGTTTTAATCTTTCATCGTAAGGGGGGGCCATGACCTGGGAGCTGCACGTCGCAGAGGCCGAGAATCTGCTTTCATCTTCGCGTTTACCTTCGTCAACGGAACTGATCAGCCTGATCAAGAGGGTGAACCCTACCCGCCTTCAGCTTCATGACGAGGACCGGAAACGAGGGTACCGCCTTAAGAACGCACTCCAGAATCTGTTGTTGGAAAATTACGGAGAGGCCTTCCACCTTGCCCCTCACCCCTGCGCACCGGACATCGTGCTGATAAAGCACAACACCCTTCCTTCTATCGACGCCTGTCATGCGGTAATGGGTGTCTTTTCTGAGAACGCCCTGCGTACGGTCGCCGTCCCCGAAGCGAAACCGCAGACGAAGTCCCCCCGGAAAGATAAAGTGACGGCAGAGACGCCCGCCTCCCCAATGGATGTAGTCAGGCAGGCGCAACGACTCCTCGATGAATTCGACTACTCGCAGGCGGAAAGGCTCCTTTGCGACATCCGGATAGAGAACAACCGGCACCTCCCCGCCCTCCTCAGGGCGGCGACGATGCTGTTGCAGGATATGGGGGCCTACACAGCCGCCATCCGGACGCTGCTGGCGCAGCCCAGGGCCGTGTTGAGGGACACGGCGGTAAGGGAACTCATCGCCCTCGCCTACCACCGTAACGGCATGCCCCAGGAGGCCCGTGCCCTCTTCGACGGCCTCCACGCCGTCGACCTCGGCAAGAACGCCCTTTGCGCCTACGCCGACATCTCCTTCAAGGACGGCAACCTCGCTCACGCATGGCATCTTCTGAAAGAGGCGGACGAAAAGGAAGGCTTCATCGTCGAGCACGCCGCCTTGATGAGCAGCGTCGAGACGGCGATGCGCCGGGAAGCGCAGCCCTGGGTGCAAAGGGCCGAGGAGGCGCTGACCCTGAACGACATGGAGCAGGCCGAGGCGCAGAGCCGTGAGGCACTAGGCCGGTGTCCCTCGCTGCAAAGGCCCCGCGAGATCATCGCCATGGCCGCCGCGAAAAGGGAGGCGGAGAAACTGGCCGCGCTCTGGCGGCGGTTGGAGATGAGCGAGCCCGGCCCGAAGAGGCTGGAGCTGTTGGAAACGCTGCAGGAACATGACACGAAGGCCCAAGAAAGGATCGCTGGTTTGATCGCGGCGGAAAAAGCGGCCATAAAGAGGTACCAGGTTGAGAGCAAGCTGGAAACGCTCCGCAAGGAAGCTGAGACGCGGAAATGGCAGGAATGCTACGACATCATCGAGTGGCTCTCCCGCCAGGACGATCACTCCGAAGCGTACCGCGAAGCCTGCGGCGTCTCGCCTTATTTCTCGGTCTTACACCAGAACAGGCGACTCCAGAAAGTTTCCGGAAAGAGCGCGCGGGAGGCCTGGCTCAGGTTCGTGGAGGCGAAGTCGGCGTTTGAGACGGGGAAACTGGAAGGATGTTTCGAGATCATGGAGGAGATCAGGGACTACTTCGGGCACTGCCCGGAATTCGCGGAACCGTACCGCATGATGCTTGAGCGCGAACAGGAAGCGGCGAGAAGCGAAATCGCACTTCTACTGGAACAGGCGCAAAGTGAACATGCGGACGCGGTGCGGATCGGCACTATCTTCAACCGGATCAGGAAGAGGATGTCGGTTCTCCCCGAAGAGGAACGAAACGCACACCTAAAAACAATGCGGGAACGCCAGTCCCTGTTAGAGACGGAACCAGACGGGGATGAGCTGGTAAGTGCGTATGCGGTGTGCAGACTGTTCGGAAACCTTCAAAGGGCCTCTTTACTGCGTGAACACATAGCCGACGAGACTTCGCTGAAAAAGGTGGAGGATGAAGTCGGGGAACTGTTTAAGATCGAGAGGAGCGGCTTGACTCTGAATTTTTCCAACGATATGCCGGTCGACCTGACGTCGGAACCGGCACTCGCCTACAGAGGATCCACGGACCGCCACATCTTTTTGACTGGAATGAAGTATTTCATCCTCGTCGACCTGCACGAGATGAGCGCCACGAGATTCGATTCGATCTACCTGACCGGGGGGCATCTAGTCGATGCACTTCCCGCGAAGGGCATTTTCCTATTCAGAGGCATTACTGAGACAAACTATGTCGTCCGTGCCGAGCTCACCGCTTCAAAATGGGCGATCACGGCGCTGTTCGACGTCTCAGAAGCCTTTTTGCTCGAAGAAGGGGCCACCGTCGTCGACATCTACTTAAGCAGCGATAGAGAGACCGACTACTACCTCAACATAAAGTACGAGGACGGCTCGAGACCAGGGAAAATGGGGCGGATGCGCGTGAGGAGCAGAAACGGCATGGCGGACACCGTGCAGATAAAAGACGAGCCCGTGATCTACAGTAAGCGCCTTTCAAGCGCACCGGACAGGTTCATCATAGGCGCAACAGACGAAACGAGAATCTGCACAAGAAACCTTACCTACGACTTCATCATGGGGATGACGCCTGATATATGGGAGGTCGACGAAGAGAACAGGCACATCTACTACTTCTACAGTCACATACTGAAGAGGGTGGACTTCAAGTTCGACGACTACACCGAATTCCCCGAATCGCCCGGGTGCTTCTTTTTCAAGATGAACCACAGAATCCTCGGGGTATCTCCGACCACGAACACCGTCATGATCGCTTTCAAACAGAAAGCGGCGTTGTATGATTTCGGCACCAACGAGTTATCTGTCCCCTTCCCGTTCAGTGCAATCGTATCCACAAGGCCGGCAAGAAAGTGGTACTGCTTCGATTACAGCGAAGAGCGACGGGAATTGACACTCAAAGACGTGACGCGGGAGGTGCGCTCACTGCTAGCATGGAAGCCCCTCCCTCTCGGGGGAGGAAGGAAACGGACCGCGGAGGAAGTCCAGGAGGCGTACGGGATGCTTTACTTCGGGTATACCTGTGAAGATCCCCCCGAAGACGCTGAAGGTGAAACCGGGGCTTGCGATGAAGCGTCGTGACATCAGGCTTTCTTGACGTATTCGGACTTCAACTGCATGGCGCCGATGCCGTCGATCTTGCAGTCTATGTCGTGGTCGCCATCGACGAGACGGATGTTGCGCACCTTGGTGCCGACCTTCACCACGGAGGAGGAGCCCTTGATCTTTAGGTCCTTGATCACGGTGACCGAGTCGCCGTCCTGGAGCACATTACCGAAGGCGTCACGGACCACGCTGTCGCTTTCCGCGCTCTCGGACTCGGCCTGGGGCCATTCGTTGCCGCACTCGGGGCAAACGTAGAGCGCGCCGTCTTCATAGGTGTATGCGGAACTGCAGGATGGACATTTGGGCAGGGTTGTCATCGGAATCCTTTTGAAGTGTGAGATTTGGTGCGAAACGAAAAAACCCCGGAAGCCGTCGTGGCCACCGGGGTTTGAAATTTTTGGAGCGGGAAACGGGGTTCGAAAGGCCTCCAAGGGTAGAGAGCCACTCAAAAAAATATGTATAATATTAGACAATTACAGATAGCCACCTGAATCTTCAGTGTGTCTAAAGTCCATTGCAGTACAGCGTAATTCAGGTGAAATTATCGGGTATAGCAACAGTTCGGATACAAGGTGTTTTCCCAATAGCACAAAAGACGTGGGCAAGGCAAGCAAGAATGGGACTCAAACGAAATTAACTCTAATACCAAGTTCTGTTTCTTTTTTCATCAGGCCAGTATGGTCCCACAGCAGCAGATCAAAGTAAGCACGTTGGTCAGCCGGAATAAATTTCTTCATCTGAACGAATGCCTTAGTTATTTTAGGTTTTAACGATAATAAATCCTCGTCAGTTATTATTATGAATTTTATTCCAACTTTCTGGCCCGCACTGCATGCAGCTAAGAGCAACCTAATGTCTGCAAGATCTTTCTCAAGATTGCACTCCACATCACATATTGATACATACCAGTATTCATCTATGTATTCGCTTGCTTCTATCATGGTAATGTAGAGATTGAAATTACCCTCACTCTTAGGCAATTGAAACGATACTTTCTCTTCATTTACTGTCTTTTGGAAGTTACCATGCTGCTGCAAGTGTCCATGCATAAGAGTGCAAATACGTTTAAATCTATTTTTTACTGTGTCTTTTGAAACTAAAATTGGTTTTTTAATAGATCCTTCCAAGACAGAATTCAATTCTTCTTTAAGCTTAGAGACTTCTGCTTCAAGCGATTCAGTTTTATTTTCCTGAAAAGTAGGCAACCTATCAAGAATAGGATTGTCCGGTCGTAACGGTTCGTTCATTATGTCTTCAAGAAACTTGTGCAATCGTTCTTGGAAAAGCTTACTCCCTTTTGCTGTAGTACTGTAGGTTATAGTACGGTATTCACGCAAGTCAGAAGGAACATCCTCCAAGGTTTGTGCAATCATAATCGTACGAGGGGACAAAGCGTGTCTAACTCCAAGCTCATAAAATACATTCGGATTTTGCCCTGTTAAATCAGCAATTACTACATGCGAGCCTAGGATGTTTTCAAATATGTCCTTTATAAATGAACCTGCATGATTGATATCGTCTGCTCTTATTACTTTTAACTTCAAAGAGGAAGACTCAACCGCTGGCTTAATCACATAATCTAGAACTTCTTTAAACTTTTCATATATTTCAGACCCATCTTTCCCAATTGGAGATATCACAAAACATACCTGCTCCCCTGAAGAGCTATCAGTTTTAGTTGTCCTCTTCGCTTTCCTGGTTGCCATCTCCCCCCCCCGGTGCAGTCATACGGTAGCTTGTAAACACAAGCAGTTTCATATACCATCTATCATTGTATTTTAAAACGATTAATTTGAGGTCTTTATGCTTGCTGTTGAAAAATGGGCGCAAAATAAGGCACCGTTCATTGCTCTGGTTGCCCCTTCCATAGCTGCTTTTGCCCGCGAACTGCCCGACATGTTTAGAAACTTGAAGATGCATCAGCTCGCCAACCATAAGGCCACCTTGCCTCACCTACCTATGTGGTATGACCTATACAAAAATCATCGCCAATACTGCGAACCATTCCAGAAGATGCTTGTCGATTCATCTGCACTTGCTGAACAGCTAATTGCCTTCGGTTCGTCTGTAAAGGAACTGGCCCAAAACAAAGAGGAGCTTAACGGCTATAAGTTGACCGAAGCTGATTTGGCAGAAGGACAACTGTTTTGGAAGGAACTTTTAGACTTATCGTTTCATGAAATGCGCTTCGATTTCGGGAATCTTCCATTAGATAACCATATTGCTGCCAATTTCGAGCTATACCTATCAAAGCATAAGATGGAACTTTCGTTCGTCTTCCTCGTGTTTACTCCATGTTTTATCCTTTACAAGATGTCTCCTAGCAAATTGTATCACAAAGCCCGGATTGGCGATGTTAGTTCAATAGACAAGATTTTACGTATAGACCCCCTTATGCTTCATGATCCAGCCATTGGCTATCAGATACAAAAAATCCGACTCTCCGGCAAGCTAAACACTTATCAAAACCTTGTCGACGCCCCATTAAAACCTATCAAAGCTAAACTAACAAACGGCAAGATCAAAGCTTCAATGGCAACGCTAATTTCTATAATAGCTGATGGAATCAAGCAACCACTGACCTCGATCGAAATTAGAAATCTCTTCGATGCCGTTGCTCAGGATGCCGACAAACGCGACATTGATACCTGCCTCCCTGATAGTCCAGAAGCATTATCAAAGTCCATCCAGAGAAAACGGTCTTCCTGGCAACCACTTCTCTCGCCGGACAGTAAAAAGTCAAAGTAGTGTCCGGGTTGTTTCTCCCCCTTAAGCGTACACCACCTCCTAGGAATTCCATTTCTCTTAGGAGGCATCATGAAAAACCAAACCGTTACTTCTGTTGGCCATTTCCCCACCCCTGCAGATCGTACCCACTTTGGACAGGTTTTTCCAAACATTCATGCCGGGGTTGCCGGCTCAGCCGGTAGCCCTGGCAATCCCTCGGAGCAACTCCCCTGCATGGCGGAACCTGTAACACGCCATGCGCTAATGCCATCTGCACAAGATTTCAAGTATCTCCTGTGCGGCTTCGACTCCCTGGACATCGGCCTTTTCGTAGAATGGGGAAACGATTGGCCTGTTGTTCTTCGAACCCTCCAACAACTCAAAGACCACGCGAAAAAGCTCGGGGAAGTTGTTGAAGAAACCTTCCTGGGGAGAAACTACGTCATCTTCCCCAACGGCAAAGGCGACAACTACGCCTTCCACCTTCAATTCCCGGAGTATCATCTCTACATTGCCAAGTCTGAAAAATTCACGTCCTCTCCGAACGTCTATCTTTCAATCAACTCAAGAACCATGTGGGGGAAAGGCATAGCCTACGCCCTTGACCTGGCTGCAAAGGACGTCAGTTATTTCGGTGGGAAGATTGTAGAGGTGCTTCCTAGCCGCCTTGATCTTTGCACCGACTTCAAGTTATCCCCTGGGCTGTCCCTCCCCTTCTTAGAAACACACGCCGTCTGTCGCAGTCGGGACGTCAGACCCATCATAAAGGGCGGCGTCCTTGAAACCTGTTACTTCGGCTCCCCGGCTGCACCGATCCGCATTCGGATTTACAACAAGGGGAAAGAGGTCCTCAAAAAAGGTGAAAAACTATGGTTCGCTGAAATGTGGGGTACCAATGACCTTGAAGACATTTGGAGGGTCGAGTTCCAACTTCGGCGAGCTGCCTTGAAGCAATTCAAGATCAACGATTTTCCAGATCTCTGGCGAAGGGCCGGAGGGGTCTGGAAATATCTGACTGAAGACTGGTATTCCCTACGGTCACCGGATAACGACCGCCAGAACCGGCGCACTGTCCATCCATGGTGGTTGGAAGTGCAAAACTGCTCTGATCGTCTTGGCAATGGGCAGCATATAACCCGTGATTTCAGCACAGGCGCTCAAGCCTCGGCGTTGTTTTACATCGCCCATATTGCCGGTTGTCTCCCCGCCTTCGCAGTTAGGACCGGAACCAGGGATTACAAAGAAGCCATCCTCGGACTCGGCAAGGCATTATATGAACATTGGAGCAGAAGGGACTTCGACAAGGAGTTTATCAAACGCTCTATCAAACTGGGACACGCCGTCGGGGGTGATTGCCATGAGTAACCCCGAAGTGCTGACCGTTGAGCAGTTTGCAGAAAAGATGATGGTGTCCCGCACCACCGTATTCGGCTGGCTGAAAAGCGGGGTTTTAAAGGAAGGCGTCCACTATATCCGACTCGGCCGAATCCTCCGCTTCTGCTGGCGGGAGGCCCTTTTCTTCCAAGGCCAGCAGAAGCCGCCCACGGAGGATGAAGGCCGCGCAGCGCCGCCGCCGGTGCCACGGAGTGAGCACGATTCACAGCGAGGCGAAGCCTCGGTCCCAGGCCCGGGGTTGACTTTCGGCAGGGGCGCAGCCCCGGCCGTGAATCTCGACTATTGAACATTAGAGGAAATGCCGCTATTCTCCGCGATGGACTTAGACACACTGAAGGGAGGGTAACGCCATGAGGACATAACATGAAAATAAAGAAAGGCACTATCAGCATTGATGCACCCGCAAGGGGAACAGGCAGCATAAAGCGGCGCAAGGAATCGAAAAAACTTTACGTCGACTTCTACTACTTCGGGCAACGAATCACCAGGTCAACAGAGCTCGATGACACCCCGGCAAACGAACGGCGGGTACGTGATTTCCTAGACCGGATTCACCAGCGCATCGAAGATGGGATCTTCCGCTTTGCAGACGCTTTCCCTGGCGCCTCAGAGCATGAAAAAGCCCACTTCACCATGCTGGAAGGCAGGGAGTACCGACCAGAACCGCATCAGGTTCTTTTTGGCGAGTACGTGAAGGAATGGATGGAGACAATCTTCCCCTCATTCAGCTCACCGACGAAACGGAACGATTACCGGGAAGCAATAGAGACGAAGATCCTCCCCCACTTCAAAAACGTCTCTTTCTACCAGATCACCAGCACCACGGTTTTCAAGTTCACCGACTCCCTTCTTTGCACACGGGGAGAGAACAAAGGGAAACCACTCTCGACAGCTCGGAAGATGAATATTTTGATGCCGTTTAGGGCGATCTGGAACGACGCCTGCGACCATTACCGCTGGGTGCTGAAAAGCCCCTTTGACAACCTGAAGAAGAGACTGCCAAAGACCGAGAAGAAAGAGCACGTCGTCATTCGGTTCGATGAATGGCTCCGGTTCCTTGATCACCTACCCTCTTTCTATCAGCCGGTGGCCGAGTTCATGATCCTGACCGGCATGATCCCTTCCGAAATGGGAGGGTTGAAGAAAGAAGACATCGACGGCGATTACATCAACGTCAAAAGCTCTTTCGTTCTAGGCCAAGACAAGCAGAGCCTAAAGACTGCGTTCAGGAAGCGCCAAATCTTCATCACCAAGGCATTGAGGAAACGCCTCGACGCAATCCTGAACCGCTCCGATTCCTCCTATGTCTTTACCATGGAGGACGGCGCACGTTTCAACAGCTCCCGCTTCTGCAAGGTCTGGAAAAAAGCGGTGGACGCTGCCGGGATCACCTACGTTACTTCCTACTCGGCGCGACACTCCTTCGCAGCGTGGAGCCTCCTGGTCGGGATCAACCCGCTCCGGCTCGTCAAGCTCATGGGTCATGCATCAAAGCAGATGGTCTATGAGGTATACGGGAATTATGTGGAAGGGCTGGAAGAGGACGGGGAAAGAATCTTCGACTACCTGGGGCGCGACTTCGTTATACCCCAGAATAGAAAATCCCCGATTCCGTTTGGGGACAGAACCGGGGACAGTTTCGAAAGGTTCGCTCTAACTACCTGAACCTATTGTTGTTAAATGGAGCGGGAAACGGGGTTCGAACCCGCGACTTCAACCTTGGCAAGGTTGCACTCTACCACTGAGTTATTCCCGCTCAACGAGAGACCGTTTTATAGCAAAACAGGCCTACCCAGTCAACCCAAAAAAACCGTCACGCGAGAATATTTTTGCAGCGGCGCGAAAAGCTTCGAAAGCTCGTGGTTTTCGCGGTGCCGCTCCCATGGCCCTTCCGCACACCATCTACTTTCCGGTGAGCACCTTGCGGATCGTTTCGTAGATCTCCTTGGGGACGAAGGGCTTCATCAGGTTCCCCTTCGCTCCCGCGTCCAGGGCGGCCTGGATATCGCTGTCGAAGTCAGAGGCGCTGGCGACGAGCACACGGGCGTTGGGATCTATGGCGACCAGCTCCTTGGTGGCATCGATACCGTTTTTGTCTGGCATGTAGATGTCCATGATCACGATGTGCGGCCGCAGGGCTTTGTACTGCTGCAGCGCCTCGTCACCGGTCGCCGCTTCTCCGACCACGGTGAAGCCGATCTGCTCCAGCACGGCGCGCAGCACCTGACGGAAAAAAAGCTCGTCGTCCACGATAAGTATCCTGACGTCCTTTAAAGCCATGCACACCCCCGCTTGATGATCAGCTACCACATTCATTTAGCATGTTTCTAAAGCAATTTCCACTTTGCAATGACAAAATTTCCTCATGGTGCGCAGCTAAATAGCCGTTACACGCTCCAAGTTTATGTGATCATCCGTGTCGATATACTGCGGCAAGGGCATGACTGCTGTAGTAATGACAGATCCTGCGGAAATTGAGAGGAACGAGCAACCGGTCAAGGTCGTCGCTGCAGTAGCTTTTCCTTCGGCCATCGCATTCGGGGTAATGGCGCAGCACGGACGTGCAGGGCGTCTCGTCGCTACTTCTGTTCACCTCGATGAGGAAAAACCCGCCAGGTTTCAGGTTGAGCACCACGTTTTCCAGGTACTGTCCCCTCTTCTCTCGGGTCGCAATGATGTTGAAGACGTAGGTCGAGAGCACCAGATCCACCCCAAGTTCCGTCTGCGGCAGGTCTCTGACGGACAGAAGCCCCGCGAGCCTGGACGACCCGGGATGCAGAGAAAGCGCCTTGATCTGTTCCGGGAGGTCCGCGGCATAAACCTGGAACCCCTGCTCCGCGAGGTAAATGGAGTTGCGCAGAAGCCCCGCGCCGTAATCGAGGACCTTCCTGACCCCGGCGAGGGTGAAGAATCGCGCGTAGCGCATCACGCTGGTGGCGGCTCGGGTCATGTCCAGCTCCCTGTGAGGCAGTGTGGTCTGGATGCACGGGCTCGCGCCCGGGACAATTGTATAGCAAAAGAGGGAAAGATTAAGGCGCACAAATGCCACTACCGCGTTTACGAAATTTGAAGAAATGGGTTGACACGGAAGCGGGGCGTTATTATTATCACAACCTGTAAAGGGGAGTAGCTATCGGCCGGAGAAATGGCCGACCTCTGGTTCGTCAAGACGGTGGCAACACCCGGACCCGAGGATAATCTTTTAAGAAAACAGCAAGACCTTTACCTGTAGCGAGTCATTCGCCATGGGTAAAGGTCTTTTTTTTTACCATGAACCGGCGCAGCGGTGCTGTAGCGGCGCCTCTTGAAACGGGCAAATACCCGTAAGGAGTGAAAAAAATGCACCTCGAACAAAAACAACAATACGCGACGGTAGCAAAAAGAAAAACGATGAGAAAGAAGAAGGAGATCCAGAAAAAGGGTACACCGGTCCTGAAAAACGTGGTATCGCTCAGGGTGAGCGATCAGGAGAAACGGCTGTTGGAGCGACTTACCAGGGCCACGTCCCTGAACGTGTCCGACCTCGTGCGCGAGGCGATAGGTTTCTGGCTCGCCAAGGGACGCGGGCGCTCCGGCACGACGAACAAGGGATCGCGCCCGTCCCTGGTGCTCGCCGGGAACTAGAACTGAACTTTCTGAAACAACCACCAAGGAGACAACACCAGATGAAACGACAATTCGCCAAAGCCTTCGCAGTATTCGCCGCAGTCCTCATGCTGAGCGCGACGGTGCTGGAGACCAGCGCCCATGCCCGCGCCGGCGGCGGGCGCTCCATGGGAAGCCGCGGTACCCGCAGCTATTCCGCGCCCGCTTCCTCGTACCGGCAGTCCGCCCCTTCCCAGCAGCAGTACTCCCCCTCCCCGATGCCCGGCGGAATGCAGCAGCCTTCCGCGGGCGGAGGCTTTCTGCGCAGCATGGCGGGCGGCATCGCCGGCGGCCTTTTAGGCGGCATGCTCTTCAGGGGGATGGCCGGGGCAGGCGGCATGGGTTTCGGCGGCGGCGGGATCGGCCTCTTCGAAATCGTGCTTTTGGCGGGTATCGCCTACCTCATCTTCCGCATGGTGAAAAGGCGCCGCAGCGAAACGCCGCTTGCCAGCGTGCCGGGCGGTTACGGGTACGATCGCCAGCAAGGGTACGGGGGGCAGGCCATCCCGGCCTCGTACCATGTCGAGGAGCCGGCACGTGACGACGTGCAGACCGGTCTCTCCCATCTGCGCCAGATGGACGCGGGCTTTGACGAGAACCGTTTCAAGGACCTCGTCATGGACAACTTCTTCAGGATCCAGGGTGGCTGGATGAACCGTGACCAGCAGGCGCTCTCCCCGCTTTTGACGCCTGAGATGCAGGGGGTCTTCAAGGAGGACATCGAGCGGCTGTTGCGCGAAGGGCGCGTGAACCGGCTGGAAAACATCGCGGTGCGCAGCGTGGAGCTGGCCGAGGTGTGGCAGGAGGCGGGCCAGGATTACATCACCGCCCTCATCTACGCGAACCTCCTCGACTACACGACCGACGAAAACGGCACCGTGGTGACCGGGAGCAAGACCGAGCCGGTGAAGTTCGAGGAGTACTGGACCTTCACGCGGCCGGTCGGTAACAACCCCTGGCGCCTAGGCGCGATAAACCAGAAATAGGACACCACTCCGGTTCCGAAAAAGAACGGGCGTCTTCTGCTGAAGGCGCCCGTTTCTCGTTTGGAGCTTCCACTGACCGTAACGTCATCTTCCCCCACCCCCTTGCCCCCTCCCGCAAGGGGAGGGGGGACCGTGAGGCGTCTTCCGGAATTCTCGAAGAAACACGCTCGCTTTCCCGAACGGCTAGATTTCACCCCGCCTCTTCCGCAGCCTTCATGATGGCGGGGACGTCGAGGATAAGCGCGACGGAGCCGTCGCCCAGGATGGTCGCCCCGGACATCCCCACCACCTGCTGGTACATGCGCCCCAGCGACTTAATCACCGTTTGGTGTTCGCCAATCACCCAGTCGACGACCAGGCCGACCCTTTTTCCCTCCAGTTGGCAGATCACCACCTGCTGGATCGACGGTGCCTTCCCCTCGATGCGGAACATCTGCCTGAGCGGGACGTAGGGGACGATTCTCTCGCGCACGAGCAGTATGTCCCGGCCGTGATTCTGTTCCATCTCCTTTTCGGTAAGGAGGATGCACTCGTCCACCATGGAGAGCGGCATGACGAAGCGGTCCTTGCCGATCTGCACCAGGAGGCTCTCGATGATGGCCAGGGTGAGCGGGATCTTCAGGGTGATCGAGGTGCCGCGTCCGGGTTCGCTCTTCACGTCGATGCTGCCGCGCAGCCCCTCGATCGCCTGTTTCACTACGTCCATGCCGACGCCGCGTCCGGAGACGCTGGTGACCTTACTCGCCGTAGAGAAGCCGGGGGCGAAGATGAGCTGCCAGATCTCCCGGTCCGACATCTCGGCGTTCGCCGGGATGATCCTGCGCTCCACCGCCTTCGCCCTGATCGCGTCGACGTTCAGTCCGGCGCCGTCGTCGCGGATGGTGATGAGCACGCTGTCGCCGGAATGGAGCGCGGAGAGGTGGATGTTGCCGGTCCTCGGCTTCCCCTTCGCCTCCCGCTCGGCCGGGGTCTCCACGCCGTGGTCGATGCTGTTACGGATGATGTGCACGAGCGGATCGTTCAGCTTCTCGATCACCGTCTTGTCCAGCTCGGTGTCGGCCCCCTCGGTGGTCATCTCGATCGTCTTGCCAAGTTCGCCGGAGAGATCGCGCACCAGACGTTTGAACTTCGAGAAGGTGGCGCCTATGGGGAGCATCCTGATGTCCAGCGCGTTGTCCCTCAGGTCATTGGTGAGCCGCTCCACCTCCTCGGCCACCGAGACGAGCTCCGCGTGCTTCTTAAGTTCCTGGGCCACCATGGAGAGACGTGCCTGCACCGTGACCAGCTCGCCAACCAGGTTCACCAGGACGTCGAGCTTCTCCGCGCTTACCCGGATGCTCGAGGTGGCCTCCTGGGACTGGACCTGGGACTGGCGCTCCTGGCGCACCTCTTTCACGTGCTGCTGCTCGATGAGGGCAGAGTTGATCGCGGCCGCGTCGACAAGCCCCGCCTCGAGCGCCAGCTCCCCGATCCGCTTTTGTCTCCCGAGCAGCTCGTCCATCTGCCCGGGGGTGAGGTCACCACGCTCGATGAGGATCTCACCCAGTTTTTTGTAAGTCCCCTGTTCCTGCCTGGTGCCGTCGTCGATCACCGTTATGTTCAGCTCGCAGGAGTCCTCCACGAAGATGAAGACGTCCTCGATGGCGTTACGCCCCGCAGCTGTGGTGAGGATGATGTCCCAGAAGAGGTAGCAACGCTCCGGCTCCAGGCGGTCCAGGCTCTCCATGTTGCAGGTATGGGCCACGATGTTGCACGGCCCGAGTTCCTGCAGCTCGCGCAGCAGTGCAAGCGGGTTGCCGCCGGTTGAGAAGGTCTCCGCCTCCGGCTTGAAACGGATCCGGTAGGTGACGAGCGCTTCCGGCGGGTCTTCCGCCCCATCCTCCTCGACCGGGTCCGCGTCCTGGCTCTCGACCGGCGCGGGGACCATGGCCCGAAAGCGTGCGATAACCTTCTCGTTGAGCGCCGGGTCGGCCGGAACGCCGCTTTCCGACGCCTCCAGCATAGCGAGGATGCGGTCACGCGCGGCGAGGCTCAGGTCGACGAGTTCCCTGCTCACCGCCAGCGCCCCGTTCCTGACCAGGTCGTAGACCGTCTCCACGTTGTGGGTGAACGATGCGATGTCGTCAAAACCGAACATGGCACCCGACCCCTTGATGGTGTGCATGGTCCTGAAGACGCGGCCGACGATGGCCAGGTCCTCCGGGTTCTCTTCCATCTCCAGCAGCGCCTCTTCGAGATCGGCAAGAAGTTCCCGCGCCTCGTCCTTGAACGCCTGGGCAAAATCGTCGCTCATCGGGTCACCCTCTCGTTCGGCTCTAGCCAGATGCAGGTTCCCTCGGCATCTACTACGCACCCCTTGAGCCGGTACATCCCCGCGGTCCGCGCCACCTCGACCAGCGACTCGCTCTCCTGTTTCATCTTAAAGCCCATACCGCGTTCCACGGAGGTACGGTGGCAACTGCACAAAAGCTGCAAGCCGGTGGCATCGATCTCGGTCACCCCGGCCAAGGAAAGCTCTACATCGCGTCCAGGCGCGAACGCCTCAAGGAAACGCTCCTTCAGTTCGGCCGCGTTCGCCACCGTCATCGCACCTTGCACCGCTACCAGAGTGCGGTCCTTCTTTTTGGTGATTTTCACGAGCTGAGAGCCCATGCTCGCATCCTCCTTGACCGGCGGCGATTGCCGGGGAGCGGCACCGTCGTGGGCCGCTCCCCCTCCCCTTCGTCTAGAACCTCTCGAAGTCGCTGTCACCGTCCATGTCACTCATGATGAGGTCGTGCCCCATCGCCTTTTTGGTCTGCAGTCCGTTTTTCTTGATCCCCTTCACCTCCGCCTTGCCGGCGGACTTGGTGAGCGGCTTTGGTGCCGCCGGCAACTGGCGTGCCGCGCCGTCCACCCTGAAGAAGGCGATGGTCGACTGCAACTGAGCGGACTGCGAGGAGAGCTCTTCGGCAGTGGAGGCCATCTCCTCGCTCGCCGAGGCATTCTGTTGGATCACCTGATCGAGCTGCTGGATCGCCTTGTTGATCTGTTGCGCGCCGGTGTCCTGCTCCTTGCTGGAGGCGTTGATCTCCTGCACGAGCTCGGCGGTCTTCTGGATGTCTGGGAGGATGGCGGAGAGCATCTCGCCCGCCCGCTCGGCCACCTCGACGCTGGAGACGGAGAGCTCCGAGATCTCGCCCGCCGCCACCTGGCTCCTCTCGGCGAGCTTTCTCACCTCGCTTGCCACAACGGCGAAGCCTTTGCCGTGCTCCCCGGCGCGGGCCGCCTCGATGGCGGCGTTTAAGGCAAGCATGTTGGTCTGGCGCGCGATCTCCTCGATAATGGAGATCCTCCCCGCAATGTCCTTCATCGCCTGCACCGTTTCGGAGACCGCCTTGCCACCCTCCTTGGCGTCCTCAGCCGATTTCACTGCGATCTTCTCGGTCTGCTGGGCGTTGTCCGCGTTCTGCTTTATGTTGGCGCTCATCTCCTCCATGGAGGAGGACGCCTCCTCGGCCGCCGCCGCCTGTTGCGAAGCCCCCTCGGACATGGACTGCGCGTTCGCCGAGAGTTGCACGCTGCCGGAGGCGACGTTGTCCGCTGCCATCTTCACCTCGGTGACCACCTCGGTGATCTTGCCCACCATGGCGGAGAGGGCGCGGATCAACTCGTCGTTGTCGCTTCTCTCCCTGAGACTCACCATGAGGTTACCCACGGAGACCTCCTTGGCCGCCTCGGTGATCTTGTTGATGGCGTCTACCAGCATGTTCAGGTTGTTCTTGATCAGGTTGTACTGCCCCTTGTACTCCGCGGTGATGGCGGGTGGCATATCCCCTTTGGCGATGCGGTCCACGTAACCGGCGGTCACCATGAGCGGGTTCACGATGTTGGTCACCGTGTCGTTCACGCCGACCACGAGCTTGTTCCAGCCGCCGACGAAAATCGTTGCGTCGGCACGCTTGTCCAGTTCGCCGTCCGCAGCCGCCTGGATGATGATGTCGGTCTGCTCCAGGAGCTCGTTCATCATCTTCACCACGGCGTTCAGGTTGTCCTTGATGATGTTGTACTGACCCTTGTACTCGGTGACGATCTGCGGCGGGATAACCCCCTTGGCCACCTTGTCCACGTAGTCCGCGGTCACCATGAGCGGGTTTACGATGTTGGTGACGATGTTGTTCACCCCGACGACCAGTTCTTTCCACCCTCCGACGAAGAGTTCAACGTTGGCGCGCTCGTCCAGTTTCCCTTCGGCCGCGGCCCGGGTCACCTTGTCTGCCTCGGTGAGGAGGTTGTTCATGATGTCGATACAGTTGTTGAGGTTCAGTTTGATCTCGTTGAAGTCCCCGTTGTAGTTGTCCGTGATCCTCGGCGGGATGTCCCCCTTGGAGATGCGATCCACGTACTCCGCCGCCACGTTCAGGGGGCCGATCACCGCGTCCAACGTGTCGTTCACCCCCTGCACGATCTTGCGGAAATCACCCTCATGCCTGGAGGCGTCGGCGCGGGTCGCCAGTTTGCCGGCCACGGCCGCCTCGACGAGCACGTTCGCATCGGCGATGAGCGCCTTGAGGTTCGTCCGCACCTGCTCGATGGTCTCGTTGATGAAGGCCTTCTTCCCCGGGAACTTCTCGAGTTCCGCTTCGAAGTTGCCGCGCCCGAACTCTGCTATGCAGGCCATCGCCTTCTTTTTCACCGCGATGTGACCGCTCACCATGTTGTTGACGCCCGTCGCCATGTCGCGGTAGACCCCCTGGTAGTTGCCCGCAGCAATCTGAACGTCGATGTCACCCAGGTCGTGCTGTTTCGACATGTTATTCATGTCCGCGATCAGGGCGGCCAGGGTGTCTATGCAGACGTTGAGGTTGTTTTTGATTTCGTTAAAGTCGCCGTTGTAGCTGTCAGTGATCCTCGGGGGGATGTCCCCCTTGGAGATGCGGTCCACGTACTCCGCCGCCACGTTCAGGGGTCCGATCACCGCGTCCAACGTGTCGTTCACGCCGGAGACGATCCTTTTGAAGTCTCCCTGGTGTTTCGAGGCATCGGCGCGGGTGGCGAGTTTGCCGGCGACGGCGGCCTGGCTCAGCATATCGGCATCAGCCACCAGCGCATGCACCGCGTCGATACAGACGTTCAGGTTGTTCTTGATCTCGTTGAAGTCGCCGTTGTAGCTGTCCGTGATCCTCGGGGGGATGTCCCCCTTGGAGATGCGGTCCACGTACTCCGCCGCCACGTTCAGGGGACCGATCACCGCGTCAAGGGTGTCGTTCACGCCTGCCACCACCTTCTGGAAGTCCCCCTGGTGCCTGGATGCGTCGGCGCGGGTGGCGAGCTTCCCTGCGATGGCCGCATCGGAAAGCATGTTCGTGTCCGCCACGAGGGCTTTGATCGACTCGACCATCTTCTGCATGGCGACCATCACGCTGTCGCCGTGCTTGTCCTTCAAGTCGATGGTGACGCTCATGTCCCCCACCGCCACGCGGTTGGCAACGTCGCCCACCTCTTTGGGGTCGGCCCCGAGCTGACGTTGCACGATTCTCGTGATGAAAAGTCCGAAGCCGACTGCGAGCGCTACACCGACCACGATGAGGATCAGCATGATCTTGGTGGCGGTGTTCGCCATTTCTGCGTTGCCGTCGGCGGTAAGCTTCGCCTGTTTCAGCTTGGCGTCCACCAGCTTGTCGATGGAATCCTGCTCCATCCGGGAGAACTTGGCGCCGTCCCCCTCCATCAGTATCCGGGCCTCGCCGTCCCTGCCGGTCTGGGCCAGCCGCACGATCTGATCGATGATGGGATCATACCCGGCACGGGCCTGCTTGAACTCCTGGAAGAGCTTGCGCCCCTCATCGGTGAGTATGGTCTTCTCGAAGTCCACGGCCGCCTTGTCCAGTTCGCCGCGCAGCGTTTTGATTCTCTCGATCTTCGCCTGCTCTTCCAGCGGCGTCTTGGCGGTGAGGAGGTCCCTCAGGTTGACCCTGATGCGCTGGAAGGAAGTGGAGACGTCCTGCAGCTGGGCTATGGGGATGGTGATTCTTTCGTAGAGCTTTGCGTCGGCAGCCTCGATGCCGTGAATCTCCCTGATGCCGAAATACCCGACCAACCCAGCGATGACGGCGATGGTGATGAATCCCGTCATCAGTTTCGTGCCCAGCTTCAAATCGTAGAACCACTTCATGACTACCTCCTTGACTGTGCGTTATCCGACAAGACACCGTTAACCGAATCCGTATCGGCTCGAAATTGCAATTAACTCAGGCTGTTTCCGATCTCTGCACCACCTCAAGCGTCCTCAAGAGCACCTCGAGCCCACCATCAAGAACCGGCTCGTCATGCCCCGAAAATATCTTCCTTATCTTGAGCCCACACAGCCTCTGCAGGGCGGCGCGGTATTCTTCCGTGTAGCTCCCCCCCTCGCCTCTCACCCGCACCGGCGTATCGCCGGAGAAAAGGGCCTCCGCCGCGGGAGCGTACAGACAGATGGAATCACTGGAATGCCCGGGGGTATGCAGCACCTGCAGGAAATCGTCACCGGCCCGTATGAACTGCCGGTCGTGCAGCACCTCGTCAACCCCTGGCCCCTGCCGGTAGGCGAGCACCCGGCAGCCAAAGGCCGACCTGACAGCAGGCAACCCGGACGTGTGGTCGAAGTGGTTGTGGGTAAGTATCACCTGCTCGACCGGCTGTTTCCCGAACCCCGTCGAAATCGCCCGTATCTCGTCGAGTATGTAGTCGTCCGCCCCCGGATCGACGAGCGTATTGACGTCGTCCATGCGGTTCCAGCCCCCCAGGATCAGATAGGAGCAGCAACTGTAGGTCGCGGGACTCTTCTTCAGGGGAACGATCTTCAAGACTTACCCTCCGATCTTCTTGAACAACTGGGCGTCGGGGACCACCTGCTCGAACAGGTGGGACACCTCGGGGGGGAGCTTCTGTGTGTTTTCCGTGGCGAGATACCCGCCGGGTGCCAGGGCTTCGTAAAACATCCTGAAGACCTCAATGCGCTCGCTGTACTGGAAATGGAGCAGCACGTTCTTGCACACGACCAGGCAGTAATCACCTCCGGGCGCTTTCAGCGAGAGGAGATCATGGTACTGGAAGTTCACCCGGTCGCGCAGCAGCGGCACAACCCGGTAGCGGCCGGCCTCGTCTGCAGGTTCGAAGTACTTGTTGAACAGGTTGACCGGGGTACGTTGCAGTTCTTCGTAGGGGTAGGTGGCGGCGGTGACGATGTCGCCGAAGTGGTTGGCGCTGTCGTAGTCGGTAGCGTCGATGCGCAGGTTCTTGAAGCCGAAGGAGTTCATCTTCTCGGCAAAGATCATGGCGACGGTGTAGGTCTCCTGACCGAGTGCACACCCCGCGTCCCAGATCTTGATTCGGCTCCGCCCGGAGGCGTAGGGAATCATGTGGTCGGCGGCGTGCTCGAGGGTCGGCTGGTCTCGCATGAAGAAGGTGAATGCCATTTATGCTCCATATTACAAGACGTAACGACAGCTTCAGTAACTCCCATACTCACATCTATCGGTCCAGCAGCGTCACAACTGTATATGCCTATTGACCACAAAAACATTATTTTCAACCAATACAACAAGAACCTTCTGCTTGACGTTTTTCAGCTTAAATTAATAGAGACTACTGCCGAACAGTATCTGTGCGGCCCCACACATAAAGACAGGAAGACTATGGAAAACTCAGGACACCACGAGGAATTGCAACGGCTTTGCGCCGTGGTAGAGAGGGCGAAACGAGACTGGGAACAGACTTTCGACGCCGTCCCCGACCTCATAACCATCATCGGCGAGGACCACTGCATCAAGCGGGTGAACCGCGCCACCGGCGCTCTCCTCGGTGTCCACCCGCGCGACCTGGTTGGGAAGAAGTGCTACGAGGTGATGCACAGCTCCGACACGCTCCCACCCGGCTGCCCCGGGGCGCTCGCCATGGCATCGGGTACGGTGCAGCAGGCGGAATTCGAAGAAAAATGGCTGCAGCGTACCTTCAGCGTGACCGCCTCCCCCATCCGCGACGACGCCGGGCGCGTCACTTCGTGCGTGCATGTGGCCCGCGACGTCACCGAGCGGAAGCAAAAAGAGGATGCCCTCACCGCGAGTGAGCGCTTCCTGCGCGCCATCACCGACAACATCCCCGGGATGGTCGGCTACTGGGACCGGGAGCTGCGCTGCCGTTTCGCCAACCAGGCGTACCTGCAGTGGTTCGGAAGAAGCTCAGAAGAGATGATCGGCATGACCATTCACGAGCTCTTAGGGGAGGAGCTTTTCAAAAAGAACGAGCCCTACATGCTGCGTGCCCTCGCCGGGGAGGTGCAGCATTTCGAGAGGACGCTCACCAGAACCGACGGCCGCGTCGGCCACACCTGGGCCCACTACATTCCGGACGTGGTGGACGGAGCGACGCGCGGCTTCTTCGTCCTTGTAACTGACGTGACCGAGCTGAAGCTCGCCGAAGCGGCGAAGGCGGAACTGGAAGGGCGGCTGCAGCAGGCGCAGAAGATGGAATCGGTGGGGAGGCTCGCCGGCGGGGTGGCCCATGACTTCAACAACCAGCTCACCGTCATCATGGCCTACGCCGACATGGGGCTCGAGTCGCTCGACGCGTCGGACCCGCTTTACCCCATGCTGCAGCAGATCGCCCGGGCGGCCGAGCGCTCCGCCGGCCTCACCCATCAGCTCCTCGCCTTCGCGCGCCAGCAGCCGGTCACCCCGAGGGTACTCGACCTGAACGAGACGGTGCGGGACATGATGAAGATGCTCAGAAGGCTCATCGGGGAACACATCCACCTCACCTGGCGCGAGTCCGAGGAGCCGTGCCGCGTTAAGATAGACCCCACCCAGGCGGACCAGATCATAGCCAACCTGTGCATCAACGCGCGCGACGCCATCGCCGACTACGGTGAGATCAGGATCGAAACGGGGACCGAGACCGTCGGCGCGGGAAGAGGCGACCGGGATATCCTCCCCGGCGACTACGTGTACCTTGCCGTGCGCGACAACGGCTGCGGCATGGATCAGGAAACGCTCAGGCAGATCTTCGAGCCCTTCTTCACCACGAAGGAGCTGGGAAAGGGGACCGGGCTCGGGCTCTCGACGGTGTACGGCATCACGAGGCAAAACGGCGGCTTCATTGAGGTCGAGAGCAGCGCCGGACGGGGGACGCGCTTCACCATCTACCTGCCAAAGTGCCGCGAGGAGGCGAAGGCTTCCCACGCCGCAGCTGCCAGGCACGACGCGGGAGGGGCGGAGACCATCCTCCTCGTTGAGGACGAGCCGAGCATCCTCGGCATGGCGCGGGATCTGCTCGAGCAGAAGGGGTACCGGGTGCTGGCGACGCACTCGCCTGTCGAGGCACTTACCGCGGCGGCGCAATGGGGAGGCGAGATTCACCTGCTTTTGACCGACGTGATCATGAAGCAGATGAACGGGCGCGACCTGGCGCGCGAGCTCGCCGCCCGGCGCCCCGGCATCAAGTGCCTTTACATGTCCGGTTACACGGCGGACGTCATCGGGCATCACGGCGTCATGGATGACGACGTCCGCTTCATCGGCAAGCCGTTCAAGGCGACCGAGCTCGCCCGCCGGGTGCGCGAGGCGCTCGACGCGTGACAATCGACGCAGGCGCCTCTTACGTCCCCCTTGGCAAAGGTCTTCAGGAAATTCCGGGGAAGACGCCTTTCAGATAACCCGTATCCTCTCTTGCTGAGAACGGTGCCCTTAGAGCTCCCCCCTTTGCGAAGGGGGAGGGGGGGGATTTGCCTCTGTTCCCTGTATCGCCGGTTGAAAATTGTTGCAATCACCAAAGTTGGAGGCATCTGGCGTTTGATCCCGCAGTGTGTGCAATAAACTCCTCAGTTGGTGCTTGCGTGTAATGGCAAGGCTAAATCCCCCCTGCCCCCCCTTCGCAAAGGGGGGAACGTTTGGCCAGCTTACTGCTTCGAGGCAACACATACCTGCTTCCCCGGAATTTCCTGAAGAACCTTCGCAAAGGGGGGAGCGCGTGGGCACCGGTTACGCTTCGTGGCCACAGTGACTAAAAAAGCCCCGCCTCCACAAGGGAGACGGGGCTTTTTCGTGTCTGAGCTACCGAGCTTCGGTTACTTCTTCGGCTCGTCCTTCTTCGCCACGGTCATGGCGTCGTTCAGGATCTTCACGCCGGCCTTCGAGGCGGCGATGGAACCGGTGAGCGACTCACGGGCGAGGTCGGGATTGTGGAAGCCGTCGGAGTTCTCCGCGGTCCAGTATTCCCAAAGGACGTGCGCTTCCTCATGCTTTGCGCGCGCCTCGTCGAGCACCGCCGGGGAGACCCCCATCCTCTGCGCCGCGGCGTAGGTGTCGATCAGCTGACCGAGCCAGTACTCGGCCTTGCGCATCTTGCCCTTCACGTAGTTCTGCACCGCATCGATCTCGTAAGCCTTCTTCGCCACGCTGTCCTTCGGGTGGCAGCCAAGGCATGCCTCCTTCACGTGGTTCTTCGGACGGATGACACCGTGGGTGGAGAACATCTTGCCGTCCTTGCCCTTATGTTTGGGCATGTGGCACTGGTGGCACTGAACACCCGCCTTGTCGTGCACGCTCCCCGCGTAGGTCTCCGACTCGGGGTGCTGGAACTTGATCAGGCGCGCGCCGGTGATGGCGTGCTTGAAGTCGAAGAAGTTCAGCTCCTGGTAGTGCTTTAACAACTGCAGCGAGTTCTTCAGCGGGAAGTGGTTGGTGCGGATGTCGTCGTACTTGACCGGCTTGCCGTCGCTCCACTGGGTGCCCGCGTTGCAGTTGTACTCGACGTGGCACTGCGCACACATCATCCTGGAGTCGGTTTTCTGCATCACGCCGATCTTTCTGAAGCCGCGGAAGTCGATCACCTTCAGGTCGGTGGCGCCGTTTTTCGCGAAGATGTTACCCTTAGGGTCCTTCTCTATGGCCTGAATCAGGGCATCGCGCACCACGCGCGGCTGGGTGCCGTGCGGGTCGTGGCAGTGCACGCAGCCGAGCGGGTTGTTGGTGTCCTTGGCCACGTCGACGACGTTGGAGCTGCGGTCCCACTTGGCGCGCGGGTCCTTGTCTCCCATGAACTTCCACTTGAGGAGGTGATCCGAGGTCTTGCACTGGATGCAGGTGGCGTTACCCGCCATGGCGGTTTCCGGGAGCTTCTTCCCGGTGTCGGTCAACACGTCCCAGGTCTTGCCGGTCGAGGTGACCCCTTTCCACCCCTCCTTGAACTGGAAGCGCCCCCCCTGGAAGCGGTCCACGGCGAACTGGTCGATAACCATGAAGGCGTGGCCGCGCGGCTCGTCATGCTCGATGGTGAAACCGTGCCCGGCGAGAAGCTTGTCCTGCATCGGCGAGCGGCCGGTGGGGGTGCCCTTCTCCTTACGCGCCGGAGCCTCGTAGTTCACCTCGAAGAAGCTGTCGTACTGACTCTTGTGGCACTTGCCGCAGAGCGCGGCGTCGATGAGCGTGACCGGCTTGTTCTTTTCCGGGTCGCTCATGTGGGCGTCGAGCTTGTCATGACAGACCTTGCAGGAGAGCTTCGCGTGCTTGCTCCCCTCCTTGAGCGCCTTCACCTCGTCATGACAGTCGTAGCACTTGGCCCTGCCGTCGTTGGCGACCTGCACCGGCTTGCCCTTCGCAGCCACGGTCAGGGCGGGGATGGACAGAAGCGCGATGGCTCCTGCTACTGCCGCCGTCACAGCCAGATTCTTCTTGAGCATGTTTCCTCCTTTTTCAGGGTTTATGGGGAGTGATCCCTCTAGACACCTCATTGCAGCGCCTCCAGACGAAAGCGCAGGTATTCATGCACGAATTGGTCGGGAAAATATTTGACCAAAGTCAATTTTTGCCGGATTTTCCTTACAGCTTGAACCTTCCCACTATGCGCTCAAGGCCATGGGCGACCTCGGTCAGCTCGCCTGCGGTCCCGGCGCTCTCGTGCGCCCCGTGGGCAGTCTGCTGCACCACGGTGGTCACGAGGTGGATGCTAGAGGAAATCTCGCCGGTGGTCGCGGTCTGCTCTTCGGCAGCCGTGGCGATCTGGTTCACCTGGGCGGTGACTTCATCCACCTGCCCCAGGATGTGGTGCAGCGCCTCTTCGAGCCGTGCGGCCTCATCGACCCCGCGCTCGGTCTGCTGCACACCCTGCTCCATCGACGAGATCGCCTCGCGGGTCTCCGCCTGCATGGTCCGGATCATCTCGCCGATCTCCTTGGTGGCGCGCGTGGTCCGCTCGGCGAGCGCCCGCACCTCGTCGGCGACGACGGCGAAGCCGCGTCCCTGCTCTCCCGCCCGGGCCGCCTCGATGGCAGCGTTCAAGGCGAGGAGGTTCGTCTGGTCCGCGATGTCCTCGATGGTGGCGACGATGGCGCCGATCTGTTCGCTTCTCTGCCCGAGGGACGAAATCGCCCCGGCGTTGTTCCGGGTCAGTTCGCCGCGCTCCCTGATCCCGGCAAGCGTCGCGGTGAGCACCGTGAATCCCTCCTGGGCGGTCACGGTGGCCACCTTGGAGCTTTGCGCGGCAAGGTGGCAGTTGCGTGCTATGTCGCTCGCGGTTGCAGCCATCTCCTCGGCCGCCGTGGCGACCCCGACGGTCTGAGCCGCGGCCGCCTCGGCGGCGCCGGAGATGGAACCGGCAGTGGCGTTCAGACGCTCAACACCCCCCGAAAGCCGGTGGGCCGAAGCGGCGATCTCGAGGATGATGGCGCGCATGCTGCCGATGAACCGGTTCAGCCTGCCCGCCAGCTCGCCGATCTCGTCGCTGCGGCTTCCCACCTCGATGGTGCGGGTCAGGTCCCCTTCCCCGTCGGCAAGCTCAGCCACGCGCTCGCACAAAAGGCCCAGCGGGGCGAGCAGTCTTTTCAGCACGAGGACCACCACGAGAAGGCCGGCCACCAGAAAGGCAGCACCGATCATGGCAAGGACAATAAACTGGCGGCGCACCGGGGCCGCGACCTCGTCTCGGTCCGCGGTGACGCAGAGGTACCACCCGGTCGAGGGGACGCGGGCGTACGACATCATCCTCTGCGTTCCCTGGTAGCGGTAGGTCAACTGCCCGGTCTCACCGCCGGAGAAGCGCCCCTCGATCCCGGCGAAGTCGGGGGAGAGCTCCTGCAGTTTTTTCTTCATCGCGAACCCTGCATCAGGGTGGGCGAGGATCTTCCCCTTGCCGTCGCTCAAAAAGGCGTACCCGGAGGAGCCGAACTTGAGACCTAGCACCGTCTTGGTGACGAAGTCGAGGTTCACGTCGGAGCCGTAGACGCCGACCGGGGTACCCTGATCGAGGATGGGGCTCACGAAGGTGATGATCGCCTTCCCGGTGGAGGCCGCGATGTACGGGTCGGTCACCCCGGTTTTTTGCTCAGTTTTCCCCTGGGCGTACCAGGGGCGCTTGCGCGGGTCGTAGTCCGCGGGGGGCTTCCAGTCGTCCGAGTAGATCACGCTGCCGTCCTCGAAGCCCGGGTGCGTCTTCGAGAAGCCGCCGGCGGCGTTGTGGGTCTTGATTGCGTTGGCCGCGTACGCGGGATTTCCGTGATGAAGCGCCAGGTCCTTCGCACCGGCGTCCACCACGGCGAGTTTGTCCTGGATCCAGATATTGAGGTTAGCCGCGTTGTCCTTGGCGAGGACGACCATCTTGTCCTCGAGCATGCGCGACATGATGTTGCCGGAACTGACGAAAGCGGCCGCCACGAGGGCGGTTGTTGCAATGGCAAAGACGATGACTACCGTAAGGTAAACCTTCATTCTCAAGTTCATTGTGCTTCCTCTGTTTTGGGTGGGATGTGAATCAGGAGTTAACCCAAAAAGTTTTATCGGTAGTCACAGCGGCAACTTGAGACGTTATGAGTTTACCTTCTGTTATTGAGGTTGCAACAGTGAGAGAAAAACTTGAAGGCGATTCGGCCTATGACAGAGTAAAGGCGGCGGGATTCAGTACTTTTGGCGGCTGTGACAGCATGACAGCTCGCGCGGAGCGTAATGAAAAGGGACCGGTTTTCGAATTTCCTGACGGCGGCGGGCCGGAAAGTAAGCGCGCCGCATGCAGTAGATCTCTTCCGAAGGGGGTCAGGCGGAGGCGGGAAAGGATGAGCCGTTTAGGGTCTCCCGGATGGTCCCGAGCAGTTCGGCCGGTTTGACCGGTTTCGGGAGATAGGTCCCGCTGCCGGCAAGCCCGCTCTGCGACATGACGTCGGCGGGGTAGCCGCTCATGAAGATGACCGGCAGCCCCGGTGCGAGCTGCCTTACCTTCTCGCCTAGCAGCCTGCCGTTTAACCGCGGCATGATCACGTCGGTAAGCAGAAGCCTTACCGTGCCCGACTCCTTCTCGAACACGCGCAGCGCCTCCTCACCCTCCCTCGCCACAAGCACGCGGTAGCCGTGCTGCTCGAGGAGCATCTGCGTCATCCCCCGGACGGTCCGGTCGTCCTCTACGAGGAGGATGGTCTCGCTCCCCGTGCTCCTGACAAAAGCGGCGGACGCCGTCCCCTGCTCCGTTTGCACACCGCAAAGGGGGAGGTAGATGCTGAAGCTGGTGCCGGCGCCCGGCTCGCTTTTGACCCGGATCAGTCCGTTGTGCTTCCTGATGATGCCGTAGCTCGAAGAGAGGCCGAGGCCAGTCCCCTTCCCCACTTCCTTGGTGGTGAAGAAGGGTTCGAAGACCCGCGCCTGCACCTCCTTGTCCATCCCGGTCCCGTTGTCGGCGACCACGATCACAGCGTAACTCCCGGGCGGCAGGTCATCGTCCCCAAGCTCCATCGTCGCCGTCGTGATGCTCAGCACCCCGCCGCCGGGCATGGCGTCTCGGGCGTTCACCGCGAGGTTGATGAGAACCTGCTCCACCTGCCTGCGGTCGGCACAGATGCAAATCGGCGCCTCGCAAAGACGCACCACCAGCTCGATCTCCTCGGTGATCAGCCGGGAGAGGCTCTTGTGCAGGTCGCCGACCACGAGGTTCAAGTCCACGGCGTCGAGATGCACCTCCTGCTTACGGCTGAAGGCGAGGAGGCTCCTGGTCATCTCGGCGGCGCGCTCGGCCGAAATCATGATCTCCCCGGCCATGGAGGCGGCTTCGCTACCCGCGCCGTTTAACTGGATCAGCGAAGCGTACCCGGCAATGACGGTGAGGATGTTGTTGAAGTCGTGGGCGATGCCGCCTGCCAGGGTGCCGATCGCCTCCATCTTCTGGGATTGCCTCAACTGCTCCTCGAGGAGCTTATTTTCCGTGACGTCCTTGATCAGGCAGGCGGCCCGGTCGACGCGCCCGGCGTCGTCGCGGATCGGTGACATGGTGACCAGGAGGTTGCGCACCCCCTTGTCCGGGTAGTGGTAGGTGTCCTCGTAGCTCACCTCTCCTCCGGCCAGGCATACCTCGAGCTGCGCCCTGATCCGCTCGAAGGTGGCGCTGCCGATCACCTCGGGGAGGGTCCTTCCCACCACCTCTGAGAAAACGCTGCCGCGCGCTTCCAGATAGGCCCGGTTGGCCATCAGGTAGCGGTAGTCGCGGTCGAAGACGTAGATCATGTCGCCGGTGCACTCGAACGCCTTCCGGTACTCGATGAGACGGTTCTGCGCACGCTTTAGCTCCTCGACCTTCTGCTGCAGCGTGCGGTTCACGCTGACCAGCTCCTGGTACATGGAACGGTGCTCCCCACCCGCCGGGTAGGAGAACATCCCGTATTCGGTGTTATCCAGGTGTGAAAACGGCATGCTCCCTCCACGTGGGCAACTTCATTACGGCACGGAAAACTCTGGCACCTTACCTACGGAAGGCGCCACGTCCCCCACAAGACGCCTAAAAGCGCGAGGCAGGCGCAATTAACCAGCACGGTGACACGGTACAGGCGCAAAAAGGGCGCCTTCTGCGACTTGTGGTGCAAGAGCCGCTGCGCCAGCGCGGCGCCGGGCCACCCCCCGAAGAGCGAAGCGAGGTGCAGGGTGCGCTCGCTGATCCTGCGCCGGTTGCCGCGCGCCGCATGCTTGTCGACGGCGTAGACGAGAAAGGTCGTTAGGCTCACGGCGCTGTAGCAATAAAATATGGGTAAGGGAATGAGGTCCAGCCGTACGAGTACGAAGGTTAAAAGCAGAAAGGCGAAAGGGAAAAGGACGGAGCGCGGACGACGCCCTCCTCTTGGGTCGGCGTTTCCCATCACCGGTCACTCCGGACTACAGTTGCTTCTAGGTTAAGCGGCATGTGAACATCATCCGGTTTCGAGTTCTCCGCGGACGATGCCACGGAGGGTGAGGCGGGTAAAGAGCGGGGCGGGGCAGGCTGTTGTACGTTTCCGGCCAGGCCAAGGTACTTATACAAGATGGCCGAACCAGATTCAAGAATTATTGTAGGAATAATTCCTACATGGTTTCCCTGATCGAAAAAGAGTGCCTTTCAATTTAATAACTACAAAAGCAGGAAAATCCGTGGCATAATCCCTGTTGCTTGCTCCAAGGTCTCACCCCGGAAGAAGGTTTGACAGTCCGACGAAGACAGCGTTCCCGATTTATCTAAAGAGCATCCTGATCTTTCCGAAGATTCACAGTAGCACCGTCATCCTGTTGCCTGAGGTTTGCTGCCAATGACAGAGTTGCGACAGTTCTACAGGGCTCCATCGTCCAGGAAGGTGGAGTTGCTCCACCGCGGTGAGCGCCACGAAGGCTGCCTGGAAAACATCTCCTTCAACGGTGCCCTGATCCACCTTGGCGGCACCCTCCCCTCCCTTGCCGTCGGGACCGGCTGCCTCTTGCGTATCCACATGGACCCGACCCCGGTGCCCCGCTCCCCGCTGCAGATCTGGACCGAGGTGGTGCACGGGCAAAACGGGCTCTTCGGCCTCAAGTTCGTGGACCACGACGCCGAGGGGAGCGAGTGCATCGCGCTTCTCATGGAGTTGATCCGCGAGGAACCGGGCCAGAATGCGGACCAGTTGGACCGCATCCGCGGCTACCTCTGCGACTTCTGCGGCACCCCCTGACCGACCCGTTTCAGCTCACACCGCCCTAACCCAGCTCTCACACCGCCGGCAGGGTGAAACTGAAGACCGATCCCCTACCCTGCTCGCTCTCCACACTCAACGTACCGCCGTGCGCCTGCACGATGTGCTTCACGATGGAAAGGCCAAGGCCTGTGCCGCCGTTGTCGCGGCTTCTCGCCGCATCCACCCGGTAGAAGCGCTCGAAGAGCCGGGGGAGATCCTGCTCCGGGATGCCGATGCCGCTGTCGCGCACGAGGATGCGGACGAGCTTCCCCTCGACTGCCGCGTCCACGCTCACCGTCCCACCCCGTTCGCTGTACTTGATGGCGTTGTCCAAAAGGTTGATGAGCACCTGTTCTAGCCTCGCCCGGTCCGCGAGGACGACCAGCGACGCGGTCCCATCCAGGCAGGTGAGGGTGATCCCCTTCTCCTCGCCCCGTTGTGCTACGAGTAACAGCGCCCGCTCGACCGCTTCCTTCACCGGCACCCGCTGCGGGTTGAGCGCCACCTCGCCGCTTTCTAGCTCCGAGAGGGCGAGGAGGTCGCGCACGAGGCTCGAGAGGCGCTCGGCGTGGTTCAGGATGATCTGCAGGAAACGCTCGCCGCGCTCGGGGTCCTGCGCCAGGGCGCCGGAGAGGAGCGTCTCGGCGTACCCCTTGATCACGGTGACCGGCGTTCTCAACTCGTGGGAGACGTTCGCCACGAAGTCGCGCCGGATGCGCTCCACCCTTTTCAGCGCGCTTATGTCGTGAAAGACCGCCACGGCACCCATGAGCGCTCCATCCTGCAGGAGCGGCACCCAGTGCACCAGCGTCTCCGTCCCGCCGGCCAAGGAGATCTCCTGGGTCTCTTCACGCCTTTGGGCGAGCACCTCGCGGCAGGCCGCATGCAGGTCTGGGTGGCGGCTGATTTCCAGAAGGGGGCGTCCGAGCACCTGCAGCCCGGTGCCGAACATGGAGCAAAAGGAGGGGTTCACGAGGGTCACCACCGCGTCGCGGTCGGTCACCATCACCCCCTCGCCCATCCCCTCGAGGATGGCGTCCAGGCGCCCCTTTTCCGAGGAGAGCTCCTCGAGCTGCCGCTCGATCTTCTCTGACATCTCGTTCATGACGCGGGCGAGCTCGCCCAGCTCGTCGTTACTCTGCACCGCGACGCGGGTGCCGAACTCGCCCCGCCCGATGCGGTTGGCCGCGGTAGCAAGCCGGCTCAGCCGTCTCGAGTTGATGTTGGAAAGAAAGTAGGAGAAGAGAAGCGAGGCGAGGACGGCGCAGGCGAAGGTTGCACCGAGGCTTCTTCTGAGGCGCTCCTTGGCGAGCTCCAGCTCGGAAAGCGGCAGCGCGAGGCGGATGACCCCTTCCTTTCCGAAGGAGGCGGCCACGTAGATCATGTCGGTGCGCAGGGTGGCGGAGTAACGGACCGAGCTGCCGATGCCGTCCTTCAGCGCCTGCATCACCTCGGGACGGTGCCCGTGGTTTTCCATGCTCCCCCACCCCGCAGGGGCGACCTCGGAATCCGCGGCGACACGGCCGTCGGCCGCGATCACGGTGACGCGGGAGCGGATCGCCCGGGAGAGCGAAGCGGTCAAGGGGGGCGCGTCGCGGTCGAGGTCCTTTATTTCCTTCAAAGCCATGAGCGACGCCGCACGCGCCTGGTCCTTAAGATGCTCGCGGGTCGCCTGGGTCATCGAACTCTCGAGGCTTTCGGAGAGGTAGACGTAGAGCCCGGCCCCGAGGAAAAGAACGAGCGCCAGGTAGGATGCCATCAGCTTCCAGCGAAAGCCCCCTCTCATCCCTCCTCCAGCTTGTAGCCAAAGCCGCGCACCGTCTTGATCATCTCCCCGGCGCTACCTAGCTTCGTGCGCAGGCGGGTCATGTGCGTATCGACGGTGCGGGTGTCGCCGACGTAGCTGTATCCCCAGACGTTTTGCAGCAAAAGCTCGCGGCTTTGCACGCGGCCGATACGCTCGGCAAGATTCATGAGGAGCTTGAACTCCGTTGAGGTGAGGGTCACCTCCTCGCCGGCGACCTCGACCCGGTGCCCTTCGGTGTCGATGAAAAGCCCCCCCACCGAGATGTTGGCGCTCTTTGCCCCCTGCTCCGTGCTGCGCCTAAGCACCGCACGCACCCGGAGCATCAGCTCGCGCGTGGAGAAAGGTTTCACCACGTAATCGTCCGCCCCCATCTCGAAGCCGACCACCCGGTCGATCTCCTCCCCCTTGGCGGTCAGCATGATGATCGGGATCCCGGAGGTCTGCTCCGCCCCCTTCAGGATGCGGCAAACCTCGGTCCCCATCATCCCCGGGAGCATCAGATCCAGAAGGATCAGGTCAGGCCTTAGGCGCCTCGCCTCGGCGAGCCCGAGGCTGCCGTCCTCCGCGAGCACGCAGCTGTACCCCTCCTTCTCCAGGTGGAAGGCCACCAGTTCGGCCAGGTCACGTTCGTCCTCAATTACCAGTACCGTCGGCATGTTCCTCGATCCTTTCTTTACGTATCAGGGCGATTGCACCGCATATTCAACGACTGCACCGTTAAAGTCAACGACTAATGAAACCGCCGTCCGACGTGCCGCTGCGGCGCGGCGCGGGAGGACAATTAAATTAGTGACGTTTAACTTTTGTCGGCTATACTGCTCCAGGTGTCGGTCAGGCGACACCCATACATCAACGCGTCGAGGCGGCGATGGCCAAGAAAATCAGCGACTATGGCATCATCGGAAACATGCAGTCGGCGGCACTTGTCGGTCAGGACGGCGCCATCGACTGGCTCTGCCTGCCGCGCCTGGACTCCCCGAGCGTCTTCGCGGCGCTGCTCGACGAGGAGCAGGGCGGCACCTTTTCGATCACCCCGGACGGGGAATGGGATTCCCTTCTTTCCTACGAGGAGGACAGTAACGTCCTGGTCGGGAGATTCCGCACCCACGGCGGCAGCTACACCCTCACCGACTTTCTCACCATCCCCGAGCCAGACGCAGCCGGGGGAGAGCGCGACTTCGTGCTCCTGCGCCTCATCAAAGTGGAGCAGGGGACGGTCGACGTCCGTGTCCGCTTCGCTCCGCGCTTCGACTACGGCAGGAGCGTTCCAGAGTTTGCCCACTTCCCCGGGCGCGGCGTGGTTGCCGCGGCGGGGGGTGCGTGCCTCGCCCTCTCCTCGACGCGCACCCTGACCGTGCATGCCGGGGAAGTCGCGGGGATCTGGAAGCTTCGCGCCGGGGAGCGGGCGGTACTTCGCCTGCATTACGGCGCGCGCGAGCCGGATCCCCTTCCCGAGGGGCGCGCCGAACAGCTCCTGGTGCAAACACTCGCCTTCTGGCGCGACTGGCTGCACGAAAGCGGCACCGGTTTCTACAACGAGTTAGGGCCGCACCGCGTGCCGGTGATCCGCTCGCTGCTGACCCTCAAGCTCCTCTGTTTCGAGCCGCAGGGGACCATGGCGGCCGCGGCCACCACCTCGCTTCCCGAGGAGATCGGCGGGGTACGCAACTGGGATTACCGCTACTCTTGGGTGCGCGACACCTGCATGGCGCTTACCGCGATGTTCGAGGTGGGACACGTCGAGGAGGTGCAGGGGTACCTCGACTGGCTGGAGCAGGTGATCAGAAAGGGAAGGCGCGACGAGCTGCAGGTGATGTACCGCATGGACGGCTCCTCGGACCTTGCAGAGGCGTCGCTGCCGCATCTGCGAGGCTATCGGGACTCGCGGCCGGTGCGGGTGGGGAACCTCGCCGCCCGACAGAAGCAGTTCAGCATCTACGGCCACGTGCTGATCGCAGCCCATCTCGTCGCGAGCAGAAACCGCGGCATCGATCCGGAACTTTGGCACGGGCTGACCCTCATGTGCGACTTCGCCAGGGACCACTGGCGCGAGCCGGACTCGAGCATCTGGGAGATGCGCGGCGGGACGCGCCACTTCGTCCACTCGAAGGCGATGTGCTGGGTCACCCTGGACCGTGGCCTGCGCATCGCGCGGCACCTGGGGCTTCAGGCCGGCTCCGGCTGGGAGGAGCCCTTGAAAGAGATCAGGGGCGAGGTGTTGGTCCGCGGCTGGAGCCCCCGCATGCAGTCCTTCGTGCTCAACTACGACAGCGAACTCCTCGATGCAAGCGCCCTCCTCATGTCGATCAACGACTTCATCGCATACGACGACCCCATGATGCTCGCGACCGTCGACGCCCTGCGCCGCGACCTCGCCCTGGACGGTTTCCTCTACCGCTACCAGGGGGACGACGGCCTCCCGGGCCGGGACGCCACCTTCCTCGCCTGCACCCTCTGGCTCGTCACGAACCTCGCCAAGCAGGGGGAGACCGAGGAAGCGGACCTGCTCCTTTCCCTGGTGGACCAGGTGGGGGGACACCGCCACCTCCTCGCCGAGGAGTACGACCCTATGTGGCAGGAGCAGCTCGGCAACTTCCCGCAGGCCTTCAGCCACGAGGCGTACGTCGTCGCGGCGACCGCGGTGGCAAACGCGCGGGCCGACGAGCGGAGAAAGCCGCTTAACGAGCAGGTGCTCGCCCCTGACTCCTCCAGCGGACCCGCGCCGGAGGTAGAGGAGATGGCGGCCCTTGCCGCCGAGGCGGCCGCCACGTTGGCCTCCCCCCATCCCGACTACCGGCCCCTCATCGAAAGCGGCATGCAGGAGCGCCTCACCGCGCTACTCTCCAGCCTGGCGGTTTTCCCCCTCGAGCGCCTGCAGGGAAGGGAGGAGCAGATCTCCTTCTGGTGCAACCTGCACACCCTGCTCGTCCTTTACGGCATCCTCTCCCTCGGGGTGCGCAGCTCGGTGCAGGAGGTGCCGCGCTTTTACCGCAGGGTCGGGTGCCGCATCGGCAAGGAGGAGTACAGCGCGGAGGTGGTGCTGCACGGCATCCTGCGCGGCAACCGTCCGGCACCTGGCCGGCTCATCCCACCGCTCCCACCGGGCGACCCGCGCCTTGCCCACGCGATCCGTCCCGGCGACCCGCGCGTTCTTTGCGCCGCCTTCACCGGCACGGTCTCCTCCCCCGCCATCACCGTTTTGTCGCCGCGCGCCCTAGATAGCGACCTGGACGCCGCAGTCCGGCGCTACCTGGAGCGCGAGGCGCACTTCGATCTCGCGGGGAGAAGGATCGTCCTGCCGCGTCTTTTCCGCTGGTACGACGACCTGGGAAGAACCGAGCACGACGTGGCCGTGCTCGCGGCGGGCTTCGCCGCGGAAGAGATCGCGCAGGAGATCAGGGAGCACCCGGAATCCTTCCGCCTTGAGTACGCGCAGTACGATTGGCGGCTGTCCCGCAATGAGGGGGAAATGAGATGAATAACGTGGTGGAAAGGGTCGAGGTGAAGGCGTACCGCATCCCGACCGAGGAGCCTGAGTCCGACGGCACCTGCCTGTGGGACGAGACAGTGATGGTCGCGGTGCACCTTTACAGCAAAGGGGTGCGGGGGTTCGGCTACAGCTACGCGCACGTCTCGGCGGCGACGCTCATCCGCGACCGGTTAGGGGAAATCGTGCGCGGGCGGGACCCCTTTGACATCCCTAGCTGCTGGCTCGCTTTGAATGGTGCCCTGCGTAACCTCGGCGACGCCGGCATCGGCATGATGGCCGTCGCCGCGGTGGACGCGGCCCTCTGGGACCTGAAGGCGCGCCTTCTCGAGCTCCCGCTCGTCTCGCTCATCGGGGCCGCGCGCGAAAGCGTCCCGGTCTACGGCAGCGGCGGCTTCACCTCCTTGACGGTCGAGAAACTGCAGCGCCAGCTCGCCGGGTGGGTGGAGCGAGGCATAGGCCGGGTGAAGATGAAGGTGGGACGCGACGCCGGGGCCGACCCGGAGCGCGTCGCCGCGGCGCGCCGGGCGATCGGCCCGCACGCCGGGCTCATGGTGGACGCAAACGGCGGCTATGCGCGCAAGGAAGCGCTGCGCCTTGCCCGCATCTTCGCCGAACAAGGGGTCACCTGGTTCGAGGAGCCGGTGCCGCACCGGGACCGGGAAGGGCTCCGCCTCGTCAGGGATCTCGCCCCCGAGGGGATGGAGGTCTCCTGCGGCGAGTACGGCTTCAACGCGCGCTACTTCCTCGACCTTTTGCGCGACGGCTGCGTCGACGTCATGCAGGCCGACGCCGCCCGCTGCGGGGTCACCGGCTTCCTGGAGGCCGCCGCCCTCTGCCGGGCATGGCAGATCCCCCTCTCCTCGCACTGCGCCCCCGCCCTGCACCTGCACCTTTGCTGCGCGGCGGCGCCGGTGCGCCACCTTGAGTATTTTCACGACCACGTACGGATCGAACGGATGCTCCTCGACGGGGTCATAGAACCCCGCGACGGCGCCCTCTTCCCCGATTTGTGGCGCCAGGGGCACGGCCTTTCCCTTCGGGAGGACGAGGCAAAGCGCTTCGAGATCCGACCGCTGTAACGCCGGGAGGAACCATGAGCAAAAGGGAAGCAAACGAGAGCGAGCTGCAAAGCATGAACGCGAAGGCCCTGGAGGCGGCGCTCAGGGAGGCGGTCGACGGCGAGGTCCGTTTCGACAATACGAGCCGCGCCCTCTACGCGACCGACGCCTCAAACTACCGCCAGATACCGATCGGCGTGGTGCTCCCGAAAACGACCGACGCCGTGGTGCGGACCCTGGAGGTCTGCCGCCGGCACGGCGCGCCCGTCGTCTCGCGCGGCGGCGGCACCGCCCTATGCGGGCAGACCTGCAACGCCGCCGTGGTCATCGACCACTCGAAGTACCTGCGCGGCATCCTGGAGATCGACCCGGAGAAACGGACGGCGCGCGTGCAGCCGGGTGTCGTCCTCGACCAGTTGCGGGAAGAGACCGAGAAGTTCCACCTGACCTACGGCCCCGACCCCGCCACCCACACCCACAACACCTTCGGCGGCATGATCGGCAACAACTCCTGCGGCATCCACTCGGTGATGGCCGGTCGTACCGCGGACAACGTCATCGAGATGGAGGTGATCACCTACGACGGGGTGCGCATGAAGGTGGGAGCGACTCCCGAGGAGGAACTCACCCGCATCATCGCGGCAGGCGGGAGGCGCGGCGAGATCTACGCCGGACTGCGCAGCCTGCGCGACGACTACGCGGAACTCATCCGGCGCCGCTACCCGAAGATCCCGCGCCGGGTCTCCGGGTTCAACCTTGACGACCTCCTCCCCGAGAACGGCTGCAACGTGGCGCGCGCCCTGGTCGGGACCGAGGGGACCTGCATCACCGTCCTCGAGGCGACGGTGCGCCTCGTGCACTCCCCGCCGGCACGCACCCTTTTGGTGCTCGGCTACCCGGACGTCTTTTCCGCCGCCGACCACGTCACCCAGCTGATGGCGTTCGAGCCGGTCGGGCTCGAGGGGCTCGACGAGCTCCTCATCCATTTCATGAAGAAAAAGAAGCTGCACCCGGAGGACGTACAGCTCCTCCCCGAGGGGAAGGGATGGCTTCTGGTCGAGTTCGGCGGGGACACGAAGAAGGACGCCGACGCCAAGGCGCGCCGGGCGATGGATAAGCTCGGCCGTCAGGCGAATCCCCCCTCCATGAAGCTCTTCACCGACGCGAAGGAAGAGAAGATGGTCTGGGAGGTGCGGGAGTCAGGCCTTGGTGCCACGGCGAACGTCCCGGGGGTCCCTCTTGGCTGGCCGGGATGGGAGGACGCCGCCATCCCCCCCGAGAAGCTCGGCCCCTACCTGCGCGAGTTTCGCGCCCTCCTCGACCGGCACGGGCTCATCGCCTCGCTCTACGGCCACTTCGGCCAGGGGTGCATACACTGCCGCATCTCCTTCGACCTCTTCACCCACGAGGGAGTGGCGAACTTCATGGCCTTTCTCGACGAGGCGACCGACATGGTCGCCCGTTACGGCGGCTCCTTCTCCGCGGAGCACGGCGACGGGCAGTCGAAGGCTATGTACCTGGAGAAGATGTACGGCCCGGAGCTCGTCGAGGCGTTTCGCCGCTTTAAGGAGTTGTGGGACCCGGAGTGGAAGATGAACCCCGGGAAGGTGGTCGAGCCGTACCGACCCGACCAGAATCTAAGGCTTGGCACCGATTACAACCCGTGGCAGCCCGAGACCCGCTTTCGCTACCCGCACGACGACGGCAGCCTGCCGCGCGCCGTCTTGCGCTGCGTCGGCGTCGGCAAGTGCCGCCGCGACCGCGACGCCTTCATGTGCCCTAGCTTTCTCGCAACCTTCGAGGAAAAACACACCACCCGTGGACGCGCCCGCGTCCTTTTCGAGATGTTCCGGGGCGACTTCCTCTCCGACCGGTGGCAAAGCGCGGAGGTGCTCGACGCGCTCAAGTACTGCCTCTCCTGCAAGGGGTGCAAGACCGACTGCCCGGTGAACGTCGACATGGCGACCTACAAGGCGGAGTTTTTGTACCACCACTACCGGCACCGGCTGCGCCCCCTTGCCGCCTACTCCATGGGGCTCATAGGCATCTGGGGCGCCATCGGGGGGAGGTTTCCCGCCCTCGCCAATTTCGCTGGGCAGACCCCGGGTCTGTGCGCGATCACCAAGGGGGTCGCCGGGATCGCGCAGGAAAGGAGCATGCCGCGCTTCGCCGAGGAGAGCTTCACCTCCTGGTATAAAAAGACGGCGCACCCCGCTTCCGAGGGACGCCCGGTCCTTCTCTACCCCGACCTTTTCAACGACTGTTTCTTCCCCGAGACCCTGAAGGCGGCCCTCGAGCTCCTGAGGCGTTACGGCCTGCGGGTGATCGTCCCTGAAAAGCGCCCCCCCGCGGTACGCCCCCCCATCGACTACGGCATGCTGGACTACGCGAGGAAAAAGATCCTGCAGGCGGTCGACGAGCTGCATCCCTACGTGCGCGACGGGATACCGGTCCTCATCCTCGAGCCGAGCACCGCGGCGGTCTTTCGCGACGAGCTTCCCGAGCTCTTCCCGGAGCACGAGGACGGCAAGCGGGTGAGCGCCCTCACCTTTACCGTCGCCGAGTTCATGAAGAAGGAGGGGCTCGTCCCGCCGAAACTCCAGGGGAGGATCCTGTACCACGCCCACTGTCACCAGAAGGCGCTTTTGAACCCCGAGGCGGCCCGGGAGCTGATCGGGAAGATGGGGCTTCTCCTCACCGAGCCCCAGAAAGGGTGCTGCGGCATGGCCGGCTCCTTCGGCTTCGAGAAGGAGAAGTACCAGATCTCCATGCGCATCGGCGAGCTTGGCCTCCTCCCCGCGGTGCGCGACGCGCTCCCCACCGACTACATCGTGGCGGACGGCTTTTCCTGCCGCACCCAGATCCTGCAGGCGACCAGCCGCAAGCCCATGCACCTGGTCGAGCTCATGCTCCTTGCCCTGAAACTGCGCACCCCCATGTAGGCACGCGTCCTACATATCATTAGGACCAGCGTCGCTAGCTCGACGCCCTGGCACTGTGTTAAAGTTCGGCCCTAAGCTTTCAAAGTGTCGGCGCGATGGTACAATCACTGTCAGAAACAGGAGATCACGGTTGTCACACAGAAGGCTCGCTCTCATTCCTTTCGGAGCTACCTTGAGATTCATCCGCACAGCCATTACTTTGCTCTCTCTTGCCATCGCCCTTCCGGTTTATGCCGAGGAGCATCATAAATTCACCGAACTGCCGGGGACACGCGCCCTCATCAGCCAGCTGCGTGCCGGCGGCTTCGTGCTTTTCATGCGCCACGGATCGACCGACAGCAGCAAACCAGACCAGTTCCCCCTTACCGACCTAAACGACTGCTCGAAGCAGCGCCCCCTGATCGAGGAGGGGCGCCAGGTTGCCCGCTTCCTTGGGGAGACACTGCGCCGTGGGAGGATTCCCGTGGACGAGGTCTACGCGGGACCGCTTTGCCGGACGAAAGAGACCGCACTTGCCGCCTTCGGGAATTTCAAGGTAAATCAGAAACTGATGACCACGACGAACCTCACCACCGAAGAAAAGGGTCCGTACCTGGATGAGCTAAAACGCCTGCTCTCGTCCCCGGTAGCAAAGGGGAACCGCGTCCTGGTCACGCACGCGCCCAACCTGGCCGACCTGATCGGTTACTTCCCGGGCCCCGAAGGGGTCATCGTAGTCTTCCAGCCCATGGACAACGGCCGTTTCAACTACCTCGCCACCATCCCCCCCGCCGCCTGGGCGAAACTGATCAAGTAGAGGGGAGTAGTTTCCGTGCGTGTCTACCGACCCACCTTTTTCGCCATGTTCTTCCTGCCGGTGACCCTGGTCCTGGTCGCCATTTCCCTATTTTCCATCTGGACCCTCGCGACGGTGAAGCAACGGCACGACCTGCGGGTGGCCGAACTCGCCGGAGACCTGAGCGGCATTGTCCGGGCCGCGGACTTCGATGCCCAGATGTACGGCATCCACCACCAGCTCGACACCCTTCTCGAGAAGGCGCAGCTCCATAAACTGGACGAGGCCCAGCTGTACCGAAGCCACGTAGAGGTGGTGGACCGGCTCTCGGCGATGCGCAGCAAACTCGACCTGATCCAGAAAAGCGTACGGGGACAAAAGCTGCAGGTGACTGAGCTCGCGCAACTGGAAGCGGACTTCGTCCGCTACCGCAACGACATCATCATGGCCACCGACGCCATCGCGGTCGACCCGGGGCAGGCGAAAAGATACCTGAAGCTCGCCACCGGTGAATACCTTGCCATCACCGAACACTCACAAAAGATCGTCGGACTACTCGCCGACCACGCCGTGCAAAACGGCAAGCGCTTCAACGATCGGCTGGAGGATTTCTCAGGGAAGGCGCTCGCCGCCAGCATCATCTTCATGGCTGCTGCCGCCTTCTCCTGGTTTTTCGCCACCCGGCGCCTCACGCGCCACATGACCCTCATCTCCACCGGCCTCGATGACCTCGCCGGCGGCAAGGAGTTGCAACACTGGGACGCGGTGGCGGATCTGGCGCATTCCCCGACCCAGGGCCCCATCCAGAGGATGGCGAACGCGGTGCTCGCCTTCGTGGAGGCGGTGGACCAGCGCAAACGGAGCCTTGAGGAGCACCGCCACGGCGAGGCACAGTTGCGAGCACTAACCGAGACCCTGGAACAGCGCATAAGGGAAGAACAGTGCCTGTACCGCGTCTCCGCGCTGACCGAAGACGTCACCCCCCCCTTCGAGGAGCAGATGCGGCAGGTGGCGGCCCTCGTGCCCTCGGGGCTGCGCTTTCCCGACTGCGCCGAAGCCCGTCTCATCCACGGCGCCGCCTCTTTCACGACGGCCGGGTTTGCACCGACCCCATGGACGCTTTGCGCGAGGCTCGACACCGACGACGGCGACAGCTTCGAGCTCACCGTCGCCTACCGCGAGGAACACCAGGCGGCGGACGAGGGGCCCTTCCTCGTCGAGGAGCGCCGGCTGCTGGAAAACATCCTGCACCGCTTAGCCGAGGCCGCCAACCGGCGCCGCGCCGCTGAACTGGTCCGCGAGCGCGACAAACTCATCGCCACCATGTTCGAGCAGAGCACCGAGAGCATCCTGCTCATCGACGTAGAGACGCTCGGCTTCGTCGACTTCAACAACGCCGCGCACGCGGGGCTTGGCTACACCCGCGAGGAGTTCGCCCTACTCACCGTTCCCGATATCGAGGGGAACTTCACCGTCGACGAGCTCCACGCGCTGAAGGAGGAGCTTTCCGAGCGCGACGTCACCGTCTTCCAGACGCGGCACCGCCGCAAAGACGGCGTGCTGCGCGACGTCTCCATGACGCTCAGACTGATCACCTTCAAGGGGCAGTCCCTCATCTCGTCGGTGTGGCGGGACATCACCGAGCAGCTCGTGCGCGAGAAGGAGTTGGAAAACTACCGGCGCCACCTGGAGGTGATGATCGACATCAGCACCGCCGAGCTCCAGGGGGCGAACAGCGAACAGCGCGCCATCTTCGAAGCCGCCGACGTCGGGATCCTCTTGGTGCGCGACCGGATCATCGGCCGCCACAACGCGAAAGTGGAGGAGATCTTCGGCTACCAGGGAAAAGAGTTGCATGGACAGTCCACGAGGATGCTCTACCCGGACGAGGAAGCCTTCCTCGCCATGGGGACCAGGATCTACGAGAGGCTGGCCGGAGGGCACACCGAACGGGACGAGATCCCGCTCAGGCGCAAGGACGGCACCCTATTCTGGGCGCGGCTCTCCACGCAGCCCCTGGACAAGCAGGACCTGGGCAAGGGGATCGTCATCCTCGTCGAGGACATAACGCGGGAACGGGAGGCGACCGAGGAACTCAGGCGGGCAAAGGAGCAGGCCGAGCGGGAGGCACACGCAAAAGAGGAGCTCTTGCAGGCGATGCGGCTGCAGGCCGCGCAGCTCGAGGAGCAGGCGGCCGAGATGGAGATGCAGGCCATCACCCTCGCGGAGCGAACGGCACAGCTGGAGGAACTGAACCTGGAGCAGCGGGCGATCTTCGACGCGGCGACGACCGGCATCGTCCTCGTGCAGGACCGCACCATCATGAGCTGCAACCGCAAGCTCGAAGAGATCTTCGGATATCAGCCCGAGGAGCTTCTGAACCTGACCACCCGCTGCTGGTACCCCGACGACGACTCCTTTCTCCGTTTCGGCAGCGAGATCGCCGACTGCCTCGCACACAGCGGCATCTTCCACCGCGAGGAGGTCCCCTTCCTGCGCAAGGACGGCAACACCTTCTGGGCGCGGGTCTCGGTACAGTGCCTCAGGGAGAATGACCCCTCCGGCGGCCAAGTCTCCATCATCGAGGACGTCACCGAGCGCCGCCTGGCACGTCAGGAGGTCATCGAGGGGCGCGAGATGCTCCGCCTCATCCTCAACTCCACCGCCGAAGCGATCTACGGCACCGACCCGGACGGGATCTGCACCTTCTGCAACCGCGCCTGTGTGGAACTTCTGGGGTATCACGGCGAGGAGGAGCTGATCGGTCGCAACATGCACGACATGATCCACCACCGAGACGCCGACGGCTCGCTTATCGACCTGCACGAGTGCCGCATCTTCCAGGGGTACCAAAACGGGGAAGGGACCCACGCCGACGACGAGGTGCTCTGGCGCAAGGACGGCAGCTCCTTCCCCGCGGAGTACTGGTCCTACCCGCAGTACCGCGACGGAAGGGTCGTGGGGGCGGTGGTCACCTTCCTCGACATCACCGAGCGGAAGAAAACGCAGCAGGAATTGGTCGTCGCGAAAGAGGCAGCCGAGGCGGCGAGCCAGACGAAGTCGGACTTCCTCGCCAACATGAGCCACGAGATCAGGACGCCGATGAACGCCATCATCGGCATGTCGCACCTCGTGATGAAGACGAGCCTCACCCCCCAGCAGCTCGATTACCTCTCCAAGATCCAGGCTTCCGGTGAGCACCTGCTCGGCATCATCAACGACATCCTCGACTTCTCCAAGATCGAGGCGGGCAAACTCACCATCGAGGAGGCGGAATTCGACCTGGAGCGTGTGATGGGAACCCTGGCGACCTTCCTCGGAGACAAGGTCCAGGCAAAGGGGCTGGAGCTCATCTTCGACGTTGCCCCGGAAGTCCCCCGCCACCTGGTCGGCGACTCGCTGCGCCTGGGACAGGTCCTGCTCAACTACGGCTCCAACGCGGTCAAGTTCACCGAGGCCGGCGAGATCAACGTGCGGGTAGGCGTAGTGGAGCGCTCCCGGAACACGGTCCTTTTGCAGTTCTCGGTCACCGACACCGGCATCGGCCTCGACAAACAGCAGCAAGGGAGGCTTTTCCAGAGTTTCCAGCAGGGGGACATGTCGACCACCCGCAAGTACGGCGGCACCGGTCTGGGTCTCGCCATTTCCAGGCACCTGGCGCGGCTCATGGGAGGAGAGGTGGGTGTAGAGAGCGAGAAAGGGGTGGGGAGCACCTTCTGGTGCACCGTCCGACTCGGGGTGAGCCGGAGAAACGAGAAGCCGCGGGTGACACCCATCGCGCTGTACGGTTGCCGGGTCCTCGTCGTCGACGACAACGAGCACGCCCGTGGCGTGCTGCACGCGATGCTGCAAAGGACCGGCCTGCGCTCGACCCCCGCCCCGTCGGGGACGGAAGCCTTGAGCCTCTTGAAGCGCGGCGACGAAGAGGGAGACCCCTTCAGCATCGTCTTCCTCGACTGGCAGATGCAAGGGATGAGCGGCGCCGAAACGGCACGCCTCATCAGTGAGCTCGACCTGTCCAGCCGTCCGCACCTCATCATCCTGACCCCGTTCGGGCGCGAAGGTGACCTGGGCCTCATGCCGGCCGGGTCCGACGCGATTATCCTCGCCAAACCGGCATCCCCTTCACTGCTCCTCGACGCGGCGATGACGGTGATGGCACAAACGGGGGGCGCGGAGAAGACCTTCCCCGCGACGGATGCGGCTCCCCTTAAAGAGCAGCGCATCACCGGCCGGGTGCTGCTCGTCGAGGACAACGAGATCAACCGGCAGGTGGCGCTGGAACTTCTCATGGACACGGGGCTGTCGGTGGATCTCGCGAACAACGGACAGGAGGCGCTCAGGAAGGTGGCTCAGAACAGCTACGACCTGGTCCTCATGGACATGCAGATGCCGGTGATGGACGGGCTGGAAGCAACCGCCCGGATACGCTCGAACCCCGCCAAAGACCGGCTTCCCATCGTGGCGATGACGGCCAACGCGCTCCCGAGCGACCGCGCCGCCTGCCTTACCGCCGGGATGAACGATTACATCACGAAACCCTTTGATCCAGCCCTCTTCCGGACCACCGTGCTCAAGTGGGTCGGGCTTTCCGAAGGGGAGCGCAGCAGCAAGGCCTCCCGCGCGCAAGGTGCCACCCTGCTCCCCGACGCCGTCAGCGGCCTCGATCTCGAACTCGGACTAAAGCGCATCGGCGGCGAAGAGCGTGCCTACCTGTCGCTGCTCGAGAAGTTCCGCACGAGCCAGCGCCACACCGACCGGCAGTTGCGCGAAGCACTGGGCAGGGGGGACCGGGAAACCGCCGCGCGCATCGTGCACACGATGAAGAGCGTGGCGGGGAACATAGGCGCCGAGGCGCTCCAGACAAGCGCGGTGGAACTGGAGCAGGCGCTGCAGACGCGCGGGATGGACCTCGAGCCGGAGCTTGGACGGTTCTCGCAGCTGCTCGCGGGCCTGCTGCACGAGTTGCGGAAAAAACTCCCCTCCACCCCGGTTCAGGACCTCCCGCCGGCGGCGCCAGGGGTCCTGGAGGAGGTCTGCCGGGAGTTCGCGAGGCTTCTCGCGGACGACGACGCCGCCGCAACGGAACACTTCACCACGCACGCGCTGCTGTTGCGCAGTGCCTTCCCGCAGCAGTTCGCCCGCATCGAGGGGGCGATAAGGACCTACGACTTCGAGGCGGCGCTTGCCGCCCTGGCCGAGGCGCAGGGCGAACAGGAGGGTGACGCATGAAAGAGGAAGCCATGGCGGAAACGACGCTCATGCGCCCGACGGTCCTCGTCGTGGACGACACCCCGGACAACATCTCGATCATGTGCGACCTTTTGAAGGGGCTCTACCACGTCAAGGTGGCGCCAAGCGGAGAGAAGGCGCTGCGCATAGCCCGTTCCGGCGCGCCGCTCGACCTGATCCTGCTAGACATCATGATGCCCGACATGGACGGCTACCAGGTCTGCCGCGAACTGAAGGCCTCCTCCGAGACCCGGGACATCCCCGTCATCTTCCTCACCGCCCGCAGGAATATCGACGACGAGCGGCGCGGCCTCGAGCTCGGCGCGGTGGACTACATCACCAAGCCGATCAGCCCCCCCACGGTCCTGGCCCGAGTGCAGACCCACCTGAACCTGAAAGCCGCCAGTGATTTTTTAAAGGACAAGAACCTCTTCCTCGAGCGGGAGGTGGAACGGCGCGCCAATGATCTGCGTGCGGTACAGGAAGTGACCATCATGGCGCTTGCCAGCCTGGCCGAAACGCGCGACAACGACACCGGAAACCACCTGCGCCGCACCCAGTGCTACGTGAAGGCACTGGCGGAGAAGCTGCGGAACCATCCGCGCTTTTCCCGTGAGCTCACCGACGCGAACATCGCGCTCCTTTTCAAGTCGGCGCCGCTGCACGACATCGGCAAGGTCGGCATCCCCGACCGGATCCTGCTCAAACCCGGCCCCCTGGAACCGGAGGAGTTCGAGGTCATGAAGAGGCACACCTTGATCGGCTGGGGGGCGCTCGAATCGGCCAAGCACTCCCTTGGGACCCAGGCGGAGTTTCTGCGCCTGGCCGAAGAGGTAACCCTCTATCACCATGAGCGGTGGGACGGTAACGGCTATCCCGGGCGTCTGGCCGGTGACGCCATCCCGGTCTCGGCCCGGCTCATGGCGGTCGCCGATTTCTACGACGCCCTGATCAGTTGGCGCGTCTACCGCCCGGGCCTTCCCCACGAGAAGGTGGTCGGCATGATAAGCGAGGCAAAAGGAACCCATTTCGACCCGGACGTCGTCGACGCCTTCCTGGAACTGCAGGAGCATTTCAGGGAGATCTCACTGCGTTTCGCGGACAACGGCGAGAAGACGCCGTCATAGCCGTCAACGCACGTCTCATAGTCTCGTTCCACTCCCTCTTTCCGCTTTACCAACGTACCGTTTCTCTGAAAGAAGCTCCTTGTTTGTATGACAAAAAGGTGTACAATTCGAACAAACGTTCGATCCACACGGACTGATGCCTCACGCCATTCCAGTTGCCAGCATCAAACGGTGAAGCACCCGCCCGCAATGTCACAGCAAACAGAAAGGAGTCAGCCATGTCCACGAGAGCAAACACGACGGTACGTATGTTCGGAGCGCTGCACACGGTGCGCAAAAACAGGGGACTGCCGTCGCAGGCGGAAGTTGCCGTCCCGGAAGAAGGGGTGAGCGCCGCCGCCATCGCGCACGACCTCGATCTCCCGATGGAGAAAGTAGAAGCGGTCTTCGTGAACCACCGTGTCTACACCCTCGACCACAAAGTCAACCCCGGTGACAGTGTGGCCTTCATCCCCACCGGCATCCCGTTCTGAGCCCCTCCCCCCTCCCTCTCCCCCTGCATCTCCGCAGGCAGGAGAGGGAGGGGGGGGACGCCGCCGTCAACCCGAGCCCATCGCCCCTCGCCTTTTCCCGTTTCCTCTTCTCCACAAATTGCTGCATGCCCCTAGCCCCCCCTTTTCGGAAGTTCTTCAAGAAAATCCATGGAACGCGAAGTGCAGCTGCTTGCAAGCACTGCATGTCCCCTAGCGTCCCCCCCTTTGCGAAGGGGGGACGCTAGGGGGGATTTGCCTCTGTCCGACCACACAAGCACCCGCTGACGGTGCGATAACGCACGCTGCAACAGCAAGTGAAAGATGACGAACAACTTGTCCATGCGGAAAGCGACTCCGTTCAATCGACTAAAACCAGTAAACAAAAGCAAATCCCCCCCGTCCCCCCTTCGCAAAAGGGGGGGCGCGAGGTCACCTGCAGCGCTTCGTCGGCACACTTTTTCGCCATCCCCGGAATTCCCGTAGTGCCTCCGCGCAGGGGGATTTGCAGGATGCCCTTTCCGCGAACCCTGCTAGACTTAAGCCTCGTGTTTTCAAGGGACGAAAGGAGGAGGCGCGATGCCCTTCGCAGGCGACATAGACGCCGTGGTGGTCGGCTCTGGCCCAAACGGCCTCGCGGCCGCGATAACCCTCGCCCGCGCCGGACTGAAGGTCACCGTCGTGGAAGCCGCCGCGACCATCGGCGGAGGCACCAGGAGCGAGGCGCTCACCCTCCCGGGCTTTCTGCACGACGTCTGCTCCGCGATCCACCCGCTTGCCGCCTCTTCCCCATTCTTTCGCACCCTCCCTCTCTCCGAACACGGCCTCACCTGGCTCTACCCCGAGGTACAACTCGCCCACCCGTTGGCAAGTGATGAAGCAGCCCTCCTCTACCGCGACCTCGCCGCAACCTCCGCCGGTCTCGATAAAGATGCCGGGCGTTACCGGGCCCTTTTCTCCCCGATCGTTGCACACTGGGAGGAACTCGCCCCCGATCTTCTGGCGCCGCTACACTTCCCGCAGCACCCCGTTTCTTTCGCGCGTTTCGGCCTTTACGGGCTTCTTCCCGCCACGCTCCTCGGGCGCTCCGCTTTCGGGGGCGATCCAGCCCGCGCCCTCTTCGCCGGCATGGCCGCCCACTCCTTTCTCCCGCTGGAGCGCCCCCTTTCCGGGGCCTTCGGCCTCATCTTGGGCGCCCTCGCCCACGTCGCCGGCTGGCCCGTGGCGCAGGGGGGCTCCGGCGCCGTAAGCTCCGCGCTTGCCTCCTACCTGCGGCGGCTCGGTGGGGATATCGTCACCGGGTGCGCCATAAATAGCCTCGCCGAACTCCCCGCGGCGCGCATCGTGATGTTAGACCTGACCGCACGCCAGCTGGAAAGGCTCGTGGGAGATAAGCTCCCGGCAGGTTACCGGCGCAGGCTGACCGAATACCGCTACGGCCCCGGCATCTTCAAGATCGACTGGGCCCTGAGCTCCCCGATCCCCTGGCGTGCCGAAGCATGCCGGCGCGCCGCCACGGTGCACGTCGGGGGAACCGCCGCGGAAATCGCCCTTGGCGAGCGGGAGGTCTGGCGCGGCACGCACCCGGAGCACCCTTTCGTCCTCGTCGCGCAGCCGACCATCGTCGACCCGTCCCGCGCACCGGAGAACAAACATGTCGCGTGGGGATACTGCCACGTCCCGAGCGGCTCCACCTTCGACATGACCGAACGGATCGAGGCGCAGATGGAGCGCTTCGCCCCCGGTTTCCGCGACCTCGTGCTCGCCCGGCACACGCGTAACTGCATCCAGTACCAGCAGTACAACGCGAACCTCATCGGCGGGGACATAAACGGCGGCGTCCAGGACCTGCACCAGTTTCTCTGCCGCCCCACCCTCTTCGCCCCCTACCGCACCCCGCTTCCCGGTCTCTACCTCTGTTCGTCGGGGACCCCACCGGGGGGCGGCGTGCACGGCATGTGCGGCTACCATGCGGCGCGCATGGCGCTTCGCGACCTCGGAATCGGTCCGCAAAGGATCACCTTTGAGGCGCCGGGCTTCCCGAAGCCGGAAACAGCCCCCCCTGCCGGGCCGCCCTGACCCTGCGAACGAAAACCGCACCTCCCCGGAGGCCACCATGAACGACGACGGCTACTGGATCATCCGGATTCTTCTGCAAAGGGGGCTTGCCCTCATCTACCTGATGGGCTTTCTCGCCGCGCTGAACCAGTTCCGCCCCCTTTGCGGCGACCACGGGCTCGAGCCGGCCCGCCACTTCATGCGGCTCGTCCCCTTCCGGGACGCCCCGAGCATCTTCCACTTCCTGCCGGGGGACCGGTCCTACCTCATCTTTTCCATCCTCGGCGTCTTACTGTCGCTTCTCGCGCTCTGCGGTATCACCGACGCCTACGGTGTCTTCCCATCCATGCTTTCCTGGTTCCTGCTCTGGGCCCTCTACCTATCCTTCGTGAACATCGGCCAGACCTTCTACGCCTTCGGCTGGGAGTCGCTCCTTCTGGAGGCGGGCTTTCTCGCCGTCTTCCTTGGACCTTCCGGCACCGAGCCGGGGTGGCAGGTGATCTGGCTCTACCGCTGGCTCGCCTTTCGCGTCATGTTCGGCGCGGGGATGATCAAGATCAGGGGGGATAACTGCTGGCGCGACCTCACCTGCCTTGACTACCACTTCGAGACGCAGCCCATGCCGAACCCGTTAAGCCGCCTCTTCCACCGCCTTCCCCCTTCGGTGCACAAGGCCGGTGTCCTCTTCAATCACCTGGCCGAACTCATCCTCCCTCCCTTTTTCTTCGCGCCCCAGCCGGTCGCCGCGGCCGCCTCGACCGTTTCGCTCCTGTTTCTCGCCTCCATCATCGTGAGCGGCAACTTCGCCTGGCTCAACTGGCTCACTGCCGTCATCTGCCTGAGCCCGCTGGACGGCACGCTCATCGCCCAGTTTTTCTCCCTGACGGCGCCCCCGATGGTTCCGCAGGCGCCGCTTTTCACCGCCCTCACCTGGGGGCTTTTCATCCTGGTGGCGCTGCGCAGCGTGGAACCGGTAGTGAACCTCTTCTCCCGGTCGCAGATCATGAACACCTCCTTCGATCCCTTCCACCTGGTGAACACCTACGGGGCCTTCGGCAGCATCACCAAGGAGCGCTACGAGATCGTCATCGAGGGGACAGAGGAGGACGCGGCGGGTGTCGACGCGAACTGGCGCGCCTACGAGTTCAAGGGGAAACCGGGGGACCCGCGCCGCATCCCACCCGTCGTCGCGCCGTACCACATGCGCCTGGACTGGCTGATGTGGTTCGAGGCGATGCCCGGGCAGGCGGGACACTCGCGCTGGTTCGTGCAGTTGGTGATCAGGCTTTTGGAGGGGGACGCCACAACGCTGCGGCTCCTGCGGGAAAATCCCTTCCCGGAACGGCCGCCGCGCTACATCCGCGCGCTTTACTACCGTTACCGCTTCGGCAGGAAGCAATGGTGGGACCGTGAACTGGTCGGCGAATACCTGGTGCCCGTTTCCCTGGAGCACCCGGTACTAAAACTGGTGCGTGAGCGCTACCGGAACGGGGATCGCTGACGACGGTAGGAAGAGAACGGCAGGAAGGAAACGGAACCGGCTCCGCAAGAGGCCGGTTTTTTTTATTCCTTTTCGTGACGCAATCGTAATGCCGCAAATAACCGGCTGTAACCTTCGCCTGGTAGCATTCCGGCAAAAAAGCTGAGGAGAAAGCGATATGTGGAGAGAAAACACGGTGGATTTAAAGCTCGCGCGTTTCTACGAGATGTCGACGCGCGTGGTGCTGACCCTTCTGATCGTCACCATCCTGCTCGCCATCCTGGCCGGGGTGGGATGCACGCTTTACGATCTGCGCCTTGTCTTCGAGGAGGAGTTTCACGCCGCCTTCAAGCAGATCATGGTGGACCTTCTGACCGTGCTCGCCGTGATCGAGGTGCTGCGCACCGCCCTCGCCTATTCCACGGAAGGGCGCGTCAAAGTCACCTACATCATCGACACGGTCATCGTCACCGTGCTGACCGAGGTGATGGCCTTTTGGTACAAAGATATCGAGTGGCAGGAGGTGGCGATGACCATCGCGCTGGTGCTGTCGCTTGCCTTCACGCGCATCGTCGCGGTACGCTTTTCGCCCGCGGCTGCGCGCAGGGAGCTGTAAGGGGAAGAGCAGGTGCCGGGAGAAGCCCCCCCCGGCACCCTCTGTTTCTAAACCTGAAGCAGGCTGATCCACCTGAGCGTCAGCTCGCGCAGGCGCCGGCGCGCCTCTTCGTCGTAGGCCTGGGGATCGGCCCGCTCCGGCCGCCCCTGATCGAAGTAGAGCCCTGTCATCCCCTTCACCTCTTCATCCACCGCCAGGCGCAACAGGTAGCGTGCCCCTTCGTCCACCGTGGTCCGCGCCGTCCCGAACCATTCCCGCACCATGTTGGTATCCATGAGCGAGGCCGGGTGCATGGCGTTCACCGTGACCGAAGTCCCGGCAAGTTCTCGCGCCAGGTCGAAACTGAACATGATGAGGGCGAGCTTGCTCTGGCTGTAGGCGCGCATGCCGTCGTACTCCCGCTCAAGCATGACGTCCTCGAAATCGATGGCTTGCTGCGCCACCGAAGCCACGTTCACGATGCGCGCCTCCCCGGTCTCCTCACCCCTCAGCCGCAACAGCGGCAGGAGCCGGTAACTTAGCAACACCGGCGCCAGGTAGTTGACCGCGAAGCGCAGTTCATAGCCGTTCGCGCTGGTCTCGCGGTGCTGCGGCTCAGGCCCGGCGCCGAGTCCCGCGTTGTTGATGAGAACATCAAGCCCACGCCAGTCTGCCGCGACTTCCTCCGCCAGGACCTCCACCTCGGCGAGCGAGGAGAGATCGGCGTTATAGTAGTGCAGCCGGTCGCTGCCGCTTGCTGCCCCGATCTCTTCCAGAACCCGTTTCCCCTTCTCGGGGTTTCTGCCGTGCAAAAGCACGGTGGCGCCAAGTTCGGCAAGCCCTGCGGCGACCCGCGCGCCGAGGCCGTCGGTGGCGCCGGTGATCATTACGATCAGTCCTTCCTGTCTCTTCATGGTGAACCTCCTCGCGTCAGGCGCCGCGCCTTAACCAAGGTATTAATCCTGGTCCCCTTTTCCCGCCACCCAGAAGGCAATCCACTGCTGCTGCGGCGTAAAACTGTTGCCGTACTGGACGATCACCCCGTCTTCCCGCTGGTAGCTGCAGGACCAACCGGGCTTGTCGGCACCCTGGAAGGTCGGGTAGTCCCCCGGATGCTCCATGGCGTTGTAAGGGGCAGCATAGGTCCCGTCGTCTTTCGGGGGAACGCAGCGCCCGTCCCCGGTGTACCAGATCTCAGCGGCCTCGACGCAGGAAGCCGTGAAGATCACTATGGCAAAAGCCGCCATGACTACTTTTTTCATAATGCCGATCCTCCCGTTATTGCATCAAAAAGGTCAGGTTATCTTCAGCTCTTGGATGCTTCGGCGAAAGCAGCCTCGGCCCCTGCGCGGATCTCCTCCTGGGTCAGTTCCCTGGTGTGAGTTGCCAGCATCCAGCTGTAGCCGAAGGGGTCGCGCAGGGAACCTGCCCGGTCGCCCCAGAACATCTCCTGCACCTCCATCTGCACCGTCGCCCCGGCCTCTACGGCGCGCCGGAAGGCGGCGTCGACGTTGTCAACGTAGAGGTAGAAGCTGACGGGCGAGGCGCCCATGCTTTCCGCGCTCTTGCACTGCTGCTGCTCGTCTCCCATCATGAGGATGGAATCGCCCACAAGGAGCTCGGCGTGCATGATGCCCCGGCCGTCCGGGGTCGGCATCGCATAGCGCTCGATGGCGCCGAACGCGTTTTTGTAGAACTCTATCGCCTTGCGGCACTCCCTGAACATGAACATTGGGGTGACGCTGTGGAATCCTTCCGGTATCGGTTTCAGCATGACAAACCTCCTATCTTTCAGGCATTTGCTTCCGACCAGTTCAGCATAGGATCCCCCCGGGGCGTTGTCAATAGCACCGACACAGTGCTCGCCGCACCGCTTTCCTTGCGTGTTTTCCGTGTCGACACCCGCAACACATCGCTGCGCCGCGAGCCGAAGACCGGGCACGCGCGGCGCTATCCTCACCCGAAAAGCTTGCAGTGGTATTTTTTTCATAGGTTTTTATCAATCTGTGGTAAAGACTCACGGTGCGGCTACCGATGAGGAAATTACCAGTATCCAAACTGTCGAGGCATGCTCACGCTCTGAGGACGACAAAATGACCTGGTTGCGTCTGGTTGTGACAGTTACATTTCTGCTTATGTCAGTTCAATGGGTTCCCGACTGCGGCGCGGCGCGCGCCGAGACTACCGTCGTCCTCACCCCTCAGGAACAGCAGTGGCTCAAAAAGCATCCGGTCATCAAGCTCGCCCCTGACCCCGATTTCAAACCGATCGAGTTCTTCGACGAAAACGGCAGATACCAGGGGGCCGCCGCCGACATCATCCGCCTCCTCGAAAAAAAACTCGGTATCACCATCACCGTCGTGCACCTGCAGAACTGGGACGAGGTGATGGAAAAGTTCAGGGCGCACGAGGTGGACATCCTAGGTGCCATGGTGAAGACCCCGAACCGCGAGAAGTTCGCCCTCTTCACCGACACGCTGGTGACCGTACCCGGCGGGATATTCTCTCGTGTTGGCGTGCTCCCGGGACAGACCCTGGCGGACCTGAAGGGAAAGAGGGTCGCCGTGGTCTCGAACTACGCTGCGCACGACATCCTGAAGAACAGGTACCCCGAGATCAGGCTTGAGGTGGTGCCGGACGTATCCACCGCCCTCGCCAAGACCTCGCTCGGCATGGTCGACTACTACGTCGAGAACATGGCCAACGCCACTTACTACGCGCAGGAAAGCGGCATCACGAACCTGCAGCTCGCCGGCAAGACCGACTTCGAGTATCGCTGGGGGATGGGGATAAGAAAGGACTGGCCCGAACTGCAGGGGATCCTCAACAAGGGGCTTGCCGCCATCGGGCCCGAGGAGCGCAGCGACGCCCTCAAGAAGTGGCTCTTCGTCGACGACATGCACTGGCGCCCAACTAGGACCTTCGTGGCGATGTCCGTCGCGGTTCTCCTCGCCCTCCTGCTCGCTGCTGCTGCATACGCAAACTACGCCCTCAAAAAAGTGGTGAAAAGCCGCACCGCGTCGCTGCAGGATGAGCTTCGCGAGCGGGAGAAGGCGCAACTTGCCCTGAAGGAACTCTCCCTTCGGCTCGAGGACCGCGTGCGAGAGCGCACCGCCGAACTAGAGCGGGAGATTGCTGAGCGCAGCAAGACCGAGCAGGCGGTAGCGGCAAGCGAGCAGCGTTTCCGGGATCTCTTCCAAAACATAGCCGACCCGGTCTACATCGCCGACGCCGACGGCAGGATCATCGCCGCCAACGACCAGGCGGTAAGCGAGCTCGGTTTCTCCCGCGCCGAGCTCCTCGAACGGAGCATAGAAGATCTCGATGCGGTCCACGACGCCCCGGAGAAGGTCGCCGAACAATTCAGGGGTTTCTCTAACGCCGCCTCGGCGACCTTTGAGACCGCGCACCGCAGAAAGGACGGCTCCACCTTCCCGGTCGAGGTGAAGGTCAGGCTGATCGACTTCGACGGCCGGCCAGCCTTTATCGGCGTGGCGAGGAACATCTCGGAGCGCAGGAAAGCGGAAAATGAGCGCCTAAGACTGGAACAGCAGCTTCTGCACGCGCAGAAACTGGAGAGCCTCGGCGTCCTCGCCGGCGGCATCGCCCACGACTTCAACAACATCCTCACCTCCATCATCGGGAACACGGAACTCGCTCTCCTGCGTCTTCCCGCACAGTCCCCCGCCCTGGAGAACCTGCAGCGCGTCGAGGCCTCCGCAGTTCGCGCCGCCGACCTCGCCCGCCAGATGCTCGCCTACTCCGGCAAGGGCAAATTCCTCATCGAATCCATCGACGTGAACCGCATGCTCCAGGAGATGGGGCACATGCTGGAGGTCGCCATCTCGAAACGCGTGGTGCTCAACTATCAACTGGGCGACGAGCTTCCGGCCGTGGAGGTGGACGCGACGCAGATCAGGCAGATCGTCATGAACCTCGTGATCAACGCCTCGGAGGCGATCGGCGACAGCGACGGCACGATAACGGTCGCCACGTCCTGCGCCGACTGCAGGGAGGAATACCTGAACGACGCCTGGCTCGTTGACCCGATCCCCGCCGGATCTTACGTGGTCATCGAGGTCACCGACGACGGCTGCGGCATGGACAAGGCGACCCTTTCCCGGATCTTCGACCCCTTCTTCACCACCAAGTTCACCGGCCGCGGGCTCGGCATGGCCGCGGTCCTAGGCATCATCCGCAGTCACAAAGGGGCGATCAAGGTCTACAGCGAGCCCGGCCGAGGCACCACCTTCAAGGTGCTTTTACCCGCCGCGGCGGGGTGTGCCGGGGTGAGCGCGCCGGAAGCCGAGGCGCAAAACTGGCGGGGCGAAGGGGTGGTGCTCCTCGTGGACGACGAGGAGGAGATCCGCTCCACCGCCGGGGAACTGCTGCGCGAGCTAGGATACGAAGTGATAACGGCGCGGGACGGTTGCGAGGCGGTCGAGGCGTACCGGATGCACGGCGACGTCGCCTTCGTGCTTTTGGACCTCACCATGCCCCGCATGGACGGGGAGCAGTGTTTCCGCGAGTTGCGCCGGATCGATCCATCCGCCCAGGTCATCATGTCGAGCGGCTTCAGCGAGCACGAGGTGGCCAAGAAGTTCGCCGGTCAGGGATTGGCGGGGCTGATCCAGAAGCCGTACAAGCTATCCTCCCTGCGCAGCGTCATCATGGCGAGCCGGAAGGCGGCCACCGCCTGACGCCACTTCGACGGCGTGCTTTACACTGCAGGCCCCCGGAAGGATTGAATTCAGCAAAAAGTCCTGTAAAGTAAATCATCTACCGCATGGTGCGGAAGCTCCCCACAACGACGGGAAAAAACGCATGCCGAACGCAAACGTTTACGCACAGGAAAAATCCTCTCCCGCCATCGCACCCATCTCCCACTGGGGAAGGATCGTCACTTTCCTCCCCTATCTCGTCATGACCCTCTCCCTCTTGATGACCTGGTTCTTCTGGCGCCAGTACGACCACAGCCTCAACGTACGCAGCCAGACCATCTTCAGCGACCGGACCCAGGAGATCACGGAGCGCTTTTTCACCAAGCTCGTGGACGACGAGCAGATACTACGCGGCGCGGCCGGGCTTTACAACGCAAGTGATGACGTGACGCGCGACGAGTGGCACCGCTACGCGCAGTCGCTTTCCCTCGAGAGCAACTACCCGGGGCTGCAGGGGCTCGGCGTCACCGAGGTGGTGTACCCAAACGAGAGGGAGCGCCACATCCGCCGCATACGCAAGGAAGGCTTCACCTCCTACAAGATGTGGCCCGAGGGCGAGCGCCCCTTCTACACCGCGATCATCTACCTCGAGCCCTTCAACTGGCGCAACCAGCGCGCCTTCGGCTTCGACATGTTCTCCGAGCCGGTTCGGCGCGAGGCGATGGAGCAGGCCCGCGACCGCGGGGAGGCCGCGGTGACAAGTCCCGTCGTCCTGGTTCAGGAGACCGAGAAAGACACCCAGAAAGGGATCCTGATGTACATGCCGGTCTACCGTCAGGGCGCAGCAATCGCCACGGTCGCGCAGCGGCGCGAGGCCCTGAAAGCTTTCGTCTACAGCCCGATCAGGATTTTGGATTTCGTGTCGGCGAACTTCCCCAAAGGGGGCAACGACATCGGCTTCCGGATCTTCACGGAAAAAAGCGAGAACCCGAGCGCGCTGCTCTTCGACAGCACCGCCGCCTGGAAAACGAAGGTGCCGCCCGATTACCGCGGCGATCTCACGACCTCGCTCACCGTGCACCGTTTCGGTCGCGACTGGCTCTTTTCCTTTTACTCCCTCCCCGCCTTCACCCTGGAACAGAGGAAGGGGCAGTCCCGCGGTTACCTGGCGGGAGGTTTGACGGTGAGCCTGCTCCTCACCGTCATCGCCTTCATGTTGCGCTCCGCCCATGCAAGCGCCATCGCCGCGGCGCAGGCCATAAACGAAAGCCGTGAGCGTTACCGCAAGATCTCGGAGGACAGCCCCGCCTACATAAGCACCATCCTTCCCGACGGCACCATCACCTATGCGAACCCGGCGCTTGCCTGCGGCACCGGCATGACCCAGGCGGAAATGACCGGGAAGAACTTCCTGGACTTCCTCCTGCCGGAGTACCGCGAACAGGTACGCGAGGCCCTGAACGCCACATCGCCCGACAACCCCACCTGCATCACGGAACAGGCCCTGAAGAGTTCCGACGGGAGTGTCAGCTGGCACCAGTGGACGAACCGGGCCTTCTTCGACGACCAGGGAAGGGTCTCGGCGTTCCAGGCGGTGGGGCAGGACATCACCGAACGAAAACGCGCCGAGGAGGAGCGGGCGCGCCTGGAACAGCAGATGGTGCATGCGCAGAAGATGGAGAGCCTCGGCATTCTGGCAGGCGGGGTCGCCCACGACTTCAACAACATCCTCATGGCCATCATCGGCAACGTCGACCTCTCCCTCATGGCCCTTCCTGCCGATTCGCCGGTGGTCAAGAACCTGAACCGGATCCAGCAGGCGGCAACGCGGGCCGCCGACCTGGCAAAACAGATGCTCGCCTACTCCGGCAAGGGGAGGTTCCTGGTCGGTCCCGTGGACCTGAACCGGGTCGTGAAGGATCTCGAGCACATCCTCGAGGGCTCCCTCTCGGACCGCACCGGCCTCGAACTCAACCTGCATATCCCGCTGCCCGACATCGAGGCGGACGTAACGCAGATCCAGCAGATCCTGATGAACCTAGTCATGAACGCCTCCGAAGCGATCGGCGACGGGCGTGGCGAAATCGGCATAACGACCGGGATCATGGAAATGGACCGCACGAGCTTAAAGGACGTGCTGCTCGGCGAGCATATGGAAGAAGGGAGCTACGTTTTCCTTGAGGTGCGCGACAACGGCTGCGGCATGGAAAGGGAAATGGTTGCCAAAATCTTCGACCCCTTCTTCACCACCAAGTTCACCGGGCGCGGCTTGGGTCTCGCGGCGGTACACGGTATCGTGCGCGGGCACAAGGGGGGGATCAAGGTCTACAGCGAACCGGGCAAGGGGAGCGTCTTAAAGATCCTCTTCCCGAAAGCCGACGCCCACGGCGAGGAAAAGGGCGCGCCCTCCCCCCCCACTGACGCATGGCAGGGGGAAGGCAAGGTGCTTTTAGTGGACGACGAGGAGGCGGTGCGCTCGATCGCCTCGGCGCTTTTGCAGGAGCTCGGCTACACGCCGCTTCCGGCCGAAAGCGGCGAGGAGGCGCTCGCCCTTTACCGCGACACAGAAGGGATCAAGGCCGTCATCCTCGATCTCACCATGCCGCACATGGACGGCGAGGCATGCTTCCGCGCGCTGCGGCTCATGGACCCTGAGGTGAAGGTGATCATGTCCAGCGGCTTCAGCGAGCACGACGTGGTCGAAAAATTCAACGGCGGCCTTGCCGGTTTCATCCAGAAACCCTACACGCTCGGAACGCTCAGGGCCGTCATGAAAAAGGTGTGAATCAGGGTGTCCCGGCCATCCTGGTAAAGAGGTAATCGTTTCCGGCCACCGGCGTATGACAGCCGAAGCACTCGTTCACGAAGGAAGCATCCTTGCCGTACGGCTTCAGATCCTTGCCGACGAACCTTGCGAAGCCCCACCCTCCCGTCTCCTTGTACTTCTTCGCGTCCTTCACCATGAACTCGACCTGTACGAACTCCCCGGCCTCGGTCGCCACGGGAAACGACGGGTGCTTCACCGCCTTCCAGGCAACCTTGGCGAGCACGCTGCCGTCGGGAAGAGGCTTCACCCCGGCCCGCAGCGCGGCAACGGCGGTCTCGTTTCCGGTGATGACGCGGATGTGCCCCTTGTCCTCCCGATACGACGGAGCGACCACCCTCCAGGACATGTAATCGGGGTAGAGGGCGATGCCGTTGGGAGCGACCGGGGTGGGACCGGCAAGCACCGGGATCGCCATGGACAGCAGACTGACACAGGCAAATATCGCTTTCCTCATAAAAAACCTCCTCCAAGATTGGTGACAGTAATTGCACAGACATTGTGGGAAGGATTGGAAGTCGTAGCGGTAAGCGATGAAACAATAACAAAAAAATTGCGCGGGTAAAGACGCCAGTCACAGATAAAAAGTGGACGAAGTCCACCAAGGGACCCCATTTGACAGTCAGGGTTAGCGGGTGTATTAGGTTATGCCGAGTTTCGCAGGAAAAGGAGGGTGTTTTGTCCAGAGTAATCGGCTTTTTAAGCATCGCTGCCTTTATTCTTCTGTTTTCCGCAGCGTCCCCGGCGTTTGCCTCGAAAACGCTCGTCGTCGGCATGGAACTCGCCTATCCTCCCTTCGAGATGACCGATGCAAGCGGCCGCCCGGATGGGGTAAGCGTGCAGCTCGCCCGGGAGCTCGGCAAGGCGCTGGGGCGCCCGGTCGAGATCAGGAACATCGCCTTCGACGGACTTATCCCCTCGCTCAAAACGGGGAAGATCGACCTCATCATCTCCTCCATGACCGCAACCGCCGAGCGGGCGCGCTCCATCGACTTTTCCGATCCATACTTAAGCACAGGTCTCTGCCTGCTGGTGGGGAAGGATACTACGGTCGCCTCGATAGCCGACCTAGACCAGCCCGGGCGCACCGTCGCGGTGAAAAAGGGAACCACCGGTCACGTCTACGCCGCGGCGCACCTGAAAAAGGCGAGCCTCCTGGTCCTCGACAAGGAGGCCGCCGCGGTCCTCGAAGTCGTACAGGGGAAGGCAGACGCCTTCATCTACGACCAGATGTCCACCTTCCGCAACTACCAGAGGAACCCCGAGACCACGCGCGCGATACTGAAGCCCTTCCAGACCGAGTCCTGGGCCATAGGGATGCGCAAGGGAAACGGCGCGCTGAAAGCACAGGTGAACCGCTTCCTCGCCGACTTCCGGCGCTCCGGCGGCTTCGAGAGGCTGGGCGATCGCTACCTGAAGGAGGAGAAGGAGAGCTTTCGCAGGATGGGCTACCCCTTCTTCTTCTGACATCCCCAAAGCGGGGCGCACTGCCCCCCCGCCGCCTGCTGAGGTGCCATGTCCCGCCGCCGCTTCCAGATCCTATTCGCGCGCAGCAAAGGTAACCACGAGGAGATTCCCCGCTTCGGCCGTACCGTCGGGGTGATAAGTGCTCTTTTTCTGCTCGCGCTCGTCTTCAGCTTCGCCTTTTCCCGCCTCCACTACGGCTGGAACTGGGATGCCGTGTACCAGTACCGGCAGAAGTTCGTCTCCGGCTGGCTCATCACCCTCGCCATCTCCGCCGCATCCCTCGTGGCGAGCCTCATCATCGGCCTCGCTGCCGCCCTCTCGCACCGCTCCCCATTTCTGCCGCTACGCTACCTGGGCAAAGTCTACGTCGAGCTCATCCGCGGCACGCCGCTTCTCGTGCAGATCCTCGTCTTTTTCTACGTGGTGGCCGACGCCTTCGGGATCGGAAACCGCTACGTAGTGGGGACGCTCACCCTCGCCTTTTTCGCCGGGGCCTACATAAGCGAGATCATCAGGGCCGGGATCGAAAGTGTCGGGGAGTCGCAGCTCGATTCCGCCCGTGTCATAGGGCTCACCCCGTACCAGACCTATCGCTACGTCGTCTTTCCCCAGGTGATGCGCAGGATCCTCCCGCCGCTTGCAGGACAGTTCGCCTCCCTGATCAAGGACTCGTCGCTTCTGTCGATTATCGCCGTAAGCGAATTCACCCTGAACGCCCAGGAGGTGAACGCCTTCACCTACTCGACCATGGAAAGTTACCTCCCCCTGGCGCTCGGCTACCTGGCCCTCACCCTTCCGATCTCCATGCTGAGCAAGTACCTGGAGAGGAGGTACCGCTATGCGTCTTAGGCTCGACGGGGTGGTGAAACGCTTCGACGGGGTGACCGCACTGGACGGCATCTCGCTTTCGCTCTCCGGGGCGCGCTCCATCGCGCTGATCGGCCCCTCCGGCGGCGGCAAGTCCACCCTGTTGCGTGTGCTGGCGGGGCTCGAACTTCCGGACCAGGGGGGCGTGGAAATCGACGACGTGCCGCTTCCGACCGACGGGGAGAGTCTCATAAGTTACAGGCGCAGCATCGGCACCGTCTTTCAGTCCTACAACCTTTTCCCCCACCTGACCGCGCTCGAAAACGTCACCCTCCCCCTCGTGCAGGCGCACGGCTACGCGAAAGAAGCGGCCAACGGCTACGCCATGGAACTGTTAGACCGCTTCCAACTTGCCTCCCACGCCGGCAAGCGCCCCTACGAGCTTTCCGGCGGTCAGCAGCAGCGCGTAGCCATCGTGCGCGCCGTCGCGATCAAGCCGCGTTTTTTACTCTTCGACGAGCCTACCTCCGCCCTCGATCCCGAGATGACCGCCGAGGTACTAGACCTGATCGCAGAACTCCGCGCCCAGGGACGGGAGTTCATTATCGTGACCCACGAAATGGGTTTCGCGAAAAGGGTAGCCGACCACGGCATCTTCCTCGGAGCCGGCAAGATCGTCGAAGAAGGCCCCGCCGCGGAACTCTTCGACACCCCCCACACCGCCGAACTCAAAGCCTTTCTCGGCAAAGTACTCAAATACTGAGGTTCTCCAGAAAATACTGCGGTTCTTTAGGGAAATCCGTAGGACCATGTGTGCGTTAGTTTCGAAGCAGTGAGCATGGCATCACGTCCCCCCCTTTGCGAAGGGGGGACAAGGGGGGATTTGCCTTTGTCTGACATCCTTAGCAAACAGGCGCTATTTCATCGCGGGAGCCCGCGTTTGACATCCTGCCCATCCCTGTTTATATTGCCGGGCATTCGAGAAGGAAAAAGGTGGAGGGATTCAAGCGATGATGGTCACCGGCGAGATGCTCAACCAGCTCCTTGAGCAGGTCAAACAGCAGCAGATGTTCCTGGAGATGTTGGTGCGGTCCTGGGTCGACGACTACCGCGCGAGCGGCGGCTCGATCCACTGCGGCAAGGGATGCCGCAACTGCTGCAGCTTGGCCGTCCACACCGGGTTCGCCGAGGCACTCGCCGTAGCGCGCCGCCTGAACGAGGCGCAGGCCGAAAAGGTAGATAGCTACGCGGTGCGGCTGCGGGATCTCGTAAAAAACGTCAGCGACCTCCCGCAGTATCTGCGTCTGCACCGCCAAATGGGATTTTGTCCCCTGCTCGATGACGAAGGAACCTGCAGCGTCTACCCCGTACGTCCCCTCACCTGCCGGGCCCTCATCTCCACGCGCGAAAGCGTCTGGTGCGGCGCCGACTTCTCCACGCTGGCGCCGGAAGAACGCGAAGCGTTTCTGGCCGGGCTGGACCGCAAGGTGGTCGCCTTTCCGAGCCACTACGTCGCGACCCTACAGGAAAGCGGCAAGGAACTCGAAGAAGCCGCGGCGCAACACATGCGCCTTCACTTCGGCTTCGCCCTCTACGGAAACCTCGGCGTCCTGGTGCACCTGATCCGCAAAGGCCTTGCCGAAGCCTGCCAGGAGGGGCCCGTTGCAACCGCCCGTTTCATAGCCCAAGCGGGCTTCGACAATCCGCTCCTACTTACCGGCGTCCCCGATTAGCCTTTCCCCTACCCTGCGCAGCCCCCTTGATCCCGTTCCCGCTTGCAGAGTTCGCATCCGTCGGACTCGGAGCAGGGACGGTGCACCACGTTGTACAACACGAAAAGTACCGTCCCCATGAAAACCGCAGCGATGAGGTTCATGCCCCCGAGCACGTCTTCGGCCTGCAGCTGCCACCCAGCCAGCGCCACCCCGCGCACGTCCGAAGCCGCGGCAGCAAGCTTTTGCAGCCCGAAGTAGAGAAAAGCCCCGAGGGCGATCGCGGCTACCGCGTTGGTGGCCTTCGTCGCCATGTAATGGCAGGAGAACAGAACGCGGCGTTCGGCAAGGCAGATGATCGCCCCGGTAACGATACTGAAGGCGATGCTGGGGAGGAGCATGTAGTAGACCAGCTCGATGGTCGCCTGGTTCAGTAAGGCAAGCTCGATTTTCTTGGAGGAAGTGTTGTAGATGTGCAGCAGGTACAAAAGAGAGGCGCCGCTTGCGGCCACAACTGCGGAAGAAAGCATGTGGGCCTGTTTGAGAGCCCCTTGCATCGCGTCGTACATCGGTAGAGAGCGCATCATGGCATCCTGAATGCCGTCAACCCCACTGCAGTCGGCGGCCGCTGAACCGCAGGCCCAATCGGGCCGATGAAATAACATCGCTTCCTTGCGGGCGGGAACGGCCTTCGGCGGATCAGCAGGAGCACTTCCCTCACGCTATGCCGATTGCGTATACACTATTTCGATTAATAAGTAAACCACTAGATACATCCTGTGCTTGGGCGGTGGAAAAAGCGAAGAGTCTTCATGGAACTCGGGGGAGCCAATGGTGTTACTTGTCTAGCAGAGAGCATGCCCCAACGTCCCCCCCTTTGCGAAGGGGGGACAGGGGGGATTTAGCCCTGGTTGACCAGTCGAGGCCCTACTGAAGCAACCACTACAGGTTGTTTCTACTTGAGCGGCAGATAGACGTCCGTCACCAGTTCGTGTGCTGCGACGTCCGGCATCAGGTTCAGGTAATGGAAAAAGAGCGGGAAATCCCTGAGCTCCTCGCCGCTTTTGGGCAGCCACTCCCGGTACAGCGGGTAAACGCTGCGGCCGATCTCGTCATGCGAGCCCAAGTGGCGCACCACCGCGCAGCGCCCGCCGGGAATGACGCCATTAACCACCCCCTGCGGGTTCTCCGACACCGTTTGCGTCACCTCGCCGCAGATGTCGAAGCGGAAGCGCTCCGGCTCGGTAACCTCCGGGTCGTCGTACGCGACGCCGAAGGTAAGCGACAGTTTCACCGGCGACAGCCCGCTTTGCTTGCGCCACTCGATGAACCGGAGCGCAGATTCGTCCAGCTTCTCCGGCGCCCCACGGTGGGCCAGTACCGCGACCCGCGTTTCGGGGAACTCCACGATTTTCACATCCATCTCATTTCTCCTTTCGCTGGGCGGCAGCCGGAAGCGCTCCTTCCAGGGCCGCCACTTGGGTGATTTTCTGAATTGGGAAGGAGACTGTCCGAACATCTGCCTGAAGGCGCGGGCAAACGCCTCGGGGCTCTCGAATCCGGCGTCCAGCGCGATGTCGATGACCCGCTCCTCCTGGCGATACAAGAGCCGGTAGGAAGCGTGTTTCAACCGCAGGAGCCGGATGTAGGCGAAGACCCCGATTCCCGCGTAGAGCGAGAACTGCCTATGGAAGTGGAATTTGGAGAAGTGCGCCACCCGGCTCAGCCTCTCCACCGTCAACGGTTCATCCAGGTGCCGCTCTATGTAGCGGAAGACCCTTTCAAAGCGCTGTTCATATGTCCGTGCCTTATCCATCCGTTCACCGTCCCGTCTCAATTCGTAAGCCATCCTATCCGGGAGCGAGAGATAAATCCTGACCGAAATTGCTCAATCGAAGCCCTTGTCGCCGCCTCAGCACCTGCTTTGACATCTTTAAAATATAAGGGTACCTTTGGCCAGTCAATCTGGTATCAAAAGACGAGGCCGAATGAGAACCATCAACACTATACGAGCGAATGACGATTGGACACTAGACGTCAGTTTCGCCAACGGTGAGGAACGCAGGTACGATGTGAGGCCTCTGCTGCGAAAAGAAGCGTTCAGGGACCTCGAGGATCTGGCCATCTTCAAAACAGTTCGTAACGGCGGCTACTTCGTCGAGTGGGACAACGAGGCCGACCTTAGTGCGGACACCCTGTACTTGGAAGGAAGTCCCATCGGAAAACGGTAACCAAGACACCCTATCGGCTGAAAACTTTCACCCTGTTTTTCCCCCTGTCCTTTTACGGGCTAATCTGGTAGGATGATTCGCTATGGGTGAGAAGCTGATTTGCAACAACAAGAAGGCGTTCCATGATTACTTCATCGAAGAGCGTTATGAGGCCGGCATGGTGTTGCAGGGGACCGAGGTAAAGTCTCTGCGCAACGGCAAGGCCAACCTGAACGACTCCTTTGCGATGGTGAAGAACGGCGAAGCCTTCCTGCACAACTTCCACATCAACCCGTACGATTTCGGCAACCGTGAGAACCACGATCCGGACCGTATGAGGAAGCTTCTGCTGCACAAGAAAGAGATAGTGAAGCTCTTTTCCAAGATCAGGGAGCAAGGTTACACGCTGATACCGCTTAGGGTTTATTTCAAGGAAGGCAAGGTGAAGACCGAGCTGGGGCTTGCCAAGGGCAAGAAGAACTACGACAAGCGTGAAGTCATGAAGCAAAAAGACATGCAGCGCGACGTTGTGGTAGCCATGAAAGAAAGAAACCGCGGGGCTAGGGACAGGGACTAACCGCCGTTCAACGTTCGACGTTCAATCGGGCTTGAACTAGATGGCAACTGAACCTGCGACAGCACGTACCAAAAGAGACGAAGTAAGAGCAAACCAAAGCCGTAGCTAGATATAGAACGTCGAGCGACAAAGCAGATGAACGTTGAACGCTGTACGTTTTTCAGGTTTTAGTGCCGTAGCTAGATATGGAACGTCAGGCGAAAAAGCTAGATGAACATTGAACGTGGAACGCTGAACGTTTTTTAGGTTTTAAGGGGGTGTAAAGGTTTCGACGGGGGTAATAAGCAAAGGCTGCATGCCGAGGTCCGGGTGGCTCGTTAAACAATCCGGGACGCATTTAAGCGCCGACAATTACGATTACGCTTTAGCAGCTTAATAACCTGCTAACGTTCTACCTACCATCTCCCACGTGGAAGGATAGAACGTCATTCAGTGGGATAGTTTCAGGGAGAGTCCGTGGCCCTGCGGCGAAATCAAGCGGAATCGCGACTCAAGAATCCCGGCCAGTGGAGTCTTGAGGGGCTAAACTTAAAAACAGGTACAAGCATGTAGACGCCTTTTGTGTACGATTCTCGGACGCGGGTTCGATTCCCGCCACCTCCACCATTAGCGGATCTTAAAAGATCCAAATAAGCAAAAAGCCCTGAGAAATCAGGGCTTTTTCTTTTTGGTGCGTCCAGTGTAGTATGGTGGTAACCATTGACAGCGGGGGTATTTGGGGGTACAAAATTCGGATTGTACCCCCAAAACAAATCTGATACCCCCACGTGGAGGTTGCCGTGGCACTGACGGACGTAAAGATACGGAACACCAAGCCTGGAGAGAAACCGATCAAGATTTCCGACAGCGAGGGAATGTACCTGCTGATCAATCCACGTGGCGGGAAATACTGGCGGCTCAAATACCGCTTCGAAGGCAAGGAGAAGGTGCTGGCTCTCGGGACCTACCCGGAGGTGTCCCTTGCCGAGGCGCGCGACCTGATGCGGGCGGCCCGCAAGGAGTTGAGGAATGGCGTTGACCCCGGAGCGGCCCGTCGGGCGCAGAAGAATGCCAGAGAACTGCGGGCGGCGAACAGTTTCGAGATCGTGGCCCGGGAGTGGTGGGAACGGTTCAAGCCGACCTGGACCGAGGGGCATGCCCAGACCATCTTGGCGCGCCTAGAGCAGAACGTCTTCCCCTGGCTGGGAGGAACCCCCATGCCGGACATCGAGGCGCCGGAACTCCTGGCGGTGCTGCGCCGGATCGAGGCGCGGGGCGCCCTGGAAACAACGCACCGGGTCAAGACGATCTGCGGCCAGGTATTCAGGTACGCCATAGCCACCGGGAGGGCGCAGCGCGACGTCGCAGCCGACCTCAAAGGGGCTATCCCCCCGCCCAAGGCGCGCAACCACGCCGCCATCACTGAACCCAAGGAAGTGGCGCCGCTATTGCGCGACATCGACGCGTACCAGGGCGGTTTCGTGGTGAAGTGCGCCCTGCGCTTCGCGCCGCTCGTTTTCGTACGCCCCGGTGAGCTAAGACAGGCGGAATGGTCCGAGATCGACTTCGACGCCGAACAGTGGAACATCCCCGCCCAGCGCATGAAGACCAAGGCCCCCCACATCGTCCCGCTCTCCACCCAGGCACTGGATATCCTGAGGGAGCTGCAGCCTTACACGGGCACCAGCCGCTACCTGTTCCCCTCCGGGAGATCGTTCGACCGCTGCATGTCCGAGAACGCGGTCAACGCGGCCCTGAGGAGAATGGGGTACGACGGGGACGTGATGACCGGCCACGGCTTCAGGGCCATGGCGCGGACCATCCTCGACGAGGTGCTGCAGATCCGGCCGGACTACATCGAGCAGCAACTGGCCCACGCGCTGCGCGACCCGAACGGACGCGCCTACAACCGCACGGCTCACTTAGCCGAGCGGCGTAAAATGATGCAGACCTGGGCGGATTACCTGGACGGGCTGAAGGCAGGAGCGAATGTGCTGCCGTTCAAGAAGGCGACCTAAAGCCGTGCGGCTCTGGTAGCTATCTGCGGAAAATTTTATGGAAAGCGAACAGCGGTAGTACGTGCATATTTTGCGCGAAGGGTGCAGGAGGGGGAGGTTCCAATCCTCTTATTCCGACCATTTAAAACAAGAGCCCTCGGCGCTTGCCGGGGCTCGGCCCTCCTGCGGTCCGGAGAAAGCTTTCCTTCACTAGCTTGCCCTTTTGCACCTCCCCTGACACCATCCCCGGAGCGACCGTCTCGCGAGAAGTTCTGTGCGGCCGGGCACATCCTGGTGTTCGATGGTATCTTTAAAGATATACGGAAAAACTGACGAAGAGAACGAGAGCAAGGAAGCCGATCCGAGCCAGGCATTTCAATGCCGCCAAGGGGAAGAACCCCGATGGCAGGACGAAGTGATAACCGAAGCCTGGTAGATTTGTTGCGAATTTGACTAAAGGGAACCTTATGAAGAAGCGAGCTGTGCTTATTTTTATGCTTGCGTTGTTGTCTGTGCTCGCATCGGTGGACGTAGTATGTGCTCGAATGAGAATAACGCTCCTGGCAGAAAATGATTGGTATCCGTACAGTGCGGAAGTAGCATCCAGACCGCAAGGCTTCTCCGTTGATTTCATAACAGCCGCCTATAAAGCCGTCGGCGTCACGGTGGTTTACAAGGTCGTCCCCTATGCCCGTGCCATGAGCCAAGTCAAAGACGGCCACTACGCCGGTTGTTTTAATGCCGGCGAAATCGAGAGTCTGAAAGCCGATTACCTTCTGCCCAAGCAGAGTATCATGATAAGCGATCCAGTCGTGTGGGGCACGATCTCAGCACCTCACATCAAGTCTTACAAAGATTTGGAAAGGAAGACGGTTGGTGTTGTAAATGGTTACAACTATGACCTCCAACTCACTGACAACGAAAAAATCGTGAAAGATGTCGGCCCGACGGAATTGAGCAGCATGAAAAAGTTGGCGCTAGGAAGAATCGATTTCACCGTCATTGACCGCTGGGTCTCCCTGTACCTGATCTCGCGCAATAAATCAGATTTGCAAGGAAAGATACGGCAGGTGGGCGTGCTTCAATCAATCAGGATAATCCCGGTTTTCTCAAAACTACACCCTGACGGTGCGAAGGCCAGAGATCTTTACGACAAAGGAATGGCAATCATAAAGAAGGACGGAACCTACGAGAAGATCAGACAATCGTGGGAAGACAAGTTCAGGTGATGAGTTCTCCCCTGCTGTCCATTGCGGCCCATGGCAAATTTGACGGCAGCGCATCGAGAATAGTGCAAGCCTTATCAAAAAGGTCCAGCGTATCACCGCGGCCACGCTACCTTTATGGGAACCTTCCACCGCTCTAGCGAGAGCCGTGAGGTCCTGCCCTGATGGGACGGAACGGCCGGGGCCAACCCTGTAAAATGATGCAGACCTGGGCGGATTACCTGGACGGACTGAAGGCAGGAGCGAAGGTGCTGCCGTTCAACAGGGCGACCTAAAGCTGCGGCTCTGGCAGCCGTCTGCTGGGGGGGGCGGAGGTTCGATCCTCTGCTTTCGACCGTCTATTGGAAAGGCCCTTTGAAGACATCCAAGGGCCTTTTTCTTGTCGCACCGGTCAGTGGCTCGGCCTGATTTGCGGCCCCGGTGCAGCTTTCCAAGATGAATTCTTGATCTATCCTTTGATGGGATGTCCATTCCACCCAAAGGGGGCTCATCATGGTTTTCAATCCCGTTTTGGTCGCCACGCACGTGGAAAAACCGGCGTGGTATAAATCACTCGGGAAGTACGCCGAACCCAACGTCCGCATCGCTACCTGGCAACTCCTCAGTACCCTCCTCCTCTATTTTTGTATCGTGTCCCTGATGGTGTTCACCGTCAAAACTGGCTACTGGTATGGCCTCACGCTTGCCCTGGCCGTAGGGGGAGCCGCCGTTTTTGTCCGCATCTTCATACTTTTCCATGACTGCACCCATGGATCCTTCGTGCGCTCGCCCAAGTGGAACCGGAACATCGGGTATATCTGCGGCGTTCTCACCTTCACCGCCTTTCACGACTGGCGGCGCAGCCACGCCGGACATCATATCTCCGCCGGCGATCTCGACCGGCGCGGTTTCGGGGACATCACAACGTTGACCGTCGAGGAGTATCTTGCCGCATCACCCTGGGAACAGCTGAGGTATCGGATGTACCGCAACCCGCTGATCATGTTCACCATCGGTCCGCTCTACTACTTTTTGCTGCGCAACCGCTGGCCGAGCAAGGGAGCGCACAAGCAGGACCTCCATAGCGTGATCTACACGGACTTGGCCATCGGTGCCATTCTCCTGCTGGCGGCGTGGACCATCGGCTTCAGGACCTACGTTCTGGTGCAGTTGCCCATCCTGTTCATCGCCGCCACATTTGGCGTTTGGCTCTTTTACATCCAACACCAGTTCCAGGGGGTCTATTGGGCGCGCCACGCGGAATGGAATCCCTGGAAGGCTGCGCTGGAGGGCGCGTCCTTTTACCAGCTACCCAAAATGCTCCAGTGGCTGACCGGCAACATCGGATACCATCACGTGCACCATGCACGGCCCGGGATTCCCAACTATTACCTGCAGAAGTGCTATGAGGAAATTTCGGAGTTGCAGACCATCCACCCGCTCACCATGCGCAGCAGTCTTGGCTGCATCCGCCTGAACCTCTATGACGAGAAAGAACGCAAGATGGTCAACTTCAGGTCCCTGCAGAAGGTGTGATGACAATGGACCTCAGCTCTCGCGCGCAGAGACTTCACGGGTTGCCACCTTGCCTTGCTTTACGATGAACGCTGCTCCAGCAGGGCCCGGATGGACTGGACCGGCCACGCCGAAACCCGGTCCGAGAGCTTGACCGGCGGCGGGTAAATCCCCTTCTTGATGCCGGCGTACCATCCCGCCCGGCTCACGGGGAAAAGCGGCGTGATGGCCGGCCTCGGCGTCTTCGGCCCCCGGCCGGATTTCCTGTTCGCCGCTGCCTGTTCCATGGTAACTTCCTTTTGCCCGATGATCTGGGGCAGCCTCACGTACCCGTCGCCGGGCAGCACGTTGGTGTCGTTCATGTGCAACCTCCCTGTCGCTTTTTTGTACGTTAGGTCCGACCGGTCAACCGTGGTTAGCGCTACGGAGTTACTCTGCCGCTGGTACTACCTAGCCCAGAGTAGGGCCGATTAGGCGTTGGAAATATTTAACCACAATATTCAAGCCTGTGCTCCAAATGATGAGGGAAAAAGCTCCGCATGCTCATAACTGGGACGCGGAAATGCCTGAGGCTCCTGCGTCGCTTCAAAGGCACGCAAGGGGCGCACAGTACCGATATAATTATTGTACTAATAAGTACAATTAATTGTATTGATTTATACATTTTTTTGTACTAAAGGATACAATATGCAATACAGACTTGGAAAAGAGCAACTCTTCGAGGTCCTGGAGGAGTGGAACCGGCGCCTGAAGCGCCGGGTGCACCTGATCGCCTGCGGAGGGACCGCCCTCACCCTTTTGGACATCAAGGCATCTACCAAGGACGTCGATTTCGTGGTGCCGGTGCTGAAGGAACATGCCTACCTCACCAGGAACCTCGAACAGATGGGATACCAGAGGGTGACCCAATCGGGATGGCAGCGCCAAGGGGAAATCTTCCAGTTCGACCTGTTTCCCGGAACGAACATCCACACGACCGGGCTCCTCGCTTCGCCGCTGGATGAAGGAAGGCACTACCTTCTGCGCGAGTATTCGCACCTGTACCTCGGCATCCTGAACTACTACGACCTGATCTGCAGCAAGCTGATGCGGGGTACCAGGGTGGACTTCGACGACTGCCTCATGCTCGCCGAGGCGAAGATCTCGGAGATCGACGTGGACGCCCTGGTGGCGCATTTTCAGGAGATGATCCTGTACGACATCTCGGAGGTAAGACTCAGGCCGCACATCGAACATTTCGTGGACCTGCTCAGGGAGAAGGGGCTTTATGGATAACCGGGAACTGATGAAAAGCCTGTCCAGACTCGGCCTGCCGATGTTCGAACCGGACGAGGCGCTGGACGTGAACGAGACGGTGGCCGAGGTGGTGAAAAGCGGCGACGGACGGCTGTGGGAACTCTTCCCGGTACTGCTGGCGAACGCTTCCGAGGACTACCGCTACAGCACCGACAAGGTCCTGCAGCGCTTGCCGGAAGAACGGGACCACCGCAACCTGAAGCGCCTTTACCTTCTGTCTCTCTCCCTTTACGCGTTTTACCATCTGGAGTTCAAATGGGCCGCCAGGTTCAAGAAGGAGCTCCAAGCGAAAGAGAAGGAGCAGGTGAAGGCATGGCGCAAAGCCCTCGCCTCAGACGAGCCGGTGACCTGGGAGGGTGCGGAATTCTCGCCGGAGCGCCTCAAGAAAAACTTTGAACTCTACGTCGAACAGAACGCGGAACGGACCCGACGCAGGAAGGAAAGGTACGACGAATTCTCTCTCGCCTTCGCGCTCTCCCAGGTCTTCTCACCTAAACAGAGCGACCTCTTCAGGAAGAAACTGGAGGGGCTCCCCATGACCAAGACGGAGCAGGAGTATTACTCCCGGTCGGTCAAAAAGAAGGTGTTGGCCCTTGCCAACGCGGAACTGCACGCGCTGGCCCGGAAGCTCCTGGAACAGTAAAAACGCGGAGGGTGTGCGGGGCACTCCCCGCCCCGACAAAGGCCGGTTCTGAGGGGGACGGAGCAGCGGCAGCGGAGCCGTACCCCGCAAAAAGGGCCGGGACCGCCTGAAGCTGCCGGTGCTTCAGCGCCGGATGCTTCGGTCCCAAGATCAACGCCTCTTTTTGGCCTCCTTCCTGGGTGGCACTGGGGCGCCCCTATTAGTCGAAAGCCCGAGGACCAGCGATCCTTTGAAAGCGTGCATGCTCGGCTTGATCGTGGGCGATCAGCTGTTTTTCCAAGACTTGGAAAAAGTATTTCATCTTGTCGGCGCTCAGTGTTTTCTGATCCAGAAGCTCCACTTTTTCTATGATCGAGAGGGCCAAAATCTCGAGATTTTCGACGCGCTCCAGAAGTGTTTCCGGGAGATATACTTCACGTTCCAGAGCGTCCAGCGCGCTGGAAATGAGGTCTCCCATGGAGAGCTTTTGGGACTCCTGCAGTTGCATCAACCGCTCGAAAACCTCGGCAGGTAATCTCTGATTCATCTTACTTTTTGCCATCTTTGATCCCTCTCAACTGCTGGACCACTTGGTCCGCTAGTGATATCAGCGGCTTAACGCACTTCAGGCGCCGTTCTGGCGGCAGGGATTTCGGCCTTTTTCAGGGACTTACACCTGATGCTGCGCCGAAGAGCTGCGTCAGGTGTACAAGGAAAATCAGCCGAGCCAAGCGAGGCCCGCCTGACCGCAGCCGGCACGAAGGGAAAAGGTACCGTAGCTTCACCGTGGACGCCCCGGTGCTCAGATCTTAAAGCCCTAGGCCGGGAAGCTTCGGGAGAGCTTTCTCAAGCTGCCGGTCCACCACCTTCTGCACTCCCCGGATCTGGAGTACCTGCTCCGGAATTTTGAGTCCCGGAGCGCGGACCAGCGGGATGACATGCTCGAGCGTCGGAACCCTGCGCACCCCTTCCCCCCGCTTCAGCATGACCCGCTCCAGCTCGCCGATACTCTTTTGCAGATCGTGCACCGATTCGGTGCTGCCCCTTTCCCGCGCATGCGTGATCTCCCGTACCGGGACCCCCGCTTTACCTAGCGTCGAACTCTTGCCGTCGACCAGCTCCACCGACCGCTCGAGATCATCGATGGAGTTGGTGAAGACGCGGGTCCCGAAACGTGCCCGGGTGACGGCGACGTTCAGCGCGTTGTAGCTCATCCGCCCGTAGCTCTCGCCGTGCCCGCCTCCCGGCTCCAGATCAATCCCCTTTTTTGGCTGCACCGGCGCGTACAGGATGGAGTGCTCCACGGTCGCCCCCTGGCTCTTCTGTATGGTGACCGCGTAGGCGTGGTCGATGTGCCGGTACGTCGTCAGGTCGAGCGTCACCTCGCGCCCCTCCATGTCGATCCGTATCCGTGTGCCGTCGATCTCACGCACCACCCCGAGCGAGCCGTTTTGCACCCCGAGCCCCCGGTCGTTTTTCAGCGCGACGATCCGGTCCCCGACGTAAAAGTTCCGCTCTTCCTCTCGTAAAAGCGTGGTCCGTCCCGGGAGCTCTGCAGCGGAGAACTCCTTCGTCACCTCCCGGGCCACCTTGCGCCGTTGCCGGTCCAGGGTCTCGAAGGCCAGGCTGATCCGGACCACGTTACGCTCACGGTCGAGCCCGACCACCTTCCCCTCGGCGTGCAGTCGCGCTCCCCAGGCGACCGTCCGGCCGTCCTCGGCCCGCTCACCGGAAAAGTGCAGCGTGTCCCCGAGCTGGTACCCCTCGACGGTGATCCCCTGGCGCACCGGCGCGAGCACCGGAAAGCTCCTCCCCTCATTGATCTCGCGCCCGGTGACCCGTGCCCGGCGTATCTCGAGGTTCAGATCCTTGCGCGCGTCGTTGGTCGTTGTCACGAGGAGCACCTGCTGCGCCTCTCCCATCGCCGCCCGCCCGGGCATGCGCGAAAGCTTCCGGCTCTCCTCCAGGTAGTGCTCCACGGCGGCGCGACGCAGCTCAGACGGGTCGGCGATCTGCAGCACCTCCTGGCGCTTTTCCAGGGAGCGGAGCGCCTCCCTCGCGTTCACGGCAAGCTCTCGGTCCTCCCGGTTCAGCCCCTTGGCGATCTCCAGGAGCCCCGGGTCGCGCTGCCTGAGAATCTCGGTCAGGTGCGCGTAGTCGACCTCCTCTTTGAGGCCCAGTTCCCGCACCTGGCGCAGCAGGTCCCCCGCCTGGATCCCCTGCATCTGCTTCGAGTCGTCCAGGAGATGCTCCGCCTGCCTCGCCCCGAGAAAGCCCGCCTCGTCCACCCGGAGCACAACCTGCGCTTCCCGCCCCTGTGGGATGAGAAATTTTTCACCCGCGACTACTACCATGGGCGGCTCGCCGTTCGCCCTCTGTAGGGCAAATTTGGAAGCCGGATTCGCGTTTTCGAAACTGTCGAGGGTGAGGGCGGGCTTCCCGGTGGCAACGGACAACTCCCGGGCCGCCTTCCCGGTATAGGAGAGGTTGACGGATAGATGCTCCCTCCCCTCGGGGCGCAGCACCTCCTCGTTGAAGCGCTCGACGATCGCCAGTGTGGAGGTCTTTGCGGTCCCCGGGTCCCCGATGGTGAGGGCGACGCCGCGCCTCCCGGTCAGTTCCTGGAGAACCTCGGTTTTCTGTCCGGCCGTAAGCCGGACGCCCTCCCTCTCCTGACAAAGCTCCAGTCGTATGGCGAGCCCTGAAGGAGACGGGATCGTGGCCCCCAAGTTGACCCGTGACAAGACGCGGAACGACTCATCCATGACAGGACCGTCGAGCCCAAGTGCCCTGGCCCCGCGGCCGTACCAGTGGCTGCGCCCTTACTCGAGTCCCTGAAGGTAGTAGTCTTCCCTGGAGAAGTATCCGCCTACCTGCCCTGCAGCCATCCCCGGTGATACCGACATCATGGACATCTCTCCGGTCAGCGAAAGGCTATGATGATCGTTCCAAAGGGCTATAATCTATTGGCGTACTTTAACAAAGTTTATCGACATTCCAACATCAGCAGCAGGAGCAATTTCTTATTGTTATTCATTAACTTTGCGTGATATGCTGCGCCTGCCAGGGGGATGGTATGAAATCGCGCCTGAATCTCAAGCCGGGCCAGAGGGAACCAAGCGCCTGGTGGAAACATATGGGGAATCGCTGCTCTACGTCCGGTATCGTTACGACGCGGAGCGCGGCGTGAGGCTAAAGACGGTGGAAATCGTGGTGGAGGAAAAGCCCTGGCGTCACCGTTCCCGCTTCCGCGAGGAGGACTTGGTGAACGTGATGGTCGGCTATTCGGAGGGGGACCTTCGTGCCAAGCTGAAAGCCGCAGGCGGCAGATGGAACGCGGAGGATAAGCTCTGGCAGGTCCGTTACGGATCCATTCGCGGCACCGAGTTGGAGTACAGGATCGTTGATGATGCCTGATAATTCGGCAGGCAAGTGCATCCTGAACAGGATGCAAATCAGGCATCCTCAAGAGGATGCATGTTTCCCATATGAGATACCGGCATCCTAAATGAGATGCTTGGGCTAACCGGTCAACAACGGGTTAAATTAGGAACAATAATGAAAAAATTAATTATCGTTTGCGCTGCCCTGGTAATTGTTGGGACAGTAGTATTCTACGTATTTAAAAATAGACCATCTGAGCCCGCCCTCCTTCAACCTGCTGTAAAAACAGGTTTACCCCCGGAAAAAATTGCTGAATTATTTGTGAAGGCTGATTACGATGGCGCTCGCCTTGGAGGCTCACACTCTTTAGGTGAAGTGGCGAGTCATATGGTATCCCCAGAAGGAGAATTTGAACCTGGGTGGGATACAGCCATCATAGTAAATGACTACAGTGTCTCAACTCCTGCCATCAAAAATGGTGCAGCAAAAGTTGTCGTTACGTATAACGTTCTTGGAAGCATCGCTGGTGCTCAAGAGTTGGAAAAGAAAAACAAAAACGAAAAAACCGAGTTCCATTTCAAAAGTGTTGGATCTAATTGGAAATTGATTGCTCCAGTTGACCTTAATCCACACATTTCAAAAGTTACTGCAATCAAGTCTCTTGAAGATTTGATTGACCCGCATGATAAAGAAAGATCAGAGGAACTGCGACAGCTGATTTCTAAGGTTCGGAAAATGTAGCGAGGCTGGCTCTTAAATTACCAACAAGCGCCACGACCTGTCCAGCCGGTCAGGCTTATGACGTTGGACAGAGATGATACATGAAAAGGCTAACCGTCATTTTCCTCGCAGTTGTCTTTTATCTGGGGGTCATTTCAACGACCCTAGCATATTTACCCCATGTAAATGCACCCCTATGGCTAACTACCTTGTTTGCAAAGAAATCAGCCTGGCTGGTTTGGGCCAAAGTTAGACACAGTGCCGTTGTTATCATTGCAGCTGCATTAATTGCTTCCTTTCTTTTAAAAGTTAAAAAGGAAACAGCAGATTCTGATGCATGGACTATTGGAGTGTCAGCCACCTTATTTGGCCTCCTGCAAATCTATCTCACCTTTAAAAGTTTCAATATCCCCTTTGACTGGAGAGGGTTCAGCTGGGTGGAAGCAACTGATTTCCTAGCAATACTAATCGCCATCCCCCTCGCTGTAATGGCAATAAAATTGGTGGCAAAACCGCACACCAACAGAAGGATCTAAAAGGGCTGCATGTAAGCTGGGCAAATGACACAAAGACGAGGGGAGAGCCCAACAACGCCCTTAGACTCGGACGGCTCGCGCCGCCGGTCAAGGCCGCCCTCGTTGTACGGAGAATGAATGGTAGAAAAGAAAAAGAAACTTCTCAAGGATACTGCCTTGCTGGTGGCGGGAGTCTTAATCGGAACTGGTATCGGATTCAGTAGAATCGCTCCATTCCATAAATGGCTTACCATGGGGAAGACCGGGGACGAAATGGGATGGTATTCGGAAATCCAGTACTATAAGGCAGCCACTCCCTCTGCATTAAAAGCTCAAAAGGAGTATCTGACATATTTAACAGCAATTGAAAAAAAGAAGTCCGAATGGAGCCAATGGTCAGTGCCGTGGATGACGGAACAAATGTTGGACTACAACAGAGCTATTACTTATGCAAGAATCGCAATCCTGGAAGAGCGGGAGGGAAGAGCCGCTGAAGCTAACAAAAGTTGGCTAGAGGCAGAAAAGTCTGCAACTGCCGCTAGATGGAAAACGCCGAGCAAAGGTCAGATTCTGAAGGTTTTAGCTACTCAAGAGGCTGAGTTTAAGAAAGCCGAGGAAGGCGTACAACCACGCCCTTAGACTCCGACGGCTAGCGCCGCCGGTCAAGGCCGCCCCCGTCGGACGGAGAAAATGAGTCGAGAAATGGCGGAAAAACAGAAGGAACACCAGATGTTCGATCTACTATGTAACCCATTAGCGATATTGTACGATATCCGCCTCAGTGAAAGAGGTATTGAGTTTGTATTCTTTCGGACACTCGTGATCGCTACTGTTCCCTACGAAAATATTGTAGAAATTCAGGTTGGCGAGAGTTTTTTCAAGAATTGGGCGGCCTATCGATTTGTAAATAGATGGGTAACCCAGCGATATGTGATTAGAAAGCAGAAGGCATGGTTCGCAAAGGAAGTTGTGGTTTCACCGCAAAATGGCGGTGGCTTCATTGAAGAGTTGAAGAGACATAGTGTGAAAATTAATTCGAGTAACTGTGTGACCGCACAATAAACAGGAAAGAAGAGAGCCCAACCCATCAGGTGGACAGGCCTCCGCAATGGTAGGCACTGGAATATGTTGATAAAAGTTGAGTGCTCCGCCGGTCACCTACAAGCCGTTGGAGAAAAGAGAGAATAAATGAAAACTTCAATAGTGCTCGCAACCGCCATTCTGACGTTGTTGTCCGTATCTTCCTATGCCATCGAATTCAAGACAGTCAAAGCAGTTCAAGGCAGGGATTCAGATTATTTCGATTATGAGGATGCTGTTATCGGCAAAGACGGTAAAGAAATATCGAAAGGAAAAAAAGAGTTCTTGCCAGGATGTAGCTGGTACTGCGGGGGGTACGTTAAAAAAATATCCGCATCCGCCGAGATGCCGCCTGAAGGCAAAACTACATATAAGGCAAACAACGCTCACGACTTTGATAAAGACACCGCATGGATTCCGAGAAAAAACGACTTCGGGGTGGGTGAATCATTAACCTATCAGTTTAACTTCGACAAAGAGAAAAACTATAAAGGAACTCTTGGTGTTACGACTATCTTGATGGCGAATGGTTACAAGAAATCAAGAGCAGTTTGGGAAGCAAATTCGCGAGTCAAAAAAATGCGAATGTACGTAAATGGCATGCCTTATCGTGACATCAAACTCCTTGATAGCTACGAAGTTCAGACCGTTGATATTGGAGAGATAATGTTCCCTCCTCGCAAGACAACAATCCTGAAGTTTGAAATTCTCGAAGTCTATCCAGGCAAAAAATACAGGGAAACGGCCATTTCTGAACTGGTATTCGAGGGAGTAGGCGTGCATTAATTCTAACCTTGCGGCACGACCCGACCACCCGAAAAGACTGGGCGGGCGGGTCAGCCTTGTGACGTTGGTGAAACAACGAAGGAGTATCGGATGAAAATGTCTGGGGTCGTTTCTATGTTCCTCGCGGTCATCTTTCTTTTCGGACCTTCTTACTCTTTCTCATCCGCCAGTCAATTAGTCGGATCCGATATAATTCAAAAATACGATTTGCATATCAAGGGCACCTCAAGCACAGAGGAAGTCCTTCTGCCACATGAACTGACTGGTCCTAACTGGGGTCTCAAGCAGTCTGTGTTGAAGAGGACCGGTTTTGAGTTGTCACCATATGCTGGGCAAAGGGTCTTACTGATCAGGTACGATCTTGTAGAAAAATATTATCAAACCACTAATTTCGGAACAGAAAGTTATGATTTGTCGCTTTGGGTAGTAGCTAAAGGACACAAAGCCTTAGGCGCATTTGTAACTTGCAGATGGCCACATGGCCTGATTCCCGGCGTGTTTGCCGTCAATGACTCAAGCATAAAGCTGCCATTGGGTGAGCTAGGATTTTAGGGGAGCGGTGAACTAGGTGTGATCTCTGGCGTTAGGGGATGAATGGATTTTGCGCGTGATGAGAACTTTGAGGGGATGTGCTTAAGATATTGATATTTCAACGTAAAAGTGAAAGTTTCACAAAATCTCACCAACATCCCCTGGTCCCCCGGCGCTGAAATCCAACAGGCCAGTGGACCGGTTGCGGTAAAACCGCGCCGGTCACCGGCCAGCCGTTGGACGTTCTTATATAGCGGTGGCAAATTTCATATGGGTTAGGATTTGAAGATGTTCGGGCCATTACAAGCATTTACATGTATATTCTGCTTTATGGTTGTTGGAACCATACTTAGTGAAGTTTCGTACAAAAGAAAAACACCAAGCGAGGTAATAGCAAATTGGCGCGCGCTTTTGTTGAAGATTGTTTTTGGATTCTTATTTCTGATTGTATCTAGCTTCTTATACTGGAAGGTATGGCAACATTGAAGGTCCGTATCCCGAAAGAAGTCGGTGACTTCAGGTGTTGGTAAATTAACAATCTATAAAGAAGAATCCCAACTAGCCGAGTGGATGCGGTCCGCTTGGTAGCTGAGAGTTTAAGGGAGCCGGTGGAAGTTGAGCGCGCCGCCGGTCGCCCTTCAAACGTTATACGCAAAATCAAAATCGATAAAGGCAAAGACATATACTATGAGTAACTTGGCGTACATCATCATCCTTGCCTTAGTCATAATAATTATGTCGATTCTTAACGCGTGTGGCAAAGCTGTTGGTTCAGGTGCGAATGTAAAAGATTTCTTCCTTGTCGAATCAGAAAAGAAAAAAGAAGTTCAAAACATGCACAAATGCCAGCTATCTAAAACCATAGCTGGCTTACTATTTGGGATGTTACTGCTGTGCCCAATTTTGTACAGAAATCGAATAAACGGCGAACCATTCATCAATATTGATCATCAAGTACGTGACTATGTGGTGGGTTTTCTTGGCTTCGCTGAACTATTGTTGTTTGTCTTGATTTGGAACGCGGACCGAAAAGCACGAAAGTGAAGCCGAAAAGATTGGCATAATAACGAGTTGGACAGATAAAGAAGAAATAAGTAGAGGCAAGATGAAAAACACGAGAAACATCCTTCTCCTGATTTTGTTCATCGTCATTTCGAGATGGCTTTACCCTCTCATACAAGGAAACTTGGCAGCATTTTACATCCCATTCTCGTCGAACCTGCCGCGAACGGCAGTTGCTAGCGGAGCATGGTTGTCAGGATGTGCTGCAATTGGCTCATTTATCTGCGCACTGGTGCTTGCGTGGCCGCTTGGGTATTTGACCAAAGAAAGGCCATTGATAATGGGGGCAGGACTAGGACTGATTGGCACAGGACTCCACATTTATGATTTTCCATCCTTGTTCATTCAATTCAACTGGTTTTCCGGAACAATATCAATCGTAGAGCATCTATCGTTCATCTTGGGATGCGTAATATTCACGAAGTGGGGAAGCGTTTTTCGGGATAGGAAAGATGGCCAACACGCGCTCTGATCTTGGCCCGGGGGGGGTAAGCCCACCCAGCACGTCAAGCGCAGCCCCGTTTCCAACCATGGAGTTGGACCGGGCCAAAATCGGCCGGTCAACTTCCGCCGTTGGGCGCAAAAGAGGACTTATGAGAATTCTGGCTTTGCTGCTGGCACTTGCGATATTTGGTGGCTGCACGACGGTTCTGAAGGTGACGGAAGCACCCACCCCAGAAATACCGAACAAGCCAGTAGACGTTTGGCTATTGCCGATAGAGGGTTTTCCGCCTGAATATGCACGAGAGTTGGAGAAGACGTTTTCAGCCGAATTGGGACTCAAGGTTCGTGCTACCGTTCACACTGGCCGCACAGCAAAGATGTATGGTCCCTCTGGGCAAATGATCGCAGAGCGTGTCCGAGATGATTTAGAAATACCTATTAAACGACTCTACAACCTAACCCCCAAGACAATTTTTATCGCCCTCACGCGTGACGATCTGAATGGAGAGGACGGGGGGACACGCTTTGTTTTTGCCTCACATTTTCCTCCTGAACGCCTCTCTGTGATTTCTACTGCACGGTTGAATGATGCATCTTACGGAAAACCTGACACCCCGGAAAACACAAGGCTTCGTCTCTACAAGATGGTGAAGAAGGCCATAGGGTTGCAATATTACGGTTATTGGCGCTCCACCGACTTAAAAAGCGTTATGTATTCTCCCATCATGAGCCTTGACGATCTCGACGCTGTAGGGACGAGTTTTTAAAGGAAGATGCCCAACACGCGAATAGACCTGCTTCGCTTCGCTCTCAGGTCATTCGCAGTCCCGTTAGTGGAGCTGAAGCACCTTAGCCGCCCACTCTCCATAAGCCTTTCGAGTTCGTTGGCAATGGGCAGTAGCGGCCTGCGTAGGTTCTCAACGTCCGTCGCATCGTAGTGCCTTCCCGATATCGAACTGTCCACGTGGTTTGTTAGACGGTATGCGTCCTCGAAGATCTTCAGCCGTCGTGCCGTGGTATGAAGGTTCAACGCAGGCCGTGCACGGTGATGTTCAGCTCCGTGTTGAGTTTAAGCGCCGTCGCCATAAGCCTGACGTGCCCGGTCTTGTTGGTGCCAATACGGCGGGAAAAAAGAGGGAGAAAAAACCATCAGGATCCGGGTTCCATTCCCAATTTGAGGCGGATTGCAGCGGCGAAAATTGGGGGTATCTGGGGGTACAAAATTTGGCATTTTTTGGCTTTTTCCTTAATTATATCAGCATATTTATTATGTGGTAGGTTCCCGCCACCTCCACCAACCTTCGCCAAAGACTCCGGTCGGCTCAAAGAGCCAACCGGAGTTTTTGTTTTTAGGCGAAGGTTGTCCCCCGTAGCAGCCTGCCCCCCTTCGTTAAACGCCTGGCAGAGCCAGGCAACTACGGGGGGCGGGCGTCATGCGAAGGGGGATTTCCCCTTGCTCAACAGACATCTTTAATCTAAATTGCTAAAATCATCGGGATAAAGAGGTACCAATGACCATAGCAAACGAACCCCTTGTAAATGCGGCAAAGCCAGTAACCTCCCGCTGGCCGTCACTATTCGCGCTGGTGGCGCTTGGCGGCCTGTACGCGGCATTGCCGTCCTCCTTGCTTCTTGGCGGTCCGCGCTGGCTCCTGTTGGCCATCGTCTCAGTACTCGCCGTGCCGCTTGTCGTCACGCATTACAAGGGAGCTCACGAGACCAACCAGTTGATCGGTTTCGTCTTGAACGGCGTGGTGACGACAACCATGATCATCTCGCTTGCCTTGCTGATAAGAGCCCTCCCCCTTCACCTGGAACAACCGCGGCAACTGCTGCAGTCCGCTGCGGCGCTTTGGGTCTCCAACATCCTCGTTTTCGCCTCCTGGTACTGGAGGCTTGACGCCGGCGGCCCGCACAAACGTGCAAGGCGCCCCGATCACTCCAAGGGGGCGTTTCTCTTTCCACAAATGACCTTGCCTCCCGAGAGAAAACACGCCGCCGGCTTCACCGAGTGGATGCCCAATTTTGTTGATTATCTCTTCCTGGCCTTCAACACCTCCACAGCCTTCTCACCAACCGATGTTCCGGTCCTGTCACGCTGGGCAAAAGTCTTGATGATGCTGCAGTCGATGATCTCCCTGCTCGTGATCGCCCTACTTGCTGCACGAGCCGTCAACATCCTATGATTCCGGACGGACTCCTTCAAAAAGTAGCGATGTGATATGCTGGACAGAAACGTACGAATCACGTGGTGGCGCTGAAGGAGGGACACCATGAAAATCGAAACGGTTCCAGTTACCGGCAGGGAGAGTAAGGAAGAGATGTCACCGATGCTGAGGGCGCTATCCCAGTTTTACGAAGCGCTCAACAGCAGGGACATGGAACTGATGTCAGAGAATTGGGCGCAAAACGACGAAGCCGCCATGGACAATCCACTTGGCGGCATCAAGCGAGGGTGGGAGGAGATCAGGACCGTCTACGAGCGGCTCTTCGGGAGCGCTTCAGAATATCACTTCGAGTTTTACGATTACACGCTCCACGCTACGGGCGAGCTCTTTTACGTAGTTGGCAGAGAGCGCGGCGAATTGAAGACCGCCGACACCGTCCTCGAGATGCGGATCCGGACCAGCAGAATCTTCAAATTGATCAACGGCCAATGGCGACAAGTCCATCACCACGGCTCCATCGACGACCCCGACTTACTGGCCCGCTATCAGCAGGCCGTGCTCGGCAGGCCGCACTGAAAGCAGTTGTACCCCTGGCGCGCGCGCCCCTACAAGTCGCCCACTGATCCGGGCGCACGGAACCGCGGGTAACCATACCAGTCAAACCTTCATGAAGGCTTCGGTTGGCACCTTTTATCCACCGTTAGCAGCCTGCGGGCGCAGGCGCTAAGCGCAGATAGAAGTGCCGACCGGAGCCTTTTGCTTGTAAGGGGGGGCCAAAACCGGACGCCTCGTAGCCTCACTTGCTTGAAGTGACGTGCAAAAAACCGAGCCTCCTTCCGGCAATTGACAGCTGCGCGGCTTCTGATATCTTAAAGTATACTAACATTTTAGCAAGGAGGTCACCATGCCCGATCGGTACGATCTAGTGGAAACAAATTTCCGTAAGCTGAGTTACCCCGAATATTACATGGTTTTGAACGGTTTTGCCGACGCCCTGGAGGTCAGCGAACTGTATAACCAGAACCGCCCCGAGCACATCGCTCCACCCCAGCGCTACAGAGAGCACATCACGACCATGAAGCAACTGAGCATCGGAGCGGACCGTGGAGATTCCCTCTTACAGGAGCAGCGCCAGGCGGCAAGGGACCTCTCCGAACTCGACATGTACTCCTCCGTCAGCTACATGAAGACCATCGCCATCTACAAGCAGGACCCGACCATCATGCACATGCTGAACCTGCCGCTCAAGGAAGCGCACCAGAAGATTCTCCGTAAACCCACCCCCCACAAGGCAGCGGAGATCCTGGTGGAGCTGCGACACCTGAAGAACGAGTCAGGTGCCATCATTATCCTTGGAACCCACGCAAGGAACGGTGGGCCGTACCTGATCAACATCTGCAAGGGAGAACCGGTCTCCGAGGAGAGCTGGTACAACCCCGGCGGCCATCACAAGACCTGCACCAGGATCATTCTCAGAAATCTGGAACCGGCCAACAGATATTACGTCCGTCTGAGGACCGACGGTCCCGAAGGTCCCGGCAAATGGTCGCAGCCCGCATCGATCATCGTCCTGTAGCCCCCCTCCCCTGTCCCAACGCTTGGGCCTGCCGGCAAACCGGCGGGCCTAAGCCGCACCTCCCTCCTCAAATCAGCGCCCAGCCTCATCACCGATGCCGGCCCCAGGCTTCAAGTCAGCGCCCCAACTCCCGGAGTTGGCAGTTCAGGCCACCCGTCGAGGATAAAGATCACCAAGACTCGTTGAAAGGCCCGGATAAAAAACGAAGCGGGTCAGAAGCGCGACAAACGCCGGAAGCGCGCGTTCAAAATCCAAAAATTTATTTCAAACGAAGGGAAGACGAGTTCAAACGTGAGAAAAGAGGTTTGAATTTCAAAAACGAGAAATGAAGCGCAGAAAAATAAAAACAAACACCTCGACCGTCGTTTAAACTTCGGGAGGCGTGTTTAAATCGCGCCCAATACGATTTCAAAACGGGGAAGCTCGTTTTGTTTTTCGGTAAAAAATGTTTTCGCGATGAAAAATGAAAATAAACGCGGGAAGCCCCGTTTGTTTTTCAAAAAGACGATTTTAAAAAGCGGAGGCCCGTTTTGTTTTTCGGGAAAAAAAGTTTTCGCGACGAAAAATGAAAACAAACGCGGGAAGCCGCGTTTGTTTTTCAAAATGATGATTTCAAATCACAAGAGGACGATTTGAAACTCGGGAAGCTGCGTTTGAAATCCAAAAAGTGAATTTGAAACGAGAAAAAACGAAAACAAAAGGACCGGACCGCGTTTAAAACTCGGGAGACGGATTTCAACGCAGGCAAAAGCGATTTGAAAGTCCCGCAGCCGCTCTCAACGCTCCAGGACGCCGGGACGGTGGAAAGCGGGGACGAGGCTTGCGAAGTTGAGCGTTGCAGGCCTCGCCCGGGCATCCGGTGTCGTCACCGTCAATACGGTCAGGCGTACTTGAATTCCTCCACCATGCTCTTCAGGTCATCGGCTAGCTGTGCGAGTTGGTGCGCCGCCGAAGCCTCATCGTGCGATGACTTGGACGTCAGGTTTGCCACCTCGGTTATTTGCTGGATGTTGTTGTTTATCTCAATGGTTACCGCGGTCTGTTCTTCCGCGGCGATCGCTATCTGGTTGACCTGGCTGGTCACGCTAACGATCTGCTGAAGAATGTGCTCCAGAGCCTGGCCCGATTTCGAGGCCTCGATGGTTCCCTGCTCGACATCCCGCACCCCCTCGTTCATCGCCGCGACCGCGTTTTTCGTCTCGACCTGGATCGACTGGATCATCTCCCCGATCTCCCTGGTCGCACGGGTAGTTCGTTCTGCCAGTGCACGCACCTCGTCGGCAACCACAGCGAAACCGCGCCCCTGTTCACCCGCCCTTGCCGCCTCGATTGCCGCGTTGAGCGCGAGGAGGTTTGTCTGGTCCGCGATATCCTCTATGGTTCCGATGATCTGGCCGATCTGATCCGAGCGTGCGCCGAGAGTTTCGACCGTCTCGGCGGTGGATCTCACTTTCACCGCTATACGCTCCATGACGTTGACCGTCTGCTCGACCACCTTGGTCCCATCCACCGCGGCCTCGTTTGCGCGCGACGAATCGTTCGCCGCCATGTGGCAGTTGCGGGCGATGTCGGACGAGGTCGCGGCCATCTCTTCGCAGGAGGTGGCGATGGTGGTTGCCTGACAGGCGAGTTCCTCGGTACTCGTCGCCATCTGCTCCGCGGTAGCGTTCATCTGCACCGCGGCCGAGGAGACCGACATGCTGTTGCCCGCAAGCCTTCTGATGATTCCCGTCAACTTTTCAGCCATGGTGTTCATCTCGCTCCCCAACATCCCCATTTCATCTTTGGAAAGTATAGTAGAGCGTGCGAGGAGATCACCGTCTGCAATGCGAGCCATGGTATCGAACACCTCTTTCAGGGTATTGGATATTCCTCGAGCGATTACCGTTGCAATGACGATCGATCCTAAGACCGCAAGGAGTATGACCGTTATGAAGACAAATATTTCCTTTTGTGTCGACCTGTCGGCCTCTTGTGAGATGGCATCGCTGTCATCGACCCCTTTTTTATAGAGTTCGGTGATGGCCTCCGCCGGCTTCTGGTAAAGCGGTGCAACCTGCGACGAGCCGAAATTTATCGCCTCCAAGATTGCAGCACGATCGCCCGCCTTGCGGGCTTCAAGTATCATGTTGGCAAGCTTTAGGCCCTGCGCATCATACGCATCGCACCCCTCAGCAAAACTCACAAGATATTTTCTCTCCTTATCATCCAATCCCATCTGCTTCATTTTATTCACGAGTTCACGGATCTTGCCGATCTGGGCTTGGTAATCCTTGTACTTTTCGTTCAGTTTCTCGTTGTCTTCAAGAGCCATCATGTAAGTAACATCAAGGCGGGCCATGAGTAACCGCTCTTTCAGTTCACTGTATATCGTCACCTCGCGAACGTTCGAAGTTAAGCTGTGGACATCATTATTGGAGTGAGTCAAGTTCGCGATACCCATCACCCCGACAGCCACCAGGGCAATGGTCCCAAACGACGCCAGAGTAAGCAGCTTTCCCATCATTTTAATATCAGCCCACCTCATGTTGCCTCCTGTTCCTTTGGTTACACCGCAGCTTCGGCAGTTGTTTATCGCCGCACGTTCTTTTGAATATGTACGACGACGTCTTGGTATTGAGAATGTATCGACAAGGGGACCGACAGCTTGATATCTAACTCCTACTCAGACATAGGGTTTTTCCACCGCAAGCATACCAAACCCCCTACACGTGCATTTGATATGATTGAATTTTATGCCTTCAAAATTTATACAAGCACAGCTCAAGAATACTTGCATACCGCTGACGATCTTCATCGTCCGCGCCGGTCCACCAAGCTCAGCTCCATTTCTCATTTCTAATCATTAAAGATTTATGGTATAAGGCGCAGGGGACCGTCTCTTGAAGGTCTCCAGGCCCTAACTACCCTTTGCGCTTTCAAGGGAGCTAAAGTGAACTCCAAAGAGCTCGGCAAAAAATACGACAGGATCGCCCAGTGGTGGCACGAGAACCACCGGGATTCTCGATACGGATTGAAACAGCTTGATCTGGCACTCAAGTTCGTACCAGGCGGCAGGTCCGCACTCGATGTCGGCTGTGGTGCGGGCGGGAGGATCATCCGTGAGCTGGAAGTGCACGGATTTGCCGTGACGGGGCTGGATGTTTCCGAAAGGATGATAGCTCTGGCGATGGAGAATCATCCGAACGGTTCTTTCCAGGTGGCGGACATCTGCACGTGGGAAACTGGCGAAAAGTTCGACCTCATCATCGCCTGGGACAGCATCTTTCACCTGCCGTTACAAATGCACCGGCCGGTCATCGACAAGCTCTCTTCTCTACTCGAAAAGGGGGGTGTCCTGATGTACACCTTCGGCAATGCGGTCGGTGAGCATACCGATGTGTGGCAGGAGGACGAATTCTACTACAGCTCGATTGGTATAAATGACAATCTTGCAGCCCTGATAGAGAACGGACTGACTGTAATGCACCTGGAGTTGGACCAGTTTCCTGAAAAGCATGTTTATGTAATTGCAACAAAGTCTTAGGGAATGGAGCCGTCAAGTCAGCTTGACATTTGAGCGGTTGAGTATGATCTTAAGAACGTCAGAAAGGTGCAAGATGCCATTAAAGGCCAAAATATTTACTTTTAGTGCAGGATTGGGCCTTTTGACCTCGAAATCAGACGAAGTTGAAGAAGCACTGAACGACTTCATCCGAGAAAACGGATTAAATGAAAAACAAATAGTAAATGTTTTGCAGTAGGAATCTGAAGGCAAACTCCTTACTGTTACTTTTCTTTATAGAGAGTGGTTTAAAGGTGAGTTACGAAAGGTGACAAAAGAAAGAGATTGCTTAAGATGCAACGCCAAGGTTGCTGATGGTGCTAACGTTTGTCATGTATGTGGAGCTGACATAGTTTAGAGGAAAAGGTATCCACAGCCGTAATGGCGCAAAGTGGATGACCTTTAGAAGAGGCCTGAGGGAGCTGACACCATTTGATGTTGGTTCCCGTTGACTTTGATAATTTGCAAGCCTGACGGCAGATCTCATAAGGGCGATATATGAAACCAGGCAAACTCTTGTGTCTATTAATGATGTTGATGATTACGATATCAGCTTACTTGTCGTACTTAATCTATTTGGACAAGAACGGAAAAGATCTAGTTAGTTATGAAGTTTCAATTCTCGGATTTTGCATTGCTATTCTGGCTTTATATATTTCTATAAAAACATACACCTCCATTGACAGCGTCAACAGTATTAGTAAGATGGAAGGCAACATTCTAGACAATGAAAATTATGTTATATCAGTACCAGAATTGATACAGCAGTTTACATGTACGAATGAACTGGAGTTAGAAAGAGAACTTTTTAAAAAGATCGAGTGCAAGTTAAATAATGAATCTAAAACAGCTGTACAATTTGCTGACACACTACAGTACATGGTTGATGTAATAGTGCTATTTCCAGCAATCTTTAATGCAAATGACATTGATATTGACTCGTACAGGTCACGAATGTCCAGTATTTTAAAAAAATTAGATAAGAAGCAAAAGGATTTAATTTCTCTCAGCAAAGGCAATTCAATTCAAATCAGTGAAACAATAAAACTTTTTAAAGGCATAGTTTCATACCAAAAGTTTGTTGCAGATGGTAATTTCAATATTCATAGTGATTTACTTCAGGTACGGGGCCCAATCCTTCGCAATTCGGTTACTAAAACCATCTACCATAATTACCTCGGGTTATACTACAACAAGAAAGGCATACATTTAATCAGAAACTTTTTTGACATGCAAAGTTCAGATATAATGTCGATTTCAGGCATTTGTAAAATTGTTAACGAGATTAAGACGATGCCATCTGAATTGTTGGAAGATTCTGCAATGTATTTGGACAACGCTTGCAAGCAGTTTGAAAAGGCACTCAGTGTGAGTGGCGATGACATCATGTGGCCCGGCTTTATTGAATATAACAGGGCAAGAACTTTATTTTTTTTGTCATTAGTTCGTGAAAATACCCCCCAGTGGTTGCCTGTTATGGATGATGCTATTGCGGCTCGAAGCAGACTAAATCGCCTAATTGATGAAGTGTTAACCAAACACGAAACAGGAGAAAATGAGATAATCGTGACACATTTACGAAATTTTTTCATGTACCAAGAGGAGTTGGCTCGACTAGTAAAATTGAACATTTTGCGAGGAGCCGAAACTTCACACGGTGACAAGGATGATGCCTTTCTTTATCGCGGAAAAGATATACGACAGCAATCACCCGAGGACTTGAAAACCCTGTTTCGTATAGTGCCGAGTTTCCGACTGATCGAAACTTATCAAAACGAATTAATTGGATGAGAGTTCTACGGAGACAAAGGAGCAGACGACAATCATGTCGGATGGATAGCACTCCTGAATTCTAAACCACCAGAGCACAAATAGGTGAACGGCACAAAGACAGGTGGAAATGCTATGAAATGGTTGATAGTTGCTGGACTTCTTCTTTCGCTGGCGGGATGTGGCGGCGGTGATGGCGGAGCAACACAGGAAGCAGCACCTCCGTCAGTAAATGCGACGGGAGTATGGAATGGGGTTATCCCAAGCGTTAATCAGGCCAATAGCCAAGTACCTGAAACGTCTTCCTCTAGCGTGTCGATCACCCTTAATCAGAGCGGTGCATCTTTATCGGGTAATTATTTTGCGTCGACCGGCGCATTCGGTGACATAGCAGGCACTATAAGTGGCAACAATATTGATGTTACCATCGCGCTCACGAGAGAAAGCTGCAGCGGCACTCTGACTGGGACAGGGGTGATAAACAAACCTGTCACCGGTCACGCAACAATGGAGTTCCACGTTAGCGGTTTCTCCACCTGTGGCGGCAATGAGGACGACATTGCGTATCTGACTCAGGTTGCGGTCCCTCCCCTCTCCCACCCTTGATTTTAGGACAGCGGAGATCACCTTTGGGGTAATCTCCGCCCTCCGCCCTCCGCCATCCGTCCCCTCCTCCTTCTTCCTAGTCTCACCTTCAGCCGCGCGGAGTATCCGGAATATGCAGCACCGCCTGTGTGCTGTTTTAGTAGGTGTTACTGCAGGGGGTGGAACAGGCAGATTAGACCAGTTTCAGTTTGTGGCAGAATAGACATCGCATCGGTCCGTCGCCAGCTTTTGGATGTTTGGGCGGGAAGGGAACTCCGCCTGGTTCGAAGTGGCAGGTGGGACACCCCTTGTCCACTTCCATCTTACTCTGCGTCTTTTTGAACAGTTCGTAAGCAGGCATATGCTTTTCATCCAGAGGAACTCGCTTGGTCTTTTCTTCTCCGGAAATGGTAAAGAACGTGATAAGGACAGCAGACATACCGAGAAGAAGGACACCGCAGATCGCGATTAGACAAACTTTTAAAATCTTGTTGCTCTTATGTATCTGTCTGACGCCGCAATGAGGGCAGATCTCTGTTTTGAGGGCGATCTGTGCACCACAATCACTGCAAAACTTCATTTTTACATCCATCTAGACTTGCCTCCTTGACGCCGTGAAAGATAAGACTTTTAAAGCTGAATAGCTCCGCTTTTCTTCTTTGGCATAACACCACGCTTATCACCGTCTTTGCGAACCGTGCCTTACCCCACAGTTGGGGCAAATTTCGGCTCTAGGATTCACCTCCTCACCGCAATCGCTACAAAATCTTCTGCCAGAAGCTGTGACAGAATCAAAAGCAGATGTCACCTTTTGCTTCCTGCCGACGAAGAAGTAAAGAATTGCCCCTAGAAGAGGAAGGAGCACAACGACCAGAATCCAGATGATCTTGTTATTCCCTGAGAACTCAGACCTGATGATATCTACCAAGGCAACAACCCAAAGAACAAGAGGGGTGAGAGTAAAAAGCAGAACAATCAACTCCGGCAATCCAAATCCAAACATAAGGTCTCCTTTATTCGTATTTACGACTGAATTCTTCGTCGGAGGTGGTCAGATAGATGATAGCTTCGATGAACGACACGATCGCAGGGATAAAGGTCCAGCAGAAGATCAGGTAGAGGAACCCTCTCCCCACGTGCTTCAGGTAAAAGTGATGTACACCAAACCCACCCAGAAAAAGGGCCAAAATTCCCGCAGTAATTTTCTTGCTGGTGCCGTTTGCCAGGCATGACATCTGCCTTACACCACACTTCGGGCATATCTCAGCCCTCACGCTAATCTCAGCGCCACAGTCAGTGCAAAACTTTGTTGATCTTTCAGACATGATTCCCCTCCAATGATTTCAGCACAATGACGTTCAATATAGACATATACAAAAAAGACGTTTGACCATGCTAACATTTTAATGTTAATTAGATTTAACCATTATATAGACACAAGTACATTTACATTGATCACGCCTAACTCCGCATGACAACCTGTTACGTCTGCACGACAGCTCCTGCTTTTGACTTCGTTGCTCGGTTTTGGTGTGAGTTCAGGGAGTCATAGGGCTCGCGCAACTTCCATAAAAAGCAATGCGATCACCAGACCGTGTGTCAACGTGGTCAACAACACCCAATAATTAACCGGCGCATAAAAAACTTTTATTGTACTGGCAGCTGGGTTATATTGTCCTAATTGTCATAGCAACCAGCTATGACAGTTGGTGTGACTCATTGAGGAGGAACAAATGGGAAAAGTGGCTCTGCTCACCGTCGCTGTCATTCTCTCCGCCGGTACCGCTTTCGCTGCGGAATTGCCTTCTGTGCTCACCGCACCTGAGAACCCCCAATCCATCTTGGCGCCTTCGCCCGCAAAGTACGAGCTTTGCAAGGCCACCTCGTCCGAAAAGGACGAACTTGGTCGACGTGGCTGCTGTTCCTGGCACGGCGGTGTCTGCGGCTGTTCCGACGGCAGGGCCGTCTGTTGCGACGGCTCCTACAGCCCCACCTGCACTTGTCACCATGATGACAAGCCCAGCCAGATATAGGGCGTAGGGAACGCCCTTGTTTTTTTTGAGATTCGATCTGACCTTTACGAAAACCGGAATCTCAACAAGGTCCCCTTAGATCAGGAACTATGAGGTGCTTTATGGATGTAGGTGGCTACACAACGGGCTTGGGCGGAAAACTATCAAATTTTACGCCACGTGTTTTTGTCTTAGACAATATTGAATGTGCCTGTATAGAGGGACCGCTTCAGGCATTTAAGTTTGACGATCCCGAAATGCAAAAGCGGATCTGCATGATGTCAGGCCAAGAAGCCAAGGCTATTGGCCAAACAAGAAACGAAGCATGGCAAAGCTGCCAAACACTGTGGTGGCAAGGCAAGTCGTATGATCGTTTGTCGCCGGAATATCAGCAACTACTCGACAGATTATATGAAGCAGCCTTGTTGTCAGCTGGGTTTGCCGACGATCTTTTGGCTACCGGGGATGAAGTTCTAACTCACAGCATTGGGGTGCACGATCCCAGGAAAACAGTTTTAACCGAAGAAGAGTTTTGCAGCCGCCTCATGGCGAATCGTTCTAGAATCAGAAAAACGAGAGAGGCGTAGCCAATACGCAATGACAACTAACTACGCCCCCTCCACCCCACAAGCACTTGGCTAGACGAAAAAGAGCGAAATAAAGGATACCGCCCCCAAGCCCCTCTGTTTAATGTGGTGAAGAGTGACTGAGAGAGCAGAGGGCGCGGTGAACTCGTTTTGGGCTGGAGGAGACGTCCCCTTTGCTCTGTTGCCAAGCCGATTTACATTTGAAGAACTGATGAACTGAAGGGGTTGAGGAAGTAAATGGATTCTCGCAAGGCAATAGACGGTAAAGCAATGGGGCTGATGGTTGTTCTGTGTGTGGTCTGGGGGTTACAACAGGTCGTATTCAAGGCGGCTGCACCCGATGTTACGCCGATCATGTTGGTCGCATTGCGTTCGGGAATAGCTGCAATTTTAGTGTGGCTATTGATGCTCTTTCGGGGGGAGCGGATTTCTTTCAATGACGGTACTTGGCGCGCCGGCCTGTTGGTAGGTTTTCTGTTTGCGCTCGAATATTTGCTTCTGGGCGAAGGGTTACGCTATACGACAGCCTCACACTCGGTTGTCTTTCTGTACACCGCACCCATTTTTGCGGGCCTTGGCCTCCATTGGAAACTACCGGCAGAGCGGCTGCATTCACTCCAGTGGGCTGGAATATTGCTAGCTTTCGGCGGCATCTTCATAGCGTTTTTCTGGCGCGGCCCCCAATGGGCGAGCCCATCACTGTCAAAGATGATGTTCGGTGACTTTCTTGCCGTTCTTGCGGCAGTTTCATGGGGAGCAACGACGGTAGTGATTCGATGTTCCATCCTTGCTAAATCTCCAGTAAGCCAAACTTTGCTTTATCAATTGATTGGTGCTTTTACTTTATTAATGTTGGCGGCTATTGGTCTGGGCCAGACTAGATTCAATCCGACTCTGTTAGCTTGGGGTAGTCTTTTATTCCAGTCCGTAATCATGTCTTTTGCCAGTCTCCTGGTCTGGTTTTGGCTGCTGCGTCATTACTTAGCATCTAGACTGGGCGTCTTCTCATTTATGACACCGCTCTTTGGAGTAACATTTGGGGCGGTGTTGCTTAACGAACCTATCGAACTTAGCTTTTTGGTCGGAGCAATACTGGTTCTTGCAGGTATTGTTCTGGTAAGCGGATATGGGTGGCTCAAACAGGCATTGTTTAAAGTATCAACCTAAAAGATCCACGATGGTGGAAAGAACGTACTTGGGTACGTCAATGAATCATACTTTTTTCAGTGATACGGTAATGGGAAACGCATAATTTCATGGGCGTCCCTCTTTACCCCGTGCTTGGGTACGCCAATGATTCATGCGTTTCTTCCGTGATACAGTGACGGGTAACGCATAATTTCATGGGCGTCCACTTCTTTTCACGATGCCCCTCATTTATGGTCCCTAAAGGAGGACGTTATTAAGACTATCTCTGTCACCATTGCACTGATGCTATGTGTAGCATCTACTTTATTTGCAGCGCCCCCTGGCGATCTCAACGCTGACGGCAAGGTATCAATTACCGAGGTGCAACAGGTAATCAATAGCTACCTTGGGTTATATGTTCAACCACCTGCAGCAGTAGTAAGCGACATCAAAATACTTTCTTTGGAACCGTTTGAAATCTTCAGAACTTCCACCACAGTGACTTTCGGAGTGAAATTTACAGCTTCAAATACTGGCGGGTCCCGTGCAAATCTGACCATTCTTTACGCTGCAAAAGCACCTGATGATACGACAATATTTGATAGGTCTCTCAACTGGGCAGTAGACCCTGACCCTGTTAAGACCTTTCAAATACAGGTCAGCTCGTTCACTTTGCCTGCAGCACAATATGATACGGCAAAGTGGATAATTACCTCGATTGCTCTTAACTGATAAAGAGGGGTGTTCATGTCTCCTCAAGATCAGAACGTCTAGCAATAGAGAGGCTGACAAGGGTCTGGAGACAAATGACTTACACAACTTACCACTGCCCCTCCGCCCTGATATACCACAGGCAACAGCAACAACCAACTGGCCTGAAAAACAAGATCATAGGAGGCAATAAATGCGAAAAGATGAAGTAGAAACTTTAGCGAAAGCTATAGCTCTGGCAAATGAGAACCACGATGCCTATCCTGAAAATGAACTTTCAAGTTTTTTATCTATGAAGGGAGATCTATACGACGGGAAATTAATGATAGTGGGAAGAGCAGTCAATGGCTGGAGGACTACTTGGTCCCCTGAGGGAAAAGCATCAAGCGACGCAATGAGTTTATCTAAGGAAACGTTAGAGGACGTCACCAGACTAAACAGGTGTCCGATGCTATGGGTAACCGATATCTGGGATGGAAAGGAAAACTCCTCTAATAAGTACAAAACAAGAACATCTGCTTACTGGAGAGTAGCAAAAAAGACTGTGGAAGGACTTAATATAGCAGATGTTGGTAGCAACGATTGGCCTTCCTTCTTAGTCTGGAGCAACCTTTACAAACTTTCACACAGTGAACAGGGCAATCCGTCAGGAAAATTGCAAAAAATTCAATTTAAAGCGTGCGCAGAGCTGTTGTTGTCAGAATTGAAAACATATAAGCCCAATAATGTTCTGATGCTTACTGGCTTGAATTGGGCCAAGCCATTTTTGGAGGAGCTTGGGATTCAATATTCTAAGCCATCAGATACAACCTTCGTCGAAGGTGTTGCACAATTTGAGGGGACGAAAATAGTTATTGTTCAACATCCACAAGGTAAAAAAGAAAGGTTATTAGTTGGCGAAGTGCTTTCCAAATTCGACAACTGAAATCCCGACTCAACGCAGCAGCGATCACCCCATTGTTAGGGACACAGAGGGACGTGGGGCCGAGGGGACGTAGGTAACATGTGTAACGAATTGTTTGGTGCATCTAAGACCGGACCCAGATTAATAAGTTACATATGTTACCTAAGTCCCCCCCCAAACAGACGCGCTGGTGCGCCCCCCTCGCCGTTGGCAATTTGCAGAGGATACGAAAATAATGAAAAGTTATCCCCCTTCTCATGTTGATCCTAGGGCTGCAGCATCTGATGACCTCCTTTCCGATGCTCCCGCTGGGTACGCCCCCCCATCCAACGAGACATTAGTCCTCTATGTCGAGCGGTATTGGCAGTTCTATCGGGAATCTGTGGAGCAATATTTTGGAGATGTGGCAAATGCCCTGTCGTTGTATGCTTCTTACCCGTATGAGTCCACAGTAGTCAGGCTAGGCGAGAATGGGGTAATCGTCGGCCACAGGCCAGCCTCCCATCCATCCGTAAAAGTTCTTAGTATTGATGATTTTGATCCCCCTCTGGACGAAATTAATATTTTTGATATCCAAAAGAGACTACATACCCCTTTGATGTCGTTCAACTTCAGGTACCTTGCATACGATGAAGAGGAGGCAAGGGCTGCCGGAGCTCGTGCTGCATTCGAACAGGCATTAGCAGTCTTTTGGCAAATTCTGAGTGGAAATGAATTTGAGGCGTTATGCCGAGAACTTGCTGTCGCAGAAGGAATTAACGTGGGCGGCACCGAAGGCGATGGTCAAGAATATGATTTTTTCGGAAAAGTGTACCTTGATGAGCCTGGTAGGTTTGTACGTGAAGAGAGTTGGGGATTTCAGCTAAAGCATTATAAAATTGACCGCGCATCTGCGGCAGTCGTAAGAGAGTCCGAACAAGCATTGGAGCAGCTTCACTCACCATTTGACATTGTCTGCCTTGTAACATCCGGTGATTTAACGTCAATCGGTAAACACGTCGTAGTAAAAAGTCCACGCATAAGAGTTTGGGATCGAGCGGTGCTTAACCTCTTATTGCACACGCATCCAGAAATAATGCAGAAATATTTTAACCCATACGCAAAAGCTGTAGAGCAAATCCAGGCAGAGTGGGCTAACAGGGATTCCGAAAGGGTAAGATACGAAGCAAGGCTGAAGGCTTGCTCTTCAGGGCAGATGCATTTTCGATCATATGAAGATCTTGGAGTTGAAATTTTACAGTTTCTATTTCCAACGGATCTTGGGGAGCCCAGAGTACAGGCACGTACCGAAGATGGCGTTGAACGACGTGACGTGCTGTTTCGCAACAATAGGTTAACCCGATTCTTCAAGCGAATAGGAGATCGCTTTGATGCAGATTTTATCATCGTTGATTTTAAAAATTATGCTGATCCTATTGGTGGAGAAGTCGTAAATGATGTTGCTACATATGCCAATAAAGCTTTAGGGCGCTTCCTTATCATTGTAAGTAGAAAGGGAGGCAACGAAGGTGCTAGCGCAGCACAATTGCGGCGCTTCCGGAACGACCAACGTCTTATCCTCATCGTTTCTGATGCACAATTGATGGAGATGATCGAGAGGAAGGAATCAGGAGAATCCCCAGATGATATTCTGGAGGACCTCCTAGACGAGTTGTTAATTGCATACTAGGCGCCGCGGCTTAAGCTGTGTCCATCAGATGCCAATCAGCCGGTTAGACACCGCCCAAAGGCGGGGCAACCAGACGCGCCATGCGCCACATACCGTAAAGACCAGCTTCTATAAAGCTGCCTGCATCGGGTGGGACCCCCTTCGACTGCAGAACGCGGCATCAAAGGATGGCCCCTGAGGGACGTTGTTGATATTTTGAGATTTGCAGAAAGAAAGTCAAAATCTCAACTCCCCCTCTCCCAATGTAGCCGCCTCGGCAGGCATGCAAAACGCGAAAAATGAGGCGCGAGAAGTTGCGGCCACAATGGGGGCCAGCCATATAATATGGACCCGCGTAGCCGGAGGTTACAGCCCCTAGTGACAGGGGGACACCCTATGAAATAATGCGTTTCTCCTTGTTGAGCACAAGAAACGCAGCACCGTCCGTTGAATGAAGCCATACGAGATACTGATACCAGCTTTTAACCGCCACCCAAAGGCAAGGAGCGCCAACATGGTGAGCATATATGAAATACCGGTGCAGACAGCTGGCGGAGAGACCAAGACTCTGGGCGAATACCGTGGCCAGGTCATGCTTATCGTCAACACGGCCAGCAAATGCGGCTTTACCCCACAGTACAAGGGGCTTGAAGCTCTGTACCGGAAATACGCTTCACAAGGATTCGTCGTGCTCGGTTTCCCCTGCAATCAATTTGGCGCACAGGAGCCGGGCGACGCTGCGGAGATACAAAACTTCTGCTCGCTGAGCTATGACGTTACCTTCCCCCTTTTCGCCAAGATCGATGTCAACGGTCCTGAGGCAGCTCCGCTGTTTCAGTTCCTGAAGACGGCGGCTAAAGGGCTCCTCGGGAGCGAGGCCATAAAGTGGAATTTCACCAAGTTCCTTGTTGACAGACACGGCAAGGTGCTGGAACGCTATGCACCAACGACCACACCGGAAAGCCTGGAAAAGGACATTGAAGCTGCCTTGCACCGATAGAGCGGTTACTCGATCAACCACGCACCCTACCCCCAAGAGCGTCATTCTTGCACCACGACGCCAGCCCTTGTCAACGGTAATTGAAAAGTACCCCTTTTCGGTAATCGAAAAGTCCCCCCCTTGGTTATGACTGTTCGATGTGTTTAGCCAGCAGTCCAGCCTTGAGTTTCTCCTTGAGGCGGTAGCTTTCGCCCTTGATGCTGACAGAGATG
>NZ_SSYB01000010.1 GCF_004917075.1 Geomonas edaphica
CGATATCCCGATCATCAAGGGTTCCGCTCTTAAGGGCCTCGAGGGTGACCAGGGCGAACTCGGCGAGCAGGCCATCATGAAGCTGATGGACGCAGTCGACGCCTACATCCCGGAGCCGCAGCGCGCCATCGACAAGCCGTTCCTCATGCCGGTCGAGGACGTGTTCTCCATCTCCGGTCGTGGCACCGTCGCCACCGGTCGTGTCGAGCGCGGCATCGTGAAGGTCGGCGAGGAAGTCGAGGTCGTCGGCATCAAGGCAACCACCAAGACCACCGTCACCGGTGTTGAGATGTTCCGCAAACTGCTCGACGAAGGTCGCGCTGGCGACAACATCGGCGCACTGCTGCGCGGCGTGAAGCGTGAGGACATCGAGCGCGGCCAGGTTCTTGCCAAGCCGGGCTCCATCACCCCGCACACCAAGTTCAAGGCAGAGGCGTACATCCTCTCCAAGGAAGAGGGCGGCCGTCACACCCCGTTCTTCAACGGCTACCGTCCGCAGTTCTACTTCAGGACCACCGACGTTACCGGCGTGGTTGACCTCGAAGCCGGCGTTGAGATGGTTATGCCGGGCGACAACGTCTCGGTTACCGTCAACCTGATCACCCCGATCGCTATGGACGAAGGTCTGCGCTTCGCAATCCGCGAAGGCGGCCGTACCGTCGGCGCTGGCGTGGTTGCTTCCATCATCGAATAAGAACAGAAAAACCATACGGTTTTCATCCTGGTTTCCGGTCGGTGCCTGTGTGCGCCGGCCGGAAACTTCGGCTGTAAACTGAAAACTTGTTTCATCACGAGGAAGAGATGCCTAGTCAGAAAATTAGAATCCGCTTGAAAGCATACGACCACAAGCTCCTTGATACTTCCGTTGGCGAGATCGTCGACACCGCCAAGAGGACCGGCGCACGCGTTGCCGGCCCGATTCCGCTGCCGACCGTCATCAACAAGTACTGCGTGCTGCGTGGACCGCACGTCGACAAGAAGTCGCGCGAGCAGTTCGAAATCAGGACCCACAAGCGCCTGATCGACATTCTCGAGCCGACTCAGCAGACTGTCGACGCTCTGATGAAACTCGACCTCTCCGCCGGTGTGGACGTCGAGATCAAGCTTTAATACAAGGATAGGAAGTCGACCATGAATAAGGGATTGATTGGGAAAAAACTGGGCATGACCCAGATATTTGCCGAGGACGGCAGGCGCATCGCCGTTTCCGTCGTCGAGGCGGGGCCGTGCGTAGTCCTCCAGAAGAAGACCGTTGAGAAGGACGGCTACACCGCCATCCAGGTCGGTTACGGTGAGAAGGACGCCTCTAAGGCCAACGCGGCCCAGGTCGGGCACTGCAAGAGCGCCGGTGCCGGCGTGTTCACCCACTACCGCGAGCTGCGCATGGACGATACCAGCGCCTACAACGTGGGTGACGTGATCGAGGCAGCCGTGTTCGAGGAAGGCGACCTGGTCGATGTGACCGGCACCTCCATCGGTAAGGGCTTTGCCGGCGTCATCAAGCGCTGGGGTTTCAAAGGCGGACGGTCGAGCCACGGCTCCCGTTTCCACCGTGCCCCGGGTTCCATCGGCTGCTCCGCGACCCCCTCCAGGGTTTTCAAGAACAAGAAGATGCCGGGCCAGCTCGGTAACGAGAAGGTGACCGTGCAGCGCCTTAAAGTTGTACGCGTGGACGCTGCTGACAATCTGATTCTGCTCGGTGGAGCGATCCCCGGTTCCGCCAACGGCGTTGTCCTGATCAAGGACTCCGTCAAGGCGACGAGATAACGGGGGCTGGAGATAGACATGGCAAAGTTAGACGTATTTGACATCAAAAAAGCAAAGGTCGGTGAGATCGAAGTCTCCGACGCCGTCTTCAACGACGACGTCCGTGAGTACCTGATCCACGAGGCCGTCAAGATCCAGCTCGCTAACCGCAGGCAGGGCACCGTTGCCGTCAAGAACCGCGCCGCGGTTTCCGGCTCCGGTAAGAAGCCCTTCAAGCAGAAGGGTACCGGTCAGGCCCGCCAGGGTTGCAGCCGCGCTCCTCAGTACCCCGGCGGCGGTGTGGCATTCGGCCCGCAGCCGAAGACATACAGCCTCTCGATGAACAAGAAGGCGAGGAAGGCTGCTCTCAGAAGCGCACTTTCCATGCTCTTTAAGAAAGATGCGATCACTGTCGTGAACAACTTTGAGCTTCCTGAGATCAAGACAAAAGCATTTGTCGAGGTACTAAATGCTTTTAACCTTGACAAGACGCTCGTTATCACAGATACTGCGAATCTTACTTTGGAGCTGTCCGCTCGCAATGTGAAAAACGTCAAGGTGCTGGGCCCTGATGGGCTTAACATTTTCGACATCATGAAATACCAGAGCGTCGTCTTTACCGAGGCCGCCGTTCGTCGTGTTGAAGGAGCATTACAGTCATGAACATCTATGACGTCATAAAGAAACCGCTCATCACTGAGAAGACCACGGTAGAGAAGGACGACAAGAACGTCATCGCTTTCGTGGTAAACGGTGCCGCCAACAAGATCGAGATCAAGGCCGCCGTCGAGAAGCTCTTCAACGCGCAGGTTGCCGCCGTCAACACCGTCAACGTGGCCGGCAAAACCAAGCGCACCGCGAAGGGTATCGGCAAGCGTTCCAACTGGAAGAAGGCGTACGTGACCCTGAAAGAGGGCTCCAACGTCGATTTCTTTGAAGCATAAAATTTCTGTGGGGATTTAGATAATGGCTATCAAAACTTACAAACCTACTTCTCCGGGTAGAAGGGCGCAGACCTGCTCGACCTTCGAGGAGATCACTGCCTGCAAGCCTGAGAAGTCTCTTGTTGAGAACCTCAAAAAGAGCGGCGGCAGAAACTCGAACGGCCGCGTCACCTCCAGGAACGTCGGTGGTGGTCACAAGCAGAAGTACCGGATCATCGACTTCCGTCGTGACAAGACCGACATCCCGGCTAAGGTTGCCACCATCGAGTACGATCCGTGCCGCAGCGCGCGCATCGCGCTCCTAAACTACGCCGACGGCGAGAAGCGCTACATCCTGGCGCCGCTCTCCCTGAAAGTGGGTGACACCGTTATCGCCAGCGAGCAGGCTGACATCAAGCCGGGCAACACGCTCCCCATCAGGTGCATCCCGCTGGGTACCATCATCCACAACATCGAGCTGAAGATCGGCAAGGGCGCCCAGCTGGCCCGTTCCGCCGGCACCTTCGCCCAGCTCATGTCCAAGGAAGGTAAGTACGCCCAGGTTAAGCTTCCCTCCTCCGAAGTCCGCATGATCCTCATGGACTGCAAGGCGACCATCGGCCAGGTGGGCAACGTGGACCACGAGAACGTCTCCATCGGCAAGGCAGGTCGCTCCCGCTGGCTCGGCGTGCGTCCCCACGTAAGGGGCGTCGCGATGAACCCGGTCGACCACCCGCACGGCGGTGGCGAGGGCAGGACCTCCGGTGGTCGTCACCCGGTAACCCCGTGGGGTATCCCCACCAAGGGCTACAAGACGCGCACCAACAAGCGGTCCACGGCCTTCATCGTGAAGAAGCGCAGCAAATAACTCATCTGGATAGAGGATTTTAAAAGATGGCAAGATCTATAAAGAAGGGGCCTTTCGTTGACGCACATCTGGAAGCGAAAGCCCAGGCAGAACAGGCCGGCAGCAAGAAGGTGATTAAGACCTGGTCGCGTCGTTCGACCATCACCCCGGATTTCATCGGGCTCACCTTCGCGGTGCACAACGGCAAGAAGTTCATCCCTGTGTTCGTCACTGAGAACATGGTCGGCCACAAGATGGGCGAGTTCTCACCTACCAGAACCTTCTACGGCCACGCTGCTGACAAGAAGAGCAAGCTCAAGAAGAAGTAAGGTCCTAAAGGAGTTTTGTAATGGAATCATCCGCTAAATTATCCTCTGTCCGCCTCTCCCCGAGGAAAACACGCCTTGTCGTGGACCTCGTCAGGGGCAAGGGCATTCAGACTGCGCTGAACACCCTGCGCTTCTCGCCGCAACCGTCGGCGAAGCTCATCTCGAAGCTCCTCTCCTCGGCCGTTGCCAACGCCGAGCAGAAAGGTTGCTCCGATGTTGACAAGCTGTTCGTGAAGACCATCTTCGTTGACGGCGGCGCAGTACTTAAGCGCTTCACCCCCCGCGCCATGGGCCGGGCTAGCAAGATCAGAAAACCGACGAGCCACATTACCGTGGTCCTTGCGGAAAAGAAATAAGAACGGGTCGGAGGTGATGTTTTGGGTCAGAAAGTAAATCCTATCGGGTTCAGGCTCGGGGTTATTAAAACCTGGGATTCCAAATGGTACGCGGAAAAAGATTATGCGAAGCTTCTTCACGAAGATCTGAAGCTGCGCAATTTCCTCAAAAAAAGGCTGTATCATTCCGGCGTCTCCAAGATCGAGATAGAGCGCGCTGCAGGCAAGGCGAAGATCAACATCTTCACCGCTCGTCCGGGCCTCATCATCGGTAAGAAGGGCTCCGAGGTCGAGACCCTGAAGAAGGAGCTGGCCAAGCTCACCGACAAAGAGGTCTACCTTAACATACAGGAAGTCAGGAAGCCGGAACTGGACGCACAGCTCGTGGCTGAGAACGTCGCCATGCAGCTTGAGCGCCGCATCGCCTTCAGGCGCGCCATGAAAAAGAGCGTGACTTCCACGCTCAAGTTCGGCGCCAAGGGGATCAGGATCACCTGCTCCGGCCGCCTGGGTGGGGCAGAGATGTCGAGAACCGAATGGTACCGCGAGGGCCGGGTGCCGCTGCACACGCTGCGCGCGGACATCGACTACGGCTTTGCCGAGGCGAAGACCACCTACGGTATCATCGGCGTAAAAGTGCTCCTCTTCAAGGGTGAAGTGCTCTCCGCTAAAAAATAGGAACAGGAGTTTTTTGCGATGTTAATGCCCAAGAAAGTTAAGCATAGAAAACAGATGAAGGGGCGCATGACCGGGACCCCGCAGCGCGGCGTTGAGCTTGCGTTCGGCGAGTTCGGTCTGCAGGCTACCGAGTGCGGCTGGCTGGATTCCCGCCAGATCGAAGCTGCCCGTATCGCCATGACCCGCTACATCAAGAGGGGTGGCAAGATCTGGATCCGTATCTTCCCGGACAAGCCGCTCACCGCGAAACCCGCCGAAACCCGTATGGGTAAGGGGAAAGGCTCCCCGGACTCGTGGGTCTGCGTCATCAAGCCCGGCCGTGTCCTCTACGAGATGGAGGGGGTCAGCGAGGAAGTGGCGCGCGAGGCATTCAGGCTTGCGGCGCACAAGCTCCCCGTAGCCACCAAGTACATTACGAGGGCGGAAATCAATGAAGGCTAACGAACTGAAAAATGCGACGGCAGCAGAACTCGAGACCAAAAGCGCCGAGCTTACCAAAGAACTCTTCAACGTGAAGTTTCAGCTTCACACCGGGCGTCTGGAAAACACCGCCAAGCTGTCCAACGTAAGGAAGGACATCGCCCGCGTGAAGACCATACTCCGCGAAAAGAGAGGCTAAGAGATAGATATGAGCGAAAGAGGCAACAGGAAAACTCAGATCGGCGTGGTCGTCTCGGACAAGATGGACAAGACCGCAGTGGTAAAGGTCGACCGTCTGGTGAAGCACCCCGTCTACAACAAGTACATCAAGCGCTCCGCCAAGTACAAGGCGCACGATATCGACAACTCCGCCAAGATCGGCGACCGTGTCGTCATCGTGGAAACCCGTCCGCTTTCCAAGGACAAGCGCTGGAAGATCAGACAGATTATCGAGTCCAAGGCTTAAGGGCTCGCCGGGAGTTAAACAATGATTCAGATGCAGACAATATTGGACGTGGCGGACAACTCCGGCGCGAAGAAGCTCTTTTGCATTAAAGTGCTCGGCGGATCCAAGCGCCGTTACGCCGGGATTGGCGACATCATCGTCGCTTCCGTTAAGGAAGCTCTCCCCAATTCGAAGGTGAAAAAGGGTGACGTGGTGAAGGCTGTCGTGGTGCGTACCGCCAAGGCCGTTGGGCGCCCGGACGGCTCCTACATCCGTTTCGACACCAACTCCGGCGTGGTCATCAACAATGCCAAGGAGCCTGTCGGCACTCGTATCTTCGGGCCGGTCGCCAGGGAACTTCGCGCCAAGAAGTTCATGAAGATCATATCCCTCGCCCCCGAGGTACTTTAAGACTAGATCCTGGAGAATAGAGATGCTGGGCAAAAAATTACATGTAAAGAAAAACGATACCGTCGTGATCACCGCGGGCAAGGATCGTTCCAAGAGCGGCAAGGTGATCTCCATCGCGCCCAAGAAGGACGGCGTGATTGTCGAGGGGATCAACGTGGTGAAGCGCCACGTGAAGCCGCGCGGTTCCGAGCAGGGGGGGATCCTCGAAAAAGAGGCTCCGGTGCACATCTCTAACGTGATGCTGCTCTGCCCGAAGTGCAACAAGGCGGTAAGGACCAGGACCACCGTTCTGGAAGATGGTAAAAAGGCGCGCTGCTGTGTCAAATGCGGCGAGTCCTTTGATAAATAGTTTTGGAGGATTCAATGGCACGGCTGGCTGAGCTTTACAATAAAGAGATGGTCCCGCAAATGATGAAGGACCATAACTACAATAACATCATGGAAGTCCCCAAGCTCGTGAAGATCGTCCTGAACATGGGCCTCGGCGAGGCGATCCAGAACGTCAAGATTCTGGACTCCGCAGCCGACGAGCTGGCGGCCATCGCCGGCCAGAAACCCGTGATCACCAAGGCGAAGAAGTCCATCGCGGGCTTCAAGCTGCGTCAGGGTATGCCGATCGGCTGCGCCGTGACGCTGCGCCGCGAGAAGATGTACGAGTTCCTCGATCGCCTGGTAAGCGTCTCGCTGCCGCGCGTACGTGACTTCAAGGGGATCTCCGGCAAGGGCTTCGACGGCAAGGGTAACTACTCCCTTGGCATCAAGGAGCATTTGATCTTCCCCGAGATTGACTACGACAAGGTCGACAAGATCAAGGGTCTCAACATCACGATCGTGACCACGGCAAAGACCGACGCTGAGGGCAAGGCGCTTCTCAAGCTCATGGGCCTGCCGTTCAGGAACTAATACAGGTTTTGGAGGAATTCCGTGGCTAAGACATCAATGATCATAAAAGCTTCGAGGGCCAAGTACAAGGTGCGCGAGCGTAGCCGCTGCGCCGTTTGCGGCCGCCCGAGAGCTTACTACCGGAAATTTGACATGTGCAGGATCTGCTTGAGGAAGTTCGCGAACTCCGGCCAGATCCCCGGTGTTATCAAGTCCAGTTGGTAAAAAGATTCCGCTTTAGGAAAGAGGAGTAGTTTCATATGTGCATGACAGATCCAGTTGCCGACATGCTGACCAGAATCAGGAACGCTGGTATGGCAAAACACCAGAAAGTTGACATCCCTTCGTCGAACCTCAAGGTGAGCCTCGCCACGGTGCTTCGCGCCGAGGGCTTCATCAAGAATTTCAAGGTTATCGCCGACAGCAAGCAGGGGATTCTGCGTATATACCTCAAGTTCATTGATGAGAAGGACCCGGTCATCAACGAGATCAAGAGGATCAGCAAGCCCGGCGGCAGGGTCTATGTCCCCTCCGACAAGATCAAGCAGGTGAAAAACGGACTGGGCGTGGCCATCCTTTCGACTTCCAAAGGGCTGGTAACCGACAAGACCGCTCGCGAGCTGAACATCGGCGGCGAGATCCTTTGCACGGTCTGGTAGTCATTTTCGCTTTAAGGAGCTTTGCATGTCTAGAATAGGAAAACTTCCCATCGCGATCCCTGCGGGGGTGAAAGTCATATACAACGCGCCGGAGATCAAGGTCGAGGGCCCGAAAGGGAAACTCGCCCGCGTTATCGGCGACGGTGTCACCATCGACGTGACCGGTGAGGCCGTCACGGTGACACGCAAGGACGACACCATCAAGTCCCGTTCGGCTCACGGTCTGACCAGGACCCTGATCAACAACATGGTGCTTGGTGTCTCCAAGGGATTCGAGACCCTCCTCGAGATCAACGGCGTCGGTTACCGCGCCGAGGTGAAGGGGAACGTCCTGAACCTGGCTCTCGGCTACTCGCATCCGATCAACTTCGAACTCCCGGCCGGGATCAGCGTCGAAGTAGAGAAGATGACCAAGGTCAAGGTGATGGGGATCGACAAGGAACTCGTCGGTCAGACCGCCGCCAAGATCCGCGACTTCCGCGGTCCCGAGCCCTACAAGGGCAAGGGCATCAAGTACGCTGACGAAACCATTCTCAGAAAAGCCGGCAAAACCGGTAAAAAATAGCAAGGAGAAGTGCCTTGAGTTCTTTAGCCCAAAAACAGGTAGCTCGCCTGAAAAGACAGACCAGGGTCAGGAAGAAAATCACCGGTTCGCCGGAGCGTCCGAGACTGAACGTCTTCAAGAGTGCACGTCACATATACGCCCAGCTGATCGACGACACCACCGGCGCGACGCTCGCCTCCGCCTCCACCCTGGTGGGCGAGGTAGCCGAAGGGCTTTCGTACACCGGCAACATCGAGGCCGCCAGCAAGGTTGGCGCCGCAATCGCCAAGAAGGCTCTTGAGAAGGACATCAAAGCGGTCGTCTTCGACCGTAACGGTTTCCTTTACCATGGTAGGATCAAAGCTCTGGCTGAGGCCGCACGCGAAAACGGTCTGTCCTTCTAGGGCAGGTAAGGAGGAATGAGTTTGCTTAAGATCAATGCCAGTGAAATGAATCTTACCGATAGGGTTGTCCATATCAGCCGTGTAGCCAAGGTCGTCAAGGGTGGCCGCAGGTTCAGCTTCTCCGCCCTCGTGGTGGTAGGCGACGGCAACGGCGTGGTAGGCTACGGCCTGGGCAAGGCCAACGAGGTTCCCGAAGCGATCCGCAAGGGCGTCGAGCAGGCCAAGAAGAACCTGATCAAGGTCCCCATCGTGGCCGGCCAGACCATCCCGTTCGAGGTGCTCGGTCACTTCGGCGCCGGGAAGGTGCTCATGATGCCCGCATCCCCGGGTACCGGCGTCATCGCCGGTGGTGCTGCCCGCGCGGTCTTCGAGTCCGCAGGCCTGCACAACATCCTCGCCAAGTGCCTGGGCTCCAACAACCCGCACAACGTGGTCAAGGCGGCTTTTGCCGGCTTGGGCATGCTGAAGACTGCGGAAGAGCTGATGGCGCGCCGCGGCATCACCGAATAGTACTAAGGAGCTGAACATGTCTGAACTGAAGGTTACGCTCGTAAAGAGCGGCATCGGTCAAACCGAGAAAATGAAGGGCCGCCTGCTCGGCATGGGGCTCACCAAGCGTGAGAAGACCGTGGTCCTGAAGGATACCCCGGAGATTCGTGGGATGATCGCAAAGGTCGCCCACCTGGTACGCGTCGAAGAGTAATTCCCCCTAAAGGTGACAATCATGCAATTGAATACCATCAAACCGGCCATCGGGTCGACCAAGAATAGAAAGCGCATCGGTAGGGGCATCGGCTCCGGCCACGGCAAGACCGCGACCAAGGGCCACAAGGGCCAGAAGGCGCGCTCCGGCGGCTCCGTGAAGCCCGGCTTCGAGGGTGGCCAGATGCCGATGCACAGAAGGCTCCCCAAGCGCGGTTTCACTCCGCTCACCAAGAAGGTCTACGCACTGGTCAATCTCTGCCAGCTCGAGATTTTCGAGGCTGGAAGCGTGGTGGACGCCGAGGCGCTTCAGAAGAGCGGCCTCATCAACGAGATCTGCGACGGCATCAAGGTGCTCGCAACCGGTGACCTGACCCGCGCTCTGACCATCAAGGCTCACAAATTCAGCGCATCTGCACGCGAAAAAATCACTGCGGCAGGCGGTACCGTCGAGGAGATCTAGTCTTGATAGAAGCCTTCCAGAACATTTTCAAGATCCCCGAGCTTAAGAAGAAGGTTTTGTTTTCCCTGATGATGCTGGCTGTCTACCGGGTAGGGTGTCACATCCCTACTCCGGGCATTGACGCCATGGCGCTCGCGCAGTTCTTCAAGGCTGCGCAGGGCACGTTGCTCGGTATGTTCGACATGTTTTCTGGCGGGGCTCTCGAGAAGCTGACCGTCTTTGCCCTCGGCATCATGCCGTACATCTCCTCCTCCATCATCTTCCAGCTTCTCACCGTCGTCGTTCCGGCCATCGAGAAGCTCTCGAAGGAAGGGGACGCCGGCAGGAAGAAGATCATCCAGTACACCCGTTACGGCACCGTGGTGCTGTCGGTCGTGCAGTCCTTCGGTATCTCCATTGGCCTTGAGGCGATGCGCGGTCCGGCGGGCGAACTGGTCGTCCCCAACCCGGGGTGGTCCTTCCGTCTGATGACCGTCATCACGCTGACTGCGGGCACCGCCTTCATCATGTGGATGGGCGAGCAGATGTCCGAGAAGGGGATCGGTAACGGTATCTCCCTGATCATCTTCGCCGGCATCGTGGCGCGCATCCCGAACGCCATCGGCAATAGCTTCCGCCTGATCAAGACCGGCGAGCTTTCCCTGTTCGTGCTGATCCTCGTGATCGCCGTGATGTTCCTGGTAATCGCAGCCGTCGTCTTCATGGAGCGCGGCCAGCGCAGGATTCCGATTCACTACGCGAAGCGCGTGGTCGGATTGAAGACGGTCGGCGCCCAGAGCTCGCATCTGCCGCTCAAGGTGAACATGGCAGGCGTGATTCCGCCGATCTTCGCGTCGTCGATCATCATGTTCCCGGCAACGGTGGGTAACTTCATCGACGTCCCCTGGGTGCAGGCTGCTTCCAAGCAACTGGCCCCCGGAAAGTTGCTCTACGAGATTTTATTTGTTGCCTTTATCGTCTTTTTTTGCTATTTCTACACGGCTGTGACTTTCAACCCGGTTGATGTCGCCGACAACGTCAAGAAACAGGGTGGTTATGTGCCTGGGATCCGTCCCGGCAAAGAGACCTCTGACTTCCTCGACGCGGTGCTCACCAAGCTGACTTTTGCGGGTGCGATATACATCTCCGCAGTCTGTGTGCTCCCTTCGATCCTGATCGGGAAATTCAACCTTCCCTTCTATTTCGGCGGCACCTCGCTGCTGATCGCGGTCGGTGTCGGTATGGACACCTTGGCCCAGATCGAGGCGCACCTCATCACGCGCAGCTACGAAGGGTTTATGAAAGGCGTTCGCATTCAGGGTAGAAAATAGGAGGCCCCGATGAACCTCATCCTCCTTGGACCCCCGGGCGTAGGCAAGGGGACCCAGGCGAAACTCCTCATAGACAGGTTCGGCATCCCGCAGATATCCACCGGCGATATACTGCGGGCTGCCGTTAAGGACCTCACCCCGATGGGTGTGAAGGCCAAGGGATTCATGGACGCGGGTGCCTTGGTTCCCGACGAGGTCGTGATCGGCATCGTCGAGGAGCGTCTCGCGCAGCCGGACTGCCAGAAAGGTTTCATCCTCGACGGCTTTCCGCGCACCGTGCCCCAGGCCGACGCTCTCGGCAAGGTTCTCTCCGGCATGGGCAAGCAGATCGACCACGTCGTGTCGCTTTCCGTGGACAAGGATGAGCTCCTGAAGCGTCTCACCGGTAGGCGCGCCTGCTCCAAGTGCGGCGCCGGCTACCACGTCGACTTCGCTCCTTCCAAGGTTGCCGGGGTCTGCGACGCATGCGGTGGAGATCTCTTCCAGCGTGAGGACGACAAAGAGGCGACCATTCTGAACCGTCTCGCCGTTTACGAGGCGCAGACTGCTCCGCTCATCTCTTACTACGGTGCAGCCGGGGTACTTCGCTCGGTTGACGGTCTCGGGACCGTCGATGGTGTTCAGGCGGAGATCCTCGCGGTACTGCAGGGCGCACGGTGATAGTACTCAAATCCAGGGCCGAAATCGAGAAGATGGCCGCCGCAGGCAAGATGGTGGCGGAGATTCTGGTCGGCCTTAAGGAAATGGTGGCACCGGGCGTCACCCTGGCCCAACTTGACGCTTACGCGGAGAGGGAAACGCTGAAGAGGAAGGCGAAGCCAGCCTTCAAGGGTTACAGCGGTTTCCCCTTTTCGCTTTGTTGCTCCGTGAATGAGCAGGTGGTACACGGCTTTGCCACGCAGCGCACCCTGGTCTCCGGGGATATCGTAAGCCTCGACTTCGGCGTGCTTTACAACGGCTTCTACGGTGACTCGGCCATCACGGTTCCCGTGGGCGAAATCTCCGAGGCAGCCGCAAGGTTGATTAAGGCCACCGAAGAGTCGCTCTACCGCGGCATCGACATGGCTGATACGGCGCACCGGCTCTCAGACATCGCCCACGCGGTGCAGTCCTGGGTCGAGCCGCGGGGCTTCTCGGTCGTTCGGGACTTCGTTGGGCACGGTATCGGGAAGGAACTGCACGAGGGACCTCAGATACCCAACTTCGGTCAGCCGGGGAAGGGACCCAAGCTGAAAAGCGGCATGGTCCTCGCGATCGAGCCGATGATCAACGAGAAGGGTTATGAGGTGAGGGTGCTGGAGGATGGCTGGACCGCGGTGACCGCCGACGGAGGCCTCTCGGCTCACTTCGAGCATACGGTGGCAATTACGGACAACGGTCCGCAGATACTTACGAAAATCTAGACATAGATTGGGAAAACGTCTTCAAAAGGAAGTGAACTATGAAGGTTCGGGCATCGGTCAAGAAGATCTGTGTAAAGTGCAAGATTGTCAAGCGCAAGGGCATAGTCCGCGTTATCTGCGAGACCCCCAAGCATTCACAGAGACAGGGTTAATAGGAGGAGCGGGCATTGGCACGTATCGCAGGGGTAGATTTACCCAGAAATAAGAGAATAGAGATCGCACTCACCTACATCTACGGCATCGGTAGATCTCTTTCCCAGGAAATTCTCACCGCAACCGGTATCGACATGAATACCCGTTGTGACAACCTGACCGAGGCGGAAGTCTCCAAGATCAGGGATTACATCGACAAGAACGTGAAAGTCGAGGGCGACCTGCGCCGCGACATTTCCATGAGCATAAAACGTCTGATGGATCTCGGCTGCTACCGCGGCCTCCGTCACAGGAAAGGTCTTCCCTGCCGCGGGCAGCGTACCAAGACCAATGCACGCACCAGGAAAGGGCCGGCTCGTACGGTCGCTGGCAAGAAGAAATAAGATTCTGGAGGGATAATGGCGAGCCCGGCGAAAAAGGTTGTTAAGAAGAAGAAAGAGAAAAAGAATATACCCACTGGCGTGGCCCACATTCAGGCTACGTTCAACAATACCATGATCACCATCACCGACCCGGTCGGTAACGTGGTGGCCTGGTGCACCTCCGGCGCCAAAGGTTTCAAGGGCTCCAGGAAGAGCACCCCGTTCGCAGCCCAGATGGCGGCTGAGGACGCTGCTAAGAAGGCCATGGAGCACGGCATGCGCTCCATCGAGGTGTACGTGAAGGGTCCCGGCTCCGGCCGCGAGTCCGCGCTGCGCGCGCTGCAGGCTGCCGGTTTCGCCGTCAGCTTCATCCGCGACGTAACGCCGATTCCGCACAACGGCTGCCGTCCCCCGAAGAGAAGAAGGGTCTAGGACCGTTTCACGGACCTGGAGTCACAGAACTATCAGTTAGGATCATAGGAGGTCTTCATTGGCTAGGTATACAGGGCCCTCATGCAGGTTGTGCAGGCGCGAAGGATCGGAACTTTTTCTGAAGGGTGAGCGTTGCTACACCGACAAGTGCGCCATCAAGAGAAGGAGCTATCCCCCGGGGCAGCACGGTCAGGGTCGCATCAAAGTTTCCGATTACGGTGTTCAGCTGCGCGAAAAACAGAAGGTGCGTCGTATCTACGGGATCCTCGAGAACCAGTTCCGCGGGTACTTCGAGACCGCAGACCGGATGAAGGGCGTGACCGGCGAAAACCTCCTCTTCCTTCTGGAGAGAAGGCTCGACAACGTCGTCTACCGTCTCGGCTTCGCCACCTCCCGTGACGAGGCGCGCCAGCTGGTGCGTCACAGCCACTTCACCCTGAACGGGCGCAAAGCGAACATCCCGTCCATCCAGGTGAAGGCCGGCGACGTGATTCAGCTCCGCGAGAAGAGCCGCAAGATCACGGTGATCAACGAGTCCCTCGAAGGCGTAGTGCGCAGGGGCATCCCGCAGTGGCTCGAGCTTGACAAGGATGCCTTCAAAGGCACCATCAAGGCTATGCCGGTCCGCGAGGACATCACCATGCCGATTCAGGAGCAGTTGATCGTCGAACTCTACTCCAAGTAAAGGCTGACCAACAACCGATACAGGGGGATCTAAATGTATAGAAATTGGCGCGATCTGATCAGGCCGAAGAAGCTTCAGGTTGAGACAGAATCGCTGACTAATACATACGGCAAGTTCTACGCCGAGCCTTTCGAAAGGGGGTTCGGTACCACCCTCGGAACGGGGCTGCGTAGGGTCCTCATCTCCAGCCTGCAGGGGGCGGCAATCGTCTCCGTAAAGGCAAAGGGCGTGCTGCACGAATTCTCCGCTGTCCCGGGTGTTACCGAGGACATGACGGACATCATCCTCAACCTGAAAGGGGTGCGCCTCAAGGTGCACGGCAACGAGTCCCGGATGATCCGGATCGTGCAGAAGGGTGAAGGGGTGGTCAAGGCGAAGGATATCATCACCGACAACAACGTCGAGATCCTGAACCCGGAACATCACATCGCAACCTGCTCCAAGGACGCCAACCTGGAGATGGACCTCATGGTGAAAGTCGGCAAGGGTTATGTCCCGGCTGACCGCAACCGTGACGAGAAGGCACCGGTCGGCACCATTCCGATCGATGCGATCTTCTCCCCGATTCACAAGGTGAACTTCACCGTCACCAACGCTCGCGTGGGTCAGATCACCGACTACGACAAGCTTACTATCGAAGTCTGGACCGACGGCAGCGTGAAACCGCAGGACGCGGTGGCCTACGCTTCCAAGATCCTCAAGGATCAGCTCTCCATCTTCATCAACTTTGATGAGGACGTGGAGCCCCAGGAGGAGGCGGAGCCGGAAGAGGAGCGCGAGCGCTTCAACGAGAACCTCTATCGCTCGGTTGACGAGCTTGAGCTCTCGGTTCGCTCCGCGAACTGCCTGAAGAACGCTGGCATCAAGCTGATCGGCGAACTGGTCTCAAGGACCGAGGCCGAGATGCTGAAGACCCAGAACTTCGGCAGGAAATCGCTGAACGAAATCAAGGACATCCTCGTAGACATGGGTCTCACCCTCGGCATGAAACTGGAAAACTTCCCGGATCCCGAGATCATGAGGCGCCTGCGCGGGGAACAGAAAGAAGAATAGTCCGTACGACTTCATTTATAGATCGAAAGGAAGTGAAAAGATATGCGTCACAACAGCGCGGGTAGAAGATTAGGTAGGACCACAAGCCACAGGATCGCTATGTTCAGGAACATGGTGACATCCTTTCTCCAGCATGAAAAGATCACCACGACCGATGCCAAGGCGAAAGAGCTCCGCTCCATCGCCGAGAAGATGATCACCCTGGGCAAGAAGGGCGACCTTCACGCCACCAGGCAGGCAGCGGCCTACATCCGCGACAAGAAAGTCGTGACCAAGCTTTTCACCGAGATCGCACCGCGGTACTCCGAGCGTCCCGGTGGCTACACCAGGATCATCAAGCTTGGCATCCGCCCCGGCGATACCGCTCCGGTGTCCATTATCGAGCTCGTTGAAGCCGAGATGACCCCGAAGAAGGCTGCCAAGCCGGCTCCGGCCGCCAAGGCTCCGAAGGCTGCCAAGGCCGCCAAGGCTGCTCCGGTTGCCGAAGAGGCTCCCGCAGCAGAAGAAGCTCCGGTGGCAGAGGCTGCTGAAGAGAAGACCGAAGCCTAGGTCTGCTACGAACGAACCAAAAAAGGGACATGGGGAACCATGTCCCTTTTTGCATTTCCCCTAAGCCGCACACCCCTCCATCTTCCCCTTTACATTAAAACCCCCTCTCTGATAAGATGCGCAGCTCATGAAGATCAAAAGACTCGAAATCCACGGATTCAAATCCTTTCAAGATAAGGTCGTTCTGGACTTCAACCAGCCCATCACCGGCGTGGTAGGTCCCAACGGCTGCGGCAAGTCCAACGTCGTCGATGCAATTCGCTGGGTCATGGGGGAGCAGTCCGCCAAGAACCTGCGCGGCAAGTCGATGGAGGACATCATCTTCAACGGCACCGAGTTCAGGAAGCCGCTCGGGATGGCCGAAGTCTCGCTTTTCTTCTCCACCGAGGACGGTCGCGTCCCGGCGAAATACCTCAATTTCTCCGAGATACAGGTCACCCGCCGGCTCTACCGCGACGGCGAGAGTGACTACCTGCTGAACAAGACCCCCTGCAGGCTGCTCGACATCGCCGAACTGTTCATGGACACCGGCATCGGCGCCAAGGCGTACTCGATCATCGAGCAGGGGAAGATCGGTATGATCCTCCACGCGAAACCTGAGGAACGCCGCTTCCTGATTGAGGAGGCCGCCGGCGTCACCAAGTTCAAGGCGCGCAAGGTCGTTGCCATGAAGAAGATGGAGGCCACGCGCCAGAACCTTCTGCGCATCGGCGACATCATCTCCGAAATCAAGCGCCAGATGAACGGCCTGCAGCGCCAGGCCAAGAAGGCGGAGCGGTTCCGCGAGGTGCGGCAGGAGCTGAAGGAAATCGAGCTTCTCTTCGCAGCCAAGGGGTACGCGACGGTCGAGAGAGATAAGAGCACGCTTGAGCGCGAGATCGCCGAGCTCGAATCGAAGCTCGTCGACGTCACGGCCAAACTAAACGATGCGGAGCTCTCCGTGGAGCAAAAGCGCCTCGCCCTTTTGGAGACGGAACGAGAGCTGACCGCTGCCCAGGAAGAGATCTTCCGCTGGAAGAGCGAACTGCAGGGGGGCGAAAACCGTCTGGAGTTCCAGCGCAAGGAACTGGTGAACCTCGAGCGCCATGGCGCGCGTTTCGAGGAAGAGCTGCAGGGACTGCGTGATCAGTTGGCAGGCTCCGAGCGCGAGATCGGCACACTGCAGGCCCAGCGCATCTCGCTGCAGGAAGAGTTGACCAGGGATAGCGAGGCGCTTGAATACCGCGAATCGCTCCTCGAGGAAATGGCCGCGGGGGAGGCGGGGGTGACCCGCGAACTGGACGAGGCGCGGCGCGCCATGTTTGCCGCTCTCTCCGAAGGCGCCCAGGCTACAAACCAGCACAGTGCCGCACAAAAACGCCTCGCCGCACTGGCCGAGCGCCTGCAGGCGAGCCAGCGGGAGCGTATCCTGCTCGGGGAACGCCTGGCCGAAGCGAGCGGCAAGGTCGATGCGCTGAAGCAGGAACGCGAGCAGCTCGCGCGCGAGAAGGCGCTCACCGACGAAGAGCTCACCATGGCGGGGAGCCGCGAGGCCGAGCTGAAGCAGGCCCAGGAGTCCGGTGACAAACTCCTCCAGCAGCGCCGGGATGAATTCTCCAGCGCAGCTTCGCGCCTTAAGTCGTTGCAGGAACTGGAGGCACAGTTCGCCGGTTACGGACAGGGGGTGCGCAACCTCCTTCTTGCCGAACCTTTCAAGAACGCCCCTCTCACCATGATCGCGGACGCTCTCGAAGTGGAGGAGGAATTCGAGGTGGCCCTCGAGGCGGTTCTAGGTGAGCGCCTGCAGTATCTGCTGTGCGACTCGCCCGCCACCGCTTTGGACGCCGTCGCGCACCTGAAGGGAAGCTCGGGCGGCCGTTGCAGCTTCGTGACGGCACCGCCTTGGCGTCATCAGGTAAAAGACCTCCCGGCGGGGGCGGCACCGCTTTGGGAGCGGGTAACCGTCCCGAGTCAGTACGCACACCTGTTAGAGCCGCTTCTCGCCGGCGCCTATCTGGCCGGGGACCTGGCGCACGCCCTGGAACTCGCTGCCTCTTACCCGACCTCCACCTTCGTGACCCTGGACGGCGATCTGGCCCACGGCGGAGGTATCGTCAACGGCGGCTCGGCCGAGCCGGCCCAGCAGGGAATCATCCACAAGAAAAGGGAAATCAAAGCGTTGGGAGCCGAGGTGGAGCGTCTCGAGGCCGATGTCCGTGATCTCTCCGCGGCACGCGATAAAAGAAAAGGCGAAATAGCCGACGCTGAGGCGCACCGCGTCGAGCTGCGCCAGACCTTGCACCGCCTGGATATCAGGATCATCAACACCGACAAGGATCTGCAGACGGTGCTCGCCGAATGCCGCAGGATCGAAGAGAACGGTGCGGTACGCGAGGCTGAGGAGGATCAGCTCGCAGAGGAGAAGGATCTCGTTGCTGCGGAGATGGCCCAGGCTGACGCGAAGCGGGCCCAAGCCGATGAGCGCAAGGGTGCGCTTGAGAGTACGGTGGCCGCGCTGCAGGCCCGGCTCGAGGGTTCCCGGTTCGAGATGGAGGAAGCGCGTGAGATGGTCACCTCGATGAAGGTGCGCGTGGCCGCTCTCAGGGAGAAAGGGGAGTCGACCGAGCGTGCCTTGCGGCGCGTGGAAGGTCTCTGCGCCGATCTCGCCAACCGCATCGCATCCCGCACCCGTGAGCTGGAAGGTTCCGGCGACGAGCGCACCCGGCTTCTTTCCGCGATAGCCGAAGGGGAAGAGGCGCTGCGTGCGGTGGTAAAGCAGCAGCTTGCCAGCGAGCAGGCACTGCTCCAGGTGAAGGATCGTTACGAGGCAGAGGCGGCAAAAGTTCAGGAGGAGGAAACGCTCCTGAAAGGGGTGCGCGCCGACAGCGTCGCAGTGCGGGAGCAACTGAACGCGAGGAGCCTGCGCCTGACCGAGGTCAGCATGAGGCTTGCCCATCTTGAGGAGACCCTCAAGGAAAAGCATCGCATGGAGATCGCCGATGCGCTCCTGAGCTACGCGAAGGTCGAGTGGGACGAGACGGAGAGCGGAAACCGGCAGGCTGAACTGCAAAAAAACATCAACGACATGGGCGAGGTCAACCTCATGGCGATCGAGGAGTTCAAGGAGATGGAGGAGCGTTTCTCCTTCCTCTCCACACAGAAGGAAGACCTCGAGGAGTCGATGAACGCGCTGCAGAAGGCGATCCAGCGGATCAACCGCACCACGAGGAAACGTTTCCTGGAGACGTTCCAGTTGGTGAACGAGAAGTTCCAGCAGATCTTCCCGAGGCTTTTCTGCGGCGGGCACGCCGAGTTGCGTCTTACTGACGAAGAGGATCTGCTGAACACCGGCCTGGAGATCGTCGTGCAGCCGCCGGGTAAAAAACTGCAGAACGTGTCCCTTCTTTCCGGCGGAGAGAAGGCGCTTACCGCGGTTGCCCTCATCTTCTCGATCTTCTTGATCAAGCCCTCGCCGTTCTGCCTGCTGGACGAAGTCGACGCACCGCTAGACGACGCCAACATCGGCAGGTTCAACGACATGGTGCGTGAGATGAGCGCCAACTCCCAGTTCATCATTATTACCCACAATCGAGCTACCATGGCCGTTGCCGATACGCTATACGGCGTCACCATGGAAGAGCCCGGCGTCTCCAAGCTGGTTTCCGTGCGCCTGAACCGCTAGGTGGCGTCCGTAGCTGGTTCGGCTGGTCCGACTGGTCCGACTTTGCGCAGCCGGGGAACACATTTTGTTTGCAGTAGGAGCTTGACGTGCCCTTCAAGAGACTGTTGACTACACTGGTTGAAGCCGTGCCGGGGGCGAGTGGCGCCATCCTGGCCGACTGGGAGGGGGAAGCCGTTGAGCAGTTCACCCACGGCGACCCGTTCGAGATCAAGGTTACCGCCGCCCACTGGGGAATCATGCTCGCCCAGTTGAAGGATGTGCACCAAAAGCACGATGCCGGGGCAATAAGAGAGAGCTTGATCAGCACGGACGTACAGCACGTCATCGTGGGGAGCATCGGCGACGATTATGCCCTTGTGATGACCCTGGCACGCACCGCGCTGCCGCTCCTAGCTCTGAGGAAGTTCCGGGAGACCGCGCAGCTTTTGCACAAGGAGATTTATTAATGGCCGAAGAAAACAAAGGCTTTTTCAAAGGTCTTTTCAAAAAACTGGGGATGGGTGGCGCCGAGGAGGCTCCTCCGACCGTTGAGGAAAAACAGGCCGAGGAGCTTGATCAAACGGAAGCGGCTCCACAAGAGCCTGTTTCCGCCCCTGGACCTGCGGCGGAACCGGCTCGCGTCGATGCCGTGGCGCCTGCTCCTCCCGCGCCCCGGCAGGTCTGGACCGAGCCAGTGGCTCCGGCTCCCGCCCCGGAACCCGAGCCGACGGAGCAGGCCAAGCCAAGCTTCTTCGATCGCCTAAAGCGCAGCCTCAGCAAGACCCACGAAAGCATCATCGGTCGCGTCGACACCCTTTTGATGGGCCGTAAAGAGATCGACACCGATACCCTGGAGGAACTCGAGGAGATCCTGATTACCGCCGATCTCGGGGTGAAGACCACCGTCGACCTCATCCGCACCCTCGAACAACGCCTTAAGCGCGCCGAACTCCAAGATGGTGCCGCTCTGAAACGGGCGCTCAAGGACGAGATCCAGCTCAGGCTCATGGAACACCACGCCCCCCTGGTTGTCACCGACAAGAAGCCGTTCGTTATTATGGTCATCGGCGTGAACGGCGTAGGCAAAACCACCACCATCGGAAAGCTTGCCGCGCGTTACGCAGGTGAAGGAAAGAAAGTCCTCCTCGCCGCGGCCGACACCTTCCGCGCCGCCGCCGCCGAACAGCTCGAGACATGGGCGAAGCGGGTCGGGGCAGATATCGTGCGCCACAAGGAAGGAGCCGATCCTTCCGCAGTGGTGTTCGACGCCTGCAAGGCTGCCATAGCCCGTGGCACCGACGTCCTCATCATCGACACCGCCGGCCGTATGCACACAAAGGTCAACCTGATGGAGGAGATGAAGAAGATCCGCAGGGTGCTTACCAGGGAGATTCCCGACGGTCCGCATGAAACGCTGCTCGTTCTGGACGCCGCTACCGGGCAAAACGCGCTCTCACAGGCGAAGCTTTTCAAGGAGGCCGCGGACGTCACGGGTGTGGTCCTTACCAAGCTGGACGGCAGCGCCAAGGGTGGCATTGTGGTGGCGGTAAGTAATGAATACGCCCTTCCCATCAGATTCATTGGCGTTGGCGAGTCGGTGGAAGACCTCCGTGCCTTTGATCCGGTCCAGTTTGTGGAGGCTCTTTTCCAATAATTGCCTTGACTTTTGAATACTTGTCGCCTAAGATTTCCCCGCAAAAGGTGGAATAATGAGTGATGACTTGTTTAACGAGCTTGAGAAACGCGTGGTTTCTCTAATTAACGTCACCGAGGAGTTGAAGCTCGAGAACGTGAGGCTCAAAAGCGAGAACGACCGGCTCGCGGCAGAGAAGGTCGGACTCAAATCGCGGATTGACGCGATACTCAAGAAGTTGGAAGGGGTCTGACGGCTTGGTCGCCACACACAGCATCAGGGTTCTGGGGAGAGATCTCCAGGTAAAGAGCGTCGCGACACCCGAGCATGTGGCGCAGGTTGAGACTCTGGTCAACCAGAAGCTGGCGGAGGCCGAAGGTGCCGTCCCCGGCGGCGATACCCAAATGGTGGTGATCCTGGCCTTGATGAATTTGGCCGAATCCTGCCTTAGCGCACAGAAAGAGTTGGCAGAAGAGCGGCGTATCTGCGGTGAGCGGATCGGCGGGCTCATTGAACGGCTGGACCGGCAATAGTTTTAGAGTTTCAGGTCTCTTGCGGGAGATTCAACATATAGCTGATTGGTTGTACGGTTGCAAAGCTTTGCCAGAACCTGCGTGGAGAAGACGGTCTCCTTCACGTTTGCTGATAGTAGCCTGAAGACGTTAAGCAGCATGTCCTGGGGTTAATGGCTGCATTTACATAAAGTTCAAATTTGGCGCTTCATTTGAACGCGGCCCAGTCTATCAAACCTGTCAACGCAGCACTGCTACACCCAACCACAATCTCCCTTCCAGAGCATCTGTCTACACGGACGTCCACCGTCCACCCGTCTGTCTCGTTATAACATTTGGAACCTTATGCCTAAACGCGCCCACAGATCGACGGCGCTCGCTCGGCGCCGGGAATTGACTCCGTCGCAGGTTGCCTCCCTCAGTCAGGCACTGCAGCGGCGCTTTCTCGAACTTCCCGAGTACCAGGCTGCCCGGGAGGTGGCGCTTTATGCGCCGATCCGAGGTGAAGTCGATACTGCCGTGGTAGCCGCGGCCGCTCTTGCCGCTGGAAAGAGGCTGCTGTACCCGGCGGTCGTCGGCGATGACCTCAAGTTTTGCCGCGTAGGGGCTCTTGGTGAACTCACGCAGGGGAGCTTCGGCATCCTCGAGCCGAGTGGTCCGGGGTGTGATCCGGCCGCGGCCGATCTTGTGGTGGTACCGGGAGTCGCCTTCGATTTGGAAGGGCGTCGCATCGGTTACGGCAAGGGGTATTACGATAGAGCGCTGCACCGTCTGGAGGGTAGCGGGAAGCTAGTAGCGTTTTGCTACGACTTCCAATTGCTTCAGGAGATAGTCGGCGAACCGCACGATGTGACGATGGATTTGATCGTCACGGAAAGCCGCGTGGTTCGCGTTAATAAACATATATGTGAGGGGGAGCAACAGTGAAAATCGACATAACTATTGCCATATTGCTGGTGCTTGTCGCGGCCGCCATCGGCTACGTGATAGGCAACGTCCTGCGCAAGCGGCTTTCGGATTCCCTGGTTTCCGACGCGGAGACTTTGGCCGCCAAGATGATCGAGGACGCCAAGCGACAGGCCGACGTCGTGGCCATGGAAGCCGCGGTCCAGGCGAAGGATGTGGTTTACCAGGCGAAGGAAGAGCTTGAGAAGCAGTTCGAGCAGGAGAGCCGCGAGAAGCGCAAGGATCTTCAGGCTCTGGAAAAGAGGCTGCAGCAAAAAGAAGAGAACCTCGATAAAAAGACCAACCTGTTCGATCAGCGCGACGCCGACTTCCTGAAGAGGGAGCAGGGGCTTGCGCAGCGCGAGCAGTCCCTGTCGAACAAGGAGCAGGGACTTACCCAGAAGGAAGAGAAGCTTGACGCCCTCGTCGGCGAGCAGAAGGCTAAGCTGGAGCAGATCGCCGGCATGACTGCCGCGGAAGCCAAGAAGTACCTGATGGATTCCATGGAAGATGAGGCGAAGCTCGACGTTGCCAAACTGATCAAGGCGATGGAGGAGGAGGCCCGCGAGACTGCGGACAAGAAGGCAAAGGAAGTGCTTGCCCTTGCCATGCAGCGTTACGCCGGCGAATACGTTGCCGAGCGCAGCGTTTCCGTTGTGACCCTCCCTTCCGACGAAATGAAGGGGCGCATCATCGGCCGCGAAGGGCGCAACATCAGGGCCCTCGAAGCCGCGACCGGCATTGACCTCATCATCGACGACACCCCCGAGGCGGTCATCCTCTCCGGCTTCAACCCGGTGAGGAGGGAAGTCGCCAAGCTCTCCCTGCAGAAGCTGATCGCGGACGGCCGCATCCATCCGGGCCGTATCGAAGAGGTTGTCGCCAAGTCGCAGGAAGAGATCGAGCAGGCTATGAAGGAAGCTGGCGAGCAGGCGGCGTTCGACCTTGGCGTGCACGGTATCCACCCCGAGATCCTGAAGCTGATCGGTCGTCTGAAGTACCGCACCTCCTACAGCCAGAACGTGTACCAGCACTCGCTGGAAGTGGCGTTCCTCTGTGGCATCATGGCCGCCGAACTCGGCATCAACGTTAAACAGGCGAAAAGGGCCGGTCTTCTGCACGACCTCGGCAAGGCGGTCGACCACGAGATTGAAGGTTCCCACGCGGTCATCGGCGCCGACATCGCCAAGAAGTACGGCGAGTCGCCGAAGATCGTTCACGCCATCATGGCGCACCACGAAGACGAGAAGCCGTCCACGGTCCTGGCGATCCTGGTCCAGGCGGCCGACGCCCTCTCCGGTGCGCGCCCCGGTGCGCGTCGCGAAATGATGGAGACCTACGTGAAGCGTCTCGACGATCTCGAAAGGATCGCTACCTCCTTCGACGGCGTCGTGACCTCCTTCGCCATCCAGGCTGGTCGCGAGATCCGCGTCATGGTTTCCAGCGACCAGGTAACCGATGACCGCGCACTCGTGCTTGCCAAGGACATCGCCAAGAAGATCGAGACCGAGATGACCTACCCGGGCCAGATCAAGGTCAACGTGATCAGGGAAACCAGGGCGACCGAATATGCCCGTTAAGCTGCTGTTCATAGGTGACGTGATCGGGAAACCTGGGCGCGAGGCGCTCTCCCGCGAGCTGCACCGCATCGTAGATCGGCACATGGTTGACCTCGTGATAGCCAACGGGGAGAACGCCGCAGGCGGTTTTGGTCTTACCGAGGAAACCGCCCAGGATCTGTTCAAGTGCGGCGTCCAGATGATCACCTCCGGTAATCACATCTGGGACAAGAAGGACGCGCTGGAGTACATCAAGCGCGAGGACCGCATAGTGCGTCCTGCCAATTATCCTGAAGGGACGCCGGGTAAGGGGACGACCATCGTCAAGACCCCGGGTGGGGTGAAAGTCGGCATTCTTAATCTCGAGGGGCGAGTCTTTATGAACAATCTCGACTGCCCGTTTCGTTGTGCCGACAAGGAGATCGCCAAGCTGAAGGAAGAGACGCCGATAGTTTTTGTCGACTTCCACGCCGAGGCGACCAGTGAGAAAGTGTCGCTTGGCTGGTATCTGGACGGGCGCGTTGCCGCAGTCATCGGCACCCACACACACGTGCAGACCGCCGACGAGCGCATTCTCACCGCCGGGACCGCCTACATGACAGATGCCGGGATGACTGGATCCTTTGATTCCGTCATAGGGGTGAAGAAGGAAGAAGCGATCCAGAAGTTCGTCACCCAGCGCCCCTCGAAATTCGAGGTCGCCAAGAAGGACATCAGGATCAACGCGGTCGTCATCGAGGTTGATGAGAAGACGGGCCTTGCGCGCAACATCGAAAGACTGAACATAGCCTGCGGTTAGGTTGAAGTATTGGAGTGACAGCCCGCTGCAGACTTTTTCTGCGGATGGGGCTGCTCACTGGAGCCTTGTGCCGCTGTGGTGCTTGCCCACCGTAGCCTTGGCGAAGGTGGGGAATAATATTGGAGGGAAAGTGATGACCGTTGCAGAGCAAATGGAAGTTATCAAGAGGGGCGCTGTAGAGATTCTGGTGGAGAAAGAGCTCGTTGAGAAGCTCGAGAAATCCGCCAAGACCGGCGTGCCTCTCAAGATCAAGGCCGGTTTTGATCCGACCGCGCCGGACCTGCATCTGGGGCACACCGTGCTCTTGCACAAGATGCGTCAATTCCAGAAGCTCGGCCACGAAGTTTATTTTCTGATCGGCGACTTCACCGGCATGATCGGCGACCCTACCGGAAAGTCCGAGACTCGTAAGGTGCTCACCCGTGAGGACGTCTTGAAAAACGCTGAGACGTACAAGGAGCAGGTCTTCAAGATTCTGGATCCGAAGCTCACTAAAGTCGTGTTCAACTCTGAGTGGCTCGGCAAGCTGAACGCTTCCGACATGATCGGCCTCGCTTCCAAGTACACCGTGGCGAGGATGCTCGAGCGCGAGGACTTCAGCAATCGTTTTTCCAATCAGCTCCCGATCAGCATTCACGAATTCATGTATCCGCTGGTACAGGGGTACGACTCCGTGGCGCTGAAGGCAGACGTCGAGCTTGGCGGCACCGATCAGAAGTTCAATCTTCTTGTGGGACGTGAACTGCAGAGGGAGTGGGGACAGGCTCCGCAGTGTGTCATCACCATGCCGCTTCTTGAAGGGCTCGATGGCGTCAACAAGATGAGCAAGTCGCTTGGCAACTACATCGGTATCAATGAGCCGGCCGACGAGATCTATGGCAAGGTGATGTCGATATCAGACGAGCTGATGGTTCGTTACTACGAGTTGCTGAGCGATCTCACCATAGTTGAGTTCGAGCAGCTGAAAGCGGATTTGAAGAGCGGTGTGAAGCATCCGATGGAGGCCAAGAAGCAACTGGCCCGAGAGATGGTTGCCCGTTATCACGGCTCCGATGCGGCACAGGTCGCAGACGAGAACTTCGTCAAACGCTTCAAGAACAACGAGACCCCTGATGAGATGCCGGAATTCACTTTTAAGCCGGAAGGTGAGAAGGTGCTGCTGTGCAAGGTTCTGGCAGAAGCCCAGTTGGTGAAGTCCAACAGCGAAGGGCGTCGTTCAATCCAGGGTGGCGGTGTGAAAATCAACGGAGATAAGGTTTCCGATGAGAATCTGGAGATAGCCTGTGCTGGTGAGTATGTCATTCAAGTAGGCAAGCGTCGCTTTGCCAAAGTACGTTTCGCTTAAGTTTTAAAAGATAGAGCCGATACAAAGGGGGCGTGCTGAAGCATGGCCCCCTTTGTTTTTGGTGACAGCCGCCGGACTCAATGTTCCAGCTGACCCGCTAGGTCCATTAGGCCCACCAGGCTGAGTGGTGCCGTTTGCCAAATATTGCGTGAGCTTGTATGAGCTGAGAAAAAACTAACAACAAACCCGTTGACGGGGAGGGGGGCATTTGTTATAACCACCCTCCGCTGACGCACGAGACACTTTCGAGTCAGCGGCCAACAAAAAAAGCATTGACAGCCGAAACGGCCTTTGCTATAAAGTTGGACTTCGCAGCAACGACGTTCTTTGCAACCGAATATTTGAGCCAGCAGTCACCGCAGGAAAGTTGCGGCGGCGGCAAATCTGAGAAAGATTTAAGAAAAGAAAATCTTGACAGGTTGGAACGGTTCAGGTAGGGTGCTGAGTCTGTCGCAAACAGCGGCTTGGTCTTTGAAAACTAAATAGTAGACGAAACAGTAATGTAGGTTTTTAAGTAAGTCAGTTGTTTCAAACTAGAATCGGATTTTCCGGTTTCA
>NZ_SSYB01000011.1 GCF_004917075.1 Geomonas edaphica
TCAAGGGTTCCGCTCTTAAGGGCCTCGAGGGTGACCAGGGCGAACTCGGCGAGCAGGCCATCATGAAGCTGATGGACGCAGTCGACGCCTACATCCCGGAGCCGCAGCGCGCCATCGACAAGCCGTTCCTTATGCCGGTCGAGGACGTGTTCTCCATCTCCGGTCGTGGTACCGTCGCCACCGGTCGTGTCGAGCGCGGCATCGTGAAGGTCGGCGAGGAAGTCGAGGTCGTCGGCATCAAGGCAACCACCAAGACCACCGTCACCGGTGTTGAGATGTTCCGCAAGCTGCTCGACGAAGGTCGCGCTGGCGACAACATCGGCGCACTGCTGCGCGGCGTGAAGCGTGAGGATATCGAGCGTGGCCAGGTTCTTGCCAAGCCGGGCTCCATCACCCCGCACACCAAGTTCAAGGCTGAGGCGTACATCCTCTCCAAGGAAGAGGGCGGCCGTCACACCCCGTTCTTCAACGGCTACCGTCCGCAGTTCTACTTCAGGACCACCGACGTTACCGGCGTGGTTGACCTCGAAGCCGGTGTTGAGATGGTTATGCCGGGCGACAACGTCTCGGTCACCGTCAACCTGATCACCCCGATCGCCATGGACGAAGGTCTGCGCTTCGCTATCCGCGAAGGCGGCCGTACCGTCGGCGCCGGCGTGGTCGCCTCCATCATCGAGTAACAGCGACGGACTCTGAGTCCCGGAAGTTCGGGATGAGAAAATAGCTTGAAAAGGACGAAAGACAATGGCTAGAGACATCATCACCCTTGGCTGCACCGAGTGCAAACAGCGTAACTATACGACTACCAAGAACAAGAAAAATACGCCGCAGAAGCTGGAGTTCAACAAGTACTGCCGCTTCTGCCAGAAGCACACGCCGCACAAGGAAACCAAATAGTTTGATTTGGGGTTCCCGGGAATCGCCCGGGAACCTCCGCCGCAGGCCAGTAGCTCTAACGGCTAGAGCACCGGTCTCCAAAACCGGGTGTTGGGGGTTCGAATCCCTCCTGGCCTGCCATTTTTTTTATCTTCACTGAGTGAGGAGTGACAAGTGATCGCGAAAGCCAAGTCTTTTTTTGAGGATGTTCAGGCGGAACTCGCCAAGGTAACTTGGCCTACCCGCAAGGAGACCTTTTCTACCGCTCAGGTAGTTGTAGTCATCATCGTGCTCATCTCACTTTACCTTGGCGCCTGCGACGTGGTCCTTACTAAGCTCATCAGGTCGATACTCCGCTAGAGGACTGATTAAATGGCACACAAATGGTACGGCGTACATACTTACTCCGGCTTCGAGAACAAGGTGCGACTCACCCTTGCTGAGCGCATCAAGAACCTCGGCATGGAGGAGTTCTTCGGCGAGATCCTGATCCCGTGCGAAACCGTCGTCGAGCTGAAGAAGGGGGAGAAGAAGACTTCGTCCAGGAAGTTCTTCCCCGGATACATCCTGGTCAACATGGAGCTGAACGACGACACCTGGCACGTGGTCAAGGAGACCGCGAAGGTCACCGGTTTCGTCGGCGGCAACAACCCCTTCCCGATCCCGGACGAAGAAGTCGGCAAGATCACCAAGAGGATGGAAGAGGGGGCCGAGAAGCCCCGTCCGAAGGTTCTCTTCGAAGTGGGCGAGACGGTCAGGGTCATCGACGGTCCGTTCCTCAACTTCTCCGGTGTTGTCGAGGACGTGAAGCCTGACAAGGGGAAACTCAAGGTCATGGTAAGCATCTTCGGGCGCGCCACCCCGGTCGAGCTCGAGTTCATGCAGGTAGAAAAGCAGTAGGGTTACCCGCTGTTATCGATAGAAGAATCAGGCAGTTCGAAGGAAAGATAAAGGAGTAGGAAAATGGCGAAAAAAATTACCGGTTACATAAAGCTGCAGGTACCCGCAGGGAAGGCTAACCCGTCTCCTCCGATCGGTCCGGCACTCGGTCAGCACGGCGTCAACATTATGGAGTTCTGCAAGGCTTTCAACGCGAAGACCCAGGCAGACGAAGGGACCATCACTCCGGTCGTCATCACTGTCTACGCCGACAGGTCCTTCACCTTCATCACCAAGACTCCGCCGGCTCCGGTTCTCATCAAGAAAGCTCTCGGTCTTCAGAGCGGCTCCGCCGTTCCGAACAAGACCAAGGTCGGCAAGCTGACCAAGGAGCAGGTGCGCGAGATCGCAACCAAGAAGATGCCTGACCTCAATGCCGCGAGCCTTGAGGCTGCCATGAGGACCATCGAAGGTACCGCGCGCAGCATGGGCGTTGAAATAGCTTAAGATAAAGAGAGGGTTATCAGAAATGTCTATGACAAAGAAAGCTAAAGAGGCTCGCGCCAAGGTCGACAGGACCAAAACCTATCCCCTGTCCGAGGGTCTTGAGCTGGTTAAAGGCGCGGCTTACGCGAAGTTCGACGAAACCGTCGACCTGGTTGTGAAGCTGGGCGTCGATCCCCGTCACGCCGACCAGATGGTCCGCGGCGCCGTAGTGCTCCCGAACGGTCTGGGCAAGGACGTACGCGTCCTCGTTTTCGCCAAGGGCGAGAAGGAGAAGGAGGCCCGCGAGGCCGGTGCCGATTACGTGGGCGCCGACGATCTGGTCGCCAAGATCCAGGAAGGGTGGTTCGATTTCGACACCGCCATCGCAACCCCGGACATGATGGGTGTGGTCGGCAAGATCGGTAAGCTCCTCGGTCCCCGCGGCCTGATGCCGAACCCGAAAGTCGGCACCGTCACCTTCGACGTGGCCCGCGCCGTGAAAGAGTCCAAGTCCGGTAAGGTTGAGTTCCGCGTCGAGAAGGCCGGTATCATCCATGCCCCGGTGGGCAAGGTGTCCTTCACCGCCGAGACCCTGAAGCAGAACGTTTCGGCACTGGTGGAAGCCCTTCAGAAGGCCAAACCGGCTGCCGCCAAGGGTACCTACATGAAGAAGATCTCCGTATCTTCCACCATGGGCCCGGGCGTGAACATCGATCTCGCTGACATCAGCGCGATCTTGAAATAAAGGCAGTATCCAGCAGTAAAGCCAAAGTCAAAGACAGTGGGTGCGCCAGTTGTATCGTCGGTGCTTAATCGCCTTGGGCGGCCAACCGAGACTTGCAAGATGTTGCGCGAAAAAGTATGTTCCGCAACTTCCTGACTTTGGCGGGGTTCCGTACCCGTATACCAAAAGAAAGGAGGAAGGCGCTTGAATAAGGAAAACAAACAAGAACTTGTTACCGAAATGCACGACAAGCTCCTGAGGGCCCAGGCGGTATTCCTTGCGGATTTCCGCGGGATGAACGTCGGCCAGGCGACCGAGCTCAGAAACGAGCTCAGGAAGGCTAACGCCGAGTACAAAGTCGTCAAGAACACCCTGCTCGATATCGCTTCCAAAGGGACCGACAAGGAAGGTCTGAGCCAGTACTACGCTGGTCCGACCGCCATTGCCCTTTGCTATGACGATCCCGTCGCAGCGGCCAAGGTGCTGTCGCGCTTCAACAAGGAAGCCGCAAACCCGTTCACTCTGAAGGCTGGCGTGCTTACCGGCAAGACCATCAACGTGGCCGAGATTCAGGCTCTCGCTGATCTGCCGAGCCGCGAAGTGCTTCTCGCCAAGATGCTGGGCAGCATGCAGGCACCGGCAAGCAACTTCGTACGCGTTCTCGCGGCTGTCCCGGGCGGTTTCGTACGCGCGCTGGAACAGATCAGGGTTCAGAAGGCTGCCTAGTCGCAGTCTCCAACAATTTTCGCTTTAAACATCTAACAATATTCTCTGGAGGAGAAAGAAATGGCTATCACCAAAGAAGAAGTAATCAGCTTCATTGAGAACATGTCCGTCCTCGAACTTGCCGGCCTCGTGAAAGAGCTCGAAGAGAAGTTCGGCGTTTCCGCAGCCGCTCCGGTTGCAGTTGCTGCTGCTGGCCCGGCTGCTGGCCCGGCTGAAGCTGCTGAGGAGAAGACCGAGTTCGACGTCATCCTCAAAAGCGCTGGCGCTAACAAGATCGCCGTCATCAAGGTCGTCCGTGGCCTTACCTCCCTCGGCCTCAAAGAAGCTAAGGACCTGGTCGACGGCGCACCGCAGCCGGTCAAAACCGGGATCTCCAAGGATGAGGCTGCCGACGCACAGAAGCAGCTGGTCGAGGCTGGCGCAGAAGTGGAAGTCAAGTAGTCATTTCCGCACCGATCTTTACCAAAGCCAAGGTCGCTTTTTGCGGCCTTGGCTGTTCTATTTTAGTTTGAGGCCGCTTCACCCCGCAGCCCCGCCCGACCAAAACAGCAGGAAATTCAAGGGGGTGGAGGTCTTCCAAGGCGTTCACCACAAGGAGAAGATATGGCTTATTCAATCGCGAATAACCCCCTGTTGCGCAAGAACTTCGCCAAGATCCACAAGATCATCGACATACCGAACCTCATCGACATCCAGAAAAACTCCTACAAGAGATTCCTCCAGCTCGACACTCCCGTAGACGCACGCAAGAACTCAGGCCTCGAGGCCGTTTTCCGCAGCGTTTTCCCGATCAGGGACTTCAGCGACACCGCATCGCTTGAGTACGTTTCGTATTCGCTCGGCGCGCCGAAGTACGACGTGGAGGAGTGCCACCAGAGGGGCATGACCTTTGCCGCCCCCATGAAGGTGAAAGTAAGGCTGGTTGTCTGGGACGTCGCGAAGGATCCCGGTACCAGGTCGATCCGTGACATCAAGGAGCAGGAGGTTTATTTCGGCGAAATCCCGCTGATGACCGACAACGGGACCTTTATCATAAACGGCACCGAGCGCGTTATCGTAAGCCAGCTGCATCGCTCCCCCGGCGTGTTCTACGACCACGACAAGGGTAAGACGCATTCCAGCGGCAAGGTGCTCTACTCGGCCCGCGTGATTCCGTACCGCGGTTCGTGGCTTGACTTTGAATTTGACCATAAAGACATCCTTTATGTTCGCATAGACAGGCGTCGCAAGATGCCGGCCACCGTGCTCTTGAAGGCCCTTGGCTACTCCAATGACGCGCTCATCAACTACTTCTACAAGTCTGAAGAAGTGAAGGTCGGTGAGAACGGCGCCATGACGAAGCTCGTGGACGCGGAACTCCTCTCCAGCCAGAAGGCGACCGCGGACATCGTCGACCCGGCTACGGCCGAGGTGATCCTCAAGGCGAACCGCAAGTTCACCAAGGCTGCGCTCAGGAAAATGGCCGAGCACGGCATCAAGGAGATCCCGATCGCCGAGGAGGAAGTCGTCGGCAAGGTCGCTTCCCACGACATCTACGATCCCGCCACCGGCGAGATCCTGGTAGAGTGCAACGAGGAGATCACCCAGGCGAAGCTCGAGGAGATGGTACAGAAGGGGATTACCTCTTTCCAGGTGCTCTTCATCGACAACCTGCACGTCACCTCCAGCTTCCGCGACACCATCCTGATCGACAAGATCGGCTCCACCGACGAGGCGCTCATCGAGATCTACCGCCGCCTGCGTCCGGGCGATCCGCCGACTTTAAAGAGCGCGCTGGTTCTCTTCGAGAACCTGTTCTTCAACGCGGAGCGCTACGACCTCTCCGCCGTCGGCCGCCTAAAGCTCAACTACAAGCTTGGCGTGGACGTGCCGCTTGACTGCATGACGCTCACCCGCGAGGACATCCTCGAGGTTGTGCGTTACCTGATCGAGCTGAAAAACGGCAAGGGTAACATCGACGACATCGACCACCTCGGCAACCGCCGCGTGCGCGCCGTGGGTGAGCTCCTAGAGAACCAGTACAGGATCGGTCTCGTCAGGATGGAGCGCGCCATCAAGGAGCGCATGAGTCTCCAGGAAGTCGAGAACCTCATGCCGCACGACCTGATCAACTCCAAGCCGGTCTCGGCCGTCGTGAAGGAGTTCTTCGGTTCCTCGCAGCTTTCGCAGTTCATGGACCAGACGAACCCGCTCTCCGAGGTCACGCACAAGCGTCGTCTCTCGGCTCTCGGACCGGGGGGCTTGACCCGCGAGCGCGCGGGCTTCGAGGTCCGCGACGTACACCCGACTCACTACGGCCGCGTCTGCCCGATCGAGACCCCTGAGGGCCCGAACATCGGTCTGATCGCGTCCTTGTCCACCTACGCGCGCATCAACGAGCACGGCTTCGTCGAGACGCCGTACCGCGTGGTCAAGGAAGGCAAGGTGACCGACGAGGTCCGCTTCTTCTCCGCACTGGAAGAGGAAGGACACGCCATCGCCCAGGCCAACGCCGAGATGGACGAGACCGGCCGCTTCATGGCCGACTACATCTCCGCCAGGAAGTCCGGCGAGTTCGTGCTGGTCGGTCGCGACGAGCTTGAGCTCATGGACGTTGCACCGATGCAGCTCGTGTCGGTCGCGGCCTCGCTGATCCCGTTCCTCGAGAACGACGACGCGAACCGCGCACTCATGGGTTCCAACATGCAGCGCCAGGCCGTACCGCTTCTGCGTGCCGATTCCCCGCTCGTCGGGACCGGCATGGAGCGCGTCGTGGCAAGGGACTCCGGGGTTTCCTCGGTAGCCCGCCACAACGGCATCGTCGAGAGCGTCGACGCTTCCCGCATCGTCGTTAAGATCGACGAGGACCAGTACGATGCAACCGGCACCGGTGTCGACATCTACAACCTGATCAAGTTCGCCCGTTCCAACCAGAACACCTGCATCAACCAGAGGCCGGTGGTGAAGATTGGCGACCACGTGAAGGCTGGCGACATCATCGCCGACGGTCCTTCGACCGACATGGGCGAGCTGGCTCTCGGCCAGAACGTGCTCATCGCGTTCATGCCGTGGGGCGGCTACAACTACGAGGACTCCATCCTCATCTCGGAGCGTCTCGTTAAGGACGACCGCTACACCTCGATCCACATCGAGGAGTTCGAGGCCGTGGCCCGCGACACGAAGCTCGGCAAGGAGGAGATCACCTCCGACATCCCGAACCTCGGCGAAGAGACCCTCAAGGACCTCGACGAGTCGGGCATCATCAGGATCGGCGCCGAGGTTCGTCCGGGCGACATCCTGGTCGGCAAGATCACCCCGAAAGGCGAGACCCAGCTCTCCCCGGAAGAGAAGCTCTTAAGGGCCATCTTCGGCGAGAAGGCGGGCGACGTGCGCGACACCTCGCTCAGGGTTCCGCCGGGGGTCGAGGGTACCGTCATCGGCGCCAAGATCTTCTCGAGAAAGGGTGCCGACAAGGACGCCCGTACCGAGATCATCGAGAAGGCCGAGGAACAGCGCCTGCGTAAGGACGAGCAGGACGAGATCCGCATCATCCGCGACTCCGCCCGCGGCAAGCTGAAGAAGCTTCTCATGGGCAAGACCGCGGCGGTCAAGATCGAGGGCGTCGACGGCAAGGTGCTCATCCCGAAAGGGGCGGCCATCACCGACGAGATGCTGAACTCCTTCACCATGGATCGCTGGGACGAGATCTCCATCGCCGACGACGACACCATCGACGAGAAAGTGGCGCAGACCCTTTCCACGCTCAACCAGCAGATCGACATCATCAAGTACGTCTTCGACGACAAGGTGCAGAAACTGCGTCGCGGCGACGACCTGCCGCCGGGCGTCATCAAGATGGTCAAGGTCTACATCGCCATCAAGCGTAAGCTTCAGGTGGGTGACAAGATGGCGGGCCGCCACGGTAACAAGGGCGTCGTCTCCAGGATCCTTCCGGAAGAGGATATGCCGTACATGGAAGACGGCCGTCCTGTCGAGATCGTGCTGAACCCGCTGGGCGTTCCGTCCCGTATGAACGTGGGTCAGATCCTCGAGATGCACCTCGGCTGGGGCGCCAAGGGCCTTGGCTGGAAGATCGAGGAATTCCTCGAGAAGAACACCCCGCACGACGAGATCAAGAGGTTCCTGAAGGGCGTGTACGACAACCCGGACATGGACCGCTTCCTCGACACGCTCGAGGGTGAAGAACTCCTCAACGTGGCAAGGCGCTTGAAGCGCGGCATCCCGATGTCGTCGCCGGTCTTCGAAGGGGCGAGCGAGGAGTCGATCCAGTCGATGCTGACCCACGCCGGTTTCAGCACCACCGGTCAGGTCACCCTCTACGACGGAAAGAGCGGCGACAAGTTCATGCACCAGGTCACCGTCGGTATCATGTACTTCCTGAAGCTGCACCACCTGGTCGACGACAAGATCCACGCCAGGAGCATCGGTCCCTACTCGCTGGTCACCCAGCAGCCGCTGGGGGGCAAGGCGCAGTTCGGCGGTCAGCGACTCGGGGAGATGGAGGTCTGGGCGATGGAGGCCTACGGCGCCGCGTACGCGCTGCAGGAGTTCCTCACCGTCAAGTCTGACGACGTGGCAGGCCGCACCAGGATGTACGAGGCGATCGTCAAAGGGAAGCACACCCTTGAGCCGGGTCTGCCGGAGTCGTTCAACGTCCTCATCAAGGAACTTCAGTCCCTGGGTCTCGACGTGGAACTGCTGGAAAGCGACGAGGACTAGGTTGTTTTGTCTGACCGGTCCGGCTAGTCTGACTAGTCCGACCGGTCAGAGTCCGACAAGCTGCCTGAAACCGATAACGTAACTCCTACCGCTAAGGAGGAAAATACTTTGGAAGATATTTTCAATTTTTTCGATAAGCCGAAAGATCCGCTCCACTTCTCGTCGATCAAGATCTCGATCTCGTCGCCGGACAAGATCCGCGAGCGTTCCTTCGGGGAAGTGAAGAAGCCGGAGACCATCAACTACCGCACCTTCAAGCCGGAGCGCGACGGTCTTTTCTGCGCCAAGATCTTCGGACCGACCAAGGACTACGAGTGCAACTGCGGCAAGTACAAGCGCATGAAGCACCGCGGCATCGTCTGCGAGAAGTGCGGCGTCGAGGTCATCCCGTCCAAGGTGCGTCGTGAGCGCCTGGGCCACATCGACCTCGCCACTCCGGTCGCGCACATCTGGTTCCTCAAGTCCCTGCCGTCCAGGATCGGCAACCTGATGGACATCACCCTGAAGGACCTCGAGAAGGTACTCTACTTCGAGGCCTACGTGGTGACCGACCCGAAGGAAACCGGCCTGCCGTTTGGCACCGTGTTCTCCGAGGACCAGTACCAGAAGGCCCTTGAGGAATACAGCTACGGCTTCGAGGCCGGCATGGGCGCCGCTGCGATCCGCACCTGCCTCACTTCGATGGACCTCGACCAGCTCTCCGAGCAGCTCCGCATCGAGATGCAGGAGGCGACCAGCGAGGCTAAGCGTAAGAAGACCGCCAAGCGCCTTAAGGTCATCGACGCCTTCAAAAACTCGGGCAACAAGCCGGAGTGGATGATCCTCGAGTGCATCCCGGTACTGCCGCCGGAGCTCCGTCCGCTCGTTCCTCTGGACGGCGGCCGCTTCGCTACCTCCGACCTGAACGACCTGTACCGCCGCGTCATCAACCGCAACAACCGCTTGAAGCGCCTGATGGAACTGCAGGCCCCCGAGGTCATCATCAGGAACGAGAAGCGCATGCTGCAGGAGGCGGTCGACGCGCTGTTCGACAACGGTCGCCGCGGCCGCGCCATCGCAGGCCCCAACAAGCGTCCGCTGAAGTCCCTCTCCGACATGCTGAAGGGCAAGTCGGGCCGCTTCCGTCAGAACCTCTTGGGTAAGCGTGTCGACTACTCCGGCCGTTCCGTTATCGTCGTCGGCCCCGAGCTTCGCCTGCACCAGTGCGGTCTGCCGAAGAAGATGGCCCTCGAACTCTTCAAACCGTTCATCTACAACAAGCTCGAGGAGCGTGGTTTCGTCACCACCATCAAGAGCGCCAAGAAGATGGTGGAGAAGGAGAAACCGGAGGTATGGGACGTTCTCGAAGAGGTCATCAAGGAGCACCCGGTCCTCTTGAACCGCGCACCGACCCTGCACCGTCTCGGCATCCAGGCCTTCGAACCGGTCCTGATCGAGGGCAAGGCGATCCAGCTCCACCCGCTCGTCTGCACCGCCTTCAACGCCGACTTCGACGGTGACCAGATGGCGGTCCACCTCCCCCTCTCGGTTGAGAGCCAGGTGGAGGCGCGCGTCCTCATGATGTCGACCAATAACATCCTTTCCCCGGCGCATGGCAAGCCGATCATCGTGCCGAGCCAGGACATGGTTCTCGGGATCTATTACATGACCCGCGAGAAGCACTTCGCGCCCGGCGACGGGAAGATATTCGCCTCCCCGGACGAGGTGTCCATCGCTTGGGACGCGACCGAGGTGCACCTCCAGGCCCGCATCAAGGTAAGGATGAAGAACCTCGTCAGCGACGAGAAACCGGCCATCATCGAAACGACGGTCGGGCGCGTGCTGCTGCGCGAGATCCTTCCGGACGCGGTTCCCTTCTCGGCCATCAACAAGGTCATGACGAAGAAGGAACTCTCCAACCTCGTCGACACCTGCTACCGTCTGGCCGGCAATAAGGAAACCGTCATCCTCGCCGACAAGCTGAAGTCCATCGGCTTCCGCTACGCGGCGAAGGCGGGTATTTCCATCTCGATCAACGACATGGTCATCCCGGAAGGGAAGCCGGCCATCATCAACCGCGCCACCGAAGAGGTGCAGGAGATCCAGAACCAGTACACCGAGGGTCTCATCACCGACGGCGAGCGTTACAACAAGGTTATCGACATCTGGGCGAAATCGACCGAGGACATCGCGAAAGAGATGCTGGACAACCTCTCCCGCGATACCATCATCGACCCGCAGGGGAACGAGGTGAAGGTGCCGTCCTTCAACGCGATCCACATGATGGCCGACTCCGGTGCAAGGGGTAGCGCCCAGCAGATCCGCCAGCTGGCGGGGATGAGGGGACTCATGGCCAAGCCGTCCGGCGAGATTATCGAGACCCCGATCACCGCGAACTTCCGCGAAGGCCTCACCGTGCTCCAGTACTTCATCTCGACCCACGGTGCACGTAAAGGTCTGGCCGATACCGCGCTCAAGACGGCGAACTCCGGTTACCTCACCCGCCGTCTGGTCGACGTCGCTCAGGACGCCATCATCACCGAGTCGGATTGCGGCACCATCGACGGCCTGACCGTCTCCTCCCTCACCGAGGGTGGTGAGGTCATCGAGCACATCGGCGACCGTATCCTCGGCCGCGTCGCCCTGGACGACATCCTCGACCCGGTCACCGGCGACGTGCTGGTGGCGGCGAACCAGGAAATCGACGAGACCCTGGTCTCGAAGATCGAGGCTGCCGGTCTCGAGAAGGTCAAGATCCGCTCCGTGCTCACCTGCGAGAGCCGTCGCGGCATCTGCGCCAAGTGCTACGGCCGCGACCTGGCACGCGGTCACCTGGTGAACCGCGGCGAGGCGGTCGGCGTCATCGCAGCACAGTCCATCGGCGAGCCGGGTACCCAGCTGACCATGCGTACCTTCCACATCGGTGGTACCGCATCCCGTCGCGCCGAGCAGACCTCCATGGATGCGAGGAACGAGGGCTACGCGAAGTTCATCAACCTGCACTACGTAACCAACTCCGAAGGTCACCACATCGTCATGAACCGTAACGGTGAGCTGGCCATCGTGGACGAGACCGGGCGCGAGCGCGAGAAGTACGGCATCGTCTACGGCGCGAAGATCAAGGTGAGCCCCGAAGAGAAGGTCACCCAGGGGCAGTCGCTCGCCGAGTGGGACCCGTACACCATGCCGATCCTCACCGAGATCTCCGGCCGCATCAAGTTCGGGGATGTCATCGAGGGCGTCACCATGGAGGAGCAGGTCGACGAAGTCACTGGCCTCTCCAGGAAGGTCATCATCGAGACCCGCGACTCCGACAAGCGTCCGCGCATCACCATCAAGGACGAGTCCGGCAAGACCGCCAAGGTCGGCGAGAGCATGGCGCGTTACTACCTGCCGGTCGGCTCCAACATCAACGTCCTCGAGGACACCGTGGTGAACGCGGGTGACGTGATCGCCAAGATTCCGCGCGAGACGACCAAGACCAAGGACATCACCGGTGGTCTGCCGCGTGTTGCCGAGCTCTTCGAGGCGAGGAAGCCGAAAGACTTCGCGGTCATCACCGAGATCGACGGCGTGGTCGCCTTCGGCAAGGACGCCAAAGGCAAGCGTAAAGTCATCGTCACCCCCGAGGTCGGCGAGCCGAAGGAATACCTCATCCCCAAAGGGAAGCACATCAGCGTCCACGAAGGGGATCACGTCCGCGCCGGCGAGGCGCTCATGGACGGCTCCTCCAACCCGCACGACATCCTCCGCGTCCTCGGCCAGAAAGAACTGGCCAAGTACCTGGTCGACGAGGTGCAGGAGGTCTACCGTCTCCAGGGCGTCAAGATCAACGACAAGCACATCGAGACCATCGTACGTCAGATGCTGCGTCGCGTCAGGGTCAAGGATGTGGGCGATACCAACCTGCTGATCGATGACCAGATCGAGCGTTGGGTCTTTGAGGAAGAGAACGAAAAGTCGATGGATAAAGGCGGGCGTCCTGCTACGGCAGAGTCTCTGCTTCTTGGCATAACCAAGGCGTCGCTCTCGACTGAGTCATTTATTTCTGCTGCTTCCTTCCAGGAGACAACAAAAGTCTTGACACAGGCATCCATTGAAGGTAAAGTCGACAGTCTTCGTGGTCTGAAAGAAAACGTGATCATGGGCCGCTTAATCCCGGCGGGAACGGGATTGGCTCTTTACCGCAACCTGCGCATGGTTGCTGAGGAGCCAGTAATCATTCCGGAGCCTGTTGAGCCGGAAGATGAAGAGATCTACGAAGAAGAAGCCTAGTCCAGTATCCGGCCAGTGAGAGCGGGTTCCCCGCTTCACTGGCCGGCGTCTCACTTTTATCAAATAAAACTTGACAAGCACGTACGTTGTTGCTATTTTCGTCGCTTCCGCGCGCGGGGTCTGTCTGTGCGCGGATTAAGAATCGCGTGAGAGGAATGTATGCCAACTATTAATCAGCTTATTCGTCATGGTCGGGAGTCAAAGGGTGAAAAATCCACTGCTCCGGCACTCAGGAGCTGCCCGCAGAAGAGGGGCGTTTGCACCAGGGTTTACACCACAACTCCGAAGAAACCGAACTCCGCGCTTCGTAAAGTAGCGAGGGTAAGGCTTACCAACGGCGTCGAGGTGACCTCCTACATTCCGGGTGTTGGTCACAACCTCCAGGAACACTCCGTTGTCCTCATCAGGGGCGGCAGGGTCAAGGACCTTCCGGGTGTTCGTTACCACATCGTCCGCGGCACGCTCGACTCTGTCGGCGTCAAGGGTCGCATGAAGAGCCGTTCCAAATACGGTGCAAAAAGGCCCAAGTAACCGAACGGTGCAAAAAGACCCAAGTAACCGATTTTAAGTGAGAGGTTAAGACATGCCAAGAAGAAGAGAAGTAGCAAAGCGGGTGATCCTCCCGGACCCGAAATACGGTGACAGGGTGGTTGCCAAGCTGATCAATATAATCATGCTGGACGGCAAGAAGTCCACCGCCGAGAAAGCCCTCTACGGTGCCCTTGAAATCGCTGCTGGCAAGGCCGGCGACGAGCCGGTCAAGGTTCTCAAGAAGTGCCTCGACAACATTAAGCCGATGCTGGAAGTCAAGTCCCGCAGGGTCGGTGGTTCCACCTACCAGGTTCCGGTTGAAGTTCGTCCGGAGCGTCGCATGTCCCTGGCTATGCGTTGGCTGGTGAAGTACTCCAATGCTCGCAGCGAGAAGACCGTTACCGACAAGCTTGCCGGCGAGATCCTCGACGCTTACAACAACCGCGGTTCCGCGGTCAAGAAGCGTGAGGATACCCACAAGATGGCAGAGGCCAACCGCGCCTTCGCCCATTATCGCTGGTAGTCCGCGGCGACACCCCTTAAGGCTTAGAAAGCAACTCGGAGGAACTGTAAGTGGCACGTCAGGTTTCGTTGGAAATGACCCGTAACATCGGGATCATGGCTCACATAGATGCAGGGAAGACCACCACCACGGAGCGTATTCTCTACTACACCGGTGTTTCCCACAAGATCGGCGAGGTCCATGACGGCGCCGCTACTATGGACTGGATGGAGCAGGAGCAGGAGCGTGGCATCACCATCACCTCCGCAGCAACCACCTGCAACTGGAAGGACCATCGTATCAACATCATCGACACCCCGGGCCACGTCGACTTCACCATCGAGGTCGAGCGTTCCCTGCGTGTTCTCGACGGCGCTGTTGCCGTCTTCTGCTCGGTCGGTGGTGTTGAGCCGCAGTCCGAGACCGTATGGCGTCAGGCGGACAAGTACCGCGTACCGCGTATCGCGTTCATCAACAAGATGGACCGTATCGGTGCCGACTTCTTCCGCGGTATCGCCATGATCAAGGATCGCCTCAAGGCGAACCCGGTCGCCCTGCAGATCCCGATCGGGAGCGAGGAGAACTACAAAGGTCTCGTCGATCTCATCGAGATGAAAGGGATCGTTTTCAACGACGAGAGCATGGGTGCCGTGTACGAAGTAGTCGACATCCCGGCCGACCTCGTCGACCAGGCCAACGAGTACCGCGAGCTCCTGATCGAAGAAGTTTCCTCCCACGATGATGCCCTCATGGAGAAATACCTGGGCGGCGAGGAGATCTCCAACGCCGAGCTGAAGGCGGCCATCCGCCAGGCGACCCTCGACATCAAGATCTGCCCGGTCATCTGCGGTTCCGCATTCAAGAACAAGGGCGTGCAGCACCTGCTCGACGCCGTGCTCGACTACATGCCGGCCCCGACCGACATCCCGGCTATCCAGGGCGTCGACGCCAACACCGAGGCACCCATCGAGCGTCACGCATCCGACTCCGAGCCGTTCTCGGCTCTGGGCTTCAAGATCATGACCGACCCGTTCGTAGGCCAGCTCTGCTTCTTCCGCGTCTACTCGGGTGTGATCCAGTCCGGCTCCTACGTGTACAACGCCACCAAGGGCAAGCGCGAGAGGATAGGCCGCATCCTGAAGATGCACGCCAACAAGCGTGAAGAGATCAAGGAAGTCTACGCCGGCGACATCGCCGCTGCGGTAGGCCTTAAATACACCACCACCGGCGACACCCTGTGCGACGAGAACAACGCCGTGATCCTCGAGTCCATCGAGTTCCCCGAGCCGGTTATCTCCATCGCCATCGAGCCGAAGACCAAGGCCGACCAGGAGAAGCTGGGCCTGTCGCTTGGCAAGCTCGCTTCCGAGGACCCGTCCTTCCGCGTCAAGACCGACGAGGAAACCGGCCAGACCATCATCTCCGGCATGGGCGAGCTGCACCTCGAGATCATCGTGGACCGTCTCTTCCGCGAGTTCAAGGTCGATGCAAGCGTCGGCAAGCCGCAGGTCGCCTACCGCGAGACCATCACCAAGAAGGTCAAGGCGGAAGGGAAGTTCGTGCGCCAGTCCGGTGGTCGCGGTCAGTTCGGTCACGTATGGCTCGAGATCGAGCCGCAGGAGGCCGGCAAAGGGTACGAGTTCGTTGACGCCATCAAGGGCGGCGTCGTTCCCCGCGAGTACATCCCGGCGGTCGACAAAGGCATCAAGGAAGCGCTGGACAACGGCGTCATGGCCGGCTTCCCGGTGGTCGACATCAAGGTCACCCTGGTCGACGGTTCCTACCACGAGGTTGACTCCTCGGAGATGGCCTTCAAGATCGCAGGTTCCATGGGCTTCAAAGAGGGTTGCGCCAAGGCGTCCCCGATCATCCTGGAGCCGATTATGTCCGTAGAGGTCGTGGTTCCGGAAGAGTACATGGGCGACGTCATCGGCGACCTGAACTCCCGCCGCGGCCGCATCATGGGCATGGAAGGGCGTGCAGGCGCACAGGTCGTCACCTCGATGGTGCCGCTGGCCCAGATGTTCGGTTACTCCACCGATCTGCGCTCCGCAACCCAGGGTCGTGCGACCTACTCCATGACCTTCGATCATTACGAGCCGGTACCGAAATCGGTTGCCGAGGAAATAGTAGCGAAGGCCAAAGGCTAAGATAATTCAATTTCCCTACTGAGGAGGATTCCGAAATGGCAAAAGCTAAATTTGAAAGAACCAAGCCGCATGTAAACATCGGTACCATCGGTCACGTCGACCACGGCAAGACCACCCTGACCGCCGCGATCACCAAGGTGCTCGCAGGCAAGGGCCAGGCTGAGTTCAAGGCGTTCGACCAGATCGACAACGCTCCGGAAGAGCGTGAGCGTGGTATCACCATCGCCACCGCACACGTCGAGTACGAGACCGACAAGC
>NZ_SSYB01000012.1 GCF_004917075.1 Geomonas edaphica
TGTCAACGGTAATTGAAAAGTACCCCTTTTCGGTAATCGAAAAGTCCCCCCCTTGGTTATGACTGTTCGATGTGTTTAGCCAGCAGTCCAGCCTTGAGTTTCTCCTTGAGGCGGTAGCTTTCGCCCTTGATGCTGACAGAGATGGCGTGGTGCAGCACCCGGTCCAAAATCGCACTGGCGATGACCTGGTCGCCAAAGACCTCGCCCCAGTTGGAAAAGGGCTGGTTCGAGGTCATGATCATCGCCCCTTTCTCGTACCGGCGTGAGATGAGTTGGAAAAAGAGGTTCGCCCCAAGCCGGTCGATGGGGATGTAGCCGATCTCGTCGACGATCAAAAGCTTTGGCTGGCAGTAAAACTTGAGCTTGTCGTCCAGCCGGTTCTCCGCGTGAGCCCTGGCAAGTGCCGTAATCAGGCCCTGGGCGGTAATAAAGAGGGTACGGTAGCCACGCCGGATTGCCTCGACTCCCAGGCCGACCGAGAGGTGAGTCTTACCGACGCCGGGAGGACCAAGGAAGATTACGTTCTCACCGTTATCGACCCAGCGGCAGGCTGAGAGTTCCTTGATCCGTTTCGGGTCGAGCGACGGCTGATAGGTATAGTCGAACGAGTCCAGCGTCTTGATGAAGGGGAGCCTCGCCATGCGGGTCCCCATCTCGGTCCGTTTGTCCTTCTTCGCGGCCACCTCTTCTTCAACCAGGCGCTGAAGGAATTCGTGATAGCCCCACTCGCCCTTGGCAGCATCCTGGAGCCAGCTATCCAAGTGGTCGGCGAGGCGGGAGAGTTTTAAATGGCGAAGCGATGCGGCGAGGTCGGTGATCTGTTCCATCGGTCACCCCCTCACAAGTTCGCTACGTGGTCGTAGATTTCGAGGTCGCGGATCATGACCTCCTCATCCTTCCACCACGGATCGAAACGCGGCGGCTCTTCCTTCTTCTTCTCAAGCCGGTCGCTGAAAAGCCCCTGGTAATGCGCAGGATTGGTGCGCTGCCTACCGGTCCCCGTGAGCTTCTGGTGGATGGCGATGACCTCCTTGTCTTGGAGGATTCGGATCTCATCGCCCCACAGCTCAATCTGAACCGTTTGACCAGCGTAGCGCCAAGGTACCGAGTAACGGTTGGCGCCGAAGGTGATCATGCAGTCTCTGGCCACCTTGCGTGTGAGGGTCGTCTCCAGTCTGTAGGGCGGGACGGAGTTGATGTCGATGAGCTTCTCCTCCGCGAACCTCTCGGCGGGGCGGCATCCGGTGGTTCCATGGATGCGAGTGTCTGCGACTTCGAGGATCCACTTCTCCAGTTCCCGGTTGAGGTGCTCTAGGTCGATGAAGCGGCGCCCAGGCAGGAAGTTCCCCTTGATGTACTTCACGCCTGACTCGATTTTCCCCTTGGTCTGAGGCCTGTGTGGCCTGCAAAGCCGCGGGTCGAAACCGAAGTGACCGGCAAAGTCGGCGAACTTTGTGTTGAGGGTGAGTACGCTGGCCGTGTGGTCGGTAACGATGGTCTTTGGATTGTCATAGAGCAGTTCTGAAGGGCGACCACCGAACCATGCGAAAGCCTCCTGGTGGGCCGCCAGAAGAGTCGGCAGGCGCTCATCAAGGTATGCACGAGCGAAGAGCCTGCGGGAGTAGCCTAGGACCATTGCAAAGAAGTGGATGCGGACTCTTTGGTCGCCGAGCCAGACTTGGGCGCTGCCCCAATCCACCTGCCCCTGTTTCCCGGGGGCGGTCTCGAACCGCATTACGGCATCCACGCGCTGCTGGAACTCCTCGCGCAGGGGGCGCACCAACAGCTTTACCATCTCGTATCCGCCGGCGTAGCCCTTCTCCTTGAGCTCGCGGAACAAGATCGCGGCGTTGAAATTTACCTCCTCAGCACGGGAGGTGGCCCATTCATCGAATTGCGAAAGGACAGTGTCTGTTGGTTTCGGTCGCTGGTACGGCTCCCACTGCGGCTTCTTGAGGGCACGACGTACCGTTTTGACGGTAACCTCCAACTGCCGGGCGATCTCCTTCTTAGCGGTTCCAAGCCGGGCAAGCTCTCGGATCGCTCCGTACTTGTTTCTGTCGACCATGGTCCCCTCCAGCATGACAGTCTGCTGAAGGGCATCTTGCGCCTGAAGCTCTCCTGGGTGAATCATTTTCCCCTCCCTCTGATGTAAGGGGGGTACTTTTCAATTACCACAGGGGGGTATTTTTACACCATCGCTGACA
>NZ_SSYB01000013.1 GCF_004917075.1 Geomonas edaphica
ATCACCAAGGTGCTCGCAGGCAAGGGCCAGGCTGAGTTCAAGGCGTTCGACCAGATCGACAACGCTCCGGAAGAGCGTGAGCGTGGTATCACCATCGCCACCGCACACGTCGAGTACGAGACCGACAAGCGTCACTATGCTCACGTCGACTGCCCGGGCCACGCCGACTACGTAAAGAACATGATCACCGGTGCAGCGCAGATGGACGGCGCGATCCTGGTTGTTTCCGCAGCTGACGGCCCGATGCCGCAGACCCGTGAGCACATCCTGCTCGCGCGTCAGGTCGGCGTCCCCTACATCGTCGTGTTCCTGAACAAGGCCGACATGGTGGACGACGAGGAACTCCTCGAGCTGGTCGAGCTGGAAGTTCGCGAACTCCTCTCCTCCTACGACTTCCCGGGCGACGATATCCCGATCATCAAGGGTTCCGCTCTTAAGGGCCTCGAGGGTGACCAGGGCGAACTCGGCGAGCAGGCCATCATGAAGCTGATGGACGCAGTCGACGCCTACATCCCGGAGCCGCAGCGCGCCATCGACAAGCCGTTCCT
>NZ_SSYB01000014.1 GCF_004917075.1 Geomonas edaphica
ATGTACGGAAAGGATAACCGCTGAAAGCATCTAAGCGGGAAGCCTCCTTCAAGATTAGGTATCCCTGGGAGCAATCCCCTAAAGGCCCGTTGTAGACCACAACGTTGATAGGCCGGGTGTGTAAGTGCAGCAATGCATTCAGCTTACCGGTACTAATCGGCCGTGAGGCTTGACCATAAAAAATTCTTAGAGAGGGGGGTGGTTCTCCACCCCCCGATCATAAACTGCCAAAAACCTACAGACACGAAAATGCAATTGTGAGAAACATACTGCGAGGGTGAAAGCCCAAGCCAAGAGTTTCTCTGTGGCAATGCCGAGAGGGTCACACCCGTTCCCATCCCGAACACGGAAGTTAAGCCTCTCTGGGCCGATGGTACTGCATTGGTAACGATGTGGGAGAGTAGGTCGCCGCAGGGAATTTAATAGAGAAGCCCCACTGGA
>NZ_SSYB01000015.1 GCF_004917075.1 Geomonas edaphica
TGGTGGTCACACTTGCATCAACGGTGAGATCCGCATCGGCGGCCAGTTTGCTGCCCGGGACGTTGATGCTGAAAGTCCTGGAGGCGTCCACGGTGCCGGTGTAGTTCGTCCCGTCGACGGTAATGGTTACAGTGTCGCCGGTCTGCACGTCACCGCCCACAGTGCCGGTAACGGCGATGGTCCCGGCAGCCTCTGAGATGTCCAGCACGTTATCGGAAGTGATGCCATTGACCGTTACCGATGCAGTCGGTGCAGTGACATCTTTGGTGTATGACTTCGTCGTCGTGGCAGTCGTAGCGTTACCGGCTGCATCAGTGGTGGTCACACTTGCATCAACGGTGAGATCGGCATCGGCGGCAAGCTTGCTGCCGGGAACGTTGATGCTGAAGGTCCTGGATGCGTCCANCAGCACGTTATCGGAAGTGATGCCATTGACCGTTACCGATGCAGTCGGTGCAGTGACATCTTTGGTGTATGACTTCGTCGTCGTGGCAGTCGTAGCGTTACCGGCTGCATCAGTGGTGGTCACACTTGCATCAACGGTGAGATCGGCATCGGCGGCAAGCTTGCTGCCGGGAACGTTGATGCTGAAGGTCCTGGATGCGTCCACGGTGCCGGTGTAGTTCGTCCCGTCGACGGTGATGGTTACAGTGTCGCCTGTCTGCACGTCACCGCCCACAGTGCCGGTGATGGCGACGGTCCCGGCCGCCTCAGAGATATTGAGGACGTTATCCGAGGTGATGCCATTGACCGTTACAGATGCAGTCGGTGCAGTGACATCTTTGGTGTATGCCTTGGTGCTGGTTGCAGTGGTGGAGTTCCCTGC
>NZ_SSYB01000016.1 GCF_004917075.1 Geomonas edaphica
GTTCCTTAACCAGTGTTCTCTCAAGCACCTTAGGACATTTATCCTCACCCACCTGAGTCGGTTTACGGTACGGTCACCTGCTGTCTGAAGCTTAGAGGCTTTTCTTGGAAGCATGGGATCAACGACTTTATGGGGATACCCCCTCGTCATCAGTTCTCAGCGTTGAATGGAAGAAGGGATTTGCCTCCTCTTCCCGCCTACGACCTTAAACCAGGACAACCAGCGCCTGGATCGTCTACCCTACTCCGTCCCCCCATCGCA
>NZ_SSYB01000017.1 GCF_004917075.1 Geomonas edaphica
TCCTCCTAGGCCCACCACTTTCATCCGTACCCATTTAAAATGGGGGTGTAGCTCAGCTGGGAGAGCACCTGCCTTGCACGCAGGGGGTCATCGGTTCGATCCCGTTCACCTCCACCATTTTCCTTGTAAGGGCTTCGGTTCTTGCATTGAATACTGTTCTTTGACAATTGCATAGAAGTGATCTGTAGGTAACAACCGAAATGGCGACATTTCGGGATGTATGCACAGCAGTTTTGATCAATTTACAGTTTTTTTATGGTC
>NZ_SSYB01000002.1 GCF_004917075.1 Geomonas edaphica
TCAAGGGCGAAAGCTACCGCCTCAAGGAGAAACTCAAGGCTGGACTGCTGGCTAAACACATCGAACAGTCATAACCAAGGGGGGGACTTTTCGATTACCGAAAAGGGGTACTTTTCAATTACCGTTGACAGGTGTGACCAAAAATCTGCTGGATCCCCGTATCAAGCAAAGGTTTTTCCTCTCTCAGGTCGAACCAGAAGCATCCGCCAACAGCCGCTGACCCGTCCCTGGCTATCCCTATGTCGAAAATGCTGTGTCTTTCCCCATGATACAACCAGGCGTTCATTGCTGCGTTGATTTTGGCGACGATCTGTTCGGCGGGTTCCCCGCACGTTATTTTTGTACTGCACCCCGAGTGGGTGCAGAGCCAGCCATCTGCGACGTAAGCCGCTACGAACCGCTTATGGTTTGCCTCAATGATCTCCTGCAGCACTGTTTCCCGATACTGCATACCACTGCAGCGGAACGGTGGTGGCACCAAGTAGTGAAGATCGTGATTCCCCCACAGGAGCACGGCTGGACTTTCCATAAGCAGTTGCAGGGCTCTCAATTGGCGCTCCAGCGACTCCCAGGGAGAATCCAGGTAGTCGCCCAAGGCAATATGCTCATGGTCGGGCTGATACGCCAGAAAAGCTTGGACCTTCTCAAGATTGCCATGAATGTCGCCTACGATGATTGCCATCGGCACCTTCGGATCTATTGATCGTAATTATCCCGCCTCCTCCCCTAAACCCCAGAAGGGCTGGCATCACGATGTCATTGGAGGCTGGGGAGGCTTTAAGCAGCACTACGCTTACGGACCAGATTCCCAAAGCTAATCATACCTCAGCGGTAATATTTGGCAAATATCAGGCCTGTAAGGTCGTTCAATTGCGAGTAGAAAAGGATTACAGTCCCTCCGAATATTTTAATGGGGGGTGTGATGAGTTCCGCTAAAGTGTTACTTGGGGCACGTATTAAACAGATCCGAAAGGCTAGGGGGTTGTCCCAAGGAGAGCTTTCGGAACATGTTGAAATCACTGAGAACTACCTCAGCCGGATTGAGGTTGGCACTAGTTGCCCATCTTTGCCTACACTTGAAAAAGTGGCTACGGCTCTAGAGGTGTCATTGAAGGACCTTTTTGACTTTGAACCGTTTAGGGAGGAAACACGCGAGGTAGAGACCCTGCTTGCATCTGCTGGCTTAGAAAAAAGGCGGCTTGTACTGACTATTGCAAAGCTGATTCTCAAAGGGGAGTAAGAGTCCGTAAGGCTAGTTTAAAGTGCATTGAAAGTCCGCCCTCTCCTCCGGGGCACGGTCCGCAAAATCCTCCTCCTCCCCCCCTACAGACTGTATGTTCAGGATGGTTGGGGCTGATGCCTGCGCCGGCAGGCGCTCCCACACCTGCATCGAAGATGTTTGAGTCGCTGTCTACTGTCCCACCTATATATCCCTGTCTAAAATTCATTAGAGTTCTTCGCTTTTCACCCTGTTTCTGATACGATCCCACCGATACATTGCCCGACTGCGGTTACCCAGCGGCGATACAAGCTAGGACTGTTCTATCAATATATCAATGCCTAATCCTGAAGGGCCGAGTTCCGTGTTGGACATTGAGACGGCATCGCATCACGCAATGTTCCACGCACAGTGATCTAAGGCCCTCCCCAAGGCCGAAAATTGGATTTCTCCGGACGACGCAGCCACGCTTTTCACTGGTGTTTGAATCGCCACCAGTTTTCTAGACACTCGCAGAATTAATCAGATATACACCTGATGATATGCTTGATAAAACTTGAAAATTGTCGTATTTTTGAGCGGTTTTGACGTGACAAGCATATTAACATGGTGGAGCCGTTTACCCAAAGTGTTGCAAGTGTGCCTCCGGCACACAAAATTTATCAAAGTAGTTTTAATAAAAAGGTTTGGGTGTTATATGCAGGCTGAATTAATTAAAAGGCTGTTCAAGGCTGTCAGTAAGGGGTCAGACACAGAGCTACTATTTTCATGCAAAAAAATAATTGAAAGCGAACGTCAAAAAGGGCACTCAGTTCTGGCTGCAAGCCTTGAAAAAATCCTTGAATCGCGGGATATCTCAAAGGGGAGTACCAAGAACCTTGCTAAACTCCCGACAAGTCGCAGGCACAACGACCCCTTGGTGGTTGTTATGTCGCGCGAGGAGCTTAGGCATCACATGATTCTCAACGCAGATGTTGATAGTAGATTCACAAGAGTTGAAAAAGAATTTGCTGCACGCGACAGATTGGCTAAGTTCGGCTTTTCGTACAAAAAGAAAGTGCTACTATACGGACCTCCTGGATGTGGTAAAACACTTGGCGCTGAACGACTGGCTTGGAACACCGGTCTTCCATTGATAAAAGTTAGATTTGATGCCATGATTTCTTCTTACTTTGGAGAATCAGCGTCTAATCTAAGGAATATTTTTGATACTGTTAAAGATGTACCATCATTATTGTTCCTAGATGAATGCGATTTTATTGCAAAGTCCAGAAATATTTCCAACGATGTGGGCGAAATTCCACGAATTGTTAACACGTTACTGCAGTTGCTAGATGATTATAATGCTCCTGGCCTTCTTGTTGCTGCAACAAATTTGGACAAAATGCTTGATAAAGCTATTTTTAGAAGATTTGATGATGTTTTTGAAGTCCCAATGCCTACGTACATGGAAAATCTACAGTTGTTAAAAACTACCCTAGCGGCAGTAAAGACTCAAGATAATTTAAATTGGAAAGACATGGCATCTAAGCTAGTTGGGATGTCAGCAGCAAATGTGGTAAAAGTTGCGCAGAATGCAGCAAAAACAGCGATTTTAGAAGGCAATAAGGTTGTTAGGCAGATGGATTTGGAGCTAGCATTAAATGAAATGTACTTAAAAGACCAGCAAGGGGACTTATTCCATGCCACCTGATGTTGAGTTTCAACATTTGCCTTTGCCATTTGTGTTGTCGGATCGTGCTTTTTTAACCGGCGGAGGCAATCAGCCAGAGCAATTTGTCAACAACAAAGCGAATCGAATACAACACGGTACTACATTAGCGACTGCAGCGAGAACTGTAGTTGGGCACTGGGATGAGAGACGTAGACTTCGTACAGGTCAAGAATTGCCTCCACTACCGGCGGGGGTACCGATCTTATTAAAGATTGAACCAGATTCAGACCTGGATTTTCTGAGGTCAACCTTCGGTTTTGAAATAGTTTCAGAGCAGGAAGATGGTTTTGTAATAGTTGCTTCCGACCAGCTTGATTTAGCTGCGTTTGTTGAGAAAGTAGAAGCTTTTTCACGTAACGAGGGGCGCACTGGGAATTCTGCAAAGATCTATGAAATAATGGAGGATCAGACCTTAGAAAGTAGGCTTGATCGCTTGCTGTCTGAAATGTTGCGTTTGCAATGGCCTCAAATTGATGATCGAGCCCAGTATGTAGTGGAATTCGGAATTGAATGTGTCGGTACCATTGTCATGCCCGAACTGAAGCCACAATCCGGTGACGAGAGTGACGAAGACTATGAAGTGAGGCTGCGGCGTTGGGAGCTAAAGAAGCATGAAGCTTATGAAAAGTGGGACGAGTTGAGGCTTGAACGTGAAGACCATTTTGTGGAAATGGTACGCGCTTATGATGGCGAAGTACTTGACCTAATCGATGGTGAAGCAGTTTTTCTTCCTGATAGTTTCACAGTAAGAGCAAGAATTTCTGGTTTAGGTTTAAAAGATGTTGTTTTAAATTACCCATACTTGTTCGAAGTCTCAGAGCCTGATGTTCTTTATCAAGAAGAGTCTATGCAAGCTGAACCTTCTCCTCTCCCTGCTTTTGAAATCCTTCCCCCAGATGAAACAGCACCATATGTTTGTGTGATTGATAGCGGCATCCAAGAAGAGCACTCTCTGATAAGAGATGCTATCGATACGACATCTTCAGAGTGTTTTATACCTGGAAAGGCGCCTATTGATGTAGCTGACTATGTCAGTAATGGGGGACACGGGACAAGAGTTGCAGGAGTCATCTTATATCCCGAGGGGATCCCGCGTGATGGTAGCTATCAACTCCCATTTTGGATTCGAAATGCAAGGGTGTTGGACGAAGACAATAGACTAGTTGAAGAGATCTTTCCGCCAACGATGCTTTCAAAAGTGGTGACCAGGCATTCGGGAAATCAGCATCCACATCCAACCAAAATTTTTAATCATTCAATCTCCGGCTTTTACCCATGTAGGCTCCGCCACATGTCTGCTTGGGCCGCACAAATCGATTTGCTTTCCTATGAAAAAGACATCCTGCTAGTCCAAAGTGCTGGAAACTTGTGTAATACTCACCCGGGGCCTATTCGGTATGGCATTACGGACCATTTAAGGGTAGGGCGAAAATATCCACAGTATCTTTTGGAAGACTCCTGCCGGATTCCAAATCCTTCACAAAGTTTTCAAGCACTGACCGTTGGCTCTGTTGCCCATGCAGAGGTCGACACTCTTGACTCGTCTTCCTTCGAAACTCCTGGAATGCCGTCTGCGTTCACCACGACCGGCTTGGGCATTTGGGGGTCAATTAAGCCGGAAGTTGTCGAGTATGGTGGCGGTACGGTTTACGACAGAGGTAACCCGCCAAATATTACGACACCACCCGAGGTCTGCCCCGAATTGGTACGTTCCACTTACCCCCATGGGGGTCCTGCCTTTGCTCGTGATAGTGTTGGAACATCTTTCTCGGCTCCTAAAGTTGCTCATATAGCAGCTTCAATTGAGGCTATTTTCCCTGATGAACCTGCTTTGCTGTATAGAGCTTTGATAGTCAACTCTGCGAGGTGGCCAAGTTGGGCAGAGGACCATGGAATGAAATCAAATGTTATTAAAAAAATTGGGTACGGTATCCCTGATCTAGAGCGTGCTACATCGAATTCTTCATATAGAGTTACTTTAATAACCAGTGGAGAGATGCATATAAGAGCAAGGGAAGCTCACATATATCGTGTGCCTATTCCAGATGATTTACGAAACATAGTTGAAGATCACGACCTCAGGGTCGATGTTACCTTGTCGTACGCTGCAAAACCTAGAAGAACTAGGCGCCACCCGAGAAATTATCTATCAACTTGGGTTGATTGGAAAAGCTCGAAGACCGGTGAAAGCTACGATTCCTTTAAAAACCGTGTGTTAAAAGATGGCGTGCGTGGGGTTAATGATGGTGGCGAGGAAATCCCTTGGATGCTTCGTGAGCGAAATGATTGGGGAAATATCGAAGGGATTAAGCGTGGCATCGGAACCGTGCAGAAAGACTGGGCAGTCTTGAAGTCAAACCAGTTTCCCGAGGATTTTTGTATTGGAGTTGTAGGTCATCAGGGATGGGATAAAGATATTGAGTCCTTCGCCAAATACTCACTAGCCGTGACTTTCGAATCTGTAAATGAGGATCTCGAAATCTATGACCGAATTCAAGCTGCTATTGAGAACATGGTTGAAGTAGGTGAAATTCAAGTTGAAATTTGAAGTTAAGTGGCTTCGTTTAAGAAAACTACTATAGTCTCGAGCTCTGGACTGTCTATCGAGATTTCGTGAGGGAGCAAATGGAAAAACAGGAAATGGAGCCTAAACGTTGGGTTTATAGGGGGCAGAGATACATCTTTACTGGGGGCAAGCAGTATAACCTAAGTATTGGAAGTAATGGGCAAGTGATTGGGACCTATTCGAGTCCTACAGAGGCTGCTGAAGCGCTTGCTACACGATCTACTGAAAATGCGAGGTGGAATGAAACTTTACAAGATGAGGATGTGCCGAAAAAAATCAGAGATTGGGAGCCGGAATCAGACGATTTAATCAGGTGGTAAAATCCTAGATGGCAGGCATATTGTGAAAATTAAAACACCATACTCTGAGAGATCAGATTCCGATAAGGTCTTTGCAAATTGGTCTAAAACTATTGCGCTATATGAGCAGAATGAATTTTCTATGGCTGTTGTTCGTGCAGCTGTAACGATTGAGCTTGCGGCAAACCTTGTTGTCCGAGCTGAATTAATCTCGAAGCGTAAGCTTGAACCTGACTTTGTTGAGCATCTTCTAAGGTGGGCTAACGGCTTGGCAAATAAAATTACGCATTTCATTACTCCCTTGCTTCAGGGTGATCCCGACTTTGATACTTTGTCAGATATTCTGAAATTGGCGCAAAAGATTAGCTCATCAAGAAACTCAGTTGCTCACAGTGGACACTTTATTACAAAAGGTAATTCCCTAAAGTTGATCACGGACGCACATCAAGTACTGACCGAGCTGATTGGTAGATATGTGAACGGATTTGAAATAGGTTTAACTTCCAGGGATCAGGTAATTATAAAATCTGGAAAGAAAAGCAAAAAGAAACGATTATTTACTTTCACGGAAGAATTATGATAAGTCCATATGTTAAATCCTTTATAAAAAGAGACTTCAAGCGTAGCCTCTTCCCATTATCATCTGTCCCAAAGTTTGTGGACAAGGGCCTCGGGAAAATGGGGAAATATATCAGCACTAACATATTCGGAAAGAGTGGCACCTTCCAAACTGCCAATAGTTTTCTATCTTCCAAAGACAAAACGACTTTCAGAAGGGTTCAGGTGCTTGATCCCTTTGCTAGTGTCTTCTTTTATGACTTTATGTACAGAAACTGGAAGGCGTTCCCGCTCACCAAAAATAATGAGAGACAATCCTACGGTTACGCCTTTAAAAACGGCTGTCTAGTTACTGCCTTTGACGGCTACCATGATTTTAGGAGACGGAAGTATAGCTTAAAAGCCAAGTACACCTACTACGCCAAAATAGATGTTCGGGACTGTTTTAATTCCTTTAATCATGAAGACCTAGCTAGATTCATCTTTTCTGTTGTGAAACATGAGGATGGGAAGGCATTCGAGAAATTTCTACATGATATTAATGTCGGCAACCCGCACTGCACCTTTCCTCAAGGGATCTATCCTGCCAAGGCACTAGGAAACGGTTATCTTTCATTTATTGAAAAATCCAAGAGGTTAAAGAGCCCAGCTATAATAAGATTTTTAGATGACATTTTTCTGTTCTCTAATAAAATGTCGACTTTGGAAGACGATTTAACGATTATTGAAGAGATGCTGGACCAACGAGGCCTTGTACTGAACGTAACTAAAACGGAATATGGTGATGATTTTTCAGACTTTGAAGACCGTCATATAGATGACATCAAAAAAGCACTACTAGCTCGCCGCGAAGAAGAAGTAGATTATGATGATGATGACGAGGATGATGACGAAGATGTCGATGACGAGGATGATGGCGATGACAGTGATGAAGATGGCTATGATAGAGATTTTGAAGGCTTGACGGCTGAGGAACTTGAGTACCTAGAAGCCTTAATTCAGAGTAAGGATGTCGCTGAAGAGGATGTTGAACTTGCTCTTTCTTTATTGAAGTATGATGAGGAAAAAGCTTTTGAGCTTATTAGTATGGTAATTGACTCATATCCAAACCTTCTAAAGAATGTTTACACCTACCTGGAGGACACTGACTATATTGGAGATTTTTCTAGGTGTATTGGAAAGCGTTTGATATCTAACAAGGTTACAGAGCACGAACTATTTTGGTTATCCAAAATCGTGATTGATTGCTATGAGATGAATAAACATACCGCTGATATATTGAATAAAGCGTATCACGCTCCAGCTGCTACTGATATAGTTAGAGCTCTTATCTTGGAAGCTGAGGATGAAGAAGGGCACTTGATGCCCTTGAAAGAGTCTGCTTTAAATAATATAGAAGAGTCATTAGCAGCTTCCAGCCTTATTGTAGGGCTCAAGAATCTACACAGAACCGATAGACGAGCTGCATACAAGAAAATATCAGACATCGGTCCCGGCTACAAGACACTGTGCAGCTTGATGTTGATTGATGATGCTGATTCATCGAGTCCATTCGAATTTTAGGTAACCCCGACGTCCATTGTCAAAGTGAGGGTGGCCAAGGCCGGTAACGACTAAGCGATTATCCCTGTCAGGCTGCTGTGTACAGTGTGTTCCCGAATCTACAACGGTTAGGTCCGCTCTGATAGCAATATTGTCACAGAGTATGGTTTCTGGGCTGGCTGAAAGTATAAGGCTTTTGTTTTGTGGCGTAGCTGATACCTTTCTCCATTGCGCATTCAGATGCGCAATGGAATTTTTGATCGATAAGGGCACCATGTCTGCTAAATTTGGCGCGGCTAAAAATAAAATGACTATAAAATTAGACACCTACAGTACGGGAAGGAGAGGTGTCTGAATTTTAAATAAATAATGTAGGTTCCCTGGCGGGTGGCTTTTTTCACCCTATAAAGGTTCAAGTCCCCTCTCTGCACCACAAAGCATTCAAAAGGGTTACCTCTTCCGGGGTAACCCTTTTGTTTTGTCCTCGCTGTTCGTGCGGCCTGGTTGTAACGGCCACTATGTGCTCTGATACGGGATGGTGTCGCTGATAATGGTGGGCGAACCCCTAAAGGATCATTCCAACGGGCTCATCGGTAATGTGTAAGTGAAGGTAGTTCCGTCTGAGGCGGAAGTTATGAATTCAACGGAACCTCCGAGGATCTGTTCTCCAAATAATTTCATGGAGTAGGTGCCCATACCTCTCCCTATATTGCCCTTGGTGCTGAAGTTGCGTTGGAAAATACGCTGTGCGACTTCTTGTGGAATGGTTCCAGAATTCCAAACGTTGAACGATATGGCATTTTGATGCGGGGTGGTCCACAGTGTTACTTTGTCTTCCTGCGAGATAGCTTCCAGAGCGTTGGTAATCATGTTAACGACGACCCTGGTTAGTAAACTAAAGTCAGAAGTTATGGTTATAGCATCTGAACAGTAAATAATTTCCAAGCGCTTGCTGGCGGTTAAGGGGTGGTCATTGAAGATTTGCTCTATTTCATGGAGAAAGTCGTTTAGGCATTCATCTGTGTACAGAGGCTTGTAGGCAGTGTTTATTGCTTTAGTCAGGGAGTCCTGAATGGAGATTTCCTGCGCTATTCTTATTACAATACGATGCAGCTCGGTCACTCTATTGCTTTGAGAGGTAAACTCAAGGGACAGTAACTCGCTTTTCCCAAGCAATCCGCAAAGTATGTTGTTAATGTCGTGGAAAAAAGCTCTATCGAGGCACTCTTTTGACTGCTGCAGGGTTATGTCCTGCATAAACAGCAAGATATAAACCTTTTCGTTAACAAATATCGGACAGCTGCGGACGTTGAAATATATATCGGCTTGTTTATGATCTCTATCTACTGTTATTGCGCAAGTTCTTTCTTGTGGCTGTAATGTGTCAATGGCTGTCATGATCGAAATAGCCGCACCGCATGTGGAACAATACTTTGAGGTGCCACATCCGCCGGCGGTATCACAAGAATGGACACAAGCAACATATTCACCGGGACGCAGGCCTATTGCCAGCTTTGGGTCGTCTATCCCCATCAGCTTCAAGAACTCATCATTTAAAGCAACTACCTGGCGATGTTTGTTCAAGACTGCAAAAAGACCATTTGCTATTGACATTAGCCCGCTTACCAGTGGACTGTTAACGACTTCCTCAATGTCCCATACAAGTTCATCGGCACTTTGCCTAAACGCCGGTGCATAGTGGGTAAGAGGATCTTTCCGTTTTTTGGAGGAAGTATCATCAGGCATTTCGCCCCCTGTAGTTACCTAATGTCCTATGTCAACTAATAAGCTATTTATGATCGTGTGGGGCGATTATAGCTTGTGTTCTTTTTGAAGCAAGAAATCTAATGTCCTTCCTACTTAATGCTGTTCCTTTTGACAGTGAATCATCTCGCACTGGCCAGGATGCCGTCAATATTCGTTCGCCATGGCGAGGGCGCGCTCGACTTTCACGGCAAGGGTGGCTTCGCGCAGGGGCTTAGGGATGAAATCGAAAAAGCCGCGCTTGAGCGCGGTAGCCTCCTCATCCACCGTGGCGGTGGAGGTGATCAGTATCACGGGTACTTTCTCCGTTTCGGGGAAGGTGCGCAGACTCTCCAGGACGGCGTAGCCGTTCAGCTTGGGCATCTCCTTATCGGTGATGACCAGGTCGAAACGGTTCGACATGATTTCACGGAAGGCCTCCATGCCGTCACCGGCGCATACGGCGTGATAACCCTTGCGCCTAAGCGATGCGGAGATGAAGCTGCTCACCGCCTTGTCGTCATCGACGATGAGCACGCATTTCTTGTCGTTGGCCGCGGCCGGGGCCGATTTCAGGTAGTGCAGCTTGATGGCGGTCATGATCTCGCGCCGCGTGGAGACGTACGGCATTACCGTCACGCCGTGTTCCTTCTCGATGCTCTGCAAAACATCGCGCAGGGTGGGGTCGCTGGTTGCAATGGCCATCCTGTTACCCTGCAGCTTCAGCGGGAAGACGAGGTTCGCCATGGCCACCTTGGGCGGAACCATCCTGAGCAGTTCGTCGGAAAACCTGTGGCGGTGAAAGTCGCCTAGGAACTTCAGGTTGTGCTGCCGCGCAAGGGCCTCGGCAAGTTCGTCCGGCGTCACCAGTTCCAGTTCTTCGAGTACCGTCCCGAATCGTTTTCCCTTCTTGCGGGCGTACCCAACGAGCCGTTCCACCGTCAGGGCGGACAATATCCCCTGCTCCACGAAGATCTCGCCCAGCTTCTTCCTGGAGTTCCCTGCTGCCTGATTTGATGGGTTCATCGGGGCCTCCCTGGTAGCTCCGGCTTCTTTTCTGGACACAAAAAAGCCGGGGCTGAATATCGCATTGGATATTTCGGCAACCCGGCTGTCTCGTGGAGACCCTTTAGGCTTTCCGCCCCACTCTCGCGAATGGTTTAGTATTATCGTTTATCGCTGAAATTATTTTCATTGTGCTTACACTCATAGACCTTCCATTGTCAAGATGAAACAATCTGCGGGAATTACTGAGCTCTCCCGGACTTGGTGCAGGTTCTTGCCGAAGTATTTCAAACGCCGCCAGAAGGACTCCTCGCCGGCGGAGTCGGTCCGGCAACCTGCTTGCCTTTCTGCGTCGCGCTAGCGGGCGCCCTCCTTGACTCGGCTGTGTACCTTTTTCTCCGCGATGAGCATGAAGATCACGAAAAAACCGAAGAGGTACAGGGAGTAGTAATACTTGAACTGGGAGGCGGGGGCGGCAAGAAAGACGAGCGGGACGCGGGAGAGGACGACCAGGCTCGCCGATGCCGTTGCCGGAAACCACGGGAAGAGCAAAAGGACCAGCGCGCTAAGCGCAAGCTCGGGAAGAAAATTCCAGTGCAGGAACTTCCCTTCCAGGCGCTTCCCTTTGTACACCGAGGTGGAGGCGATCGTCTCTGACTGGAGCTCGTAAAGGGAGGGGAAGAGGGCGCGGTGCAGCGGTTCGTTGTAGACTACGTCGTAGTGCGCCGGGTGCTTTTTTTCCCGGGACATGTCGGAGTAGGTGAAGCCTGCCTGAGTCATCCCCGTGCTGGCCGCAAAGCAAAGCCAGCGGTTTTTCAAAAACATCCCCAGGTTCTCTCTCACCATCCGTGCGTATAAGCTTTTAACCCTCGAAAAAGCGATGTCGCTGATGCCTTGTCTCCAGTGACCTTCCCAGAATGCGGGTATCTCGTACGGGATGGACACCTCCTTCACCTTGTCGACCTGCACCAGCATACCCAGTATTTTGCGATCCTTTTCTGGGGTGGCGGTGACGTAGTTGTTTTGCAGCAGGTAGCCCAGCGGGTTCATCATGAGCGAAACCGAGTAGGCAGTTTCCTCCCCCGTTGGAGCCTGCAGTAGTACGCGAAGAAACGACTTGGCCGGGCTCGAAAGAAGCAGTACAGAGACGAAGAGGGCAACAGCGGTCGCGGTGGTTACCCTCTTATTCATCCTCAAAAGCAGCGGGACCGCCAACACGAGCGCGATACCGTCTCCACGGTAAATAGAAATAAAAAGAAGCGCCGCCGCCACGAAAGAGAGCTCCTTCAAGGAGAGCTCCTCCCTTTTTTTCTCCGACACGTCAAAGAACATCCAGAGAGCTAAAAACAGCAGCACAACAGAGAAGATGGTGTCCCTGGTGGCGAGCAGGGTAAGGGCGGTCGTAGGGACGCTCGCCACGAGCAGCACGACTAAAAGGGTCTGCAAAAGCCTGGAAAGCCCCATGCCGCGCAGTTTCGCCATAGCATAGGCGAAGACGCTTGAGGTGAGGATGATCTGGAAGATGGGGACGACGACGGCGTTGGGCAGCAGTTGGTACAGGGCGAGGTAGATCAGTGGGTGCAGGCGGGAGAACCATCCGTCGAACTGAAGGGAATACATCGTCCAGAGTGTGGCGTATGAGTCGGTCATGAAGTATCCCGGCCAAAGACCAATCAGCCAGAAACCGAACCAGCAGATGAAAAACGCGAAGAACAGCAGGAAGGTCCTGGTCTCGCTGTCTAGCCCATGGGTTCTTGCCTGCTGCATGCGATCTGTTAAACGCACCGCAAGGAAATAGGTGCAAAAAAACACTATCGCCTTGGCCGCTAGGAGTTTCAGTACTACGGCGAGGTTGATCTCGGAATAGGGGATGCTGTTCCAGAAGGTTAATAGCAGTACGAGAAAGGCGCATATCGCCGGACCGCGCCGGACCATCCTGAGTGGTCCGCTTGCGATCTGGTTGTGGACCTGCTCCATGTGGTCTCCTGAGCGCCGGGGCGTGCCTAGCGGGACGTGTTATCGGCCGGCGAGAAAGCGTTTCACCTCGTCCGGGGTGCCGAGGGGGGTAACCGAGGTGAAGGGAATCTCGGAGATGGTAACCTCCCTCCCTTCGGAAATGAGCTGGTTGTATAGCGGGGCTACGTAGCGCTCGCCGCGCTCCTCGCGGCCGGATACGGCGTAGTAGGCGTCGTAGGCGCGGGCGTATAGGTCGCCGGAGGAAAACCAGTAGAAGCCGATGGTCGCCATCTCGGAGATGCGTTTTTTCTCGCGGACCTCGACGGCGCGCCCGTCCGCCGCGCACTTCACGAAGCTCCACCCCTCGCCGGGCGCCTGGAAGCATGGGATCCAGCCGTCCCCCGAAGCCTGGTGTGGCAAAAGCCTTCCCGGCTCGACGCCGGTGTCGATATTGAAGATAGCCATGGGCGCCGAGCCGTCGATCTCGCCGCAGGCGATGCGCGCCGTCGTCGCCTGCCCGTCGGTCGGAGCGTCTAGCTCGATCACCTTCATGCTGCGAATGCCGTGGTTGCCTGCCTTCTCTTCGATGAAATCCCTTGCCCCGTCCCCAGCGCGTACCACGAAGACGAACGGGGAACCGGCATCGATGAACGCCTCGAGTCCCTTCATGGACCAATCGAAAAGGGTGAGGTCCCGCGCCTCGATCATGTATTTCGGCATGGCGTACCCCGCATCGCGAAAGCGCATGCCGAAGCCGGCCATGGTTATGATGATGGTCGTCTGTCTGGCCGTCACTGGTTCGCAACCTCCTTAAGTATGTGCGCCGCGATCAGCGCGAAGGCAAGGATGTTGCGCGGCGAGTCGATGTGCAGCGGGAGCATGCTAAGGAACAGGGACGCCTCGTAAAGGCGCAGCTGCTTCACGTCAATTCCCCTTTGCTCCAGGTGGGGAAGAAAGACGGCCGCGTAGGCGGCGAAGTCCGCGTCCGGCGTCTGCAACTGCAGCTGCAAATCGCTCCCCACCACGATCTCGCTCAGCCCGTTGATCACAAAGTCATATCCGCCAAGGACCGAGTGCGAAAGCTTCGCGTAGTCGTAGAACGGATCGGTGTAGAGGTCGTCCTCGCCAGTAGCCCCCAGGGGATCGATCAGCTTCAAGAGCCGGATCCTCTTATCGTAGAGGATGTTCGAAAAGCAGAGGTCGCCATGCCCGATCGCTTCGAAATCGGGAAGCCGGTTGCGGTAGGGGCTCACCTGGTCGAGGTAGTTTTCTAAAAGCTCGGCAAGCGAGGCGAAGGGGGTGCCGTTACGCAGCATGTCGTCCAGGTAGCTCTTGAGTGGTAGCGGCTTGAGCGCCTCCTGGCGTTGCCGCACCTTGTCGAGGTAAAGCCTGTCGAAGTTAGTGCGGGCTTTCTCCCGGGAGCAGGAGCGCCGAGCCCTCTGGTCGAGGAAGCGCTGGACGTCTTCCATGAATCGGGCGAATTCTTCGAGGCCTAGGCCGCCGTTGATCCACTGCTGTCCCATGTCCAGCATCAAGAGCCGTTCCATGGTGTAGCTCGCACCCGCCCCCTCTAACTTCAGGTCGTAGGGCATTACGAAAAAGCGGCGCATAGCTTCGGGCAAGAGCCGGTAGAAATCGTGCTCGGCCTGGATCTTTGCAGTGTTCACCGAGCGTTTCACCACGTTTTGCAGGGTGAGCGTTACGTTGTTGAAGTGCCTGCTGTTGAAGGAGCCGCTTAGAAAATCCAACAGCCCCACCTGGTCGCTCACATCTATAAAGGCGCCGTCCACCGGGATCCGCACCGAGGCCGCGTCGGCCGCTTCGACGGAGAGGAAGGCACCGGAGTTTTCCCGGAAGCTGTCAAGGGCAGCTCCCTGTAGCGGGACGGCGCAGCCGTTCACGGTGGCCTGGCAGGTGTCGGTGCAGATCGCCATCCTCTCCAGGAGATCCACAGCGACCGAGTCCACCGCGGGGACCAGGGATGCCGCGATTCGGATGACGCGGGAGCAGCGCAGGCGTACGAGCTCGGCCTCCACCGTCCCCGGAGCTGTGTCGGCACCGACGCGGATGGCCTGCCAACCGAGCTGACGCGTGAACGAGCAGGCGCGCTCGAAGAGGCACTGGCGGCGAAAGACGATGTCGCCGAATCTTTCCGCGCCGATGAGGCTGGAGAGTTCCGGAGAAACGGTGCGGCTGTCGTCGTAGAGAAGTACGGTGGTCATCGGGTCCGTCCTTTAACGGCCGTTTTCGCGGCTAGGAACACGGGCGTGTAGTGGTACCGCGCCGTAGCTGCCCTACCGTTGGAAGGGCGCAGACGGCGCGCGGCATAGCTGCGCACTCCCAACGCTGCCATGACGGCGAGGGTGAAGAGGCAGATGGAGCGGTACAGGGCGAGCTGCAGAAGGTGGTTGCCGGGTCTTGCGATGATGGCGCTTCCAAGGATGTCGATCGCCTGCTGCGGCGCGGTATAACCTGCGGCGGGGAAGGCCAAGAGAAGCAGGAAGAGCATGGCGAGCTCTAAGCCCCATACCGCGAAGGTGACGATGCAGAGAAGGGAGAAGGTCTGCGCGTCCAGGGTCGGAATGCGGGATAGCACAGCGCGCACCTGTTGCATCCCGCGCAGCACCCGAATGGATCGCTTACTCCGGGACTGGAGCAGCGCGCGCACAAACGCCGCTACCGCCCCGGGGAGTAGCATCCCCAAAAGGATCGAGCAGAGAAGGAAAGCACCAAGGGATGCGAAAACGAGGTCGGCTGACGGCCCCGCCGGCCTTAAGGTGACGAGGACGGCGAGCATGACGAGGATCACCGTCACGTCGAAGAGGCGGTCGAGCCAGACGGCGAAGACGCCCCTGGTGTCGTTATCAAGCATGCGGGAAAACTCGGTGGCCCTCAGCAGATCGCCGAGCTTAAAGGGGGTCGCGAAGGTGACGAGGGCGATCGAGACGTGGCAGCCGAAGGTGGAGGAGAAACTGAGCCGGTCTGTGCCGATGATGAGCCAAAGGCGGATCGCCCTCAGGGTGTGGGCGAGGGCGTAAGCGACCATTGCGGCGAGGCATGCCACGACGGCCGACGCGGACCAGCCGGCACCCACCTGGATGGCCTTCAGGTTTTGCGACGAATGGGAAAGGAGAAATACGGTGGAGACGGCGGCGACGCAAAGCCCGAAGAGGTCGAGCGCGAGCGGCGCGTTCGAGCGGGAAGCGGCCACGGTCAGACTCCCTTCACCAGGGTCTCGAACCGGTACTCCTCCACCGGTGTCTCGCGGAACTCCTGGGCGAGAAACCGTTCACCGTTTTTCAGGTAGGAGCCCAAAAGTGCCAGGGTGCGCCGTGCCTGCGAGAAGAGCTTGACGTTGGAGACCTGGTCCTCCTCGCGCCATGAGATCGGGAAGAAGAGGAGCCGGTCGTTGCGCTTTACGTGCGCAAGGATCATGCAGTAGTTGAACATGAGGTTATCGTGGAACTTTCGCCAGTACCCGGACTTGAGTGGCGCCGTTTCGTAGAGGTTAAGTCCGGAGCCTAAGTCGTGGAGCTTTCGGCCGCATGCCGCGGAAAAGAGCCGGTTGAAGGCGTGGTTTCCTACGACGCGCAGAGTGGAGTATCCCTCAATGCGGGCGTCGGGGTGGAACCTGGCACCAAGGCAGCAATCGTAGTCACGATAACGTCCGGCACGAAGGATCGGGATGATGTCTTGCACGCTCCCCTGGTCGTCGCCGTGGAGCACGAGGACATGGGTGAAACCGTTCTCGATGGCGTAGGTGAAGGCCGCCTTGTGCGACCCCCCGAGCCCGTAGTTGGCGTGGTTGCGCACTACGGTCACCTTGCCCAGGGCAAGGGCGCGCGACTCCCCGATGGCGGCCTCGGCGGTATCGTCGGGGCTCACGTTGTCGATGACGAGGATCTCGGAGAAGTGGCCGTGCACGGCGGGATCCTGGAACTGGCGCAGGACCCGGACGATCTGCGGAGCGCACCGGTACGCGGGGATAAAGGCCAGTATGCGATCGCTTTTGGACATGGAAACTCTCATCGGCATTGGAGGATAAGCAGAGGCGCTGAGCGGTCTCTTATAAAAAGCGACAAAGCATACGATGAAACAAGGGTTAATGCAACGGAGAAATCCTGGCTGAAACAGGCGGTACACCTGATACTCAGTGACATTGATCGATCTCCCCCGTTGTCGCGGTAATTGTCTTTGAACGGCTGGAGATTTCATCAAGTTGTGTAATAGTTGGTTAACTTTCACAATGGGAGGTCGCATCATGCAAAAGCTGATTCGCATCGAGCCGTCCAAGTGCATCGGCTGCAAGAGCTGCGAGATGGCCTGTTCCTTCAGGCATCGCGGCGAATTCGCGCCTAGCAAGTCCCGCATCATCAATGAGGTGTTCATGGAGGAGGCCCAGTTCATCACGGTGACCTGCATGCAGTGCAACGATCCGTGGTGTATGAAGGCGTGCCCGAAGGGGGCCATAGAGAAGGATATGGCGTCGGGCATCGTCACCGTGGACGAGATGAAGTGTGTAGGCTGCAGAACATGCGTCAGCGCCTGCCCCTTCGGGATGATCCGTTACCTGGACGAGACCGGCAAGGCGGACAAGTGTAACCTGTGCGGCCCGGATTTCCCCGAGTGTGTCGCCTTCTGCCCGACCCATTGCCTGCAGTATTCCGAAGAGGATCTGCCGCTGAGGGAGAAGGTCTTGAGATTCGCGAGAACGATGAAAGACGGCCAGGGGGAGGTGTGATATGGGAAACGGCTGGCATGGCAAAGTGCTGCGTGTGAATCTGACCGACAAGAGCTGTACCGTTGAGCCGCTCAACATGGAGTGGGCGGCCGCCTTCATCGGGGGGCGCGGACTTGCTTCCAAATATCTTACCAGTGAGGTCGATGCGACCGTCGACCCCTTTTCCTCCGAGAACAAGATGATCCTCGCCACAGGCCCGCTCACCGGGACCTACGGCGCCGCGAACGGCCGGTACATGGTGGTGACCAAGTCGCCGCTCACCGGGACCATCGCCTGTTCCAACTCGGGCGGGTACTTCCCCTGCGAGCTTAAGTACGCGGGGTACGACCTAGTCATCATCGAGGGTAAGGCGGAGAGCCCGGTTTACCTAAAGATCAAAAACGGCGAGGCGGAACTCGCCGACGCCGGACATCTCTGGGGAAAGACCACCGCCGAGACCGAGGACGCCATCCGCGCCGAGTTCCACGGCGATGCCAAGGTCGCCTGTATCGGCCCGGCCGGTGAGTCGCTCGTGCGCTACGCCTGCATCGTGAACGACAAGCACCGGGCCGCCGGCCGTAGCGGCGTCGGCGCGGTCATGGGGAGTAAGAACCTGAAGGCCGTTGCGGTACGCGGGACCGGCGGCGTGGCGACGGCCGACAACGCTGCTTTCCGTGCAGCGGCCCGCGATACGCTCAAGATGCTGCGTCAGCATCCGGTGACCTCGGAGGGACTCCCGGCGCTCGGGACCGCGGTCCTCGTCAACATCATCAACCAAAGCGGCGCATTGCCTACGCGCAACTCCCAGTGCGGGACCTTCGACAAGGCCGAGGAGATCTCGGGCGAGCGCTTGGCGCAGACCTTCTTGAAGCGCAACAAGGGGTGCATGGGGTGCGTCATCGCCTGCGGGAGGGTGACGAGGCTTGCCGACCCGCGCTTCTCTGGTGCCGGTGAGGGGCCGGAGTACGAAACGCTCTGGTCGCTCGGTGCCGCCTGTGGCGTGTCGGATCTCGCCGCCATCGTCCATGCGAACTACCTCTGCGACGAGTACGGCATGGACACCATCACCATGGGATCGACGGTGGCGTGCGCGATGGAGCTCTACGAGCGCGGCCTTTTAGGGGACGCCGACACCGGCATGCCGCTTAAGTTCGGCGACGCGGACGCGATGGTCAGGCTCGTGGAGATGACCGGCAAGGGGGAAGGCTTCGGCGTCAGGGCCGGGCTCGGCTCTTACCGCCTCGCGGAAAGCTGTGGTGCGCCAGAGCTTTCCATGTCGGTGAAGAAGCAGGAGTTCCCCGCCTACGACGGCCGGGCGATCCAGGGGATGGGGCTCGAGTACGCGACCAGTAACCGCGGCGCGTGCCACGTACGCGGCTATCTCGTCTCGCCGGAGATCCTTGGCGTCCCGGAGAAACTCGATCCCGAGGCGGTGGCGGGGAAGGCGGTTTGGGCGAAGGCGTTCCAGGACGTGACCGCGGTGGTCGACTCCGCTGGCGTCTGCCTTTTTACCACCTTTGGCATCGGCATCCCGCAGGTGACGCGCCTTTTCAACGCGGCGACCGGTTTTGGCTATTCCGACGAGCAGATGATGGAGATCGGCGACCGGATCTACACCCTGGAGCGCCTGTTCAACCTGAAGGCGGGAATCGACCCGTCCCAGGACACCCTTCCGAAACGGATCCTCGAGGAGCCGCTGCCGGACGGGCCTCTGAAGGGGGCGGTTTCGCACCTGCCGGAGATGCTCTCGGAATACTACGACGTGCGTGGATGGGAGAAGGGGATTCCGACGGCGGCGAAGGTGAAGTCGCTGGGGCTTGCATAACGGGGGAAGGGATGACCATGTTGCAGTTCGACATCGTGATCGTCGGTAACAGCGCGGCGGGACTGCAGGCGATCAGGACCATCCGCCGCCACGACCGCACGGTCAGCGTAGCCCTCGTGGACCGGGAGCCTTGTCCCGCTTACTCCCGGGTGCTCACCCCGTACTTCATCGGCGGGAAGACGCCCCGGGAGAACCTCTACCTCGTGGATCTTCCCTTTTACGACGAGATGGGGGTGACGACGTTCTTCGGCAAAAACGCCGTGTCCCTCGACCCCGAGCGCCGCGAGCTCGGTCTCGAGGACGGCATGACGCTCAGGTTCGGCTCGCTCCTGCTTGCCATGGGGAGTGAGGCGCGCCCCTTCAAAACCGGTTCCCGGCGCATCAGTACGCTCAGGCACATGGCGGATGCGGAGAAGCTCGCGTCCCTTTTGCAGCCGGCCAAAAGCGTCACCGCGCTTGGCGCGGGGCTTGTGAGCGTGCCGGTGCTTTCTCACCTCCCGCGGGACGTGGAGCGTCACCTGATCGTCGCCTCGGGGCGCATCTTCAGTCGTCTGCTCGACGCGGAGTCGGCGCTGCTTTTGGAGGAGCACTTCGGCGCAGCAGGGGTGATCCTGCACAAGCGGGACGATATCACCGAGGTCCTGGAAGGGGAGCGGCTGCAAATCTCCCTCGCCTCGGGTGGGACGCTTGCGACCGACGCCCTCGTCGTGGGTAAGGGGGTGGTCCCCAACACGAGGCTTGCCGCCGGGGCAGGGCTCGCCGTTAAGGACGGCATCCTCGTTAACGAGCGGTGCCGCACCTCGCACCCCGCGGTCTATGCCGCGGGGGATGCGGCGCAGGGGAAGGATTTCGTCACCGGGGAGACGACGGTGCAGGGGAACTGGATCACCGCCGTAGAGCAGGGGGAGGTGGCGGCCTGCAACATGCTCGGGCTTCAGCACGTCTACGAAGGGGGCATGAAAAACAACATCACCGAGGTGTTCGGCCTCGAGGTGGCGGCGATCGGTTTCTGTTCCGACGAGGCGCCGCGCTGCGTCGTGCACGGCTCGCTCGCCTCCGGCCGTTTTAGGAAGGTGTTTCTCGACGAGAGGGACCGTGTGGTCGGCGCCGTGGTGATCGGGGAGACCAACGATTCCGGGCTCTACTACCAGATGGTGCGCGCGAGACTGCCGTTTCCGGGAAAGCGGGCGCTGCAGGGGGAGAACCGGTACGCGGGCTTCATGCGGCAGATCGCCTGAGGGGCACGGTCATGGTGTTTCTTCAGATTTACGGAACGCTGCGCATGATGCTCGGAGGAAGGGAGTCCGTGGAACTTCCCTGTTACGAGGGGGATACGGTGGGGTCGCTTTTGGAGCGCTTCCAGGCCGAAGAGCGCATTGCTGTGACGCACAAGCTCATCGACGACCGGCGCATGCTGCACACGGGGACCATCATCCTGTTGAACCGGCGCAACATCCTGCACCTGGACAAGCTGGAGACGCCGGTGCGGGACGGGGACGTCCTGGCGCTCTTTCCACCCGGTGCCGGAGGGTAGCATGGAGGGACGGTACGCGAGGCAGCGCCTTCTCTGGGGGGATGACCGGCAGCGCCTGATCGGGGATAGCGAGCTCCTCGTCGCAGGCGTCGGCGGTCTTGGCGCCACCGTCTGCCAGATCATGGCGCGCGCGGGGGTGGGGCGCCTGCATCTCTATGATGATGGCGTGGTGGCCCTTGAGGATCTGCACCGCCAGAGCCTCTACGGGGAGTGCGATCTCGGCAGGAAAAAGGTGGTAGTGGCGCGGGAGCGCCTTCAGGCGATCAACTCGACGGTCGAGGTCGTGATTCACGAGGAGAGGATCGGCTGCGGCTTCGCCGTTCCCGGCGGGGTCCGGCTCGTCGCCGACTGTCTCGACAACTATGAAGGTCGTTTCGCTCTCTGGGACGCGCTGCCGGACGGCTGCCGCTTCGTCCACGGCGGCGTGCAGGGTGACCGTGGGCAGGTGCTGACCCTGGTGAAAGGGGAGTCGCAGCCGCTTTCCGAGGTCTACGCGGGGAGCGTGCAGCCGGCGGGGGCGATAGAGGTGAGCCCTTACAGCGTCTTCGTCATCGCGGGGCTCATGTGCGGCGAGCTTTGCCGTGTCATCGGCGGTGCGCCGAAGCTTCTGGATCGATTCCTGGTGGTCGATCTCGTTGACCTTTCCTTGTCCTTCCTCGACGTCTGATTTCCATGTGGCCCTTGTAGGTCCTTTGTTCAAACCGCCCTCCTCAAGCTTCCCGCTGTCGTGCCGATAAGACGAGAAACTGCAACCCCGGAGCCCGCACCACATGCCCAACACCACCAGAATACTCGCCGTAGATGATGAACCGGTCTTCCGCTTCCTTTTGGAGAAGCAGCTTCGCGACATCGGCTATACCGTCCATACCGCGGTTGACGGCCTGCAGGCGCTGGAGCTCCTGGAACAGCAGCCGATCGACCTGATCCTCTCCGACCTGGTCATGCCGAGGATGGACGGGCTCGCCCTGATCGAGGAGGTGCAAAAGCGCAAAGCGGCCCCTCCCATCATCGTCATCACGGCCCACGGCAGCGTCGAGAGCGCCGTGGAGGCGATGCGGCGCGGCGCCTACGACTATCTGGAAAAACCCTACCAGCCTGACGACCTGCGCATCACCATCAAGCGCGCCATCGATTACCAGCACATCGTTCGCGAAAATGAGCAGATCAAGGGGCTGCTCTCGGACCGGTACACCTTCCAGAGCGTCGTCACCGTGAATGCCGCCATGAAGCAGGTGCTGGAACTCGCCGCGCGTGTCGCTGCGGCACGACAGACCACGGTGGCGATCTACGGCGAGAGCGGCTCGGGGAAGGAGGTGCTGGCGCGCGCCATCCACTTCGCGGGGAAGGGGCTTCCCGCCGAGTTCGTGGCGGTGAACTGCGCGGCAATTCCCGAGCACCTGATGGAGAGCGAGCTCTTCGGACACGTCCGCGGCGCCTTCACCGGCGCTGACCGCGACCGCGAGGGGAAGTTCAGCCTCGCCCGCAAGGGAACCATCCTCCTCGATGAGATCGGCGACATGCCGCTCGCACTGCAGGCGAAGCTTTTGCGCGTCCTGCAGGAGCGCGTCTTCGAGAAGATCGGCAGCAACACCCCCATCCCCGTTTCCTGCCGCGTCATCGTCGCCACCAACAGAAGCCTCGCCGAACTGGTCGCTGCCGGGCGCTTCCGCGAGGACCTGTACCACCGCATCAACGTCTTCCCGCTCACCATTCCGCCGCTTTGCCAAAGAAAGGACGACATCCCGATCCTGTGCGACCACATCCTCGAACAGCTGCGCCAGCACCTCGGGAAGCCTTTACCCGGCATCTCGCCGCAGGCGATGGAGGTGATGCTCAACTACCGCTGGCCGGGAAACGTGCGCGAGCTGCGCAACTGCCTGGAGCGGGCGGCGATTCTCACCGACAACGAACTGATCCGTCCCGCGCACCTGGCTCTCGCCGGTGCCTCCCCTGGGGCTGTGGAACCGGCAGCGGACGGGGACCGTGTCAGCTACCACCTCTCGCTCTCCCCGGAGGAGCTTTCCCTCGATGCCCTCACCGAGCAGATCCTCGACGTCACCCTGCAGCGCTGCGGCGGTAACAAGTCGAAAGCGGCACAGCTTCTCAAGGTGAACCGTAAGGCCTTCTACCGGGCCTGACCGGCCCCGGCTCGCAGCACTGCCGTCGCCGTCCCACCTAAGCTCTCGCGCCTTCTCATTACTCCCGTCCCCAATCTGTACATGGTGTCCCGCAGGGGGACACCTCGGTGCTCACCTCCTTCAGCTAACTCTTTGAAAACATTACAAAACACTCTTGGCACCAGTCGTGCTCCTTACTGCAGTACAGACGCCGCACTGTTCCGCAGGGAACAGGGGCAAACGGACCGGCCGGAGAGGTAGCCTTCAAAGCTCCGCGGCCACAGAGCAGTCACGGGAGGATTCACAATGAGAACGATAAGGGATCTCAAGGTAGGAACGAAGCTGGCGGCCGGGTTCGCCTGCGTTGCGGTTATAGCGGCGGTGATCGGCTTCATCGGTATGAGGGTAACCAACAACCTCAACGCGGAAGGGAAAAGGACCTACGAAAGGGTTACCGTCCCGCTTGGGCAGCTGGCCGGGATGTCCGTCAGCTTCCAGCGCGTGAGGATCAACGTGCGGGACGCGGTCGAGGCGACCGACCCGGCACAGCGGAAGCTCTACGTTGACACGGTGGTGAGCTTGCGCCAGAAGATCGGCGATCTGGCCGGCCAGTACGAAAAAAGCATCGTCAGCGAGGACGGGCATCGCCTCTTCGCCGATTTCACCAAGGCCCGGTCGGGCTACCTCGGCTACGTCGACAAGATCCTTGCCCTGGACGCGTCGGGCAAAAAGGCGGAGGCCAGGGAGATCCTGCACGGCGTGGCGAAACAGGCTGCCCTCGATCAGCAGGCGCTGCTCGACAAGATGATGTCGGTCAAAGAGGAGCAGGGGAAAGTGACGGCGCACAACAACGAACTCGCCGCTGTGGCAGCCGGCCGCACCATCGGCGCACTGCTGGTCCTGGGGCTGGTCCTCGCTCTGGTCTTGGGTGTCACGATCACCCGCATGATCACCCGTCCCCTGGACAAGGCGGTCAAGGTGGCAAACCAGCTCGCCGAGGGGGATCTCACCGTGGAGGTGATGGTCGATTCCAAGGACGAGACCGGGCAACTTCAGGCGGCGATGGGGCACATGGTGGCGAACCTTCGGGAACTGGTTTCCCAGACGGTGCACATCTCGAGCAGCATAGCCTCCGCCTCAACGCAGCTGCAGGGGACTTCGGCACAGATCGCCACCGGTGCCGAAGAGGTCGCCTCGCAGACCGGTACCGTGGCGACCGGCAGTGAGGAGATGGCGGCGACAAGCGCGGACATCGCCCGCAATTGCGTGCTGGCCGCCGAGGCGTCGCGTCAGTCGACCGAGTCGGCCCAAGGGGGCGCCAAGGTGGTGCAGGAAACCATCACCGGCATGGGCGAGATCGCAGACCGGGTACGCAACACCTCGAAGACGGTCGAGGCGCTCGGGGTTCGCTCCGAGGAGATCGGGGACATCGTCGGGACCATCGAGGACATCGCGGACCAGACGAACCTCCTGGCACTGAACGCTGCCATCGAGGCCGCCAGGGCCGGTGAGCAGGGGCGTGGATTTGCGGTGGTGGCCGACGAGGTCCGGGCGCTCGCCGAGCGCACCAGCAAGGCGACCAAGGAGATCGGCGCCATGATCAAGGCGATCCAGGGCGAGACCCGCGAGGCGGTACGTGCCATGGACGAGGGGGTGAAGGAGGCCGAGAAGGGAGCGGTTTCGTCGCAGCGCTCCGGGGAGGCCCTGGAAGACATCCTCAGGTGCATCAGCGAGGTTTCCCTGCAGGTGAGCCAGATCGCGACCGCAGCGGAAGAGCAGACCGCCACCACCACCGAGGTGACCAGCAACATCCAGCAGATCACGGACGTCGTGCACCACACGGCGCGCGGTGCCGAGGAGACGGCGATGGCGGCGGCGCAACTCGCCCAGCAGGCCGAGGAACTGCAGCAACTGGTGAGCCGCTTCAAGCTTGCGGCCTAGGAAAAGGAGAACGGTCATGGCTAACGATCTTCAGATAGTAGCGGGCAAGGCGCAGCAACTGCTCCAACTGGTCACCTTTCACGTGGGAGGCGAGGGGTATGCGGTGGAGGTGGCGAGTGTGAGAGAGATCATGCGGCTTCCCGTCATCACGAGCCTCCCGAACGCCCCGGCATACGTCGACGGCATCATAAACCTGCGCGGCGGTGTGATCCCCATCATCTCCCTGCGTGAGCGCTTCGGTCTCTGCGCCGTGGAAAACGACAGCCATACGCGCATCATGGTGATGACCGTGGGGGAAAAGGTGGTGGGGTTTCGGGTGGACGCGGTCTCCGAGGTGATCCGGGTCCCGCAGGGACAACTCCAGCCTCCTCCTCCGCTCGTCGCCGCAGGCGGCGGAAGGCAGTGCGTAACCGGCGTCATCGATCGCGGCGAGCGGCTCCTCATCGTCATCGACCCGGAACAGCTTCTGCTGCTGAGCGAACTGGACTGGGAGGCGCATGCCGCCTAGCCGCAGGGCGAAGGCCCTGACGGTGAGGCTGCAGAAGCGATAGGGGAAGCGTCATGAGCGTGGAACGTGGGCTTAAGATAACGGCGGGGGGGACCCTGCTGGCGGTGGTCATGCTGGCGATGCACGACAGCGTGATGCCGGACCTGCGGCTGTACGCCCTGCTCATCTCTTGCGGAGTGCTCGCATGGTTCCTCGCCTGGTGCTGGGCACCGGGGCGGAGGAATACGGTGGGGGAGGCCGGGGAACGGGCCAGCCTTCTTCTGGAATCGGTCGAGGAAGGGGTGGTGGCGGTCGACGGCTCCGGTACGGTGGTTTTTGTAAACCGTGCCGCCCTTGAGCTTTTAGGCTACGGCGATGGGGAGCTGGAGGGGCGGGACCTGCGCACCGTGCTGCACGAAGGGGGCGCCGCACGCTGCGCCGAGTGCGGCAAGACGAACTGCCTTTTGAACCCGGCCTTCGGCGGCAGCCGCCAGCGCTCCTTCGACGAACTCATGTGGCGCAAGGACGGAACGTCCTTCCATGCCGACCTGAGCTGCAGCTCGCTTGGCGGCGGCACGCACCCCGGTGCGGTGCTGGCCTTTCGGGACGTGACGAAGCGAAGGGAGGCCGAGGAGGCGCTCAGGCAGAGCACCCGGGCACAGGAGGAAGCGAACCGCCAACTGCTGCGGACCGTGCAGCATGCCAATGAACTCGCCGTGAGGCGGACCGCGCCTCTGCTGCGAAGAGCGAGTTTCTGGCCAACATGAGCCACGAGATCCGCACGCCGATGAACGCCATCGTAGGGGCAAGCCACCTGCTGTCCGGGACCGCGCTCACGTCACAGCAAAGCGATTACCTGCAGACCCTGATGATCTCGGCGGACCTGCTCCTGAAGGTGATCAACGACATCCTCGACTTCTCGAAGATCGAGGCGGGCAAGCTCGAGATCGAACGGGTGGAATTCTCCGTCCGGGACGTGGTGGAGGAGATCCTCTCCGTCTACTCGGCACGGGCCGAGCAGCAGGGGCTGGAGCTCTCCGTTGAACTGGACCCTGAGATCCCCCCGTCGCTTCTTGGCGACCCGATGCGTCTTTCCCAGATCCTCAACAACCTGCTCAGTAACGCCCTCAAGTTCACTCGGCACGGCTACATCAGTATTTCGGTACGGCTCGCAAGCCGCGACGGCGCCTCGGCGGAACTCCTCTTCGCGGTGCGCGACTCCGGCATAGGTATGCTGGCGGATGAGCAGGCGCAGCTTTTCCAGGCGTTCACCCAGGTCGACGGCTCCATCACCCGCACCTACGGAGGGACCGGGCTCGGCCTCGCCATATGCAGGCGTCTTTGTGCCGTGATGAAGGGGGAGATCTGGTGCGAAAGCGTCGCCGGTCTCGGGAGCACCTTCTCCTTCCGTCTCCCCTTCGGCATCGCGAGCGTAAGGGGACAGGTGCCGCAGCACAGGGAGTCCCGCGTAGGGAGGTTCCGTCAGCAGCACGTCCTCCTCGTCGAGGATAACCAGTTCAACCAGAAGGTGGCGCTGGCGCTTTTGGAGCGGGCCGGGCTGCAGGTATCGGTGGCCGGTAACGGTGCGGATGCGGTGGAGCAGGTGAAGCGTAACGACTTCGACCTGGTGCTGATGGACATCCAGATGCCGGTCATGGATGGGCTCACGGCGGCCCGGCACATCCGGGCCCTGGACCGCCCCGGCGCCGCCTCGCTTCCCATCCTCGCCATCTCCGCGAACGCCATGGAACGCGACGTTGAGGCAAGCCTCGCCGCCGGGATGAACGCACACATCGCGAAGCCATTCACCCCCGGGACGCTCTACGGCGCCATCGCGGTCTGGCTCGATGACGACGGGGCAGTCCCGACGAGGGGGGAGGCAAACGATATGGCGGAAGCGTCGCCGGCCGGACAAACGCTGCCGCGGGTGGATTTTGAGACCGGCGTGCGGCAGACCGGCGGTGACCGGCGCCTGTACCTGGACCTGCTGGGACAGTTCGAGTTCGAGTACCGTGAACAAGGCGAGGAGATCGAGGGCGAGGTGGCTGCAGGAAGGCTGGATGAGGCGGCACGGCTCGCCCACTCGGTGAAGGGGATCGCGGGGGTACTGGCGGCCCAGCCGCTGCAGCGGGCGGCGCAGCGGCTGGAAAGCGCGCTCAAGGGGGAGGGGGAGTCGGCGCAGGCGCTGGCCGATTTCCGGCTGGAGTTGAAGCTCACCATCGCCTTTTTGCGCGCCGGCGTGGAGCGGGAGGCGCAGGAGTAGTGACCAAAGCCCCCCTTGAGGTTCAGGCGAGCGCCTCGCGCACCTTGGCGGCAAGCTCAGGTATGGAAAAAGGCTTCTGAACGAAGTGCACACCCTCGTCCAGCACGCCGTGGTGGGCGATCAGGTCCGCGGTGTAGCCGGAAATGAACAGGCATCTCAGCTCCGGGTTCCCGGCGAGCAGGAGCCCGGCGAGTTCTTGGCCGTTCATCTCGGGCATGATGACGTCGGTGATGAGAAGGCTGATCTTCCCCTGGTGGTTCCTGGCAAGCTCCATCGCTTCTTTGGGCGAGGTGGCAGGGAGCACTTGGTACCCCTGCTTGGCGAGCATCATGGTGACGATGTTCAGGATGGCGCTCTCGTCCTCGACCAGCAGGACGGTCTCCTTGCCGCTGGGGGGGGCTGCTCCGGGAGGCTTCCCCCCTCATGCACCTGTTTATTCCTGTGGCGCGGCAGGTAGACGGAGACGGTGGTCCCTTGCCCGACCTCGCTGTCCACGTCGACCCATCCCCCGTTCTGCCTCGCCACGCCGTAAACGGTGGCAAGGCCCAGGCCGGTACCAGCACCCACCTCCTTGGTGGTGAAGAAGGGCTCGAAGGCATGGGCCAGGGTCTCAGGCGCCATGCCGCAGCCGGTGTCACGGATGCTTAGGCGAACGAAGTCGCCGGGAGAAACCCCTTCGCTGGCGCAACGCTCAGTGTCCACTGCGCTGTTGGCCGTCTCGATGACGATGCTTCCTATCTCTTTTATGCTGTCGCGCGCGTTGACGCAGAGGTTGGCCAATATCTGGTCCACCTGGGACGGGTCGATCAGCACGCTCCAAAGCGCGGGGGCGGGTTTCCAGACCAGTTCGATACGCTCTCCGATAAGCCTTTGCAGCATGCTGAGCATGCTGCCGACCGTCTCGTTCAGGTCGAGCAGCTTCGGGGAAATTGTCTGCTTGCGGGCGAAGGCGAGCAACTGGCGGGTGAGGTTGGCCGAGCGTTCCGCCGCCTTCCTGATCTCTTCGAGTCCGGCCTGCAGCCGGTCCCCGGGGGGGAGGTCCATAAGCGCCAGGTTCGCGTGTCCTAGGATCACGCTCAGCATGTTGTTGAAGTCGTGTGCGACGCCCCCCGCCAGGCGTCCGACCGATTCGAGCTTCTGCGCCTGAAGCAGCTGGGCCTCCAGCCGATTCCTCTCCTCTTCAGCCTTTTTACGCTCGGTGACGTCCGTGGCCATCACCAGGAGGACCCGCTTCCCCTTGCTCACCCTGCCAAGCGGTGTGGTCTGGAAATCCCAGGTGCGTGCCGAGCCTTCCTTGGAGTTGAAGCTCCACTCCCCGTTGTACGCAGTCTTCTCTATGGCGAAAAGCCCTCGCAGATACTCCATGGCGGTCGGGCTCTTTTCTCCGAAGGCCGCGGTGGCCCAATCCTTGAGGGTGGGGATCTCCGCCATGGTGTACCCGGAGAGCCTGGTCCACCCCGCGCTCAGCTGAAGCACCCTGCCATCCTCGTCGCAGATCATGATGGGGTAGGGGGAGCTGTCGACGGCCACCTGGAGGAGCGCCTGGGCTTCGGTGAGCTCTGCGGTCCGCTCCTCCACCCGCCGTTCCAGGACGAGCGCCTGTTGTTCGATGACGCGGAAGGCGATGGCGTTTTTCAGTGCGAGGGCGATCGGGGGGGAGAGGAGGGCTATGATCTGGTTCACCTCCTCGATGCGGTGCAGCGCGTGCAGGTCGAAGAGGAGCAAAACCCCGATGATCTCGCCGGCCGCAACCAGGCGGTAGCGCATCATCGAGCGGATCCCGGCGCGGCGCAACGTGGCGGACAGCGGGTGCCGCTCGTCGAGCTGGTCCGGTGTGAGTGGCAGCCGCTCGGGAACCCTCTTGTAGCAGAAAAGCTCTAGCTCTTCCGGGGTGAACATGGCGCTGCGGCGCTGCGGGCTCACGTTCAAGAGCTCGTGCCCCGGTGAACGTGTCTCGTCGTGCAGCAGCACGATCACGGTCCGCGCCCCGGTCAGTTCGCGCAGGTGTTCTGTCAGCACCGCGCCAAGCTCGTGCGGAGACGACGAAACGAGCAGCTCCGAGATAACCTCGACCGCCATGAGCTGCGCCGCTGGAGATAATTCACCGCTCTTTTGATCCGTCACGTCTCATCCCCTTCGCGTGCTTCAGCCTCCAAAAGCCCGGCCAGAGCCGTTTCGAGCCGCACCCTCTCCACACGCCAGGGAAGACCGCTGTAGGCGGAGAAAGCCTCCATCTGCACTTCGGGAACCGGCACGATTCCTGTGTCGAGATAGACCAGCACGGAACGGTGCTCCCCCAGCAGCTCGCGCGCCGTGGCGGGGTCGGGTCCCAGGGCGTCCGTCATGACCTCCTCCCAGCGCTCCGCCCATTCCGGCAGCACCAGGAAGGCCTCCTCGCGCATCAGCTCGCGATAACGCTTCCTGCCGAGGAGCAACTGGGCGCAGTTGATCGCGTCCACCCGCCCCGCCCCGGACTCGCGGGCGAGATCGAGCATCCCCGCGCAGCAGTCGCCGTAAACGAGCACGATGCGGTCTCCCTCTTCGCGGCGGCGCCGCAGCTCCTCGCTGAGCGTTGATTCGAGAAGTGGAGGGTTCATGTGCAGTAGGGAGTCGAGGAAGGTCAGTTTCCCGTCGATCCCGCCGTCATGGCGCAGCCGCGTAAGCTCCTCGCGCAGGACGCCGCAGGCCAGCCAAACGGTTTCCCTTGTCATGCCACCTCTCCGTGGCCTGCGCGGTGGAGGGAGACGCTCTCCTTGAACGCCTTCAGGTTCGCCGCTGGAGTCTCCTGCGGGAGGTCGCCGCCGGAGTTGGACAGCACGAAGTGGCCGGCCGGAGCCGCGACCGACAGGCAGTCGAGGGCGAGGCGGCCGATCTTTGCGGAGCCGGCGGAGGCGAAGGCCAGGTTGTCGAGGTTGCCGATCAGGTTGAATCCCGGTGGGGTGAGCCGGCGCGACTCGGCGATGTCGTCCCTGGAGCCGACGATGGCACCGACCACCCCGGGAAGCCCCGGGAGGAGGTCGAGCACGTGGTTCATGCGTCCCCCGGTACTGCTGATCACCTTGGGGCCGTTTATCGCGCGGAGCACGTCGGTCAGGTGGGGCAGGATCGCTTCGGCGAAGAGTTCGCGCGGCGCGATCTCGGCAGAGGCCATCCCTTCGGTGAAGACGAGGCAGTCGGCACCCGCCTCGAGAAGGGCGTCGGCGAAGGCGATGAGAAAGTGAGCGCTGTGTGCGAGGAGTCGTGCCGCCTGGTCCGGCTCGAAAAGGACCGTCTCCAGCCAGCTCTCAAGCCCGATCAAGAGCGCGGGGAAAACTCCGGGGCCGGGAAGTACCGCGATCACCGGTACCTCCTCCTTGTAGCACCGGGCAAGCCCCCTGGTCGCCTCAAGTGCTACGGGCAGACGCCCGGTCGAGGAGAGGGACGGCAGCGGCATGGCGAGCGCCTCGGCGACGCTACCTGCGGGGGGACGCCTGACGTTCGGGGTCTGCAGTCGTCCCCATACGGTTTCTCCGCCGAAGGCCTCGGAGATGGCGCTGAAGTCGAAGGGGGCAAGCACGAGGTCAAAGCCGTAGCTCTCCTGCACGGCCTTTTGGCCGGCAAGGTAGGCGGCGGGGTCGCTGTAGAGGGTGCGCAGGTCGCAGCCGGTGAGTGCGGCTCCGTAGGCACCCAGCACCGCGAAGACAGGCGGCCGGTCCACTGGGAGTCCGCCGAGGGTGTTCATGACGCGACGGTAGGAGTTCATGATGAAAGCTCCCGCGCCAGGGCCTGCTCCTGAAGGGCAGTGAAGAGCTGGTCCGCGCCGATCGCGTTTCTCGTGGTGCCGTCGCCCCCCACCTCGGTCACCAGCTCGGGGCGCCAGTTGAAGACCGCGCCGCCAACTGCGAGCTTGATGTGGTCCCTTTCCCCCTCTCGATCGATCAGTTCGCGCAATTTTTTGATGTTGATGGCGGTGGTCTGCATCATCGCCGAGACGCCGATGACGCGGGCCCCGACTTCGAGCGCCTTTTCCAGGAACTGCTCGGCGGGGACGTCGTTGCCCAGATCTACGACCTGCCATCCCGCCGCGCCGAGGAAGAGCCCCACCGTCCGCCGTCCCAGGCTGTGGAAGTCGTCCTCGATGTTGCCGATCACGGCCACCCCCTTGCGACAATCGGGATCCTCCCGGTCGGGGAGGCAGCGCAAAAGGGCGTCCTCGGCGATCTTCGAGGCGATGAAGTTCTGGGCAAGCGAAATGGATTCGCCCTCCCACCGCGTTCCGAGTTCCACAATGGCAGGGTCCAGGATGTGCGTGATGACCTCGGCAGGGGGGATGCCGCCTGCGAGCGCGCTCTCGACGACCTCGGCAGCGCGGGCACGGTTCGCGTTGATCATCGCGTCCAGCAGTTGCCGATACAATCCCTCGCAATCACATCCAGCACCACTTGATGACATCGCCGTATAGCCTCCCGGTCCGATTGATGGATAACTGCATCCTTGTTTGTACTAGGAATAGTCAATTAAGTGAGTATGGTTGAAAGTCTGATTTTCTGGAGCAGTATATATGAGGTTTGTTCACAGTCAATTACGATTTAACTGAGGAAAGGATGTGGGTACAAGGAGGGCGATGACAGTAAGATCGTGGGGCGTATAGTAAAAAACTTGTTCAGGTCGTTTCTTCAGACAATGGGAGTGGGAAAAGGCTGCGCCTTTCCGCGAGCGGACCCGGCGCAGCCTTTTTGTGACATGCTTAGTTACTTTGCTTTTATCATCTCGATCTCGAGGTTGATGTCGACCTCTTCGCCTACCGCCACGCCGCCGGTCTCGAGGGCCGCGTTGTAGACCAGGCCGAAGTCCTTGCGGTTGATCTTGGTGCTTGCCACGACGCCGCTTCTCATGTTGCCCCACGGGTCCTTGCTCTCCTTCGCCGGCCCTTCGACGTTCAGCACCACCTGCTTGGTCACCCCGTGCAGCGTCAGGTCGCCGGTCACCCTGAGCTTTCCTTTGCCGGCTTTCGCGACACTCTTGGATACGAAGGTCATGGTCGGGTACTTGGCGACGTCGAAGAAATCCGCACTCCTTAAGTGCTCGTCACGCTTGGCGACGTTGGTGTTCACCGAGGCGGTCTCGATGGTGACGGCGACCTTGGACTTGGTGATGTCCTTGTCGTTGATCTCGACGGTCCCTTTTTGCTTTTCGAAGCTCCCCTTCACGTTGGATACCATCAGGTGACGGACCTTGAAGCCGACGTTAGAGTGGTCCGGGTCGATGTTCCAAGTGGATGCGGAGGCAAGGGCTGGAAGGGCAAAAGCTGCTACTGCGGCGATGGTTGCGATCGTTCTTTTCATGGCGTTTCTCCTTTTTCCCTTTGCGAGTTCTCTTTTCGTTTGAGTTGTTGTCTTTTGATGTTAAATTATTATCCTAAAAAAAAGCCGTTCTCGTTCTTCCCGTCATCCCTCCCGTAATCCGAGTTTTTTGCAGATCCTGCCCAGGGTTTGTTGTTCTTCATCGGTCAGCACCCCCATCTCGGCAACGATGGCCGCCTCGACTTCGGCGAAGGTGGCCTCGATCAGCGTGCGTCCCTTCTGGGTAAGGATGACGGTGCAGAAGCGGCGGTCTTCCAGGGAACGCTCGCGCAGGACGAGCCCCTGTTTTTCCAGGTTGTCGATGACGAGGGTGATGTTGCCGGTGCTTTTCAGTATCTTCGACGCGACGTCGCGCTGGCACAGGGGACCCTTGTGCAGGAGGGCCTCGAGCACGCCGAACTGGCTTATGGTGAGACCCGCCTCGGACATCTTGCGTCCCACCCTTCCGGTCACGGATTCGGCGCCACGCATGAGCTTCGTGTAGGTGTTCAGCGCGAGTTTGGAAGTGCCGTCCTTTTTCATGATCTCTCTCCGTTTGCTCTCAACATCTTGTCGACGATCTAAAGCTACAACTGAAACGATTAAATGTCAAACTATAATTTTTACGGGTTTGCAAAAAAAACGGTAAGTCATCGTTCGGCAAGGGTAACCGGCGTGGCGATACTTGCCAACGCCGGCTTTTAATGGAAGAATAGCGCGGGTGTCCCAATGAAAAAGGAAGGCAGAAGCGTTAACGCAAAGGCGCCAAGGCGCAAAGGCGCAAAGAGAAGCCCCTAAGTTGCCTGGCAAGCCGGGTCGGTTTCATGGCTCTTCGCTTTGAGCTCCTTTAACCTTTGCGTCTTTGCGGCTTCGCGTCTTTGCGTTAAGAGGTTTCCGCCTGTTATTGCGGTACCGGCCGAGGCTTCTACGGGAGGTGCACAGATGAAACGGTTTTTATTGGTCATGTTGATGCTTGCCCTGCCGCTCAGCCTCACGGCGCAGGAGCCGCAGGTCGGGCTCATCTCGCTGCGCGGGGCGATAAACCCGGTGACCGCGGCCTTCTTGAAGGACAACCTGTCCCGCGCCGGGGGGCGAGGGGAACGGCTCATCCTCGTGGAGCTGGACACCCCGGGAGGGCTCGACCTCGCCATGCGCGAGGCGGTGCAGGCGATCTTCGCCGCGCCAGTCCCCGTGGTGGTCTACGTCACCCCGTCCGGGGCGCGCGCAGCCTCCGCCGGGGCGGTCATCGGCCTTGCCGCGGACGTCCTCGCCATGGCGCCCGGCACCAACATCGGCGCGGCACACCCGGTGTCACTTTCGGGCAAACCCGATCCGGTGATGGAAGCGAAGATCGTGAACGATGCCGAGGCCTACGTGGAGGGGATCGCCGGGAAGCGGGGGAGAAACGTCCAGCTCGCCGGGAAGATGGTGCGGGAGAGCATATCGCTCACGGCCGAGGCGGCGGTGAGGGAAAAGGTGATCGATCTGGTCGCGCCAAGCAGGGAAGAGCTCTTAACCCAGTTGGAGGGGCGCACCCTTTTGCGCGGCGGGAAGCAGACCGTGCTGCATCTATCCGGCGCCCGCGTGGTGCGCCACGAGATGGGGACGCGGGACCGCATCCTCGACGCCATCAGTAACCCCGACGTAGCCTACATGCTGATGCTTCTGGGGATGCTGGGGCTTTTCTTCGAACTCTCCAACCCTGGCGTCATCCTCCCCGGGGTGATCGGTGGGATTTCGCTCCTGCTCTCCTTTTTCGCGCTGCAGACCCTCCCGGTGAACTACGCCGGAGTCGCGCTGATCCTGCTCGGCATCGTCCTCTTCATAGCCGAGATCAAGGTGGTCTCCCACGGCATGCTGGCGGTTGGCGGGGTGGTTGCCTTGGTCATGGGATCTCTGATACTCTTCCCGTCTCCCGAGCCGTACCTGCGGCTCTCCTGGGAGGTGATCGCGCTTACCGTCGGCATCACCGCGCTTTTTTTCACCGTGGTGATCGTCAAGGTGATCCAGGCGCACCGGGAGCCTCCCATTACCGGTGTCGAGGGGATGATCGGCGCCGCGGCAGTGGCCGAGACAGATCTCGACCCGGACGGAAAAGTCGTGGTGCATGGGGAATACTGGAACGCGACCTGCCCCGAGTCGGTGCTGCGGGGTGAAAAGGTACGCGTGGTCGGGGTAAAGGGCCTGTTGGTCACCGTGGCAAAGGAGGAGCAAAAGCGTTGAGACGGAAGGAGAGGGGCCATGGCGGGCGGTAGCAGGCGGCAATCCGGGGATGTAAGGCTCGGCGACACACTTTTAGGGCTTCCCTGCCTGCAGCGGCAGCGTGCGAACTTGACCGGCGGGTTGCGGGAGACGGGGGAAATGCAGCACGGCGAGACCTGTCCGGTGTGCGGCATGGAGACGGACGAGCTCGTCTTGAAGGAAGAGATGCTGGAAAATATGGGCGTCGTGGGGCGCGTGCAGGAGAGGTTTCCGGGGTGGCAGCCCGAGGACGGCCTTTGCCGGCCGTGCCTCGGGCTGTTCGGTGAGACGGGAAGCTAGAAGTGCTTCGGCACCGGGAGGCAACCCTCATCGCTGAGCGCGTTCAGGTAGGACGTGCGCAGCTGGACGAAGGCCTGGGTGAGCCGGTCGATGAGGGCCGTGTTGCTGCAGCCGACCAGTTCCAGGAGCCCGTTTTGTTTGTTAGCGACGAGTCGCTCGATGTGCGCCGCCCTGCGGTTGATGTCCACGTGGGTGTGCCCCTGGGCGTGGCTTACCAGGCTCAGCATGGCGTCGGTCACGAAGACATCGATCGAGTAGATCGCCACCACCTGCGGGTGCTCTTTAAGCTGGAACACCACACGGATGTCAGGGTGGGGGAATTCGATGCCGGGGAGCTGGTCCGGTCCCACGTAATGGGAGGCCGCCACCGGCAGCACTTCGATGTAGCAGTTAAGCAGTGTTGAGTCGATGTCGATGGGTGTCTGTACCGGCAGTTTGAGTGCTGCCCGTGAAAACTGTTCGCCGTGTTCGAGGTATAGTGAGAGCCGCATATGGTCACCTGTAAGTAGGAAGTTCAACGAACCACATGCTAAAAATAATACCGACACTCCGCAAAAAGCAAGTGACCGCCCGTAATTATCCTGTTTCTTCCGAAGGCTTTTGGTGCCTGTGTTTCAGGCGAAGTCGATTGACAGCGCCGCCTGGTCTATGTCATTAATTTCCCATTGTCTGCTCCGGTAATCCCCAGTAAAGGTACCCTCTCCTTGCCCTTTTTTACCTTCCATATGGAAAAGCCCTCCACATACGGTGCGAAGCGCCCCGGCGTAGTCGCGGCTATCTGGATTTTGCTGCTCTTCCTGCTGCTTGGCTTCGTCCCCGCGCTGCACGCCGACACCACGGGACGCGGTGGGCTAGGCAAGGGAGTGGTCGTAGTCGGCGGCGATTACAACTATCCCCCTTACGAGTTCGTCGATCACGAGGGGAAGCCGACCGGCTTCAACGTGGAATTGACCCGGGCCATCGCCGAGGTGATGGGGTTCAAGGTGGAGATCACCCTGGGACCGTGGGACGGCATGCGCCGCGCCCTGGACCGCGGTGAGGTCGACGTCCTGCAGGGGATGGCCTTCTCCCAGGAGCGCACCAGCGAGGTCGACTTCTCCACCCCGCACGCGCTCCTGTTCCAGTCCATCTGGATACGGCGGGACAGCCGGAAGATCAGGTCGATCGAGGACGTGCGCGGCAAAGAGGTCATCGTGATGAAGAACAGCATCATGCATGATTTCATGACGAGCTACGCCCCCACCTCGAAGCTCATCCTGACCGACACCCTCGCCGATGCGCTGAGACTCCTGAACCAGGGGCGGGGAGACTGCGCGCTCGTCTCGCGGCTGACCGGCATGTACCTGGAGAAGGAGCTGGGGCTTAAGAGGATCATCCCGGTGGCCGAGCCGATCATGACCCAGGCTTACGGCTACGCGGTGAAGAAGGGGAACGCCGAGGTGCTCGCCCGGTTCAACGAGGGGCTCGCCATTCTGAAGCGCTCCGGGCAGTTCCAGGAGATCCACAACAAGTGGCTCGGGGTGATGGAGTCGCAGCCGGTGTCGTGGGCGCGCGTGGTGCGTTACGTGACCCTGGTCGCGGCGCCGCTTCTCATAATCCTTTTGGGGACGGTGGTCTGGTCGCGGACCCTGCAGAAGAAGGTGGCTCAGCGCACCGAGGAGCTTGCGCGCGAGGTGGCCGAGAAACAGGAGGCGCTTGAGAAGCTAAGGATGCACCAGGACCAACTGGTGCAGGCGGACAAGATGGCCTCGCTCGGGGTCTTGGTCGCCGGGGTCGCACACGAGATCAACAACCCGAACGGCCTGATCCTGTTGAACCTCCCCCGCTTCGAGGAGGTGTTGCGCGGTTCGCAGCCGATCCTCGACGAGTACCGCGAGCGGCACGGCGACTTCAAGCTCGGGCGGCACAGCTATGAACGGCTGCGCGAAGAGCTGCCGCACATGCTCTCGGAGACCCAGGACGCTGCAAAGAGGATCAAGCGCATCGTCACCGAGTTGAAGGATTTTGCGCGCCGTGACAGTGCCGACCTCACCGAGCTTGTGGATCTGAACCAGTGCGCCCAGGCGGCGCTGCGGCTGGTGGAGAACACCGTGGTGAAGAGCGCGCACGACGTGGCCGTCAACCTCTCCGACACGCTGCCGCGGGTGAAGGGGAACAGCCAGCGCATCGAGCAGGTGATCGTGAATCTGCTTCTGAACGCGAGCCAGTCGCTCGAAGGGAGCGGCAAGAGCGTCCACGTCGCCACGAGGCACGACCGTTTCCGCGACCTCGTGCTCCTGAGCGTACGGGACGAGGGGAGGGGGGTGGAGCCGGAGCACCTGGCGCGGCTTACCGATCCCTTCTTCACCACCAAGCGCGAGGAAGGTGGGTGCGGGCTTGGCCTCTCCATCTCCGCGGGGATCGTGAAGCAGCACGGCGGGACGCTGATCTTCGACTCGCAGCCGGGCTTCGGCACCACGGTAACCATGGAGCTGCCGGCGCTTAGGGACCGGGGCGAGGCTTAGTTGGGATCGGGCTTTCCTGCTCACCATAGTGCCCACGAAGCGCAGCATTGGCCTAACGTTCCCCCCTTTGCGAAGGGGGGCAGGGGGGATTTGCCTTAGTTCTTGGGCAGATCCCGCAAACGGCGTAGGCAGATGGCATATGCTGAGCGGCTTCGGTTCGGACCTGCCGGCAAAGAGCAAATCCCCCCCCGCCCCCCTTCGCCAAGGCTATGGGGGGCAGGCTCCCCCTTCGCAAAGTGGGGAGTCTTGAGAATAACCACGAAGAGGAGTTGCAATGAGCGAAGCACTTTATCCGGCCTTCGGCGTTCTTTTAGTGGACGATGAGGCGCCATGGCTGCGCAGCCTGCGCATGACCCTGGAGGGGCCGGGGGCGATCAGTAACATCATGACGCTCACCGACAGCCGCGAGGTGATGGGGGTGCTGGACAAGGGGCACATCGGCCTCGTGCTCCTTGACCTCACCATGCCGTACCTCTCGGGACAGGAGCTCCTGGCGCGCATCGCCGAGGAACACCCCGAGGTGACCGTGGTAATCCTCTCCGGTCTGAACCAGATCGAGACGGCGGTCTCCTGCATGAGGCTTGGCGCCTTCGACTACCTCGTGAAGACCGACGAGGAAGACCGCATCCTCGACTCGGTGCGGCGCGCGATCCGGATGCAGGAGCTGCAGCTGGAAAACAAGGAGATGCGGCGCCGCTTTTTGAACGACCGGCTGGAGTGCCCGGAGGCGTTCGCGCCGCTTGTGACGAACAACAAGGCGATGCGTTCCATCTTCCAGTACATCGAGGCGGTCGCGAAGAGCACGCAGCCTATCCTGATCACCGGCGAGAGCGGCGTGGGAAAGGAGCTCATCGCGCGTGCCGTGCACACCTTGAGTCGCGGCGACGGACCTCTCGTCCCGGTGAACGTGGCGGGGCTCGAGGATAACGTCTTCACCGACACCCTTTTCGGACACAAGAAGGGGGCCTTCACCGGCGCCGACGAGAGCCGCAGCGGCATGGTGGAGCAGGCCGCCGAGGGAACCCTTTTCCTGGACGAGATCGGCGACCTTTCGCTTGCCTGCCAGGTGAAGCTCTTGAGGCTTTTGCAGGAGGGGGAGTACTACCCGCTTGGGAGCGATCAGCCCAAGCAGTTGCGGGCCCGTATCGTGGTGGCGACGCACCACGACCTCTCGCGGAAAAAGGATGCGGGAAGCTTCAGGAAGGACCTCTATTTCCGGCTGCGGGCGCACCACGTGCACATACCGCCTTTGCGCGAGCGAAAGGACGACATCCCGCTTTTGCTCGATCACTTCCTGAAAGAAAGCGCGGAGGTCTTCGGCAAGAAGGTGCCTAGTTACCCGAAGGAGCTCCTGACTCTCCTCGTCAACTACGGTTTCCCGGGCAACCTGCGCGAATTGCGCTCCATGGTCTTTGACGCGATGAGCGTCCACTCCTCACGCATGCTTTCCATGAACAGCTTCAGGCAGGCGATGGAGGTGAAGGGGGGAGAGCATGGTGAGACGGCGGTGTCCGATGGGGGTGTTGCGAGCGGTGAACAAAATGTCTTCGCCTCCCTGTGTGAGATCCCCACGCTCAGCTCCGCGGTTGAACAGCTGGTTATCGAGGCGATGCGACGCGCCGACAACAACCAGAGCATGGCCTCACGCATGCTCGGCATCTCGCAGCCCGCCCTCAGCAAACGGCTCAAGCTGCAAAGAAGCGGTAAGGATAAGGATGCGGAGGAGTGATGTGGATGAGCTAGGGTGTACTCCTAGATGAGGTCACTAGTCCCCCTCTCCCCCCGGGAGAGGGCGGGGTGAGGGCGTCGGCAGCTGCAACTCCTCGCTTCGTGGCAACGCCCTCACCCGCCCTTCGCCCCCCCTCCCTGCCCCTCCCCCTCCGGGAGAGGGGGATGCTTGCGGCGTTCTGCTTTCTTTTGGCCGCCGCCCCTGCTGCTTAACTTCCAGGCAGCGTCCTGCACCGTGACGTTCGCCTTTACCAAGCGCTAACCGCCGTTTTTGCCTCATTTTTCAGCAATTCTTCCCGCGCCGCCATGGCACCGTCTGCACCTTCCCTCTTCCTGTCTTTCGCATGGGGTATAACTTTCGTTAACTCTATGAGGATTGTTATACCTCTGCTAAACCTCCCTTTCTTCGCCTCTTTCGCATTTCACGGAAACGTCTTTCTGTTTACGGTTATACCCCTTTGTTTCTAATGCAGCGTTTCAAAGTCCTGTATTCGGATATTAATCCGAGTTCTTAGCCGTTTACGCCCGGGTTGGCACCCCCCTTGCTATATATGGTGTCGCTTCATTAGCATACTGCCGAGGCCGGCGGTGAAACGGCGGTTCGCGCCGAAGGTAAAAGGCGGAACTGCCCATATCCTGTGCAGCAGCTTCGACTGACTCGATTGGCAACAAATAGAAAAGGAGCAGCAGATGATCAAGTTTGAAGGGGTCCACAAGTGGTTCAAAAAGCTTCACGTGCTAAACGGCATTGACCTCCACGTCAAGCAGGGGGAGGTGGTCGTTGTCTGCGGTCCGTCGGGGTCGGGCAAGTCCACCCTGATCCGTACCATCAACCAGCTCGAACCCATCGAGGATGGAAGCCTCATCGTTGACGGCATGGACCTCAGGAGCAAGAAGACCGATATCAACAAGCTGCGCGCCGAGGTCGGCTTCGTGTTCCAGCAGTTCAACCTCTACCCGCACCTCTCGGTGATCGACAACATCACCCTGGCGCCGATCAAGATCCGCAAGAGCTCGAAGAAGGAGGCACAGGAGCAGGCGATGGAGCTTCTCGAGCGCGTGGGTCTCGCCGTGAAACGCGACGCCTACCCGACCCAGCTCTCCGGCGGCCAGCAGCAGCGCGTCGCTATCGCCCGCGCACTCGCCATGAAGCCGCGCATCATGCTCTTCGACGAGCCGACCTCCGCCCTCGACCCCGAGATGATCGGCGAGGTGCTCTCCGTCATGCAGGACCTGGCGTCCACCGGGATGACCATGGTCTGTGTGACCCACGAGATGGGTTTTGCCCGCGAGGTCTCCGACCGCGTCGTCTTCATGGACCACGGCGTGATCCTCGAGGAGGCCCAGCCGGAAGAATTCTTCCGCAACCCGCAGCACGACCGCGCCAAGCAGTTCTTGAAGCAGCTGCTGTCGCCGATGCACTAGAACTTGCCTGTCTTCGGACCTGCCGGAGGCGCTTGTTAAATACCGAACATCAAAAGGAGATTCACTGTGAAAAGATTGGCTGCTGTTGTTATTGGTCTGGCTGCGCTCATGGGGACTTTCGGAAAGGCGATCGCCGCGGCTCCGGCCGACACCCTCGCCGAGGTAAAGAAGAAAGGCGTTCTCGTGGCGGGCGTTAAGGATTCCCTTCCTCCTTTTGGTTATGTCGATGAAAAAAGCCGCGAGATCGTCGGCTACGACGTCGACTTCGTCAAGGCCATCGCCAAGAAGCTGGGCGTGAAGGTCGAGCTGAAGCCGGTTACCTCCGCTTCCCGCATGCCGCAGCTCACCGAGGGTAACATCGACATCATCGCCGCCACCATGACCAAGAACCCGGAGCGCGCGAAGCAGATCGGCTTCAGCCACACCTACTTCGCCACCGGCCAGAAGTTCATCACCGTGAAGGGTAAGGTCAAGAGCCTGAAGGACCTCGCAGGCAAGAAGATCGGCACCGCGAAAGGCTCCACCTCCGAGCAGAACGTGAAGACTGCCATCCCGACCGCCACCGTGCTCGCCTTCGACGATTACCCGCAGGCGTTCCTCGCGCTGCAGCAGGGTAAGGTCGCCGCGGTGACCACCGACGAGGCGATCCTGGCCGGCATCCTCGCCAAGGCCCCGAACAAGGCGAAGTTCGAGATCCCGAACGTCCAGATCTCCACCGAGCCGTACGGCCTCGGCATGAGGAAGGAAGACGCCAAATTCATCGCCTTCGTGAACAAGACCATCCTCGAGATGGAGAAGAGCGGCGAAGCGAAGCGTATCTTCGAGAAGTGGTTCGGCAAAGGGACCCCGTTCGCTCTGAAGAGAACCTTCAAGATCGTAGCTGACAAGTAACAAAGATCCAGGCCAAGGCTGGGGCCGAGGTTGAGAAAAGGTGTTGTGCTGATAGCCTTACTCTCAACTTCGTCCCCGGCCTCCCTGACAGTAACAGCAATAAGGATTTCAGGCCGACGTTGAGACAGTATCTTCCATCCGGTTGTTCTCTCAACCTCGGCCTCAACCTGCCTTCAAGGGGTTTTACGTGCTAAAGTACAATTTTGACTGGTCCATCGTCACTTCCGGCAAGTATTTCGAATGGCTGGTGTCCGGGCTAAAGGTTACCCTGGAACTCTCCGTCGTCGGTATAGTCTGCGCCTTCATCCTGGGATTGCTGATCGCTGTCCTGAGGATGAGCCACTTCCGTCCCGTGCGCTGGATCGCCACCGCGTACCTCGAGTTCTTCCGGAACACGCCGCTTCTGGTCCAGATCTTCTTCTGGTACTTCGGCTCCTACAAGGTGCTCCCGACCGTGGTGAACGACTGGCTGAACAGCACGAACTTCGAGTTCGCCGCGGCCGCCATCGCGCTCACCATCTACACCTCGGCCTTCATCGCCGAGGACATCCGGTCCGGCATCCTCTCCATTCCCAAGGAGCAGATGGAGGCGGCGAGAAGCGCCGGCTTCTCCTATCTGCGCTCCATGCAGTACATCATCCTGCCGCAGGCCGTGCGCATCACCGTGCCTCCCCTGGTGAACCAGTTCCTGAACCTTGCCAAGAACTCCTCGCTTGCCATGAGCATCGGCGTCATGGAGCTCACCTACCAGGCGCGCCAGGTTGAAAGCTATACCTTCAAGGGGTTCGAGGCCTTCACCGCGGCCACCGTGGTGTACCTGGTGCTTTCCGTGATCATCACGGCGCTCATGGACCTCTACAACAAGAAGGTGCTCAACCCGCACCGCGCCTAGGACGCGCTCGCTTCGGGATCAAGAACGGCAGATTTTCCTGCGGGAAATGGAGAACATAAATGGAAGAAGCACTTAACTTTCAGGTAATCATCGACAACTTGACCTACTTCATGATCGGGCGCTACCCCAACGGCCCGCTCGGGGGGCTTGGGCTCACCATGTACCTCGCGGTGGTCTCCTGCGTCCTCTCCTTCTTCGGGGGGCTCATCCTCGGGCTTTTGAGCCTGTCGCGGCACGCGATCATCCGCCACCCGGTGAACCTCATCATCAACGCGGTGCGCGGCATCCCGCTTTTGATGGTCATCTTCTGGATGTACTTCCTGCTGCCGGCCATGATGGGCAAGACGGTGCCCGAGGCCACCACGGTCATCATGGGGCTCACCATCTTCACCTCGGCCTACATGTCGCAGATCGTGCGCGCCGGCATCCAGGGGATTCCCAAGGGGCAGACCGAGGCGGCCATATCCACGGGCCTCAAGCCCTGGCAGGCCATGCTCTACATCATCCTGCCGCAGGGGTTAAGGAACATGATCCCGTCCTTCGTGAACCAGTTCGTCTCGCTCATAAAGGACACCTCGCTCGCCTTCATCGTCGGGGTCTCCGAGCTGACCCACGTCGGCACCCAGATCAACAACAGGACCATGGCCTACCCGACCGAGATCTTTATCTTCATCGCGGGGGTCTACTTCGTGCTCTGCTTCGCCTTCACCAGCTTCTCGCGCTGGCTCGAGGGAAGGCTCACCTGGAGAAAGTCGATCTAGTCCTGTCTTTGCCGCAACGTTTCCGAACGCCCCCCTTGGTTTGCCAAGGGGGGCGTTTTTCGTTGGTGGCTGCTGAATTGACCATCCTCCCTCTCCCGGCGGGAGAGGGGATGGACGGGGGGAGGCAGGCAATGGATGGTGGTAGGCAGGGCCGGGAGAATGTTCGGTTGCCATTCGGGACGGTCTGTCCTATCCTTTGCTCTGGCTGAAATCGGCTAATGTGACGGCAGGGGAGGGGAGATCATGAAGGCTGAGGTCGTTTCGGTGCGCTACCGCATCCCGCTTACCGAGGTGCAGGCGGAGAAACTCAGGCGCACATGGCCCAACGGCGAGCCGTTCTACCCGTACGAGAAGATGGAGCGCTACCTGGAGCCGCTCCTCGTCGAGGACCTGAACTGGCACCACTACTCAGGAGATTACATCTACTTCACCGTGTACGGCGACGACATCGAGGCGACCCTTGCCGACGCCCTCAAGGTTTTCGAGGAGAGGCTCGCGCTTTTGGAGGGCAAAAGACGATGAGAAGGATACTGCAGGCTGTCATCTTTCTTTTCTGCACGAACGCCGTTTTCCCGGTTGGGGGCGGCGTCGCTTTGGGCGCACAGGGGGCGGGAGAAGCCGATCTCGCGCGTCAGGTGCTCGCCGAGACCAACCTGGCCCGCACCGCACCGCAGCGCTACGCGAACTACCTGAGGGAGTTTCGGAAGCGTTTCGTGGGGAAGGCGTACCGGGTGCCGGGGACCTTCAACATGGTGATGACCTCGGAGGGGACGGCGGCGCTTGACGAGGCGGTGCGCTATCTCGCGCGCCAGCGCCCGGTGCCGGCGCTTTCCTGGTCGCCTGGACTTGCCGAGGCCGCAGACGACCTGGTCCGGGAGCAGACCGCTTCGGGGGAGACGGGGCATGGGGATGCAGGAGGCATCAAGGGGAGGATCGAAGACCACGGTTCCTGGAGCTCGACCATCGGAGAGAACATAAGCTACGGCCCGGACACCGCACGCATGGTGGTGATGGGGCTCATCATCGACGACGGGGTCCGGAACCGGGGACACCGCAAAAACATCTTCAACCGCGCCTTCGCCACGGCGGGCGCCGCATGCGGGCCGCACCCGGTGTACCGCACCATCTGCGTCATGGACTTCGCCGGCGGGTTCAAGGAGCGCTAGCGCTACCCCCGGTTGATGAGGAGTGCCAAGCTCAGCCGGTTTCCGGCGGGGAGCTTGCCGTAGACCGAAGTGAGGTGCGCCTTCACGGTGCGCTCCACGATGCCAAGCTCGGCGGCGATCTCGAGGTTGGTCCTCCCCCCGGCGATCAGTTCGGCCACCTTCCGCTCCATGGGGCTAAGCGGCGCCAGGAGCTCATCGAGCCGCCTTTCCCTTCCTGCCGCTGCGTTTTGCGCCGCCTCCAGGATCAGTTGCTGGATCACCTGCTGCCCGAGCCATACCCCGCCCCCGTCGATCACGTTCAGCGCTTCCTTTAGACGCTCCGCCGAGATGTACGTGTTGGCGTACCCCACGATCCCCACCTTTAAAAAAGCGAGACCCTCGTCCGGCTCAGGCCGGTCGGAGAGGAGAAAAAGTCTCGATGCCGGCGACGCGGCGCGCAGGGCGGCGCACTCCGCCTGGTCCACCAGGTCGCGGTGCAGCATGACCAGGTCGGGCCTTGCCGAAGGGACCGTCCGCCTCAGCTCATCGAGGGTGCGAACCTGTACGATCTCGTTTCCTTCGGCAAGCAGTCCCTGCCAACGGGTGAGGACGGTGCCGCTTGCGCTTGCCAGCAGGATGATCATGCGTTACCTCTCGCGCAGTGCGCTGTACTTCGCCTTCAGAATTGGTTTGAGGATGTACGAGAGGATGGTGCGCTTGCCGGCCAGGATGTCGACCGTGGCGACCATGCCCGGAATGATCGGGAGCGGCTTGTCCTTGGTTCCCAGGTAGTTGCGGTCCGTCCTGAGCGTCACCAGGTAATAGCTCTCTTTCTTTTCGTCGGTGATGCTGTCGGCCCCGATCTGTTCAAGCCGCGCATCGAGCCCGCCGTAGATGGTGTAGTCGTAGGCGGAGAACTTCACCATCGCCTTCTGGTTCGGCTTCAGGAACCCGATGTCGGCCGGCTTGATCTTCGCCTCGATGAGGAGGGTCCCCTCGTTCGGGACGATCTCGACGATGTTCATGCCCGGCTGGATGACGCCCCCTATCGTGTTAACGAGGATGCGGTTCACCGTGCCGTTAACCGGAGAGCGCACCAGGGTGCGGTCCAGGCGGTCCTTCAACGCCATTGAGGAGGCGGCCTCCTCGCCCAGCTGCGCCGCAACATCGTTGTACTCGGTCTTCGCCTTGTTGGAGAAGTTCAGTTTCAGTTCCCGCATTGCGGAGTAGCTCTCGCTGATCTTCGACTGAATGCGCGGGATCGACTGCTTGATGGTCTCAATCTCCCCCTTCATCTCGCTCGCCTTGCGCTCGAGCTGCAAGAGTTCCATGTCGGAGACGGCACCCTTCGCGACAAGCGGCCGCGTGATGTTGATCTCCTTTTGGTAAAGGGAGTAGGTCTGGCTGAGCTCCTTGAGTCTCGTGTTCAGCTCCCTTAATTCCCCCTGGCGCTGGTCGATCTGCGACTGTTTCACGTCGAGGGAGTTCTTCAGTTCGGCGCGGCGCGATTCGAACAGGGCGCGCTCGCTCGCTGCAATGGCGGGGGGGGCGTCGGGGGGTGGGGTGAAACTCATGCTACCCGCCGCCTCGGCGCGCAGACGGGCGGCCTTGGCCTTGTTGGCACCGGATTTTGCCTGGCTCTGCTCCAGGGAGGAGACGAAGCGGGTCTCGTCGATCTTCAGAAGGAGCTGCCCCTTCTTCACCGGGTCGCCCACCTTCACGTGCAGCTCGGAGAGGATGCCCCCCTCCAGGTTCTGGATCACCTGCACCTGGCTGGCCGGGATCACCTTTCCTTCGCCCCGCGTGGTCTGCTCCACCTCGGAAACACCGGCCCAGATGAGGAAGATGACGAAGAGTAGCAGGGTCGACCAGAGGATGGCGCTCCCGCCGCGCGGGGACTGCACCAGGATCGAGGTCTTGATGTCGGTCACGAAGTCAACGTCTTCATCGGGCATCCTGCGGAACACCCCATTCGCTTTGTTCTTGTTTATCTCCACGACATTTCTCCGCTAGATGTTCAGATGCCCGCGTTGCAGCGCTTCGAGGACCGCCCCTTTCGGGCCGTCGGCTACCACGGTGCCGTTGTCGATGACGATGATGCGGTCCACGAGCTCGAGCAGCGAGGCACGGTGCGTGATCAGGATCATGGTCTTTTCCTTCGCCCCCTCGGCCAGGTTGTTCTTGAGTCTCAGCTCGGAACGGCTGTCCATGTTGCTGGTCGGCTCGTCGAGGACCAGGACCGGCGGGTCGAGCAGGAGCGCCCGGGCGATGGCGACGCACTGGCGCTGCCCGCCGGAGAGCCCGCGGCCGAACTCCGCCACCTCCATGTCGAAGCCGAGCGGGTGTTTCTTAACGAACTCGCCGACGCCTGCGAGCTCAGCGGCACGCATGATGGAGTGGTCGTCGACGTCGTCCGCGCCAAGGGTCAGGTTCTCGCGCACCGTCCCCTTGAAGAGCGAGATGTCCTGCGGAACGTACCCCACGTAGTGGCGCAGCTCAGCGGGGTCGATCTGTCTCAGGTCGGTGTCGTCCATGGTGACCATGCCGCTTTCCGGCTCGAAGAGACCCAGGAGCAGCTTGCCGAGCGTGGTCTTTCCGGAACCGATCGGGCCGATGATCCCCACCTTTTCCCCCGCCTCGATGTTCAGGGTGATGTTGTTCAGCGCGTTCACCGACTGACCCGGATAGGCGAAGGAGAGCCCGCGTACGCCGATCCCCCCGTGGAAGCGGGTGCGGTGCAGGAAGGTCTTGCCGGCCGGACGCTCCACCGGGAGCTTCATGATGTCGTCGAGGGTCTTGTACGCTTCTTTCGCACGGTGGAAGCGGGTGGCGAGGTTCGCTACCTGGGCGACCGGGGCCACCACCTGCCGGGAGAGGATCACGAGTGCCACGAGCCCCCCCTGGGTGAGCTTGCCGACCGAGATGGCGTAGACGCCGGCGACGACGAGGCCGACGACGGCCAGGTTCTGCACCAGGTAGGCGACCTGGTTCACCGAGGAGGAGAGAAAGCGCGAGCGTGCGCTCCATGTCGCGATGTAGCCTACCGCGTCCTCCCAACTGCGCTGCACGTGGGATTCCGCACCGAGCATCTTAACGGTCTCGAGCCCGGCGAGTCCCTCGACCAGGATGGCGTTTTTCTGACTGGAGGCGGCGAAGGTGTTTTCCACCGCACGGCGCAGGGGCGCCTGGATGCAAGCTGCGTAGGCGATCATTATGACGATGCTGACGATGAAGATGGCGAGAATGACCTCGCCGCCGATGTACCAGATGACCCCGAGCCCGAGTATCACGAAGGGGACGTCGATCAGGGTGGTGATGGAGAAGGAGGTGATGAAGTCGAGGATGGACTCGAATTCCCGCAGGTTGTTGGAGAAGGAGCCAACCGACTGGGGCCTCACCTCTAGGCGCAGGTTGAGGACGCGCTGCAAAAGAACCGATGAAATCCGGAGGTTTGCCTTTTTCCCCGCCTCGTCGATGAAGTAACCGCGCAGCCCCTGCATCAGCATGCCGAAGAGGTAGACGACGGTGACCCCGATGGAGAGCACCCAGAGCGTCTCAAAGGCGCTGTTGGGGATGACCCGATCGTAGACGTTCAAGACGTAGAAGGTGCTGACGAGGCCGAAGACGTTGATGAGCAGGGAGGCGACGACGACGTCGCGGTAGATGCGCCAGGAGGAGGTGAGGGTGCCCCAGAACCAGTGCCCGGTCCCCTCGGCCTCGCGGGCGACGCCACCCTCCCTGCCGAGGCGGTACTTTGGGCGGACGAAGATGGCGAACCCTGCGTAAAGCTTCTCGAGCTCGGCACGGGTGACGCTCTTTTCGCCCGTCCCCGTCTCGGGCAGTAGGATCTTGAAGGTGTCCTCCTCGAGGTCGCGCTCCACCACCGCCACGGCCTGGCGGTTGTGCAAAAGCAGGATAGCCGGTAATTGCAGCTGACTTATGCGCGCCAGTGGTCGCTTGACGACACGGCTGGAGAGACCGGCGCGCTCGGCGCAGCGCGGAAAAAGCTCCACCGTCACGCGGTTTTGCACGAGCGGCAGGCCCGCTACGATACCGGTGCGCGAGGCCGGCAGCCCATGCAGCTTGGCAACCAGCATCAGCGAGTCGAGAAGGGGATCGTCGTGACGATCCATGTCCTCGCCGAGGTTCCACTGTGTTTCAGGGGGGGTTCTATCTGTCTCTTGCACGTCGCTTCCTCTTTATGCAGGCCACCCGTCAAAACAAAAAGGTGGGTTATTGTAGCATAATAGGTTTCACATTGATAATCGTTTTGCGTTATACTTGGGCCTGTTGTCCGGTGTCAATGATTTTCGGTTAATTACGTCGTCCGTAGAATCACAGAGAGGAAACCGCATGCTCTACATAGAGAGAGGAGAGGACGGCAAAATCGTCGCCCTGCACAAAACCCCCATCACCCAGGACGCCGAGCAGAAGCCGCTGATGGACACGGAGGTGCTCGCCTTCTTGAACGAGAGCGGCGCCTGGGGCGAGTCGCTTGCCTTCTCGGACGCCGCCACGGTCCGCGTCATCGAGGACTTGGTCGACCTTCTGGTCAGAAAGAACGTCATCAACTTCACCGAGCTTCCCGAGCAGGCGCAGCAGAGGATCAAGACGCGCCAGAGCCTGCGCGAGAAGATCTCCACCAGCGATCTCCTCGTGCACGACATCATCTAAGCGGCGGTAAAGGAGGAGAGCGGCCGCGGCCTGCCGAAGAAGTAACCCTGCATCGCGTCGAGGTTCAGCTCCTTCAACACCGCCGCCTGCTCTTCGGATTCGACCCCTTCTGCCACCACGGCGATGTCGATGCTGTGCGCCACGCTGCAGAGCGAGGCGACGTAGAAGCCGCTGTCGTTCTCCCCGCTTAAGAGCTCGCCTGTGTAGGCGCGGTCGATCTTCACGTACTCGGGACGCAGCGACTTCAGGTAGCCAAGTTTCGAGAAGCTCCTGCCGTAGTGGTCGAGACCGATGCCGTGTCCGCACGCCCGCACCGCGGCGGCGAATTCCCTGATCATTTCCAGATGCTGCACCGCGGCGAACTCCGAGAACTCGAAATTTATGTGCGGTGCGCCGGCCGGAAGCCCCTTCAGGTAGCCGTGGAGCCAGCCCCGGAACGCCTCGTCCTCAAGCGAGGTGGGGGAGATGTTGACCGCGATGCGTTCCACGCCGATGCTGCGGAAGTCAAAGCGCAGCGCCTCCTCGATCACCATGCGGTCGATGGCGGAAACAAGCTTCAGGCGCTCGGCGATCGGCAGGAAGAGGGCGGCGTCGAGTGCCGTGCCGTCCTCCTGGGCGATGCGGGCGAAGAGTTCCAGCTGCCGCACGCCGCGCTCCTTAGTGTTCGCGATCACCGCCTGGGCGTCGAGCGTCACGCGCCGTTCCTCGAGCGCCTTGACGAGTGATTCCTTCCACTGCTGCTGCCCCATGGGGAGCGCCGATTCCCCGCTCACCGCGCGCAGTTCCCAACCGTTAGCCCCTTTGCTTTGCGCGGCCGAGAGTGCAAGGTCCGCCTCGGAGAGAAGCCGCGACAGGGTGACGCTCCCCTCGTAGGCCGCAACGCCAAGGTTCGCAATGTTGTCGGAGAGCGACAGCCTCTCACGGGCGAGGCGCCCGAGCTCGCCCGCAATCTCGGTGGCGACGATTTCCGCTTCGGCAGAGGAGTGGTGCGGCAAGAAGATGCCGAAGTCGCCGCCGGTGAGTCTGCTCAGCACCGCGTCGCCGTAGCCGGAAACCGCTTCCTGCAACAGCAAGGCGACCCGCTTCAAAAGCTCGTCCCCCGCCTGCAGTCCACGTTCCGTGTTGAGCGCCTCCAGGGCGTGCACGCGGGCGAGGATGAGCAGGCCACGCCCCTGCCCCTCGCCTAGATCGGCTCCCACCTGGGTCTCGAAGTAGCGCCGGTTTCCGATGCCGGTCAGCGGGTCGTGGTAGGCCCGCTCCTGCAGCCCCTCGGCCCTTGCCGCCTGTTCCCCGAACATCTCCTTCACCTTCACCGTCATCCGGTTCATCGCCTCGGCCACGCTCTTGAATTCGCGGGTGCGCGGGAGGGGATCCTGCAGCTCGTACTCGCCGCGCCCGAGGGCGTCCGCCTGGCGCTCCACGGCGGCAAGCGGCTTTAAAAGGAGCTTGAGACCAATGCCGACCGCGGCAAGCATGAAGACGGCGCAGCCTGCGAACCAGACGGTCATGGAGATCACCTCGTTCCAGAGCGTCTCGTAGGCGTAGCCCGGGTGGCTCTTCACCAGGATGGTTCCTCCCTGGTTCCAACCCGCCATCACGTCCGCCTCCGCCTCGGGGGTCTTAAGCGGCACGAGTTTCACGAACCACTGCGGCACGTCCTCGACCTTGACCGGGAGCGTCCTGTCTATAAGCACCTCGCCGCGCGGGCCGGTGTAGGTGATCCTCTGGTAGTAGCCGCGGTCGAAGAGGGCGTTGATCATACCCTCCACCGTGGTGAGGTCCTTTTGCGCCACGTGCGGGGAGATGGAGAGGGCGAGCGAGGTCGCGGTATCCTGCACGTGGGATTCCAGCTGGTCGGTCAGGAAGGTGCGGGTGTTGGCGAGCTTCGCGTACCAGGTCCCGGTGAAGAGGAGCAGGAAAAGGACGACGGTGAAGATGATGAGCTGTCGATACAGAGTCATATGTTTTTCCTTTGCCCGTTACAGTTTGTTCTCGGACATCTTCTGCAAAAGATCCTGCCAGAGCCTCAGCCGGTTCGACTTGCCGGCGAGCTTTCCCTTGCCCCTTTGCTTGGCGAGCCACAGCCCGGAGCCGTTGAAGCTCAGAATCGGCATGAGGTCGGTGCGTCTGGAGGCGTGGTCTATGGAGTCGACCAGGTTGTCGAGCACGAGCGGCTCGGCCTCAGGGTCGCTGTAGTAGGTGAGTACCATGTGATGGATGTTGTAGCGCAGCGCCTTAACGTAGGTGATGCGCAGCTTGTCGTCGTCGACCCCCATCGCCTTCAGGGTGAAGTACTTGGCGATGGCGAAGTCCTCGCAGTCGCCGGCCCCCTTCGCCAGGAACTCCACCGGGGTCGCCCAGTAGTCCTCGACACCCCACACCTCGCGGTCGGAAGCGAAGCGTATCCGCTCGTTGAAGAAGCGGTTCACCTTCTCGAGCTTGTCGCGGTCGTGGCGGCTCCTGTCGTGTGCGATGAGCTCCTCCCAGGCGATCAGACGCTGGTAGGCCTCCCGGCCGTACTTCTTTTCCGCCTGCTGCAGAAGCTGCCGGTCGACGCTGAAGTTGCCGGCGGTGAAGACGGTGCCTGCAACGCAAAGCGCCGCGACAAAGGCGGCCAAGGACAGCGATAGTAGTCGTTTAAGGTAGATGCCCACGGCGCTCCAGGGAAAGCCCCTTTTGTTAAAAAAAAGCCCGGACCGTCGGTAACTCGCGGCGATCCGGGACTCTGTGTCACGTCTGTTGGCGGGAGGCTACGGCGTGCTGCTTGCCGTGGTCACCTTCCCGCTGGCGTCTGGCGCCTGCAGGCCAAGGGTCGGCAGCAGGCGCGACATCCCGTTCAGAATCCGGTATTCGGCGTACCTCTGGTCGTATTGTGCGTTCACCAGGCTTGCCTTGGCGTTGATGAGCTCGGCCTGGGTGTCGAGCAGGTCGAACATGGTCCTTCTGCCGATGGACCACTGTGCAGCGAAGGCCTCGGCGGTCTGGCCGGCCGCCTTGACGTAGTCGTCGAGGAACTTCAGGCGCTCCTGCGCCGACTTGTTGGCGTCCCAGGAGAGGCGGATGGACTGCACCGTCTGCCTTTTCGTGTTGTTGAGGATCTCCTCCGCCTCGTACACCTCGCTTCGGGTCTGCCCAAGGCGTGCCTTGTTCCAGCCGCCGTTGAAGATGTTGAAGGATATGGTGGCGGTCCCGAGGAACTCCTCGCGGCGTCCCGGCAAGTCGTTGTAATCCTTTTGCCAGCGATAATCAAGGGCGAGATCGAGGGTGGGGTAAAGAAGGCTCTTCGCGGCTTCGTGTTGTGCCTTTCTCTCCTGCAGGTCGGCACCGGCCGACTTCAAGGTGCGGTTACCCTGTACGGCGAGGTCTTCGGCCTCTTCCTTGGTCTTCGGGAGCTCCGCAATTACCGAGGGCGGGTCGGCGAGTTCGCCGGGGAGGTAGCCTACCACGGCCTGGTAATCGGCGAGACTGTCGTCGAGGTTCGCTTGTGCTGCGGCGACGTTGGCTTGGGCGAGGGCCAGACGACCCTTCACCTGCTCGAAGTCGGCGCGGCGGTCCACGCCGGATTCGCTTCTGAGCCTTACCTGGTCATGGATCCTCAGGTGGTTGGTCAGGTTCTCCTGGGCGAGCGCCAGGAGTTTCTCGTTTCTAAGTACATTCAGGTACACCCTGGAGGCGAGTAGGGCGTTGTTTTCGGCGGTCCCCCCGAGGAGGTACTCGCGGGACCTCGCCCGTGCTTCCTGGCGTTCCACTTCGTGCTGCGTGCCGAAGAAGCGGAAGACGTTCTGGCGCACGCTCACCACGGCGGTGGCGGGGGCGACGGTGTTGAAGGTCGGCTCATGCTGGCGCGATACCCCTGCCGACGCGGATGCGTCGATGGTGGGAAGGTACCCCGCCTTGGCCTGGCGCACCTCTCTCTCGCGCGCCACCTTGTTGTAGTACTGTGCCCGGACTTCGGGGTTGGATTGCAACATGTACTTCACGGCTTCCTGGAGGGTCTCGGCGTGGGCCGTACCCGCCGCAGAGGTTAACATGCCAAGCGCCACTACGGTCATTACCTTACTGGTCAGTGCCATAAACTACCTTCCTGTTCGTGGTATGAAAGTCAACCACCATTGCACATGCCTAATAGTGGGCACGATAAATGGATCACTCATGTTGATACACATATTATATGTGAATAATAAATTTGCAAATGGTAATTTTGTATGGTTAATTATATGTAAAGAGGCCAGTAGTCAAGTATAAAAATTTCTAAGAAATGGGAGCATTTGACATGGCAGAATTTGATAGTAGCTTAATAGTACCTTATGGCAAGCCTATGAGGCAGGCACGCTATCCCAGTGACAGTGCGCCTCCGGGGCTCATCCAGAAACCGAAACGGAGACGTGACTTGAAAACAAATTCATTGGCCATCATGACTGCAGCACTGCTATGCGCCGCCTCCCTCCCCGGGACCGTGTCAGCAGCTACGACCTCCCCCTTCTCCATCTCCCCGATGGTGGGCGGTGTTTCCTTTGCCGGAAAAGAACACCTGGAAACCTCTCCGGTCTTTGGCTTACGTGCCGGCTACAACTTCACGAAAAACCTGGAGCTCGAGGCGCTCTACGACTACGCGAAGCTCAGAAACAGCCGTAACGGCAGCGAGTCTGACTTCAACCGCTTCGGTGGGGACCTCCTCTGGAACTTCCGCCCGAATGAGAAGTTCGTCCCGAATCTCGCCGCAGGTTACGCCGGCGTACAGCTCCCCCCCGGCACCAAGGGCGCTTTCGACCTTGGCGGGGGCTTCAAGTATTTCGTGACCGAGGATGTCGCCTGGCGTGGCGACGTACGCGGCATCTTCTACAACAACAAGTTTAAGGACTACGTGGTCGAGTACACCACGGGCCTGTACATCCCTTTCGGCGGAGCTCCTGCTGTTGCCAAACTTCCCGAGCCGCCGGCCCCGCCGCAGTCGGTACCCCGCACCATGCCGCAGGCGCAGCCGACCTTGAACCTGACCGTGCCGACTCCGCCTCCTCCGGTCGTGGTCGCGGCTCCCGAGGTGGCGCTCGCCGCCTCCCCCACTTCGATCAAGAAGGGGGAACGCTCCATTTTGAGCTGGAAGAGCAAGCGCGCCGACAACTGCGAGATGCGCCCAGATTTGGGTGACGTCGCCGTGAACGGCTCGATGACGGTGACCCCGGCGGTCGACACCGTCTACTCCCTGACCTGCACGGGCAAGGGGGGGACCGGTGCCGCCAACGCCGCGGTAATGGTGGCCCAGCCGACCAAGGCTGAGAAGAGGTTCTGCAACCAGCCCGCGGTGCTCATGATCAACTTCGACACCGACAAGTGGAACGTGAAGCCGCAGTACCACGCGGAACTCAAATCGGTGGGCGACTTCCTGAACGAGTTCCCCGAGGCGTACGGCGAGATCTCCGGCCATACCGACGGCACCGCCAGTGCCGACCACAACCAGAGACTCTCCGAGCGGCGCGCCCAGGCGGTGCGCGATTACATCGTGAAGAACTTCCACATCGATCCGAAGCGGCTGACCGCCAAGGGCTACGGCAAGAGCCGCCCCATAGCGAACAACAAGACTGCCGTGGGACGTGCGAAGAACAGGCGCATCGAGGCGAACCTCGTGTGCCGGAAAAAGGAGGCCGCTCCTGCGGTGACTCCGGCACCGGCCGTACCCCAAAAGGAGAGCTCGCTCGGAAAAAAGCCCTTAGCCCTGGCGACAGCGAAGGGTAGCGCACCGCTTGACGGTGGCGTTACCCCGGGCTCGCGCCAGGGTGAACCGGAAAAACTGTTTGTACCGCAGGTAGCCGCGCCCGGCGCGGCCCTGCCCGCAGCACAGCGCAAGGGGGAGACGGAAGCCGTTTTGCTCCCCTCTGCGCCGACAACCGCAGTAGCGGAGGGGGCCGTCCCCCCTCCGCTGCCTTCCGCGCAGCGCAAGAAGGAAATCGAATCCTCCTACGTGGACCGTCCCGTAGAGGCCGCCCCGCAAGGGGCCGCGGCACCCGCGGCGATCCCCGCGGCGCAGCTTGCACCGCAGCCTGCCCCACTTCTGGAGGGAGAACCGGCCCCCGGGGAGGTTGCCGCGGCGAAACTGCCGCCTGAACTCCCCTCTGCACAAAGGGCAAAGGAAGTGGCAGCCCCCGCCGCAAACACTCCCGCCGCACCGGAGCCGACGCTCCCCGCTGTAGCCGCACCAGAGGTACCACTGCTCGTTCCCGTTCCGGAAGCCGAGTCGGTCTCGTCCGCGCTCAGGAAGCAGGAGCCGGTGCCGCCCGCCCCCGACGAGGAACCCTTCGTCCTCAAGGGCGCCCCATCAACGCCGACGCCCGAGGGAAAGATCGCCCTGACCGGGGTCACCATCGACAAAAACGGATTGAGCCTCTTCACCAACGGCAAGGTCAGCGACTTCCGCGTGATCACCATGGTGGAGCCCTACAGCCTGGTCATCGAACTCATCGGTGCGGTGAACGGCATGGGGGCCCAAGGCGCTGCGGTCGACAAATTCGACCTCACCAACGTCCGCTTCCGCGAATTCCCCGATTATCTGCAGATCACCCTCGACGCCGGCCGGGAGGAAATCATCCCGTACCGCACCTTCAAGATCGACACGGGGTTGAGGATCAACATCAAGCCTAGAAGCACCCATCACATAGGACCCTGACCGGCGCGGGGCGCGATGCCGCTCCGGGCAGTGGATCACGATACGTGAGCTCGCTTTAGCTCACTCGTGAAGAGGAGTCGGATATGTATCACAGCGTTGCATTGCGATGGAAAACGGCCGTCGTGGTGACGGCAGTGGTGTCCCTTCTTACCGCCTCGGCTCTTTTCGCCGCCGAGCCGCAGGGCGTTGCCGCGCCCGCTCAGGAGCCGACTTCGGAGCAGGCGAACGACTTGGGGCTCGAGCTGAGACTCCAGACGGTGAAGAAGGATCTCTTGGTCTTTTTGAACTTCGCCGAGCACTTCATCGCCAGCGGCGAGACCAAGACCGCGGCGCAGCTCCAGGCACCCCTCGACGACTACTTAAGAAGGCATGTCGACTACCTGGTGACCCAGGCGGTGGACGGCTCGAACATCGAGATGACGCAGCTCTCAGCCGAGATCGCCCTCGTCAAGACGCGTCTTCTCATCGTGCTCAACTACCGGGACGACGCAGGAACCGTACTTGGCGAGATGAAGAGGCTGTACGCCCCTTACCAGAAGATGTCGGTTCAGATCCAGGGGAAAACCACCACGCTGGACGAGGCCATCCGCCAATTGGACAGCGACCTGGCGCGCATCGCCAAGAAATAACGCCAAGGAGCCGACGACATGGACATTCTGGGCCTCATCACCATCAACCCCATGAGCTTCAACATCTGGTCGCTCAGGGTCTCGCTCACCCTGACCACCTGCATCTTCGTCATCGCCATGGTCCTCGCCGTGCGCGCCTTCATCCACGCGAAGTCCATGGACCACAAGCACCTGGACAGCGTGAAGGACAAGAACGCCTCGCCGCAGGACACTTTAGCTGAAAGCGTCGCGAAGATGCTTTGGGCGACGAGCCAGAGTGACGGCGCGGCCGGGCAGCCGGCCCCGAAGGAGTTTCTCTACGATGCCACGCGCGAGGTGGCGCAGAACAATTTCAACGGCCTCTTCGTGAACCGCATTTACATGTGCGCGAACCTGCTCCCCCCGATCGGGCTCTGGGGGACCGTGGCGGGGATGATCGTCATCTTCCTCTATACCGGCGACCCGGGGAGCGCCATCAACAACGGGGCCATCGGCGCGAAGCTCTGGTCCACCTACTTCGCCCTCATGTACTACGTGCTTTTGCAGGCTATCTGCGTCTGCCTCGACGTGGTAGCGAAGCGCTCGATCAACCGCGGCCTGCAGGTGAAGATCTAGGGGGACGCCATGCGCACCGTCGGAACATCCAGAAACCAGTGGCTCATCTCCTTCACTGATGTCGCCTTTCTGCTCCTTCTGGTCTTCACCCAGATGTCGAGGATGGACACCTCCAGCAGCCAGGTAGCCGAGATGAACCTCCCCGCCCCGGTGGTGGAGCGAAGCCCCGAACTCGTGGCGATGCAGTCGAACCCCGATTACCATCAACTGCTCGTGGACCGGCACGGCGCGAGGCCTTACTGCCTCGTGCACGTCCAACGCGGCAAGGAGGCGGCGAGGACCGCGCCGCTTTCCTACGACGAGCTCTGCTCCGCGCTGAAAAACCTCCAGGAGACGAACCGGGAACATCCGCGCCCGGTGGTGGTGCCGCTTCCCGAATCGTACAGCAGCGATCTGTTGTCCGCGGCGGCGGTGGTGAGCAAGTACTGGGGCTCCGACGGGCTTGCGGTGGTGCGCACCTCGCGCACCGGTGATAAAAGATGAGCGCGCGCCTCCAGAGCACCTGCGGCTATGGCGGCACGCGGCTTAAACGGATCCTCGTTTGCGCAGACCATGAGCTGCGCCCCCCGGTCCCGACTTGGCTGCGTCTCTTCGTCGCCCTTGTGCTCGCAACGGTCGCGCTTTGCGTGAGCCGGTTTCAGATGCCGGGCGTACCGGTGTCGAAACGCACCATCATGGACGTGAGCAAACTGGATTTGAAGGCCCCACCGGTGCAACCGAAAAAGCTGGCGCCACCTATGCATCCGGTCGCGGAAAAGGTCCAGCGGCAGCGCACCGTGTACGCGCTGGATGCCAAGCCGCCGCAGTACAACGCGCCGGCGGAAGATGGAAGACGCCCGGAGAAGACCTCACCCGGCAAAGCCGCGCAGCGGCACGAGGCGAGCTACCCCTCCGAGACGCCTTACCCGGTCGTCGCCCGGTCCTATGGATATCAGAGCGGGTTCGAAGTCTCTGTTTCTCCGGTGGTGACCCGCGAGCGTCAGGCCGCTGAGGGATTCGACCCGGCCGCAGGCAGCGCCGGTACCCCGACGACGAGGCTTAGGAAGGAGGCGACCGCGGAGGTGGGGGCGCGCCCTTCGACGAAGAGCACCTATATCTATCGCATGCGCGGTGGCCCGACGGCCGCGCTCCCCTCGGCCAGCGAACCGGCCCTCTCGCCGCAGCGCCCGACCCGGCCGGTCGAGGCTGCCGCGAGCGCCCCGGCGCCGCGTGTCGCCGCGGTACGAAGTGCGCCGGAGGCGCCCATCGAGGAGCCGAAGGCAAAAAACTCCCCGGCCGCCCGGGAGCGCAGCAAGAGCCCGGCGGGAAGTGCCGCTGCCGGTTCCGATGTCTCGTTGTCGCGCGGGGTGTCACTTATGAGCCTTAAGATCTGCGACAGCGCATTACAACAGGAGGAAGCGATCAAGTCGGTGCTGAGCGTTGTCGGCTCGCGCCACAGTTGCACCAGTGACAAGGGTGAGTTCCAGTTCAAGGGAACCAAACGGGTATCGTCCTTCAACCTCATCATCTTCCCCTCCAAGGGGCGAGAGCCATCCCAGCGATGCGAGGAGTTGGAATATGCGTACGACTGCCTTAGGAAAAACTAGCCCGAAACGGATGCTTTCATTCATCATCTTCTGCGCCATCTGCCTTTTTCTGGCGGCAGCGCCCTCCTGGGGCGCCACCAAGAAAAAGGGGCACGCCGCGTCGGCGAAGAAGGAACACAAGACGGCCCCGGCCAAGGTTGCGGCCCCGGTCGCCGCCCCGCAGATCAGGGAGTGGGGCCCCTACCTCGACGTCGCCTACGAGCTGACCTACTGGGACAAGAACGAGATCAAGGATTGGCGTGAAAAACGCGACCAGGAGATCGGCGAGACCCTTGCCTCCTACATCGCCACCTGGAGCGGGAAACTCGCACCCGGACAAAAGGGAGCCGAGCGCCCCGGGGAGCAGCCGCAGCTATTTCGCGACCGCGACTACCTGAGGCTCGCCATCGCCCAGACCATTGATTACCTGCAAAGCGACAACCCCGAGAGCCTCGCCGCCGCGGCGAAGACCATCGAGAGCCTGAAGGGGAAGGCCTCGATGCCCGAGATCGCCTACTGGAGCGGTATGGTGAAGGCGCTGCAGGCGCTCGAGCGTGACGACGCCGATGATTTCGTAGCGCAGGTCTACGGCATCTGGAACGGCTCGGTCCTCTACATCGAGAAGAACGAGATCGCCACCGGGGCGACGAGCGGCGCGGTGCCGACCAACACCCCATTCTACTATCGAAACCTCATCAACCTCGTGGTGAACCGGGCCATCATCGCTCGCAAGCTGGACGGTTTGAATGCGCTCGGGCCCCTGTTCGTCATGATGAACGACAGAAACCTCGGGGAGAAGGACAGCGAAGGGAAGTACACGAAGACGCTGGTGCAGCGCATCGTGGACGGGCTTGGCGCTCCGGACTCGGACCGCTATCGGCTCAACTTCACCGTAGCTGCGATCGAATCCAAGCGCCTGCAGCAGGTGGCAAGTTCCAAGCTCGACGCCGAGGGGATGACCGAGTCGGTGCAAAAGACCTACGAGCGTGCTAAGACCTTCAACGATCTCTGCTTCAAGTGGGCGGCGGGACCTAGGTCGAGCGGCGTCGTCATGGCGGCGGTGGACTATCTGGACATGACAAGTTTCGCAATTCCGCGCCTTGCCGACAACGAGAACGCGGCAGCCTACAAGTTCTTCTCGACCCTCCCCGACCAGGAGGGGCGCACCGCCCTATTGAAGTCGATGGCGATCTTCAACGACATCGCCCCGTACTCCGCGGGAGGGTGGGAGCGGGCCGGCTACCAGAGCCGGGAGCTGTACCTGAAGTCCACGCACCGTCTCTGGCGGGCCATCATGGAGCTCTCCCTTTGGACCGGCGACTACTACCTCGTGAAGCTCAACACGACGCAGGACGCGCAGAACATCCAGAGCTACGCCACCTCTATGCAGATGGCGCTCAACTCCTACCTGAACTTCCTCACCGCGCAGCAGGGTAGGGGATTCAACGACGTCATCCCGGATTCGGCATATTTCGGGGCCTTCGAGGCCTCCGACAAGGTCTCCTATGCCTACCGCAGGGTGAGCGAGTTCAGCACGGACAACGGCGCCTACAACCTGTGGTTCACGCACCGCCTGCTCTCGGCCGAGCTCTTCCCGCTCTCGCTGCGCGAGGTGCGCCAGACCTCGGCTGCACTCAAGAAAGACGGGCGTTACAACCTGTACCTCGACTACTTCCTGCCGCTGGCGAGCCGGATCAAGCAGTCCCCGGCGATCAAGAAATGGGTGAGCGCGCAGCGTCCCGAGACGGCGACGGCGAGCTTGGCCTACATAAACGCGGTCGACAAGCTCTTCGCAGGGACGGCCCCGGCCGAGGTACCGACCGACACGCAGCTTGTCGCCTCGTTCCAGAGCATGCGCGAGGAGATGCAGAGAAACCCCGATCATCCGACGCACAACCTGTTGAAGCTCTTCTACCTGGAGGAGATCCAGAAGAACTCGAACTTCACGAAACTCGTCAAGGAGCCCAACCGGCTTGATAGGCCGTTCTGATTTCATGTTGCGCCACGAAGCGCTGTAAGTGAACTCGCGTTCCCCCCTTTGCGAAGGGGGGGCAGGGGGGATTTGCCTTTGCCCCTCAAATCATAAGAAAAGCCCTCAGTGTCAAGGAGGGCTTTTCTTGTCTGTGAAAAAACAGTCGTTCTGGCATACGAATTTTCCGTTGTCACGGCAGCAGATATACAGGATGGCTGAAGAAAAATGAGCCCTATGTAATCTTGATCACTATGTCAATCTAGTACCAAGGTACAATAGACATAGTCCTGCCTGAGAGATATGTTTACGCTAACCGAATTTAGAGAAGCCCCCTTCAGCCAATAAATCTAACAGTGGAGAATGGTCATGGCACAGAACACTCACGCAGCAACGGCAGGCGCCGGGAACCAGGTGGTTGGTAAGGTTGTGATTCTGTACGGGACAGTGAAAGCGATATCCCCGGATGGTGCGGTAAGGCTACTCATGCCGAACAGCCCGATCTATGCGAACGATCGTATCGTCACCGAGAGTGACGGTAGCGCGTCGATCGTTTTTGACGGAGCGCAGGATAATCATCTGGATCTGGGTCGTATGACCAATGTGACCATCGACCATGACGTATATGCGACGGTGACCCCCGAAGAGGTATCCGACGCGGTGTCAGAAGTAGAGCAGATTCAGCAGGCCCTTCTGACCGGCGATCAGCCCATCGAGCTCGAAGCCCCGGCAGCGGGTGGTCCCGCCAGCGCCGGCGGTACCCATCCGCTCTTCGTCGTCGCCCCGACCGGTGTGGAAGTCACCCCCACGAGCGGTTTGACCACCACCGGCGTCACCTTCGGGTCGACCGGGACGATAGAGGCGGCGGGGATAACTTTGCCGAGCACCCCTACGGGACCTGGTGTCGGCTCTGACCACGGCTCTGTCACGGAAGATAGTTCGAACCCCAATCTTTCGACGACAGGAACATTATCCGTCGTAGATGTTTATGGTAATCAATACGGAGTCAACACGGCCGTTGCCCCGGTTGCGAGCGAAGGCACACTCGGCCACATCACCATCGACAGCGCCGGCCACTGGACTTACAGCGTTGCGAACTCCAACGTCCAGTACCTCGGTAATGGTGAAACTAAAGTCGAAACCTTCACCGTACAGAGTGTCGACGGCACCACCCATGACATAGTCATCACGATCAACGGGACCAATGACATTCCGACCTTCACCGGTGCAGACTCCGGTTCCGTGACCGAGGACACCCCGAATGCTCAAGCTGTCAACCTGACTACCGCCGGGACGCTGGTTGTCACCGATGCGGACCAGCACCAGTCAGCAATCAATACGGCCGTCGCCCCGGTCGCAAGCGAAGGCGCCCTGGGTCACATCACCATCGACAGCGCCGGTCACTGGACTTACAGCGTTGCCAACGCCGACGTCCAGTACCTTGGCAGCGGCGAGAGCAGGGTTGAGACCTTTACGGTGCAGAGCGTTGACGGTACCACCCACGACATCGTCATCACGATCAACGGGACCAACGACGTTCCGACCTTCAGCGGTGCCGACTCCGGTTCCGTGACCGAGGACACCCCGAGCGTAGAGACCGTGACGCTGTCCACAAATGGCACCCTGGTTGTTGCCGACGCGGATCAGCACCAGTCGGCAATCAACACGACCGTCGCCCCGGTTGCCAGCGAAGGCGCTCTGGGCCACATCACGATTGACAGCGCCGGCCACTGGACTTACAGCGTTGCCAACGCCGACGTCCAGTACCTCGGCAACGGCGAAACCAAACTTGAAACCTTCACGGTGCAGAGCGTTGACGGTACCACCCACGACATCGTCATCACGATCAACGGCACCAACGACGTTCCGACCTTCACCGGTGCAGACTCCGGTTCCGTTACGGAAGACACCCCGAGCGTAGAGACCGTGACGCTGTCCACAAATGGCACCCTGGTCGTTGCCGATGCGGATCAGCACCAGTCGGCCATCAACACGACCGTCGCCCCGGTTGCCAGCGAAGGCGCACTCGGCCACATCACAATCGATAGCGCCGGTCACTGGACTTACAGCGTTGCCAATGCCGATGTGCAGTACCTCGGCAACGGCGAAACCAAACTTGAAACCTTCACGGTGCAGAGCGTCGACGGTACCACCCACGACATCGTCATCACAATCAACGGCACCAACGATGTTCCGACCTTCACCGGTGCAGACTCCGGTTCCGTTACGGAAGACACCCCCACGGTTGAGACTGTGACGTTGTCCACTAATGGGACCCTGGTTGTTACCGACGCGGATCAGCATCAGTCTGCCATCAACACGACCGTCGCCCCGGTTGCCAGCGAAGGCGCTCTGGGCCACATCACAATCGACAGCGCCGGTCACTGGACTTACAGCGTTGCGAACTCCGACGTCCAGTACCTCGGCAACGGCGAAACCAAACTTGAAACCTTCACGGTGCAGAGCGTCGACGGCACCACCCATGACATCGTCATCACAATCAACGGCACCAACGACGTTCCGACCTTCACAGGTGCAGACTCTGGTTCCGTGACCGAGGACACCCCGAGCGTAGAGACAGTGACGTTGTCCACAAATGGGACCTTGGTTGTTACCGATGCGGATCAGCACCAGTCGGCAATCAACACGACCGTCGCCCCGGTTGCCAGCGAAGGCGCACTCGGCCACATCACAATCGATAGCGCCGGCCACTGGACTTACAGCGTTGCGAACTCCGACGTCCAGTACCTCGGCAACGGCGAAACCAAACTTGAAACCTTCACGGTGCAGAGCGTCGACGGCACCACCCATGACATCGTCATCACAATCAACGGCACCAACGACGTTCCGACCTTCACAGGTGCAGACTCCGGTTCCGTGACCGAGGACACCCCGAGCGTAGAGACAGTGACGTTGTCCACAAATGGGACCTTGGTTGTTACCGATGCGGATCAGCACCAGTCGGCCATCAACACGACCGTCGCCCCGGTTGCGAGCGAAGGCGCTCTGGGCCACATCACAATCGATAGCGCCGGCCACTGGACTTACAGCGTTGCCAACGCCGATGTGCAGTACCTCGGCAATGGCGAAACCAAACTTGAAACCTTCACCGTACAGAGCGTTGACGGTACCACCCATGACATCGTCATCACGATCAACGGCACCAACGACGTTCCGACCTTCACCGGTGCCGACTCCGGTTCCGTTACTGAAGACACCCCCACGGTTGAGACTGTGACGTTGTCCACTAATGGGACCTTGGTTGTTACCGACGCGGATCAGCACCAGTCGGCTATTAACACAAGTGTTGCCCCGGTTGCCAGCGAAGGCGCTCTGGGCCACATCACTATCGATAGCGCCGGGCACTGGACTTACAGCGTTGCGAACTCCGATGTGCAGTACCTCGGCAATGGCGAAACCAAACTTGAAACCTTCACGGTGCAGAGCGTTGACGGTACCACCCATGACATCGTCATCACGATCAACGGCACCAACGACGTTCCGACCTTCACTGGTGCCGACTCCGGGTCCGTTACTGAAGACACCCCCACGGTTGAGACTGTGACGTTGTCCACTAATGGGACCTTGGTTGTTACCGACGCGGATCAGCACCAGTCGGCCATCAACACGACCGTCGCCCCGGTTGCCAGCGAGGGCGCACTCGGCCACATCACTATCGACAGCGCAGGCCACTGGACTTACAGCGTTGCCAATGCCGACGTGCAGTATCTCGGCAATGGTGAAACCAAAGTAGAAACCTTCACCGTACATAGTGTCGACGGCACCAGCCATGACATCGTCATCACGATCAACGGGACCAATGACATTCCGACCTTCACTGGTGCAGACTCCGGCTCCGTGACGGAAGACGCCCCGAGCGCTGAGACCGTGACGCTGTCCACAAATGGCACCCTGGTTGTTGCCGACGCGGATCAGCACCAGTCGGCCATCAACACGACCGTCGCCCCGGTTGCGAGCGAAGGCGCACTCGGCCACATCACGATCGACAGCGCCGGCCACTGGACTTACAGCGTTGCCAACGCCGATGTGCAGTACCTCGGCAATGGCGAAACCAAACTTGAAACCTTCACCGTACAGAGCGTCGACGGTACCACCCATGACATCGTCATCACGATCAACGGCACCAACGACGTTCCGACCTTCACCGGTGCCGACTCCGGTTCCGTTACGGAAGACACCCCGAGCGTAGAGACCGTGACGCTGTCCACAAATGGCACCCTGGTCGTTGCCGACGCGGATCAGCACCAGTCGGCCATCAACACGACCGTCGCCCCGGTTGCCAGCGAAGGCGCACTGGGCCACATCACGATCGACAGCGCCGGTCACTGGACTTACAGCGTTGCCAACGCTGACGTGCAGTATCTCGGCAACGGCGAAACCAAAGTCGAAACCTTCACCGTCCATAGCGTGGATGGCACCAGCCACGACATTGTCATCACGATCAACGGGACTAACGATGTCCCGACCTTCAGCGGCGCCGATTCCGGCTTCGTGACCGAGGACACCCCGAGCGCTGAGACCGTGACGCTGTCCACTAATGGCACCCTGGTTGTTGCCGACGTGGATCAGCACCAGTCCGCCATCAATACGGCCGTCGCACCTGTAGCGAGCGAAGGCGCTCTGGGCCACATCACGATCGACAGCGCCGGTCACTGGACTTACAGCGTTGCCAACTCCGACGTCCAGTACCTCGGCAATGGCGAAACCAAAGTCGAAACCTTCACCGTACATAGTGTCGACGGTACCACCCACGACATCGTCATCACGATCAACGGGACCAATGACATTCCGACCTTCAGCGGCGCCGATTCCGGCTTCGTGACTGAGGACACCCCGAGCGCTGAAACTGTCAACCTGACTACCGCCGGAACTTTGGTAGTTGCCGACGTGGATCAGCACCAGTCTGCGATCAACACGGCCGTTGCCCCGGTCGCGAGCGAAGGCGCCCTGGGTCACATCACGATCGACAGCGCCGGTCACTGGACTTACAGCGTTGCCAACGCCGATGTGCAGTACCTCGGCAATGGTGAAACCAAAGTCGAAACCTTCACCGTACAGAGCGTTGATGGCACCAGCCACGACATCGTCATCACGATCAACGGAACCAACGATGTTCCGACCTTCAGCGGCGCCGATTCCGGCTCCGTGACCGAGGACACTCCGAGCGCTGAGACCGTGACGCTGTCCACTAATGGCACCCTGGTTGTTGCCGACGCGGATCAGCACCAGTCTGCTATCAACACGGCCGTCGCACCTGTCGCCAGCGAAGGCGCTCTGGGCCACATCACGATCGACAGCGCCGGTCACTGGACTTACAGCGTTGCCAACTCCGACGTCCAGTACCTCGGCAATGGCGAAACCAAAGTCGAAACCTTCACCGTACATAGTGTCGACGGCACCACCCATGACATCGTCATCACGATCAACGGCACCAACGACGTTCCGACCTTCACTGGTGCAGACTCCGGCTCCGTGACGGAAGACGCCCCCACGGTTGAGACCGTGACGTTGTCCACTAATGGGACCCTGGTCGTTACCGATCTTGATCAGCACCAGTCTGCAATCAACACGGCCGTTGCCCCGGTTGCGAGCGAGGGCGCTCTGGGCCACATCACTATCGATAGCGCCGGTCACTGGACTTACAGCGTTGCCAATGCCGATGTGCAGTACCTCGGCAATGGCGAAACCAAACTTGAAACCTTTACCGTACAGAGCGTCGACGGCACCAGCCACGACATCGTTATAACGATTCACGGTGCCCCTGACTTGCCGGCTCTTGATTCGCACAGCGTCTACATGCCGGATTCTTCTTCAGAGATGACCGGCGACTATGCTAACGGGTATGCACTGCAAATCAGCGCACCTTCTGGTGGAGACAGCGGCGACGCACTAACCATTACGGTCGGCAGCTTACCTACTGCCGGCACTATTGGGTATGTCGACGGGACCGGCTTCCATACCGTTGCTGTTAACCAGACACTAACATCCGCGCAACTGCAGTCATTGGTTTATCAGCCTGATGGCCTGGCAACGTTCGATCCGGCGACTGGATTTGGTAAGACCGGCGCAGACAATGTTCAGTTCACCTACACGGTCAATAATGGGTTTGATTCGGCAACAGGGACAATAGACCTGCATACGCTGCTTGGCACCGGTGGTTACATTGCAGAGGTACAGGTGGGCAGCGTCTCTCATCCCTTGACTTCGGGGAGCAATCAGTCCGTTCAGTTTGCAGTGGATCCGATATTGGCATCGGCTACAGACTACTCTCAGGCCGCAATACAGCTCACGACCGACTTCATGAGCATGAATACGAAGACTCTGACATCCCAGGTTGAGAACCAGGTAAACGTTAAACTGGTCATTGACGGGCACACCTTCACGGTTGTCTCTGCCAGCGACACCACGCATGTGAATTGGCAGGCGATACCTGGCAGTGGTGGTGACGGCGACTTGAATGTAGATCATGGAGCCTATTGGACCAGCGTGAACACTAATGCACCCGCTGGCGCCAACACCATTCAACAGCACAGCATTTCGTTCAATGACATCTCAGATGGAACCACGACGCTAGCGTCCTACTTGGCTGACCATCAGCAGTCCCCAGGCTCTGTCTGGACCGTAGTGTACGACGATATTAAATCCGGAAACGAGCAGGCACGGTACATACATCTCTCGATCGTTCAGGATGTAAGCGCGCAAAACTCGGTATCTACGGTTGGTTCAAATGGCAACGATGTAATCTACGGAACCACTTCCCATGGCGATAATCTCAGCGGTGGTGCTGGCGATGATGTCATCACGGGACGGCAAGGCAATGATACGCTCTCCGGCGGCGCAGGTAATAATACCTTGACTGGCGGTGCAGGTGCCGACACGTTTAAAGTCGGTGCAGGGCATGACACGATTAAAGACTACACCGTTGGTGAAGACAAAATAGTCATTGAACCAACACACACAGACGCACTCTTCGAACATACGGAGGGATCCACTACGGCACATCTTACCATCTACAATAACGGCGCTCAGGTTGGAACGGTGACTTTTGAAAACGTCGGTAACTCAACGGATCTTTTGAGTTCCCTTATTCATGACGATCCCTCGATTCACAAGTAAGGTTTAAGTGATTGTTTAAGCCAAAGCTGCCGCGAAAGACATCTTTCGCGGCAGCTTTTTTGTATGGAATCGATAACATCTGTGGCTTCCTGTAACTTTAATCGTTTTCCATTCCCCTCCGCAGGATTCCCTTGACACTCCTGCCGCAAAAAACTATAGCTATAACGTCCACTTCACCCAACCCTTCTCCGCCCTGGCTGGGCTTTTCGGGGAATTATGTACTGGGAATCTTTCGGCTTCAAAGAACCACCTTTCGCCCTCACTCCTAACCCGTCCTTTCTCTTCCTGAGCGCTCCGCACCAGGAGGCTTTCGCGCACCTGCTTTTTGCCATCGAGAACCGCGCAGGCTTCATCGAGCTCTCGGGCGAGGTCGGCACGGGCAAGACCACCATCGTCAGGACACTGCTGAACCAGCTCGACCCGGAAACGCACCGCACCGCGCTCATCTTCAACCCGATCCTCTCGCCTATCGGCTTCATGAAGGAGGTGAACGCGGAGTTCGGCCTCTCCTGCGAAGGTAACGAGATCCGCGACCTGCACGCCGCGCTAAACGCCTTCCTCCTCGAGGAGAACCGGGCGGGGCGGACCGTGGTATTGGTCATCGACGAGGCGCAAAACCTCTCCATCGAGGTACTCGAGCATGTCCGGCTCATCTCGAACCTGGAGACGGAGAGCGCCAAGCTCATCCAGATCGTGCTGGTCGGGCAGCCGGAGCTGAACGCGCTTTTGGGGCGGGACGAACTGCGCCAGTTAGACCAGCGCATCACGGTGCGTTACCACCTGAAACCGATGTGCTTCGAGGATACCTGCGCCTACATCAGGCACCGGATCCGGTTCGCGGCCGACGGCAGGGAACCGCTCGCCTTTTCCCTAGGGGCTTTCAAACGCATCTACCGCTTTTCAGGGGGACTGCCGCGCCTGATCAACGGCGTTTGCGACCGTGCCTTGCTGCTCGCCTACACACGGGAGTGCAAGGAGGTGAGCAAGACGATGGCCTCTCTCTCGATCGCCGATCTGCGCAGGGAGAGCCCGCGCAGACGGCGTAGCCTGCAGGTCCAGGTGCTTTCGGCCGCACTGGTGGTGTGCGTTTTGGTCATCGCCGGCTTCTCCATCGCCTCGTTGCACCTTTTCGAGAGGGGTGAGAACAAGGCGGTGCAACAGGTGTCTGAGCACAAAGAGGCCAAGGTGAAGGCAAAGCAAAGTGCGCCTTTCTCGGTCGAGGCCGCCCGGCAGGCGATAGCCGCTCAGCCGGTACAGGATAACCTTTACGCCGCGATGAACGCGCTACTCGCGGCTTGGCAGGTACCGAAAATCGACCCGACACCAGGTCAGGCCGACAACATCCGCACCCTTGCGCGGCAGCGCGGCCTCACCGCGACCAAACAAAACGTGAGCCTCGAAACCCTCGAGCGTCTGGACGCCCCGGCGCTTCTTCATCTCGTTCTGCCCGGAAACGTCGAACGGCTGGTGGCCCTGGTCGGGCTGGAAGGGGACCAGGTACATGTCGTCCCCGCCATCTCCGGAAGATCGACCCTGTCCCGCACGGAACTCGGTCAGTTGTGGAGCGGCGGAGCCACCTTGCTCTGGAAGGACTTTCACGACATAGCCACCAAAGGCGCCGACAAGGCGGCCGGGAACAGGCAGCTGCAGGAGCTTTTGAAGCAGATCGGCTGTTACGCCGGGACGCCGAACGGCGCCTTCGACGAGGCCACGAAAACGGCCCTTGCCGAGTTCCAGCGCAGGGAGCAAGTGACGGCGGACGGCAAGGTGGGGGCCCAGACCCTCATCCTGCTTTACCGGCGCGCCGGTGGTTTCTTCCCTCCGGGGCTTGCCAAGGCAAGCGGGGCAAACGGCAAACAGACTACGGGGCGGATCTGACATGAGCCTTATCCTTGATGCATTGAGAAAAATGGAGCAGGAACGAAGAAGCAAGCGCGGCAACAGCCAGGACCTGCGTCCCGAGGTGCTTCGCTACCGCCTGGCCGCCCAGCCCAAGGAAAAGTCCCGGTATCCGCTGGCTATCGCGGCCGGCCTCGTGTTGCTCTGCGCCGGCCTGGGAGTGGGCTTCATGCTTAAGAGTCGCGGTGCGGCACATGTTGCCGACCAGGTGCCCGCCGCACCGCCTGCCGTGGCGGTACAGCCACCGGTCGCGGCGGTACCGGCACCTGCTGCTCCGGCTGCTGCCGCGCTTCCTCAACCGGTTTCCGCGCCGTCTGCCGCGGCTCCGGCAGCTCCCGCCCAGCCTGTGATTGGAGCCGCCACACCCGTCCCGTCCCCGGCGGAGCCGATCAGAAAAACTTCCCGCACTGCTGCGCCTGCTGCTGCCCAAGAAGCCGTGGCTCAGCCGAGGGTGCCGCGCGGGGAAAATGCGACCGCTGCCGCAGGCGGGCAGGATATCGTCATCTCCGGCATCGCATATCAGGACGAGCGGCGCATGCGTCGTGCGGTGCTGAATGGAAGCCTGGTAGGCGAGGGGGCCGAGGTTGCCGGCGCCCGGGTGGTCGAGATCAAGGAAACCAAGGTGAGGCTGTCCAGAGGAGGGCACGTCTTCGAGATTCCCTTCTCCTCCGGGATGCAGTCCCGCTAGTTGCTCCCCTTGCCGCCCTCCGGTCATTTCGCGTGGACCGTGGGGCTGTCTTTCAAAAAAAAATAGCACTATAAAGAAAAATACCGGACAGAGGCTGTCTGACAGTGGATAATTGGCTCCAGCAGGAGGTGATGTCATGCTGCGGACGCGTGTGTATCTGACTTCTGGGCTCTTGTCATTGGCACTGGCTGGTTGCAGTTCCGGCAACTTCATGGTGCACAAGGAAAACGTCAGCTTCTTTATCACCAGCGACAGGCCGGAGTTGAGACTCGTGCTGTGCGAATCCGGAGATATGGACCGCATCGCAAGAGACTCGCACCTACAGGAAACCCTGCAGCAGTCGCTGAAAGAAAAGATCTGTGCGGTGCATAAGAACAGGAAGGACCTGAAGGCGCTCCTTGCTTCACTGGACAAGGACCAGCTTGAGGCCTTCATGGATGCCTTCCGTAAGAACGGCTATGAGATAAACCTCGTTGCGGACGGCTGAGCCGGCGGATGATGCGTCCGTGCGGCGCTGACGCGGCGATGGGAACAAGGAGGCAGGGGATGAAGACCATCGGCATGATTGGGGGACTCGGTCCTGAGTCCACCGTGGACTACTACCAGCGCATCGTTCAGGCCTGCCGGGTCCCCGGAAGCCTCGCCGCGCCCGAAATGGTGATCTATAGCGTGAACATTGAGGAGGTGCTGGACCTGGTGGCCCGGCGCGAGTGGACCCATCTCATCTACCTGCTCGTGCAGAAGGTCAGGGCGTTGCAGAAGGCGGGGGCCGATGTCGCCATCATCACGGCCAACACGCCGCACGTGGTCTTCGACGAGGTAAAGGCAAAGACGACCCTTCCGATGATCAGCATCGTCACGGCGACCTGCGACAAGGCCAAGGAGTTGGGCGTGAAGAAGGTCGCGCTCCTGGGCACCCGCTTCACCATGCAGGAGAACTTCTTCGCTCCCCCTTTTAACGCCGCCGGTATTTCAGTGGCGGTTCCCAGCGAGGCTGAGCAGGAGTACATCCACGAGAAGCTGATGACGGAAATCGAGTTGGGCGTATTCAAGGAGGAAACGAGGAAAGGGCTGATCGATATCATCGACCGCATGGTGCGCGAAGAAAAGGCGGAGGCGGTCATCCTCGGCTGCACCGAACTGCCGCTCATCGTGAAGGATGGCGACTACGACACCACCTTTCTCAACACTACGGCCATTCACGTCGAAAGCGTGGTGAGGTATTGCAGGGAAGGGGAGAAAATGGTGAGTCAGCCGGCGTAGTGATAGCGGCAGGCAATCACAACGATTTCCTTTTCCTCCACTAGATACACGAGCCGGTGCTCACGGTCGATCCTTCGGGACCAGCAACCGGCTAGTTGGAAGCGAAGCGGTTGCGGCTTCCCTGCACCTTGAAAGGGAGTGCGCCGGACCTCTTCCAGCAGGGCGAGGACCCGCTCAGCCTGACGCTTGTCGGTCTTTAACCAGTAACGCAGGTCATCCAGTGCGGTGGGAGTAAAAGAGACATTCATAGCTCGAGGGCTTCGAGCGGCGTCCTTTTACCGGCTTTTGCTTCCGCGAGGGATTGGGTGAGACGGGTGGCATTGGCAGGGCTGGAAAGCAAGTAGTCACTTTCAAGGATGGACTCGTAATCGTCGAGGCTCAGGATGACCACGCTTTCGCCTTTGCGGCGCGTAACCAGAATCGGTTCATGGTTTTTGCAGGCCTCATCCATCACGTTTTTCAAGTCCTGACGTGCTTCACTGTATGTTATCGCTTGCATGGGTACCTCCAGTTTGACAACTTCTTGTACAATAACATCTGCCCGTTGCATTGGCAACGTGGAATGAAAGAAGAGGGGGGAGTATGAAGAAATTGATGGTTCTGGCGATGGTCCTGATTGCTTCGACTTCCTTCGCCGGACAGAAAAAGAAGGTGCCCAAAGAGACGGCAGCCTCCGTTACGCTCCAGGAAAAATGGGATGCCGATCCTTCCTTGCTGAAGCTCGACTGCAACGACAACATGTGCGTCTACGGGATCAAGGGGACGGCCCAGATCATCGACGCCGACACCAACGTCCGGTCCGCCTGGGTCGCCTTTCTCTACACCAATGAGGGGCGCAAGACGCTCGCGCCGCAGTTGAAGGGGAGCTATTACAGCAAAGAAAAGTGGAACATCAACTGCAACGATCTGAAGATGAACGTCTCATCCATTCACTATTACGACGCTAAAGGGACCCCGCTCAACTCCTACAACAACGACGAGGAGTGGTCCGATATCGTCCCCGGCAGCTTCGGCGAGACGGTGGCTGCCATCGTCTGCTCCGTGGAGGACGACGGGGATGAGGACGCGACCCCCGCGCAAGAGGTCCCTGGTGAACCGGTCAAGGAAGGGACCGTCTTTTAGGGGCCATGGCTCCCGTTGAAGGGACATCGCGGCTTAATTTGCTGCTTCGGGCACTGCGCTCCCGCAACTACCGGCTTTTCGTGGCCGGCCAGAGCATCTCGCTCGTCGGCACCTGGATGCAGCAGGTCGCCATGAGTTGGCTCGTCTACCGCCTCACCGACTCGGCCTTCCTGCTCGGCGTGGTCGGCTTCACCAGCCAGATTCCCACCTTTATTTTTTCACCCTTCGCAGGCGTTCTCGCCGATCGCATGAACCGCAGGCGTCTGCTGATGATCACCCAGGCGCTCGCCATGGTGCAGGCGGCTCTTCTTGCCGCCGCGGTGATGCTCGGGGTGGTGCAGGTCTGGCATATCGTGGTGCTAAGCCTGGTTCTCGGCATGGTGAACGCCTTCGATATACCGATTCGGCAGTCCTTCGTGGTCGAGATGGTGACAAACCGCGAGGATCTCGGCAACGCCATCGCACTTAACTCCTCCATGGTGAACGCCGCCCGCCTGGTCGGCCCGACCGTCGCCGGGCTCCTGGTCGCTTCGGTCGGGGAGGGGATCTGCTTTCTTTTGAACAGCGCAAGCTACCTTGGCGTACTGCTGGCGCTCTTCGCCATGCGCATCGAGCCGCGTGAGGGCGACGGTAAGCCGCGGCGCCACGTGCTGCACGAACTAAAGGAAGGTTTCTTATACGCCTTCGGCTTCGCCCCCATCCGGAGCATCCTGCTTTTGATCGCGCTGATGAGCCTCACCGGCATGCCCTATACCGTGCTGATCCCTGTCTTTGCAAGGGATATCCTGCACGGCGGCGCCCACACCTTCGGCTTTCTCATGACCGCAGCAGGTTGCGGCGCGCTGGCGGGGACCGTCTATCTCGCTTCCCGCGACAGCGTGCTCGGCCTCGGGCGGGTCATCGTCGTTTCGGCCGTGCTCTTCTCGGTCGGGGTGGCCGCCTTCGCCCTTTCCAGCAGCATCCCACTTTCGTTTGCGGCCTTAATGGTCGCCGGCTTCGGCGCCATGACCCTGGTCGCCTCCTGCAACACCATCCTGCAGACCATCCTGGAGGAGGACAAGCGGGGGCGGGTGATGAGCTTTTTCACCGTCGCCTTCATGGGGATGACACCTTTTGGTAGCCTCGGGGCGGGGACCATGTCACGTATGGTGGGGCCTCGTGTGACGCTCGTCGTAGGTGCCGTATGCTGTCTGCTGGGTGCTCTCGTTTTCGCGAGGAATCTGCCTCGCATCAGGGCGTTGGTGCGCCCGATATACGCCCGCATGGGGATACTGAAGGAGGTGGCCAACGGCATGGAGAGCGCGGCGGAGCAGCCTCCCATGCCTGAGGATAAACGATGACGAACAAAGGACGTATTTTGAATGCTTGATTTCCTGACTGCAGGTCTCGTTCTCGGATTTTCGGCGGGGTTCTCGCCGGGGCCGCTTCTTATGCTGGTCATCTCGGAGACGCTCACCCACGGCACCCGCTCCGGCGTCCGGGTGGCGCTCTCACCGGTCATCACCGATTTTCCCATCATCCTCGCCACCGTGCTTTTGCTGATGAACCTTTCCGGCTATCACGGCGTCCTCGGCGTCGTCTCGCTGGCAGGGGGACTGTTCGTGCTCTACACCGGGTACGAGTCGCTGCGCGCCCGCCCGGTCGCACTGGAACTCCCCAAGGAGCCGCCGAAATCGCTGCGCAAGGGGATACTCACCAACTTCCTGAGTCCGCATCCGTACCTCTTTTGGATCACGGTCGGCGCTCCCATCCTGACCAGGTCTCTCAATACAGGCATCACCGCTTTCATTGCCTTCATCGGGAGCTTCTATCTCTCTTTAGTCGGCGCGAAGATCATCCTCGCCGTGGCAGTGGGGAAGTCGCGGGCCTTCATGGGGAGCCGCCTCTACCTCTGGATCATGCGTCTTCTCGGTGCTCTTTTGACCTTCTTCGCGCTGCTTCTCTTCCGGGAGGGGCTTCGGCTGCTGGGGGTGTTGTAAAGCGGGGGACCCCGGGGACTTGATCAGAAGATCATTGCAAGCGTCTTGCAATATATATTGACACCTCTATTAGTATGCACTAAATTGCCGCAAGCGTGTGGGAGCCGGTGCTTTTTCCGCCGGACGCACCCGGGCGGCAGCCCCGTGTCACTCCCCGCACCGGCCGCTTTCCGCGGCTATTCTTCCGCGAAGGCGAGACGTGATATGGCAAAAAAGGCTTCCGCAGCAGCAAAGACCCCTGCAGTCCCCTCCACACCGACCGCTTCAAACGCTCCCAGCCGGGGACAATGGCTGGACAAGGTGCCACTGCACATCATCCTCATCCTCCTGGTTGCGCTGGCAGGGTACGCGAACACCTTCGGGGTCCCCTTCGTCTTCGACGACCAGACTTCCATCATCGACAACCAGGTGATCAGGGATGTCGGGAGGTTTCTCTCCGGGGACGGATTTGCCTACAACCCGCGGCGCTTTTTGGGGTACCTCACCCTCGCCCTCAACTACCATTTCTCGGCGCTCGAACCGGCCGGCTATCACGCGGTCAACCTTGCTATCCACGTCGCCTGCGGCTGGGTCGTGTACGCTCTTTGCCGGGTCACCCTCGCGACCCCTTTTTTCCGCGTCAAGTCGCTGCCGCGTTCGGCCGCCGCGGCGATACCGCTTTTGGCCGCCCTGCTCTTCGTGGCGCACCCGGTCCAGACCCAGGCGGTGACCTACGTGGTGCAGCGCCTGGCATCGCTTGCCACCCTTTTCTACCTTGCCGCTCTTCTTTGCTACGCGAAGGGGAGGGTGATGCAGGAGGAAAGCGACAACACCCTCCCGGCATGTGGCGTAGGTTTCTTCCTGCTCGCTCTGCTTGCCGCACTCGCTGCCTTCGCCACCAAGGAGATCGCCGCCACGCTTCCCTTGGCGCTTTTGCTCTACGATTTCTCCTTCTTCGGCAAGGGGATGAAAAAACGCTACCTGCTTATGGCTGCGTCCGTCCTTTGCATCGCGGCAGTCGCGGTGGTCGTTGCCACTGCGGAGCGCCCGATCGGGGAGCTCATCTCCGACATCTCCCGCGCCACCAGGGAGACCCAGCAACTGTCCCGCCTGGACTACCTGCTAACCCAGTTCAGCGTGATCGTCACCTATCTGAGGCTCCTGGTCTTGCCGATCGCCCAGAACGTGGACTACGATTTCCCGATATACAGCACCTTCCTCACTCCGCCGGTATTCCTCTCCTTTCTCGTGCTGGCACTTCTCTTCGCCCTGGCACTGTACCTGTACCGGTTATCTGCGCCCCAGGCCGGGGACGCGGGAGAAGAGAAGGGGAGGGGAGCGTACTTCCGACTCATCGGTTTCGGCATACTCTGGTTTTTCCTGACCCTCAGCGTTGAGTCGAGCCTCATTCCGATCACCGACGTCATCTTCGAGCACCGGCTCTACCTGCCCAGTTTCGGTGCATTCCTGGCCTTCGCCTCCGTTTTCGCCATTGCTTTCGAGAAAACCGCTTCCTCGACGCGCGTTGCCGTTGCCGCTTTCGTAGTGCTGGCGCTGACCGTCACGACCTGGCAGCGAAACGGCGTATGGGGGGACAGTGTCACCCTTTGGAGTGACAATGCGGCCAAATCCCCTAATAAATGGCGCCCACAAAACAACCTCGCTCGTGCGCTTCTTAAGGAAAACAGGGTGAACGAGGCCTTAGCCGCCGGATCCAACGCGGTCAGGCTCGCTCCGGAGAGTTTTGAGGCCCACAATGTCCTTGCCACGGTGTACGAGAAGATGGGGGCGTTGGATGCCGCAATCGAGCAGTATCGCCTCTCTGTTGCCGCCAACCCGAACTACGTCGTCGCCCTTAGTAACCTGGGTGCCGCCCTGCAGAAAAAGGGGGCGCTGGTGGAGGCGACCGCCTGTTTCAAAAAGGCTGTCGAGCTTGACGGTGCCAACATGGTCGCTCAGAACAACCTGGCAGGTGCTCTGCTGCAGCAGGGGAATCTCGAGGAGGCGAGGCAGCACGTGCTGGAGGCAGGACGTCTGGACCCTGCCGCGCTGGAGCCGCGCGTGAACCTCGCCGCCATCACGGAGGCGGCCGGGGACCTCGACGGGGCGATCAGGATGTACCAGGAGATCGCGGGTCAAAATCCCGGATATGCCTTTGCACGGTACCGGCTGGCGGGCGCTTACTACCACAAGAAGGAGATGGAAAAGGCTATCGGCTGCTATCAGGAGGTGGTGCGGCTGGACCCGAGTTACGTCCCGGCGTACCTCGACATGGGGCGAGCCTATGCGGCGCTCAGGCAGATCGACAAGGCGCTGGAGCAGTTCAAGCAGGCGCGCCGGGTCGCTCCCCAGAACCAGGAAGCGGCGCTACTGGAAGCGAAGACCCTTCAGTTCCTGCAGACGATGCAGCGCTAGTCGGAGAAGCGGTCGACTTCGACCTCACTTAAGAGCCGCTCCAGGTACCGGCTCTTAAGCTGCTTGCTCGCCATTAGCCTTTTCACCGGGGGGAGCCTCAGGATGGCGCCCAAAAGCGCCGCCATGGAGCGGTGGCTGAAAAACGCCTGGTTGTCGAAGATTAGGTTTTGCAGCTTGCCGCGCTCGATGGCCATGAGGACCAGCCGGTGCGCGGTGTTGACGGGAGTGAGGATGCGCCTTTCCCGAGGCTCCAGGGAGACGGCGCCCGCAGGGCAGCTGCGCACGCATACCCCGCACCCGAGGCAGAGTTCCTTTGCCACGCGGGCCGTTCTTCCTGCTTCACCCTCTGCCTCCATGCTGATGCCCCCTACCGGACAGGCCGCCGCGCACCTCCCGCAGCCGGTGCAGCGCGCCGCGTCGGTGGACTGCACGAAGTTCGTGCTGTACATGGCGTTCGGGATGGCGAGCCTGCGCGTGGCGATCATCGCCTCGCAGCAGCAGGCGCAGCAGTGGCAGATGAAGTTCACCTGACGCTGCACGTTGTCCGCGCACTGCACGAGGTTTAGGTCGCGGGCCTTTTGCAGAAGGTCGAGCCCCTCGGCCCGGTCCACCTCCCGTGCCGCCCCGTGCCTGATCAGCGATTCTGCCGCGAGGTTCAGCGTCATGCAGATGTCCAGCGGCGCTTGGCAGGCCCGTTCCAACTGGAGCATCTTGTGGCGGCAGTAGCAAAGTCCCACCGCGATGTGGCTCGCGCTCTTGATCACCTCGCTTGCCCGTTCGTAATCGAGCACCTGGCACGCCTTCTCCTCGGGGATCGCCTCCTCGTTCACCATCACCCTGCCAAGCGAAGTCTCCCCACCGGCGAAGAGGTCGCGGATGAAGGCGTCCTCGACGTTTATGTAATTAAAGAAAAGGCCGGCAAGCCCCTTCTGGTCCAGTTCCGGGCGCAGCCGCATCAGCGAAAACTCGAAGAACCCCGCCATTGGGGGAGGTAGAAAGTAGACCGTCCTGTCCTCCCGCTGGATGTCCAAAAGCAGCGATCGCGCCGCGAGCCGCTCCAGACGGGTGCGCGCCGCCTCGGTGGAAAGGCCCAGGATCCGCCCAGCCTTCGCCGCCGTGAACGGGCGGAGCGGGAGCCGGCTCATCAAAAAAGCCTCCTCCTCGCTGCACAGTATCGAGAAGATCCTGTGCAGGAGCTCCGAATCGGGCGCGCCCTGCGGGAACAGGTTCACCCGCCGCATCAGGCGATGGTAGCCGTCCAGTGTCACGCGCTTGGTCATGGCGGCATCTCCGGTATGAAAAGAGAAAACGCCTCATTTTAACACTCTCAGAAACGTCGGCAACGACGGTCTCGGGACTTCTCCCACTGCCGGTTCGAAAACCCCTATCTAATTAAAGCTCTTCCCGTGCCCGCCGATGAGTAGCATAAGCGCCTGCGTCTTTGCCCCGGCACCGCCAACCGGGGCGCGGACCGCCGTGCCGCCGTCACAAGGAGCCCGCCGCCTGAGATGAAAAACCTGAGCCTCACAACGAAAATGAGCATGATGGTGTCGCTGCTGGTGGTGCTGGTGCTCTCCTTCATGACCCTATGCGCGTCATGGTTTCTGCAGGAACAGTACGAGTCGACCGTTTCGGAGCAGCAGTTCTCCATGGTCTCCTCCATGGCCGAGGAGATCGACGGCAAGATACGCAGTGCGGCCGTACAACTCGAGGCGCTGACGCGGACGGTTCCGCCGCGGCTTTTCACCGATGCTGCCGCGGCGCAGCGGTTCCTGCAGCAGCGTCCTGACACCCTCGCCCTATTCGACAGCGGCATATTCCTCTTCGATTCCGGCGGCCGGCTCCTCGCGATGACCCCGCTGGAGCCCGGTCTCATCGGCAGGGATTACTCCTTCCGTGACTATTACCGGAATGCCGCGCGCACAAAACAGACCGTTATCTCCGAGCCTTTCATCTCGACCCAGGCGCACCGGCACCCTACCGTCGCCCTGATCGTTCCGGTGCTCGACTCCGACGGCGCCGTCATAGGGATGCTAGGCGGAGCGGTCGACCTTTACAAGGACAACTTCCTCGGCAAGCTCGCGCACGCGCGCGTCGGCAAGAACGGTTACTTCTACCTGTTCAACCGCGACCGCTACATCATCGTGCATCCGGACCAGGGGCGGATCTTAAAGCGGGACGTCCAGGTCGGCACCAATCTGCTGCTAGACCGCGCCATCGCCGGGTTCGAGGGGGCCGGGGAGAACGTCAACTCCTGCGGTCTCGCCTCGGTGAGCTCGTTCAAGCGGCTGAAGAGCACCGGCTGGATCCTCGGCGCCAACTACCCGCTGGCGGAGGCGTACGCCCCGGCACGAAATGCGAAGTTCCTTCTTTTCCTTGGGCTTACCAGCGCCGTTGCGGCTAGCATCTTTGTCTCGCTCTTCCTTATGAGACGGCTCACGGCGCCACTTCTCACCTTCATTCGCCACGTCGAAGGGATTACCGAACAGGAGCGGGACCTGGAGCCTGTGGCAATCCACACCGGGGACGAGATAGGGAACCTCGCGCACGCCTTCAACCGGATGATCGAGGAACTGCGTCGGCAAAAGGATGCGGCGCGTGAGTTCCAGCTCGCCATCGACCAGGCGCCCGTGACCGTGCTGGTGACCGACCGCGAGGGGATCATCCGTTACGTGAACCCTCACTTCACCAAGGTGACCGGATACCTCGCCTCGGAGGCGCTCGGGCAGACCCCGAGGTTGGTCAAATCGGGGTGGCACCCCCGCGAATTCTACGCGCAGATGTGGCAGACCGTGCTTTCAGGCCAGGTCTGGCGCGGGGAGATGCGCAACAAGCGCAAAAATGGCGACCTTTACTGGGAGAGCGCGTCGATCTCACCGGTGAAGGATGCGTCGGGGGAGATAAGCAACCTCGTGGCGGTGAAGGAGGATATAACCGAGAGAAAGCGGGCCCAGGAGGCTCTGATCCGCAGCGACGAGCGCATAAGGCTATTGCTGGAGTCGACGGCGGAGGCGATCTTCGGCATCGACCTCCTTGGCAACTGCACCTTCGCCAACCGTGCCTGCGCAAGGCTTTTGGGCTACGACAACGCGGACGAGCTCCTCGGGAAGAACATGCACCTGCTGATCCACCACAGCTGCCCCGACGGATCGCCCAACCCGGTCCAGCAGTGCCCGGTCTACCAGGTGCTGCGCGGGAACAAAGGGGTGCATGACGACAAGGAGTACTTCTGGCGTGCCGACGGTACGAGCTTCGCGGTGGAATACTGGTCCTTCCCCCAACTGCAGGATGGAGAGCCGGTGGGCGGGGTGGTGACCTTCTTCGACATCACCGAGCGAAAACGGGCCGAAGAGGAGTTGCACCGCGCCACCGAGGCGGCCGAGAGCGCCACCCGGGCGAAGAGCGAGTTCCTGGCCAACATGAGCCACGAGATCAGGACCCCGATGAACGCGGCCCTCGGGATGCTCTACCTCTTGCAGCAGACCGAGCTCTCCGCGCAGCAGAAGGAATTCCTGGAGAAGGCGCAGAGCGCGTCGGGGGTGCTCCTCAGGGTGATCGACGACATCCTCGACTTCTCCAAGATCGAGGCCGGCAAGATGGAGCTGGAGCACATCCCGTTCCGGCTGGAACAGGTGCTGGGCGACCTGGAAAACGTGGCGTCGGCCATCCTGGGTGAAAAGGAGGTCGCCTTCAAGGTCGCCGCCGGCGACATCCCGGAACTGCTGGTTGGGGACCCGATCCGTCTGGGGCAGGTGCTCCTGAACCTGACCGGGAACGCGGTCAAATTCACCGAAAAGGGGAGCATCGAGGTGGAGGCGGCCCTCGTAGCCCTAGAGGACGGGGAGGCGACGGTGCGCTTCGCCGTTTCCGATACCGGCATCGGCATGGACGAAAAGCAGCGCGAGGCGCTCTTTCTCCCGTTCAGCCAGGCGGACAGCTCCACCACGCGCAGGTACGGCGGGACCGGGCTCGGCCTCGCCATCTGCCGAGAGTTGGTGCAGCTCATGGGCGGCCGGATGTGGGTCGACAGCGAGCCTGGGCGCGGCAGCACCTTCAGCTTCGTCGCCCGCTTCGGCCTGAAGGATGCGGGGCAGGACCCAGTACCGCCGCCGCATGTGACCGAAGGGGAGCCGCGGGACCTGTCCGGGGTGCGGGTTTTGCTGGTGGAGGACAATCGGATCAACCAGGAGGTGGCGCGGCTCATCCTCGAGCGCGGAGGCGTGCAGGTCGAGGTGGCGGGTAACGGGGCCGAGGCGCTTGCCATGGTCCATGCCGCCGGTGCCTCGTACCACGCCGTCCTCATGGACGTGCACATGCCGGTCATGGATGGGCTCGAGGCAGCCCGGCGCATGAGGCTTGACCCGGCGCTTGCCACGCTCCCCATCATCGCCATGACGGCGGGCGCCCTGCCGAGGGAGCGCCAGCTCTGCCGCGACGCCGGGATGAACGACCAGGTGGACAAGCCGATCAACATCCCGGCCTTTTTCGCCACCCTCGGGCGCTGGGTGGGGGCGGAGCCGCGCGTCATCGAGAAGGCGGCAGCCGTGCCGGATTTCCAGGAGGAGGGCGACATCCCCGAGCAGATGCCCGGGCTGGACCTGAAGCGGGCCATGGAGCGCATCGGGGATGGTCGGCTTTTGAAAAAGCTGCTGGTGAGTTTCCGCAAGGAGAACGCGGCGATGGTCGAGGAGATCGGGGCGGCGGCCTCGGTCGCGGATCTGAAGCTCGCCCGGCGCCTGATTCACACGGTGAAGGGGAGCGCGGGGAACCTGGGCGCCACCAGGCTCGGGAGCGCAGCTGCCTCCCTCGAGATTGCGCTGCGCGGCGAGGACGCTTCGCTTGTGCACCAGACCCTGGAGAGCTTTGCGGAAAAGCTCACCGAGGTGCTCGATGCCATCCGGCAGCTCGAGGAGCAGTGGGGTATTCACGGTGCGGAAAGAAGTAACGTGAAGATCGCCTGCGACGACCTGGAACAGATGGCGGCGCTCTCCCGGACCCTGGACCGCCTGCTGCAGAGCCAGAACATGAGCGCGCTCGCGGTTTGGGAGGAGATGCGCCCGCTTCTCTCCGGGGAACTTGCGCAACGTCTGGACCAAACGCTGCAGATGCTCGATTTCGGGGACGCAGGCGCGGTCCTGAAGGAAATTATGGAAGAGCTGGAGATCACGCTATGAACCTTAGAAGCCAGATGAAGAGGCACAAGATCCTGATCGTGGACGACACCGCCGCGAACATCGAGATCCTGTACAAGATCCTCAAGGACAACTACGACGTCCTCTTCGCCAAGAGCGGCGCGGACGGCATCCGGATGGTGCAGGAGCAGCATCCCGACCTGGTCCTTTTGGACATCATGATGCCGGACATGGACGGGTACGAGGTCTGCTCGCTGTTGAAACAGGACCGGGCGACGGCCCGGATCCCGGTGGTGTTCGTTACGGCGATGGGGAACGACGAGGACGAGGCGCGCGGGCTGGAGCTCGGCGCAATCGATTACCTCACCAAGCCGATCCGCCCGCACATCGTCCAGGCCCGGGTGCGCAACCATCTGGAGCTGAAGCACCGGGGCGATCTTCTTGAGCGGCTCACCCGCGAGCTCGAGGAGAAGAACCGCACCCTTGACGTTCTCGCGCGCAAGGACGGGCTCACCGGCGTCTCCAACCGGCGCCATTTCGACGAGGTGCTGCAGTCCGAGGTGCAGCGCGCCATGCGCAACAGCCGCAACCTCTCCCTCATCCTGTGCGACATCGACCACTTCAAGAGGTTCAACGACCTGTACGGCCACATGGCCGGGGACAAGTGCCTGCAACTCATGGGGGAAATTTTGCGGGATACCTTCAAGAGGGCGGGAGAGGTGGTGTCGCGCTACGGGGGGGAGGAATTCACCGTCATCCTCCCGGACACGAGCGCCGAACTCGCCGGGCACATGGCGGAGCGGCTGAGGCTCGCGCTTTTATCACAGGCGCTGCCGCACGGGCATTCCGAACACCACGTGGTGACGCTCAGTGCCGGGGTGGCGGGGACGCTCGTCGAGCGGGCGAATACGATGGAGTGGTTCCTGGGACGCGCGGACCAGGCGCTTTACCGCTCAAAGGCGGAGGGGCGTAACCGCGTCACCGTCGCGGCGGCCGAAGCGGACGACTAGATGCGACGTCCTCAGTAGTCCACCCCGGGCTGCGGTTCGATCTCCTTGCGGTAGGCGTGCTTCACCTCGACCACCTCGCTTACCGTGTCCGCCAGCTCGATCAGTAAGGGGTGGGCGTCGCGGCCGGTCAGCACGAGGTGCATGAGGGGGGGCTTCGCCTCGAGGATCTCAAGCACCTGCTCGAGATCGATGAGCTTCAGTTGCAGGGCGTTGTTGATCTCATCGAGGATGACCATGTCGAAAAGGCCCGACGCCATCTTCTCCCGGGTGAGCTGGATCGCGTCCTGGGCGTTGGCGCGGTGCTCGCTCTTCGGGTACGGGTTCCCCTGGATGCCGCAGAACCCCTTGCCGGTCGCGTGCAGTTCCACCCTGTCTCCCAGAAGTTTCACCCCGTCCCACTCCCCGGCGTAAAGATCCCCTTTCATGAACTGGATGATGCAGACCCGCATCCCGTGCCCGAGCGCCCGCAGCGCCATGCCGAGCGCAGCCGTGGTCTTCCCCTTGCCGTGGCCGGTGATCACCACGGTCAACCCCTTCCTCACCTTCGGTACCAGTCGGTCTATCTTGAGCGGCGGACTTCCCTGTTTCTTCATGACGTTGCCTCCACAAGTCTTCCATTAATCAATGATGTGCGGCCATCTTGCCGAGGACGCGCCAAAGCCCCGCAACCCCCATAAGGGCGATGGCGAGACCTGCCGCCCGTAGCATGGCGTTTTTGAGCGCACCCGAGACGGCGCTCGAGGCGGTGCCGAAGGCAAGGAGCACGGGAACGGTGCCAAGCCCCATGGCGGCCATGGTGGCGGCTCCGATCACCGGGCTCCCGGTACCGGCCGCGGCCAGAAGCGGCGCGTAGACAAGGCCGCAGGGTAGAAAGCCGAGCACGAGGCCAAGCGGCAGCGAGGCGAGGGGGGAGTTGGCGGCCAAGAGGCGCTTCAAGGGCGCAGTCAGGAAGCGCGCGCCGGTCCCCTCCAGGGTAGAGAGGTTGAGGACGTTCAGCCCGAGCGCCGAGGAGAGCCCCACCATGATCACCATGAGGTTCGCCCCGACCATGAACCAGCGGAAGACCACTTTCATGGACATGAGGTCGAGGGACGAGCCGATCAGGCCGGCGACGGCGCCCAGGACGGTGTAGGTGGCGATGCGCCCCGTGTTGTAGAAGAGCTGCGACCTAAGGCGCGCCGCGAAGGCGTTACTGCTGTCTTTCAGGGAGATGGCGGCGACGATGCCGCCGCACATTCCGATGCAGTGGAAGCTCCCGGCGAGTCCTGCGAGGAAGGCCAACCAGATCTGTAGCATTTCGGTCTCCTGTGCGCTGTGTCAATGGGATGGTGGGGCTACTGCCAGCTTTGCGGGTCATGCGCTGAAGCGCTGTCGTCGCGGCCGTCGGAAGGAGGCTCCGCCGCGCCGGTCTTTTCTCGATCCGGCAGAGGCGCCTCGTCGTCGAGCATCCTGTGTTTCGGGCGCTCCATGTCGTTGAACTCCCCCCGGTGCACCCCCCAGAGAAAGAAGAGCCAGCAGCCGCAACCAAGGCAGAAGGATAGCAGGATGAGCGCGATAAGCGAGCTAGTCATGCGGCACCCGCAAAAGTCTCAGTGAGTTCCCCACGACGCAGACCGAGCTTAACGCCATGGCGGCCGCGGCGTACACCGGGGTGAGCTGCCCGGTCATGGCGAGGGGGATCCCGATCACGTTGTAGAGAAAGGCCCAGGCGAGGTTCTGCCGTACCACCTTCATGGTGCGCCGGGCCATCCGGTGCGCGAGCGCCAACCGGTCCAGGTCCGCCTTCGCGAGTACTAAGTCCGAGGTCTCCATGGCGATGTCGGTCCCGCCGGCCACGGCGCAGCCGACGTCCGAGGCGGAGAGGGCGGGGGCGTCGTTGATGCCGTCACCCACCATGAGCACGGTCGCTCCCGCGCCCTTCAGTTTCTCGATCTCCCGCGCCTTGTCCGATGGCGAAAGCCCGCCGAGGCCGAGCGCTACCCCCGCGCCCCGGGCAACCTTGTCGGTGCACTCCTGGCGGTCTCCGCTCAAAAGGAGGGTGTCGATCCCCTGGCGCCGGAAGTACGAGACGAGCCCCGGCGCGTCGTCGCGTATCCGGTCCTTGAAGATGAGCGTCCCTGCGTAGTGCCCCTTGCGCGCGACGCCCACCACCATGCCCCCCTCGGGGGACTCGACCCCGTCCGGGATCCCGGTGACGCCGAGACGCTCGAGGAAGGTGACGCTGCCTAGCGCCACCGTCTCACCCGCCACGCGCCCTTTGATCCCGGCTCCCGCCAGGGTCACTATTTCGGTGCCGGTCGGGTAGTCGATTTCGTGCCGATCGGCGTAGGCCCTGATCGCGTGGGCCACCGGGTGCAGCGAGCCCCGCTCGACGGCCGCGGCGAGGGCGAGCACCTCCTTGGGCTTCACCCCCGGCACCGGCTGGATGTCGACCAGCATCGGGGCGCCCTGGGTGAGGGTCCCGGTCTTGTCGAAGACGGCGATGGTGATACGGCTTAAGCGCTCGAGGATGTCCCCACCCTTGAAGATGACGCCGAAGGAAGCGGCGGCGCCGGTGCCGGCGAGGATCGCGGTCGGGGTGGCGAGGCCCAGGGCACAGGGACAGGCGATGACCAGGACGGCGAGGGCGATCATGAGGCTGGCACCAAGGGCCCTTCCCTCCCAGTAGTGCAGGCAGAAGGTGGCGACCGCGAGGGTCAGTACGGCGGGGACGAAGTAGGTGGCGACCCGGTCGGCTATCCCCTGGATCGGGGCGCGCCGGCTCTGCGCTTCCTCGACCAGGTGCGCGATCCGCGCGATGAAACTCTCCCCCGCCTCGCGCAGGCAGGTCACCCGCAACGCGCCGGAGAGGTTGGTACTCCCGGCGATCACCTCGTCCCCCTTTTTCTTAAGCTGGGGGAGCGGCTCGCCGGTGGCGGCGGACTCGTCGACGTCGCTTGCTCCCTCCTCAATCCTGCCGTCGACGGGAAAGCGCTCCCCGGGGGCGACGAGGATGAGGTCGCCGGGTTGGAGTTCGGAAGGGTCCACCGTCTCGAGCGTCTCTCCCGCGAAACGCTGCGCCTGCCCTGAGGAGAGTTCCAGGAGCCTCGCGATACCCCCGGAGGCACGCCGCTTGGCGCCGTTTTCCAGCAGCCTCCCGGCGAGGATGAGGGTGACTATCATGGCCGCGGTCTCGTAGTAGACCTCGCCGCCGGAAAAGGTCGCATAGACGCTGTAGCCGAAGGAGGAGAGGGCGCCCAGGGCGATGAGAAGTTCCATGTTGGGGGCGCCGTTGGCGAGGCCGCGCCAGGCGCCTTTTAAGAAGGGCCAGCCGCAGTAGAAAACGACCGGTGCGGTCACTACGAGCGAGAAGAGCTGCAGGTACCCCTTCATCTGCGGCTCGATCCCCTGGAAGTAGCCGGCGTACAGGGCGAAGGCGTAGGCCATGAGCTGCATGCTGAGGAAGCAGGCGGTCCCGAAGCGGATCAGGAGGTCCTTCTGCTCGCGCCTTGCCATCTCGCGCACCTCGCTCTCGGTGTAGGGACGGGGCGCATAGCCGATCTGGTCGATGCGGTTGAAGATGGCGGCGGGAGAGGTGATGCCGGGGTCGAACAGCACGCGGGCCCGGCCGGTGGCGTAGTTGACGCGCGCCTCGACGACGCCGGGGAGCGCGCCGATGATCTTTTCTATGAGCCAGACGCAGGAAGCGCAGCGGATGCCGTCGACGATGATGTCGATGGCGCTCCCTTCGGCCGACTCCCGGACGAAGCCGGCGAGGTAGCTGTCGCGAAAGCCCCCCTTGAAGGCCTTCGGGATGAGCCCCGTTTCCTGCCACTGCCGGCGGCGGTAGTAATCGGAGAGCCCGGAGCCGCTGATCAGCAGGTAGGCGCCGTGGCAGCCGTGGCAGCAGAAGGGGAGCACGGTGTCACCGCTGCGCTCCTCGACCAGCATCCCCGGTGGTATGTCGCCGCCGCAATGAAAACAGGGCACGAAGACTCCTCTCAATTGAAGAACACGACCTTCCGGCTCGCGCTAGCCTCACCCTTGGTGAAGACGAGGAGCCCCCGAAGCTCCGCCTTTCCCGTGGCGGGCCAGGGGGAGACGAAGACGCCCGGGGCAGCCTCGTTGAGTGACAGCACCGCCGGGTTACCGGCGGCTTCGCTACGGAACTGCAGCGCCCCGCCCGTTATCGGCGCTCCCTTCTCGTCGTGGACCCGCACCTGCAGGTCGCGTCCGGCGAGGGAGGCCGACATGCTCCAGCGAAGGCCGGGGTTTCGCGCGCCGCTTTTGGTCCGGTCGTAGTTCAGGCCGTTTTCGTAGTACTTTGCATCGGTCACCCCCGCTCCGTGTTGCATGGACATGAGCATGGTGCCCGCCATGCCCAGGAGAAAGACGGCGATCATGAGCATGATGGAGAGCTGCCAGCGGCAGGGGGATAGGTTTACTGTCTTCTGCATTATTTCCCTCGTTTTTTCCCTCTCCGCCTGCAGGCCGGAGCCCTACGATGGGCGAAGGCCTGGATGGTGAGGGGCGCGCTAGTTCATCGAAGAAGTCCGGCATCGAAGAAGTCCGGCCATGTGTGTCCCTACGAAGCACCGCACTGGCCCTAACGTTCCCCCCTTTGCGAAGGGGGGACAGGGGGGATTTGCCTTGGTCTTCCCTGCCAGCACCTGCTGATAAGGCGATCGCCCCCCCCCTGGTATTCTCCGATGAACCTTTCCGTTTACCTGACCGCTACCGGCAGCGGACTTGCCGCCACCACTTTACCCGCGGTAACGAGTCTTAGCTCGACGACGGTGCCCGGCGCCGGCGCGGGCTTCAGTTTCAGCGCGAAGCCGATCTTCCGGTTCTCATTTGCCGAGAGCGCCACGTCCCGTACCGGCCCTACCAGCTCGACTCGGTAGCCGGGCATCGGCGCCGTCTCCAGTTGGAAGGTCCCCGCCGCACCGGAGCGGTTCTCGATGTACGCAGAGTAGAAATTCACCAGCGAGCCGTCGGCAAGCGTCTTCACCTCGCCGCTCGCGTTTCGCTGCACCTTGAGGGTCGCCTCCTTGCGCGTCGTCACCCCGACCACCAGGAGCGCCGCGAGAAGCGTTACGACGCCGCCGACCAGGAGCGCCTTCTTGTTGATCGCCCGCGAACCGTCGGGAGCGGGCGGGCCGAAGGTGTAGTGAATGAGCCCCCCGCTGCCCCGCGGTGCCATAACGTCCCGGCAGGCGTCCAGGCAGCGGCCACAGTTGATGCACTCGATCTGCAGCCCCTGCCGGATGTCGATCCCCATCGGGCAGGCGCGCACGCAGGAGCCGCAACGGATGCAGGCCTCCTTGAGGCCGGGATCGAATTCCAGGGTAAGGGTGCCGCGCTCCATGGCCATGAGCTGGATGCGCCCGTAGGGGCAGACGGTCTTGCAGAAGGTGCGCCGCACGAAGGCGAGGTCGAGGTAGACGATCACCCCGGTCGCCGCGAGGGAAATCCCCGCCACGGCACCCAGGCTTCCCGATAGAAGCCGCGCGAAGAAGTCCGGAGGCGCTATGAAGTACCAGACCAGGTTCGACGCCACGAGCGCGGAGAGGACTAAGTAGCCCGCGTGGCGCAGCGCCCCATCGAGCGGGGCGGGGATGCCCCTGGCGCGCGCGTCGAGCCAGTCGGCGAGGTCTCCCAGGGTGGTCTGGGGACAGAGCCAACCGCACCACACCCGGCCAAAGAGCATGGTCACGAACAGGAAGCCAAAGACCAGGATCAGCACCACGACGAGGAGGAGGTAGAACTCCTCGATGCGCAGCTTCGCGCCGAAGAAAAGGAGCGTCCTCGTCCCGGCGTCAAGGCGCAGCAGCGACTCGCCGCCGGGGCGGATGAACGGGACTACGAGGAGAAGCAGGGTGCAAAGCCACTGCACCGTCTTGCGCTTTGGTGCTATGCGTGCCGTTTTGAAGGGAGGCAGAATCAAAGCGACAGCACGTACTGGACGAGCCCCTGGATCTTGTCGCCGGAGAGCTCGTTTTTGAAGCCGGGCATGCCGCCTGGGCGTCCGTCGGAAATAGTTGCGGTCACCTCGGGTGCCGTCTTGCCGTACTTGTAGGTCTTCGCGGTCAGGTCGGGACCGATGCCCCCCTTGCCGTCGGCGCCGTGACAGGAGGCGCAGCGGGCGGCGAACTCCTTCTTCCCTTCACCGATAAGGTTCGTCGTCCTGATCTCCTCGTGCGCTGGCACCGCCTTTGCCGCCGACTCCTTCTGCGTCTGTGCGGCGAGGCGCGCCTCTTTGGCCTTCTTGATCTCGGCGAATTCGCCGTAGGAGCTCCACCCGCTTAACAGGTAGTAGGCCATGAAGATGACGCCCCAGGTCACAAGCCCCCAGAACAGGATCCTGAACACCAGCGGCGCGTGTTTCTCCGCGCGGTACCTGATGCCGTCGTATTCCTTATTTTCATCGGACATCGCGTCCTCCTTTGCTGATTTTTTTGAGGTTGCTGTTGCCCCCCCTCCCCTTGCGGGAGGGGGTAAGGGGGTGGGGGAAGGTGCCATTCATTTCCGTTGCTTGCGGCTTCACCCGCCCCCCGCCCCCCTCCCGTCAAGGGAGGGGGAGGTTCTGGCGCCGATATTTCCCTTAAGTTTCAGGATGGTCGTGTTTCTTAGGTTGGTCGTCGTCCATCATACGGAACTTCGGTTCCTCCCCTTTCGCCCGGTGCGCCTTGCGATAGGTGCGCGCCACGATGGCCGCGAAGACGATGAAGAGGAACAGGGTCACCCCGAGGTAGTAGATGCTGGCGCTATCCATATCACTTCCTGTGCACGGATTTGAGGTAGGTGACCAGCTTCCAGGTACGCTCCTTGCCGAGTGTGTCGCCGAAGGCGGGCATGCCACCCTCCGTAATGCCGCTGTAGATGGTAGCGAAGACCTTGGCATCCGGCTTGTCCATGTCGCGCAGGTCCGGCCCCACCTCGCCCTTCAGTTCGATGCCGTGGCACTGCGCACAGTGCTCGGCATAGAGCTTCTGAGCCTCGGGAAGGACGGAGAGGTTGTCCTGGAACGGGTTCTTCAGCTCGCCCACCACCTCGGCCTTACCGGTCTTTCTCCAGGGGATGTCGTTCCCCACCTTCTGCATGTAGGCGACCATGGCGTCGAGCTCGGTCTTACCCTTGAGGGCATCGATATCGGCCTGCGTGTACGGGAACTTGAGCGCCTTCATCTTTTTCTCGGTGAGGCTCGTATCTAGCGGCCGGTCCAGGAAGGCGTAGGAGGGCATGTTGGAGCGCGGCACCATGGCGCGCGGGTCCTTCATGTGCTTCACGTGCCAGGCGTCCGGGTACTTCCCGCCGATCCTCGCGAGATCGGGGCCGTTTCGGCGCGATCCCCAGAGGAAGGGCTGGTCGTAGACGAACTCGCCGCTTTTCGAGTACTCGCCGTAGCGCTCGGTGTCGGAGAGCAGCGGCCGAACCGTCTGGGTGTGACAGTTGTTACATCCCTCGCGGATATAGATGTCGCGCCCCTCGAGCTGCAGCGGTGTGTAGGGCTTAACGGATGCGATGGCGAGCTTCGGGTCGTTGATCCACCGGAAGGGGAGGACCATGGTGATGATGGTGCCGACCAGGATGGTAGCCGTGGCCAGGAGCAGGAAGATGATGGGCTTTTTCTCTATCATGGCGTCCCTCCTAGGCCGGTTGCACCGCGGCCTGAGCCTTGCCGACGGTGATGGTTTTGTAGATGTTGTAGAGGAAGAGCAGGAGACCGGCGAGATAGATGACGCCGCCCGCCGCCCGCATGTACCAGTAGGGGTAGAGCTCAGCCATGGTCTCGATGAAGCTGTAGTGCAGGCTTCCGTCCGGGTTGGTCGCGTTCAGCATGGCCGCCTGCTGCACGCCGGCGATCCACATGGTGATGGAGAAGATGAGCTGCCCGGTCAGCACGAGCCAGAAATGCATGTTCGCCATCGGTATGCTGTAGACCTCGGTGTGATAGAGCCTCGGGACCGTGTAGTAGATGGCGGCGAAGAGGACGAGCGAGACCCAGCCGAGCGTCCCCATGTGCACGTGCCCGGGTACCCAGTCGGTGAAGTGGATGAAGGCGGAGAAGGTGCGGATCGACTGCGACGGCCCCTGCAGCGTCTGCATGCCGTAGAAGGTGATGCCGAAGATCAAGAACTTGACCAGGTAGTTCTCGCGCATCTGGTGCCACTGCCCGTTCATCGAGAAGTAGCCATTGAAGACGGCGGCCCAGGAGGGGGCGATCAGCATGACCGAGAAGCCCATGGCGAGCGTCTGGACCCAGTCCGGGACCGGGGCCCAGAGCAGGTGGTGCGCGCCGGTCCAGAGGTACATGAAGATGAGGCTCCAGAAGGCGACGACGCCCATCCTATGGCTGTAGATGGGGACGCCGGTAGCCTTGGGGAGGAAGTAGTAGAAGATGGCCAGAGGCGGCGTGGTGAGCACCATGGCGACCGCGTTGTGCCCGTACCACCACTGCACGTTCGCGTCGTTGGCGCCCGCGTAGGCGGAGTAGGACTTGGTGAGCGAGACCGGGATGGACGCGTTGTTCACGAGGTAGAGCACCGCGACCCCCACCAGGGTGGCGAGGATGTACCAGAGCGAGATGTACATCTGCTCCTCGCGCCGTTTCACGATGGTCATGACGATGTTCACCGCAAAGATCACCCAGAGCACCACGACGAGGCTTGCCACCGGCCACTCGAGCTCGGCGTATTCCTTGGAGCGGTTCATCCCCATGGCGAGGGTCACCGCGGCGAGTGCTATCACCACGTTGAAGAGCCACAGCTGGGCCTTAGCGAGTGCCGGGCTCCAGAGGCTCGTTCGCGTCAGGCGCTGCGTGATGTAGATGAAAAAGGCCATGAAGCTGCCGATACCCCAGCCGAAGATCCCGGCGTTGGTGTGGATCGGGCGCAGTCGGCCGTAGGTGAGGTAGGGGGGGAAGTTGAGTTGCGGGAAGGCAATCTGGAACGAGATGAAGACCCCGACCAGCACCGCCACGAGACCCCACACCATGCTCCAGATGATAAACCCTTTGACGATGTCGTCAGCGTACCCATCCTGTTGGTTCATGCCGTCCTCCTGGGGATGAATGGATCAATAAAGGCAACTACTGGACGATGGTGAAATCGTGCCGTCACCCGTCGCTCTGTTGCCGGAAGCTTCTGTCATAAATGTTGGATCTGCCGTGACTTTGTCTGAAGGGTAGAGTTATTGTCGGAGGAACGTCCAATGATGCCGCAATAACAAAGTGTTAGTTTAAGTGGTAATCACGCTTTAGCAAGCATTCCGCTTGTATACGGGTTAATTTTTTACCCCCTTTTGGCTGTAGAAAACGGCAGGGGTGCCGAATAGGCAAAGTGAGGGCGTTCCCGCGTTGACTGGCGCGGGTTCCCAGCTACCCTATTTGATGGCGTATGGACCGGACGACGCGTACATCCCGAGGATCATATGAGTACAGGCGAACTTATCTACTATATTGCGGCAGGTGCAACCCTTCTCGTTGTCTGGATCGGGGCGACCTACTGGGCGGTCAACTTCTTCATCAGGCAGGTAACCCAGCAGAGCTGCCACGATTTCAGGATGCGCATGATGGCCGAAGCGGAAAGGGCCTTGAAGCTGTTCCGGGAGGGGCTATGCGAGCAGATCGTACAGCAGGAGAACAAGTCCGACGCGTTGGCGCGGCTCTACGCCACCCTCATCGACCAGTTGCGGCTCGGCAGGGAGTTTATAGGTTCGGTGACAGAGGGGGAGCGGTCCCGGGCGGAGAAACAGCTGAGAACCATCAGGGGCACCGGTGAGAGTTTCGCCGATACCTTCCAGAAGCAGGGGCTCTTTTTCTCCGAGGAGTTCACCAGGACGGTGAAGGACCTCCTGACCCAGCAGAAGGCGGCACAGGAGCGTCTGGAGGAACTGCTGCGTCGGGTGCAACGGGAGCCGCAGAACGCGCTCGCTCTAGACGACCTGAAGAAGGAATGGGGGCAGTTCGAAGACCATCTGAACCGGCTCATGGATTTTGTGCGCAACGAGTTCCGCAGGCGCAACCCGGTGAGCAGCGTGATGATGAAGTGGCTGAACGAGACACCGCCGTCAGGGGCGTCAGCCCCTCCTCCCAGCTAGTCCTTCTTGTCCAGCGGTTCGGGCTTGCAGAGATAGTCATCCTTCTTGGCCGCCCGACCGCATTTCTTGCAGAGGTAGCGCGGTTCCGCCACGATTTTCTTCAACTCCTTCAGGTTGTCCTTGATCTCGTCCTTGTCCCACTTGCACAGTGTTTTCGTGTCCTTCCCCATGGTGTTCCTCTCTCTTTGAAGTCAATTTATCTGTATCAGGAAACGTTGCGGCACTTATTAGCAATCGTGCTTGCGTGTTAAGCTGATTTAATATTGTTTTTGTGTCAGTGCGGTTGAAATGAAATTCTTTCCCGATATAGTAAATCAGTTTTCGAAATTTCCCAGTGACATCAATAGAAAAGGAGGATTTCATATGTCGATGTTTTGCCGTCAATGTGAGCAGGCCGCCAAGGGGACCGGGTGCGAGGTAGTGGGGGTATGCGGTAAGAATCCCGAGGTTGCCGCCCTGCTCGACCTGATGATGTACGGGCTCAAGGGACTGGCCATCTATGCTGACAAGGCAAGGGAGCTCAACGCGCGCAACACCGTTGCGGACATGTACCTTGTCGAGGGGCTCTTCACCACGGTTACCAACGTCGATTTCGATCCTGTTCAGCTCGCCGGTAAGCTGAGGAAGTGCTACGACCTGAAAGAGCAGGTGAAGTCGATGTACGAGACCGCCTACCGCGAGCAGAAGGGGGGCGAGGCGCCCGCCATCACCGCGGGACCGGCAGCTTGGGTGATCGCCGACAACCTCGAGGGGCTCGTGGCTCAGGGGCAGGCGCAAGGGGTGAAGACCCAGCAAAGCGACCCGGATCTCCTCTCCGCCATCGAGATCATCATCTACGGTCTAAAGGGTATGGCCGCCTACGCGAACCACGCCTGTCTCCTCGGCAAGACCGACGAGGAGGTCTACGCCTTCTTCCACAAGGCGCTCGCCGCCACCACCGATCCGACCAAGGGGCTCATGGATCTGGTCGGCATCGCCATGGAATGCGGCAAGGTGAACATCAAGGTCATGGAGATGCTGAACACCGGGCATGTCGAGCACTACGGCCACCCGGTCCCGACCAAGGTGCAGCTTGGCACCCGCAAGAACAAGGGGATCCTGGTTTCCGGCCACGACCTGCGCATGCTCGAGGAACTCCTCAAGCAGACCGAAGGGAAGGGGATCGACATATACACCCACGGCGAGATGCTTCCGGCCCACGGCTACCCCGGGCTCAAGAAGTACGCGCACCTCTACGGCAACTTCGGCGGCGCGTGGCAGGACCAGGCTAAAGAGTTCCCGAACTTCCCCGGCGCGATCATCTTCAACACGAACTGCATCCAGCGCCCGGCGGACAACTACAAGGACCGTCTCTTCACCTGGGGCGAGGTGGGGTGGCCGGGTGCCAAGCACCTGACCGGCTACAAGTTCGACGAGGTGATCAACAAGGCGCTCGAATGTCCCGACATGCCCGACGCGCCGGGACAGGAGATCCTTACCGGCTTCGGCCATAACGCGGTGCTCGGCGTCGCGGACAAGGTGATCGAGGCGGTGAAGGCGGGGGCGGTGAAGCACTTCTTCCTGATCGGCGGCTGCGACGGCGCTAAGAGCGGGAGGAACTACTACACCGAGTTCGCCGAAAAGGTGCCGAAGGACTGCGTCATCCTGACCCTTGCCTGCGGCAAGTACCGCTTCAACAAGCTTGAGTTCGGCGACATCGGCGGGATCCCGAGGCTTCTCGACGTCGGACAGTGCAACGACGCCTACTCCGCGGTGCAGATCGCCTCGGCGCTGGCGGGTGCCTTCAACTGCGGTCTGAACGACCTGCCGCTCTCCTTCATCCTTTCCTGGTACGAGCAGAAGGCGCACGTGATCCTGCTGTCGCTTCTGTACCTGGGCGTGAAGAACATCAAGCTGGGGCCGGCGCTTCCCGCGTACCTCTCCCCGAACGTGCTGCAGTTCCTGGTCGACAACTTCAACATCGGTCAGATCGGCAACGTCGACGCCGATCTGCAGGCGGCTCTCGCGTAGTAGCGGCAAAAGAAGCAGTAGCGGTATAAGACACAGAAAAAGAAGTAGGTAGCTCCTTAGTCTCTGCGCCAGGTCCTCTCAGACCTGGCGCCTTTTTTTTATTCGCCCGACTTTACTGGTGTGAACGAAGGAAGGGGACCTTGCTGTTTGCAGGGTCCCCTTCTTTATTCCCCTCTGCTAGATGTCGGCTGCCGGAGCGACCACCGGCTCCGGCGCCGGGAGGTTGGAGGGCCTGATGGTGAAGAGGTGGTAGACGGTGATGACGACGCCGGCCAGGAAAACGAGGCCGACACCGAAGGCGACCCGGAACCAGAACATCATGGTTAGGTGCGCCGTGCTGTAACCGATATCCAGGAAGCGTTCCAGGTAGGTCTGCAGGATTCCGGCGATGCCGAAGACGAGCCCCAAGATGAACATCCCGATGGTGGTGATCCAGAAGCCCCACTTGCCCAACTGGTCGTCATACTTGTTGATCCCTTTGAGGCGCGGCATGGCGAAGTAGAAGATGGTCAGGTTCAAAAGGGCGTAGGCGCCGAAGAAGGCTAAGTGGCCGTGCGAGACGGTGACCTGGCTGCCGTGGGTGTAGTAGTTGATCGGCGGCAGCGTGTGCATGAAGCCCCAAAGACCGGCCCCGACGAGGTGATAGATGGCTAGCCCTATGATGTAATACCAGGTGAGCGGGTTCACGATCGGGTTTTTGCGCTCACGCACGTGCATCCAGGTGTCGACCACCATGAGCACGATGGGAAGGGGCTCAAGGGCGCTGAAGATGCCGCCCCACCAAATCCAGTAGTCCGGTGCCCCGATCCAGTAGTAGTGATGGCCCGTGCCGACGATGCCGGTGAAGAGGAAGAGTCCGGTCTCCACGTAGAGCCACTTCTCCACCACTTTCCGATCCACCCCGGTAACCCTCATGATGATGTAGGCGACGATCGATGCCGTCACCACCTCCCAGGCCCCCTCCACCCAGAGATGGATCACCCACCACCAGTAGTAATAATCCGTGTTCAGGTTCTGGTAGAAGGGCATGCCGAAGAGGTACATGAGCGCCAGGAAGGTGACCCCGCCCAGAAGCATCCACTGCAGCGCCGTGCGGACCTCGGCTTTTATGATGGTCATGGCGACGTTTGCGATGAACATGAGCGCCGCGACCACGATGACCCAGTCCAAGGGGAGGGGGATTTCCAGGAGCGGCTTGCCTTGCGTCCATCCGAAGAGAAAGCCCACCACCGCTGTGACCGCCGCGCCGACAAAGATGATGAGTTGCAGGTAGGCGATTTTTTCACTGAAGAGATCCCTGGAACACTCGGGTGGAAGGATGTAGTAGGTTCCTCCCATGAAGCCGAGCAGCATCCAGGCGACCAGGAGGTTCGTGTGCAGCGCCCGGGCGGTGGAGAAGGGGAACACGTTCACCAGTTCCTGCGGCAGCGTGAAGGCGTAGTTGATGGAGAGCCAGAGCCCCAGGATCACCTGCAGGATGAAAAGCACCAGGGCAAGACGGAAGTACCACAGCGACACCCGCTGGCTTTGGTATTCGATCAGCATCATTTGCTCACCTCCTTGGTCGACTTAAGGCTCAGGATGAAGTCGGCGATGATCCCGGCTGTCTGCGGCGAGACGTCCTGCGGCGGCATGGCGACCCCCGGCCGCACCGATTGCGGGTTGATCATGTAGTTGATCAGGGTCTGGCGGTCGTAGGTGATCCGGTTGGCGATGGCGGTCAGGTCGCCGCCCACGTTGCGCCCCTGGTTCTCGAAGGTGTGACACCCGCCGCATGCCTGCAGGATGAGGTGCACCTTGTCGAGCTTCTGCGGCTGGGACTCGCGCAGCTTGTACGCTTCCACGAACTTCTCGTCCTGGGGCGGCCAGTGACGGTTTTCGATATCGCCGACCCAGCGCAGGAATGTGACCAGTTGCTTCGTCTCCGTTTCGGTGACGCCAAGCTGGGGCATCTTCCGGAAGGAGTTTTTGTACATCACCTCCGGGTGTTGCACGATCGAGGCGATGTTGTTCTCGCCCAGGCGGTAGAAAGCCTTGGTCATGTCCGGTGCGTAGTAGCCGCCGAAGCCAAGGATGGTGTGGCAGTCGTTGCAGTTGTACTTGTGCCAGACTTTCTTGCCTGCCACGACCTGCTCGGTCAATTTGTCGGTGTGGGTGAACTTCGGAGTCTGCTTGTGGAAATCGTAGGTCTGCCAGAGGAAGATCGCGGCGGAGGAAAGCGTCCCCAGCCAGAAGATCAGACGAGCTGTTTTCCCGGTCATACCACCCCTCCTGTGTCTGTTGGTTTCTAGATTTCTTTGAATATTCTAATGATCGAACAGCAGAAGAATATCGTGGGGGAGGGGGAAGTCAACCGTGGAGGAAAAACAACACCCCGAAAGGACTGGGGATGTCCGCTTCGGGGTGTTGTGTGATGCTATGGCTCCCCGGCAGGGGCGCCTCATGTGGGTACTGCCGGCTTCTTTTTAATCCTTTCGCCGCCTCAAAGGGCAGAGCGAAACCGCCGCCATACCCAGCCAGGAGAGCGCGAAGAAAGTCACTATGATCGTCATGGTTGCTCCTTTGGTTCGTTCACCGCAAGTCCCCCTCCCCTTGCGGGAGGGGGGAGGGGGTGGGGTAAGACGCCATGAGCGTAGGTGGCAGCCTAATGGGAGATGGGGCCCTCTCAGAGCTTCGCGGCCTTCGGGAAGAGGATGTTGTTTTCCAGGTGCACGTGCTTGTGCAGGTCGTCCTCGAACTCCTTCAGCTTCTCGTAAGTGACCATGAAGGTATTGCAGACGTCGTCGGGGACGGTGTAGTTCCTGGCGAGCCGGCGTATCTCGTGCACAGCAGCGCCGACCTCGTCGTGCTCGTGCCCCAGTTCGGCGAGTACCGCCTTCAGCTTCGTGATCTCTTCGCCGGCCGGCGACGCGCCCTGCTCGTGCAGTTCCGTCAGCCGTTTGATGGCCGGGAAAAGCTGCTCCTCTTCGCTTTTAAGGTGCTGAGCCATGTCCATGGCGACCTTCCTGAAGATCTGCGCGATCATCACGACCTCGGGGTGGTTTTCCCCGTGTACCTGGGCGATCTTGTCGGCATAGGCTGCGATGGTAGGGATGTTCTCCTTGAGGTAGCTGTGATGCTGGTTCTTGATGTAGTCGGCGAGGAAGGGGAGCTCCCAGGCGTCGAAGTTCTGGCTGCGGTCCTGCGGACGGACGGCCACCTCTTCGAGCTCGCTGCGCAGCGCCTCGATATCTATGCCTTTTTCCCTGCATGCCTGCGTCAGCGGGACGTTTCCGCCGCAGCAGAAGTCGATGCCGTATTTTTCGAGGACCTCGGCGGTGCGGAAGTCTTTTGCGACCACTGAGCCTACGGTTTCAGTCATTGTGGTTTCCTGAGTCTCTTTTTCCATGGTGTCGCTCCTTGGCCGCTGACAAGGGCGGCCGGTTCAGACGTTGTGTGAGCCATCTGCTGTTAAGCCCATGGTAGCACCAACGGCTCAAAAACGTATGATTCAGGTCAAGAAAAGGTGCATTCATTCTGATAGTGGGGAGCGCGGCTATGAATTGCCGTCCAAAAAAAGGGCCGTATCTGGCCTGACGTTCCCCCCTTTGCGAAGGGGGGAGCGGGGGGATTTGCCTTTGTCATTTGAAATATGGAATTGAGAACCCGGCCGACCCAGCAGCGCCCGAAGGCGTGAGAATCAGCGCGTGGGAAGCTCTGAAGAATTCTGTACGAAGCGGCCGATGGCGCGGTCCATGGTTGAGATGTGGTCGATGAGCCAATTGGTGATGAAGCCGGTCATCGTCGTGACGAGGGGGGCGGTGAGTCCTTCCACTTTGAGGCGCTCTTTGAGCTTGTTGACCTCTTCCACAAACGCCACGTGCTTGGCGCGGTGCTTGTCGAAGTCGGGGTAGCGCACCTGCTGCATCAGCTTCTCTTCGTCTTTGAAGTGGGTGACGGCGTACGCTTCGAGGAACCAGAACATCCTCATGATCTCGTCGGTACTCTGCCGGGACTGGTAGGCGTCGGCAAAAGCGTTGAACTTGTCGAAAAGAAGCTTGTGCTGGATATCTATCTCAAGCACACCTATGTTCAGATCGTCGTTCCATTGCATCAACATGGCTCCTCCGGTTAATCACTGCGGGAACTTTTATACCTACTCTTCTTTTTGTAATCAATATATTTGTGACTGCCCAAGCAAGAGCAGCGGGTCTTTCCCCTTGCCTTACGTGGTGAACTGATCGGCCTCGTTGCCCCTTCCTCTCCCCTTCCGCTGTCTAATCCCCGTGCAAATCATTTGCAATGTCACAGTGCGTCATGCTATCTCACATTAGAACATTGGGCATTGAAATCAGCTTGTGATGCCGGACCGTCTCAGGTCTGGCGGAGGTAGTTGTGGCGAAAAAGGGCAGGGCGGTAAACAGGCGAAAATCTTCTTCCGGCGGCGGACGCAGGCCGCTTTTTGCACTTCTGGCGGTAGCCGTTCTCATCGGCCTAACCTTCTTGTTGCTCGAGTGGTTCAAGAAACCGGCGCCGCCGGTGGCTCCCCCGCCGAAACCATCAGTTTCCGCTCCGAAACACCTGCCGTTACCGGAGCGGGTGGCACCCGTGCAGCAGAAGATGTCCACCGCAGAGGCCACCCCCGCCCTTAAGCAGCACCCGTCTGCGTTGCCGAAAGCGCACGGTCCTGGGCGTCTGGCCATCATCATCGACGACATGGGGACGAACCTGCAGGAGTTGAAGACCCTGCAGTCGATCGGTCAGCCGCTTACCTACTCGGTGATTCCGAGCCTAGCCCATGCAAAAGACGTGGCCGAGGGGGCGCACGCTGCCGGTGCCCAGGTGATGGTGCACATGCCGATGGAGCCCGAGGGGTACCCGAAGCAGAAGATGGAATCGGTTGGGGTGCTGGTATCGATGGACGACGAAGAAGTCGCCGGACGGGTGAGGGGGTATTTCCGCACCGTCCCCCATGCCGTAGGTGCCAACAACCACATGGGATCGCGCTTCACCCAGGATGCCGGGAAGATGAGGGTGGTTTTGCAGGTGTTGAAAGAGAAGGGGGTATTCTTCGTCGACAGCAAGACCAGTCCCGCTTCGGTGGGGTACCGGGAGGCGAAGGCCATGGGGATGAAGTGTGCGGCGCGCCAGGTGTTTTTGGACAACGTGCAGGATGAGGCGGCGATCGGCAGGCAGCTAGCCCAAGCCGCGGCCATAGCAAGAAAAAAGGGTGCGGCGATAGCTATCTGTCATCCGCACCCTGCGACCATGCGAGCCCTGAAGCTCTATATGCCCGAACTTGCCAGAAGCGGTATCACCTTCGTCCACGCTTCGGAGCTGGCTTCTTAACTGCCGTTCAACGTTCAGCGTTCAACGTTCAAGAAAACGGTCGCCCTGATCGTCTTCCCGCTACGGCCACAGTTCTCGCCGTCAGGAAAAAGACGGCAAGGTTGTCCATGCCGGCGAACGTTGAACGTAGAACGTAGAAAGTGTAGTTAGAGCTGTCCCGCGATCCTCTTCTTCAGTCGCGAAACCTCGCGGTACTTCTCGTCCACAAGTATCGAGGCGGGGTTGTCGCCGCTTACCGGGTGAACCATCAAAAACGCGTCGCGCAGTTCCCCGCCGTACCCGGCCAGGGTCTCCTGCATGATCCCGGAAAATCCGTCGCGCTCCGGCGCGCGGGCCATCGGGTATTTCTTCTTCAATAATTCGCCGCCGGCGAGGTCGAAGCGGTGGAAATCGATGGTCCCTGCCTCGTCGCCGATACCCGGATTCAGCACGAACACCGACTCCAGGGCGGTCTGGTGGATCATCTGCCTGGTCGGATCGTCGGCCGGCAGCTGCTTCTCGATCTTGAAAATGGTCGAGATCAGGAAGCCGGTGAAGCAGTCGGCCTCCATGTAGCCGCTCGCCGCCCCGTCGGAACTCTCGCAGTAGTAGGAGACCTGCGAATCCTGCCCGAGTTCCTTGCCGCAGACAAGGCACTGACTCTTAAGCCCCGAAAGCCTGCCGAAATACTCTTCCTTCTTGCGCTTGTTCTCCTCGTGCTGCCACTTGTCGTAGAGCATGGCGCGCGGTTCTTCCGTCTCGTAATACTCCTTGGTGCACCACTGACCGAGGGCGGCGAACTGGCCGTAGACGTCGGTACCTCGACCGTGGGTGAGAATCGGGTAAATCTTTCCTTCCGGGTTGGTGTTGAGGCTCTCGACCTTCGGACTTTTCGAGATGAAGATGTCGGAGCAGCGGAAGCCGCGATTGATGGCAAACGCCTTCAAAAGGGTCTTCTGGTCCTTGAACATCCCCTCGAACTTGATGCGCTCGTCGATGAGGCAGGGGATGAGGGAGAGGCTCTTCCTGTCGAGCCCCCGCTTGTCGAAGAGCTCGAAGATGTTGCGGCAGTTGTCCATGCTGGCCATGTCCTTGATCGGAACCAGCACCCGGTCCGCCGCGTAGAGCGCGTTTTGGGTCATCACGTCGAGGTCCGGTCGGGTGTCGACGATGAGCACACCCGGGATCTCCGACATGGCGAGCAGGCGCGCAAGCACCATCGGTCCCTTGAGCGAGCCGCGCAACTCGGGGAGCGCGATCGAGGAGGGGATGTAATTGACCCCGTACTGCCCGGTGTGCAGGAGGTCACGCCCGCGGGTCTCCAGCAGCAGGTCGGCGACGGAGCCGTTCAACTTCTGTCCCTTGATGGAAAACATCTTGTCGATGGTGAAATGGTTGTCGAAGGAGAAGATGGAGACCGGAAGGTTCTCGTCCAGTGCCTTCAAAAAGATCGCGAGGTTGGTGGCCAGCGTGGTCTTGCCTACCCCCCCTTTTTCCGAGGAAACGGTTATTACATAAGGGTAATTTTTCATGGCGCGCATACTAACATCGAGACGCGGGGACGGTCAACCGGTTTGACAGTGGCGCGCGCCGCGTGATAAAAACGGCTGCAACCTTCAGCACGGTGAGGAGTTTCAGCGTGAAGGAAGATTCAGGAGGCTAGATGCAGCTCTTCAAAGAACGGCGGGTCCTCACGGTAAGTGCGTTGACGGCGCTGGTGCGCGGCCTTTTGGAGGAGAACTTCGACCAGGTATGGGTCGAGGGGGAAATCTCCAACATCGCCTGCCCGCAGTCCGGCCACTGCTACTTCACCCTCAAGGACCCCGGCGCCCAGATCCGCTGCGTGATGTTCCGCGGCGCCTTCCGTACTTTAAAGTTCACCCCCCGCGACGGGATGCGCGTTGTCCTGCGCGGCCGGATGACCCTTTTTGAGCCGCGCGGCGAGTACCAGCTCTCGGTGGACGCCATGGAGCCGCAGGGGATCGGTGCGCTGCAGATGGCCTTCATTCAGCTGAAGGAGCGTCTCGCCAAGGAGGGGCTCTTCTCGGAGCTCTACAAGCGTGAGATCCCCAAGCTGCCGCGCAGGATCGGCGTGGTCACTTCCCCCACCGGCGCCGCCATCCGCGACATCCTCACCGTGCTCTCGCGCCGCTTCGCCAACGTGGAACTCCTTATCGCGCCGGTCCGCGTTCAGGGGGAGGGGGCGGCGCAGGAGATCGCCGCGGCCATCACCGACCTGAACCGTGTCGGGAACGTCGACGTCATGATCGTCGGGCGCGGCGGCGGGTCCCTCGAGGACCTCTGGGCCTTCAACGAGGAGGTGGTGGCGCGGGCGATCCACCGCTCCGCCGTTCCGGTTATATCGGCCGTGGGGCACGAGATCGACTTCACCATCGCAGACTTCGTCGCCGACCTGCGCGCCGCGACCCCCTCCGCCGCCGCCGAACTGGTGGTAAGAAGCAAGAACGAACTGACCGCCGAGGTGGAAGGGCTCACGCACCGTCTCGCGGTGGCCCAGTCACGCCGGCTGGAACGCGCCCGCGCCCAGGTCGTCGCCCTTTCCCGCGCCGTCACTGACCCGAGCCGCATCCTTGGCCACCTCGCCCAGCGGGTCGACTCGCTGGACGCGAGGCTCGTGCGGGAGGCGGGGCTCATCCTCGACGATGCCTCCGAGCGGATCGTCTCCCTCGCTGCGCGGCTCGCCCGCCAGAGTCCGGCACTCATCCTCGGACAGAACGCGGAGCGCCTCTCCACCTTCACGCTGCGCCTGGACCACGCCATGACCAGGCGCCTCGCCTGCGCCGCCGAGAGTGTCGGGCTCGCCACCGGGACGCTCAACGCCGTCTCGCCCCTTGCCACCCTTTCCCGTGGCTACAGCATCGCCCGGAAGCTGCCCGGGCGCGCCGTGGTCACCTCGCACCGCCAGATCGCCCTGGGCGACAGGCTGGAACTCTCCCTCGCCGCTGGCAGCGCGCTCTGCACCGTGGAGGAAACCCGCGGATAGTGAATCCTTGACGGTTATTCAACGATCGGTATAATAGGCGATCACTTTTTCATTATATAGCGCGGCCGTCGTCCTCATTGGCGCCGCGGCAGCAAGCAGCACGAGGGATGGCATGGCCGTAGAAAAGTTCGAGACCGCGCTCAAGAAGCTCGAAGACGTCGTGAAGAAGCTGGAAGGGGGAGAACTTTCCCTCGAGGACTCGCTGAAGGCCTTCGAGGAAGGGGTGAAATATTCCGCCTTCTGCAGCAAGAAGCTGAACGAGGCCGAGCGCCGCGTCGAGCTTCTCGTGAAGCAGCGCGACGGCAGCCTCACCACAAGGCCTTTTGAAGAGGAAGAGTAAATTTCCTTTCCCCTCCCCCTAACCCCCTCCCGCAGGAGGGGGATTCTGGAATACAAGGAAGCCTGAATGGATCTCAAGGAATACCTGAAGCAGAAATGCCAGCTGGTCGACCAGGCGCTGGAGCGCTTTCTCCCAGCCGCCTCCGAACTCCCCTCCTCGCTGCACGGCTCGATGCGCTACTCGGTCTTCGCCGGCGGCAAGCGCGTTCGCCCCGTCCTCATGCTCGCCGCATGCGAGGCGGTCGGCGGCTCGCCCGACGCGGTGATGCCCGCGGCCTGCGCCATGGAGATGATCCACACCTACTCGCTGATCCACGACGACCTTCCCGCCATGGACAACGACGACTTCCGCCGGGGCAACCCGACCAACCACAAGGTCTACGGCGAGGCGACCGCCATCCTGGCGGGTGACGCCCTCCTGACCGAGGCCTTCATCCTCCTCTCTGGCGAGGGACAGGGTGGGGACCCCGCGGCGCGCCTCAGGGTGATCCAGGAGATCGCCGTCGCCGCCGGTTCGCGCGGCATGGTCGGCGGCCAGGTGGTCGACATGGAAAGTGAGGGGCGCCACGACGTGGACATGGCCACGCTCTCCTACATCCACACCCACAAAACCGGCGCCCTGATCCGCGCCTCGGTCCGCTCCGGCGCCATCATGGGGGGGGCGAGCGAGGAGCAGTTCAAGGCGCTCACCCGCTACGCCGACGCCATCGGCCTCGCCTTCCAGATCGCCGACGACATCCTGGACGTGGAAGGGACCACCGAGGAACTCGGCAAGGACGCAGGCAGCGACCAGGCCCGCGGCAAGGCGACCTACCCGGCCCTCATGGGACTCGAGGCCTCGAAGACGCGCGCCCAGGAACTGGTACAGATCGCGCTCGACGCCCTCGCCATCTTCGACGACCGCGCCGAGCCCCTACGGGCCATCGCCTCGTACATCGTAAAAAGGAAATCGTAAATGGCAGGTATCCTCGACGGCATCACCGAACCCAGTCAGCTGAAAGCGCTTTCCCTGCGCGAGCTGGAGACGCTCGCCGAGGAGCTGCGTGCCCGCATCATCGAGACCTGCGCCGCAAACGGCGGCCATGTCGCGCCGAGTCTCGGCGTCGTCGAGCTCACCATCGCGCTGCACCGCGTCTTCGACTCCCCGAAGGACAAGATCGTCTGGGACGTGGGGCACCAGGCCTACGCCCACAAGCTTCTTACCGGCAGGAAGGAACGCTTCAGCACGCTGCGGACCCTCGGTGGAATCAGCGGCTTTCCCAAGCGTTGCGAGTCGCCGCACGACAGCTTCGACGTAGGCCACTCCTCGACCTCGATATCGGCCGGCGTAGGCTTCGCCGTGGCGCGCGACCTGAAGAAGGAGCACAACAAGGTACTCACCGTGATCGGTGACGGTGCCATGACCGGCGGCCTCGCTTTCGAGGCGCTGAATCACGCGGGCGAGCTGAACAAGGATCTGGTGGTCATCCTGAACGACAACGAGATGTCCATCTCGGAGAACGTAGGCGCCCTGTCGAACCTGCTTTCGCGCACCATCACCAGCGAGTACGTGCACCGGGCCAAGAAGGACCTGGAGGCCTTTCTCGAGGGTGTTCCCATGTTCGGGCGCTCCGTTTTGAAGATCGCCAAGCGCGCCGAGGAGTCGCTTAAGACCCTGTTCACCCCAGGCATGCTTTTCGAGGCCTTCGGCTTCGAGTACATAGGCCCCATCGACGGGCACGACATCCCGAAACTCCTTGAGACGCTCGAGAACGTTAAGCGTTTCGACGACGCGGTGCTCATCCACGTCCTCACCAGGAAGGGGAAGGGGTATCCCCCGGCCGAGGCGAACCCGTCGCTTTTCCACGGCGTCGGCCCCTTCGACTTAAAGACCGGCAAGGTGCTGAAAGGGAAGGGGGGCGCCGCCTCTTACACCGGCGTCTTCGGTGAGACGGTGAAAAGGCTCGCCCACGAGGATGACCGCATCGTCGCCATCACCGCGGCCATGCCGGACGGTACCGGGCTCACCCCCTTCGCTAAGGAGTTCACGGACCGTTTTTTCGACGTGGGTATCGCCGAACAGCATGCCATCACCTTCGCCGCCGGCCTCGCCGCGGAAGGGTTCCGTCCGGTGGTCGCACTCTACTCTTCGTTCTTGCAGCGCGGCTACGACCAGCTCTTCCACGATGTTTGCCTGCAGGATCTCCCGGTCACCTTCGCCATCGACCGCGCCGGCGTGGTGGGCAACGACGGCCCCACCCATCACGGCGTCTTCGACCTCTCCTACCTGCGTGCGGTACCGGGGCTCACCATCATGGCGCCGAAGGACGAGAACGAGCTGCAGCACATGCTGGTGACCGCGCTCTCCCTTCCCGGCCCAGCGGCGCTGCGCTACCCGCGCGGCAACGGCCTCGGCGTTCCGATGGACCAGATCCTCAAGCCGCTCCCCATCGGCCGCGGCGAACTCCTCGAGAAGGGGAAGGACGGCGCCATCATCGCCGTCGGCACCATGGTGCAGCCGGCCCGCGAAGCGGCGGCAGCTCTTGCCGCTGACGGGATCGAACTCTCCGTCATGAACGCCCGCTTCGTAAAGCCGCTCGATGCCGACCTCATCCTCTCGCTCGCCGAGACCGGTTTCCTGGTTACCCTCGAGGACAACGTGGTGCAGGGGGGCTTCGGCACCGCCGTCCTTGAACTCCTTGAGGAGCGCGGTGTCACCGGCGTTAAGGTGCTGCGCCTTGGCTACCCCGACCGCTTCGTCGAGCAGGGGGAGCAGGCCGAGTTGAAGGCCGCCTACCGGCTCGACGCCGCCGGCATCGCCGCAAGCATCCGGGAGGCGCGGCGCCCGGCCCCGGCACGCTCCGAAGCGGCGGCTCCGGTCGGGGAACCCGTCCCGGACCAGCCGCATGCCTAAGATCCCCCCGCTCCTCGTTGCCTTTCTGCTTTACGCCGGTCCGGCCCTGGCCGCCGACCCGCTCGCCCTGAGCGCCAAGGCCGACCAGATGATCGCCAGGGGGGACCTAGCCCAAGCGGTCGACGAACTGAAGGCCGCCACCTCGCTCTTTCCTTACGACGAAGGGGTGCGGCGCAAACTTGCCTTCACCTACACCGAAATCGCCAAGCGCGACCTGCAGTCAGGGCATTTCTCCGCCGCCGCCGAACACTTCGGACAGGCGCACGAACTCCTCCCGGCAAGTGCCGAACTGGGACTCATGCGCGGCATCGCGCTTTACCTCGGCAAGGATTACGCGGCGGCCCGCGAGGAGCTTTTGCAGGCCGGGGAGGGGAGCGAGCCGCTCATCTATCTTGGGAAGATCAGCTACGACACGGGCGACCTCCCCGGCGCGCTCGAGGTGTGGCGGCGGGCTAAGGGGAAGGACCCCGGCAACAAGACGCTCGAGACCCTGATCGGCAAGGCGGAGCGCGAGCTCCCCGTCGAGTCGCGTATGGACAAGGGGTACAGCTCGATGTTCGACCTCTCCTACGACGCCGAGTTGCCGCCGGGGCTCTCCGCCGAGGTGCTGGACGCGCTCGAGAGCGCCTACAACGCGGTGGGCGCCGACCTCGGCGTCTTTCCTACCACGCGTATTCCGGTCCTGCTCTACACGAAGAAGGACTACAGCAGCGTGACCACCGGGCCGGACTGGTCCGGAGGGCTCTACGACGGCAAGATCCGCCTGCCGGTTGGTGGGCTCACCCGGGTGACGCCGCAACTGCGCGCCATCATCTTTCACGAGTTCACCCACGTCCTCGTCGCGGAGCTTACCCACGGCAACATCCCCACCTGGCTGAACGAAGGTCTCGCCGAAATGGAGGGGCGCAAGGAGTTCGCCCCGCCGCTCCCCCGATTCGGCGCCGTACAAGGGAAGCACGTGCTGCCGCTTACGTCCCTCTCCCGCGGCTTTGCCGGGATGGGGGGAGAGGAGGCGTGGCTCGCCTACCAGCAAAGCCATGCCATGGCGTCGTTCATGGTGCAGCGCTACGGCTGGTACGCCATGCAGCAGTTGCTCAAGTATCTGGGTGAGCGCGCGGGCATCGAAGAGGCCGTCGCCAAAGCTCTTTCCGACTACGGGTTGGATCTGGACGGCGTGATGCGTGAGTGGCGTGAGTCGCTGACAGCAACGGCTGCGGGCGACGGTGCCAACTGAGTGGTATAGTATGAACTAAGCCGCAAGTTCGGCAGTATCAGCGGCAGACAGCAAAGCAATAAACGGGAGTTTTCTTGATTTACGGCACTGGCGTTGACATCGTTGAAATCGCCCGCTTCGAAAAGTTCTTGAGAGAGGGCAACGACGGACTGTTCCAGAGACTGTTCACCCAGCGGGAGATCGATTACTGCTCGGTGAAAAAGAACTGCGCCCAGCACTACGCCCTGCGTTTTGCGGCAAAAGAGGCATTCCTGAAGGCTCTTGGTACCGGGCTGCGTGACCGGCTTTCCTGGAAAGACATGGAGGTGGTGAACGATCCCCTTGGTAAGCCTGAGCTGAAGCTGACCGGGCGGGCCGAGGAGCTTTACCGTCAGGCGGGGCTTGCCGGCTGCTTTCTCTCCCTTTCCCATGACGCCGGCTGTGCCGTCGCCTTCGTGGTACTGGAGCGCTAGATGAAAGTCGTGAGCGGTCAGGTCATGCAGCTTATGGACAAGAGGGCGATCGGTGAGTTCGGCATCCCGGGGCTCGACCTCATGGAGCGTGCCGGTTGCGGTTGTGCCGATGCCATCGTGGATACCTTCGGCGGCGGTACTGGGAAGCGCGCCGTGATCGTGGCGGGGAAGGGGAACAACGGCGGCGACGGTTTCGTCGTCTCACGCCTTCTGTCGGAACGCGGGTGGGACGCTCCGGTGCTGCTTCTCGCTGCCCCCGAGGCGATCGCCGGAGACGCCGCTGCGAACCTTGCGCGCCTTCATCCCGGCGTGGTGAAGAGCGTGCCGCAGGGGATAGCCGGGGCGCGTGACCTTTTCGAGGGGGCGACGGTGATCGTGGACGCCCTGCTCGGTACCGGGATGAAGAGCGAGGTGTCCGGCATCTACGGCGAGGCGATCGACGCGATCAACGCGGCCGGGGTTCCTGTGGTTGCCGTGGACATCCCGTCCGGCGTCGACTCCGCTACGGGAAAGGTGCTCGGGCGCGCGGTGCGCGCCGACCTTACCGTCACCTTCGCACTGCCTAAGCTGGGCAACATCCTGAACCCCGGCGCGGAACTCTGCGGCAGGCTCGTCGTCGCCGACATCGGCATGCCCGACGCCGTGGTTGCCGAGGCCGAAGGAGTCGAGTTCACCAATCTTCCGAGCGCTGCCCTTCTTTTCAGGCCGCGCCCGGCAACTGCCCACAAGGGGACCGGCGGCCACACTCTCGTCGTCGCCGGGAGCACCGGCAAGACCGGTGCCGCGGCCATGGCCGCGAACAGCGCGCTGCGCGCCGGGGCTGGACTCGTCACCCTCGCGGTCCCGGCACTTTTGCACCCGATCCTGGAGGCGAAGACCACCGAGGCGATGACCATCCCGCTCGGCCCGGGGGCAAAGGGTTACCTTCAGGCCGGGGCGCTCCCGGAAATCGCCGCTGCTGCGGCGGCCCGCGACGTCGTCGCCCTCGGCCCCGGTCTCGGGACGGCCCCTTCCACGGTTTACCTGGTTCATTCGCTTCTGGCCGCGCTCAGGCAGCCCATCGTGCTCGACGCCGATGCCCTGAACGCAGTGGCGCCCGACCCGTCCCTTTTACTCAAGAGAAGCGGCCTGATCACGGTGCTCACGCCGCACCCCGGCGAGATGGCACGCCTTATTAACGGCTCGGTACCCGAGGTGGAGGAGGACCGTATCGGCTGCGCCCGCGACTTCGCGACCAGATACCAGGTGCACCTGATCCTGAAGGGAGCACGCAGCATCATAGCCGCCCCCGACGGCCGCATCGCCGTGAACGGCAGCGGCAACCCCGGTATGGCGAGCGGCGGCATGGGGGATGTCTTGACCGGCGTCGTCGCTGCCCTCATCGGCCAGGGATACGACCCCTTCACCGCCTGCAGGCTCGGCGCCTTCGTCCACGGCTTCGCTGCCGACCTGCTGCTCGAGACCCGCGGCAGCCAAGGGATGAGCGCCACCGACGTGCAGGAGGCGCTTCCCGCCGCGATGGACCGGATCGCCCGGACGCGCGGCACTCATCACGTCTTAGATACCGACAACACATCACAGGGAGAATGACCATGATGAAAGCAAAAGAGATCATGACCAAAGACGTGGTTACCGTAGGCCGCGACACCACAGTGAGAGATCTTGCCAAGCTATTCGCCGAACGCCGCATCTCCAGCGTCCCGGTGGTGGACGGCGAGGGGCTTTTGATCGGCATCGTGTCGGAAAGCGACCTCATCGAGCGGGACAAACCGCTGCACATACCGACCGTCATCTCCATCTTCGACTGGGTCATCTACCTGGAGAGCGACAAGCGTTTTGAGAAGGAGCTGCAGAAGATGACCGGACAGACCGTCTCGGACATCTTCTCGCAGGAGGTGCTCACCGTGGGGCCGGAGTCGCCGGTTTCCGAGGTGGCCGAACTGATGACCAACAAGAAGGTGCAGGCCGTCCCGGTGGTCGAGGGGCGCCGCGTGGTCGGTATCATCGGGCGCATCGACATGGTGCGCACCATGATAGGGTAGTGTCGATGTCTTTTGTGCGGACCAAATGCAGCGACGAGACGGTGCAACTGGGGGAGAGGCTCGGGCGGCTGCTTGCCCCCGGCGACTTCATCGCCCTGACCGGTGAACTCGGTGCGGGCAAAACCCAGTTCGCAAAGGGGATCGCCCGAGGGCTCGAGGTCGACCCGGAGACCCCGGTAACGAGCCCGACCTACACCATCTTGAACATCTACGAGGGGAGGCTCCACCTGTATCACTTCGACCTCTACCGTCTCGAGGGGGCACACGACGTCGACGCGCTCGGTTTCGAGGAGTATTTCTCCGGGGACGGCGCCTGCGTCGTGGAATGGGCCGAGCGCCTGGACGGGGAGATGCCCGACGACGTCCTCACCGTGACGCTTAGCCACGAGGGGGAAGAGGAACGCAGTGTCAGCTTCGAGGGCTCAGGCCCCAGGTCACAGGCCATCGTCCGCGCTCTCTCAGCAGGGGAGCGAGATTAAGTCTGAAGACGCCTCTTCCAGTTCCGGAAGGGGCGTTTCTTTTTGTTGTAAACAGAGAAGGGGGCAAAAAGTGCTCATAAGGCTGTCTTGGCCTTGATTGTTTAAAAAAATGTTTTGACCGGGCACAGTAAACTTGCTAATAAAGTGTTTCCTATCGCCGGGAGCGAAGGTTCCAGGCGGATCAACAGCATATAGTACAAGGAGGACTGACATGGCTTTGGTTGTCCAAAAGTACGGCGGCACCTCGATGGGTTCCGTCGAACGAATTCGCAACGTCGCCAAGAGGGTGGCAAAAACCTACGACGCCGGCAACGACATGGTGGTAGTTGTCTCCGCCATGGCAGGTGAAACCAATAAATTGGTTGCGCTTGCCAACGAGGTCTGCGAATTCCCGGACACCCGTGAATACGACGTACTCGTCGCGGCGGGGGAGCAGGTCTCCATCGCCCTTCTGGCCATGTGCTTGAAAGCCATGGGGTACAAGGCGAAGTCCTACCTCGGTTTCCAGGTCCCCGTCCTCACCGATACCTCCTACAGCAAGGCCCGCATCGAGAGCATCGACGACAAGAAGATGCGTGCCGATTTGAAAGAGGGGACCATCCTGATCGTCGCCGGCTTCCAGGGCGTAGACGAGTTCGGCAACGTCACCACCTTGGGGCGCGGCGGCTCGGACACCTCCGCGGTGGCGCTCGCCGCGGCGCTGAAAGCCGACGTATGCGAGATCTTCACCGACGTGGACGGCGTCTACACCACCGACCCGAACATCTGCAAGGACGCTAAAAAGATCGAGCGCATCTCTTACGAGGAGATGCTTGAGTTGGCCAGCCTCGGGGCGAAGGTGCTGCAGATCCGCTCCGTCGAGTTCGCCAGCAAGTACAACGTCGACGTCCACGTCCGCTCGAGCTTCAACGAAAATCTCGGAACCATGGTTACCAAGGAGGATAAAGAAATGGAAGCAGTGCTCGTCTCGGGTATCGCCTACGCCAAGGATGAAGTGAAGATCGCCGTCATGCAGGTGCCGGACAAGCCCGGGATCGCAGCGCAGATCCTGTCGCCGCTTTCCGACGCCAACATCTCCGTCGACATGATCGTCCAGAACGTGAGCGAGGCCGGTTCCACCGACTTCACCTTCACCGTGCCCCAGGCCGACTTCAAGAAGGCGCTTTCCATCACCAAGGAGACCGCCGCGGCGATCAACGCGAAAGAAGTTCTTTCCGACGAGAGCGTCACCAAGGTATCTATCGTCGGTCTCGGCATGAGGAGCCACGCCGGTGTGGCCACCACCATGTTCCAGGCGCTCGCGAAGGAAGGGATCAACATTCAGATGATCTCCACCTCCGAGATCAAGATCTCCGTCGTGGTCGACGCGAAATACACCGAGCTCGCTGTCCGCGTGCTGCACGACGCCTTCGGACTGGCCGGGAAATAACACCCGTTCAACGTTCAACGTTCTGCGTTCCGGAACGTCCGGGCTTCGGCTTCGGGCGTTTTCGGTGCGGCGGGCGCGAACTTGAAGACGGCTTGGCTTTGTGAATCGAACGTTGAACGTTGAACGTTGAACGTCTTTTGTTGAAGTTGGGGGTGATATGAGTCTGGTGAAACTTTACGATACGACGCTTAGGGACGGTACGCAGGCGGAAGACATCTCTTTCCTGGTCGAGGACAAGATCCGCATCGCCCACAAACTGGACGAGTGCGGCATTCACTACATCGAGGGGGGATGGCCCGGCAGCAACCCGAAGGACGTCGCCTTCTTCAAGGACATCAAGAAGGAAAGGCTCATCCAGGCGAAGATCGCCGCTTTCGGCTCCACCCGCCGCGCGAAGATCACCCCCGATAAGGACCAGAACCTGCGCACCCTGGTGGAGTCCAAGTCCGACGCCGCCACCATCTTCGGCAAGACCTGGGACTTCCACGTACACGAGGCGCTCAGGATCCCGCTCGAGGAGAACCTTGAGCTCATCTTCGACTCGCTGGAGTTCCTCAAGCAGAACATGCCGGAGGTCTTCTACGACGCCGAGCACTTCTTCGACGGCTACAAGTCCAACCCCGAGTACGCCATGAAGACGCTGCAGGCGGCGCAGCAGGCGGGTGCCGACTGCATCATCCTTTGCGACACCAACGGCGGCTCCATGCCGTACGAGATCGCGAGCATCGTGGACGAGGTGAAAAAGGTCATCACCACCCCGCTCGGCATCCACGCTCACAACGACGGCGAGTGCGCCGTGGCCAACTCCATCATCTCGGTGCAGCAGGGGATCGTGCAGGTGCAGGGGACCATCAACGGCTTCGGCGAGCGCTGCGGCAATGCGAACCTCTGCTCCATCATCCCGGCGCTCAAGGCGAAGATGCGGCGCGACTGCATCTCCGACGCGCAGATGAAGACGCTCAGGGACCTCTCCCGCTACGTCTACGAACTGGCGAACCTCGCTCCCAACAAGCACCAGCCTTACGTCGGCAACTCCGCCTTCGCCCACAAGGGGGGCGTGCACGTCTCGGCCATCCAGCGCCACCCGGAGACCTACGAGCACATGCGGCCGGAACTGGTCGGAAACACCACCCGCGTGCTGGTATCCGACCTCTCCGGGCGCGCCAACATCCTCGCCAAGGCGACCGAATTCAACATCAACCTGGACAGCAAGGATCCGGTCACCCTCGAGATCCTGGAAGACATCAAGGCGATGGAGAACCGCGGCTACCAGTTCGAGGGGGCGGAGGCCTCTTTCGAGCTCCTGATGAAGCGCGCCCTCGGTACGCACCGCAAGTTCTTCTCCGTGATTGGCTTCCGCGTCATCGATGAGAAGCGGACCGAGGACGACCAGCCGATCTCCGAGGCGACCATCAAGGTCAAGGTCGGTGGGAAGATCGAGCACACCGCATCCGAGGGGTACGGCCCGGTGAACGCCCTCGATAATGCTCTCAGAAAGGCCCTCGAGAAGTTCTACCCGAAGCTCAAGGACGTGAAGCTGCACGACTACAAGGTTCGCGTGCTCCCGGCGGGGCAGGGGACCGCTTCTTCGATCCGCGTCCTCATCGAGAGCGGTGACAAGGAAGGGCGCTGGGGGACCGTAGGCGTCTCCAGCAACGTCATCGAGGCCTCCTACCAGGCCCTCATCGACGCAATCGAGTTCAAGCTGCACAAGGACGAGGAGACGGCGGCACCCAAGAAATGATGCCGAGGAGCCAGCGACTCGCCTTATGGTGTCTCGCCCTGGCTCTCACCCTGCCGCTTTACATCAAAGGCCGCATCCCCACCCCGCAAGGTGAGGACGCGGCCTTTTCTCGTTTCACAGGCCAGACTGTGACGGTGCGCCTGACGGGAGACCTGCCGCGTCCCGGCGTCTATCGCTTCCCCAAGGGGGTTGCTGCGGTCGCCGCCATTAAAATGACGCTCCCCGTCGCCGAGGTTGCGGCAAGCGTCAGAGGATCCGACACTCGCGAACTTACCAGCGGGGATGTCGTTGCCATCAGCCGTGATCGGTCTGGTAAGTATAAGTTTTTGTTAAGTAATATGGCGATCAAGGAGCGTATGCTCCTCGGTGTGCCACTGGACCCGGACCTGTTGAGTGAGGCGGAATGGGTCCTCCTGCCGGGGATCGGGGCGGCACTATCTCGACGCATCATCGAAGACCGTCAGGAAAATGGCGCTTTCGGCGCCGTGGAAGGGTTGCTGCGGGTGCCGGGGATCGGCCCAGGCAAGCTTGCTGCAATCAAAAGATATTTTTAATGCGCTGCAACCGGGCCTTTTTGCGAAAGGTTCCTTCGAAAAGGAGTAATTGTAGCATTACAACTTCCTCATATTTTTCTTCTTGGCATGTTAGGTGAAATATACGAACCCACATGAAGTTCTTTAATCAACTTTCTGTTGGGAGGTATGGCTTATGAAATGCCCTAAATGCAAAGGTAGGATGTTTGCCGAGAAATATTACGACTTCGTGAGATCGTTCGACGCCTGGAAGTGCACCTGCTGCGGCGAGGTGCTCGATCCGACCATCCTGGCCAACAGGGCAAGGAACTTCAACAGCCTCCTCGGCTGATACTGAACCGATAGAGAACAGCGAAGGGGGACCGCATAAGCGGCCCCCCTTTTTTCTTGCTGATTTTGGGCTTGACAGCTCCTGGCCGGTCCGTTATAAAAGGGATCAAATTGGTCCTAAAGGTGTTTTTTATGATGGAACTAACCCGAAAGGGAGAATACGCAATCCGCGGCATCATCTATCTGGCCCAGCAGCCGCCGGGCCGGGTTTCGCTTATCAGCGAGATCGCCGCCGCCGCGGAAGTCCCGCAGACTTTCCTGGCCAAGATATTCCAGAGCTTCGCGAAGCTTGGTCTGGTCTCCTCTTCACGCGGTACCGGGGGGGGCTTTGTCCTGGCCCGTCCCGCGTCCACCATCACCCTGCGTGAGGTGGTCGAGGCGGTTGAGGGGCCGATCCTGCCCAACCGCTGCCTTCTGGGCAGCGCCTGTGACCGCGGCGGCCCCTGCCGCGTACACGCCGTCTGGAAACAGGTACAGACCGAGGTTGTTTCCATTCTGGACGCGGTGACCATCGATACCCTCGCCCGCAGCCCTGACTGCAAAGGTTAAATTTTTTTGTAAACAATTAGGATAAAGAAGGTCCTGTTTGTCTTTTGTGAGCATTAATATCAACAACGGCTGAACCGGCCCCACGGGCCAAAAGTTTCAATTTAATCAAAGGAGCGAAAAAATGGATGTACTAACCCTGAGCAGGCTGCAGTTTGCCGTCACCAGCATGTTCCACTTCATCTTCGTCCCGCTGACTCTCGGTCTCTCGGTCTTCGTGGCTATGATCGAGACCCGCTATGTCTTGAGCGGCAATGAGATGTACAAGAGGATGGCCAAGTTCTGGGGCAAGCTGTTCCTGATCAACTTCGCGTTGGGCGTGGTGACCGGCATCACCCTGGAGTTCCAGTTCGGCATGAACTGGGCCGAATACTCCCGCTACGTGGGGGATATCTTCGGGGCGCCCTTGGCCATCGAGGCCACCGTGGCGTTCTTCATGGAGTCGGTCTTCATCGGCGTGTGGGCTTTCGGTTGGAACAAGGTCAGCAGGAGGTTCCATGCCTTCTCGATCTGGATGGTCGCGATTGCCACGAATCTTTCCGGCCTCTGGATCCTGCTCGCCAACGGCTGGATGCAGCACCCGGTAGGGTACGTGCTCAGGAACGGCCGCGCCGAGATGGTGGATTTTCTCGCTCTCATCACCAACCCCTTCGGCCTGTTGAAGTTCGGGCACCAGATCGTCTCCGGCTACACCGTTGCCGCTTTCTTCGTCATCGGCATCTCCGCCTACCACCTGCTCAAGGCACGCAACCGCGAGTTCTTCAAGGCATCCTTCACCATGGCCGCCGGTTTTGCCCTCTTCGCCACCATCATGGTGGCGGTCATCGGCGACTTCCATGCTGCCGACGTCGCGAAAACCCAGCCGGCCAAATTCGCCGCCATGGAGGCGGTGTGGAACACATGTAACAACGCTCCCATGCACCTGATCGCCTTCCCGGACGCTAAGAACGAGTGCAACCTCGTCTCCGCGCTGCCGGTCCCGGGGCTTTTGAGCTTCCTCGCTTTCCACGACACGAACGCGGAGATCCGCGGCATCACCTCCTTCCCTAAGGACGAGCGCCCGCCTGTCCTCCCGGTCTTTCTGAGCTTCCGCCTTATGGTGGGGCTCGGCACCTTCTTCATCGTGGTCGCTGCCGCCGCGTTCTTCCTCGCTAAAAACGGCCTCCTCGAGAAGTACCCCCTGTTCCTGAAGCTGCTGGTCCTGGTCATCCCGCTTCCGTACATAGCGAACCAACTCGGCTGGATCGTCTCCGAGCTCGGGAGGCAGCCCTGGATCGTCTACGGGCTGATGAAGACCTCCGACGCGGTCTCCAAGTCGCTCGAGATGTCGCAGGTGGTTGGGTCGCTGGCGGGATTCACGCTCCTCTACGGCCTGCTGGGCTTCGTGGACATATACCTGCTGGTCAAGTTCGCCCGCAAAGGGCCTGAAGAAACTCATGTTCGCGCCACCGGCGCTTTCGGAAACTAGGGGGAAAATAATGGATCTGCATATCGTATGGTTTGTGCTTTGGGGTGTCCTTTGGTCCGTTTACTTCATGCTCGACGGTTTCGTGCTCGGCGCCGGAATGCTGCACCGCGTCCTCGGTAAAAACGACAGCGACCGCCGCGTCATCATCAACAGCTTCGGCCCGGTGTGGGACGGTAACGAGGTCTGGCTGATCACGGCGGGCGGCGCCACCTTCGCGGCGTTTCCGACCACCTACGCCCTCATGTTCAGCTACCTGTACACGCCGCTACTGCTCCTGCTCTTCGCGCTCATCGTGCGCGGGGTCTCCTTCGAGTTTCGCAGCAAGGAAGACGGGGCCGCCTGGAGGGGGTGCTGGGACTGGGCCATCGTTATTTCCAGCTTCATACCGGCGCTTCTTTTCGGCGTTGCTTTCGGCAACATCTTCTCCGGCCTTCCGATGGACAAGGCCGGCTACCATGGCTCGCTGTTGGCCCTGCTGAACCCCTACGGTATCGTGAGCGGGCTTCTCTTCGTGATGCTCTTCGTCGAGCACGGCGCCCTCTATGTCGCGGTGAAGAGTACCGGGGATCTGAGCCGTCGTGCCGAAAACCTCGCGAAGACCTTGTGGGTGCCGCTTTTGCTCATCGCGGTCCTGTTCCTTGGCTACACGAACTTCGCCACCAAGCTGTACGACAACTACCTCAAGGCGCCGGTCTTCCTCGTCGTGCCGCTGCTCGCGGTGGGTGCGCTGGTCGGGGTACGCATGTTCCTTGGCGCCGGCAACGCGCTTGCCGCCTTCGCCGCCTCCTGCGTCACGATCCTGGGCGTGGTCGGCACCGGCGTGATCGGGCTCTTCCCGAACCTCATCCCGTCGAGCCTGGATGCGCTTTACAGTCTTACCATCTACAACAGCTCCTCCTCCGAGTACACGCTGAAGATCATGACCACGGTCGCCTTCATCTTCGTGCCGATCGTCATCCTGTACAAGATCTGGGTATACCGGCTCTTCAGGGAACGGGTCACCGCCGAGGCGGTCGCCGCCGATCACGAGGCCTACTAGTACGCTCCTTCATGGCCGCCCCCCACGCAAAGGGGGGCGGCTTCCGCCTTTTTTGGGGATGTGATCGGGGTGCAAGCCGTTGCCGCTAAGCGATTAAAGCGAAACCATTTCTATATTGACAAGTTCCCGTCCCCTTTGCTACTTTACCCTCTTGTCGTGCCCCTAAGCGAACAGCTCCGGTGCCCATACCCCTTCCGGGGAGGCAGCTTTTCTAGCGGATGCCCCGACAGAACCCGTCCCACAACTCCCCCCAGACAACCATGCACGAGGCGTTACGGCAGAAAGGCTGCCCATATAAAGTGAACAAAGAGAGGACTTTTCATGCAGATCAACGTTGAATCGGTCAACAGCATCAAGAAGAAGCTGAACTTCGAAATTCCGGCGGACAAAGTTTCTGCTGAAGTCGACAAGGCTTATGCCGAAATAAGGAAGCATGCCGCCATCAAAGGGTTCCGCAAGGGCAAGGTCCCGATGGGCCTGATAGAGAAGCATTACGGCGAGAAGATGGCCGAGGACGTCGTGAAAAACCTCATCAGCGACACCTACTTCAAGGCGGTGGCCGAGCATGGGATCGAAGCGGTCGCCTATCCGGTGATTGAGAACGAGCCCCTCAAGAAAGGTGAAGCGTTCAAGTACTCCGCTACCGTGGAAGTATTCCCGAAGGTCGAGCTCAAGGAGTATCTCGACCTCGAGGTGCAGAAAGAGAAGCTCGAACTCGATGCCGCCGTGGTCGACGCCCGTCTCAAGGAGATGCAGGAGCGCATGGCCCAGCTGGCGCCCGCCCCGGAAGGGCATGCCGCCAAGCTCGGCGACTTCGTGACCTTCGACTTCAAGGGGTCCATGGACGGCGTTCCGTTCGAAGGCGGGGCCGCTGAGGACTTCCAACTGGAGCTCGGCTCCGGCCGTTTCATCCCGGGCTTCGAGGAGCAGATGGTCGGCCTGACCGCCGGTGCGGCTACCACCATCACGGTTACCTTCCCCGAGGGGTACGGTTCAGCCGAGCTCGCTGGCAAGCCGGCTCAGTTCGAGATCGTCGTCAAGGAGATCAAGAGCAAGGAACTGCCCGAACTGAACGACGAGTTCGCCAAGGAGTTCGGTGAGGAGTTCGAGACCCTGGACCTTTTGAAGGCGAAACTGGCCGAGATCAACCAGAGCCAGGAAGAGGCACGCATCGCCGGCGACCTGCGCGAGCGCGTCTTCAGGGCTCTGGTCCAGAAGAACGACCTTGAGGTTCCCGAGGCCATGGTGGATCGCCAGGTGCAGATGATGCTGGATAACACCAAGCAGCGCCTCGCCTCCCAGCGGATGTCCCTGGAGATGATGGGGATGACCGACGATACCTACAAAGCCCAGTTCCGCGGTGTGGCCAAGGATCAGGTGAAAGGCTCCCTCATCGTCGAAGCCGTCGCCGACAAGGAAGGGGTTCAGGTGACCGAGGAGGAGTTCGAGGCTCAGCTCGAGCAGATCTCGGCACAGAGCGGCCAGCCGATCGAGAAGGTGCAGCAGCTCTACAAGACCAACGAAAGGGCCAAGGAGAGCCTCATGGCCCAGATGCGGGAAGACAAGGCGGTGCAGTTCATCATCGAACGCGCCAAGGTGACCGAGGTTCCCAAGGCGGAAATCGCCGAAAACAAATAGGAGATTCCATGCTGGTACCGATAGTAGTGGAGCAGACGGGAAGGGGCGAGAGGTCGTATGACATCTATTCGCGCCTTCTGAAGGACAGGATCATCTTTCTTGGGGGCGGCATCGACGATAACGTCGCCAACCTGGTGATTGCCCAGCTCCTCTTCCTTGAGGCCGAGGATCCGGACAAGGATATCCACCTGTACATCAACTCTCCCGGCGGTGTGGTCACCGCCGGGATGGCGATCTACGACACCATGCGCTACATCAAGGCACCGGTGTCAACCATCTGCATTGGGCAGGCGGCCTCCATGGGGGCGTTCCTGCTTTCCGGCGGTGAGAAGGGTAAACGCTTCTCGCTCGCCAACTCGCGCATCATGATCCACCAGCCGCTGGGCGGGTTCCAGGGGCAGGCGACGGACATCCATATCCACGCCAAGGAAATCCTGCGCATGAAGGACCAACTGAACGAGCTTCTGGCCGAGCACACCGGTCAGAGCGTCGAGAAGGTGGCCGCCGACACTGAGCGCGACTATTTCATGTCGGGCGAAGAGGCGAAGGCCTATGGTATTATAGATGCCATCGTGACCAGAAACGTAGTCACCGGAGGTGCCAATTGAGCAGAAGAGATGACCGTTCCGATACGCTGATCTGTTCCTTTTGCGGGAAGAGCCAGGAAGAGGTGAAGAAGCTTATTGCGGGGCCGACGGTCTACATCTGCGACGAATGCATCGAGCTTTGCAACGACATCATCGCGGAGGAGTCCAAGCTTGAAGACGCAACGGGTCCCGACGTGAGGAAGCTTCCCAAACCGCAGGAGATCAAGGAGGTTCTGGACGAGTACGTCATCGGCCAGGAACGCGCCAAGAAGGTCCTTGCCGTCGCGGTGTACAACCACTACAAACGCGTCGAGGCGCCCGTGAAAGCGGGGGACGTCGAGATGCAGAAGAGCAACATCCTGCTTCTGGGCCCCACCGGCTCGGGCAAGACCCTGCTCGCCCAGACCCTGGCCCGCATCCTCAAGGTCCCCTTCGCCATGGCGGACGCGACCAACCTGACCGAAGCGGGCTACGTGGGCGAGGACGTCGAGAACATCATCCTCACCCTGCTGCAGGCCGCCGACTACGACGTCGAAAAGGCGCAGAAGGGGATCATATACATCGACGAGATCGACAAGATCGCCAGGAAGTCCGACTCTCCCTCCATCACCCGCGACGTGTCGGGCGAGGGAGTGCAGCAGGCGCTTTTGAAGATCATCGAAGGGACCGTCGCCAGCGTGCCTCCCAAAGGGGGACGCAAGCACCCGCAGCAGGAGTTCTTGAAGGTCGACACGACTAACATCCTCTTCATCTGCGGCGGCGCCTTCCCCGGGCTCGACAGCGTCATCCAGCAGAGGATCGGCGTGAAGACGCTCGGCTTCGGCGCGGACGTGAAGAAGAAGGTGGAGAAGAAGGCGGGCGAGCTTCTGGCCGGTGTCACCCCGGAGGACCTCCTGAAGTTCGGCTTCATCCCCGAGTTCGTCGGGCGTCTCCCCATGCTCGCCTCACTTTCCGAGCTGGACGAGGAAGCGATGGTGCAGATCCTCAAGGAACCGAAAAACGCGCTGATTAAGCAGTACCAGAAGCTGTTCGAGATGGAGCACGTTAAGCTCAAGTTCACCGACGGCTCCATGATTGCCATCGCCCGCGAAGCGCTCAAGAGAAAGACCGGCGCCCGCGGCCTCCGCTCCATCCTGGAGAACGCCATGCTCGACATCATGTACGAGATCCCGTCCCAGAGTATGGTGAAGGAGGTGGTCATCAGCGAAGAGGTGATCTACAACAAGGAAAAACCGATCATCGTCTACGAGAACGTGGCGGAAAGCGCCTAACAGGACCGCCTAACAGGACAATATGACCGAAGAAACCAGCACCAGACGCAGAAAGAAGAGAGGGAATCCGGAAAGATTCCCTCTCTTTCCTTTACGGGACATCGTCATCTTTCCCCACATGGTGATCCCCCTCTTCGTGGGGCGCGAGAAGTCGGTGCTCGCCCTCGAAGCAGCCATGGCTCAAAACGACAAGCTGATCCTTTTGGCTACGCAGAAAAACGCCCGCACCGAGGATCCCGAGCCGGGTGACATCTATACGGTGGGGACGCTGTGCCAGGTGATCCAGCTCCTGAAGCTTCCCGACGGCACCGTGAAGGTGCTCGTGGAGGGTAAGCGGCGCGGCTCCATCGTTTCCTTCAGCGACCGGGCCGACTATTTCGAGGTCGACGTTGAGTCGCTCGTCGAGAAGCCGGACAACGTGACCGAGGCGGAAGCGCTCAAGCGCGGCGTGCTCGCTTCCTTCGAGAACTACGTCGGGCTGAACGGCTCGGTTCCCTCCGAGATCCTCCAGTCGGTGCAGGGGATCACCGACCCCTCCCGCCTCGCCGACACCATCGCTCCGCACCTGAACCTCAAAGTGGCCCAGAAGCAAGAACTCCTGGCCGCGGTGCAGCCGGCGCGGCGCATGGAGCGGCTCCTCTCGCTCATGGGGGCGGAGATCGAGATCCTGCAGATCGAGAAGAAGATCCACGCCAGGGTCAAGAAGCAGATGGAGAAGACCCAGAAGGATTACTACCTGAACGAGCAGATCCGGGCCATCCAGAAGGAACTGGGTGGGAAGGACGAGTTCAAGCAGGAGTTGAGAAACCTCGAGGCGAAGGCGGGTAAACTCCCTCTTTCCGCCGAGGCGAAGCAGAAGGTACAAAGCGAGATCCGGAAGCTTAAGTTCATGTCCCCCATGTCCGCCGAGGCGGCCGTGGTGCGCAACTACGTAGACTGGCTCCTCGCGCTCCCCTGGGGTAAGTTCGCCGAGGAGAGACGCGACATCCCGGCGGCGCGTGCCTGCCTTGAGACGGATCACTACGGCCTCGAGAAGGTGAAGGTGAGGATCCTCGAGTACCTCGCCGTCAACGCGCTCGCCCCGGGGATGAAAGGGCCGATCCTCTGCCTCGTGGGGCCTCCCGGCGTCGGCAAGACATCGCTCGCGCGCTCGGTGGCCAAGGCGACCGGTCGCGATTTCGTCAAGATCTCGCTTGGCGGGGTGCGCGACGAGGCGGAGATCCGCGGACACCGGCGCACCTACGTCGGGGCGATGCCGGGGAGGATCATCCAGTCGCTCAAGAAGTGCGGCTCCTCAAACCCAGTGTTTCTCCTGGACGAGATCGACAAGATGAGCTCGGACTTCCGCGGCGATCCCGCCTCGGCGCTTCTCGAGGTGCTCGACCCCGAGCAGAATGCCTGCTTCAACGACCACTTCCTAGACCTCGACTACGACCTCTCGAAAGTGATGTTCATCACCACGGCCAACTCGAGCCATACCATCCCGAGGCCGCTTCTGGATCGTATGGAGGTGGTGCGGCTGGACGGCTACACCGAGCACGAAAAGCTCGCCATCGCGAGGCAGTACCTGATCCCCAAACAGGCCGAGGGGAACGGGCTTGCCGGCAAGGGGGTCGCCTTCACCGATGCGGCGCTTCTGGAGCTGATCCGGCGCTACACCCGCGAGGCCGGCGTCAGAAACCTCGAGCGCGAGATCGGCGCCGTCTGCCGCAAGATCGCCTTCTCCATCGCCGAAGGGGGCAAACCACGCCGCTCCGTGCAGCCCAAGCAGGTCGCAACCTACCTTGGCCCCCCGCGCTACAAGTACGGTGAGGTGGGGCAGGAGGATGCGGTGGGGCTCGTGACCGGCCTCGCCTGGACCGAGGTCGGCGGCGAACTCCTCAACATAGAGGTGGTCGCCCTCCCAGGGAAGGGTAAGCTGACCGTAACCGGAAAGCTTGGCGAGGTGATGCAGGAATCGGCTCAGGCTGCGATGACCTATGTCCGCTCAAGAGGTGAACTCCTCGGTTTTCCCAAAGACTTCTATCAGCACCTCGACATCCACATCCACGTCCCGGAAGGTGCCATACCGAAGGACGGCCCCTCGGCCGGGATCGCCATGGCGTGTGCGCTCACCTCGGCCCTCACCAGGAGGCCGGTGCGCCGTGATATCGCCATGACCGGCGAGGTGACCCTGCGCGGCACCGTACTTCCCATCGGCGGGCTCAAGGAAAAGCTCCTCGCCGCCGGGCGCGGCGGTATCAAGACCGTCCTCATCCCGAAGGAGAACGAGAAGGATCTGGCTGAGGTTCCCAAAGAGATCCTCTCCGGGCTCACCGTACACCCGGTGGCACACATGGACGAGGTGTTGGGACACGCCCTGCTTGCCGCAGTAGGGCTTCCTGCAGCAACCCTGTATGGGGATCAGGCCCAGGGAGCTGGCGAGGCTCCAGTGATACCCCACTGAAAAAAAATTAGAAAAAAGGTTGACAGTCCGAAGCGGGCTCTGATATAAGGTGGCTTCACTTTGCGATGCATCTCTAGGAGGAACTAATGAATAAGGCTGAGTTGGTAAGCGCCATTGCCGAAGAAGCACAGTTGACCAAGGTTGATGCGGACAAGGCTCTCAGCGGTATCCTCGATGCCCTGACCGACTGCCTCGCTGGTGGAGACAAGGTCACCCTGGTAGGCTTCGGCACCTTCAGCGTCGCCGAGCGCGCCGCACGTACCGGTAAGAACCCGCAGACCGGCAAGCAGATTGAAATTCCTGCTTCCTCCGCTCCGAAGTTCAAGGCCGGCAACACCCTGAAGGCCCTGGTTAACGGTTAAGCGGTTCCTTCGGGAACCTGAAGGATGCGGGGTTGTAGCTCAGTTGGTTAGAGTGCCAGCCTGTCACGCTGGAAGTCGCGGGTTCGAGCCCCGTCAACCCCGCCATACAAAATAATGGGTGAATAGCTCAGCTGGGAGAGCGCCAGCCTTACAAGCTGGATGTCGGGGGTTCGATCCCCTCTTCACCCACCATAAAAACAAGTTCTACGTTATAGGTTCTAAGTTCTAAGTTTTAGTGCTTAGCATCAACGTAGAACGTAGAACCGTTTCTCAACTTGGTTTTAGAGTTGGGGTTGTAGCTCAGTTGGTTAGAGTGCCAGCCTGTCACGCTGGAAGTCGCGGGTTCGAGCCCCGTCAACCCCGCCATACGAGGAAAGGCCGCCATGCAAGGCGGCCTTTCCTTTTTTCGTTCTGGTCACCGGCTGCGACACCCGGTCTCTGCTTTCCCTTTAGCTTGACTTGGCAACGCTAAATCGTTTATCCTCTGCGAATCTCTTGTTTCGGGTGTATTTGCCGGTGAACCGGCCATGATATTGCGGTCTTAGCGTATTTATTGCGAACAAAAGGCGACCCCCCCCTTGAAACCCATCAAGCCCATCGTGGTAATCCCCACCTACAACGAAAGAGACAACCTAGAAAAGCTGGTGCGGGAGATCCTCGCGCTCGACCCGGCCGTCGAGCTCCTGGTGGTGGATGACAACTCCCCGGACGGAACCGGTCAGTTGGCTGACCGGCTTGGGGCCGAGACCGGACGGGTTTCGGTGATGCATCGAAGCGGCAAGCTGGGGCTTGGCTCCGCCTACCGCGAGGGGTTCGCCCGGGCTCTCGACATGGGTGCCGACCTCGTGGTGCAGATGGACGCCGATTTCTCCCACGACCCCGCCATGATCCCGTATTTCTTCGAAGAGGCCCGGCAGGCCGACTTGGTCATCGGTTCGCGCTATCTGAACGGCGTGAGCGTGGTAAACTGGCCGCTGCGCCGCCTCATGCTGAGCTACTTCGCCAGTGTCTACACCCGGGTCATAACCGGGCTCACCATCTCCGACTGCACGAGCGGTTTTAAATGTTTCCGGGCCGATACGCTAAGGGCGATCGATCTCTCTAGCATACGTTCCGACGGCTACTCGTTTCAGATCGAGATGAACTACCGCTGCAAGGAAAAGGGTTTTCTTATCAGCGAGATTCCTATCATCTTCATTGACCGGCACGCCGGAACGTCGAAGATGTCCAAGCGCATCGTGCGCGAGGCGGTGGTTATGGTATGGAAACTGAAACTCGGCACGTTACTGCGCAAACTGCTGCCAGGGGGGAGGGGGTAATGTCCTCGTCGTTTTGGTCTGCGCTCTGCCTAGCGGGGCTTTGGGGCGGTATCTTCTGCACCATCCTACTGATTCTCCGTGCGTTCCCGGCTCGGGACCGTTTCGATGGGCGCTCAGCGCTGCAGTGGGGTGGGGCTGGGCTCGTCTGTTTCGTGATTTGGATCTTCGGTATGACCCAGGCGTGACGTCGTTGTAGACGGAATCACTCCCTGTTTTACTGTTTTAATTCTCTCTTAATTGTGGTAGTGGTATTGGCTTATGCCCGTATATACCTGCAAATTAGGCTCCTCTGACGGCAGGATTCTGGTTAAGGAGTTCGATTCGGTCAACACCGGCTTGCTAAGGCAGAGTCTGGAGGAGCAGGGGTACGTCGTATTCGAGGTACGCAAGAAACCGTTCCAGTTCCTGCTTGAGTCCGGGATCGGTCGCAGGAAGATCGGCAACAAGGAACTCCTGCTCTTCAACCAGGAGTTTTTGGTGCTGCTCAAGGCGGGACTTCCCATCATACAGGCGCTCGATACCATCCTCGAGTCGGGTACCGGAAAGCTGAACGAGATCCTTGGTGCTGTGCGTGAGGACATCAAGGGTGGACTCGCGCTCTCCGCGGCGCTGGAGAAATACCCGAGGATATTCCCGCAGCTATACATCGCTTCGATCCGTGCCGGCGAACGGACTGGTGATCTGCCACAGACCATCCGGCGCTACATAGCTTTCCTGAAGAGAACAGAGGGATTTCGCTCGAAGATCATAAGCTCGCTTTTCTATCCGGCTATCCTGATCTCCGTCGCTGTGATCGCCATCGCCTTGTTGCTCGTTTACGTGGTTCCGACCTTCAGCCAGATCTACGCCGACTCGGGCAGCGCCCTACCTGTGCCGACGCAGATGCTAATCAACTCGACCAAGGCGCTGCGCCACTATCTGCCGGTATTTATCGCCATGGTTGCGGTCGGCGTAGTACTCTTCAGGCGCTGGAAGGAGACCGAGGCCGGACGCTACCGCGTGGACACGATAAAGATCAAGACTCCCTTCGTCGGCACCATCGCCATCCGGTATGCACTGGCGGGGTTCACGAGGACCCTTGCCACCGTGCTCGGTTCCGGGATCCCGGTGATCGAGGCGATGCGGATGTCAGTCGGCACCCTGAACAACAAGGTGCTGGAACGCGGCCTGCTGATGGCGGTGCACCGAGTCGAGGAGGGGAGCAAGCTTTCAACGGCCCTGGAGAACATGAAGCTACTCCCACCGCTTGCGTTGCGCATGCTTTCGGTCGGCGAGACCACCGGTGCGCTCGAGGAGATGCTGGGCGACATCGCGGACTACTTCGAGGATGAGATCGAGCGAAACCTCCATGTTTTGACCACCGCCATCGAGCCCGCCATCATGATCGTCATGGGCGTCGTCATAGGTACCATCATCATCACCATGTATCTGCCGATCTTCAAGATCGCCAGTACCGTAGGCTAGAGGGACCATGCTGAAGCCGTTCAAGAGACAGAGACTCGGTGACATCCTCATGGAGCGGGGAGACCTGACCAAGGACCAGTTGGCGTACGCTCTGGACAAGCAGCAGTCCACCAAGGAGCGTCTGGGGGCTATATGCCTTGCCGACGGCCTCATCAGCGACGCGGTCCTCGGGCAGGCACTGGCCGAGCAGTTCGGCCTCGAGTTCGTCGATCTCAAGGGGGTCCGCCCCGACGAGTCACTCTTCAACGTAGTTGCCCCCGAGGTGATGTTCCGCTACCACTTCGTCCCCCTGGAGATGCAGGGCGATCTCATGGTCGTCGCCATCTCCGATCCGACCGCGGTGCTGCAGCTGGACGAGATGGCGCTACTTCTGGAGCGCCCCTTGACCTTCCGGGTCGCCGCGGACTCCGAGATCACCTACCTCCTGAAACGGGGCGAGGGGACGAGTCGCGTTCTGAAGGAAGTCTCCGAAGACTTCATGCTCCAGCTCGTCACCGAGACCGACAAGGGGGAGGAGATCCTCTCCGTCGAGAACGTCTCGGCCGACACAAGCCCCATCATCAAACTCGTCAACTCCACCATCCTCGATGCGCTCACCCGGCGCGCCTCCGACATCCATATCGAGACCGCCCAAGAAGGGGTGATCATCAAGTACCGCATTGACGGCGTGCTCTACAAGGCAACCGACCCGATCGACAACCACTTCCAGGGACCGCTCATCTCCAGGCTCAAGGTTATGAGTGAACTTGACATCTCGGAGCGACGCATCCCGCAGGACGGCCGGTTCAAGGTGCGGATTGGCGCCAAGTCGATCGACTTCCGTGTCTCCATCATGCCGAGCGCCTTCGGCGAGGATGCCGTTATCCGTATCCTCGACAAGGAAAGCATCGCAAGCGACCTCCGGGGACTTACCCTCGAGACCCTCGGCATGGCCTCCCACGAGATCAAACGCTTCAGGAAGATGATTAAGGAGCCATACGGCATGGTGCTCGTTACCGGCCCTACCGGCAGCGGCAAGACCACCACCCTCTACGGCGCGCTCACCGAGATCCATACTGGCCTTGAAAAGATCATCACCATCGAGGACCCTGTCGAATATGTCCTCTCTGGCATCACGCAGATCCCGGTGAACGAGAAGAAAGGGCTCACCTTCGCCCGCGGCCTGCGTTCCGTTTTGCGCCATGACCCGGACAAGATCATGGTCGGCGAGATCCGTGACTCGGAAACGGCCCAGATCGCGGTGCAGTCCGCCCTCACGGGTCACCTCGTGTTCACCACGGTGCACGCGAACAACGTCTTCGACGTGATCGGGCGCTTCACCCACATGGGTATCGACCCCTACAACTTCGTCGCCTGTCTGAACTGTGTCATGGCACAGCGCCTAGTGAGGAAAATCTGCCCGGCGTGCAAAAAGGCCGTGGTGCACACCGACGAGGAACTGCGCGAGTCGGCCATCGACCCTGAGCGCACCCGTGGCCTTACTCTCTACGAGGCGCGTGGGTGCGACGAGTGCAACGGAACCGGATACCGTGGACGTTCCGCCATCGTGGAGCTGCTGGACTTAAACGACGAGATCCGTGAGCTGATCATCTCGAAGGCGCCGGCCGCCGCACTGAAAAAGGCCGCCAAGGCGGCCGGGACCATGTTCCTGAGGGAATCCGCGGTGGCGAAGGTGCTGGCCGGGGAGACGACCCTTAAAGAGATCAACCGTGTCACCTTTGTGGAGTAGGTGCTTGATATGCTAATGTCCAGCAAAAGTCTCGGGCTCGAGCTCTCCCCCGCCGGGTTCAGCTTCGCTCTTGCGAGCGGTGGAAAACTTCCCCTCGTGGAGGCGGGGCTCTCCCTGCCGTTTGCGCCGGGGATGCTGACCCTGTCCCGCCGCGAGCCCAATATTACCGACGCCAAGGGGTTCGTGGCCCAGTTGAAAGAGGCACACCTGCGCCTGCTCACCAGGGAGCGCGCCGTGAACGTCTCGCTCCCCGACGCCGTCGGCCGCGTGGTGCTCCTCGAACTTGAGGCGCGCTTCAGGAGCCGTGAGGAGGGGCTGGACGTGATCCGCTGGAAGCTCAAAAAGAGCCTCCCCTTCGACATCGGGTCGGTGCAGCTTGACTACCAGATCCTGGAGGAGAAGGAAAACGGCGCAGTTTCGCTCCTGGTATCCCTGATCTCGCGCACGGTGGTGACCCAGTACGAGGAGCTGCTCGTCGAAGCGGGACTCGAGCCCAAGCTTGTCGACTTCACCTCCTTCAACCTTTATCGCCTCTTCACTCCGCGCCTGGACCTCGCCGAGGACGGCGCCTTCGTTTCCTACTACCAGGGGACCATGACGGTGCTGATCTTCAACGGCGGAGTGCTGAACTTCTACCGCAGCAAAGACGCGGCCGGGGAGGTGCAGCATCTGTTCCGCGAGGTGAACAGCTCTTTCCTGGTTTACGGGGACCAGCTCCCCGGACAGGCGGTGAGCGAAGTGTTCTGTATGGCGTCCCCGGGGGATGCCGAGTCCTTCCGCGCACTCGTCGCGGAAGCGAGCGGCATGGAACCGGTACTGCTCGACCTGGAGCGCACGGTGCGCCAGGGGGCGACCCTGGGGCTCGACCGCCCGGGCATGCACGCGCTGGCTGGCGCACTCGGCGCCGCGCTTAGGAGCCTTTGACATGAAACTCACCATCAACCTCGCCACCAGGCGCTACGTCAATCTGCGCCAACTGAACGCGGTGCTGGCGGTCTGTTTCGTGGTCGTTGCGCTGCTGCTCATCTACCTAGTGCGTGAGGTCGCCACCAACCAGGCGGAGATCAACAGGATCAAGGGACAGATGACGGCGGCGAACCGCGGACCGGCGGGCGCCCCCCCGATCCCGGCGGCGCAGATTAACGAGCTCGATGCAAAAATCGTCTTCGCCAACACACTCATCGATCGCAAGACCACAAATTGGGTAGGACTTTTAGACAAGCTGGAGCAGGTGGTACCGGCAGGGGTTATGGTCACCCAGGTCGACCCCTCCTCGCAAGCTGGCGTGGGAGGCAAGGAGAAGAAGGGGCCGCAGGGAATCAAGATCACCGGCCTCGCCCTCAGCTTCGCAAACATCCGCACACTGCTGGAAACCATGGAGCGGACCCCAGGCTTTTCCGACGTGCTTCTTTTGAACCAGAATGATGTCAAGGTGGGAAACACACAGCACGGGTACAGCTTTTCTGTTTCCTGCAAGGTCAGCTACCGATGAACTTCCAGACGATACTCGACATGATAGCCGCACGGCGCAAAGCGTTCATCTTTCTGGCGTTTTTACTGCTGATCGCCGTGGGAATCGAGATGTACCTCACTACCTACCAAGGGCCGCAGCTTGCCGCGCGCCAGCAGGAGTGGTTTGCCAGACGTGACGCCCTCGCCCGGGGGGAGACCGAGGCCGACGCCGCAAGATACCAGCGCGGTATGCGCGACCTGGAGCAGTTCCGCAAGCTCCTCATACCCAAGCGAGACTTTGCGGCGGTGCTCGGCAGGATCTACGAAACCGCAAGCCGAAACGCCCTCTCCCTGCAGGGTATCTCCTACAAACCGGGACAATTGATCAAGGGGACGCAGGTGCTGCCGTATACCGTCTCGTTCCAGGTGAGCGGTAAGTACGGAGCGGTCAAAAATTTCCTCGCCGACATGGCGCGCTTTCCGGAGATGGTGACAGTGGACACTATCTCGATTGGGAACCAGAAAACTACCCAGGAGAAGGTCGACCTGAAGCTCCAGACTACGGTCTATCTGCTTACGGAGGGGGCATGAACCGCCAGAAACTTGCGCTTTTCCTTCTGCTGATAGCCCTGGTGGTAGCCGTGGCCTACGCTTTCATCCGTTCTCCGCGGCAGCAAGAGGCCCAAGTCCTCAAGAATCGGCCCGGGGCCAAGGTGACCGTGATACGCAAGGACCCGAGTGCACAGAAAACAGCGGTCGTGCCTGCCGGTGGGGTGCGTCTGGACCTGTTGCAGGAAAACAGTGCTGTGGCCGGCGGCTATCGGCGTAACATCTTCGCACCGCTTTTTAAAGAAGAGGAAAAGCCCGGGACGCTCAAACTCCCGCCGCCACCGCCGCCGCCCCATAAACTGCCACCGCCACCGCCATCGGTCGCCGCGCCGGCTCCGCCGCCACCGCCACCACCACCACCGACCCAGGCCCAACTGGACGAGGCCGAGCTCGGGAAGATCATCTTTCTTGGTTTCCTCAAGAAAGGAGGGGAACGCACCGTGTTTCTTTCCAAGGGAGGGGAGATCTTTGTGGTCAAGAAGGGGGGGCAGGTTGGCTCCAGATTCCGGGTCGCCGACCTGACCGAAGATGCCATCACGATAAAATCGGTCGATTCAGACCGTCAGATGGTGATACCGCTGGTAGAGAACAGGTCGCTCAGCACGCGCCGCAAGTAACCAGGCCTCAAGGAGCAACTGCATGCATAGACTAAGATCGATCTCAACCCTTATGCTGGTTACCGTGGCTCTCTCCGGCTGTGCCGCGGGACGCACCGCTTTCAGCAAGGCCGAACAGCTCGAGCGCGAAGGAAACTTGGACGCCGCGCTGGTAAAGTACGCCGAGGTCGCCTCCGCCAACCCGGATAACGGCGAGTACCGGGTCAAGCTCCTCTCAGTGACCGCGGCCGCAGCCAGGGTCCACTTCAAGAAAGGGGAGACCTTCTTCGATAAGAAGAACTACGACGAGGCCGTGCGCGAATTCCAGAGCGCTTTTGCCATGGACCCCGGCTACGTGGAGGCGAAGCTGCGTGCTGAGCATGCGCTGAAGCTCAGAAATGCCCAGACCTATCTGCAGGAGGCGCTGGACTTCGAGAAGGAACACAAGTTGCGCGACGCCATGATCTCCTTCAGGCACGTGCTGCAGTTCGACCCCGAGAATGCACCGGCTAAGGAGGGACTGGACCGGATCCTTGCCACCAAGAAAAGCAAGCTGGACGGTTTCGACCTGAACCTCAAGTCAACCAAACCGATTACCTTGAAGTTCAAGGATGCGAAGCTAAAGGATATCTTCTCCATCCTGACCCAACTCTCCGGGATCAACTTCGTCTTTGACGATGGTGTAAAGGACGTGAACGTTTCGCTGCACCTGGAAAACGGGAGTTTTCAGCAGGCTATGGAGCTTCTGACCGGTTTGCAGAAGCTGGAAAAGAAGGTGCTGAACGAAAGCACCATCATCATTTATCCGAAGACCCCGGACAAGCAGAAGCAGTACGAGGAGCTCTTCCTGCAGACCTTCTACCTGAACAAGCTTGACGCCAAAAAGGCGGTCAACCTCGTGCGCACCATGCTCCAGGTGAAAAAGATCTACGTGAACGAGGAGGCCAACGCCCTGGTGATCCGCGACACCCCGGAGGTGATCGAGGTGGCACGCAAGATCCTGGAGGCGAACGACGTCCCCGACGCCGAGGTGCTGCTCGAGGTTGAGGTGTTCGAGCTTTCCAAGAAGGACTCTGAGACCTTCGGGATGCTCCTTTCGCGCTACGGGACCTCGATGGGAGTCACCACCCCGAGCGGCAAGTTCTTCTCCGACACGTTGAGCACCACGGCGACCACTTCCGCCACCACCGGGACCACTACCACCGTCGCGGATACGAGCAGCCTGCTAAACCTGTTCCGGGTGAGCGGCTACAACGGCTACATCACTATCCCTAACGCCACCTTCAATTTCGGCAAGACCATGGCCAACGGAGAGACCCTCTCCAACCCGAAGATCAGGGTGAAGAACCGGGAGAAGGCGAAGTTCAACGTGGGGACCCGGGTACCGATTACCACCACGTCCTCCACCTCCACCGGCACCAGCGTCAACGTCCAATACGTGGACGTCGGCGTCAAGGTGAACGCCGAGCCGACCATCCAGTTGAACAACGAGGTCGCCATCAAGCTGGGCCTGGAGGTCAGCTCGATCCTGCAGCGTGATACCGTCGGTACCGACCAGGCGACCACCGTGGTCACCATCGGTACGAGAAACCTCGACACGGTGCTGTCGTTGAAAGACGGCGAGACCAGCATCATCGGCGGTCTGATCCAGAAGAGCAAGACCGACAGCAAGGACAAGGTCTTCCTGCTGGGAGACATCCCGATTCTCGGATCGCTCTTCTCGAATACCGACAAGTCGAACGACAAAAACGAACTGCTCCTGGCGATCACACCGCGCATCGTGCGTGGCGTATCGGTGCCGGACACCGATGTGGCTGCATTCTGGTCCGGCCGCGAGGACGATCCTTCCACCAACAAACCGTACCAGTCCTTTATCGAACCGGAGTTCGTACCGCAGGACACCACGGCTCCAGCTCCGGCGGCCAAACCTGCCCCGGTGACCAAACCGGCCCCGGTGACCAAACCGGCCCCGGTGACCAAACCCGTTCCCGCACCGGGTGCGGCTTCCACGCCGCCCCCGGCACCAGTCCCTGCCCAGGTCCCTTTCGATGAGCCGAATCCAGAGGACAACCCTGAGCTGCTCCAACCCGTGAACCTGGCTCCCGAAGCGCCTGCGGTGACTCCCCCCGCTGCGCCGGCTGCTCCGGCTCCTGCACCGGTCGCTCCTGCAGCACCGGCGGCTCAAAAGACGACTGCCGCCCCTGTAGCGGCCGCCCCTCTGGCCAAGGCGCTGCTGGCCTTCACTTTGCCTGCTTCCGTTAAACTGAACGAGCAGTTTACCGCGCAGGTTACCGTAGCGGATGTGCCGGGGCTTGATAGAGCCGTGTTCGTTGTGAACTACGATCCGAAGGTGCTGGAACCAGTCGCGCAGTCCCCTGGAGCGCTGTTACAGCAGACTGACAAACCTGCCACTTTCCAGTCCTACGCTGACAAAAAGAAGGGCGAGGTCTGGATTTCCGGCACAAAGGGGGAAGGTACTCCTGCTAACGGTGTGGTAGCCCTGTTGACCTTCAAGGCGATAGGAAACGGAAGTACGGCCGTTTCCTTCTCCAATACGAGCTTCACCGGCCAGGGGGGAGCGGCGATCTCTGTCACGCCGTTTAAGTCAGTAGTGGAGGTAAAGTAGCCCCGTAGGGCTTGTCATCATGCGGAAAATCCTGGGAGAAAATCGAGGGCTTAGCCTGATCGAGCTGGTGGTGACCATGGTCATCCTGACTGTCCTCGGCTCGCTGATCATACCATCGGCCCAGCTTGCCTCAAAGAGGACGAAAGAGGTCGAGCTAAGGAGGAATCTGCGCGAGATCAGGACCGCCATCGATGAGTACAAGAAGAACTACGACAAGGTGCAGTCCGATCAGAAGACCGGACAGGTGCTCAACAAGAGTGGGTATCCGGAGACACTTGATCTGCTCGTCCAAGGGGACGACTTCGGTGGTCTGATAAAAGAAAAGAAAAAGTTTCTGCGTCGCATCCCTAAGGATCCCTTCTTCAAAGGTGACGGTGATGGCGATACCGGTTGGGGGCTTCGCTCCTATAAAGACGAACCGGACAGCACGTGGGGGAAAGAAGATGTCTTCAATGTGTACTCCAAAAGCGACGGGATCGCGATAGACGGCACGAATTACAAGGACTGGTGACCTCATGTTGAAGAGGATACTAAAGACAACGCGTGGCTTCACGCTCATAGAGCTGATGATTGTGGTGACCATCGTCGGCATCCTTGCGGCGATCGCGGCTCCGAACTACCAGTGGGGCATCATAAAGGCGCGGGAGGCGGTGCTCAGGGAGGATCTCTATAACTTCCGCACCACTATCGACCAGTACTACGCCGACCAGGGGAAGTACCCGGACTCGCTACAGGAGCTGGTGGACAACAAGAACAAGTACCTGCGGGAGATTCCTAAGGACCCTTTCACCAAGTCGAACGATACCTGGGTGGTGAGTCCGCCCACCACGTCCGAGACCACCGATGGTGCGGCGACGGGAGGGGTGTACGAGGTGCACAGCGGCTCCCCGCTGATCGGCAGCGACGGGAAACCGTACAACGAGTGGTAGCGAAGAGGCTTGCAGACGATGATACAGATGCACAACGTTTTCATGTCGTACCAGCCGGAATCGAGCGCGCTGGCCGATATCAACCTCAAAATCCCCAAAGGGGATTTTGTTTTTTTGACCGGGCAGTCCGGGGCCGGTAAATCGACGCTTTTGAAGCTCGTCTACGCCGACCTCATCCCCACGCGGGGGCAGGTGCTCATCGACGGGGTCAACCTGACCAGGCTCTCGCGCTCTCAGATCCCACAGCTACGCCGCTCCATTGGGGTGGTCTTCCAGGACTACAAGCTCCTTCCAAACCGCACCGTACTCGAGAACGTTGCAATCACGCTCGAGGTGCTCGGGTGGGGCAAGCGTGACATCGGCAAGAAGGTGTTCCACATCCTCAAGCGCATGGGGCTCGAGGACAAGGTGAACGCAACGCCGCTCAGGCTCTCCGGGGGCGAGCAGCAGCGCGTGGCACTCGCGCGCGCCCTGGTGAACGACCCGAAGATCCTCGTGGCTGACGAGCCAACCGGGAACCTTGATGACGAGAACAAGGAAGCGATCCTTCAGATCTTCAAAGAGGCCAACAATCGTGGCACCACGGTGGTCGTGGCGACCCACGACCGGCGCGTCATAGAGAACTCCCATCGCACGGTGATCCGGTTGGACAAGGGGCGGATCGTGGAGGTGCCCAATGTCCAAGGCTAACAAGGGGGCGGTGCGCCCGAAGCTCGAACAGGAAGGTTTCTTCGGCAGGCTTTCCTACTTTTTCAGCCGTGCCGTAGCGAACCTTAGGCAAAACGTCTTCGTAAGCGCTGTGACTGTCGGGACCATTGCCCTAGCGCTCCTCATCGCCTCGCTCTTTCTCCTGGTGTACGTGAACCTAGACGGGATGGCGCAGGGGTGGAGCGACAAGGTGCAGGTCACCGCGTACTTCGATCAGGAACCCGCGCCGCTTGCGGTGGCAGCACTAAAGGGTAGGGTGCAGGCCCTCCCCGGCACTGCGAAGGTGATTTTTGTGAGCCAGGCGGAGGCGGAAAAGCGACTCCGAAGCCGCTTGAAGGGGCAGGAGTCGCTCCTCGAGGGGATTACCCAGGAGGTGCTTCCGGCATCGTTTGAGATCCGTCTCGACCGGGAGCACCGCGACAATGAATCAGTCGCCGCCTACGTCAGGAAGCTGAAGCAGATCCAGGGGATCAGCGAGGTGCAGTACGGCGAGGAGTGGGTGCAGCGCTTCAACTCCTTCATGAACCTCTTCCGGCTCATGGGTGGGCTACTCGGCGCCTTCTTGACCATCACCGTGCTCTTCATCGTCTCCAACACGATAAAGCTCACCATCTACGCGAGAAAGGAAGAACTGGAGCTTTTGGGCCTCGTGGGAGCGACCCGCTTCTTCATCAAGGCTCCCTTCCTGATCGAGGGGGTACTGCAGGGGGCTGCCGGCGCGGTGATTTCGCTTTTGGCGCTGCTTGCGTGCTACTACACGTTCCTGAAGAACGCCGGCGATTTCCTCGGCATCAACCCGGCCTCGGCCGGACTCTCCTTCCTCCCCGCCACGCACCTGGCCGGCGTCGTCGCCGGCGGGATCCTGCTCGGCTTTATAGGAAGCGCCACCTCGCTCAAAAGGTTCATCAACGTCTAGCATGCGCCAGTTAACCGCCATAAACCTGCTCGTGCTGGTTCTCGCTCTGCCGCTTTTAAGTTACGCCGGCGCGAAAGAGGACCTGCAGGACATCAAGAAGCAGATCAAGGAGAAGAACCGCCTCATCACGAAGACCCAAAAGGTCGAGACCAAAGTCTCGGGTGAGCTGGTGCAGATCCAAAAGTCCCTCGCCGAGAAGCAGTCGAGCCTCGTGGCGCTGGGGCGCGATTTGGCCGTGGTCGAGAAGGGGGTGGACCGCACACTCCTGGATATCGAGAAGGAGCGTCAGGAGGCGGAGCGCAAGAAGGCCCAGATCAACCGCCGTGTCGCTGCCCTCTATAAGGGGGGGGATACCGGGAACCTGCGTGTCTTCTTCTCCTCGGAATCCTTTCCTCAGATGAGCGAAAACCTCCGCTACATGCGCAGCATCCTGCAAAACGACAAGAAGCTCTTCCAGCAGTACAACGACAACGTACAGCGGCTGAACAAGCTGAAACAGCAACTGGAGCAGGACGCGGCGCGCAAGGAAGGGATCCGCCGTTCCATGGAAGCGAAAAAGCGCGAGATCGAGCAGGAAAAGAGCCGCAAGGCGACCTACCTCGTCAAGGTGCGGCAGGACAAGCAGGGGTATCTCACCTCGCTGAAGGAGCTGCAGGCCAACGCGGGACGTCTGCAGAGTATGATCCGGAAGCTTGAAGCGAAAAGTAGAAAAGCGTATAGTGCCAAAGGTCGTTCCAAGGGGAGCGAGGGGAAGCAGCCCGGGGTGACCGCCAAGGCAACGCCCGTCCCCGGTCGCGGTCTCGGGGCGCAGAAGGGGAAACTCTCATTGCCGGTACGAGGCAACATCGTGGACCGCTTCGGCAGGCACAAGCACCCCGACTTTGACTCATTCACGGTCAGTAATGGGATTTCCATCCAAGCCCCAGCCGGCAGTGCCATTCATGCCATCGACGACGGCGAGGTGATTTTCGCGAACTATTTCAAAGGCTATGGTAATATGATCATCGTCGATCACGGAGAAGGCTTCTTCAGTCTCTACGCACACGCCTCATCGATCGCGAAGAGAGTCGGCGCCAAGGTCACCAGAAACGAAGTACTTGCAAGCGTGGGTGATGTCGATTCCGCGAAGGGGCCCATGCTTTATTTCGAGATCCGCTACCAGGGAAAGCCGGTTGACCCGTCCCCCTGGTTCAGATAAGCAGGGTATCGCAAGAGAAAAACTCAGGGAGGCAAAATGTTCAAGGGCAGCAAATTCAAGAAGACAACCCTGTTTGTCACTACCGTTGCACTGCTGACGCTCGCAATCGCGTTCGGTGTACAGCGCAGATGTGCCGCCCAAGGGGGCGGAAACGATTACCAGTCCATCGAGCTGTTCACCGACGTCCTCGCCATCGTGAAGAAGAGCTACGTCGAGGAGGTAGACACCAAGAAGCTCGTCTACGGTGCCATCAACGGCATGCTGAGCTCGCTCGATCCGCACAGTTCCTTCATGCCTCCCGAGACGTACAAGGAGATGAAGATCGACACCAAGGGCGCCTTCGGCGGTCTCGGGATCGAGATCACCGTGAAAGAAGGCATCCTCACCGTCATCTCACCGATCGAGGACACCCCCGCCTTCAAGGCCGGGATCAAGGCGGGCGACCAGATCCTCAAGATCGACGACAAGTACACGAAGGACCTGACGATAACCGACGCGGTGAAGAGGATGCGCGGCGTTAAGGGGACCAAGGTCACCCTCACCATCATGCGGGAAGGGTTCGACAAGACGAAAGAGTTCGTCCTAGAGCGCGACATCATCCAGGTGAAGAGCGTCAAGTACAAGGTGCTCGACGATGGTTACGGCTACGTCAGGATCTCCCAGTTCCAGGAGAAGACCGACGACGACCTTGAGAAGGCGCTGCAGGCGCTGCAGGCCGACAAGAAGGTGCTGAAGGGACTCGTGCTCGACCTGAGGAACGACCCCGGCGGGCTCCTGGACCAGGCGGTCCGCGTCTGCGAGCACTTCGTACCGGAAGGGAAGCTCATCGTCTACACCGAGGGGCGCGAAAAGGATTCCCAGATGCGCTTCACCTCCAGGAAGAGCCACAAGCAGGGCGAGTACCCGATCGTGGTGCTGATCAACAGCGGCTCGGCCAGCGCTTCCGAGATCGTGGCGGGCTGCCTGCAGGACCACAAGCGTGCCGTCATCATGGGGACCCAGAGCTTCGGCAAGGGCAGCGTCCAGACCATCATCCCGCTCTCCGACAACTCGGGTCTTAGACTCACCACCGCTCGCTACTACACCCCGAGCGGCCGCTCCATCCAGGCCAAGGGGATCACCCCGGACATCGTCGCTGAGCGCGTCGAGATCGCCCCCACCGGCGAGAAGCGGGAAGGGATGCACATCCGCGAGAAGGACCTCGAGAACCACTTCGAGAGCGACAAGAAGGATGAGCAGGACGACAAGACGGCGAAGCCCGCTCCCTACAAGACCGACGAGATGATCAAGAGCGACTCCCAGGTGCTGCGTGCCCTTGACCTGCTGAAGGGTTGGGAGATCCTGAAGACCATGGGGAAGCTCCCCTCTTAGCGGTTAGGAACCAACCGGTATGAAAAAAAGAAGGGGTAGCATGTCGCCGCCCCTTCTTTTTTTTTGCCACAGAAGTGCGGTGTAACCGGCACAGCCGTTCTTGACACCCGCCCCGGTGCTGCGTAGAGTAACCCGGGTGCGGCAGTCACCCAAAGCAGTCGAGGTAAGCCATGATGATACAGACTCTCTCGCGTGTGCTTCTTTTCCTTTCGCTCACCCTTCTTCCACTTCCGGCCCTTGCCCTGCCGATTCTCTCCATCTCATCGCCCGGGGGTGACGGTGTCTTCGTGCTCTACGGCGCGCAGATGACCGGTGTTGCCGGTTTCGACGTGACGGTCGGTTTCGACTCGGCAACGCTCTCCAACCCGCGGGTGACCTTTGGGAGCCTGGTCGCTGGGATGACGAGCATGGCGAATACTACGCATCCGGGTAACCCGATCCGGATGGCCGGCACTAGCATCAATGCGGTGAATAGCAGCAGCGGGGTAATGGCCACCATCACCTTCGATCGGACCGGGACTTCTCCCGGGAGCATCACCCTGCTCACGGCGAGCCTCATCGATACCGCAGGGAAGAAGGTCGCCATGGCTGCACCGATCATCACCAATCCACCACCGCCGTCAACCTCCGACAGCGGAAGCGGTGACGGCCAGACCGGAGGGAGCTCAGGGAATAGCGGAGGAAGCGGCGGGACAGGGACCGGGACCACCGGAGAGACGTCCGGCTCGGGCGTGGGCACGACAAGATCAGGCGGATACCTCGGCGGTACGCTCAGCATCCCGGGGCAGGAGACGTCCGGCCAGGAGACCACGACGGGGCAAACCACGTCTGGAGACGATGCCTCTTCCGCGCAGGAAACGCAAAGACGGGTACGGACCAAAAAGGTACAGCCGGACGACGCTGAACCTAAGCTCGAGCGCGGGGATAACCCGTCGCCGTCTTCGGACGAGCGCGGGGGGGCATCGACCGTGGACGGCAAGCCGGCCCACGTCGCCGAGCCCGTAAAGGTCGAAAGCGTGCTGACAAGGTTCAGGGACTTCAAAGGGGAACGTACCCCGGCCAACCTGACGGCGCTCTTCGTGCAGCCCCCACAAGCGCAGTACATGCAGGTTCCGGCGGTGGTGCTTGCGGACGGCAAGGCGACGGTGACGCTCAATGTTTACATCAACGTCGGCGATGCGACCCCCAGGTTCAGCTTCGGCGACTGCAGCTACGTTTCCTACAGCCGCATCGAGAAGGGGTGGGAGATCCAGGCGCGCCCCGACCGCGACGCGCTGAGCGCAAGCATCGCGGTGCTATACAACAGCCAGAGACAGGAATTCCCGCTGGTGGTTGCCCCCGCGGTGCGGCTTACCAAGAAAGGTCAGAAAAAGGTCACGGAAGCAGACTTCCAGCGCTTCCTCACCGACCGCGGCACCGAATCTGCGCCGCACTTCGATTTGAACAAGGACGGCAAACGAGACTACGTCGATGATTACATCTACACGGCGAACTATCTCGTGCAAAAAGATAAGGTCAGATAGGAAGTACAAGCAGCAGTTGTTTCTGTTTCAGCGCTAACAAAGATGCCCTCCAGGCCACAAGCCGGAGGGCATCTGTCGTTTCAGGAGGCAAGTTGCCGGCACCGAGGGGGCTTTTCAGTTGCCGCACCGCCGACGATGTTGTATACAAAAAACTGCTGCGATCATTTCACACATGGGAGGAACCGATGTTGAACCTGAAAGACAGCAGTCTTTTTCGGCAACTCTGCTTCATCAACGGTGCATGGAGTGCGGCCGACAGTGGTGAGACCATCGACGTAACCAACCCGGCAACGGGAGAAAAACTAGGCACCATCCCGAAAATGGGAGCGGCCGAGACGCGCCGCGCCATAGAAGCGGCGCAAGCCGCGCTTCCCGCCTGGCGCGCGAGGACGGCTCAGGAGCGCTCCGTCATCATCAGGCGCTGGTCGGAACTCATGCTTGAGCACCAGGAGGATCTGGCGGTGCTGATGACGGCCGAGCAGGGCAAGCCGCTTGCCGAGGCGCGCGGCGAGACGGTCTACGCCGCCTCCTTCCTCGAATGGTTCTCCGAGGAGGGAAAACGGATCTACGGCGACGTCATCCCCTCGCACCAAAGCGACAAGCGCATCATCGTCCTCAAGGAGCCGATCGGGGTCTGCGCCGCCATCACCCCCTGGAACTTCCCTTCCGCCATGATCACCCGCAAAGCCGGGCCCGCGCTTGCCGCCGGCTGCACCATGGTCGTCAAACCGGCGACGGCGACACCTTACTCGGCCCTCGCTATCGCCGAACTGGCGCGGCGGGCGGGTGTGCCGGACGGAGTCTTCTCCGTCGTCACCGGCTCGGCTGCGGGGATCGGCGGCGAGATGACGGCGAACCCGCTGGTGAGAAAACTGACCTTCACCGGGTCGACCGAGATCGGGAAAAAGCTGATGGTAGAGTGCGCGGGAACGGTGAAGAAGGTCTCCATGGAGCTTGGGGGCAACGCCCCGTTCATCGTCTTCGACGACGCCGATCTCGACGCCGCGGTGGAAGGAGCGCTCATCTCCAAGTACCGCAACACCGGCCAGACCTGCGTCTGCACCAACCGGTTCCTCGTGCAGGACGGCATCTACGACCGGTTTGCCGAGAAGCTGGCCAGCGCGGTTGCCGCGATGAAGGTGGGCGACGGACTCAAAGGGGAAACCCAGCAGGGACCGCTCATCGACATGGCCGCGGTGGAGAAGGTGGAGGAGCACATAGGCGACGCCCTCGCAAAGGGGGCGCGCGTGGTAACCGGCGGCAAACGCCACGCCCTGGGGGGCTCCTTCTTCGAACCGACCGTGCTGGCCGACGTCTCACCGGATATGCTGGTCGCGCGGGAAGAGACCTTCGGGCCGGTGGCCCCGCTGTTCCGGTTCAAGACCGAGGAGGAGGCGATCCGTCTTGCCAACGACACCGAGTTCGGCCTCGCCGCTTACTTCTACAGCCGTGACATCGCGCGGGTGTGGCGGGTGGCGGAGGCGGTCGAGTACGGCATCGTCGGCATCAACACCGGCCTCATCTCCACCGCCGTGGCTCCCTTTGGCGGCGTGAAGGAGTCCGGCGTTGGGCGCGAAGGATCCAAGTACGGCATCGAGGACTTCCTCGAGGTTAAATATCTCTGCATCGGCGGGATCAGGTAGGCGGCGCACACGACCCTGTCCGAGGCAGGGAAGCAGGTAAACGATGGCCGAGGTGCTCCAATACAACGACGGGAAGGTGCTGCGCGGCGAGATCGACGTCGTGCGGGAGTTCCCCCTGGTCCTCAGGGTGAATGACCGGGAACTGGTTACCCTGGTCGCTTCGCCGCACGACCTGCGCTTCCTGGTGGCGGGCTTTCTCTGGCTACAGGGGTTCGTCGCATCGGCCGATGATTTTCTGGTCCTGAGCGTCTGCAACGACTACGGCATCGCCAACGTCCGCATCAAGGGGGAACTCCCCCATGAACTGAAGCCGGTGCTCACCTCGGGGTGCGGCACCGGTGTTACTTTTTCCCTGCCGCAGGGCAGGCAGGCTCCAATTCCGCGCAGCGGTATCGCGGTCGGTGCCGTCTTCGAGCTGATGAGGCAACTCGCCCAGACCTCGGACCGGTACAAAAGCCATGGCGGCCTCCACTCCGCCGCCATCGGGGACGTGGAAGGAAGGCTGCTTTTGCACGCCGAAGACCTCGGCAGGCACAACACCATCGACCGTCTGGCGGGGGAGGCCTTGCTTAAAGGGATTCCCCTCGAAGGCACCATCCTCGCCACCTCAGGCCGCGTCTCGACCGAGATGGCCGCGAAGGCGGCGCAGCTCGGTATCGCGGTCGTCGTATCCCGAACCTCGCCCACCGACATGGCGGTCCGTATCTGCGACGAAAGCGTCATTACGCTGATCGGCTACCTGCGCGGCGCCAAACTCACCGCATATACCCATTCCGAATATATTTTATTTTCTTAATACTTTCACTCCGCCCACCGTCAAACACCTCCGCTGATTCCAGATAAAACGCCATAGTAACAGCTCTTTTTACACGGATCTGCGCCATCTTACAGGCACTTTCAACAATTGACAAAGCAGGGTAAAAATTGTATACAGTATCCGTTCAAATGAAGTACCAGCTGAAAGAAGAGTTAACATAACTTCCGTAAATAGCTGCACATTATCTGGAGGAGGAATCATGATCGAAGCGTACCTGAAGCAAGAGGCAGAAAGAAAAGCACTCGGGATTCCTGCGAAACCGCTCGACCCTGAGCAGACCGCGGAACTTTGCAAACTGTTGGAAGCACCCCCGGCAGGCAAGGAGGAGTTCCTGCTCCACCTCCTGAAGGAAAGGGTTTCCCCGGGCGTCGACCCGGCTGCCGAAGTGAAGGCAGGCTTCCTCGCCGCCATCCTCACCGGCGCCAAGAAGTCCCCGCTGGTCTCCAAGAAGGACGCGGTTCAGATCCTGGGCACCATGCTGGGCGGCTACAACGTCTCCCCGCTGGTCGCAGCGCTGAAGGACGCGGAAGTTGCCGACGAGGCCGTTAAGGCGCTTTGCGGCACCACCCTCGTGTACGACGCCTTCGACGACGTTTTCGAGCTCTCCAAGAGCAACGCCGGCGCCAAAAAGGTCCTCGAGTCCTGGGCCGCCGCCGAGTGGTTCACCTCCAAGCCGGGCCTGCCAGAAGTGGTGAAGGTGAAAGTCTACAAAGTCGAAGGCGAGATCAACACCGACGACTTCTCCCCGGCGGGCGACGCCTGGAGCCGTCCTGACATCCCGCTGCACGCCCTCGCCATGGGCAAGACCCGCTTCGCCGACGGCAACGCCACCATCGCCAAGTTCAGGGCGGACGGGTTCCAGGTCGCTTTCGTTGGCGACGTCGTGGGTACCGGTTCCTCCCGTAAGTCCGCATGCAACAGCGTGCTGTGGCACATCGGCCAGGACATCCCGGCAGTCCCCAACAAGCGTCGCGACGGCATCATCATCGGCGGCGTCATCGCACCGATCTTTTTCAACACCGCGCAGGATTCCGGCGCGTTCCCGATCAAGACCGACGTGACCAAGATGAAGACCGGCGACGTCATCGTGATCAACGCCAAGAAGGGCGAGGTCACCACCGAGGGTGGTGAGGTTCTCTCCACCTTCACCGTGGCCCCGAACACCCTGTTCGACGAGTTCCGCGCCGGCGGCCGTATCCCGCTGATCATCGGCCGCGCCCTCACCGACCGTGCCAGGAAAGCACTCGGCATGGCACCGACCGACGTCTTCACCCTCCCGGTCAACCCGGTTGCCAAGGCAGGCCAGGGCTACTCGCTGGCCCAGAAGATGGTCGGCCAGGCATGCGGCGTCGTCGGCGTCCTTCCGGGGACCGCTTGCGAACCGAAGATGACCACCGTCGGTTCCCAGGACACCACCGGCCCGATGACCGCCGACGAGCTGAAAGAGCTCGCCTGCCTCAAGTTCCAGGCTCCGATGTTCATGCAGTCCTTCTGCCACACCGCGGCCTACCCGAAACCGGCCGACGTGAAGATGCACAAGACCCTGCCGCAGTTCATCATCGAGCGTGGCGGCGTGCCCCTGAAGCCGGGCGACGGCGTCATCCACTCGTGGCTCAACCGTCTCCTCGTTCCGGACACCGTCGGTACCGGCGGCGACTCCCACACCCGTTTCCCGATCGGGATTTCCTTCCCGGCAGGTTCCGGCCTGGTCGCCTTCGCAGGCGCCCTCGGCTTCATGCCGCTCGACATGCCCGAGTCCGTTCTCGTCCGCTTCAAGGGCAAGTTCAACCCCGGCATCACCCTGCGCGACGCGGTTAACGCGATCCCGTACTGGGCGATCAAGCAGGGCCTGCTCACCGTGCCCAAGAAGAACAAGGTCAACATCTTCAACGGCCGCATCCTCGAGATGGAAGGTCTTCCGGAGCTCTCCGTCGAGCAGGCCTTCGAGCTGACCGACGCCGCTGCCGAGCGTAGCGCCGCCGCCGGTTGCATCAAGCTTTCCGAGGAGTCGGTAGCTACCTACCTGCGCTCCAACGTGGCCCTCATGAAGCAGATGATCGCCGACGGCTACCAGGACGCGCAGACCCTGCGGAACAGGATCGACGCAGTAAACGAATGGCTGAAGGCACCGAAGCTTCTCGAAGCAGACGCCAACGCCGAGTACGCAGCGGTCATCGAGATCGACCTCGCCGAGATCACCGAGCCGATCCTCGCCTGCCCGAACGATCCGGACGACGTGAAGCTCCTCTCCGACGTTGCCGGCACCCCGATCCAGGACGTGTTCCTCGGTTCCTGCATGACCAACATCGGTCACTTCCGCGCTGCAGGTGAGATCTGGAGGGGCCAGAAGTTCAACCCGAACGTCCGTACCTGGATCTGCCCGCCGACCCGCATGGATCAGGCGAAGCTCAAGGACGAGGCGTACTTCTCCGTCTACAGCGCGATGGGCGCACGCGTCGAGATCGCCGGCTGCTCGCTCTGCATGGGTAACCAGGCACGCGTACCCGACGGGGTGAACATGTTCTCCACCTCGACCCGTAACTTCGACGACAGGATCGGCAACGGCGCCAAGGTGTTCCTCGGCTCCGCGGAGCTCGGTGCCGTCACCGTGAACATGGGCAAGCTCCCGACCCCGGCCGAGTACCTCGCCGTGTACAAGGAGAAGGTCGAGCCGAACAAGGCAACCGTGTACAAGTACCTCCAGTTCGACGAGATGTAGGAAGAGCTGGTAACAAGCAGCAAAAAGGCCCGCCGGGAAACCGGCGGGCCTTTCTGTTTTCTGTGGCGGCAGTTCGACTGCCTGGGAGTCTCAGCTGTCCGACCTGTCCCAGCTGTCCGACTGGTCCGACTGGCGGCGGAACCCGACGCTACAGCAGCGCTTTCAGCTCTGCGATGAGGTCGCCGAGGAGGTCGTAGCCCCCTTGCCAGAAGCTGGGGTCGCTGAAGACGATGCCTGCGGGGGCAAGTGTGTCACCAGGCGACTTGGAGCCGCCATCGGCGAGTATCTCGCGGTAAACGGGGACGAAGCTCTCGCGCTCCTTCAGGTAACGCTGGAACAGCGACAGCACCACCAGTTCCGCGCAGGTGTAGGAGTAGCAGTAGAAACGTGCGTGGATGAAGTGGGAGATGTAGCTCCAGCCGTAGCGGTAAGGCTCGATCATCTCGACCGAGTCGCCGTAAAGCTTCGCGTTCTCGTTCCACCAGAGGTCGCAGAGCTCGTTCGCGGTGAGAAGGCCGTCGTTACGCCTTAGGTGCATCTGCTCCTCGAATCTGGTGAGGACGTTCTGCCTGAAGGTGGTGGCGATGATGTCCTCGATCTTCGCGCACAGAAGGGACTTCTTCACCTCCACGTCGGTCTCACGCTCCAGCAACTGCCGGGTGAGGAGCATCTCGCCGAACACCGAGGCGGTCTCGGCAAGCGGCAGCGGCGGGTGGTAGTTGAGCATGGTCTGGCCCTGAGCGAGCAGGTAGTGGATGCCGTGCCCCACCTCGTGGGCGATGGTCGCCACGTCGCGCAGGTTCCCGGTGAAGTTCAAAAGCAGGTACGGCGGGAGCTCAGGTGTCATCCCCATGCAGAAGGCGCCGCCGCTCTTGCCGGGACGGGGCATGACGTCCACACGCCTGCCGGTGAAGAAGGAGTCGGCAAGCTCAGCGAACTCTTCGGAGAAGCCGCGGTACGCCTCGACCGTCATGGTGCGCGCTTCCTCGAAGCTGTATTTGCGGTCGCTCTCGGTGAGGGGGGCGTAGACGTCGGTGTTTTTCAGCTTCGGCATGCCGAGCAGCCGCGCTTTCAGGCGGAAGTATTCCTGTGCCAAGGGATAGTTCTTTTCGGAGACCTGCATGAGGCTTTCGACCACCTCGTTGGGGATCTCATTGCCAAGGTTGGTCGGCTCCATCGGGTGCCGGTAGTTTCTGAGCTCCATCTCCTGGGAGTGGTCCAGCGCCACGTTGTTGAACACGGCGGAATAGAGGATGCCGTTCTCCTCGTGCTTCTTGAGGAAGGTGCCGAAGGCGCGCTCGCGCACCCCTGCGTCCGGGTGATGCAAAAGGGCAAGGAGTTCCTCACCGGTTACCTCTTTGGTCTCCCCGTCCATCTCGAGGGTGTAGCGCAGGGAGGCGGAGACTTCGTCGAAGAGACGGCAGAAGGCCTGCACACCGGTCAGGCTCTTTTGGGAAAGCAGGCTCTCCTCACGCTCGGAAAGGGTGTGCGCCTTGAACTTGCGCAGCACCTCGAGGAAGTGACGGTAGTTGTCGAGCAGCCTGTCCTTGGCGAACTTTTGGAACGGCTCTTCCTCCATCTGGATGATCTCCAGATCGAAGAAGAGGAGCTCCCGCCCCATGGCGTTGCCGAACTCCTCGGACTTCTGGGAGAGCCGTTTGTGCAGATCGCTCTCGCTGTCGGCGGCGAAGAGCAGGTGCGCGTAGAGCTGCGGCACCGCCAGATCCTCCTGCAGCTTCTCGTAGCTCTCAAGCGCCTCCAGCAATTCCGCGGCGGAGAGCTCGGCTACCTTGCCGCGGTAGCGTTCCCTGAACGCTGCAACCTGCGAAGTAGCACCCTCGAAAGCCTGGTTGAGCTCGGGTGCTGAAGGGGAAGAGTAAAGCGGGGTGGTATCCCAGCAGAGGTTGGTTGACATGGTTCCTCCTGAAGCTGATTTCCTAATGATTTCAAACGAATGCAACCGATAGTAATGCAAGGTAGCCAAGGTGTCAAGAAAGGGGAGGCGGGGGCTTGGTGGGTGAATCAGCGTCCTCTGCTGCATTTACGCGCCTTGACAACCAAAAGGGGCGCGATAGAAATAGCAACTGTTAAAAAAATATAATAATCATGCATCAGCCGCTGAGAGCTCTTCCCGGTGGGGGTGGCAGGGAGCCTCCCCCGCAAGTGGTTCTTTCGTTAACCGCTAGTGCGAGGATGGACGCCATGAAAAAGCGTCAGGTGGTTCAGGATGCGGCTTATCAACCTGCACCGGGTACGGCAACAGGTTGTGACCGTTTCGGGGCAGGAGGCGGTGGTCAGTGCATCGTGTTGCAGCGGCTTTTTTCCTGCCGCAACGATGCGATGTCAACGGGCGCGGAAGCGGGGCACGGCGCGGACGTCGGGTGCAGCGTTGGGGCCATGGCCTTCGCGTCACTCACCCTACGGGAAGCGAGGGACAGGATCGAGCGGTGGATGGTGTACGACGCGATCCGCGCCTGTGCGGGAAACATGAGCAAGGCAGCGGACATGCTTGGCGTCAGCCGTCCGGCCCTTTACGATCTGGTGAAGAAGTACGGGGTGTGCAGGATCAAGACGCGCGGCTGACGGTCAAATCTGTACTGCCATGCCGCCGTCGCGCGGAATCAGTTCGCTGAAATAATGGATGGTGTGAAAGTCTTTCGACTGGAGCGGCTGCATCGTCGAGCTGAAGCGTCCGACGTAAATCAGGTAGCGGATGCCGAAGCGGCGCGCCGTCTCCAGGTTGGTCTCGCTGTCCTCTCCCAGCATGGTCCTTTCCGGATCGTACGGTATCTTCCTCTGCAGTTCCCCCCAGAAGAGCGGATCCTCCTTTGGCAGTCCCAGGTCGTGGGCCGAGATGACGCCGTCGAAGTAGCCGCCGATCGTGGTCCGGCGCAGTTTCAGGTTCAGCGTCTTACCGTGGGCGTTGGTGACCAGGTAGACCTTCTTGCCGTGCTGGCGCAGGAAGAGTAGGAACTCGGTGACGAACGGGTGCACCGCGATCAGGTGGTGCACCTCCTCCTTGAGCACCGGGATGTCGAGGCCCAGTTGTGCGGACCAGTAATCGAGGTCGGTCCAGTTGAGGGTCTTCTCCTGGGAGCGGAACATGCGGTAGAGCTTTTCCCTTGCCGCGCTCTCGTCGATGCCGTTTTTCTCGGCGTAGCGCCTGGGGACGTGCTCCAGCCAGAAGTGGTCGTCGAAGTGGCGGTCCAGCAGGGTGCCGTCCATGTCGAGGTGGACGGTGTCAATGTGATTCCAGTCTACTTGCAGGGGGGGGAGGGACATTGCGGGTTCTCTTTTGATGTCGGACCTGTCCGACTAGTCTGACTAGTCTGACAGGTCCGATGTCAGACTAGGCTTTGGCTTTCACGAAGGCTTTTACCAGTTCTTTGTCCGCAGCCATGATCTCGCAGCGCGTTTCCTTGCCCTGCAAGGCGGCGAGTTGGGGCGGCAGCACGGCGGGGGCGCCGATGGCACGCTCGACGGCGTCACCGAACTTCGCCGGGTGCGCGGTGGCAAGGCATACGACGGCCGGATGCCCCTTCACGCACTCGAGGGCGGCGCGCACCCCGACCGCGGTGTGTGGGTCGAGAACGTAGCCGGTCTCCTTGTTGAAGGAGGCGATCGTGTCGAGGGTCTTCGTTTCGTCCACGGTGCAGCTCAGGAATTCGCTCTGCACGCGCTGCACCTCTTCTGCGGTGAAGACGATCTTGCCGGTCTGCTGCAGCTCGGCAAAGGCGCTTCTCACGCGCTTCGGGTTTTCGTTGAAGAGGTAATAGAGGTAGCGCTCCAGGTTCGAGGCGAGCTGTATGTCCATGGAAGGGGAGACGGTCTGCACGACCTTCCCCAAAGAGTAGTCGCCGCTTTGCACGAAGCGCGAGAGGATGTTGTTCTCGTTGGTGGCAAGGAGGAGCTTTTCCACCGGTAGTCCCATGCTTTTCGCGAGGTAGCCCGCGAAGATGTCGCCGAAGTTCCCGGTCGGGACGGAGAATACCACTTTCCCCTGCTCGGGGAGCCTGCCCCAGGCGTAGAAGTAGTAGACCACCTGGGCGAGCACGCGGGCCCAGTTGATCGAGTTCACCGCGCCCAGTGCGTACTCCTTCTTGAATTCGAGGTCGTTGAACAGGGTCTTCACGATGTTCTGGCAGTCGTCGAAGGTCCCCTCTACGGCGATGTTGTGCACGTTGGCGTCGAGCACGCTGGTCATCTGCAGCGCCTGGATAGGGGAGGTCTTCAGGTGCGGATGCAGGATGAATATATTGATGTTCTCCTTGCCGCGCACCCCGGCGATGGCAGCACTCCCGGTGTCGCCGGAGGTGGCGCCCAGGATGTTCATCTTCTCGCCGCGCTCCTTCAAAAGGTACTCGAAGAGGTTTCCGAGCAGTTGCAGCGCCACGTCCTTGAAGGCGAGGGTGGGGCCGTGGAAGAGCTCCAGGATGTAGACGCCGTCCTTTTTCACCAGGGGGGTCGTCTCCTGGTGCTCGAAGGTTCCGTAGGAACGGTCGATGAGCGCCTTCAGGTCGGCGGCCGGGATGTCGGTTGCGAAGAGGGAGATGATATTGAAAGCGAGCTCACGGTAGGGGAGCTTCGACCACGCGGCTAAGGTGTCGCGGTCGAGCTGCGGGATGCTCTCCGGCAGAATAAGGCCGCCGTCGGTGGCAAGCCCCATCATTACTGCGTCCTTGAACCCGATGGGGGCGATGTTTCCCCTGGTGCTTATGTATTTCATGTCGGTTCTCTTTCCTTTTACAGGTTTTTGTGCCGTTTCCGGCGACGCCCATATATAACAGCTAATGGTGTAAAAGTGAAGCGATTGCTGGGTTGCTGACTGTGGTCGGGTGCACCGCGGCTGCCGTGACTTCGACGCGGCGACAGGGAGCACAGTGGAAAAAGCAGTGGTGTCTTAAATTGCCCCAATGTCACATGCGGCGGCAAAAAATCCCCTTCTTTCCGGCAGAAGAAATATGGGCGCTGAATGAGCGTGATAACATGCCTGAAAGCCCGAAAAAACGGCTCACTCTGGGAAAAAAGCGCTTGCATAAAGAAGGCTTCCGTGGTAATTAATGCCGTACATGTTAATGTTCACTCAAAAGTGAGCTCCTCCGGCTCGCTTTTTTTTATGGGAAAACCTAGAGATGGCCAAGGTAGATGTAGCAGAAAGAGTCACTGAAATCGTTGCAGAGATCGGCGCACCGCTCGGTATCGGGCTGGTCGACCTCGAGTACAAGCGTGAGGGGCGCGACATGGTGCTCAGGATCTTCCTCGAGAAGGAAGGCGGGATCAACCTGGACGACTGCGCCGACGTGAGCCGCCAGCTCTCCGACATCCTGGACGTCGAGGACTTCATGCCCGAGCGTTACGACCTGGAGGTCTCCTCGCCGGGGATCTGCCGTCCGCTCAAGAAGGTAGCCGACTACGAGCGTTTCGCGGGACACCTGGTGAAGGTGAAAACCTTCGAGATGCTGGCCGACGACGCGGGGAACAAGCGCAAGACCTTCACCGGGAAGCTCCTGGGGGTCACGGACGGGGTGATCAGCATCGACCTCACCGAGGGGCAGCATGCGTCCATCCCTCTGGACAAAGTGGCCAAGGCCAACCTCGAATTCGAATTCTAAAAATTTCTATTTGTAATTATCAGCAGAAGGAGACAGTCACGTGGAAACGAGCTTTAACCTCAAGCACACGATCGACCAGATCGTAAAAGAGAAGGGTATCGATAAAAGTATTGTGGTAGAGGCGCTGGAACAGGCAGTACTGACGGCCGCCAACAAGAAATTTCGTAATACCCGTGATCTGGAGGCGCACTATAACCCCGAGATCGGCGAGGTTGAGCTGTTCGAGTTCGTTACCGTCGTGGAAGAGGTGCAGGATTCCTACCGCGAGATCGAGCTCGACGAGGCCCGCGAGGAGGATCCGGACGTCGAGATCGGCGACTCCATCGGCATGAAGATGGACGCCTCCGGCTTCTCCAGGATCGCCGCGCAGACCGCGAAACAGGTGATCATCCAGCGCGTGCGTGAGGCTGAACGCGAGACCATCTTCAACGAGTTCCAGGAGCGCCAGGGCGAGATCGTGAACGGCGTCGTGCGCCGTTTCGAGAAGGGCGACCTGATCGTCGACCTCGGCCGCGCCGAGGCACTTCTCCCGCACAAGGAGCAGGCCCCGCGCGAGGTGTACCGTCAGGGCGACCGCGTGAAGGCCCTCATCACCGAGATTCGCATGACCACCAAAGGGCCGCAGATCATGCTCTCCCGCACCCATCCCCAGATGCTCGCCAAGCTGTTCGAGGCCGAGGTTCCGGAGATCGCAGAGGGGATCGTCGAGATCAAGAGCGTCGTGCGCGAGCCGGGTGGGCGTGCCAAGATCGCCGTCTACTCCCACGATGCCGACGTCGACCCGGTCGGCGCCTGCGTCGGTATGCGCGGCTCCCGCGTGCAGAACGTGGTCTCCGAGCTGCGCGGCGAGAAGATCGACATCATCCCCTGGAGCGAGGACATCGCCCGCTTCGCCTGCAACGCCCTGGCCCCGGCCGTGGTCACCAAGGTGTACGTCGACGAGGAGGAGTACGCCATGGAGGTCATCGTGGCCGACGACCAGCTCTCGCTCGCCATCGGCAAGCGCGGCCAGAACGTGCGTCTTGCCGCCAAGCTGACCGGGTGGAAGATCGACATCAAGAGCGAGACCCGCATGGCCGAGGCCGAGCTGCAGCAGTTTGCCTCCTACGACGGCACCGAGGCCGAAGAGGCCGAAGAGGCAGAGGAAGTCGCCGAGAATGCCGAGAATGCCGAGAATGCCGAGCCCGCAGTAGAGGCGACCGAAGAGGACTAGGATGACCAAGGCCGCACCACAGAGAAGTTGCCTCGCCTGCCGGGAGACGAAGGACAAGGGCGAGCTGCTCCGCTTCGTGCTGGCCCCGGACCGTACCCTCGTACCGGACCTGCAGAACAAGCTCCCCGGGCGCGGCGCGTACACCTGCATGAAGGCTGCATGCCTGAAGCTCGCGGCCCAGAAAAAGCAGTTCGCCCGCGGCTTCAAGGGGGAGGTGCTGGGCGCCGACGCAGAGGGGCTGCTCAAACAGGTGGTCCACAAGCTCGAGGAGCGCATCGCCTCCTACATCAGCCTTGGCAACAAGGCGGGGAAGGTGGTTTCGGGTTCGGATCAGGTACAGGAAAAGCTGAAGAAGGGTGGGGCGGGACTTTTGTTCGTCGCCACCGATATCTCGCCCGATATCGGCGAGAAGTTCAGGGGGCTCGCGAAGCTGAAGGAAGTCCCCTGCATCTCCCTGTTCACCAAGGAACGCCTTGGGGAATTGCTGGGAAAGGAACTCAGAAGCGTCCTGGTTGTTATGGAAAGCGGCTTCGTGGGCTCGATTGAATTGGAAATGGAAAAGTACAGGAACTTCTTTGAGGAGGAGCGTGAGTAGATGAGCAAAACCCGCGTATATGAGTTAGCGGCACAGATGGGGATCGAAAACAAGGAGCTTATGGCAAGACTTGCCGAGGCAGGCGTGCAGGTCAAAAACCATATGGCTGTTCTTGAGGATTCGGATATCAAGGCGTTATCCGCCCCCGCGCACCCCCCCGTCAAAGAAGTTTCCCAGGAAGAGGTAAGGGTGAAACCGACCCTGATCCGCCGTCGTGCGAAGGCGGTTGAGCCTGAGGCCCAGGCGGCAGACGAGCCGGCCGAGCCGGTCAAGGAGGAGGCACCCCAGCCGGCGCCCCCCGAGAAGGCACCGGTGGAAGAGGCGCCCAAGCGTCCGGAACCGGTCCGCGCGAGGATCATCGAGGCGGCTCCCGCTCCGAAGCCGGCTGCGGCGAAGGCCGAGGCCCCGGCCCCCCAGACTCCGGCGGTCAAGGAAGAGAAACCGGCGGCCGCAGCACCTGCCGCGCCCGCAGCACCGGAAAAGCCGGTCGTCGAGGCCCCGAAGGCGGAGGCGCCTGCTGCCCCCGCATCCGAGGCGCCGAAAGCCGAGCCCGCCAAGGTCGAAGCCCCGAAGGCTCCCGCCGCGGAAGCACCGGTTGCCGCCAAGGCGCCCGAGGCGCCCGCCGCCAAGGTGGTCGAGCCCGAGCCGGACAAGCCGACGGCAACCCGCGCGAGGATCCTCGGTCGCGTCGAGATCCCGATTCCGACCCAACGTCCGGCCGAGCGCCGCGAGTACCAGCGCCCCGCGCAGGGCGATCGTCCGGGGCAGCGTCCCGGCATGCCGCGCGGCGTGGAGCGTCCCGGCACCGAGCGTCCGGCACCGCGTCCCGGCGCAGGTCGTCCCGGCGAGCGTCCCCCCATGGGTGCGCGCCCCGATCGTCCGGCCCCCCTGGCCCCTGTCGAGCCGCCGCCGCTGCTGGACGATCGCGGTCGCAAGAGGGGAAAACCCGCTCCGGCGGGCGGCACCGATTTCGGCAAGAACGCCAAGAAGGGCGGAGCTCCCGCAGGCAAGGGTAAAAAAGAGAACTTCAAGGACCTTCTGGACAAACGCGAGCGGGTTTTCGAGCCCGGGCCGCGCTCCAAGGGTAAGAAAGGGAGGTACGCCGAGAAGGTTCAGGTCGGCAAGAAGACCGAGATCACGGTACCGAAGGCGATCAAGAGGATCATCAGGATCAGCGAGTCCATCACCGTGGGCGAGCTGGCCAAGCGCATGGGGATCAAGGCTACCGACCTGATCCGCGCCCTCATGAAGCTCGGTGTGATGGCGACCATCAACCACCCGCTCGACTTCGACACCGCGACCCTTCTGGCCACCGATTTCGGCTACGAGATCGAGAACGTGGCGCTCGACGTGGACGAACTCCTCGAGGCGGAGCCGGATGCGCCGGAAGCGATGCAGAAGCGTCCGCCGGTCGTCACCATCATGGGTCACGTCGACCACGGCAAGACCTCGCTTCTTGACGCCATCCGCCAGGCCAACGTAATTGCCGGCGAGGCCGGTGGCATCACCCAGCACATCGGCGCCTACGACGTGGAACTCAAGGGACAGAAGATCACCTTCCTCGATACCCCGGGCCACGAGGCGTTCACCGCGATGCGCGCCAGGGGGGCCAAGGTCACCGACATCGTCATCCTGGTGGTTGCTGCCGACGACGGCGTCATGCCGCAGACCCGCGAGGCGGTCAACCACTCTAAGGCTGCAGGCGTTCCGATCATCGTCGCCATCAACAAGATCGACAAGCCCGAGGCCAACCCGAGCAAGGTGAAGCAGGAACTGATGGAGTTCGGCCTGGTTTCCGAGGAATGGGGTGGCGAGACCATCTTCGTCGAGGTCTCCGCGAAGAAACACATCAACCTCGAGTCGCTGCTCGAGATGGTTCTTCTGCAGGCCGACGTCCTCGAGCTCAAGGCGAACCCGGACAAGACCGCCCGCGGCACCGTGGTCGAGGCGAAACTCGACAAGGGGCGCGGCCCGGTAGCGACCGTCCTGGTCCAGGAAGGAACCCTGAAGGCGGGCGATTACTTCGTGGCCGGCATTCACTTTGGCCGCGTGCGCGCCATGCAAAACGACCGGGGCGAGAAGGTCAACGCCGCCGGCCCGGCCATGCCGGTCGAGGTCATCGGCTTCAACGGCGTGCCTGACGCAGGCGATATCTTCGTTGCCATGAACGACGAGAAACAGGCGAAGGAGATCGCAAACCACCGCCAGATGAAGCTGCGCGAGTCCGAACTCGCCAAGCACAGCAAGCTCTCCCTGGAGCAGCTCTACGAGAAGATCCAGAAGGGCGAGGTCAAGGACCTCAACACCATCGTCAAGGGCGACGTGCAGGGCTCCGTCGAGGCGGTTGCCGAGTCCCTCCGGAAACTCACCACGGATGCCATCCGTCTCAACGTGCTGCACGCCTCCGTCGGCGCCATCACCGAGACCGACGTCAACCTGGCCAGCGCCTCTAACGCCATCATCTTGGGCTTCAACGTCCGTCCCGAGGTCAAGGCGGCGGCACTCGCCGAGAAGGAAGGGGTCGACGTCAGGCTCTACAACATCATCTACGACGCGGTGGACGACATCAAGAAGGCGATGGAAGGTCTCCTCGAGCCGACCTTCAAGGAGAAATACCTGGGTCGCGCCGAGATCCGCGAGGTGTTCTCGGTGCCCAAGGCCGGCATGGTCGCGGGTTCCTACGTCACCGATGGCAAGATCATCAGGAACGCACAGGTACGCCTGCTGCGCGACAACGTGGTGATCTTCGAAGGCAAGCTCGGCAGCCTGCGCCGCTTCAAGGACGACGTGAAGGAAGTCGCCACCGGCTACGAGTGCGGCATGTCGCTTGAGAACTACAACGATCTCAAGATCGGCGACATCTTCGAGTGCTTCGAGATGGAGAAGGTAGCCGGCAAGCTGTAAGAAAAAAACACGGGGAGAGCGGCGTCCCGCGTCCGGCATCCCGGCCCGCGGAAGGCCCTCTCCCCTTAATCGTTTCACGACAAGAGAGAAAGAACATGGTAAAGCGTTCCGACAAGGTTGCCGAAGAGATCCACAAGATCATCTCCGAGCTGCTCATAAAGGGTCTCAAGGACCCGCGCGTAGGCTTCCTCACCATCACCGGCGTGAAGGTGACCCCCGACCTCAGGCAGGCCACCGTCTACTTCACCGTGCACGGCGACGACGCCGCGAAGACGAACAGCGAGGCGGGACTAAACTCCGCCAAAGGGTTCATCCGCAAGGAGATCGGCCAGGCCCTGAAGCTGCGTTTCACCCCCGAAATCACGTTCAAGTACGACACCTCCCTGGATTACGGCCAGCATATCGAATCGATTCTGAAGGAGATAGGGGCTAAGGATGACGGCGACAACAGCTGAGATTAAGCGGATAGTGGCGGAGATCGACCAGGCGCGGAGCTTTCTGATCACAAGCCACGAAAGTCCCGACCCCGACGCGGTCGGCTCCTCCCTGGCCCTGGCCAACTACCTGACCGCGCGCGGCAAGGACGTCACCGTCTACCTCTGCGATCCGGTCCCGGACAACTGCTCCTTTCTGCCTATGGCGGACCAGGTGTACGGGGAGATGCCGGAGCACGACTTCGACGTCTGCTTCGTGCTCGACGTGGGCGAATTCCGCCGCTCCGGCAAGGCGGTAACCGAGAACAAGCGGGTCGGGCGTTTCATCAACGTGGACCATCATCTCGGGTGCGAGAACTTCGGCGTCTGCAACCTGATCGACCCGAAGGCGAGCGCCACCGCGGCCCTCATCTACCGGATCATCAGGGCGGCGGGGGACGAGGTGGATTATCCCACCGCGCTCTGCATCTACACCGCCATCCTTTCCGACACCGGCAGCTTCCATTACTCGAACTCCGACCCCGAGTCCTTTGCCATCGCCGGCGAGATGATCGGCAAGGGGGTGAATGCCTGGAGCGTGAATGAGAACCTGTACGAGAGCGAGCCGCTGCAGAGGATCGCGCTTCTGGCCCTCGCCCTCTCCGACCTGACCGTTTCCCCTTCCGGCGAGTACGCCTCGGTCACCGTGACGCTCGACATGTACGGCAAGACCGGCGCCACCGCCCAGGACACCGACCGTTTCATCAACTACCCCCGCTCCATCAAGGGGGTGCAGGTGGCGCTCTTCTTCCGGCAGGTCGAGGAGGGGCTCTTCAAGGTCGGCTTCAGGTCCAAGGGGAAGGTGGACGTCTCCGCGGTATCCGCCTCCTTTGGCGGCGGCGGGCACCACAACGCCGCCGGGTGCATGGTGCGCGGCACGCTCGCCGAGGTCAAGGCGCAGGTCTTCGACCGGCTGGAGCAGATGCGCTGATGCTGAACGGCTTTTTCGTGATCGACAAGCCAGCCGGTGTCACATCCCATGACATCGTGTCGAAGGTCCGCCGCGCCATCAACCAGAAGAAGGTTGGGCACACGGGAACCCTCGATCCCTTCGCGACCGGTGTGCTTCCCGTTGCGGTGGGGGAGGGGACCAAGGCGATCCAGTTCCTCGACGAGTCCGAGAAGGAGTACCGGGCGGTGCTTAGACTCGGCATCGCCACCGACACCCAGGACCTCACCGGGGAGGTGATCGCGGAAAGGGAGTGGTCACATCTCTCGCCCGCGGACCTGGAAGGGATCGTGCCGCGGTTTCTCGGCCTCCAGAAGCAGCTCCCGCCGATGTTCTCCGCTATCAAGCAGGGGGGCGTGCCGCTTTACAAGCTGGCGAGAAAGGGTATCGAGGTGGAGCGCGAGGAGCGCGAGGTGGAGATCCACTCGCTCACCTTCGAATGGATCCGTCTACCCGAGGCCTGCTTCACGGTGCGCTGCTCGCGCGGCACCTACGTCAGGACCCTTGCCTGCGATATTGGCGAGGCGCTCGGGTGCGGCGCGCATCTTCTGGAGTTGCGGCGCACGGAAAGCGGCCTTTTCAAAGAGGCGGACGCCATCACCATCGACGCGCTCGCCGCGGCGGCCGACCAGCAGGCGCTTATTTTGCCCCTGGACCGGGCGCTCGATCACCTGAGGCGCCTGCAGCTCACCGAGGCAGGGGGGCGCAAGGTCGGTAACGGCGTGGTGCCGGGAGATGGGGAGTTCGTCGAGGCGCCCGGCCTGCTTCAGGACGGCGAGCAGGTGCGACTCTATCTGGGTGAGCGTTTTCTAGCAGTGGCTTGCCACGACCGGCTCAAAGGGCTGCGTCTCATGCGTGTATTCAATTAGTATTCCTTCTTTACACGTACCTGCTTTTGTGGTAAGAGTTGAAGGTCTTGATCTATGCCGTGGCCTTGGGACTGCGGGAAGGCATAAAAGTACATAAATAAAAGCACTAACAATTAAGATGGGAAGGGGGTGTAACCACATGCTGCAAACGGAAAAGAAGCAGGAAATCATCACAGCTCATAAGCTGCACGATTCCGACACGGGTTCGCCGGAAGTGCAGATTGCAATTCTTTCGGAGCGTATCACCTATCTGACTGAGCACTTCAAGACTCACAAGAAGGATCATCACAGCCGTCGCGGTCTGCTGAAGATCGTCGGTCAGAGAAGGGGTCTGCTTGACTACCTGAAGAAGAAGGATGTAGAGCGCTACAAGGCGATCATCGCCAAGCTCGGCATCAGAAGGTAAAAAAAGGCAGTATACCTCCAGGGGTATATTGCCTTTCCTCTTTCATCTTGTAAGGGCCTTTGTGCCCTTTTCTTTGTTGGGGGCGTGGATAAAACCGTCCTGCGGCAGGCTCGTGCCGGCAGGACGCTTTTCTCGGCGGCCCCAACACCAACCGAAGCACCAATAATGGAGGCCGTAACAATGGTACATACCGTACAGGCGGAATGCTGTGGCAAGACAATCACCATCGAAACAGGAAAGATCGCGAAGCAGGCAAGCGGCGCGGTCATGATCAAAAGCGGCGACACCATGGTCCTCGTGACCGCCGTCGCCATGAAAACCGCCAAGGAAGGGCAGGGCTTCTTCCCGCTCACCGTCAACTACCAGGAGAAGGCGTACGCAGGCGGCCGCATCCCCGGCTCGTTCTTCAAGCGCGAGGGGCGTCCCTCCGACAGCGAGACCCTGACCTGCCGTCTCATCGACCGTCCGATCCGTCCGCTGTTCCCGGAAGGGTTCCTTAACGACACCCAGATCATGGCCACCGTCATGTCGGCGGACAAGGACCACGATCCCGGCATCCTCGCCATGATCGGCGCCTCCGCGGCACTCATGGTCTCCGACGCTCCCTTCGCCGGCCCGATCGCAGGCGTCAAGGTCGGGCGCGTGGACGGCAAGTTCATCGCGAACCCGACCGCCGAGCAGGAAGAGCAGAGCGATATGGAGATCGTGATCGCGGCCTCCAAGGACGCCATCCTGATGGTGGAAGGTAGCGCCTCCGAAGTCTCCGAGGATGATCTCCTCGAAGCGATCTTCTTCGGCAAGGAAGCGGTCCAGGGGATCCTTGCAGCACAGGAAGAGCTGGCTGCCAAGGTCGGCGTCGCAAAGCGCGACGTTCCGGCACCGGTCGTGAACGAGGCGCTGAAAGCCCGCGTTGACGCACTCGCCAAGGAAGAGATGAAGGCTGCGGTTCGCATCAAGGCGAAGGGCGAGCGTCACGACGCCATCGACGCCATCACCGAGAAGACCGTCGCGGCACTGGCCGGCGAGTTCGAAGGCTCCGAGAAAGAGGTCAAGGCCTTCATCGAGGACCTCGAGTACAACCTCGTGCGCGAGCACATCATCAAGGACGGCTCCAGGATCGACGGCCGCGACACCAAGACCATCCGTAACATCGCCACCGAGGTAGGCTTCCTGCCGCGCGCCCACGGTTCCGCCCTGTTCACCCGCGGCGAGACCCAGTCCATCGTGGCCGCGACCCTCGGCACCTCGGTCGACGAGCAGCGCATCGACTCGCTCTACGGCGATTCCAGGAAGAAGTTCCTCCTGCACTACAACTTCCCGCCGTACTCCGTCGGCGAGACCAGCTTCCGCCTCGCCCCGGGGCGCCGCGAAATCGGCCACGGCATGCTGGCCGAGCGCGCGCTGCAGCAGGTGCTCCCGAAGCACGACGATTTCCCCTACACCATCCGCATCGTCTCGGACATCACCGAGAGCAACGGTTCCTCCTCCATGGCCACCGTCTGCGGCGGCTCCATGTCCATGATGGATGCCGGCATCCCGATCAAGGCACCGGTCGCGGGCATCGCCATGGGCCTCATCAAGGAAGGCGACGAGTACGCCATCCTCTCCGACATCCTCGGTGACGAAGACCACCTGGGCGACATGGACTTCAAAGTGGCCGGTACCGCCGAAGGCGTCACCGCGCTGCAGATGGACATCAAGATCGGCGGCGTGACGCGCGAGATCATGGGTGCTGCACTGGCGCAGGCAAAAGCAGGCCGCGTGCACATCCTGGGCGAGATGGCCAAAACCCTCTCCACCTCGCGTGCCGACCTCTCCTCCTTCGCTCCGCGCATCACCACCATCTGGGTCAAGGTGGACAAGATCCGCGACGTCATCGGTTCCGGCGGCAAGAACATCAGGAGCGTCACCGAGGCAACCGGCGTCGCCATCGACATCGAGGACACCGGCAAGATCAACATCGCTTCCAACAACAAGGAAGCCTGCGACCTCGCCATCAAGATGATCAGGAACCTCACCGCCGAGGCCGAGGAAGGCAAGCTCTACATGGGCACCGTCAAGAAGATCATGGAGTTCGGCGCATTCGTCGAGATCTTCCCGGGAACCGACGGCCTGGTGCACGTCTCCGAGCTCGACACCGAGCGCGTGAAGAACGTGAGCGACATCCTCAAAGAAGGGGACAAGGTGCTGGTGAAGTGCATCGGCATCGACAAACAGGGCAAGATCAAGCTCTCCCGTAAAGAGGCTCTGGGCCAGACCTTCACCGAATAACATCTCTCATGTGAGAGCTGGCAATTTTCGGCTTTCCCGGTATAGTTCTAGCCATGATTAAAAAGACCACCCTAAATAACGGGATACGCGTCATTACCGAGCGTATCCCGTACGCAAACTCCGTCTCCATAGGAATCTGGGTCGCCAACGGCTCCCGCCACGAACGGCGGGAGTCAAACGGCGTCGCCCACTTCATCGAGCATCTCCTCTTTAAAGGCACCGAACGCCGTTCCTCATTGGACATCGCCCGCGAGATCGACTCGGTGGGTGGCGTCCTGAACGCCTTCACCAGCCGCGAGTACGTCTGCTACTACGCGAAGGTGCTGGATAAGTTCCTACCGCGTGCCGTCGACCTTCTGACCGACATCTTCCTTCATTCCGTCTTCGATGACGAAGAGATCGAAAAGGAGCGCCGCGTGGTGCTCCAGGAGATCAACATGATGGAGGACACCCCGGACGACCTGATCCACGACCTCTTCCACCAGCATTTCTGGAAGGGGCACCCGCTGGGGATGTCGATCCTGGGCGATGCCGAAAGCGTCACCGGGCTTTCACGCGATGCCATCATCGCCTACAAGGACAAGATGTACCGTGCCGACGACATCATCGTCACAGCGGCCGGTAACGTCAACCACGACAAGCTCACCGTGCTCCTCGAGGAATTCTTGAACGGCGTCGAGCCGGGGCACGGCCGGAGCGAGTCCGTCCCCCCCGTGTACGAGCGCCGGATCGAGCTGGTCGAGAAGGACCTGGAGCAGATCCACGTCTGCCTTGGCCTCAAGGGGGTGCAGCAAAGCCACCCGCAGCGCTACGATGCCTTCATCATGAACGCCATTCTTGGCGGCTCCATGAGTTCGCGCCTCTTCCAGGAGGTACGCGAGAAGAGCGGTCTTGCCTACTCGGTCTACTCCTACATAGCCTCCCATGCCGATGCCGGTTCGCTCGTGGTGTACGCCGGTGCGAGCCCGGAAAACGCTAAGGAGCTTCTCGAGATCATGCTGCGCGAGATCGGCCGTTTCAAACGCGAGCCGGTCCCCATGGAGCAGCTCGAGGGGGCGCGCGAGCAGTTGAAGGGCAACCTGCTCCTGTCGTTGGAATCGAGCGACAACCGCATGTCGCGCCTCGCGAAAAACGAGATCTACTTCGGTACGCCGCTGCCGCTGTCCGAGATCATGGAAGGGTTCGACCGCGTCACCTCCGAGAGCATCCAGGAGCTCGCACAAGAGATACTGGACAACTCCGCGCTGACTCTGGTCATGCTGGGCCGGGTCGGTTCTCCCACCTTTGCCGACTCCGATATCAACGTTTGATGAAAACCATACCCATCCGGATAAAGCGCCTGCGGTCGACCTCGCTTCCCTCTTACATGACCGAGCAGGCGGCGGGTGTCGATCTGCATGCCGCGCTCGATGAGGATTTCGTGCTGCATCCGGGCGAGCGCGCCCTGGTCCCGACGGGAATAGCCATCGAGATTCCACCCGGCATCGAGGCGCAGGTGAGACCCAGAAGCGGCCTGGCGCTCAGGCACGGCATCGCGCTGGTAAACTCGCCCGGTACCATCGACGCGGATTACCGCGGCGAGGTCGGGGTCATCGTTATTAACCACGGCAGCGAGCCTTTTACCGTAAAGCACGGCGAGCGCATCGCGCAGATGGTCTTTGCCCGTTGCGAGCGCGCCGAGTTCATCGAGGTGGACGAACTGGGCGAAACCGCCCGCGGCGCCGGCGGGTTCGGGCATACGGGCAGGTAGATCCATCGCCATTCATCCTTACGGAATATAACCCGCTTGCCGGCCTCCTCTGCCGGTAAGCCGCGTCACCCATTCTTAAACCACCTACGGGGGCACGCTTATGAAAGATCCTCGCGTCAGACAATTCGCTGAAGTGCTGGTCAACTACTCGGGTCGCGTACAACCGGGCGACGTGGTGCTCATCTCCTGCGCCGGACTGGAAGGAACGCCGCTCGTGAAGGAGCTCTACGCCCTCTGCCTCGAAAAAGGGGCGAAGTACGTCGAGTACGAGTTCAGCGTCCCCGAGATCGGGCGCCACTTCTACAACCTGGCCAGCGCCGACCAGCTCTCCTACTTCCCGCAGCACAAGCTCGACTTCATGAAACAGGTCGACGTCTACTTCGGTCTCTCCGCCGCCGACAACTCCATGGTGAACGCCAAGGCGAACCAGGCCAGCATGATCGCTTGGTCCAAGGTGGTGCGTCCCATCATCGACCAGCGCGTCAAAGGGACCCGCTGGGTGGTGACGCGCTACCCGACCCACGGTGCGGCCCAGGAAGCGCGCATGAGCCTCGAGGAGTACGAGGATTACCTCTTCGCCGCCTGCTGCATGGACTGGGAGGAGGAGTCGAGGAAACAGGACGCGCTGAAGGCCTGCGTCGATGCGGCCGACCGGGTGCACATCAAGGCCGCGGACACGGATCTCACCTTCAGCATCAAGGGGCTTCCCGGGATCAAGTGCGACGGGCGGCTGAACATCCCGGACGGCGAGGTGTTCACCGCGCCGGTGCGCGATTCGGTGGAAGGGTACATCACCTACAACTGCCCGACCGTGTACCAGGGGAAGGAGTTCAACAACGTCCGCCTCGAGTTCGAGAAGGGGCGCATCGTAAGAGCGACCGCTCCCGGCATGGACGCGGAACTGAACCGCATCCTCGACACCGACGAGGGGGCGCGTTACGTGGGCGAGTTCGCCATCGGCGTGAACCCGAACATCCGCGTGCCGATGCGCAACATCCTCTTCGACGAAAAGATCTTCGGATCGATTCACTTCACCCCCGGCCAGGCCTACGACGAGTGCGACAACGGCAACCGCTCCGCGGTGCACTGGGACATGGTGAAGATCCTCGTCGGCGACGGCGAGCTTTGGTTCGACGATATCCTGATCCAGAAGGACGGCCGTTTCGTGCACGAGTCGCTTCTGGGACTGAATCCCGAGGAATAGCCATGCTGCTCGAGATCAACCCTGACAACCCCCAGCCGCGCCTCATCGCCAAGGTCGTCGAGATCCTGAAAAACGGCGGCGTCGTCGCCTATCCGACCGACACCACATACGGTATCGGCTGCAGCATCTTCAGCAAGAAGGGGATCGAGCGGATCTACCAGATCAAGCAGCGCGACAAGAAGAAACCCTTTTCCTTCATCTGCTCCGATATGGCTGAGATCTCACGTTACGCGCGCGTCTCGAACTACGCCTTCAAGCAGCTGCGTCGTCTGCTCCCAGGGGCGTACACCTTCGTCCTCGAGGCGAACTCGGTGGTTCCCGATCTCGTACAGACAAAGCAGAGGACGGTCGGCATCCGCATGCCGGACAACGCGATCTGCCTCGCCATCGTGAAGGAGCTCGGCGCACCCATCGTTACCACGAGCGCCAACCTCTCCGGCGAGGACCCGATCGGCAACCCGTGGGAGGTCGAGCACGAGCTGGGGAAACAGCTCGACCTGGTGGTGGACGGCGGCGATCTCACCGCCGACGTAAGCTCCGTTGTCAGCCTGATCGGCGATCGCCCCGAAGTGCTCCGCAAAGGGGTAGGCGACGTGAGCTGGTGCGAATAGCGCCGATTCCCTGAGGTTCAACGATGCGTAAAACTACGGTGCGTCGCGGCATAAAAGCGATCAACGCGGGCCTCATCGCCCTGATCGCAGCCACCTTCTTCCATAGCGAAATCTCCGCCCTCCTCATGCTGGGCATCGCCGGCGAGGCTCGTCTTACCTTCTTCGGTTTCTTCATGGCCGGGATGCTTGGTGGCTTCGGCGTCCTGGTCGCCGCCCTCGGGCTCGTGCAAGGGAGCGCGGCAGAGTCCCGGACCCGCCTGCTCCCAAGCTTCATGCTCCTTTTCTCGCTGGTCGTCCTCTTCTTCGTCCTCACCTACACCTGGATCACCACACCGGCTCCGCCACCCCTCCAGCGTGGCGAAAGCATAACCATATAGACCAACCCTGATTCAGGACTGATTCCGGCTGAGGAAGGCTTTTCTTAGCCTGTTTTTCTTTCCCGTTCATGATATATTGCAACCGATAAAAATAATTAAAAGGGAGGGTGGCATGTTTCGTCTCACCATTCACACTGCGTTTGCCGCAGCCCACAACCTGATCAACTACCAGGGGGACTGCGAGAACCTGCACGGCCACAACTGGAAGGTGGAGGTCTCCATCACCACCGACGAACTCGACAAGGCCGGTCTCGGCATCGACTTCAAGATCCTCAAGAAGGAAACCAACAACCTTTTGAAGACGCTCGATCACAAGTACCTGAACGAGCTCGCACCGTTTTCCGAGATCTCCCCGTCATCCGAGAACATCGCCCGCTACCTGTACCATGAGCTGACCAAGATCTTCGGGTCGGACAAGGTGAAGGTCGAGATGGTCACGGTCTGGGAATCGGACTTTGCCGCTGCGAGCTACTATGAGTAAGCTGCAGGCCCCCCTGGTAGAATGCTTCTCCTCCATTCAGGGGGAGGGGGTGCTGGTAGGCCTGCGCCAGGTCTTTCTCCGTTTTGCCGGCTGCAACCTGAACTGCAGCTTCTGCGACACCCCGGGGATGTCCGCCGTTCCGCAGGAGTGCCTCCTGGAGCTCACCCCCGGGCGGCGCGACTTTCAGAAGGTGCCGAACCCGGTCACGCTCGAGCGGGTCGCAACACTTCTCGAGAGCTGGGGTGCCGCCTGGCCTGGCATCCACCACTCGATCAGCATCACCGGCGGTGAGCCGCTTCTTTACGGCGCCCTTCTGGAGGAGTGGCTTCCGGAGCTGAGAAAGCTACTCCCCATCTACCTGGAGACCAACGGGACGCTTCCCGAGGCCCTGGCACCGCTCATCCCGCACCTGGACAGCATCGGCATGGACATCAAGCTCCCTTCCGCCTCCGGGTGCCCGGAGCTGTGGGACCAGCACCATGCCTTCCTGGAACTGGCGGCGATGAAGGATGTCTTCGTGAAGATAGTCGTCGACCAGAGCACCGAGGAGTGGGAGATCCGTCGCTCCTGCGCCATGATCGGTGCGGTGGACCCCGCCATACCGCTCATACTGCAGCCGTTGACGCGGGAGGACGGAACCATCGGCATCACCGCCCAGCGGGCTCTCGAACTCCAGGAACTCTGCACCTCCCTGAAGGAGGTCCGCGTCATCCCGCAGACCCACAAGTTCATGGGGCAGCTTTAGTTCTCTTGCTTGGCCGGCAGATACGGAATCGATTGGGGGCGCCTTTCCGGGCGCCCCTTTCCTTTTTACGGCCCGGCCGATATAATGAGTGGCTGTTGCTTCCCAGGAGGTTCCCGCTTTGCCCAAACCAGCCAAAGTAGACGAGATGAACGCGGTACTCGAAGAGCTCTCCAGCCAGCACCTGAAGGGTAAGGTGAGGGCGCTCCGCCTGAGCCTCATGGCCCTTTTGACCGGTGGCCACATCCTACTCGAGGATATCCCGGGGCTTGGCAAGACCACCATGGCGCTCGCCTTCGCCAGCGCGCTGGGCCTTTCCTTCGGGCGCGTCCAGTGCACCAGTGACCTCCTCCCCTCCGACATCACCGGCCTCTCCGTCTTCGACCGCACCGAGGGGCGCTTCAACTTCATCAAAGGGCCGATCTTCAACAACATCGTCCTCATCGATGAGGTGAACCGCGCCATGCCTAAGACCCAGAGCGCCCTGCTCGAGGCGATGGAGGAGCGGCGCGTAACCGTCGAGGGGGTGACCTACCAGCTCCCCGAGCCGTTCATGGTGCTCGCCACCCAGAACCCGGTCGAGCAGGTGGGGACCTATCCCCTCCCCGAATCGCAGATGGACCGCTTCCTGATCAGGACCGGCATCGGCTATCCTCCGGAGGAGGTCGAGAAGGGGATCTTAAGGCAGGGGAGCATAAGGAACGAGATCCTCCACATCCCACCCCTCTTGCAGCACGAAGACCTCGTCGAGGCGATCCGCACCGTGAGGGAGCAGGTTTACGTGGGCGAGAAGGTGACCGACTACATCTACGCCATCATCAAGGCGACCCGGACCCATCCGCTTGTCCAGACCGGGCTTTCCACCCGCGGCGGCATCGGCATGGTGGACGTCGCCAAGGCCGCAGCCTACCTGCACGGCCGGGATTTCGTGGCACCCGAGGACGTACGTGACGTGGTGCATGCGGTCTGCCCGCACCGCCTCATCTTCCGCCCGGAGCACGAAGGGGTGGACAAGGAGCACGTATTAAACGCAATACTGAAAGAAATACCCCTCCCGCTCACATAAGGCTCACCAAGGGGGGCGGGCTCTACGTTGCCTCCACGCTGCTTCTCGGCGTCTCTGCGGTCAACACCGGCAACAACCTTCTCTTCCTGATCGTCGCCGCGATGCTCTCTTTCATGGCGGTAACCGGGGTGCTGGGGTGGCTGAACATCCGCAGCATCGTCCTCAGCGTGCGGCTGCCGGACGAGGTCTATGCCGGCACCGAAACGCTCCTGCCGGTCGTCGCGGAAAACGGCAAGCGCTTCCTCCCGTCCTTCCTGATCAGGGTGACCCTGATGGGGAACTCCACGAGCTTCACCCTCCTTGAACGCAACCGTCCGCAGAACGCGGCGCTCCTTCTCTCGTTTCGCGAGCGCGGTCCCCTTAAACTTCCAGACGCCACGGTGAGTTCCCCGTTCCCGGTCAACTTCTTCGTGCGCGCCACGGCGGTCCATCTGCCGGTTGAGGGAACCGTCTTTCCGGCACCGCGCCCCGTGCTGGTACCGGCACCGGGGGGGACGCCCGACGCGGGGGAGGCGGTTTCCGCGGCAGCATCCGGCTACGACGGCGAGCTAGCCAAGATCTCCGACTACCGCGGCGGCGAACCGCTGAAGCTCATCCACTGGCGCCTCTCCGCGAAGCACGAGGTCTTCAAGGTGAAGGAGCTCACGGCGACCGCGGCGGAGCCGCTTATCATCGACCTCGACGCGGTGCCGGGGCGCGACCTGGAAGAGCGCCTCTCCTACGGCACTTTCCTCGTGAACCGGCTGGCGCGGTCGGGGCGGCCGGTCGGACTCAAGCTCGGGGAGCGCGTCGTCCCCCCGGGCACCACCCGGTCACATCGGCTCAAACTGCTCACGGAGCTTGCCCTATATGGTAAGGGTTGATCTTTTTCTCAGTGGGCTCACCGCCTGCATCGCGCTTATCGGGTACCTCCCCCTGCTCGCGCACCTGGGCCTCTTCGCACGGGTTTTCTTCCCCGCCGCGCTGCTTGCCGGGGTGTACCTGTACTACAGCGGACGCGCGCTGCCGGGGCGGGTGCTCACCCCGTTCTCGATACTCCTCTTTATCTACCTAGCCTCCGGTTTCAGTGTCAGCCGGCTCGTCCCGGTCACCGCCGACCTCCTCGTCGTCTTCCTCGGGGTGAGGCTACTCGGAGAGCGCAGCGGACGCCATTACCTGCAGGCGTTCGCGCTCTCCCTCTTCTGCCTCGCCGCTTCCTCGCTCTTCGAGATGTCGGCGCTCTTTCTCGTCTACCTCTTTGCCCTGCTTCTCCTTCTTGCCGTGGCGCTGGTGCTCCTCACCTTCCATGCCCAGGACGAGGCGATCCTTCTCACCCGGTACGAAGCGAAGAAGGTGGTGACGGTGGCGCTTCTCATGCCGGTGGTCGCGTTGCCGCTGCTTCTTTTCTTCTTCTTCATCCTCCCGAGGACGCAGTACCCGCTCTGGAACTTCCTTAAGACTCCGGCGGAGAAGCGGATCGGGTTCTCTGACACGGTGAAGCCGGGGAGCGCCCCCGCGGTCAGCGCGGTGAAGGGGGTGGTGCTGCGGGCCCTCTCGCCAAAAGTCCCAGAAGAGAAGCTTTACTGGCGCGGCGTGGTGCTGAACTCCTTCAAAAACGACGCCTGGGTCAGGAAGGGGGTGCCAGGGGAAATCGACAGCGTCCCGGCCGGTGAGCGGGTGACGCAGGAGATCTACCCCGAGCGGTCACAAAGCGCCTATCTCCCCGCGCTGAACGTCGGGCGCGCCGTCTCGGGGCTGCGCAACGATGCCTCGACCGACGGCGTGTTCGTCGCGAGTCGCCCCTTGGACCAGAAGGTGAAGTACGTGGCCGAGTCGGCGCTGAGCGACGTCATCCGGGTGCGGGGGCTGGACCGTGCCTTCTACCTCGAACTTCCCGGCAACATATCGCAGAGGATGAGGGCCAAAGGGCGGGAGGTGGCGCAAAAAGGGGTAAGTACCACTCAGCGCATGCGGCTTCTGGAGAACTTCTTCCGGGGGCAGCGGCTCACCTACGCCAACAGTGGCATGGCCGTCGGTGCTGACCCGCTGGACTCCTTCCTTTTCGACAAGAAGCGGGGCAACTGCGAGTATTTCGCCTCGAGCTACGCGATACTGCTGCGCCTGGCCGGGGTTCCGTCACGTCTCGTAGGCGGTTACCGCGGCGGGATCTACAACGACATCGGGGGGTACTACCTCGTCACCGAGGATATGGCGCACGTCTGGGTCGAGGCGTACGAGGATGGGGTGGGGTGGCGCTTCGTCGACCCGAGCGCGTGGGCGCTGGGGGCGGTGCGCGGCACGCAGGCCGCAGGATTTGCCAAATACGTGGACATGGCCGGCTTTTACTGGGACAAGGCGGTGGTTACCTACGACCTGGAAAAACAGATCGCCTTGGTGCGCGAGGCTGGGAGCAGGGTGCGCAACCTGCGCCTTCCCGAAAAGAGTGGCAAAGGGTTCCTCATCGTCATGCTCGTCGTAGTGCCGCTCGCCCTCGTGGTGGTCTGGATCCGGCGCCGCCCACCGAGCGTGGAGGCCCGCCTGTTGCGGCGCATGCTCCGCGTCGTTACTAGACGTCATCCGGGGGGCATAGGGGACGGGGAGGGGCTCTTCGAACTTGCCGCGCGTCTTGACGACCCGCACCTGAAGCGCTTCGTCTCGATATACGGAGGTGCCGTGTATTGCGACCGCTCCTTGAGCCGGGAAGAGGTGACGCAGTTGGAGGAAATCATCCGGCTTGCGTCCCAGCATCTTCCTTGACATAACGGGCACTTTGCTTTAGTTTTAGGTTTCCAATTTTCAGGCGGTAAGAGGCGTTAACTTGGCTTCCAAAAAAGACAAAATTCTGGAGAGCGCACAAAAGTTCGTGCTCAAGGGGCAGATCGACAAGGCGATCAAGGACTACCAGCAGGTGGTCGCCATGGAGCCCAACGATATCAGGTATCGGCAGCGCCTGGCCGAGCTTCTGGTGCGCGACAACCGCAAGGAAGAAGCGATACAGCAGTACGAAGATATCGGCAAGCATTACGCCGACAACTGTTACTACCTTAAGGCGATCGCCATCTACAAGCAGATCCAGCGACTCAATCCTGGCAGCATCCCAACCGCCCTCAATATCGCCTGGCTGAATCATCAGCAGGGGCTCATCGGCAACGCCTTGGCCGAATACAGCCAGGTTGCCGCCCAATACGAGAAAGAAAACCTACCTAAGGAGGCGCTCAAGGTAGTTGAGAAGATGCTGGAGGTAGATCACGAGCATGCCGCCACCCGTCTCAAGTACGCCGAACTCCTTCATGTCACCGGCGCCCATGAACAGTCCCGGCAGGCTTACCAGGATCTAGCCGCCGCGCTCAGCGCGAAGGGACTGCGCGACGAGGCTGCTTCGGTTTCTGCACGCCTCACCGAGCTCTTCCCTGAGCATCTGCAAGCGCCACCGGCAAGTGTTACCGCTGAAGCGGTGGAGGCGTCCCTGCCTTCAGACCCTCTTGGGGGAGTAGAGGGGATCACTGCTGCCGCGGCGCAGCCTGCAGTGTGGGAAATCCAGGAGCCGGCCGACGAGCCGGAGCTTCCCGAGTGGGACAGCGAGGAGACCGAGCTCCCCGACCCCTTTGCACCCGCATCGGCAGCGCAGGAGGCGGATGTTCCGGCCCCGGTCGAGGCGCCGTCCCCGTGGGAGGCCGCGCCCGCACCCGAAGCTGCCGCAACGGAGACCGCCTGGGAGGAGGAGATCGAGCTCGATCTGGGCGATGACCTCTTCGAAGCCCCCGAGGAAGCCACGCCGGTGGCGCCCCCGGTCCTAAGCGTACCCGAGCCTGCACCAGTTGAAGAGCCTGAGGCTGTGGTAACCGAGCTCGAGCTTCCCATGGAATTATCAATGGAGCTCGATTTCGATGAGGCGGCGGAGTCGGTCGAGGAGCCGGAAGAGGAAGCGCAACCTGCGGTCGAGCTCGATATCGAAGAGGAAGAGTCGCTGGAGCTCACCTTGCCGCAGGACGCCTCCCCCTTCGGAGACTTCGAGTGGGAGAGCGAACCGGAAGAGTTGGCGGAGGTGGAGCCGTTGCACCCGGAAAAGGTCGAGCTGGCTGAGGCTGAGCCGTTCGAGGCGCAGTGGCTCGAGGAACCGGAAGCCGTCTCTTTGGAGTCAGTCGAGTCGCATGGGTGGGAGGAGATCTATCCCGAGGCGGCGGCAGGCGACGGTGCCGAGATTGACCTCATGGAGTTGGAAAGTCACTACGACCTGGGGATCGGCTACAAGGAGATGGGGATGTACGCGGGTGCTATAAAGGAGCTGGAGATCGCTGCCGCGAACCCGCAGCGCCGTTTCGCCTGCCTGACCCTGCAGGCCATCTGTTACCGGGAAAAAGGAGAGCCGGACCGCGCGGAGGAACTGCTGCGGCGTGGCCTCGCGCTGAGCGTGATCTCAAGAGACGAGCGCATCGCCCTCAGCTACGAGCTGGCGGTGCTTTTCGAGGGGACCGGCAGGACCGAGGAGGCGATCGAGTTCTACCGCGAGGTGGTGCGGGGCAATCCCGCCTACCAGGACGCCTCGGACCGGCTTTTCGCCCTCTCCGGTGAGGAGTCTATCGACATCATCGATCTAGAACTGGAAGAGTAGCCAGCTACCAGGACATCAGGTTTAGTGGCGGGACTAGCCGGATCGGCGCCATGAATACGTCTGCGGTGTAGCTTTCGGGGACCGGCGGGAGCGGGCCAGCGCTTTCCAGCATCTTCTGCACCGCCCGGTCGTACACGATGTTGCCAGAACTGATCATGATGTTGCTGCCTAGGATCCGACCGCTCCTGTCAATCATCAGGTTCACCACGATCGTCTTCACCTTGTCGTCCTTCTGCTCCAGCCACCACTTCTCGTTGACCCCCTGCAGGACGTTCTGGTAGTACTCCTTGATGTCGGGACGCAGAGAATCGCCGTCGCTGAGCGCTTTGAAAAACCCCTTGGTAAGCCCCATTCCGAACGAGCTTTTCGTCTCCTCCACCGCGGCCTGCGCAGGGGTGGGAGGAACGGGGGATGCCACCTGCTTTGCCGCCTGCGGAAGCTCACGTGCGGGGGGCGTTTCCGGAAGCGGTTCGGCTTCTTCGTCCGACTTCATCGGCTGCGGTATCGGTTCGGGCTGCGGTTTTACCGCCGGTGCGGCGGGCGCGGGGATGGATTTCAGATCGACGTAGGTGACAGCGGGGCGAGGCGGTGCTCCGCCACCACCACTGGGAAGACCCACGAGGACGACGGCCAGGACCGTGTGCAGAAACAGCGATGCGGCCAGCCCGAGGACGAACTGCTTGTTCGGCCTTAGCGTGTACTCCTCTTCCTCGAGCGGATCCAGTGCATCTTCCATGGTGACGGCACGTCCTTCTTCCCCGGTAGGGGATTTTTTGCGTTTAGCGTCCGTCATGTATAGCAAATTAGCCGCGCCGCTGGCAACCAAAGAAAGGCGTTTACGTCAAAGCAACGGCTAGATGGCTACGAAGCGCCATAGCTGACCTCAGGCTCCCCCCTTTGCGAAGGAGGGACGGGGGGGATTTGCTTTGAAGAACCAAAACAAAAGGGACCCCGAAAGGTCCCTTTTGACGTTCTAGTTGAATTTCCGCAGACTACATGCTCTGCGCGTCCACAACGGCGATGGCGGCCATGTTGACGATGGTTGCGACGTCGTCCCCTCTTTGCAGCACGTGCACAGGTTTCTTCATCCCCATGAGGAGCGGCCCGATCGCCTCGGCGCCTCCCAGGCGGTGCAGGAGCTTGTAGCAGATGTTCCCCGAGTTCAGGTCGGGGAAGATGAGGATGTTGGCGGCTCCCGTGAGGGTCGTGAAGGTGTAGTTGGACAAAAGCTCCGGCGTCACCGCGGTGTCCGCCTGCATCTCCCCATCGATCTCGAGCTCCGGGTCGCGCTCCTTCACGATCTCCACGGCGCGCTTCACCTTTTGGGTGAGGGCGTGGTGCACCGAGCCGAAGTTGGCGAAGGAGAGCATCGCGATACGCGGTACGATGTCGAGAAGCCTCACCTTCTCGGCGGCGAGAAGCGCCGTCTCCGCCAGCTCCTCGGCGGTCGGCTCGATCTCCACCGTGGTGTCGGCCATGAAATAGATCCCCTTCTTGAAGACCATCATGTACATGCCGTGCACCCCGGAGAGCTGCGGCTGCCTCCCGATCACCTCCAGTGCCGGCCTGATGGTGTCCGGGTAATGGGTGTCGATGCCTCCTAAAAGGGCGTCGGCGTCCCCCATGTGCACCATCATGGAACCGAAGTGGTTGCGCGACTTGCGGCGCACGATGCGGTGCGCCTCGGAAAGGGTGATCCCCTTTCTTTGCCTCATGCGGTAAAGCTCCTGCGCGTAGATCTCGGTGAGCTCGCTCTCCTCCGGGTCGACGATGGGAACGGAGAGCTCCAGCCCGAGTTCCGCGATCTTCGCCTCCACCTTCATCCGGTTGCCGATCAGGATCGGTTTCGCGATACCCTCCTCGACGAGGTGGTGGGCGGCCTTCAGGATCTTCTCGTGGTCCCCCTCTGGGAAGACGATCCTCCTCGGGTCGCACTTAGCCTTGTTGATGATGGCGCGCATGGTCTCCTTGGCGCGCCCCTGCAGGGTCTCCAGCCACTCGATGTAGCGGTCCATGTCCTCGATCGGGGTGCGTGCGACGCCGCTCTCCATGGCGGCTCTCGCGACGGCCGGGGCGACCCGCAGCAGCGCCCTCGGATCGAAGGGCTTCGGGATGATGTAGTTGCGCCCGAAGGAGAAGCTCTCGTTGCCGTAGGCGCGGCAGACCGAGTCGGGACACTCCTCGCGAGCCAATGCGGCGAGTGCCTCGACCGCCGCCTGCTTCATCTCCTCGTTGATGGTGCTCGCGCGCACGTCCAGGGCGCCGCGGAAGATGAAGGGGAAGCCTAAGACGTTGTTTACCTGGTTCGGGTAATCGCTTCTGCCGGTGGCCATGATGACGTCGGAGCGGACGGAGAGCGCCTCCTCCGGAGTGATCTCCGGGTCCGGGTTCGCCATCGCCATGATGATCGGGTCCTTCGCCATGCCGCGTACCATCTGCGGGGTGACCGCCCCCTTGGCGGAAACGCCGATGAAGACGTCGGCCCCGAGCATCGCTTCCTCCAGGGTGCGCATTTCGGTGTCGAGCGCGAGACGCTCCTTGTAAGGGTTCATCCCCTCGCTTCTCCCCTTGTAGATCACCCCCTTGGTGTCGCACATGCAGAGATTTCCCGGGGCGGCCCCGAGGGAGAGGGCGAGGTTCGCGCAGGCTACGCCGGCGGCTCCGGCGCCGTTCACCACGATGCGCACCTCCCCGATCCTCTTGCCCACGAGATGCAGCGCGTTGATGAGCGCCGCGGAGCAGATGATCGCGGTGCCGTGCTGATCGTCGTGGAAGACCGGGATGTTCATGGTCTTCTTTAGTTCCTCTTCGATGTAGAAGCACTCCGGCGCCTTGATGTCCTCGAGGTTGATGCCGCCGAAGGTGGGCTCCAGGAGCTGCACTACCTTGATCACGTCGTCGGGGTGCTCGCTCTTCACCTCCAGGTCGAAGACGTCCACGTCGGCGAAGCGCTTGAAGAGGACCCCTTTCCCCTCCATGACCGGTTTGCCCGCCAGCGCGCCTATGTTGCCGAGGCCTAACACCGCGGTGCCGTTTGAGACCACCGCCACCAGATTCCCCTTGGCGGTGTAGAGGTAGGCGTCCGACGGGCGTTCCTGGATCGCGAGACAGGGTTCGGCGACCCCGGGGGTGTATGCGAGTGAGAGGTCCAGCGAGGTGAGACAGGGCTTTGAGGAAACGACTTCGATCTTGCCCCTGCGACCCGCGGCATGGTATTGCAGTGCGTCATTCTTCTTCGTCATGGTATCCTCCTCGGTCAGTATGGTGAGGGTGATCTTTTTAGACTGGAGAAAGCGGCGTAAGCGCTGGTTCTTTAACAGGAGATGCAGTGACGGAAATGGATGTTGTGGTGGGGTCGCGAAATTATAGCATGACACGTCCGGTCCACAATGACCGTGCAGGAAACGAGAATCAGTGCCGGACCTCCTCAAGTTTCAGCTCGTCTTCTTGCAATGTCATGGCGGGGTTGTAAATTGAGAGAGTTTGGTTATAATCAGCCGGCTTTTGACAGGACATCCGGCAGGAGGAGTCATGGACAGGCTTTTTGCGCCATGGAGGGTTGAGTACCTGACGCAGCCGCCGGCGTCGGGCTGCATTTTCTGCGCGCACGGGGACGACAGGGAGCTCCTGATCGTGCATCGCACCCCGCTGGGTCGCGTGATGCTGAACCGCTATCCTTACAGTAACGGCCACCTGCTGGTATCGCTCAACCGGCACACGGCGGAGCTGAACGACCTGACGGGCGAGGAGATGCAGGAGCTCCTGACGACCGTTGCGCTTTGCAAGGATGTGCTGACGAAGGCGAGCAAGCCCGACGGCTTCAACATCGGGCTGAATCTCGGCAAGGCCGCCGGGGCCGGTGTCGAGGACCATCTGCACATGCACGTAGTGCCGCGCTGGAACGGCGACAGCAATTTCATGTCCGTGCTCGCCGACGTCCGGGTGCTCCCGGAGTCGCTCTGGGCAACCTACGACCGGCTGAAGCCGTTTTTCCAGGAGGCGCGTTGAAGCAAAAAGGATGCATCGGCATCGACATAGGGGGGACCAACCTGCGCCTGGCGCTGGTCGACCAGGAGGGACGCGTGCTCGCGAGGAGCGAAGAGGCGACCCTTCCCGCGGCCGGGCTCCCTTTCCTCCTCTCAAGGCTCGAGTTCGCAATTGAAGGGCTAAGGGAGACGGCCCGCTCGGCGGGGATGGAAGTAGTTGCGGTAGGTGCAGGAGTGCCTGGACTCGTAGGTAGGGACGGCGTGGTGCGTGCCAGCGTCAACATACCAGCGCTCGAGGAGGTGCGGCTCGGGGAGGAGATCGAGAAAGCGGTTGGGCTGTCGGTGTTACTCGTGAACGATGCCAATGCCTGCGCCGTGGGCGAACACCGCTTCGGTGCGGGGCGCGGCTGCTCTTCGCTCCTCGTCGTCACCCTCGGGACCGGCATCGGCGCCGGACTCATCCTGGACGGAAGGCTCTGGGTTGGAGCCGACGGCGCCGCGGGGGAGCTTGGGCACGTCCCGGTTGAGCCGCTCGGGCGTGCCTGCGGCTGCGGCGCCCGTGGCTGTCTCGAACAGTACGCCTCGGCGACCGCCATATCCGGCGGTAGCGGTGACGCGGAAACGGTCGCCGCGATGGCAAGGGGAGGGGATGCCGCGGCACTCACCCTCTTCGCGGAGGCAGGACGCTATCTCGGCATCGCGGTCGCGGGGGTGGTGAACCTCTTGAACCTCGAGGCGGTGATCCTGGCAGGGGGCGTTTCGGGAAGCTTCGAACTTTTGGAGCCTTCCCTGCGCCGGGAGCTTTCCGCCCGCAGCATTGCCGTCCCCGGCGCCCGCGTCCGTATCCTCAAAGGGAGTCTCGGCAACGACGCCGGCGTCCTTGGTGCCGCGGCCCTGGCCTGCAGTTCACTCCCACTGTAGTTCCCGCAGACTTCTCTCATTATTCAGACTACCTTTCGATAAAGATATGCTATAGTTGCCGCTGCCCCGCAGGCCGGGGAACACAAAAGACCCATGGAGGCGCTCATGTCGTTGCATAAAAGCTTCATCGCAGCAGTATTTTCCCTTCTCCTTTTGACATCCGCCGCATCCTTCGCCGCGACCCCGGAGGAGTCCTTCCGCAGCACCTTCCCGCAGGTAGCCTTCGACAGCATGACCCCGACCGAGATCCCGGGACTGTACGAGGTGATCACCGGCCAGAACATCTTCTACTACTACCCTGACAAGCAACTGGTGCTGACGGGCGAGATCGTGAACAAGGACCTGAAGAGCCTGACCGCCGAGCGCAAGGGTCAACTCGCTGCGAAGCTCGTGAAGGATCTCCCGCTGGACAAGGCTTTGAAGATCGGCGACGGCAAAAAGGTGGTGATCGAGTTCACCGACCCGGACTGCCCCTACTGCAGGAAGGGCGCCGAGTACTTCACCAAGCGCAGCGACGTGACCCAGTACATCTTCTTCGCGCCGCTTGCCCACCCCGGCGCCATCACCAAGATCGAGTACATCCTCTCCGCCGAGAACAAGACCCAGGCCTACGACGCGATGATGCTCGGGCAGGAAATCCCCGCATCGGCCAAGCCTGCGTCGGCGGAGATCAAGAAGCTGGCGCAGGATCATATGGCGCTCGCCAGGAAGGTGGGGATCAGCGGGACGCCGACCTTCTTCGTCAACGGGCAGATGGTAGTGGGAGCGGACACGAAGAAGCTGGACGAGCTCCTCAAGTAACTTACTGCTCGGGCGTGACCGAGACGGTGCCGAACCTGCCGTCATAGCCCGGATCGATCTCGACCTCGCCCCGCCGCATCCTGCCGATCGCGGCAGCGAGGGGCGCCGCCGAGGCGGCGATCTCCTCAAGCGGTGCCTCAAGAAGGACGTGAAACTCGTTTCCTAAGCGGCCCAGGAGCTCGAAGTAGAGCTTCTGGGCTTTTTTGCTGCCGCTCCCCACGTGAAGCGTCGCGGCGATCAGGTCGATGAGGGGGATGAGGGAGCAGAAGGGGGGCGCCCCGGCAGGTCTCGTCCCGGAGGGACGGTCTGCAACTGACTCCAGCCGGTGCAGCACCCCAACGGTCACCTTGCCGCCGCATGCCGGGCAGCGGTAACCGTTGGCAACCGTTTCCGAGGGGGTAAGGCGCACGCCGCAGCACCTATGGCCGTCGGCATGGTACTTCCCCTGCTCCGGGAAAAATTCGATGGTCCCGGCCAACCCTTCGCCCGAGCTGATGGCGCGGTAGATCCCCTGGTAGGAAGGGTCGGTGTCGAAGACGGTCGCTTCCCGTCCGAGTTTAGATGCGGAATGGGCGTCCGAGTTTGAGACGAGTGTGATGCCGTCGAGCGCCGAGACGCGCCAGTTCATGGCGGGGTCGGAGGAAAGTCCGGTCTCGATGGCGAAGACGTGCGGGGCGAGCTCCTCGAAGCACTCCTCCAGCGTGTTGAAACCGGAAAAGGCGCCGAATACGGAGAAGTGGGGGGTCCAGGCGTGGGCCGGGATGAGGAGCGCCTCGGGGGAGGCCTCGAGCAGCATGGCGAGCAGGTCCTTCGCGTCGAGCTTCAGGATCGGCCTGCCGTCCGAGGTGATGCTCCCGACCCTGGCGAGCCTCTCGTTCAGCCTGCGCACCGAGTCAAGGTCTGGAAGTAGCACCAGGCAGTGCACCTTCCTGGTGCGGCCGTTTTTACGGTAGATGCAGCTGATCTCGCCGCTGGGCAGGAAGGAAATCGGCGCGAGGCAGCGCTTCGGCACGGCGGGGTTGCCGCAAAGTTCGTGGGTTTCCCGGAGCCGGAAGAGCCCGTTGCCGTCCGGGACGAGTTCGCGCTCGAGCTCCTCGAGCCACAAGGGATGCGTGCAGTCGCCGGTGCCGATGACCCGGATACCCTTCAACTGCCCCCAGCGCCAGAGGCTCTCGAGGCCTAAGTCGCGGCTCGTGGCTATGGAATAGCGCGAATGGATGTGCAGGTCCGCGATGAATCTCATCTGTGTCCCGATGGGTAGTCCGCCTTCGGGCGCGGCGGGCGGGGGATGCGGGGTGCTGGTGGATGGCTCAGTCGCCCATCTCGTTGCTGAACTTTTTGACCATGTGCTGGCGGTAGCTCGAGATGTCGCTGCGCAGTGAGGCGAGCTTCGCCATCTTCTCGTCGATCTTCTCGAGGTGCTCGTCCAGAATCTCCACCAGGCGCGGCACCATGCGCTCGGTCTGCTTCGCCTCGCCGTACGCCGCGTAGAGCTCCTGCATTTCCCTGATGGTGAGGCCCAGTTCCTTCAGCTTGATGATGAACTTGATCCGGCGCACGTAATAAGGGGTGAAACCGCGGGTCGCGCCGTCGCTTCTGGGAACGCTCTCGATGATGCCTACTTCTTCCCAGTAGCGGATGGTCCTGGTGGTGAGCCCCAGCGCAGAGGCGATTTCCCCGATAGAGGTGATTTCCTCGCCGTCCGTCAATATGTCCATGGAGTCCTCGTGGTGTTAAATTCCAAGCTAATCTAGAACATGGCGTTCTGGGTGTCAATCGCTTTCCGGCCGGATAGGTGCGGAAAAGTATGCGATACGTCATACAAAATGCGCGGTTTACAAAACGACGTTTTTGGGATATGTAGTCCAAAAACCGACAAAAAGGAGGCCATTGTCATGGATGTTTTCCAGGCCATAACCGGGCGGCGCAGCATCCGAAAGTTCAAAACGACGCCTGTCGAACCAGGCAAAATAAAACAGGTCCTTAATCTGGCGCGTCTGGCGCCTTCCTGGAAGAACCTGCAGTGCTGGCGTTTCCTGGTACTGACCGAGCCTGAGCGCATCGGGCGCCTGTTCGAAGCCTTCCCGGACGACAACCCGGGTAAAAAAGCGATAGCATCGGCGCCGTGCATCGTCGTGGTCTGTGCGGATCCGAACGAGAGCGGCGTCGAAAACGGCATCGAGTACTACATAGCCGACGCGGCGCTTGCCTTCGACCATCTCTGCCTCGCTGCCTACGGGCTCGGACTTGGGACCTGCTGGATGGGGTGGTACGACGAGGAGCGCATCAAGGAGGCGCTCGGCATTCCCGCAGGGATCAAGGTGGTGGGGCTCACGCCGCTTGGGTATCCCGACCAGTCCCCCAATCCCCGCCCGCGCAAGGAACTGGCGGAGGTGGCCTTCAGCGAGGAGTGGGGGAACAGCCGGTGGTGAGCAGACGATGATTTCCGCATTCGCCGCCAAGGTGACCATGCCGAGGGGGGAGCAGCCGCACCGAACCGTGCTCGCCTTCCTGTTGCAACGTTTCCCGAAGATCCCGCCGGAGGTATGGGAGCGCCGCGTCGCCGAAGGTAAGGTGCTCTCCGAGGACGGTACGCCGATCACCCCCGAGACTCCCTACGCGCCGCAGAAGCGGGTCTTTTATTTCAGGGAGATCGAGAACGAGCCGGTCATCCCTTTCACCGAAGAGATCCTCTTTCAAAACGAGGAGTTGCTGGTGGCGTGCAAGCCCCATTTCATCCCCGTCACGCCGGTAGGGGCCTACCTCGAGCAGAGCCTCCTGCACAGGCTGCGCAGACGGACCGGGATCGATCACATCGTGCCGCTGCACCGCATCGACCGCGAGACCGCCGGCCTCGTCCTCTTCTCCGTGAACCCCGCGACCCGCGGCCTTTACAGCGGGCTTTTCCGGCAGGGGCAGATCGAAAAGAGCTACCTCGCCCTTTCCGAAGGGAAGGTGCTGGGCGAAAAGTGGCACGTGGAGAGCAGGCTCGTACCGGGTGACCCTTGGTACACCATGACGGTCGCGCCGGGAGAGGCGAACGCCCGCTCGCAGATAACGCGCATCGATGAAAAAGGAGGCGTGTCGCTCTTCTCGCTCGTCCCGCACACAGGGAAGACGCACCAGTTGCGGGTGCACATGAATAGCCTCGGGATGCCGATCATGCACGACAGACTTTACCCGCAACTGCGTCCCCGGCAGTTCGATGATTTCGAAAAGCCGCTTCAGCTTCTGGCGCGCACGCTCCGATTCAAGGACCCGGTGACCGGGAAACTCATGGAGTTTCAGTCGAATCGGGAGCTTTTGTGGTAATCTAGAACGGTCTGCAGCTGGAGAAGTCCGGCACACGGAGGTGCAAGATGGCCAAGAACGTGCTTTTGATGGTTGATTACGGCGTCAACAACAGCATTCATGTCAGCCTCTTCAAGATCCATCTGAAAGAGGCGGGATGGCGCGAGGGGTTCCTCGAGGGGGCCTTTGAAAAGAGCATGGACCTTCCCGATGCACTGATAGAGAAGGTGGTGCAGGAGGAGTTCGACAGCGCGGCCAACCAGGCTGCCTTCAAGAAGACTTATTGCGAACTGTTCGTCACCGAGGATGAGCTGAAGTTCTCTTGGGACTGGAACACCCCTTAGCCGCGTTACAAGTATTAAATATCTGGACAAGATCCACGAGGATTGGTTAATATCCCACCTATGAAAAAACCCGCAGCAATATTCATCATTTTGTTCACTCTGGCAGTGGTAGGTTTTGGAACATGGCAACTCTTTAAAGGGAATTTTGAGGCGGCTTTCTCTTCCGTTCCATTCCTGCTGATCATCTACTTTTTTATTAAACCTTACCGTAGCACTTGACGATAAGCGTCACATCCTTTTTGAGACTCATGATGCTTTCCCGCAGTTTGTTGTGACTGCTGTGAACGCTCCGGTTTCACATTGGCATCGATTACCGGCTACTCTTGTGTAATGTCGATGGGAGAAATCATGTCCAATTGTGTGCTCGTTATCGATGACTCCACCGCCATACGGGAACAGGTGGTGCGCACCCTGAAAGATGTCGGCCTTTTCGAGCAGTACCGGGAAGCGCGGGACGGCTTGGAAGGGTTCAAGACGCTGATCGAATCCAAGGCCGACCTCGTCATCTGCGACGTCGACATGCCGCGCATGGACGGCTACAAGTTCCTGCAGTTGGTGGCATCGCGCCCCGACCTGCAGGGGCTTCCCATCATCATGCTGACCGGCATGATGGACTTCAACTCGAAGATCAGGGGGCTCGAACAGGGGGCAAGCGACTACCTCACCAAGCCGTTCGATCCCGGCGAGCTCGTGGCGCGGGTCCGGGTGCAACTTAAGATCAAGTCCCTGCAGGATGATCTGAGGAAGGCCAACGAGCAGTTGAAGCGCCTGACCAACATCGATCATCTCACCAACCTCTTCAACAGGCGTTACCTGGCCGAGATAATGGACGGTGAGTTCATCAGGGCCAGACGTAACCACGAAAATCTCTCCCTCGTCATTTTCGATATCGATTACTTCAAGAGCGTGAACGACACCTACGGACACCAAAACGGCGATATAGTCCTCTCGGCCGTCGCGGGGATCGCCCAGCAGCAGATGCGCGCCTACGACAGCGCTGCGCGTTACGGCGGCGAAGAATTCGTGCTGGTGCTTCCCGGTACCGCGCTCGAGGGGGGCGTCATCGTCGCCGAGCGCCTGCGTCAGGCCGTGCTTGAATCCTCCTTCCCTCCCCCCATGGAAGATCTCACCCTCACCATCAGCGCCGGGGTCGCCACCTACCCGGGCCCGTCCGTCGAGAACATCGACTCGCTGTTTCGCCGCGCCGACGAGGCGCTGTATCGGGCGAAGCAAAGCGGTAGAAACCGCGTCGATATGATGCCGACCTGAAAAAAATTAGACTTGCTTAAGGAATTAACTTGAAAATATTCTAATTTAATTGTAAACGTACCTTCTGCTCGACACCGAACCAGGAGGACGTTCCATGGACAGTTTTGACGAAGCCTACGCCAGGTACCTGAAGTTGCTGGCGAAGCTCGATCGTACCGATGATGTCGCGGAAAAGAACCAGCTCTTTCGCCAGCTAACGCACCTGCTGTGTGAGCTGGAGCAGAATCTGAAAGCCGTAAAGGCTAAGCAGGGTGATTGGTCCAGGCGGGAAGAGCTCGCCTACTGGATCTAGTTTTTTTCTTCATCCTTTTCCGTCAGACCTCCCCTCAACACATCCCCCGTTGTAGTTCCTTCGTGTCTGCCGCTCCCGCGTAATTCATTAAGATGTTTGACACATTTCGTTACTCCTATATCCTATAATTAAAGCTCCTGACGGTGCGCCGACCCGCGGCGCGCACCGTTCTTTCAATCCCAGCTGGAGGAGGTTGCCATGAAGATACTGGTATGCATAAAGCAGGTGCCGGATATGGAGTCCCGGTTCAAGCCTGATGCTTCGGGCGTCTGGTACGCCGAGACGGACCTTGCCTTTAGAGTGAACGAGTACGACGAGTACGCCATCGAGCAGGCCGTGCTGCTCAAGGAGCAACTGGGCGGCGAGCCTGAGGTTACCGTGCTCTCGATAGGTGCGGACCGGGTGGTCGAGGCGATCAAAAAGGGGCTCTCTATGGGCGGGGACCGCGGTGTTCACGTGCAAGATGCAGCGGCACACCTGAAGGATTCCTGGCAGGTGGCGTCGATAATCGCCGCCTATGCCGCCGGGGAAGGGTTCGACCTCATCCTCACCGGGTTGCAGTCACAAGATCGAGGTTCCGCCCAGGTCGGCGTTACCGTTGCGGAGCTGCTCGACTATGCCTGCGCCACCACCGTGGTCGGCTTTGGGTATGCCGATGGCACCGTTACGGTGAAGCGCGAGCTGGAAGGAGGGGTGAAGGGAACGGTGCGCCTGAAGACGCCGGCCGTGGTGACCTGCCAATTAGGGCTGAACCAGCCGCGCTACCCGACACTGCCAAATATCATGAAGGCGAAGAAGAAAGAGGTCCGCGTCATCCCCGTAGCCGAGTTGCTGCATCAGGATCAAAGGGTGGCTCCGTGCGAATTCCGGGCTCCGGCCAAGAAGGGAAGCGCCGTGGTGCTGGAAGGGGAGCTCGCCGACCAGGTCGACCGTCTCATCGGGATACTGAAGGACAAGACAGCGGTGCTGCGCTAGGGGGATGTCATGAAACTCTTACTGATCGGTGAATGCCGTGAAGGCAAGTTGTTGGAATACAGCTACGAGCTCTTCGGGTTCGCGTCGCAGGCGGGAGCCGAAACCGCAATGCTCATCGTCGGGGGGGAGGGGGCCCTTCCCGGATACGGTGGTACCGTCTACTTAGCCGATGCAGGCAAGTACGGCGAGTACAACCCGGACCTGCACAAGCGTCTGGTGCAGGCGGTCGTCGAGCGGGAGCGGCCGGACTACGTGGTGTTCATGCACACCTCCTACGGCTGGGATCTGGCGCCGAGGGTCGCGGCCCTGTTAAAGGTGCCGCAGGTTTCCGAGGTGGTTGCGCTGGCGGAAGGGGGTGGCTTCGAGCGACCCTGCCTGAGCCAGAAGATGCGTCAGGTAGTGAAGCCCAAAGGAACGCCCGTGGTGCTCACCCTGCAGGGGGGAGCGTTTCCCGCGTTGGTGCCGGGAGGGACGCCGCAGGTGCAGCCGATCGACGCGGCGGGGGAGGGGAGACTCGAATTTCTCGGCTATGAAGCGGCGGCGCGCAAAGGGGTGGATTTGACCAAGGCCGAAGTGATCGTCAGCGTCGGTCGTGGTGTCGGCAAGAAGGAGAACATCCCGGTCATCGCCGAGCTTGCCAGGGTGCTCGGAGGTGAGGTCGGGGCGAGCCGCCCCGTCGTGGACAGCGGCTGGATGGATGCAGGGAGCCAGGTCGGGGTGACCGGGCAGACGGTGAGTCCCAAGTTGTACGTGGCGTGCGGCATCAGTGGGGCGATTCAGCATCTGGCGGGGATGAAGAAGTCGGGGTTCATCGTGGCCATCAACAAGGACAAGGAAGCCCCCATAGCCGGGGTTGCCGACGTGCTGGTGGTGGCCGACGTGATGCAGTTCGTCCCAGCGCTGACCGCGAAGCTGGCGAAGTAGCACAGCGGCCGGCGGACCCTCTAACCCTCGGACCAGTCGGACCAGTCGGACCAGTCGGACCAGTCGGACCACTCGGACCACTCGGACCACTCGGACCACTCGGACCACTCGGACCACTCGGACCAGTCGGAGTGGCCGTAACAAGGCGGGAGGCGCTGATGAACGGTTCTGACGACCTCATTCTGCCGCACGGCGGCTTTCGCCGCTTGCGCAGCTTCGTGGTGGCTTTGGCCGCCTACGACGGCACCATCATCTTTTGCGACCGTTTCATCGACAAGCGCTCGCGCACCCACGACCAGATGGTGCAGGCCGCGCGCAGCGGCGTGCAGAACATAGCCGAAGGCTCTCTCGCCTCGGGCACCTCGAAAAAAACAGAGCTTAAACTGACCGGAGTCGCCCGCGCGAGCCTGGGAGAGTTGATCCGGGACTACGAGGACTACCTGCGCCAGAACGGTCTGCAGATTTGGGACAAGGATTCCCCAAAGGTAAGGGGGATGCGGGCAAGGCTCGCCGGACGGCTGACCAAGTCGGAGAGGTCGGACCAGTCAGACAGGTCAGACAGGTCAGACAGGTCAGACAGGTCAGACAGGTCAGACAGGTCGGAGTTTTTCGACGAACCTTTGCTGGCTGCTTTGCGAGCCCTGCGCACCAGCAGCGCGGAGGTGGGCGCCAACATCCTCCTCTGCCTGTCCCACCAGGCAAGCTTCCTGCTAAGACGCCAGATGGAGCGCCAGGAACATGATTTCGTCCAAAACGGCGGCTTCACGGAAAGACTCTACAACTACCGCAAGGAACACCGTTGAAACAAAAAAAGGCGCGGCAGCCATCGGCTGCCGCGCCTTCTCTTAACAACACCTGCGACGCCTACCGCATCAGCTCCAAAAACTCCTCTTCACTCAAAACGCTCACGCCAAGCTGCCGCGCCTTCTCGAGCTTGCTCCCGGCGTCGGCGCCGGCCACCACATAGTCGGTCTTCTTGGAAACCGACCCGGCGGCATGGGCTCCTTCCTGCTCCACCATCTTCTTGGCCTCGTCCCTGGTGAACTTCTCCAAGGCGCCGGTGAATACGAAGGTCTTACCGGTGAACCGGCCGCCAACCCGCTTCTCCTCGACCTTGGGACTCACCCCGGCCTCCTTGAGGCGCTCGATCACCTTCAGGTTCTCCTCACTCTTGAAGAAATCTGCGATGCTCGCCGCTACCTGCGGGCCTACCTCGCGGATGCTGGTCAGCTCTTCTTCCCCGGCCTTGGCGAGGTTGTCGATACTGCCGAAGGCCTCGGCTAATAGCTTCGCGGTGTGCTCCCCCACGTGCCTTATGCCGAGCGCGAAGATGAGCCTGGAGAGCTCACGCTCCTTGCTCGCCTCGATGGCGTTCAACAGGTTCTCGGCAAGCTTCTTCCCCATCCGCTCGAACTGCATGAAATCCTCTTCCTTGAGCGCATAGATGTCGGCCACGTCCCTGATCAGCTTCAGACTTAGCAACTGTTCGATGAACTTGTCCCCGAGCCCCTCGATGTCCATGGCGCGCCGCGAGGCGAAATGCTTCACCCGCTCGAGCAACTGCGCCGGGCAGGCGAAGGCGACGCAGCGCACGGCGACCTCGTCGGGGATACGGACCACTTCGCCGCCGCACACCGGGCAATGTGCCGGGACCTCCGGCTTCACCGCACCTTCGGGGCGCTTGTCCAGCTGTACCTGCACCACGGCTGGGATGACGTCGCCTGCACGCTCGACGATGACGGTGTCACCTTCCCGGATGTCCTTCCGCTCGAGTTCCTCCCAGTTATGCAAGGTGGCCCGGGAGACCATGACGCCGGAGACGTTCACCGGCTTCAAAAACGCAACAGGGGTGATGACACCGGTACGCCCGACGGAATGGAAGATCTTCTCGATTACTGTCGTTGCCTGCCGAGGTGGGAACTTCCAGGCGATGGCCCAGCGCGGCGAACGGCTCTTTTCCCCAAGCTCGTGCTGCATGGTGAAAGAGTCCACCTTCACCACGACGCCGTCGATCTCGTAGGGTAGATCGTCACGCTTCTCCATCATCTCCTGATAGTAGGCGAGCATCGCCCCTATACCCCTCACCACGCTGGTGAGCGGATTCACAGGGAGGCGCCATTTCGGGATGGTCTCAAGGAAATTACTCTGGGAGGTGAAGTCGGCACCGGCAATCTCCCCCGGTGCATAGCAAAAGATGCTAAGCGGGCGCTTGGCGGTGATGCGCGAGTCGAGCTGACGCAGTGACCCGGCGGCCGCGTTTCTCGGGTTGGCGAAGGGAGGCTCTCCCGCCTCCTCGCGTTCCTGGTTGAACTTGCGGAAAGGGGCTAAGGGCAGGTACACCTCGCCGCGCACGGTAAGAAGCTCAGGGGGGGCGTCCGTCTCCAGGCGCAGCGGCACGTCCTTGATCGTCTTCAGGTTCTGCGTCACGTCCTCACCTACGACGCCATCGCCGCGGGTCGAGCAGATTTCCAGAAGCCCCTGCCGGTACACGAGTTCCACGGCGACACCGTCCATCTTCGGCTCGCAGACGTAAGCGATCTCAGCGTCCCCGGAAAGACCTAGGAAGCGCTTGACCCGGTCGTCGAAGTCGATCATGTCCTGCTCGGTGAAGGCGTTTTCCAGCGAGAGCATGGGGAGGGTGTGGCGCACTTGGGAAAACTTGGCGAGCGGTCTGCCTCCTACACGCTTCGTGGGTGAATCGGGGAGGGCGAGCTCCAGGAACTCGTTTTCCAGCGCGAGCAGTTCGCGAAACAGCGCGTCGTACTCCGCGTCGGTGATTTCCGGCATGTCCTGCTCGTAGTAAAGTCGGTTGTGGCGCTCGATCTCTTTTGCGAGCCAAACGATGCGCTCCCCTGCGGCTTGTGCTTCCATTTTCTCGGACCTCGATGGCTTTTGTCGTGAACGCTGCTTTATAGCACACCCTTTGAGATATTTAAACGGGAGATGGTTTGCAGAGCGTCATCAAAGATAAGCGCGGCGGCCTCGTTGTTAAGCTCGCGGCTGTCGCGCGGAAGGGTCACCAGACGACACTTAAGCTGAGTGGCATCAGGTGTAAGCCCGGTGGCCGAACCCCGACAAACATCCCTGCCGCCTGGCTCGTTGTCCGGGACCACACTTCTTTAATCTGACACCTTGAAATAGCAAATGCACCTCTTACTTTGTTAATATAAGCCCCTATATTAACAAGTGAGACCGGTTCATTAAGGTATGGCGCCCATCTTCGGTCATGGCATGGCCAATTTGGATGCGGAGAGCGGCCCGCTGTGGTAAAAATGACACGCACACGTCGCCTGCCGGGAGGTACATTAGCAAATGATGGTCTTATTTCGTCTTACTGCACCCATACATTAACAAATGCACCCCTGCTTTTGCTTAAAGCAGACCTTACATTAACAAACTGCGTCCTGCTTTTGCTTAAAGCAGGCCTTACATTAACAAACTGCGCCCTGCTTTTTCTTGAAGCTGACCACACATCAATAAAAGCGCCCCTGCTTTTCTCTAAAGCGACCTCTGCATTACCCAAATGCACGCCTTACCTTCCTTCCCGGTCGTGTGCAGCGGGTTAAGCATGAGGTGGTGGAGGAAACGCGATACCGCCTTGCATTGCCCTGCCGCATCTGGTAACAATACGGCGGCTTTTTTCATCTCGCAGAGGATTACATGCTCGACCTTTCACGTCTAAATCCCGAACAGCTTGCCGCGGTAAAGCAAACCGAAGGCGCACTCCTGGTGCTTGCCGGTGCCGGTTCCGGTAAGACAGGCGTCATCACATATCGCATCGCGCACCTTATCCTGAACCTGAAGGTGCCGGCAGACCGCATCCTCGCCGTTACCTTCACCAACAAGGCTGCCAAGGAAATGAAGGAGCGCGTGGAGCATCTCGTGGGGCGTCGTGATTCGAAGGGGATCGTCCTCTCGACCTTCCACTCCCTGGGGGTGCGCGTGCTCAAGCGAGACATCGAACGCTTGGGGTACAAGAAGAACTTCTCCATCTACTCCACCTCCGATCAGGTGGGGCTCGTGCGTCAGATCGTTCGCGAGGTGAACACGGACAGCAAAAAGTACGATCCCGAAAGCATCATCTGGCGCATCTCCGGAGCGAAGAACAAGCTGATCCCTCCCGACCGCTTCACGCCGAACCCGCTGGACGACGTGGACATGATGGCCGCCCTGGTCTATCCCCGCTACCAGTCCGCGCTGAAGGCGTTCAACGCCATCGACTTTGACGATATCATCATGCTCACCGCCGAGCTTTTACAGCACCACCCGCCTGTGTTGAAGCACTGGCAGGAGCGCTTCAGCTACCTCATGGTGGACGAGTACCAGGACACGAACTCCTCCCAGTACCTCCTGGTGAACCTCCTGGCCGCAGGCAGCGGCAACCTCTGCGTTGTCGGAGATGACGACCAGTCCATCTACGGCTGGCGCGGCGCCGACGTCGGGAACATCCTCGACTTCGAGAAGGACTTCAAGGGGTGTCGCACCATAAAGCTGGAGCAGAACTACCGCTCCACCGGCAACATCCTCGATGCCGCCAACAGCGTGATCGGCAACAACAAGATAAGAAAGGCGAAGCGCCTCTGGACCGCCTCGGGGCAGGGGCCGCTCATCGACCTCTGCATCGTGCAGGATGACGAGGAGGAGGCGACCAGCGTGGTCGAGCGCATCCAACTGGAGCGCTTCAAGAAGGACGTCCCGTACAGCGACTTCGCCATCCTGTACCGCACCAACGCGCAGAGCCGCGCCTTCGAGGAGCAACTCCGTTTCGAGGACATTCCCTACGTCCTCGTGGGGGGCACCCAGTTCTTCGAGCGGAAGGAGGTCAAGGACTCCCTTTCCTACCTGAAGGTGATCGCGAACCCCCTGGACGAGGTGGCCCTTCTGCGCATCGTCAATTTCCCGCGGCGCGGCATCGGCGACAGCACGGTGATCCGCATCAACCAGTGGTCGCTAGAAAAGGAGATCCCGCTGTTCGAGGCGTTCAGCCGCGTCGCCGAGATCGAGGGGATCGCCGACAACATAAGGGACAAGGTGCTCGCCTTCCACCATACCCTTCTCGACGCGGCCGAGGCGTTCAAGGAGGAGGGGGGGCTTGCCGAGAGAGGGAAGTTACTCTTCGAGAAGCTGAAGATAGAGGAGGAGATCTTCCGCACCATCGACGATCAGAAGACCGCACGCCGGAAGGTTGAGAACGTCGAGCAGATCATCAACTCCATGGCTGCGTACGAGGAGCGGGTGCCACAGGCGACCCTCGGGGGCTTCATCGAGAAGGTCTCCCTCATGGACGAGGACCGTTTCTCCGGCAAGGACAAGAAGGATCACGGCAAGGACGCGGTGACCCTTATGTCGTTGCACTCAAGCAAGGGGCTCGAGTTCCCCTTCGTGTTCCTGGTCGGGATGGAGGACGAGATCCTGCCGCACAAGCGTGCCATCTACGAGGACGACAGCATCGACGAGGAGCGCCGCCTGTGCTACGTCGGCATCACGCGGGCGAGGCAGCAGCTTGTAATGACGCGGACGCTGTACCGGAAGAGGTACGGGAAGCTCGAGGAACGGGTCCCCTCCAGGTTTCTGGAGGAGATCCCGTCGAACGTCCTGAACGTGCAGCAAAGCGGGGTGGCGCGCGAGGTCACGCCGGAAGAGGCGGAAAAGAGCGCTGGAGATTTTTTCGCCAAGATGAAGGCGATGATGGGATAGGGGCAAGGGGGGCAGCCGAGGTCGCCCCTCATACAGGCCGGCAACTGAGCTAAATCCCCCCCGTCCCCCCTTCGCAAAGGGGGGAGCGTAAGGTCAACTGCGACGCCTGGTAGAGAGCCGCTAAGGTTTGCCGAGGGTCTTTTGTCCGGGTTTCCAGCCGAGCGGGCAGAGCGAGCCGGTCTGCAGCGCCTCGAGAACGCGCATGGTCTCCTCGATGCTTCTCCCCACGTCGAGGTTGTGCACGACCTGGTACTGGAGCACCCCTTCCGGGTCGATGATGTACAGCGCGCGCAGGGCGACGCCGTCCTTCTCGTCGAGGCAGCCGTACTTCTGGGCGACTTCCTTCTTGATGTCTGAGAGCAGGGGATAGCGCAGGTTACCCAGGTCGCCGCGCTGGACCCAGGCGAGGTGGGAGTACTTGCTGTCCGTGGAAGCGCCCAGCACGACGGTGTTCAACTGCTCGAAGCCGGCGAGCGCGTCGTTGAACCCCTTGATCTCTGTCGGGCAGACAAAGGTGAAGTCCATCGGGTAGAAGAAGAGGACGACCCATTTGCCTCGGAACTCGTCGAGGGAGACCTGCCGGAACTCCTTGCCCTGCGTGGTGCTGACCCAGGCGTCGAGCTTGAAGCCGGGGGCCGGATCACCTACCTTGGCGGTCTGCTGGAGGTCATCCGCGCCTATCGCAGAAGGAGCGGATACGAAGAGGGAGAGGGCCAGTGCGGCTAACAACGTAACGGTGGAAAGTTTCATCTGTCGCTCCTGTGCCTGACGCTATCTGCTTTACTGTTTACGTTTTCCGGTATAATTCAACGACGATACATCATACCCTAGCTCTGTATGAGCAACCAACAAAAACTTTTCACCCAGTGCTTAGTATGGTATTGGTGTGGCAAACCAAACACAAAGGAGCATCATAATGACTGAAGAAAAAAATCCCGTGGTCATCATGGAAACCTCGATGGGTACCGTTAAGATCGAACTCTTCAAAGATAAGGCCCCCATCTCCGTTCGTAACTTCCTCTCCTATGTCAAAGACGCATACTACGACGGCACCGTTTTCCACCGCGTCATCAAGAACTTCATGGTGCAGGGTGGCGGCCTGGACGAGAGCATGCAGCCGAAGAAGACCAAGTTCGCCATCAAGAACGAGGCGACCAACGGTCTTAAGAACGTGCGCGGTACCCTCGCCATGGCCCGTACCTCGGTCGTCGACTCCGCTACCTCGCAGTTCTTCATCAACGTGGTGGACAACGCGTTCCTGGACCACGCCGGCAAGACCCCGGACCGTTTCGGTTACGCCGTCTTCGGGCAGGTGATCGAAGGGATGGAAGTTATGGACGCGATCCGCGACGTTAAGACCACCACGAAGTCCGGTCATCAGGACGTTCCGGTAGAACCTGTCGTCATCAATTCGGTGCGTTTGGCCGAGTAGGAAAAGATAGAGAAGCCGCCCCGGCAGGGGCGGTGGTTTTTGATGAGCGGCTGGCGGATACGTCAGCCGCTCATTGCGTTTGAAGGGTAAAGCGGGACGTGATGTCGGAGATGGCGGCACCGCTCGCATTGCGGGCCGAGAAGGCGTCGAGGGTGAAGGATTCCGCTGTCGGGATGGTCCCGGCTGCCGCGGTGCAGGTAAGGGTGACCAGGGGGCCGACGGTCATGCCGACGGGATTGACGATGTTGACGGAGAGCACGGGCCCGGAGGACGTCGAGGAAGGGGTCACCACGGCGGCGCCGACGTAGCTCCCTCCGATGGCCGGGGCCACGACCCCGTCCGTGACGGCACCGCCGGCATCGGTCGGCACCGAGACCCCGGCGGGAAGGCGCAAGGTGAACTGGGCGGCGTAGAGTACGGCATCGGCGACCGGTCCCTGCGTGGTGACGAGGACATGCACCGTCCCGCTAGCCGGTTCCGGGATGTGCACGTTGCCGTCGTTGCCGGAAATTTGATCCGACCCGGAGCCACCACATGCTGCGATTAACAGGCACATCAGCATCACCGCAAGCAATTTCATAATTCCTCCCTCAAAGCCTTTCCAGTTCAACTCTTTGCGCTCAAGGTGCAATGCCCCCCGTACTGTTTCGCAACGCTAGAAGATTGTAACGGAAGTTTTATTGGTATCAACTAATGTTTGAGTGGTAGGTGAGTCGGCAGCAGTACCCCGGTAAAATGTGTTGAAATTTGCTGTACTTAATCGTTGACAAAGGAAAATGGCGCCTATACAATTCGTCAGCTTTGCCTATACCTAGCTGCACACTTTTTCTGGGGGTCTCACCTTATGGAAATGAAGGACTTCATCTTTACCTCTGAATCTGTCTCTGAAGGGCATCCGGACAAGGTTGCCGACCAGATATCCGACGCCATCCTCGACGCCATCCTGACTCAGGACCCCAAGGCGCGTGTTGCGTGTGAGACGCTGGTCACCACCGGTATGGCCGTGATCGCCGGCGAGATCACCACCAACGCCGTCATCGACTATCCGAAGATCGCGCGTGAAACGATCCGCGAAATCGGCTACCACGATTCCGCCATGGGCTTTGACTGGGAAACCTGCGCGGTGCTGACCTCTATAGATAAGCAGTCCCCGGACATCGCCCAGGGCGTCACCGAAGGGGAGGGGATGTTCAAGGAGCAGGGCGCGGGCGACCAGGGCCTCATGTTCGGCTTCGCCTGCAACGAGACCCCGGAACTGATGCCGATGTCGATCCTGCTGGCCCACAAGCTCGTGGCCAGGCTCGCCGACGTCAGGAAGGCCGGCGTGCTCGACTTCCTTCGTCCGGACTCCAAGTCCCAGGTTTCCATTCAGTACATCGACGACAAGCCGGTGCACGTGGACACCGTCGTCATCTCGTCGCAGCACACCCCCGAGGTGTCCTACGAGATGATCAAGGAAGGGATCATCGAGGAAGTCGTCAAGAAGATCATCCCGGCCCACCTGATGGACGCGAACACCAAGTTCCTCATCAACCCGACCGGTCGTTTCGTCATCGGCGGACCGATGGGTGACTGCGGTCTCACCGGTCGCAAGATCATCGTCGACAGCTACGGCGGGCACGGTGCCCACGGCGGCGGTGCCTTCTCCGGCAAGGACCCCTCCAAGGTTGACCGTTCCGCGGCCTACATGGGGCGTTATGTCGCCAAGAACCTGGTCGCCTCCGGCATCTGCGAGCGTTGCGAAGTGCAGGTAGCCTACGCCATCGGCGTCGCCGAGCCGGTCTCCGTCATGGTTGACTGCAACGGCACCGGCAAGATCCCGAGCAAGCGCATCTCCGAGATCGTGCGCGAGGTGTTTGACCTGCGTCCGCGCGCCATCATCGAGCAGCTCGACCTTTTGCGTCCGATCTACAAGAAGACCGCCGCCTACGGCCACTTCGGCCGCGAGCTTCCCGAGTTCACCTGGGAGCGCACCGACAAGGCCGCGATCATCAGGGAGAAGGCGGGGCTCTAACACCCGTTCAACGTTCAACGTTCCACGTTAAAACAAAAGGCCTTCCGGTATTTCGGAGGGCCTTTTGTTTTGCCAATGTGGCAGTAGCGATATCGTTGCGGTATGTCGGACAAGCTCGGCGAACGTTGAACGCTGAACGTTGAACCGCCGTTAAGGTTTTTTGCTGAACCTGTACCCCACGCCGCGTACGGTCTGGAAAAAGACCGGGCGGGAGGGCTCGGGCTCGAAGTACTTCCTGAGCCGCACGATGAAGTTGTCCAGCGTGCGCGTCTCGGCATCGGTGGCATACCCCCACACGCTCTCCAGAATCTCCCCACGCGGAATCGCCTCTCCTTCGCGGTGGAAGAAAAGCGACAGCATGCGCACCTCGAGGTCGGTCAGGTCGATCTCTCCCTGCCGCGTCCTCGCCCGATAGGAGAGCAGAAAGACCTCGTTGTCGCCGAAGCTGTACCCTTCCTCGACCGGCTCGGGACGGTACCACGCGCTGCGCCGGAGCATACCGGAAACCCTGAGCAGAAACTCCTTCAGGTTGAACGGCTTGATTAGATAGTCGTCGGCCCCGGCGGCAAGTCCGGAGATGCGGTCGCTCTCGGCGGAGCGCGCCGTCAGCATCAGAACCGGGACGCGCGAGTCGAGCCCCCGTATCTTCTCGCAGACCTCGAACCCTCCGATCCCGGGGAGCATGACGTCCAGGATGATCAGGTCGAACTTCTCCATCCGTACCTTCTCCAGTGCCTCCTCGCCGCTCTCCACGTGGCTCACCAGGTACCCTTCCTGTTCCAGGTTGAAGGTGATGCCGCGCGCAAGGTGCATCTCGTCCTCGACTAGCAGTATGTGCGGTTTCTCGCCGGACATCCTATCCTCGCTGCTGCCTGCCCTGAAGCGGCAGGGTGATGTGGAAGGTGCAGCCTTTGCCGGGCCCGGGGCTCTCGACCGAGATCTTGCCGCCGTGCGCGTTCACCACGCTTCTCACGATGTAGAGCCCTAGACCGGTTCCCCTGATGTTCTCGCCCGGGGTGCGCACCCGGTAGAACATGTCGAAAATCTTCTCCAGTTCGTCGTTACCCAGCCCCTTGCCGTTGTCCTGGAAGTCGAGCACGCACTGCCTGCCGCTTGCGCTGCGCTTCAAGGAGACGCGGATTTCCGGCGATACCGGTGAGTAGAGGAGGGCGTTCTCGAAGAGGTTTCTGAGCGCCATCTCCATCCCTTCAGCGTCGATGGTCGCGGTGATGTTCGGCTCGATCTCCACGGTCAGCTTGCCCCCCTCCGGGAGGTCGCCGTTTTTGCTTTCCAGATAGCTGGTGACGAAACCGGAGAAGTCGATCTGCTTCGCCTTTTCGCCCAACTGGCGGAACTCGATCCTCGTCGCCATGAGGAGGTTGCTGATCAGGATGTTCAGGCGCTCGGTATCGGAGAGCATGGTGTCGAGGAAGCCGTCGAGCTTCTCCTTGGGGAGCTCCCTCATCTTCACCGTCTCCAGGTGCAACTGGATCGAGGCAAGCGGGGACTTGAGCTCGTGGGTCAACTGAGATATGTAGCTGCGCTGCTGCAGATAGAGGTTCGCCTGCCGCCGCCAATAGAGGAAGATGACATAGACCCCGGCCAGGATGGCAACCGCCATCAACAGCCCCTCGACCAGAACGATCCACTCAACCCCTTTAGTTACTAGTTCGGGCTTGTAGCGCAGGGCAAGTGCTTTGAACTCCTTGTTCCTTCCGATGAACCAGTAGACCCAGGAGACGACCATCACCACCCAGATCAGCTGGATCCCTATCAGTGCAATCAACGGGTTGGAGAGTTTCCGGTTCATTTTCATGCCACACAGGTAGCATCGCTGCCTCGTTTTTGCAAGGGGTATCTGAGAGTACTGGGGCGTTTGTTTTTACACTAGTATTACAAAAGCCGTCGGCGTTCTCTGATAATGTGTTTACGTCGCAGTCTGATACTCAGGAGGAGTTATGTTCAAGCCGTTGCGCATTGGTAAACACGAGGCACGATACCCGCTTATCCAGGGCGGCATGGGGGTAAGGATTTCAGCGGGCTCGCTGGCCGGTCACGTCGCTAAGTGCGGTGGTGTTGGCCTGGTGGCGTCCCCCGGGATCACCCTGAACAGCGAGTTTTTCGACGGCAAAAACTACCTCAAGAGCAACGCGCAGGCGCTGAAGGACGAGATCCGCAAGGCCTACGAGATCGCCCCGGATGGCATCATCGGCGTCAACGTGATGGTCGCCCTCACCGATTACGAGGAACTCGTGGTGGCTTCGGTCGAGGCGGGGGCGAAGGTGCTCGTCTGCGGCGCCGGCCTTCCCTTGACCCTCCCCGGGCTCACCGCGCACGCGCCCGACGTCGCCCTCATCCCCATCGTATCCTCGGTGCGTGCAGCGCAACTGATCGCCAAGAAATGGGACAAATCCTACAACCGTCTTCCCGATGCCGTCGTGGTCGAGGACCCTGACACCGCCGGTGGGCACCTGGGCGAGAAGATGGAGAATATCGGGACGGGCGAATACGACCAGTACGAAACCGTGCGCGGCGTGAAGGAATTCTTCCGCTCCGAGTACGGGCTTGATATTCCGATAATCGCTGCAGGCGGCATCTGGGACCGCGCCGACGTCGAGCACGCCCTGGCCGAAGGGGCCGACGGCGTTCAGATGGCGAGCCGCTTCGTGACCACCGTCGAGTGTGACGCCGAGGATGCTTTCAAGCAGGCCTACCTCGATTGCAAGAAGGAAGACATCGGCCTCATCATGAGTCCGGCCGGTCTCCCGGGACGCGCCATTCTCAGCAACCAGCAGGGGATCTTCGACTACGACCGCGACAACTCCTCGGTCTGCTCGTACGGCTGTCTCAAGAAATGCTCCTACAGGGAGAGCGGCGAGCGCTTCTGCATCGTGAAATCCCTTGATCGCGCCCAGCGCGGTGAGGTCGATTCGGGTCTCGTCTTCTGCGGCACCAACGCCTGGAAGGCGAACCGCATCGAGACGGTACAGGAGATCTTCGACGAGATTTTCGGCGCGCAAGGCGTCGTCGCCGAGGACAAGGCCGCCTGATCCAGTAAATACGCACCAAACGCAGGAGCGCACCTTGCGCCGGGCGCCTTTAAAGGCCGGCAAAGGTGCCGCTTCTGCGCAGGAATCACCAGATCCCCCAGTGGCTTCGTGCCGCTGGGGGATTCTTGGTTTTTGCCGGTCCCCTTTCTCTGCGGCCGGAAATGCATTGTCGGCATCCTGTAGGGGCGAGTAATCATTCGCCCCCATTTGCCGCGCCTGTGTCCATCACGCCATCGGATTTGCCGGGGCAACGGCGGCTGGGCGAATATTATTCGCCCCTACGGTTTGGGTAGGATGGAGGGAGTCTGCTGCGGCAGAGCATGCATAAGGAGGAAATAATATGTCTTCCGTCTTGTCGGCAGCGGCGTACTGTGCTATATCAAGAAAACTTGATTTATAAGAATAGCGAGAGTTGATATAGACATGCTGGAACTTTTCAAGGCACTGGCGGACCCTTGCCGCCTCCGGCTGGTCGGCGTGCTCCTTAATGCGGAGCTCACCGTTCAGGAACTCACCCAGATCATGGGGATGGGACAGTCGCGCATCTCGCGGCACCTGAAGATCCTGGCCGAGGCCGGTGTCCTTGCGGTGAAGCGCCAGGGAACCTGGAGCTACTACCGCGCCGGTGACGCCAACCCGTTTTTCTGCGCCATCCGGCCGGAGTTCGAACGCGAACTCGAGCAGCTTCCCGAGCGCCGTGAGGATCTGGCTGCCGTGGCGCAGGCCCTGGAGGCACGCCGCAAGCGGAGCCAGGAGTTTTTCGACCGGCACGCGGCCCAGTGGGACCAGCTTTCGCGCACGCTCCTGCCGGTGCCCGAATACCAGAAAAGCCTCCTGGACAAGGTGCCTGAGGCGGCGGTGCTTTTGGAGATAGGCGTCGGTACCGGAGTGCTCCTCGCGGAGCTTGCGCGTCGGGCGGGGCGGGTGATCGGTGTCGACCACTCGCCCGCGATGCTTGAAGAGGCGCGTCGCAGGCTCGCCAAGGTTGGGGTGCAGGGGGCCGAACTGAGGCTTGGTGATATGAACCACCTGCCGCTTGCCGACGGAGGGGCGGGTTGCGTGGTAGCTAACATGGTGCTGCATCATGCCGCTCGGCCGGAAACGGTGCTCGCCGAGATCGCGCGCGTACTGGCGCCGCAGGGAACGCTGCTTGTCGCCGACCTCGCGCGTCACGAACAGGAATGGGCCAGGGAGCAATTGGCAGACCAGTGGCTCGGCTTCGAGGATGGTGAGTTGAAGGGGTGGCTTAAGGGAGCGGGATTTTCAGGTATCACCATTGATCGCGTCTCGTCAGGAAACGGTGCTGAAGACGTGCTGCTGGTGCAGGCGGTAAAGGCGTGAGAGACAGGCAATTTTAGCAGTTTAGACAGCAAGACCATCGAAAGGAGAACAACGTGAAACAGGATTACATCGTAAAGGATATGTCGCTGGCCGATTGGGGCCGCAAGGAGATGATCATCGCGGAAACCGAAATGCCGGGTCTCATGGCGATTCGCGAGGAGTACGCGGCGGCCCAGCCGCTCAAGGGGGCACGCATCGCGGGCTCGCTGCACATGACCATACAGACCGCCATGCTCATCGAGACCCTCACCGCGCTAGGCGCCGAGGTCCGTTGGGCCTCCTGCAACATCTTCTCGACCCAGGATCACGCCGCGGCAGCCATCGCCGCTGCCGGCATCCCGGTCTTCGCGACCAAGGGTGAGAGCCTCACCGAATACTGGGACTACACCCACAAGATCTTCGAGTGGCAAGACGGCGGTGCGCCCAACATGATCCTCGACGACGGCGGCGACGCGACCCTCTTGCTGCACCTTGGCAGCGACGCGGAAAAGGACCCGACGGTCCTCGACAAGCCGACCTGCGAGGAGGAAGAGGTGCTCTTCGCGGCCATCAAGAAGCGTCTCGCCGAGAAGCCGGGGTGGTACGCGAAGACCGCGGCCTGCATCAAGGGTGTTACCGAGGAGACCACCACCGGCGTGCACCGTCTCTATCAGATGTTCGAGAAAGGGAAGCTCAAGTTCCCGGCCATCAACGTGAACGACTCGGTGACCAAGTCGAAGTTCGATAACATCTATGGCTGCCGCGAGTCCCTCATGGACGGCATCAAGCGCGCTACCGACGTTATGGTGGCGGGCAAGGTTGCGGTCATCTGCGGCTACGGCGACGTGGGCAAGGGATGCGCCCAGGCGATGCGCGGGCTGCAGGCCCAGGTATGGGTCACCGAGGTCGACCCGATCTGCGCCCTGCAGGCGGCCATGGAAGGATACAAGGTGGTCACCATGGAGTGGGCGGCCGACAAGGCGGACATCTTCGTCACCACCACCGGCAACATCGACGTCATCACCCATGACCACATGAAGGCGATGAAGCACAACGCCATCGTCTGCAACATCGGTCACTTCGACAACGAGATCGAGGTGGCGAAGCTCAAAAAGTACCAGTGGGAGAACATCAAGCCGCAGGTCGACCACGTCATCTTCCCGGACGGCAAGCGCATCATCCTGCTCGCGGAAGGTCGCCTGGTGAATCTCGGCTGCGCCACCGGCCATCCTTCTTACGTTATGTCCTCTTCCTTCGCGAACCAGACGCTCGCGCAGATGGAGCTCTTCTGCAACCCGGGCAAGTACCCGGTCGGCGTCTACATCCTGCCGAAGGAGCTGGACGAGAAGGTGGCGCGTCTGCAACTGAAGACCCTGGGTGCCATGCTGACCGAACTGTCCGACGCACAGGCGGCGTACATCGGCGTGAAGAAGGAAGGTCCGTACAAGTCGGAGCACTACAGGTATTAAACCGAGAGGACGTTCTACGTTCTACGTTCTATGTTCTATGTTCTATGTTAACTGACTGACTGCTAAACTCTCCCGGGGCATCTTTGCTCCGGGGGAGGGGGGCGAATGATCATTCGCCGCCTACAGAGGCGGCACAGAAACACGCAAGACAAAAAAAGAGGGCGCTCGGTTTTACCGGCGCCCTTTCTTATCCTTCCTGCTCGCTTTCTTCTTTTTTCTTCTTCCCCTGACCAGGGGTGCATGCCGGCGACATTCAGGTCGCAATCCCCATCCGGGGCAGGATGAAACGCTGCAGCGCCACCCAGACAACCACTATTCCTACCAGAATCAACAGCTCGTTCATATTTCACCTCCCAAAACGATACGATGCACTATATCGCATATTCGGGAAGAAAAATATACCAAATTAATTATTATTATTACCCTTTCAGCTTCAGTGCAGGTAGCCGACGGCCGCCTCGCACTCGCTGACCAAGTCCACCTCCCGCAGCAGGGCAAGATCCACTTCGCTGCCGGCCGGGATGAAGGTTGCGTCGCAGGGGAGGGCGGCGAGCGCGTCGCACCTGGTCATGGTGCTGAGGATCGCCGTGTGCTGCTCTCCGGCACAGTAGGCGACGTGTCTTCCGTGACGCTTCTTCACCGTCACCCGGATGAAGTGCAGCTTACCGGGTTTCTTGTGGGCGTCCTCGGCGAGAATTCCCTTCACGAACGGGGGGACCACCTTGCGGTGCCCCATCATCTTCAAGAGGGCGGGCTTCACCAAAAGCTCGAAGGTTACCATGGTGGAGACCGGGTTGCCTGGAAGCGAGAAGATCGGCTTTCCCTGCCAGGTCGAGAAGGCGGTGGGACCGCCGGGTTTCATGCCGATCTTCCAGAAAAGCTCCTCTGCCCCAAGTCCGGCGGCGACCTCGCGCACGAGATCCCGGTCCCCGGCGGAAACGCCGGCCGAGGTGATCAAGGCGTCGCAGCATAGTGCCTGCAGCATCTTCTCCCGGTGGCTTTCCACGTTGTCGCGTGCGATACCGACCAGTACCGGCTCGGCCCCCGCCTCGCGCACCGCTGCGGCCAGCGACAGTGCATTGGAGTTGATCACCTTGCCGGAAACCGGGCGCTCGCCCAGTTCGATCAGTTCATCTCCAGTGGAAAGTATGGCGATCCGTGCCTTGCGGTACACCGGCACCAGCGCCTGTCCCATCGCGGCCAGCATGCCGACCTCGGCCGGACGAATCCCGGTTCCTTCGGCGAGGACCGGGGCGCCTGCGCCCACGTCGCCGCCTCTCACGCGCACATGCTGCCGGGGGAGCACCTTGTGGCTGATCACCACATGGTCTCCGTCCACTTCCGCTTCCTCGATGGGTACTACGGCGTTGCAGCCGGGTGGGATGGGAGCTCCGGTCATGATGCGCACCGCGCATCCGGGCTCGACCATGGCGGCGACGTCGCCCCCGGCGGGTAGAAAGCCGGTGATGTTCAGGCGGGTGGGGGCTGAGGTGCAATCCGCGGCGTGCACGGCGAAGCCGTCCATGGCGGAGTTGTCGTAAAGCGGCAGGTCCCAGGGGGCGATGATGTCCCGGCTCACCAGACGCCCGAAGGCGTCCATTAGCGGAACGGTTTCCTCTCCAAGGGGCCTCACGTGGGCCAATATGATGCCGCGCGCTTCTTCAAAGCTTGGCATGGTGCACCTCCTCGGTGCTGTCTGGCGCCGTCGTGGCGCCGGTAGTTAACTGCAGCCACGATCTTTGTGGCCAAGCCCTTTGCGGGAAGGGTAGATCATTTGCTTCTTTACGCCGCGTTCACCAGCTTCACCGGGACTTCCGCGTAGGATATCTCGTGCATTTCCATTTCCAGGAGGTCGATGGATAGCTTGCGGTTTCTCAACGGCTCTCCCTTGCCGAGCAGGACCTTGCACACCTCGGCGACCTCGAGGCTCGCCACCACGGCCGGTGTGAAGGAGGGGTTGCCGAGCTGCTGCTCGATCCCCTTGCCGGCCACCCAATGCCGGTAGATGTTCTGCACCGTGGTCTCTCCGGGGAACTGGGTGGCCACGTGCCCGTACCACCCGCCGATGGCACCGTGCACCATGGGAATTCCGGCCAGTGTGCATACCTCGGCCAGCTGCAGGCGGTAGGGGATGCTGTCCAGGGCGTCGACCGCGATGCTTACCCCTGCAAGTAGTTCGAAGCCGTTGGTCAGGCAGAAGGCGTCCTCGATGGGGGTCACCGTGACGGCCGGATTCACCTGGGCAAGCCGTTCTGCCGCGACTGCCACCTTCGGCTGGCCAAGGGACGCCGGCGAGGAGAGTATCTGCCGGTTCAGGTTGTGCTCCTCGAAGATGTCGGGATCTATGGCAACGATCTGACCGACGCCGAGACGCGCCAGCTCCTCGAGGACGTAGCCGCCCAGGCCGCCGCAGCCGATCACGGCGACGCGGCTTTGGAACAGGCGCAACTGGTCTTCGACACCGATCATGCTCCGGTTGCGCTGGTAGCGGGCCGGGAGGATGCCGTTTTGCAAGGCAAGCCACTCCACCGCGGCGTGGCTTATGTCGAAGAGTTTCGCGGTGGTGTCCTGGGCGCGCCAGGAAAGCAGGCCGTCCTTGGTCTGTTCCTTCAAAAAGACGAGGGCGTTATGCATGTCAGCCTCCTCCGACCAGGGGAAAAAGCGAAAGGGTGTCGCCGTGGGCGAGCTTGCTGTCCAGTTCGCCGTGTCGGCCGTTCAGCATCACGATGCCGATCTCCTCTTCGGTGAGACCCAAAGAGAGCACCACGGCCCGCACCTCGGTTCCTTCGGCGAGTTCCTGTTCGGCCACCTTGAACCTGCCGTTTCTGAAAGTAGCGAAAAGTTTGAGAGTTATCTGCATGAGGCACCTGCTCGTGGTTCAAACGGAAAAACCCGGCGTGACCTTCGTCACGCCGGGCGTCGGCTGCTTTTAGAAGTTCCAGAACTCGTCGAGTTCCTCGTCGGTGAAGTCCCACACCGCGTTGTGCGGCGCTACCGGCTCGTTCTTGAAAAAGTCCGGGAGGCGGTCATGGACGTTGCTGAGACCGGCTTTCTGGTTGAACTCGCGCTCGGTCTTCAGGACGTACTTGCCCAGGTTGGTGACGTCGTCGCCGGTGAGGGCGATGCCGAAACGGGCGTTGATCATATCGATCAGGGCCGGGAGGCACTCCGGGATGTCCAGCGCCGGGAAGGCGACGAAGATGCACATACCGGTCGAGTCGACCGCGGCGGTCGCGATCTGCAGGTTGCGGGAGAGCTCGACCTGGCCGTCCTTCTTGAGCGGGTCGACGTAGCCGCCGACGTTCAGGATGTTGGTGGCGATGGTGTAGCCTGAGGTATGGTCGGCGCCCATGGTGGAGGTGGCGTAGGTGACGCCGATCCCCTTGACGGAGCGCGGATCGTAGGCCGGGATCGCCTGGTTCTTGACGACCGGTACGCGGGTGACACCGTAGGTGCGGCCCACGGAGCCTGCGCCGCCGCCAAGGATGCGGCCGAGGGCGGTCCCCTTGCCGATCTCGTCGGTCAAAAGACGCAGCATCTCTTTGGAGTCACCCCAGTTGAGGATGCCGGCTTCCATGGCTACGCCGAACATGACGGCGGTCTCGATGGAGTCGATCCCGATGTCGTCCATCAGGTTGTCGGCGCGGGCGATGTCGTCCAGGTTGTCGATGCAGCAGTCGGCACCCAGGCCCCAGATGGTCTCGTACTCGAAGCCGGAGGTGACGTACTTCCCGTCCTTGTCGTGATAGACCTGCGAGCACTGGATGATGCAGCCGGCGTGGCAGCCGTGCTTGGGCTTGCCGCCGCGCGCTACGATTGTGTCGTACATGGTCTCACCGGAGATCTTGTCGTGATCCTTGAACTGGCCGGTGGTGAAGTTTCTCGTCGGGAGACCGCCGGCCTCGTTCAGGATGTTCACGAGGACGTTGGTGCCGTAGGTCGGCAGACCCTCGCCGGAGACCGGGTGCTCGAGAATGGCCTTGGAGAAGGTCCTGGCGGCGACCTTGAATTTCTCGGGGTCGGCGATCTTCACGCCCGGGGCGCCTTCGCCGTCGATGGAGATGAACTTGATCTGCTTGGAGCCCATGACTGCGCCCAGGCCGCCACGGCCGTGGCTGCGGATCTTGCTGTCCGGGTCCTTGACGGAGATGTTGGCGGCGGTCATCTTCAGCTCACCGGCCGGGCCGATGGTGAGGACGCCGGTCTTCTTGCCCAGACGCGCCTCGACTGCGTCGATGACGGCGAAGTTGCCAAGGCCCAGCAGTTCCTTCTCTTCGCTGATGGTGACGCCGTTCACGCCGACGGCCAGGTTGTACCAGGCGTCACCCTTCGGGGCGCCTTCGATGATGAGGGCCTTGATGCCGAGTTTCGCCAGCATCTGTGCCGCGGTGCCGCCGGCGTTGGACTCCTTGATGCCGCCGGTGAGCGGGCTCTTGGCGCCTGCGGAGAGGCGGCCGGAGTTGGCTGCCGGGGTGCCGGTCAGAAGGCCGGGTGCGAACACCAGCTTGTTCTCGGCGGAAAGCGCATGGCAGGTCGGCGGTACTTCGGCGGAGACGATGGTGGAGGTGAGGCTGCGGCCGCCAAGGCCTGCCCAGGCTGCCGGAACTTCTTCGATCTTGGTGGTGAGGTCGGTCATGTTGACGCGAAAAATCTTATCCATGCTTTTCAAGCTCCCTAATTTAAATTGTTCTACCGGCTGCTTGACGTCAGCCGGGACTCCTTTCCAAGAGGGAGGCTGCACCGTTTCCAGGGCAACCCGTTGGCCTGGAGCCATGAGGGGAGGTCCCTTTTAGGCTCGACACGGCTCGGAGATTTTTGATGCCAGACTGACCCGACACCGCTTGCGCATCTGTCGCATCTGTTCGGACCTGCGAGCCGCTACGGCCCGCAGGCGGTGTTGAACTGCAGGGGCGAATGATTATTCGCCCCTACAGGTGTTGTATCTGCCGCCATGTTCACTGGCGGTATTTAACCTCCCCCTCCCTTGACGGGAGGGGGTAGGGGGGTGGGTGAAGTTGCCATCAGAGTTGCCGGTGGCGTATTCCCCCTCACCCTGTCCCTCCCCCGCAAGGGGGGAGGGGACGTTTGGGCACGTGCTGACTACATTGCATCCTTGAAGATCTGGATGACCTGCTCAAGGGTCGCTTTGCGCGGGTTGGTGAACTGGCAAGCGTCCTTTTTTGCGTTTTCCGCCATGATCGAGAGGTCCTCTTCCTTCACGTTGAGGGCCTTGAGGCCGGTCGGGATGCCGATGGAAGCGGAGAGGCTGCGGATCCTGTCGATCGCCTTCTGGCCGGCTTCGGTCACGGAGAGGCCGTCGACGTTCTCGCCCAGTGCTTTTGCGACGTCGGCGAAACGCTCGGGGCAGGCGATCAGGTTGTACTGGCTGACGGCCGGCAGCAGGATGGCGTTGCAGACGCCGTGCGGCAGGTTGTAGAAGCCGCCCAGCTGGTGCGCCATGGAGTGAACGTAGCCAAGCGAAGCGTTGTTGAACGCCATGCCGGCCAGGTACTCGGCGTAAGCCATCTTGTCGCGTGCCTCGAGGTCTTCGCCGTTGGCGACAGCCTTGGAGAGGTATTTGGCGATCAGTTCGATGGCCTTGATGGCGCATGCGTCGGTGATCGGGGTAGCGATGGTGGAGACGTATGCCTCAACTGCGTGGGTGAGGGCGTCCATGCCGGTAGCAGCGGTCAGAGCGGCCGGCTTGCCGACCATGAGCAGCGGGTCGTTGATGGCGATGTTCGGAGTGCAGCGCCAGTCGACGATGGCCATCTTTACGTGGGTGTCGGTGTTGGTGATGATGCAGAAACGGGTCATTTCGGAAGCGGTGCCGGCGGTGGTGTTGATGGCGACGAATGCCGGCATCGGCTTGGTGGACTTGTTGATGCCTTCGAAGTCGCGGATGTTGCCGCCGTTGCCGATGACGAGGCCAACGCCCTTGGCACAGTCATGGGAGGAACCGCCGCCCAGGGAGATGATCGCGTCGCAACCGTTTTCCTGGTACACCTTCACGCCGTCGTGCACGTTGATGTCGGTCGGATTCGGCTCGGCGCCGTCGAAGATGATGGCCTTTACGCCGGTGGCTTCCACCTGCTCCTTGATCTTGTCGGCAACGCCCATAGCCGAAAGACCTTTGTCGGTTACGATGAGGGCCTTGGATGCGCCCAGTGCCTTCACCTGCTCACCGGTTTCCTTAGCGGAACCGATACCCATCAGCGAAACCGTCGGAATGAAGAAGCCGTAAGTCTGTTCTCCTAATGCCATTTTTCTTTCCCCCTGTTGTTTTTCCGGGCTATTTGCACCGGGTTTGATTATTTTAAGATTCGTGCGGTGTTGCATACACTTTCCTAAAACGGTTTTCTACGCTTTCGCAAGGGGCGTACCAGAATTCACTGTAAACGCAATTTTTTGCCAGACCGAACAATTTTCATAGGATACCGTATACTTAACGAATCCTTTGTTTACATTAACCTGCACTAGCCCAAAGGTTGCGTTCTGAAATCGAACAGTTGCGACGTTCCATAATGGAGCGTTTGCGCTTTTGTGGAACGTCCGTTTTGATTGCTAAACCGATGATCCCCGCCGTGCCCGCCTGTTGAATTCAAAATCCCAAAAATTGGTTCGTTTGTTGTGTATTCACCATCTTACTTACCGCCTCATTAGTGCCAGGCGCGCCTTTTTGCGCCGAAGTGGAACAGTTGGTACCGATATTGCCTTGTATACGGCGAGGCGTGTTTCACAGGGGGATGCGGCATGGCACTGATCGATACCTACGGCAGGCGGATCAACTACTTGAGACTCTCGGTCACCGACCGTTGCAACATGCGCTGCAGCTATTGCATGCCGGCGCAGGGGGTGGCGAAGCTCGGGCATAAAGAGATGTTGAGCTACGAGGAGCTTTACCGGGCGGCCGCTGCCTGCGTCGCGCAGGGGATAGAGAAGATAAGGGTGACCGGCGGGGAGCCGCTGGTCAGAAGAGGCATCGTCGATTTTCTCGGTCGCCTCTCGTCAATCCCGGGACTCAAGGAACTGGTGGTCACCACGAACGGGCTCCTCCTCGACGAACTCGCCCAGCCGCTCAGGCAGGCAGGGGTGGCCAGGCTCAACATAAGCCTAGATTCGCTGAGGGCGGAGACCTTTGCCAGGATCACCCGTGGTGCCGATCTGTACCGGGTTCTCTCGGGGATTGCTGCGGCGCAGGAAGCGGGCTTCGGGCCCTTGAAGATCAACATGGTGGTGATGCGCGGGGTGAACGACCAGGAGATCCTGGACTTCGCCGCCCTTACCCTGGACCACCCGTTCACGGTGCGTTTCATAGAGTACATGCCGACCCTGCAGGACGAGAGCTGGGGCGCCCAGAGCATGCCCGGCAGTGAGATCCTCGCACGCATAGCCGAGCGCTACCCGTTGCTGCCGCTGGTGAACTCCGAGATGGCGGGGCCGGCGAGGAATTACAAGATACAGGGTGCCGCGGGCGCCATCGGGATCATTACCCCGGTGTCGGGGCACTTCTGCGAGAGCTGCAACCGGATCAGGATCACGGCGACCGGCCGGGTACGTGGCTGTCTCTTTTCGGATCAGGGAATGGACCTGAAGCCTCTTCTGGCTTCCGACGATCCCGCTCCGCTGCACGAGGCGTTGAGCCGCATCGTGACGCAGAAGCCGGGACGGCATCATATCGCCGAGGAAGGGGCCGAGCAGGCCGTGGTCAACATGTCGAGGATAGGCGGTTAGAAGACGGAGACCGGGGCTCGTGGAAGATGGGTCCGGGACCGGCGAAAACGGAGGAGACTATGAGCGCGTCTGTAGTGGCGGTCAGCGTAAGCGAGAATAAGGGCGAGAGGAAGAAGCCGGGGCCGGCGGTCCACCTGAGGGAAAACTACGGCATCATCGGCGACGCGCACGCGGGGGACTGGCACCGCCAGGTGAGCCTTTTAGCCGAGGAGAGCATCGACAAGATGATCGCGCTGGGGCTTGCCGTCGGGCCGGGCGACTTCGCGGAGAACATCACCACGCGCGGCATCGAACTGGTGACTCTGCCGGTGGGGACTCGGATCGGCATCGGGCCGGTGGTGCTGGAGGTTTCCCAGATAGGAAAGGTCTGCCACACCCGGTGCGCCATCTACTACCAGGCGGGCGATTGCGTCATGCCGAAAGAGGGGATCTTCGCCACCGTGGTGAGCGGCGGTGTGGTGCGCCCCGAGGACAAGATCGAGCTGCTGTAACAGGCGGCATATTCAAATCAGCAGGCAAAGAAGGGGAGAAGTCATGAAGGAAAGAAGTCAGAAGAAGGTGAACATCATCTCGATACGCATGAGCGACGACGAGCGGGACGCCATCCAGAGGCTCATGGACAAAAGGGGGAAAAAGGCTTCCTTCATCATGCGCGAGGCGTTCGCACTTTTCAGGGAGCAGTGGGAGGTTTCGAGGGGTGAGGCGACCCACTAGGTGGTGCCACTAAAACCTTGATGGACTCGGTGGACGCTCTGGACCTTGGACCTTGTGGACCCGGTGGCCTGTGACAACGGGTTTGAACAGAGTTGGTAAAAGAAAGGATCTTCAATGTACGTGGTGGCTTGCATTAAACAAGTGCCGGATACGACTCAGGTGCAGATCGATCCGGTTACTAATACGCTGGTGCGCGATGGTATCCCTTTCATCGTAAATCCTTACGATACCCACGCCCTGGAGGAAAGCCTCCGCATGAAGGCGCGCTACGGGTTCAAGGCGGCGGCGCTCTCGATGGGACCGCCTAACGCGGAGGCGACCCTCAGAAAGGCGCTGGCTCTCGGCGTGGACGAAGCGATCCTCTGCTCGGACCGCGCCTTCGGTGGCGCGGATACGCTCTCCACCAGCAAAGTGCTGGCGGAGGCCATCAGGAAACTGGCCCAGGATGACGAGGTTGGGCTGGTCTTCTGCGGCAAGCAGACCATCGACGGCGATACGGCGCAGGTCGGCCCTGGCATCGCCATTCGCCTCGGCTTCTCGCAACTCACGCTCGTTGACCGCATCGAACACCTGGACTTCCTTTCCAGAAAAATCCGCGTGCGCCGCAAACTCGAGGGGCGCTACGAGATCGTTGAGGCAAAGCTGCCGGCCATGATCACGGTGGTGCGCGAACTGAACCGCCCGCGCTACCCGACAGTCCCGATGCGGCTGAAGGCAGCTAAAAGCGAGGTGAAGGTCTGGAGCAACAACGAGCTGATGCTCGACCCCAACGGCATAGGCCTTAAGGGATCGCCTACCTGGGTGAGCAGGATCTTCTCGCCGCAGCGTGCGGCGGGCGAGATGATCGGCGACGGTTTGAACGACCCCACTGGGACCGCCAAGCTCCTCTTGGAGAAGCTGGTGGCCAGGGACATGCTGGCGGTGTAGTCACCACAGCTCCTCCCCCCGGAGGGGGGAGGTCGGGAGGGGGGAAGCCGTCCGAAGATAGACGCTGCGCGCCCCCTCCCTGACCCTCCCCCTCCAGGGGAGGGAGCGCATGGAACTGCTTGAGCCTTAATTTAATAACGAGAGGACTACAGTTGATGAGCGAGGTGAAAAAACTGAAAAAGCCGCGGGGGAAGGTTCGGCTCATAGAGGGGAAGTGCATCGCCTNCCCCCCCCCGCCGTCCGAAGATAGACGCTGCGCGCCCCCTCCCTGACCCTCCCCCTCCAGGGGAGGGAGCGCATGGAACTGCTTGAGCCTTAATTTAATAACGAGAGGACTACAGTTGATGAGCGAGGTGAAAAAACTGAAAAAGCCGCGGGGGAAGGTTCGGCTCATAGAGGGGAAGTGCATCGCCTGCGGCGCGCGTTGCCAGAGCAGTTGTCCGGTGGACGGCATTCAGATGAGCGAGGCGGGGGAACCGCAAATCGAACTCTCGAAGTGCATCGGCTGCCTCAAGTGCGTGAAGGCCTGCCCGGGCTCGGCCCTGGAGATCTTCTACTCGAAGGAGGACCTGGAGATCCTGGCACAGCTCGCCGGTCAGCAGGACCTCGCCGAGGATGAGGCCGACCCGGAGGAGCTGGCACGCCGCGAACTGGTGGCGGCTTACCGCGGCGTATGGGTCTTCATCGAACAGACGGAAGGGGAGGCGGCCCGCGTTTCGTGGGAGCTCCTCGGCAAGGGGAAGGAACTGGCGGCGAAGCTCGGGGTTGAGCTCTCGGCGGTGGTGCTTGGCGACAAGGTCGAGCACCTCTGCTATGAGGCCTTCAGCTACGGCGCCGACCAGGCGTACCTCATGGATCAGACGGTCTTCGCCAACTACCGCACCTATCCGTATCTGGACGCCCTTTGCCACCTGATCGACAAGTTCAAGCCGGAGATCGTGCTCATGGGCGCGACCGGGATGGGGCGCGACCTCGCCGGGGCCGTCGCCACCCGCGTCAAGACCGGCCTCACCGCGGACTGCACCGGACTCGACATCGATGCGAAGCGCAACCTCATGCAGACCCGCCCGGCCTTCGGCGGCAATATCATGGCGACCATCATGTGCGACCGTTTCCGTCCCCAGATGGCGACGGTGCGCTCGCACGTCATGCCCATGCCGGCGCAGGAGGCGGGACGCAAGGGTAAGATCATCCATGTCTCCCTTCCCATCAGCGAGGCGGACGTCTTCACCAAGGTGCTCGAGGTGATCCGTGACAAGAAGGCGGGCGAGGTGGATATCGCCGGCGCCGAATTCATCGTCTCCGGTGGGCGCGGCCTGATGGCGAAGGAGAACTTCGCCATGCTGCAGGAGCTTGCCGACGAGCTCGGGGGCGTCGTGGGCGCCTCGCGCAGTGCGGTGGACGCGGGGTGGATGCCGCCGGACCGTCAGGTGGGGCAGACCGGCAAGACGGTACGCCCGAAGATCTACATCGCCTGCGGTATCTCCGGCGCGATCCAGCACCTGGTTGGGATGCAGGATTCCGACCTCGTCATCGCCATCAACCGCGACAAGGAGGCCCCCATCTTCGAGGTGGCGAGCTACGGCATCGTGGGCGACCTGTTCCAGGTGGTCCCGGCGATCACCGCGGCGCTGCGGGAGATGAAGGCGGCCTCGAGCGGCATTGAGGTCAAGGACGTCAAGGCGGCGTAAAGGTTGAGGAGACGCTGGAGCGTCTGGGGTTTGCGTTCCCACGCTGGAGCGTAGGAACGATGAATCTTGCAACGGTTCTTCCTCGCTTTGTGGGAGAGGGTAGGGGTGAGGGCGCCGCTTACGGTGGTAATGCGTCGACGTGGGGTTGAGGCACCGCCCTCACCCCAATCCTTTCCCTCCTCAGGAGGGGCTCAGAGAATTCCGGGGAAGCACGTGTGTGTTGCTTCGAAGCAGTAAGCCGGCCAAACGTCCCCCCCTTTGCGAAGGGGGGCAAGGGGGGATTTGTCTTGGTCCGACCATACAAGCGTCTGCTGTCGCTGCGATCACGCACGCTGCAACAGTAAAATGACAGATGACGAATAACTTCTCCGTGAGGAAAGTGACTTCGTTCAACTGATTAGAAACCAGTGGATGAAAAGCAAATCCCCCCCGTCCCCCCTTCGCAAAGGGGGGAGCTCTAAGGCCACCGTTCTCAGCAGAAGAGGACACGGTTTGCCTGAAACGCTTCTTCCCCGATATTCCCGGATGACCTTCAGGGGAAGGGACACTGCTTTGTTATTACACCGCTGCGGGCTTGAGCGGGTTAACCGGATTTCGAAAAAACAACTACAAGGATACGTTCATGCAACCTAATCCTGTCATCTTCACACCGCTTCTGGCGGCGGCTTGCGCCATCTTCGCCTGGAGCTGCTATCGCCGCTTCAGCCTGGTCGCCGTCGGCGCGGCCGAAGACCGTCTCTCCAGTTTCCCCGAGAGGCTCAAGGGGATGTTCCTCTTCGCCTTCCTGCAGAAAAGGGTGGTGAGCCGTCCCTTCGGCATCAACCACGTCTTCATCTTCTGGTCGTTCCTGGTGCTCGCAGTCGCCAACACGGAATTCCTGCTCGCGGGGGTGTTCCCGGCGGCGAAGCTCTCCAGCCTTCTCCCCGCGGCGCTCTACCTGCCGCTCGTCTTCGCTTTCGACCTCGTCTCCCTCTGCGCCCTCGCCGCGGTAGTCATCGCCCTGGTGCGAAGAGCGGTGGCGCCTCCCTACGAAGGGGCCCGCACCGGCGAGGCCTTCGGCATCCTCTCCATGATCGGGACGCTCATGCTCGCCTACTTCGGCCTGCACGCGGCGGAGATCGCCATGGGGCAGGAACAGGCGGCTCAGGCGATGCCGGTTTCCTCGGCGCTGGCAGCCATGCTGGCGGGGGAGGGGAGCGAGACCCTGAAGAGCGTCGCGCAGCTCTCCTGGTGGCTGCACGCGGCAGTGCTGCTCTTCTTCATGAACTACCTTCCCTACAGCAAGCACATGCACATCCTGGCCGCCATCCCGAACTGTTTCTTCAAAGAGCTAAAGACGCCGAACACCCAGCCGCGCGAGGAGTTCGAGGAGGGGAACGTTTTCGGCACCGGGAGCATCGACCGCTTCACCTGGAAGGACCTCTTCGACTCCTTCTCCTGCACCGAGTGCGGGCGCTGCGAGAAGTCCTGTCCTGCCGCCAACACCGGCAAACCGCTCAACCCGCGCCTCGTCATGCACGACATCAAGGTGAACCTCCTTGCTAACGGCGATCTCTTAAAGCGCGGCGGCGAGCCGACCGTGCCGATGATCGGCGAGGGCGAGGGATGCATCAAGCCGGACGCGCTCTGGTCCTGCACGAGCTGTGGCGCCTGTCTTGCCGCTTGCCCGGTCTTTATCGAGCAGATGCCGAAGATCACCAAGATGCGCAGGCACCTGGTGCAGATGGAGGCAGATTTCCCGGAAGAACTTCTGAACCTCTTCGAGAACATGGAACAGCGCTCCAACCCCTGGGGCATCGCACCGGGTGAGCGCGGCAAGTGGGCCGGCGGGCGCGACGTGCAGCTCTTCGAGGCGGGAAAGACTGAGTACCTCTACTTCGTCGGCTGTGCGGGGTCATTCGACTCGCGCAGCAAGCAGGTGACCCTCGCCATGACGCAGATCTTCGAGGCGGCCGGGGTTTCCTACGGCATCCTCGGCAAGGACGAGAAGTGCTGCGGCGACAGCCTGCGCCGCCTGGGGAACGAGTACCTCTTCGACAGGATGGCCAAGGAGAACGTGGCGCTTTTCCAGGAGAAGGGGGTGAAGAAGATCGTCACCCAGTGTCCGCACTGCTTCACCACGCTCAAAAACGACTACAAGCAGTACGGCCTCGAGCTCGAGGTGATCCCGCACGCCGAGTTCATCGAGTCGCTCATCGCGCAGGGTAAGCTGAAGCTCGATCACCACGCGAAGAAGGGTGGCAACATCGTCTTCCACGATTCCTGCTATTTAGGTCGGCATAACGGCGTCTACGAGGCGCCCCGTTCCGTCATCGCCCACGCCACGGGGAGCGCCCCCACGGAGATGGAGCGAAGCCGCGAGAATTCCTTCTGCTGCGGCGCGGGCGGCGGGCGCATGTGGATGGAGGAGCATCTGGGGGAGCGCATCAACCTGAACCGGGTGACCGAGGCGATCTCCGGCGACCCCGGCACCATCTGCACCACCTGCCCCTACTGCATGACCATGATGGAGGACGGCCTGAAGGATCGCTCAACGGGCGGCACCAACGTGAAAGACATCGCCGAGCTGGTGGCGGAAGGGCTGAAAGGCGCGGCAAAAGGGTGAGAGTCGCATAGAGAGGCTGTTGGTTCGGCTATTTCGGAAACTGGCCCACGCTGCCCCCTCCCCTTGCGGGAGGGGATAGGGGGGGTAGACGCCATCAGCGGTGCAGACCGCAGCTCCACCCACCCCCGGCCCCCTCCCGTCAAGGGAGGGGGAGGAGAACCAGTAATATAGTGGCAGTTGGAGACGAGGGGCGGGCAACGTAGCCGTCGACGGCTCCGAGAACTCTTCGCTTTCCGGGAAGGACCGGGTGGGACGTCTTGACGCGGGCGGCACCTCCCCCCCCGGCTCCTTTCCCGGATGGCGAGGGGCAACACGATTTTTGAGGAACGCAAGATGAACAACAACGCGGCGGCACTGTCTGAATTCATGCCGGACAACGAGCCGGCCTTCCTGGAATACCCCTCGAAGCTCTTCGTCGAGACCACCAGCCGCTGCAACCTGAACTGCGTCATGTGCATGAAGCAGAACGCGGACGGCAGCCGGGTCGAGGACGGCGACCTTGACGTCGCCACCTTCAGCCAGCTGGAGCCCGCGCTTCCGAACCTGGAGGCGCTGGTCTTGAACGGCGTCGGCGAGCCGCTCATCAACACCCGCCTGGAGCACTTCATCACGCGGGCGAAGAAGCTCATGCCGGTCGGGAGCTGGGTCGGCTTCCAGAGTAACGGCCTTTTGCTGTCGCACCTGCGCGCCGTGTCGCTCCTGGAGGCCGGGGTAGACCGCATCTGCCTCTCCATGGACGGCGTAGATGCCGATACCTTCAGCTCCATCCGTTCCGGCAGCCAACTGGTCGACCTGGAGCACGCGTTGAACGCGCTGGGGGCGGCAAAGGTAGCCTGCCGGCGCCCCGACATGGAGATCGGGGTCGAGTTCGTCGTGATGCGCGACAACCTGCGCCAGCTCCCGGCCGCTCTTTCCTGGGCCTCCGAGTTCGGCGTCAGCTTTGCGCTCGTGTCGCACCTGCACCCCTTCGACGAGCCGCACCTCTCCCAGTGCAGCTACGACCTCTCAAGCGACGAGTCCATCTCGCTCTTCCAGAGCTGGATGAGCAAGGCGGAGCTTAAGGGGATCGACATCCGGCGCTACTTCGAGGTGCTTTGGAATTACAAGAAGACCGAGGAGGAGCGCACCATCATAGAGTACGTGGCGGCGATGAAATCGGACGCGCAGCAGCGCGGGGTGACGCTCGACCTGAAACGCCTCTTCGCCCTGGACACCGCGCGCATCCATGAAAGCCAGGAGATCTTTGAGGAGGCGGCGCAGGTGGCGCGCAGGACCGGGATCGAGCTGAAGCTTCCCGAGGTGGCGAGGCGGGAGAGCCGCGTCTGCAGCTTCATCGAGAAAGGGAGCGCCTTCATCTCCTGGGACGGCGGCATGCATCCCTGCTACCACCTCTGGCACCACTGCCGCTCCTTCGCGAACGGCTGGCTCCACCCGGTGCAGCCCTGGAGTTTCGGCAACGTGAAGGACAAGGGGGTGCTGGGGATCTGGAACAGCCCTCCCTTCCGCCGCTACCGGGAGAACGTGCTGCGCCACGACTACCCATCCTGTGCCGAGTGCAACACCTCTCCCTGCGACCTGATGCAGGCCGACCGTTTCGACGTCGACTGCTACGTGAACTCCGAGCCCTGCGGCAGCTGCCTCTGGAGCTCCGGCGTCTTCAGGTGCCTGGACTGACCCCCTTGAGCACCTCCCTGAGTGCGGAGAGCCGGTACGGTTTCTGAATGAACCCTGCAGGCTCACTCCCCGCGAACTTCTGCTTCACTTCGATCTCGCTGAAGCCGCTGGAGATGACGACTTTCACATCGGGATCGATCTTCTTCAACTCGACCAAGCACTGGTCGCCGCTCATGTGTGGCATGGTCAGGTCCAGGATGACGAACCGGATGCCGGGGGTCGTCCTGTACACCTCGAGGGCTTCCCGGCCGTCGCGCGCGGTGACCGTCGCGAAGCCGAGCTCCCTCAGCATCTGGGTGCCTATATCCAGCACCACTTCCTCATCGTCGACAAGGAGCGCCTTTCCGGCCCCTTCCCAAGCGGCCTCCTCCGGGATAGAGGGCTTTTCGCTCACCGTCTGCAGCGTGCTTGCCGGGATGAGCACCTTTATCGTGGTCCCCTTTTCCGGCTCGCTATAAACCACGATCGCCCCCTTGTGTCCCCTCACGATCCCCAGCACGGCCGCCATCCCCAGGCCGCGGCCGGTGAACTTCGTGGTGAAAAAGGGATCGAACAGCCTCCCCACGGTCTCCTTGTCCATGCCGCAGCCGGTATCCGCTATTTCGAACCAGACATAAAGCCCCTCCGGCAGCTCCTCGTTCTGCCAGACGTTCTTCAGATAACTGTGATCGCAGATCATGCTGCCGGTATTGACCGAGATGGTCCCGCTGTTCTCTCCAAGGGCCTCGGAAGCGTTGATGATCAGGTTCATGATGACCTGGCGTATCTGGGTCGCGTCGCCTTCGATGCACGGGAGCTGATCGGCGAGATGAAAGTTCAGCAAGGCCTTTTTGGAGATGGAGACCTTGAGCATGTGCAGCATCTCTTGCAGCAGCCGGTTCAGGTCGACCGCTTCGATGACGAATTTGCCTTTGCCCGAATAGGCGAGCATCTGTGCCGCCAGGTCTGCGGCGCGGGCGGAGGCATGCTCTATGTTTTGCAGGTTCCCAATGGCGGGCGACTCCTTGTTGATCCGCATCAGGGCGAGTTCCGCGTTCCCCATGATGGCCATGAGGATGTTGTTGAAGTCGTGGGCGATGCCCCCGGCAAGGACGCCTAGGCTCTCCAGCTTCTGCGAGTGCAGGAGCTGTTTTTCGAGCTGCTTCTGCTCGGCCTCGAGACGCCTGCGCGCCGTGATGTCGCGGACCAGCAGGATGAACCCGGTGCACGGCGTTCCCATCGCGGTGACGGAAAGCTCGAACCACATCTCTCCCTGCGGCATGTCGAGGGAATAAACCGCGCCCCGGTGCGAGCCGGTCCTGCCCGCTTCGGCGAGGGCTGCCGTGATGACACGCGCCGGCTCTTCCGGCAGGACGTCCGGGAACTTCTTTCCCATGAACAGGGTCGGCGGCACGTAGGGCTCGTTCTGCGAGGAGGAGTGAAATTCCACGATGATCCCGTCCAAGTCGGTCCGGAACATTAAATCGGGCATCGAGTTGAGGATCGCCTCCTGCGCTTCCTGCGCGAAACGCACGTTTGCCTCGGCCTGCTTGAGCTCTGCGATGTCTCCTTCCAGGCGCTCCGCCATCATGTTGAAACTCCTGCAGACCGTGTCGATCTCCCCCACCGACGCGCAGGTTACCCGCGCGGCCATGTTCCCGGCCGCCAGTTCATCGGCGACCCGGGCCAGCTCGCTCACCGGGCGGAGCACCAGCCGGTTCGCGACTGCATTCAGGACGATGGAGAAGGTGAGCGACATGAAGAGCATGCCCACCAGGATTATCTCGGTCTGGCGCACCAACTGTGCATGGACGTTCTGCCGGCTGAGCCCGATGCGGACCGCGCCCTGAGTGGAGGCATCGACGCTGATCCTTTGCAGTAGCTCGATTACGTCGCCGTCCTTTTTCAGGCGGTCCACGACGGTACTGACGGACGCATCGGAGGGGAGATTTTCCAGGATGTGTTTCACCTGCGGATGGGAGCGATTCAGGCTGGCGAAGGCTGTCGTCTGCGGGATACCATCGGCGTCCTCGATGATGGTGTAGATGATCTCGTCATCGTGCACCTCCGAGACCAGGGCATCCAACTGCAGGGTATCCTTAAGGATCAGCGCATCGGTGCAGACCGAGGAAATGTAACTCGCGAAGGCCTTTCCCTTGTTTTCGAGGGTGAGCTCCAGCTTGTTTCTTTGCGCGACGAACAGGGTCACCGCTACGGCAACGGAGAATACGAGGACGATGCTGAAGGAGAGGAGGAAAAACCTTCGCTGCAGGCTTGGATGTCTGATCTGCCAGGTGCCCATTAATACCTGCCTTCGCGTAGCGTCGGCTGGTGCGCCGACGTCCCGGTGGAAGTTGTACGGTCAGCAGCGAGGCCTACTTGATGTTCTTTTTAAGCCATTTTTCCATCTCACGAACCGAGTCATAGTCGGCATCTTTCGGGACTATGAACCGGTCCACCTTTATACCTGCCAGGATTTCCCTGCCTTCGGGGTCCTCGTGCATGGTCAGGAAGATGTTCCTGATGCGCGCTTTAAGCACAGGATCGAGGTCGCCGCGGACGACTATGGGAGGGATGCCGTAGCGTGGTGACTTGGCGATGATCTTCGTCTGGCTTGTGAAACGGGGATTCTTGCTGGCGGCGTAGTTGTAGATCAGGCTGTCCACACTCGCCCCGGCGACGATCTTTTTTGCCACCGCTTCGATCGCCTTGTCATGCGTTCTCGTGTAGATGATCTTGCTGAAGAACTTCTCCGGAGGGAGATTGAAGCTTTTGCCGATCATGTAGGTCGGGGCGAGCTTACCGGTATTGGATTTGGGATCGGTGAACGCGAAACTCTTTCCCTTAAGTCCCGCGAGGTTCCTGATCTTGCTGCTGCGATGGGTGATGATGTAGGCGTAGTAGAAGGGTTCTCCGTAGGACTGGGGCGCTACCAGCAACTCGACGCCGAACTTCTCCTTGTCCGTGACGTACGGTCCGGAGCAGACGAAGGCGAGCTTAAGCTCCCCGCTTTCCAGGAGCCGGTCGGTCTCCTCGTAAGTGCGCTTTTGCACCATCTCGACCGGCCGCCCCAGTTTCTTTCCAACGTAGTCGATGATCTGGTCGTAATACTTGACCGTCTCCTGGGGAGAAATCATCGCGGCGACGCCGAACTTCAAAGGTTCGGCGCAAAAGGCTTTAACATCGGCAAGACAGAGAGTGGAGATGACAGCGAAGGCAATCGCAAGTGCTTTCATTACGTCTCTCCCAACTTCGACCTTGGTTTGGCTCGTCTCGGATGAACATGGAGGTGAAAGATAAGGCATAGGCCCCACGCTGAGACAGTCTAACATGACAATCATGTTAATCAATGGGGCTTTATTACAGGTCACCTGTCATTTCTTGAAGCAGATAGAGCTTGGGGTTCACCTTGTGGACGCATTCAACCACCTCACGCAGCATCTCTTCATCCAGTCCGCACTCTTCGTCGATGCCTTGGAAATAGGGGTAACCCTTCGGGAGTGGCGTGAGGGCGCCGTCGCGCAAGAGCATCACGTCGACCAGGTCGTTCACCCTCCCTTCCGCCTCCCACGGATCGCGGTAGTTGAACTGGCGCGCCACCACGTGCAGCCCCATCCCGTTCTCGAAGATGGCCTTCACCTCGAAGGAGAATTCGCGCGGCGCGCTGTAGTTCTCGCTGCGTCCCGAGCGCACCATCACCTGGGCGCCTGCCTCCCTCAATATCTCTCCAACCGATTCGGCGGTCATCGGCTTGAAGTTCTCTTCCATCATTTAAACCTCCAGTCTCATTTCGATGCCCCAGGGGGCCGGTTTCTCCCCCTCGGCGGTGAGTACCCACAGGGTCGGCAGTTCCATCTGCTCCGGGACGGGGCCTATGCCGTCGGTGAGGTAGATCACCGCGGCGGGGAGGGGATGCATGGTCTTCGCGTACTCGAAAACGGGTCTTAAGTCGGTGAACCCGCCGCCGTCGTAGCGCTCCGGTACGAACGCACTCCCCTTGAACGCCTCGACGCGCTGGATGCGGCTGTTCGCGTAGAGGACGGTGATCGCGGCGTCGCGCCCCCGGGCTATCTGCAAAAGCTCGCTGGCGAACGCCTCGCGCAGCTCGACGATGTCGGTCGAATCGCTCACGTCGATGGCGACCAGCAGGTTCAGGCGGCGCCGCTTCTTCGTCCCCGGGGTGTCGTGCTCGAAGCGCCTGTGTTCGCGCATCCAGGTGCTCGTCTTGCCAATCCTTCCGGCGGTGGCGACGAACTGCCTGAGCACCTGGCGCCAAGGGATGGGGGAGGGGCGCAGGAGGGCGTCCACCACGTCAAGCAGCTCAGCGGGCGCCTCGCCGTCGCTGCCGCGCAGGCTCTCGCGCGTCACTGCGCGCAGCATCTCCTCGGCAAGCGGCAGCGGCGTGCTGTCGGCGTCGCTCCAGACGGCGTGGTCGTCGACGGTAGCGGCCGCGTCGGGGGCCTTCCCCGCGCCGCTTGCCCCCTGGACGTCCTCTGCCTCGTCGCCGAAGCCGCTGCCGGAGAGGTTGCCGATGTCGAAAGGTCGCACCAGTTTCGCGTAGTACTCCTCCGCGGCTAGCCCGTCCGGGAGATCGAACTGGGTCGGGTAGATCGCCCCTTCTGGGAGTCCCGGGGTGTCCGGGTTGATGGCGAGATCGCAGCAGAGGTCCCAGTCGTGGGCGTTCTTACCTTTTCCACGCAGCATGTGCAGGTGCAAAAGGTGCTTCACGAGGTGCTCCAAAAGCGCCTGCTGCTCGGATGCGGCGAGAAGGTCGAAGGGACCGGGATCGACGGCCAGGGTAGGGGTACCGTTTCTGATGGTGACGCCGGCGGCCTTTCCCTTGAGCGGCATCTCCTCGCGGCGCAGGTTCAAAAGGAAGTGGCCGTAGAAAGGGCGCTCCTTTAAAAGGCGCACCACGGCGTTTTGCAGGGTGCCGGTGGACACTTCCTACCCCGCCTGGGCGCTGATGGCCTGCATGGCCTCAAAGATGACGGCGTCGTGTTTGTCCTTCACGAGAAGCAGGGCGACCTCCGGGATCTTCAGGAGCGACTTCACGAAGCCGAAGCGCAGGTCGCGTGGCAGTACGGCGATGAAAGCGACCAGGTTCTCCTCCTGTTCCTCGCTGAGGGTGGGGGAGACCTGGAGCAGGGCGGTCAGGTCGTTGATGGTCGCGGCCTGGACGTCGTCGCGCTGCGACTCGGCCCGTTCGGCCACCTCCGCCCAGGCGTTCAGGATCTCCTCCGCGGTGACTGGCCTACCCTTGCGGTCCGAGAGCCAGCGCATGAAGGCGATGGCCGCCTCCTTCCCGACGATCCCGGAATAGACTTCCATCTCAAGCTCGGCGGGGAAGCGGCAGTTCTTCTTGAGAACGCTCACCATCTCCCAGGCGCGCTCGCTCGGCTCCACCTGCATCTCCATCGGCATCCCCTGTTTAGCGAGGAAGCCGTGGTTGCCGGCGAGAAACTGGCGCACTTCGCCAGCGAGCTCCCGCTTCTGCGCGTAGCGCGCCCAGCACTGGTAGTCGGTCTCCACGAAGAGCATCACCATGCGGTCGATGAGCGCGCGGTCGAGGGTCGCCACCTGGTAGCTCCCGTCGGGCGGGTTGATGCTGACCACGACCTTGTGGCGGCGGGAGAGGGTGTGGGTGTGGATGGCGCGCAGCATCCCCTCCGCCGGGGGCTCCACGAACTGGAAGATCGCCTGCAGGGTATCCTCCTGCTGGGCCCGGTTCAGCTCGTCGCAGTGGATCACCGTTTCCGGCGCGTCCTCGGCGGGAAGCCAGGAGGGGCGCGACCAGTGCATCACGTCGCCGTTTCTGAAGGGGATGCCGACCAGATCGCCCACCTCCATCTGCCCGAGGCGCAGCGACACGTACTGGCGGTCGAGCTCGCGGCAGGCCTGGATGATCCCCGCGCTCTTGCCGACGCCGCGGTGCCCGACGACGCACGGGGTCAGGTCGGTCTTGGAGAGTATTTCTTTTACAACCGTCTTCATCTGTTCAATATTCATGGCAGCCTGAACCTTTCCTGCTCTTGAAGTTGAGACAAACCGATATCTTACACAGATTCATGAGAAGGTGGAAGGGGTTAAATTGGATTTTGAATTGGACGTGATTAATTTAGTTGCTAGTATTACCGCTGTCGTTCAAACCCAAAGGGACGGAGGAGCACGGTATGGGACACAAGGAATGTGAAGGAGGGGGGATGGCGAGTCTGGTGATCGGCGGCCTGATCGGCGCCGGACTTGCACTATTGCTCGCCCCGCAGACCGGCAAAAAGACGCGGAAGTACCTGGCCTCGCTGGCGGAGGATATGAGCGAGAAGGCTAACGACACGGTGAGCGAGTTCGCCGAAACGGTTTCCGACTTCGTGGAAAAGGCGACGGACCGCGCCGCCGAATTCGTGAAGGAGAAGGATACCCTCACCAAGGAGTCGAAGAAGATGCTTCTCGCGGCACTTGAGAAGGCGCAGGAGAAACTGGAAGAACAGAGAAAGAGGCTTGAGGATAGCATCTAACGAGCAGCACACATCAAACTACTGGAGGTACAGTCATGGCAAAAGAACCCTGGGTCGATCAAGACGTCTGCATCAGCTGCGGGCTTTGCACGGACAACGTGCCGGAAGTGTTCCGCTTTGCCGACAACGGCAAGGCCGAGGCATACGATCCGGTTGGCGCTTCCGAGGACGTCATTCAGCGCGATGCCATCGACGTTTGCCCGGTTAGCTGCATCCACTGGCGGTGACGTTCTGCAGGTGGCACTGGCGCTATGAAAGGCGCCCGTGCCGGTTTCGGTGGGTGCAGGAAAGGATCAAGAAGGAATGCTCAGTTTAAAAGGCCGAGCGAAAAGGCCGCCACCCAACCGGGAGGCGGCCTTTTTGTTGGTGCCCAGACCAGGCGGCCTGTATGCCTCGCATTCGCAAAGGACTTTTTTCAGGGGATGGGAAACGCTGTTGTTCCCCATCCCCTTGCGGGAGGGGGCTAGGGGGTGGGGTAACTTGCCACCTTTTCTATCGCTTGCAGCTTCACCCACCCCCCGCCCCCCTCCCGTCAAGGGAGGGGGAGGCTCGGGCACCATAATCTTGCGATACGCTACCGCCCCGCGCCGCTACTTCTTCGGCGTGTGCGGCGGACGGCCGGTGATCACCACCAGCGGGCCGTTTTTTAACTTGTGGAATTTTCCGGGGTCGCTGCGCTGATCGACGGCCCAAACGTACAGGGCCTTGGCGTCCTCCAGGAAGGGGCGGGTGAGCTCGTGGTAGTTCTTCCCGTTCACCTTGCGGTCGTGCTTTCTGTAGTAGTCGTACTGCATCTCCTCGTCGTAGAGCCCGATGCAGCCGTGGGAGGCGGGGTAGCCGGGGAGGTCGCGGCCGTGGATCCAGTAGGAGGGCTCCTCGTCCTTGCTTTTGTCCACCCAGAACCTGAGCCCGTAGTGCATGGGGTAGGGGCGGCCGATCTCCTCCACCGGGTACAGGTTTGACTGGTGGCGGCGGTCCGCGGCGTCGACGCGGAAGGTACCGTTGGGGACCATCATCCCCTCGATGCCGAGGGCGATGGGGGAGGAGAAGTGGAGCTTGCCGTACTCGTAGGCGCCCAGGAACATCTCGGTCTGATCCACCAGGATGCACTTGGGCTCCTTGGCGGCTGCGGGATAGGTGAGCGGCATGGGGTTGAAGTTCTTCACCTGCGCGAGATTATTCGGGACCTTTATCGAGACTCCGCCTAAGAAGTGGCGCCGGTCCATCCGGTTGAAGCGGAGCACGTCGCGCCACGAAGCACCGAAAAGCCCCTGCGGCGTATCCTTCCAGGTGAGCTTCCGGCAGCTCCACGGTATGCGGGAGTCGCTCGGGTAGCTGATCTCGCACAGAGATTTCACCTTCTGCGCTGCCGGTGCCGCTGCTGCCGTCATGAGGAAAATGGAGACCAGAAGTATCGTCCGAAAAAGGGTAGCCATAGTTCCTCCGCAAACGAGAACCGCCGGAGCATCCGCCCCGGCGGTTTTTTTCGCGGTCCAATTGTCCATCGTCAATTGCCCATTGTCAATTGGACCTCAAGCATCCTCGAAGTGGGTTCCCTTGCGGCACCAGCGCCCGCCGCTCACGATGGAGGAGAGGGCACCCTCGCGCTCCACGGTGTCGGCGCGCACCGAGAGGTAGACGTGGATAGGGATGAAGGCAAGGAAGATCCACATGACGAACTGATGCGCGAGGCGGACGTACTGCACGCCGACCAGGTCGTCGAACATGACGAAGTAGCGAAAGACGATGTTCCCCGGGTCGTAGAGGGCGTAAAGGGCGAAGCCGGTGAAAAGCGCCAGGAGCCCAACCCCGAAGATGGCGGTGTAGGCCACCTGCTGCAGCGGGTTATGGCCGATGTAGTGGGGAGGTCGGTCGAAGCGGCAGAAAAGGTAGTTGAGCGCCACCTGCACAAGGTTCTTCAGGTCGCGCACGCGCACCGGGAAAAGGGCGTACCAGCGCTGGAACTGGTTCGAGGCGAGGAAGAGACCGGCGATGCGCAGGATGGCGGCACACAGAAGGAGCCAGCCCGCAACGAAGTGCACGAGCCTTAGCCAGCTTAAGTAGTTGGTGAAACCCTCCGCCCCGCTGTAGACGAGGCGGCCGCTTCCCATCAAAAGTCCGGTCGCGGAGAGGACCAGGATGAGAAAGACCGAGAACCAGTGCAGCACGCGCAGTTGCCAGTCCCACACCGAGACGTAGCGGAATTCGGCGGGCTCTTCGATGCGCCTACTCTTGCGCCGGGTGGCGCGCACCGGAATGTACCCCTGGAACTCCCAGTGTTCCGACCCGTCCGGAGCGACGCTCCCCCTGCCGACGCCGAGGGCGCGGAAGCCGTGGGTCATGCGCATCTCCGCCTGCATCTCAGCGCGGTAGCGCGTCGCCTCGTCCGGGTGGCAGAGGTAAAGGATGCTGTCCACCTCGCCGCGGGCGATGAGCGCCTCCTCGCCGCTATCGACGCGGCGCACCCGCGCGACGCTCCTGGCAAGTCTCGGCTCCAGCGGGGTGAAGGCGAGCTGCTCGTAGTGGCGCAGGTCCTCCTTCTTCGAAGCCGCGCTCAAAAGGGCTAAGTCGACCGGATCGTCGGTCCCGAAAGGGGCGCCAAGCGCCGCGGCGATAAGGAGTTCCCGTCTCTTCCTCCCGCTAAACGGTACCGGGTCCTCGAGCTCGATCCGTATCTCTGATTCAGGTATGTCATAGAGACTCATCGCACCTTCACCTCCACCCCGCCCCCACCGGGCACCAGCACGTGCACCGCACAGGAGATGCACGGGTCAAAGGAATGGATGGTGCGCAGCACCTCGAGTGGGCGTTTCGCGTCCACTAGCGGATGCTTCCCGCCGCCGGCCAGCGCCTCCTCGTAGGGGCCGCGCTGCCCGCCAGGATCGCGGCCGGAGCTGTTCCAGGTACTCGGCACCACCGCCTGGTAGCGCGCGACGCGACCGTTTTCGATCTCGATCCAGTGCGAAAGGGTGCCGCGCGCCGCCTCCATGAACCCCATCCCCTGTGCCTGTTTGGGCCAACTTGAGGGCTCCCAGTGCTCCTTGTGGAAGGTGGCCGTGTCGCCGGACTTGATCCTTTCGTTCAACTGGGCGAACCACTGATCCATACGCCGGGCGAGGATGACCGACTCGAGCGCCCGGCAGTATGTGCGCCCTAAAGTCGAGTTGAGCGCCTCGATGCCGGCGTGGAGTTTTCCGAGCCCCTCTTTCGCGAGCTGCACCGTCTCGGCGTGCCCCTGCGCCACGGCCACCATGATCCGGGCGTTCGGGCCTACCTGCACGGCGCGGCCGTCGTAACGCGGCGCCTTGCACCAGGTGTACTTAGGCTGGTCGGAGAGCTGCTTGAATGGGGGCTTCGGACCGGTGTAGCGCGGCTCGGTATGTCCCTGCCACGGGTGAAGCCCCTGCCGGTCCCCCTCGGGCTGGCTGTACCAGGCGGAGGAGACGAACTCGGCGACCCTTTTGGAATCGAAGGGGTGGGCCGTGCCGTAGTTGCCGTCCATGAGAAGGGCGGCGGGGAAGACCCCTCCCGCCGGGGCGCCCGAACAGGACCAGGCGCTCTCACCGGTCGCCATGAGGTTCGGGGAGGAGGCGCCGATGGCCGCGTAGTCCGGGTAGAAGGAGGCGATAGCGAGGACGTCGGGGTAGTAGACCTCGAGGACGAAGCGCTTCGCCTGGTCGATCATGCCGGCCATCTCGTCGAGACGCACCTGGTTCACCGTGATCTGGTTGTTCAAATTGATGGAGCAGCCCATCCCACCCACCAGGTAGTTCGGGTGCGGGTTCTTCCCGGCGAAGATGGTGTGCAGGCGGATGATGTCGCGCTGCCAGGAGAGCGCCTCCAGGTAGTGGGCGAGCGCCATGAGGTTCGCCTCGGGGGGGAGACGGTAGGCGGGGTGTCCCCAGTAGCCGCCGGAGAAGATGCCGAGGCCGCCTTCCGCTGAAGCCGCCACGCGCTTTTGCACCTCGGCGTACCAGGTGGCTGAGTTGTTGGACCAGGGGGAAACTGAGGCTGCCAGACGCGAGGTGGCGGCGGGATCGGCCTTCAGCGCGCTCATGACGTCGACCCAGTCAAGGGCGTGCAGGTGGTAGAAGTGCATCACGTGGTCCTGCAGCGTCGCCATGCCGGAGACGAGGTTGCGGATCAGCTCCGCGCACGGGGGGATCTTGCACTTGATGGCGTCCTCGACGGCGCGGATCGAGGCGATGGCGTGTACCCCGGTACAGACGCCGCAGATGCGCTGCGCGAAGGCCCAGGCGTCGCGGGGGTCGCGCCCCTGAAGCACCCGCTCGATGCCGCGGAACTGGGTGGCGCAGGCCCAGGCGTCACCTATCCTTCCGTTGTCCGCTTCCAGCTCGATGCGCAGGTGCCCCTCGATTCGGGTGATCGGGTCGATGACGATTCTCTCGCTTGCCATTTCACTTCTCCTTTGACCTCAAAAGCTCCAAACCAAAGGCTTCAACCCCAAAGGCTTCAACGCAAAGACGCAGAGCCGCAAAGCCGCAAAGAAAAGCTTTTTGGGGGAAACCAAAAACGTTCCTTTGCTTTAAGGTTCTCTTTGCGTCTCCGCGCCTTGGCGTCTTTGCGTTAAGTCTTTTTGTCCTGGTCCTCCCGCTTTTCCGTGTCGCCCAGGACCGCGAGGGGGAGCGTCTCGGGCCGCGCCTTTTTCGCGCGTTTTTTCGCGATCACCGTGGCGGCCGAGTGGACGGCGACGCCACCCACCGAGGCGGCGACGGCGGCGATACCTATGGTGTTGGCGGTCGCCTCTACGCCAAGTCCTGGGACCATGAAGCCGGGGAGCCTGTCGTAGAAGGGAGTCATGCGGTCGTAGAAGTGGCGTTCGGTGCAGCCAAGACAGGGGTGCCCGGCCTTGATCGGGAAGCTCTGCCCCATGTTCCACTCCACCGTGGCGCAGGGGGCGAAGGTCGCCGGCCCCTTGCAGCCGAGGCGGTAAAGGCAGTGCCCCTGGCGGGCGTTCTCGTCGTCGAAGCTGTCGGCGAACTGGCCGGCGTCGAAGCTCGCCCGGCGCGGGCACTTGTCGTGGATGCGCTGACCGTAGGCGAAGAGTGGGCGGCCGTTGCCGTCCAGAGGCGGTGTGTGACCGTAGGCGAGGTAATAGGTGAGGGTGGCTGTGATGGTTTCCGCGATGGGGGGACAGCCGCTGATGTTGACGACGGGACGGTCGGTGATGACATCGGAGACGCCGACGGCGCCGGTCAAGTTGGGGGAGGCGGCCTGCACACAACCGTACTCGGCACACGCGCCGACCGCGATGACGGCGCTCGCCTTTTGCGCCGCGCGTTTCAGGACGTTCAGGGCGGAGTCGCCGCCGATGGTACAGTAGACGCCGTCATCGTTGAGCGGCACCGAGCCGTTCACGAGCAAAAGATGCGGCCTTCCCTCGGCCTCCTTCAATACCTCCTCCGCGGCGGTGCCGGAGGGGGCCATCAGAAGCTCGTTGTAGTCGAGGGAGATCTGCTCCAGGATCAGCCGGTCCACCGGGCTGCTGCCGGATCGAAGCAGGCTCTCGACACATCCGGTGCACTCCTGGAGCTGGAGGTAGATGACGCTTGGGCGCTTCGCCCCGGAGAGCCTTTCGGCTACGTCCTTGGCGAACGCCCGCCCCCCTCCGGGAAGCGACGCCGCGCCGAAGAGCACCGCCATCCTGCCGCAAAAAGAGAGAAAATCCCTCCTCGTTACCCCACGCCGGGCCAGGTAATCCCTAAACCCTTCGCTGCCTGGCCAACCGTCATCCATGGACTCGTTCATCTTCTCCGCCTCCGTTTCCCTTCCCCGGGGAGGGAAAGGTCGTTTGATTGAGAACTGCACGGCCATTGGGAAGGTCACCGGATCTTTCCAATGAATTTAAAGAAAAGATTAACTCTGAAGGGGGAGATGTCAAATTAGACCGGGAGCGCTTTTAAGACCTGGAACCCATCGATTCGATAGGAGACTTTATTTTCGAGAAGCCGACGCTATACTCTTCTGATTGAAATTTTCTAATGTTTCTGCCGTGCGAGCATCGCCGCGAAATCACTTTAATGGGAGAGGTGGCCGAGATGAACAAGGGTGCAGCGCCGCGGACCGCGCGCTACGCGGTGGTCGTTATGCTGGTCTCCGTTCTACTGCTTATTGCTGCAACGGCGCGCGCGGCAGATCCTGCGGCCGCCATGCAGGCGTACTGCAGCGTGCCGCCCTTACCTGGGCTCGGGGTGAGGCCGAACCTCCTTCTCATGCTGGACAACTCCGCCAGTATGTACGACCTCGCCTATACCGATCCGACGCTTTTCTGTTTCGACGACACCTTCAATCCGGCAGGTTCCTATCCCGGCTACTTCAATGAAAACAATGTGTACCGCTACGTCACCACCGGTACGCGCTTCACCGCTACCACCGACAGCATCGCGGCTAGCAGTTGCAACCAGGCCCGCACCGACTTCCTCTGCGTCAACATTAAAGCGAAGAAGCTCGACACCTTCCTCGCCACCGGGAAGTTTCTTAACTGGCTCGCCATGAGCAAACTGGACCTCGAGAAGCTCGCCCTCACCGGTGGCAAGTACGACCCCGCGACCAACCTGATGCAGGCTGAGTCCCGCGGCTGCGTCGGCAAGCGCTACGTCAAGATGGTGTACGACGGTAAAGGCGATCCGCTCCCGATCACCTTCGGTGTGCGGGCGCCCATTCCCTCCGAAGCGGGGTACGTCTCTCAGTCGAGTCATGGCGGGCCGACCCGCATCGACATCTATCCAGCGGTGTACCGGAAGAAATACTGTCTCGACGCGGTGAAGAATTGGCAGGAAAACGCTTCCCCATCCGAGCTTTCCGACACCGCTGGGCGCTGCATGGGCGATCTGGTCGACACCTTAGGAATACCGACGCCGGGCAAGATCTTCACCGAGACCCTGAGCCTTTGTTATTCGCGCGGGACCGACTTCGGTGACGCTGAGGCCATGGTCATCAAGGACGACTGCCGTTCGCGCTACATGGCCTACCTCCTCCCGTTCCAGATCGTTAGGAACACCGGAGAGGACATCTGCGCGACGAAGATTTATCACAACCCTCGCGAGTATAACGGGTACATACATACCACGGGGTACCTGGGTGAGTGCACTCAAGGGGGAGGCTTAAGCTATAACCAGCCTTGCGCCCTCAATTCGATCAAGGACTACTGCAGGGAACTGTCCGATCCGTGGCTCAGCGATCCCTCCGCGAATGCGAACAGGTCCTCGACCGACGCGGCACTTCCTGCCTTCATCCTGGACGCCGGCATCACCAGTCTCGGCGCTCCGATAGCGACCGTCGTGGCGAGAGTGGCCGCGGATGCGCCGCCCGCCGGGCTGATTCAGCAGTTCGCGACTGAGATCAACTTCGGCGCCATTACCTTCAACGACGATGGTGCCCGCTCCGAGTGCGATCAGGAGGGGGGGATCCACTGCGTGAGCCGCTGCAGTAAGGACGCCGTCCCGCAAAGGGACTGCGCCACTGACATGGACTGTGACACCAGGGGGCCCTGCCTTCCCACCGCCAAAAGCGACGGCGGCAGCATCATCTCCTACATCAACTACTCGCCGGTCGGGGACCACGCCACGGGGCTCATCGCCGCTATCGATACCATAAGGGGAACCTCGTGGACGCCGCTCGCGGAGACGCTCTACCAGAGCATCGGCTATTTCGCCAACAACGGCTCCTATCGCTTTCAGCCTGGAGACTTCGACGTTGCCAAGCCACCATCCATGTACCGTTGCCAACGTAACAACGTACTCATCGTGACCGACGGGATGTCCACCGCGGACCGCGCCCCGGCGCTGAACGCTTTTGTCGCCGACGCCGTTTCCACGTGGTCCGGCGCCGGCGGCCTCCCTGCTGGAATGACCACTTCGATGGGCACCAAGGGTTCGGGCGTCCCTCCTTACCAGGGGAGCTACAACCTGGACGAGGTCGCCTGGGTCGCCCGGCACCGGAACATCTACGACCTCAACCAGCAGCCGGCCCAACCCAAGGATTTCATCACTACGCACGTGGTCTACACCGGCCCTCCCTGCGGCGATGCGACAAGTGGCTACAACGCTGATGGAAGCTGCACCACCACGAACGAGGGGATACCGGAGAAGCTGATGCAGCTCACCGCCCAAAACGGTGGGGGGAGCATGAAAAGTGTAAGGGACCTACCTGCCCTTCTGGGGGCGCTGAAGGGGATCTTCCTGCAGGTGATTGGCGGCTCCAGCGCGGGCGCCGGCTCCTCGCTACTCTCCACAGGCGACGGCAACGGCGCCCTCTACCTCCAGCCGAGGTTTTTCCCCAACAAGAGTTACGACGGCGGGGTGAGCTCTGCGGTCTGGACCGGTGAGTTGCAGGGGCTTTGGTATTACATCGATCCGCTGATCGGGACCAGCGGCACCGCAAGCAGCATCCGCGAGGACACCGATGCGGACAAGATCCTCGATTTGAAGCAGGACCGGGTGGTCCGTTTCGAGGTGCCGAGCCCTCTCGGGGAGGGCCGAGCCACGCTTCTTACCGACCGCGATGGCGACGGCAACGTCGATGTACCGCAGCCCTCGGGGTATCCGCTAAGCGTGGTGCCTGAGGCGGTGCAGAGCCTGTGGCGTGCGGGGCGCCAGCTCTGGAAGATAACTCCCAACAAGCGCACCCTGTACACCCAGACCGACGGGGCGACGCTCATCGACTTTCTCGACACCTCGGTCGATGCCCATCGCCAACTGCTGCAGGCCAAGGATCAGGCGGAGGCGGAACAGATCGCCGCCTTTGTGAAGGGGGTGGACGACGCCTCCGGAAGCGGCGGAACCCCGACGAGGGAGAGAAGCCTCAAGGCTTACGGCACGGCAGAAAGTCTCGTCTGGAAACTAGGCGACATCGTTTCGTCGACGCCGGTAGTGCAGTCGGCGGTGCCGCTTGGAAGCTACCATCTTCCCTCGCCGCGTGGCTATGGGGACTCATCCTATGGGGATTTCATCAAGGGTGTGTACGGGAAGCGTGGGACCGTCTACGTGGGCGCCAACGATGGAATGCTGCACGCCTTTAGGCTGGGCTCACTCAAGGTGCGTCCCGAAAAAGATTGGCCGGTAACACGCAAGGCCCAGCTTTTAGGGAACGACGATGCGGTCGTGGGCAAGGTCTTAGGGGATGAGGAATGGGGTTTCATCCCGAAGAGCGCGCTTCCCTACCTCAGATACCTGAAAGAACCGCTCTACCCGCACCTGTACTACGTGGATGGCTCGAGCACCCTCGTCGACGCGAGCATAGGTGATCCCGCGACTTGCAGCCGCAGCGACTACTGGAACTGCCCCAAGGCAGGGAGCAACTGGCGCACCGTCCTTCTGGCCGGGATGGGGCTTGGTGGGGCGAGCCGCCCCTACGGCACTGACTGCGTTGATGATGGTAGCTCTGCCACCTGCGTCAAGGCCCCGGCTGCCGGTGTCGGTGGGCTTTCCTCCTACTTCGCCCTCGACGTCACCGACCAGAGCGCCGAAGGAGGCACCCCGCGGCTTTTGTGGGAGTTCTCGCACCCGCAAATGGGCTTTGCCACCTCCGGCGCGGCCATACTGCGCGTGAAGGCGCGCCGAGTTGATGGAACCGTGGAGATCCACGACCCCGACCGTAACGGGCGCTGGTTTGCCGTGTTTGCCTCGGGCCCAACGGGCGCCGTTGACCGAAGGACACGCCAGTTCACTGCCACCTCGGACCAGAATCTGAAGCTCTTTGTCGTCGACCTGAACGCGGTCCCCCCCCTCGTTGAGGGGCGCAACTATTGGATCATCGACACGGGGATTGCGTACGCCTTCGGCGGAAGCATGGCGGGTGCTGGGATCGATTCGGACAAGTGGAACGGCAGCGCGAATAAGGGGGGACAGTACGAGGACGAGGCGCTCTACGTCGGGTACACGAGGCGCGGCGACGCGGGGTGGACGGGCGGGGTCTTGCGGCTCTACACCGGCGAGGACCCGAACCCTGCTAACTGGAAAACGAGCCGGGTGATCGACGACGTTGGACCTGTCACCGGGGCGGTGGCGAAGCTCCAGGACCGGCAGTACAAGCGGCTTTGGCTGTACTTCGGCACCGGTCGCCACTTTTACAATCAGGACGACCTGCAGTCGGCACGCGCGCTTTTTGGTGTCATCGAGCCTTGCTACAACGGCAGTGACAACGTACTCAGGATCAACGATATCTGCGCCGCCTCCCCTGTCACCCGAGGTGACCTCACCGAGGTGACCGATGCCGGGAAGGTGATCCTCCCCGGACAGCAACCTGGGAGCTACCGGGGGTGGTGGATCGCCCTCGACGGGGCATCCGCCGGGCTGGCAAGCGAGCGCGCCCTTGATTCACCTAGCTCCGTCACGAGCGGTGCAGTGTTCTTCCCCACCTTCAAACCGTCTCTAGATCCATGCGGGGAAGGTGTCTCATACCTATGGGGCGTGCAATACAGCACCGGGGGGGCAGTGGGTGCCATCCTAGGGCAAGCGCTACTCCCGCTCTCCAACGGCTCCGTTGCTGCTGTCGACCTCGCAGCCTTCCCCGACCGTGCCGGGCGCCGCAGCGCGCCGCTGCCCGGGAAGGCGGTGAAGCCGCGCCTGGTCACCAACAGCGGTCTCAAGCCGCTCAAGAGAATCATCCACATGCAGGAGCGTTAGGTATGAGACGAGCCGTTGCGACAAAGTGGTATAAGGCCACCTGGGTGATGCTCCTTGCCCTTTTCTTTTTCCTCGTCCATCCCACCGTCGGGTGTGCCATGAACCCGTATCTGGACGGTTTCAACATCTCCCCTGGTGGTACCGTAGCCATCGACGGCTCGGTACACTCCGTCGCGGTGCAGGGCGCCGACGGCAAGATCGTCATCGGCGGCGACTTCACCCTGACCAGCGGCACCCCGGTAGCGACCCTACGCAACCTCGCGCGTCTCAACCCGGACGGTACTCTCGACCCCTCCTTTATCCCTCCTGTACTGGACGGCCCGGTGTACGCCGTGGCGCTGCAGCCCGCCCCTGCCCTCCAGGCCGGGCCGGAGCTAGTGCTGATCGGCGGCGGCTTCACCAGCGTCGGTGGCGTGACCAGAAAGGGGCTTGCCCGACTTTCCGGGGTAGACGGCGCACTCGACGCCGGGTTCGACCCGGTGACCGCAGCCGGTCCCGTCACGGTGCACGCCATCACCATCCTTCCATCTAAAACGAGCATCCTAGTCGGCGGTGTCTTCGCATCGATCAAGGATGGCGTGCCGACACGGAACTTGGCCGGGGTCTCGGCCGCGGGTGCCACGAGCGGTGAGCTAGACTGGCATTACGTCGGAGGGCTTGGCGACGACGCGGGAAACGCGGCGGTCTACGCCATCGCGCTGCAGGACGGGGCGGTGGTGGTCGGCGGTGAGTTCGTCACCCCCGGCTCGCCCAACATAGCGCGCTTCACCTCTTTGGGGGTGTATGACGGCACCTTCGCTCCCCCCTCGCCGGGAGGGGTGGTGCGGGCGCTAGCGGTGCAGGAGGACGGCAAGGTCCTCCTCGGGGGAGATTTCTCCGGCTCAGGGCTCGCGCGCGCCTATCTGGCGCGACTCATGCCGGACGGCGCCCCCGACGCTTTCGACGCTGCACTCGACACGATCCCGGGGGGGCAGGTAAGCGCTATTGTGCTGCAGCCGGACGGCAGGATCGTCGCGGCCGGGCGCTTCACCGTCGGGCCGCTGGGGGCAAAGCGCGCGAACTTGGCCCGCTTCAATATCGACGCTACGCTGGATTCCTTTCCTTATCCTGCCCCCGATGCGGCGATCTTTGCCCTGGCAATGCAGGGCGACGGCAAGCTAGTGGCGGGTGGTGCATTCACCGTGATCGGCACCGTCCCCCGCACTTCCCTTGCCCGCTTCTACCAGACCGGTGTACTCGATGACGATATCCCGCAGATCGTGCAGGATGAGGACATGGACCTAAGCATGGTGTTCAAGGCGACGCAGCGCCCAGATGGGCGCATCTTCATCGCCGGGCCGTTCAAAAATATACTCGGGGAGGCTGTCTCCTACACCGCCGGGCTTACCCGCGACTGGTCCTTCGACGATGGCTTCGGTCCCATCGAGCTCACCAGGCGCATCGTGAGCATCGCCACCATCCCCGATGGAGGGCTGCTGCTAGGCGGAGATTTTCTCTTCGTGAACGGCCAGCTGCAGCACAGCCTCATGCTGGTGGATGACGCCGGGGTGCCGGTGCCATCCTTCAATGCCATCATTAACTCCACCCTCGGCAAGGGGTTTGGGGGGATCACCCCCATCGTACAGCCGGCCAGAGGGCCGTTGGGCGAGAAAGGGATGTTCTACGCCGGGGGGGACGTAGGGGATAATTCCACCTGGTGTTACCTCGCCCGCTACCATGAAAGCGGGGCGCGCGATGAGCGCTTCGTTCCTACTGCAGAGATCAATGCCTACGTGAACGTCCTTGCCATGCAGCACAACGATCTGCTCCTTGTCGGCACTGAAAACGGAAAGCTCTTGAGAGTCCTCCCTTCCGGGGGCCTCGACCCCGCATGGAACGGAGGCACACCGCTGCAGTTCGCTAAAGGTGTCTACGCCATCGTCGTCCTTGCTGACGGCAGGATACTGGTCGCTGGGGACCTTCAGTACCCGGGCTCCGTCACGGATCCAGCAACCGGGCATACCGACACGGTGCTTAGAAACATTCTGTTGCTTAACCCAGATGGCGCCGTGGACGAGAGCTTCGTTGTTGCGGCCGGTGCCACAGATTCCCTCTACGCTCCCACCATTTTCGGCGCCGCGCTAGAAGCCGACGGGGCCATCATCATTTACGGGCTCTTCGATACGGTACGCGACGGCTTTGGGACGATGCTCGAACGGAGCTATGCAGCGCGCATCCTGCCGGAGGGGCGCCTTGACCCCGACTTCGACCTGGGACTTGTCCAGCCCCCGTCGATGGTGCAGTACACCGTGAACACGGTCGACCTGCAGCCGGACGGCAAGTTCCTTCTCGGCGGCAACTTCAACAATTTTGGGGCAAGGAGCAAGCTTGCCCGCGTCTTCGGCGGCTGGAGTTCCGAGGATCTCTCGGTCGCCGCGGACGGCACCTCCATCACTTGGCGCCGCTCCGGCCGGTCGGCTGAGCTGTGGCGGGCCTGGTTCGAGTACTCGGCCGATGGCGTGCAATGGGAACTTCTCGGGCACGCGGACCGAATCCCTGGAGGGTGGCGCCTTGATGGCCTCAACGCGGAGCAACTGGGTGTCAATGCCAATCACTATGTGCGTGCTAGGGGATTTACCGCGGGTGGCACAGGCAGTGCCGGGGCGCTCATGGAGTCGGTCCGGCTCTACTACCTGAAGCAGACTAAAATCAAGGTCACGGTAACCGCCGGTCCCGCGAAGAAGACCTACGGTGATGCCGATCCGCCTCTCACATACACCTTCACCCCGGCGCTGCAGGCCGGGGACAGTTTCACCGGCGCCCTCTCACGCACGGCAGGCGAGGACGTCGGCAGCTACCCCATCACCCAGGGGACGCTCGCCCTTGGCAGCGGCTATGAGCTCGTCTTCATCGGCGCCCCTCTAAGCATTGGCCAGAGGGGACTCGTCATCAAAGCGGACGACCTTACGAAGACGGCCGGATTGGAAAACCCAGTGCTTAGCGCCGGCTTCACCGGGCTTGCCCCACGGGACACCCCGGCAAGCCTTGGCGGCGCTCCGCTGCTTGCTACCTCCGTTGATGCCTTCACCACAAAGGGGAGCTATCCGATCCGCGTCTCCTTGGGGAGTATCACGAGCGCCAACTACCGTTACAGCTTCGTGGACGGCACGTTCACGGTGATTGGGAAGCCTCAGCAGATTACCCTGCCCGCCCCGGCACCAAGGACCTGGGGCGACGCCGATTTCGCCGCCGGGGGGAGCGCAAGCAGCGCGTTGCCGCTTAGCTACGCGAGCTCAAATCCGGCAGTAATCAACGTAGTGAACGGCGAAGTCCGCATCAGTGCGGCGGGAAGCGCCGTGATCACCGCATCGCAGCCGGGTGACGGCTACTGGGATCCCGCGGCTCCCGTCTCGGTCACCTGTACGGTCTTAAAGGCACCACTTCTCATCAGGGTCGAAAACAAGACGAAGGTTGCCGGATCTCCAACTCCTGAGCTTACCGCCGTTTTCTCAGGGCTTGCTCCTTGGGACACTCCGGCAAGCCTGGGCGGCCCCCCTCTGCTTGCTACCACCGTTGACGCATCCACTCCAAAGGGGACCTATCCCATCACGGCCGGACTCGGGGGGATCACGAGCGCGAACTACGTGTACAGCTTCGCCGACGGCACGTTCACCGTGACCGGCAAGACCCAGAGCATTACCCCCCCAGTGCCGGTGACGATGACCTATGGCGATCCTCCCGTCGCCGCGGGGGGGAGTTCAAATAGTGGGTTACCGCTTGTCTACGCGAGCTCTGACCCGACGGTGGCCACCGTTGTGGATGGCGAGATCCACCCAGGTACAGCCGGAAGCACCGTGATCATAGTTTCGCAGCCCGGCGATAATTTTTGGGACCCCGCGCCTCCCGTCCCGGTCCCGTGCACGGTTGTCAAGGCGCGGCTGACGGTGGTCGCGGAGGACAAGTCACGTGCCTACCTGACCCCCAACCCAGAGCTCACCATGCTCTATCGCGGATTCGTAAAGGGAGAGGGTAGCTCCGTCCTCTCCGGCGCTCCTACGCTATCCACCACGGCCGCCCTGACCAGTGCGGTCGGGAGTTATCCCATTCTAGCCGGCGTGGGGACGCTGCAGGCTGCGAACTACAGCATCACGGCGGTGGACGGGACGCTCAACGTGTTCAGGTCCTGTCAGGAGATCACCTTCCCCGCCATCCCTGAGCGGACCTTCGGCGATCCCCCCTTCGTGATAGTGGCCTCGGCCTGCAGCGGCCTCCCGCTCACCTTCCGAAGTTCCGATCCGGCTGTGGCCCGCGTCGACGGTAACGTCCTCACCGTTACCGGGGCTGGAAGTGCGGTGATCACGGCCTCCCAGGCGGGAAGCGGGGACCTCGAGACGGCGCCGGAGATGTCGCAGACCTTCATAGTGCATCGAAGCGGGCAGCAGGTGACCTTCAGCTCACCGGCCCAGAAGGTGGTGGGGGATCCTCCCTTCGAACTGGAGGGGAGTGCCACAAGCGGGCTTTCCGTGAGCTATCAAAGCTCCGACCCCACGGTCGCCACGGTTGCGGGGAGCACGGTGACCGTCGTCGGAGCTGGGACCACGGTGCTCAGCGCACTGCAGCCGGGTAACGGCAACTACCTTGCCGCGGCGCCGGTGTCGAGGGCGCTTATCGTCGCAGCCGAAGGGACCCCGCCGGAGCTCTCCCTATCCACGCTGAGCTCGGGGGGCTTCACCTCCAACCCGGTCCTTAACGTCCTGGGGCGGGCTTCCGACGCCTCGGGGATCGCGAGCCTCACCGTGCAGGGGATCGACCGGACCGCCGACGCCTCCCTTTTCAGCTCGGCCGTGGTTCTCTCCGAGGGGGCGAACAGCGTCAGCGTCGCCGCCCGTGACCGTTCCGGCAATCTGGCCACGCATACCTTCAGCATCACCCTGGACCCGCTCGCGCCTAAGCTTGAAGTCACCACCCCGGCCGACAACAGTGTCACCGAGGCCACCTCCCTCTCGGTTCTGGGCATCGTCCCGACCGGGAGTACGTTGGCCATGACCGTGAACGGGGAGGGGACGCAACTTCTCACCGTCACCGACGGCGCCTTCTCGGCGACCGCGGCGCTTTTGCCCGGCGTCAACACGCTGGAATTCACCGCCGAGCGGGACGGGAGAAGCTCCCGTGTCAAGCGCAGCGTCACGTCCGCCGCCAATGGCCCCTCCGTCGCCATCACGTGGCCGCCACAGGATATGAGGACCGAGGCGGCGTCGGTGGTGCTCAGGGGGAGTTGCAGCACCATAGCGGACGGTGGCCTCACCCTCGTCGTGAACGGGACAACCGCGCCTATGGCGCTATCCGCCGGGCTCTTCGAGCGTGAGATCGCCCTGCGCCCGGGCGAGAACCGAGTGACCGTCGAGGCGCGGAGTGCGGCGGGGGAGGTAAGCGTCGCGCAGCGCAACCTGATAAGGGTGGAGCGCATCGCCGGTGACCTAGACGGCGACGGTAGGGTGGACCTGGGTGACGCGGCACGCCTGCTCAGGGTTTCGCTGGGGGCGGAAGAGGCTTCCGCCGAGGTCATGGCCCACGGCGACCTCGCGCCGCTGGTGGACGGGGTCCCCAAACCGGACGGTATGATCGACGTGGGGGATGTCCTCGTGCTCTTGCGCAGAATCGTCGGTCTCGCTTTTTTCTAGGATTTTTCTTGCCTTCGGCGCTCCGAAATCGTATAGACGTCGCTAACGTCTAGAAAAGGAGCGGCTCATGAAACAGAGTTGGTGGTCCATCGCTGCCGGTTGCATCCTAGCGGTCCTGAGCCTTGCCGGGTGCGGCCCGCGGATGGAGCTTCCCCGGCATATCGGCGCGAGCCTCAACGGTATCGCCTCCACAACCGACAGCGGGCAGCTCCTTTACGTGGACCCCGGGACGCCCGGGCGCCCGCAGGCGTTTTTGTACCCGGTGCAGCACACCCTGACCGGATGGGAGCAGGCCCTCCCACAGGTCCCGGTGAACCTCGGCAGAAACGGGGTGGCCCCCCCATTTGAAAAGCGCGAGGGGGATGGCCGCACCCCTTCAGGCATCTTCCCGCTCACCCGCGCCTTTGGCTCGGTACCCGCCGTCAGCGGGCGCTTCCCGTTCCGGCAGGTCGACGCGCAGGACCTCTGGGTCGACGACGCACAGTCCCCCGACTACAACCGCTGGGTGGTGCGCGGCGCCACGAATGCCTCCTCCTTCGAGGAACTTCTACGCTCCGATCCCCTCTACCGCTACGCGATAGCCGTCGACTACAACAGCGAACCCGTGGTGCGGGGGATGGGGAGCGCTATCTTCATCCACGTCGAGCGCGCGCCCGGCGCCGGCACCGCCGGATGCGTTTCGATGCCTGAAGCGGACCTGGTGCAGGTGATGCAGTGGCTTGATCCGGAAAAAAGGCCGCAGGTGGTAATCGGCACCACCTCGGCCGTCGCAGTCGCGGCCGACGGGGTGAAAAGCGTGCTCCCCGCCGATCTCCCCCCCGTTTTAAAGCAGCGGCTCTCGGAGGGGGCGCGCCTTCTGGCGCTCAGGCAGGGAAGCGGCTTCTTCGCGGCCGCGGTCGCACTCCCGCCGGAGGTTGCGGCACGCATGCAGGAAAAAGGGGTCTGGCGTCAGGAGTGTCCGGTTCCCCTGAAGGAACTGGCCTACCTGGTCACCTCATTCTGGGGGTTCGACGGCGCGCGGCATTACGGTGAGCTCGTGGTGCACCAGGCGCTTGCCGCTTTTTTCATGGACGCGCTGCAGCACGGCTACAACGGCCGGTTCCCGATCGAGCGGATGGAGCTCATCGACGCCTTCGACGCCGACGATTTCCGTTCCATGGCCGCCAACAACAGCTCCGCCTTCAACTGCCGGGAGGTCCCGGGAAAGGCCGGCGTCTTCTCGCGGCACAGCTACGGCGCTGCGCTCGACATAAACCCGCTGCAGAACCCCTATCTCATGCTGGAAGAGGCGGGAAGGGAAAAGGGCGCCCGGGTCGACGGGGGCGCCGCGGCGCTCGAGTTCTGCCTCGGCAACCCCGCCCTCTGCCGCGTTCTACCCGCCGCCTCGGCTCCCTACCTCGCCCGCAATGAGCGCCTGCCTGGCATGCTGCAGCCGGCAGACCCGCTCCTAGCCGCGTTCAAAGAGCGCGGCTTCACCTGGGGTGGAGGCTGGCGTTTCCCCGACTACCAGCACATCGAGTTCGATCCCGCTAAGCTCCCCCTGCCTTAATCACCACATATTATTTCCCGATCAGGCTATGGCCCCCCGCTACGATGTACTGTCAGAGCGTCCCTCCCCCCGGAGGGGGGAGGCTGGGAGGGGGGACGGCCGCCCAGGGGGAAAGGCCGCGGTGGACCCAGTTCCTTCGACGGCCCTCCGCCCCCGTTCCACCATTCCACGCGATTTTCTTCTGTATACGGATGTTGTTGATTTTTTTGCTAAGGTTCCCCCGGGCATCTGTCGATACACCCCAAAAAATCCCGGAGGTGCTTAATGAAAAAGATGCTGAAGGTAACGGTGTGCGGTTTGGGGGTGTTGGCTGCGGCGGCAGCCTACGGGGAGGAGCTCAAGGTAGGGGGCGGGGGCGCCTCCATGGCCGCGGTGTTCACCCCTGTAAAGGCCCCCTTCGAGAAGGCGACGGGTGACACCCTGCTGGTGCTGCAGTCCACCCCGAAGGACGGTCTTGTCGATCTCCTGAACGGCAAACTCGACATCGCGGCCGGCGCAGTTCCGCTCGAGTCGATGGTCAGCGGTGCCGAGAAGGACGGGGTCAAGGTGGACCGTAACCGGCTCGTGATGACTCAGGTTGCAGTGAACCGTACCGTGATCTTCGTTCATCCCTCCAACAAGGTGGCGCAGCTCTCCAAGGAACAGCTGAAGGGAATCTTCACCGGGAAGATCACCAACTGGAAAGAGGTCGGCGGCGACGATAAAGACATCATCGTGGTCTGGGGCAAAGCGACGCCCGGTCAGAACGCCCAGTTCAAGAAGGAGATCCTCGATGGCGCTGAGGTTGCCAAGGACATCCTCGACACCACCAACTACGCCAAGATCAAGGAGAGCGTCGCAGCAACCCCCGAGGCGGTCGGCATCGACCCGCACGGCCTCGCCGATGCGACGGTGAAGGTGGTGGAGAGCCCAGCCCTCACTATGCCGATTATCGCGATCACCAACGGCAAGCCCTCACCCAGGGCGCAGAAGGTTCTCGACTACATCAAGGGCGACGGACAAAACTACGTGAAGAAATAGTCGCTCAGGCCTACAGACAGAGAAACGGTACCTTTACATGACGATAAAGACGAAGCTTATCAGCAACGCCCTGCTCACCCTCGCCGGTATCGCCATCATAGGCGGGGTGAGCCTGCTGGGGATGAAATTCGTTCAGGGAAAGCTCTTCATCCTGACCGAGCGCTCCACCCCGTTTCAGCTAAAGACCATTGAGATGCAGCGCTCGCTGCAGGAGCACACGGCAAATCTCGCCGAGGTGGCCTTCGCCTTGGACGTGAATGCCCTGGCCGCCGCCCGCAGCGCAAGTGAACGGACCCTCTCCGATCTGCACAAGGTGAGCGGTGAACTGGCGATCCTCAAGGGTGGGGAAGGGGGAGACGGCGCCAGCGGCGAAGTCGAGCGGCTGCAAAGCCTCACCTCCGAGATGCTCACCACCACCCAGGCGCGGCTCAAGGCCGAGGAGGGGGCGCGCCAGGCCGACCTCGCGATGAAGCGGGAACTCCAGGAGATCACGCGGAAGCTGTCCGAGCTTGACGTCACCATCCAGAAGCGTCAGAAGACCTCGGCCCGGCAGCTTTCGGCCTCCAGCGGTTCGGCAAGCGATATCACCCAAAAACTCATGAGCCTCACCACGGCAAGGGACTACCTGAAGGACGCGAACTACGCTCTCTCCGAGCTCCTGAAGGCCAACGGCAAGAAGGGGGTGATCATCGCACGCGGCAAACTCGACGCGGCGTTGAACGAGTTCGGCAAGAACCGCCTGGTCGTTGCCGGGGATGCCGGCGTCAAGGTCCCTGCCGAAATGGCGGCGGAGGCGCGCCGACTCGTCAACGGGCCCCAGGGGCTTTTGGAACTGAAGGGAGCCGTGCTCTCCAAAGGAGGGGAGCCCTCACCCGAGTACGAGCAGATGGCGCAGAACGTATCGGCCAAGCTCTCGGGCTCGGTGATCGAGATCGAGCAGTCGGTTACCCTGGCGACCGGTAAGTACCAGCAGGAAAGTCGCAGCCACGATGACTCGCTGAAAGGATCGAACCTGGCGGGGGACATCCTTGCCTTGAACGGCACCCTCCTCTCGTTGGGGCTCGACATCAAGAGCGACATCAGGGAGCTCTTTGCCGCGCGGACAAATGAGGAGATCGCCCAGGTCACCGGGGAGCTCCAGGCGAGGTTCGCGGCCGCCGAGGGGATCGAGAAGCGCATGGCGGCGCAGCTTGGGAGCCGCAGCCCAGAGCTCGGCGTCCTGCGCGGCGTGCAGGCGAACCTTGCCGGCATCAAGGGGCAGCTCCTCTCCAAAGAGGGGGTTGTGGCGAAGCTGCAGCAGGTGGTCCAGGTGCGCAGCCAGGCGGGTGCCCTGAACAAAAAGCTTAAGGAGCTGGTGGCACAGCAAAATGAGCGTGGCAAAGACGGGGTGACCGCGGCCCAGACCGAACAGGAGAAGGCGGTCGCCTCGGTGAACCGCGTGGTGCAAGGTTTCGTGTTGGTGGTGGCACTTCTGGGGGGCGCGATGATCGTCTTCAGTCTGGTTACCGGCATCCTTCTGACCCGTTCCATCACCACGCCGATACGGGAACTTACCGTACTCGCCGAGGGGTTCGGCAGCGGTGATTTCAGCGGCAAGCTCGATGCCGGGCGCAAGGACGAGTTTGGAGCCCTGGCTCTGCACTTCAACCAGACCTCCGCGAAGCTTGGCGAGATCACCGGGGCGCTTGCCGGCTCCATCGGCAGGCTTGCCGATCACTCTCGGCATCTCTCCATCACGGCCGAGGAACTGGCGCAGGGAGCCCGAGAGCAGGCCATCGCGACGGAGCAGTCGGCGGACGCGGTAGGCCAGATATCGCAGAGTATCAACGAGGTGGCGGGAAGCGCTGCCCAGGCGTCCGAGGCATCCCAGCAGGTGCTCACGACCGCGCAAGAGGGGGGCGAGATCGTTGCCGGGACCGCACAGGGTATGGAGCAGATCGCGAGCTCGGTGCGTGAGGCGGCGGCCCTCGTACACAACCTCGGTGAGCGTTCGGAACAGGTCGGCTCCATCGTCGACATCATCAACGACATCGCCGACCAGACCTCGCTTCTGGCGCTGAACGCCTCTATCGAGGCGGCCCGGGCGGGGGAGATGGGGCAGGGGTTCGCCGTGGTGGCGGACGAGGTGCGCAAGCTAGCCACGCGCACCACCGAGGCGACCACGGAGATCGCCGCCATGATCCGGGAGATCCAGGACGGGACCTCGCGCACCGTGCGCGCTATGCGCGCCGGAAACGAGAACGTCACGGAGGGTGTGCGCCGCGCCGGCGAGGCGAGCCGCTCGCTCAAGGATATCCTGGCCGCCTCGAACCGTGGTGCCGAAATGGCGGAGCGGATCGCGGCCGCGGCCGAGCAGCAATCGACCGCCATGGTGGAGATATCCGCCAACGTCGATGGCATGGCCGACATCACCAGAAGGTCGGAGCACTCCACCGACGAGGTGAGGCGCGCCTCGTCGGAACTGCGGCAGATCGCTGAGGAACTTTCCGGTATGGCAGGCTGGTTTCGCTGCAAGGCGGCTTAACGGGAAGGGGCGTCGGGGGGCGCCCGACGTCCGGTGGTAGAAACAGTTCGGCGCGTCACTTTCGTGGCGCGCCGTTTTTTGTTCGTGGTTGAGAGGGGGGGGCGATCAGAGGCCTGCGCCACCGGTAAGCATCTTCTGCGCCACCATGCGCGTGTCCACCCGGTAACTCCCCGCGTCGAGCTGCGCCTTGATCGCCGCTACGCGCCGGGCCTGATCCCGGTCCAACTCCTGTGTCGAGATACTCGCCAAGGACGACGAGAGCTCCACCACGTCTTCCTGCTTGGTCGATTGAGGTTGCTGCCGTTTGGCAGGGGGGCGCAGCGGGTTTTCCATTCTCCCTTCCACGGGGAGGGCCGACTTCGCCTGATCTATCTTCGAGGTAACGTCCATTTTTTCCTCTTCGTTGAATTCGGTTGGGAACGTTGCATCTGTTTGAATGGTAAACGTTTCCGACACCGAAGCCCAGTGAGTTTTCTTTCATGGCGCAGCCGTTAACCTGCCCGTTCCACCTCTCACCACCGCGGTCCGCAGCACCCCTCCCTATCAAAAAAAGAAATATTGGTTTATTGACATTAAAAGTCACTAAGTTATTTTTGTGTGGTGCCTGCGGGGCGCCGCGGGCAAGTGACGAAAAAACGCTGTCAAAGGAGGAGGTTATGCCTAGCGCGCAACTGCAGACGCAGACCCAGGCTCCGGCGAACGCGCCGGTCACGGTGGTGAAACAGCATTCCTTCGGAACCTTCGCCATCAGCGTCACCCTCTTCATCATCCTGGCCATTGCCCTCTTCGTCTACCTCACCCTGAGGCGGCAGGTACCGCCGAAGCACGTGGACCAGAAGGCGGGGGACGAAGGAGAGGACAACTAGGAGGACGCCATGCAAAGGGAACTTGCCGTGTCGGTGGACTGGCTTTGGGAGCGGATCAAGGAAGGAGAGCCGCTCTTTTTTATCGAGCTGCATCACCCGGGGGACGTCGACCTTTCGGTGCACAAGGTGCGCGGCGCGCTCGTGGCGAATCTCGACGATGTGCTGCGTCACCTTCCGGAGCTGCCGCACGACCGACTCGTCGTCATCTGTGCCACGGTCCCGGGGGACGAGCCCGCCCTTGAGCTTGCCTTGCGGCTGAAGGAGGCGGGGATCGAGGCGCGCGCCCTCACCGGGGGGGTGCTGGAATACCTTAAGGCGGGGCTCCCAGCGGAGGAGCGCCGCGCCGCTCGGGAGATGACCCGCAACCGCGGGCTGTAGCCGTTACCGGCGCTCTCACGAGCGGCGCACCCCCTAAAGCCTTGCGGGAGTTGACAGGGGGGGGAAGGACGATATATTGGTATGCGTTAATTTTTCCGGCGCCCCCGAAGGCGCCGGCCGCAACATCGGGTAAGCGATCAATCCACGCCGGCGAGGGCCGGGCTAGGGGCGCTCGCCGCGGGCGGGGCCTAAAAATTGGCAGGAGGCCTGTACCAGCGGGTGCTCCTCAACAAGGAGGCTGCGATGAAAAGAGTCACCAGCTTTATCTGCATGATGGTCCTGGCCGTGATGGCGTTTGCCGGTACGGCGCAGGCAGGGGAACGGGCGGGGGCATTCAGCATCTCCCCCTTCGTCGGCGGGTATGTTTTTGACGACGACGATCAGGCATGGCTCAAGGAACACCGCCTCATGGGCGGCCTGCGGCTTGGCTATGACTGGACCGACCACTTCAGCACCGAACTCGTGGGGAGCTACATGAAGGGGCAGTACGCCAGCGTCGACAAGCACTTCGGGATCTACTCCTATCACCTCGACCTCCTCTGGAACTTCATGCCAAGGACCGCGTTCGTACCCTACGTAGCGGTCGGCGGCGGCGGGACCACCATCAGGCTCAAAGGCCCCAACTCGCATGACGGCACCTTCAACGCCGGCGGCGGCCTCAAGTTCTTCATGGGCGACAACTTAGCCCTGAGGCTGGACGCCCGCCACATCCTCGACTTCCAGAACAAGGACCTCGACGACAACATCGCCAACAACTGGGAATATAGCCTTGGTCTCTCCTTCGTGATGGGTGGGAGAAAGGCGGCCATGGCCCCCGCCAAGGCGACTGCCGCACCGGGCGGCCCTGCCGAAGAGAAGGCTGCCACCGAGCCTGAGCCGCAACCCGCACCGGCCACCGCGACCGAGCCCACCCCCGGGCACTACAAGTATTGCATCACGCTCCAGGGCGAGTTCGACATCGACAAGGCGATCATCCGCGATGACCTTCGTAACCAGATCGCCCAGGTCGGCAACTTCATGAAGAAATACCCGACCACCACTGCCGTAATCGAGGGACATACCGACAACGTCGGCTCCTACAACCACAACATGGACCTCTCCCAGCGCCGCGCCGAGGCGGTGGTGAACTACCTGGTGGAACAGTACGGCATCGACCGTTCACGCCTCTCCGCCAAGGGGTACGGCTTCACCCGTCCCATCGCCGACAACGCGACCGAGGAAGGGAAACAGAAAAATCGCCGCATCGAGGCGATCATCGACTGCGCCTTCGACGTGCAGCAGCTCCCCCCGCCGCAGCGCCTTTGCATGTCGCTCGTGCTTGATTTCGATACCGGCAAGGCGGATGTGAAACCGCAGTACCGCGACGAGATCGCCAAGGTGGCCGACTACATGAAGCGCTACACCACGACCACCGCGGTCATCGAAGGGCATACCGACAGCACCGGCACCCCCGAGCAGAACATGAAGCTCTCTCAGCAGCGTGCCCAGAACGTGGTCGACTACCTGGTGAAGAACTTTGGCATCGAGCGTTCCAGGCTCTCCGCCAAGGGGTACGGCGCAACCCGTCCCATCGCCTACAACAAGACCGCCGAAGGGCGTGCGCAAAACCGCAGGATCAACGCCATCATCGACTGCGTGATCCAGAAATAGCCATGGACAACGGCCAGGGAACCCCGCTCACCTCAAGCACCCTGGCCTTCGGCAGCCTGTTACCGCCGCAGAAATAGCCCATCACGCATGGGCTATTTTTGTTGGTCCTAGGAGAAAGAGATGAATAAGACCGTGGTTACCCTGCCGCAGGTCTCCCTGATTGCGGCGACGCGCGTGTTGCTGGGAGGCGGCCTGGGGCTGCTGCTGGCCGATCGGCTGAGCGGACGCCGGCGCAGGCTTGCCGGCTGGACGCTTTTTCTTGCCGGTGCCGCCAGCACCATTCCGCTTGCGAGAATGGTGCTGGGAAAACGATGCGAAGACTGAAGGCGCTGCCGCCGGGTGACGTGCGCTGCGGCAACCGATGAGGCGCCGCAGCGTGGAACGCCGACCGATAGTCAGCGGGGGAGGTGGAAATGCACAAGCGGAAACTGGGACAGTACGGTTTGGAGGTCTCTGCCATCGGCCTTGGCTGCATGGGGATGACCTGCGGCTACGGGCACCGGGACGATGCCGAATCGATAAGGGTGCTGCGCCGCGCCGTAGAACTGGGGGTTACCTTCTGGGACACCTCCGAGAACTACGGCCCGTTCAGCAACGAACAGCTCCTGGGGCTCCTCCTGAAAGAGGTGCCGCGCCAGAGGCTCGTTATCGCGACGAAGTTCGCCTGGCGCTTCGGGCCGCACGGCGAACTGATCGGTCTGGACAGCAGCCCCGCCCAGGTGCGCCGCTCGGTCGAGGGGTCGCTCAAGCGGCTCGGGACCGACTACATCGATCTCTACTATCAGCACCGACTTGACCCAGCCGTCCCGGTGGAGGAAACGGTGGGGGCGCTTTCCCGGCTGGTCGAGGAAGGGAAGGTGCGCCACATAGGGCTCTCGGCGGCGGGGCCGCGCGTGGTACGGCGTGCCCATGCCGTGCACCCGCTCTCCGCGGTCCAGGCGGAGTACTCGCTTTGGGAGCGCGGGGCGGAGGAAAAACTCATACCGGTACTGCGCGAACTAGGCATCGGCATGGTTGCCTACAGCCCGATGGGGCGCGGTTTTCTCGCCGGCAAGATCCGGACGCCGGAGGACCTGGAGCCGTGCGACCGGCGTCGCAAGAACCCGCGTTTCTTCGCCCACAACTTAACGCACAACTTCACGCTCGTCTCCATGGTGGACGAGATCGCCCGCACCCATGACGCGACGCCTGCCCAGGTTGCCCTCGCCTGGATCCTTAGGCGCGGCGGCGATATCGTCCCGATACCCGGGACCAAGCATACGCGCTACCTTGAGGAGAACACGCAGGCGGTGGGGCTCAGGTTCGCCGAGGACGTATGGTGTGCCCTCGACCGCTCCGTCTCCTGCTTCGATGTCGCCGGGGAGCGCTGCGAAGAGGATGCCCTTCGCTTCACCGAGGACTCCGACTAGGCCGCGTTTCCGACCTTTATCAGTCACAGACACATCCATTACAGTATCTGTTGCATGATTCATTGTCATAGAGCACGAGCGACAAGGTTTAACTTTGCTCAATGACTTGCTATATTCATGGCAGGAGCCGACCGGGGTTTCCTGCCGACCGTTTCCGGGCCGCCCACAGCGGTCCGCCAGGTGCGGGAGGGGAACCGGCCGATGCTCCGAGACCGTCAAGGCTAAAGGAGCAGCGCCATGAGCAAGCATCCCCTTATCGCACCCGCCACCGAGACCGATGAACTCTGCATCAATACGCTACGCTTTCTCGCGGTAGACGCCGTGCAAAAGGCAAACAGCGGCCATCCGGGGATGCCCATGGGGGCCGCCGCCATGGCGTACCTGCTCTGGAGCAGGTTCTTTAAGCACAACCCGCGCGATCCGGGGTGGTTCGACCGGGACCGCTTCGTCCTTTCCGCCGGGCACGGCTCGATGCTCCTCTACGCGCTCCTGCATCTCACCGGCTACGACCTCCCGATGGAGGAGCTGCAACGCTTCCGCCAATGGGGAAGCCGCACCCCCGGGCATCCCGAGCGCGGCGTGACGCCGGGGGTAGAGGTGACGACCGGCCCCTTGGGGCAAGGTTTCGGCAACGCGGTCGGCATGGCCATGGCCGAGACGCACCTGGCGGCGCGTTTCAACCGTCCCGGATTTCGCTTGGTCGACCATCACACCTACGTCATCGCCGGTGACGGCGACCTGATGGAGGGGGTGGTCTCGGAGGCTGCGTCGCTTGCCGGGCACCTGCGCCTCGGGAAACTGATCTGCCTTTACGACGACAACCGCATCACGCTCGCCGCCTCCACCTCGCTCAGCTTTTCCGAGGATCGTGCTGGGAGGTTCCGCTCCTTCGGATGGCAGGTCCTGGAGGTGGAGGACGGCAACGACCTGGCTGCACTCGGGGAGGCGCTCGAGGCGGCGCGGGCGGAAGAAGAGCGCCCGTCGCTCATCATGGTGCGCACCCGGATCGGCTTCGGTTCTCCGGCAAAAGAGGGGAGCTTCGAGGCCCATGGCGCGCCGCTTGGGGCCGAAGAGGTGCTTGCCGCCAAGAAGCGGCTTTCCTGGCCCGACGAGCCCCCCTTCCTCGTCCCTGAACCGGCGCTTGCGCGCTTCAGGGAGGCGCTAGAGCAGGGGGGGGCGCGGCAGGGCGCGTGGGAGGAACTGCGCGAGGGTTACGCGGCGCAGTACCCGGAAGAGGCGGCGGAACTTGCCCTCGCCATATCCGGGGAGCTCCCCGTCGGGTGGGAGGAGGTGCTCCCACAATTTCCCGCCGACGCGAAGGGGATGGCGACCCGCGCCGCATCCGGCAAGGTACTGAACGCACTCGCTTCCCGCCTGCCGCAGCTTTTCGGCGGGTCCGCCGACCTGAACCCCTCCACGGTGACCGCGCTTACCGGCAAGGGGGACTTCCAGAGCGAGGCGTGGCAGCCTGAAGACCGGCAGGGTGCCGTCGGGGGCGTGTGGGGCAGGGGGGGCGCCAACGTCCACTTCGGCGTGCGAGAACACGGCATGGCCGCGATCATGAACGGCCTTGCCGCCCACGGAGGGGTACTCCCCTTCGGCGCCACCTTCCTCACCTTCTCGGACTACCTGCGCCCCTCGCTGCGCCTGGCCGCCCTGTCGGATCTCAAGGTGATCCACGTCTTCACCCACGACTCGATCGCGGTAGGCGAGGACGGTCCGACCCATCAGCCGGTGGAGCATGTCGCGTCGCTCAGGGGCATTCCGCGTCTTTTGGTGCTGCGCCCATGCGATGCCAACGAGACCGCGTTCTCCTGGAGGGCCGCGCTCGAGACGAGGAACCGGCCGGTGGCGCTCGTCCTGTCGCGCCAGGCGGTCCCCACCCTGGACCGGGCGACCTGCGCCGCCGCCGAAGGCGTGCTACGCGGCGGCTACGTCCTGGCCGAAGGGGACGGCGGCACGCCACGGCTCATCCTCATCGCCACCGGCTCCGAGGTCTCCCTCGCGCTGCGGGCGCGCGACCGGCTCCAGGAAGAGGGGATCGCGACGCGCGTGGTGTCGATGCCGTGCTGGGAACTTTTCGACGAGCAGCCCCGGGAGTACCGTGAATCGGTGCTCCCTCCGGAGGTCCCGGCAAGGCTCGCCATCGAGGCGGGAAGCCCGCTTGGATGGCACAGGTACGTGGGGAGTGCCGGCGCGGTGTTGGGTGTGGAGGGTTTCGGAGCTTCCGCGCCGGGCGAGGTGGTGCTCTCCGAATACGGCTTCACCGTGGACAACGTCTGCAGGCTTGCCCTGCAGCTGATCGGAAGGGGGGCGTGATTCGGGGGTGCTGAAGGCGCCTCATGCTCCCTGCCGGGAAGGAGCGATCATGAGAGAAACGCCGATCACGAGGCTGCGCGGCTGCGGCCAGAGCGTGTGGCTTGACGGCATCGGCCGCAGCATGCTCCTTTCCGGTGAGCTTGCTGCGCTGGTGCAGGAGGACGGTGTGAGCGGGTTTGCCTCCAGCGCTGCGTCGCTGGAACGGCTCGTAGCCGCCGGTAGTGATTACGACGCCTCGATCGCGTTCCTTTCCCGGCGCGGGCTCGGCGCCACCCATATCTGCGCGGCTCTCCTCACCGAGGATGCCCGTCTTGCCGCCGAACTACTGCGCCCGGTCTACGAGCTGTCAAAAGGGGAAGAGGGATTTGCGACCCTCGAGGTCTCCCCCCGTCTTGCCAGAGATGCCGGCGCAACCGTTGCCGAGGCACGGCGTCTTTGGGATACCGCCGACTGCCCCAACCTCTACATAAGGATCCCCGGCACCCTGGAAGGGGTGGCCGCCCTGCGCCAACTGGTGCGCGAGGGGATAAGCGTCTGCGTCACCCTGGTCTTCAGCGTGCCCCGATACCGCGCCGTTGCAGACGCCTACTTGGACGCCCTGGCGCAGCGGGCCGCCCGGGGGCTGCCGCTTGAGTGCGTCACCTCGGTGGTGGAGCTGCCGCTCATGCAGATCGATCGCCTGCTTGAACCGCTCCTCTCAAGCCTCGCCCGGGGGGAGAATGCGGAGAGGTCCCTTGCGGAGGTGCTGAAGGGGAAGGCCGCCATCGCCTTAGCTAAGGCCCTGCGCTGCGTGAACCGGGAGATCCACGGCAATGACCGCTATCGCGTTCTCGCGGCGCGTGGTGGACGGGCGCAGAGGCTCGTGTGGGCGAGTTCCGGCGCCGGCGCCGGCGACCTCGACCTCACCTATCCCGAGGCACTCGTCGGTGCGGACACGGTGCAGCTCATGGCGCCTGCTACGCTGGCCGCCTTCCGTGAGCATGGCGCCTCCGTATGCCGGCTCGACGACGGCGTGCAGGAGGCCATCGTCCTCCTGGAGAACCTCTGCACCCTGGGGGTGAACCTGCACCATTTGGCCCAGGAACTTGAGGACGAAGGGGTGGAGCGTCTGACGCGTCATTACGACAGCCTCTTGCGCAACATCGAACTCAAGCGACGAGCGGCCTTGTAGGGATGAGGAGGATGGCGCATCCCCCGCAACACGAAGCATCTTCAAATGCGCAGGATTGGCACGCGCAAATTAATATTTGTCAATATTATGTCGCCGGTGCGAAAAAGGCTATAAAAGTGAATAAGTTTCCCGCGATCCTGCCGGAATCAAGGTGGACGCGGCTTGGCAATGCACAGTTTGGTGGAAAAAACTGTGGATAAGTTTCTGGATCGTCTCGATATCCTACCGTAGATCGCAGTTTTTTACCCTTTTGCCTAAAAAATGTGCAGCGTGTCGGGCGGCACCGGATGCGCCGAAGGGAGCAGGTAGCAGGGGTGTGACAGTGCAGAGAGTGGATGGCGGAAAGAGCTCAGACTCCTTCCGCCTGCGAAGCGGAACTGGGGGGGAAGCCGAGTTCCCTGGCGAGCGCCACGTGGCGGTAGTTGAAGATCTGTCGGACCCGGTGCGTCACAAGCGGTGCGGCGAGTCGTCCCAGGAGCCCGAAGGGGAGCACGTAGTGTACTATGTCGGTCATCAGGGTCCCCTGCGGCGTCTCTTCGAAGGTGTGCTGGTGGTGCCAGAGCCGGTACGGCCCGAAGCGCTGCTCGTCCACGAAAAAGTGGGGCTCGTGCATGTGTGTGATTTCGGTGACCCAGTTGACGGCGAGGCCTAAAAAGGGGGTGACCGTGTAGGTTACGATCATCCCTGCGTGCATCTTGTCCGGCAAGGCGCCCGTTATCCTGAAGCCCAGGTCCGGCGGCGTTATGAGCGGCAGGTTCGCCGGGTGGACGAAGAACTCCCATGCCCTTTCGATGGGCATCGGCAGCAGCTGTTCCTGCTTCAATCGGTACATCTTCATCACGTTCCTTCCTTCTACCAGAGTTCGATCTCGGTGAGTGCCTCTTGCTGCTGCTCGATCGCCTTTTGCCAGCAGTAGCGGTCGCGCTGGGCAAGCTTGCCGCTGCGTTTTGAATCCACCTTCCTGCGGTGCACCGCGAAGTCACCGTTGGAGAAGTGGATCACCCGGCCGAAGTCCCCGCCGATGTCCATGGCGTCAACGGGAATCCTTTCCTTCTCCATGAACTGCAGGATGAAGCGGCAGTTCACCTGCCCGACACAGAAGAAGTTGTCCTTGGAGCTTTCCGGGTTGATGATGGTGGCGCCGCCGAAGATCTTCGCCCTCACGTGGCGCCGGTCCGTCCCTTGGGCCATCATGGCATTGATCAAAAGGTCCATGGCGTGGATGCCGTAGCGACCTGCGTCGGTGATGTTGAGGGGGAGCTCCTTCGAATAGCGCGGGTTACTGAGCATGAAGTGGTTCATGCCGATGATGCGCCGTACCGGGTCGTAGAGGCACGCCGCGATGCAGGAGCCAAGGAGCGTGGAGATGACGCAGGGGCCGCCGGTTACGTACAGCTCTCCCGGCGAAATAGTGACCCGCTCTCCGTTTTGGTACTTTTCGATCTTCATCGGGTACCTGTCTCCTGCGGGTTGTGCGGCACCGCGGCAAACTACGTCAGCACCTGCCTGATCTTCTCCCGGAGCTTTTCCATCTCAAGGGGCTTCTGGATGTAGTGCATCCCCGACTCCATCACTCCCCGCTGCACCACGGTGTCCGCGGTGTGGCCGGACATGTACAGCACGCGGACCTCGGGCGCGAACTCCTTGATGCGTGCCACCATCTCCCGGCCGTTCATCTCCGGCATAACCACGTCGGTCAGGATCATGTCGATTTCGCTGAGCCTGTCGCGGCAGATCTCCACCGCCTGCAGGGGGGCCTGCGCCTGGATCACCTTGAGCCCCATCTCCTCCAGCAGCCTCGTGGTGAGCCACAAAAGCATCTCCTCGTCCTCCACGAGGAGGATCGTACCCTGCAGTTGTTGCTCATCAGTAGAGCCCCCCTCGGCGCTTTCCCCCTGCTCCGGTAGGCGCGGCAGATAGATCCGGAACACCGCCCCCTCGCCCGGTTCGCTGTAGACGTTGATGAAGCCGCCGTTTTGGCTCACGATGCCGTACACGGTGGAGAGCCCGAGACCGGTCCCTTTGCCCGCCCCTTTCGTGGTGAAGAAGGGTTCGAAGATGTGCGCCGCGGTCGCCTTGTCCATGCCGCAGCCGGTATCACTCACGGTGAGGCGCACGTACTCGCCGGCGCGTGCGTCTGGGTGCAGGTAGGCGTACTGGCTGGTGACCTGGACGTTGGCCGTCTCGATGGTGAGGTTTCCCCCTTCCGGCATGGCGTCACGGGCGTTCACCGCGAGGTTGATCAGGATCTGGTCCACCTGCGAGGGGTCGATAAGCACGCACCAGAGTTCCTGCGCCGGGTGGAAGGTGAGCTGCACGTCCTCGCCGATCAGCCGCAAAAGGATCCGGTTCGCCTCTTCGATCTGACGGTTGAGATTCACCGGCTTGGGCGAGATCACCTCCTTGCGCGAGAAGGCGAGGAGCTGTCGGGTGATGTCGCTCGAGCGGCGCGCGGCGTTTATGATGAGCTCCAGGTACTGCCCCACGGGCTCGCCGTCCTCTAGCTTTCTTTTCGATAGTTCCGCGGCGCCCGAGATGACGCTCAGCATGTTGTTGAAGTCGTGCGCCACTCCCCCGGCCAAGCGTCCGATGGACTCCATCTTCTGGGACTGGCGGAACTGTTCCTCCAGGTGCTTGCGCTCGGTCGTGTTGATGAACGCAACCACGGACCCCACCACCTTCCCCTCCTTCACCTGCGGGTAGCACCAGTACTCCACCGGGAAGTTGCTGCCGTCCGAGCGCCAGAAGACCTCCTCCTCGACGTGACCGACCTTTCCCTGCACCATGGCTTGGTGCGCCCTGCACTCCGTTTCGGGCATCTTGCGGCCGTCGGGGTAGCTGTGGTGCATCACGTCGTGCATGTCCTTGCCTAGAAGCTCCTCGGCGCCCTGGTAGCCGAGCATCCTGACGCAGGCGCGGTTGCAGAAGGTGCACCTTCCCTCAAGGTCGATGCCGTAGATCGCCTCGCCGGTCGAATCGAGCAGAAGCCGCAGCCGTTCCTCGCTTTCCCTGAGAGCCTCCTCTGCCAGCCAGCGCTCCGAGATCTCCTCCTCGAGCTGTGCGGCCTGTTCCTGCAGGCTTTCCTGGGCCGCCTGCCGCTCTGTGATCTCTTCCTCGAGTTGCACAGCCTTCTGCTTCACCTCTTCCTCGGCCCTTCTGCGCTCGTCGATCTCCTGTTTGAGCTGCCACAGGGCGTATCCCATGCCGGCCACGAGGACCAAGGAAAGGGCTTTGAGGAGGCTCAAACGCCAGTCGACTCGGCTGGTGTAGCGCTGCACCCGGAGCATGACGCCGCTCGTTTCGTCAGTAATCGCCACCTCCTTGATGGCGTGATGGTCCGTGGTGTCGCGCTGCGAAGAGGTGGCGAGGATACGACCGTTGATGTCGGAGAGGCTTAAGTGGTAGAGGCGGGGGCGGGTCTGCGAGATCAACTGCTGCAGCAGCCGGTCGCAGGAGTACACCCCTCCGAAGAGTCCAAGGAAAGTACCGTCCCGGTAGACCGGGACCCAGATCTCAAAGGATGGTCTTCCCTGGATCGCCTCGAAAGGACGGGTATAAACCGCCTTGCGCTGCTCGCGGGCCAAATGGGAGGCCCGCTTGGGCTCCGGGAGGTTTAGCTGCAGGCCGACGATCTGACGGTTGGGGGCAAGCGGTGCTACGTCGGTGATGGTGAAGTCGGCGTCGACCCAGGTGACGTTGATCAGCTCGGGATGGGCCTGCACGTACTGGCTCACCCTCTCCTGGAACAGCCCGGCATTGAGCTTCCCAGAGCTCCGCTCGTAGGCGAGCATCTCGAGGTAGCTCTTGTTCCCCTCGAGGGTGATCTGAAGCGATCCGCTGAAGGTCCTGGTGCGGGAGGTGAGGTCGCTTTCCTTGGCCCTTTCGTTATTTCCCTCGGTAAACCAGACGATGAGTGTGAACACGAACAGGAAGATGGCGAACAGCACGATGCTGTAGCGTAGTGCGACCGACCGGTTGTCGGTGCGATCTTGCTGGGGCGGGGAGTAACTCGTCTTCGGCACAACTTCCTCCGGCGGGACAGGGGTGATGCACCGCTCATCGGCATTTTGGCGGAAATGTTGAGTTATGAAGCGCCGTCGAGCAGCCTCGGGCGACTTAATGATAACAGCAAAAAACGGTTGCACAAACGGGTGAACCCGCCGTTGCCGGCGGGTTCACTGGTGCTGCGTCCGTTGATCTCCCCCTCCCGGGGAAGGGAAGGGGAGGTGACGTCGGTTATGCGGGGAAGTTTCTCGAGATGTGCAGCCTCAGGATGTCCTCGAAGTCGGTTTCCTGGTCGCCGCGGTACACCATCGAGGAGCCGAGCTCGGCGGCGAGGATGGCGCAGAGGTACTTCTGCGGCAGCGTGGCGATCCTGCGGCGGTAGCGCGCGTTGTCGGCGATGAGCACCGGCAGGTGGGCGAGCACCGCACGGCGAAACGGCGGCTGGCCGAGGAGTTCCGGGCGCCCCTGGAAGAAGCGGAACAGGCGCGCGTAGTGGCCGTTGATCTCGGTGCTTATGGCATCGGAGATCTCCGTGCACGGCAGGACCGGGTTGTCGCGGTGGCGCTTCAGGATGAGCCGCGCCTCGTCGGCCGCCCGCTTCTCGAGGATGGCGATCACCCCTGCCACGTACTCCTCCTTGTCGGCGAGGAACTCGGCATCGCTCATGAGCAGGTTCGCGATGATCTCGTAGGAGGAGGAGATGACGCCGCACTTGTTGGCCGAGGCGTCGCGCATGATGATGACCCCCTTCTTCTGCAACTGCATGCGCGCCTCGGGCGTGATGAAGGAGTTGGCCCCCTCCACGATGGCGCGTGCCGAAGGGGTGCCGTCGGCCAGGAAGAAGCGTTCCCAGTTGTTGGCGTCGATGGTCTCGGGACGTCCCCCTCCCGGGATGAAGAGGTCGGCCTCGGTGGTGAAGATGAGCTCCCCGAAGAGGCGGGAGAACTCGTCGATGGAGATCCACTCCTCGAAAAGTCCGTCCGCCTTCATGGTCGCCTTGCGGTACAGGGTCTTAAGCCCCTCGGTGCGGCTGCCGCTTCTGAAGAGCATGAAGCCCCCCTCGTGCAGCGCCTGCGGGTTGAAGGCGTCCAGGTCTTCCTTCAGGAGGATGCGGGAGAGCTCCTCGTGGCGCGCCCCCTTGGGATCGAAGAGTGCCGCGGTGCCGTCCAGGATGAGGCGGATCTGCATCCGGGGATAGCGGTCCAGCATGATGCGCATGGCGTTGCCTGCCACGTCACCGTTGGGGCCGCCGGTGAACTTCACGCTGAAGGGATGGTTCACCATGTCGATGCCGAGGTCGGCCATGGTGATCTCAGCGAAGCGGACCACGCCGGTCGAGGTGACGCCGAACTCCTTGTGGTTGATGCCGACCGTCTTGCTGGACATGATGCCGATGCCCAAGAGGTAGCCGCGATTTTTGGAGATGCGCGCGATGCTCTCGATCATGGAGTCGTGCATGTTCTCGTCCGGGCCTAATTCGATCGGCTCGTCCTCGCGGTAGTAGTCCACCACCGCAGGGAGCTTCGCCACGCCATTTTGGGTCACGAAGATGTCGAGGAAGGCGTTCGCCACGCCGTACTGCAGCTTGTAGAGCCTGAGCGTCTCCAGGTCGCGCTCACCGCTTCTTTGCAGGTCCCCCGCTTCGAGGATCAGCACGAGTTTGGATCCCCCCTCGTAGATGTCCTTATTCTTCAGGTGCTGCGTGTGGGCGAGGACGAAGTTCTCACGGAAGATGGTGTTCGCGTTGGTGATGAAATCGTCGCCGTTCCTCGCGATCACGGTGCGCCAGCCGCCGCGGGCGATATCGGAGAAGCCTATGTGGTAGCCGAAACCGAAGCGGCTGAAGAAGAAGGTGACCCGGAAGGGGAGGGCGGGGGGAAGATCCGAGGTGAACTCCCTGCCAAGTTCGGTGAGATAAGCGGGGTCGAGCCTGAAGGCGAGCGCCTGTTTCTCCGCCACGTAGAAGTTCGTCTTCAGGGTGTGCTTTATGAAGATGAGGCAGCAGCGGAAGATGGCGCGGCGCACCTCGTCCAGGTAGCGGTGTCCCGTGTTGTAGCCCGCCACGACCTGTTCGGTCTCGGCGAGGGCGCTCGGATAAATGAGCTCGCGGTCGGCGACCGCAGGGTCGAAGCGCACCGAGAAAAGCTCGGTCAACTGCAGCGCGATCTCTGGGTGCGAGAAGAAGGCGCTCTTCACGTCGTCCAGGCCGAAGCGGTCCGGCTGGTTATGGGCGAGGTTTGTGTGGCAGAAGGCGATGAAGGCGTTCACGAGGGAACCCTGCCGGCCGCTGAAGGTCCCCTTGGTGACGAAGTCGCGGTAGGCGTGGGAATTCGTGGCGAGGATCTGGGTGTTGCAGAGCTCGTCCCTCAACAGGCTGAAGAGCTCGCTGCCGCGCGAGAGGATCTCGCCGTCGCGGCGGCGCACGTAGAAGGTCCCGAGGAAGATCGGGTGCACGCCGTTGGAGATGGTGAGGCAGTAGGCGCGGTTCACGCCGAGGTCGAGGCGGTTGAACACCTCCATCACCTGGAGCAGGAAGTCGTGCTGGGGCGGGTTGGCGACGGCGAAGTGGATGCGCGACTCTCTTCCCCCCTCCATCTCCTCGACGTCCAGGTAGAGCCCTCCGGCCTGGTTCCCTTTCTGATAGAGGTTCAGCACCTGGGCCAGGCGCTCGGGCCAGGCCATGCGGACGTAATTCTCGTTGTTGAGCCAGATGATGCGCAGGAGGCGGTCCAGGTCGGCCATGGCGAAGTCAGGGTAGCTCTTGCGCAGCGCCTGGGCCACTTTGGACCGTATCGCGGAAGGAACCTCGGTTCCGCCCCCCTCAAGGATCTCCTTGTTGCTTTTTCTGTCGAACTCGAAGCGCTGGATTTCGAGGGTGCGGTCGCTTCCGGGGAGCGGGTTCTCCGAGTGGCCGATCATCGCGTACGAGATCTCGCGCTCGGGGATGCGGCGCAGCGTGTCGTACAGGGAGCCCGGCACGTTGGGGAGCGCCTGGATCAGGCATTTCTCCCGGTCGGCGAGCACGAGGCGGCGATTCTGGGCGAGGCTTCCCATCTCGCGCTCGAGAAGGGCCATCGCCTCCGGCTCGTCCTTCATGGCGATGAAGAAGTAAGGGGGAAACTGTTCCATGAGCCAGGAACGGTTCTCTGTAATCTGTGTGCTCAGCCTTTTAAGCTCTGCGGTTGTTGCTTTCATTGCTCGTAACTCCTTTGCAAGAAGTGAGTGAATTTCTGCCCCTCCCGCAAGGGGAGGGGGAACCAGGCTAGAACATAAGCTTTGCCAGTACGAACCCGATGCCTATCGATGAGAAGGTGGCGACGAGCCCCGGGATCATGAAGCTGTGGTTCAAGACGTAGCGGCCGATGCCTGTGGTGCCGGTGCGGTCGAAGTTGATCGCGGCGACCACGGTCGGGTAGTTCGGGATGAAGAAGTAGCCGTTCACCGCAGGGAACATGGCGATGAGAAACGGCGCCGGGATGCCGAGGCTGATGCCGAGCGGCATGAGGGCCCGCACCGTCGCCGCCTGGCTGTAGAGCAGGATGGAGAGGACGAAGAGGGCGAAGGCGAAGAGCCACGGCGCGGTGGTGACCATATCCTTGATGGAGCCGCTCAGGAAGTCCATGTTCCCCTGGAAGAAGGTGTCACCCATCCAGGCGATACCGAAGATGGCGATGACCGCCTGCACCCCGGCAATGAAGACGCTCCCCTCGGCGACCTTGTGGATCTTCACCTTGCAGAGAAGGAGCATGAGTGCGGCGATGGAGAGCATGACGATCTCGATCACATGCGGCATCCCCATCTTCTCCTTGTTCTGGGCGGGGCGCTTGTCGTCGAACTTGACGATATGGTAGCCAAAGGGCGTCTTTATCACTTCGGTCAGGTCGCCCGGTTTCTTCAGTTTTGCGCACGCTTTCTCGAACTCGGGGATCATTTTCCCCTTCGCCTGCCAGCCGAGGTCGCCGCCGGTGGTCGCGGTGGCGTCGATGGAGCACTGCTTAGCGACATCTGAGAAGCTCCCGCCGGATTTAAGCTGGGCGAGCACCTCTTTCGCCTCGGACTCGCTTTTCACCACGATGTGGCTGATGCGGGTGTCGCTACCGACGCTCCACTCGGGGCGCATCTGCGGGAACGAGCCGAAAAGGACCACGAGGATGGTGCCGAGCAGGAAGAGGGCGACCGCGATCTTGGCCGTTTTCGGGGTGTTCCTGATCGCCTCGTTCACCTTGGCGGTGTCGGTGTGGGCGGTGCGCGGCGGGGGAACGGTTCCCTCCTGCAGGCGCTTCTGGTATTCCGGATCCTGGTCCAGTTCCTTACCCAGCTTATTGGAGATGAAAGCGGCGATGATGACGCCGATGAAGGTGGAGGGGATACAGACCTTTAGGATGTCTATCAGTTCGACATTGAAGCCGAACTTGGCGGCGGACCCGCCGAGAAGACCGAGGAGCGCGACGGTCGCCGCTGCGATCGGGCTCGCGGTGATGGCCTGCTGAGATGCGATGACCGAGATGGACATCGGGCGCTCCGGACGGACCCCCGTCTCGCGCGCCACCTCCGCGATTACCGGGAGCACCGAGTAGGCGACGTGGCCGGTACCGGCGAAGAGGGTGAAGAAGTAGGTCACCATCGGACCCAGGAAGGTGATGCGGTCCGGGTTGTTCCTGAGGATGCGCTCGGCGAGCGCTACCAGGTAGTCGAGCCCTCCGGCCGCCTGCAGGACCCCGGCGGCGGTGACCACCGCGGCGATCATCAGCATGACGTCGATGGGCGGTGCGGTAGGCTGCAGGTGAAACACGAAGGTGAGGACGGCGAGTCCGAGGCCGCCGAGAACGCCCAGGCCGATACCGCCCAGCCGGGCCCCTACGAAGATTGCTGCCAGTACCACTGCGAATTCCAGCCAGAACATGATGATTCTCCCCTCTGAGGTGGTCGGACGTCCGCGCGTCCATGACCTGGACATAGCATCGGGGATGCCAAGAGATGTTTGTGTGAATAAGCGCTGTAATAACTGGTGGTTAAGAAGTGTAGAGGAGTTGCGTGCCTAGGCGGAGGGGTATGCCCGCGGGAATAGGGGGGGCGGTTGTGGTGCGGAAAGGTGCGAAACTACAGCGGCTTAGCAGTCGGTATGACGAAAGGCATAGTATGCCCGCGGGCATACCCCTTTTGGGTGGATCTTGCTACGGATCTCCACATTCCCTCTCCCCGTGGGAGAGGGGCAGGGTGAGGGCGCCGCTAGCTGCAACTTCTATAGGGATATGACATCGCTTCTGAGGAAGTTGCTGTAGCGTCCCCGCCCCCGGAAGGGGAGGGACAGGGAGGGGGATCGAAGCGGCAAGCCCGTCTCAGCGTGGGGCGGGTGTGGCGGGTGCCAGCTCGCGCAGAGTGCGCTCGATTGCGGGGATGTCGCAGCCGTCGACGATCCGTTTGCCGCCGTCGAAGACGATGGTCGGCACGATCTCGCCGCCGTATCGCTCGCGCCACTCCTTGCGTGCGCTCGGGTCCTTGCGTATGTCGCGTACCGTGAAGGGGATTCCTTTTGTGGTGAAATAACTTTCCACCTCTTCGCAGTAGCTTCAGCCGCTGCCGACGAACATCACGATCGTCGGGTAGGAGCGGGCGCCCGTTTCCGCCACCGGTGCCGTCGCGCACCCCACGAGCGACGGCGCGAGCAGGAATAGGGCAAAGGCAGCCGCCAGGGCCATCGTCCACTGTCGCCGGAAAAACCGGGCGCCCCCCTTTAAATACTTAGTCATCGGTTCCTCCGCAAAATTTTGCGCCATTGCGCTGTCCCGTAGAGTTCAGGGTGCTCTATGAGGACTTCCAGCTACGAAACGCTGCACGAGCCCCAGTGTCCCCCCCTTTGCGAAGGTTCTTCAGAGAATTCCGGGGAACGGGAAGCACAGCTGCCTACAAAGCACCGCACTAGCCCTAAACGTTCCCCCCTTTGCGAAGGGGGGGCAGGGGGGATTTGCCTTGCCTGGTCAGCCCATCCCAGCACCTGCTGACGCGGCGATAGTCCACGCTGAATAAGGAAATGACCGAAGCCGAACAGCCGTGCCGGTCTCGTCCACATGGAAAACAACTTCTGGAATCCAGTTCAGTTGACGGAACCGGAAAGCAAAAAGCAAATCCCCCCCGTCCCCCCTTCGCAAAGGGGGGAGCGTGATGCCATGCTCACCGCTTCGAAACTAAGCACACAAATCACTCCCTGCGCTGCTTGAGCCTCTTGCTGAGCGTTGGCTGCGACACGCCGAGAAGCCTGGCCGCGATGGACTGGTTCCCCTCGGCCCTACGCACCGCCTCGGCGACCAAGAGATCAATCGCCTCGGTGAAGCCGGGGAGACGCTCCACGTTGAAGAACGGGTTCTCCGACGGCTCGGCGTGCGACTCCTCGGCAGGATGCGCCGGACGCTCCCCGATGGCCCGGATGAAGGCCTCCATGGAGAGAACACCCCCCTGGTGCAGGCTGACCGCGTCGTACACCATCGCCTTCAACTCGCGCACGTTGCCCGGAAAGTCGTAGGTGGAAAGCAGCACGGCGAGTTCCTTCGGGAGGGTCGGCTTTTTCCTGCCGAACTCGGCGCAGGCAAGCTCGAGGAAGTGATCTAAAAGCAGCGGGATGTCTTCCTTTCTCTTTCTTAGCGGGGGGACATGCAGGTGGTGCGCACGCAGCCGGTAGTAGAGGTCCTTCCTGAAGGCACCCGCCGCCTGGCGCGCTGCCAGGTCCTGGTGCGTTGCCACCACCACGCGCGCTCTCATGCGTCTGGGCCGGTCGCTCCCGATCGGGTAGTATTCCCCCTCCTGCAATAGCCTCAGGAGCTTCACTTGGGAGCTTAAGCTCAGGTCGCCGATCTCATCCAGAAAGAGGGTCCCGTCCGCGGCCTGCTCGATCATGCCGCTTCTTGCCTCGGCAGCGCCTGTGTACGCCCCCTTCACGTGTCCGAATAGGGTGTCAGAAACCATCGCATCGTCGAGTCCCGCCACGTTCACCGCGACGAACTGACCCTTCCGTCCCGAAAGACGGTGCAGCGCCGCGACGACAAGCTCTTTCCCGACGCCGCTCTCCCCGGTTACCAGGATCGGCTGCGAGCTAACCGCCACCGCCTCGATGTACTGGAAGATGGAGCGCATCCCCTTGTCGCCGGTCACGATGTCGCGAAAGGCCTCCGGGTGCTCCAGCCGGTCGTACAGGAAGCGGTTTCTGAGCTCCCGGTTCTCCAGTTGCAGCTCCTTCTCGCGCACCGCCCGCTTGACCCCCTTGACGATGCGCCCCTCCTCCGAGGTCTTCACGTAGTAGTCGAAGGCGCCGCTTCTCATGCACTGCACCGCGGTCTCCAGCTGATTGAGGCCGCTTACGATGATCACGGTCACCTCGGGGTGCTCCTCGGCGATCCGCTCCAGAAGCTCCTCTCCCGAGAGGTGCGGCATGGTGAGATCGAGTAGCACGAGGCCGATCTCGTGCCGCGCCATCATCGAGAGCGCCTCGCGGCTGTCCTGGCAGGTGAGGATGTTGTTCAGCCCGGCGCGCTCCAGCGTGATGCTCATCGAGTAGAGCCAATCCGGCTCGTCGTCCACGAGGAGGATGCCGAAAGACGGGTAGAGGGTCGCACTCATGACTGCTGCTCCTTTGGCAGAGGTACGGGAAGGGTGAGACGAGCCGCGGTCCCGGCACCTTGCTCGGAGGTGAAGGCGAGCCCGCCGCCGTGCTCCTTCGCGATGCCGCTCGAAACGGAAAGTCCTAGGCCGGTCCCGCCGCTCTCGCGCTTCGTGGTGAAGAAGGGATCGGTCAGGTGCTGCAAATGTTCCGGAGCAATCCCCGTCCCCTGGTCGCGCACCTCGAGGATGACGCTGTTCTCCGCCGCGTCGAACCAGGTGGCGAGCTCGATGCCCCGCTCGGGTGAGGGGAGCGCCTGGCAGGCGTTCACCAGGAGGTTCACCACCACCTGCTCGATGCGCTGGGCGCTTCCCTGCAGTTTCGGGATCCCCTCACCGAGCGACACGGTGAAGTTGTCGGTGCTCTTCTCGATCAGGTTCGCCAACAGGCGCAGCGCGGCCTGCACCGTCTCGTTCAGGTCGAGCTCGGCGCTCTTGCCCGGCTCCTGCTGTCTCGCGAAGTCTTTCAGGTCCTCGACGATGAGCTTCACCCGGCGCGACCCCTCCTGCATCTGCCCCATGAGCTTAGGGAGCACCTCGCGCATGCGGGAGTAGGGGAGCCCGCCGAACTCGAAATCGCCGTGCCGCTCGAAATGCTCCTCAAGGATCGGCTCCGCGTCCCTGAACGCCTCCATCATCACCGGGAGGTTCAAAAGGATCAGGCCGTTCGGGTTGTTGATCTCATGGGCGACCCCGGAGACCAGGATCCCCAGCGCCGCCATCTTGTCCGCCTGCACCAGTTGTTGCTGGCGGTTTCGGAGCTCCTCCTCGGCGTGGCGCCGCTCCTCGACCTCGCGGGTGAGCTCCGCGGTGCGCGCGGCGACTTCCCGCTGCAGTGTGCGCGACCATAGCACCGTCCCCCCCACGAGCAGGATGAGCGGCAGCACCACGATAGCGCCGTACTTGAACACCTCGCTCCAGGTGAGCCCGGGCGGTTCCAGCACGCCAAGCCATTTGTTGTAGATCCTCTGGTACTCGCCGGTCTTCTTCAGAATGGCGAGCCCCTCGTTGAAGCGGGCCAGAAGCGCCGCGTTACCTTTCTGCACCGCGAAACAGTACTGCTGGGCCGATACCGGGTCGCCCACCGCCTCAAGGTTTGTGAGACCTAGCTCCCGTATCAGGTAGAGTCCGGGGAGTTTAGCCATCACCGCGTAGTCGTGCTTCCCCGAGGCAAGCGCGCGCAGCACGTCGGCATGGGTGGGGACCGGGACGATCTTCGCACCCACCTTCTTCGCCGCCAGGAACTCCTGCATGATGCCGTCGTTCAAGACGAGGACTTCCTTGCCGCGCAAGTCCGCGAGGGTGAGGTGACGGTTGCCCCCTTTGCGGGCGAAGATGGAGTGGTGCACGATGGTGTGAGGCGGCGAGAAGTCTATGCTCTGCGCACGCTCGTCCGAAAAGGACATCCCCTCCAGGATGTCGACGTCCCCGTTTAACAGGTCCCGGCGCCGCTCCGACCAGGCACCCAGGCGGATCTCGACCTTGAGCCCCATGACCCGGGCCACCGCGCGGGTGAGCTCCACGTTGTAGCCGCTCGGTTTGTCCTCCCGGTCCAGGAACTCGTAGGGGGGATAGCTGCGGTCGCCGCCTACCACCACGAGCGCCGGCTCCTCTCCACCCTCCGCTATACCATCGGCGGCGTTGGTGCCTGGCAGGACCAGTGTCAGCGAGCCGGCGACAAGGCACAAGAGGATCACCAGTATGAATCTGAAGCGGGCAAATGCAGTCATCATCGATGCAGCTTATCTGTCAATCCAGCAGCTTGCAAGCAGTTCTTCCGGCTATCGCTGTTGGCGCGATGGCATTGATCAATTATTTTAGTCCAATGTTTGTTGGCCGCGCCGGAATTAGCTTAAGTGCCCGGATTATGCGCCGAAGACAACGATATGACCTGCACCGGGCTTATCTTCGGAGCATTTCTGTTCCGAAGACACATTACATATCCAAGAGGTACCTTATGAACCTGAGAAGCAAGGTAAACGTTACAGTCGTCATAATGTTTGCCGTGGCGCTCATAGCGCTCATCGTCGCCGCCACCAGCAGCACCCGCAAGATCATGGGGGGGATGATAAGCAGTTCCCAGGTGGCGCTGGCCAATGACAACGCCGCCAGCGTCAACGCGTGGCTCCTGTCCAAAGAGGCCATCATCGCCGCAGGCGCCAAGGACCTCACCAAAGAGCAGGGGCAGTCCAGGGACCAGATCATGAAGCTCGTACAGCTTCTGGCCGGGGCCGGCGGATTCTCTACGGTCTACCCCGGTTATGAGAACGGCACGTTCGTCTCCTCCGACGGCTGGGTCCCGGATGCCGGATGGGATCACCGCAAGAGGCCGTGGTACGAGAAGGCCAAGAGCGAGATGAAAGTGTCGCAGACCGAGCCGTACGTCGACGCCCAAACCGGCAAGACCATCATCTCCTTCATCGCCCCGATCACCGCAGGGGGGGCCTTCACCGGCGTACTCAGCTCCGACATCATGCTTGACGACGTGGTCAAGCAGGTGCTGGACGTGAAAGTGGGGAAATCCGGTTACGCCTTCGTCATCGACAAGACCGGGAAGATACTGATTCACCCGAAAAAGGAGCTGGTCCTCAAGAAGAAGTTCCAGGAGCTCGCCACCGGGCTCGGCGATCTGAGCGCGAAGCTGGCCGCTGCACCGAGTGGGACGCTGGAATACACTGCAGACGGTGAGGAGAAGATCGCCACCTACGCCAAGATCCCCGCGGCCGACTGGTACCTTTGCGTAACCACGGTGAAGTCAGAGGTCTACGCCCCGGTCAACAAGCAGGTGACGGCGCTCGTCGTGCTGGGCGCCATCTTCCTTGGCGGTGGTATCACGCTGATCTTCTTCGTGCTGCGCCGCCTCCTGAGCCCACTGGGGATACTCTGCCACCGCGTTTCCGACCTGGCCGAAGGTGAGGGGGACCTGACCAAGCGTGTGGACGTCGGAAACCGCAACGACGAGATCGGGCTCCTTGCCGACAAGTTGAACACCTTCGTCGAGCACATGGGGGGGATCATCGGCCAGATCGCGGATGCCTCCCGGGCGCTCGCCTCCGAGTCCAACGCCCTCACCTCCACCTCCATGTCCATATCGGTTGGTGCCGAGTCGGTGGCCGGGCAGACCGCCACGGTGGCCACCGCGAGCGAGGAGATGGCCGCTACCGCCGCGGACATCGCCAACAACTGCCACCATGCCGCCGATAGCGCCCAGCGCGCCGCCGACACCACCCAGGACGGTTTCAAGGTCGTGAAGAGCACGGTGAATGGTATTCGCGAGCGTGGTGAACTGACCCGCGACAACGCTCAGGCGATCTCCTCACTGGGCGAGAGGAGCGAGCAGATCGGTGCCATCGTAGCCACTATCGAAGACATCGCCGACCAGACGAACCTCCTCGCGCTTAACGCTGCCATCGAGGCGGCGCGCGCCGGCGAGCAGGGACGCGGCTTTGCCGTCGTCGCTGACGAGGTACGCGCCCTCGCCGAGCGGACCACCAGGGCAACCAAGGAAATCGGGACCATGATCCGGGCGATCCAGCAGGAGACCAAGTCCGCCATCGCCTCCATGGAAGAAGGGGTGAGGGGGACCGACCAGGGGATCCAGGAGGCGGCCCAGCTCGAGGGGGCGCTCGCCAGCATCCTCGAGCAGGTGAACGAGGTGACCACCCAGGTGAACCAGATCGCGACCGCCGCCGAGGAGCAGGGGGCGACCACCGGCGAGATCACCAACAACATCCAGCAGGTGACCGCCGTGGTCCAGGAGACCGCCAGCGGTGCCCAGGACTCCGCCCAGTCCGCCTCCCGTCTATCCGAGCTCTCCGCTGAACTGCAGATGATCGTCGGGAAGTTTAAGCTGTAAGGCGCCCGCACCACAACGCAAAAAGGGGGACGAGATCACTCGTCCCCCTTTTTTTAAGCCTTTCCACGTTTGCTAAGGTTCATCCGGGAATTCCGCGGAACCATGGATGTGTCCCTCGAAGCAGAAAGCTGCCCCGGCGTCCCCCCCTTTGCGAAGGGGGGACAGGGGGGATTTGCTTTGAACAGGACGGCAACCAGATATCAGGTAAATCCCACGCTGCAGCTTAGAAATGATGGCGGAAAAACAACATCGAACCGCGCATCACGCCTTCTTGGTCGCTGCGTCCCCGAACCTCTCCGCGAAGCAGGCGGGACAGATGCCGTGGCTGAACTGCGCCTCCGAGTGCTGCGAGATGTAGGACTCCATCTGCTGCCAGCTTTGCTCGTTGTTCTGCACCTGTTTGCAGTACATGCAGACGGGAATGATCCCCTCGAGCACCTTTATCTTCGACAGGGCCTCTTCCAGTTCCAGGTTCCGCTCGATCAGGGCGTCGCGGTGCATCTTTATCGTTCTGCGGCTGTGTACCAGCTTGAACAGGTTGTCGATGAGCGCGAAGAGAAGAATGACCGAGATGGTCGCCAGGATCTCCACCCTGAGGCTCCAGAGCAGGTTGGGGGGCTTGTTGATCACCATGCTCCCCTTGGGCAGCCTCGATTCCGGTATGCGGAAACGCTGCATCTGCTTGTAGTCGAACATGTCCTTGTTGGGGCTCGGTGCGATGCTCGGCGTGGTCGCAACGGCGGCACCCTTGAGGACGCTGACCGCCATGACAGCCGCCGCGGCGCCGTGTTCGCGCAGGTTGATGAGGCGTCCCCCCACGATGCCGTTGCCGAGGCTGAACTCCCAACCGCCGTAAATCGGTACCGGGCTCGCGTCGGAAACGATCTTCAACGCATCGTTGCTTGAGACGCGCTCCCCTGTCTTGTCTTCCACGAAGGACGCGAAATAGACGATGACGCTGTCCGGCTCCACCTTTTTCACACGGGCGACGAGTTCGTCCATGCGCAGCCCGGCCAGGTACGTATAACGGGCTTTATTCGAGAATGCGGCGGCAGCCTCGCGAAACTCTTCTTCGTTCAGCTTTCCGGTCACCGACCGGTCGCTGATGGCGATGATCTCCTTCGTTTTCTGGTGCAGGCGGAAGATCAGGTCAAGCGTATCCTTGAAGCTCGGGCGTTCGTCGATGCCGATGATGTCGCGCTTTCCTTTGAGCCGGATCGGATCGAAGGAATTGGTGCCGCAAAAGACGACCGGTGTGGCCCCGAAGATGCTCTCGCGCTCTTTTTCCAGGATGTCGAAGGCGTAGTCGTCGGTGGAAAAGATGAGGTCAAAGTGTCTCCGCGCATACTTGAACCTGAGCAGGTCGATGATCTTGGCGTCGAAGGCGCTGCCGCTGTAATTCTTCGAATCCAGATACTCGGTCTGTATTTCCGTCTGGGGTAGGGATTTAAGCAGAGTCTCCGTGAACCCTTTGGCGATGTCGTCGGAGCCCCGGTATCCGGAATGGTAGGAATTGAGGATCAGGACCTTCTGACGTGTCTTGACCTCAGCGGCGTCCGCACGGTTGGCACCGGCCGGAACGATTAGATGGATGATGGTGAGGAAAAACAGGAGCAGCCGGAGCATGCTTTTATCCATAATTCGTTTCTCCACCCGGCCTGGAGTTAGCCAGCCGGTGAGCAGAGGACGGTGCAACCCTCAAGAGCTTTTTTTGATCACTTTTGACAGAAAGTCTCCGGTGCAGAGAGCGCATGTTGCACATGACGCATTTGTAAACAGTTTCGGCATAATGGTTCCAAGCTTGAGCGGCATGGCGTCTTTCTCACAGGAAAAAGTGTTGTGGTTGAGGAGACCCGCTGCCGTGTCGATACTGTGACGACGTCGTGAAATCCGGTACAATTGTGCTCTGGAACAACCCGGCATCAGCAGTCTCCTGAGAGAGTGGGGGGAGCCATGCGCGAACGCGATTACCGTCGATATGAGGATGAGGACCCCTGGGAAGGCGTACAACTGACCAAGGAGGCGATAAGGGCGCGTGCCACCCTGATCCTCTACACGGCGCTCGTTACCGCCCCCTTCATCGCGTTGGTCGCCTGCAGCGGCTTCGCGAGCGGTTTGAAGGGGCACGAAGTGCTGGGGATCTCATGCTACAACGCGATGATATCCACCATCTTTTTCTTCGACACCCTGAGAAACGCCGCCCACGACTGCTTCGACGAGGCACAGTCCGAAGGGTTCGTGACCTGCGTCGAAGGTATCCCGGTCATCGACCAAAACTACCCACACCGCCGTCTGGCGCGTCTCTCCTTCGCCATCCGCGGCAGGATGCAGAAAAGGTCTTAGCCCCTTAGCCAGAGCAGTGCCACGACGAAGCATGAGGTGACCAGGGTCAGGATGATGGCGAAGATGAAGGCGATGCGTATGACGAGGCTCTCCTCCCCGATCCTGTCGATGGCGGCTGCCGCGTTTTGCAGCTTCGCCGGGGAAACTACGCTGGCGAGTCCCCCCCCGAAGGCGAGCCCTGCGGTTATGATCAGCATCGCCTCGGTGGACATCTTGAGGTTTCGGGCCGTCGACATGGCGTACTTGGCGAACATGGCGATGGTGGACGCCTCGCTCCCGGTGATAAAGCCCCCGAAAAGCCCGATGAAGGCGACCACCTGCCCGTAAGCCCCATGGAACAGTTGGGCCGACGCGTCCGCTAGGACGCGCACCATGCTAGGCGAGGCGAACTGGTGCGTGGCCATGTCGTACCCGGTCATGTTCATCACCTCGCCGATGGCGAAGAAGATGGCGGCGGCGAACACCGGACGGGGCGCACGCTTCAACCATACCGCGCCGGCCTCGCGCAACTGCTGCCCGGTGGGGCGCAGAAAGGGGAGCGCGAGGAGCGTGCTCGCGAGGATCCAGGTGTAGGCCTGCCAGAGGGCGCGGGTATCGATCGGCTTGCCGTCGGCGGAAAGCCCTGCGACCGGCAGCTTCAGGGTGCGGTATAGCAGGTCGAACATCTCCTTCGGGAGGTTCAGGGCGAGGATGAGGAGCACCAGTAACAACCACGGCATCACGGCGCGCCAGAGCGGGAAGGCGCGGCAGAAGGCGAGTTCGTCCTTGGTCAGCCGGCTCTGGTCCAGTACCGGATGCCCGGTGACGATAAGGTACAGCGCCATGGCGATGATCACGGCGATGCCGCAGATCACCCCGGTCAGCACCACGAGGTTGTCGTAGCGGTTGGTGAAGGAGGCGATCACGCCGATCACGCCGCCCGTTATGAGGCAGGGGAGGAAGCCGCTTTTGATCCCTTCCCAGCGCCCGACCATCCAGAGCATGCAGAACCCGATCAGCGTCGATACCACCGGCAGGAAAAGGCAGAAGACCATCCCCGCCTGGTGCAGGGTGATCTCCCCCTTGCCTAAGAAACTGTTGGCGATGTCCACGAAGACGACGATGGGAGCGCCCAGGAGGGCGTAGGTGCAGAGGGAGTCGTAGCCGATGGCGGGGAGCGCCACCGCGACCGTGCTCGAATACCCCATGGCGAGGAGGATCGGCGGCAGAATGGAGACCGGAGTCGCCCCGACCGCCACCATGAGTGTGCCGAAGCCTATGTTGATCATCATGATCTGCACGGCCCGGTTCTCGCTGGCGATGGTCTTTATGAAGATGGTGATGCGTTTGAGCGCGCCGGTTTTTTCCATCACCGCCATCTGCAGAAGTGACGTGGCGACGATGAGCGACACCGAGAAGGAGCGGATGAGTCCCGCCGCGGTGGAGCGCAGGATCACCTCGGCGGAGGTCTCAAAGCCGAGCCAGGCGACGAGCGCGATGACGATCCATCCCGCAAGGCCGCTTATATCGGCCGCCTTGCGCAATACCAGTAGAAGAACGAGGATGACGAGAATGGGAAGCAGGGTAAGCAGCAGCGGGGACATCGGTGAGGCTCCTTTCGGGAGTGACTTTGTGCCGCAGGCTTTATCCGGCACAAGCGCCCCATCATAAAGGAACGAGCCTCACGGTTCCAGAAATAAATGCTCATTTGCCGTCTCTTGTAAAGGAAGTGTTGTGGCTTTGGTGCCGTTGTGGCACAATCCGCGGCTTCCTCAGCCGAGGAGCACCATTCAAAGCAACAGGAGTACCACATGAACCTGGAATCGATCCCGCGCCGGGAGCTTCCCTCCATATTAAACCGCATGCCCAAGGCGGAACTGCACATACACATCGAGGGCTCGCTGGAGCCGGAGCTGATCTTCGAGATGGCACAGAGAAACGGCATCAAACTCAATTACGCCTCCATCGAGGAGCTGCGCGCAGCCTACGCCTTCACCGACCTGCAGAGTTTCCTCGACATCTACTACGCGGGTGCCGGTGTACTGCAGACCGAAGAGGACTTCTTCGATATGGCCTGGAACTACCTGAACCGCGCCAAGGCCGACAACGTGCTCCATGCCGAGATCTTCTTCGATCCGCAGACGCACACCTCGCGCGGCATCCCATTTGCGACGGTGATAGGCGGACTGGACCGTGCGGTGCGTCGCGGACGGGAAGAGCTCGGCGTCTCCGCATCGCTGATCCTCTGCTTTCTGCGCCATCTAAGCGAAGAGGAGGCCTTCGCCGCCCTGGAGGAAGCGTTGCCGTATCGCGACCGCTTCATCGGCGTCGGGCTGGACAGCGGCGAGCGGGGCAACCCGCCCGAGAAGTTCGCACGGGTCTTCGCACGCTGCCGGGAACTGGGGCTGCACATCGTCGCGCACGCAGGCGAAGAAGGGCCGGCCGACTATATCCGCGACGCCCTGGACATCCTGAAGGCGGAGCGTATCGACCACGGCGTGCGCTGCCTGGAGGATGCCGACCTCGTGGCCCGGCTGGCGCGTGAGAGGGTGCCGCTCACCGTCTGCCCGCTTTCCAACGTGAAGCTCGCCGTCTTCCACGAGATGCACGACCACAACCTGGGCAGGCTCCTTCAGGCCGGCATCGCCGCCACCGTCAACTCGGACGACCCCGCGTATTTCGGAGGCTATCTGAACGACAATTACGCGGCGACCTTCGCGGCCCTGCCGGAACTCGGCGCGCGCGAGGCGTACCAACTGGCGCGAAACAGTTTCGAGGCGTCTTTCGTTGCTGAAGAGGAGAAAAAGGGGTGGGTGGCGGCGCTCGACGCGTTCTTCGCCGCCGCGTGCGGGGAAAAGGCCTGAAATAAAGTGGCCACGGAGTATATCTGAGACTGCTTTTGCGCTCAGATAACACCCCGTGGCCGCTTTTGTCACACGCTGCGTTTCGTCAAATCTTGCGTAGTTTTGCGGTTTCTTCTTCCTTCCTCTCGATGCGGTCCTTTCTGCCGAGGGTGCGCATTAGGCTGTTGCAGGTCTGCACCAGTTTCTCAAGCTGACCATTCTCGCCGTAGACCTCGCTGTAAAAGATGTTCTCCATGAGGTGCATGCGCCCGACGTTGCTGCTGGCCTTACGTAACTGCATGCCGATCGACCACTGCATGCGTTGCAGTTGCAGTGATTTCTCGGGGGTACTTGCCACGCAGGCCTTCTTCACGGCTTCGTCCGCCAGTTCATCGAACAGGGCAGGGTCTCTCTTGTATAGTTCCCGCAGTTCTCCCGGGGTGTAAGATGTGAACTCTCGTCTGGTACTCATGACACTCTCCTTCTTCCTTTCATTGCAATAAAAGCCATACTCAAACATCCGATTGAGTTTTTCTAATTGTTATTCAAATTACAAAAAAATGCCAGCAAAATGTATACGGCTGGAGGCTGAGACAATGCCCGCTTGCAATAAAAATTTAAATTTCTTAACATTAATTACAGGTAACGTTGGTCCGGAGTGATGCCAGGTCGTCATTCGGAAAGGAGGCTGTCATGCCGGAGAAAAAGGAGAAAACGATTGGTGAACTGGTGTCGGAGCTAGGCGGGGAGTTGCGTGACCTGCTCCGACAGGAACTTGGTCTTTTTGCGGCCGAGATGAAGGAGAAGGTGGTACATGCCGCCAAGGACGCGGCCACCATCGTCGTGGGTGGAGTGCTTTTGTACACGGGGCTCCTAGTGTTGACGGCGGCCATCGTGCTGGGGCTCGCGACGATCATGCCGGCGTGGGGTGCGGCGCTATTGGTGGCGCTGGGTCTCTTGGCGATAGGAGCGGTGCTCGTTCTTAAAGGCGGAAAGTATGTGAAGGAGATGGATGCAAAGCCCACGCAGACGATGGGGGCTTTGAAGGAGACGGTAAAATGGGCCAAAACGTTAAGGTTCACGAGCAGCACGCATCGGCGGACGAGATTCGCGAGCAGATCCGGCATACGGAAGGCGATATAACCCGGACCGTGCACGATCTTGAGGAACATCTTTCGCCGCAGTACCTGAAGACGCGCGGTGTACGCCGGGCGAAACTGTTGGCATGGAAAGGGATCGCAGGCGTACTGCGGTTGGCGCAGCGGACCTCGGTGCAGGCCTCGCTTATCGGCACAGCCGCCGCGCTCGTGGCGCTTGGCAACAAGCGGGTACGCGACAGGGTCACCGCCAGCGTTGGGATGAAGAAAACGGTTGAAGTCCCTGTGACGGGGAGCGCGGCCCGGGCAGCGGGAGCCGGAGCGCTGTGGCTGCTTCTGCGCAGGCTGAACGCGAAAAGTTCGACCGCCGTGGCACCGCCGTTATCGGGGTGGTCTCTTGCGGCAACCGCCCTCAAATCCTTCCTAAGCGGCAAACGGGCCTCGCAAAAGCACGGCACGCCGCGGGAAGGGAAAAAGCTTGCCTGGCGTGGTCTGGCGGCAAGCGTAGGCGCCGCCCTTGGGAGCTACTGGTACAACCACAAGGCCGGCAGAGTCTAGAACCAGCAAGGCTGGAAGGAGGACGTCATGAGAAGACACGGACACGCGAGCACCACGGCTGAGGTGGTGAGCTTTTCGGCCGGGGCACTGGTAGGGGCGGGGCTTGCCCTGCTTTACACTCCGAAAACGGGGCATGAGATGAGGAAAAAGGTATCCGACGTGACCGGTGACGCCATTTCTAAGATGAAAGGGCTGACTACCGAGGTGCAGGACAAGCTGAACCGGAACCTGCGCAAGGGGCGTGAGTACGCGGAAGAAAAGGTCTCGGAGCTATCGTCAAACGTTGAGGAATATCACTGATAACCGCCGCGGGGCGCAAGTCTCCGCAAGAGGCTGCCCGAAAGGGCAGCCTCCTTTTTAAGCGGCACTGCCCGAACTCCAGCGTGCCCCCTCCCTTTTCGAAGGTTCTTCAGGAAATTCCGGGGAAGCACGTGTGTGTTGCCTCGAAGCAGTAAGCTGGCCAAGCGTTCCCCCTGGCCAAGCGTTCCCCCCTTTGCGAAGGGGGGCAAGGGGGGATTTGCCTCTGCTCAACAACCTCCCCCCAAACCAGGGTTGACGGCGCCGCCGCAGTATGACAAATTGCCTAAAATTTTTCCCATTCGAGAACCTGATGAACCGACCCATCCAAAAGATCGCCATCATCGGTGCCGGAGCGCTCGGCGCCGTCTACGGCAGCCTCCTTTTTACCCTCGACCGTGACTCGGTCTTCTTCATCGCCGACGGAGCCCGCCGCGAAAAGCTGGCGGCCGATGGGGTGGTCGTGAACGGTACACGTTTTCCCATCCCTGCGTTCACCCCGGAAGAGGCGCCCACCGCGGACCTTGTCATCGTGGCGGTGAAGCACCGGCAGCTCGACGAGGCGATCGCCGGCATCCGCCGCGTCGTCGGTGAGCGCACCGTCATCCTCTCGGTGATGAATGGCATCGACAGCGAGGAGCGCATCGCTGCGGTGTACGGCTGGGACAAGGTGCTGTACGCCCTGTCGCTCGGTATCGACGCCGTGCGCGAGGAAAACGCCGTCACCTACCAGAATCTGGGGCGCATCCTCTTCGGCGAGCGTGACAACACGGAACAAAGTGAGCGGGTCCGCCTTGTCGGCGACCTCTTCCGGCGTGCTGGAATCAACTGCGAGGTGCCCCCGGACATGGTCCGCAGCCTCTGGTTCAAGTACATGATCAACGTGGGCGTGAACCAGGTATCCGCCGTCCTCGGCATGACCTACGGCGCCCTCAGGGAGTCCGCCCGCGCGCGGGAAATGATGGACGCCGCCATGCGCGAGGTGATCGCCGTTGCCGTAGCCAAAAAGGTGGATCTTTCCGAGTCCGACCTGGAGGAGTGGTACCGCGTACTTGGAACCCTGGGCGCTTTCGGTAAGACCTCGATGCTCCAGGATGTGGAAGCGGGACGTCCGACCGAGGTGGACATGCTGGCCGGGACCATGATCGCCATGGGAGAGCAGTATCGGATCCCGACGCCGGTGAACCGGGAGCTTTTCTCGGAACTGAAGCGGATTGAAAACGAGAAGGAGAGGGGGACGATGACCATTTCACGCACCGTGGACTTCATTCTCGAGCTTGACAAGCTGAAGAGCGTGACCCGCAAGAACCGTTCGAAGGGGAGTGACCGCTACGAGAACTCGGCCGAGCACAGCTGGCATATCGCCATGATGGCCTACTCGCTCCAGCCCTATGCCCGGACTGTGCTGGACATGCACCGTGTTGTCGGTATGCTCCTCGTGCACGATGTGGGGGAGATCGATACCGGGGACACCATCGTCTATGCCACCGAGGGATGGGAAGAGCGTAAGGCCGCCGAACTGGAGGCGGTGCAAAGGATCTTCGGGATGGTGCAGGAACCGCAGCGCTCCTTTTTTCTGGCCCTCTGGCTCGAGTTCGAGGAAGCGGTGACCCCGGAGGCGCGTTTCGCCCATGCCGCCGACCGCGCCATTCCGGCTCTGCTCAACCTGGCGAACGAGGGGCAGAGCTGGCGCGAAAACGGCATCAGCTACGAACGGGTGATAGGACGTATAGGGCCTCCTATTGAGGCGGGCTGCCCGGCGCTGTGGGAGTACCTGCTGGGGCGCCTTACCGAGGAGAACGAGAAGGGGTGGTTTGGGGAGGATCGATGAGGAAACTTGCAAGCTTTGCCGTTGCGCTCTTTTTAGTCGCCGTCACGGTTTCGGGCGTCGGCGCCGAACCGCTGGCGATCACACCCTTTTACACCTTCAACCAGAATCCACTTGTGCAGGTCTACGGTCTGCCGGCCGCGGAGAACGCCATTGTGCAGCCGGTGGGAAAGGCCTGGGGGCTTCTCGCTCTCGACGTTGCGAACAGCTACGTCGAGGACAAAAACGCACGGGAGCACCTGCTTTTGGATGGCGAGAGCGAACGGATCACGCTCGCGCTTCGCTACGGCGTTTCAGAGAACCTGGAACTGGGTTTCGATCTTCCCATGGTGGCCTACAACGGGGGGATCTTCGACGGATTCATCGAGCAGTGGCACCGGTTCTTCGGGCTCCCACAAGGGAACCGGTTGAGTGCGACCGATAACCGGCTCCTTTTCCGCTATGACCGTGATGGGGAGGAGCGGCTTCGTATGGACGATGCCACCTTCCGCATGGGCGACGTCCGGCTGAACGGCGCATGGCAGCTGTACCACGACCGTAGCGTTAATCCCCGCGCGCTTGCGCTGCGTGCCAGCATGAAGCTTCCCACCGGAAGCAGCTCGCGGCTTACCGGCAGCGGCAGCACCGACCTGGCCCTTTGGCTTACCGGCAGCGATGACTACCAACTCCCGGGGAAATGGGGGCACGCGACCCTCTTCGGTGCGCTCGGCGGCATGGGGCTCACCGATGGGGATGTGTTGAAGGGACAGCAGGAGAACCTGGTCGGTTTCGGAACCGTCGGCGGAGGCTGGTCCCCGCGCGACTTCATCGCCTTCAAGGTGCAGTTTTCCGGGCACACCGCCTTCTACAAGGACAGCGAGCTGAGCGAGCTTACCTCCCCCGCCGTGCAGCTTCTTTTTGGCGGCACCTACGCCTTCACCCCCTCGACCACGCTCGACATAGCCCTTTCCGAGGACATCATCGTCGGTGCCTCTCCGGACGTCGCCCTTCACCTGGGTCTGGGGCAGCGCTTCTAGGACGAAGAAGCTGCTCCGCTACGCCTGCTGTTCGGCTACTTCCTGGTCCGCCGTTGCCTGAACGGACATGATGCTCGGCAGGTTGCTTTCGATCCAGTCCGCCAGTGCCTCCACTTTCAGTCCGATGTCCCTTCCGAGCGGGGTCAGCGAGTACTCCACGTGAGGCGGCACCACAGGAAACGAGACGCGACAGACGAAGCCGTCCCTCTCCAGGTACTGAAGCGTCTGCGCAAGCATCTTTTCACTCACTCCTCCCACCTTGCGCCGCAGTTCACTGAATCGGTGCGTCCCTCCCATAAGGGCGACAAGTACCAGGACACCCCATTGGCTGGTCACATGCTTCAGTATTTCACGCGAGGGACACTGCGTGGAGAACAGCTCTCCGCGGCGCATCTGCTCTGCCAGGCTAACGGCTTTCGACTCACTCATGACACTTACCTTTTTGTGCGTACTTACTTTTTGAAAGCGTTGTTGTTATGCTCCACCTGTAACATACATCGCATCCAGACATAAAGGAGTTAGTCACATGATCGTCATTACCGGAGCTACCGGACAGTTGGGTCGTCTCGTCATCGCATCGCTTATGAAGAGAGTGCCTGCCTCAAGCATCGTTGCCGCCGTACGGAATCCGGACAAAGCAAAAGATCTCGCCTCCCTGGGAGTGCAGGTCCGCCAGGCCGACTACAACGCTCCCGAGAGCTGGAAGGCGGCGCTTGCCGGAGCCGAAAAGCTCCTGCTCATCTCCTCGAGCGAGGTCGGGCAGCGCATCAACCAGCATCGCACCGTCATCGAAGCAGCCAGGGAAGCTGGCGTGAAACTTTTAGCCTACACGAGCCTGCTGCATGCCGACACCTCACCCCTTGCCCTTGCCGCCGAGCACATTGCCACCGAAACCATGATCCGCGACTCCGGCGTACCGTTCGTGATGCTGCGCAACGGCTGGTACACCGAGAACTACGCCGCCGGTGTTCCTTCTGCGGTCGAGCATGGAACCTTCTACGGCTCCGCCGGTGACGGCCGGATCGCGTCGGCCGCCCGTGCCGATTACGCGGAAGCCGCCGTCGCCGTGCTCACCAGGGAAGGGGAGGGGGGGCAGGTCTATGAACTCGCCGGCGACACCGCCTACACCCTGACGGAGTTCGCCGCCGAGATTTCCCGGCAGTACGGCAAAGAGGTGAACTACGTGAACCTCCCCGAGCTCGAGTTCAAAAAACTGCTCGTCTCCGTCGGACTTCCCGAGCCTTTTGCCGCACTTTTGGCCGACTCAGACAGCGGCGCAGCCAAGGGAGGCCTCTTTGACGACGGTCACCTGTTGAGCGCCCTGATCGGCAGGCCCACCACTTCCCTCGCAGCGGTGATAGCCCAAGGCAAAAAAGGCGCCTGAAACGCCCGACTGTCTCTTCAGTGGGACTGTCATGTCTCTGGCAGCTTTCTCTGACACAAAAAGAGCCCGCCGGCACTGCCGAGCGGGCTTTTGTATGTTTTGGAGCTGACTGATTTCCGAAGCGGTGAGAGGAAGTGAGGCTGGTGACGGGGAAGAGCTAACCGGCGAGCATTTTTTTCGAACGGCCGGTCGCACGTGGCGCCGGATGTTGCGTGTTCTCAATGAGTCTACCGCTTGCGTACTTATGGAGAATGCTGGCGATCAATGTCTGATACGGCATCCCTTCTTCTGCTGCACGCATTTGAATATCTTCTAAATCTCTCGATGATAGTCGAATGTTGATGCGTTTGTCCTTGGTCAGCGTAGCTGATGCACTGGAAGCATAACGCGCCGTCTCTTCTTTCAGGCCAGGCACTGATTGCCACTCACCACTTTCGAACGACGCCATGATGTCGTCTTCATATTGCTTATCTTCAGGTTTTATCTTTTTTCTCATCGGATGTTCCTTCTTTGATATACCTTCTAGTGGCGCTTCTACTTGGGATGATGGTTTTAAGGAATATTTCTTTTTCTGTTTCTACAAATGGGACAAGATGGACGTAACCTCGGGCATGGATAACAAAAATGCGCTGGTTTGGATAACGCTCTTTATTAGGATGCTCCACTACATCTAAGAGGCCACCTGTTGAAATAGATACCAAGGTTTCCTCAAATGAAATGCCACGTTCGGACTTCAGGCTCATGTTCTTGTCTGAGTTCCAGTTGACTGGTTTCATAGAGGTGATTTTAGCTTCTTGTGTGCCTTTTGTCATCTCTAAAAGCTCTCCGGCCGGGAGGAACCTGGTGACCTGCAGGTGCAAAGAAGCCCACCGAAATATCCGGCGGGCTTCTTGTTGTTCTGAGAGGGACTGCTTTTCAATGCTACACTTAAATCATTTTTTCTTACCTGCCAGTCGCTCGCACAGGTCCTTGAACGCCTTCGTATCCACCTTCAGTTCCACCGGTTTGCCGTTGTCCTGGTAACCGATGGTGACGAGACCGCCGACGATCTCGTGCTCCATCTCGGCGAAGAGAACGGCACGCGGGTTGATGAGGAGATTGCCGGAGCGCAGAAAACCCCTTCCTTCGAGGTCCCTCGCCATTTCCTCCTGCTCGGTCTTGTGCACCTTTTTGAAGAGCTGCTTACGAACTGCGCTGCCGTCGAACCAGACGTCGATCAGGCGCGTATCGTCGCCTACGAGCGGATTCTCGGCGGGAGTGGTGAGTTGGGCGGCAAGGATTTTGTCGGTATTGATGTAACGCATTGAACACTCCTTGGATAGAGATGAAGGGAAGGAGCCGGGCTCGGCTTTGTAGCCCCCGACATCCATAACATACCTCGTATCTTCTTGAAACATGCGAATCGGCAGAAGCGGGTGCATCCGCCTTTTCGTTCTTCGCCAATCAATGAGCCGTAACCGCAATGGGTTGCGCGCGGCAGTATGGCAAAAACGGGGCACTTTCTCAAATTGATTTTACAGGTGGAGGTTTCGGCTTCCTCAGTGGTGCTTGGAGCTCCTGCTTGCATTGCGCCATCGGCGGAGTAGACTTCTGTAAGTTTTTTATAATTGAGGTGGGTTAATTGTTGAACGGACCACGACTTTCGCTGATGCGAAGCAAGGGAGGTGCGACGTGGGTTATCGGATCATACGAAACTACCGGAAAATGCCCCCAACGAAGTTTCACACCTTGGTGCAGAGGGTGGCTGCTGCCCTCTCTGACAAGACCAAGTTTCCCGATTCATTTTGGGAAGGGAGGTTGGCGCTGTTCCAGGCGTTTCTGGCTGCAGTGCTCAAACACGATGCGGTGCATAACCAGTCCATCATGGGCAACAGGCTGTTGATTATGGAACGCGACGAACTTCAGAGGCAACTCGTCATTTACCTCGAACAGATTGCTTTGCACCTGGAAATGGCCGCCATTTCGAAACCCGAGGTGTTCAGCGCTTCAGGATTTGACCTGAGCAGGGACAAAAGAGGACACGGTCGGGGTAAGGGCGTAAATGCGGCACTCAGTGCCGTTCAGAGCGAGCAGGAAGGAGGGGAGGGCGGTACTTCATCTTGATGCGGTTCCAGCTCTCCACCGCATAAGTGGCATTACCCCACCTCTTTGCCAGGGGGTGCCCCTCGGCACCCCCTGTTTTTTTCTGCTCTCGCCGGACTCCCTTCTTTTCAAGGCACCCCGTAGACCGTCCTCCGCGCCAGCGCATCTTTCCTGCCCCTGCTGATCCCTAATAACCTGAGAGTTGAAAGTATGAAGTGAAACGTGATTTATATCGTGTAAACGTCGATGCACTTCGAGTCAGGCGAGATTGATAAGATTTAAACCGCAATTTAGTTCCTGCACATTTAGATGTATGCGAAGTTGATCGTGATGTATTAGAAGTAAGTCAAGATATATTAAAAGTAAATCCGGATGTATGGTAAGTAAGTCGTGATATATTAAAAATGAATTCGGATGTGTTAGAAGTAACTCTTGATGCACACGAAGTAAATGGTGATGTACACGAAGTAAATCATGACTTACGCGAAGTAAATCCACCTACACACGAAGTCAACCTTCATTCGCAGCGTGTAAATCATGGTTCACGCGATATTTATCAAGATGCACGTCTTGTCACCCAAGATATACAAACACCAAGTCCGGGTTGAAAGAAGCTGACGAGGATGGAGGCGACAGATGATGCGGCCGACGATGAAGCAGGTGCGAGTGCGGAAGGGAGTTGTAACTAAAACATTAGACAAGTTATCTACATCTCTACCTCACTCTGTAATTCACATGCGATTATTTGCTTTTTATTTACATACCGAATTATTCATATCGGCAACAAACCGATTTTTACTGACAGGTTTCCAGTCGTTTGGACTTGGTGAAAGTATGAAATTTGAATTTACTTGCTTGTTGTTCTTGTCCAGTTCAAGTGCGTAGATTGTAAAGTAAGAGTTTCTTTTGCAATTTATATTGTATCCATACTCCAAAAATGATGTCTGGTCATAGGTTTTATAAAACCTTTTTGCCTCAGTATCCTTGAACAGTATCCTCAAAATCACTTGTTGATACCCTTTCTCCTCCTTACCATCATCCTTTGAGTAGGCAACAATGAAGTTCGGACTGTTCGCTAACTGATATTGCTTCCAACCTTTGCTAGCAGGAGGGATGTTTTTCTGCCAATTTTTGATTTCTTTTGCATTTGCGAAACAACAGACACTCAACAATAAGACGGTAATCAGGGATGTTCTCATTTGTCCTCCTTGGTTGTCAGCAGTAAATGGAGAGTGTTATGAATTGAGCAGGCTGGGCCACAGGCGCAGATTTTCCAGCTTCATATCTGGTTTTACAGGGAATCCTCCTGAGGTTTCCGATTCCGCGTAATAAAGGAAGGAGTCCACGATCTCGCCATTGCATGCGGCCTTGTATGGCTTGTCTTCTCCATTCTGAAATCAGATCACGGTGTTCCCGAAACTCATAAGGTGTAAGCGCAATCTAATGGATTCGTTGTTATTGTTCAAGGCAAAACTGTAAACATAGTGAGTCCGACGCTGCTAAAGAGCCTGCCGCCCCCGATCCTATGAGAGCGAATTCCCTTTTTGAAAGAAGCCGCCTGTGTTATTGAAAAGCGGAACGCCTGCGTGAGCGGGTGCGTTATGTAAGACTTGATTGGATGGTGAAGCGCTGGCTACGGAGGATTTCCGGCTGGGCGGCTTGAGGTATGAGGAATTTAAATTATGGCATCGCTTGATTTTCAGCGCGAAAAAGCGCTTTTCAGGAAATACTACGATACTCACGAGAAACAGTTGATCGCGGCGAAGGACTACTTTGTGGACATCGTCAGATGCCTGGTCGGACAGACCGGGGCGGGGACGACCATCAAGGTCGAGGGGCGCGTAAAGGAAAAAGAGGAGTGCATCAAAAAGTTCCAGCGCAAATACCAGGGGAAACTTGAGGCTGACGAGCAGCCTTACCAAATCAGGGATTTCATCTCGGACCTGATCGGCGTGCGCATCGTCTGTCTCTATGAAGACGAGGTCCCGGTGGTGTCGGAGCTGCTGCAGCGCAACTTCAAGATACTAAACGTAACGGACAAGACTTCGGCCGTGGAGAGCACGGAGGATTCCTTCGGCTACAAGGGGCTGCACATGGACCTGGCCCTGGACCCTAAGGCGGATTACCTCACCAGGAACCTGCCGCCGGAGGATCTCTGCTTCGAGGTGCAGATTCGGTCCCTGATACAGGACGCCTGGAGCATGCTGGACCACAAGATCAAGTACAAGAAGTCGATACCGGTGGATCTGAAGCGCAGGATCAACGTGCTCGCCGCTCTTTTCGAACTCGCCGACCGCGAGTTTAAAGAGATCAGAAACGCCACCTCGGACCTCATGCAGCAGGCGACGGTTACCCAGATTGAGCCGGAAGCGACGGGCCAGGCGGTGACTGCGGGAACCAGGACGGTGAACGCCTTCAACTTCGTCCCCATCGCCGCGCACTTTTTCCGCGACTTCGTCTTCGATGACGAGAAGGTGGATGATTTCGTGCAGGACATCCTGGAGCAAAACGGCGCCCTGCAAAAGGCCGAACTGCACAGGTGCCTGAACGAGAACCTGAAGGTCGTCAGGGAGTACCGCGAACGCGTACTCGCGGAAAACCCTGAGAGGACCTTCAGCGCCTACACCTCGATCAGGCACTGTCTCTATCTCTACGATCCGGAGAAGTTCCCGCGCATCTTGTCGAGAAGGAACAAGGAACGTTTCGTCGCTTGGATCAAGGCCAGTCAGCCGTCACCCGAAGCGCTGCAGCTGTAATCCCCTGGTGCTGATGCGCGCCGGTCGCGAGCCTTGGTACTGGGCGGGGTAGGGGGGCGCCGTCACCGCATCAGCGGTCCAGCACCTCCCTGACCTTTCTCAGCAGTTCCATCGGCTGAACCGGTTTCATGACCAGTTCGATCCCTTCTTCGGACACGCCCCTGTTCTGGATGAAGTCCGCGGTGTAGCCGCTCGAATAAAGCACCTTGACCCCCGGCTGCAGCAGCGAGATATCCTCGTAGGCTTCCTTGCCGTTCTTTTTCGGCATGATCATGTCCATGAGAATCATCGCGACCCGTTCACTGTTCGCGGCGAACTGCTCGACGACGTCCTGCCCGTCCACGGCCTGGATCACCTCGTAACCGTACTGGCTTAGTATCGATACCACGAGGTTGCGGACTTCGGCATCGTCCTCGGCCAAAAGGATGGTCTCGCTCCCCCCTTTGGGCGCCTCCACCTGCACGATTTGGGCGTCCGTCTCGCTCCTGGCCTCCTGCACCGGCAGGTAAATCCTGAAGGTGGTCCCGTGCCCGGGCTCGCTGTAGACGTTGATGATCCCGCTATGCTGCTTGATGATGCCGTAGACGATCGCCATGCCGAGGCCGGTTCCCTTGCCGACCTCCTTCGTGGTGTAGAACGGCTCGAAGATCCTCTTGCGCGTCTCCTCGTCCATACCGCTGCCGCTGTCTGACACGGTCACCACGGCGTAGCTTCCTGGTTCCGCACGCCCGGATTCGTGGTCGAAGGGGGACTCCACCGCCTGCAGCCCGGTCTCGATGGTGAGCATACCGCCTCTGGGCATGGAGTCACGTGCGTTCGTCGCAAGGTTGATCAGCACCTGTTCGAGTTGCCCCACGTCGGCATGCACGATGAGCCGGTCGCCGTAGGTCACCGTCCTCAGGTGTATGTCCTCGCCGATCACCCTGAGGATGAATTTCTTGAAGTTCTCTATTACCTTGTTCAGGTCGACAGGTTCCAGGTGGATGACCTGCTTGCGGCTGAAGGTCAGCAGTCCCTGGGTGAGCTGCGCCGCCCGCTCGGACGAGGAGAGGATGTGATCAAGCCATTCCTGCTCTTTTTTGCCAAGGCTTTCGTTCATCTTGAGCATGTTGCCATAGCCGGTGATCACTTGCAGGATGTTGTTGAAGTCGTGGGCGACGCCGCCGGCCAGTTGTCCCACCGCCTCCATCTTCTGCGATTGCCGGAGCTGTTCTTCGAGGTGGATGCGCTCGGCAAGCATCCTCGACACCTTTATCGAGGTGAAGCTGAGCGTGGAGACCATCCCGGTCAGTTCCGCGTAAAACTTCATCCCCGCCTCGGCCGCTTCCTGGGTGAAGCGCGGCACACGGTCCAGCGCGGCCAGGTACTCCGTCTCGTCGAAACCGTAGCGTCTTGCCTGTTCGCGGAAAACCTCCACGTCGGGCGGCTCGTCCTCGTAGAAGAACTGCCCGATGAAGACGTTGCCGACGTGCCTGCCACCCACCTCTATCGGCGTCACGATGTCCCACATGTTGTTCTTGCAGCGGTAGCGTTTGTAGGTCCCCGACGCCACGCCCCTGGAAAGAACGGTGTCGCTCTCGAGGCAGTTTTTGCAGGCTTCGGGATGGACCCTGTGGAACTTGGTGCAGATGTCCTGCCACCCTACCGCGACGAGCACCTTGCCCGAAACGTCGAGGACCGCTCCGAGCATCCCGGTTATCTTGTAAAAATCCTCCATCATCGCCTGGAGTTTTTCGCTGTCGATGATGTCGGAGAGTTCCAGTGTCCCGATGTCGCCTTCTGGTTCCAGGATCGCCTTCAGTTTGTGCCGGACGGTCTCCTCGCTTTCCTTGAGCGCGATCTCGGCCCGCCTGCGTTCCTCGACCTCCTCCTCGAGCATCGCGGTCTGTTCCTCGAGGAGCGCCGTCTGCTCCTGCAGCGTTTCCTGGGTAATCTCCCGCTCCGCCAGTTCCTCCTCGAGCTGGACGCTTTTCTTCTTCAACTCGTCTTCCAACTTTTTCAGTTCCGTGATGTCGGTCGATATGCCGCAAAGGCCGTAAATCGCGCCCGACTCGTCCCTAAGCGGAAGTTTCACCGTCCAATAGCTGCGCGTTATTTCGTTTTCCGCACCAAGATTCGTCTCTTCTCTTTTGACCGTGAGCCCCTCTTCGAGAACAGGGCGGTCGCTGATCATTATCTCCCGCACCGATTGGGGGGAGAAAAAGGCGTCGTCGGTCTTGCCAAGGATCATCTCCTCGGGCTGCCCGAACAACTCCGAGACCTCGCGGTTCACGTAGCTGTAGCGGTACTGGGTGTCTTTTATGAAGATGTAGGCGCCGACGTTGTCGAGGATGGTGTCCAGGCGCAGTTTGCTTTCCCGCAGGGCGGCCTCGGACGCTTTGCGTTCGCAAGTGCGCCGGTAGAAGAAATAAACGGCGAGGCACGCGACCAGCAGCGCGAAGGGTAGCAGGTATTTCAGCATGTCCCTGAAAGTCGGCTCCTTGGGCTCATAAACCCCGAACCATTTCTGGTACAGTTCGTCATAGTCGCCGTCGGCCTTGGTCAGGGCCAGTCCTTCGTTCAGCACGGCGAGGAGGTCCGACTCCCCTTTGTGTACGCCGAAGGTGAACTTTTGCGCGTAGCCGGCCTTCACGTCGAGCTGGCGCACGTTGTCGATGCGGAGCTCGCGTAGCGTCTGCATGCCGGCAAGCTTGCTGAGCAGCATGGCGTCGTGCTTGCCTGAGGAAAGGAGTTTGAGTCCTTCCCGGGCATCGTCCACCAGCACGAGCTGCTTTTGCCATCCCTTGGATATCGCGTATTCGTGGGCGAGGTCGGATTTGAACACGATGATGGATTTTCCGACCAGGTCCGCTTCGGAGCCGATGCGGGAGTCCCCCTTGCGCACGAAGATCGCGCCGTTCACGATGACGTGGGGGACGCTGAAGTCGGTGTAGCGATGGCGCTCGTCCGAGGTGGCGATGTTCAGCAGCACGTCCACCTTGCCGTCCCTGAATTCCTGGAGCAGTTCGCCCCACGGCCTGACCCGGATGGTGTATGGGAGCCCCGCCTCCCGGGCGACCTCTTTCCAGAGTTCCACGGCGAAACCGCCGGCGGTCGCGTCGGTGCTTCCGGTGGAGAAGGGAGGAAAATTCTCCTCGCTCCCCACCACCAGCGTTTTCTGGGATTGATAGGCGCCCGACGCTGCTGCAACGGAGACTATGAGGCATAGCATGAGGATGAGACTTTTGAACATTCCGGGTCCTTTGTTCGATGTTCGGATGCACTGTATCAGGCCGGACAAAAGCGGAACCTGGCCTTAATGAGTTGTGGACATAGAAAAGATAACAGAGAAAAAGAAGTCGTAAAGAGAACGGTCAATTGCGGTTTGAGTTTGTGGGGAATCGGCTGTTCCAGTGGCGGAGGGCTGCGGAGACTGCGAACGAACCCCATTCGATGGGCCTTCCGGGGGCGGAAACGGTGAAGCGCTCTCTATTGACAGTTTGATGTGAATTGCTTAATCTTTTGTGCGGGGATGTGGAGCACATGCTGCAGTGAAGGAGACGACCGTGATGGATGATATAGCCAACAAGAGGATTGAAAAGCTGACGAACCAGGGGCTTGATCATTTGGAGGCCGGAAGGTACTCGGAAGCTATTCAAGTCGCCATGAAGCTCGAAGAGGCCAAAGGGCCTCTCGCCTTCTACATTGCCGCCGAGGTCTATGCCAGCTCCAAGAATTTCAGAGATGCCGTTTCGACGATGAGGCGCGGCGTGTTGAAGCGCCCCACTTTTTGGACGAACTGGTTCTGCCTCGGCATCTATCTCGGCCAGCTTAATAAATATGAAGAAGCGCTGGCCGCCTATGAACAGGCACTGCTTTGTCCGCAGGCGAACGCGGATATGATTCGTCTCAACATGGCATTTCTCTCGATAGCTTGTAAGGCCTTCCAGGCGGCGCTTGGTTACCTTGACTGCCTCGAACAACCTTCTCTGCGACCGGGTGCCGAACAGGCGCGAGTGGCTGCTTTGGAGGGGGTCGGCAGACTTGCCGAAGCGGAAGCATTGGCCGAAGTCCTTCTCAAGGAGCGTACCGAGGGGGATGGGGAGTATCAAAAAAGGGTAGGGCTTGTGGCCGCGGCACTCGCGCGCATTCGGTTGCTAAAGGGACGATCAAAGGAAGAGGTTCGGAGTTTCCTGATGCATTTTCTGGAGGAGTTCGGATGCAGCACTCCGGTGCTCTATGAAATAGTGAAGCTGGAAGAATTACGCTACAGTGCGGAGTCCAAATATTACCGCCTCGCGATTGTCGCCAAGCTCCCGATGGACCATCCCTGGTATCGGGAGGCGCAGGCTTACGGTATCGTCTACGACGTGGTATCGGATTCAGAGGAACGGGCGCTCGAGATGGTCAAGGTATTCGAGAGCGCCGCCGGGGTCGAGAGCGTAGACGTGGCGAGTTGCAAGATACGCGGAGACATGCCGGAAGAGCCGATGGGGGTTTTTTGGTTCAGCGAGAAATTTTTCGGCTAACTTTGCGACGGTGAAGGCGCTCACTCCGCGGGAGAATCGAGTTGCGCGAGCAGCGATTGCCTGCGTCGGGGATCGGTCAGCCTCCTTACCAGCCTGCTGCACTGGCGGCGGTGAGCCATGGTGATGATCATGGTTTGGCGGTCGTCGTTCTCACAAGCTTCCCTGTATCGCGACTCCTCGGTTTCGATTATCGCCTCCAGGAACTCCCCGAAATCGGACCACTCCTCGTTATCCACGAGGTATTGCAGCAGGTCGCGTGCCCCGATAACCTGTGCAAACGCGAAGAGCTGACGCTGTTTATTATCGTCTTCCTCCACGCTTTGAGATCTCCTGATCGACTCCTTGCTTAACGTCCCCAACTCCATTGAGAGCAGTCTGTCTTCTCTCGCAATATCCATGATGCGCCTCCCCTTAGCTGGAATGGTTGGTGCGTCACTACGGTGGCGAGGTCAGTGGTCGGTGCGACTTCGCCTTTTGCCAGTCACAAAATGTACCGCATGGGGGGAGGATTTGCCACTGCTGCCGAAAAAAACGGCCCCGCCGCTACGGCTTCGTCGCGGTGAAGATGGCACGCAGCGGTGCAGGGTGTCCTTCGATGGTCTTCTCCGCGTCGTCGGGGTCGAGGAAATCGGGGAGCGACTCGAAGCGCATCCAATCGGTGGTGCGCTGCTCGCCGGTGCTCGTGCGGTTCGTGTCGACGCAGGCGATCTCGGTGAAGCCGCAGCGCTTGAGCCACAGGGTCATCGCTGCGATGGAGGGGAGGAACCAGACGTTGCGCATCTTCGCGTAACGCCCCGGGGGCATGAAGATGGTCTCCTGGTCCCCTTCGACGATCAGTGTCTCAAGCACCAGTTGTCCGCCGCTGCGCAGGCACCCCTTCAGCTCGAAGAGATGGTCGAGGGGAGAGCGCCGATGGTAGAGAACACCCATCGAGAAGACGGTGTCGAAGCAGGCAAGATCGGCGGGGACGTCCTCGATGCCGATGGGGACCACGTGGTGCTGCGGGTCGCGCAGGTAGCGTTGCATCACTTGGAACTGCTGCACCGAAAGCAGGAAGGGGTCGATGCCCAGCACGAACTCGGCGCCTGCGCCGCGCATGCGCCAGCCATGATAGCCGTTGCCGCAGCCGACATCGAGTACCCTGCGTCCCGCGAGCGGCTCTATGTGCGGGGATACGCGGTCCCACTTCCAGTCCGAGCGCCACTCGGTATCGATCTCGATGCCGAAGAAGTTGTAGGGGCCTTTGCGCCAGGGGTGAAATGCCTGGAGCTGGGCGATCAGCTCTTCGCGGTTCACCTTTGCGAGATCGAGGTCGGCACTCGAGCCGATGGTGACGCTGTCGCGCAGTTCAACATGGGACGGCCGCAGCTCCGGCAGCGACTGCAGGGCATGGATCCAACTGGACATTTTGCCGTGGCTGTCGAGATCCAGTCTCTCCGGCAGAGTCGCTCGCAGCTGCTCTGCCCAGCGCTCCTGCCCTATGGCGATTAATTGCGGATAGAGGGCGTCGTAGAAATTCATTTGATGGCGACCATGGAGGCGAAGTTGAAGCACTGGAACCATAACTCGACGGAAGAGAAACCGGCCGACTTAAGCCGCTCCTGGTGACAGGCGAGAGTCTCAGGGATCATCACATTTTCGAGCGCCGACCGCTTCTGGCTGATCTCCAGGTCGCTGTAGCCGTTGGCCCTTTTAAAGTCGTGATGCAGCTCCTGATGAAAGTGCTGACGCGCCGGCTCGCTGAAGGCGATCTTCTCGGAGAGGATGAGGATGCCGCCCGGCCTGAGTCCGGCGTAGATGCGCTCGATCAGCTCCGGACGCTGTGCCGGGGGGATGAACTGCAGTGTGAAGTTCAGGACGACGACCGAGGCATTCTCGATGGGGACTTCCTGGATGTCGGCACAGATCATGGTCACCGGAACGGCCGCAGCGGCATCGCGCGCGAGGAGCTCGCGGCCGCGCTCGAGCATGGCGGGGGAGTTGTCGACCGCGATGATGTCGCACTCCGGTTCCTTGATGCGCTGGCGCATGGAAAGGGTGGCCGCTCCAAGGGAACAGCCGAGATCATAGCAGTGGCTCCCCGCCTGGGTGTACTTCGCCGCGAGGATGCCGATATTGGATATGATCATCCCGTAGCCTGGGACCGAGCGTTGTATCATGTCCGGGAAGACTGCGACGACCCGTTCATCGAACTTGAAGTCGATCATCTCCTGCAGAGGGGCGGCATAGATGGCATCTGTTTTTTTGATCACAGTCTTTGGTTCCTCGTGAAGCTGGTTTTGCGTGAAGCAGAGAGTGGAACATAGCCCGTTTCCTCCCGAACATCAACCCCGTGTTTGCCACCCCGAGATAATGCCGCCCCGAATCGAGCCGAAGTTGTGGTGACAGGTCACAGGGCTGAAGGCTGGTTCCACTTATAGGCAATGGGGATAATTTTCATGCGAAAAGATAATTTCACTAGCGGCCCCGGTTGAAGTAATGTTACGAATCTTTTCAACGGGCCTGAGTCGATACAGGGGGACCGCTTACCCTTGTTTACTGGCTGGTCCACACCTTGTCCCATCGCGGTTATGATGCGGTGGTCAGTTAAAAGGAAGGAACTGCGATGTTCTCCACACTTCTTACTATTTGGCTTCTCTACGTAGCAGTTCTGCTCAGTCCCGGTGCGAACACCCTCCTCATCACCCAGCTTGCCGCAAGCGATGACGGCAAATCGGCCCGAGTGGCGGCCATCGGAGTCGCCGTCGGTTCCACCATCTGGTGCATCTGTGCCGTGTGCGGGCTGCACGTGATTTTCGTGGTGTTTCCAACTCTCAGGATGGCACTGCAGATTTCCGGCGCGGTCTATCTCCTGTACATCGCGTGGCGTCTCTGGCGTGCAGCCGCCGCGCACGGTTCGGAGGAGAAGGTTCGCGCCGCGAAAACCCCGCTGGCAGCCTTTCGTCTTGGCTTTTTGACCAACATCACCAATCCGAAGGCGGCCCTCTTTTTCGGAAGTATTCTGGCCGCCTCCTTTCCACCCGCTCCGGACAAGGTACTGCAGGTTTCAGTCATAGCACTCGTGATGGTGTCGTCGGCCTCCTGGCATCTGCTTCTCGCGTATGTCTTTTCACGCAGCAAGGTGCGCACCGGGTACGCCCGTTTTCGCAGTCCCTTCAATCGCTTGGCCGCCCTTGTCGTGAGCAGTGTTGGCCTAGCCCTTTTCATCACCACCCTAAAGGAAGCCCGCCGCCAGATCTCCACCGCGTCCTTAAACCTCACCGGCACCTAACCTAAGCCCCATAGCCCCTTCGTCAGGGGGGGCTACAATGCCCTCTCTATCCGTTGAAGCCTTAGAACCCCCGCGGCGTTTACCTCTTCTGTTTCGCAAGCGATAGTTTTGCCGTTGGGAAACTGCGGGTTGCGGCAATGCATGACTTCCCGACTCTTTCCGCGTCCCATGGTGTAGACCACCACCTTATGCAGGAGCTCGTCACCTGCCTGTCCCACCGTACATTGGTAAGCAAAAGTTCCTTCGCCTACGGCGAAATTTTCAGGAGTCATGCATGGCACGAGAGTCTGGTGCGTGCTTTCTTTAGGGCTGTAGATCTCATAGTCCGCACTCCTGCTTGACATGGTGCAGTTTAGAGTTTGGAAGTAGTTGTATGTGGGCGACATCAAGACCCGCGGGTCGATGCCCTGGTTGCCTAGCGCCGTTTGCATGTCGCTCGCCGTCATCCGGCGCGGATAAGGTTTGAGTAACGACAGTATGAGGAAATAACGGACGAAGGTGTCCATGCGATGAATCCTCCTCAGCACACTATCGGAGTGCCGCGGCGGTTTCTTTAGGCAGTGACATCCCCGTGCTCCTAGTAGGCCCTATTGAAAATATTTGCTCATTGGAGTCTATGTGATTTGCCCGTTGCATTTCCGCCTTGAAAAAACTATAATTCTTTGCCTCGAAGCACCATTCCTTATAAATGCCGCCATGCCGTGTGGTCACCCTTTTGCCAGAGCGCCCCACGAAGTATATTTTATTTAATGAATTAGGTGCTGATGCAACTGCTCGATTCCCGACAAAGGGCCGCTGTAAGCCATCGCGGCTCCAACCTCCTAGTCCTCGCTGGAGCTGGAAGTGGCAAGACCAAGACCTTGGTTGAGCGGGCCTTGTCGATGCTGGATGAAGCTGGCGATCGGCAGATTCTCTTCGCCACCTTTACCAGGAAAGCTGCCCAGGAGATCAGGGAGCGGGTCCGGGCAGCATGCGCGGACCCTGCGCTTGAAGGCAGGGTGTGGACCGGCACCTTCCACAGTCTGTGCTGGAAGCTGCTCCAGCAGGATGGTATCGGTGCCCACACCGTTGGCAAATGGAGCATCCTTGTCAGCGAGGACAGCGATAGAATTTTTTCCATAGCAGCCAAAGCCTATGGCATCCTCAATCCTAAGCAGATCCGCGCCATCCAGTCCCTTTACAGTTTCTCCATCAACGCCGCCCTCCCCTTGGAAGACCTTCTCGCGTCACCTAGCTACAAAGAGATACAGAGTGTCCCCCTTCCAGTTACCAGGAAGATTGTTGGCAAGTACGAATCGCTCTGCAAAAGAAGTGGTCGCGTCGACTTCGACAATATCCAGAGGCTGCTCCTCGATATGCTGAACCGGGACGGGGCGGCGGCGGAACTGCGCAGAAAAATCCACCACATCTTCGTAGACGAGTTTCAGGACACCAACAACATCCAGTGCAACATCCTAAAACAACTGCACAACGCAAACCTCACGGTCGTCGGAGACGATTCCCAATCGATTTACGGCTTCCGAGCGGCGAACGTGAATAACATTATCACCTTCGAGGCAGCCTTCGATGCGGAGAAGGTTGTCCTGGAAAACAACTACCGGTCGACCGCTGGCATTGTCGACGTGGCCAATATCTCCATAGGTAACAACAAAAACCAAATTTTTAAAACCTGCCGGTCGCAGAAACCGTCTTCCCGAAAACCTAGGTTGATAATCGCCCAGACTCCGGCCGAAGAGGCCCACTGCATCGCCCAAACCGTCCAGAACACCATCGCCAGGGCCACGGGGCGCCCTTCCATTGCTATTTTAAGCCGCACCACTAGGCAAGCCGCGCTCCTGCAAAACGAATTCACGAGAAGGGGGATTGATTACCGGCTCATCGGGGGCAAGGACTTCTTTGCCGAGGATCACATCAAAATCCTCCTTGACTACCTGCGACTGGTTCTGAACCCGTTCGATATCATCTCGCTCCTTTCCATCAATAACCTGCTTCGGTTAGTCCCCCAGGGCCACCTCGACCAGCTAGAGTTGAGGGCGGAAAACAACGACACTGACTTCTGGTCTGAGGCCGTAGCTGACCGCAGTGCCCATTGCCTCGCGTTAGTGCAGTTTAAAGAGACCATCGACCGCTACTGCGCCGAATACGGAAAGAGCCAGGACATCCAGTCCCTGCTGGTGCACATCACCAGATCCATAAAGCGCCAGCTGCTGGAACGGCTCCCCCTGACCCCTGACGACCTCGATAAAGACATCAGTATCATGCTGGAGCTCGCGGGGCAGTTCCGGGAGATCAGAAAGCTGCTGGAATCTTTCAGCCTCAATACTGTGGTCGAAAGCAAGGAGCACGGGGAGTCTCAGGTTGTCATCAGCACCATTCATAGCGCCAAAGGGCTAGAGTGGGACTACGTCTTCGTCATCGGCCTTGTGGAATATTGGTTCCCGCTCAACCTAGCGCTCTTGGCACCCGGATGCGAGGAGGAGGAGAGAAGGCTTTTCTATGTGGCCGTGACCCGCGCGAGCCACGATCTATATCTCTCGTGTTACACCTCTTCCGCCAACTCTTACGGAAAGGCGTTCCGCCAGGAGATCTCAAGGTTCGTCGAGGAGCTCCCCGTCCATGTCCTGGACAGGTTCAAGGCCCCTCCCATTGGTCCGTCATGATTTGTGGACCGTGCACGTTACTCGGACCAGCTGAGTGCACGGCTTCCCAACCACCCGAGATGCTGCTTGGGAGGAGGACTGTGTCACCCCCACTCTGCAAAGAGAAGCAGGCGCTAGCATCGGGCTGACGCCGCTATACCAATAAAGAGGAGGTATGAATGAATAGCGAGGAACAGGCATTCATCAAGCTGATGATGGACAAGCTCGACGGTGAGATTGAGGCGATGTGGCATGATGGCACCATAAACAACAATATCGCTATGCTCCTGGCCTGGACGCTCAAGATGCATCTGGCCGAGCCAAACGACTTGGTTCGCCAGCGCTATGCCACCTGCCAGCAGGAAGTGGCGGCCTACCCAGAGTGGAAGATAAACGCGAACCTTAAACGCGTTACGGAAAAATACCCCACCGTCGCTTTCTTTCTTACCAAGATCAATTCAACCCCGTGAGGAATTGGCCATGCCCAACTGGAACATCTCCGTATCCCGAAAAGAGTGCAGCTATGCGGGCTGCATGTCGCAGGCGAAGTACGAAAATCACGACCAGACGACAAACTACTGTCCAGCGCACTACGAGGAGTACAAAAGTTACGTGACATCGGTGCACGGAACAGAGGCACAGTACACCAACAACCTTGTGTTTTTGATGAGTAACCAGAACAGGCAAAATATCATAGAGTCCATAAGAACTCTGTTCAGAACTTATGATGAGTACCAGGGCGAGTTAACGAACTATTCCCTCTCGGAAATCGACCGGATGCAGGAGAATGTTTACAGGAAGTCGGGATCTCTTGATGAGTGTTTCCAGCGCTTTGCTATGCAAACGGGCATTGAACAGCTCTCCTATGATAGGATGCTCAGCGTTTTCCGCAAGCTCCTGAGCGGGAAGTTCTCATCGGTCGACGGGTTTGCTAAAGCGCTCGATGCTGAAAAGTCCGCCGTAACGAGCGAGATGAAGAATCCCGCAAGCCAAAGCGACTGTTTTGATTACGGGTGCCGGAGGATCCAGGAGATCTTTCGTACTGGGGCGCTGGAGGAGGAAACCACTCCAGACCAGGTCTATCTAGCCAATCTGGCGCTCGTCGCGGTCACCCTGATTGAGCACCTCCTCGCCGGTTATGCTCAGTACTTTTCCCTGTATATCATTGAGAAGAAGATGCTGCCTGCCATTTCATACACCCAAGACGATGCTGATCTCTTCATAGATTACTTCCGGTCGACGGTCGAGGCTATCGGCTTCGAGTTTTTTAACAAGCTTGAGGTGCCTCGAAATCCCAAATTCGCCTAGGAAAAAGGTGACAGGCTACTTTAATATTTTCCTGCTGCTAGAATTGATAAAGTAGCCTGTCCCATTTTCCCTCTGCATGCCTGACCTGACCCCGCCTTTCTTTGTCGTTGACATCTCAGTGCCGTTGCCTCATTCTGTTCCCAAATATATAATATACGGCCGAAAAGGCAAAATCCGGGGGACCGGACGACGCAAAGCCACCTGCCCGGAACGGGAAGAGGGGTTACCGAAGCGGTTGTAAGTGCTGCGCGTTGTGCCGCACCTAGAACCTGCCCTTTTCGACGATGGCAGGTATTTTATTTTTCAGCTTCCGCTGGCCTGATAAAAGCGGTCTGCGCACGAAACTTAAAAATTGCAGATAAAGGCCCACCTTATCATCAGTACTTTGAAAAACTTCTCCTGCGGGCGCATACCATTTTCCTTTCTTTAGGGTGGTGCTAACTTGCAAAGACGCATGAATGATCATTTGGAATTAAAATGTTCAGATGGAAACTCCGCGTTGCCCGTTCCGGTGCCTCCGCAGTCTGAACAGTTCGATTCCTGTTGCATACCTAAATACGACCTGAGTCACGTCTTTTTCGAGGGCGTCGCGCGTCCGGCCCGCACCTCTGGACGAACTCGCCCGGTTGCTAAAAAGTCTTCCCCTTCAACTAGCTTTCATAAAGCTAAAGATGTCCATGCCCCGCAGGAGTCAGTTGCGGAAGCAGTGCCTGATCCTTTCCTCGTGTGGCTCTTGGGACGGTTCGGACTGGATGCATCCGCCTATAGACCGGCGGCATTGGCCCGCCGCTTGCCATCCTGCCTGCGTCAACTTCGCGTCACTACGGCCTGTGAGGCAAAAGCTGCTCTGGAACTGCGACCGGAACTTTTGGGGCAAGCGCTCAACTCTGTTCTCATCGGGGTGACAGAGTTTTTCCGCGATCGTCCAGTGTTTGACTATCTAAGGAAAAATCTCCTCCCGGAGCTGTTGAGCTCAAGGCACGGTTTGAGGGTGCTCAGCGCCGGCTGTTCCGACGGGCAGGAGCTATACTCGATCGCGATGCTCTTGGAAGAGTTGGGCGCCTTGGAGGAGAGCGAGCTGTTGGGGATGGACTGTCGCGCGGACGCGATTGACCGCGCCCGCGCTGGCATATTCCACGCGCGGGAGGCGGCAGGGCTTGATGCTTTCCCCTCGCCCCCCGCGCGATCCGGCATCACGCAGGCACTCCGGGATCGATGCAGATGGCAAGTCGGCGATCTGCTCTCCGACATCCCCGGGGGAGGATGGGATATCATCCTCTGTCGCAACGTTGCCATCTACCTGAACGAGCCACATGTGGTACTGCTCTGGGAGAGGCTGACATCGGCGCTTGGACACGACGGTGCACTAGTGGTCGGAAAGGCCGAAAAGCTGCCCCCTTCGCTGACTCTGGTCCGAGTGGCCGCAAATGTCTATCGAAAAACGGGAGAGTAAGTATGAGAAGTGAAGCTTCCGGGACCAGAAAGCCTTCCATCGCTCTCTCTGTGGTCATATTCCTGGTATCCGTCGGCCTGATGGCGTACCTTCGGATTTTCCTTCTTCCCAACACACTCATAACACTCACCTACGGCCTGCCATTGCTTGCGTGCCTCTGGCACCGGGACCTGCGGCTCCTATGGGCCATGGCGGGCTCCTTTATGGCCATTGCTGCCGCAAAGGCCTTCTGGGTGCTGCCAGACCCGAATACCAATGACTTCTACGAATTGATGCAGTGGTCTTTCCAGGTAGTGAACATCACCGTGATCGGGGGCGCCATTCACGCGATCATTCGGTTGACCGAGAGGCTCACCGCTGCCAATCTGGATCTCTCCGCGTCCAACGAAGCGCTGGAGCGGCAAAACCGGGAGATCAACGAGCAGGCGGAAGAGTTGGCTCAACAGAACGAGGAGCTGACCCAGCAGAGCGCGGAGCTTGCTCAGCAGACCGAGGAACTGCAAAGCCAGGAAGAGGAACTCAGGCAGCAGGCTGAGGAACTGACACAGCAGGCAGAGGAACTTCAGGTACAGGCGGAGGAGCTTCGCAGCGCCAACGAAGAGTTGCAGCAGCGCGAGTCGATGCTCGTGACCATCCTTTCCTCGTTGCGCGGCGGTGGAAGTGGGAAGCAGCTGCTCGACCAGGTGTGCAGCTCGCTCCTGTCCCTGCTTGGTGAAGCCGCCAGCGGGGCAGCAATTGTGCAGTCTGCGGGCGAGAGCCTGGTGGTGTCGAGCTACGCGGGGTGGGACGAATTGGCCGATGCCACATGGCCTTTGGAGAGATCATTTGCGTCGGTGATCATGGGACGTGACCGGACCGGGTATGTGGACGACCTGACCGCGCGGTCGGACATCCTCGTACCGTCCTCCCCCAAGCGGAACTTTCGGTCGATCCTGGCAACGCCGTTGCGGGTGGAAGGCCGAAACGTTGGTGCCGTCGAGGCCTATTCGAAGGAACCCCAACACTGGACCGAAGAGCACTTTCGGATTATTGAATGGGTGGCGGCTCAGTGCGCCGTCGTACTGGAGCGGTCTAGGGCCGAGGAAAGCCTGAGAGAGAGCGAGGCGAAGCTCAGATCGGCCCTGCACAGCATGACCGATGCCGTGTTGATCGCCGACAGCGACGGACGGACCGTGGAATTCAACGACGCCTTTGCCTCCTTTCACCGTTTCCAGAGCAAGGACGAGTGCGCGAAAGTTCTCCAGACGGTCCCATCCATCCTCGATGTTTTTTTGGGTGACACCCAAGAACCGGTTCCGCCGGGGCAACTGGCGCTACAACGTGCCCTTCGCGGCGAACAAGCCACGAATGTTATGTACAACTTGCGGCGCAGGGACACCGGGGAGGCGTGGATGGGGAGCTTCAGCTTCAGCCCGATTCTGGACGCGACAGAGGCTGTTGTCGGCTCCGTGGTGGTGGCACGCGATGTAACGGAGCAGATGCGCGCCCAGCGCGAGAGACAGCACTTGGAATCGCAACTTTTCCAATCCCAAAAAATGGAGTCCGTGGGACGCCTCGCCGGAGGGGTCGCCCACGACTTCAACAACATGCTCCTGGTCATTCACGGCAGTGCCGAGCTCGCTTTGATGGAGGTCGATCCCGCGAGCTCGGTCAGGGAACGCCTCGAGGAGATCGCAAAGGCCGCCGAGCGCTCAGCAGACATTACGCGCCAACTGCTCGCCTTTGCCCGGAAGCAAACCATAGCCCCCAAGGTGCTCGATCTGAACGCTACATTGGAGCCCATGCTAAAGATGATCCGTCGGCTCATCGGGGAGGACATTGATCTTGCCTGGAAGCCGGCTCGGGGACTCTGGAAGGTCAGGATGGACTCCGGACAACTTGACCAGATTCTCGCGAACCTCGCCACCAACGCGAGGGATGCAATCGGCGGTGTGGGGAAGGTGGAGATAGAGACTGGGAATGCATCCATCGACGAGGAGTATTGCTACGAGCACCCGGATTTCATTCCGGGGAATTACGTTACTCTCACGGTAAGTGACGATGGACGGGGGATCGCTCGGGAGAAGATGTCGAGCATCTTCGAGCCATTCTACACCACCAAGGAGGTGGGGAAGGGGACGGGGCTCGGGCTTGCGACCGTCTTCGGCATCGTTAAACAAAATGGCGGCTTTATCAATGTTTATAGCGAGCCGGGGGAGGGGGCGACTTTTCGTATCTATCTCCCGCGGACTGAGGATGGTGCGTCCGAGGTCGAGCACCGGATTATGGATCCGGGGCGCGGAACCGAGACGGTGATGATCGTAGAGGACGAGGAGGCCAACCTACGCCTGCTGGAGAACTACCTTCGTAACCTAGGCTACCGCGTGCTCACCGCGGTCACCCCGGGCGAAGCGCTTGCCCTCGCAGAAGGTGAGCCCGTCGAGCTTGTCGTCACCGACGTTGTGATGCCGCAGATGAACGGCCATGACCTGGCGAATCGACTGACCGCCTCTCATCCCGGTATGAGGTTTATCTTCATGTCAGGCTACACCGCGGATGTCATCGCACACCGGGGAGTGCTGGACGAAGGTGTGAACTTCATCCAAAAGCCGTATGCCTTACGAGAGCTGGCCGCCAAAATCCGCAGCGTGTTGGACGATCAATGACGTCACAACACAAATAGGGGGAATTCAGCCCGCAATTTTATCTTTTTTATCCAGCCGACGCTGGGCTATTGCGCGTCCCAAACGCCAGACCTCTTCAACGGACAGAATCGTCGCTTCCGGATGCGTGGAGCGCCATTTATCCGCAGCCTCTGGGGCGCTTAAGAAATGGACTTGGCTGCAAAAAGCGTTGCGCACATTGCAGCAACCTGCCTGGTCGGCAGGTATCACGAGAGACACCACAGTTTCGACCGGAGTCAGCGCGGTAACCCCTGTTGGCGTGACAGTTAACCGAACCGGAACTTCTGTGACCGGGCAGCGTGATTCCACCAGAGCCATCCGCTGCAATGCAACGGGATACATCAGAGCATCCAGTGCACACCATGTAAACAGATTGTGGCCGTCAACGCTGAAGCGGTGTGGTGTGGGAATCAGAGACAGTCCGCAGGCGATTATGTTGCCGTCATCATCGAACACGGTGTCTTTGAATTCCATCAAAGCCGTTTCTATGTCTCGCAGGGGGATATCGAGAGCGAGTGCTATGCTTGCTTTAGCCACGGGCTTGCCTTTTGCCAACGCGCGCAACAAATGCAACCAGAGCTTGGGATGTCGACAATGCAATGCGGCCTGGAGTCGCTCTCCCAATAAAGGATCAATGGACATGTGCCTTACCTCTCTTTATGACCCAGCGGCTGGGAGTTGACTGGGGAGTCTCGTTCCGGTCAATCAGCCATATCAACAGCACGCCACTTTACTCAGATTTGCACCAAGCTGCAATCAGGATGAAACCATGACCACTCAATCGCCTACCGACCCGCTCCACGGCGTCACTTTGAAGATGATTCTCACCGAATTGGTGGAGGAGTTCGGCTGGGAAGAGCTGGGAAAGCGGATCGACATTCGCTGTTTTACCCACACCCCCAGCATTTCCTCCAGCCTCAAGTTCCTAAGAAGGACGCCCTGGGCCAGAGACAAGGTCGAGGAGATGTACCTGCGGTTGAAGATGTAGAGGGGGGCAAGACCTCCCTTTCACCGTTCTCCTTCTAGCCCTACCGTCGAAACCGTAACTCCTGGAAGTTATGGGGGGCGCCTGCAATAATAGCAAATTTAACGGCCAGAGCATCAGAAATCGCAACTTTGCAAGCCTGGCCCCAGATTCCCAGATTCCCTTGCCCTCTACTCTACCTCCAGCCCCTCGCCGCCCGTGACTCTTACGCTGCTTCTAGGGCTTGCGTGCCAAAACAGAAAAAGCGAGGTCGCTAATAAACACGCAGCTCTTTGGCCTTTCTTCTTTCAATCTTTGCTCAAGCGTATCAATATCGATCTCAGCTTCAGTCGCTATTCCTTGTTCGACTATTCTTGGTAATATGGCCCGAACCACTGTTGAAAATGGATAGTGTAATTTTTGCCCCTGAATAATTGCCTCTGCTTTAACATTCTCGACAATAAACCCACTTTCGGTAAGAACGGTTGGTAATTCGAATCCCATATGAAGATTGCCGCCCTCCCTCTCAACAGTTCGCCATATCCATTGGTTTACTTTTTCATGAAGGGGGAGAGAAGTAATGCGTGCAGGTGTAATTGTTGAATCACTTTCTTGGAAAGCAACCACTCCGCCGCTTTTGACATTGCTGGAAATGTTTTTCAAAGCAGATACGGGGTCTTGCAAGTACATAAGAACACGCCGACCAAATGCAGCGTCAAAGACTCCCAGTTCTGGCAAGTGTGCGGAAATATCTGCGACGCAAAATTTGACATTCGAGACATTGCTTGATTGCGCGCGGTGTTTAGCCATCTCAAGAGCGCTTCCATTGATATCTATGCCAATAACCTCTCCTTCTGGGCCAACTGCCTCCAAAAGGAGAAATGAGACTACTCCATTGCCACAACCGATATCAAGGACACGCATTCCCTTTGCGATACCAGCGCTTGCAATTAGTCTTTCTGTTATGGAATTTTCGTTTTCAGACATGTTCCCCTTAATTTGTTGTCGATTCTGTTGGCGAAGATTGTTATTGACCGGTTAGGCAGGCTACAGCGAATAGCGGGACGTCTCTGAAGTTTTGACTTTAGGGCTTTGTTGTCTCCAGCAACCATGCAACCATGGGGGACAGGTCTTTACTCTTGCTCAATTTACTCCTTCTTGGCCGAGAGGTTTGTTCGGATCGTCAACGGGTAATCAAGAATAAAGACCTGACCCTCATTCCAGTCCCATCCCCGTACTTAGCAGCATGACAAGTGGGGGACTTCCCCTCATGTTGAAGTTGTCGCTGTGCCTAAGATCGATTTTAAAAATAATCTTCCAAGATAAGTTACAGAAGGAGGTCCAGAAGAATCATTCTTCAATAGCTTAAGATGTGTGAGATTATATAAATAGGCTTTCTGTATTTCGTAGTCTTGGTAGTTCTCAATTGGCATACCCAAAGAGTTGTCAGCGAGTTCCATTACACCTTGGTGTTTTTGGTAAAACTCATTATCTTCACCTGGGGCACCTTCTTGAACAAGAAAGTAAAATTGAAGAAAGATGATCTCTGGATCAGAAACTTGTGATAGTAACTGAAGCAATTTTTTTGTTTTTAAATGATTTAGCTCACTCTCTCTTAACCCGTTAGTAAGAATTTGAGCAATATATTCACGGCGTTCTGCAAGAAATGCTTTTGCTGCCTGCGTTGCGCCCTCCTCAAATATATCTATAAATTCAGGGCTCATGAATCTGGCTTTGAGTTCACCGCTGTCAACTTCTATCTTTTTCACTCTCTCTTCAAAAGCAACCAAGAATTTCACAAAACGATCTGCCCTTTGGTTCGGTATTACTGCTCCTAGGACTTCAGCTACAAAGGGGCCAATAACAGGAACTGCTCCTGAGACGCCTTTTGCGAGCATTGCTATAAAATCACTTGGTGCGATCCCTAATTTATAATTTTCATGCATGATTTTCTTACCATTACCGTCCCTAGTCTGACCGGCCTAGACTATTATCAGATCAATGAGAGGGTTTCGAAGTGGGGGAACAAAGACGGCAGGTATAAGTTTGTAGATTATGGAAATAAGGGGACACGTATAAGTTTATAAGATTCGGCGATATAAACTTATTATCTTATATGTGTCCCCTGCGCTCTGTCCCTCTGCGCTCTATACAAATTTATTCCTCGCTAGGTCTCATTGCCGAGGATTCAGAGCCTGGGAGGCAGGTCTTTATTCTTGAACTCGGCCCTCGTAAATATAATAAAATCAAGAAACAAGACCTGACCCCAGGCCCCCTCTACTTGCCTCACCAAATGTAAATATATCAACAACGTCCAGCCCTGCCCCTTTTAAATCCAGCTTCGCTTGGTAAACCGATACTTTATTCCAGTGTTAGTGGCTTCCAAAACTTCTATCACCAGCCCTCTAAACCCGATCACTTTGGATTCCGACAAGTCATAGCTTAGGTCTTGATAAAAAGCAGGGCGAGCCATATCGTTTGCAAATTCACGATAAACCATCTTGATTGTGTCTTTGGATTTGCCATTATAAAGGATCTCTTTGCGTATAGATCCGGGAGCATACGCTGTTGTCAGCTTCATCTGAACAGGAGGTTGCTGACTGGAAAAATCATAGCAAGTTCCAGGCATTCCGCAGGTGCAAGATCCTTTTACCAAGCCTTCTTTTGATATCCAGAGGCAGGTAGAGGGTTCTGGGGTACCAAAAACAACAAGCGGGGTGGCCATCGGTGGGGCACACTGATAGGTTTCACCAGGGCCTTGGAATGCGGCAGTGAATATTGTTCCAGGCGGAATTCGCTCCATGTTCTCTTCCTTAAACTCAACCCACTTCTCTGTTGAGAAAGCAGGGAAAGTTAGAACGTCCTCTTGGCGTACCACAGCCCCTCCCACCTCGGAATACTGGTCTCCGCTCAACGCCGAGTTGTCTGACCTATCAGCTGTTGGGCGTATTGGAGCTGAGATCTGGGTGCACCCGACAACCGTGCAAGCTGATACCGCCAAAAGCATTGTCAAAAGCCCTCGCATGTTTCCCTCCTTTTAAGTGTTTGGTGCGGTGGTGATAAGAGGAGATTCTTGAAATCACGACTTTGACACCCAAATTATAAAGTCTCAAGAACTTGCCCTGACGTTCTTACTTGCTGTTCACCCTGCCCACTCCCATCTCTGCGTTGTGTGCTTTCGCCTTAGCCTGGTACTGGGCGAACTGGGGGACGGCTATCGCGGCCAGGATGCCGATGATGGCTACGGTGACCAGAACGCCGCCGGCTGATCCTCCTACTCCCATGCGCGGCATGAAGAGGGCAAAGAACCAGGCGAAAAAACTGCGTGGCGGGGGGGCGGCAAACGGGTTGTCGACTCGTGCGGCTCGCTTGACGAGCCAGGGGTAGTCGGAGATGAGCTCGTGCAACGACATCCAGAAACCGCTGCTCTGCTCGATCTGATTCAGGTAGGCTTCCACGTTGACCTCGGACCAGAGCTTTTCTCCTGCGGACAACGCGATCAGTCCTTTGAGAGCGCTCTCGGTGCTGTCGCAGCAGGCTCTGCCGTACTGGTCGCAGGTGTACTCGCGGGCACGGGAGTAGGCGGCTCCTATCAGCGGGAATAGGCTTGCGGGCCAGAGGAAGGGTGCCCACTGCAGGTGTCTCTGTTTGATGTGACCGAGTTCGTGCCCGATGTAGAAGTTGATCGCTTCGGGACGGTCGGACATGGCGTTGATGACGTTCGTGTAGAGCACGACGAAGTTCCTGCCCAAAAACCTCGTGGCGAAGGCGTTCAGAAAGCCACTGCCGTTGATCAGGTAGGCGTCGGGAAGGTCACTCAGGCCGAGCGTCTTGCAGCAGGTGAGATGCCGGTTGTAAAGGTCGGGGAACTGGGTGGGGGAGAGCTTGATGCCGTTGCCCTTCAGATGGGCGATCAGTGCGGATTGACCGATCAGGAGGGCGATGCCGAAAGCGGGCAGCAGTAACGCGAAAACGCCTTTGGTCGCGAAGAGCAGCCCCAGCCAGTAAATCGTCGCAACCACGGCGTGGATCATGAAGAGGCGCTCCTCCCGGTGGTAGATGATGGGGCCCAGCTTGACGTTGGGGATGCTGCCGGAGGCTTTCTTCGAGGATCCGCTTGGGCCGGTCGTCCATTTGTCATAGACCACGTGACACTTGGGGCATGACGCCGCATCGAAGATGGCATCGGACTCCTGCCTCTGATAGCCGCACTTAGGACAGTTTCGAGTCGCCTGGGCTTTCGTCGTCGATGCCGCGACGGCGGGTGGCGCCACCTCGTCCGTAATCGGTTCGGGCAGCGGCAGAGTCGCCGCGTCCCTTGAGAAAACGAAGCTGGTTTTGCATCTGGGGCAACTGGTGACCGTCGCGTCGGGCGGGCATTTGTCGAAGGGGACGGATTTACTCAATCCGCACGAGGGGCACGTTACGGCGACTGGACGAGAATTCATTCCAATAACCCTTTCTTGTACTGGAGTAGACAAAGAAAAAGCCCTTGGTGATACCAAAGGCTCTCTTTATGGAGGTAGGGTAATGGCGGAAGCACATGGGAATCGAACCCACCTGGGAAGTTTCTCACCCCCCACACCGGTTTTGAAGACCGGGCCGCCCACCAGCGACGGTGGTGCTTCCTCATTGATTTTCTTGTCGAACTTTTTAAATCATCTCCAACTTTAAGTCAATATATAAAATCGGATATGAAAAAGCGCTGCCTCTTCCGGGCACCCTCTCTTTCGTCTCCTTTATTTGTTCGCCTTACAAAAATGTTCTTAGTTTTGCTGATAGTTGCGCCTATCCGAACACCCCTGCGATGCTTGACAAACAATCGTGTTTTCTGTATAGCTTGGCGTGCTTACTACCATTTAAAGAGGGGGATGAATGATCCTGTTCGCCAACATACTCTTGGCCCTTGCGAAGATCATCGAGTTGGCCAACGGTCTTTTAACTGTGTACAAGTACATCCTGCTCGCCAGTGTCATCATCTCCTGGGTCAACGCCGACCCTTACAACCCCATTGTCAACTTCATCTACCGGGTAACCGAGCCTGCGCTGCGCCGCATCCGCCGCTACATGCCGGACACCGGCATGCTCGACCTCTCTCCGCTCGTACTCTTCGCGTTGATCTACCTCGTGCAGATCGTGGTCTTCGACACGGCCTACAGCTATCTCATCATCTACAGTAACCAGCTCAAAGGGGGTGCCCTGTGAAGATAACCCCCATGGACATCCAGCAGCAGCAGTTCAAGGGGAAGATGTTCGGCGGGCTCGACCCGGAGGACGTGGATGCCTTCCTGCAACTGGTGGCGGGCGAGATGGAGGAGCTCATCAGGGAGAACAACGACCTGAAGGAGCGCATCAACCGCAACCAGACACAGATGACGGAGATGGAGGCCCGCGAGGCGCAACTGCGCGAGACCATGCTGGCGGCTCAGCGCATCACCGAGGAGATGAAGGCGAACGCCCAGAAGGAGGCACACCTCATGATCTCGGAGGCTGAGCTTAAGGGGGAGCGCATCATCGCGGACGCCGAGAACAAGCTGGTGCAGTTGAACAACCAGATCCAGGAGCTGAAGAGGGACAAGCTTCAGTTCGAGTCGGGCTTCAAGAACCTCCTGGATACCTACTATAAGCTGCTCGCCCTGGACAAATAAATGAACGAAGAGACGGTACGGGTAACACGCACACCTGAGGGGCTCCTCTTCACGGTGCACGTGCAGCCGCGCGCCTCGCGCAGCGAGATCTGCGGCCCGAAGGAAGGGGAGCTAAGGGTACGGCTCACCTCGCCGCCGGTGGATGACGCCGCGAACAAGCAGTGCGTCGAGCTCATCGCGAAGAGCCTCGGCATCGCCAAGTCCAAGGTCAGCATCAAGTCGGGCGCCAAGTCCCGGCACAAGGTGGTCAGAGTACAAGGGGTGGAGCAGGATGACCTCCTGCCCTTATTCAAATCGGAGAAGGAGCAGCAATGAAGGCGAAAGACATTATGGTAACGGACGTGCCGTCCATCACCACCAAGACCACGGTGGGTGAGGCGGTCCGGATCATGAAGAGCAACTTCGGCGACGAGAGCTTCCTGAACGCCGCACCCGGCCTGATCGTGGTCAACGAAAGGGGGGGACTCGCGGGAATCCTCACGCCCTTGAGTATCATCACCGCCATCATGGACGACGCGCCGGAGGGGAAATCCGACCCCGCCTTCTTCGGTTCCCTGTGCGACCGCATCAAGGATCTCCCCACCTCCGCCATCATGGAGCACCAGCCCATCTCGGTCACCCAGGACGCGAGCGTCAGCGACGTGGCGAGGCTCTTTCTCACGCACCGTTTCCAGAGAGTACCCGTGGTGGACGGCAAGAAGGTGGTTGGGATCATCTATCGCTCGCGCCTGCTCTTCGCCATCAGCCAGAGCCTGATCGTTGCCTCTTGACAAAAAATGTACCGGGTACTTATATTTGTACCTGTCCCCGGCCGCCTGCGACCGGCGGAAAAGTTTATAGGAGGTTGTAAAAGCGATGCCACTTTACGAGTATCAATGCAAAAGCTGCAACGAAACCTTTGAGTTGCGCCAGAAGTTTTCCGACGCACCCGCCACGGAGTGCCCTAAGTGCGGCGGCTCCGTTGAAAAGCTGATCTCCCAGTCCGGCTTCTCCCTGAAAGGGGGAGGGTGGTACGGTGACGGCTACAGCGATTCCAAGGCGGCCCCTTCCTGCCCCTCTGGCGGGGGATGCGCCGGTTGCCCTTCGGCCTCCTGATCACGCCATGAAACGACAAGGCCCCCGTACCCACGGGGGCTTTTTTTGTCCCCCGTTCCCGGCAAAATCCTTTACAAAACCTTCCGTTTTAATTATTATCGACAGCTTAAAAAACTGAGCCCGGCCCGCCCGCGAGGACGCGCCGCGCCTGCATATTCCAGCGGAAAGAGGGGTACACGTTCATGGCGAAAATCATCGACGGTAAGGCCATCGCGGCAAAGATCCGCGCCGAGATCAGCGCAGAAGCGGCAAAACTTAAGGAGCGGGGGATCGTCCCCGGGCTCGCCGTGGTGCTTGTCGGGGAGGACCCGGCGAGCAAGGTCTACGTCTCCATGAAGGAGAAGGCGTGCGCCGATGTCGGTATCTTCTCCGACGAGTACAAGCTCGCGGCGGAAACGAGCGAGGAGGAACTCCTCACCCTCATCGACAAGCTGAACAACGACCCGAAGATCCACGGCATCCTCGTGCAGTTGCCGCTGCCGAAGCAGATCAACACCGAAAGGGTCCTCGAGGCGATATCGCCCGAGAAGGACGCCGACGGCTTCCACCCCTACAACGTCGGCCGCCTCGTCATCGGCAAGCCGCTCTTCCAGCCCTGCACCCCCTACGGCGTCATGGTGATGCTCAAGGAGACGGGTGTCGACCTGACCGGCAAGGAGGTCGTCGTGGTCGGGCGCTCCAACATCGTCGGTAAGCCGGTCGCCTTCATGTGCCTGCAGCAAAACGCGACGGTGACGCTATGCCACTCGAAAACCCGCGACCTCGCCGCCAAGGTGGGGCAGGCGGACGTGGTAATCGCTGCGGTCGGTGTTCCCGAGATGATCAAGGGGGCCTGGATCAAGGAGGGGGCCGTGGTCATCGACGTGGGGGTGAACCGCGTGGGCGAGAAGAAGCTCGTAGGCGACGTGGAGTATGCCGCGGCCAGCGAGCGTGCCTCGGCGATCACCCCGGTTCCGGGCGGCGTTGGGCCGATGACCATCACCATGCTTTTGCAGAACACCCTGGAGTCGGCGAAAAGGGGGATGTAGGAGCAGACGGGTGGGGGACATGGGTGCGTTAGTCTCGAAGCAGTGAGCATGGCATCACGTTCCCCCCTTTGCGAAGGGGGGACAGGGGGGATTTAGCCTCGTCTTCTCAACATGCACCAACTGAAGAGTCCATCGCACACGCAGTGGGATCAGACGCTTGATGTCTAATTTTTAACAGCAAGTACCGGGAACAAAAGCAAATCCCCCCCGTCTCCCCTTCGCAAAGGGGGGAGCGCTAGGTCACCTGCGGCGCTTCGTGAGAACACACCGGGCTCCCCGGAATTCTCGGAATTCCCGGATGAACCTCCCGCAAGGGGAGGGGAGACGAATCAATAAGACATGAGCAAGGAGTATTACGATGCGCGTTAAAAAGGCCGTTTTCCCGGTCGCGGGGCTTGGCACCCGCTTCCTGCCGGCCACCAAGTCAACACCCAAGGAAATGCTTCCGCTCATCGACAAGCCGCTCGTCCAGTACGTAGTGGAGGAGGCGGTCGCCTCGGGGATCGAACAGATCCTCTTCGTCACCGGCCGCGGCAAGAGGGCCATCGAGGACCACTTCGACATCTCCTTCGAGCTCGAGTCGCTGCTCTACGAGAAGGGGAAGGATCACGAGCTGCAGCAGGTGCGCGAGATCGCGGAGATGGCGAACATCTTCTTCGTGCGGCAGAAGGAGGCGCTGGGGCTTGGCCACGCCATCCTCTGCGCCAAGGAGTTCGTCGGGGACGAGCCTTTCGCCGTACTTCTGGGTGACGATATCATCGACGCTCAAAAGCCTTGCCTTGCCCAGCTCCTCGAGACCTACGAGAGCTACCGCTCCCCGGTCCTCGCCCTGGAGCAGGTCCCCATGGAATCCATCTCTTCCTACGGCTGCGTGCGTGCGAACCACCTGGCGAACCGCGCCTACGAGGTGCTCGACCTGGTGGAGAAACCGCCGGTCGCCGAGGCACCGTCGGATCTCGCCATCATCGGCCGCTACATCCTGACGCCGGGGATCTTCCCGATCCTCGAGACCCAGGAGCCGGGGAAGGGCGGGGAGATTCAGCTCACCGACGCCATCAAGACGCTGTCGCGCCAGGAGCCGATCTACGGCTGCCGATTTGACGGGATACGCCACGACTGCGGCGACAAGCTCGGTTTTTTGAAGGCGACGGTGGATATGGCGCTGAAGCGCGATGAATTCAACGGGGATTTCGAGGCGTTCTTGAGGCAGCGACTGGGCTGCTAGTGCAGCCGGCCGCTGCCGCTGCCGTAGTGGAAGAAGGCGATCAGCTTGAAGCTTTCGCCGGTGTACCCCTTGGGAAAGGAGCCTATCGGCCCGAGGGCGTTCAGGGTGCGCAGCACCTCGTCGTCCAGGATCTTGCTCCCGGAACTTTCCAGCATGTCGACGCGGACGATCTCTCCTTTTCGGTTGAAGGTGATCCTGACCGGCGTCGTCCCCTCGATGCCGCGCATGAGTGCCGCTTGCGGGTAATGCCAGACGCCGTAGATGGCGGTCTCCAGCCGGCGCAGGAACGAGCCGAACTGGATATCGTCGGTGTTAAGAAAACGGGTATCCCCTTCCTCGACTTCGCTGCGGTACTTTTCGCGGTAGCTCTCCTCAAGGCGCGCTAGCTTGGTCGCGCTCGGGAAGAGCTTCGCGCGGTCCAGCGGGGCGCTTTTGGGCTTGAAGATCCCCTGGCCCGGTGCCGCCTGTTCTCTGGACGGCTGGGGCGCTGGGTAGGACGGCTCACGCGTTGCCTGGGAAGGGCGATTCGGTTGGGGCGGAGCGCTTTTTCTTTGCGGCAGTATCCGGTCTACCGCATCGCTCGCCTTCGGGGCCATCTCCCTGACGACGCGCTGCGGGGTTTCCGAGTACCTCTTGATATCGGGTTTGGGCTGCGGCTTGATCTCCGGTTTCGGCTGGGGAGGGAGCTCCTGGAGGTCGGTCAGATCGACCATGGTCGCTTCCGGGGGCCTTTTGCTTTTGTCTTGTCCAGGGGGGATTAACGTGATAACAAGATATACCGCCAGATGGCACAGCAGCGAGAGCAGCAGCAGGTAAAGGAAGTTTTTCTCGACGTATCTATCTGACATGTATCTCCACCCGTGACTGATCGGGTGATGTGTTGGCGCTGAACCTCGCGTGATGGTAGAAGATCATTTCGCAAAAAGCAAGGGGTTTGGGCAGACAGTTTCGCGCCTGACGGCGTGCCCTCCACCCCTCAGTTTTTTACCGCTCCTTGACCTAGGTCAACTTTTTTCCTGAAATCTCTAGTAACGTTAAGACATAAAAATTCACTTCCGAGGTAGCCATGCTCGTAGTGGTGTGCGTCAAGCAGGTCCCAGATACCACGCAGGTACAGATCGATCCCGTCACCAACACCCTCATCCGTGAGGGCGTTCCCTTCATCGTGAACCCCTACGATACCCATGCTGTGGAACAGGCGCTCCGCTTCAAGGACCGTTACGGCTGCCGCGTGGTCGCCATCTCCATGGGGCCACCCAACGCCGAGGCGACCCTCAGAAAGGCGCTGGCCCAAGGGGCGGACCGGGCCGTGCTTCTCTCCGACCGGGTGTTCGGCGGCGCTGACACGCTCGCCACGAGCAAGGTGCTTGCCGCTGCCATCGAGCGCCTGGCCCAGGAGGACGAGGTTGGCGTGGTGATCTGCGGCAAGCAGACCATCGACGGCGACACCGCCCAGGTAGGCCCCGGCATCGCCACGCGTCTGGACTTCGCCCAGCTCACCCTGGTGGACCGGGTCGACGAGCTTGACCTTTCCGCCCGCAGGATCAAGGTGAGCCGCAAGCTCGAGGGGCGCCACGAGCACGTCGAGGCCCCGCTTCCGGTACTGCTCACCGTGGTGCGCGAGTTGAACCGTCCCCGCTACCCGACGGTCGCCATGCGCCTCGAGTCCGCCGACGCGCAGGTGGAGGTGTGGGATAACAGCGTGCTCGGGCTCGACGTGAACACCATAGGCCTCAAGGGCTCCCCCACATGGGTAAGCCGCATCTTCTCCCCCGAGAGGGCCAAGGGGGAGATGCTCGGGGATGGCGCGCACGACCCGGAGGGGGCGGCCCAGCTCCTCATCGACAAGATGATCGAGAAGGATCTCTTAGCGCTTTAATTCAAATTCACCACCTGGATTCGGGCGACCGGGAGCCGGAATAGGCGAACGATCGTCAGCCAGGAATCATCAAGGAAGAAGCAATGACCGATGCTGTGAAACCACCGAAAAAACCGCGCGGCAAGGCGCAGCTTTTGGAAAACAAGTGCATAGCCTGCGGCGCCCGCTGCCAGAGCGCCTGTCCGGTTGACGCGATCCAGATGAACGACGCGGGCGAGCCGATCATCGACCCCTCGCGCTGTATCGGGTGCGTCAAATGCGTGAAGGTCTGCCCCGTGCAGGCGATCGAGATGGCCTTCACCCCGGAGGAGCTGCGCATCCTTCAGGAACTCGCCGCCGCTTCCGGTGGAGAGGTCGTGGAGGAGGACCCCGAGGAGGCGGCGCTTAAGAAGAAGCTCGCCGCCTACCGCGGCGTCTGGGTCTTCATCGAGCAGACCGAGGGGGAGGCCGCCAAGGTCTCCTGGGAGCTCTTGGGGAAAGGTAAGGAGCTCGCCCAGGCGAGGAAGGCGCCACTTTGCGCCGTGGTCATGGGCGACAACGTGGAGAAGCTTTGCGCCGAGGCGTTCGGCTATGGCGCCGAGACCGTGTACCTCATGGACGCGCCGGTACTGCGGCACTACCGCACCGAGGCGTACCAGAAGAGCCTCTGCGCCCTGGTTGAGAAGTACAAGCCGGAGGTGATCCTCATGGGCGCCACCGGCCTTGGGCGCGATCTCGCCGGCGTAGTCGCCACCATCCTCGCCACCGGGCTTACCGCAGACTGCACCGGCCTCTCCGTCGACGAGAAGGGGAACCTGATGCAGACCCGTCCCGCGTTCGGCGGCAACATCATGGCCACCATCGTCTGCGACAAGTTCCGTCCCCAGATGTCCACGGTCAGGCCGCACGTCATGCCGATGCCGGAGTTCGACCCGCAGGCTAAAGGAGAGATCGTGCGCGAGCCGGTGCCGATCGCCGAGAATGACGTCCAAGTGAAGGTGCTCGACATCCTGATGGACGGCGGCGGCTCCAAGGTGGACATCGCCGGCGCTGAGTTCATCATCTCCGGCGGGCGCGGCATGATGGCCAAGGAGAACTTCTCCATGCTCGAGGAACTCGCCGAGGTACTTGGCGGCGTGGTCGGCGCTTCCAGGAGCGCGGTCGATGCCGGGTGGATGCCCCCGGACCGCCAGGTGGGTCAGACCGGTAAGACGGTGCGCCCGAAGGTGTACATCGCCTGCGGCATCTCCGGCGCGATTCAGCACCTGGTCGGGATGCAGGACTCGGACGTGGTGATCGCCATCAACCGAGACCCCGAGGCCCCCATCTTCGAGGTGGCGAGCTACGGCATCGTAGGCGACCTCTTCAAGGTGATCCCCGCGCTCACGCAGAAGCTGAGGACGCTGAAAGCGGCCCGCTCCGGGGCCAAGTAGCCGCAAGAGAAAAAGAACCCTGCTAGCGGCCATAGGCCGCAAACGATACGAGGTACCACCCATGCAAACCGCCATCTTCACGACGCTTCTGGTCGCCTCGCTCCTGTTTTTCGCCTGGAGCGTCTACCGCCGCCTGTCGCTGGTCCTTCTGGGACTGCCCGAGGAGAGGTTCGACCAGCCGGGGCGCCGTCTTTCTGAGATGTTCCTCTACGCCTTCGGGCAGCTGCGCGTCATTAAGAAGCCCTTCGGCCTGAACCACTTCGTCATCTTCTGGTCCTTCGTGATCCTCGCCATCGCGAACGGCGAGTTCCTGGTGAACGGGGTCTTCCCGTCGCTTAGCCTCGCACTTTTGCCGGAAGGGTTGCACAGGGCGCTCCTCGTCGCCTTCGACGTGGTGTCGCTTCTGACCCTCTTCGCCATCGCCCTCTCCTTCGTGCGCAGGATCGTGGTCAGGCCGCCGCAACTGGACAGCCTGTACGTGAAGGGGAGAAGCCCCGAGGCGTTCGCCATCCTCTCCTTCATCGCGCTTTTGATGCTCGCCTACTTCGGGATGCATGGCGCCATCATCGCGCAGGGTAGGGAGGCCGCCGCTTCCGCCATGCCGGTATCCACCGTGGTGGCCGCCTGGCTCACCCATGCCGGCGTCGATCTTACCCTCGTGGAGAGCGTCTCCTGGTGGGTGCACGCCCTCGTGCTGATCGCCTTCATCTGCTTCCTGCCGCTTTCCAAGCACATGCACATCCTGACCGCGATCCCCAACTGCTATTTCGGGGCGCTTAACTGGCCCGCCACGCAGCCGCGCGAGACCTTCGAGAAGGGGGCGGTCTACGGTGTCGGGAGCGTGGAGCGCTTCACCTGGAAGGACCTCTTCGACTCCTTCTCCTGCACCGAGTGCGGCCGCTGCCAGTCCGTCTGTCCCGCCTCCATCACCGGAAAGCCGCTGAACCCGCGCCAGGTAGTGCACGCCATCAAGACGAACCTCTTGGAGAACGGCCCGGCGCTGAAGGATGGAAGAAAAGGGACGCTGCCGCTCATCGGCGACGAAGGGGAGGGGACCAACACCGAGGACGCCATCTGGTCTTGCACCACCTGCGGCGCCTGCATGGAGGCGTGCCCGGTCCTCATCGAACAGATGCCGAAGATCGTCAAGATGCGCCGCCACCTGGTGGAGACTGAGTCGAAGTTCCCCGAGGAGCTTTTGAACCTCTTCGAGAACATGGAGCAGCGCTCCAACCCCTGGGGGATCGCCCCGGGCGAGCGCGCCAAGTGGGTCTCCACCCTTCCCGTGAAGCCGTTTGTCGCGGGTGAGACCGAATACCTCCTCTACGTCGGCTGCGCCGGCTCCTTCGATTCCCGCGCGAAACAGGTGACCGTGGCGCTCGCCACCGTCCTGAACGCGGCTGGGGTCTCCTGGGGGATCCTCGGCAAGGACGAGAAGTGCTGCGGCGATTCGCTTAGACGCCTCGGCAACGAGTACCTCTTCGACAAGATGGCTAAGGAGAACGTGGAAATCTTCCGCGAGCGCGGCGTCGCCAAGGTGATCACGCTCTGCCCGCACTGCCTGACCACGCTGAAAAACGACTACCGCCAGTACGGCCTCGAGCTCGAGGTGGTGCACCAGAGCGAGCTGATCGCCGACCTGATCAAAAAGGGGCGCATCAAGCTCGACGGCAGCGAGAAGAGCCTCGGCAAAATCGCCTACCACGACCCCTGCTACTTAGGGCGCCACAACGACATCTTCGAGGCGCCGCGCACTGTGGTTCAGGCCGTCACCGGCAGCGCACCGCAGGAAGCCGAGCGCCACGGCCGCAACTCGTTCTGCTGCGGCGCCGGCGGCGGGCGCATGTGGATGGAGGAGTTCATCGGCGACAGGGTGAACCACACCCGCGTGGACGAACTCCTGGCCGAAAAGCCGGACACCGTATGCGTCGCCTGCCCCTACTGCATGACTATGATGGAGGACGGCCTGAAGGACCGCGGTGCCGGAGAGGTCAAGGTGCGGGACGTGGTCGAGGTGCTCGCCGAAGGGCTCTTGCACAAAAAGGGTTGATACCGTGTTCCCCCTTCCGGGGTGCCCAAAAAATGGGGCGCCGGGAGGGGGAGTGCACGCTTTGCAGGCAAAAGGAGAACCCCGCTGACCCCGCTCACCCCATGGCGCGCCGCCGTCGCGATTCTTTTCTCCCTTCTCGTCCCCCACACCTCTCCTCCGGCCGAGGCCGCCGGGAGGACGGTGACCATTGCCGCGGTCGGCGACATCATGATGGGCACCGACTACCCGACCCCGAGGCTCCCGCCGCGCGGCGGCCGGGACCTCTTCGCCGCGGCCGCGCCGTTTTTGAAGCGCGCCGACCTCGCCCTCGGCAACCTCGAGGGACCGCTCACCAAGGCGCAACTCCCCGGAAAAGTGCCCCTTCCCGGGCGCCGTTACCTTTTTCGCACCCCCCCATCCTACGTTCGCAACCTGAAAGAAGCGGGCTTCTCCATGGTCTCGCTCGCCAACAACCACGCCCACGACTTCGGGCCGGAAGGGCTCGCCGAGACGAGGCGCGCCCTCGAGGAGGCGGGGATACTTTTCTCCAGCAAGAGGGGCGAGGTGGCCCGCTTCGACGTGCGCGGCGTGAAGGTCGCCGTGATCTCCCTCTCCTACGGCCCGGCGCCGCGCTCCATCGTCTTCCCGGCACACCCCCTGCAGGAGATCGCCACTGAGGCGCGCCTAAACGACATCGTCATCATCTCCGTGCACGCCGGTGCCGAGGGGCGCGGGGCGCTGCACGTCTCCCCGGGGATGGAGCGTTTTCTCGACGAGCCGCGCGGCGACCTGGTCGGCTTCGCCCATGACGCCATCGACCGCGGCGCCGACCTCGTGCTCGCGCACGGGCCGCACGTGCCGCGGGGGCTGGAGCTTTACCGCGGCAGGCTGATCGCCTACAGCCTCGGCAACTTCGCCACCTGCAGCGGGGTGAGCGTCGCCGGGGAGAGCGGCTACGCGCCGCTCATCACCGCCGAACTCACCGCCGACGGATCCTTCGTTGCCGGAAGCATCGAGTCGTTTCGGCAGTCTCCCGGCACCGGACCGCGCCCCGACCCAAAGCGGCGCGCCATGCGCCTTATACGCAGACTCTCGGCCGATGATTTTCCGGACTCCCCCATCGTCTTCGGGGAGCGGGGAGCGCTCGGCGTAAAGCGATAAAGAAGGAGTTATCATGTTCCTCATCGTGCAAAACGACCCCAACTGCCCGGCAGGCATGCTGCACCAGGTCCTCGAGGAGGCGCGCGTTCCTTACCGCACCGTTTGCGCCTTCACGGGGGACCCGATTCCCGACCCTTCCGGCCTCACGGCGGCGGTGGTGCTCGGGGGGGAGATGGGTGCGCACGACACGGAGCGGCACCCGCACCTCGCGCGCGTCATCGCTTTCATGCGGGAGGCCGTCGCCGCCGGGCTGCCGCTATTCGGCATCTGCCTCGGTGGACAGCTTCTCTCGCACGCCTGCGGCGGCACGGTGAGTTCCCCCTCGCCCCACGGGGAACACGGCATACACCACGTCGAGCTCACCGCTGCGGGCGCTGCCGATCCCCTCTTTGCCGGCGTCGGCAACCCCTTCGTCACCTTCCAGCTGCACAACGACAGCTTCACCACGCCGCCAGGGGCGACCCTGCTTGCCTCTTCCCCCGCCTGCCCGGCGCAGGCCTTCCGCCTCCCCGGGCGCATCTACGGGGTGCAGTTTCACCCCGAGGTTGACCGCTCCATCGTGGACCTCTGGGACGGCTTCTTCTCCCCGCGCGCCGACCACCTCTCGGGCTTCATCGCCGCAGAGGAGACCTTCAACGCAGCCTCCCGTACCATCCTCGCCAATTTCGTATCCCTCTCGCTCTCTCCTGCACAACCTTGAAATAGCCGACCCTTTATTGTAAAGTTCTAACGTTTGTGCTCCGGGCATCATTAAAATCGCCCCCTGCCCGGGGGCGCGGCTGTAGATCTTCCTCCGGAGCGCGACCGAGGGGGTGCCGTGAAGCTTCCGTGGCCGGGTCAACACTGCCTTAAGTCCAGACTGATCACACTGCTTCTCGTCGGCAACGGGATGCTCCTGCTCGGGCTCGCCGCGGGGTGTCTCTGCTACCGCCTCCTGATCCCCGCCTCTCCGCGCCTTCCAGGTGCCGATGCGCCGCTCATACTCTTCGCCTCCCTGCAGTTCATCTTCGCGTTTTGTGGCCTGGCCGCGCTCTTGGGTCTCCTCTCCCAGCGCATCGACCGGCTCATCTCGGACCCCATCCGCCGGCTCACCGAGAAGATGGAGCTCGTCTCGGCAAGCCAGGACTACCGCGTGCGCGTGGACCCCGAGGTGGCGTCGGGGGACGAGCTCGGCCTTCTTTTCGCCTGCTTCAACAACATGCTGGCCGAGATCTCGGTGCGCGACGAGCGGCTCGCGCTGCATTCGGAGGAGCTGAAACTCGAGGTGGCCGAGCGGACGAGCGAGCTGCGCAGCGTGAACGAGCAGCTCGAGGAGAGCCTCAAAAGCGTGCGCCACGCCATGCAGTCGGCCCAGTCGGCAAGCCGCGCGAAGTCCGACTTCCTGGCCCAGATGAGCCACGAGATCAGGACCCCGATGTACGGGGTGCTCGGCATGACAGAACTCCTCCTAGGAACCGGCCTCACCAAGGAGCAGGTGCGCTACGTGGAGACGGTACGCCGCTCGGGCGAGGCGCTTCTTTGCATCATCAACAACATCCTCGACTTCTCGAAGATCGAGGCGGGGCGCATGGAGCTCGAGAACATCCCCTTCGACCTTCCGCAGTTGGCCTCCGACGCGGTGGCTATCTTCGCCGAGGATGCGGCGCGGAAAAGCCTCGAGCTCTCACTGGAGCTGGAGCCGGGGCTCCCCCGGATGTTCATCGGTGACCCAGGCAGGCTGCGCCAGGTGATGGTGAACCTCCTCGGCAACGCGGTGAAGTTCACCCCGCGGGGGTGGGTCCGCCTGACCCTGTCCCTCGCCGAGGAACCGGCGCTAGTGCGCGTGAGTGTGGAGGATACCGGCATAGGCATCCCGACCGAGGCACGCGAGCGCATCTTCCGCCAGTTCGCCCAGGGGGACGAGTCGATGACCCGCAAGTACGGCGGTACCGGCTTGGGGCTCGCCATCGCCCGGCAGCTGACCGAGCTCATGGGGGGGGCGCTCGAGGTCGAGAGTGCGCCGGGGGAAGGGGCGCGTTTCAGCTTCACGGCCCGCCTGCAGCTCCACGAGGAGTCCTCGCGCGCCGAGCGCTGCTGTGCTGCGCTGCGCGGCAAGAGGGTGCTCGTGGTGAGCGATGCGCCGCAGCTAAGCGAAGCGGTGGCGGAGCAGCTTGCCTCGTGGGGGGTGGAGCTGGAGAGCGCGGGGGACGCGCCTGGGGCGCTCTGCCGCCTGGTCGCCGCCCCCTTTGACCTTGCCCTGATCGATCGGGAGGTGGCGGGAAGTGGCGCCATGGAACTCACCTGTGCCATCCGGGCCCTCCCTGAGGGGCGTTCCCTGCGCCTTCTTCTTCTCGATGAAAACGAGGAACTGGCAGGGGACCCGCGCCTTACCGGTGTGGAGGCGACCTGTTATCCACGCGGCGGCGTGCGCGAGGAAGGGCTATACGGCGCCGTGGTGGCGGCGCTCGGGATGGAGGAGAATGAGCGCCTCGAGGCGGGATGCTGCGGGGCGACCCCGCCGCGCCTGCGCCGGGTGCTCCTCGTCGAGGACAACGTGGTGAACCAGGAGGTGGGGAAGGGGATGCTCGAGAGCCTCGGGTGCCGGGTGAAGGTGGTCGAGGACGGGCTTGCCGCGGTGGAAGAGGTGCAGCGCTGCGGCTACGACGTGGTCTTCATGGACTGCCAGATGCCGATCATGGACGGGCTGGAGGCGACCCGGCGCATCAGGGAGCGCGAGGGTGCAGCGGAGGGGCGGGTCCCGATCGTCGCCCTCACCGCCCATGCCATGAAGGGGGACCGCGAAGCATGCCTCGAGGCCGGGGCGGACGACTACATCTCCAAGCCGTTCAGCCGTGAACAGGTTGCCCGGGCGATGGAGCGGCTCTTGCGTGGGACGGCGCCGCAGCATGGGGAAACGCAGGAGGCCGAGGTGATCTCCCGCGACAGGATGAGTGGTGCCCTCGCCATGATCAGGACCCTGCCCGGCAATCGCGGCAAGGAGGTGCTGCGCAAGGTCGTGGACCTCTACCTTGCAAGCACGCCGGCGCTATTAAAGACCATGCGCGAGGCGGAGTCAGGGGGGGATGCGGAGAAACTGAAGGCGGCGGCGCACAGCTTCAAGTCATCGAGCGCCAACCTGGGCGCCTTGCGCCTGGCCGGGGTCTGCAGGGAACTGGAGCGATTGGGGCGAGCCGGCTCGACCGAAGGGGCGCTTCCGCTTTTGCACGAGGCCGAGGAGGAGTACCGGCTGGTACGCGACGCGCTCAAGGGAGGACCGCTATGCTGACCAGGAAGAGCAAGCGCGCAACCCCGCTGGTCATGGTGGTGGACGACGACCAGGCGGTGCGTATGCTGGCCCGGGAGGCCCTGGAGAGCTCCGGGTTCGTCGTGCGCGACGCGGAAACCGGCGAGCAGGCGCTGGAAGATTTCGCCCTCCACGACCCGGACATCGTGCTCCTGGATGTCATGATGCCGGGGATCGACGGCTTCTCGGTCTGCTCCGAGATAAGAAACACCGATGCCGGGCGCGACACCCCGGTGCTCATGATGACGGGGCTGGACGATCTCGCCTCCATCGATTCAGCCTACGAGGCGGGGGCGACCGACTTCATCACCAAACCGATCAACTGGCACATCCTGGGCTACCGGGTGAGTTACATGCTGCGGGCGAGCTCGGCGCTCGAGCAGCTGAGAGAGAGTAGGGCGGGACTTGCCCACGCCCAAAGCTTAGCGCACATAGGAAGCTGGGAATGGGACCTATCCAGCGGCGAGATCCGCTGCTCCGAGGAGGTCTACAGCATCTGCTGCCTCGACCGGGAACAAAACCGGATGAACCCGATCCTGGACCTGGTACACCACCAGGATCTTGCCTTCGTGCAGGGCTCCCTCGAGGACGCCGTATCAAGGCGTACCCCGGTCAGTTTCGACTACCGCATCCTGATCGAAGGGGGAGAGCGGGTGCTGCACGCGGAACTGGCGACCGTTTTGGACGACGCGGGGGACGCCATCTGTCTTACCGGGACCATCCAGGACATCACCGAGAGGAAGCGGGCCGAGGAACAGATCCGGCTCCTCGCCTACTACGACGCCCTGACCGGGCTCCCCAACCGCCGCTTCTTTCAGCAGCAGCTGGAACAGGCGCTCATCTACGCGAACCGCAACGACCGGATGCTTGCCGTCCTCTTCCTCGATCTGGACCGCTTCAAGCTGGTGAACGACACCCTGGGGCACGGGGTTGGGGACCGCCTGCTGCAGGACGTGGCGGACCGCCTTTTGCGCTGCGTGCGCAGAAGCGACTGCCTCGCCCGGGCCGAGCAGGATGATTGTCCCCCCTCGCTCGTGTCGCGCCTCGGGGGTGACGAGTTTACCATCATGCTCTCGGATATCGAGCACTTCCAGGACGTGGCGAAGGTCGCCCGGCGCATCCTCGAGGCGGTCTCGGTCCCCTACTCGCTCGAGGGGCAGGAGGTCTTCGTCTCCACGAGCATCGGCATCAGCCTCTACCCCTTCGATGCCACCACGGCGAGCGACCTGATCAGGAACGCGGACGGCGCCATGTACCAGGCGAAGGAGCAGGGGAGAAACGGCTACCAGATCTACGACGAGTCGATGAGCGCAAAGGCGCTGGAGCGGATCATCCTGGAAAGCCAGCTGCACAAGGCGATCAAGGAGGGGGAATTCGTCCTCCACTATCAGCCCCAGGTCTCCAACGTCACCGGGGAGGTGGTGGGGCTTGAGGCGCTGGTGCGCTGGAACAGCAGGGAGCTCGGTATGGTCGAGCCGTCGCGCTTTCTCCCCCTCGCCGAGGAGATCGGACTGATCATCCAGATCGACCAGATCGTCATCGCGCAGGCGTGCCGCCAGCACAAGCTCTGGATGGACGCGGGGATGAAACCGGTGGTCATGGCCGTGAACATCTCCGGGCAGCAGTTCATGAAGAACGAACTCCTGGACGCGGTGACCGCGGTCCTCAGGGAGACCGGCCTCCCCCCCGAGCTCCTGGAGCTGGAACTCACCGAAGGGGTGCTCATGGCCCATACCGAGCGGACCGTGAAAACGCTGCAGGCGCTGAAAGGGATGGGGGTGCGCCTTGCCATCGACGACTTCGGCACCGGGTTTTCATCGCTTTCGTACCTGAAGCGCTTTCCCCTCGATGTCCTCAAGATCGACCGCGCCTTCATCAAGGACATCACCACCGAGGTGGACGATGCCGCCATAACCCTTGCCACCATCGAGATGGCTCACACCTTGAAACTCCTCGTTATCGCAGAAGGGGTGGAGACTCGGGCGCAGCTCGAGTTCCTGACCGACCATGGCTGCGACATGTACCAGGGGTACCTGTTCTGCAAGCCGGTCCCCCCCGAGGAGATCGCGCGCATGTTTCTCCTCCCTCCCTCCTCCGACCCTGCCTAAAAAAAGGTCATCGCTGCCGCAATAGTCACCCGCTTCGCCGCCACGTATACGAGTGCGTGTCGGAAAACCTCGTAGTATCCACTGTTTATAGATGTCGCTTCGTGATGGCATGGCCTGTGCTAAACCGTGATCAGACACGGCACGATGGCGTGCTGGACAAGGCTTTCCCGCCCGTTTAGGCAATGGTGCAGGTCGTGGTGGAGGGCATCATTATTGGGAAAGGGGGACTGTTTTCAAGGCTGGACCAGAAGCTGTTTATTCGACGTTGAACAAAGGCAAGGGCATCGAAGCCTTCACGGGCCTGAAAAGAGGGTGAAACCCGTTTAACCCGATTGATGCTATGTCTGCAAGCCGGCGAGCCGGCCTGCCGAATGTTCTGCAAGCATGAGTACACGCTGTGTACTGACGACGAAATCCACCGCCATCACAAAGAAGAGGAGGCACGCGATGAAGCTGATCGAAGCAATCATCAAGCCGTTCAAGCTGGACGAGGTGAAGGACGCCCTCAACGAGATCGGGATCGAGGGGATCACCGTGAGCGAGGTAAAAGGGTACGGCCGCCAGAAGGGGCATACCGAACTGTACCGCGGCGCCGAGTACGTCGTGGACTTCATCCCCAAGGTGAAGATCGAGATCGCCGTGGCCGACGAGCTCGTGGCCAAGGCCGTTGCCACCATCGAGGAAACCGCCAAGACCGGCAGGATCGGGGACGGCAAGATCTTCATACTCCCGCTGGAAGACGCGGTCCGCATCAGGACCGGAGAGAAGGGCGACGAGGCCGTCTAGGCCCTAGCTGACAAGACCAATCCATAACAAAACGATCAATGGAGAGTGTTATGATACGTGACATTAAAAAGGTTAAGGACGCAGCTACCCCCGCTTCCAACTGCCTCGCCATGAAACTCGGCAAACTGGCCCTTCTGGGCAGCCTCATGCTTGTGCCGGTCCTCGCGATCGCCGAGGAGAAGGCTGCCGATTCCGCCTCGGCCCCGGCCGCGGCAAGCGCCGTTGCCGCCCCGGCCACGGCACCCGCAGCACCCGCCGCAACACCGGCCGCTCCCGCTGCCGCAGCCCCCGCAGCCGCTGCCGCACCGAAAAACGTCGACCCGGTCCTCAATACCGGCGACACCGCCTGGATGCTGGTCTCCGCCGCCATGGTCCTCTTCATGACCCCTGGCCTCGCGCTTTTCTACGGCGGCATGGTGCGCCAGAAAAACGTCCTCTCCACCATGATGCACTCGCTGGTGGCCATGGGGATCGTGGGGGTGCAGTGGGCCATCATAGGTTACTCGCTCGCCTTCGGACCGGACATGGGGCACGGCCTTGTCGGTAACTTCAGCAAGGCGCTGCTTGACGGTCTGATCACCTTCAAGGACGGCAACGCGGTTTACACGCTGTTCCAGAACGTCCCGACCGAGCCGGGCGCGATTCCCGAATACGTCTTCGCCATGTACCAAGCGATGTTCGCCATCATCACCGTGGCCCTCATCTCCGGCGCCCTCGCAGAAAGGATCAAGTTCTCCGCCTACTGCCTCTTCGTCCTCCTCTGGACCACCCTGGTCTACGATCCGCTGGCGCACTGGGTCTGGATGTCTGACGGCTGGCTCTTCAAGATGGGCGCTCTCGACTTCGCCGGCGGTACCGTCGTTCACCTCTCCTCCGGTATCTCCGCCCTGGTGGTACTCGCCTTCCTCGGCAAACGCCACGGCTTCCCGACCGAGCGCATGGCTCCGCACAGCCTGCCGCTTACCCTGCTGGGCGTAGGCATCCTCTGGTTCGGCTGGTTCGGCTTCAACGCGGGTTCCGCCATCGTCGGCGCCGGCTGCTCCGACGCGGCGGGCGGTCTCGCTGGCCTCGCCTTCATGACCACCACCATCGCCCCGGCCGCCGCAGGCCTCACCTGGATGATCGCCGAGTGGATTCACGCCGGCAGGCCGTCGGCACTGGGCTTTGGCTCTGGCGTCGTAGCGGGCCTGGTCGTGATCACCCCCGCAGCCGGTTTCGTTCAGCCGGGTGCCGCCATTCTCATGGGCATCGCAGGCGGCCTGGTCTGCTACGGCGGCGTGATGCTGAAGGCGAAACTGAAGTACGACGACTCCCTGGACGCCTTCGGCGTACACGGCGTGGGCGGCACCACCGGCGCCATCCTGACCGGCGTCTTCGCTACGGTAGGCGCAACCGGCCTCACCTCCGGAAACATGAAGCAGTTCGTCACCCAGCTGATTGCGGTCGGTGCGGCTGCAGCATACGCGGTGGTGGTGACCTTCGTGATCGCCCTCATCCTTGATAAGACCATCGGCCTGCGCGTCGAGAAGGAAGACGAGATCATGGGCCTCGACCAGACCCAGCACTCCGAGACCGCTTACAACTAGTTCTCGCAGCAAGACGTATTTTCAGCAGCAAAGATGGAGGGGGGGCGCAAGCCCCCCTTTTTTCGTTCCAAGAAGGATTCTTGAGAATGAGTCGATCCATGACGACTCGCGCCGCACGAAGCTGTGAGCTGGCCATGGGGTCCCCCCTTTGCGAAGGGGGGGCAGGGGGGATTTGCCTTGGTCGGACCATACAAGCTCCTCCTGACACTTCGACCGCGCGCGCTGCAGAAGATGGTGTGAGATACCGAGCAACTGTAGCTGTTTTGTCTAGGCGGAAAGTAATCCTCGATCAAGTTCGACTGGCGGAAACCAAGGAGCAAAAAGCAAATCCCCCCCGTCCCCCCTTCGCAAAGGGGGGAGCGCCCGGGCTCATGCGACGCTTCGTTGGGTACTCCTCGGGGGGCGTCCCACAGAGTTTAAACGCCGTTCCCGACGCCGCAGGGGGAGAGATGGGGAGGGGGACTCGCGGCGGGATGGGCATGAAACTCTGCAGCTCTTTGGCAGCGTCGCACCGCCAAAAAAATGATCTAGCGTTTTGAAATACCGAGATTTCCTGTTACTGTTTTCCAGCCGTAACAGAACGATCTCGGGAGGACGATTATGGATTCGAGGGACATGGTGCTCCGCAAGGAAGGAGACGGCAGTGGGTACTACGAGCGCTGCAGCGCCGAGGCGGGGATCGCTGGGCTTTCCTCCATCTTCAGGATGTTCAGCGAGGACGAACTGCGTCATGCGGGAGCCCTGCGCGCCCTGAGAGACGGCGGCCGGGTCGATCTGCGCCAATCGGCGACGCTTGAGGGGGCGAGAAGCATCCTGCGCCGCCTGTCGGCGGAGGAGCTCGGGCGCTACCGTGGCGACCTCGGGCTTTACCTGAACGCCATGCAGTTCGAGGCCGTTTCCGCCCGCGCCTGCGCCGATCTCGCGCGTGAGGCGCTGCACCCCTGGGAGCGCGAGCTGTTCCAGACCATGGCCGAGGAGGACGAGATGCACTTCACCCTTCTCGAGGAGATGCGCGAACTTTTGAAGGACGGGAGGGATGATGTCTACTGAGGGGCTGCAAGCGATGCTAGACACCGCGGTCACCGCGGCGCGCCAGGCCGGCAGGCTGCAGAAGGAACGGCTTTGGGGCGAGTTCACCTTCGACTTCAAGGGTGAGGTGGACATCGTGACCGAGGTGGACCGCGCCTGCGAGGAACTTATCGTGAGCCGGATCGCTGCCGCCTTCCCCGGTCACAGCTTCCTCGCCGAGGAGAACCTCTACGCCGACGGCGACCCCGCCTGGCGCTGGGTCATCGACCCCCTGGACGGCACCACCAACTACGCGCACGGCTTCCCCTGGTTCTGCGTCTCCATCGCCCTCGAGCACGAAGGAGAGCTGACGCTTGGGGTCATCTACCACTGCATGATGGACGAGCTCTTCACCGCGGTACGCGGCGGCGGCGCCTTCCTAAACGGCAGGCCGATCCGCGTCTCTTCGCGCAAACCCCTGCGCCACTCCCTGATCGCGACCGGCTTTCCCTATGACGTAGCGCGAGGCAACGAGAACAACTTCAGAAACTTCTTCGAGCTGCAACTGGCCGCGCGCGGTGTGCGCCGCGCCGGGGCCGCCGCCCTCGATCTCGCCTACGTGGCCGCCGGGAGGCTCGAAGGTTACTGGGAGTGCAAGCTAAAGCCGTGGGACGTGGCGGCGGGGTCGCTTTTGGTCAGGGAGGCGGGGGGGATGGTAACGAACCACAAAGGGGAGCCGCACCGGATCGGCGACCACCGCATCCTCGCCAGCAACGGGCTCATCCACGAGGAGATCGAAGCGCTCCTGGAGCGGGCCGAAAAGTCGGCGCCGCTTCTTTGAGCGGCAGTTGGATTTGGGAAAGGGCGCTCTTAGGAGCGCCTTTTTTTTGCTTTAACGCAAAGGAGTGTCGGCGCCGGTCGCTTCTTAAAATCCTGTAGGAAAAAACGTGGCGATGTTATATAGTTGTGCAGCTTTTCGCCCACCCTGACAGCCGGAGGATCCTGATGCTTAACCTGCGCAAGAAAATCCTGGTGGCCATAGACGGTTCGCCGCTCTCGGACAAGGCCGCCGAGGAGGCGGTGCGTTTCGCATCGGGGATCCCTAGCCAGTTCAAGAGCAAGGTGTACGGGCTCCTGGTGCTCCCCAACGCGCCGCGCAACACCTTCACCGACTTCGTCCCGGCCCGCCCCATAACGGAGCAGGAGAAGTGGGGCGAGTTGAAGGAGCGCATCTTCTACGTCGTGGAGAAGATCGCGGCGGAACTCGACGTGCCGCTCGAGACGGCCGTCGTCTACGGAGACCCGGCCGAGGAGCTGATCCGCTTCGCGCAGAAGGAGGAGATCGATGTGATCGTGATCGGGAGTACCGGCAAGGGGTTTTTGAAGCGAAAGCTGCTGGGGAGCGTCTCCCACAAGGTGGTGCGGGACGCGAAATGCTCGGTCTACGTGGTCAGAGGGTAGCCTTGTCGGTCTCCTGCCTTAGATAGGCGAGGATCTCCTGCAGGCTTTGGATGATGATCTGCTCCCCCTTGGGAAACTCGTGGGGTGAGAGCTCCAGGGTCAGGATGTCGTTGTACTCGGTGTTGCGCAGGTGGTTCAAAAAGCGGGTGAGCGGCAGGATGCCGTGTCCCGGCAACAGGTGCTGCCTGCCGTGGCCGTAGTCCGAGAAGTGGATGTTGCGGATCCGTCCGCTGTTGTAGCAGAGGTAGAAGTCGTTGATGAAGTTGGCCCGCCCGCTCCCCATGTGGGTGCAGTCGAAGGTGAGAAAGAGGTTCCTCTCGTGCAGGAACTCGATCAGCTTCTGGGTCTCCGAAAGGATGTAACCGTTGATCCGGTACTTTCCGGTCCACGGCATGTTCTCCAGGGTGAGCGTCACCTGGTCCCCCCCCACCTCCTGCTGAAAGTCCTGCATGCGGTAAAGCCAGCGCCAGTAGGCGAACTCGCACCCCATCCATGACGGCGGGTGGAAATTCACCAGCCCTATGCCGCATTCCGCGGCGATCTCCACGCAACGTTTCAATGAGTCGACCGGACTTCCCCAGCCATCCAGCTGCAGGAAAGGGGCATGGATGGAGAAGATCGGCATGATCTCCGCGAGTTCCTTCACCAGGCGGCGCGAGTTCACCTTCTGGAACTCCTGGTTGATCACCAGTTCCACGCCGTCGAACCCGGCCTCCCTCGCCATGGCGAACGCCTTGGGAAGCGGGAAGATGAAGAGCGTTCCTGCGGAGATGGAAATCCTCATGCCTGGTCCTATACCTGTCCCACCATGTTCTGGTAGGCGATCTTCTGTAGGTTGAGCACTGCCTCCAGCGCTTCCCTGAGCCGTGCGTCCTGTTCGAGGTCGAAAACCTCGGGGTTCGCATATCCGCCGGGCCCCTCGCTGCGGATCTCGCTTTCGATACGCAGCGCGAGCAGGCACTGCAGCGCCTTCAAGAGCCTCTCGGCGAGGTCTACGTCCATGGCGCCCCGGTACAAGAGCGCACGGATACGCTGCAACGTTCCCCCCTCATGCACTTGGGCCTTCAGCGACAGGATGCGCACGAGCTGCACCAAGGGCGACAGGGCGAGCCTTTCGATGTCGATCTCACCCTGGTGCTCGCCTCGCTCGAGGCGCCAGCGCCCGAAACGGCCGAGAGCAAGCGGCAGGCTGATCACGCGCCGCGCGAGCTGGAAGAAGGGATCGCGCCCGAGTTCTTCTCTTAGCGCGAGGGTCGCCGCGCCGACCGCCTGGTCCGCGAGCGGCTCGAACCCGGTGACGTAGGCGAGGTCGGCCATGGATTCAAGGCGCCAGCGCCACTCGGGTAGCGGGGTTGCGCGCTGGCGCTCTGCCGCGGCGAAGGGGGGAAGTGGGGCCGGGGAGACGGGGGGCGTTTCACCTTTGTCGTTGCCGTTTTTCAGAAGCGACCGCCATTCGGAGAGGGAGCCGTGCCACGGGGTCTCCTGCTCGCCCAGAAGCCCCGATTGCTGTAGCGCCAGGGTGAACTGCCGGCTGAACAGGTAGAATCGCTCGGAGTCGAGCTGGTGCAGCAAGAGGTAGCGGTTCCTGCTGTAGAGGGTCTGTTCGCCGCGTGCCCTGTCGCCGGAAACGAGGAGGGCGTAGACCGGCGCCGTTCCCTGTCCCAGCTCGCGCATGCGCTCTTCGGCGAGCTCAGCCGCCTTTTTCAGCACGAGGTCGTGCAGGCGGCTGCAGGCGCCGCAAAGGGCGAGGGGAGAGCCGCGGCGTCGGAAGTGGGCCGCCGCGAGCTCGCGGTAGCGCTGTTGAGGCGCCACGAGTGCCGAGGCCGTTTCCGCGCGGGCGATCTCCTCCTCGACGACGGCAAGTTCCTGGTCTAGTTGCCCCTCGTAGTCGAGCTCCGCGCGCAGCGTGTCCATGAGCGTCGTAAGAAAGCTCTCGGCGGCGCGGGATGAGCTGCTCTCCCACTTGCGCTCCAGGCGCGTTTTCAGATTTTCCAGCAGCACCGTGCTGGCCCGCCAGGTGAGGATGTCCTCCCCTTTGGATCCCAACAGCATGGGCATGAGTACCCCCCGAAAGACCGTTCAACGTTCAGCGTTCAACGTTTTGAACCTCTAACTGCTTCACACCAGGAAAACCTCTGCATTCCAAGTTGCTCTTGGACCTCATGGATGCCGCGCGGGAACGTTGAACGCTGAACGCGGAACGTCCGTTCGGTTTTCAGTCCATATGCCCGTGCACCTCCTGCTCGAGGAAGCTTCTCATCTCCTCGGGCGGGGGAGGGGTGGCGAGCGAAACGGCGATCATCACCAGGATCACCAGGGGCGTCCCGCAAAGGGCGGACGAGGTCACTGGGAACAAGGCGGCGACGGCGGGGAAAGTTCCGCCGAAAACGGGCTGCGCCACGGTGCAGAGCACGCCGGTCAGCATACCGGCGATGGCGCCGTAGCGGTTGGCGCGGTCCCACCAGATCCCGAGAAGAAAGAGCGGGAAAATGGTATTCCCGGCCAGGGCGAAGGCGACTGCGGTGATCTCGGCGATGAGCCCGGGTGGGTCGAGCGCTATGATGAGGACCAGCGCCGCAAGCACCAGAGTCCCCCCCTTGGCCACCTGCATGCGCGCCCGCTCGCTCGCGCGCGGGTTCAGGAAACTGTAATAGATGTCGTGCGAGATCGACGCCGCCCCGGTCATGAGAAGCCCCGCGACGGTGAAGAAGGCGGCGGATAGGGCCCCGGCGGCAAGGACGCCGACGAGCCATCCCGGAAGTCCCGCGGCGACTGCGGTGTTGAGCGTCACGACATCGGCCGCGGCACGTGCCGCCTCAGGGGAGGGAATCATGCCGCGGCGCGCCTCGATGAGCCTGCCGAAGACGGCGAAGGCGGGGGCGGACCAGTAGACGAGGGCGATGAAGAAGAGCCCCCAGACCACGCTCCAGCGTGCGTCACGCACGTTGGGGACGGTGTAGAAACGGGAGAGGACGTGGGGCAGCCCTCCCGTGCCGACCATGAGGGTGAAGCAGAGCGCACACCACTGAAAGAGAGAGTCGTCGGCGAAGGGGAGGGTGAAGTCGATGCGGAACTCGCGCCAGAGGTCGGTCAAGGCGCGTCCGTAGCCGAACTGCGGCAGCACCCAGAAGTAGCCTAGACGGCGGGCGAGCCACATGAGCGGGACGATGAAGGCGACGCAGATCACCAGGTACTGCAGCTGCTGGTTGCGCGGCACACCGAGCGCCCCGGAGATGACCAGGTAAGAGACCACGGCAAGGGCCCCGTAGGTGACCCCCTGCTCGTACCCCAAGCCGAACATGAAGGAGAAGATGAGGCCGATCCCCTTGAACTGTGCGACGCAGTAGATGACCGAGATGGCGATGGAGATCACGGCGGCGATGAGACGCGCGGGCCTGGAACCGTAGCGCTCGCCCACGAACTCGGGGGTGGTGAACTTGCCGAAGCGTCTTATCTGGCTCGCCAACAGCACGAGGAGCAGCACGTAGCCGCCGGTCCAGCCGATGACGTAGGCGAGCCCCTGATAGCCGTGCAGGTAGATGATCCCGGCAAGCCCCATGAGACTCGCCGCACTCATCCAGTTGCTGGCGATGGCGGCGCCGCCGCCGATGCGGCCGGTGAAGCGCCCGCCGAAGCCGTATTCCTGGCTCTCGCGCGCTTTCTGCCTCAGTCCCACGAGGATGAAGGAGAGGAGCACCAGGAGGACGACGAAGATGGACCAGGACGAGTCATTCATAGCTTCTGTCTCGCTTGCGGCTGTGGTACTCGGTGATCCGGTCCACGTAGACGTTGAAGATGATGCACAAGAAGATGAACCAAAGCGGCAGGAACTGCCCGGTGAACCAGAAGTGCAGCGGGAGGTTGAACAAGGTGAGGCGGGTGAGGAGGCTCCCCGCCCCGGTCCCGCGGCAGGCGTAAACCAGTAACTGGAAGCCGAAAGTGCAGACGACCCAGCCGAAGAGGATGGCGAGGATGATCAGCACCTCGTCCCGCATATGCCCCTTCTTGGGGCGGAACAGGTTTACCTTGGAGCGCTTTTCGGGACGGCTCATGTCTCCTCCCTTGACGGATGGGCGACCGCCGCGGTTGACGCCGAAAGGGCGTCGGCACGGCGGCTCTAGAGTATGGAGAAGTTCGTGTGTATCGTCTTTTGCAGGTCCTCGATCAGAAGGAGCGCCTGCCGCATCCGCTCCCGCTCGTCTGAGGGGAGCGAGTACGGGTTCAGGTAGTAGGCGTCCTTCTGGATTCCCTTGATGACCTTTATCTGGAGCAGGATGCGGTGCTTGGTGAGGATGCGGTAGGCCGCGACGAGCCCGCGCGCCATGTTGGCCGAGAAGCTGTGCTCCTGCTCCAGGAGCTCGATCCTTCTCACCGTCGAGGTGGCGGGTATCGCCTGGTTGATCGCCAGGATGCGCACGTTCATCACGAGCGGCGCCCAAGCGAGGAGCTTCAGGTTGAAGGCCCCCTTGTGCTCGCCGCTTCCCTCGGTCCAGAAACGCTTTAAAAAGCCGAGCGCGAGCTTCATCTCGGTGGCCGCCTTGGCCATCCCCCAAAGCGCCATGAAGTAGTCCTGCAAGAGGGCGCGGATCAGGGAAACCAGCCGGCCGGCAAGTTCCTCGTCACCCGCAACGAACCGGGCGTCGGAGAGGACGATCAGGTCCATGAGGTTCTTTCCGTAGTCCTCGGCCTCGTAGCGCACGATGGCGTGCAGGCGTCGCTGCCACTGCGAGATGGAGCCGCGCCAGTTGTCGTTGGAGGGCATGATCCCGCCGGTGCACTTCTTGAAGCCGATCTCGGCCAGCCTCTCGACGAGGACCCGGCTGTACTCGGCGAAGTAGCGGTCCGCCTCCTCGCCCCCTTCGTCGGCGTAGACGATGAGGTAATCCTGGTCGGTGATGAGGGTCTGCTCCTCACGACCGTCGCTTCCCATGCTGATCAGGGCGAAGGGGACGGGCGGCGGGGAAGGGAGCTCGGCCGCAACGAGCTCGAGGGCCCGCCGGGCAAGGGCGTCGCGGTACCAGGTGCAGTTTTCGTGCAGCGAGGGGACGGAGTAGAAGCTTAGGAAGCGCTCCATCTCGAGGGCGTTCAGCTCCTCATGGAGGCTCAGGAGTGCGGTGTAATCGGTCTCGGTTTTTACCCGCTCGACCAGGGTCTCTTCTCGTCCGGAGCAGATCCTGAATCTGCCGAGCTCATCGGAGGTCCGCTGCACCAGCCCGGAGAGGAGCAGTTTCATCTCCTCTCGGTCCAGAAGCGGCAGGTAGGCGCGCACCTCCCCCAGCAACTCCTCGAGGAGTGCCTCCTCGCCTGGCTCCGGTGGGTAGGTCTGATGCGGCATGTGCGGCCACCTCTTTAATGTGTTCTGTGGCGATTCTACAGAAAAAAATGGGGATGTAAAACTGTTTTGCTTAAATCGCGGTCACTTTCGAGTGCTTCCATGGTTTTCTTCTTCGGCAAAGAGCACGGAAGGATTGGAGTGCGGGTAAAAAAAATTGGGGAAGGTTTCCCTTCCCCAATTCCTTGCTGTGTTGCTGCTGCTGCTTGCTAGTGCTCGACTGCCTTGGCCATACCCAAACCGGTGTTCTGGCGGACATAAACCTCGTCGAACATGTCTTCGGAGCGCCTGCTCGGGAAGGCGAGGGCGCCCAGGATGGCGGCCATGAAGCCCAGCGGGATGGAGATGAGACCCGGGTTCTTCAGGGTGAAGAGCGGTTTCTCGAGGCCAACCATCGAGGTGCCGGTCTGCTGTGCGTCCACCTTAGCCTTGGCAAGCGCCTTCGCGTCCTTCTCGGACAGGCTCTGGCCTGCCGGAAGTGCCGCCTGTTTCTTCTCCATGGCCACGATCACCTTCTTGGCGCCTTCGGCGACCACTTTCGGGTAGGTCATGTTGGGGGATACCATCACCAGGGAGATGGAGGCGATGGTGCCGACCAGGAGGCCGGAGATGACGCCTGCGGTGTTGAACTTCCTCCAGAACAGCGAGAGAATGACGACCGGCAGGTTGCCGGAGGCGGCGACCGCGAAGGCAAGTGCCACCAGGTGGGCGACGTTCTGCTTCTCGGCGGCGAGGCCGATCATGATGCCGCAGGCGCCTACCACGAAGGAGGTGATGCGTGCCGCGAAGACCTGCTCGTGCTGGTCGGCGTGGCCGTCCTTGATCACGTTCACGTAGATGTCGTGGGCGATGGCCGCGGAGGCTGCAAGCACCAGGCCGGAGACCACGGCGAGGATGGTGGCGAAGGCGACGGCGCACAGGAAGGCGAGGAACAGGTCGCCGACTATCGGCGCGATGTCTGCACCCATCTGCTGGGCCAGCATCAGGGTTGCCATGTTGCCGCCCGGGTCAACCGAGGTGATCCCCTGCGGGGTCAGGTGGATAGCTGCACCAAAGCCGAGGAGCGTGGTCAGGATGTAGAAGCCGCCGATGATGAACATCGCGATGATGACGGATTTACGTGCGGCCTGTGCGGTCGGCACGGTGAAGAAGCGCATGAGGATGTGCGGCATGCCGGCGGTGCCGAGCACGAGTGCCATACCGAGAGAGATCTGGTCAAGCGGGTTCTTCAGGTAAAGGCCGGGCTCGAGGAAGCGCTGGCCTGCGTCCATGCCGGAGAGGATGACGCCGTCTTTGAGCACCAGCTTGGATACGTGGTCCTGGATCTCAGGGCTGCCGACGATGGTGGAGAAGAAGCCGATCGGGTTGAAGCCTGCCTTGATCATGACCAGGAAGGAGAGCAGGAAGGCGCCGGCCATGAGGAGGCCCGCCTTGATGATCTGTACCCAGGTGGTGGCGACCATGCCGCCGAAGACTACGTAACCTACCATGAGTACGCCCACGCCGATGATGGACAGCTTGTACGGGATCCCGATCAGGAGGGCCATCAGTTTCCCTGCACCGACCATCTGGGCGGTGAGGTAGAAGGTGGAGACGGCGACGGTGGAGATGGCAGCGAAGGCGCGCACCGGCTTGGGCGAGGTCCTGAAGGAGAGGATGTCGCCAAGGGTGTACTTGCCCGCGTTGCGGCAGGGCTCCGCGACGATCAGGAGCACGGTGATATAGGCTACCAGCCAGCCGACCGAGTACATGAAGCCGTCATAGCCGTACAGCGAGATGAGGCCGGAAATACCGAGGAAGGAGGCTGCCGACATGTAGTCGCCGGCGATGGCCCAGCCGTTCTGGGTTCCCGTGATGCCGCCCCCTGCTGCGTAGAAGTCTGATGCGGTCTTGGTCTGCTTGGCCGCCCAGACGACGACACCCATGGTGATGGCGATGATCACGAGGAACATCCCGATGGTGATGGTCCTGTTCGTTTTAAGTTCTTTCTTTGCCGGTGCCGGTGTGGCGGGGGCAGGTGTGGCCACTGAAGCGGCTGCGTTGGGCGCGGGTGCTGCTGCCGTCGCGGCGGGTGCTCCCTGGGCTGCGGGTGCGCTCATCGCCGGGGCTGCGCCGGCTGCCGGTGCCTTCTGCTCTTCAGCGTAGGCGGCTGCGGCTACCGAGAGGGCCAAGCTGGCTGCTATGAATATCTTCTTGATGGTCATGTCCTGTCCTCCTTTCCTAGAGATGTAATTCGTCGATCAGTTCCCTGGTCAACCGGTCAAAGTCCTTGTTGGCGACATGCGAGTAGTAGAGTGCAATCCCCCAGGAGACGAAGAACTGGGAAAGCGCGAAAATGTACCCGAAGTTTACTACGCCGATGATCTTGACCTTGAAGAGTCCCGGTGTGTACGCCGCCCCGATGGGGAGCAGGAAATAGTACACGCAGGAGAAAATCCACCATCCGAAAAGGAAGGCCGTCTTCTTGTGATGCAGTTCCACGAATTTAGGATTCTTTGCAATTGCTTTCCAGTCGTACTGTCTTTCTGCCATGGTTGTCACTCCTTTCTAGGGTAAGATGCGTTGCGCGGCGGCGTCCCGCCCCTGTTGTTCCTACTCTTCGATAAATCCCCCTTTCCATAACTGATTTCGTTTCCAAAATTCCCGATGCTGTTTTGCTAAATTTTGTTAAAGCGTTCTGTTTTGATTCAAAAAACGCCATGTTGTCGGTTTTACGTACTTTTTAAGTCGGTATCTGGTCGAGGTTTCCGTCAGCTTTCCTCGCTGCGGTTTTGCATCTGATGTATACGTGTATTTCTTGTACCACACGCATGGTAAATGTACAATAAAAATAAACAGCGTTCTAAATATTTTGATCGCTAAAAAAGTCGAAAAGTGTATATCTGGTCAAGTGCAACATTTCGATTTTGTTGCATTAAATGCCAAACTGGGTGGTAAATTATTTTTTATTATTGTTTGGTTAGTCGGCGCGCGTGCTTCGTTTGAGGCGTTTTGTGTGGCTGTTTTGCGGATCACTCAAACGCTGTCGCATTGTTGTGTCAGACATTTTGGGCGACTCAATCTCGCGGGTTTTATAGCATGGGCGGACACTATCCTGCCTCTAAATGGCAACAAATCTCTGTATCTTCGAGAGGCGATGACGGCATTTGAAGGACGTAGGCGGGTCGAGATAGGGCTGTCAGCTGCACTGTTGACTGTCTTTTGAAACTCAGATGAGATCAAAGAGCGAGCTGTGACGATGGAGTAAAAAAGCAGCACTGCACTTAAAGCAAATCAGACGTGGCGTTTAAATGGCGTGTATTGTCGCTGTGTTTTATTAAGCTTGTAGCGAAGCCGTTTTACGACAAAAAAAGAGGATGCCGATACCGGTATCCTCCTTTATTCAGTGTCTTCCAAAGCTTGTAGTAGTTATCTTCGTCCCAATGACAGTGGCCTAGCTGGACCGTTCATCCGTATTGCGGCAGCGAACTCCATCCAGAAGATGAGGTAGATGGAAACCATGAGCGAGAGGCCTATGTTGGCGTTCTCCGGCCCGAGGGTTTTGGTGAGGATCGGGGAGGCGAAGCCGGCGCCCAATGTCCCGGTGGCGCGCTCCAGCAGGTAGAAGACGGGGAGGGTGATGAGGGTCCCTGCCACCATGATGGCGATGCCGCGCCCTCGCTTGACCCAGTACTTGGGGGAGAAGCCGAACATCCTCATAAAGATGACGACGAGGATGATCCAGACCGAGTAGTCCACCGCCGCGTCGGGCAGGGCAAGCTTGTTCTTGACGAGTGCCACTTCAAGTATGGTAACCGCGAAGAGGAGCACGAACATCCAGTTGAACTTCTCGTTCGCCTGGGTCTGCCAGTTGCGGCTGTCCGGCGCCGCGGTCTCGCGCATGGAGTGGTTCGGGGTGCCGAGGGCCGAGAAGAGGATGGCGAACCAGATCCCCGCGTTGTGGAAGAGGAGCGAGGCGTGGTTGCCGGCTACGTTGGCGATGCGCGACATGGGATCCCGGGCGAAGTCGGCGGCGATGCGCATCAAAAAGAGGTTCACGATCACCGAGCACATGATGATGACGGTCAGGGTGAAGATGCGCCTTGGCAGCAGATAGGGATCGATGCGGTCCGGAAAACCCAGGATGAAGGCGAACCAGATCAGGTACATGATGAGCGGGATGCCGAGACAGATGCCGTAGACCGAGTTGCCGGCGAAGTCGCCGTTTTGGGCGTAGATGATGTACTTGTCGTCGCGCTCAGGGTCGGTGTTCACCGCCTGGACCACTTCCTTCGGTACTTTTTTCACGTGCGGCAAGAGGCCCATGGCGTACCAGCCGTGGTCACCCTGGGTGGTATCGACGACCCAGTACTGATCCCCCATCATCTCGTCCAGCCCCTGGAAGATGCGCAACGAGAAGACGGCGCAGGTCACGACGACGACCAAGAGAAGTATCACGTTTGTCAATTTCATCGGCATGTGAAGTTCCTCCGCATCGACGCCCTGTGGGGCTATTCCTTGTGGGTGGTCCAGAACATGGAGACCGCGTTCGCTGCAAAAAGGCCGTAGAGCCACATGGTGTTCCAGGCCGGACCGGACCAGTGGCTGCCGCGGCCGCCACCCACCACGCCTGAGGCAACCACGATGCCGATCAGCGCGGTAAAGGCGACCATGGCGACGGCGCGCAGGATCGCGCTGTTACGCCAGGTGTGCCGTTCCAGTTCCTCGAGTCTAGCGAGCAGTTCTAGTTCTTTTTCACTCATCGCCTTTCTCCTTTTGCAACAAATCACAGTGGACTAAGCGGTGATCCGTCCGCCTGGCTGAACCCGTCGGCTCACACCAGGCAGAGGTTCGGATCGAGCTTTCCGACCGGAACGCGGTCCGAGAGCTCCTGGTACTTCAGGCATTCCCTGAATCGGCAGCTGCAGAACATGATGATCTGCTTCACGTCGTGCGGCGAGATGTAGCCGCAGCCTACGTCGCAGTAATCGTCATTTTTGCCGAAGAAGGGGCAGACCTTTGTTTCCTGCATAAGACCTCTATTCCTCTTTCAAAGCAGACGCCCTCAGGCAAGAAAGGGGTGACGTAAACAGGATTAGCAACTGCCGTACCAATTTGGTGTTTACCTGCATCATTGGATCTCAAACGCCTTTAAACCGGTGAGTTACCGCATCGCGGGGCGGGGGCGCGGCGGAGCTTCTCAGTGGGCTTTTTGCAAAAACGCGAAGAAAGCCGAAAGGGGAGGGGCGTGGTTACCGAGGGGCAGCTTCGTAGGGCTTTTTGCCTCGTTTCATGTAAAGGTGAGTGATATCGGCGGTTTTGGCGGGTAGGGCGCGTCGGGGCTAATGAATTTGCAAGGCTGCAAGTATGGCGGCGCCCCTTTTTGCAATGATGCAAAAAAGAAACGCCGCGGGCAGGACTAGCTGTTGTACTCCTCTTTCCTGATGGCGTACTTCTTGATCTTTCGGTAGATGGTGGCCATGTTGGTCCCCGCCTCCTTGGCGGCGGCCTCCACGTTCCCCTGGTTCTTGCGCAAGAGGCCTCTCAGGTACTCGGTCTCGAAACGCATGAGCGCCCTCGAGTAGTCACCTTCATCGGCCGTAGCCTCGGCGCCCCCCTCGGAAGGGATCACCTCGATGAACTGGGAGAGCACCGGCAGGGTGATGTAGTCGCTGCTTTCCATGGCGATGCAGGCCTCGATCACGTTCTTCAGCTGGCGGATGTTGCCGGGCCAGGAAAAATCGACCGCCGCCTCCATGGCGTCGTGGGCGAGCCCCTTTATGTGGGTGCCGAACTTGGCGTTTTGCAGCGAGATGAAGTGGGCGGCGATGAGTGCTATGTCGTCGCGTCGCTCCCTGAGCGGTGGGAGGTTGATGTTGACCACGTTCAGGCGGTAGAAGAGGTCCTCGCGGAACTCCCCTGCCTTCACTGCCTGCTTCATGTCCGCGTTGGTGGCGGAGAGGACGCGGACGTCGACCTTGGTGGGGGTGGGGTCCCCCAGGCGGTTGAACTCCTGCTCCTGGAGAAAGCGCAGCAGCGTCTTTTGCACCGTCATGGGAAGGTTCCCCACCTCGTCGAGAAAAAGTGTCCCGCCGTCGGCGGTCTCCAGCAGGCCGCGCCGGTTCTCCGCGGCGCCGGTGAAGGCCCCTTTCTTGTAGCCGAAGAGTTCGCTCTCCAAAAGCGAGGCGGGGAGGGCGCCGCAGTTTATGGCGACGAACTTCTTGTCTTTCCTGGGGGAGTTGTAGTGGATCGCCTGGGCGATGAGCTCCTTGCCGGTTCCGGACTCGCCGGTGATGAGCACCGAGGTGTCGCGCACGGCGAGCTTCTCGACCCGCTCGAGCACTTCCTTCAGGGCCTTCGACGCCCCGATGATGTTGCCGAAGTTGAAGCGCCCGACGAGTTCCTCGCGCAGTTCGCGGTTCTCCTCCATGAGGCGGGTGTGCTGCAGCGCGTTCTTCACCCGGTACAACAGCTCCTCGGGCTCAAAGGGCTTGGTGAGCATGTCATAGGCCCCTTTTCTCAGGGCCTGGATGGACATCTCCACCGTGGCGTAGGCGGTGACCATGATCACCGGGATGGCCGGGTCCTTCTGCTTCACCTTCTGCAGGAGCTCGAGCCCGTCCATCCCCGGCATCTTGATGTCGGTGACGAGGAGGTCCCACTGACCGGCCTGGAAGGACTCGGCCGCCTCGAAGCTCCTCGTGAACGCGGAGACCTGGTAGCCGTTGTCGGAGAGGACCGCCTCCATCATGCGGCAAAGCCCCTCCTCGTTGTCGACCAACATCACCCGTTTTTTCGTCATGGTGCCACTCCGTTATCCGCGCGCGGCGCGGCGTTTTCCTAACAGTATTCGTCCCTGTTGATGGGAAGCTTCACCTCGACGGTGGTGCCGACCCCCATCTCGCTGGTGATCTCGATCTTGCCGTGATGCTGCTCCACGATCTGCTTGGTTATCGCGAGACCCAGGCCGGTCCCCTTGACCTTGGTGGTGAAGAAGGGTTCGAAGATCTTCTCGATGTGCTCGGGCGAGATCCCCGCGCCGTTGTCGCGGAACCTGAGGCAAACCCATTCGTCTTCCACGGCGGCGGTGCTCACCACGAGCTCGCCCCCTCTCTGCATGGCGGCGCCCGCGTTCAGAATCAGGTTTATGGCCACCTGGCGCAGTTGGTCGCCGTCGACCATGACGCGAGGCAGGGAGAGGTCGAAACTCTTTTGCACCGTCACGTGATGCATGTCGGTGTGGTTCGCAGCGAAGTCGACGATCTGCTCCAGAAGGTCGTTCACGTTGGTCTCCTCGAGGACCGGCTGCGGGGTCCGGGCGTAGGAGAGGAGGTCCTGGACGATCTTCTTGCAACGCTTGCTCTCGCGCTTGATCTCGTGGATGAACTTGTAGTTCGGGTCCTCAGGCGTCAGCTTCTTCTCGATGTAGGCGGCGTATCCTAGGATCACGCCGAGCGGGTTGTTGATCTCGTGCGCCACACCGGAGGAGAGGACGCCGAGGGACGCCATTTTCCCTTGTTGGGCAAGGTTTGCCTCGAGCTCCTTGTTGTGTTTGATGATCTTGGTCATCCGGTTGAAGGCGGTGGCGAGTTCGCCCAGCTCGTCTTCCGAGTCCACCGGCATGGTCTCGTCCAGCCGCCCCATCTTCACCCTCCTGATCACCTCGATCATTCGGCTGATCGGCTCGGTCATAACGCGCGAGGCCAAAAGCACCATGAACACCGCCAGCACCGAGACGAGGATGGTGAGCACCACCATGCTCTCGAGGATGCGCCCTTTGATCGCATTCGCCTCCTGGTAAAACTCCTCCTCGTAGGAACCCACCGCAACGATCCAGTTCCACGGCTCGAAGTACTCGTAGCGCACGATCTTCATGCGGGGCGCCTCGTCCCCCTTGTTCTTCCAGGGGTAGCGGATCCAGCCGTTTTTCCTTTCGCACATCTCCTTGATGAAGTGCTGCCCGTTGGAGTCGGTGGCGTTCAGGAAGTTCTTCCCCTCCCCGGTGGGGTGGATCATGAAGTTCCCCGAGGTGTCCATGGCATAGATGTAGCCGGTCTTGCCCACCTTCTTGCTCTTGATCTTCTCCTTCAGCGCCTCGAAGGAGCGCCGCTCGAAGGCGACGTCCTCGTAGGTCTCCTCGAGATAGCCGCCGGCGGCGATGATCCAGTCCCATTCCTTTAAGTAGCGGTACGCCACCATCTTCTTTCTCAGCGACTTGTCCCCGAGCGCCGCGTTTTTCCAGGGGTAGACGATGTACAGGATCTCGCCAGGCTTCGAGCGTTTCGCCTTTTCGATCATCTCCCTGATGAAGTAGCGCCCGCTCTCGTCGCGGCTATCAAAGACGTTTGCCCCCTCCTGCGCCACGTGCACCTTCAGCTCGCCGCGGCTGTCCATGGCGTAGATGTAGCCGGTCTTTCCGACGTTCACCTTCAAGAGGGCGTTGCGCGCCTCGCGCTGGGCCGTCTTCAGATCCATCCGTCCGGTTTTTTGGAGGTTCTGCTGGCTCTTCACCACGTTGTAGGCAAGCTCGGTGACCGTCTGCAGCTCGTCGTGGAAGGATTTCTCCTTGTCCTGCTTGTAGACCTGGAACTGCTGGTAGTGGGAGTTCAGGAGGTCGACCGTGAAGGAGGCCATGTGCTGCAGGTCATCCTTGCTGGTCTGGGTGATGCCGAGGTAGGCCTGTTTGGTCGAGATATAACCGATGATCCCACCCACGAGGAAGATGGGGATGATCACAAGGGGGAGCACCAGAACCACCATCTTCCAGCGCAGCTTCAGGTTGTTGATGAAGTCGAAGAGGTATCTCTGCACGGCTCCCCCGAAAAATGGGTTTTCTTTTTGTGCAAATGGTGGAAACTATCTCGTGTGCAGTTAGCGCGTTTATCGCCGTGTTTACTGGCATTGCACTGAGACAAACACTTTTTTGCAAACACTGCTGACAGTGTAACGGCGATACTACCGTATACGGTATGGCAAATGCCAGTCCTTTTTTCGCATTTCTGCAAAAAAATGAGTATACTGTGACAAATTTTTTCCGGAGAGCGCCATGGAGATTCCGCAATATCCCGGCTCGCGGGGCATCACGTTGGAGGACAAACCCCTCCTGGACCGGCTTTTTTCCGAGCTGCAGCCGCGCGTCTCGGAACTCACCTTCGCGAACCTTTACCTTTTCCGCAAGGCGCACGAATATCGCCTGACCAGAGTTGGGGACGCCGTCCTCGCGCTCGGGCGGGGCTACGACGGCACCCCCTACTTCCTTCCACCTTTCGGCGGCGACGTCAACGCGGTCGCCCTGAAGCTCCTCGATGAAGGGCTCACGCTTTACGGCGCAGACGACGCTTTCCTCGCGCGCCATCTCCCATCGGAGCGCTTCGAAGCGGTGCCTGACCGCAACAATTTCGACTACCTTCACGTGAAAGAGGAGATGGTGCAGCTAAGCGGGAAGCTCTACCACAAGAAAAAGAACCGGGTGAACTACTTTGTTAACCGGCACCGGCACGAGGTGGAGCTCTTCGCCGAGCGGCACGTGGCGGGATCACTCGCGCTTCTCGAGGAGTGGGGGAGGGTGAAGATGGAGCTTGCCCCCGCCGGGTCGGTCCGGGGCGAGGTCGAGGGGTGCGCGGAGGCGCTAAGGCTGCATGGTGAACTGGGGCTTTCCGGGGTCGTGGTGCTGGTGGAAGGGGTGGTGCGCGGTTTTGCCATAGGTGAGCGGCTGAACCTGGAGACGGCTGTCTGCCACTTCGAGAAGGGGGACAACTTCATGGAGGGGCTTTACCAGCTCCTGGACCGGGAGTTCTCCCGGCTGCTTTTCACCGAATGCACCTATCTGAACCGCGAGCAGGATCTGGGAGAGGAGGCGCTCCGGCAGGCGAAGCTCTCCTATCACCCGGTGGAGCTCCTCGCGAAGTACCGGGTGCGGAGGCGGTAAGCCTTCCTGGCGGCTACGTCGTCCGCGCCGCCAGGCGCTCTTCCAGCTCTTTTGCCGCCTGGTCGAAGTCCTCCATGCAGAGGTCGAAGTCGGCGTCCCAGGTGCGGTTTTTGTAATAGACCTTGTCGTAGTAGTCGATCACCAACCCCTTCATGAACTCTTCCATTTCCCAGCGCTCCAGGTTCTCGCCGAGCTCATCGCAGCGCTTGCCCCCAAGCTTCTTCCTGATGCGCTGCAGCGCCGTCGCCATTTCCTCCTTGTACTCGGGAAGGCCGTACTCATCGATCAGACGCACGACGCGGGTTTCCAGCGAGGCATGGCACCACACCCTGATCCCCTGCGCCATCTTCTGGTAGAAGTCGCCCGGAAGCGAGACGCGCCCGATCCGCTCGCTCTCACCCTCGAGGATAAGAGGCTCGCCTTCGGGCGCCCTGCGGCAGGCATCCCAAAGGAGGGTCTCGAAGCGTTTCTGGGTGAGGTCCTGGTTGAGCCCAAGCTGGCCGAAGGCCGAGCCGCGGTGGCAGGCGAGTCCCTCGAGGTCGAGAGTGGAGCGGCCGCGCTCTTTCAGGCGCTGCAAAAGGGTGGTCTTGCCGATGCCGGTCATGCCGTGCAGGACGACGAGCGGCACCTTGGGCGTGAAAGGGGTGAAGTACTCGCCGACCACGTGGCGGAAACTCTTGTAGCCGCCGATCAACTGGGTCGCCTTGAAGCCGGCGAGGTCGAGTATGACGGTGACGGTCTTGCTGCGTAGTCCCCCGCGCCAGCAGTAGACGAGGATGGGGCGTCCTGCCGCGGCGTCCGCGATCTCTTGCACCATGGCGGGGAAGCGGTGCGCGGTGAGCTCCAGACCGCGGCGGCGCGCCGCGTGGGGGCCGTCCTCTTTGTGCAGGATGCCGATCTCGACCCGCTCCTCGTTGGTGAGCAGCGGAACGTTGATGGCTCCGGGGATGTGGTCCTCTACATATTCAAGAGGGGTGCGGACGTCGACTATCAGGTGGGTGTCGATAAGTTCTTCGTTGAACGGCGTTGTTTCCACGTACATTGGGCTCCTTTTCCGGCGGCCCATTATAGAGATGCGGCAGTGGGAATGCAAGAACGTCCGCACAGGCCGACGGATGGAGTTCCTCCCCCTGGAGGGGGGAGGTCGGGAGGGGGGTGGGGCACCCGGGCAGGTTTGGCACGTTTTGGCAGGACGCTGCGCCCCCCCTCCCTGACCCTCCCCCTCCGGGGGCGGGGAAAACGTACGGGGTGTCGGCCGAACGGGGGAGGGGACTGCCGGGCAATATTACACCCGGAAAACCCTGCAAGACTGGCGCCTTTTCAGTTGAGGGATTCTCACTTTTATGGTAGCGTACACTGTTTTTTTTATCCTGTTTTAACTGCTAAGGAGATTTCATAGATGTTTGGCGCGCTTATAAAGAAGTTTGTCGGGAGCAAGAACGAGCGGGAACTGAAGCGTCTCTGGCCTATCGTGGAACGCATAAACCAGCTGGAAGCGGAGACCGTCAAGCTCACCGACGATGAACTGCGCGGCAAGACGGCACAGTTCAAGGAGCGCTACGCCAAGGGGGAGAGCCTCGACGCGATGCTTCCGGAGGCGTTCGCCGTCTGCCGCGAGGCGGGCAAGCGCGTTCTCGGCATGCGCCACTTCGACGTGCAGTTGATCGGCGGCATGGTGCTCCACGCAGGCAAGATCGCCGAGATGAAGACCGGCGAGGGTAAAACTCTCGTGGCGACGCTTCCTTCCTACCTGAACGGCATCTCCGGCAAGGGCGTCCACGTCGTCACCGTGAACGACTACCTCGCCAAGCGCGACTCCGACTGGATGGGCCGCATCCACAAGTTCTTAGGGCTCTCCGTGGGCGTCATCGTGCACGGCCTCGAGGACTGGGAGCGCCGCGAGGCCTACGCCGCCGACATCACCTACGGCACCAACAACGAGTTCGGTTTCGATTACCTGCGCGACAACATGAAGTTCGACCTGGCCGACTACGTCCAGCGTCCCTTCAACTTCGCCGTAGTCGACGAGGTCGACTCCATCCTCATCGACGAGGCGAGGACCCCGCTCATCATCTCCGGCCCTACCGAGGACTCCACGGACAAGTACTACATCATCGATCGCATCATCCCGATGCTGAAAAAGGGTGAGGTGATCGAGGTCGAGGCCAATACCCTCTCCGGCAAAAGAAAGACTTACACCGGCGATTTCACCGTCGATGAGAAGGCTAAGAGCGCGGCCCTGACCGAGGAAGGGGTGCTGAAGGTCGAGCAGCTCCTAAAGATCGACAACCTCTACGATCCGAGAAACATGGAGATGCTGCACCACACCCAGCAGGCGCTCCGTGCGCACGCCCTGTTCAAGCGCGACGTGGACTACGTGGTGCGCGACAACGAGGTCCTCATCGTCGACGAGTTCACCGGCCGCCTCATGCCGGGGCGCCGCTGGTCCGACGGCCTGCACCAGGCCATCGAGGCGAAGGAAGGGGCGAAGATCGAGAACGAGAACCAGACTCTCGCCACGATCACCTTCCAGAACTACTTCCGCATGTACGACAAGCTTTCGGGCATGACCGGTACCGCTGACACCGAGGCGGAGGAATTCCACAAGATCTACAAGCTGGACGTCGTGGTTATCCCGACGAACCGCCCGCTTTTGCGCCCGGACTTCCCGGACGTCATCTACAAGACTGAGCGCGAGAAGTTCACCGCGGTCATCGCCGAGATCAAGGAACTGCACGAGAAGGGGCAGCCGATCCTGGTTGGCACCATCTCCATCGAGAAGTCCGAGCAGCTCTCCGAGCTCCTGAAGCGTGAAGCGATCCCGCACTTCGTCCTCAACGCGAAGCAGCACGAGAAGGAGGCGGAGATCGTCGCCCAGGCGGGCCGCAAGGGGATGGTCACCATCGCCACCAACATGGCCGGCCGCGGTACCGACATCGTTCTGGGCGGTAACCCGGACGGGCTTGCGCGCCAGGAGTTCGGCGGCACCCCCGAGGTGAAGACCGAGGAGGTTCTCGAGGCGATCGGAAAGGCGATCGACGAGGAACAGGACGAAGCAGCCATCCTGCGCATGCTCGAGAAAGACTTCGGCAACATTTTCCCCGTGGTCGATCGTCACGTGAAAAACGGGTTCGACATCGACACCGATCAGCTCGAGCCGCTGCTCTTCGCCGAGTACAAGCGCCAGTTCGATCTCCTTGTGGATAAGCACAAGCCGGTGTGCGCCGCGGAGCACGACGAGGTGGTCGCTCTCGGCGGCCTGCACATCCTCGGCACCGAGCGTCACGAGTCGCGCCGCATCGACAACCAGCTGCGCGGCCGTTCCGGCCGTCAGGGCGACCCGGGTTCCTCCCGTTTCTACCTGTCGCTGCAGGACGACCTCCTGCGCATCTTCGGTTCTGACCGTGTTTCCATGATCATGGACAAACTCGGCATCGAGGAGGGCGAGGCGATCACCCACGGCCTGATCACCCGCGCCATCGAGAACGCGCAGAAGAAGGTCGAGGCGCACAACTTCGAGATCAGGAAGCACCTGATCGAGTACGACGACGTCATGAACAAGCAGCGCGAGGTGATCTACACCCAGAGGAAAGAGATCCTCGCCGGCAACGAGATCAGGAAGAGCTTCGCCGGGATGCTGGAGGAGACCGTCACCGACGTGGTGCAGGCCTTCGTCATCGACCGTACCCCGGCGCGCGAGTGGGACTGGCAGGGGATCACAGACACCGTCTTCAAGCTGTTCGGCATCCACCTCGACCTGACCCCGGAGCTTTTCGATCGCATCACCCCGGTGAACTTCGAGGATACGCTTAGAAGCAGCACCCGTGACCGCTTCAACCAGAAGGTCACCGAGTTCGGCGACGAGCTCATGGATCACCTGATCAAGGTGATCATGCTGCAGGTCATCGACACCCAGTGGAAGGACCACCTTCTCTCCATCGACCACCTGAAAGAGGGGATCGGTCTGCGCGGCTACGGTCAGAAGGATCCGAAGCAGGAGTACAAGCGCGAGGCGTACCAGCTCTTCATGGACATGATGAACCGCATCCGTCAGGAAGTAGTGGAGAAGATCTTCTGGGTGCAGATCGGCCAGGAGGAGGATCTCGCTCAGTACGAGCTGGAGCAGCCGGAGCAGAAGATGGTCTTCAACCTCGTCGAACCGGAGGCGGAAGAGGCCGCGTCGAAGGGTACCGCGAAAAATGCGCGCAACGCGGGGAGAAACGATCCCTGCCCCTGCGGCAGCGGCAAGAAGTACAAGAAGTGCTGCGGCAAGTAATCTAAAAGACGTTCAACGTTCGGCGTTCAACGTTCAATGAAGGGTGTGGTTGTTTACCCCCTTTACCGGCGTCGCGGTACCCGTACCGCTCCCCCGGATGTCTGAACGCTCGATTGCTTCGTGTGTGTTGGTTGCGTTAGCAGTACCGCACCGAGATGCGGTGGGCGACCAACTCCGTTGAACGTTGAACGCTGAACGTTGAACGGTTTCTGGGGGATTTATGAAAGGTTTTCGCTTCTCCGCCGTTGAGGCGGCCATCAAGAAGCCGGGCCGGCTCGACCTGGCACTTATATTCTCCGACTTCCCCGCCCAGGTGGCGGCGGTCTACACCACCAACAAGGTACAGGCGGCTCCGGTCCTCATATCGCGCGAGCGCTCCAAAAACGGCAGGTGCCGCGCCCTCCTCGTGAACAGCGGCAACGCGAACGCCTGCACCGGCGAACAGGGGATGGTCGATGCACTCGAGTGCGGCAGAAGGACCGCGGAGGCGCTAGGCCTCTCGGACGAGGAACTCCTCATCGCCTCCACCGGGGTGATCGGCCAGCCGCTCCCCATGGAGCGCTTCAAAAAGGGCATCCAGCCGCTCGTCGACGGCCTGGACCACGGCACTCTGGACGACGTGGCCCGTGCGATCATGACCACGGATACCTTCGAAAAAATCGAGCGCCGCAGCGGCGAGGCCGGTGGGAAGCCGTACAGCATCTGGGGGATCGCAAAAGGGGCGGGGATGATCCATCCCAACATGGCCACCATGCTCTCCTTCCTGGTCACCGACGCGGAGGTCGACGGCGCCTTCCTGAAGAGCGCCTTCACCGAGGCGGTGGATGGCTCCTTCAATGCGATCACGGTCGACAACGATACCTCGACCAACGATACTGCGGTCATCTTCGCCAACGGCGCGGCGCAGAACCCGGCAATCAAGGCGGGCACCCCTGAAGGTGCCGCCTTCGCCGCTCTCCTGCACGACGTGCTCCTCTCCCTGGCGAAGCTTATCGTCAAGGATGGCGAAGGTGCGACCAAGTTCGTCGAGATCAGGGTGAAAGGCGCGGCAAACCAGGCCGACGCCAAGAAGGCGGCCCTCGCCGTCGCAAACTCCATGCTGGTTAAGACCGCCTTCTTCGGGCAAGATGCCAACTGGGGCAGGATCATCGCCGCCATCGGTTACTCGGGTGCCGATGTGCAGCAGGATAGGGTGGAGATCCGCTTCGACGACGTGGTCATGGCAACCGGCGGCGTCTTCGCGGGAGGTGATGCCGAGGCTGCCGGGACCCGCGTCCTGCAGCAGAAGGAATTCCGCGTCACCATCGACCTGAAACTCGGCGCCGGCGAGGCCGTCGTTTTTACCAGCGACCTCTCCTACGATTACGTACGCATCAACGCAGATTACCGGACCTAGAACGGCAAACGACGCCGCCTCTTCGGGCGGCACCGGCGGCACGCCGGCATATCACTCTCCGCCACACGCTGCTGGAGGAACAATGATCCGCACCAGGATGTTACCCGTCATCGCTGCATTGGTTGCCACCCTAGCCGCACCGGGCCTTTCACGCGCGGGCGACCTGAAGATTACGGAGATGGCGGTCACCACGAAGATCGTCAAGGGAAACCCCATCGACTCGGTGCGGCGCATCTCTTCGACTTCGGTCAAGGCGCTGTACTGCTTTACCAGGTTCTCGGCACCTGAGGATACCGACACCACCATCAAACAGGTGTGGTATCTGAACGACCAGGTGGTCGCCGAGTACGAGCTCCCGGTCAAGGGGGCGCACTGGCGCACCTACAGCCGCAAGGCGGTGGAGAAGGGGAACTCGGGCGAGTGGCGCTGCGATGCCGTCGATATGGAAGGCAAGGTCCTAAAATCGGTTAGTTTCAGGATGAACTAGCTAAAAGCGGTCACGTTCGGGTAACGCAGCAAGAGAGTACACATTGAGATCAGTCACACGTTTTGGGGGGCACTTAAGCCCCCTACTGAGAAGCATCTGCCTTATCCTGCTGGTCATCGTATTCGCCACCGATTCCCATGCCGGCGATCAGCCCCGCATCGACTCGCTGATGAACGAGGCCATCTCGCGCAACCTCATCGCCGGCGGCGTCGTGGTCATCGGCAACAGGGACCGCATCCTCTTCGAGAAGCCCTACGGGCGCATCTCCCCGTTTCCCGACGCTCCTCCCATGGCCGTTTCCACCATCTTCGACATCGCCTCGCTCACCAAGGTGACCGCCACCACACCGTCGGTGCTGAAACTCGCCGAGGAAGGGAGGATCTCCCTCCTGGACCCGGTCGTCAAGTGGTTCCCGGAGTTCGCCGGGAAGGGGAAGGACGCCATTCTGGTGATGAACCTCCTAACCCACACTTCGGGGCTAGACGACATACCCCTTTCCAGTGCCAACCCGATGCAGAGTGCCGTCGAAGGCGCCGCCGCGCAGAAGCTGAAGGGGGAGGTGGGGCATCGCTTCCGCTACGCGGACCTGAACTTCATCCTCCTGGCCGAGCTGGTGCGCCGCGCCACCGGTGCTCCCCTCGACCTCTTCGCCCAGGTCTCCTTCTACCGCCCGCTCGGCATGGTCGACACCTCCTTTCATCCCAGGGAGACGGGGCGCTGTTCCGGGACCATCAGCGACGACCGGGTCCTTTTCGGGGAACCGCAGGACTACCTCTGCCGCCAGTTGGGCGGCGTCGCCGGTCACGCCGGCCTCTTCACCACCGCGGGTGACCTCGCCCGCTTCTGCCGCATGATGCTCGCCGGCGGGGTGCTCGACGGCAAGAGGGTGCTTGCCCAGCGCACCGTGGACCAGATGACCGCTCCGTATTTCTCGCGCGGCGGACTCGTCGTTCGTGGCCTCGGGTGGGACATCTCTTCCCCCTTCTCGGCCCCACGCGGCCAGGGGTTCTCGAGGGTCTCCTTCGGGCATACCGGTTACTCGGGTTCCTCGATCTGGATCGACCCGGCATCGGATACCTTCGTCATTCTCCTCACCTCTCGGTTGGAATATAAAAAGGTACATGATTTCAATAAGCTGCGCGGAGATCTCTCCACGCTCGCCTCGCAGATCTTCGGCATTCCGCCTGAGCTCGGTGAGATGGCCAGGTTCAATGACGAGTGATTAATAAGAAAGGGCAAAAACCTTGACACCCTTTGCCCTTTATGCTAGCTTTTTTTACCATTTTGGCTTGATACTGGATCTATTTGCGCTCACTTAGCAGACTGTCTTTTCTGTCAGACCAGACACAGAGAGAACCTTTGATCCTGCTTTGCTGTTCTCTATGTCTTAGCCGCACGGCATGACATCTTCAGTGCAAGATAACTCCTATAGATAAGCTTCCTAGTTACAGGGGGAATCGATGGGCAACAGACTGCTCCTCGCCGATGACAGCATCACTATCCAGAAGGTCGTGGCGATCATCTTCGCCAATGAGGAGTTTGAACTTACCGTTGTCGATAACGGTACTGCTGCCCTTGAAAAGGCGCGGGAGATCAAACCCGACGTGATGCTCGTCGACGCGCTGATGCCGGGCAAGACAGGCTACGAGGTCTGCGCCGAAATCCGTCGTGATCCGGCGCTCGGTGCCGTTCCCGTCATCCTCCTGATCGGCGCCTTCGAACCGCTGGACGAAGAGAAATCCCGCCAGTGCGGTGCCGACGCCACCATCTCGAAACCGTTCGAGTCGCAGCAACTGATCGATCGGGTGAAGGAGATGCTGGAACTCGGCAAGACCCGCAAGACCGCCCCCCCCGTTGCAGCCCAGCCCGCTCCCGCCGCGGAAGAGATCTGGGGTGATCTTTCCTCGTTTGATGCCATGGCTCAATCGGCACCTGCTGCTGCAGCTCCAGTTGCGGCACCTGCTGCGGCACCCGTGGACGAGGACCTCTGGGAAGGTGTTACCGCCGCCGCGGAGCCCGCATGGGAGCTCCCCGCGGTCGAGGAACCGGCATGGGAGGCGCCGTCGGCGCCGGCACAGCCCGCCGCTGCACCCGCCGCTGCCGTGGAGATGGTGGAGGCGACCATGGAAGACGATCTCTGGGGCGCCTTCGAACTGGAAGAGGAGGCCCCGGCCGCGCCTGCCGAATCCCCAGCCCAGCTTTTCGGGGTGGTTGAGCCGGAGGCCGAGTACGAGGCCGAGGAGATCTTCAGCTTCGACGAGGCTGAGGAAATCGAGGAGACCGGCCCGCCGCTCGACCCTGATGAACCGGCCGCCGATTCCGCGCTCACCGTTTCTGAGGAGGAGTTCTTCGCCTTTGCCGAGGAGCCCGAGGCGGCACCGGCGGTCCCCGCCGAGGCTGAAGCGGAAGCCGAGGCCACGGCCTTTGGAGTTCCCGAGTACGAGCCGTTCGAGTTCGGACTGGATGAGCCCGCATCCGAGGCAGCACCTGCCGCACCCGTTGCCGCCGCTCAGGTGGCGCCGGTTGTCCCCGCCGCACCCGCCGCACCTGCCGCACCTGCCGCACCTGCGGTCGCCGCACCGGTCCAGGCGGCCCCCGCGGCCGCATCGCCCGCAGCGGTCCCTGAGTTGACCGAGGACCAACTGGTCGCCGCGCTCTCCAAGGTTTCGCGCGAGGTGATCGAGCGGATCGTGTGGGAAGTGGTGCCCGACCTGGCGGAAGTGATCATCAAGGAAGAGATCCGCAAGCTGAGGAGCGGCGTACGCGGTTAAAGCGGACGTCGTACGCGCATCCGCTTATGAAACAGGGGATTTCACGATCCCCTTTTTTCATTACTTAATACAAGCTGTGCGGGGTGAGCCCTGCTAGAGCATTTTCCTGAAGAGGTAATCAGATGGCAAACAAAGAGCTGGAAAAGGTTTACGAGCCGAAAAGCGTTGAGCAGAAGTGGTACCAGGAGTGGGAAGGGAAGGGTTACTTCCATGCCTCCGTCCCGTCCGACAAGCCGGGTTACTCCATCGTCATCCCCCCGCCGAACATCACCGGCGTCCTCCACATGGGGCACGCCCTGAACAATACCCTGCAGGACATCCTGTGCCGCTGGAAGAGGATGAGCGGCTACAACGTGCTCTGGATGCCGGGCACGGACCATGCCGGTATCGCTACCCAGAACGTGGTCGAGCGTCAGCTGGCCGCCGAGGGAAAGGATCGCTTCGAGCTTGGCCGCGAGGCCTTCATCGAGCGCGTCTGGCAGTGGAAGGGTGAATCCGGCGGGCAGATCATCGGCCAGTTGAAGCGCCTGGGCGCCTCCTGCGATTGGGAGCGCGAGCGCTTCACCATGGATGCCGGTCTTTCTAAGGCGGTGCGCGAGGTCTTCGTGCGCCTGTACGAAGAGAAGCTCATCTACCGCGATAACCGCCTGATCAACTGGTGCCCGCGCTGCCACACAGCGCTTTCCGATATCGAGGTCGAGCACGAGGAGAAGGCGGGGCACCTGTGGCATCTGCGCTACCCGGTGGTGGGCACCGACGAGCATGTCATCGTCGCCACCACCCGTCCCGAAACCATGCTGGGCGACACCGCCGTCGCGGTACACCCCGAGGACGAGCGCTACAGCCACCTGATCGGCAAGATGGTCATGCTTCCGCTCGTGAACCGCGAAATCCCGGTCATCGCCGACGACTACGTCGACCGCGAGTTCGGCACCGGCGTCGTGAAGATCACCCCGGCCCACGACTTCAACGACTTCGAGATGGGCCTTCGGCACAACCTCGACCGCATAAACGTCTTCGACGAGTCCGGCGTGGTGAACGCTGCCGGCAAGCAGTACGAGGGGATGGACCGCTTCGCCGCGAGAAAGCAGGTGGTGGCGGACCTCGAGGCAGCCGGGCTCCTCGAAAAGATCCAGGACCACGGCCTCTCCGTGGGTGGCTGCTACCGCTGCAAGACCGTCGTCGAGCCGTACATGTCGCTGCAGTGGTACGTGAAGGTTGGACCGCTCGCGGAGCGTGCGCTTGGCGCCGTCAAGGACGGCCGCACCAAGATCGTGCCGCAGCAGTGGGAAAACACCTACTACGACTGGATGGAGAACATCCGAGACTGGTGCATCTCGCGCCAGATCTGGTGGGGGCACCGCATCCCCGCCTGGTACTGCGACCACTGCGGCCACATCACCGTGGCCAAGGAAGACCCGACTTCGTGCAGCCAGTGCGGCTCCGATGAGATCCGCCAGGAGACCGACGTGCTCGACACCTGGTTCTCCTCGGCGCTTTGGCCCTTCTCCACCATGGGATGGCCGGATAAGACCCCGGAACTCGCCGCATTCTACCCGACCTCCTGCCTCGTCACCGGTTTCGACATCCTCTTCTTCTGGGTCGCCCGCATGATGATGATGGGGCTGCACTTCATGGACGAGGTACCCTTCACCGACGTCTACATCCACGCCCTCGTGCGCGACGCGCAGGGACAGAAGATGTCCAAGTCGAAAGGGAACGTCATCGACCCGCTCACCGTGATCGATGCCTACGGTACCGACGCCTTCCGCTTCACCCTGGCCGCCTTCGCGGCGCAAGGGCGCGACATCAAGCTTGCCGAGGAGAGGATCGCCGGGTACCGCAACTTCGCCAACAAGATCTGGAACGCCTCGCGCTTCGCCATGATGAACCTGGAAGGTTTCGATCCGAACCAGGTCGATGTCGCGTCGCTCAAGCTCTCCAACGCCGACCGCTGGATCCTTTTCCGCCTGAACGAGGCGGCTGCCTCGGTCGACTCCGCCCTCGAAGGGTTCCGCTTCAACGAGGCGGCAAACGAGCTGTACCGCTTCACCTGGAGTGAGTTCTGCGACTGGTACATCGAACTCGCTAAGGACGACCTCTACAAAGGGGACGCCGAGCGTCAGGCGGCGACCAAGTACGTGCTCTGGCTCGTGCTCGAGAACCTCCTGCGCCTTCTGCACCCGTTCATGCCGTTCATCACCGAGGAGATCTGGCAGGCGCTTCCGAAGAAGGACGGCGCGGCCGACTCCATCATGATCTCCGACTTCCCGACCCCGTGCGAGGAGTGGCAGGGCTACGCCGCGGCCGCCTCCGAGATGGAGCTGGTCATGGAAGTCATCAAGGGGATCCGGAACATCAGGGGCGAGATGGAAGTGGCCCCGAGCAAGCAGATCGCCGCCATACTCGACTGCAAGTCCGAGGCGAGCCTCGCGCTTTTGAAGAAGAACGAAGTCTACGTGATGAGCCTTGCGCGCCTTTCCGATCTCGCCATCGGTCAGGGGATCGAGCGTCCCGCCGAGGCCTCGCTGCAGGTGGCAGGTGACGTCGAGATCATCGTTCCGCTTAAAGGGCTCGTGAACGTCGAGGAAGAGGAGAAGCGCCTCGGCAAGGAGATCGCAAAGATCGAGAAGGACATCGAGTTCCTGTCCAAGAAGCTCACCAACCCTAGCTTCGTAGAGCGCGCGCCGGCCGACGTGGTCGAGAAGGAGCGCGAGAAGATCGCCGAGTTCGAGAACAAGAAGAAGCTCCTCGAGGAGAGCCTGGAGAAGATCCAGAGATTGAAGTAGCAATTACCCTTTTGTCGGACCAGTCAGACAAGTAAGACTGGTCCGATAACGGATTGCCCCCAAGAGGTAGCATTGACTCCTTACATTCTCTACGCCTTTTTCGCTTTCCTATCTGGGGCCGTGGTCGGCTCCTTTTTGAACGTCTGCATCTGTCGGATGCCGCATGGCGAGTCGGTGGTGTCGCCGCCGTCGCACTGCCCTAAGTGCGACTACCAAATCCGCTGGTACGACAACATCCCGATCCTTAGCTACCTGGCACTTGGCGGCAAGTGCCGCTCCTGCGGGACCCACATCTCGATCCAGTACCCTCTCGTCGAGGCTCTGAACGGGCTTTTATCGCTTGCCCTTTTCGTCAAATTCTTCCCGCCAGCTTTCCTGGAGATGGCACCGCTGGAGGTAATGGGGCGGCCTGCTTTCTACTTCATCATCCTATTCGTGTTCTGCTCTGCTCTCGTCGTGATAACCTTCATTGACCTCGAGCACCAGATTATCCCTGATGCGATCTCGCTCCCCGGCATCGTCACTGGTTTTCTCGTCTCCTTTTTCATCCCGAGTCTCGGCTGGCTCAACTCCCTGATCGGTATAGTTGCCGGCGGCGGAAGCCTGCTCCTTATTGCCTGGATCTACCAGGCCGTAGCCAAGAAGGACGGCATGGGTGGGGGCGATATTAAACTTCTGGCCATGATGGGCGCCTTTCTGGGATGGAAATCGATTCTCTTCATCATCTTCGTCTCGTCGCTACTTGGCTCCGTGATTGGCGTCACTCTGATGGCGATAAAGAAGAAAGACTCCACCCTCGCCATCCCCTTCGGGCCGTTCCTGGCTAGCGCCGCTGTCCTCTACATCTTCTACGGCCGCCGCATCATCAACTGGTACCTGAACATGGGAGGGTGAGCGCGGCTGCCATGAAACCTCTCCGTTTCAGCCTCACCTTCTACATCCTCTCCGCCGTGAGCCTGCTGCTCGTGCTCACCTGGCTACTCCTCTCGCTAATTTCGTTCAAGACTGCAGAAAAAGACCTGCTGACCCAGAAAGGGGAAGACACTCGGCTTCTTCTGGGTGCCATTGTCTCCGTTCTGCCGCGCCCCTTGGCCCCTCCCGACCCGGGTAGCGGCGTGGCACGGTATCTTGAGCAGCTGAGGCAGGACGGAAGCTTCGAAGGGCTGCTCGTGGTGGATGACGCCTGGCGACGCCTCTATGCGTACCCCGCCGGCAGTGCGGTGGACGACAGTCTTCTCAGCGTGCTGAACAGCGGCCGCTCGCTTTTTCAAATCGCTCCCGATCATGCCACTTGTCGCCTATACTCTGCGATCGTCGAGCAGGGGAAGATCGTCGGCGCTGCCCGGCTTACACTTTCGCTTCGCCCCGCACAGGAGCGGCTCTCCTCGTCGCGCCGTCTTTTTCTCGCCTACTTCGCCCTCGATTTCCTGCTGCTGCTGGTGCTAGGTTCCTACCTGCTCTCCCGCACCGTTGTCTCTCCATTCAAGAAACTCCTCCAGGCCACGCGGAGGATCACCGCCGGAGATCTGGGCGTTTCCGTCAACGTAGCCGGGAGTGCGGAGGTTGCAGAGCTTTCTGAGTCCTTCAATAGCATGCTCGTGGCACTCAGGGAGAAGAGGGTTGAGGTCGAGGAAAAGGTCGCTGCGCTGACCTGGGCCAACAAGGAGCTGGTCGAAGCGCGCAGCGAGGCGGTCCGTTCTGAGAAGATGGCCTCGGTGGGGCTTCTTGCGGCGGGGATGGCGCACGAAATCGGTACTCCGCTTGCGGCAATCATGGGGTACAGCGCGATCCTCAGCGAGGATCTTGCCGCGGACCCTGAAAAGGCCGACTTCCTGCGGCGCATCACCGAGGAGTCCCAACGGATCGACCGGATCGTCCGGGGGCTTTTGGATTACGCCCGCCCCAAAGACGCGCAGCGCGAAGAGGTGATGATCGGCGGACTGATCGAAAAGGTGGTTGAGCTTCTTTCCGCTCAGGGGGTGCTGAAACACCTGGAGGTGTCCGTGGAGATAGCGGCTGAACTTCCCTGCGTGAACGCCGATCCTCACCAGTTGGAGCAACTGCTCATAAACCTGATCATGAATGCTAGAGATGCCATGCCGCAGGGAGGAAAGCTCTGGCTAAAGGGAAGCCTTCGCGGAGCCGATGTGGTCGTCGAGGTGATCGACAGTGGTCATGGCATGCCCCCCGAACATCTCGGCAAGGTTTTCGATCCGTTCTTCACCACGAAGGAGCCCGGGAAAGGCACTGGGCTCGGTTTGGCCATCGCCGCCCGCATCGCCGAATCCTGCGGTGGAAAGCTTGAGGCGCAGAGCGAGCAGGGGAAGGGGAGCCGCTTTGCCCTGACCCTACCGGCGAAGGCAGGGGCGACAGGGTAGGGGGCGGCTGGCTGTGGGCTGTCGGCCCAGTCGGACCAGTCAGACAGAAAAGAGAAGGAGCTGCATTTGACCGAGAAGAAGAAAATCCTTGTTGTGGATGACGAGGAAAACCTACGCCACATGCTGCAGGTTCTCCTCAAGAAGCAGGGCTACCTGGTGGAGCAGGCGCCGGACGGCGCCGACGCCCTTGCCAAGGCGCGCGAAGGGGACTACTCCTTCATCCTCTGCGACATCCGCATGCCGGTCATGGACGGCAAAAGCTTTCTCACCGCCTGCACAAAAGCTGGCGTTGGTGCCACGGTGATCATGATGTCTGCTTACGGTACCGTTGATGACGCCATCGACTGCATGAAGCTTGGTGCCTACGACTACATTTCCAAGCCATTCAACAGCGACGAGGTCGCACTAGTCCTTAAAAAGGCGGAGGAACGCGAACGCCTGAAGGACGAAAACCGTCGTCTGCGCGAAGAGGTGGGGCGCGGCAGCACCTTTTCGGAAATCATCACCCGCAACGCACGGATGTCCGAGATCATGCAGCTCGTGAAAAAACTCTCGGAGCACAAGACCACGGTCCTCATCCAGGGCGAATCTGGTACCGGCAAGGAACTCATAGCCCGTGCTCTGCACAACTGCGGCTCGCGCAGACAAGGCCACTTTGTTGCCGTCAACTGCGGTGCCATACCGGCATCCCTTCTTGAGAGTGAGCTGTTTGGCCACGTCAGGGGAGCCTTCACCGACGCGAGCTACGACAAGGTCGGGCTCTTCGAGGAGGCGGATGGCGGGACTCTTTTCCTGGACGAGATCGCCGAGCTGCCGCTGCCGTTGCAGGTGAAACTTTTACGCGTACTCCAAGAAGGAGAAATCCGCCGGGTAGGCGGGGCGGCTGCCACGAAGGTCGATGTGCGGGTGGTGTCTGCGACAAGCCGCGATCTCGTTCAGGAGGTCGCCAACGGAAAGTTCCGGGAGGACCTCTACTTCCGGCTTAACGTCTTCGCTCTAACCCTGCCTCCGCTGCGCGGACGCATTGAGGATGTGCCTCTCCTCGTCGAGCATTTCCTGCAGAAGTACGGTGCGCTGATGGGAAAGCCGGGGGTGCGACCTACACCCGAAGCACTGCAGGCCCTGCTGCGCTACCGCTGGCCTGGCAACGTGCGGGAGCTCGAGAACTGCATGGAGCGCGGCCTTGTCCTTTGCGAGGGCACTTCGCTCGGGCTGGCGGTACTCCCGGATGTCGTGCGCGACGGGGCGGGTTTAGACCAGTCGCTGCCTGAGCTTTCCGACTCGCTCTCCATCAAGAAAGGAGCCGAGGCGCTGGAGCGTCGACTCATAGTGCGCGCCCTTGAAAAGACCGGTGGGAACCGGACTCACGCGGCGCGCCTGCTCGAGATCAGCCATCGCGCTCTTTTGTACAAGTTGAAGGAATACGATCTGGGTTAGCCTGCCGTATGGTGCCAAATTTTGCGGGGTCAGGGGGAGGCTGCTATGAAAAAAATGCATAGGCTTCCCCGCGTCGCCGTGGTATGGTATTGCGCAACTGTGCGGTTTGACGCTGAAACGATCACTGTCACGAGCAGCGCGGTTCGAGGCATGGTTGTTGCTGACAACCCCGAGGCAATAAAAATCACGTATGAGGTGTACTGATGTCGTTGTGGAAAGTTCTCGCTACCTTTACCTTTGCAGCAGCCGTCTCCTTCTCCTCCCACGCCTTTGCCATGTCGCAAGGTTGCAGCGGTGATTGCGCATCATGCCATTCGATAACCCTCCAGGAGGCGAGCGGTCTTTTAAAGGACATCGGCTCGGTCAAAGACGTCAAGCCGGCACCGGTACGTGGGCTGTACGAGGTCACCTTCGAACAGCAAGGTCAAACGGGAGTCGCGTATCTTGACTACGGCAAAAAGCACATCATCGCCGGTCAGGTCTTCGACCTTGCCTCGCGGCAGCCTGTGGGAGGCTCGGCGCAGGTTGCGCGCCAGGAGCGTAAGGACCACCTGGACCCCGCCACACTTACCCCGGAGAACGCGCTGGTGCTCGGTAATCCAAACGGCAAGAAAAAGCTCTACGTCTTCACCGATCCGGAATGCCCGTACTGCGCTAAGGCTCACGTTGAGCTGAAAAAACTGGCGGACATGGAGCCTGATCTCACCATCTACATCAAGTTCTTCCCGCTCAAGATGCATCCGAAGGCATACGACAAGTCTCGGGTAATCCTGTCGCACAACTCGATGGAGCTACTCGATAAGTCGTTTGCTGGAAAGCCGCTTCCTCCCGCGACCGATAAGGATGACAAAAAGCCGATTGATGATACCATCCGCTTCGCCGGGGCCAACGGCATCAACTCGACGCCGACCCTCGTGCTTCCGGACGGTCGCATACAGCCCGGATTCCGGAGCGCGGAAGAGATGCGGGAACTGCTGCGCTAGCCGGTCCCATTACGACCCACCTGACGATGACGCAAAAGATACGACCTCCTGTGCGGGAGCCTGGAAGGTCTTAATTTGGAATAAACGTCCCCTCTGGTGATGGAGGTGTTTGATGAAAAATAGCAAGAGAGTTCTAGCCGCGGCCTCCTTATTCGCGCTGTCCTTCGCACTGCAGGCGTTACCGGCCCATGCGCAGCTTTCCTGGCCGGGCGAGCCGTACTGCGTGAAGCCCGCCTTCGTTGCCGGCAACATACCCCCGAACCTGCTGCTCATGATCGACAACTCGGCCAGTATGTATGACTTGGCCTATGTCGACGAGGGGATGAAACACTGCTCGAACAACTCCGCCAAGGTCTGCACCGAGAATGCCGACTGTCCGGGCGGCACCTGCAGTGTCTTCGACCGCCGGCCCTTTTACTGCTATGACCAGACCTTTGACAGTACCAAGCCTTATTACGGCTACTTCAACAAGGACAAGTTCTATTACTATTACAAGAAGCAAACCGATGGCACCGGGGACGAATTCAGGGTCGTTGCAGGGAGTACACTTGCCGATGCCCTGACCACCGTTTCCTGCGGCACCAATGCCGCAAACACCACAAAAACCTTCCCCGGGCAGATGTGTCTCGAGTACACCTCGGCAAAATCCCTGGTCGCCTTCGTGGCGAAAGGAAGCTATCTCAACTGGCTTACCGCCTCGAAACTCGACACTGAGAAACAGATCCTGACAGGCGGCGTCTTCGACGGCTCAGCGCTCAAGCCCCAGTCGCGTGGGTGCGTGGGACAGCCGTTCGTGAAGGATCAGAACGCCTCCAATTTCGTCAACTTCTCCGATGGCACTCCGGACCCAAACACCTCGCTCGAGGTGACCTACACCATCACCGGCGAACCCAACCCGTATAACCCGACCGCCCCTGCTACTGGCGGCCAGACCTATATAAACCTCTTTGGCGGGGCCGCCTTCAACTACAGCAACTGCCAGGATGCCATCACCTCGATCGCCAGCGGCGGCAACGCTGACATCAAGCAGGATGTGAGTGCCTGCCTTGCGAGCACTGCGCCTGCCACTGGCACCTGCCGGACCGTACCGGCTGCCTTTCAGCCGTTTCCTGCCTGCGCCACCAGCTCCGACTGCTACCTGAACAAGGCGAGCACCTCATCCTACATCTGCCAGAAATATTTGAACAAGACCTGCACCGGCCTGAGCGACACCACCTCCTGCAGCGTGGCTGCGCGGAACTCCTGCTCCGTTGATCCGACTATCGCCTGTTCAACCGATGCCAACTGTTTAATAGACGTGCCTGCGAAAAACGGCACCTGCTCCACCAGTAAGAGCATGTACACCCCGACTCCAGGCAGCAAGGACACGCCGCCGGGGAACGCCTGCGTCACCGATACCGACTGCAAATTCAAGTCGACCGGCACCAACTTCACGCCGAAGACCGGGGCCTGCGTCGGCTATGTCGCTGCGACCACCGCGAACAAGGGCCCCTGCATCAGCACCAGCGCTGCCGATTACGGCCCGTGTGTTGCTAACTACGTAGGCGACTGCGTGCTGACCGCACAAGGGGCGGCGACGAAGACCAAGGTCAGCTTTCAACAGTCTATGCAGGAGTGCTGGACCATCCGCGGTGAGACCCATACCGCTGCCGACGGTTACGGCTTCCCGAACATGAACACGGTGCTGAATCAGTGCCCGGACATATACGCTTCCTACAAGACCTGCCACAACGACCATCTGAAGCAGTGCACCGTCGATACCGACTGTGCGGCCGACGGCACGGTGACCTGCGATTCAGGCCCCAGCGCCATCGGTCCCGGCAACCCGGCCCTTCTGTGCGGCACGAACTACGAGGGGACATTCTTCACCAAGGACACCAACGGCAACTGGGTGGTGACCGCCACCGGCGCCGCCAACAGCTACCTGGCGATGAAGGAAGCCGAATACCGCTTCTGCGGTGACATGACAGCGCCCCCCGTCACCGACCCGACGGATTCACCCTCGGATACCGCGCTGACCGACAACATGCCTGCGATTCTCAGCGGCATCGGTGTCGAGGCACAGTTGGGTGCGCCGATCCAGACCATGAGGGCACGGGTCGCCGCCACTTCCTGCAGCACGGTGACCGACTGCGCTTCAATTGATCCGGACAAACAGTTCGCCTGCACCGGCGGCATCTGCCAGCCGATCGGGCTCATCCAGGAGTTCGCCAGCAAGATCAGGCTGGGCTTTGCCAACTTTAACCCCTTCGGCTCCGCGTCCGAGACGACAACGGTCGCCGGAGTGAAGCCTCCGAAGGTCTGCTACGTCGGGAGCACAGGCACTACACCGGTTGACCCGCTCCAGTCCTGCACCTTGGACCGAGACTGCGGCAGCGCCAATCACTGCGGCGATTATTCGTCAAGCGATCTTGACGGCGGCCGTATCGTCTATCCCGTAGGGCAAGGGTTGTGCGCCACCATGACCACCACCGCCTGCGTTACCGACGGCCAATGCTCTTTACCGAACAAGTGTCTCAACGGCTACTGTGGCACCAAGGGAACGGATGTCTGCACCTCGGTGATGAACTGCACCGGCTCATCGCAGGCCTGCATACGCGACGACGCGGGTGACCACATCACCTCCAACACGCTGGTCAAGAAGATCGACGACATCAGGGCCATCTCCTGGACGCCGCTCGCCGAGACCCTGTATGACGTGCTAGGATACTTCGCGGCCATCCCGCAGAATGACAACACCCTCAAAAGTCGCGTCACCGGCGCCGCCACCGGGATCACCGGCCTGCGCATCAACACGAGCGACTTCAACGAGGTGCTGCATCCCTCTGAGTACCGTTGCCAGCAGAACTACCTGCTTCTTCTGAGTGACGGTAGCTCGACCGCGGACCGCAACACTCCGGTGGGCAACCTCGCCACCCTCTACGCCACCCAGGCCGGCACCACCGCCGGGGCCTGCACGGTCCCTTCTGGCGAGGTCGACCATGGCGGCACCTCCAACCTGCCGATCATGTCCTGGATCGGCAGACGGCAGAACCTGGCGAGCTTCAGCACCTCGGCTGTTACTCCGCTGCACTGCTCTGGTCACACCTCGACCGTATGCACCAAGGACACCGACTGCCCGACGGGTGAGAGCTGCCAAAACGGGGTCTACCCCCGCGACTACTTCACCACCTACGTGGTCTTCAACGGCGAGGACACCGGCACCACCGACGTCTGCTCTGCCGCAAATCTGCTCGGCAAAACGGCGAGCAACGGCGGCACTACGCTGCAGCAGGCCAACAACCCGAAGAAGCTCCGTGACTCGCTTTCCACCATCTTCCAGAACATAGCCGCCAAGGCCTCCTCCGGCACCGCGGCGTCGATCCTCAGCAACTCCGAAGGGAGCGGCGCCAACATCCTCCAGGCGGTCTTCTTCCCGAAGAAGGTGTTCTATAACCAGACCTCGACAAACTGGATCGGCGAGATGCAGAACCTCTGGTACTTCGTCGATCCTCAGATCAGCCGCTCCACTATCAGGGAGGACACGGACCAGAACCGAGTACTCGATCTCATCGCGGACCACGTGGTTAACTTCCGCTTCGACAGCACCGACAACACAACGTACGCCTATACCTCCATCGACAACAACGGTGACGGCATCGGCGACACCGCCGAGGTGAAGGAAGACACCGACTACGTGAAAAGTATCTGGCGTGCAGGAAAGCAGCTCTGGGCCCGTGACATTACGGCTACAGGCGGAGCCCGGAAGATCAAGACCTCGATCAACGGGACCTCGCTCATCGATTTCTCCTCCTCCACTTTCACCGGCGATTCGAAGACCGATAACTCGGCAGCCCTTGCGCCGTACCTGAACGTGAGCACCGGCGAAGCGACCCGGCTCATCAATTACGTGCACGGTCTCGACCAGGATGACGCGACCGGCATGGCGTCTTACCGCAAGCGTAAAGTTACCATCAAGGACCCCATAAGCGGATCGGTGGACGACGGCATATGGCGCCTGGGCGACATCATCTCTTCCACGCCGCGCATCCAGTCGACTGGAAAGCTGAACACGTACAACCTGGTCCCGTCGGCCGGCTACAACGACGTCTCCTATGCCTCGTTCGTCGGCTCAAGCGATTACAAGAGCCGCGGCACGGTTTACGTCGGTGCGAACGACGGCATGCTGCACGCCTTCAAACTGGGGCTTCTCGACGTGACCGCGAGCAACACCCAGAAGGCGACCCTCTCCGGGGACGGGCTGGGAGAGGAGCAGTGGGCCTACATCCCGAAACAGGCGCTCCCTTACCTTAAATTCTACGGGGATCCTGACTACAGCCACCTCTACTATGTTGACGGTGCAACGCTGCTTTTCGATGCGAGTATTGGTAGCAGCACGGCGTGCTCCGATGCCGCCACCTACTACGACTGCGTGAAGCCCAACGCGGTGACCACCGGGGCCGCCGGCACCGCACTGGACCCGGCTGCCAACACCTGGCGCACCATACTCATTGGCGGAATGGGAATCGGCGGCGCCTCCGGTTGCGCCTCCGGGGCCCCTTGCGTGGCGACCCCGCTTGCTGCCGATCCATCCGACGGCACAAAGGCGTTAGGCTATTCCACCTACTTCGCCCTCGATGTCACCGACCCCAACACCCCGTCGCTCATGTGGGAATTTAACGATACCTCAATGGGGTACGCGACCACCGGGCCCGCCATCGTAAGGGTAGGGGATCGGGCCAAAAACGGGCACTGGTACGCTGTCTTTGGCTCAGGCCCCACCGGCAAGATCGATACCATCAACAGCCAGTTCATGGGGCAGTCGAGCCAAACGCTTAAGTTCTTCATCGTGGACCTGCGCTCCGGCAAACTCTTGCGCACCATCGATACCGGGATACCCAACGCCTTCGCCGGTTCCATGCTGGGTGGCTCGATCGATGCGGACCGCTGGAACAGTTCGGCCAATGGACATTACCAGGATGACGCCATCTACATCGGCTACACCAAAAAGAACACCACCACCAACACCTGGAGCGACGGCGGTGTGGTCAGGATCATGACTAAGGAGACCGACACCGTCGCCAACTGGGAGTGGAGTGAGGTGGTCCGTGATACCGGTCCCGTGGTGACGTCGATCTCCAGGCTGCAGGATAGGAAGAACAAACACCTCTGGCTCTACTTCGGGTCCGGCAGGTACTACTACCGTGCCGGTAAGGATATCGATGACTTCACCAACCAGCGCAGCATCTACGGCATAAAGGACCCCTGCTACAACACGGACGCGAACCCAGGCAACCTCATTGACAAGACCTGCAAGGCCACCGTGACCTCTGGGATCACCGACCAGTCCACGAGCATCGCCACCGACATAGGGGACGGAGGATGGAAGATTGACCTCGACGGGGCAAGCGGTGATTTCGGCGCCGAGCGCATCGTCACCGACGCCGTTGCACTGACCAACGGCACCGTGTTCCTCACCTCCTTCATGCCGACGGCGGACCCGTGCGGCTTCGGCGGGAACTCGTTCCTTTGGGCGGTGGGCTACGACACCGGCGGCAGGCCAAGCGATGCGGCGCTCACGGGCAAGGCGCTCATCCAGCTCTCCACAGGTGAGTTTAAGGAGATTGACTTGCAGAGTGCTTTCGGTAGCGGCGCCGCACGGCTTTTAAGGCGCACCGGCGTGCCGATGACGGGCAAGCCGCCTGCCGACGCCTTCCCGATCGTCAGTAAAAGCGGGAACAAACCGGTGAAGCGCATCATGCATATCCAGGAGCGGTGATGAGCAAAGAGAGAGGTTTCACCATCGTTGAGCTGGTGGTAGTGGTTGCTATCATGGCGACGCTTTTGACCATCGGAAGCCTTAGCTTCAGCACCATGCAGAAGAAGGCCAAAATCGAGGAGCAGGTGCGCAGCATCTACTCGACTCTCACCGATGTCCGCCTCCAGGCGATGTACACGAAGAGCCCGCGCGCCGTGATGGTCGTCGGCAGTTCCCTTAACATCTACGCGACCAACGACACGACGGTGGCGCCGGTTTCGGTGGTCAACCTTGCTTTCCCGATGGTGATTGGCCCGGGGGCGGGAGCCGTCGTCTACGACGCGTCTGGGGTGGTCAATTCGGTCGAACGCGCCATTTGTGTGGAACCCGGCAACGTCGCCGAAAATCCCGGCAACATGGACAGCACCATCATCTCGACGGTGCGCACCTATATGGGAAAAAGAAGATCAGGAGGCGCCTGTGCCCCAAGCAGCATTGATCAAAAATAACGACGGCTTTACCCTCATCGAACTTATGGTCGCGATGATCATCATCTCGGTCGGTATGTTCGGTGTGCTGGAGACCGTGAACGTGACCCTGCAGCACAACCTGAAGAACGAGCTGCGCAACGAGGCGGTGAAAGTGGGCGAGCAGTACATGGCAGAGTTCCGCGGCATGAACTTCGCCTCCATAACCGATGCCTATCCGAGCATGAACGTAGACAGGAAGGTGAGGGGGGTAAGCAAGCAGTACGTGGTGGAACGCAGCTCCCAGGTGCTTGCACGGGACGGCTCCCTGCAGCCGACAACGAGACAGGTGACCGTGGTAGTCAAGTGGGCCTTCCGCAACCTCACTTCGCAAAACCGGGTGGTTTCAGTGGTGGCGCAGCCATGACCGGGGCTCAGGAGTTACCGATGGTGGAGCGGAACAAGGGGTACACCCTGGTGGAACTCATCGTGGTCATGGCGATTTTTGTCACCGTGCTCATCGTGGTTTCCAACGGCTTCAAGACCGTACTCACCCAGGTGGGGCAGCAGAGTAAGCAGATGGAGACCGATATCGGCAACGTGGTAGGTCTCGAGATGTTCCGCTCCGACCTGCAAAACGCGGGATACGGGCTCCCCTGGGCCTTCCAGTCGACCCCGGCCGCTACGAAGTACACCGAGGCGACCGCCGGGGATAGCGGTGGGCCGGTCTCTGCCGACATCTGGTCTGCCGGTGATAGCCCGCGAATCTACAACGACGCCGGCGTCGCGCCCGGCATCCCGCGCGCCGTCCAGAGCGGATCTACCACCTTCAACGGTGGCTCCCAATACCTGGTGATCAAGTCCCTGATCGCGGCGACCTCTGTTGACGGCACCCAGAAGAAATCGGTAAACGTGACCTACACCGACACCGGCAGGCACACGACCGTTTGGGGGGACTCAAGCCGCGATTTTAAGAGCGCCAACGATGCCACGGAGCGGGTAATCGTGCTCAGGAACACCTTCATCGACCGCATCCCGAGCCGGCAGCTGCAGGTGGACAGCACCGGTAACTTCTCCGCCTATTTCAAACAGAACCAGTACACGAGTCTCACCCTGCCACACTCCTCTGGTGACGCCTTTGAAGTGTACGGGGTGGACCCGGGGACTGAGCCCAGGATGCCGTTCAACCGCGCCGACTACTACGTTGCGACGCCCGCCGCCCCGCCTCCTGCCTGTGCACCCCACACCGGGGTTCTTTATAAGGCTGTGCTCAGCCAGGCGGCGAATGGCGGCTTCAGCCCCATACCGCTTCTTGACTGTGTGGCCGACATGCAGGTGGTCTATGGGATCGGAGACGCCGGCTCAAAGGAGGTCAACCTGCATCAGGCGGACCTGCCGGGGACCGGCAGCGCGCAGGACATCCGGGAGAGGCTAAAGGAGATAAGGGTCTACATCCTGGCGCACACTGGGAAGAAGGACTCTTTCTACTCCTACCCGAGTCAGACCGTGGACGTGGGCGAAAGGTTTGGCGGTGCCGCGAGCCCTTTGATCGGGAGGACCTTCGACCTAAGCGCGAGGATCGGGGGAGACTGGCGTAATTACCGTTGGAAGCTTTACACCATAGTGGTTCGACCGCAGAACCTCATACAGTAAGACACGGAACGCTTATGAAAAAGATCGGCAACGAAGACGGCATAGCACTTGTGACGGCACTGATGTTCACCCTGATCTGCCTTGGGATTGTGGCGGGGTTGATGCAAATGCTGCTTCTTGAGACCAGGGTCTCCGGGAGCCAGAAGGCCTACCGCAACGCGCTGGAAGCCTCCTACGGCGGCACCGAGCTCATCACCCGCGAGTTCATCCCGAGGCTTTTCGCCAACTACTCCACCAGCGTGAACCCTCTCTTGAAAGACTACGGCGCTGGCGGGATGGGTGACATCAACCTCGTGATAGACAAAGCGGCCCTAGGAACGAAGCTGGGTAAGGCGACTGAGGATTGGGGGAGCCTTTCTAGGACGGTGAACCCGAAGGACATGCCTGACCTACAGTTCACTTTGAAGGGGCTCTCTTCCAACACCAATTTCAAGGTCTACGCCAAGGTGGTTGATACGGTCCCTGGCAACTCGGACCCGACCGGGGTCGATTACCTTGATGCAGGGGTGGGGGTCGCGGGTATCGGCTCCGGTATCGCCCCGAAACACAACCCAGCACTCTACAGCCTGGAGGTGCAAGGGGAGCGTGCCACCAACCCGAAAGAAAAGGCCGTCCTCTCCGTCCTTTACGCCTACTGACAGCATTCGCACGCCAAGCGGCCCTCCCCCATGGGGAGGGCCTTTTTTTTTGCCTGCCGACTCAGTTTTCCCTCCTTTTTTTTCCCCCGTCCTTTGCTAACATTGGTGAGTTCAAATTTAGCCGTGCCCCTCGTTGCCGGTGCCCGGTCATCTTCCTGGGGGAAAAATGTCCTCACGCGGATTTTCGCTCGTCGAGATGATAACGGTTGTTGCGACCGTATCGCTTCTCATCGCCCTTGGCACCCTCATGTTCCAGCGCTACGACCGCAGCTTCAGAGCTGAGGCGCAGACTCGCCTCATACTCGCGGAACTTATGAAGGCCCGGATGAATGCGATCACCCAACACCGGGGAACCCGTGTGAAACTTTACCGGGATCGGTTCGAGGTTTACTCATCGGCCAGTGAGCGCAGGGAAGGGGTCGATCCCATCATGGTGCAGTCTCTTAATTTTCCAATCACGAAAAACTTCTCCGGGGCTGCGGAAGAAGTCGAAGTCGACTTCAAGGAAACGGGCTTCACCGACAGTTGGGGCTCTATCTGTGTCGATATCGAAGGAACTCAACCTGCATTGAACAGCATCGTCATAAGTGCGACGAGCATCAGGTCTGGAGTAAAGGAGATGGCAAATGACTGCGTCTCGCCAAACATCACTTTCAAGTAACGGCGGCTTCACGCTCGTGGAGATGTTGATGGCCATGCTCGTGATGACTGTTGGGCTTTTGGGGCTGCTTCAGGCCGTGATCGTCGCCTATCAGCACGGGATGAAGAACCGCTTTCGCGCAGAAGCGGTGCTGGTGGCGGAAAAACAGATGCATGGATGGACCCGGCTTCCCTTCGAGAAGATCAAGGAGAAGTCAGGCGAGACTAAGGAAGAGACGACGAAGGTAGGTGGAGTCCCCTGGAGCTATAAAGTGACGACAAAGGCGGAGCCGGCGGGTAGCACCACCACGACCTTGAAACTGACGGTAGGCGTTATTTGGAGTCCAAAGGGGGAGACGGCGAGTCACGAGATCTACGCCCTGAGGACGAGGAGAGTCGGGGAATGATGCGACGGGGAGCGAAGCAGGGCTACACGCTGGTCGAGATGCTGGTCGCCATGCTGATCTTTTCGGTGGTGATGACGCTCATCTGTGTCTCCTTCACGAGGATTGTGAAAAATTCTAGTCAGCTTACTAAAAGTGCCGAGACCGACATCGCCGGCCTGATCGGGCTCGAGGTGATGCGCAGCGACGTCGAGCTGGCAGGTTTCGGCCTACCATGGAGCGTACCCGATACGGTTAATTATGTGGAAGCGGAGGGGGCGTGGCAGTTTGTGAACAGTTGCAGCGGCGGGTGTCCCGGCGCTAGGCCAAGCCTGTACAACGACAATCCTCCCTCCGCCTACCGGGTGGGAGACAACGTCGGCTTCAACGGCTCTGATTACCTCGTGCTTAAGGGAACTCCGCTGGGGGACCGTTCGGTCTGCCGCAGTTGGTGCTACGTCACCTACGGCGGAATTACCAAACCATCGCGAGTCACTCCCGAACTGGACATCAGCAAGAAGCCACGCGTCATCGTGCTCAAAAACGAAGTTCTCTCGGACGGCCCAAGTCGATCACTGGTGACGGATCAAAGCGGCGAGAGTTACGCGATCAATTTTACGGATCCCTTAGACAAGACGTTCGCCCCGAGCGAAAAGACCGATACTTATCTAGCCTACGGCGTAGCAGACACAAATCTAAGATTTCCTTTTAACCGTTCGGATTATTACATAGACCAGGGGTCAGATAGGATTTCGTCCTTCTGTAACAAGGGGACCGGTATCCTCTATAAGGCCGTGTACGATCACGACGTCACGCCTAAATACAGAAAATATCCGCTTCTCGACTGCGTCGCAGACATGCAGGTAGTCCTCTACTTTGATACCAACGGTGACGATGTTTTTGACAACAGCGGTCCCTCCGGCGAAGATGACCCGACTCCAAAGAAGCTGCGCGAGGAGCTGAAAGAGGTCAGAGTCTATGTGATGGCGCAGCAGGGAAAGCGAGATCCATCATTTATGTATCCAGTGAGTGCCCCCTCAAGCGTTATTCTTGTCGGCGACCCGGGGCGGCCGGAAGTCGGGCATGTCTGGAGCGAACAGGCGCTCACTGCAAAGTTCGGGGCAAGCTGGCGCAACTACCACTGGAAGATCTACACCATCGTCGTGCAGCCGAAAAACCTGTAGCGCGGAGGGGCGATGCGCAGGCTTTGTTCACAAAAAGGGGTGGCTTTGGTGACAGCGCTTATGCTGACCGCGCTGTCGCTAGTGATCGCCGTCGCACTTCTAACCATGATCACTGCTGGCACGCAGGTTTCCGCAAGCCAGAAGCGTTACCACAGCTCGCTCTCGGCTGCGCGAGGCGCGGTCGATCTCTTTACTCAGGAACTGATGCCGAGGCTCTTCCAGCCGGAAACGACGATCGTGGACTTGGAGCGTGAGTTCTCCGGGATCGAGCTGCATGTCAAACTTGATGCATGCCTCAGGCAAAAACTCACATTGTCTCCTGGCTCTTGGACCGCCTGCAGCGCGGCTCAGGCATCAAACGACCCCGCTGCGGCTCCGGATGTGTCGTTCCGGCTCGCTGGCCTTCCTGCGGCGCGGGGATTCACCGTAACCACGAAGATCGTAGACACCGTTCCCGGCAACACGGACCGAAGCGGTTACGACCTCCTCGATGCTGGGGGGGCGGTGGCGGCCCAGGATGAAGTGGTGCGTCCACAACACGTTCCGGCCATGTACCATCTTGGCGTACAGGGGAGCCGGGAGGGACAGACGCGTGAAAGGGCGCGGTTGTCAGTGCTCTACGCGTACTGACCGTTTACGGCGAGGTGCCGCTGTGCGGCGCAAAAATAGTGCCATAGGTGATCTTGAAGGGCGGGTTGCTACAAATTGCAACTCGCCTTTTTATTGGTATCATCTCCCATGCCCGCCCATTAGAATTCTGATACTTCGCGGGAGGCGGTCTCGCTCCCGATGTGGGATCAGTACCTTTCTTTGGCATATAATTATGTATAACTTGAATTAAAATGTTGACTTTCGTGAAGTTTGGCGTATATCTATGCCAAAATTTCCTACGACTGTCTTAAGCGGTGCCAATCAATGATCATGAACAGCGTGAAGAAATTGCGGGAAGAGCGCCTGATGAGCAAGGCAGAGCTGGCGCGCCTGGCCGGGGTGTCACCGATAACCATCGACCGGATCGAACGGGGTGAGGAATGCAGGATGGAGACCAAGCGCAAGATCCTGCTTGCTCTTGGATTTTCCCTCTCCGACAAGAACAAGGTATTCCAGGACTAGGGTATAGGACCACGCGATGCTTTTCTCCAAGAAGAAGGACATAGTAGGGGTCGACATAGGGTCCAGTGCAGTTAAGCTGGTGCAAATGCGCCCGGCCAAGGGTGGGTACCATCTGGTGAAGATCGGGATCCTGCCGCTTCCCGCGGAGGCCATCGTCGACAACACCTTGATGGACAGCTCTTCCATCGTCGAGACCGTCCGACAGCTTCTCACCACCCTCGGGGTGAAGGCTAAGGAGGCCGCATGCTCCATCTCCGGCAACTCGGTTATCATCAGGAAGATTTCCCTTCCGGTGATGCCAGTTGAAGAGCTCGAGGACCAGATCCACTGGGAAGCGGAGCAGTACATCCCCTTCGACATCAACGACGTTAACGTCGACTTCCAAATCCTCTCCCCCGACGAGCAGGACCCCTCCAAGATGAACGTCCTCTTGGTTGCCAGCAAGAAAGACATCATCAACGACTACCTCTCGGTGTTCGCTGAGGCCGGACTCAAGCTGGTCGTGGTGGACGTAGATTCCTTCGCGGTGCAAAACTCCTATGAGCTAAACTACCCGGCCGACCCTGAGCAGGTGGTGGCGCTCGTCAACATCGGGGCCAGCATCTTCAACCTGAACATCGTGCGCGACGGCATCTCCCTTTTCACTCGCGACGTGCAGATGGGGGGCAACCTCTACACAGAGGAGATTCAGAAGCAGTTCGGCATCAGCAGTAGCGAGGCCGAGGAGATGAAGCTTCAAGCGGCCGATGCGGCGGATCCCCGTCTGAAGGATGTGCTGCAGCGGGTCAACGACACCATAGCCCTCGAGATGCGCCGCTCCCTTGACTTCTACAACTCCACCGCCGGCGAGGAACGCATCACCAAGGTCTTTCTCTCTGGGGGAGGCGCGAAGACGCTGCAACTTGTGGAAGCGGTGCAGCAACGCCTGTCGCTCCCGGTCGAGCTGATGAATCCCCTGGCTCAGGTGTCGGTGAACGAGAAGGAATTTGATCCGAGGTACCTTGAGGAGATCGCCCCGCTTATGTCGGTTGCGGTGGGCCTCGCGACGAGGAGGGCCGGAGACAAATGATAAAGATAAACCTCCTTCCCGTACGGGCGTCTAAAAAGAAAGAGACCATGCGACAGCAGGTCGCCATCCTCGTGGTCGCCCTAGTGGGGCTTTTAGCGGTAGGGGTGGGCGCCTGGATTTACCTGCGTAGCCAGATAACCAGCCTGAATACTGAGATCGCTAGCTCCGAGACGGAACTTGCCACGCTGAAGACGAAGATCGGCGCGATCGACAACCTGAAGAAATTGCAGGCCGACGTGAAGAAGAAGCTGGACGTGTTGAACCGGCTGCGTCGGGACAAAAGCGGTCCTGCGTCGCGCTTGTCTGCACTTTCCGAGTCGGTGCCCGATAAGGTGTGGCTCACCAAGTACACCGAGAACGGCGACAAGATCTCTGTGAGCGGCGGTGCCCTTAGCGAGGACCTCATTGCGATCTTTATGAAGAGCCTGCAGGCCTCCGGCGCCTTCAAAAATGTGGAGCTGGCCGTCTCGGAACAGGCGGAACTCTCCGGAGTCAAGTACAAGCGCTTCGATCTGAACTTCCAGATCGCCGATCAGAAGCCGTAGGCCGGGGTTCCGGCACAGGGAAGGCGCGTGTTGACCTCGCGCCAACAATCACGCTGAAGCAGAGGCATTGCCATGGATCCACAGATAGAGAAGTTGCTGAAGCTCCCGACCAAGGAGAAGGTCGCACTTTTGATTCTGCTCATGCTCCTCGAGGGGGCGGCCATGTACTACGGGCTGCACCGCCCCCGCATACAGGAGCTGGAGGGGCTGAAGCAAAAGCACGAGGATCTGCAGAAGCAGGTGGCGGAGAACCGTCGCATCGCCAACAACCTCCCCCGCTTCAAGGCGGAGTACGAGCAGCTAAAGCGCGATCTGGACAACGCCCTGACCGAGCTGCCGAATCAGAAGGAGATCCCGTCGCTTTTGACGAACATCTCCAACGTCGGCAAAAGCTCTGGGCTTGAATTCCTCCTTTTCAGGCCAAAGCCCGAAGTCCCCAAGGATTTCTATGCTGAGGTGCCGGTGGATATCGCCGTCGCGGGGACCTTCTTCAACGTTGCGGACTTCTTCGTCGCGGTGAGCAAACTGCCGCGTATCGTGAACATCACAAACGTTAGTTTCATAGACATAAAGCCGGTTGGCGGCAGGACCAGCCTCAAGGTGAACTGCCTGGCCACCACCTTCCGTTTCCTCGACCCCAAAGAGGCACAGAATGCTAATGCGAAAGCCAACCAGAATAAACCGAAATAGCGTCGTGCTGCTGCTTGCGCTGGCGCTTGTGCCTGGCTGCAAGAAAGAAGAAGCCGCGCCACCCGCCCCAGCGCCGAAGCCGGCGCAGCCGCCGCCCGCTCCCAAGCCGGCGGCGCCGGTGCAGCAGCAGCTGTCGTCTGCGGTCAAAGGTTCCGGGGCTCTTAGCTTCAAGAAGGATCCCTTTAAGCCCGCGATCGTACCGGTCACCCCTGCACCGTCCGCCACAGCGGCTGGCTCCAGCGTATCCCCTGCGGCCGACCTTCTCCCCATCCAGAGCTTCGAGGTGAGCAAGTTCAAGGTAGCCGGCATCATCGCCGGCATGAGGGAGAACCGGGCGCTTCTGATAGATCCCAATGGCAAAGGTTACGTCGTGCAGGTCGGGATGCAGGTAGGAAACGGAAACGGCCGCGTCACCAGGATCACCCCCTCCAGCGTCGAGGTCGTAGAGAAGGGTGCAGGCCGCGGCAAGGGTAGAACCATCGTGCTCACGCTGGCCAAGAAAAGGTAAGGAGCGTTTCAGATGACCATGTACCAGAGCAGAATTCTTTTCAATGCCATGGCCCTAATCGTCTTGTTGACGGTTTCCGCCGGCTGCGTCAAGAGGATGACCGCCGCGAACGAGCCTGCTCAAGCAGGGGCCACCGCTTTTGCCACGCTACGCTCCGTGACGGTCTCCCCCGACGGTTCCAGCGTCGAGCTGATCAGCGACAAGCCTCTCACCTATACCTCTTACAAAAGCGGTGAGCCGACAAAGATCATCGTCGATATCTCTCAGACTGAGCCGGGCGGCGTCTCCTCACCGATCGAGGTTAACCGCGGCAGTGTGAAGCGTATCGATGTTGAGCGCCAGCCGGTCGGAGGAAGTGTGCTGACCCGCGTTTCTGTGGTGCTCACCCACGATGTCGATTTCTTCGTCGCTACCGACCCCGCCAACAAGAGCAAGCTCATGATCACCCTGCCGCGCGAGGCCGAGGCCAAGCCAGAGCAGCCGGAGGTCAAGGAGGCTCCCATCGCGGAGCCGCGCATCGAAGAGAAAACCCTCGTAGCGGACGCCGCGGCTGCGACACCCCCCGTGCAAAAAAGCGACGCACAGGCACCTGTCGCACCGCCTGCTGAGAAACCGGTGGCGAAGGCCCCCGTGGCTGATGCCAGTAACGGCCAGAAGCTGAACGCCATCATGACCGTGGCCGACGGCGTGGAACTCTCTGTACAAGGCGGCGTACAGACCTTCAACTCGTTCAAGCTCGCCAAGCCGGATCGTATCGTCCTCGACCTCTTCAAGGTCAAAAACGCCCTGGTACAGAACGTAGTGCCTATAGGCGCCTTCGGTGTCGCTAACGCGCGCGTGGGGTCAACCCCGGACAAGGTACGTGTGGTCCTCGACGCATCAGGGGAGGGGCTGCCCGCCTACGAGGTTGTCAAGACGGATCTCGGCGTGAAGATCAAACTGAAAGCAAAAGGGCCCGTACAAGCTGAGGCTGCCGCTGCAGCTCCGGCCCCAGCCGCGGCCGCACCAGCAGCACCGGCCGAGCCGGCAGCTCCCGCAGCTCCCGCAGCGGCACCAGCACCAAAACCTGCGGCTCCCGCTCCCGTTACCAGAATGAAGACGGATGTCCCGCCCTCGAAGAACGTGAAAGGGTCGCTCGAGGCTGTTGAGTTCAGGGTTGTGGACGGGGTATCCCGCATAACCATGAAACTGTACGGCACCTGTGAACCCGGTGAGCCGGTGCGCTCCGCACAGGGGCTTACCCTCACCATCAACGACTGCCAGGTACCGAAAAAATTGCAGCGCGCCATGGACACCTCCAAGTTCGGGACGCCGGTGCTCTCGGTCACCCCATACCAGGTGAAAGGAAAGAAAGGGTACCTCACAAGGATCTCGGTCAAGCTGCGCGGCAACCCCGAGTACAGCACGAACCGCAGGGGCGACGTCTTCACCTGGGATATTGTGAACCCCGGTCCCGCAGTCCCGGCAAAGCTGCCTGCGGCACCCGCACTGGCGCACGGCGGCACCGATGCTGCTGCCGAGCTCGCCGCCTCCCCCGCACCTGCACGCGTCGAAGAGCCGATGACCGACATCTCCGCCTCGGCGGAGAAGCGCATCCCTAAGAAGGTTTATAAGGGGAGAAGGGTCACTCTCGAGTTCTCCGACGCCGACATCAGAAAGATCTTCCAGCTCATCGCCGAGGTGAGTAACCTGAACTTCCTCATAGGTGACGATGTCACCGGAACCATCAGCATCAAGCTGGTCAACGTTCCCTGGGACCAGGCACTCGACGTCATCCTTGACTCCAAAGGGCTTGCCATGATGCAGCAGGGGAACATCGTGCAGATCAAGCCGCGCAACAAGATGCAGAACCAGGCTGACGAGGAGGCCGCTGCGAAGAAAGCCGCCGAGCGCATGATGGAGCTTAAGACTGCAGTGTTCGAGGTGAACTATGCCTCTGTCGGGGACGTAGCCACCCAGTTCGGCATGCTAAAAAGCGAGCGCGGCATCATCACTAAAGACGATCGCACGAGCCGCGTCATCGTTAGGGACGTCCAGCCCGCCCTCGACGAGATGCGCGCATTGTTGAAAAACCTTGATGCGCCAGAAAAACAGGTGATGATCGAGGCCCGCATCGTTGAGGCAACCTCCACCTTCACCCGCGATCTTGGCGTGCAGTGGGGGCTCACTTACCGTGACGCCTCCGCGTCGGTGGCGAACATCAACTCCATGGAGACCACTTTCGGCGGCGTCGTATCGTCGGCAGGCCCAGGGACGAGCGGGTCAGGCGGTCTGGGCCTTGGGATGTCCTTCGGCAAGCTGACCAGCAACGTTCAGCTCGACATGAGACTTGCAGCTGCTGCCACCGTCGGGCAGGTGAAGATTATCTCCACACCAAAAGTGGTGACCTTGAACAACAAGGCAGCGAAGATCTCGCAGGGACAGTCGATCCCTTACCAGACCACTTCTGCTGAGGGGACCAAGACCGAGTTTGTCGAGGCCGCTCTCACCCTTGAAGTCACGCCGCACATCACCGCCGACGGCTCGGTCAGCATGAAGATCAAGGCGAGCAACAACTCCCCGGGCACTGGGTCGCCGCCGCCGATTAACAAGAAAGAGGCCACTACCGAGCTCGTTGTCTCCAACGGTGACACCACCGTTATCGGCGGGATCTACGTTGATAGCGACACGGAATCCGACACGGGCGTGCCGTTCCTCGCGGACATTCCGCTTCTTGGCTGGCTTTTCAAGTCGAACTCGAAGCAAAAGACCAAAACCGAACTGCTCATCTTCATTACGCCGAAGATTGTTATTTAAGGAGATCACATGTTTAAAAGGTTAGCTTTGTTTCTTTGCAGTGCGTGCGCGATCGCGGTCCTCAGTTCGTGTGGGGCCGGTGACGTAGGTGGAGGAGTAGGGGAGTTCACCACGGTAAACGCGAGCGCCACCGCCCTGACAAACAGGTTGGAGTCCGACATTCTGACCGGGAATACCTGCTCAGCCTCAGTATCTACTGGTGGCAACATCGTCACCGATACCACCGACGTCGACTTCAAATCCACCGCGCTATACACGACCGGTGCGCTCAAACTTGTCATCAGCAAGATCACTATCCAGTACACCCCGGTGAACCCGGCTACCACTCCGGACATCCCCGATTCCTACCTGAACGTATCTCAGCAAGTCGATCCGGGCACGACCTCGACCATATCGGTTCCGGTCCTTACTGAAGCTCAGAAGTTAGCTCTTCTGAACCGCACGTCGCTTGCCATGCCGGTTTGTGGTTCCACCGTCTTCGAGTACTACGTGAACATCGTTTTCGAGGCCTCGGAAATCGGAGGCAACGGCGATGTCCACAACGTTACAGCTAGGATGAACCTGGCGGTCGCAGACAGAACCTAAACGATAAAGTCCCATGTCTTGATTGGTAAGAGGGGTGTGAAATGAATTTTTCGAAGAAGATTAGCTGGGTGTTTTTGATGCTTTTGTGCGCCATCATGCTCAGTTGTTCCGGTGACGGCGGAACCGACTCCACAACGGTTACGTCTGGCAAGAAGCCGGCCAAAGTACTTGCCAACGATTTCCAGGTAACTACAAATACCACCGACCAGTCTCAGCCTGCCATTGCCTATGACACGGTGAATCACAACCGCTACCTGACCGTTTTCGTCGACAGCCGAAACGGTCAGCAGCTCTACGGTGCCATCTGCGTCGGTTCCGATTCGCTTGGACAGGGGGTCACAGGGAACGTTACCTCCATCGCCGCCAACCCGGTCAACTTCCCGATCACCACTGTTACCGGCAACAAGTCCCAGCCCAAGGTTGCCTTCTACAGGGACCCGACGAACCCGACCGATGCCACCAAGAGCAGGTACCTGGTTGTCTGGACAGACTCCCGTGCCGGCTACGGCCAGATCTACGGCCAGTTCGTCAGCATGACCGGTGCCCTCATCGGCTCGAACTTCACGATCTCCACCCACACCGCTAACATCGATATTAACCAGAACGACCCAGACCTTATCTACAACGAGGTTACCGGCAAGTTCGTCGTCGCCTGGGTCGACACAACGACCTACGATACCGACGCTAACGCCACCAACGACGTGACCTACACCGCGGTCGGCACTTCCGACTCTATTACAATTGGTCACATCCCGCTGCCGTACGCCGACAACAACCTCGTACGCACCATTGAAGTCGACCCGCTCACTGGCGCCACCAACAACATGCAAAACGTCTCCAAGACGGTGCGCATTGGGGCCATCACCGACAACGGTTCCGTCATCACCGACACATGGTCGGTACAGCTGAACGAATCACACCCGAGGATCGCCTACAGCCCGATTACAGGCGAGATCTTCACCAGCTGGAGTGGCTCTACCACTACCGTTACCCTCTCCATCAACTACACGACTACCACGATAGTCGGACCGCCTGATGTGATCAGGGCGATTTACAAGAGCTACCTTTTTACCTCAGTCAAAAAGGACGACGCCCCGACGAAGGTGAAACTGCGCAGAGATCAGGGGCTTGGCTTCATCAACGACTTCAGCTACGGTACTGTGGGCTTTGCCTCGACCAACCCAACAGTTGCCGTCGATCCCAACACGAACCGTCTCTTGCTCGCCTGGGAAGACAACAACGGTGGGACGGAAAGTGGCAAGAACATCGTCGGGCAACTCGTTGATCTTTCAGGTTTCACCTCCTACGGTGATCGAATTCGCATCTCCAACGCCGTCGGCGATCAGACCGCACCGGTTGCAGCCTTTGACAACGTCAACCAGCGCTTCTTCGTGGCATGGGAAGATGCAAGGAACCAGAGCGCAAACCTGAGCAACATCGACCTGTACAGCCAGTTCGTCGACCCGCAGGGGAACCTCTCCGGCGGCAACTCCATCGTTACGGTGGCTACCGGCAACCAGCTCTCTCCCGCGGTCGCCTTCGGTGACGTTAACTTTAGGAAATTCATGGTGGTGTGGAAGGACGGCCGCGCGCTATCCAACTCGGATATCTTTGCCCAGCTGCTCGAGTTCTCCACCGCGCCGCAGCTCACCATCACCGACACCAACGATGTACCGATCCTAAGCGGTGCCATCGACTTCGGCAATGTTGATATCTCGTCCAGTACGCCGTACAAAGACATCACCTTCCGGATCAGAAACGACGGTAACTCGGTTCTCACCATAAATTCGATTGTGGACCCGGCTGCGCCTTTCTCGTTCACCACACCGAAGCCGACCACCATAAGCCCGGGCACCAATGCCGAGATGACGGTTCGTTTCGCTCCGACTGCTGCAGGCTCCTACTCGAACCCCGCTGAGGGGTACCGCATGATCTTCGATTCCAACGGGGGGCAGGCGGTGATCAACCTTTCCGGCGCAGGGGTAGGCAATCTGCCTCTCTCCATTGCCACGGTTTCGCTGCCTGACGGCACCGCCGGCTCCGCCTATCAGGGGGCCACGCTCACCGCAACCGGCGGCGTCAGGCCATACGGTTCCTGGACTGTCACCTCCGGCACACTTCCGCCGGGACTTGCCCTTTCGTCCACCACTGGCGTTATCAGCGGAACGATCGATCCGGCCGCCACCTCGTCCTATACCTTCACCGTCTCGGTTACGGATTCCAACGGGACTTCCACGACCAAGTCGCTCACCATGAACATCACGGCGATGTCGATTTCGACCTCGTCGCTGCCGACCTGGACACAGCTTAAGACGGGCTACAGCAAAACGCTTGCGGCTTCCATCCCCGGGGTCACCGTAAAGCCGGCCAATTTGACCTGGACCGCGCAGGGGCTGCCGCAGGGACTACAGCTCACCTCCAGCGGCACCATAACTGACGTGGACCCGGCTACTGGACCGCTTATTCCCGGGTCCTACAACGTGACGGTACAGGCAAGCTACCTTGACGATACCGTGACCCCCAACAGGACCTACACGGCGTCCAAAAACCTGACCCTCGATATCAACCCGGCACTTTTCATCACCACCACGAGTCTGCCGGCAGTTGTCCTCGGTGCAGACTACAACCAGTCACTCATGATGCAGGGGGGGACGCCATCCTACCTTTGGCAGATCACTAGCGGCAGCCTCCCCGCCGGCCTCATCCCGAACCCCAGCACCGGGACCATCAGCGGCAAGCCGCTCCAGACCGGCACCTTCTCCTTCACGGTCAAGTTGTCCGACTCAACCGGGGCTTCAACGACGCGTGATCTTGTCATCAAGGTGAATCCGACTCTCTCTATAACCACGAACTCTCTTCCGTCAGTTGATAGTGGTGCGAGCTATGCTCAGGAACTGGTTGCCGATGGCGGCACCCAGCCGTACGTCTGGTCCATCTCAGGCAGCGGTACGCTGCCGCCCGGGTTGACCCTCGACACCGCCTCCGGCGTCATCAGGGGGACCGCTGGTGGTTCCGGCAGCTACAGCTTTAACGTCAAGGTGACCGACGCCGACGGCAACATCTATACCAAGCTACTCACCATCTCGGTAAGGGCTGCTGGCATCGTTTCTGGTAACCTTGTCTTCGTCGATCGCAACGGAGCCGACCTCGGTGGCACCCAAAACTTTGGCGGCACCCTGGTCAACTCCCGCGCCGCAGCAACTGTGTATGTGAAAAATACCACCACCTCACGCATCACTGTGAGCAACGTCGTCACTAACAACTCCGCGTTTACAGCTACCGGATTCGGTAACGTCGAGCCGGCGCAGACACTTCCGATCAGCGTTTATTTCACGCCGAAGGCCGTTTCCAACTACACCGGTACTCTTACCGTAACCGACACCACCGGCGCTACGTACACACTCGCCCTTTCCGGTAGCGGGGCCAGCGCCGTTGCCGCCATCGAGGGGACTGCCGGCACGACTGCCGACACCGCCATATTCTTCTCCAATCCTGCTCTTGCCGATGTCAGTGTAGGCAAACCGGACAACTTCACCCCGCTCAGTGCTATCAGCCTTCGCATTGAGGACGTCCAGCCGTCTGCGACGGTGAATGTCGCAGTAACCTTCCAGACCACACTGAGCGACAGCAGCGTCTACTATAAGGTGGTGAATAACCCGCTTACCAATGAGATAACCTGGACCAAGATCACCCCAGTGAGCCGCTCTGGCAACACCGCGGTCTTTGCCGTCATTGACAACGACGAGCGCCACGACTCCGACTTGAACGCTGGTTTCATCCAGGACCCCATCGTTGTCGGTGTCGAGGGAGGGGGCACTTCCGGTGGCGGTACCGATACGGGTAACAACCCGCCGCCGGCCTCGTCCACTGGCAAGAGCGGCTGCTTTATCGCAACCGCTGCCTACGGTAGTTACCTCGACCCGCAGGTCGTGGTGCTCAGGCATTTCCGTGACAACGTGCTTCTCAAATCCGCACCGGGCCGTGCTTTCGTATCCTTCTACTACAAGCACAGCCCGCCGATCGCTGATTTCATCTACGAACACGGCTTCCTGCGCCTGCTTACCCGCTGGGCACTCACCCCGCTTATCTTTGCGGTGAAGTACCCGGTCACCATGCTGCTTTTGCCGCTGTTCTACGCCTTCAACCGGTTCCGCAAGCAAAAGATGGCGGTGGCCCGGTAGAGGGCGCCAGGTTGGATGAAACAAACACAAGGAGTCTTTTTTAATGTTTAAACATTTTGTTGTTATCTGTCTTTCTGCGCTGATTCTTTCCGCTTGCTCCAAGCCCCCCGCCAAGGAGCAGGTGCAAGCGGCGGTCAAGAAGTTCATTCCGATGAACTTTGAAGTGCTGCAGGTCTCGGAGGTCAAGGGAATCGATGGGCTTTACGAAGCCGCCATCTCTGTGGGCGGTCACCCGGTCATTTTTTACGTAGACAAGAAGTGCGAATACATCTTTACCGGCAGCATGATGTCGACTGAGACCAAGGCCAACCTCACCACCGAGGCACAGAAGAAGTTCCAGAAGTAATTTAGCCAAAGACATCACCAGCGCATCGAAAGCCAGGGAAGCTCCTGGCTTTCGTTTATCAAATAAGGAGCAGGCATGTTCAGATACCTTACCGCGGGCGAGTCGCACGGCCCGCAGTTGACCGCCATCGTCGAAGGGGTACCCTCCGGGCTCAAACTCACCGAGAAAGACATCAACGAGGATCTCGCCCGCAGGCAGGGCGGTTACGGGCGCGGCGGTCGCATGAAGATCGAGACGGATCGTGTACGGATCCTCTCCGGTGTGCGCTGGGGTGAAACCCTGGGCTCCCCCATCACCCTTGTGGTGGAAAACTCGGACTGGGTGAACTGGGAACAGCGCATGTCTCCGTATGCCGAGTTCCGTGACGACAGCATCCGGGTCACCCGTGCACGTCCGGGACACGCCGACCTCCCGGGGGCAATGAAATATGCCCATAACGACGTGCGTAACATCCTCGAGCGCTCCAGCGCCCGCGAGACCGCGATCCGCGTGGCCGTCGGAGCGGTAGCGAAGGCTTATCTCAACCGCTTTGGTATCGCGGTCACCGGGTGCGTGGTCGAACTTGGGGGCGTCAGGGCGGAGCGCCCCGCTGAGGCCGGTGTGAAGGAGCTGCAGGAGAAAATCTCCAAGTCGCCGGTCTACACCTACGACGAGAAGGCCGAGGTGGAGATGATGGAAGCGATCGATCGAGCGAAGGACGCGGGTGACACCCTGGGGGGCGTGATCGAGGTGCGCGTGAACGGTCTCCCCGTGGGGCTTGGGAGCCACGTGCAATGGGACAGAAGGCTTGACGCCCGTCTCGCTGCCGCAGTGATGAGCATCCAGGCTTTCAAGGGGGTTGAGGTCGGCGCCGGTTTCGAGACGGCCCGTCTTCCGGGTTCCAAGGTGCACGATGAGATCTTTTTTGATGAGCAGCGCGTGGCGCGCGGCGAAAAGACCGGTTTCTACCGCAACACGAACCGTGCGGGAGGGCTCGAAGGTGGGATCACCAACGGCGAGGAGATCGTCATCTACGGCGCGATGAAGCCGATTCCTACCTTGTACACGCCGCTTAAGTCGGTTGATATGCTCTCCAAGGAGCCCTTCGAGGCCACTGTCGAGCGCTCTGACTGCTGCGCCGTCCCCGCTGCGTCCGTGGTCGCTGAGGCCGTAGTCGCGATCGAGATTGCAGGTGCCTTCATGGAAAAGTTCGGCGGTGATTCGGTAGCCGAGACGGCACGGAACTACTCGTCCTACATCGAGTACCTGCGGGAGTTTTAAGGCTTCAACGCAAAGACGCCAAGGTGCGCAGACGCGGAAGAAAAGCTTTTTGACTCGGCATGCTCGTCGGTCCCCCTTTGCGTCTTAGCGGCTTTTCGTCTTCGCGTTAAAGGGTTTGTTTATGAATATCCGGAACATCTTTCTTACCGGCTTCATGGGGTGCGGCAAGACCACGGTCGGCCATGTGCTCGCGCAGAGGCTCGGCTGGGAGTTCGTGGACCTCGACCACGCTATCGTGGAAGAGGCGGGGATGAGCGTTAAGGAGATCTTCGCGGCACACGGCGAGCCGTATTTTCGCGAACTGGAGTCGCGCGTGCTGGTCAGAATCGCCGCCGGCAGCGGTCAGATCATCTCGACCGGAGGTGGGGCCGTCATCGACCGCGGCAACCGCGCCGTCATGCGCCAGTACGGCCGCATCGTCAATCTGAAAGCCGATGTCCCGACCATCGTGGCGCGTGTGAGCGGCAACAGCGAACGACCCCTGCTCGCCGACGGCGCTTCCGTGGAAAAGATCCGCACCATGTTAAAGGCCCGCGAGGAGTTCTACGCCGATGCCGATCTGCGCATCGACACCACCGGCAAGGACGTCGCCGGGGTCGTGGACGAATTAATTGATTCTTTGAAGAGGTATCCGTGAACGTTCAGCATATCGAAGTGGCATTGGGAGAGCGCAGTTACGACATCGAACTCGGGGCAGGCATCCTGGGCGGTGTCGGTGCCCTCTGCCGTGCTCTCGGCCTCTCCGGTACCGCGGCCGTCGTCTCCAACACCACCGTGGCTCCGCTTTACTTAGAAACGGTGCGCGCTTCCCTCGAGGAGGCTGGATACCGTGCGGTAGAGGTCATCCTTCCTGACGGTGAAGCATACAAAAACAGCACGACCCTCAACCTCATCTACGACGGTCTGGTTGATGCGTCCTTGGACCGCGGTTCCTTCATCCTGGCCCTGGGCGGCGGGGTGATCGGGGACATGGCGGGCTTTGCCGCCGCAAGTTTTCTGCGCGGCATCCCCTTCGTACAACTCCCCACCACGCTCCTTTCGCAGGTCGACTCGAGCGTCGGCGGCAAGACCGGCATCAACCATCCCCGCGGCAAGAACCTAATCGGTGCCTTCTACCAGCCAAAGGCAGTACTGATCGACGTGAATACCCTGGACACGCTGCCGGAGCGGGAGTACCGAAGCGGTCTGGGCGAGATCGTGAAGTACGGCGCGGTGCTCGACGGCGACTTCTTCACCTTTCTCGAGCAGAACGTAGAGAAGCTCCTCGCCCGCGACAAGGAAGCGCTCATCCACGCCGTTGCGCGCAGTTGCGCCATCAAGGCGCAGGTGGTCGCTCTGGACGAGAGGGAAGGGGGGATACGTGCCGTGCTGAACTACGGTCACACGCTTGGCCACGCCGTGGAGACCCTCACCGAGTACACCAGCTACCTGCACGGCGAGGCGGTTGCCATCGGTATGGTACAGGCGGCCAAGATATCCCATCACTACGGTTACTGCAGCGATTCCGATCGTGGGCGCATCGATGCCCTTGTCGGAGCCCTTGGGCTGCCTGCCGAACTGCCCGCCTTCCCGGCCGAGCGTTACGCGGAGGCGCTTTCCCACGACAAGAAGGTGCGCGACAAGGGGCTGCTCTTTATCTGCAACCGGGGCATCGGCGCCTATAAGATGGAACGGGTCACCGACCTCAAAGCACTTCTGGAGATCTGCGGCATAGGAGAGTGACATGGTAGAGGACGCCTTATCGTTTTGGACGGAGATACAGCGCTACGAAGACCTGCTGGCCAAGGACGCCAAGTCGCTGTGTTTCGCACCGCTCTCCGAACTGTACCGGAAGCTCGGGCTTTTGGACGACGCCATCTCTGTTGCCCGTAAAGGGTGCGCCGCCCATCCCGAATACCCCCTCGGGTTTCTCGCCCTGGGCAACGCCTGCTATGCGAAGGGGGAGTCCGCGGATGCCTGCCAGGCACTCGAGAAGGCGGTAGAGCTCAAGCCGGACCACATCCAGGCCATGAAGCTTTTGAGCCAGATTTATGTCGAGCTGGGCCGGATCGACGCGGCGCGCGACATCCTGGGACGCGTCCTGCAGCGGGACCCCGAGGACCTCGAAAGCACCATGCTGCTGAACTCGATCGCTTCGGCCGCTTCCGCCGCTTCCTCGGAAGAGGAGATCATTGAGGATGTAGAAATCATCGAGGAGCTTGAAGAGGTGATCGAAGAGCCACCCTACTTAGCTCCGGCGATGAGTGTGTCCCAGCCTGCTTCGGCATCAGTGCCCAAAGCGGCGGAACAGATACCGGTGCCCGAACCCGAAGACGACGATCTTTGGGCCATCGAGGACCTCGAAGGGGAGCCGGAGTTGGCGGAAGCACCCCCGGCTGCCGCGTCCCGTCCGGGCGCACCGGACCCGCTGACGACCGCGACCCTTGCCGAACTCTACGTATCGCAGGGCTTCCTTGAGAAGGCGCAGAACATCTATCGCGAGCTCCTCACCGCCCATCCCGGCAACCAGCAGTACCGTTTAAGGCTCGAGGAACTGACCGAACTGCAGGAGCTGCAGCTTGGGCCGGCGGAACTCGCGTCGGGACAGCCGTCCGCTCAACAGCCGGCTGCAACACCGCCTTCCGCGGCACCGGCAACACCGCAAGCAGCGTCCGCGCCGGTGGCTGTTGCTCCGGAGCTTTTCGTCGAGCCGGCCGGTCTCGCCGAGGCGGCAGCAACGGTGGTGGCGCCCTTTGCACCTTCGTTGCCCACCGCCTCCGAAGAGATCCCCGCTGCCGCAGCAGGTTTATCCGCTGCCTTTGCCGGGATGGAATCACCTGCGGAACAGGAGGCTGCTCCGCTTGAACACCCTCGTCACGAAGACGCAGGTGGGACGGAAGGGGGCGTGGAAAGCGCCTTGGAGCGCTGGCTGGAAAACATAAGGAGAAGAAAAGATGGGGTTTAAGGCAATCCTGCGGGAGATCGTCGAGGAGAGCGGAGGGGGCCTGGGCGGGGTCATCATGGGTTATGACGGCATCGCCATCGAGGAGTACCTGCGAGAGGAGAGTGGCGTGGACGTGCAGACCATGACCATCGAATACGCCTCGGTGCTCAAGGAGATCAAAAGAACGGTCGGCGTGCTGAAGACCGGTGACCTGGAAGAGGTTTCCATCATCAGTGAGAGGTGCTGCGTCATCGTGCGCGGCATAAGCGATGAGTTCTTCGTGTCTTTGGTGCTTCCTGCCGACGGCAACTTCGGAAAGGCCCGCTACCTTTTGAAACGTGCAGCACCTGGCCTCAGGGAGGAACTCAAATGAGCGCGGCCAAGCTGAAGGTGCTCGTTTTACACGGCCCGAACCTGAACCTCCTTGGGGTCAGGGAGCCCGGTGTCTACGGCACCATGACCCTTGAGGGGATCAACAAGGAGCTTACCGCGCTGGCCGAAGAGTTGTCGCTTGACCTCAAAATACTGCAAAGCAACAGCGAAGGCGACCTGGTGGACGCCATCCAGGGGGCCATGGCGGACTGCCGCGGCATCCTGATAAACCCCGCCGCTTATACCCACACGAGCGTTGCCATCCGTGACGCGATCGCTGCCACGGCGCTTCCGGCCGTGGAGGTACACCTCTCCAACGTCCATGCCCGGGAAGCCTTCCGAAGCCACAGTTATATCGCCCCGGTGGCGGTCGGCCAGATCTGCGGTTTCGGCGCCGACAGCTACCTTTTGGGGCTCAGAGCCCTTGCCAAACGGCTGGGAAAATAAGATTGTCTTACGGACGGAATTATGATAGGTAACAGAATCCCCGCGGCCCGAGAGTGCCTGAAACGGTTCAACGCCGATCTGTTGCTGGTGACAAACCTCAGCAACATCAGGTATCTAACCGGCTTTACCGGCAGCGAGGCGCTGCTCATTCTCTCTCCAGAAGACGGGTGGTTTCTCACCGATTCCCGTTACACCTCACAGGCGGGCGCCGAGGTCACGGGCGCAAAGGTCATCGAGTTCTCGAGCCGGATGGACGGGCTGGTCGAGCGGCTGCTAGAGCTCCGTCCGGCCAGGGTCGCCTTCGAGGCCGGCTCCACCACCGTCGCCTTCTACCAGGAACTCTGCGGAAAGACGCCGGGGATCGAATACCTTCCCGCTGACGCGGAGCTAGCCGGTCTGCGCACCGTCAAGGATGCCGGCGAACTTGCGATCCTGGAGCAGGTAGCCGCTATCGCCTCCGAGGCGCTCCTCGAGACGGTGGCGCGCCTGAAGCCGCGCATGACCGAAGCCGAGGTCGCCTGGATGCTCGAAGTGGCGATGCGTGAAAAGGGGGCGGAAGGGAAATCCTTCGATTTCATTGTGGCCTCCGGCGAGCGCGGCGCGCTGCCGCACGGTCGGGCCTCGGAGAAGAAACTTGCCGCGGGAGAACTAGTCACCATAGATTTCGGTGCCATCTACCGGGGCTACTGCTCGGACGAGACGGTTACCGTCTGTCTGGGAGAACCCGACGCGAAGCAGCGCGAGGTGTACGAGACCGTTCTGGCGGCCCAGCGGGTGGCCATGGAGGCGGTGCATCCCGGTATGAGTTTCAAGGACCTGGACGCCAAGGCGCGCGACCTCATCGCGGGCAAAGGGTACGGGGCCTATTTCGGTCACGGCCTCGGGCACGGTGTCGGTATCGACATCCACGAACACCCGGGCGCGTCGCCGCGCAGCAAACACGTCATCCAGGAGGGGATGGTCTTCACCATCGAGCCGGGGATTTACATCCCTGAGTGGGGTGGGGTCCGTATCGAGGACACCGTGGTCGTCGAGAAAAACTGCTGCCGCCCGATCACCAGGGTCCCCAAGGACCTGATCATAGTCTGACTTTGCAGTCCCCCTTTGCGAAGGGGGATTTAGGGGGATTTCAGTTGGGTTGGCAGAGGCAAATCCCCCCCGGCCCCCCTTCGCAAAGTGGGGAGTTGGAAGTAGCCCATCACAAAGTGGGGGGCCTAAAGCGCAACGTTTGTTTTTAGGGGGGCTTCTCCGGCTGCAACGGGGCGGCCCACAACCATGCAATAAAGGAGAAAGATGTGGATATAAAAGACCTGAAGATGCTGATCAAGATGGTAACGGAGACCGACATCACCGAGTTCGAGCTGGAGAACACCGACGAGAAGGTGGTCATCAAGAGAGGCTGCGCCGCTCCGCAGTTCCAGATGCAGGCGCCCGTCGCTTACCAGTATGCACCGGCCGCTCCTGTCGCTCCGGCCGCCGCCCCCGCAGCTCCGGCTGCCGCTTCCGCAGCAGCTCCGGCCGCTGCCGAGAAAGAGCAGGGCGACGTGATCACTTCCCCCATCGTCGGCACCTTCTACCGCGCTCCCGCTCCGGAGGCTGCTGCCTACGTTGAAGTCGGCCAGATCGTGGAGAAGGGACAGGTGCTCTGCATCGTCGAGGCGATGAAGCTCATGAACGAGATCGAGGCGGAGTTCAAGTGCAAGATCCTCAAGATCTGCAAGGAGAACGCCCAGCCGGTCGAGTACGGCGACGCCCTGTTCGTGGTGGAGAAGCTGTAATCAAACAGATTTAGATGAAGATCGAGCCTTGGATTGCGTGCCGATCTGAATCTCGATCTTTATCTGTTTCCTGGAGACATCGATGTTCCATAAAATTCTTATCGCCAACCGGGGGGAGATTGCCCTCCGGATCATCAGGACCTGCAAGGAGATGGGGATCAAGACGGTTGCCGTCTACTCCTCTGCCGATGCAGAGTCGCTGCACGTAAAGCTCGCCGACGAGAGCGTCTGCATCGGACCGGCACCGAGCCTCTCCAGTTACCTGAACATCAACGCCATCATCTCCGCGGCGGAGCTGACCGACGCCGAGGCGATCCACCCCGGCTACGGCTTCCTCTCCGAAAACCCGCGCTTTGCCGAGATCTGCGAGAAGTGCGGCATCACCTTCATCGGCCCCACCGCCGAGAGCATGCGCATCATGGGTGACAAGATCTCCGCACGTCAGGCCGTCATCAAGGTCGGCGTACCCATCCTCCCCGGCACCAAGGAGGGGGTGAACGACGTCAACGAGGCGATCAAAGTTGCCAAGGAGATCGGCTTCCCCGTCATCATCAAGGCGACGGCGGGAGGCGGCGGGCGCGGCATGAAGATCGTGCACTCGCCGGCGGCTCTTCCGAACGCCTTCATGACCGCAAGGTCCGAGGCGCAGACCGGCTTCGGCAACCCCGAGGTCTACATCGAGCGCTACTGCGAAAACCCGCGCCACGTCGAGATCCAGGTGCTTGCCGACAAGCACGGCAACGTCATCCATCTTGGGGAGCGTGACTGCTCGATTCAGCGCCGTCACCAGAAGGTGATCGAGGAGGCCCCCTCCACCGTCACCACTCCCGAGCTCAGGAAAAAGATGGGCGAGGCCGCGGTTGCGGCGGCGAAGGCCGTCAACTACTCGAGCGTCGGCACCATGGAGTTCCTGGTCGACAAGAAGAACAACTTCTACTTCATGGAAATGAACACCCGCGTCCAGGTGGAGCATCCGGTAACCGAGATGATCACCGGCGTCGACATCGTGAAGGAGCAGATCCGCTCCGCCTACGGCGAAAAACTCCGTTACACCCAGGCAGACATCAAGATCAAGGGGCACGCCATAGAGTGCCGCATCAACGCCGAGGACTCGGTGAAGTTCACCCCGTGCCCCGGTAAGATCACCGATCACCACACCCCGGGGGGACTTGGCGTCCGTGTCGACTCCTTTGTCTACACCAACTACACCGTCGTTCCGCACTACGACTCGCTCATCGCGAAGCTCATCGTACATGCCGACACCAGGGATGAGGCGATCAAGCGTATGGCCCGTGCCCTCGACGAGTACATCGTCGACGGGATCAAGACCACCATCCCGTTCCACAAGCGGATCATGGCGAACAAGGACTTCATCGAAGGGAACATAGATACCGGTTTCATTGAAAGGCTGGTGCTGGAGTAAACTATGGACTTTCCCGAAGAACTCAAATACAGCAAGGAACATCTCTGGGTGCGCGTCGAAGGTGACCGGGCTGTCATCGGCATCACCGATTACGCGCAGGTGGAGCTTGGCAACGTGACCTCGGTTGAGCTGCCGGAGCCGGGCGACGAACTGGAGCAGGACGACTCTTTCGGCTCCATAGAGGCGAGAAAAACGGTCGCCGAGCTCTACGCTCCGCTTTCCGGGACCGTTCTCGAGTCCAACTCCGAGCTCGCCACCGCACCGGAGTTCGTGAACGATGACCCTTATGACGGCGGCTGGCTGGTCGTCATCGAGATGGCCGACCCTGAGGAACTGAACCTCCTCATGTCCGCCGAGCTTTACGAGGACACTGTCTCGGTCTCAGAAGAATAACAAGAAGTTGCACCCGATATACCAGAAAAGGCGAGAGATACTCTCGCCTTTTCGTTTTGTTTCTTAAGCCTTATCCTGGAGCTTTGCCGTGACCATAAATATCGGACACATCAAGTACGCGAACTGCACCCCCATCTTCACCGCCCTCGAATCCCATTTTGACTGCACCGGCTACCGTTTCGTGGACGGAGTCCCGGCGCAACTGAACGCGATGCTTAGGGCAGGCGGCATAGACTTAAGCCCTTCCTCGTCCATCGAATACGCCATGGCGCACGAGCAGTACTGCCTGTTGCCGGAGCTCTCCATCAGCGCCATAGGGCCGGTGAAGAGCGTCTTCATGTTCTCGCGCGTGCCGATCGAGGAGTTGGACGGCGCCGCCATCGGCCTCACCGCCGAATCGGACACCTCGGTCAACCTTCTGAAGGTGCTACTCGCCCGCAAGTACGGCTTCACTAACACCTTCGAACGCACCGCGCTCCCCCTTGCCGAGGCCCTGGAGCGCTTCCCCGGCCTGCTCCTCATCGGCGACTTGGCGCTCAAAGGGGCCGCCTCGGGTTCCGGTTTCTTTTGCTACGACTTGGGGCAGCTCTGGCACGAGTTTACCGGGCTCCCCTTCGTGTTCGCCCTCTGGATCGTGCGGCGCGACGCGGCGCGCGAAAAGCACGCGGAGCTCAAGGCGCTTGCCAGGGACCTGGTGGCCGCCAAAAAGCTCGCGTATGACAGCTACGCCGAGATTGCTGCGGGAAGCGAGGAGCGCGCCTGGCTCAGCGAGGAGGCACTGGTGGATTACTGGCAGACCATCTCGTACGAGCTGACCGTGGCTCATCTGGAAGGGGCACGCCTTTTCTTCCGGTATGCCTTCGAGATGGGGCTGATCCCGAGCCTGCCGGAGTTGCGTTTTCTGGAATAGGGGGGAAGAACCGGTTCAATTCCGGTTCCCGAGTTTTGAACCGCGGCTGCGTGAATTCAAAAGGCCCTTCAGACGTTTAAAAAAAATTTCCGGATTTCAAACGTGCCGACCTCGGGTTGATTTTCGTTTTTGAAGTTTCTCACCGCGTCTTGATGCGTTGAAAAAATTTTCCGCCGTTTGAATTTTATTTTTTGAAGTTCAAACGTGCGGCCCTCGTGTTGAATTTTTTTTTTGGAGTTTCAAAACGCGTCATGACGAGTTGAAAAAAATTTCTGCCGTTTGAATTTTATTTTTTGAAGTTCAAACGTGCGGTCCTCGTGTTGAAATTTTTTTTTGGAGTTTCAAACCGCATCTTAACGAGTTGAAAAAAATTTCCGCCGTTTGAATTTTATTTTTTGAAGTTTAAACGCGCGTCCATCGATTTGAATTTCCGTTTTGAAATTTCAAACCGCATCTTAACGAGTTGAAAAAAATTTCTGTCGTTTGAAATTCACTTTTTTGATTTCAAACGCACGTCGGGCTCGTTCGTTTTAAACCAGCGCTTCTATAACTCTCCTGCCGCTTTTTTACTGCGATAGTCTGAAAGAATCCGTGCGTGGTCGAAGCAGAGTGGTTCGGGGAGTGCGTCGATGGGGAAGATGCCGAATGCTGCCGCATCGTCCCCCGCGTTGGGGGTGCCGGTGGCCGTGGCTACGTACACGGTCGAGATGTTGTGGCTGCGCTTATCGCGGGCCGGGTCCGAGTAGCATCCCAGCAGCCGCAACTGTTCTTCTTCCAGCTCGAGGCCGATCTCTTCCTGCATCTCCCGCACGGCCGCATGCTCCAGCGTTTCGCCGTAGTCGACAAACCCGCCCGGGATGGCCCAACCCAAGGGCTCGTTCTTGCGCTCGATGAGCACGACCCCTTCGGGGAGTTCTACGATCACGTCCACGGTCGGCAGAGGGTTCCGGTACTGTTTGACCTTGGCACCGCACGCGGGGCAGGCGAGGAAGTCAAAAGGCATCACTAGCCTCCAGTTCAATAGTTGATACAAAAAAAGGGAGGACGTTTCGGTCCTCCCTTTTATGGTACAGCAGATTGTTCTGGGTACTACTTCTTCTTCTTGGCGCCTGCAGCTTTCTTGGAAGCTTTGAGCGGGTTGATCTTGGCGTCGTCGGTCTTGATCTCGACCTTGACGTGGGTAGCGAAGTTGCAGATACCGCCGACCCACTTCTTCTCGGGGGCCGGGTATGCGCTGCAAACCTTCCCGATGGAGCCATCGACTACCCTGTCGCAACCTTCGCAGTTCTCTACGATAAGCTGGCAGGAACCTTCGGTAAATACACAACCCTGTTTACCCCAGAAAGTGCACTCGGCACCAGGAAGTACGGTTTGACATTGCATGTTTTAAGCCTCCTCAATTGCTTCGTAATCGTTGATAAAAGACACTCTACCAATTTCGAAAGAAAAATGTCAACCCACTTTTTTCCCGAAAACTTGACTCTCCTACCGCATTGAATTAATCTCTAGTAATTATTCTATCGGGTCGCTTGGCACTCCTGTTTTCGATGTGTTATACAACTCGATACTGGACGTTTTGCCACAGCAGGTGGCCTTACTATCAATTGTCCTGGAGGGTTTATGCAGCGAATCACTTTCGGCACTTCCGGCTGGCGCGGCATCATGTGTGAGGACTTCATCTTTGAGAATGTTAAGGTAGTGACCCAGGCCATTGCCGATCACGTTAAGAGTACCGGCGAAGCGAATAAAGGCATCATCGTCGGCTACGATTCAAGGTTCATGGGGGAAGCGTTCGCAAAGGAGTCCGCACGCGTCTTGACCGGCGCCGGTATCCCCACCTTTTTGTGTGTCCGTGATACTCCCACCCCGGTCATCTCGTTCGAGATCCTGAGAAGGGGCGCCGCCGGCGCCATCAACTTTACTGCAAGCCATAATCCTCCGGAGTATAACGGCATCAAGTTTTCTCCCTCCTGGGGCGGCCCCGCACTTCCCGAAACCACCAACGACATAGAGCGCCGCGCCAACGAGATGTCCGGCGAGATCTGCTACAACGAGTGTCCTCTTGACGAGGCGGCCCGGAAGGGACTCCTTGAGGAGATCGACCCGATGCAGGACTACCTTGCCGATCTCGCCAAGAAGGTCGACTTCGCCGCCATCGCCAAACTCGGCACCGTCGCGGTCAACCCGCTCTACGGTACGGCGCGCGGCTACCTCGCCGAACCGCTCAAGGCGCACGGCGTGAAGGTGGTTCAGATGAATGCGAACCGCGATCCATATTTCGGCGGCTTTCCCCCCGAGCCCAGCGAGAAGTATATCCACGATTTTATAAAACTTGTGCAGCAGGATCCGGAAATTTCTCTGGGCATCGCAACCGACGGCGACGCGGACCGCTTCGGCATCGTCGACGGAGACGGAAGCTTCATCGAACCGAACTACATCATCGCCCTTCTTCTGGATTACCTGGTCCGGGTGAAGGGGATGACCGGCGGGGTCGGTCGCTCGGTCGCCACCTCCCATCTCGTCGACGCCGTGGCGAAGATGCACGGCATCAAGGTGTACGAAACGCCCGTCGGCTTCAAGTTCGTAGGCGAACTGATCAGCCAGGGAAAAATCATCATCGGCGGCGAGGAGAGCGCCGGTTTGTCCATCAAGGGGCACGTGCCCGAGAAGGACGGCATTCTGGCCTGCTTGCTGGTAGCGGAGATGGTTGCGCACGAGGGGATGCCGGTCAAGGCGCTTTTGGAGCGGCTCTACAGCAAGGTCGGGCGCTATCTCACCAAGCGGGTGAACATCACGCTCTCCCCCGAACTGGAGGAGTCCTTCCCGCAGACCATCGCCGCCACTCCGGCGAGCTTCGCCGGAGAGGCGGTGCGTGAAAAGATCACCGTGGACGGGAACAAGTTCCTTCTCGAAGACGGCAGCTGGCTTTTGTTCCGGAAGTCGGGCACCGAGCCGGTGGTGCGTCTTTACTGCGAGGCCTCCAGCGAAGATCGTCTCCAGGCGCTCGTGGAAGCAGGCCGGGCATTCATCCTGGGCAAATAGGAAAACCTCATCGCACAAGGGACGCAGACGCCAAAGGGGAACCGTTCTTTCCCGGGCGCTCTGCGTTCCCTTTTTCAGTTGCCGCTTTTTTGCGCGCACCAGACCGCACTGCAGGCAGCGCCTCGAAAGCAACGACGATACCCGTTCACGATCGTGGTACAACTTCCTTCGCGCATTCCCCCACTTACCGCTTCGTGATTGGTTTCTTTTCCGCCGCTGCCGCATGGGGAGCGGGAATTGCAATCCCTGCCGTAAACTCTGGATAAAAAAAGTACCTGACCACTTTGCTGTTGTTTCGGGGTCGTTTAGGGGTTGTTCTTTCCACGAGCTTTGCGCTATGATGACGGGACTAATTAGAAGGGAGGGTCTATGTGGGACTACACCGATAAAGTAAAAGAACATTTCCTCAACCCCAGGAACGTGGGCGAGATAACGGATGCTGATGCGGTCGGCGAGGTGGGAAGCCTGGCCTGCGGCGATGCCCTTAAACTCTTTATAAAGCTGGATGAAAATAAGGAACGCATCGTCGACGCGAAATTCCAGACCTTCGGCTGCGGCAGCGCCATCGCCTCCTCTTCCGCCCTCACCGAGATGGTGAAGGGGAAGACCCTTGACGAGGCGCTGGAGATCACCAACCAGCAGATCGCCGATTTCCTGGGCGGGCTTCCGGAAGAGAAGATGCACTGCTCGGTCATGGGGCAGGAAGCTCTGGAAGCCGCCATCGCCAAGTACCGCGGCGTCGATGCACCGGCTCACGGCCACGGTCATGACCACGTCGAGACCGAGGGGGAACTGGTCTGCAAATGCTTCGGGCTGACCGACGTCTTCCTGAAGAAGGTCATAGCCTCCAACAAACTGCACACGGCCGAGCAGGTCACCCACTTCACCAAGGCGGGGGGCGCCTGCGGCGGTTGCATCCCGAAGATCAAGGAACTGATCGCCGAGGTGATGGGCGAAGAGAAGAAGGCGGCGGCCGAGAAGCCCTCCAAGCTCACCAACTTAAGGAAGATGCAGCTCATCCAGGAAACCCTGGAAAACGAGGTACGTCCGCAGCTTTGGGCTGACGGCGGTGACCTCGAGTTGATCGACATCGACGGCTCCAACGTCCAGGTCGCCTTCAGGAAGGCGTGTGCCGGGTGCGCCTCCTCCGGTTACACCGCAAGATTCGTCGAACAGAAGCTGCGCGAACTCGTTTCCCCCGACATCACCGTGCAGGAGGTACAGGGATGAGAGAGATCTATCTTGATAACAACGCCACCACCAAGGTGGACGAGCGCGTTTTCGAGGAGATGCGTCCCTATTTCTGCGAGCTGTACGGCAACCCGAGCTCCATGCACTTCTTCGGCGGCCAGGTGCAGAAGAAGGTGGACGAGGCGCGTGCCCGCGTCGCCTCTCTTCTGGGCGCCCTGCCGGACGAGATCGTTTTCACCGCATGCGGCACCGAGAGCGATAACGCCGCGATCCGCTCGGCGCTCGAGGTGTTTCCGGAGAAGCGTCACATCATCACGAGCCGCGTCGAGCACCCGGCCGTGCTGACCCAGTGCCGCAACCTCACCAAGCGCGGCTACCGCGTCACCGAGCTGAACGTCGACGGCAACGGTCAGCTCGACCTGAACGAGCTCGAGAAGGCGCTGGACGAAGACACCGCCATAGTCTCCCTCATGTACGCGAACAACGAAACCGGCGTCATCTTCCCGATCGAGGAAGCTGCCAGGATCGTGAAGAAGAAGGGTGCCATCTTCCATACCGATGCGGTGCAGGCGGTAGGGAAGATCCCGCTGAACATGGCGGAGTCCGCCATCGACATGCTCTCCCTTTCCGGGCACAAGCTGCACGCCCCGAAAGGCGTCGGCGTCCTGTACGTGCGCCGTGGTACTCCGTTCCGCCCGATGCTGGTCGGCGGGCACCAGGAGCGCGGCCGCAGGGCCGGTACCGAGAACACCGCATCCATCATCGCGATGGGGAAGGCGTGCGAGCTTGCCGAGCAGTACATGGCGGACGAGGCGGGGCGCGTGCGCGAACTGCGCGATCGTCTCGAGCGCGAGCTGACCGCGCTGATTCCGAACACCCGTATCAACGGCGGCGGTACCGACCGTCTCCCCAACACCCTCTCCATCGCCATGGAGTTCGTGGAAGGGGAGGGGATCCTGCTCCTTCTTTCCGATAAGGGGATCTGTGCCTCCTCCGGCAGTGCCTGCACCTCCGGCTCCCTTGAGCCCTCCCACGTGCTGCGTGCCATGGGCGTTCCTTTCACCTGCGCCCACGGTTCCATCCGCTTCTCGCTTTCCAGGTTCACCACCGACGACGATATCGACGCGGTGATCAAGGAACTGCCGCCGATCATCTCCCGTCTGCGCGAGATGTCGCCGTTCGGGCGCGAGTATCTGGTTCAGAAGTAAATCCGCGGTCTGAAAGACAACAGACGGAGCAAAATAAAAGGGGTGAGCATGTCAATGCTCACCCCTTAAATTTGTTCATTCTGGGATTTCGTGAAGGCAGATGTCTGTCCCCACGAAAGTGCTGCATGAGCCCCAGCGTTCCCCCCTTTGCGAAGGGGGGAACGCTGGGGGGATTTGCCGTGGTTATGCCATGCTATCTGGGCCATTCCCGCAACTGTGAAAGTAGATGTCAGATGCTGAGCGACTTCTGTTGGGCCAACAAAGAGCAAATCCCCCCCGCCCCCCTTCGCAAAGGGGGGAGCTTTAAGGCCACCGTATCGAGCCATTTGCCTTTAGCTCTTGAAGCAAAGACTCGTAGGTGACTAGCGGCTCGTTTACCCTCTCCTCGAAGGCGGCCAAGTCCTCTGCATCTTCCGCCAGACTGTTGCGGACTGCATCGTTGACGAGATCTGAGAATGAGCGGGAGGTTTCCAGCGCCTTATGTTGTAGCGCCCTGTGCATGGCAGGGTCGAAATACACCGTCGTTCTTTTTGTTAATGCACACATATCTATACCTCCGAGCCGAGCATAGCGCCATGACGCTGTTCCGTCAAGTCGATGTCGGAGCCGATGTGAAAGGAAAAAATCATTGGTTGAGATCCGTCTGGAAAAGGTAAAAGCCAGGATAACGGAAGGGACGTTCCTGGAAGACATAACGCTCGAGATTGCCCGCGACCAGCATTGGGCCGTGGTCGGCGCAAACGGTTCCGGCAAATCGGCGATGGGAAAGCTACTTTGCAACGGACTTCCCGTACTGTCCGGTACGAGCCGCGTTCCGGTCCGCTCCGCCTACGTCTCGTTCGAAAAGATCGACGAGATACTGGAAGTGGAACGCTACAACGACGACTCCGATTTCCTGGGCTACGTGACGGAAGGCACACGCGTGGACCGCTTCATTCTCGCCGGCACCGATGCGGACGAGGCGAGGCTCGCGGAACTGGCACAGGAACTTGGCTTCACTAAGATCCTGGAGCGCGGCATCAAGTTCCTCTCGACCGGTGAGATGCGCAAGGCCCTCATCTGCAAGGCGCTGTTGCAGGATCCAGAGCTGCTGGTGCTCGACGAGCCTTTCGACGGCCTGGATCGGGACTCGAGCGCGGTGCTCAAACAGCTGATCAGTAGCTGCATCGAGCGCGGCACCCAGGTGGTGCTCATTTTGAACCGCTTCAGCGAGATCGTGGCGGAGACGACCCACATAGCCTACATAAAGGAGTGCCGCATTTTCATGTCGGGGGAAAGGGAAGAGATGCTGGCGTCGGAGGCGCTGCGCCGCTTCCATGCCTTCCACTACACCCTCCCGGCCGTCTTGCCCGAGGTCGACACGGCGCGCAGCGTGTCGCCCCTTGTGCCGGGCGAGCCGCTCATCGACATGAAAAACGTCACGGTGCGCTACGGGGAGAAGCAGATTCTGAGCGGGGTTACCTGGACCGTGCGGGAAGGGGAGCACTGGAAGATCAGCGGGCCGAACGGCTCGGGGAAATCAACCCTTTTGAGCCTCATAAGCGGCGACAACCCGCAGGCCTACGCCAACGATATCAGCCTCTTCGGCCGTAAAAAGGGGAGCGGGGAAAGTGTGTGGGACATCAAGAAGCGGATCGGCCTCGTCTCCACCTCGCTGCAGCAGGAGTACCGCTTGGCCGGTACGGTGAAGGTGGCCGTCATCTCCGGGATGTACGATTCCATCGGCATGTATTCTCAATATACGCTGCGCCAGCAGGAGATCGCGCTCGAGTGGCTCGACATCCTACACATGGGGCACCGCTGGGACCACGCCTTCCGTGATCTCTCCTACGGCGAGCAGCGTCTCGTCCTTCTCGCCCGCGCCATGGTGAAGCAGCCGGACCTTTTGATCCTCGACGAGCCGTGCCAAGGGCTGGACGATGTGAACCGCGAGATGGTGCTGAAGCTGATCGACCACCTGGGGCGCACAGGCAACACCCAGATCCTCTACGTGAACCATAACTTCGATGACCGCATACCCTGCATCACCAACAGCATGGAACTGGTGCCGGCCGCCGGGGGCGGCTACACCGCCGTCATCGGATAGCGCTACGGGTATTGTCGCCAGTACTCAAGGCCTGCGTAGGCCTCTTGGAAGCCGAAGCGCTTTAGCCCCTCCGCGTAAGGGGAAGATTGCGCCGGGTCCCCGTTGATCCGCTCCACGGTCACCCGCTTGAGCGGGTTAAAGTCCCGACTTACCAGGATGGTGAAGAAGGACAAGTAGCGCTCCAAAAGCGGATGATCCGGTTCCGCGGCAAACTCCAGTTCTTTCCCGTAACGCCTGGAAACCAGGACGAGACGCGGCCCGTGGTAAACCAGATGCGTGGAGGGAACGCGGGAGGGGAGCGTCTCGTGCAGCCCCGCGATGCCGCTGCCGCAAAGCGATGCCGGGTCAGTGGCGTTCAGCCAGTAGATCGCGTCTCCCGGCAGTCCCTTTTGCAGCAGCCGGTAGGCCTGCGGCGAAATGAACTGCAACCCCTGGATCCCCTCGAAGAACTGCCCGGAGAGTACCTCGCCAGACATCTCCATGATGCGCAACGTTCTGAAGAGCCTTCCCCACTGCAAAAGCGGCATTTCCCGCGTTAGCAACTCCCTGAAGAGAATCCCGTAACGATCCAGCAGCACGCGGACGCGGTCCTTGTTGCGCTCCTCCTGCTCGAGGACATCTCCCGCCTCGGTCGAACGAGGCAAGAGGTACCAGTTGCCGGGTCCTTCCTGCACCCGGCTCCAGCGTGTTCCGAGCGGGCGCCGCAGTTGGCGCGCATGTCCCGGCTCCGCGTGGGGGAGCTCGAAGCGGTTCAGGATGCCCCGGCGCACCGCGGCGAAGGAATCGTTGCTCAGTGCGCCGCCCCACGCGCCTTGCCAGAGCTCGCCGTTGACCTCGCCAGCCGGTTTTCCAGAGATGGAGCAGATCGAGGAGAGGCTGTAACGCCCCATGGGGTCTTGGATGAGCCTGGCAGGGATGTCCGCTTCCTTCCCGTATTCCTCCACATCGCGAAAGAGATCGAGGTCTTCGGGAAAAGCGAAGGAGAGCCTGCGCTCGCCGCAGCCGAACCAGAGGAGGTCGCTCGTCTGCATGAGACTGTCGAGCCAGGCCCCAAAATACGGCGCAAGGCGCGCGGGCAGAACTTCCTCCTCCCAGTTGGGCGCGGCAAGCGGGGTGCCGAGCAACTGCTCCAGCCGGGTCCTCAGGTCGTCTGGCTTATCTCCCGGAGCTGTTAATCCTTGGAAGTGGGCAAGGAACAGGGGAAGTTGGGCGACCTCGAGGGCTTCGAAAACCGGCTTTCGCGATCGGCGCAGCATGCGCAGCAGTGCCTCGAGGTTCACCGCGTCGCAAACCTCGGGCTCGATGCTCTCCTCGGTGAACCGATCAAGGATGATGGCTTCCGCCTCCTCAAGGGTCGCGAGGGCATCGCGCAACTGTTGCTCCCGCAACCCGAGCCTTGCCTGCAACCGTGCGACCGGCACCGGTCCGTAATAGCTCAACCACCGGCCGATCACCCTTGTCGCCCACGGTTCCTCTTCCTCCGCTTCCTCCTCGCTGGAACGCTCCCTTTCCCAGAGTTTCCGCAGCGCTTTATGCAGCCGGTCCAGAAGTATCGCATCATCGACGAGCGGCTCGAAGGCCACCTCCTGTTTCGAAAGGGAAAGCCCCCGCGCGATTTCGGGAACCATCTCCAGTGCGACAAAGAGCGGCGCTGCCGTGCGCGGTGGCCTCAGCAGGACGATCCGCTCCGCCAGCTGCGGGAGCAATTCCTCGTTGGAGCCGCCATCGCGTCGCACCGCTTCCAGAAGGAGAGGCCACTCTTCTTCCGGGATCAAAAGCCGCTCCTTAACCCAGTCGATCAGCTCACGTGCCGATTCCGGGGCATACCCTTGGGCGGTGCGCTGCCGTTTTTCCTCGAAGAGCCGGACCAGCTCCTGGGGCAGGCGCGGGCGCAGGTGCGGCGAGAGCGCCATCTCCTTGAGGAGCTCGCCCCCAAGCGACGATCTGCGCCCGCCTCCCAAAGTGTCGTCCTCGTAGACGTACTTGTTGGTCTGCTGCCAGATGAGCCCGCGGGCAAACGGAGAGGCCTGGGCGGTGCGGACCTGCGTGACGGCGATGGTGCCGTCCTGGATCTCCTCGAGGAGCCGCTTCAGGTTCACCAGGTCGAAGTCGTCCTTTAGGGCGGAACGCCAGGTCTCGAGCAGCACCGGGAAGTCGCGGTACTTTAGCACCGAGGCGAGAAGTCGCTTCGAGCGGAGCCGGTTCAGCCACAGCGGCATCCTTCTCTTGAAGCTGCTGCGCGACAGGAGAAGGGCGCGCCCGGCGTTCTCGCGAAAGCGCGCCCCGAAGTAACCGCTCGCCTCCAGCGATTCCCTGAGAAGCGTCTCGACGTTCTCCGGCGTCACGAGTTCCAGGATCCCTTCCGCCTGTTCCAGTTCGTCCGGGAGCAAAAGCGCTATGCCGTCGTTATTGTAGAAGGCCTGCAGCGGGTAGCCGTAGCGTTTCTCAAAAGCAGCGGTGAGGGCGAAGGTGAAGGGGCGGTTTACGGCGTTGCCCCAGAGGGTGTGCAGGATGATCTGCTGCGTCTCGGCCCCTCCGACGCGGTCCCGGAACTGCTCGATCAGCACGTGATGGCGGTGGGGAAGGGGGGCGCGTGTTGCTTCCCTCTGCTGCTTGAGATAACCCTCAAGCGCCTCGGCGGCGCCGGCATCCATGAAATGGCGCTCCACGAGCCGCGCGGCGAGTGCCGGTTTCCCGAGCTGTTCCTCGCTCTGCTCCAGAAAACCGGCGATCCTCTCCGAGAGGAAAAAGTCGCGGTCCAGTTCCTCGGCGCGCCAAAACGGTATGATCTGCTGGGACTTCCGGGCTGGGACGACCAACACGGTGCTGTGCGTGATCTCGGTGATCTGCCAGACCTGTGCCCCCAGTGCGAAGGTGTCGCCGAGCCTTCTCTCCCAGACGAACTCCTCGTCCAGTTCACCGATCTTCGCGCCGCTTTCCTTCAGGCGCAATTCGAAATAACCACGCTCCGGGATGGTTCCCCCTTCCAGGTAAACGAGCATGGAGAGCTCCGGTCGCGCCGCGATGGTCTCGTCGATGCGGTCCATGGTAACCCGTGGGCGCAGCTCCGGAACGCGGGTGTCGGCGTACTTCCCCTCCAGCATGCCGACGACGATGTCGAACTGCTGTCTGGTCAGGTTGCGATAGGGGTAGCTACACTTCAGGAAGTCGAAGAGATCTTCCAGGTGCCACTTCTCCGGCAGGGTCATGGCTAGGACGATCTGGGCGAGGAGATCGAGCGGCGCCTCGACCGGATGCAGTTCCTCGATCTCGCCGTCGGCTATGGCGCGCGCGATGACCGCGGCACAGACGAAATCCATCCCGAAGGTCGGGAAGAGCGTTCCGCTGCTCACCTCTCCCACGCCATGCCCGGAGCGCCCGATGCGCTGGATGGCGGAGGAAATGGAACGAGGCGTCTGGATCAGGACGACGCTGTCAAGCCGCCCTATATCGATGCCCAGTTCAAGGGAGTTGGTGGCGACGATCGCCTTAAGCTCGCCTCTTTTCAGCCGCTCCTCTACGGCGAGCCTGATCTCCCGCGATAGGGAGCCGTGGTGCGAGTAGGCGAGTTCCTCGCCTGACAACTCGTTGATGAGCCGGGTGACCCTTTCCGTGGTCCGGCGGCTGTTCGCGAAGAAAAGCGTCGAGCGGTGGCGGGCGATGATGTCGATGAAGCGTTCCACGAGCGCTGGCCAGAACTCTTCCTCGGCCGGGCTGTGCGCCGCGTTCGGCGCGCTGATTCCGATGCTGAAGCGTTTTTCCTGCTCGCCGCGCACCAGCGCCACCGGACGGGGCTGGTAGCGTTCTCCTACCTGACGGAAACCGCCCACGAAGTCCGCCACCGTTTCCAGGGGGCGAACCGTCGCGGAAAGGGCGATGCGCTGGAACTCGCCGCTCAAAAGGGTCAGCCGCTCGACGGCGGTGATGAGATGGGTGCCGCGCTTGTCCCCGGCGACGGCGTGGATCTCGTCGAGGATGACGGTGGCAACACCGGTGAGCGCGGCGCGGCTCCCCTTCGAGGTGAGGAGGATGTTGAGGCTTTCCGGTGTGGTGATGAGGATCTCGGGGGGGTGACGCAGCATGCGGCGGCGCTCGGAGCCCGGAGTGTCGCCGCTTCTCGTCTGGACGCCGATGGCGGGAAAAGGCTCCCCCTCATTTTCGAAGACCCGGCGCAACTGGTCGAGCGGTGCGAGCAGGTTGCGCCGCACGTCGTTGTTGAGCGCCTTCAGCGGCGACACGTAGATGACTCTTGTTTCCCCGGCGGACCAGGCCCCGGTGATCAGCTGGTTCAGCGCCCAGAGAAACGCGGCAAGGGTCTTGCCGCTGCCGGTGGGCGCCGTCACCAGGACGTGGCGCTCCTGGCTGATCTCGTCCCAGGCCCGCAACTGGACGTCGGTTGGCTGACCGAGAGTTTCGGCGAACCATTTCTGTACCAAGGGATGAAAGTGTCTGAGGATGGTCGAGGACATAGCTATGACTTTAGGCGAAGGTGAAGCCCTCTTCAAGTAGCGCGTCTTTTTTGTGGTGCTCTTGTCCCAAGTGAGAGGGGCTGTGAGCCGAGTTTATTAAGAAAGGAAAGATAATAGTTCCTTGGAACTATCCAAGCGAACTGCAAATCCCCTCTGTCCCCCCTTCGCAAAGGGGGGGACGCCTAGGCTCACGCAGCACTTCGTGGACAGCTGTATTCCATGTTCCGGGAATCTCCGATGGACCCTTGTAAAGTGGCATTTCGGAAAGATGTTTACTTTGCCTGCCTCCAATGGTAATGGATGCCTGAGTTTGCCAATTATTTCGCGTCTCACGGCGTTCGCCGGTAGGGACGATGGAGGTTCGCATGAAGAGACTGTTGCTCGTGGCGATGCTGGTCGTGGCGGGAGCCGGGTGTTCCGGGGATAAAAGCAAGGAGCTTTACGACACCGCGCAGTTCGAGGAGAAACAGAACAACCGCGAACATGCGAAGCAGCTTTACCAGGAGATCGTGGACAAGTACCCGGACAGCCCGGTCGCAAAGCAGGCTAAGGAGCGGCTTACGGCGCTGGGAGGGAAGTAGCGCCAGTTTCGTAGACAGAGGGACGCAAGGGAAGGGGCTTTTATCGGCTAGCGGCGGGGAGAAAACACCCCGCCGCTTTTTTTTGTGCATCAGGGGAAGGTTGCGAGGATGTATTGGCCGATCTTCTTGGCGTCGTCGTTGGAGATCATTCCCTCGTCGAACTTGGTCATGCCTGGACCGGGGTTGCGCATCACCTTCACGATATCCTCGGGCTTGGTGATCTTGCTGCGCTCAGCCATCGCCTTTGCTCCCAAAGGCTTCGCCGGGGTGATGGTGTTACCGCCGTTGGGGTGGCAGACGGCACAGTGTTGCTTGAAGAGCTGCTCGCCGGTGAGCCCGGTCGCTGAAGGAGCGGGTTCCTTGGCCGCCGGTGAGGTAGCCGAGCTTACCTTGCTTTGCGGCGGCGTGACCTGCTCTTCGCTCTTCTTTTTGCATCCTGTTACTGCGGTGGAAGCTAGTGCCAGAATTGCCAGGGTTACAACCAAACGCCTCTGCATGTGACACCTCCTGTTAGGGTTTTTTCATCCGGCGAGTATACCAGACAACATTTATCCTGCTGTGCCAAGAGCTTCTTTTTTAACTGCAGAGGCCTTTTTGACTTTTTGTTGGCAAATGCTAATCTATGGCGTCCGTTAGGGGCAAAGGAGGTTCCATCATGAAGAGAATGGTCATGCTGGTCGTGCTGGCGTTTTCATGTCAGGTATCCATTTGCTGTGCGGCCGGAAATGAGGTCGTCCACCGCGCCAACGGCAAGTTCATCCCGGACCAAAGGGATATCGAAAGCAGTCCAACCCAGGAAGATGCCTGCGAATGCTGCCAGAAGTGCAAGGCGGCGCAGAAACAGCCGACAAAGCCTCCCACCGAGCGAGAGGAGGCGACCACGACCGGTTGCGAAGACTGCTGCCAGCGCTGCGGCAGGCCCGTGCAGCCCCTCCCCGAAGACGTTCCCCCCGAGATCATCAACAAACCCAGGCAAAAATGATATCTGCGGCAGACATTAGGACCCTGAAACGACTGCTCCTTTGCACGGATGAGGCGAGGGCGTTCGCCATGCTGGACGGCGCAGCCCGGCCGGACCTCCTTGCGACCCTCGCGCATTGCCAACCCGAGCGCTACTGCCTGTTACGGGGTGAGCTGGCGCCTGACTTGGCGGCAGTCGCGCCCTACCTCGTGGCGCTTGAGCCCGAGGCGCCTTTCACCGACTGGGTCATGTCCCTGTGGGGGCTTAGCAGCGGTGTCTTAGGCGTCTCGCGCTGCGACCTTCATGGGCTGAACAGGCATTTCAGAAGCCTTATCCTCATCGAGTACGCGGACCGGCAGGCTTATTTTCGCTATTACGACCCTGTCGTCCTGCGAAACTACCTTCCAACTTGTACCAAGGTGGAACTGAGGGCTTTCTTTGGCGACGTGGAATTCTTCATCGTGGAAGACGAGGAACCTGGTGTCGCCTTGATTTTCGGGTTCGATGGAGATGTGCTTCGTCAGCACACGGTGGCACTAGGGGAAGGCGCCCCGTTGGACACTCTTCATGGGCTGGTTGAGCGGAACAGATTGAGACCGCAAGGTGAAGCAGGGAAGCTGAACGTACGACCGGAACAGCTCCAGCTACTGGGGATGAGCATCTACCTGGAGCGTATGCGACTTTATTTGAACGAGGTGTTTCCCGAAAGCAGAAGGGTGCCGAGAACCAACCTCGATCGGATGGTCATGGAGCTTACCGAACGCGCGGCAGGGTACAAACTGGTACTGGAAAATCATATCGCCGCCTTCCTCGCCGCAGCCTGGATTCTTGGGATGAACTTCGATGAGTCGTACCCCGCCGCGCGGGAAGTTTTGCTGGATTACGAGATGGACTGCGGTAGGAAAGCGGAATGGCTGTGGGACTTCATCGATGCGACGGCAGCATCTCTCGGGACCGGCGACGGCGGGAGGGGACTGTGAACGGGCAAGGCGATATCTTATCGGAACTTGCGCACCGTGCAGGCGATGCGGTCAGAAGCGGTGCTGAGTTTGTCGCGCACGCGGCAGAGATGGCAAAAGAAAGGGTGGAAACTGTCTCTAGAAAGGCGAAAGCGTACGTGGCGAAGAGAATTAATCCGCAGCCGGCCGGGGCGGTCATCGAACCCTGTCCGAAGAACAGGAAGGCAGAGCGCGTCGCTGAACGGAAGGCCAAGCTTTTGTCGAGCAGGGAACGGTTGGAGAACATGCCCGCCGGACCCAAGCGGGAGGCCTTGGCACACGCGACCGAACGCTTCGAACGCAACAACGTCGCCGTCGAGCGCGCCCGTCTTGCCGAGGATACCTACAAAGTAGGGCAGGGCGACCCGCCGGAGGGGTGGGAGAGGGTCGGGGGGGGGGAACTGAGACGAATGGGAATGAATCAAGAAGATTTTCCACAACTAGATCGCAGATTCTCTCCAGAAGATTATAAAGATGGCTATTTCGCAGAGCTTTACAAATCCAAACCTGATGTTTTTGATCACGAGCAGTACGTGCTGTCCTTTCGTGGCACGCAAGGGAAAAAAGATGGAATTACCGATCTGGTCCAAGCCTTCGGAGGGGAAACGGACCATTATTCTCGTGCCATAGCAGCCGCTCGGAAGCTGAAGCGCTTCTTGGGCAACAAGCTTGAGGTTACTGGTCATTCAATGGGAGGTGGAATGGCAATTGCGGCCGGACTTGTTGCCGGCATAAAAGTTAATGCGATTGACCCTGCAGGGGTACATCCCCTTACGCTGGAACGTGTAGGTGGACGATACAATAGAGAGGCTGCTGCAAGATACGTCACGAACTACATTGCTGACGGTGAAATCCTGGATTGCATCCAAAATCCGGCAAACCAACGCGTCATTGTTGCAGGAGTCACCTTGGCGGCCCCAGCTATTGGTGGCACTATGGTTGTCGCAGGGCGTCGTGCAATGTCAGAATCCGGTACTGTCACTTATGGCCCACCGGGTGTGATACATAAGCTCCCTATTATTGCTAACGCTGAAGACGTGCTAAATGGTAAATCAGTTCAGGGACTAACGCCTGGTCTTGCGGAGAAGCTCTCAAACGCCATCAACCCTGTACGAAAGGTGGGTTTGCATGACCCCGTATATGTCATTGCGGGGCTTGAACAGCAAAAGGCTGATGACATGAATACGATCAGTAGGGAAAGGCAGTGAGAGCCCTGCCTGCTTTTGCAATGGGAATTTCTCTTCTAACCAGTTGTGTGGGAGATAAGTCAATGTCAGAAAGCGGGTATAATCAGGATTTTGTGGTATCTAAGGATGTAGAGTTGATCAAAGCTATCTCCATAGGCGATTTAAAGGCAATCAGAACGTTGGCAGGAGAGGGCGGGAATTTGAATGCGGTGGGGAAGCATGAGAATACGCCTCTACGGGTCGCAGTAAAGCTGAAGCAAAAGCAGGTGGTCAGGTTGCTGTTCCAGTTGGGAGTTGACCCTAACTCCATAACACCTCGAGGCGTTGTGGCGGCAGCGGATGACGCCGTTACAGAAAAAGACCCAGATTTTCTACGTCTTTTTCTGGAGTTCGGTTTAGACCCGAATCTGAAATGTCAGGGCATGCCGTTAATATTTTTCGCACTATCACGCCAGAACTGGATCCAGTATGAGATGCTTCTTTCAAGTGGAGCAGACGTCAACTCAAAACTGCCTGACGGCTCATCATTGCTACTCGACTTGGTTATGCACATGGAGTACGACAGGGCAAAAGAACTGCTGCTTAAGGGGGCGGAGTTTAGGGTTAGAAGTAGCCATGGATTTAATGTATTGGACCAGTTGGTGGATGATCAGCGGCGCATGTGCATCGATCCTGACCTCCCTGACTGTCACAAGCGTGCCGAACTGCTGCGGCTTTTGCGGGAGCGAGGGGCGACCGTTCCTCCTGGCCTGCCGTACATGTAACTATCGCACCTGTTTCCCTTTCCTATCGGGCTTGCACTACAAGTACGCCTGTTCCCTAGACTCCCGTTGGAGCGGCGGAAGTAGGCAGGCGAAAAGCAAATCCCCCCTTGCCCCCCTTCGCAAAGGGGGGAACGTTTGACCAGCTTACTGCTTCGAGCAACACACACGTGCTTCCCAGGAATTTCCGGGTGAACCTTCGCAAAGGGGGAGGCGCTTTGGCTCACACAGCGCTTGGTCGGAGAACACAATTAGCGTCCTGAAACTTATTGTCTCCCCCCCTGATCCAATCCATCAAAAAATGATTGACAGTGACACGGCTCGTCGTTATCATGACATCCACTTTCAATTGGGGTCATCATGAAACGAGCCAAGAAAAAAGCTTTCGCCGAATTCATGTCCCAGCGCGGACTCAAGTCGACCAAGCAGCGCGACATCATCCTCGACAGTTTCCTCTCCAGCGACAGGCACCTGAGCATCGAGGAGCTGTATCTGAAGCTCAGGTCCAAGCACCCTAACATCGGCTACGCAACCGTCTACCGCACGCTGAAGCTCTTCGCCGAGGCGGGTATCGCCCGCGAGATGCAGTTCGGCGACGGCCAGACCCGCTACGAGCACGTGAGCGAGGGGGAGCATCACGACCACTTGGTATGTACCCGTTGCGGACACATCGAAGAGTTCGAAAACGAAGCGATCGAGAAGCTGCAGGACGAAGTGGCCGAGACTCATGGCTTCCTGATCGAGCGGCACCGTCTCGAACTGTACGGCCTCTGCGCCACCTGCAGGAAGTAACGCCCGGAGGGAGCCTGGCACGGCCCCTGCTCCTCCCGGCCTGCCTGCGTAGCCAACCCATCGATCAAGAGCAGTAAAAATTTTTTCCCGCCATCATGAAAGTGATATCCATTGACATTTCATTGGCAAGCTAACGTTAAAAGGGGTAGTAGAATCATGTCGATTTTCGGTAAGAAGGGTTCCTGTCACGAAACACCCACCGTCACCAGCACCGGCGCCAAGAAGGTGGCGCTGGTCGGGAATCCCAACGTCGGCAAGAGTGTGCTTTTCAACGCCCTCACCGGCGCTTACGTCACCGTCTCCAACTACCCGGGCACCTCGGTTGAGGTCTCCCGCGGCAACACCGTGATCGGCGGCGAGGAATTCGAGATCATCGACACCCCGGGGATGTACTCCATCCTCCCCATCACCGAGGAGGAGAGGGTGGCCCGGGAGATCCTCCTCACCGAGCGTCCGCACCTCGTGCTCCACGTCCTTGACGCGCGCAACCTGGAGCGCATGCTCCCCATGACGCTGCAGTTGATCGAGGCCGAGCTCCCCGTGATCCTCGTGGTGAACATCATGGACGAGGCGGCGCGCATGGGGCTTCAGATCGACATCCCGCTTCTGTCCGAGCGCCTCGGCATACCGGTGATCGGCGCCGCGACCGCTAAGAAGGTCGGTGTCCCCGAGATCAAGGCCGCCATCGCTGGCTCCAGCGCGAGCGCCATCCCCCCCTTCAGCTTTTCGCGCCTCATGGAAGGGGACATTGCCGAGATCGCCGCGACCTTGAAGGGAGACTACATCCTCTCGAAGAAGGCGCTGTCGCTGCTTCTTCTGCAGGGGGACGACGAGGTCGCCGATCTCGTGCGCGCCACCGAGGGAGAGGGTTTCACCCAGGTGGAAGGCGCGGTGCGTGAGAAGCGCTTCGAGCGGCGTGAATCTTTTCATCTCGACCTCTCCATGGAGCGCAAGTCCATCGTCAAGCGGGTGCTCGACGGCGCCTTCAAGACGCCGGAAAAGAGGGTGGTTACCCTGGCCGAGCGCATCTCGCGCCTGACGGTGCGCCCCGCGACGGGGATACCACTCCTGTTCATCGTGCTCTACTTCGGCCTTTACCAGTTCGTCGGCGTTTTCGGCGCCGGCACCCTGGTCGATGTGTTGGAGGGAAAAGGGTTCGAAGAATACTTCAACCCTTGGATCACCGGGGTCGTCAAGGGGAGCGTTCCGTGGCCCGTGATCCAGGAGCTCTTTGTTGGCGAATACGGCATCATCACCCTGGGATTTCGCTATGCCGTCGGCATCATCCTCCCCATCGTCGCCACCTTCTTCCTCTTCTTCTCCGTCCTCGAGGATAGCGGCTATTTCCCGCGCTTGGCCCTTCTGGTGGACCGGGTCTTCAAGACGATGGGTCTCACCGGCCGTGCCGTCATCCCGATGGTGCTCGGTTTCGGCTGTGACACCATGGCTACCATGGTAACCCGCACCCTTGAAACGGTACGCGAGCGGGTGATTGCCACCGTACTTCTGGCGCTTGCCATCCCGTGCTCGGCGCAGTTAGGTGTGATCATGTCGCTGCTCTCCCAGACGCCGGGCGCGCTCCTGGTCTGGAGCCTCTGCCTCTTCGGCATCTTCCTGCTTGTCGGCCTGCTTGCCGCCAAGGTGCTTCCCGGCGAGACCCCGATGTTCTACATGGAGATCCCGCCGATGCGTCTACCGCAGTTCTCGAACGTGCTCACCAAGACCTACACGAGGATGCAGTGGTACTTCATGGAGATCCTGCCGCTCTTCATCCTCGCCTCGGTGCTTTTGTGGCTCGGCAAGATCACCCATTTCTTCGAAAAGATGATCGAGGCGATGACCCCGGTCATGGCGTCCTTGGGGCTTCCCAAGGAATCGGCCGTCGCCTTCATCTTCGGTTTTTTCCGTCGTGACTACGGTGCGGCCGGTCTGTACGATCTGCAGAGCAAGGGGTTGATGAACCCGCGCCAGCTTACCGTTGCCGCCGTGACCCTGACCCTCTTCATACCGTGCGTCGCGCAGTTTCTGATCATGAAGAAGGAGCGTGGCTGGAACGTGGCTCTAAGCATCGGTCTCTTCGTCTCCACCTTCGCCTTCGGCTGCGGCTGGCTTTTGAACCGCTTCCTGCTGCTGACGAACATTCTGTAAAAACATTCAAGAACCTTTGTCACGCAAAGCCGCAAAGACGCAAAGAAAAACAACCCAGAGGCATAAACGATATAATTTTTCAATGCAAAGACGCGGAGACCCAAAGAGAGTCAAGACTTTTAGGGGTAAACCAAAAAACTTTTTGTCTTAAGGTTTTATCCTGTTCATCCCCTTCATCCCTGTTAATTGTTTTTGGTGTGAGCCTTTCTTTGCGACTTTGCGTCTTTGCGTGACACCGGTTTTATGTATTAAGAGGTTATATGCGGTGCGGATTTTGCGGACATGAGTTCGAGGAAAGTGAAGGAAACGTCGGATGCAAGAATTGCCCGATGTCATCCGGTTGCAAGATGGTAAAATGTCCCCGCTGCAATTATGAGAATCCGCCGGAGCCGGCTCTCGTTAAGGGGCTTAAGAAAATTTTCGGAAAGAAACAATAGATCCAGCAGGCGCCGCAAGGCCCGTGGGCCGATGACGACCCTCGAGCGAGGGAGTAAAAGGAGAGGTTATGAAACTCAGTGATAAAGCGGAAGAGATACTGGAGGCGCTCTGGATCGAGTCGGAGGAGAAGGGGACCGGTTACGCCGAGCTGGACCGGATGGAGATCGAAGCGTCCGACCCGGCCTACCAGGAGCTTTCCTCCCGTGCCCTCGTCGAGATCCGCGGCGGGCGCATCTACTTCCGTCCTGAGGGGCGCGAGGAGGGACGCATGACCATCAGGCGGCATCGGCTCGCCGAGCGGCTCATGATGGACGTCCTCAACATCCGTGGTGAAAGCGGCGACATGAAAGCCTGCCAGTTCGAGCACCTTTTGAACGAGGGGGTGGACAGCAAGGTCTGCGCCATGCTGAACCACCCGGTCACCTGCCCGCACGGCAAGCCTATCCCACCGGGTGAGTGCTGCGACGAGGCGCGCAAAAGCGGCGATCTCGGGGTTGTCCCGCTGACCGAGCTCAAACCGGGCGACGAAGGTGACATCGCCTACATCCAGACCGAGGACAGCAAGAAGATGCAGAAACTCATGGCGATGGGGGTGCTTCCGGGCAACCGCATCTCGCTTTTGCAGGCCTTTCCCTCCTATATCTTCAGGGTCGGTTTCTCCGAGTTCGCCATAGACTCCGCCATGGCCCGCGAGATCTTCGTCAGGAGATAAGCTGTACCGTCCTTGCCGACACGGCCGCAAAGCAGCCCGCAACACCGAAGGCGCCCCTCACCGGGCGCCTTTTTTGCTTTTCCCCGCGCGGCTTTGCCCTCCGTCCCATTAGCACCACGCACTTTTCCCCCCCATGAGAAAAAGACTTCAAGATCTTCACAACCGTGACGATAAAGTATCAAGACCGGGCACTAGGCGTGCTGAAGGCGCACGGGCACCGGACTAAAACCGATTTAAACAGGGATGAAGGGGATGCAGGGGATGCAGGGGATAAAGGCATAAAACCTTTCTCACGTAAAGGCGCCAAGACGCAAAGAAAGAAAACCAGAGGCACAAACCCTGTAATCTTTCAACGCAAAGACGCGAAGCCGCAAAGACGCAAAGAAAAACAAGACTTGGGGTTAAACCAAATTTTTTTAGGCTTAAGGTTTTATCCCATTCATCCCCTTCATCCCTGTTAGACGTTTTGGCATTCGATTGTGTTGAGACTTTCTTTGCGACTTTGCGGCTTGAGTGAGCGCAGCAAACGGGGCGTGAGAAGGTTAAACGCTTAAAAGGAACGATATGATATCTACCGGCAAAGACATAAACGAACAACAGGCCGAGTTGAAGAGGCTCGCCGAAGCGTGGTCTGCAGCCCTAGAGAAAGCCGTGTCGGAATTAGCCGTCATTTCCGGGACGACGGAGGACGAATTCCTCGCCATCGGCGGCAGGCTGCAGGACTTCTACCAACGCGGCGTCGGTATCTCGGAGCTCGCCTCTTCGATGGTCGGAGAGGTGGCGGGTGAACACGTCACCGCTGCCATGGGTGGCCTGGACGACATGCTCGACCAGATGGGGCGCTACGTGGACCGGGCCCAGGGTGAGATAGAGGAGAGCGCACAAACGCTGCGCGAGATCCTGAGCCTCCTCTCCCAGGTAAGCGACCCGCTCTCCGGGTTCAAGAAGGTGAACAAGGTGCTGCGCATGCTAGGCATCTCGACCAAGATCGAGAGCGCGCGGCTGGGGCAGAGTGCCGCCGGTTTCGACACCCTGGCAAGCGACGTAGGCGAACTGTCGGTCCAGGTGAACGACAAGGCCGCCTTCATCATCAAGAGAAAGGACGACCTCGCCCGGGCCATCGCGCAGACCCTCTCCGGCGTACTCGAAGCGGGTGCGAAGCAACACGACAAGGTCCTCGATGTGCTGGAACGGACCAGGACGGGGGTGCAGGCCCTGACCGAAATCAACTCCCGCTGTTCCAGCTCCGCCGCGACCATCTCCGCGGTATCCGACGAGGTTTCCCGCTCCATAGGCGATGTCGTCATGTCGATGCAGGCACACGATATCGTGCGCCAGCAAATTGAGCACGTAGAGGAGTCCCTTGCTGAGCTGAAGCAGGGGCTCTCGGACGGTACGGCGGGCGCGGATGCCGCCGCCATCATCTGCGAGCTGCAGGTGGCCCAACTGAGACACGCATCGGAGGAACTGGACGCCGCGGTACGCACCATCATCGAAAGTCTTCGGGAGGTGGCGCGCAAACAGTCCGGGCTTTCCACCCAGACAAGCGGTCTTGCCGGGATCGCGGACCAGGCCGGAGGCGGCTTCTTCACCGACATGGAGCGGGACATCTCGGTGGCGAGCGACGCTCTCATGGAAAGCTCGCGGGTGAACCAGGGGCTCTGCGCCGCCATGGCGACCGTGGCAGAGACGGTGGGGGAGATCGCAACCTTTGTCGGCGACATCGAAAAGATCGGCGAGGAAATCAAGCTGATCGCCCTCAACGCCCAGATAAAATCGGCCTATACCGGCGACGAGGGGGCCGCGCTCGGCGTCCTTGCCGAGGCGATCCAGCGTCTGTCCATAGACGCCATTACCCACACCGGCGCGGTTTCCGACACACTGCAGGGGATCATCTCGGTGACCGACCGGTTGAGCGCAGGGGTGAACGCTGAGGCCTCCAACCTCGAGAGCGAGGTGCAGGTGATGGTGGACAAGCTCTCGACCCTGGTACAGTCCCTCAGGCGGGTCAACGATACCCTGAAACATTCGCTCGGCAGCATGGACGACGGCGTCTCGCACCTTTCCACCGAAATCGAGCAGGCGATCGCCGGGATCACGGTGCATCAGAAGGTGGCCAGGGTTCTGGAAGTCTCCATCAGGGCGCTCTCCGCCATCGCGGCCGATGCCCGCATCATCGCGCCCGCCGGCTCGACCGGGAACTTGGACCAGTTGGCCCAGCGCTACACCATGCAGAGCGAACGCAGGATTCATGAATCGATGAGCGGCTCGACTTCCGAAAGACGGCCGCCTACCCAGTCGGCCTCCTCGCCCGCTTCTGCGGATGACGACATGGGCGACAACGTGGAGCTGTTTTAACGCGAAGGTTCTTCAGGAAATTTAAGGGAAGCATGCGTGCGTTCAGTCTCGAAGCAGTGAGCATGGCATCACGTTCCCCCCTTTGCGAAGGGGGGGCAGGGGGGATTTAGCCTTGCCATTACACGCAAGCACCAGCTGAGGAGTTTATTGCGTACACTGCGGGATCGGACGCGAGATGCCTGCACTTGAGCGCGATGCCGGGCACAGAGGCAAATCCCCCCCGTCCCCCCTTCGCAAAGGTGGGAGCCCGAGGTCGCCTGCGGCGGGAATTCCCGGAAGAACCTTCGCCGTGGGGAGTGTGTGTATTTCGAATCGGTGGAACCTTTCTAAACAAGGCGAGGAAGAAATGGAAGAGTTGATGTTGGAGTGCAGGCAAGACCCAGCGCATCCCGGAACCCGGGTCCTGAAGGTTGCAGGAGAGGTCTCCATAGGCGTAGCAGGAGACTTCAAGGAGGCGCTCATCGAGGCGCTCTCGGGTGGAAACGAGGTGCAGGTGGACGTCTCCGCACTCACCGGAATAGATCTGACCGGCCTGCAGCTTCTTTGTGCGGCTCACCACAGCGCGGGAACGGCTGGCAAGGAATTCCATATCGTGGACGGCGGCAACCCGACCTTCCGCGACATGGCGACCTCGGCAGGATTCCGCAGGCATACAGGTTGCGCCTACGATCGAGCGTGCAGCTGTATCTGGGTAGGAGGAGATAACTAATGGCAAAAGTAATCATGACCGCGGACGATTCCGCGAGCGTCAGGCAGATGGTGACCTTCACCCTGAAGCAGGGGGGGTATGAGGTGGTCGAGGCGGTCGACGGCAAGGACGCGCTGCAAAAGCTCGCCAGCACCAAGGTCGACATGCTGATCACCGACCTCAACATGCCCAACCTGGACGGCATCGGGCTGATCAAGGGGGCGAGGGCCCTGGCAAGCTGTAAGTTCATCCCGATCGTCATGCTCACCACCGAGTCTCAGGATTCGAAGAAGCAAGAGGGTAAGGCGGCGGGTGCTACCGGCTGGATCGTCAAGCCGTTCAAACCCGAACAGCTCATGGCGGTAGTCAAAAAGGTGCTGGGATGATCGACCAACACCGGCAGGCATTCAAGGAGGAGGCGTACGAGCTCCTGGCTGAGCTGGAAAGCTCTCTTCTCGAGCTCGAGGAGCGACCCGACGACCAGGACCTGATCGGCAGGGTGTTCCGCGCCATGCACACCATCAAGGGGTCCGGCTCGATGTTCGGCTTCGACGACATCGCGAGCTTCACCCACGAGGTGGAGACCATCTTCGACATGGTGCGTAACGGCAAGCTCCAGGTCACCGGACGTCTGGTGAACCTCACCCTTGCTGCTCGCGACCAGATCCGGTCCATGCTGGATGCCGCGGACAGCGGTGAGGCGGCCGATCTGCAGGCAAGCGCCGAGATCATCGTTGGGCTGCGCGAGCTCGCCGGGTTCCAGGGGCAGGTTGCCGCCGAGGCACATAAGGAGGAGGTTCACGAGGCGCAAAAAGACCCGGTGACCTACCGGATCCGCTTCGCCCCGGCGCGCGAGATCTTCGTCTCCGGCACCAACCCGCTCACCTTGATCGCGGAGTTGAGGGAATTAGGTGCCTGCACCGTGGTGGCGCAGACGGCGGGCTTTCCCTGCCTGGAGGAGATGAACCCGGAATCCTGCTACGTCTACTGGGACGTCATCCTCACCACGGACCAGGGGGAGAACGCCATCCGCGACGTTTTCATCTTCGTCGAGGACGACTGCGAGCTGAAGATCGAGCCGATCGCCGAGCACAACCGCTACGAGGAGCAACAGGATTACAAGAGGCTGGGCGAGATCCTCGTCGAGCGCGGCGACATCACGAGCGACGACATGAGGGTCGTCCTATCACAGCAAAAGCGTTTCGGCGAACTGGCCATCTCGCAAGGGATTTTGCACGAAGGGAAGGTTCAGGCGGCCCTGGCGGAGCAGCAGCACATAAAAGAAGTCCGCCAGGAGAAGCAGGTCGCCGAGGCCTCCTCGAGCATCCGTGTCCCCGCGGAGCGGCTAGATTTGCTGGTCAACCTAGTGGGCGAGATGGTGACGGTGCAGGCGCGTCTGTCGCAGACCGCGGCCCAGCGCGACGACGCCGAGCTGATGGCGATCGCGGAAGAGGTGGAGCGGCTGACTGCGGAACTTAGGGACAGCGCCCTCAACATCCGGATGCTCCCCATCGGCAGCACTTTCAGCAAGTTCAAGCGCCTCGTGCGCGATCTCTCCGCCGAGCTCGGCAAGCAGATCGAGATGACCACGGAAGGGGCAGAGACCGAGCTCGACAAGACGGTCATCGAGAAGCTGAACGACCCGCTCGTGCATCTGATCAGAAACAGCATCGACCACGGCATCGAGCGTCCCGAGGCACGTGTCGCGGCGGGCAAGCCCGAGCGCGGTACGGTGCATCTTTCCGCCGTTCACTCCGGCGACAGCGTTCTCATCACCATCGCCGACGACGGCGCCGGGCTCGACAAGGAGGCCATCCGTACCAAGGGGATCGAGCGCGGCATCATCACTGCCGGGGCCGAGCTTTCCGACAAGGAACTTTTCAACCTCATCTTCGCCCCCGGCTTCTCCACCGCCAAGACGATCTCCTCGGTCTCCGGGCGTGGCGTCGGCATGGACGTGGTGAAACGGGCTATCGAGGCGTTGCGCGGTTCCATTGACATCACCAGCGTGCGCGGCGAGGGGACCCGCATCATGGTGAAGATCCCCCTTACCCTGGCGATCATCGAGAGCCTCTTGGTAAAGATCGGCAACGACTCCTTCATGATGCCCCTTGCCCTCGTCGACGAGTGCGTCGAGCTCACCCGGGAGGATGTGGCCGCAGCCCACGGCAGGAACCTGGCCCACGTACGCGACCAACTCGTCCCCTACATCCCGCTCAGGGAGCATTTCGCGATTCCCGGCGACCCCCCGGAGATCGAGCAGATCGTCATCACCCAGGTGAGCGGGGTACGGGTTGGTTTCGTAGTGGATCACGTGATCGGGGAACACCAGACCGTGATCAAATCGCTCGGGCGGGCCTACAAGGACACCGAGGGGATCTCGGGCGCCACCATCCTGGGCGACGGCACCGTGGCGCTCATCCTCGACATCCCACAGCTCGTGCAGGCGGCAGAGGCGGCGCAGGCGTGAAAGCGGGCAGGAGGTAGCGGTAAAAATGTACGCAGCGGAGGCCCTCAAGATGGAGGAACCAGGTCGAATCGAGCCGAGTGCGTCGCTTTCTGCGCGTGACTTCGGCAGGCTGAGCCGGTTTATCTACGACACCTGCGGCATCAAGATGCCCGACGTGAAGAAGACGATGCTGGAAGCGCGCCTGCAGAAGAGACTTAGAAGTCTCGGCATGCACAGCTTCACCGATTACTGCGATTTTCTCTTCTCTCAAGAGGGGCTCGACAGGGAGTTGGTTCCCATGCTGGACATGGTGACCACGAACAAGACCGATTTTTTCCGAGAGCCCGACCATTTCCATTACCTGACCCAGACCGTGCTTCCCGAATGGGTGAAGCGCCACCCGAGCGGGACCCTCGCCATCTGGAGCGCCGGCTGCTCGTCCGGCGAGGAGCCGTACACCCTCGCCATGGTGCTCTCGGAGTTCGCGGCGAGAAACCCCGGCTTCGATTTCAAGATCCTCGCCACCGATATCTCTACCCGGGTGCTCGATAAGGCGAAGACCGCCATCTACAACGAGTCCCAGGTCGAGCCCGTGGCGATCGAGCTCAAGAAGAAGTACCTTTTGCGCAGCAAGGACCGCGCAAGCGGCATGGTGCGCATCGTGCCTGAGTTGCGCGCCAAGGTGAACTTCCGCCGTCTGAACTTCATGGACGACGATTTCGGTATGCGCGAGCCGCTCGACATCATCTTCTGTCGCAACGTGATCATCTACTTTGACCGGCCGACCCAGGAGAGGCTGTTGCAGCGTTTTCACCGCAACATGAAGCCCGGCAGCTACATCTTCATGGGGCATTCCGAGACACTGAGCGGCCTGGACGTACCCCTTGTCAGCGTGTACCCGACGGTGTACCGGAAGCCACGATGAGCACGGAGGGGGCAGGGGGTCTCTTCCTGAAACCGGGACAGATAGTGGTAAGCTCACAACCGCTATTGGTGACCACCCTGCTGGGCTCGTGTGTTGCGGTTACCATGTTCTGCGCACGTTTAAAAACGGGGGGGATCTGCCACGCTCAGCTACCCACGTACCGTGAAAGGGAAGAGGAGGGACAGACTCATCCCGGCAGGTTCATGGACAGCGCCCTGACCGAGATGCTGGCGCGGTTGTTGGAACGGGGGGCGCTCGCCGGCGAACTCGAGGTAAAAATCTTCGGCGGCTCCGACATGTTCCAGGGGCGCGGCCGGGGACGGGCCGTCGGGAGGCAGAACGCCGAGATGGCGCTCACGATGCTCGCACGGGAGTCGATCAAGGTGGTGAACCAGGACCTTTTCGGCGAACGTGGGAGGAAGATCATCTTCCACACCCATACCGGCGCCGTGTTTCTCAAAAGGCTGAACCGATCGGGGGTATGCTAGATGCCCAAGAAAATAAAAGTGCTCATCGTTGACGATTCGGCCGTAGTGCGCCAGACGCTTGCCGACATCCTCTCCTCGGACCCGCAGATCGAGGTGATGTCGACCGCGGGTGACCCGTTCATCGCTGCGGACCGGATCAGGCAGGAGGTCCCCGACGTCATCACCCTCGACGTCGAGATGCCGCGCATGGACGGCATCACCTTCCTACACAAGATCATGAGCCAGCATCCCATCCCGGTGGTGATGTGCTCGAGTCTCACCGAGAAGGGGTCGGAGACCGCGCTGAAGGCGCTCGAGTACGGCGCGGTGGAGATCATCCAGAAACCGCGTCTAGGGACCAAGGCGTTTCTCGAGGAGTCGCGGGTGAGGATCTGCGACGTCGTCAAGGCCGCGAGCCAGGCGAGGCTCAGGCGCGTCCCGGTGGTAAGTCATCAAGTGGCCCCGAAACTCACCGCCGACGTCATCATGGAGAAGCCGAAAAGCCAGGCGATGATGCAGACCACCGAGAAAGTGGTGGTGGTCGGCGCGTCCACCGGTGGAACCGAGGCGCTGCGCGTCTTTCTTGAGTCACTTCCCGCGGACTGCCCCGGTATCGTGATCGTGCAGCACATGCCCGAGGGATTCACGCGCGCCTTTTCCCAGCGGCTGGACGGGTTGTGCCGGATCACGGTGAAAGAAGCCGAGAACAACGACACCGTGGTGCGCGGCCGGGCACTGATCGCCCCGGGGAACCATCATCTTCTTTTGAAGCGCAGTGGCGCGCGCTATTTTGTCGAGATAAAGGACGGCCCGCTCGTCTCTAGGCACCGTCCGTCGGTCGACGTGCTGTTTCGTTCCGCCGCGCGGTATGCCGGCAAGAACGCGGTAGGGATCATCATGACCGGCATGGGAGATGACGGGGCGCATGGCATGCTGGAGATGAAGCAGTCAGGTGCCTTGAACATAGCGCAGGACGAGGCGAGCTGCATCGTCTTTGGGATGCCCAACGAGGCGATCAAGCTGGGGGGCGTCGACTACATACGTCCCCTGGACTCCATCAGCCGAGAGATGCTGAGGCTGTGTCAGTAAGGCCGTTCTAAGTTCTAGGTTCTAAGTTCTACGTTGCAACCTTGGAACTGTAGAGCCGAGAGCCGCTTCACCTGCTTCACCTGAGGCAGGATGCTTTTCAGTCCTTAACTTAGAACGTAGAACATAGAACGTAGAACCGGTTTTCGGGGTGTTGACATGGTTGACGAAAAGTTCTTTCTCGGGCGCCAGCCGATACTGGACCGGACGCAGCAGATTGTGGGATTCGAACTGCTCTTCCGCTCTCCGGAGAGCCTCTACGCGGCCAACGTCTCCGACCTGCAGATGGCTAGCGCCAGCGTCATCGTAAACTCCCTCTCCGAGTTCGGCTTCCAGGAGGTGCTCGGGCGCCACAAGGGCTTTTTCAACGTAACCCGCGAAGTGCTTATGAGCGACGCGCTGGAACTTCTACCGAAGGACCGCGTGGTCATCGAACTTTTAGAGACCATCGTTGCTGACGCAGAAGTTTTCGAACGCTGCCGCACCCTCAAATCACTCGGTTTCACCCTTGCACTCGACGACCACGTCTACTCGGAGAGCTTTCACGACATCTACCGCCTCATAGACATCGTCAAGGTGGACGTCCTCGAGACCCCTGATACCTCGCTCGCTGAGATGGTCGGCAAGTTCCGGAACTGGCCTCTTACCCTGCTCGCCGAGAAGGTGGAGAACGCAGACCACTACAAGTTCTGCTCACAGCTCGGCTTCGACCTGTTCCAGGGGTACTACTTCGCGCGCCCGGTGGTCTTAAGACAGAACAAGATCGACATCGGCAAGATCACCATGATGCAACTCATGAAGCAGGTGATGGCCGACGCCGAATGGTCCGAGATCGAGGAGACCTTCAAGCAGAACCCGGGGCTCACCTACAACCTTTTGCGCCTGGTCAACTCGGTCGCCATGGGGCTACGCGTGCGCATCAAGACGCTGCGCCACGCCCTGACCGTCCTCGGCCTCGAACAGCTGAAGCGCTGGATCACCCTCGCCCTTTACGCAAACAACGACAGTAACGGCGTGCAGAGTCCGCTGCTCGAGATGGCGGCGACCCGCGGCAAGCTCATGGAACTCCTCATGCTGGCCTCGCACGGCCGCGCCGCAGGCGAATTTGCCGATCAGGCCTTCATGGTCGGGATTCTCTCACTCATAGACGTACTCTTCGAAGATTCCATGGCTGAGCTCATCGGGAAGCTAAACCTCGTGGACAGCGTGAAGAGTGCGCTGCTTCATAAAGACGGCGATCTGGGTGCGCTGCTTGTGCTTGCCGAGCTTCTAGAACAGGCCGATTTCCCTGCAGTCAACGAGCAGTTGGAGATCTGTGAGCTCTCCCTTGATCAGCTTCTTACCGCACAGTTGGAGACCTTCTCGTGGGCCGATAAGCTTAGTACTTCCCTCTGATTCACTCCTTGACACGAACCTTTCTTTTGATGTAACTTGTTTCGTCCCGCCAGACAAAGGGACGGAGCCGGCAGTTCAGGCTGCGCTCCACCGGCTACAAGCAGCAAGCCAGCCATTACAAATCACCACAACACAACCGCAACCAGGACTTGAGGCCCGGCCACGCCGGTTCGGTCCGTATTGAGACGCCAAATGAAAATAACCGCGGTAATTCCCGCCAGGTATGCTTCTACGCGTTTTGAGGGTAAGGCATTGGCGGACATCATGGGGCGGCCCATGGTGCAGCATGTATATGAACGCGCCTCCAAGGCGAGGCTCGTTTCCGAAGTGATCGTCGCGACCGACGACGAGCGTATCGCCTCCGCGGTGCGGGGCTTCGGCGGCAGAGTGGAGATGACCTCGGCGGAGCACGAGACCGGGACGGACCGCTTGGCCGAAGTGGCGGGAAGGCTGGACGCAGACATCATCGTGAACGTGCAGGGGGACGAACCCCTCATCGATCCGGCTATGATCGACCAGGCTATCGAGCCGATGCTCGAGGATACTACAATCCCGATGGCGACCCTTAAGTGCCGCATCAGGACCCTGCACGATTTCCTTTCTCCCAACGTGGTGAAGGTGGTTTCCGATCCGAAGGGGAACGTGCTCTACTTCTCGCGTTCGCCGCTCCCTTTCTTTCGGGATAAGTGGAACGATCTCAAGGACGACGCATTCTGCTGCGGCAAGCTTCTGTGCTACAAGCACGTAGGTCTCTACGTCTACCGCAGGGAGTTTCTCCCGGTGTTCGCCGCACTTCCGCCGAGCTATCTGGAGATGGCCGAGAAACTCGAGCAGTTGCGCGTATTGGAAAACGGTTATCGCATCAAGGTCGTCGAGACCGAGTTCGAGTCGATAGGTGTGGACACCCCCGCCGATCTCGAGAAGGTGCTGGCCAAGCTTAAAGGCTAACGGAAGCAGCAAAGTTCCACTTTCCACGAAGCGTTGCACAAGTCCTCGCGTTCCCCCCTTTGCGAAGGGGGGACAGGGGGGATTTGCTTGTCAACGCCGAACGTTTTTTGTATCTAGTTCGCGTTTCAGGTTCCGTCACGCAGCTACCGCTTTTTAACCGGTATCACGCTGAACGTTGAACGCTGAACGTTGAACGGTTTCCATTCGGAGGTTTTTTCAGTGAAGACAAAATTTATCTTTGTAACCGGCGGCGTTGTCTCCTCCATAGGTAAGGGACTCGCCGCCGCTTCTTTGGGCGCTCTGCTCGAGGCGAGGGGCCTTCGGGTCACCATCCAGAAGCTCGATCCGTACATCAACGTCGACCCCGGTACCATGTCGCCGTTCCAGCACGGCGAGGTTTTCGTGACCGACGACGGCGCCGAGACCGACCTCGACCTTGGTCACTACGAGCGCTACACCTCCAGCAAGCTCTCCAAGAAGAGCAACTTCACCACGGGGCAGGTCTACTTCTCGGTCATCGAGAAGGAGCGCCGCGGCGACTACCTGGGGGGCACCGTACAGGTCATCCCGCACATCACCGACCAGATCAAGGCCAACATCCTTGAAAACGCGAAAGGTAGCGACATCGCCATCGTCGAGATCGGCGGCACCGTGGGCGACATCGAATCGCTGCCGTTTCTTGAAGCGATCCGCCAGCTGAAAAGCGACCGCGGCCCCGGTAACGTCCTTTACCTGCACGTGACCCTGGTCCCCTACATCAGGACCGCCGGCGAGCTGAAGACCAAGCCGACCCAGCACTCGGTCAAGGAGCTGCGCGAGATCGGCATCCAGCCGGACATCCTCTTGTGCCGCTGCGAGCAGGAACTTCCCCAGGACATGAAGGCGAAGATCGCTCTCTTCTGCAACGTCGAGGAGAAGGCGGTCATCACCTCGCGCGACGCCGAGCACATCTACGCTGTACCGCTCGCGCTGAACCTCGAGGGGCTGGACGACCAGGTCGTCGAGAAGCTCAACATCTGGACCAAAGCGCCGGACCTGTCGCACTGGCAGCAGGTGGTTTCCAAACTCACCAACCCCGCCTGCGGCGAGGTCAGCATCGCCGTGGTCGGCAAGTACGTCGATCTCAAGGAATCCTACAAGTCGCTCTCCGAGGCGCTCACCCACGGCGGCATTGCCAACGACTGCCGCGTCAACCTGGTCTACCTCGACTCAGAGAAGATCGAGGAAGAGGGGGCCGACAAGTTCCTCTCCGGCGTGGATGGCATCCTCGTTCCGGGCGGCTTCGGCGAGCGCGGCACCGAAGGGAAGATCAAGGCGATCGAGTACGCCCGCGTCAACAAGGTTCCCTTCTTCGGCATCTGCCTCGGCATGCAGATGGCCGCCGTCGAGTTTGGGCGTAACGTCTGTGGGCTTCCCGAAGCGTTCTCCAGCGAGTTCAAGCCGGCATGCAAGAGCCCGGTGATCCACCTCATGGAGGAGCAAAAAGGGGTCGACAAGAAGGGTGGCACCATGCGTCTTGGCGCGTACCCCTGCTCTCTCGTCAAGGGGACCTTCGCGCAGAAGGCCTACGGCGCCACCGAGATCTCCGAGCGGCACCGTCATCGTTACGAGTTCAACAACACCTTCCGGGCCGCCCTTGAGGAGAAGGGGATGATCATCTCCGGCATCTACAAGGAAGGGAACCTGGTGGAGATCATTGAGCTCCCCGACCATCCGTGGTTCCTGGGCTGCCAATTTCACCCGGAATTCAAGTCTAAGCCGCTCAACCCGCACCCGCTCTTCAAGGCCTTCGTCGGCGCCACCAGGGCACGCAAAGGGTAAAACAGAAACTAAAACAAAACCGATTCAAACAGGGATGAAGGGGATGCAGGGGATAAAAGCATAAAAGCTTTTTCTCACGCAAAGACGCAAAGACGCAAAGAAAATCAAGACTTAGGGGTAACCCAAAATCTTTTCGTCTTAAGGTTTTATCCCTTTCATCCCCTTCATCCCTGTTAATTGATTTTGTCTATCTGTTTAAGGTTTTCTTTGTGACTTTGCGTCTTTGCGTGACAGAGATTTTTAGCGTCTTCGTTTCGTTTTTATCCCGTTTATCCCCTTCATCCCTGTTAAAATGGTTTGGTCTTTGAGTGACAACGTTTTCAGGCTTGAGTATAGGAGAAGTTATGACCCGTGAGATCGCTGTAGGTGACATCAAGATTGGTGGCAACAGGCCGCTCGTGCTGGTAGCCGGGCCGTGCGTTATTGAGAACGAAGCCGCTACACTGCGCCACGCCGAACGCCTCATGAGTATCTGCAACGGCGTAGGCATCCCGCTCATCTTCAAAGCCTCCTACGATAAGGCAAACCGCACCTCGGTCACCGCCTTCCGCGGCCCTGGTATGACCGAAGGCCTCAGGATTCTCGCCAAGGTGAAGGAATCGCTCGGCGTTCCGGTGCTCTCCGATATCCATTCCATAGAACAGGTCGAGCCCGCCGCCGACGTCCTCGACGTTTTGCAGATCCCTGCCTTTCTCTGCCGTCAGACCGACCTTTTGGTCGCCGCGGCCAAGACCGGCAAGGTGATCAACGTAAAAAAAGGGCAATTCCTTGCGCCGTGGGACATGAAAAACGTCGTAGGCAAGCTCCGCTCCTGCGAGAACGACAACATCATCCTCACCGAGCGCGGCGCTTCCTTCGGCTACAACAACCTCGTCGTCGACATGCGCAGCTTCCCGATCATGCGTTCCACCGGCTTCCCGGTTATTTTCGACGCCACCCACAGCGTCCAGCTTCCGGGAGGCGAGGGGACTTCGTCCGGTGGTCAGCGCGAGTACGTGGAGTTCCTCTCCCGCGCCGCGGTAGCCGCTGGTGTGGACGGCGTTTTCATGGAAGTACATGAGGAGCCCGAGCAGGCCCTTTGCGACGGACCGAACTCCGTGCGTCTAGACGACCTTCCGGTGCTTCTGAAGAAACTGAAGGCGATCGACGCCATCGTGAAACAGTAAAACCGACAAACGAAACCTATTCAAACAGGGATGAAGGGGATACAGGGGATAAAGGCTTAAAACCTTTTCTCGCGCAAAGGCGCAAAGGCAAGCAAGGCAAACAAAAGGTTTTTGGCGTAACCCCAAAGTCTTTGTGTTTGGTTTTATCCCTTTTATCCCCTTCATCCCTGTTGAATATGCTTTCAAGGTTTTCTTTGCGACTTTGCGTCTTTGCGTGACACCGATTTTTTGTTTCAGCTTTTAAGGAGTCCATTTTGATATTAGAAGAAGCGAAGAGAGTTATCCGCGTCGAGGCAGAGGCGCTTTTGAACCTCGAGTCCTCCATTGACCAGGCCTTCGAGAAGGCCGTGCAGATGATACTCAACACACAGGGGCGCGTCGTCGTCACCGGTATGGGCAAGTCCGGTCTCATCGGGCAAAAGATCGCCTCCACCATGGCCTCAACCGGCACCCCCGCTTTCTTCCTGCATCCCGCGGAAGGTATCCACGGCGACCTCGGCATGATCATGAAGGGAGACGTGGTGATCGCCATCTCCAACTCCGGTGAAACCGACGAGGTGGTGCGCATCCTCCCGATCATCAAGCGCCTCGGTGCGTCGCTCATCGCCATGGCCGGCAACCCCAACTCCACCCTCGCCAAAAGCGGTGACATCTTCCTCGACATTTCCGTGAAGGAAGAAGCCTGCCCGCTGGGGCTTGCTCCCACCGCATCCACCACCGTTACCCTCGCCATGGGTGACGCCATCGCCGTAGCGCTGCTGGTGAGCCGCGGTTTCCGGGCCGAAGACTTCGCCATGTTCCATCCCGGCGGAGCGCTCGGGCGCAGGCTTCTGCTGAAAGTAGAAGACATCATGCATTCCGGCGAAGGGCTTCCGCTCGTCGCCGCAGACACGCTTATGCGTGAGGCACTCTTCACCATAACCTCCAAGGGACTGGGGATCACCGGTGTAACCTCTGCCGATGGCGCGCTGATCGGAGTCATCACCGACGGGGATCTGCGTCGTGCCCTTAGCAAAGGGCTGGACATCATCAACCTGCCCGCGTCCGACCTGATGAAGGCAGGGCCCAAGCGAATCCGCCGCGACGAACTGGCCGCCCGTGCGTTGCAGCAGATGGAGCAGTACTCCATCACCTCCCTCTTCGTCTTTGCCGACGACGAAGATGCGAAGCCCGTGGGCATCGTGCACCTGCACGATCTTCTCAAAGCCGGGATAGCATAAAACCGATTCAAACAGGGATGAAGGGGATAAACGGGATAAAAACTTAAAGCCTTCAAGCTGTACTCACGCAAAGCCGCAAAGGCGCGAAGACAAGCAGAACAAACAAAGATTTAGGTTCCAACCCCAAAAAGCCTCTCAATGTTTCAGATTTACTTTGCGACTTTGCGTCTTTGCGTGAGCAGGTTTTGAAGGTTTAACCCGATTTTTTGTTTTTGGGTTTTATCCCGTTCATCCCCTTCATCCCTGTTAAAATGTTTTTGTTTTGAGGTTGTTGCATGAGATTAAAGCCGGACGAAGTCCATGCGATCAAGACGACCATCCGCAACCTCGACCAGGATGCGGACGTTTTTCTTTTCGGCTCGAGGGTCGACGATTCCAAAAGGGGTGGCGACATCGACCTGCTCGTGTTTTCCGCCAAGCTATCCGGCGGCGATGCCAAAAGAGCGATAAAGAAGGAGCTCTACAAGCTCATCGGAGAGCAAAAGATAGACATAGTTCTAGCTGTCGATGCCACCGACCCCTTCGTCCAACTCGCACTGAAGACCGGAGTGAAGCTGTGACCGAACAACTCTTCCTCATACTGCAAAAGGAGCTGAAACTGCTGCAGGACGCCGCTGACGTGCTTCAGTACTCTTTCGACAAATGCGGCAGGATCGGGCTAAAGCAGTCATATCACCCCGAGGAATTGGAAAGCTTCGAATCCTTCACCGGGAGGTTCGCGAGGCTGAGCGATATTCTGGTTCAAAAGGTATTCCGCCTGATAGATGAGATCGATCTGGACGCGCAGGGAACGGTAAGGGATCGGATAAACCGGGCCGAAAAGAAGGGACTGATCGGCAGCAGTGACACCTTCGTAGAGATACGTATGGTGAGAAATGACATCGCGCACCAGTATTTGTCCGAGGCGATACACGAGACCTTCGCCAAGGTGTTGGAGCTGACCCCGGCGCTTCTCGACAGCGTAGAGCGGGTGAAGGTTCACAGCCGGAAATACCAGTAAACCGATTCAAACAGGGATGAAGGGGATAAAGGGGATAAGGCTTAAGACCTTTTTGTCACGCAAAGCCGCAAAGGCGCAAAGACAAGCAGAACAAACAAAAGATTTTGGCTTAACCCCAAAAACTCCTCGATTTTAAGATTTACTTTGCGTCTTTGCGTGAGCAGGTTTGAAGGTTTAACCCGATTTTTTGTTTTGGTTTATCCCTTTTATCCCCTTCATCCCTGTTAAAATGTTTTTGTGAGGTTTTCATGGAAGATAGACTGAAGAAGATCAAGCTGCTTATCCTCGACGTGGACGGCGTCCTGACCGACGGGCGCATCATCTTCGACTCCAACGGCGTTGAGAGCAAGTTCTTCAACGTAAAAGACGGCCACGGCATCAAGATGCTGCAGCGCTCCGGTATAGAAGTCGGCATCATCTCCGGGCGCGAGTCGCAGGTGGTGTATAACCGCGCCGTCGAACTCGGCATCGGGCAGGTGTACCAGAAGTCGCTGGACAAACTGGTCCCGTACCGCCAGATGCTTGAGGCGACCGGAGTGTCCGACGAGGAAGTCGCCTTCATGGGGGACGACGTAATCGACATCCCGCTTCTTAAGAGGGTAGGCTTCGCGGCGGCCCCCGCCGACGCGGTGCCCGAGGTCCTTCCCTTCGCCCAATTCGTCGCGAAGAATCGTGGTGGTTGGGGTGCAGTGCGAGAGGTGTGCGATCTCATCCTGAAGGCCCAGGGGACGTGGGACACTGTCACTTCTAGATACTATGTCTGATCTGAAGTGTATTAGATTATGAAATTTAAAAATGAGCACAGATAGGAATGTCAAAAACAGACATTCCTTTTTCGTGGGCTTTTTCAGCAAAGTCTGTGCGTGTGCTTTGCATGTGATCTAGACAGCTTAAGTCGCCTGACGCTTTCCCCGCCTGCCTCCCACCGGAAACAGCGCTGCGCATTTTCTCAGCAAAATATTGACAATAACAAAGCGATTGAGTTATAAGAAAAGTTAAATTTTTCTGAGGATCAATCAATGAACCGTATCTTTTATGTGATTTCGCTCTGCGCGCTTGCTCTCCTCCATACAGGTTGTACCACCTATACAGATCTCCCAGCCGGCGCCCATAAATCAATCGTATACCAGGAAGTTGCAGGCGCTTCCGCCGCCGTGGTTGACCGGGAGGCCGTTGCGGTGCCGACCCTTCAGGCGGATCCACCCCCCTCAACCGACTACATTATCGGTGCCAATGACGTCCTCTTCATCAACATCAGCGGAAGACCCGAGTTCTCCATCGCCTCCGTGAACGGCAGCAGTAACAGCAAGGTGCAGGGGAGCCGGGTGGACGGCAATGGCCATGTGAGTCTTCCACTCGTCGGTTCGGTGCAGGTGGCGGGACTCACCCTCTCCCAAGCCCAGACTCGCATTCAGGATGCGCTCCGCAAATACCTAGCGAACCCCTGGGTGGTGGTGGAGGTGGCCGATTACCGCAGTAAACCGCTCTACCTTCTTGGCAACTTCCGCGCATCTGGCACTTACTACATGGACCGCCCCCTCACCCTCGTCCAGGGGCTCGCTCTCGGCAGCGGCTTCGACCAGACCGCCGACCTGCGCGGCGCCCGTCTCAGCCGCGATGGCCGCATCGTCCCGGTGGACGTATATGACCTTCTTATGCGGGGAGACGCCAGGCAGAACGTCTGGCTCAAAGGGGGGGACACCCTCTTCATCCCGGACAACCATTCCCAACAGGTCTACATCTTCGGAGCGGTGAAAAAACCGGGACCGGTTCCGCTACCCAACTCCGGCCTCAACCTGGCCCAGGCCATCGCAAGCGCCGAACTGCGCGAAATCGGCTACGACTTCCGTTATGTCCGGGTCATCCGCTCCCTTTCCACCACCCGGGGCGAACTGCTGGTGGTTGATTTCGACAAGATCCTCCGCGGGGAAGCCCTTCCGATTCAGCTTCAGGAAGGGGACATCGTTTACGTCCCCAAGAGTAAGATCGGCAACTGGAACGACGTCATCGCCGACATCCTGCCGTCTTTGCAGGCCATCAGCGCCGTTTTGCAGCCGTTCGTCAACATCAAGTACCTGAGCAACTGACGTGCAGCGGCGTACGACTCAATCACAAACACACTACGAACTGGATAAAAAATGAACCCTGTCATCCAACCTCCGACACATCAGCCACAGGAAGTCCATCTCTCCGACTACATCAACGTCATCATGCGCCGCCGCCGCACCTTTCTCATCGCATTTCTGGCCGTCTTTGCCGGAGTTGCCCTCTACACTTTCTCAGTGCGTCCCGTTTACCAGGCAGGGGCCACGCTCCACGTCAAGGACGATAAGGGGGGCGGGGGGGTGCTGGGCGAACTGTCGCTTCTCTCCAGCAACAACCCGATAGAGGCTGAAATAGAGATCCTCAAGTCCCGCACCATAGCTGAGCAGGTGGTGAAGAATCTCCACCTGGACTGGCGGGTGGATCACGTTTCAGACGGGCTCTCCTGCAAAGTTCTGGAGTTCGTCTCCACGGCGAAGAAACCGTCCTATCGGGTCACCCTAACTGCAGGCGACCGTTACACGGTAAGCGACGACGAAGGCCGGGTGATCGGCGGCGGGCGGAGCAACGAGCTTCTCAAGACGCCGGAACTGACCCTCATGCTCCAGATTCAGGGGAAGAAAGGGGACAGCTGCGAACTGACCCTGCTCAACTTCAACGGGACGGTGGCAGCCCTGCGCAGTGGGGTCAAGGCGATGGAGGCCGGGAAGAAGACCGGCATCATCGGCATCACCTACAACCACACGGATCCCCGCCTGGCCGCGGATGTGGTCAACACCTTGGCGTCCGTCTACCTGGACCGGAGCGTCGCCTCCAAAAGCGAGGAGGCGAACCGCACCGTCACTTTTGTCGAGGAGCAGTTGAAGGAGGTCAGGGACGAACTGAACAAGGCCGAGAGCGATCTGCAGGGGTATAAGAGCAGGACCGGAGTGATGCAGCTCGATGCGGAAGCGCAGGAACTGATCAAAAACGTTTCCGACATAGAGAAGCAACGGGCGGCGGTGAACCTGCAGAAAAAGCAGTTAGAGTTCGCCCTCGCATCCCTCAAGGAAAGCAGGGGACGCGGTAAGACCTATACGCCGGCCGCCACGGCTGACGACCCGCTGGTCGCGGGGATGGCAACGAAACTGACCGAGCTGGAGGTGCAGAAACGGGCGCTGCTCGGTGAAAACACCCCGGAACACCCCGCCGTGAAGGATGTCCAGGCGCAGATCGACGAGCTGCAACGGAAGATTCAGGCAACCTACGAGACCGGCATCAGGAACGCCACCCGCCAGGAGGCCGGAATCGCCCAGCGGATGGGGGGCTACGAAGGAGAGCTGAGGAATCTCCCGATGGCAGAGCGCGAGCTGGCTCGTTACATGCGGCTGGTCAAGGTCACCGCCGACATCTACACCATGCTCCTGCAAAAGCACGAGGAGGCCCGCATCTCCAAGGCCTCCACCATCAGCAATATCAGCATCGTCGATCCCGCCATCATCCCTGATCGTCCGATCAAGCCGCAGAAGGGGAAGAACCTCCTCCTAGGGCTTCTGGTCGGCTGCATGTTCGGAGTAGGACTCGCCTTCTTTCAGGATTACCTGGACGACACAATCAAGGACCCCGACGAGGCGAAGCGTATCTTCGGCTACCCCCTCCTGGCTACCGTTCCCCACATCGGCAGGAATGGCGTGCGGGGCGGTGTCACGAACGTCATCACTTGCCACGACAACCCGAGGTCGCCTGGGGCCGAGGCGCTGCGCTCCCTCCGGACGGCAATCCACTTCTCCGCAGTCAGCCGAAATAAGCACATCCTGCTCGTTACGAGCTCCTTCCCGGGCGAGGGCAAATCCACTGTGTCGTCCAATCTGGCCACCACCATTGCCCAAACCGGTGCGAGGGTCCTGCTAATCGACTGCGACATGCGTCTCGCCACACTTCACGACAAACTGCAGGTCGAAAAGGTGCCGGGGCTTTCCGAAGTTCTGGCTGGCGATATCAGCTGCGCTGATGCCGTTCGTGAGACTAGGGTACCCAACCTGTTTCTCCTGGCCGCCGGCACCACACCTCCCAACCCCTCCGAGCTATTGGGGTCAGTCGCCATGAACGACCTGTTGGCCCGCCTCCGGGAAGAGTACGACCAACTCATCATTGACGCCCCGCCCGTACTCGCTGTCACCGACGCGCCTGTTCTCACCTCCCTTGCTGACCTTGTCCTCGTGGTGATGGAAACGGGTCGCGTCCCCGGCAAAGCCGCGTCCCGCGTGCGTGAGTTACTTAGCAACGTTCAGGCCCCCGTTGCCGGTCTCGTCGTCAACAACAAAACCGGCAGTGACGTAGCCTATGGTTACGGTTATGGTTACGGATACGGTTATGGTGAGGATGAAAAAACTACCGCCAAGGCTGAACCCTGGTGGAAACGGTTCTTTAAATCATAAGGCTAGAAAAACAAGTTTTGCGTTATAAATTTTGAGTTTTGGGTTGGAAAATCTAAGCTATCAATTTTTGTAAGATTCATGTTTTTAAATACAAGTTTTAAGTTATAGGTTTTGAGTTTTTGGTTGAAAGGTCTAAGCGATCAGCATTGGTAGATTCACTTTTTTTATTTGCATTTAAACTAAAAAACAAAAACATAAAACTCACAACGATATAAAGCCCAAAACTCCCAACGATATATGGTTAAAGTAGAGTGAGTCCGAGCGATGACCAAAAGCATCATAAAGGAAAAGTGTTATGCTTTCGCACTTCAGATCATCGCTTTGTACAAAGAACTGGCGAGGCGGAATGAATATGTGCTTTCCAAGCAGTTGTTGAGGTCAGGTACCAGTATAGGAGCGAATGTAGAAGAAGCGCTAGCCGGGCAGAGCCGGGCCGATTTTCTTTCAAAGATGTCAATAGCATCGAAAGAAGCGAGAGAAACGATTTATTGGCTCAAACTGCTCCGAGACAGCGAGATTCTCAACGCTCCTCTGCCATTTGATTTGTTATCAGAAGCCGTCGAGATCAGCAATATGTTAACCTCAATAGTAAAAACCACCGCCGAGACCAAAAAACTCAAAGCAAAGAATTAAGCACGAAGCAATAAACCTATGGTTGAAAAGCTCGTAACTCGTAACTCGAAACTCGAAACTCATAACTAAAAACTCAACATAAGAATGACAACCCAAAACTCACAACTCACAACTCATAACTTTTCAGCAGCTCACAACTCTCCAACCGATTACCACTGTCACCTTCTCCCAGGTGTCGACGATGGAGCGAAGAGTGTTGAGGAATCCGTAGAGATGGCCCGTTTTTTGGCCACCGCCGGTTTCCAGACGGTCCACTGCACCCCCCATCTGATCAATGGAGTGTACTCCGCCGGGAGCCAGGCCGTACGTAGCGGGGTGGAAGCGTTGCAGGGAAGACTCGACCGGGAGGGAATAGACCTGCGGTTAGAGCCAGGGCGGGAGTACTACCTGGACGAGTTTCTCCTCGGTAATCTGGACGATCCGCTCCTTGTAGGCGACACCGGGCTGCTTCTGGTCGAGTTTTCCAATCAAGCGACCGAAGACCAGGTGAAGAGCACCCTGTTTAGAGTCGTTCAGAAAGGCTTTACCCCCCTAATAGCCCATCCCGAGCGCTATCGCTTGCTGGAACCAAAAGAAGATAAAAGTAAAAAAGGTTTCTGGACCTCCTTCTTTAACTCAAAACTAAAAACCCAGAACTCACAATTCCCAAACGCTTTGCTTTCCTACCTGCAAGAGATAGGCTGCCAATTCCAAGGAAACCTAGGCAGCTTTGCGGGCCTCTACGGCGAGCGGGTGCAGCGGAACGCCCAACGGTTACAAGATATGGGTCTCTACAGCCATTACGGTACAGACGGGCACTCGGTGAAAGGGCTGAAGGCTTCCGGGATTCGCGAGTCGCGGGACAACCCGTGAAAGGATTGAGTCTTACTCAAAAGTTTTTCTTGTCTCACAGAATATTCATCTAATGATATTTATGCCTCTTGTGACTTTTCGCAATATATGCATTTGTTGTCTGCAGGACGCTGAATGAAGCATGCTTTACCGGGAACTTTCCTTGACTTTTAAGGCAGAATGGTATTAGATGCAGGGACTTACTCCTTGGAACAGGGCAAAACCAGAGAGATCTGGTGACGCAAAGCTGCGGGTCCTCGGTCGTTGTACACGACACGGACAGCCGGGTTGTCAAAAAAGGCGGGACAGAACCGAGTCCAATCCCAAGACGCCCCTTCGTTCAGAATCGGGCGTTTTTTTACGCGAAGCAAGGCCGCCTTACGAAGCATTCGCCTAACAGGTTAACCGTCTGACCGCCATCACCACCAACACCGAAGCCAGTTTGAGATCTCGGCCTCGATGATGAGGTGTCATGCCGGATGGACCGGGCGATCCTGGCAGCTAAGGGAGATGCTCCACACGAATGCCGCCGAAGGTCCTTTCTGCTTGGCCCTTCCTCTGGACCTGCCGGTCACCGTCAATTAATTTGCGAAAGAACCTAGATGAATAGGTAACAACGTCCCTTAAGGTTTTTCTAAATGAGTCGTGCAGACAAAGCAGCAAAGGGGGTTTTGACTAGCTTTCTTCAATATGGTTGTCAGATTGGACTGCAGGTTTTTTTAGCACCTTTGGTTCTTGCTGTTGCTGGGCAAGAAACTTTTGGTGCTTATGCGATTATAATGCAAGCGGTTGCTTATCTCGCCTTGACAGATATGGGGTTCTCTCTCGCCTTAACTCGGTTTTTGTCTCAAGCTTTCGGATATGATGATGGAAAACATTTTGAGACAGTACTTACGACAAGCCGTACAATAGTACTTTTTACAAATATACTGTTTTCAATTTTACTGTTGCTCTTAGCATTGTGGGGCCAACATTGGTTTTCTTTTTCGCGAGAAATTGCATTACAAACTAAATATGCTCTTGGCATACTTGCCATTTGGACCATTTTGCGCACACCTTGGCAAATATTTCAAACCGGTCTAAATGCTTCACAAAATATGAGTTCTGCCAACATGATAGGAATAGTTGGTAATGTTTTTAAGCTGTTGTTTTCACTAGGTCTTTTATATTTTGGCATGGGTTTAATCGGGCTGATGTTGGCAAATATCGTTAGCGAAGGAGTGATCATACTTCTTTGTTATAGGCGTTTTAAATCTCTTTACCCAAACATCAAACCCTATTGGGGATTGCCTGACCGTAACCTTACACGTGAAATGTTTAGCTTTGGCAAGCATGCACTATTCATAAACTTGGCCTGGAGATTGGTTTCAGGAACCGACAACCTTGTCGTAGGATTTCTCTATGGTGCCGCAGCTACAAGCATATATTACACAACTCAAATGCCATCGGTCGTCGGTTATCTTTTTGTAAATAGGCTAGTTGACAATTTTGGCCCGGCTATTAACGAGTTATACTCAAGAAAAGATGTAGAAAAACTCAAAGATTTATTTCTGAGCGTCCACCGATACACCTTGCTGCTTGGTGCTCCTTTATTTGTTGGTATTTTACTACTTAATCGTCACATGATTGAAGTTTGGGTGGGGTCAGCACAGTATGCCGGTGATTTAATGACCTTTGCCTTGGCTGGTTTTGCCTTATTGAATGTTATTGGACATGTCAATATGGTTTTTGTTATAGCTACTGGAGAATTGAGCCAATTATCCAGGTTTGCTTTTTATGAAGGAGTTGCAAACTTAGGATTGTCTTTTCTTCTAGGGTACTATTATGGGCTCTCAGGCGTCATGCTTGCGACATTTATAGCACACATCCCGATGGCCATCTATTTACAATATAGAGGAATGGCCGCACTTGATATGTACTTCAATCAGTATATTACGTTGGTTATCTCCCCTGTTGTTGTCCCCTGCATGATTGCTACCATATGCGCATCTATTGTGGTGTTTACAATGCCCGCAACAGGTTGGCTCTCATTTATATGTGCGTGTTCAGTTCTATTGTTAGTACATGTAGGATTAGCGTACTTGCTTGCAATAAATGTGAATGAAAGAGCATGGATACGACACAAATTGTTCCGTTTAGGTCCTCCAATACGTGCATAAGAATTTTAAAACTCTAGGCACTTGTTGGGTTTTTCCGACGTAATGTGCTACACTCGTTCCACTTCAATGCTATGGTTCCAAGGAGTTACGCGAGATGGTTGTCCAGTTTATTGAAATTGATCAGTAAACATTGTATTTGCTCTCGCCTCGGTACAAGATTGGGCCCCGAAGGGCATCTTGCCAGGTTCATAGTCGAAATTGTTACCGCAATCAGCACAATCCGCCACTCTGGGATCGATTCCAGGAACCTCCACCACTGCCGGATGATGCGGATGTCATGAAAAAGATGAAGCATCGGTTAAAGACTGCGCTGGGAAACCAGTTTACGCGTTATACAAAGTTACTTCAGAACCTGTTTTATGCGTCATCAAGGCGGTCGTGGGATTCCGAAGATTCCAACTACGTGGATACGAGGTAGCAGAAGGCGGGCGGAACCTAGTATGTATGGCGTACCTGAAAAAGCAGCACTATGCTTTGACCAGATAGATCGCGAAAGAACAAGATTTATGCCCCAATAAGGGGCATCTCATGCCGTTGCGCTGCATCTGCGGCCAGAGGAAGAGAAGCTTCAGAAATTTTAGACAACGCCGGTCGGATAGCGAAGCGGGTTCGCGCAGGCTTCAGACATCAGTCCGACAGGCTCCTAGGTATAGCGACTATTGCAGAAGGGTATTTTAATCTATGAAGGCGATTGCATTTCATCTTCCTCAATTTCATCCAATCCCTGAGAACAACGAATGGTGGGGGGCTGGATTTACTGAGTGGCGCAACGTCGCAAAGGCTAGGCCGCTATTTCCTGGACATCGACAACCTAATCTGCCGGGTGATCTTGGTTTCTATGATCTTCGCCTTACTGAAACACAGATTGACCAGGCAAATTTAGCTGCTTTGGCTGGTCTTTCTGGATTCTGTTACTATCATTACTGGTACGCTGGCAGGTTGTTGCTTGAAAAACCACTTGAATTGTTGCTTGCTCGAAAAACCCCTAAATTCCCCTTCTGCTTGTGCTGGGCCAACCATGACTGGACCGCCCACTGGTCTGGCCGCCACGACATGCTGGTTAAACAGACATATCCAGGAAAGGAAGATTACCGGGCACATTATGAGTATTTGAGAAAATTCTTCGAAGACGGTAGGTATATTAGAGTTAATCAAAAACCAGTTTTCGCTATATTTAAACCTAATGACATCCCGCAAGTTAATTCTTTTGTCGATTATTTCAAGACTTGGGCGTTGGAAGACGGATTCGGCGGGATACATCTCATCGCGCTGGATGGTGATCTGCGTTTGTTGGGCAGTGGTTTTGATGCTTTGGCACCCCATAGTCTTAATATAGCACTGGAGGGTTATTTAAAGCACAAGAGAAATCGGCTGAAGAATATGGTACGACATCGTCTGTTTCGCTATCCTCGTTGGGTAATCGAGTACTCAGAGTTGGCACCATTTTTTCAGAATTCACTATGCGACGGCATAACAACTATACCGACGGCAATTCCTAATTGGGACAATACACCACGAATCGGTCGTCGGGGGGTGGTTCTTTCTAGTAGTTCTCCTGAAAAATTCGCCGAGCATTTAGGCACTAGCATCACGGGATTCATAAATAACAACACCGAGTCAGAACATATTCTTCTAATTAAGTCCTGGAATGAGTGGGCTGAAGGTAACTACCTCGAACCAGATTTGATGTATGGGAAAGCATGGCTTGAAACACTGAACGATTTCATTGATAAAACTAATGGGAGCGGCGCGAATAATGGTTGATGTTGATGTCATAGTGCCAACTTTTGGACGAGATCATAGAATCAATGCAACTTTGCAAATGTTACTAAAGCAATCTCCCTTACCTGTGCGTGTTATAGTGGTTAATCAGACGTTGGGAATTTTGGGTCCTGCTACTGCAACCAAACTAGCTTACGAAATGCATAAGGTAGATCTCGTCTGGTTGAATAGGTCGGAGGCGAGCCTTTGTGGCGCAAGAAATGACGCTTTACGTGTTTCGGTAAGTCCAATTTGTTTGTTTTTAGATGACGATATATTAGTTCCAAGCGATCTGGTCGGTAAACATTGGAATTCTTACCAATATGACAAAGATTTGGCTGCTTTGGGTGGCCAAGTCTGGCATCGCCTATCTCTCACTGCAATTGATGATCTAAACCTTAAATGTCCAGAGTTGGGAACGACCAAAGCTTCTATGTTAACGGTGCCTGTACAAAGTGGTCCTTTGTTTGGCTGCCATTTCTCCATTAGGAGAGAGATCGCTCTCTCTATTGGTGGGTGGGATGAATCATTTATAGGCAGTGCCAATTGGGAAGAAGGTGATCTCATGAATAGACTCACTTTACAAGGTATGAAATTTATCTGGCATCCTGATATCTGGCTTATACACATCAAAGAACCAATGGGAGGTTGCCGAATACCTGGCAACCAGTCTTTTCAAGAATGGACAAAAACAGCGAATTTCTTTTTGTATAAATATCGCTACCCAAAAGAAAAATCATGGAAGCTCGTTCTTTTGACTTCACTTCGATCAGGGCCATTGCGTAAGGAAAACATCCTGAACCCTCTTCGCTGGCCAACTGCGTGGTGTGGTCTTTTTAAGGGTTGGTTTTTGGGATATCGTCGGGCACATAATCCAATACTTATCTCGTCCAATAAACAGAAATAATCGGAGAATAGGCCGTGGATATTAAGACGCATCCACTTTCGAATGATAAACGCCTTCCTTTTGTTCAGCCAGAATCTGTTACAGTTACTGCCAGTTGTTTATTACAGACTACTTTATCTTATGCACTAGCTGGAACCGCGATCTTTTTTGTTTTGTATTTTTTTTTAGCGCGTAACGAAGACTGCTTTGGAACATTTATAGCAGCTTTTAGCTCTGGGGCTATTGGCGTATTCTTTTGTTCATTTTGGTTCCGTCGCTATCATTGGGGCAAAATTGCCCAGACTGCCATTGTAGCTGCATATATCGCACGTGTACTCGTTGGCGTTGATAGTTATTTGTCAACAGACCCGCATTATTTCCAAGGCAATGGTAATTATCTTTCAAATAATTGGGAATTTTACTGGACATATGAAAATGCTACCAAGGCAGCGGACAATTTATTACGACATGGTGAATGGCGGCCGAGCCAAACTTATGAAATTGGTGACACAAAAAACGCGAACATTCATTCTTGGATGGGATATTTCCTGGCCGCAGGGAAAAGCCACAATGCGCTTGATTTAGCTCCTTTCAACAGTTTTCATCACGTAGTCGCTGGAATAATTATTGTAGGATTAGCCATAACTTTGGGGTATCCGTTGGGTGCATCCTTTTTAGCGGGTGTAGCAACTGCATGGATTCCATGGGCGTTCCCCGCAAGTCTTATGTGGCGAGACAGCGTCGGCATATGCTGGATCGTCGCTGCTATCGCGCTAGTTGTTATTGGGAGAAATTTTGGTCTTGTTGGTAGGATTACGTTGGCCTTTCCTGCTGCATTATTGGCTTCTTCTGTGCGTGAACCGTACTTGCTTGTTGTCCTCGTATCTACTATTTATTTATACGTGAATGATACCAAAAAGAACCTCTCTGTATCTAACAATGTTAAGTTGGCAATATTTTTATTAATCATAGTTACAGGCATTGTTTTGATTTTTCCATCATTAGTTGAATACGTTTTTGGAAGACATCAAACCCTTCAAAACGGTTTTTGGGCTAGATTTGCCACAATACCACTTTTGATTGTTAGAGGAATTGCCGGACCTTTCCCATGGATTAATCCGAGCGGTTCTTTTGAGATGGATTATTTCCCGGATTATATTTTTCATGTGTGTCAATTAGCTGTTTTATTAGTTCTTATGCGCAATTGGCGTTCAATTTTATTAAACAGTGATGTGCTTATCTTAAACTCAATTATGTTATGGTTTATAGGGGTTTTAGCTGTTGGTGTTCACACTGCTTATTTAGCAGTAGCAATGCCATTTATCTTACCTGTAACATTTAAAGCAAACGACCATTTGTGGACCAAATTTATTATTTCGTTGTTTCTGTTTATTGGTGGAAACGCTCTTTATTTGCTTACAGGTTTACAAGGTAGTGGTTTACTCATAAAAACTACTGGCTATTGATGGGAAGTTTACGGTATGTCAAAAATCATTGTTCGTATTAAAGGCGGGCTTGGTAATCAACTTTTTTGCTACGCTGCTGCTCGTCGACTCGCGCTTGTTAATGATGCAGAGTTGATTATTGATGACGTAACAGGATTTATCAGGGATCGTCAATATCGACGAATATATGCGCTCGACAAGTTTGCTATTTCGGCACGTAAAGCCACCTCAATCGAACGCATGGAACCTTTTGAACGTTACCGACGTGGAGTTGCAAAACTTTTTGCCCAAAAAACGCCTTTTCAAAATAGAAAATACATTCAACAAGAAGGTATTGACTTAGACTCTCGGTTACTTGAAGTGAAGCCGAATGGAACTGTTTATATTGACGGCCTGTGGCAAAGTGAAATGTATTTCAAGGATGTTGAAAGAATCATAAAAGATGACCTCCGTATCATTTCACCCGTTGATTCAGTTAATAGAGAGATTGCACGAAAAATCACAAGCTGTAATTCAGTTTGTATACATGTGCGTTGGTTTGATAAACCAAAAACTGTAATTAATGTTACTAGCCATAATCTTGAAAGCAACTATTACAAAAGAGCTATCCAACATATATTGGACAAAGTCTCAGCGCCCCACTTCTTCATTTTTTCCGATGATCCTATTAGTGCAAAAAAACTATTAGCACTACCGGAAAATATGGTCACCTGCGTATCCCATAACGTAGGGGATGAAAATGCCTATGCCGATTTGTGGCTTATGAAACAGTGCCACCATATTATAACGGCAAATAGCACCTTCAGTTGGTGGGGTGCGTGGTTAGGTGAGTCAGATTCAAAAATTATTATAACTCCAGGTAAAATCTTTTCGGGGACATCTACGGCATGGGGATTTTCAGGACTTATTCCGGATAGATGGTGTTTACTTTGAGATACACATTAGCTGATCTGATTAAGGCGATAGTCTATGAATAAATTGAATCTCCAAGAACTACCTAATGGCGATTGGATGTTTACCCAATTGGGTACACCTCCCCAAAAAATATCAAAAATAGATGCGATGCATGAAAAAACAAACGGGGTGTTTATATACAAGAAAAATGCCGGGATCGAAATAGTTACGGATAATTTCGGCACAATTCCTGTTTTTTATGATAGTGAAAGTGAGTCAATTGCTAACGAAATAGGACTGTTAACTCATAATGATGAAGCTACTGCTAAACCTGATCTTCCAGGATTCTGGGAATCAATCATATATGATTATTCTTTTTCTTCTAGGACATTAAATAGAGGGATAATTCAGATACCTAGTGGGTCAATATTTTATCTAGATTTCAAAAGTAAACAATGGACAATTACACGCTGGTATTTTTTTAATATTAATACTTATGAAACCAACCAGTCGGAGCTATTAAGATCAATTGATAATCGACTCGCTCAGATCTGCTCTAATCTCTGGGAAAGGTTACCCCCAAACGGGAAGATATTATTACCTTTGAGTGGTGGGCTTGATAGTAGACTTTTAGCGTTACATTTAGCGTCATCAGGCGACGTGAATAGAATTAAAGCTGTAACCTTCGGATTTTCAAAAAAGACTTATGAGTATAGAATTGCGAGGCAGGTGTGTTCAGTGCTTAATATTACCGATCACACTTTTCATGATATACCAAGAAATCTTTATCCAGAAATTGCTTATGATTTCTGGAATTTGTGGCGCGGGTGCCTATCGGTTACTCATGCACATTTATTTTCTTATCTCAAAAGATACTCAAATAACAGCAATTTATTAATTACTGGTTTTATGGCTGACGCAGTTGCTGGCTATGCTGCTTCTCAAAGACAAGAACCTATACAGCCACTTGAAAATTTTAATGTATTTAAGAAGTTAAAAATTCATGCTCAAGAGCTCAACATCGATGAGACTATTATTAGTGAAATCATTTTAGATTTGGAATACATTTATGATGATTGGAAAAATAATTGTTTCAATATAGGTTTCGACGAATATGTTTATCTAACTCAGAGGCAATCAAAAACCTTTTCCTTGTTGATTCAAACATACAAAAAATATTGCGAAGTTGTAGCTCCTTTCTCTGACCCCCTTTTAGAAAAACTTTTTATCTCGGCGCCCTTTGATTTGCGTAGAGACAAAAAAATAATCCGGCAATTGATGAATATGAGGAGACCTGACCTTTCTAATATAGAGGACCTTTCCTCGTCGATCTCACTTCAAACTACTAAACAATATATCCATTCAATGCGCCGAAAATGGTCTAGCAGGTTCGCGGTATTGTCAAGCCTTTGCACTAATGACAAAATTAGATTTTTTAGCCCTTACTGGACTGAGGATTTGAATGGAGCTTTTAGACGTGAATGTCGAAATGATATCCTATCCACATTGAGGTATTTATTTGATAATGACGTTATAAACTATGAACAATTTAAAATATTAGCTGGGAAGCCTGTGAGAAGTAACGAGGTTTCTAGATGCGGTAAAATATTATCCTTGCTTCCGGCTTCGACCAATGATGTTTTTCCTTAATACATGTATATCACGGTGATTGGGAGTAGTTTGTGAATTTAATCATATCTGTCTGTATCCCATCGTATAATCGTTCTGAAGTTTTGCCCCCCCTTCTCGAATCCATTCTTTCACAGGACTTAGAAAATTTTGAAGTGGTAATCTGTGAAGACAAATCTCCACAACGCGAAAGAATTCGTTCTATAGTCGAAGGTTTCAGAATCTTACATCCCCATCGTATCAGATATTTCGAAAACGAAGAAAATCTCGGTTATGATGGGAACTTCCGTAACCTTATAGAGAAAGCGAATGGTGACTACTGCCTTTTTATGGGTAATGATGACCTTATGTGTCCTGGTGCTCTTAAAACGGTTGCTTCTGCATTAGGGCGGCATGATAATATTGGTGTTGTATTGCGGAGTTACGCGGCATTTAATGGATCTCCGAAGAATGTTGTGCAGACCTTTAGGTATTTTGATCGAGAACTTTTTTTCCCCTTCGGTGCATCAACCATTGCAACATTTTATCGCCGATCCGTCGTTATTCCCGGCGTGACTATTCATCGAGAAGCTGCTCTTCGCTATGGTACCGATCGTTTTGATGGAACGCTTCTCTATCAACTCTACTTGGTCGCGAATATTCTGACCGAAATGAATGGCGTTTTTCTTCCTGAAATACTCGCCTTATATCGTACCGGCGGTATTCCTGATTTTGGTAACAGCGAGAAGGAGAGAGGGCTATTTGTCCCTGAAGCTCAGACGCCTGAGTCATCGGTGCATTTTGTTGCGGGTATGCTTAACATCGCTGCATGGGTAGAGAAAAGCAGGGGTGTTAAAATCTACTCTTCTATTTTGCAGGATATTTGTAACTATTCTTATCCCATTCTTTCGATTCAGTCACACCAGAGCCTTCCTGTGTTCGTCAAATATGCCCTGAATTTGGCAAAGCTCGGGTTTTGGAGATCGGGCATTTTTTATTGCTATTTCACTTTGCTACTTATTTTTGGTTCTCGCAGAGTAGATTTTTTAATACGGATAATTAAAAAACGTTTAGGATATACGCCGGCTATTGGCTCCGTATACAGGGGCGAATCACAGTGAAGATACTTGTCGCAGGTGATTGGCACTCTGAATTGCATGAGGAAGCAGTTTGCCGAGCATTCAGTTCTCTTGGACATGAAATATTCCGGTTCTCTTGGCACCAGTACTTTAAGCCAATAGAAGGTTTTTACTCGTTCTTTGCAAAATTTAGTCGCAAACTGCAGAATAAGCTCATAGCTGGTCCTCTCATTGCACAGATCAATGCAGATTTTGTGAGAACATCTCTTAATTTAAAACCCGACGTTATCTTCATATATCGTGGTACTCACATCATTGAGGACTCTCTTATAATTGTAAAGCAGAGTCTACCTGCTACCATCTTAGTTGGGTATAATAATGATGATCCTTTTGCAGATGGACATAATAAACTGTTGTGGCGCCATTTTCTTGCTGCAGTGCCTGCTTATGATCTGATGCTAGCTTATCGACTCCACAACATTAAGGAGTTCAGGCGAATTGGAGCACAACGGGTTGAGTTACTACGTTCTTGGTTCATTCCTGAAAGAAACCGGCCTGTTCAGTTGACACCGGAAGAGCAAAAAAAATTTGTGTGCGACGTCGTGTTTGCTGGGCACTATGAGCCTGATGGTCGAGATGCACTACTGGAACTGATTTTAAGGGAGGGATTTAATCTTAAATTATTTGGCCCTGAGTGGAATTTGATTTCGCAACGTTCTCAGCTATTAAGGCAACTTGCGCCTATTGTGCCGCTGCGTGGTGAGGACTACAATAAGGCGCTCTGTGGTGCCAAAATTGCCTTGTGTCTGCTCTCAAAGCTCAATAGGGATACATATACTCGTCGTTGTTTCGAAATACCTGCTGCTGGTACTTTCATGCTTGCAGAGTACTCCGAAGATCTGGCGTCAATGTTTCAGGAAGGAGTAGAGGCGGAATTCTTTCGATCGACAGAAGAACTGCTCGAAAAATTAAGATATTATCTTCACCATAAGGAAGAGAGGCAGGCCGTGGCCGTTTCGGGTTATCATAGAGTAATAGCTGACGGACACGATGTTGTATCGCGAATGCGAAGAATGCTTAAATACATCCCTGAGGTTAAATGACTACTTTAACTCGAAATTTAGTCAAAAATATCACTCATGAATAGCAAGATTATCATTGGTATTGATGCCTCCAATATACGTGCCGGAGGTGGAGTCACCCATCTGATTGAATTGCTCCGGGCAGCTGATCCTCAGGTTCATGGTTTCTCAAAGATTGTCGTTTGGAGTGGTTTGGCAACTTTGAATCGCATCGATGATCGTCCATGGTTGGTTAAGAACCACCAGCGGATGCTTGACAAGAGCCTGCCATATCGAGCTTTTTGGCAATGTTTCAAACTATCCACGTTGGCTCGATTGGCTCGTTGTGATGTGTTGTTTGTACCGGGCGGTTCTTATGCGGGTAATTTTCATCCAATGGTGGCATTAAGCCAGAATCTTCTGCCGTTTGAATGGCGCGAACTTGCGCGGTTCGGCCGATCGTTGATGAGTCTCAAGTTGTTCCTTTTGCGCATCAGTCAGGGGCGTTCATTTAAACAAGCAGATGGGCTAATTTTCCTAACGTGTTATGCCCGTGATGTTGTTATGCAGGTTATAAAAACCTCACGTGGCAAAACGACGATTGTTTCACACGGAATTGATTCACGATTTTCATACCCACCGCGTGAGCAGTTGGCTATGAATCAGTATTCGATGGTGAAGCCATTTCGCATCCTGTATGTTTCAATCATTGATATGTACAAACATCAGTGGCATGTGGCCGAGGCGGTTGCCTCGCTGCGCAAGGCAGGAGTACATCTGGAAATTGATTTTATTGGTCCGGCTTACGGCCCGGCTCTTGAGCACCTGTTAGAGGCCGTTCAAAAAAATGATCCAAATGGGGAGTTTCTGCACTATCGCGGTGCAGTACCGTTTGAAGAGCTTCATACAGCGTACCGGCAAGCTGATGCATGTGTATTCGCTTCAAGCTGCGAGAATCTGCCGAATATACTTCTAGAGGCGATGGCGGCGGGACTACCGATTGCCTGTTCAAACAGAGGGCCTATGCCGGAGGTCCTTGGTGAGGCAGGGGCCTATTTCGATCCGGAACAACCGGATGAGATTGCTGAAGCGTTGCGGACACTCTTCAATCAGCCCAACCTGCGGAAAAAACTTGCCGATCTGGCCTTTGCGACTGCACAAGAATACTCATGGGAGCGATGCGCCGAAGAGACTTTTTCATTCATCGCGCAAGTTGCTGCTGGCAGCAAACACACGAAATCACAACTGGAAGGTTAATATGTTTATTGGAAAAACCTTACTAATAACCGGCGGCACCGGCTCCTTCGGTAACGCAGTCCTGCGCCGTTTCCTTGACACCGACATCAAGGAGATCCGCATCTTCTCCCGTGACGAAAAGAAGCAGGAAGACATGCGGATCAGCCTCGCCAATCCAAAGGTCAAATTCTACATCGGCGATGTGCGCAATTACGACAGCGTTCTCCAAGCCATGGAGGGGGTCAACTACGTCTTCCAGGCCGCGGCACTCAAGCAGGTGCCGTCTTGCGAGTTTTACCCGATGGAGGCGGTCAGGACCAACATCCTAGGCACCGACAACGTACTTAATGCCGCCATCGCCAAAGGGGTCGAACGGGTAATTGCACTTTCGACCGACAAGGCGGTTTACCCGATCAACGCCATGGGGATGTCAAAGGCCCTCATGGAAAAAACCGTGGTGGCCAAATCACGCTTTGTCGATCCGGCAAAGACTACTCTCTGCTGCACCCGGTACGGTAACGTCATGGCTTCGCGTGGCTCGGTTATCCCCCTGTTTATCAAGCTGATCAAGGAAGGGAATCCGCTCACCGTTACCGATCCCAACATGACCCGCTTCCTCATGTCCCTCGACGATGCCGTCGACTTGGTGTTGTATGCCTTCGAAAACGGTCAGCAGGGGGATACCTTTGTGCAGAAGGCTCCGGCGTCCGCCATCGGCGATCTGGCCCGTGCGCTCCTGGAGCTGTTCAACGCCGGCAACGAGGTGAAGATTATCGGCACACGCCATGGCGAAAAGCTATACGAATCGCTGATGACCAGGGAAGAAATGGCCCATGCCACCGACCTGGGAGGCTACTACCGCATCCCCGCCGACAACCGAAACCTGAATTACAACAAGTATTTCGTGGAAGGGGAGCATGAACTGTCACAGGCTGAGGACTACAACTCGCACAACACCGAGCGTCTGAACGTCGAGCAAGTAAAGCAGAAACTCCTCTCCCTTGACTATGTCCGCCGCGAACTGGCCGGAAGCGCCTCTGAATTTCGGCCAAGATAAAAGCCTCGCAGAACTGTTAGCCATGAATTGATTTTTTGCTCGAGGGTATTATGAAGACTGTTCTGATTACCGGTTCAGAGGGCTTTGTTGGCAGGAATCTGCGAGTGACGCTCCAGCAGCGTGCCGACATCCGCATTCTCTCTTTTGACATACAGAACGATCCCGCCACGCTTAACGATCTGCTCGACCAGGCCGACTTCGTCTTTCACCTGGCTGGGGTCAACCGCCCCCGGAATGTGGATGAGTTTGTCTCGGGGAATACAGGCATGACCAAGCGGATCTGCGATCATCTTGCCTCCAACGGCCGAAAGACGCCGCTCTTGATCTCTTCCTCGATCCAGGCCGCACTCGACAACCCCTACGGTACAAGCAAGAAGGCCGCCGAGGACGCAGTATTCGCCTATGGCCGTTCCGCCGGTGCACCGGTGTATGTCTTCCGCCTGCCCAACGTTTTCGGCAAGTGGTGCCGCCCCAATTACAACTCGGCGGTTGCGACCTTCTGCCACAGCCTCGCCAATGATCTCCCCATACAGGTCAACGACCCGAATGTGGTGATGAAGCTGGTCTACGTGGACGACGTGGTTGCCTCGTTCATCGCCGCCCTAGAGGGTGCAGTGGTTCAGTTGGAAGGCTTCTGCCTGTCGGAACCGGTCCATACCTTGAAGCTTGGCGACATAGCGGCACTGATCCGCTCGTTCAGAGAGAGCCGCGAACAGCGCATCATACCTGACATGGCCGATCCGTTCACCAATAAACTGTACGCCACTTACCTGAGCTATCTGCCGACCGACTGCTTCAGCTATCCCCTGAAGATGAACGTGGACGAGCGGGGCTCCTTCACCGAGTTCATAAAGACCGCAGACCGGGGACAGGTGTCGGTGAATATCTCCAGGCCGGGTGTCACCAAGGGAAACCACTGGCACCACACGAAAAATGAGAAGTTCCTCGTGGTGAGCGGTCAGGGGGTAATCCGGTTCCGCAAGGTGGGGAGTGCCGCGATTATCGAATACCCGGTGAACGGTGCCAAGCTGGAGGTGGTTGATATTCCAACTGGTTATACGCATAACATCAGCAACACGGGCAATAGTGACATGGTGACTGTGATGTGGTGCAACGAAGCGTATGATCCCGACCATCCGGATACTTTCTTCGAAACCGTCTAACTGAAGGTAGAAAGAGGTGAAATTGAAAAGGCTCAAAGTTGCTACAGTCGTCGGTACCAGACCAGAGATCATCAGGCTCTCCCGCGTGCTTTCCAAGCTGGACCAGTACACGGACCATACCCTCATCCATACCGGTCAGAACTATGACTACGAACTGAACGAGATATTCTTCAACGATCTGGAGATCCGCAAGCCCGATCATTTTTTAGGTGCAGCCGGCGCATCCGCGGCAGAGACCATTGGACAAATGATCATAAAGATCGATCCCCTTCTGGGGGAAATCCAGCCCGATGCCCTTCTGATCCTTGGCGATACCAACAGCTGTCTGGCGGCAATTCCGGCGAAACGCCGGAAGATCCCCATCTTCCACATGGAAGCGGGTAACCGCTGTTTTGATCAAAGGGTCCCGGAAGAAACAAACCGCAGAATTGTCGACCACACAAGCGACATCAACCTCACTTACAGTGACATCGCCAGGGAGTACCTCTTGAGGGAGGGGCTGTCACCGGACCGGGTAATAAAGACCGGTTCGCCCATGTTTGAAGTGCTCGGGCACTACCTGCCGAAGATTGAACGTTCCACAATACTGACGACTCTTAAACTTGATCCGCTGGATTATTTCGTCGTCAGCGCCCACCGGGAAGAGAATGTCGATTCTGAGGTGAGTTTCCGGAAACTGGTCGACGTGCTGAACAGCATCGCTGAGACCTACGGCAAAAGGGTCATCGTCTCCACCCACCCCCGCACCAGGAAGCGCGTGGAAAGCCTCGGTGTCACTTTTCATGAAAATGTCGAGCTCATGAAGCCGCTGGGGCTTACCGATTACGTCCATCTGCAGATGCATGCGCGAGCCGTGCTTTCGGACAGTGGCACGATAACGGAAGAATCCTCCATTCTCAATTTCCCTGCCCTCAACCTCAGAGAGGCGCATGAGCGTCCGGAGGGAATGGAGGAAGCAAGCGTCATGATGACCGGCCTCGAGGTTGAGCGGGTGCACCAAGGGCTTGCGGTGCTGGCCGACCAGGCGCGAGGGGATATGAGACTGCTTCGGCCGGTCGCCGATTACTCGATGCCGAATGTCTCCGACAAGGTGCTGCGCATCCTTATCAGTTACACCGATTACGTCAATCGCACTGTTTGGAAGAAATGTTAGATGCGCATCCTTATCCTCAGTCAGTGGTTCGACCCTGAACCTACTTTCAAGGGAATGGTCTTCGCCAGGGAGCTGGTCCGCCTAGGACACGACGTTGAGGTGCTAACGGGGTTTCCCAATTACCCGGGAGGCAAACTCTACCCGGGCTACCGTGTACGCTTGCTGCAACGTGAGACTGTCGATGGCGTATCGATAATCCGGGTTCCGCTTTACCCTAGCCATGACGGCTCCGCTGTCAGACGGATAATGAATTACCTGAGCTTTGCGTTGTCGGCAGCGATTCTCGGGCCGTTTCTGGTGCGAAGGGCCGATGTCGCCTATGTCTATCATCCGCCTGCGACGGTGGCGCTTCCGGCCATGGCGCTGAGGCTGTTCAGGCGTATTCCCTTTTTGTACGACGTACAGGACCTTTGGCCTGACACCCTCTCCGCAACCGGAATGGTTAATAGCCGCAGGATCCTCACCTGCGTTGATCTCTTCTGCCGTCTCACTTATCGAATGGCCAGCAAAGTTGTCGTACTCTCCCCCGGATTTAGACGGATGTTGCTGGAGCGCGGTGTGCCCACCGGGAAGCTTGCCATGATCTACAACTGGTGTGATGAGGCACAGATCGTCTCCACGGCGGCCGGAGATGAAGCCCCTGAGTTGAATGGGCGCTTCAATGTGATATTCGCCGGCACCATGGGAAAGGCGCAGGCTCTCGACGCTGTTCTTGAAGCGGCGCAACTTCTCAAACAACGCCAGCCCAAGGTTCAATTTGTCCTGGTTGGCGGAGGTATTCAGGTCGAGCATTTGGAAAGGGAAAAGAAGCGAATGGGACTGGGCAACGTTCTTTTCCTCCCGCGCAGGCCGGTGTCGGAGATAGGTAGCCTGCTTTCCCGCGCGGACGCCCTGCTGGTCCACCTGAAAGACGACCCCCTTTTCGCGATCACGCTTCCTTCCAAAACCCAGGCATACCTGGCCATCGGCAGGCCGATCATCATGGCGGTTCGCGGCGACGCCGCAGATCTCGTGGAGAGGGCGGGCGCGGGTATTCCCTGTCTTCCCGGCAACGCACAAAGCATCGCGGAAGCGGTAGAGAAACTTGTTGCAATGGATAAGGAGCAACTCGACCAGATGGGAAGAAATGGGGCCGAGTATTACCAAAAGGAGCTGGCTCTCCCCGTGGGAACCAGGAAGTTTGAAGAACTGTTTCAGGCCGTTGCCGGAGCGGGGGCATCATGGTGAAGCGCGTTTTTGATTTCATCGTCGCCCTCGTTGCCTTGGCGCTGCTCAGCCCGTTTTTGTGTGTTTTCGCCGTACTGGTCCGCATCAAACTGGGATCGCCCGTGTTTTTCAGGCAGCAACGCCCCGGATTCCAGTCGAAGCTTTTTTATGTCATCAAGTTTCGGACGATGACCGACGAGCGCGATGTGGATGGACGCCTTTTGCCGGACGAGGCCCGGCTCACTTCCTTCGGGAAATTCCTGCGCCAAACAAGCATCGACGAGCTTCCCCAACTTTTAAACGTGCTGAGGGGAGAACTCAGCCTGGTCGGCCCGCGCCCGCTTTTAACGCAGTATCTGGGGCGCTATTCGGCGGAGCAGGCGCGCCGCCACGATGTCAAGCCAGGCATCACCGGCTGGGCCCAGGTTAACGGCCGAAACGCGATAACATGGGAAGACAAGTTCAAGCTCGATGTTTGGTACGTAGACAATCACTCCTTCTGGCTTGATCTCAAGATCCTTTGGATGACCGTGCAAAAAGTATTCGTTCGGGAAGGTATCAACCATCCGGGAAAGGCGACCATGGAGGAATTCATGGGGGCGAAGTCAGGGGAGCCATGATCAACAAGGATAGGGTTTTTGTTTTCGGCGCCAGCGGGCATGCCAAGGTGGTAATCGACATCATGGAAAAGCAAGGCGTCTTTGAAATCGCATGTTTGTTTGACGACGATGCCTCTTTGAAAGGCAAGAGCGTCTTTGGTTATCCTGTCGCAGGCGGCAAGGAAGAGCTGAGTCGCTGTGGGGTGAAAAAAGGAATCGTTGCCATCGGGAGCAATGCCGCCCGCAAAGCCGTCGCCGACTGGCTTGTCACCAGCGGATATGAACTGGTTACGGCGATACACCCTTCCGCAGAGATTGCTCGTGGAGTGACCATCGGAGATAACTGCGTGGTCATGGCCGGCGCAGTCATCAATTCGGATTGCACCATCGGCAATCATGTCATCGTGAACACCAGCGCCAGCATCGACCACGACTGCTTCGTAGCCGACGGCGTTCATGTGGCGCCAGGGGCGACTCTGTGCGGGACCGTCAAGGTCGGTGCGGGGACGTTTATATGTGCGGGGGCTACGGTCATTCCCAACCTGGAAGTGGGGAGTGGCGTCATCGTGGGGGCTGGCTCGACGGTTGTCGGGGACCTCCCAGACAAGGTGCTTGTGGTTAGTAGCCCTGCCAGGGTAATAAAGCACATCTGATCTATGCGGCACCCGTTGCCGGAGGGCGCGGGAAGTAATGATTCAAGAGGTATTAGCATGACTGGTAAACAATTCGGCCCATGGCCGGCCTTCACAACTGAAGAGGCCGATGCTGTGCGGAGGGTGCTCCTGTCCAACAAGGTCAATTACTGGACGGGGACGGAAGGGCGCATGTTTGAAAAGGAGTTTGCCAAGCACTGTGGTGTGAACCACGCCATTGCGCTGGCTAATGGGACGGTGGCCCTGGAGCTTGCACTGTACGCCTTGGGGATCGGTCCCGGGGACGAGGTGATAACGACCAGCCGGACCTTTATCGCATCCGCCAGTTGCATCGTCATGCGTGGGGCGACACCAGTCCTTGCAGACGTTGACCCCGTAACCCAAAACATCACCGCCGAGACCATACGTCCGCACATCACCCCGCAAACCAAAGCCATCATATGCGTGCATCTCGCGGGCTGGCCATGTGACATGGATCCGATACTGGAACTGGCGCGCGAGTATGGACTCAAGGTCATCGAGGACTGCGCGCAGTGCCACGGTGCTTCATACAAGGGGCGCCCGGTCGGCTCTTTGGGCGACGTTGCCGCGTTCTCCTTCTGTCAGGACAAGATCATGACCACCGGCGGGGAAGGGGGGATGCTCACCACGAACGATGAGGACATCTGGCGTCGTGCCTGGGAGTTCAAGGATCACGGCAAGAGCTATGATGCGGTCTACAACCGTCAGCACCCGCCGGGGTTCCGGTGGCTGCACGAATCCTTCGGCACCAATTGGCGCCTTACCGAAATGCAGTCGGCGATCGGCAGGATCCAGCTCGCCAAACTGCCTGAATGGACCCTGGCAAGAAGAAGGAACGCGGAGATCCTCACCAAAGGCTTCCGCAACCTCACTGGGCTCAGGGTGACGGTTCCGCCGCCCGAGATCGGCCACGCCTACTACAAGTATTACGTCTTCGTTGAGCCGGAACGTCTGGCGGAAGGATGGGACCGCGATAGAATCATGAACGCTGTCACTGCCGAAGGGATTCCCTGCTTCAGCGGCAGTTGCAGCGAAATCTATCTTGAGAAAGCCTTCGATGGCTTGAGACCGGCAACGCGTTTCCCCGTGGCGAAAGAGCTCGGAGAAACTAGCCTCATGTTCCTTGTCCATCCAACGCTCCCCGAACAGGACATGCTGGATACCGTGGCCGCCGTAACAAAAGTAATGGCCGCTGTGCGGAAATGATCTGAAAGTTTAGAGGGAACGCCAAATCTATTGGTTTTCGTGGAAAACGAAAGTTTTTCGGATCAAAACTTTTGGTTTTTAGAGAAAAGTAACAGTTTTGGGCCCAAAACTTTCACTTTTTTCACCAAAAGTAATAGTTTTCCCTTCAAGAGAGTTAGTTTTGGAAGGAAAGTAAGTTTTTTGGGCCTAAAACCAACACTTTTTTGAAAAACGAAAGTTTTTTGAGAGAAAATGACTGATTTTGGCAACAAGCCATCGTGGAACGTACGCGATGATATGTAGCCATAAGGTAAGTCTTTGATCTTTAACGGGAAAGGGCGTTGAAGGGGGAAGCCGGTCTGCTGTGTGTGGTGGGCGGTTTCGTGTCATGCACGGCTGAATGAGCGGGCGTTGAGCTTATGCACAGAAGTCCCCGGAGGCTATGGCCTGCGGGGACCTCGTTTTCGGATCAGACGCACATGAGCGTGACGTACTGCGACCAGGGCCCAGGCCCGTTAGCTCCTATCGCTCTTACCCGGAACCAGTAGACGGTGCCGGGAACAAGGCCTGTTACTAAAAGATGCATCGCCTTCACCCCTACACCGCAATGTCTCCAGTTCGCCTCGATGGAAGGGTCTCCGATGCAGCATGAGATATCGTAGCTCTTGGCAGCTTTTATCGGGTTTACCTTGAGCTCGATTTCTCCGGTGTTTTTACCGTGCTTCGCCCGCGGGTTCTGTGGGCTGGTAAGGGCGGGTGTCGTCGGGGCCTTCCTTGTCTTCGCGGCGGGGACCCCGAATGCTTCCAACAACTCGGGATGTTCCACTGCGGCATGACGCACCAAGGTGAAGAAGATGCTGAACTTGCGGTCCAGCTTCTGCCGTGCCGCCTTCAGCCGCTTTGCCTTCTCAGGGTCTCCGTCGGCTGCGGCACTGAAAGCCGCCTTGTGCTCTTCGTCGACTTCCTGCAACTCTTGCTGTTTAGGAAAACAGGCTTCGACGAGCGTGTATAGGCTGGGGTCCTTCGATATGGCTACCACGACGGCAGCCGTTCTCGGGATCGCTTCCGCACTGCTGAGTAGCGTGATGTTGTCCATAAGCAGCTCCTTTTGCAATGAAATTAGAAAGCGCTTAAATAACTACCACGCTTCCTAGGGAGGTCAATGATTTTTCTTAACGGTGGGTGCTCTTTTCCCAATTAAGTTAAGAGAATCTCCTGCCGAAGAGGGCAAGTTGAAAGCGGCATCGGGTAAGGCTTAGCATGACGTGGTAAATCGCCTTATGCGAATTGTTAAGGTTTGTTTCCTTAAGGTTTTGTGATATTCTTGGCAGCTGTTGTTCGTTCTTATGTCGCAGCGCAAGACCTGGTTGAGCGCTGCTTGTTGGGAGGGGTCATGATACACGCCAGAAGGGTCCTGGTGTTTTTCCTCGATGTGGTGCTTATTGCCGCCGCGTTCTTCCTTTCGTTTCTCCTTCGCTTCGATTTCCAGATCAGACCGAACCAGGTGGAGAACCTGAAAACCGGCCTCGTTGTCGCCATGGCGGTGAAGCCCGCCATGTTCGTCGCCTCCGGGGTCTACCGCAGCATCTGGCGCTACGCCTCGCTGCAGGACGCCTACGAGATCTTCAAGATCGTCTCCCTTTCTTCCGCCGTTTCAGCCCTCACCCTCGTCTACATGAAAGGCCCCTTCGGGATGCCGCGCTCCATCTATATCCTGGATTGGTTCCTGCTCTTCGCCTTCGTTGCCGGGAGCCGACTGGTGTGGAGGATCTATCGCGAGACGAAGATCATCCCCGGGCTTTGCAAAGGGAAGAGAACACTCATCATCGGGGCGGGGGAGGCGGGGAACCTTCTTCTCAAGGAGATTCGCAAGCAGCCAGAGGCCGCATACAACGTGCTGGGCTTCGTGGACGACGACCCTCAGAAGATGGGCATGCGGCTCTCCGGGGTCCGTGTTCTTGGGGGGACGAGCAGGCTCAGCGGGCTGGTGCGTAAGCACAATATCGAAGAAGTCATCTTCGCCATCCCCTCAGGCGACAGGGACCTCATGCGCCGCGTCATAGCAAACTGCGAGAAGACCAAGGCGCGCTTCAAGACGCTTCCGGGCATCACGGAGATGATCGACGGCGATGTCTCCATGAGCCATATAAAAGACGTGGAGATCGAGGATCTTCTGGGGCGCGATCCCGTAGTCCTGGATCAGACCGCGATAAGGAACTACCTGACGGACAAGCGGGTGCTGGTGACGGGTGCGGCGGGAAGCATCGGAAGCGAGATCTGTCGCCAGGTGGCCCGTTTCAAGCCGGCAAAGCTCGTGCTTTTCGATCACGCCGAGACGCCTCTATTCTATATAGAGAAGGAACTCTCCGAGAGCTTCCCGGACCTCCGTATCATCCCGATGGTGGGGGACGTGAAGAACCAAGACCGCGTCGAGGCGGTGTTCGACGAGTTCGGGCCGGAGGTCGTCTTTCACGCCGCGGCGTACAAGCATGTCGCCATGATGGAATACAACCCGGCCGAGGCTGTGCTGAACAACGTCATGGGATCGAGGAACGTCGCCGATGCGGCGCATAAGTTCAAGGTGCGCAATTTTGTTATGGTCTCGACTGACAAGGCGGTGAACCCGACCAACGTGATGGGGGCCACGAAGCGAAGCGCGGAGATCTACGTGCAGGCGCTGGCAGCGAAGAGTCAGACGAAGTTCACGACGGTACGTTTCGGCAACGTGCTCGGAAGTAACGGCAGCGTCATCCCGCTTTTCAAGGAGCAGATCAGGAAAGGTGGGCCGGTCACGGTCACCGACAAGGACGTGGTGCGCTACTTCATGACCATACCGGAAGCGTCACAGTTGGTAATGCAGGCGGGGTGCATCGGTCACGGCGGCGAGATCTTCGTGCTCGACATGGGAGAGCCGGTACGGATCCTTTCTCTTGCCGAGGAGCTGATCCGTCTTTCCGGTTTCATCCCGTACAATGAAATCGATATCCGGTTCACCGGTCTGAAGCCCGGCGAGAAGCTTTTCGAGGAACTGCTGATCGACGGGGAGGGGATCAAGCTGACCAGTCACAAGAAGATCCGGGTCATGGCGCCGGTGGAGACCGATCTTAAGCAGGTGAGTGCAGATCTGGACGAGCTCTTTTCTGTTGCGAGAAGCCATGAGCTGGATGCCGTTTTGCGTACGCTTAGGCGCGTCGTGCCCGAGTTCGTGCCGCGGTATCATTTCGAGGCCGCGCCTCCCTTTGCCTTCCAGAGGGTCCGTCCCGACCTGTTCCCGCCGCAAAAACTCGCGCTCGTCCGCAACCTGCGGGAGGAAACGGCAGCATAACAAAACCGATTCAAACAGGGATGAAGGGGATACAGGGGATAAAACCTTTAAAAACGAACAGACAAAAGTTTTTGGGTTAAACCAGAAAGTCCTTTCGTTTGAAGCCTTTATCCCGTTCATCCGTTTTTATCCCTGTTCAGCGGTTTTTGCCTTTGTCGAAGAAAATACGTCAGGACCTGTTATAAACGTTGATGGTTTTTCATCTTTGTTGGTGACGGAGGTCCTTGTGGTCCATGATGACTTGACCGGTAAGGTTCTTGGCGCCTGTTTTGAAGTCAGCAATGAACTCGGCAGCGGCTTCCTTGAGTCTGTGTACGAAAAGGCTCTACTGGTAGCCCTGACGGATGTCGGATTGCAAGCTGACTCGCAAGTTCCTCTGAAGGTCGTTTATCGCAATAAAGTTGTCGGGGATTTTTTCGCAGATATTGTGGTTGAAGGGACGGTGTTGTTGGAACTGAAAGCAGTGAAAGCTTTAGCTCCTGAGCATATAGCCCAAGTACTGAACTATTTGAAAGCGACCGGAATCGAAGTAGGGTTGTTGGTTAACTTCGGCAGTCCGAAGCTGCAATACAGAAGTCTCGGTAATAGACTCATCGCCTGACTCCGTTTCATGCCTCAAAACCGATTCAAACATGGATGAAGGGGATAAAGGGGATAAAACCTTTATAACCTGAAACCCACACACTTTTGATTTAAACCCGAAAGCCTTTTTTGTGTTTAAAGCCTTCATCCTGTTCATCCCCTTCATCCCTGTTAAAGTGTTTAAGGCTTTAAAACCGATTCAAACAGGGATGAAGGGGATACAGGGGATAAAACCTTTATAACCAGAAACCACACACGCTTTTGGTTTAAACCTGAAAGTCTTTTTGTTTGAAGCCTTTATCCTGTTCATCCCCTTCATCCATGTTAAAAGAGATTTTTGAATGAGATTATCCAAAATCGTTGTGGCATTGCTCGTTGCTGTCCTTTATCCGGGGGGTGCTTTTGCGCTTTCGTCCCCTAATATTCCACTGGACAGTCCCATTTACCTCTACCTAGAGAAACTCTCCGGTTTCGGTTTGGTTTCTTCTGACGTCAAGGGTATCCGCCCCTTCTCACGGGCCGAAGCGGCACGCATGGTCCGGGAGGCTGAGGAGAAAACCGCATCCGGCGCTACCTCGCCGCTTGCCACCGAACTGATCTCCCGCCTTAAGGAGCTCTTGCCCCGCGAACTGACTTACTACGGTCGCGAAGAGTCCACTCCTGCCTTCGACTACGCTCCACTCACAACGGCTCGACTGCGCTACGTCTACCTGGAAGGTGCACCGAGAAGCTATTACCGCGCCGTGCATGACCCCGGCGACGACGGCGTCTTCGGCATCGGCGGCGGCCTGCGACCCTCAAACCCTTATCCTTCACCGGTACAACAGCGGGGGAGCGAGGGGACGCCGCTTTTCGAAAATAACGACGGTGTTGTCTACAAAAGAGGAAACAACCTGGACTTACGGGGGAGCGGGGAGCTCTACTTCGGTGCCATGGGAAGTGCGCTCGTTGAGCCGCAGCTTCTTTGGTCGGAGGCGGACGATGAGGCGAGGGTGCGCCTGAACCGCGGCTACGTGAAAATCGGCGGCAAGGGGCTCGAACTGGAGGTGGGGCGCGACGAAAACTGGCTTGGTCCCGGCTATCGCGGCGCCATTACGCTCACCAATAACGCCAGAAACCTCGACCAGGTAAAGCTCTCCAGTCCAGAGTTGGTGAAAAGTAAATACCTCTGGGACCTCAAGTACTCCCTGGTTTTTTCCCGACTTGAGAAAACCGTCACCGACGGCAAGGAGCGCGAGCCATACTTCTTCGCGGGTAAGCTCGCCATGAAGCCGCTTGAAAACCTCGAGTTCGGCATAAACCTCGGACGACAGGCGGGCGGCCCCGGCGTCAACAACGGCTTCGGAGACATCGTACGCGGCCTTGTGGGGGGGGCGAGTGAGGACAATTCCAATTCCATCGCAGGGTTTGATCTGCGGCTGAGACTCCCCTGGCTGCGTAACACTGAGTTGTACGGCGAGCTGTCCGGCGAAGACGCCGCGGCCTTCTGGCCCATCGTAGAGAGTTACGTCGCCGGCTTCTACATCCCGAGGCTCACCGACAGCGGCCGGGATGACCTGCGCTTCGAATACTTTCGTGGCAACCGCATCCTTTACACTAACGGCACCTTCATTGAGGGATACCTGTACCACGGGCTGCCGCTTGGCCACTCCCAGGGGGGCGCGACCCAGGACTTCTTCCTGCGTTACAGCCACTGGTTCTCCGTACGTAACAACCTCGCGCTGGAGGCGTTCCATACCCGGCGCGGCGACTACGGCCGCGTCACCGTCGACGAGACGGGGAGGTATGACGCGGGCGGGGTAATGCAGGCGATCGAGCGCAAGAACGCCCTGCGCGCTTCTTGGACCTTCCCGGTTTTCAAGGAATGGAGCGCTCTGCTTCTTTACGGTCAGGAATGGGTCCACAACTACGAGCTGCGCGCCGGCGACACGCAGATGAACCAGTTGCTGCGTGCCGAACTCACCTACCGCTACTGATCCCACCTTGCATCAACAGTAGGCCTGGTGAACTGTTTCCCTGCTGCTAATGTTCTTCCGGAAATCCCGGGGGAAAGAGGAGTGCCGCAACCCACGAGGCGCGCATTGGGCCTAACGTTCCCCCCTTCGCAAAGGGGGGAGCTTTAAAGGCCACTCTGTGGAGTAAGCACCGTCACAAAACGGGGCGTAAAGGCCTCGCCTGGTTCTTCGATGGAATGGAGGCTCAGCGGGGAAGCTCTTCGCTTGTGTTGACGGCTGCGCTGTGGCATAGTCCTGCCTGTACACTTTTCGGTACTTCAACCTGCGAGACTGTCCATGGATAGAGATAAAGTCATCCTGCTTTTGGAAAGCATAAACAGCAAACTCGATTACCTTCTTGAGGGGCAAGAGGCCCTTATTCGAGAGGTTCGCGAATGGAGCCGCAGTATGAAAGAACGCACCGAGTTACTTTGGCGTGAACTGGAGACCGAACTGGACAATGAATGGCTCAGTCTGGAGAAGCGTCTGGCCTTGTATGATCCCCAAAAACATGGCGTCGAACGATGCTGACTGTCGGACCGTATATAGCGGTGGGCGCGGCACCCACTCAAATGTCTACATAACTCCTTCCCACTGGCAGCTGATCATCCCACCCTTTCCCCTTTATTTCTCGACAGATTCACGCTATATTCACCCCCTCGGCCAACGGCAACCTCTAAAGGGAAGGCACATGCCTGCGATGTACTGCGAATTTTACGGCTTCAGGGAGAGCCCGTTCACCCTCACTCCCAATCCCCGCTTTCTCTTCATGAGCGAACAGCACCGGGAGGCGTACGCGCACCTGATCTACGCCGTCGACCACCGCGCGGGTTTTGTGGAGTTGACCGGCGAGGTCGGTACCGGCAAGACGACGCTTTTGCGCACCTTCTTGGGCAAACTCGACCAGGAAGGCCACCGCACAGCCCTCATCTTCAATCCATGCCTTTCCGACCTCGAGCTTTTGAAGAGCGTGAACCGCGAGTTCGGGCTTTCCTGGGAGTCGGAGAGCCGGGTGGAACTGCTGCAGGTCTTGAACGCCTTCCTGCTCGAGCAGAAAGAGGCAGGGCGCAGGGTCGTGCTGGTGATGGACGAGGCGCAGAATCTGCCAGCCGAGGTGCTGGAGCAGATCCGCCTCATCTCGAACCTTGAGACAGAGACCGACAAGCTGATCCAGATTGTTCTTTCGGGCCAGCCGGAGCTTTTGTCCGTCCTTGCGAGGAAGGAGCTGCGCCAGTTGAACCAGCGCGTCACCGTGCGCTATCATCTGCTTCCCATGGACTTCGAGAGCACGCAGCACTACATCGACCACCGTATGGAGCTCGCCGGGTGCTACCGCGCCGCCGAGTTTTCCAAGGCTGCCATGAAACGGATCTACCGTTTCTCGGGAGGGGTGCCGAGGCTAGTGAACGTGGTTTGTGACCGGGCCCTGCTGATCGGCTTCACCGAGGAAGCGCGGACCATCACCGGCAAGATGGCGGCCCAGGCCGTTTCCGAGGTGGGCGGTTTCTCCCCTTACGGCACGACATCAAACTTGTTGCGTCGCGTCTTCGGACGAAACATATTCAAACAGGGATGAAGGGGATAAAGGCTAAAACCTTTATCACGCAAAGACGCAAAGGCGCAAAGAGAGGCAAAAACAAAAGAAAGGTTTTGGTTTAAACCCAAAGTCTGTTGGTTTTTTATCCCGTTCATCCCATTCATCCCTGTTAAATAGCTTTTGTTTTTTATTTGCTCTACTTTGCGACTTTGCGTCTTGAGTGAGTGCAGCGAACGGGCGTGACAGAACTGGTATATAGAGGAGTATATGAGCTCTATTTTGAAGGCTTTAGAGAAGGTCGATGAGTCGCAAAGATCGAGACGTGCGGCCAGCGGCGGCATTGGCAGGGGACGGGATCGCCGTCCTGCCTGGCTTCTGCCCGCTTGGACGCTTGGCGGTGCCTCAGTTGCCGCTATCGTCACCTACGCCCTGATGGGAGGCTTTACGCATCCGACTCCGGTCGCGGAAAAACCGGCGCGTCCGGCCGTTGCAGAAGCTCCTGCCAAGGTGGTGCAGCAACCTGTAGCCGAAAAGCAGCAACCGGTGCAGCAGCCTGTTGCGGAACCCACGATGCAGCCGGTCGCTGCACCGGTTGCCAAGGTCGTCACAAAACCTGCGCAGCCCGTCGCAAAAACTTCTGCCAAACCGGTTGCGCAGTCCACTGCCCCGGCCTTAGCCGCAAAGCCGGTCCGAAATACTGCGAAAGTTGAGGCAACCCCGGCCGCACCGAAACAGCAAGCGGCAGTGAAGGTCACGCAGCCTTTGCAGAAGGTTCGTCCGGTCTCGAATGCCGCTCTCCAGCCGGCGCCTATAGAAGCGGCGGCAGTCGCTGCCGTGGTGCCGGAGCCTGCCCTGCAGAAATCGCGTCCGGCGATCCGAGTTTCCGGGATCGCATGGCAAAATAGCAGCGAGGCGAGTTTCGCCATGGTGAACGGGCGTGCCCTGCGCCCGGGTGCCGTGGTGGAGGGGTATAAGGTAGAGCAGATCTACGAAGACAGTGTCCGTTTCTCCAACAGCAAGGGTAATTCCTTGGTAGTCCCCCTCGGGGCGGGCGAGGAATAACCGCACAAACCGATTCGAACGGGGATGAATGGGATAAAGGGGATAAAGGCTTAGAACCTGTGTCACGCAAAGACGCAAAGGCGCAAAGAAAAACAAGACTTTGGGGTTAAACCTAAAAGCTTTTTGTCTTATGGTTTCATCCCGTTTATCCCCTTCATCCCTGTTAAATAGTCTTTGTTTTTGGTTTCGTCGCGACTTTGCGTCTTTGCGTGACAGAGATTTTTGGTTCGAAAGGAAGGGAAGGTAACATGTCGGCGCATGAGATGGACCAGGCGCAGTGGGAGGCGCTGTGCGAGCAGTGCGGACTCTGCTGCTTCGAAAAGATTGAGGACGAGGACGGCAGGATCCTGTTCACCTCGACTCCCTGCCGTTATCTGGATATAACGACCAGGCGCTGCAAGATTTACAAGAAGCGCTTCAAGGTTTTCCCTGAGTGCGTGCAGCTGACCCCTGAACTCGTAAAAGAGTTGAAGTGGCTGCACAGAAGCTGCGGCTACAAGAAGGCCATGCGCAAAGGGATTCTGTAAAAAAACGATTCAAACAGGGATGAAGGGGATACAGGGGATAAAGCGTAAAATCTTTTAACGCAAAGACGCGGAGCCGCAAAGGCGCAAGGACAATCAAAAGCAAACAAGAATTGGTTTACCCCCAAGATCTTTCGGTTTTTAGTTTTTATCCCATTCATCCCCTTCATCCCTGTTAAATATGCCTTGTTTTTGTTTTACTTTGCGACTTTGCGTCTTGAGTGAGCGTAGCGAACGGGCGTGAGGCGCTTTTTTGATGCATCTAAAATGATAGGAGTTGTAACCCACTATGTCGGATAAGAACCACGCAGTAGCAGTCAAACTTTCGGAAGCTGATTTCCACGCGCTTTCCCTTCAGCAGAAAACCCAGTACCTGAAAACCTGCAGCGGCAAGGAGAAGATGGGCCTGATCCTCGCCGACCCCAATGCGAAAAGGCTCGCCGCCTCTTTGGAGTCGCAGGAGTTCTTCTGGCTCATCAAGGAGGTGGGCGAGGCCGACGCGGTGGAACTCCTGCGCATCGCTTCGGCCGAGCAGTGTGTCTTCATCCTCGATATTGAACTCTGGGAAGGCTGGACCTTCTCGGAGGATCGCGCCTGTCACTGGCTTACCTACTTCATTGAAGGGGGCGAGCCGCGCATGCATGAACTGCTGAAGCACCTGGACTTCGAGCTTTTGCAGCTCTTGCTGAGCCGTGAGATCGTGGTGGGCGGTGGCATCGGCGATCAGGGCAACGACGACCTGGCGGACTACGACCACACCTTCGACGGCGTGTTCATGGTGACTTTCAAGAATCCGCAGCACAGCCAATTGATCGGCTCGTTTCTCTCCATGCTGATCAAGCTGGACAACCCGCTCTATACGGCGCTCATGGAGGGGGTGAAAGGGGACGTCGACCTGGAGATGGAGGAGCAGTGCCAGCGTTTCCGTACCGGAAGGCTGCAGGACCTGGGATTCCCCCCGCTTGACGAGGCGTTGTCGATATACGCCCGCGTTCATCCGGACCATTTCGAGCTGGAGGGAGGGAAAGAGCTTGTCTCGGCAGGGGAGGGGGGGCATCTTCTTCCGGTTTCCGCCGATGAGGGGACGCTCTTCGCACGCGCCCTGAACCGCGCCGGCTCGGAGGTCGTCCACCAGGAGCTGAATTACCTCGTGAACAGTGCGCTCGTCGCTGAAGGAGAGGCCTTCCACGAGCCGGAGTCGATGCTCGCGGTGATGCACCGGGTGTGCGGTTACCTGAACATCGCGCTGGAGAAGGTCGCTGCCGGTGATGAGGAGGTGGCTGCGCGCATCCTGGTCGAGGAGGAGTTGAAGAGGTTGTTTCAGCTCGGCTACAGCATCGTGTTGCAGCTCAAGTTCGCGGGGCGGGACGTGGAGAGCGAGGACTACGCCACGGCGAAACTGCTTGCCGGGCTTAAGACGAAGCGTCCGCGCTACTACCGCGGGCTCGATGAGGATGGCATCGACGGTTACCGGGAGTTCCGGGATACCGGCGACGTGCAGCGCGTGGCGGAGTTCATACAGGCACACCACTAAACCCTGTCACGCAAAGACGCGAAAAAACCAAGACAAAGACTTATTTAACAGGGATGAAGGGGATAAAAGGGATAAAACCAAGGCAAAATTCTCTGTCACGCAAAGACGCAAAGTCGCAAAGAAAACAAAGACAAAGGCTCATTTAACAGGGATGAAGGAGATGGAAGGGATAAAACCTTTAAAAGCAAAAGAATTTTGGGGGTAACCAAAATCTTTTCTTTGTTTCTGCTTGTCTTTGCGCCTTTGCGGCTTTGCGTGAGACAGGTTTTATGTCTTTATCCCCTTTATCCCCTTCATCCCTGTTTGAATAGGTTTACGCTTTTATCCTGCCTATCAGTTCCCCGCCTTTGGTCCCGGTGATCACTACGTTCACCTCACGGTTCACCATCTCCTCGCTTCCGTCGATCTGCACGGTCAGGTAGTTCCTGGCAAGTCCCTTGCGCCCACCATCGTCTTTTTGCACCAGTACCTGTAGTTCACGTCCCACGAACTTGGCGGCATACTCTGCCTTCTTCCGCTCAGAGAGGAGCCTGAGTTTCTCGGCGCGCTCCTTGATCACCTTCGGCTGCACCTGGGCGGCCATGGTGGCAGCGGGGGTCCCGGGACGCTGCGAGAATGGGAAGACATGGAGGTAGGCGAGGGGGAGTGACTCGATGAACGCGAAGGTCTCGGCAAACTCCTGGTCCGTCTCGCCGGGGAAGCCGGCGATGACGTCGGACCCGACGCAAACGTCGGGGATGGCCGCAACCAGCGCGTCGACGACACCGCGGAAAAGCTTCGTATCATAGCCGCGGTCCATCCGGGCCAGCACGCCGTCGGAGCCGCTTTGCAGCGGCAGGTGCAGGTGCGGGCAGACGATTTTCGAAGTGGACATGAACTCGATCATCTCGGCGGGGACCTCGGTCGGCTCCACCGAGCCTACCCGCAGCCTCTGCACCACTCCCTGCTCTTCGGCAAGCTTCATAAGGCCCAAAAGGTCGGTCGGCGGGTCGAGGTCGAGGCCGTAGGCGCCGAGATGGATCCCGGTCAGCACGATCTCACGGAATCCGTTCGCTGCAAACGCGGCCATACCCTCGAGTGCTTCCGCTGGGGCGACGCTGCGCGAGGCGCCGCGCGCATAGGGGACGATGCAGTATGCGCAACGGGCGTCGCAGCCGTTTTGCACCTGCAGAAAGGCTCGGGTGTGCTCGGCGAAGCTCTCAAGCGGCGTTCTCTCTTTCGACCTCTCCTTCGATATGTCGCTCACCACTGCCTGCGGCTCGTCCTTCAGCCCCTCGATGAAGCCGACGATGTCTTTCTTCTCGGTGTTGCCGAGGATAAGGTTTACGCCGGGGAGTTTCAGAAGATCGTCGCCGGCCATCTGGGCGTAGCAGCCGGTAACCACGACGCGTGCCTCCGGGTTCATGCGGGAGGCGCGTCTGATCAGACGGCGCGACTCGGCGTCGGTTTTGGCGGTGACGGTGCAGCTGTTGATGACGTAGATATCGGCCTTTTCGGTGAAGGGAACGAAGCTGTACCCTTGCTGCTCGAGGGCCTGGGTCATGGCGGCAGACTCGAACTGGTTGATCTTGCAGCCGAGGGTGGTGATGGCTATCTTCTTGTTCATGCAACCTCAAAAAACATATTTAACAGGGATAAAGGGGATGAAAGGGATAAGGCCGAAAAACATTTGTAACGCAAAGGAGCTGAGACGAAAAGAAAAAAAGAACTAATACAGGGATGCCGGGGGGGATGGGATAAACCTAAAAGCTCCTGTCACGCAAAGACGCAAAGTCGCAAAGTAAAACCAAAAGAAAGGCTTATTTAACAGGGATGAAGGGGATGAAGGGGATAAACCAAAGACAAAGAGACTTCGGGGTTAAACCGAAGTCTCTTTTATTTCCTTCTTTCTTTGCGCCTTTGCGTCTTTGCGTGAGAAAAAGGTTTTACGTCTTTATCCCGTTCATCCCCTTTATCCCTGTTCGAATCGTTTTTAGTTGAGCTTCTTTTTGAGGGCCTCGTGCTCGGCAGCGAGGGCGTTGTACTTCCTTTCCAGTTCGCGGATCTGGTCGAACAAGCAGGAAATCGCCTTCGCTTCTGGGTCCGGCATCTTGCCGTGCTCAAGGTCGAGACGGTCCTGCGGCTTTTCTGTGGCCATTACCACGCGCCCGGGTATGCCGACGACGGTGGAGTTGGGGGGGACTTCCTTCACGACGACGGAGTTGGAGCCGACCTTGCTGTCTTTTCCCACGGTGAAGGGGCCGAGGATTTTCGCACCGGAGCCGATGACGACGTTGTCCATAAGGGTAGGGTGACGCTTCACCTTTTCCCAACTGACACCGCCCAAGGTGACACCGTGGTAGAGGGTTACGTTGTCACCTATCTCGGCGGTCTCGCCGATCACCACGCCCATGCCGTGGTCGATGAAGAAGCCTTTGCCGATCTTCGCTCCGGGGTGGATCTCGATACCGGTGAAAAACCGCCCGAAGTGGGAGGTGAGGCGTCCGAGGAAGTAGCAGTCGTGGATCCAGAACCAGTGCGAAACCCGGTGGAACCAGAGAGCGTGCAGTCCCGGGTAACAGAAGATCACCTCGAGCACGCTTCTTGCCGCCGGATCCCTGTCAAAGACTGCCTTTATGTCTGATTTCAACCTTGCAAACATCGGTTCCCTCCCTGGTTTCATGTCTTTTTGTCGTAACATACCACACCGAATACGTCAATAATTAACATGAAACCCGAAGCAAAAAGCAAAACAGAAGCATAATCGGTTCACGCAAAGACGCAAAGTCGCAAAGTAAAACCAAAAGAAAGGCTTATTTAACAGGGATGAAGGGGATGAAAGGGATAACATCTAAAACAAGATCTGGTGTCACGCAAAGACGCTAAGACGCAAAGGAAAACTTGAAAGACAATTCAACAGGGATAAAGCGGATGAAAGGGATAAACCAAAGATAAGAAAGACTTTGGGGGTAAACCAAAATACTTTTTTGATCTGCTTGTCTTTGCGCCTTTGCGTCTTTGCGTGATCAAGGTTTATGCTTTTATCCTCTTCATCCCTGTTCGAATCGGTTTTGTTTGAATCGGTTTTGCAGCAGTTCGAGTGCCTCGTTTAGTGGGTCCCCGGCGCCTTCGATCCAGTTGATCTCCGTGCCGCGGCTTTGCATCTTCTTGAACCAGTTCTCCTGCTTCTTGGCAAAATCGTGGATAGCGGCGTTCAATTTCTGGAACATGTCGTTGCGGGAGAGCTCTCCCTTAAGGTGCCGGGCGAGGTAGCGGTACTCCAGGCCGTAAAACTCGAGCCGCTCCCAGCTCGTCCCTGCCTCGTGTAGACGACGCACCTCATCGATCATACCTGCTTCCATGCGCTCCTTTAGCCTGCGGGTGATCCGCTCCCTTATCATGGCTCGATCCCAACGGATACCGATGGTGAACGGCACGATGTCTGGCCACGGCTCACTTGCCTCGCCATTATGTTCGGCAATCTCTATGGCACGCACGAGGCGACTGCGCTCAGTAAGATCGGTGGTGTTGTGCAGGGCGGGGGTGGCGCGGGCCAGCCTCTCAGCAAGCTCTTCCATGGAAAGCGGCAAAAGCTCTTCCCTAAGCTCCAGGTTTTCCGGAACCTCGGCCAGGCGGTAGCCGCGCAGCACGCAGTCGAGGTACATGCCGCTACCTCCCACGAGGATCGGCAGTTTGCCGCGCTCTGAGATTTCGGCAAAGCAAGCGAGGAAGTGACGCTGGAACTGGAACAGGTTGAACTCGGAGCCGGGGGGGGCTACGTCAATCAGGTGGTATGGAATGCCTTCATACTCGTGCAGGTCCTTGCCGGTGCCTATGTCCATGCCGCGATAGACCTGACGCGAATCGGCTGAAATGATCTCACCGTCGAACCTGTCGGCCAACTGCACGCCTAGCCGCGTCTTTCCCGAGGCGGTGGCTCCGAGGATGACCAGCAGGTTGTGGTGGCCGGGCGTCTTGCTGCTGCCGGATACCATCAACGGCCGGCACTCTTTTGCAGGACGTTGACATCTTTCAGCAGGTCGATGGCGCGAGCGAGCTGATTGTCCTTTTGCAGAAGCTCTTCATTGCTAAGCTCCTGACTCTTCCCGTTGCCGCGGTTAGTAAGTTGCGGCGGCGCGGCTTTTTTCGGCGGCGCCGGGGTCGGGTGCCCTGCCTCGGGAACCTCCTCCATGTGCCCGTCCAGGTCCCGCTCGCGGACATCGGCCTCCTTCTCCTTTTTGAGCGCCGGTTTCGTGGCGAACTCAATGATGATGTCTGGGGTGATCCCCTTGGCCTGTATGGAGCGTCCGTTCGGGGTGTAGTAACGTGCGGTGGTGAGCTTCAGCCCATCGCCGTTGTTGAGGGTCATCACCGACTGCACGCTCCCCTTGCCGAAGCTCTGCGTTCCCATGATCACGGCGCGCTTGTGATCCTGCAGCGCGCCGGCGACAATCTCGGAGGCGCTCGCGCTGCCACCGTTTATGAGCACCACCATCGGGTAGTTCGGCTCCTTATTCCCTATCGTGGCGGTGAGCGTGTTGGTCATTCCGGGCTCGCGCCCTCTGGTGCTGACGATGTCGCCGTTGCCGAGCCCCTCGCCGATGAAGCGGTCGGCTACACGGTAGGCCTGGTCAACGAGCCCGCCTGGGTTGTAGCGCAGGTCGAGCACGAGACCGGAGAGCGGTCCTCCGTTGTCCGCGGCCAAGGTTTTCAGGGCTCTCTCGAAGTCCTCGCCGGTCCTTTCCTGGAACTCCGCGATGCGGACGTAGCCGTAACCGGGCGCGATGAGACGCGCCTTCAGGCTCTTGGTCTTGATGATGGCGCGGGTGAGGCGGAAGGTGAGCGGCGCTGCGGCCCCCTCTCTCTCTATGGTCAGGGCGACAGTGGTACCCGGGGTGCCGCGCATCCGGCTAACGCACTCGTTGATGGGGAGATCCTTGGTTGGCTTTCCGTCGATGAGGGCGATGTGATCGCCGGACAGGATGCCTGCCTTGAAGGCCGGGGTGTCCTCGATGGGCGCGTTGACCATGAGCTTGCCGTTACGCATGTCCAGCTCGATCCCCACACCGCCGAAGGCACCGGCCATGTGCACCTTCATCTCGGAGAAGTCCGAAGCGGGAAGGTACACGCTGTGCGGGTCGAGCGCGGCGAGCATGCCGTTGATGGCGCCGGTCATGAGCTTTTTGTCGTCGACCTTGTCGACGTAGCTCTCTTTGACGATGTCCACCACTTCCCTGAACATGGCGAGGTATTCCGCCTCGCTGCGGCGGGCACGCTCTTCCTTATCGAGAAGCGGTGCCAGGAAGAAGAGGGAAGCGAGGAGGGCGGCGACGGCCGATATGACGAAACCTTTTTTCAGCATCCAGGTGGGCCTTTGCTAGTTTTCGGGATGAAACGGCGACTGTTACTGTAATTTTTGCGCGGGGCGTTGTCAACTGTGTATCACCCGCGAAACTGTCATACTGCTGCAGATGGTTGACGTTCTTCCGCGGGCAGCAGTTCACTTCCCAAACCCGTTGACATTTCGGCCGCTTTTGTAGCATAACGCAAACGGAAGATAGGAGGCGCAATGGAAAAACTCATCAAACATTTCAAGGGGCGCTTCATCACGGGTCTGTTCGTGGTCGTTCCCCTTGGCATCACCATTTTTATTCTGAAGTTCCTGTTCAACTTCGCAGACGGTATCCTCGGGTCATATCTTGATTCGCTGCTCACTGCCCTGATCAACAACCACACCTACATTCCCGGCCTTGGCATGTTGACCGGATTGATCGTCATCTACCTTTCCGGGCTTCTCGCCACCAACGTGATGGGGACCAGGATCCTCAGGTGGTGGGACGACCTCTTTTCGCGTATCCCCCTGGTGAAGTCGATCTACGGCTCGAGCAAGCAGCTCACCCAGGTTTTCAAGGACGGCAAGACCTCCTATCGTCGGGCCGTGTTCGTTGAGTGGCCACGCAAGGGGGTGCGTGCCGTCGGCTTCGTGACCGCTGAGGTCGAGCATGACGGCGAGAGGTTGGTTGTAGTGTACGTGCCGACCATGCCGAATCCGACCTCCGGATTCGCGCTCTTTTTCCATGAGGACGAGGTTCAAGACTGCGGCATGACGGTGGAGGACGCGGTTAAGTTCGTGGTCTCCGGCGGCGTCGTGGTTGAAAAAAACCTTTAACAAAACCCGGCTCACCCAAAGACGCAAGGCAAAACAAAGACGACAAAATCTCTGTCACGCAAAGACGCAAAGTCGCAAAGTAAAACCCGAAAGCCATTTAACAGGGATGAATGGGATGAAAGGGATAACCAAAGACAAAAGACTTTGGGTTAAACCAGAATCTTTTGTTGTGCTTGTCTTTGCGTCTTTGCGTCTTTGCGTGACAAAGGTTTTATGCCTTTATCCCCTTTATCCCCTTCATCCCTGTTTGAATCGGTTTTGAGTGAGGTGGTCATGAAGATCGTGGTGCTGGACGGACATACTTTGAACCCCGGTGACAACCCGTGGGACGAGGTCGCTGCTTTCGGCGAGCTTACCGTGCACGACCGCACCCCGGAGCATCTTGTTGTGGAGCGCTCCAGCGGCGCGCAGATCGTCCTGACCAACAAGACGCCGCTCAAGGCTGCCACCCTGACCGAACTCCCCGAGCTTAAGCTCATATGTGTCCTGGCTACCGGCTACAACGTGGTTGATCTCGCGGCTGCGGCGCGGCTTGGCATCCCGGTAGTGAACGTGCCGGAGTACGGCAGCGACTCGGTGGCACAGCACGCCATCGCCCTGATTTTGGAACTCACCAACCGAGTGGCTCGTTACAACGAGGCCGTGCACGGGGGTGATTGGACCCGCTCGGCGGACTTCACCCTCGTCGGGGAACCGCTCACCGAACTCTGTGGAAGGACGATCGGGATCGTGGGGCTCGGACGCATCGGCGCGCGCGTCGCGGCTGTCGCCCATGCCCTGGGCATGCAGGTCGTCGCGTACAACCCGCGTCACCGTACCGCGCCCGGCGGATTTCCGGTCACCTGGGTGGAGCTTCACGAGCTTTTTGAGCGTTCCGACGTGGTAAGCCTGCACTGTCCGCTTACCGAGGATAACGCGGGTATGGTGAACGCAGGACTGCTCTCGCGCATGCCGCGCCATGCGCTTCTTATCAACACCTCGAGGGGAGGGCTTGTAAACGAGCGAGACTTGGCCGATGCCTTAAACCGTGGCGTCATCGCCGGAGCCGCCGTGGACGTTGCCGCCTCAGAGCCGATCCCCGCCGACAGCCCGCTTCTCACCGCAAGAAACTGCATCATCACCCCGCACATCGCCTGGGCCACCCTGGCCGCCCGCCAAAGACTCATGGCGACAACGGCGCAAAATATAGCCGCCTTCCTCGAAGGTTCCCCTCAAAACGTCGTGAACCAAAACCTTTAAGCGTGTCACGCCCGTTCGCTGCGCTCACTCAAGACGCAAAGGCGCAAAGAAAAACTGAAAAACATTTAACAGGGATGAAGGGGATGAAAGGGATAAACCAGAGACAAAAAGACTTTTGGGTTAAACCAAAATCTCTTGTTTGAGCTTGTCTTTGCGTCTTTGCGTGAGAAAGGTTTATGTCTTTATCCCCTGTATCCCTTTCATCCCTGTTCGAATAGGTGTTTAGTCTGTGCGATGGTCTGACCGGAGGACGGAGCCGGTCTGCAGGACCTCTGCGTCTTTGCTGTTTACGGCATAACCGCCGCCTGGTGAAGAAGCCCCGATTCCTCTCCTCCTGTTTAACTACCCGTTTCATCGCGTAAAAATGAGGTTTTCCGGCCCGCTCCACACCTTTTGTGGAAAGCGCTGTGGAAAAGACGTTGAAGGAGGGAGAAATGCTTTTTAAATTGCCGGTCTCTGCGTTTTGCCTAAAAAATAATCAGGTTGCTGCTAACGACGTTTCAAACATAGTACTAATGATTTCAGTGGTTTAGCCTAAGGTAGCGGAGTGGCGCCGGAAAATCGTGTCAAGCTTTTTTTGCGCCGGAGGAGCGCCTGTTTCGGACCCGGTCCTCTCCCTGCTCAAAGAAGCGGCAGGCCGACGAGCCATAAATCTTGACATGCCGCAGGTGCCTATGTTAATTGGACAAACCTTTTTTTTATAATGACTTTTCTCGGTTTAACAACCGTTTGATACCGTGAAACACAGGGGGTGCCCATGACGCAAGAGATCAATCTGACAGTCGGAGCTTTGCTGGACGACATAGCGGGCAAATATCCCGACAACGAGGCGCTGATCTACGTCGAGCGCGGTCTGCGCTACACCTGGCGCGAGTTCAATGAGCGCTGCCGCCAAGTGGCGAAGGGGCTCTTGCGCTTAGGGGTGAAAAAGGGCGATCACCTGGCGATCTGGGCCTACAACGTTCCAGAGTGGGTGACCCTGCAGTTCGCCACCGCGAAGATCGGGGCGGTGCTCGTTACCGTCAATACAAGCTATAAGTCCGCCGAACTCGAGTACCTCCTTCGGCAGTCCGACTCGCGCGTTTTGTTCATGGTGCAGGGGTTCAAGGATACCAACTACGTCGAAACGCTGTCGAGCGTGGTTCCGGAGCTTGCGACGAGCAAGCCCGGTGAGCTTTCAAACGCGACACTTCCCTGTCTGCAGCACGTCGTCTTCATTGGGGAGGGAGCCCCTAACGGGATGATCAACTTCGAGAAGATCGTCGAGCTGGGGCGCGATGTGTCAGACGCCGAACTTGCGGCCGTGGAGGCAACGCTGCACGTGAACGAGGTGATCAACATGCAGTACACCTCGGGCACCACCGGTTTCCCGAAGGGGGTCATGCTGACCCACCACAACGTGGTCAACAACGGCTTCAACATCGGTGAGTGCATGCGCTTCACCGAACATGATCGCCTCTGCATCCCAGTTCCCTTCTTCCACTGCTTCGGCTGCGTTTTAGGGGTCATGGCCTGCGTCACCCACGGCACCACCATGGTCCCGGTGGAGATCTTCGACCCCCTGAAAGTGCTGCAGGCTATCGAAAAGGAGCGCTGCACTGCGGTGCACGGCGTTCCGACTATGTTCATCGCCGAACTCGAACATCCACGTTTCCAGGAGTTCGATCTCACTTCGCTTAGGACCGGCATCATGGCTGGCTCTAACTGCCCGATCGAGGTGATGCGCCGCGTCATCCGCGACATGCACGCAAGCGAAATCACCATTGCCTACGGGCAGACCGAATCCTCGCCGGTCATCACCCAGACCCGCACCGATGACCCGATCGAGCTTAAAGTCTCCACCGTCGGCAGGGTGCTTCCGAACGTGGAGCTGAAGATCGTCGACATCGAAACCGGCGCGGAACTCCCGCCGGGCAAGCAGGGCGAGCTCTGCACCAGGGGGTACCTGGTTATGAAGGGGTATTACAAGATGCCCGATGAGACCGCGAAGGCGATCGACACGGACGGCTGGCTCCACACCGGGGACCTCGCGGTCATGGACGAAAACGGCTACTGCAAGATCACCGGGCGAATCAAGAACATGATCATCCGCGGCGGCGAAAACATCTACCCGAGAGAGATCGAGGAGTTCCTTTACACCCATCCGAATATCTCTGACATCCAGGTCTATGGCGTGCCGGACCGAAAGTACGGCGAGCAGGTCATGGCGGCAGTGGTGCTAAAGCAGGGGTGCGAGATGACCGAGGACGAGGTGAAGGAATTTTGTCGCGGCAGGATCGCCAACTACAAAATCCCGAAATATGTCCGCTTCGTCGACTCCTATCCCATGACGGCAAGCGGTAAGATCCAGAAATTCAAGCTGCGCGAGATGGCGATTCGCGAACTGCAGCTTGAGGAAAATGTCTGATCTTCACTGCAGATTCGCTAATAACCCCTTGATCTTACTGGCCTGCAAAGGTTGACGCGGTGCAGATTGTGAGTTATCTTTCCTTCTCCTCCTCATGAACATCATGAGGAGAGAGGAGGGGATATGCGGCTTACGCCGAAGAACGAACTGGAATACCGTTACAGGAAGCTGCAAGTCGAGATGGCGGCCGCGGGCATGGACGCGGTCCTCATGGTGCAAAACGCAGACCTTTTCTACTTCACCGGTACCGTGCAGACCGGTGTCCTCTACCTTCCCGTCTCAGGAAAACCGATCTACCTTGTGCGCCGGGACTTCATGCGTGCACGCATGGAGAGCGCCCTGGAACACGTGGTGCCGCTTCCCTCTCTGGACCGGCTCCCCTCCCTGATCACCGAGCATGGCGCTTTAGCGCCGCAGCGTCTGGGTCTTGAACTCGACGTCCTGCCGGTCAACCTCTACCACAGATACCTTTCCCTTTTCCCCGACGCAAAGCCCGTGGACGCCACGCCTCTCATCAGGCGCGTGCGCATGTGCAAGACCCACTACGAGATCCACATCCTGCAGGACGCGGCCGGCCAGGCCGACAAGGCCTACCGTCGCGCCAGTGAGGTGATCCGCGAGGGGATGAGTGAGGTGGATCTTGCCGCCGAACTCGAACACGTCATGCGCGTCGAGGGGCACCAGGGGTATGTAAGGATGCGGGCCTTCAACGGGGAGATCTCCGGTGTACAGGTTCTATCCGGTGCCGATGCCGCCGCTCCTGCGTGCACCAACACCGCCCTCGGCGGCATGGGGCTTACCCCGGCCTTTGGCCACGGCGCGAGCTACAACAGGATTCGACGCGACGAACCGGTGGTGGTTGATTTCGCAAGTTGTTTCGACGGCTACCTGGTGGATCAGACCAGGATCTTTGCCATCGGTTCCGTTTCGGACCGGATGCGGCGCGGTTACGAGGATATGCTCCGCATCGAGGAACTGATGATGGAGATGGCCGTCGAGGGGGCCAGTTGGGGCGGCATCTATCGCGCCTGTCTCGAGCGTGCCTGTGCCATGGGATATGCCGACGCCTTCATGGGCACACCCGGCGGCCAGATATCCTTCATCGGGCACGGTCTCGGCATTGAGATCGACGAATATCCGTTCATCGCCAGAGGGTTCGATGAGGAAACCTTGGAGGTGGGGATGGCCTTCGCCTTTGAGCCAAAACTGGTGTTTCCCGGTGAGGGAGCCGTTGGCATAGAAAATTCCTTTTATCTGTCAGAACAGGGGCTTAAACGTCTCACCTTTTCAGAGCAGGAACTGGTACTGCTTTAGGTTGGATTAAAATGTATGCAAAATAGTAAAACGGGATTTTTTTGTATTGAAATTGAGTCGGCTCAATGGTATACATTTGAAAAATCTTTGTATACAGTATACCTACCTCACGCAACCGGCCGAAGGTCAGTGTCAAAAGGCACGGTGTCAGCGGGCAATTTGATCAGTTTACTTGATCGGTATGTACCTCAACCCCAACAGAAAAGGAGATCTGGCACATGACGCAATTAAAAGAGAAGTTGTTTGAGAAGATCCAGGCACACCGCCCCCGTATCACCAAGCTGACCAAAGAGTTCGGCTCCGTCGTTATCGACAAGGTGGACATCGGCCAGTGCATCGGCGGCGCCCGCGACATCAGGTCGCTCGTCACCGACATCTCCTACCTCGATCCGCAGGAAGGGATCCGCTTCCGCGGCAAGACCATCCCCGAGACCTTCGAGGCACTGCCGAAGGCTGCAGGTTCCGAGTACCCGACCGTCGAGTCCTTCTGGTACTTCCTGCTGACTGGCGAGGTTCCGACCCTGGAGCAGGTTGCCGCCGTTGAGGCCGAGTTCAAGACCCGTCAGGTGGTGCCCGAGTACGTGTACACCGTCGTGCGCTCGCTGCCTAAGGACAGCCACCCGATGGTCATGCTCTCCGTCGGCATCATGGCGATGCAGAAAGAGTCCAAGTTCGCTGCCTTCTACAGCGGCGGCAAGTTCAACAAGATGGACGCTTGGGAGTACGTATATGAGGATGCCAGCGACATCGTCGCCCGTATCCCGGTTCTCGCCGCCTTCATTTACAACCTCAAGTATCGCGGCGACAAGCAGATCGCCATCGATCCGAAACTTGACCTGGGCGCTAACTTCGCCCACATGATCGGCCAGAGCGAGCAGTACAAGGATGTGGCAAGGATGTACTTCATCCTTCACTCCGACCACGAGTCCGGCAACGTCTCGGCTCACACCACCCACCTGGTGCATTCCGCTCTCTCCGACCCGTACTACGCGTACGCCGCTGGCCTCAACGGCCTTGCCGGCCCGCTGCACGGTCTTGCCAACCAGGAAGTGCTCGGCTGGATCATGGAGTTCCAGAAGAAACTCAACGGCGCCGAGCCGACCAAAGAGAACGTCACCAAGGCTCTCTGGGATACCCTCAACGCAGGTCAGGTCGTTCCGGGCTACGGCCACGCCGTTCTCAGGAAGACCGACCCGCGCTACACCGCGCAGCGTGAGTTCTGCCTCAAGACTCCGGGCCTCAAGGACGACGCGCTGTTCAAGCTGGTCGCCATGATCTTCGAGACCGCCCCGGGCGTCCTCACCGAGCACGGCAAAACCAAGAACCCCTGGCCGAACGTCGATGCGCAGTCCGGCGTCATCCAGTGGTACTACGGCCTCAAGGAGTGGGACTTCTACACCGTTCTGTTCGGTGTAGGTCGTGCGCTTGGCTGCATGGCGAACATCACCTGGGACCGCGGTCTTGGTTACGCGATCGAGCGTCCGAAGTCCGTTACCACCGACATGCTCGAGAAGTGGGCTGCAGAGGGCGGCAGGAAGATGTAATTCGCCGCTTTACGGCAATGCTGATCGGAAGGGGGCGCGTTTGCGCCCCCTTTTTTTTTAGGTTCATCCGGGAATTTCAGGGAAGAAGCGTTTTAGGGCAGCCCGTGTCCTCTATCGCTGAGAACGGTGGCCTTAAAGCTCCCCCCTTTGCGAAGGTTCATCCGGGAATTCCGGGGAAGAAGCGGTCCGTTTCTCACTGAGAACGGTGGCGTTAAAGCTCCCCCCCCCATTTGCGAAGGGGGGACGGGGGGGATTTGCTTTTGTCCCTCAGCTCTAGTTGACAGGGCGGGATTCCAGGTCTTGCTTTCCTCCTGGATGAGAAGAAGGGTTCTCCGATATCAGCCAATTTTTTGTGCAGCGTGCGTGATCGGTGTGTTGGCAGGCGTTTGTATGGTCCGACTAAGGCAAATCCCCCTGCCCCCCCTTCGCAAAGGGGGGGACATGATGCCCCGCTCATCGCTTCGAGGCTAACTGATACGTGCTTCCCCGGAATTCCCTGAAAAACTTTTTTTTAGACGGCGGCTGGGAGTGATGGGCCAGGCGTGGACAGGGGTATGGTCGGCTAGGCTAAGGCTAAAGCCAGGGTTAAAGCTAGAGCTAAAGCCAGGATAGGCTGGGGCTGATGCTAGGCGGGGGAAGACTGGGAAAATACGGGACCGCCGGTGGGGCGGCCCCGAATCGTCCATTACTGTTCTGCGAATACCTGGGCGCTAAAGACGTAAAGATCGGCTCCCTCTTTCCAGTCGTCTCTCTTTAGGCCGGCCTTAAGCGCCGTCTGCGTCAGGAAGGTCTCGCGATCCCATTTGTGCTCCACTGCTACCTGGGGCAGCAGCACCCCGCGCGAAAAGTTCTTCTCCAAATACAGGCCGTGCTTGCCGACCTCCACCTCTTCTGGGGACTCTATCTTGTTGAGTGGCGAGAGCACCGATATCTCCACCTCGAATTCAGCCAGGTCGTCCTCCTTCATCGGGTAGAAACGGGGATCCCTGGTTGCAGCGGAGGCGGCCATCTCCTGGATTAATTGATATAAGGGCTTGTCAGAGGTGAAGTTGCCAATGCAGCCTCGGAGCGTCCCTTTTTTCTTGATGGTGACGAAGCACCCCTGGGGTACCAGCAGCCTTTCCTCGGCCACCGTTTGCATTTTGAGTTTGCCGGTCCGGACTGTCGACGTTACCGCTTCGCGGGCCAGTTGAAGAAGAAGTTTCTTGTCTGAGGAGTTGAGTGTTTCGTTCACGGGTCCCCCTTGGTGGCGTAGCTCCGGCGCGGGGCGGAGAGAGATTGGACTAAAGTAATATATTCAGTCTCTGTTTACAAGAACTATGCGATCCTTCACGCAGCGTTTTTCGTCTTTATCAACACGATCACGACCAGGAGGGGGATGTTTGAGGGCGACAGCTAGCAGCGCTCTTCCCTTGGCGTCATGTTGGACGCTTTCCGTTCACCCTAGCGTTGCTCCACGACCTCGCTTTTGGGGGAGGAGTCACCTGCCGTTGGGTACTTCTGTCCATGTTTATTGCAATATTGTGGAGTTGATATGTTTAGGCGGGTCGATCAAAAAGTTTACAAAGCCGCTGCTAATATTTTTTTATATTCGCCACTTTTAAAAAGTGTTGACTTTTACAGGAATGCTAGTATATTCGGCCTTTGTTGTCGTACGAAAAAAACCATGCGCTTTGCGCAGTAATGGTAAATCCAAAAGAAAAGAGGTGATATCGTCAATGAAAAAACTGATCTCCTTCGCACTTTGCCTGGCTCTGGCCCTGTCCTTCGCTGCTGGCTGCAAGAAGAAAGAAGAGGCTCCGGCTCCGGCCGCTGAGCAGGCTGCTCCGGCTGCTCCGGCTCAGGCTCCGATGTCCTCCGCTAAAGCTCCGGAAGCTGCTCCGGCTGCTCCGGCTGCTCCGGCTGCCCCGGCTGAGAAGAAGTAAGCTGAAACAGGGTCGCCCTGTTTCGCAAAGCCCACAGATCGCTCTGTGGGCTTTTTTTGTGCCTCTATCCGGCCATTTGCCTTGACAACGGCGGAGCCGGAATGCTAATTAGATGGGTCGTCTACTATAAATTAATCTCGGAGGAAACAATGGAAAGAACATTTGCCATCATAAAGCCTGACGCAGTCGAGAGAAACGTGACCGGCAAGGTCATCGCTATGATCGAGGAAGCTGGCTTCAAGGTCGTCGGCATGAAGAAGATCCTGCTCTCCAAGAGCCAGGTCGAAGGGTTCTACTACGTCCACAAAGAGCGTCCGTTCTTCGGCGACCTCTGCGCGTTCATGTCCCGCGGCCCGGTGATCACCCTGGTGCTGGAGAAGGAAAACGCCATCGCCGACTGGCGTACCCTCATGGGGGCAACCAACCCGGCCAACGCCGCGGAAGGTACCATCCGCAAGTCCCTGGGCGTCAGCATCGAAGAGAACACCGTGCACGGCTCCGATTCCCCCGAGTCCGCTTCCTTCGAAATCCCGTATTTCTTCAACCAGCTGGAACTGGTTTAATCCGAAGCTGGTTCAAGACAGACCAAGAGCCCTTCGCGAGAAGGGCTTTTTTAGTATCAAAAGACATGGAAAAGACCGATATAAAGAATTTGACCCTGCAGGACCTCGAGGCGTACATCTCAGGGCTCGGCAAGGAACGCTTCCGCGCGAAACAGATCTTCAAGTGGCTCTACCAGATGGATGCCATGAGCTTCGACGAGATGACCAACGTCTCCAAGGAGTTCCGGGCCGTCCTGCAGGAGCGTGCCGAGATTAGCAACCTCATCCCCGAGGCGGTCGAGGCTTCCGCGGACGGCACGAGGAAGTACCTCTTCCGCCTGAAAGACGGCTCCGCTGTGGAAAGCGTGCTCATCCCTGACGAGGGGAGAAACACCCTGTGCATCTCCAGCCAGGTCGGCTGCGCCATGCAGTGCGCCTTCTGCCTGACCGGCACCTTCGGCCTGGAGCGGAACCTGACTACGGCCGAGATCGTGAACCAGGTCTGCGCGGTGAAACGAGAGCACCCGGTGAACAACATCGTCTTCATGGGGATGGGAGAGCCTTTGCACAACCTGGCTGGCGTCATCCCTGCGGTGAAGATCCTCACCGACCCGGACGGCTTTCAGCTCTCCACGCGCAAGGTGACCGTCTCCACCTCGGGGCTCGTCCCGGAGATGGCGGAGCTTGGACGCGGCTGCACGGTGAACCTCGCGGTCTCCCTGAACGCCACCACGGACGAGGTGCGGGACCAGATCATGCCCATCAACCGGCGCTACCCTCTGAAAGAGCTCCTGGCCGCCTGCAAGGCGTTCCCGCTTCCTTCCAGGCGCTGGATCACCATGGAGTACGTCATGATCCGGGACCTGAACGACACGCTGGAGGACGCGAAAAGGCTCGTGCGCCTTATCAGCAACATCCCCTCCAAGGTGAACCTGATCCCGTTCAACGAGCACGAGGGGTGCGGCTTTAAGACGCCGACCCAGGAGAGCATCGACCGGTTTCACAAGTACCTATTGGACAAGAACGTTACCGTGATCACCCGCTCCAGCCGCGGTGGGGACATCTCCGCCGCCTGCGGGCAGTTGAAGGGGAAGTTGGACCGAAAGGACGAGGCAGACTAGCGGCGCCTGAAAGGGGCGCTCCGTATATTATTAATTCAATGACGCTGGGAGGAAGCTATGGCTAACGAAGTAATCGGTGTGATCGGCGGCAGCGGACTGTACGAGATGGAAGGGATGACCGGGGTGAGCCAGGTTATCGTGGATACCCCCTTCGGCAGGCCCAGCGACGAGTACGTCACCGGTACCCTTGACGGCGTGCAGATGGTCTTCCTGCCGCGCCATGGCAAGGGGCACCGCTTCACCCCCTCCGAGGTAAACTACCGCGCCAACGTCTACGGCATGAAGAAGCTCGGCGTCACCCGCATCATCTCCGTCTCGGCGGTAGGGAGCCTGAAGGAGGAGATCGTCCCCGGGCACATCGTCGTTCCGGACCAGTTCATCGACCGCACCCGCGGTTTCCGGAAGGACACCTTCTTCGGCAACGGCGTGGTCGGCCACGTCCAGTTCGCGGACCCCGTCTGCGGCGAACTCTCCGATATCCTGTACCGGGCGGCCGGGGAGGTGGGGGCCACCGTGCACAAGGGGGGATGCTACGTCTGCATGGAGGGACCGGCCTTCTCCACCCGCGCCGAGTCGCACCTGTACCGCTCCTTCGGCGCCTCCATAATCGGCATGACGAACCTGACCGAGGCGAAGCTCGCCCGCGAGGCCGAGATCTGCTACGGCGTCATCGCTCTCTCCACCGATTACGACTGCTGGCACGAGTCCCACGACGACGTCTCCGTGGAGGCGATCATCGAGATCATCAAGAACAACGTGGCCACCGCGAAAAAGATCATCCGCCAGGCAGTGGCGCAGGTTGCCGCCGGCCGCGGCTGTGCCTGCGGCGAGGCGCTCAAGTACGCGGTGATCAGCGATACCTCGGTCATCCCCGTCGAGACCCGCGAAAACCTCGAGCTCATCCTCGGGAAATACCTGTAAAACGAACACGTGCCGCCGGGGCTTCCCGGCGGCTTCTTCTTATCCGCAGTCGCACACCCATCCCGTACCATACCGGAGGCTTTCATGAGCATACTTGTTGTCGGCTCCGTCGCGCTTGATTCCGTAGAGACCCCATTCGGCGTAAGAGACCGCGTCCTTGGGGGCTCGGCCACCTATTTCGCCACTTCCGCGAGCTTCTTCACTGACGTAAACCTCGTCGCCGTGGTCGGGGAGGACTTCCCCGAGGAGCACACCCGCTTTCTCTCCTCGCGCAACATCGATCTTACCGGCCTATCCCGGGTTCCTGGCGAGACCTTCCACTGGAAAGGGCGCTACGGCTACGACCTGAACGAGGCGCAGACCCTGGAAACCCACCTGAACGTCTTCGAGAGCTTCAAGCCAGTGATCCCGGCCTCATATGCGGACGCGCAGTACCTGATCCTCGCCAACATCGACCCCGAGCTGCAGATGGAGGTGCTGAACCAGGTGAAGAGCCCGCGCGTGGTCGCCTGCGACACCATGAACTTCTGGATCTCGTCGAAGCCTGATGCGCTCAAAAAGGTGATCAGCCGCGTCGACTTCCTGATCATCAACGAGGGGGAGGCGCGCCAGCTCTCCGGCGAGGCGAACCTTGTGAAGGCTGCACGCGCCATCATCGGCCTCGGCGTCAAGAACCTCATCGTGAAGCGCGGCGAGTACGGTGTGCTCATGTTCAACGGGCACTCGGTGTTTGCCGCCCCGGCCTTCCCGCTCGAGCAGGTCTTTGATCCTACCGGCGCAGGAGACACCTTCGCCGGCGGTTTCATGGGGTATCTCGCCAACACCGGCAACCTCTCCGATGAGGGGATCCGTCAGGCGATCATCTTCGGGTCGGTGATGGCCTCCTTCAACGTCGAGGACTTCAGCCTCGAACGTCTGAAGACCCTCAGCTACCCAGAGATCGAGGCGCGCTACCGCAGCTTCAAGAACATGACCCATTTCCAGGGGGGCGGGGAACTGTAGCGCCGCATCTGGCGCGCCGCCGGTTACCGGCTCCTCATTGACAATGACCATCACATCTGTTAATTTTTCCTGGTGCAATTTCGCGGGTTTCCTGTGAGGTATATGATCCGTCCCACGCCCTTCATGCTTGCCGTCACCGTCCTGCTCGCCTCAGGGTGCGCCCTGAGTCAGGCCGACAAGAACCTGGCCGTCTACCACTTCCAGATGGGGCAGTCCTTCTATGCCGAGAGCAACTTCACCGGCGCCCTGAAGGAGCTGACCGCCGCCGAGAAGCTCACCCCAAAAGACCCGGAACTCCTGAACCTTTTGGGGCTCGCCTATTTTCGCAAGGGACACTATGACCTCGCCGAGGAGAAGTTTCTGAAGGCGGTCTCCCTCAGGAAGAACTTTTCCGATGCGCGCAACAACCTGGGTGTCAACTACCTTGAGATGAAGCGCTGGGATGACGCCATCAACCAGTTCAAGGTTGTGCAGGACGACATCTTCTACCAGGGACAGGACAACGCCGCCATCAACCTGGGGCTCGCCTACCTCGGGAAGGGGGATTACCCCCATGCCCTCGAGGTGCTGCGCGGCCTGGTCGGCAAAAACGGCAGCGATCCCCGTACCAGGCTGAACCTCGGACGCGTCTACTTCGCCATGGACAAGACCGAGCTTGCCGTGGAGGAATACCAGAAGGCGCTTAGGCTTGCGCCGACCTACGCGAGCGCCCATTACCACATGGGGCTTGCGCAGATGAAGCTCAAAAACGCCGACGCGGCCAGAAACGCGTTCCAGGATGTCGTGCGCCTGGCCCCGGATTCCGAGATCGGGCAGCTCTCCAGGGAGTACCTGGACCTGCTAAAGGTGAGGTAAAGTGGCTGAGCCAGAGTTGGAAAACGACGCGGAACTCCCGGTAGGGGAGTACCTGCGCAAGGCCCGCGAGGCGAATGGGCTTCAGTTGGAGGACGCCGCCCGCGTCACCAAGATCGGAAAGAACTACCTGGTCGCCATCGAGGCGGGACAGTTCGAAAAGCTCCCCAATGCGGCGTATATCAAAGGTTTTCTGCGGCTTTATGCCGGTTATCTCTCCCTTTCCGGTGACGATATCGTGGCACGGTACGAGAAGGGGCTCCTTCCCCCTCCCGGCCCACAGCCTCCTGCCGCAACCAAGACGACCGAGGCCGAAACAAAGCGCCCCGGCATCGGAAGCCTCGAGCGGGTTAGGGTGGCCGGTCCCGGACGGTGGGCGGTGCCTGCGCTTTTGCTGGTAGCTGTGGTTGTCGTGGCTGTTTTCATCTCCGAGGATGAGCGTCCTGTAGCCCCCCCTCCGGCAGCCCCCCCTGCGCCGGCCGCAGCTCCCGCGCCTGCACCTCTTGCCGGCGCCGTTCAAAAGCCGCTCAGCTCAAGCCGCGGTGTGCTTCCCACGCCCCCTGCGGATGGGGAGAGCACAGCGACGCCGCCCGGCAAAAAGGGAGGCGTCGTGCTGAAGCTGCGCTTCACCCAGGACAGCTGGCTCAGCATCACCATCGACGACAGCATCTCGCAGCGTTACGACCTGAAGGCCGGCGACATCATCGAGTGGAAAGGGGAGCGTTCCTTCGTTCTCGACCTCGGTGACGGTGGCGCGGTCGAGGGTGAGTTGAACGGCCGCCCCCTCAAGGCACTGGGCGAGCCTGGAAAACCTGCACACGTGGAGTTGACCGGTCGCGAAGCAGGGCAGTGAGACCGGAAACGATCCCCGTCTCTAAGGTATGGCTGGTTTCGGTTGTTTGACGGTAAGAAGTGACTGTGACGGACGTTAATGGGAAGGGGGCAGCTGCGAGTTCGATTGCGCAGGGATGCCCCCGCTTCGTCTTCGCCGCGTAATACCTTTCACTACGCCCGGTTACGGAATCTTTTGAAGAGGGCTCACCCACCCTTGACAGCGGGTTCCCTAGTGTTAGAATCAATCCTGCAGATTTTAATAAGAATATGGAGCCGATCTTGCCAAAGCAGCCGAAGAGAATACTGGTGGTAGACGACGAGGAGAACGCTCGCATCGGCCTCTCCCGACTACTTGCCAAGGAAGGCTTCCTGGTAGACAGTGTGGCGAACGGGTTCGAGGCGCTCAACTACTTGCGCGAGCAGGAAGTGAACCTGATCGTCACCGATATCAATATGCCTGAAATGAACGGCATTACCTTCCTGAAGGAGCTGAACAGGAGCTATCCGTCCAGCAACGTAATCATGATCACCGCTTACGGCGGTGTGGAATCCTATATCGAGGCGATGAACCTTGGGGCCTTCGAGTACATCAACAAGCCGGTGAAGATCGATGAACTGAAGTCGATCCTCAAGAAGATCTTCAAGGAAACGAGCCACTGACTCTGATCGCCGAAAACCGGGGAGGGTCCAGATGCCAAACTTCGACAAGATACTTTTCGCCACCGATTTTTCCGAAAGCTCCGGCCACGCCTTTACCTACGCGCTGACCCTTGCCAAGCAGTTCAAAAGCCGCCTGACCATCATGCACGTGATAAACGAGCCGGTCGACCTGCGCGGCTTCTACGTACCCCACGTCTCCTTTGAGAACCTCGAGAAGGAGATCGAGGAGGGTGCGCAGAAGATGATGAGCACCTTTATCACCCAAAACATCGCCGGCTTCGCCAATTACGAGACTGCCATCGTGACCGGGGTACCTTGGGAAGAGATCATGAAAAGGGCCGAAACCGACGGCTCTTCCTGCATCGTTCTGGGCACCCAGGGAAGAAGCGGTATTGACCACCTGCTCTTCGGGTCGACCGCTGAGCGCGTGGTGCGCAAGGCGCACTGCCCGGTGGTCACGGTGAGGCTTCCCTGATAAAAGCGGCATACATCCATGCGGGGCAGCGTTCGCTGCCCCTTTTTTTTGATGTTTTTGATCCTATACGGAAGGAGCAGGACCTGAAATGAGCGATGTGGAAAAAGAGCCGCGCGGCCGCGTTCTGATCGTCGACGACGAGAAGGTCATTCTCGATCTCACCGGCATCATCCTGAGAAACCGCGGCTACCAGGTCTACACCGCCCTCAGCGCGCAGGAGGGGTTGGAGACCATTGAGCGGGAGCGTCCGGAGCTGGTCCTTTTGGACTACATGATGCCCAACATGGACGGTCTCACCGCCCTGAGGGAAATCAAGCGGCTCTACAGCGACACCTACGTCATCATGTTCACCGGCAAGGGGAGCGAGGAAATCGCCGTCGAGCTGATGAAGGCGGGGGCGTCGGACTACATCCTCAAGCCCTTCAACAACCAGGACCTCGTCGAGCGGATCGAGAGCGTCCTGAAGCTGCGCGGTATCGAGCTGCAAAACCGCGCCCTCTTGAGCGAGCGGGAGCGGCTTTTGGCTGAGATCGCCGACTGGAACCGGGAACTCGAGGCGCGCGTGCAAGAAAAGAGCGAGGCGCTTTCCAGGGCCCAGGCCGAGGTGGTGCAGTCCGAGAAACTCGCCTCGCTTGGCTACCTCTCCGCCGGAATGGCTCACGAAATCAGAAACCCGCTCAACTCGATCGCGCTCTTCGTCCAGTTGATCAAGAGCGGGCTGGACGAGCCGGAGCGCGAGGAGTACGTCGACAAGATCCTCAAGGAAGTGGACCGGATCGACAACATCCTCGGCAAGCTCCTCGACGCCGCGAAGCGCCCGAAGTTCGAGATCAGCGAGGTCCGAGTGGACCGGGTTCTCGAGCACACACTCGATGCCTTCACCCCGCAACTGCGCCAAAAAAGGATCAAGGTGGTGCGCGACTTCAGAAGCCTCCCCCCCGCCATCAAGGCCGACCCGATGGAGATCGAGCAGATCTTCACCAACCTCTTTTTGAACTCGATCCACGTCATGCAGGAGGAGGGGACCCTCACCGTATCGCTGGAGGAGGAACAGGGTTTCCTCACGGTGCGTGTCGCCGACACCGGTCCCGGCATCCCCCCCGAGAACCTTCCCAACATCTTCGATCCCTTCTTCACCACGAACAGCCGCGGCACCGGTCTGGGGCTCTCGGTTGTGCTGCGCATCGTCAAGACCTACAAGGGCAAGATCGAGGTGGAAAAGAGCGACCCCGCCGGCACCACCTTCGCGGTGCGCCTGCCGCTTAACGCGCCGAGATAAAAGGGTGCTTTCCGCTTTTCTTTTCGACCGCATTTTTGTATGATGTCGCATTCCATCACGCCTTGAGGTCGAAATGACAGCAGAGAGCAGGGGCCGCATCCTCCTGGTAGACGACGACAAGTTCTTCCTGAAGGTGATGTCCGACGCCTTCACGGGTGCGGGCTTCGCCGTAGTGACCGCTGGGGACGGCCTTAGCGGCGTCGAGACCTACGCCGCCGGCGTTTTCGACGTCGTCATTCTCGACCTGATCATGCCCCGCATGGGAGGGGTGAGCGCCTCCCTGGAGATGGGGCGCCTGGCGCGGTCGCCGGAGCCGATCTTCATCCTTTTGACCTCGATGTTCCAGGGCGCCCCACACGAACACCCGATCCCCGAGATGGGGGCGAAGGTGCACATCCCGAAATCAACCTCTCCTCTGGACATCGTCATCATCGTCGAGCAGCTCCTGGAAAGAAAACGGCGCGGCGCCGGCGCCGCCTGACGGAAACCCCATGCCATTTTTGTTACGTAACCTCACCCTGAGCCCGGGCGTCGAGGAGAGTGCGCTGCGTCCTCTGGCCGCCGCCGGCCTGGGCGTGCGCGAATCCGAGATCACGGAGCTCACCCTGGTGAAAAAGGGTGTGGACGCCCGGAAGAAGGGGGCCATCAAGCTGGTCTACACGGTCCGGGTATCGCTCGCCGATGAGTCGCGGGTGAACCCCAAGGGGGACGTGACGCGGGTGGAGCCGCCTGCCGCACCCCGCTTCCCGCGTCTCTTAAGTTCCGAGCGCATCGTCATCGTCGGCATGGGGCCGGCTGGGCTCTTCGCCGCGCTGAGACTCGCCGAGTACGGCCTCACCGCCAGGATCCTTGAGCGCGGGCGCGACGTGGACCGGCGCGCGAAGGACGTTTCCCGTTTCTGGCGCCTGGGTGAGCTGTGCGCAGAGAGCAACGTGCAGTTCGGGGAAGGGGGCGCCGGCACCTTCTCGGACGGCAAACTCACCACCAGGGTGAAGGACGCGAACTGCGGCTGGGTGCTGCAGCGCCTGGTCGACTTCGGCGCACCGCCCGAGATCCTTTACGCGTCGAAGCCGCACATCGGCACCGACCGGCTGCGCGCGGTGGTGCGCGGCATCCGCGAGCGGCTCATCGCCTCGGGCTTTTCCGTCGGCTTCGAGCAGAGGCTGACCGGGATCGGGATGGCCGCCGGCCGGGTGGCGAGTGTCATGGTGAACGAGACCGGCGAGGAGCCGTGCGACACGCTCGTTTTGGCACCCGGGCACAGCGCACGCGACACCTACGCCCTGTTGCACGCCATTGGGGTCAACCTGGAGCAGAAGCCGTTCGCGGTGGGGCTCAGGGTGGAGCACCCGCAGCCCCTCATCAACGAGATTCAGTACGGCCGGAACGCGCACCCCTCGCTCCCCGCGGCGGAGTACTTCCAGGCCTACAACAATGAGCGGACCGGCCGTTCCGCCTACTCCTTCTGCATGTGCCCGGGCGGGGTGGTGGTGGCCTCCTCCTCGGAGGCGGGCGGTGTGGTGGTGAACGGCATGAGCGGCTACCTCAGAAACGGCCCCTTTGCCAACAGCGCCCTCGTGGTGACCGTCGGGCCCGCGGATTTCGCCGGTGCATCCCCTCTTGCCGGGGTCGAGTTCCAGCGCGAGCTGGAGCGGCGCGCCTTCCACGCCGGCGGTGGAGAATATCGCGCCCCAGCGCAAAGCCTCATGGGCTTTCTCGGCAAGGGAAACGGGCGGGTTCAAGCGAGCTACCGCCCCGGCGTGACCGAGTACGACCTCGTCTCGCTGCTCCCTGCGCCGGTTGCGGCGACGCTAAGGGAGGGGATCGAGTACTTCGACCGTAAGATGCGCGGCTTTATCTCGGCCGAGGCGACTCTTACCGGCGTGGAGACGCGTACCTCAGCCCCGCTGCGCATCGTGAGGGGGGAAGATCTGCAGTCGACTAGCCATAACGGCCTCTACCCGACCGGGGAGGGGGCAGGCTACGCCGGCGGCATCATGAGTGCCGCTCTCGACGGCATCCGGGTGGCCGACGCCATCGCGGCAAGGATCACCGCCGGACGCTAGAGATGGCGCACCGTATCAGCATGATTTTGATTACAAGGAGCCTTACTTGAAAAAAACCGTTGCCGAAATAAAGGACCGCGACATCGTAGATGCGGTCTTCCTGGTCAAGGAAAAGATCGTCGCCATGGCCAAGAACGGCAAGCCGTACCTCACCCTGAAGCTGATGGACAAGACGGGGGAGGTGGATGCCAAGATCTGGGACAACGCGGACCAGGTCGGCTCTTTGTTCGACAGAAACGACTTCCTCGCCGTGAAGGGGAAGGCGAGCGTCTACTTGGGCAAGATGCAGCTCATCGTCTCCGAGCTGAAGCGGGTACCCGAGGAAAGCGTGGTGCTCGCCGATTTTCTTCCCGAGACCGACAACGACATCAAGGGCATGGAGGCCGAGCTGCACGCCCTGATCGCCGGCATGGCCGACCAGGACCTCGCCCGGCTGCTCCGCTCCTTCTTCGAGGATCCGGAGCTCATGGCGCAGTACCGCACCGCACCGGCGGCGAAGGGAATGCACCACGTCTACCTCGGGGGGCTCCTGGAGCACTCGCTTGCCGTGGCGCGGCTCGCGGACGCCATGGTGCCGCTCTACCAGGGGTTGAACCGCGACCTTCTCGTTGCCGGCGCGCTCCTGCACGACATCGGCAAGGTGCGCGAGATGACCTATCTACGCTGCTTCGACTACTCCGATGAGGGTAAGCTGCTCGGCCACATCACCATCGGTGTCGAGATGCTGCATGAGCGGATCGCGAAGCTCCCCAACTTTCCGGACGAGCTCGCCATGCTCCTTAAACACATGATCCTGTCGCACCACGGTCAGTACGAGTACGGCTCGCCCAAGCGTCCTAAGACCCTGGAAGCGACCATCCTCAACTACCTGGACGACCTCGACTCGAAGATCAACGGTATCCGGACCCACATAAGAAAAGAGCCGGACAACCCGTCCCGCTGGACCGCTTATCACCGCCTCTACGACCGCTACTTCTTCAAGGAAAAACCGGTCGTTGCGGAGGGTGAAGGGGGAACGGATCTTGAGCCGTCCGAGCTTGTAGCGGAGACGGTCATCGCGCCGGCGCCGCCGAGCCCGGCCCACCGGCCTGAGGCGGCTCCGCAGCAGCGTCAGGAACAACGTCAGGAACAACGTCAGGAACAACGTCAGGAACAACGGCAGGACCAGCGCGAGCGGAAAAACTTCAGCAACAACCCGTTCGCCATTCTGAAGAAGTGACGGGAGGAATAGCCATGCTATTTGAAACCATAGTCGTCGGACCGCTCGGGGTGAACTGCTTCATCCTCGGGGACAAGCAGAGCAAGGAAGGGATGGTGGTGGATCCGGGCGCGGACTGCGACATCGTCCTTGCCACGGTCGCTCAGTTCGGCATCAACGTGAAGTACATCGTCAACACCCATGGTCACTTCGACCACATGGGGTGCAACCGCAGGCTTAAGGAGAAGACCGGAGCGCCGCTTCTGGCGCACAAGGAGGACCTCAACTTCCTGGTGCACGCGTCACGCTCCGCCATGAAATACGGGCTCACCGTGGAGGACTCGCCGGAGCCGGACCTTTTCCTTACCGACGGGATGCAACTTCAGCTCGGAGCGCGCGTCATCGAGGTGTTGCACACCCCCGGACACACCCAGGGGGGCTGCTGCCTCTACCTCGCGAACGAAAAGCTGGTGATCACCGGGGACACCCTTTTCGCCGACTCGGTTGGGCGCACCGACCTCCCGGGAGGAAACCACGACCAGCTCATCACCTCGATCCGCACCAAGCTGATGGCGCTCCCGGACGATACCATCGTCTGGCCCGGACACGGACCCTCCAGCACCATCGGGCAGGAGCGGCGCTTTAACCCGTACCTCAACGACTAGGGGGACGCCATGCTCAAGGGGAAGGAGATCGTTCTCGGGGTGACAGGCGGCATCGCCGTCTACAAGGCTGTGGAGCTGTTGCGTCTTTTGGTCAAGGCGGGAGCCCGTGTCCAGGTGGTGATGACCAAAGCGGCCACCGAGTTCGTGACGCCGCTCACGTTCCAGACACTCTCCGGGAACCCGGTGCATCTGGAGCTCTTCAACCTGATCTCCGAGGAAAAAATCGGCCACATTTCGCTCGCCGATCGCGCCGACCTATTCATCATCGCTCCGGCCACGGCCAACTGCATCGGGAAGATCGCTCACGGCATAGCGGATGACCTTCTCACCACCACGGTGATGGCGACGAGGGCGCCGGTTTTGATCGCGCCGGCGATGAACGTGAACATGTACCGCAACGCGATTTACCAGGAGAACGAGGCGCGCCTGAAGGCACACGGCTACCTCTTCGTGGCCCCCGCCTGCGGCATGCTGGCGTGCGGCTACGAGGGGGAAGGGAAACTGCAGGCGCCCGAGGTGATCCTCGAGGAGGCGGTGGCGGCCCTGACCCCGAAGCGGCTTGCAGGGACGCGTATTCTGGTGACGGCCGGGCCGACGCTCGAGGAGATCGACCCGGTGCGCTTCATCAGCAACCACTCCTCCGGGAAGATGGGGTACGCCATCGCCCGGCAGGCGCGCCTGCGCGGCGCCGAGGTGACCCTGGTGACCGGGCCGACCTGTATCGCTGCGCCGCTCGGGGTGGACGTAGTCCGCGTGCAAAGCGCGCAGCAGATGCGGGAAGCGGTGCGGGAGCGCCTCGAGAAAACCGACGTTGTCATCAAGGCGGCCGCGGTTGCGGACTACCGTCCGAAGCTGCGTGCCGGCAACAAGGTGAAGAAGGAGACGGAGAGCCTCACCATCGAGCTCGAGAAGAACCCGGACATCCTGGCGGAGCTCGGGGCGTGCAAGGGGAAACGCATCCTGGTCGGCTTCGCCGCCGAGACGCAGGACCTCGTGCGCAACGCCGGGGTGAAGCTGGAGAAGAAGAATCTGGACATGGTGGTGGCGAACGACGTCTCACAGGAAGGGGCGGGGTTCAACGTGGACACCAATATCGCGAAGCTTCTCTTCCGTGACGGCCGGGTGGAGGAACTCCCCATCATGGAGAAAGAGGAACTCGCCGGGGTGATCCTGGAGCACGTGGAACATCTGCGCGGCGGGGAGCGCGGCTAGTTATTTGGAAAGGATTTGCAGCAGCAGTTCCGGCTCGCAGATCGCCTCTTTCAGCTTCAGCTTGATCTCGTCGAGCTCGGCGTACGCCTGGTCCTTGGTGATCTTTCCGGTGCGGTAGAGAAGGCGCAGGTTCTTGCGCACCGCTTCGGCGGCGGCGAGCGCCCGCTCGCCGGTTGGGTCGGCGTGGAAGAAGGGTGAGGAGTCGTCGTTGTTTAGGAAGTCGAAGACCGCTTCCTGGGCGAGGCGCATGTACTCCTCCCGGTCGTCCTCTTCGAGCTGATAGCGCGAGGTATCGGACAGGGTCGACAGGAGGCTCTGCCACTTCTCGAGGCGGCTCACCAGCAGGATGGAATTGAAGATCCGCTTGTTGGTGCCGAAGGAGAAGATGGTATCCGAGAGCACCTTGCGCAGCAGCTCATCGTTGCTGCTGAAATGCTCCTGCGCCACTTTCTTCGCAGTGTCCCAGATCTCCTTATCCACGTAGTTCTCGAAGCGCATCTCCCAGTAAGCGTGTTTCAGGGTGAGCGATGAGAAGCTCCGCATCACCTTGAAGGGGACGTAGTAGTTGTGCGCGATGCAATCGGCGGCCAGGTGGCTCAGGTAGCCGTAGGCGCAGGCTTGCTGTGCTGGGTCGCCGGCCTTGTCGAGGACCCGGTGCCCAATGCGCCAGCGGTGGCAGTGCTGCAGGTAGTGGGTGAACTTCTTGCCCAGGGTGATGTCGGCCGCGATGGTGCCGTAGAGAAAATCGTACGGGTGTGCTGCGATGATGGCGGCTACGGCGGGTTTGAGGACGTCTAGGTTGTTCAGGACGTTCATGCCGAGTTGAAGATGCACCCCGGCCCCCCAGGCAAGTGCCTGCTCGGGGAGCGCCAGAAGTATCAGGGATGTGGCGAGAATCAGTAGCGGCATGCTTTCGAGCATAGTTAATGAAACGGGAAATGTAAAGGGGTTTGCCATGGCGGAGATGGAGGAGCGGGACCTGCTTTTACGCTCGCTCAAGGGGTATCTGACCGGTCTGGCCGAGAGCGGCGTTGACGAGCTTCTCTTCGAGGCCGCCCCGCTTGAGGAGCTGCCTGCGGCCTCCACCGGTACAGCTGCGGTTTCGGCTGCTGGTACGGTTGGCGACATGCCGCCTGCAACGGCTGGTGGCGCCGGATCCGGCACGGCAACCTCGGCTCCTTCCGAAGCCGCCCCCGCGGCTGCTGCCGCAGAACCCTATCTGCGCCAGGAGGGACAACCTGGTTCCGGTCTTCTTTTCCTGATGTCCGGGGAAGGTTTTGACGGAGCGCCGGGAGGACTCCTTGCCAAGATCATCGCGGCGATGAAATTCAAGCGGGATGAAATCTGCCTGGTGAGCTTCGAAGCGGGACAGGATCAGGATGCCATGGCGAGGGTCCTGGCGGCTAAAGTGACCGAGCTTGCTCCCCAGGTGGTCGTGTCGCTTGGAGAGGAAGCGACCTCGCTGGTTCTGAACGATCAGACTCCCCTGGCGCGGCTGCGTGGCCGTTTCCGCGAGCTGCAGGGGATAGCTGTCATGCCGACGCTGCACCCGGAGGCGCTCCTTGCTGACGAGGGACTAAAGCGCCACGTCTGGGAAGACATGAAACTCGTCATGCGCCGCCTGGGCAGAGGCTAGCGCGGCGAACTGCACGACTTCAAACGGCCGTTTTCAAAGAGTGAGATCGGCTGCTGCTCCACGCACATCTTGTCGTCCACCTGCACCCGCGTCGCAAGGACGCACCCCTCCAGCTTGCCTGACTGGTAGAAGCTGATCGCCCCGTACTCATTGCAGACCAACCCCTCGTAGTAGAAGAAGTCCTTGGTGATACAACTCTTCAACATCCCCAGTTCGTAGAACTCCGCTTCGGCCAGCAGGTTGCACCTAACCCCGCTCAGCAAGGTGATGTCCTTCAGGTTGCAGGACTTCAGGTCGCCGTTTGGGTAGTAGATTGCGGTTGATCCAGGATTGCAGATGGATACGTCAACGGCGAGGGCATCGCTAACCCCGGGCACCAGCAGTACAAGTAGTAAGAGCGCGCGCTTCATGATTGACCTCCTGTGCAGCGGTTTTCCTAAAGCCATCGCCAAGTATAGTAGTGTGATTAACAAATTCAAATTTATCTTCTTGCGGTGTACTGGTCGGTTAGATATGCTTAACCGGCTTCGGCCGAACCAATCCAGCACAAAGGAGATCACTATGGCTAAGATTAGACGCATCGTTACTGTCATGCTCTGTGCCTGCATGCTCGCCTCGTTCGCCGGCTGCACTGCCACGTCAAGGCACGAGTCGACAGGAGAGTACGTGGATGACTCGGTGGTTACCACCCGGGTCAAGGCCGCCCTCTTCGACGAGTTGGCCCTGAAGACGTTCCAGATCAACGTCACCACCTACCGCGGCGTGGTTCAGTTGAGCGGCTTCGTGGATTCGGCGGAGAACGCGAGGAAAGCGGGCGAGATCGCCCGCGGCGTGAAGGGTGTCCAGGAAGTGAAGAACGACCTCATAACGAAGTAGAGGGAATAAAAAAACCCCCTCCCGGAAGGGAGGGGGTGGAATTAGGGTCAATGATGGGAAGACCTGCTGTGGGATTTACCTTGGCCTGCCTGTCCGCCTGACTGTTGTTTGCTCCTGCCAGTTTTAGAGCTTGATTCTTCGCTCCCCTCCTTGCCGAATGCTTTCATGACGTCCGCCATACTGCCATATTCCTTTTCTTCCATTTTCTGGATCTCGTCGAGAACCACTTTCTCTGCTTTCATGTGTTGAGCGTGTTTTAAGAGCTCCTGTTTCTCTGCCGGGAAGTCGATACCTTTCAGATGCTTGGTGACGTTTGCCGGCGAATGACCTGTGCCACGCGTTGCCATAACTTCCTCCTTTTACGTCTTTTTTGTCTCCCATACACAAGTCGATTATATTGAATTGGTTTTTTTTAATCAATTGAAAAGGCCGCCTGTGACAGAGGCGACAACGCCCAGGTAACGCTCACCAGGAAAGAACGGCAAGCAAAGTGAGAGCGGCCGTACCCACCGTGAACCAGACGACGTAGTCCCCGATATAGCCGCTGTGCACCCGGCGCAGGAGAGTGACTGGCTCCTTGACGAGGGACTTGATTCGCTTCGTTGCGCGACCATGCAGCGGCCCCGGGGCCAGATACAGCGTGGCAAGCGCGACCGCTCCGGCTGCTGCGATGAGACCTCCTCCTAATCCGGGACGGGCTTCGCTCACCGCAGGGGATGCGGGCTGCCGCTCTCCCGCCAAGACAACATCCCGGTATCCATCGCGGTCCACGAAGCGTGCCGCTGCCAGCGCTGCAACCTGCTGGCTCTGCGGCAGAAGACCGGCCCCGAAAGAGCTCAAGAGGAGCAAGGCCATGGGAAGGAGCATGAGCACCGGCGTCGGCCCACTCGACCTTTCCGCTTCCGCGCCTTCCTCACCGGAGGCGGGTGCGGAACTGGAGAAGGGATCGAGATGCCCGAGACCGAAGAAGATCCCGCCCCCGGCGCGCAGGACAGCTCCCCCAGTGAGCACGGACCCCAGCGTGAAAAATGGAACAAGCCAGCCGTAGCCGAGCCCGCGCGCGCTCTCCTCGATGATCCCTTTGCCGGCCCAGGTACCGAAGGGGGGGAGTCCGGCGAGGGCCAGCCCGGCAAGGAGAAAAAGGGCCCCGGTGATCTTTAGCCTACAGCATCTGTCGTGCAACTGCTTCTCGTCCACGGAGCGGAAGTGATAGACGAGGATACCGGTGGCGATGAAGAGAGCCCCTTTGATACAGCCGTGTCCGACGATGTAGAGAAGGGTCCCCTCTAGGGCCTGCCGCTCGTGCAGCGCGAACCCGGCAAGGATGAGACCGCTGTGACTAACCGTCGAGTAGGCCAGAAGGCGCTTCAGGTGGCGTTGCAGGCAGGCCATGGCGCCGCCGGCCAGTAGCGTCACGATGCCGATGCCGAGGAAAGCTGATTGCACCGGAGCCTGGGCGAGCACGTCGCTAAAGACCACCCAGTAGATGCGCGCCACCGCGTACAGGCCAAGCTGCACCATGATGCCGGAGAAGAGGACGGAGGCCGGGGTGGGGGCTACCGAGTGGGCGTCTGGAAGCCAGAAGTGGAACGGGAACACGGCCCCCTTGACCAGAAAACCTACGGACAGGAGCATGAAGGCGACGCCTCCCGCGGCCGTGACCGGTTTTCCCTGCAAGGCGGCACCGATCCAGGCGAGGTTCAATCCCCCTGTCATGGCGTACAGAAGGCCGATGCCTAGGAGCACCATGAGCCCCCCGAGGCTGTTCATCACCGCGAAGTTGAGTCCTCCCTCCAGGGGACCGCTTTCCTCGATCTTGTAGCCGGTGAGGGCGTAGGCGGCGACGCCCATCAGCTCGAAAAAGACGAACATGTTGAAGAGGTCGCCTGTGAGGGCGAACCCCTGCAGCGAGGCGAGGAAGAGGAGCATCAGCGTGTGGTAATAGGTGCGGACGGCGAGGAAGTGGTGCCAGGAGAAGAGCAGGGCGGCAACGGTGAGAAGGGAGGCGAGCAGGGCCAAAAGGGCTGCGGCCGGGTCGATGACGAAGGCGATGCCGACGGGAAAGCCGTGCATCGGGCTCCAGTCCCCGAACCAGTAGACCTGGGTGGCGGCCAAAGAGCGCTGCAGAAGCAGGAGGTCGAAAATCACCACGGCAAGGGCGGTCAGAAGGGAGAGGACGTCAAGCACCCGGTGCCGGGAGCGCAGCTGTTCCAGAGCAGCCAGAAGCGCCGCCATGAAGAGCGGCAACACGACGGGAAGGGGAGGAATATTCATGGTCAACCCCGCATGGGGGGCTCGCTCTTCGGATCGAGCGTCCCGCTGCGCTTGTGGCGCTGAAGGGCGAGGGCGAGGAGCAGGGCAGAGACCGTTGCCCCGACGACGATGTCGGTCAGGGTGAGCGCCTGCACCACCGGGTCGACCATGATCCGCGTTCCCGGGATGTCGCCGGTAATGGGCGCGGTGCCCTTATTCACGTAGCCGACCGAGAGAAGCAGCAGGTAGCCTGAGGACTGGGCGACGACGAGAGCACTCACCAGGTAAATGCTGTTCCTGCAGGTGGCGATACCGTAAAGGCCTACCACCAGGAGCCACACGACAACGAGGAAGGGGAGCGCGTTCATGATTTCTTCTCTCTGCGGATCACGAGGACCTGGCGCAAAAAGGCGGCGATCAGGAGCACGAAGGCCGAGGCCACCTCGATACCGACGGCTGTGTTGAGCAGTGGCAAACTGCCGGTGGAGAGAAGTTCCCCTGAGACTCCGAGAGGAAAGAGGTTGCGCATGTAATGGTAGCCGGAGAGGAGGGGGATGGCGCCTATTATGGCGTAGCTCATGGCGCCGGCGGCCTCCAGGTGGGAGGCCAGATGGTCGCGCTTAATCTTCAGGAGGTCGCCGTATTCACCGCTCAGGTAGACGTAGTAAAAGGCGGTAGCCACCAGCACCCCGCCCTGGAAGCCGCCGCCGGGCGTCAGGTGACCGTGCAGGACGACGTAGATTCCCAGCAGCAGGGTGAAAGGGAACATGACAACGCCAAGCCCGAGAACGGCCGGTGCGGCCTCGATGCCGGCGCGGTCCGGTGCCTGGTCCGTCGGTTCGCGGGTTTCTTCGTCCTCCTGCCGCCTGAGCAGCAGTAGCCCTCCCGCTACCGCGGCGAAGAGGATGAACTCTTCGGCGAGCGTGTCGAAACCGCGGTAATCGAAGGTGACGGCGGCGACCGCCTGCTGGGCGTGCCGCATGGGTTCCATGCTCTCCAGCACCAGCGCCCGGTAGGCCCCACTTTGTCGGCCGAAAGTGGGGAGGGAGGTGAAGGCGGCGACTAGGCCCCCGGCAAGGAGCGCGGCAGCAAAGCCGAAAAGCGTGTTGCGCAGGCGATCGTTCATCGCGCCCACCTGGAGCGGGTCTTCGCCACGGTAAGGAGAACCATGAGCGGGAAGGCGACCGCCCCGACGACCATTTCGGAAAGGGCGACGTCAGGCGCCTGCAGCACCAGGAAAAGGATACTGAGGGTGAGTCCGAAAAAACCGGCGATGATCGACTGGGGGAGGGGATCGCGCGTCGCCACCACCGCCCACCCGGATGTCGCCACCAGTAGAAACGCCACCACCTCAATGGGCCCCATGGTCATCCTCCTCTCCCTGATCGTCGGTAGGCTTCTTTACGTCTTTCGCCTCGCGTAGGTAATGCGCCCGTGCCGCGGCGAAGGTGATTACTGGATTGCCGACCACCATGACCGCGAAGACGAGCCACGCCTTGATGGTGGGGGCGGACATCCCTTCCTGAATCGTTATCGCCGTTGCCATGGCCCCCGCCGCGAGCACCGCAGGGGGGGAGAGGTAGTGCAGCTTGGCGTAGACCCCCTTCATGACTGCGACGCCGGCACAACTGAAGGTGCAGACCAGCAGGGCGAAGACGAGAAGCCCGACGACGACTCCGGCGGGAAGGTCGGGGCTCACAGCCAGCGCTCCAGAAAGCGGAGGTAGACAAGCCCCGAGGCGAAGGAGAGGACCGCCAGCACGAGCGAGAGATCGAAGTATATGGCGCGGCGGTACCCTTCGGCGAGGAGCAGGATGGCGAGCACGGCGAACAGTTGTGCTAGTTGCAGCGCCACGAAACGCTCCATGATGGTGCCGCGAAGGCAGAGCCAGCCGCATGGGGCCATGAGCAGGAGCAGGGCAAGTGCGCAGAAAAGCCAAATGTTCATGACAGCTCCACGAAAAGGCGGTCGATGGTTGAGATTTCCCTCCCCACCAACTGCCGTATCACCACTCGCCGCCGCTCCCGGTCCACGAAGACGAGGTAGCTGTTAGGTGTGATGCAGACCCCAAAGGTCATCCAGGCGCGCCGCGCCGACTCGTGCCGGTCCGCCGTAAAGTCGAAGGGGTGTTCTATGGTGACACCGGTGTTTTCTTTGCCGCGCAGCTCCCTGATGAGAGCTACCAGGAGCAGCCAGGATTCGGAGAACATGGCCGGGGGCAGACGCCAAGCCAGGAGCAGCCAGGCGGGCTTCACGCGCAGCGGGCTTATGAACGAGTCGCGCAGCATCCCGACAAGCTTCAGGGCGAGGAGGGCCGCCGCTCCCCCGGCAACCGCTTCCAAGGGGTCCGCTTTGCCGCAGAAGAGCATGTAAAACCCTAGAAAGGAAAGCCATGTGATGACAGCGGTGCCGACTCTGCTTTTATTCATGGGAGCCTCCCCCCTCGCTTGAGGTCTGTGCCAGCAGGAGCCCGAGGGTGGGGCCCTGCACCAGGATCGAGAAGAGCACCACGATGTATGTCGCGACGAGCAGGATATGCAGTCCCTCGTTTTGGGGAAGCGACATGGCGAGCGCTATGGCGATCGCCCCGCGCAGCCCGCTCCAGGTCATGATGGAGGCGTCCTTGAGGGAGAAGGGCTCCCGCATCCGTACCAGCCCTCCCACCGCCAGCACGGACAGGAACCTTCCGAGCAGCACCACCGGGATGACGAGTAGACCGGTGCCGAGGTGGATCAGGCTCAGGCGGTCGCTGAGCACCAGGAGCTCAAGACCTATCAGGGTGAAGAGGATGGCGTTCAGGTACTTCTCCACCAGGTCCCAGAACTGGTCCAGGTGCATGCGGGTGTGTTCCGACATGGCGAGCTTGCGGCCGCGTCCGCCGATGAAAAGACCGGCCACCACCATGGAAAGAGGGCCGGAAACCCCTATGAGGAGTGCGAGGGAGTAGCCGCCAAGAACGAGCGCCAGGGTGATCAGGATCTCGAGACGGTAGTTGTCGATGCTTTTTATGAGCAGAAAACCGAGCCACCCAAGCAGCGACCCGAAGGCGAGCCCTCCGGCGGTCTGGATGACGAAGGTCCTTAAAACGGACATAACGCTCGGTGCTGAGGCGTTCAGCGCCGCGGCATGAAGGGCCAGAAAAAGGACGATGCCTATGCCGTCGTTGAAGAGCGCTTCTCCGGCGATCCAGGCGTTAAGCCGGTCCGGGATGCCGAGCCGGCGCAAGGTGGGGAGCACCGCCACCGGATCGGTGGGGGACATGATAGCTCCGAAGAGCAGGGCGTACTCAAGTCGGACCGGCAGCTCCAGCAGAAGGGCGAGGAGGTAGAAGCCCCCTCCGATCACCCCTGCCGAGACCAGGACACCGGCGACCGCGAAAAGCGCGATGCTGAGCTTCACGTTGAGAAGCTCCTCGACCTTCACGAAGAGCGCTCCGGCGAAGAGCAGCAGGCTGAGTATCCCCTGCAGGAAGAGGACATCGAAGTCGATGTGGTCCATCAACTGCCGCGCCGGGGTAACCACGTCGACGCCCACCGCTATGGAACTCCACAAGAGCAGGGAGAAGAGGAGGCTTAGCAGCATGAGACCCACGTTCGGCGGCAGCTTGAGGAACCGGTGGTTCAGGTAGGCAAAGGTTGCCGTAAGCGTGGTCAAAAGCGCCGTGATCTGGAAGCCTCGCATCGATTACTGCGCCGTCTTGAGCCAGCACCGGAGCAGTTCGGCGACGCTCCAGGCCTGGGCGATGCAGCCGCGCGGGTTGTACGGCGCCTCCGCATCACAGATCTCGCTGATGGAGCCGATGCACTGCTCGTTCATCTGCTGCGCGAGCCCCTCGAGGAAGCCACGGGCCTCCCCGATCTCCTCGGGGTGGAGCCTCAGCCATGCGTCGATGAAGGGACCGATGAGCCAGGGCCAGACCGTCCCTTGGTGGTAGGCGGCGTCGCGCGCCCTCAGGTCGCCGTGGTAGGTCGCCTTGTAGTCCGGGTGTCCCGGGGCGAGGGTGCGCAGGCCGACCGGGGTCAAAAGGCGCTGGCGTACCGTTTCCACCACCCGCGGCCAGCGGTCCCGCTCGAGAATCGGGAAGGGGAGCGCGATGGAGAAGAGCTGGTTAGGACGGCAGGCGCTGTCGTCGCCCAGTTCGCCGTCCACCACGTCGTAGAGATATCCACCCTCCTCGTACCAGAAGCGCTGGTTGAAGGAGCGGTAGGCCTGGTCGGCGAAGGAGCCCAACTGCCGGGCGTACTGGTCGTCCCCATCCTGCTCGGTCCACTGCTGCATGAGCCTCAGCGCGTTGTACCAAAGGGCGTTCAACTCGACCGCCTTGCCCCGGCGCGGCGTCACCACCCAATCCCCCACCTTGGCGTCCATCCAGGTGAGCTGGTACCCCTCGGCCCCCTGCCTTAGGAGCCCGTCGGAAGGATCGATCCCGATGCCGAAACTGGTGCCGGAGAGGTGGTGGTCGATGATCTGGCGCATCTGGGGCATGATCATGTGCAGCGTGGCGCGGTCGTTGGTGTACTCGAGGTAGCGGTTCAGGGCATGGAAGAACCAGAGGCTCGCGTCCGCCGTGTGGTAGAGCCCCTCGTTGTGCCCCTCGGGGAAAAGGTTCGGGATCAGGCCGTTTTTTACGTAGTGCGCGAAGGTGCGTAGGATCCATCCCGCCTCGGTGTGGCGCCCGGTGGCGAGGGTGAGCCCCTCCAGCGAGATCATGGTGTCGCGCCCCCAGTCGGTGAACCAGTGGTAACCGGCGATCACGGTGCAGACCTCATCTCCCATGGCGTGGGCGCGCACGGCGTCCTTGTGGCGCCCAGCCGGGGTGATGATGAACTGGTCGGTGGCTAGGACCAGTTCGGCGGGGAGCCCCTGGCGCGCGCGAGGGTCTGCGGCGGAGAGCAAAAGCCTGCGCCGCTCCCGCTCCATCTCCAGTGCACCGCCGGGGGGGAGCGCCGCGATGGTCTCCCAGGTCTCGGTGGATGCAGTGAGCGCCGCGTCCTGGCCCGCCGCCAAGTCGACGGCGAAGTAACCAGCGGTCCAGAGCGTCCCTAGCGAATCATAGCCGCGCGCGTTCTCCACGTCGTAGAAGATGTCGGTGCTGTGCTTTTCCTCAAGGGTGAAGTTGCCCCGGCCGCCGTTAATTACGAGACGCAGTTGCGGCGAGTTAGGCCCCGAGGAGATCTGGTAGCGGTTTTGCACCGCGGTGAACATGTAAGGATCCTCGGACGCGACGTCGACAGATGCGTCGTGGGGGCGAAACTGCAGGTAGGGCTGCAGCTTCAGGCGCACCATCTTTTCACCTGAGACGAGACGGTAGATGAGGTGCACCGTGTTCTGCCGATGCACCATGACGAGCTGTTTTTCGATGATCGTCCCGTTGATGTCGTAGCGCCATACCGGGAGGCCGTCCTCCAGGCGAAAACCCGAAAGGTACTCCATACCATGGAACTCGAGCCCCGCCTCCTTCTGGTCCCCTCCGAAGCGGAACATGGTCCCGTCGGGAAACCGGATCGCCTCGGTCAGCCGGTTCAAAAGGACCATGCGCCCGAGGGGTGATGGGTACGCCGCGATGAGAAGACCGTGGTAGCGGCGGGTGAGCGCGCCGCAAACCGTGCCGGAGGCGTAACCGCCCAGGCCGTTCGTCAGAAGCCACTCCTGCTCCAGGAGCTGACGGGTCCTCGCTTCCTCATCGTGGCTGGCAAAAGGGAACTCTCTTGTCACCGTGGTCATGGGGTTTCTCCTTCCGGCACGGGTACCAGCACCACAGCTGCATACCCCTGCAGACGCCAGAACTTCTCCGTGTCGAGCTTGGGTGTCCCCGAACCGCCGAATTCGACCTTCTCGCTGCTCCAGAGGATCTCCCAACGGCAGCAGGAAGGGGGCGCCAGCATAGGCTCGGGGATAGGCACCAGGTGCAGCTCCCGTCCGAGGTTCACGAGCAGAAGGCGCTGCTCATCCTCCAGAAAGTAGCGAAGCAGAAAGCCCGCCTGCCCCAGCACCGCCCCCTCAATGTGGCAGGCATAGCCGCGGCTGAAAACCGGATCCTCGCGCCGCAGCCTGATCAGATCGCGGTAGAGCGTGTAGACCTTGCCGTGGCGCTCGCGCTCCTTCAGGTCGATGCGCGACTGCTGGAAGGTTTCCAGCTCGTAAGGCTTGTCGATGGTGTCGATGACCTCGGGAGAATCGATGTTGGTGAACTGCTTCAGGTACTCGATGCGTCCCTGGTGCACCTGCTGCGAGATTTCCGGGCTGAGATCCGCGAAATACAGAAACGGCGAGCTCGCGGCGAACTCCTGTCCCTGAAAGATCATCGGGGTCTGCGGGAGCAGTAGGTAAAGGGCGGTCATCGCCCTGAGTGCTGCGGGGTTGGTGAGTTTGTCGATGCGGATACCCCAGGCGGAGTTGCCGATCTGGTCGTGGTTTTGGAGGTAGTTGATGTAGCGGCTCGGGCTTTGCCCGAGGGTGGAGGAGCCGCGCCGCTTTCCCTGCCAAAAGTAGAACTGACCCTGGTACAGGTAGCTCCACTTGGCGCAGGAGATCAGCTCCTGTGGTGAGCCGAAGTACTCGGAGTAGTAGGCGTCGTGGTAGCCGGTCAGGGCCACGTGGGCGCTGTGGTGGAAGTCGTCGTTCCACACGCCGTCCATGCCGAAGCCTCCTTCTTCTCTCGGGCGCATGCAACGGGCGTCCTGACTTTCGTTTTCCGCGACGAGGAAGAGCTTACGCCCGTTGGCCGCCATCCTCGCACGGGTGGTGATGTCTCCCAGGATGTGTACTTGCGAACCGTCGGCGATGGCGTGGGTGGCGTCGAAACGCAGCCCGTCGATGTGGAACTCGTCGATCCAGTAGCACGCGTTGGCGATGAAGAACTCCCGCACCGACTCGCAGTGCTTCCCGTCGAAGTTGATCATCTTCCCCCAGTCACTCTCGTTTTCACCGTAGTAGTAATCGGAAAATTGTGCCAGGTAGTTTCCCTCCGGCCCGAAGTGCACGTCCAAAAGCACGCCGAGCCCGAGCGAGTGGGCCCGGTTTACAAAGCGGCGCATGTCGTCGGGTGTGCCGTAAAGCCTCGTCGGGGCGAAATGGTTCACCCCGTCGTAACCCCAGCCGAACCGTCCGGGGAAATCGGCCACCGGCATGACCTCGACCAGGGTGATGCCTAGGTCCCGTAGTGCAGGCAGCTGCTCTTCGGCGGCCTTCCAGGTCCCTTCCATGGTGAAGGTTCCGACATGGATCTCGTAGATGACGTGCCCTTCGGGCTCGATGCCCTGCCAGTCGGCGTCACTCCAGGGGAAGCTCCCCGGGTCGACCACTTGCGATGGACCGTGCGGCCCCTCGGGCTGGAAGCGTGAGGCGGGATCAGGGTAGCTTTCTTTGTCGTCCAGGCGGTAGCGGTAGCGGGTTCCCGCGCGTGCCAACGGGCAGGTGCCGGAATGGTACCCGTTCTCTTCCAGGTCCATGGGGAACTCCACTACCTGCGGCGCTCCCTCGAGTTGTATCGATACCTTCCTGCACCGGGGAGCCCACACCCGGAAATGCACGCCGTCCGGCGCCACCTCCGCTCCTACCGGCATTCTTCGCTGGACTGCTGTCACGGTAACCTCCGGAAATTCATAAATAGGTGCAGACGGTAAGTCCGGGGAGCTTGGTGTCTGTTCCCACGAAGTGCTTCAGTGGCCTAAGGTTCCCCCCTTTGCGAAGGGGGGACAGGGGGGATTTGCCTTTGTCAGACCGTACAAGCTCTTTCCAACACTGCGATCGCCGCCGCTGCACAAGATGGATGAAAGATGCTGAACAACCATGCTTTTCGCCAACGGTGAAAGCAACTCCTGCTGACCGAGGGAACAGGGGACAAAAATCAAATCCCCCCGTCCCCCCTTCGCAAAGGGGGGAGCGCGAGGTCACCTGCTGCGCCTCGTTTGCGACTCCACCTCCTGTTCACGGTGTTCCCTGAAGAAACGTTCCAAAGGCGAGAAGTATCGGCCATGCCACGCTAGAAAATTAACAGGCTCTAAAAATAACATATAACGTGAATTTTAAAACCGAAGCGGGGAGGGGCGGTTTTCATTTGGCGGACGAGGGGAAGAGAAGGGCGGCGAAAGTGACGCAATTGCTACACCGCTTGAGGGCGCTTACCCTCCCATCTCCTCCATCTTATTGGGAGAAAGAGCGCTTTTTTTCTCAAATCGTTTGACAGAAAAACCGGCACTGATAGTATTGGGTACTGCTAATGTGTTAAAGCTAATTCTTGGTTTATTAGACGAGTGCCGCAGTCATCCCATCGCTCCAAGGAGGATCCCATGGCAGGAACCGTTCTCATAACGGGTGGAGCCGGCTTCATCGGTTCCCACCTGGCGGACGAGTTGCTACGTCACGGTTACCGGGTGCGCGTCCTGGACAGCCTGGTTCCGCAGGTGCATGGTCCCGAAGGCAGGCGCCCTGCTTATCTGGACCCGGAAGTCGAGCTGATCAAGGGGGACGTGCGGGACGCGAGGGCGGTGAAAGAGGCGCTCGCCGGGACGGAGGCAGTTTTTCATTTCGCAGCCATGGTTGGTGTCGGCCAGAGCATGTACGAGATCGAGCAGTACACCTCGGTCAACAACTGCGGCACCGCGGTGCTCCTCGAGGAGATGGCGCGCGCAAGTGGATCGAGGAAACTCATCGTCGCCTCCAGCATGAGCATCTACGGGGAAGGGCGCTACCTCGACAAAAGCGGGACCCGCTACGACGACATCATGCGCGACATCGAACAGTTGCGCTGCGGGAGCTGGGAGCCGTGCGCCGCGAACCGCGAGCAGCTCATCCCGGTCCCGACCCCAGAGGACAAGACCCCATCGCTTGCCTCGGTCTACGCGCTCTCTAAGTACGACCAGGAGCGGATGGCCCTCATCGTCGGGAACTGTTACCACATCCCGGTGGTGGCGCTACGCTTCTTCAACGTCTATGGCACGCGCCAGGCCCTCTCCAACCCGTACACCGGGGTGCTCGCCATCTTCGCCTCGCGCCTGATGAACGGCAACGCCCCGCGCATCTTCGAAGATGGCCTACAGCAGCGCGACTTCGTGAGCGTGCGAGACGTGGCGGTTGCCTGTCGCCTCGCCATGGAGGTGGACCCCCAGAAGCAGCGCCTCTTCAACATAGGAAGCGGCGCGAGCATCTCGGTTTTGCAGCTCCTCGAGCGCTTCTGCCGGGTGCTCAACTGCACCACCATCGAACCGGAGATCACCGGGAGTTACCGGGCAGGCGACATCCGACACTGCTTCGCCGACATCACCGCGGCGCGGGAGACGCTTGGTTACGCACCACGGGTCGGCTTCGAGGAGGGGCTCACCGAGCTCGCCTCGTGGCTCGAAGGGGAGGTGGCGGTTGACAGGGTGGCCGAGGCACACGCCGAGCTTGCCCAGCGGGGACTTACGCTATGAGCCGCACATCCGTGGAACGGCTGCCGGAGCACCTGGGGCTGGTCGAGTGGTTTCGTCCCGGCGAGCGGGACCGGGTGGAGCGGGTGCTTGCCGACCTCGAAAAGCTCGGCGTGAAGCGCCTCAGGACCGGCATATCCTGGGCGGACTGGTACACGAGCGAGGGTAAAAGCTGGTACGAGTGGCTCATCCCGCGCCTGTCCGGCGTCGTGGAGCTCCTCCCCTGCGTCCTTTACACCCCCCCCTCCATCGGCATCGAGGCCAAGACCTCATCCCCGCCCAGGCGCGCCCGGGACTACGCCGACTTCATCGACCTTTTCATCACCTCCTTCGGCGAGCACTTCGAATACATCGAACTCTGGAACGAGCCCAACAACCTTAGCGAATGGGACTGGACCCTCGACCCGCACTGGAGCGGCTTCGGCGAGATGATCGGGGCCGCCGCCTACTGGGCCAAAAAGCGCGGTAAGAAAACCGTGCTGGGGGGGATGAGCCCGATCGACGGCCACTGGCTCTGCCGCATGTTCGACCTGGGCGTCATGGACTACATCGACGTGGTGGGGATCCACGGCTTCCCCGACATCTTCGACTACACCTGGAAGGGGTGGGCGCGCAACATCGCCATGGTGCGGGAGATCCTAGATGAGCGCGGCGCCACCTGCGAGATCTGGGTCACCGAGGCGGGCTTTTCCACCTGGCAGCACGACGAGTTCAAGCAGGCCCGGGTCTTTTTGGAGCTCCTCGGCGCCCCGGCGCAGCGCATCTACTGGTACGGCGCCGACGACCTCGACCCGGCACTCGCCGCCGTGGACCGCTTCCATCTGGACGAGCGGGAATACTTCTTCGGGTATAAGAAGGCGGACGGCACCCCGAAGCTTCTCTACCGGTTGCTGGAAAAGGGGAGTGTCACCGCGCTGAAGCGGATCGATCAGGCTGCGCGCACCTGCGCCACTGCCTGTCCGGAGAAGGCCATCCTCGTCACCGGCGGCGCCGGCTTCATCGGGACGAACCTCGTGCACCGCCTGACGCAAGACGGCCATCGGGTCATCGTCTACGACAACCTCTCGCGCGAAGGGGTGGAAGAGAACCTTCTCTGGCTCACGGAGAACTGCGGCGATCGGCTCGAGGTGAGGATCGCCGACACCCGGAACCACCTGGCACTCCAGGACGCCATCGCACGCTCCTCGCACGTCTACCACTTCGCGGCGCAGGTCGCGGTGACCACGAGCGTCGACAACCCGGCCGCCGACTTCGCGGTGAACGGCCAGGGGACCTTCGCGCTCCTCGAGGCGATCCGCAACGCCAAGGAGCCACCATCACTGCTGTTCACCTCGACCAACAAGGTCTACGGCGGGATCGAGGGATGCCGCATCCGCAAAAGCGGCTCGCGCTACGAGCCGATCGACCCGGCGCTGCGTGAACGCGGCTTTGGCGAGGGGACCCCGCTCGACTTTTTGAGCCCGTACGGCTGCTCCAAGGGGTGCGCCGACCAGTACGTGCTCGATTACGCCCGCAGCTTCGGGATCCACGCCGCGGTCTTCCGGATGAGCTGCATCTACGGACCGCACCAGTACGGCACCGAGGATCAGGGGTGGGTGGCGCACTTCGCCATCCGCACCCTGAAGGGAGAGCCGATCACCCTGTACGGCGACGGCTGTCAGGTGCGCGACCTGCTCTTCGTGGAGGACCTGGTGGAGGCGATGTGCCGGGCCCGCGAGGAGATGCCGCGCCTCACCGGCCAGGCCTTCAACATCGGGGGCGGCCCCGAGCGCACCATAAGCCTTCTGGAACTTCTGGAGTTGTTGCGCGGGCTGCACGGCCGCCTGCCGCAGGTCTCCTTCGACGCATGGCGCACCGGCGACCAGCGCTATTACGTGTCGGATATCGGCAAGTTCAACGGCGCCTGCGGCTGGACGCCGCGCCACTCGGTCGAGGAAGGGGTGGAGCGGCTGTACCGGTGGCTCTGTGCGTCGATGCGCCTTGAGCCTGAAGGGACCTCGGACAAGGCGGGAAGAAAAAGATACCCGGCTTCGGGTGTGGAGGCGATTTGATGGGTGAGACCATGGAAGCAGCGGTGATCACTGGACCGGGAGAGACGGAGGTGAAAAGGGTGCCGCGCCCCGAGCCGGGGGCTGGCGAGGTGCTAGTCGCTCTCGAAGGATGCGGGGTCTGCGCCTCGAATCTGCCGCTTTGGCAGGGACGTCCTTGGTTCAACTATCCGGCCCTTCCCGGCGCGCCCGGCCACGAGGGGTGGGGAAGGGTGCAGGCGCTTGGGGACGGGGCGCAGGGGGTGAAGGTGGGGGATCGCGTCGCCTTTCTCTCCAACAACGCCTACGCCGAGTTCGACCTGGTGCGCACCGACGCGCTGGTGAAGATCCCGGCGTCCCTGGACGGCCAGCCTTTCCCGGGCGAGCCGGTCGGGTGCGCCATGAACGTCTTTCGCCGCAGCTGCATCGAGCCTGGTCAGACGGTGGCGCTGATCGGCGCCGGTTTTCTGGGGGCCATCTTCACCTCCCTCGCCGCCGCGCGCGGCGCCCGTGTCATCGCCATCTCGCGCCGCGGCTTTGCGCTCGACCTCGCCAGACGCTGCGGCGCCGAGGAGACCGTGCTGCTCGACGACCACCAGCTGGTGATGGACCGGGTGCGCGAGATAGCGGGCGAGCGTGGGTGTGACCGCGTCGTCGAGGCGACCGGGCACCAGTGGCCGCTGGACCTTGCCGGAGAGCTGGTCCGCGATGGGGGCAAGATCATTATCGCCGGGTACCACCAGGACGGTCTGCGCCAGGTGAACCTCCAGCTCTGGAACTGGAAGGGTATCGACGTCATCAACGCGCACGAGCGCGACGCGCGAGTCTATCTGGAGGGGATGCGGGCGGGGATCGCCGCCGTCGAGTCGAGGATGTTCCCGCTCGGCGAGCTCATCACGCACAGCTTCCCGCTTGCGGGGCTGGACCGCGCCTACCGGATCATGGAGGAGCGTCCCGACGGTTTTCTGAAGGGGATGATCCGCATCGGCCAGTAAAGGAAAGGGGAAAGGATGAAGAAGAAAATGGCATTGCCCAGGGTGGGTTTTCTGGGAACCGGCTGGATCGGCCGTCACAGGATGCAGGCCATTGCCCTGAGCGGCGAGGCGGAAGTTGCGGCGATCGCCGATCCATGCGAAGAGAACGCACGGGAGGCGGCGAAGCTTGCCCCCGGGGCAGTGTTGGTCGAGGATCTCGATGCGCTGCTGGAACTCGACCTAGACGCGGTGGTGATCGCCACCCCTTCCGCCGGGCATTGCTACCAGGCCTTGCGCGCCCTGGACCGGGGGCTTGCCGTATTCTGCCAGAAGCCCTTGGGGAGAAACGCCGAGGAGGCACAACTCGTGGTGCATGCGGCCCGGTCGATGAACCGGCTTTTGGGGGTCGATTTCTCCTACCGTTTCGCCGACGGGATCATGAAGATCCACCAGTTGGTCAGCTCCGGTGAAATCGGTCAGGTCTATGCCGCTGACCTCACCTTCCACAACGCCTACGGCCCGGACAAGCCCTGGTTCTACGATCCCGAGCTTTCCGGTGGTGGCTGCCTGATGGATCTTGGCAGCCATCTGGTCGATTTGGCACTCTGGTTTTTCGGCTACCCCGAGGTCCGCAGCGTCTCCAGCTCGATCTTCGCGGGCGGGGAGAGGTTGAAGACTGGGAGCGGCAAGGTCGAGGACTATGCAGTGGTGTCGCTCGTGCTGGAAGAGGGGCATGCCGTGCGCCTTGCCTGCTCCTGGAACGTCTCCGCGGGGCGCGACGCCGTCATCGAGTCGAGCTTCTACGGCACCCGCGGCGGCGTCAGCTTCAAGAACGTCCAGGGCTCCTTCTACGACTTCGTCGCCGAACGCTTCCGTGGCACCGCCTCGGAGACCATCTCCTCGCCTCCCGATGAGTGGGGTGGGCGCTGCGCCGTCGCCTGGGCGAGGCAGTTGCGGCTAGGCAGAGGCGCCTTCGACCCGCAGGCCGAGCACCTCGTGCGCGTGGCCCAGGTGCTCGACCAGGCGTACGGGAGATAGCGCGCGGTTCGTCTGGGGAATTCATGAAGGTATCTCTCAATGAAACCACGAAGCGCTATCCGTGAATTCGCGTCCTCCCCTTTGCGAAGGGGAGACAGAGGGGATTTGCCTTGGGTTGACTCCTGAAACGGCTGCAGTGCTGGAAGAGATATTTCGTACATGCCGACGAAGAGCAAATCCCCCCTGTCCCCCCTTCGCAAAGTGGGGGACGTAAGGGCTCTTGCCGCGCTTCGTGGGCAGTTGAACTCTACGCTTCCGACCTTCCGGCAAAAACCACGCAATAAGGTAGGCTAAGGCGGGACTTACTTTGAGAGGCGTGTTGTTCATGAACGATCCGGTCCACAAAGCAGGGAAGGGGGGCAAAATCACGCCGCCGGGGCTCGTCCTGATGACGGCCGACCCCATCGGCGGGGTCTGGAACTACGCCCTCGAACTCGCGCGCGGCCTATCCGCCCATGGCGTGCAGGTGGCGCTTGCTACTATGGGACAGCCGCTCTCACCGGAACAGCGGCGTGAGGTGGCCGACGAGAGGAACGTAACCCTCTACGAAAGCGGGTACCGTCTTGAATGGATGGACGATCCCTGGCTCGACGTCGAGCTGAGCGGGGAGTGGCTTTTATCGCTAGAGGCTGAGCTTAAGCCCGACCTCGTGCACCTGAACGGCTACGTCCATGCAGCGCTCCCCTGGCGAAGCCCCTGCCTGGTCGTCGCCCACTCCTGCGTCCTTTCCTGGTACCAGGCGGTGCGCGGCAAAGAGGCGCCGCAGCGTCTGCACGAATACCGCGACCGGGTGACCCGAGGACTCGCCGCGGCGGGACTGGTGGCGGCCCCATCGGCGGCCATGCTGGAAGCAATCCGCCGCATCTACCTCCCTCTGCCGGACGCTCAGGTGGTCTACAACGCGCGGGCCCGCACCCGCTTCCGCCCAGGGCGGAAGGAGGATTTCATCCTCACGGTGGGACGGGTATGGGATGACGCAAAGAACATCGCCGCCCTCGTGAAGAAAGCCTACGACCTGCCGTGGCCGGTTTACGTCGCGGGCGAGATCAACCGCCCCGACGGCGGTGCCGCTGCAGTCGAGGGGGTGAACCGGCTCGGCGTCCTCGCTCCCGACGTGCTTGCCCCCTGGTACGCGGCGGCGTCAGTCTACGCGCTCCCCGCGCGCTACGAGCCATTCGGGCTCACCGTTTTGGAGGCGGCCCTCTCGGGGTGCGCCCTCGTTCTCGGCGATATTCCGAGCCTGCGCGAGCTGTGGGATGGGGCGGCCGTATTCGTCGATCCCGAGTCCCCCGGGGCACTGCGAGGCGAGCTCTGCGCTCTCTGCGCCGACCGTAACCGGCAGGCGCGCCTTGGGGAAAAGGCGCTGGAGCGAAGCCGCAGCTTCTCCGCCGCCAGGATGACTGCTGGCTACCTCGACCTCTACGACCGGCTCCGGGAGCAGGCGTAACAAATCACGCGACTTCGGAAGGACCCATGCGCATCGTAATGTTTTACCACTCCATCGTTTCCGACTGGAACCACGGCAACGCCCATTTCCTGCGCGGCGTGGTCACCGAACTGCGCCTCATGGGGCATGAGGTCGCGGTGTACGAGCCCGAGGAAGGTTGGAGCTACCGGAACATGTTGCGCGACAGCGGCGAATACGCGCTGCAGGAGTTCGAACAGGTCTACCCGGGGCTTGTCGGGATACGTTACAGGTTGGATGAGCTCGACCTGGACCAAGCCCTCGCGCAGGCGGACCTGGTGATCGTGCACGAATGGAACGACCCCGAACTCGTCCGGCTGATCGGCCTGCACCGCAAGGGGGGCGGGCGCTACCGGCTCCTCTTCCACGACACGCACCACCGTAGCGTCACCGATGCCGAGGCGATGGCCGCCTATGACCTCTCCGGTTTCGACGGTGTCCTCGCCTATGGCGGGAAAATCAGGGATATCTACCTCGAGCGCGGATGGGCGAAAAAGGTGTGGGTCTGGCACGAGGCGGCGGACGTGAGGGTCTTCGCCCCGGTAGAGGGGGCTGACAAGGTGGGGGACGTGGTCTGGGTGGGCAACTGGGGCGACGACGAGCGCAGCGAGGAGATCCGCGAGTTTTTCGTCGAGCCGGTGCGCCGCCTACATCTGAAAGCGGCGGTGTACGGGGTGCGCTATCCGCGCCAGGCGCTGCAACTCCTTGCCGAAAACGGGATAGGCTACGGCGGCTGGCTCCCAAACTTCAACGTCCCCCGGGTCTTCAGCAGGTTCCGGCTCACCGTACACATACCGCGCCGCCCTTACATGGAGGCGCTCCCCGGCATCCCCACCATCCGCCCCTTCGAGGCGCTTGCCTGCGGCATCCCGCTACTTTCCGCCCCGTGGGTCGACTGCGACGGGCTCTTCGAGGCGGGTAAGGATCTTCTCTACGCCCGCGACGGGCGGGAGATGGAAGCCCGGATGAAGGCGCTGCTCGAGGACCCCGATGAGGCGCACCGGCTCGCCGTGCATGGGCGGCAGACCATTCTGGCACGGCACACCTGCCGGCACCGCGTCGACGAACTGCTCGGCATCTGCCGGGAGTTGGGGACGGCAGATTAGAAGTTCCGTGGGGATGGCTAAGAGGTCGTCCACGAAGCGTCGCAGGTGACCTTTTGCTCCCCCCTTTGCGAAGGGGGGGCGGGGGGGATTTGCTTTTTGTTGGCAGGTCCGAACAGAAGTTGCGCAGCATCTGCGATCAACTGCGCACTTTGCAGGAATAGTCTCGGTTGCATGGCATAACCAAGGCAAATCCCCCCTTGCCCCCCTTCGCAAAGGGGGGGACGCTGGGCCCGCTTTCTGCTTCGTGGGAACACACATTTCTTCCCCGGATTCCCGGTCGAACCTCGGAATGCTCCGAAGAACTGCATAGAAAGGAAATAACTGCATGGCCGCACCGCTCAACATCTCCTTCTTCGCCTCGAGCCTTGTATCCGCCTACTGGAACGGTGCCGCCACCTATTACCGCGGCATGGTGCGGGCGCTCGCCCGCCTGGGGCACCGCGTCACTTTCTACGAGCCGGACGCCTACGGCCGGCAGGCGCACCGCGACATGAAGGACCCGGACTGGGCGACCGTGGTGGTCTACCCCGCGACCGAGGAGGGAGTGTTCAGTTCCCTCGAGGCGGCCCGCGGCTCGGATATCGTGGTGAAGGCGAGCGGAGTCGGGGTCTTCGACGCTCTGCTCGAGGCCGAAGTGCTCGGTCTGAAGCGGGAAGGGACCCAGGTGATCTTCTGGGACGTGGACGCACCGGCGACCTTGGAGCGGATCGGTACCGACCCCGCGGACCCGTTTCTCCCCCTCGTGCCGCTGTACGACATGATCCTCACCTACGGCGGCGGCGACCCCGTGGTGCGCGCCTACCGCGGCTTCGGGGCGCGCGAGTGCGTCCCCATCTACAACGCGCTCGACCCTGACACCCATCACCCGGTCCCCCCCGACGAGCGACTGCGCTCCGATCTCTCCTTCCTTGGGAACCGTCTGCCGGACCGCGAACGGCGCGTCGAGGAGTTCTTCCTGTCCGTAGCCGAAAGGCTACCCCGGCGCAGTTTCCTTTTGGCCGGCAGCGGCTGGGAGGACAAGTCCAAAAGCGAGAACGTCCGCTACATAGGGCACCTCGGCACCGGCGACCACAACGCCTTCAACTGCAGCCCGATGGCGGTTCTGAACGTAAGCCGCGACGGCATGGCGCGATACGGCTTTTCCCCTGCCACCCGCGTATTCGAGGCGGCGGGTGCCGGCGCCTGCATGATCACCGACCTCTGGGAAGGTATCGGGGAATTTTTCGAGCCGGAACGCGAGATCCTGGTCGCGGCCGACGGCGAGGAGGTGGCGCAGATCCTGGATCGGCTCACTCCCGCGCTTGCCGCGGAGGTAGGTAGAAAGGCGCGGGTGCGCGTACGTGCCGAGCACACCTACGCGCACCGGGCAAGGCAGTTCGAGGAGATCTTCTCCGCCGGATCGTCGCGGCGCATCGGGAGGTTGCCATGAAGATAGTCGTCCTTGGGCTCTCCATCACCTCTTCCTGGGGAAACGGTCACGCCACCACCTACCGGGGCCTTTTGCGCGAGATGGATCGGCGCGGACACGAGATCCTCTTCCTCGAGCGCGACGCGCGTTGGTACGAGGCGCACCGCGACCTCCCGGAGCCGCCATTTTGCAGGACGCTTCTCTACGGCTCACTGGACGAGCTTTTCTCCGAATACGGCCCGGAGATCTGCGATGCCGACTGCGTCATCGTCGGCTCCTACGTCTACCAGGGGATCGAGGTCGGGAAGTGGGTAAGCCGGCACGCGCGGGGGATCAAGGCCTTCTACGACATAGACACCCCGGTGACCCTGGCCGCCCTTGCCAGGGGGGAGTGCCAGTACTTGAGCGAGGACCTGATTCCCTGCTACGACCTCTACCTCTCTTTCACCGGCGGCCCGACCCTCGACCATCTTGAGCGCCACTACGGCTCGCGTGCCGCGCGCCCCCTTTACTGTTCCGTCGACCCACTGGTGCACTTCCCGATGCCGGTGACGCCGCGCTGGGATTTGGGCTACCTCGGCACCTACAGTGACGATCGGCAGCCCGGTCTGGAGCAGCTCCTTTTTCAGCCAGCCTTCCACTGGCGCAAGGGGCGTTTCGTGGTGGCAGGGGCGCAGTACCCCGCCTCGCTCAAGTGGCCTGAGAACACGCACCACATCGAGCATCTTCCTCCGGAGTGTCACAGCGAGTTCTACAGCTCGCAGCGCTTCACGCTCAACCTGACCCGCAGACAGATGCTAGTCGCGGGCTATTCCCCGAGCGTGCGCCTCTTCGAGGCGGCCGCCTGCGCCGTTCCCGTTGTGTCGGACCGCTGGCCTGGCCTTGAAGAGTTCTTTACCCCGGGCGAAGAGATCCTCGTAGCCTCCAGCGCCGAGGAAATGCTCCGCTTCCTGCAGCGCTTCCCCGAGGAGGAGCGACGCGCCATCGGGGAGCGCGCCCGCGCCCGGGTACTCGGCCACCACTCAGCCGCCTGCCGGGCCGAAGAACTCGAGGAATACCTGACCGCGCTGTAGCGGCGAGGAAAACAATTCACGAAAGGTAGCCGCATGACCCACGCCAAAGCAAGAACGCTGGAAGACGACATCAAGGAACTCTCCCCCTGGTTTCACAACCTGCACCTGCCGGACGGCACCGAGACCGCCCCGGACCACTTCCTGGGAGACTTCCCTTCCTTCAAATGGCGCGAGATCGCCGAATGCATCCCCGAAGACCTGAATGGCTGGAGCGCGCTCGACATCGGCTGCAACGCAGGCTTTTACAGCTTCGAGCTCGCGCGTCGCGGGGCACGCGTCCTGGGGATCGACTGCGACGGGCACTACCTCGAACAGGCCGACTGGGCCGCCGAGCAGTACGGCCTGCGTGACCGCGTCGAATTCCGGCAGATGCAGGTGTACGACCTGGCCCGCATCCATGGGAAGTTCGACCTCGTCCTCTTCATGGGGGTCTTCTACCACCTGCGCTACCCGATGCTCGCCCTCGATATCGTGGCCCAGAAGACGGCGGGGATGCTCGTTTTCCAATCCATCACCATGCCCGGCCGCGAGGTGGCGGGGCAGCACGACTTCTGGATCAACGAACGCGACGCCCTCCTCGGACCGGGGTGGCCGAAGATGTCCTTCATCGAGGAGCGCTTCGCCGGCGATCCTACCAACTGGTGGATCGCGAACCACGCCGGTATCGAGGCGATGCTCCGTTCCGCGGGGATGCGCATCACCGGCCATCCTGGCGATGAAACCTACCTTTGCCAGCCCGATCCCATCCATCCTTCCTGCATGACCACCTGGAACCGGGCGGAATATCTGTCGGCTACCAACGGCGTTGGGTGAGGCGTCTGGAGGGACAGAGATGGGAAGGTGGAGCACTGCAGCATTCACCGGCTTCCCCCCTCCCGGCCTCCCCCCTCCTGTGGGAGGAGCAGGTTCACACCGGCATCAGGCCTCTTTTGTGGCGCGTCCCCAACTTTAAAAATGTATACGCCTCCTCCCGTTTCCTTTTCTTGTTTACGCTATGTCGTTTGTGATATAACGTCTGCCTTCCTTGTTTTGTAAAACTCAGTCATAGATAAGCTTTACACAGTGGTCTCATGGCATATAATGTCTAAGCTTCCAGCGCAGACAGTGTAATGGACCTGTCTCTGCCATAGGAAGAACGACGAGGTGCTATTTTGAGTCATGGTGCAAAACGCGGCATTGAGCTCGAGGGGGCTCTCTGGTTCCACAAGGACGACCAGAAGTTCCTTGGGCTCGACCGGATCAAGCTGCTTGAGAAAATAGATGAGCTAGGCTCCATCACCAAGGCGGCGAAGGCGGCGGGGATCAGCTACAAGAACGCCTGGGATCTCGTCAACATGATCAACAACCTTGCCGAGAAACCGCTTGTGGAGCGGGTGACCGGCGGCAGGGGGGGCGGTGGGACGACCCTCACCCCATACGGCAAAGATGTGGTGAAGCAGTACGGCGTGCTCCAGGAAGAGCACCGTAAATTCCTGGAGAATCTCGAGGGGAGGCTGGGCGACACTGCAAGCCTGTACCAGCTCCTGAGGAGGATTTCCATGAAAGTAAGCGCTCGCAACGTTTTGTCCGGAATCATCACTAGTATCACCCGGGGGCCGGTTAACGCCGAGGTCATCCTCACCCTCACCGGCGGGGCCCCGCTTGTCGCCGTCATCACCAACGGCGCCGTCGACAACCTTGCCCTCAGGGAAGGTGGCTCCGCCTACGCCATCATCAAGGCGAGCTCGGTCATGGTCGGCACCGACCTGCACGACGCGAAGATCAGCGCCCGCAACGTCATGTGCGGTACCGTCGTCAAGGTCATCGAGGGAGCGGTCTCCACGGAAATCGACGTCGAGGTGGGGGGCGGCAACACGATAAGCGCCGTGATCACGCACGAAAGCGGGACCACCCTGGGCCTCAAGGTCGGCGGACACGCCTGCACCCTCTTCAAGGCCTCGAGCGTCATCCTCGGCGTAAGCTGAAACCAGTAAGGGGACGAGACACACCGTCCCTTTTTCCACGCGTGTCGCTATATCGGGAGCACTATCACGATTCCCGGTACAAAGAAAAAAAACACTAAAAAAGGAGTTGCCTGCATGAATCGAATCCTAAGAATGCTTCCCCTGTTCGTCGCCCTGTTCCTCCTGAGCGCGGTCGCCTCGGTCTCAACCGGGTGGGCCGCCGAGCAGAAAAACCTCATCCTCGCCACCACCACCTCCACCCAGGACTCCGGTCTTCTCGACGTGCTGATCCCGCTCTTCGAGAAGCAGACCGGCTACTTCGTGAAGACCATCTCGGTCGGTTCCGGCCAGGCCATGAAGATGGGAGAGAAGGGTGAGGCGGACGTGCTCCTCGTGCACTCCCCGGAGGCGGAGAAGAAGTTCATGGAAGGTGGCTTCGGCCAGAACAGAAAGCTCGTCATGCACAACGACTTCATCATCCTCGGACCTGCCAACGATCCCGCTAAGGTTCGCGGCACGAAGACCGCTGCCGAGGCGCTGAAGACCATCGCGAAGACCGGCTCCCTCTGGCTCTCCAGGGGCGACAACTCCGGGACCCACGCCAAGGAAAAGGGGCTTTTGAAGGCCGCCGGCATCACCCCCGAAGGGCAGAAGTGGTTCCAGCAGACCGGTCTCGGCATGGGTGAGACTCTGAACGTCGCCGCCGAGAAGAAGGGGTATCTCCTTTCCGACCGCGGTACCTACCTCGCCCTCAACAAGAAGGCGCATCTCGGCCTGCAGATCATGGTGGAAGGCGAGCCGAAGCTCCTCAACGTCTACCACGTCATCGAGGTGAACCCAGCCAAGTGGCCCAAGGTGAACAACGCCGGCGCCAAGGCGTTCGCCGACTTCATGGTATCCAAGAAGGTCCAGGGGATCATCGCCACCTTCGGCAAGAAGGAGTTCGGCGCTCCGCTCTTCTTCCCGGATGCCGGCAAAGACCCGAAAACCCTGGGCCTGTAATTAATGGACGTAATCCTCGAAGGGATCTTAAAGGCCGCCCAGCTCCTCGCCTCGCTCGACAGCGAGGTGCTGGGCATCGCCTTGCTGTCGCTCAAGGTCTCCGGGCTCGCCACGCTCTTCTCTCTTGTCATAGGCATCTCGGTGGGGACACTGGTCGCCCTGACCAGCTTCCCCGGCAAGAAGATCCTGGTGAGCGTGGTAAACACCGGGATGGGCCTGCCGCCGGTGGTGGTGGGCCTTTTCGTCTCCATCATGCTCTGGAGAAACGGCCCCCTGGGCTACCTGGAACTCCTCTACACCCCGACCGCCATCGTCATCGCGCAGACCGTCATCGCCACCCCCATCGTCATGGGGATCACCATCGGCGCCATGCAAAACCTCCCGGCGAATCTGAGACTGCAGATCCTGGCCCTTGGCGCCACCAGAAGGCAGATGGTCATGATGCTGGTCCGGGAGGCGAGGCTGCCGCTCATGGCCGGTGTCATGGCCGGTTTCGGCGGGGTCATCTCAGAGGTGGGCGCCTCCATCATGGTCGGCGGCAACGTGCGCGGCTACACCCGCGTCCTCACCACGGCGACGGTGATGGAGACCGGGCGTGGCAATTTCGACATCGCCATTGCCCTGTCGGTGATCCTTCTGCTATTCTGCTTCGCGGTCAACTACATCCTTACCTACATCCAGCAGCGAGAAAGACCTAGATGACACAGCAACAAAACGTGCTTGACCTGAAAGGGCTGAGGGTGGATCGAGGCGGCGTGCCGGTGCTCGATATACCCTCTTTTTCTTTGTCGGAAAACGAATTCATCTCACTGATCGGACCCAACGGTGCGGGGAAGTCTACGCTGCTTCTCTCCCTTTTGGGACTCATCAAGCGCAGCAGCGGCACCGTCTCCTACCGGGGGCGTGAGATAGTGAATTCCGCCGACTGGCTCAAGGTGCGCCGCAGCATCGCCATGGTGCTGCAGGAACCGCTTCTCTTCGACGCCACCGTGTTCGATAACGTGGCGAGCGGGCTGAAGATCAGGGGGATGGGGCGCGGTGAGATCAAGAGCCGGGTCACGTCCTACCTGGAGCGCTTCCGGCTTGTCGATATGGCGCAGCGCTCGGCTAGAAAGCTCTCCGGCGGCGAGGCGCGCCGCGTGAGTCTCGCCCGCGCCTTTGCCGTGGAACCCGAGGTGATCCTCTTCGACGAGCCTTTCGCCAACCTCGATCCCCCGACGAGACAGGCGCTCACCGAGGACATGGACGAGGTCATCCGCGACCGCGGCATCGCCGCCATCCTCGTCACCCACGATCAGTCCGAGGCGCTCAGGATGTCGCAGCGCATTGTGGTGATGAACGGCGGCCGCATCGTTCAGGAGGGGCCACCCGCCGGGGTGATGAACCACCCGGTGAACGAGTTCGTCGCCAACTTCGTCGGTATGGAGACCATCCTCGAAGGAGAGGTGGTCGGCAACCGGTTCCAGCAGATGACGGTCAAGGTCGCGGGAAGCGAGATCGACACGGTGGGGGAAGCGCAGCCCGGTGCGCTCGTCTACTGCTGCATCCGCCCCGAGAACGTTACCGTGAGCACCACCACTGCCGGGAAGAAAAGCAGCGCCCGCAACCATTTCGGCGGGCGCGTTGCCGGCATCGCCTCCATGGGGCCCTTCCTCAAGCTGCGTCTTGACTGCGGTTTTCCGCTCACCGCCTACGTCACCCGCGAATCATTCGCGGAGCTTGCCCTGTTCGAGGGGAAAGAGATCTTCGCCTCCTTCAAGGCCACCTCGGTGCACGTAATCGGCAGACGCGCGGCGTAATACCCTTTTCAAAAGCAGGCTTCCGCTATATAGTCCTGCACTGACTACACCTGAGGGAGGAAAGGCTATGAAAGCACACGTTGGTTTTCTTGCGGCCCTTTGCGTGACCCTGGCAGCGTTTGACTGTGCATCAGCCGCCGAATCCGAGAGCATGCGGTGCAAGGGTGGGATCGTCTCCATCGGCAATTCAGCAGGCGAGGTGGTGGCAAAATGCGGGGAGCCCGCCACAGCGACGCAGAGCTCCAGGAAGTTGGTGGAAAAGGGGACTTACGGGACCAAGACCGCGACCGTCACAACCATCGTCGTGGACAACTGGATCTTCAACTTCGGCCCCAATGAATTCCAGTACCAGCTCGAGCTTCAGGACGGCCGCGTTTGCCGGATCCAGAGCCTCGACTACGGGTACTAGGACGGGCCACATCAGCAGGAGAAACAATGGATTGGATCAGCATCATGGGGATCGCCGTGGCCCTCGCCATGGACGCCTTCGCCGTCGCCCTCGCTGCGGGCGCGGTCCTAAACCCCATCACCGGGCGGCACCTCTTCCGCCTGGGCTTTCACTTCGGCCTTTTCCAGGCCATCATGCCTATCGCGGGGTGGCTTTTGGGACTCACGGTCCAGAAATGGATCACCTCCTATGACCACTGGATCGCCTTCGGCCTGCTTGCCTACGTGGGCGGAAGGATGATCGTCGAGGCCTTCGATGACGAAGAGGATGGGGACCCTTCCGATCCGACCCGCGGACTCACCATGGTGATGCTTTCGATAGCCACCAGCATCGACGCCTTCGCGGTCGGTCTTTCCCTCGCCATGCTGGGCGTAAGCGTCTGGGTTCCCTCCGTGGTCATAGGCCTCGTCGCCGGCGTCCTCACGGTAACCGGCATGCTCCTTGGGCGAAAGCTGGGCGACAATTGGGGAAAGAGGGTGGAGGTTTGCGGCGGGGTGGTCCTCTGTCTCATCGGACTCAAGATCCTTCTTGAGCACACGCTGCTGAAATAGAGTCAATATAAACGCCCCCCCGTCTGCGTCGCGCTCTGCGATCAGTACAAGCAGTAACGGTTCCGCCATTATCGACTAAAGTCACCGGGGCGTTTGTCGATACGCTTTCATGTGGATTTTTGAAAGGCAGAATGCGCTTTCGCCCGTCCCTTCACTCGACCTGATCCAGTGGCCACCGTTTTCAGCCATGTCCAAGCAAGAGCCTATCGAAGGATGCTGGCATGTCACTGAGAACCTTCCTCACCCGGCTGATATTGATCTGCGTGCTGCCCCTCGTGCTGCTCGCGGCGTATCTTGCCGCCGACAACGTCAGCGCCCTCAAAACGCAATACCAGCTCCAGGCCCAAACCCTGACGCGCAACGTCACCATCGCTCTTGACAGGCAGGTGGAGTCGCTGGTGTCGGGGCTGCAGGTCCTTGCCGCTTCTTCCTCGGTCGGCGACCCGGCCCGTCTCGGCGAGCTGTACCAGGAGGCGCAGCTCTTCCGTCGCACCTTCGACAGTCACGTCCTTTTATCCGACCTCTCAAAACAGATGATCCTCAACACGCGCGTTCCCCTGGGGATGCCGCTGCCTCATCTACCGGTGGTGCGGGGGCGTTCTGCATTCAGCGTTGTCACGACGACCGGGAGGCCAGCGGTGAGCGACCTCTTCTTCGGTCCCGTCGCCAAGACCCCGCTTGTATCGATCGCCGTGCCGGTGGTCCGCGACGGGCGCACCACGCACGTCCTTCTCTGCCTTACCGAAGCGAGCAAATTCCAGCACCGCCTCGACGAGCTGGTCATCCCTGCGGACTGGTCGGTCTCCGTCTTGGACAGTAACAACGCCGTGATCGCCAGCCGCTCCCCGAAAGGGGAGCACCCGAAACGGGCGCAGGGCTCTTTGGGGCGTTTCATAGGCGGGTCGACACTGGCACCATGGTCCGTGGTGGTCGAGGTGCCGGAAAGGACCTACGGGGCTCCCATGCAAGGCGCCGTTCTCGCCATGTTGGCCGCAATCGCGGCGGCAACCTTCGTGAGTGTGGCCGGTGCCATGCTCGCAGGCCGACGTCTTGCGCGCTCGGTGGAGGCGCTTGCTCATACGCCGCAAGCAGTTCCCGAAACGGGCGCTCCCATCGCCGAGATCGAGAAGGTGCGGGGGATGCTTCTCTCCGCGGCGGCCGCCCGCGAGGAGGCCGAGGCGACGCTTCGGGAAAGCGAGGAGCGTCTGCGCCTTCTAGGCGACAACCTGCCGGAAAGTTACGTGTACCAGTACCTTCACGAGGCGGATGGCCGCACCCGCTTCGTCTACCTGAGCGCCGGATTGGAGCGGGTGCACGGCGTCACCAGGGAGGCCGTGCTTGCGGACGCCTGGGCGCTGCACCGGCAGATCGACCCTGGGCAACTGCCTGAACTTGCCAGGCAGGAAAAGGCCAGTGGCGATGCGTTGTCCGATTTCAAGATGGAGCTGCGCATGCGGCGCGCCGACGGGGAGTGGCGCTGGCTGCAGCTGCGCTCCCGCCCGAGGGAGAGGTCTGACGGGGTCGTCGTCTGGGACGGCGTCGCCACCGACATCACCGAGCCCAAGCTGGTAGAGGCTCGCGTCGAGCATCTGAACCGGGTGCTGCGTGCGGTGCGCATGGTAGACCAGCTCATCGTGAGGGAGCAGGACCCGCTGCGTCTGATCGAGGGGGTGTGCCAGCTTCTCGTCGAGCACCGCGGTTACGGCAGCGCCCTCATCGTGCTCACCGACCGGGCAGGAGGCGTTCTCCATGTGGCGCAGTCTGGCGCCGGCGACCCCTTCCCGGGAGTGGCCGAGATGCTGGAGCGGGAAGGCATCCCGTCGTGCTGCCGCAAGGAGATCGGCCGGACCGGAGTGTTCAGCATCACGGAGGGGGGGCACATCTGTGTTGATTGTCCTCTTTCCAAGGGGCTGAGGGAGCAAAGGACCATGTGCATTGTCTTGCGTTACGAACAGGACCTGCACGGGCTGATGGTGGTCTCCCTGAACGGCCACGAGGGGGGCGACAGCGAGGAGACCGAGCTTTTCGCGGGGCTTGCCGGAGACGTGGCCTTCGCCATCCACAACATCGAACAAGGGCGGGAGAGGGTCCGCATGCAGGACGAGCGCGACCGGTTCGAGACGGAGCTGCGCCAGGCACAGAAGATGGAGGCGATCGGCCAGCTTGCCGGAGGCATCGCCCACGACTTCAACAACATGCTGAGCGTGATCGTCGGTTTCACCCAGCTCGCCATGGTCGATCTCGATGCGGAGGACCCCCAGTACCGCAACCTGGAGCAGGTCAGAAAGGCGGGAGAACGCTCGGCTGAACTGACGAGGCAACTGCTTGCCTTCTCGCGCAAGCAGGCCGCGGCGCCACGGGTAGTGGATCTCAACGAGCTGATCGCGGAGCAGCGCAAGATGCTCTCGCGGCTCATCGGGGAGGACCTGGAGGTGGAGTTTCAAGCAGCGGAGGCGCTGTGGAACATCAGGATCGACCCTTCCCAGGCGCACCAGATCCTCACCAACCTGGCGGTGAACGCGCGGGACGCCGTGCAGGGGGTGGGAAAGGTGACCATAGCCACCGCAAACGTCAACTTGGACCCGGACGAGAGCATGCATCTGCAACTCGCGCCCGGCGAATATGTTCTGCTCGCATTCAGCGACACCGGCACCGGTATGGACCTGCCGACCCAGGAGCGGATTTTCGAGCCGTTCTTCACTACAAAGAAGGAAGGGAAGGGGACCGGGCTTGGACTCTCAACGGTGTACGGCATAGTGCGGCAAAATGCCGGCGCGATCCAGGTGGAGAGCGCCCCTGGCGCCGGCACCACGTTCCGCATCTACTTCCCCCGCACCGTGGAGGAGGCGGCAAAGGCGCAGGAAAACAGTCACGAGACGCAAGCCGCCGGCACCGAGACGGTGCTGGTCGTCGAGGACGAGGAGCAGGTCTTGAACCTCACCCGCGTCATGCTCGAACAGGCGGGGTATCACGTTCTGCCGGCGCGCGGAGGGGCCGATGCCCTGGCCACGTGCGAGAGCTACCAGGGCGAAATCCATCTACTTTTGACCGACGTGGTCATGCCGATGTTGAACGGCAAGGAGTTGCAAGATCAGGTGCTGAGGGTCAGGCCCGGCGTGAAAACCCTGTTCATGTCGGGATACGGTGAGGAGATCATTTCCCATCGCGGCATCTTGGATCGCGGTACCGCGCTCCTCTCCAAGCCTTTCAGTGGAGAGCAGTTGTTGCGCAAGGTGCGCGAGGTGCTCGATGCACAGTAGTAATAGCAGGATTCACTGTAATAACATTCTCTTGAACTGTCAGAAAAGACCTGTATATTTTCCGACATGCTCATTTTCTAAATCATTACATGTTATTGATGACATCGCTCAGTGCAATGGTGTCACTATAATGCGAAGGTGACTTACAGAGGGCCGAGTGATCGACAAGCCAAGTGACAGCGAAGAAACCGCGCTCTATCGTTTCATCATCGATACCATTCCGCAGATCGTTTGGACCGCCACGCCTGATGGGGCGCAGGACTTCGCAAACCTTCGCTGGTACGAGTTCAACGGACTGATCCCCGGCGAGCCCGATCCGGAGCCGTGGCGCAGCATCATCCATCCCGACGACGTCGCCATGACTGCGCAGAAGTGGAAACACTCGCTGGAAACCGGAGAGCCGTACAATTGCCTGCACCGCAACCGCAGGTTCGACGGCGAGTACCGCTGGGTCCTCTCCCGGGCCGTGGCGCAGCGCGACGAGTCCGAGCGGATCGTGCGCTGGATCGGCAGCGGCACCGACATCACCGAGCAGAAGGTCGCCGAGGCCGAGATGCTCAGGTATCGCGACCACCTGGAGGAAGTGGTGCGGGAGCGGACCGCCGAGCTGGTTGTGGCCAAGGAGAGGGCCGAGGTGGCGGCACGCGCCGTCCTCGAGGCGAACGAACTTCTGGAACAGCGAGTTGAAGAGCGGACCGCGGAACTGAGAAGGACGGAAAAGGAGCTCAGGCAGGCCCAGAAGATGGAGGCGATCGGAACGCTGGCCGCCGGTATCGCCCACGATTTCAACAACATACTCACCTCGATCCTCGGCTTCACCGACATGGTACTGCACAAGCTGCCGCAGGACGGGGCGGGGCGCCCGGAGATGGAGCAGGTCTTCACGGCGGCCCAGCGCGCGGCCGACTTGGTGCGGCAGATCCTGAGCTTCAGCAGGCGCACCGAACAGGAGCGAAAACCGGTGCATATGCTGACGGTGATGGACGACGCCATGAGGCTGCTCCGTTCCTCGTTTCCCGCCACGATCGCCATCCGCAAGGAAGTTTCCGTCCCCCCTGAAACGGACAAGGTGCGCGCCGACGCCACACAGTTGCACCAGGTACTGATGAACCTCTGCACCAACGCCTACCACGCCATGCTGCCGCAGGGGGGGACTTTGACCGTCTCCCTTGAGTTGGTCCCTGTCGGCTCACCCGTGCTGATGCCATTTCCGTTTCTCGACCCGGTCGACCACTTGAGGCTGTCGGTGCGCGACACCGGACCCGGCATCGAGAGCCGCACCCTGGAGCGCATTTTCGATCCCTACTTCACGACGAAACCGGCCGGGCAGGGTACCGGACTCGGGCTCGCGGTGGTGCAGGGAATCGTCAAGAACCACGGCGGCGCCATCTCCGTGCACAGTGAGGTAGGGGTGGGGACCTGCTTCGAAATCCTCCTTCCCGCGGTGATTGACGAGATCGTCAAGGAGGAGGACGTGCCGGAGCAGATGCTCCAGGGGCGTGAGCGTATCCTGTTCGTGGATGACGAGGAGTCCCTCACCGTCCTCGGCAGGGGGATACTGGAGAACCTGGGCTACAGCGTGGTCACCACCCTTAGCGGTACGGCCGCCCTGGAACTTTTCCGGGCCGATCCCGCCGCTTTCGATCTGGTGATCACCGACCTCACCATGCCTGGACTTTCCGGCAAGGCACTCGCCCGCGAGATCTCCGCCCTGCGGCCGGACATCCCCATCATACTTTGCACAGGGTTCAAGGAGACCTTCGATGAGGCGGACCGCGAGGCCGGCATCAGGGCCTGCCTCATGAAACCCTACACCATGAAGGTGCTCGGTCATACGATAAGGCAGGCGCTGGATCCCCGGCCCCTGCCATGACAAAGGAGGTCGGCATGTGGAATTACGTAACTCAGGCACTCACCGCTTTGGTGAGTTTCGCCCTTATGGTGATGTTCATGACCGCGGCCGTGAAGCGCGGCGTGTCGGTCCCCTTCGCGATGCTGGTGCTCTCGCTGGTGCTGACGGTATCCTTCGCGGTCTGGTCGGCGGGGGATTGGGGGATGTGGGATGCGTGGAAGTCCGCCGTTCCGCTGTTGGTCGCCGCGGGCGCCTGCAGCGTGCTCGGGAACTGGGCCATGTTTCTCGCCACCTCGACGAGTGCTAACGCCGGGTACGCCATCGCCATCATCGGCTGCCAGTCCGCCCTGGTGCTGCTCCTTTCCTACTGGTTCCTGGGGGGGGAGATGCACTGGCTGAGGCTCGTCGGCATCGCCACCTGCGTGCTCGGCGTGGTCATCATCAGTTGGCCGCTCGCTCCCGCAGTGAAGGGGTAAGTTCGGCGGCTTGCGATCAGGCGGGGCGGAAAAGCGGACGTGCCCAGGGGGTGACCACGCGGAGCGCGCCGCGGCAGCCGCGGCTCTGGATGAGGAGGGCGCAAGGAGCGAACGCTTCCAGAAAGAGCGTCTCCCCGTTGCGTACCTCGAGCCGTGCTCCCGCCGACAGACAGTAATCGCGGGTGTCGTCGGTTCTCGTGAGCCAGAGCTTCCCAGTGGTAAGGGTGATCGATTCGATCCCGTCCCCAGGCTGCAGGGTGAGCAGCTCTCCTTTTTGCAGCTCGCAACGCATGGCAACCTCCTTTTTAAAAACAAAGGCTTATTTAACAGAGATGAAGGGGATAAAAGGGATAAATCCTTGAAAAGAAAAAGACTTTGAGGGTAAACCAAAATCCTTTCCATGTTTCTGCTTGTCTTTGCGCCTTTGCGGCTTTGCGTGAGACAGGGTTTTATGCCTGTATCCCCTGCATCCCCTTCATCCCTGTTTGAATCGGTTTTAAAGCACCCCAAAGGACTAAAACCGCGTCCGGTAGGCGATCGGGGTGACGCCGACTTCTCGGATGAAGGTGCGCCGCATCTGTTCGGCGCCGGTGAAACCACTGTCACGCGCCACCCGCTCGAGCGGCAGCGTACTTTCCTCCAAGAGGGCGATGGAGCGCTCCAGCTTTAACTGGTCCAGGTACCTGGCCGGCGTCGTGCCGGTCTCGCGGACGAAGACCCGGGCGAAGTTCCTCGGGCTCATCGCCGCCCGGTCCGCCAACTCCTCGACGGTGACCCTGCCACAGCGGTTTTCCTTAAGCCAGGACAGAAGCGGCGCGAGCTGCCCCCCCTCGACCATCTGGGCCCTCAGTTGCGTGCTGAACTGGGCCTGCCCGCCAGGCCTTTTCAGGAACATCACCAGGCGTCTTGCCACGGCGAGCGCCATCTTCCTGCCGAAATCCTCCTCGACGAGCGCAAGCGCCAGATCCATCCCTGCGGTCACCCCGGCCGAAGTGGCGACCGATCCGTCGCGGGTGTAGATGGCGTCGTTCTCCACCTCCACCTCCGGGTATTCGCGGCGCAGCCGCTCCAAGTCGAGCCAGTGTGTCGTGGCGCGGCGGCCGTTTAAAAGTCCCGCCTCGGCAAGCAGGAAGGCGCCGGTGCAGACCGAGACGAGGCGCCGTGTGCGCGGTCCGACCTGCGCCAGCCACTCGACGAGCCGCCGGTTCTTAAGCGCTACCTCCAGCGCCGCATCCGGGCTTCCGGGAACGAGGATGGTGTCCGCCGTCTCGGGGAACTCGTCCCAGGCGTGGTCCGCGACGATGCGCACCCCGGGACAGGTCGTGAAGGGACCGCTTTTTTCGGCGAGCAGCACGATCCAGTATCCCCGCTGTTCCGGCGCCGTTTCCGAAAGGCAGCGGTTCAGCATGTTGAACACCTCGATCGGTCCGGTCACATCGAGCAGTTCCGCCCCCTCGTAGGCCGCCACCGCCACGGTGCGCGCCACATCCTTTATTGCTCTCTTTTTCATGGTCCTCTCCATGGCGCAGATAATTGCACAACCGCCCGCGCGGTTCAATGACAACGAACCTGCAGATCCTGCCAACGTCGGTTTCGGCGAGGGAGCGGGAAGTGGTGAGCTATTTGATCGGGAGCGGGGAGAGGAGTTCTTGACAGGTATAAACAATCTGTTTACATTCTGCCATGATCGTATCGTTTGCAAACAAGGAAACAGAAAGGCTCTTCGCCACGGGGAAGTCCAGAAAACTTCCTCCGGAGATCATCCAGCGTTCGATCATGCGGCTGACCCAATTGGACAGCGCACGCGAAGTCACTGACCTGCTGTTGCCACCGTCAAACCGGCTTGAAGCTCTTTCCGGCACAAGATCAGGTCAGTGGAGTATCAGAATCAACGACCAGTGGCATATCTGTTTTTCATTCGCGAACGGCGAAGCAACTGCTGTCGAAATAACCGATTACCATTGAGGAAAAAGATCATGCCCACCCAAAATGGCCTTCGTGCCATTCATCCCGGTGTCTTCCTGAAGGAGATCCTCCACGAACTCAACGTTTCGCAGAATGCCTTTTCAAAGGCGATAGGTGTTTCTCCAATGCGGGTTTCGCATGTCATCAAAGGGGCGCGCCCCGTCACTGCGGAGTTGGCGCTCCTTTTCGGGAAAGCTTTAAATCAGACGCCGACTTACTGGATGAATTTGCAGATGACCTATGATCTGAAGACGGCAGAGAAGGAACTTGCCCTGAAGGTACGTCAGGTGCACCCGCTTTCGAAGGCTGCGTAGGAGGAGGCGGAACCACGGTTCCGCCTTGTTTGAGTCTTTACACCTTTTACATCTTCAACGCGCCGATCATCAGCTCGTAGTCTTCCAGAAGTGACTGCAGGTCCTCCTCGTGCTCGACCTCCTGCTGCAGGATAGTGAGCACCATGTTGTAGGTGACGGGGTCCTTCTCGCGGGTCAGGTCGAGGAGTTTCTTGTACACGCTGATGGCGCACTGCTCCCCCTTGATGTTCTGCTCCAGGATCTTCTTTACGAACGGGTCGTCCGGGGCGTCGTAGCCGCAGTTGGTGAACTTGTACCACTCCTCGGGTTTGGTTACCGGCGTTCCCCCCAGCTGAATGATGCGCAGGGCAACCATGTCGGCGTGCGCCAACTCTTCGGTTGCGTGCACCAGCAGTTCGGCGCCGACAGCGTCCTTCATCGGTCCCTTCACAAGCTTTGCCCCGAGCCAGTACTGGTAATAGGCGAACCACTCATCGCAGAAGGCGCGGTTCAACAGAGTGAGGAGTTCTTCCACGTCCATGCCGACAATTTCGCGTCCCTTAGATCCCATCTTGTTTCTCCCTTTGTTCAAGAAGTTTCCAGCCTGATCCTGTCTGAGCGTGGAAGAGGCTGCATCAATAGCCAAGGCTCAAACGAGTATAGCGGCGCTCTGTCAATGCGCAAATTATCGTTGACGCAGAAACACTTTGGCTCATTAACAAGTTGACCCTCGCTCCCAGTTGGCGTATAGATTTTCGATGACCTCGTGGCTTCCCAAGCCTAGCCTGGAGCACGAAACATCGCCCCCCGTAATCACCTCTGTCGGAAGGAAAGAAACGTGAAGAAGAAGCTCGCAGGACTGTCCCCGTCGCCACAGGAAATCCCCCTCCAGTACCGTATCGAGAACCCAATCCGCCAGGAACTCTACCTGGTCGGCGGTGAGCTGCGCCGCTGGGAAGGGGCGATGCAGGAGGTGCTTTCGCCGGTACAGGTGCGAGCGGGTGAGCAGTCCGAAGCGCAAAGGGTAGGGGAGGCGCCGGCGTTGTCTGTTCCCGCAGCGCTGGAGGCGCTCGACGTGGCGGTGGCCGCATACGATAACGGCAGAGGCGCCTGGCCCACCATGTCGGTCGGCGAACGGATCAAGTGCGTGCAATGCTTCGCAAAGGCGGTAAAGGAACGACGCGCCGAGGTGGTGAAGCTCCTCATGTGGGAGATCGGCAAGTCGATCAAGGAGGCCGAGGCCGAATTCGACCGCGCGCTCGCCTACGTGAAGGACACCATCGACGCGCTGAAGGAACTGGATCGCGTCTCGTCCCGCTTCGTCATCCAGCAGGGGATCATTGGCCAGATCCGCCGCGCCCCCCTGGGGGTCGTCCTCTGCATGGGCCCTTACAACTTCCCGCTCTACGAGACCTTCACCACCCTCATCCCGTCGCTCGTGATGGGTAACACCATAGTGCTGAAGCCGCCCCGCTTCGGCGTCCTCATCTTCGAGCCGCTGCTTGAAGCCTTCCGCGACTGCTTTCCCGCGGGTGTCGTCAACACGGTGTACGGCGACGGCGAGGAGATCCTTCCGCCGCTTATGGCGACCGGCCGCGTCGACGTCCTCGGCTTCATCGGGACAAGCCGCGTGGCCGATGCGCTGCGCGCGAGTCACCCCCGTCCGCACCGGTTGCGCTGCGTGCTCGGGCTGGACGCGAAGAATCCCGCCATCGTCTTGCCGGACGCGGACCTGGAACTGGCGGTAGAGGAGTGCCTCTCGGGTGCACTGAGCTTCAACGGGCAGCGCTGCACCGCGCTGAAGATCATCTTCGTGCACCGCAGCATCGCGGAGGGATTCCTGAAGGGGATGGCGGAGGGGATCGGTCGGCTGAAATGCGGCGTACCCTGGCAGGAGAAGGTGGCGATCACCGCACTCCCCGAGCCGGAGAAGCCTGAGTACCTGGAAGGGCTTTTGCGCGACGCGGAGAAGCACGGTGCGCAGGTGGTGAACGATTGCGGGGGAACGAGGAGCGGCTCCTTCTTCTACCCGGCGCTCCTTTACCCGGTGACGCCGCAGATGCGCGTCTACCACGAGGAGCAGTTCGGCCCGGTGGTCCCGGTGGTGGTCTTCGATGATCTGAAGGAGACCATCGACTACGTGGTCAGCTCCCCCTACGGCCAGCAGGCGAGCATCTTCGGGCGTAACGAGGAACAGTTGGCCCAGCTGATCGACGCGCTGGTGAACCAGGTCTGCCGTATCAACATCAACAGCAAGTGCCAGAGAAGTCCGGACAGCTTCCCCTTCAACGGCCGTAAAAACTCCGCCGAGGGGACCCAGTCCGTCGCCGACGCGCTGCGCGTCTTCTCCATCAGGATCGTGGTCGCTGCAAGGGAAACGGACGCGAACCGGGAGATCATCACCGGCATCGTGAAGGAGCGGAAGTCCCATTTCCTCTCCACCGATTACATCCTCTGATTCTTTAAACACATGCCGCATAAAAAAACTCCGAAAGCGCCTTGAGCGTTCTCGGAGTTTTTTGTTTTGTGTGAGTTGGCTGGGGCGCCTACGCCTCACGCGCCGGTCGCGAAGCAAAAAACGGGGTCTTCCTCCGAACTGCGATACTGGTGCACCGCCGTGTGAAGCGCGGTGGCGGCCATGCGGCAGCAGTACATTTTCTCCTCCGGCATCCCCCCGAGTGCCCTCGCGATGGCGGCGGGTCCTATGGCCAGCACTTCGTCCAGGGACTTGCCGATGGCAAGTTCCGTCGCCACCGAGGAGGCGGCTACCGCGGCGGGGTTACCCTTGGCGAGGAAACGCGCCGCTTCAACCTGCTCATCACGGATCTTGAACAGGTAGAGAAAAGCGTCCCCCTGTGAAGGATCTCCCGCCTGTACCAGCACGTCCGCGTCGGTCAGTAATCCTAAGTTGCGCGGGTTCCTGGCGTGATCCCATATCTTGGTGCTGAACAGCTCGGCCATCATACCTCCACAGCTAGGTTCGTCGGACAGGTCGGGGTTTTATCATTTAGAAATATGAATGTCAAGATATAACGGCCGCGCCTGCAGTTGCGACGCTATCGATGGCGTTTATTGGCTCGTCCGGGAGCTCCGGGGATGGCGGAAAAGGTGTCCGCGAAGCCTATCAGGCGCCCCAGGCTCCCCCCTTCGCCAAGGCACGGGGGCAGGGGGGATTTGCTTTTACAGGGGGATGCTGGATCCAGGAGTGTTGAGCCGAAAGCTCACAGTAAGGAGGCAATCCCCTGCCAGACGAACCATCCACCCGCGATGGCGACGATTGCGCCGCTCAACCGCTTGGCCCACGTGGAGAGTCCCTGGATCCCTTTCGACTTGGCGAAGGATTCGACGAACCCGGTGCAGGTCCCCGCGAAAAGCATGAGGAGACAGTGCCCGATGGCGTAGCAAAAGAGGAGGGCGATACCGTAGAGGACCTGTGCCTTGCTTGCCACCAGGGTGAGCAGCACGACAAGCACCGGCGTCGCGCATGGGGATGAGACGATGCCGAAGAAAAGGCCGAGGATGAAGGCGCCGAAAAGTCCGGCCTGCCGCGGGCGCCACTCGGTGCGCCACGGCAGTTCGAACCGGTACATCTCCATCATCTGCAGCCCCATGAGAAGGGCGATGGTCCCCGCGATCAGGTACCACTTCCCGCCGAGGGTGCCGAACATGGTGCCCAGCAACCCCGCCGCCGCCCCGAAGGCGGTGAAGGTGAGCGAAAGACCGAAGATGAAGCAAAGCGAGTAACGAAACGCCTTCATCCGGTCCCCGTCGGCGTATCCCCCGGTGAACCCGACCACCAGTGGGATGGTGGTCAGGACGCAGGGGGATGCCGAGGAGAGGACACCGGCAAGAAACACCGCCCCGAACGCCGCGTAAGGGTAGAGCGCGATGATGCGCTCGATGTCCTCGAGCATGCTCATTTGAGCCCCGCAGCCTTGAGATCCCGAACCATTTCGGTCTTTTCCATGGATCCGATGTGCCGCTTGATCTCCTTGCCGTTTTTATCGAAGAAGATCTGCGTCGGGATCATCTGCACGCGGAACTTGTCAGCGGCCGCCTGGTTTTCGTGAACGTCGATGAAGAGGACGGAGGCTTTTCCGCGGTACTCGGCAGCGAGGTTCTCCAGGATCGGTGCCATCTTTTTACAGGGGATGCAGGTGCGGGCTCCGAGGTCGATGACGGTCGGCTTCCCGGAGCGAAGCGCATTCGCCACGGCGGCGTCCGTTGCTGCGGGGAGCTCGGCGTGGGCGAGAGCGGCGGAGGCGAGTAAAAGCGCGAGGGTGGCTGCGATTTTCATGGCGGATTCCCTTTCTGTGTGTCGGCGGCTACAGGAGCGCCATGATTTCTATGATCGACGCGACCTTGCCGGAGAAAGCGACCTTGCCGTCGATGACGAGGGCGGGCGTGCTCATGACGCCGTACTTCATGATGGAAGGGATATCCTCGACTTTCACGACCTCGGCCTCCTTGCCGCTGTTGGCGACGGCAGTAACGGTGTGTTCGTAGAGGGTCTTACATTTGGCGCAGCCGGTTCCGAGCACTTCGATTTTCATGTCGTTCTCCTTTTCTGGGTGGTTAGAGGATGGCGTTGAAGAGATACCCCACTATCGTTATCGCTACGGCGACGATGCCGAAGAAAGTTGCCAGAAGCGGCCGTTTGAGGACGTTGCTGAGGATCACCGCCTCCGGGAGCGAAAGCGCCGTCACCGCCATCATGAAGGCGAGCACGGTTCCCATCGCCATACCCTTCTCCATGAGCGCATGCACGATGGGGATCACTCCGGCGGCGTTACTGTAAAGCGGCACCCCAAGTGCCACCGCGACCGGCACCGCGAAAGGGTTGTCCCGTCCCGCCCAGCGCGCGAGAAAGTCGGCGGGGACATAGCCGTGGATGAAGGCGCCGAGCCCGATACCCACGATCACGTAGGGCCAGATCTTTTTCAGAAGGCCAATGGTGTACTCCCGGGCGTAATCAAGCTTTCCCCGGAAGTCCGGAATGACTAGGTCGGCCTGTCCCACCTGCATCTGCCAGACGTAGTCCTGGACGTACCGCTCCATCTTAAGCTTCCCGATGATGATTCCGGCGACGATCGCTACCACGAGTCCCGTCCCGATGTAGATGGCGGCAATCTTCCAGCCGAAGAGCCCCCAGAGCATGATGAGCGCCACCTCGTTGACCATCGGGGAGGAGACGAGGAAGGAGAAAGTGACTCCTAACGGTACTCCGCTCTCGACGAAGCCGATGAAGAGGGGGACCGCCGAGCAGGAACAAAAGGGGGTGACGATGCCTAGAAGGGCGGCGAGCACGTTGCCGACGTACTCCCTTTTATGCGCGAGCATGCGCTTGGTCTTCTCCGGAGGGAACGAGGAGCGGATCACCGCCACGACAAAAATGATGGAGGTGAGCAGGAAAAAGATCTTCACCGTGTCGTAGAGAAAGAAGTTGAGCGCCTCGCCGCCGCGGGAACCGGGAACGAGGCCGAGCAGATCGAAGGTGAGGTAGTCCGCCGCTTGTTTCAGCATATCAATCCCCTACGCTGCCGTCATCCGGCGCTGGAACCAGAAGGCGACGTTGACTAGGCCGATCATCACCGGCACCTCGACCAGGGGACCGATAACCGCGGCGAAGGCGGCCCCGGAGTTCAGGCCAAAGACCGCTACGGCGACGGCTATGGCGAGCTCGAAGTTGTTGCTCGCCGCGGTGAAGGCAAGCGTCGTGGTCTTGCTGTAGTCGGCTCCCATCCGTTTCCCCATCCAGAAGGAGACGAGGAACATGACGATGAAGTAGATCAGCATGGGGATCGCGATGCGCACGACGTCCATGGGGAGCTGCACGATCAGCTGTCCCTTCAGGCTGAACATCACCACGATTGTGAAGAGGAGGGCGATCAGGGTGATGGGACCGACCTTCGGGACGAACTCCCGGTGATAGCGCTCCTTGCCCATGATCTTCACGCCGAAAAGACGGGTCAGGGCGCCGGCTATGCAGGGGATGCCGAGGTAGATGAAGACGCTTTTCGCGATGTCGCCGATGCTCACGTCCACCGCCACACCCTGAAGACCCACGAGCGGCGGCAGCACGGTGATGAAGAACCAGGCATAGACGCTGTAAAAGAGGACCTGGAAGATGCTGTTGAAGGCGACGAGGCCCGCGGCGTACTCGGTGCTACCCTTCGCGAGTTCGTTCCATACCACCACCATGGCGATGCAGCGGGCGAGACCGATCATGATGAGGCCGACCATGTACTCCGGCTTGTCTGGCAAAAGGAGCACAGCCAGGACGAACATGAGGACCGGCCCGATCAACCAGTTCTGAATGAGAGAGAGTGCGAGGACCTTCTTGTTGCGGAAGACCTCGGGCATCTCCTCGTACTTAACCTTGGCGAAGGGGGGATACATCATCAGGATGAGTCCCGCCGCGATCGGTATGTTCGTGGTGCCGACCTGGAAGCTGTTGACGAGTGTCTCGACGCTCGGGACGAAGTAGCCGAGCCCCACGCCGAGCGCCATGGCGGCGAAGATCCAAAGGGTCAGCCAGCGGTCGAGGAAAGAGAGTTTGCGGGAAAGATGTTCGCTCACTTGGTGCCTCCAAACGTTTCCATGATCCAGTTCTTTATTTCGTCACGCACGCGGCGAAACTGCGGCAGGACTTCCTCCTCGCTTCCCTGGACACGCGAGGGATCGTCGAAGCCGTGGTGGGTGCGCGTGACACCTCCGATGAATAGAGGGCACTTGTCGTTGGCGTCCCCGCAGAGGGTGATGACGTGATCGAAGCTTTGCCCCTCGAACTCGTCGACGGTCTTCGAGTACTGGTCGGAGATGTCGATGCCGATTTCGGTGAGGACTTTCGCCGCGAGCGGGTTCACGCGAGTCGCTTCGGTTCCGGCGGAGAAGGCTTCCACCTCATCTCGAAGGAAGTGGTTCGCGAGCCCCTCGGCCATCTGCGAGCGGCAGGAATTGTGGGTGCAGAGAAACAGGATCTTTTTCCGGGGCATGTGCGGTCTCCAATATCCGTTCCGGCGGATATATGCAGGCAAATTTTTTTAGGCGCAGCTGTTGTCGCAACCGAAGCCGGCGAGGGTTTCGCGGTCGTCCGCCGAGGTGCTGGTCTTCAGGAGCTGTTTTTTCAGAAGCGGGATGAGCTCCCTCTGCGGTGCCGCGTTCTCACGCACGGAATAATAGATCCAGAGGCCGCAGCGGCGGTCGTTCACCCACCCGGTCTTCTTCAGGATGGCAAGCTGGCGCGAGATGGTAGACTGTGGGAGTTTCAAAGCGGCGATGATGTCGCAGACGCAGAGCTCACCACCCTCGCCAAGAAGCAGCGCGAGGATGCGCAGTCGGGTCTCATCGGCCAGCGATTTGTATAGAAGCAGGATGTCGTTCATGGGTAGGGACTATATTCGCCTTCGCGGATGTAGTCAATGGTGAATTATCTGTCTTCACAGATTCTTGCTGAGGCTGTAACGAAACCGCAACATTTGGCTCCTATAGTTTGCACAAACAGACAAAGGAGGAAATGAATGATTCAGACGATCAAAAAGGCATTTTTCGCTCTCGCTTTGGTAGCCGCAGTGGGCGGCGCAGGCCAGGCAAACGCAGCAACACTCATAAACGGAGCCGGCGCAACCTTCCCGTATCCGCTGTACTCCAAATGGTTCACCGAGTACGCCAAGGTGGACAAGAGCGTCAAGTTCAACTACCAGTCCATCGGTTCGGGCGGCGGCATCAAACAGATCACCGCGCAGACCGTTGACTTCGGCGCAAGCGACAAGTTCCTCTCCGACGCCGAACTGAAGGGTGCCCCGGGCAAACTGATCCACATCCCGACCGTGATGGGCGCCGTCGTCGTCACCTACAACCTCCCCGGCGTTCCCTCTGGCATCAAGCTGAACTCGGAAGACGTCGCTAATATTTACCTCGGCAAGATAACCAAGTGGAACGATCCGAGGATCGCTGACGACAACAAGGGTGTGAACCTCCCCGCCAAACCGATCATCGTCGTGCACCGCTCCGACGGGTCCGGCACCACCAGCATCTTCACCGATTACCTCTCCGGCGTGAACGCTGAGTGGGCGAAAAAGGTCGGCAAGGGCGCCGCGGTGAAGTGGCCTGTAGGTCTTGGCGGCAAGGGTAACGAGGGGGTAGCAGGACAGATCAAGACCACCCCGTATTCCATCGGTTACGTCGAGCTAGCCTACGCCTTCGAGAACAAACTCCCCTACGCATCGCTCAAGAACCAGGCAGGTGTCTTCGTGGCACCTTCCATCAAGTCGACTAGCGCCGCCGCGGCAGGTGCGGTTAAAAACATGCCGGCTGACTACCGCATCTCGCTGGTGAACCAGCCCGGCAAGGACGCATACCCGGTGGTCGGCTTCACCTGGCTCCTCGTCTACGAAAACCAGAAGGACGCCGCCAAGGGTAAACACCTGGCCGAGTTCCTTAACTGGGCCATGACCAGGGGACAGAAGATGGCCGCCCCGATGCTCTACGCGCCGCTGCCGGACAGCGTGGTGAAGATGGTGCAGAAGACGATAAAGACCATCAAGTAGTCCGCTTCCGAAAATAGAAGGAACCATCCATCCGGGTGCACGGCTCATGCTGTCACCCGGATTTTTTTATCTCTGTAAAACAGGAACTTGCTTCATCATCGTACTGTGATTGAGTGCATCTTCACTTGATATTTGCCTAAGAGCTTGGAGAATGTAACAAGCAGCACTAAAGGAGGCAATCATGTTCAGAAAAATGATGGTCTGCACCGATCTGACTCCTGCTTCATTTTCCCTCATCGCATGTGCCGCTCAGTTACAGCAGATCGGTACAAAAGACATCGTGTTGGTGTACGTAATAGAGTCCGTAGCCGCTGCTGATGGAACCCTTCTGTCAACCGAGGCAGAAGGCGTTTTTCGGAGACAGAAGGAGATGCTCGAGGAGCACGGTATCAATGTTGCCGCCGAGGTCCTTCACGGCGTGCCTGCACCGGTCCTGGACGCGGCCGCGGAGAAGTATGATGTGCGCGGGATCGTGATCGGTTCGCACAGCAAGGCGGTCATCCCACTTGCCACTTTGGGAAGCGTGACGGCGGCTCTTCTGGCCCGTACCTTGCGTCCGCTGCTTCTTTACCGAGTCGATACCGTGGAAAGAGGAGGGGGAGGGGGCGGAGACAAAGGGTGCGGCAGCCTGTTCAGGCATATCCTTTTCCCCACCGATTTCTCGGAAGCGTCGGAGCGTGGCCTTGACTACCTCGGCAAGATTGCGCTGGAGCAGCACGGCGCGGCGATCACGCTTTTGCACGTTCTGCCCAACGATGAGGATGCCGAGGCCGGGCGAACCGAAGAGGATGCTCAGTATCTGCTGGAAGCGAAGAAGAGGCGCCTGGAGCGGCTTGGGGCGTGCGAGGTCGGCATCGAGCTCGTACGCGGCGAGGCGGCGGGCGAAGTGATCAATAGGGGAAAAGCAGGGCTTTATTCGTTAATCGTCATGGGGTGCCAAGGTAAGGGGGCACTAAAGCGCGTCATGGTAGGGAGTACCGCCGAGCAGGTGACCCGCCGCATCGAAGTCCCGGTACTGCTCATCCCAGGAGAACACCACGTGGAATAGCCGTCTTGAAAAAACAGAGTCGTTAACGAAAATGCCACGGCAGCCGCCGTGGCATTTTTTTGTTCCTTCTGGATTGGGGATAAAGGGTGATCCCATGGCTGGAAGCATGCCGTAAATCCGTGCCACGAAGCGCTGCATGAGCCCCAACGTCTCCCCCTTTGCGAAGGGGGGACAGGGGGGGTGCCTTGGTCAAAACATACAAGCATCCTGCTGCCGTGCGATTCGCAATCATTTCAAGAAGGAGACTGGAATCTAGTTCAACCAACTGGAACTGAGGAACAAAAGCAAATCCCCCCCGTCCCCCCTTCGCAAAGGGGGGAGCCTTTGAGGCATCTTCCATTGGAGGAGTGGAACTGATTTTCCGGTTTTATGCGATGGTATGCCTGATGTCCTTCCCCTTGATCATGAAGATGACCATCTCCGCGATGTTGGTGGCGTGGTCCGCGATGCGCTCCAGCCCTTTGGAGACCTGAATGATCTTCATGGCGCGGCTGATGCACTTCGGATCTCCCATCATGAAGGTCAAAAGCTCGCGTTGGATCTGCTCGTTCAGCTCGTCCACGCACTGGTCGTCCTGGCAGACCTTGATGGCCAGGGCATCGTCGCCGCGGACGAAGGCGTCGAGCGCCTCTTTCACCATGTCCGAGGCCGCCTGCGCCATGCGCGGCAGGTCAATGTACGGCTTCAGGGCTGGCTCCTGGTTCAACTCCCGCGCCCTCTTGCAGATGTTGGCGCACTGGTCGCCGATACGCTCCAGGTCGGTCACGATCTTCAGCGCCAGCGTGATGAAGCGCAGGTCGCGCGCGGCAGGCTGACGGCGGGCCAAAACCTCCAGGCACTTCTCGTCGATGACCATCTCGAGCGTGTTGATCTCGTGATCGAAGGCGATGGTCCGCTCGGCTAGCTCCGTGTCCCGCTCGACGAGGGACTTCATGGCGTTGGCGATCATCACCTCGACCTTACCCCCCATCTCAAGGAGCTTCTCGCGTATCTGGTTCAGCTCGTTGTCGAACTGTCTGCTGAAATGTTCTCTCTCCATGTCTTCTCCGCTTTCCTTGGTGGCGCTGCTTATGTGTTAGCCGAAACGGCCCGTGATGTAGTCCTCGGTGCGCTTCTCTTCCGGGGTGGTGAATATCTTCTTCGTTTCGCCACACTCGACCAGGTCTCCCATGTAGAGAAAGGCGGTGTAGTCGGAGACGCGGGCGGCCTGCTGCATGTTGTGCGTCACGATGATGATGGTGTAGCGCTCCTTCAGCTCCTCGATCAGTTCCTCAATCTTCAAGGTCGAGATGGGGTCGAGAGCCGAGGCTGGTTCGTCCATGAGGATCACCTCGGGCTTCACCGCGATGGTGCGCGCGATGCAGAGGCGCTGCTGCTGCCCGCCGGAGAGCATCATCGCGTTGCTTTTCAGACGGTCCTTCACCTCGTCCCAGAGCGCCACGCGCTTCAGGCAGCTCTCGACGATCTCGTCCGCCTCCTCGCGCGGCAGCCTCCCGTTCAGCTTGTAACCTGCGATGACGTTGTCATAAATCGACATGGCGGGGAAGGGGTTCGGTTTCTGGAACACCATGCCGACGCGGCGCCTGATAGCGACCGGATCGACACCCCTTTCGTAGATGTCGCCGCTGTCGACGAGGATCTTGCCGGTGACCCGAGCCGAGGGAACCAGGTCGTGCATCCTGTTCATGGAGCGCAAAAGGGTCGACTTGCCGCACCCGGACGGCCCGATGATGGCGGTGACGCTGTTCTCCGGGAAGCTCATGTTGATGTCGCGCACCGCGTGGGTCCTGCCGAAGTGTATGTTTACCTGTTCCAGTTTTACCTTGTCGTTCATCGTATCCTCTGTCTTTTCCGTCAAAACGTGGGTGGAGCTAGTGTGCCTGCCTGCTGCTGCTGAAGTAGCGGGCGGTGAGGCTTAAGCCGAACATTACGCTTACCAGCACGAGGGCACCGGCCCAGGCGAGCTTGTGCCAGTCCTCGTAGGGTGCTATCGCGAAGCTGAAGATCTGCAGGGGGAGTGCGGCCATCGGCTGCATGACGTTCTTGCTCCAGAACTGGTTGCCGAGCGCGGTGAAAAGAAGCGGCGCGGTCTCGCCCGCGATCCTCGCCACCGCGAGCAGGATGCCGGTGAGCACGCCAGACATGGCGCTTCTCAAGGTCACCTTGAGGCTCGTGCGCCAGAAGGGGACGCCGAGGGCGAGCGATGCTTCCCGCAGCGAACCCGGGACCATCTTCAACTGTTCCTCGGTGGTGCGCAGCACGATCGGGATCATGATCATGGCGAGCGCCACCGCACCGGCAAGCCCGGAGAAGCCTTTCATCGGGACCACGAGCAGCGTGTAGGCGACCATGCCGGTGATGATCGACGGCGTGCCGGAGAGGACGTCCGCGGCGAACCTGATCGTCGTTGACATCTTTGAGCCGCCGAATTCGGAGAGGTAGATGGCGCCCAGGATGCCGATGGGAAGGCCGATCAGCGACGCTCCGCCGATCATGATGAGCGAGCCGAGCATCCCGTTGGCCATGCCGCCGCCCGGTTCGCCGGTGGGCGCCGGGATGTGGGTGAAGAAGTCGATCGAGAGCGAACTGATACCCATCTTCACGATGTGTACGAAGATGAGCGCGAGCGGGATGAGGACCGCCAGGGTGCAGGCGAGCATGACGAAGCTCATCAGGTGGTTCTTCACTTTGCGGAAAGCCATGCCGTTCATCATGCCGCACCTCCCTTGGCTTCACGCGAGACGCTCCAGATCAAGAGCCTCGCCAGTGCGTTCACGATCAGGGTAACCACCATGAGGATGAGGCCTATCTCCATGAGTGCGGAGGAGTGCAGCTTCGTGGTCGCCTCGGCGAACTCGTTCGCTATCACGCTCGGCATGGTGTAGGCCGGGGATAAAAGCGACAGTGAGATATTCGGAGCGTTGCCGATCACCATGGTGACCGCCATAGTCTCGCCGATGGCGCGGCCGAGCCCCAGGATTGCGGCGCCCAGGATGCCGGACTTGCCGTAGGGGAGGATGGCGACTTTGATGGTCTCCCAACGCGTGGCGCCGAGGGCTATCGCCGCCTCCTTCTGGCTTTGCGGTACGGCGAGAAGCACCTCGCGGGTGATCGAGGTGATGATCGGGACCACCATGATCATGAGGATGAAGATGGCGGCGAGCATGCTGACGCCGTAAGGGGCGCCCTCAAAGAACGGGATGAAACCGAAGTGCTCGATCAGGAAGGGCTGCACCGTGGTCTGCAGCCAGGGGGCCATGACCAGCACGCCCCATAGGCCGTAGATGACCGAGGGTATCGCCGCCAGCAGTTCCACGAGCGGTGCCACGATGGAGCCCAGGCGCCCCGGTGCGATCTCGGTGATGAAGAGGGCCGCCCCGATGCTCAAGGGGGTGGCGAGCAGAAGGGCCAGTACCGAGGAAACCACCGACCCGTACAGGTAGGGGAGGGCGCCGAAGGTTTCCTGCACGGCATCCCAATCCTTTGAACTTACGAATTTCCACCCGAACGCCTTGATGGCGGGCATGCTCTCACCGGCCATCTCGTAAAGCATGAGGGCGAGTATCGCGAGGATGCTGAAGGCGAAGAAGGTGGTGAGGTAGCGGAATACCGCGTCCCCGTTCAGCCTCTTCGCCGTGTCCGGCTCACGTGTCTTCGTCGTCGCTGGCGCCACGTCTTTCTCCGTTTCACTGCCGCAGTAGGAACTGCGCACGTCACTGTTCAAGTGTTGCCTCCGGGAGCGTTTCGAGTCGCCAAGTGGCAGCCGCGTATCCCGGTAAAGGGCAGCAGCCGCGTCGCGCTCGAACCTTCAATGCGTCCTAGGATGCCGGAGAAATGTTACAGCGTTGTTACAGATTGGCTAAATGTTTATGAACCTTTCACCGATGTTTGGCCGGTTCGAAAGGCGCTCAGGTGGGGAAGGACTAGGGGGAAAGGGTTAAGGCGGCATCGGTCCTGGGGAGGAAGATGGTGCAGGTGGTACCCCTGCCGGTTTCGCTTTCCACCTTGATGAAGCCGCCGTGCCGTTTCACGATGCCGTAGCTGATGGACAGCCCGAGACCCGTTCCCTGGCCGACCTCCTTGGTGGTGAAGAAGGGGTCGAAGATCCTGGCCCGCGTGGCCTCGTCGATTCCAGAGCCTGTGTCCGAAACGGAAATGCGGACGTAGGGGCCGGGCTTGGCGTAGCCGTCCACGTCGTCGGCCCCGAGGACCGCGCCGTCCAGAGTCATCGTGAGCCTGCCCCCGTCCGGCATGGCGTCCCGGGCATTGGTCACAAGGTTCACCAGGACCTGCTCCATCTGCGCCTGATCCACCAGCACCGTCTGCAGCGACCGGGACGGACGCCATTCGAAGGCGACGGACTGGCCCGCAAGCCTTTCCAGCAGCACGACCACGTTTTCCACCAGCGTGTTGCCGTCCATGCGCGCGGTGTAGACGGGTTCCTGCCTGCTGTAGGCGAGCAGGTTTCTGACCAGCGCGATGGCCCGGTTCGAAGAGGTGTGGATGTTCTCGAGGAAACCCTTGAAAGGAGCGGGAGGGTTGAATTCCATCATCAGGAGATCGGTGTAGCCGATGACCGCGGTCATGATGTTGTTGAAATCATGCGCTATGCCACCGGCGAGGGTGCCGATCGCCTCCATCTTCTGCGCGTGGAGGAGCTGGCTTTCCATCTTCTTCAGTTCGGTGATGTCGTGGAAGGTCCAGACCCTGCCGGCAAGCTTCCCATCCTCGTAGTGCGGCCTGGAAAAGCGCTCAAGCCACCGGCCGTCCCGCATCTCCACCAAGTCGTAGCTCTCGAGGTCGGGCTGCCAGTAGAGTTCGGTCACCTTCTCGAAGAAGAGGACAGGGTCGCGCACCTGGCCGAGCAGGGAGATCAGCATCCGGTTCGAATCGCCCGATACCAGTATCTCCTCGTCGATCTCCCACATCTGCTGGAAGCGCCGGTTGCATGCGACGATTTCGCCCCCCGCGTCGACCGCCATGATGCCGTCCAGGGTGGCTTCGATGGTGGCTGAGAGCATCGAACTAACGTCGCTGCGCCGACTGGAAAGCCCGGCGAAACTGCGCAGTCGCCGGATCGGTACGGGAGCGATGCCGTCTGGAGGCATGGCGCCCGTTTCGGCGCTGTAATTGTCCTGGCAGTTCGTTGACCGCTCTTGCATCATTTGTTCGTTCTCCATGCTGAACCGTCCGCCGCTGCGGGCTGCGGATGCAGTCACCATTCGTTCAGGATGCGGGCCAACTGTTCGCCGTAGATCTCCACGTTGAGTTCCCTGTAGGAGTCCCGGATTTCCCGCAGCTTTTCGAGCGGCCGGTCCATGTCGTGAAAGAGCCTGCCGAACAAGTAGTTGATCGCCTTCACGCCGTCCCCTCCTTCCGCCCACCCTGAGCCTTTACCGGTGCCGCCAGCAGGAACACTCCGGTCATCTTGAACAGCATGCTGTGCGTCTGGTTCAGCCCCTCGATGCGGATTTCGGCCTTGTCGCTGATCTCCTTGAAGCAGCGCAGGATGAGGGCGATCCCCATGGAGTTGATGCGACCGGCCAGGCTGAAGTCGAACCTCGCCACCGGGTGTTTGACCTTCTTCGGGATCTCTTTCAGCGCGTCTTCGGCGTGCGCGTCGATGATCCCCTCAAGGATGAAGCAGTCCTCTTCGTTTGATACGTAATTTGCCAGATTCATGCAGCTACCTCCTCACAACGGTTCATGATGTGGAATCCCCGCGGTGCTTCGGGGGGAAGTGTCGACTTTAGATGCAGGTTGCCGCCGACCCTGGTCGAGTGGCCCGGCGTCACGGCGACGTGGAAGCGGTCCAGGAAGCGCCACACGATGAAGAGCCCACGGCCGCCGGGGTCGCCGCAATCGAGCGTCTCCTCCTCGTTTCGGGTCAGGTACTCGAGCACCTCGTCCGGGTCCAGGCTGCCCCAGTTGTCGGTAAGGGCGAGCGACAGGGTCTCACCGTCGAAACCGAAGCTGAAGACGATGTCCTCCCGCGGCAGCATGCTGCGCCGCTGTCCCTTGCTGAAAAGACGGTCCCCGCAGCCGCTCCGGGGGGCGTCGTACATCGCGTTCTCCAGGAGCTCGTCGGCGAGAAGCGCGCCTTTTTGCCTGAGCAGTTCCATCTCCTCGCCCTCGCCGTCCAGGAGCTCTTCGAGTTTCGCGATGAGGTCCTCTTTTTCGTCGCTGGAGCTCAACCGATAGGAGTGCAGCACGGTTCCCTCTTTGAGGCAGCAGGAGATGTCCCAGCCACGCTGCTTGAGCAGCATGTCGATCACGGCCGGGAGGCATGCTTCGTTCACCCCTGCTTGCACCGGCATTATGCAGAGGTGTCTGATGCGGTCCTCGAGGAGTGGCTTAAGCGGTGGTGCACAAGCCTCCCGCGAGATCAGGAGCACCTCCAGGTCCGGGTTCAGCTCGCGCAGCAAGCCGACCAGTCCCGGGTGAGGGTACGGGTACAACAGTGAGGAAATCACCGCCACGCGCAGGTCCTCCCCAATGGCGCGTATGCTATCCAGCGCCCGGGTCAGACCGTTCTCCGCGGTTACGATCATGACGTGCGGTATCCCCCGGAAAGCCTCGTCCCATCCCTTGCGGTCCGTCTCATCGAGGCAGAGCACGGCTATCTTTTGCATTTGTTTCTCCCTGTAAGTGATCATCACGCAGAACGTAGAACGGGTTCTAAGCCTCGAATCGGGCAGCCAGGGTGGTGACGTCGTCCTCCAACGCTCCGCCCCCGGTAAAGCCCGCCACGGCACTCATGAGGTAATCGTGCATCCGCCCCACGGGAAGCTCCCTGCCGCGGACCAGAAGCTCTTCCAGCCGATCGTAGCCGAGTTCCTCACCGCCGGGGGGCGTGCTCTCCACGAGGCCGTCCGTGTAAAGAAAAAGAAGGTCTCCGGGTGCGAAAGCGCTGCTCGTTTCCGGGTAGCAGGCCTCGCGGTCGAACCCGAGCGGGAACCCGGACTCCGTATCCAGCAGCTCGGCGCGCGCCGCCTCACGACGCAGCAGAAGCGGATAGTTGTGCCCGGCGTTGGCGAAGGTGATCACCCCTCGGCCCAGGTCGACGCAGGCGATCAGGCAGGTCATCAGGAGGGTGCGGCGCGCCGTGGCGAGAATGGCCCTGTTCATACCGGCCAAAAGCCCGGAAGGGGTGGTGACGCCGAGGGATACCAGGGTGTGGAGACTCGCCTTGGCGGCGGTGGTGACCATGCCCGCCTGCACGCCGTGGCCGCTTACGTCCGCGATTACCATGCCGAGGATGTTGTCGCCCGCACTGAAATAGTCGAAGAAGTCACCGCCGATCTCGGAACAGGTGGCTATGCCGGCCCCGACCGTCAGGCTGCCGAAGCGATAGTCGGGCGGGGGGAGAAGGTCCTGCTGGATCTTCATGCCGAGGGCGACCTCCTCGCGCAGGCGGGAGCTCAGGCGGTCCAGCGCCCCCAGCAGCTCCTTTTGCCGTTCCGCCACCGTCATCATGAGGTCGGAAACCGATACGATGCCGCGACAGCGCCTGTCATCCACCAGGGCCAACGCCTCGGTCTGCAGGGTGGGGTCGAGCGAGAGGAGCTGCACCGCGGCCTCGTCCACGTCGAGCTCGGGCGGGAGTACGATCCGTTTTCCCTTCAGGTCCTGCATGAGGGTGAGCACCGGCTTCTTCGCGTACAGCTCCATGGCGAAGGGGCGGCTCAGCAGGGTGAGGAGCTCCTTGCGGTTCACGCACCCCCGGAAGTCCCCCTCTTCTTCGATGACGACGCTAAGCAGATCGGGGTCCCTTTGAAACAGGGCGAGCACCCCCTGCACCGGCAGGTGAGGCGGGGCTGCGACGGCACCCCTGCTTATGTCGGCCAGCCTGGCACGGCTTCGCTGCATGTGGCCTCCTCCTTAGAGATGGCCGCAGCATAGGTGAGAATTCTTGCGGTTGTGTTACGAAGGCGTGAAAGTTTTGGTGAGACTTGGGGCGGGGCGACCGGCGAAGAGCGGTTACGCCGACTTCAGCCGGTAGCCGACGCCGAGCTCGGTGATGATGTAGCGGGGGCGGGAGGGGACGGGTTCTATCTTCTGGCGCAGGTTGCTCATGGTCACCCTGAGCACGTTCTGCTGGTCGGCATACGTGTTCCCCCATACCTGCTTCAGGATCTGGCCGTGGGTGAGCACCATCCCCGCGTGGTTTGCCAGCAGGCGCAGCAGGTCGTACTCGGTGGGGGTGAGCTGGATCTCGGTCCCGCCGCGCGTGACCTTTCTTCGCTGCAGATCGATCTCCAGTTCGTCGAAGCGGTAGACCGGCTCGGGCGCCTGCTGCAGCGAGCGGCGCAGCACCACCCTGATCCTCGCCTGCAGCTCCGCCACCCCGAACGGCTTCACCAGGTAGTCGTCCGCGCCCGCGTCAAGCGCGGCGACCTTGTCGTCCTCGCGGTCGCGCACCGAGAGCACGATGATGGGAAGCGGTGACCATTCGCGGATCCGCCTGATCACCTCAACGCCGTCCAGGTCGGGAAGCCCGAGATCGAGCAGGATGAGGTCGGGACGCGCCGCAGCGGCGGCGGCGAGCGCCGCATGACCGTTCTCTGCGAAGTGCAGCGAGTACTCCTCGCCCGGCAGGGCGCTCTTCAGGAAACGCAGGATGGCCGCCTCGTCGTCGACCACGAGGATGCGGGGGCGGCCGCCTTCGTTTTTCACCTTTTGCATCTTTTCACCTTCCTTTTCAGATCACGGGAAGCGAGACGGTGACGCGCAGGCCGCCGCCGGAGCGGTTGTGCGCCTCGATGGTTCCCCCGTGGGCCTCGACGATGCCACGGCAGATGGAGAGCCCGAGCCCGGTCCCTCCCGCGCCTTCCGGTACCGGCACCCGGTAGAACTTGTCGAAGATGTGGGAGAGATCCCCGGCGGGAACGCCGCGACCCCGGTCGGACACCTCCAGGGTGAGCCAGTCCCCCACGATGTCGGCTGCCACCTCGACCGGGCTTGTAGGGGGAGAATACTTGAGCGCGTTGTCCAATAGGTTCACCAGCACCTGGGTCATGAGCACCATGTCCATCCGCACCGGGGGGAGCCCGGAGGGGACCGCTATGTTCACGCTGCGCCTTCCCAGATGCGGCTCCAGCACTGCCAGGGCGCACCCGACCAAGTCCTGGACGTCGGTGGGCGACTCCTTCACCTTAAGGGCACCCGATTCCAGCCGCGTCATGTCCAGGAGGTTCCCGACGAAACGGTTCAGCCTCCCAGCCTCCTCCCACGCAGCCTCCAAGAGGTCGCTCTTCGCCTCGGACGCCAGTGCCACATCCTTCTCGCGCAGGGCGCCGAGCGCGCCGGTGATGGTGACGAGAGGGGTGCGCAGGTCGTGGGAGACCGAGTTCAAAAGCGCGCGCTCCAGGCTCTCACGAGCCTTCAGGATCTGCGCCTGTTCCGCCTGCCTTGCGAACTGCGCCCGCTCCACCGCGAGCGCAGCCTGGGCGGCGTAGGCCTGCACCAGCCGACGGCACTCGGGCGAGGTGAACTCTTGCTCCTCGCGAAACCTGATGCCGATAACGCCTAGGACGTCGCCGCTTGTCTGCAAGGGGAGGTGGAGGAGCTTCGCCGAGCCAAGCGTATCCGTTCCCTTCCCCGCGGGTGCACGGTTCCTGAAGGCCCAGTCGGCGACGGCGGCCTCCTTGGCCCCCAGGGTGAACCCGCCGCTTGCCGCCTGCACCTCGAGGCGTTCCCCTTCGGAGAGAAGCACGACCACCTGCGCCTGCAGGTTCTCCTCGATGTTCCTCACCAGCGCGTCGAGGATCGCATCGAGACCGGAGACCGCCGCGAGGTCGCGGCTCAGGTAGTAAAGGGTCGCGGTCTGCGCCTCCCGCCGCCGGATCGCCTCGGCCCGCTCACGTGTCTGCGAAACCAGGGTGCTGATCACGACGCCGACTACGAAAAGCGCAAGGAAGGTGATCAGGTACTGCGTGTCGGAGACGGCGAAGGTGAACCTCGGGGGGACGAAGAAGAAATCGTAGGCGAGGACGCTCAGAAAGGCGGTGAAGGTCGCCTCCTGGCGCCCTAAGCGCAGCGCCGCCAGCACCACGGCCAAGAGGTAGATCATCACGAGGTTCGTAGGCGCGAGGAAGGCGTGGACCGGCTGGCATAAAAGCGAGGCGGCCAGCACGAGCAAAAGGCTCTTCAGGAAGCCGGAGAGCGGTGGGCGCTTCCGGTGCAGCACCCCCTCCTTCTTCGCCGCCTCGGCCGGCGCGATGCTGACCACGTAGACGTCGATGCTGCCGGAAAGGCGGATCATCTGGTCCACGAGGGGGGTGCGGAGAAACTCGCGCCACCTCGGCTTGGTCGGTTTCCCCACCACGATCTTGGTGACGTGGTTCTTCCTCGCGTAGTCGATGAGTGCCTCGGGAACCGAGGCGCCGGTGAGGGTCGCCACCTGGGCGCCCAGGCTCTCGGCGAGGCGCAGGTCCTTCCATACCCGCTCCCGGTTCTCCTGGAGCTGCTTCCCGGCGCCCGGCGTCTCGACGTAGACCGTGTGCCAGGTGGACTTAAGGTCGTCGGCGAGGCGCCTCGTGGTGCGGATCAGGGTCTCGCTGAAGGGGCTTCCGCTCACGCAGACGAGGATGCGCTCCGCAACCGGCCAGGGACCGGGGATGGAGCGGGACTCCATGTAGGCGCGCACCTGGTCGTCGACGCGCGCGGCGGCGCGGCGCAGGGAGAGCTCGCGCAGCGCCATCAGGTTTCCGGGCTTGAAGAAGTTCTCCGCGGCACGCGCCGCCTTTTCCGGGATGTAGACCTTCCCCTCTTTGAGGCGCTGCAAAAGGTCCTCGGGGGGGATATCCACCAGCCGGATCTCCACGGCCTGGTCGAGGATCGAGTCGGGGACGTTCTCCCTGACCACGACCCCGGTGATCTGCGCCACCACGTCCCTCAGGCTCTCGAAATGCTGGATGTTCACCGTGGTGTAGACGTCGATCCCGGCGGAAAGGATCTCCTCGACGTCCTGCCACCTTTTCGGGTGACGGCTTCCGGGGGCGTTGGTGTGGGCGAGCTCGTCGACGAGGACGATCTGCGGCCTGCGCGCGAGCACCGCGTCGAGGTCGAGCTCGGGAAGGGCGACGCTGAGGTACTCGACCTGTGCCCGGGGGACCACCTCGAGCCCCTCGAGCAGGAGGTCCGTCTCGCTGCGGCCGTGGGATTCCACGTACCCTACCACCACGTCCCGTCCGTCGTGCAGGCGCTCGTGCGCGGCCTGCAGCATGGCGTAGGTCTTGCCGACCCCGGCGGCGTAACCGAGGAAGATCTTCAGCTTCCCCTTCGCGGCCTGGGCCTCCTCGGCCTGCGCCACCTTGAGCAGCGTCTCCGGTGAGGGTCTTGATGTCTCGTCGTCTCGCATCGAGGCTCCTACTTCATCGTGTCAAGGGCCAGGTTCAACTCCAGCACGTTCACCCGCGGCTCCCCTATGAAGCCGAGCTGCCGCCCCTGCGTGTGCTTGGCGATCAGGCGTTCCAGGTCGACCGCCTTCATCCCGCGCGCCCGCGCCACCCGCTCCGCCTGGATGGCGGCCCCCTGCGGCGAGATTTCCGGGTCGAGGCCGCTCGCGGACGCCTGCACCAGCTCGGCAGGCAGCGTCCGCGTCACGCCGCTTTCCCTTAAGGCCCGCACCCTTTGCGCAACCGTCTTCAGGTAATCCGGGTTGGTGGGGCCCGCGTTGGAGCCACCCGAGGCCATCGGGTTGTAGGGGAAGCCGTCGGTGGCCGAGGGGCGGGGCCAGAAGTATTTCGCCCCGGTGAAGGGCTGGCCGATCAGCCGGGAACCGACGCTGACTCCACCGGCATCGGCGATGAAGCTGCCGTTTGCCTGGCTCGGGAAGGCGAGCTGGGCCATGCCGGTCACGACGAGCGGGTAGGCGCCCCCCAAAAGCAGGGTGAAGGCGATGAACAGCATAAGCGTCGGGCGCATGTCTTTCATGTCGGTTCTCCTATAGCATCATGCCGACCAGGATGTCGATCAGCTTGATGCCGACGAAGGGGGCGACGACCCCGCCGACGCCGAAAACGAGCAGGTTGCGGATCAAGAGCCTCTCGGCGGGCATGGGGCGAAATTTGGTCCCCTTGAGCGCCAGCGGCACGAGGAACGGGATGATCAGGGCGTTGAAGAGGACCGCCGAGAGGATCGCGGAGAGCGGACTGCCGAGCCGCATCACGTTCAGCGCACCGAGCTGCGGGTAGATGGAGAGGAGCATCGCGGGGACGATGGCAAAGTACTTGGCGACGTCGTTGGAGATCGAGAAGGTGGTCAGGTTGCCGCGCGTCATCAGGATCTGCTTTCCCACCTCGACGATGTCCAGGAGCTTCGTCGGGTTCGAGTCGAGGTCGATGATGTTGGCCGCCTCGCGCGCGGGCTGCGTCCCGGTGTTCATCGCCACCGCCACGTCCGCCTGTGCGAGGGCAGGCGCGTCGTTGGTGCCGTCTCCGGTCATCGCCACCATGAAACCCGCCTCCTGGTGCTCTCTTATCAGGCGGAGCTTGTCTTCGGGTTTGGCCTGGGCGAGGAAGTCGTCCACCTGGGCCTCGGCGGCGATGGCGGCCGCGGTCAACTGGTTGTCGCCGGTGATCATCACCGTCTTGATCCCCATGCTGCGCAGTTGCTGGAAGCGCTCCTGGATTCCTCCCTTGATGATGTCCTTCAGGTTGATCACCCCGATCACGTCGGCGTCGCGCGACACCACGAGCGGCGTCGCCCCGGCGCGGGCGATGCGGTCCACAATTACGGGTAGGTCGGCCGGAACGCCTGACGCGCCGAAGCTCGTAACGAAGGCGACCGCCGAGTCGGCAGCACCCTTTCTGTATTTCACCCCCGCCGTGTCCAGCCCCGAAAGACGGGTCTCGGCTGAGAAGGGGACGCTCCGTCCGTCGGCCGGGAGCTCGGCCACAAGGCCGTGCTTCTCGCGGGCGAGGGCGACGATGCTGCGCCCCTCCGGGGTCTCGTCGGAAAGCGACGCCATGAGTGCGGCCTGCGCCACCTCCGCTTCCGTGTGACCGCCTACCGGGACGAATTCCACCGCCTCGCGGTTGCCGAGCGTTATGGTGCCGGTCTTGTCGAGCAGGAGCACGCTCACGTCCCCGGCCGCCTCGATGGCGCGCCCGGAGAGGGCGATGACGTTCTTCTGGAAGAGCCGGTCCATCCCGGCGATGCCGATCGCGGGGAGGAGGGCCGCTATCGTGGTGGGGGCCAGGCAGACGAAGAGGGCGACGAGCACGGTGAGCGAGACCGGCGCACCGTGCCCCGCGGCCCCCGCGCTGTAGAGCGACAGCGGGCGGATGTTCACGCAGACCAGGAAAAAGACCAGGGTGAGCGCGATGAGGAGCACCTCAAGCGCGATCTCGTTCGGCGTCTTCCTTCTTTTCGCCCCCTCGATGAGCGAGATCATCCGGTCGAGGAAGGTCTCCCCCGGGTTCGCGGTGATGCGCACCACGATGCTGTTTGCGATCACCTCGGTTCCGCCGGTGACGGCACTGCGATCGCCGCCGGATTCGCGCACCACCGGCGCCGATTCTCCGGTCACCGCCGCCTCGTTCACAAGGGCAGCTCCGGCGACCACGTCCCCGTCGCCGGCGATCATCTCGTGCGCCTCGACCAGGATGTAGTCGTCCTTTCTGAGCTGTTCCGCCGGGACCGCCTCGTAGGGGGCGTTCAGTTCCGGCCGTTTAAGCCGCTTCGCCGTCACCTCGGTGCGGCTTTTGCGAAGAGATGCGGCGCGCGCTTTACCGCGCCCCTCGGCGAGGGATTCGGCGAAGGTCGAGAAGATCACGGTGAGCCAGAGAAAGAGCGAGACGAGGCCGGTGAAAAAGGGAGGCTCGCCGTTTTTGCCCGAGAGGGACATGGCGAAGGTGCAGAGGGTGACGACGCTTGCCACCTCGACGCTCAGCATGACCGGGTTGCGCCAGAGCGCGCGCGGGTCGAGCTTTCTGAAGGACTCGACGAGCGCGGGTTTAAGGATGCACGGGTCGAACATGGAAACCGGTGCCGGTGCGTGTTTGGACATGGCTATTTCCCTCCCAGCATGGTCACGTGCTCGACGATGGGCCCGAGGCTCAAAGCCGGGAAGAAGGTGAGCGCGCCGACGACGAGGATGACCAGGGAGAGCCAGAGGGCGAAGGGGACCTTGTCGGTTGGGAGCGTCCCGAGGCTCGGCGGGACGTACTTCTTCCCGGCGAGCGACCCCGCCATGGCGAGGGAAGCGACGATGGGGGCGAAACGCCCGACGAACATGGCGAGGGAGCCGGTCAGGTTGTAGAAGAGGGTGTTCGCGGCGAGACCTGCGAAGGCGCTGCCGTTGTTGTTGGACATGGAGGCGAAGGCGTAGAGGATCTCGGAAAGGCCGTGGGCGCCGGGGTTCGCCATGGAGGCGACCGCTTGAGGGGTCCAAAGGGCCAGGGTCGTGAAGAAGAGCACCAGGACGCCGGAGGTCATCACGGTCACGATGGACATCCACATCTCGGCCACCTCGATCTTCTTGCCGAGAAATTCCGGGGTGCGCCCGATCATGAGCCCGGCAACGAACACCGCGATCACCACGAAGGCGATCATGGTGTAGAGCCCGGTCCCCACGCCGCCGACCACCACCTCGGATAGGAGGATGAGCGACAGGGGTACCATCCCGCCAAGCGGAGTCATAGAGTCGTGCATCGCGTTCACCGCGCCGCATGAGGTGCCGGTGGTGGCGCTGCTGAAAAGGGCACTTCCCGCAACGCCGAAGCGCGTTTCCTTACCCTCCAAGTTCACCTGTTGCACGCCGAGTTTTGCAACGAGCGGGTTTCCGGCGGACTCGGCCGCGTAGTTGATCCCGACGGCCAGGACCAGCAGGGCGAGCATCACCGCGAGGATGGCCCACCCCTGGCGCGTGTTCCCGGTCATCTCCCCGAAGGTCAAGGTGAGCGAGGCGCCGATCAGGAGGATAAGGAAGGCCTCGATCAGGTTGGTAAACGGCGTCGGGTTCTCATAGGGGTGCGCCGAGTTGGCGTTGAAGAAGCCGCCTCCGTTGGTCCCGAGTTCCTTGATCGCCTCCTGGGAGGCCACCGGTCCCATCGGTACCGTCACCTCCCGCACGACAACCCGTTCGGTGACTGCGTTACCCCGCGCGTCGCGCACCGCGTTGCCGCCGCCGTCCACCTTCGCCTTGTCGTAAGTGAGGGGCTGGACCAGGGGCATCATTTTGTAGGGGCTCAGGTTCTGGATCACCCCCTGGGAAACCAGAAGGGGGGCGACGAGCAGCGAGACCGGGAGGAGCACGTAGAGGATTGACCGGGTGAGATCGACGTGGAAGTTGCCGATGAGTTCGGTGCGGTGCCTTGCGAAGCCGCGTATCGTCGCGATGGCCACCGCGATCCCGGTTGCGGCGGATAGGAAGTTGTGCACCGTGAAGCCGAACATCTGGGTGAAATAGCTTGCTGACGTCTCGCCCGAATAGGCCTGCCAGTTGGTGTTGGTCATGAAGCTCACCGCGGCGTTCAGCGCTAGGTGCCAGGGAAAGGAGGTGAGCTTTTGCGGGTTTAAGGGGAGCGCGCCCTGCAAAAGCAGGATGGCGAAGAGTGCTACGCCCCCTGCCAGGTTGAAAAGGACCAGCGACAGCGCGTAACGCCGCCAGGGCATCTCCTCGTTTCTATCCACGCCGCACACCCGGTACAGGAGGTTTTCGCACGGGACGAGAAGAGGCGACAGGAAGGTACGCTCGCCGCGGAACACCCGGGCGAGGTAAGCCCCGAACGGTTTGACCGCCGCCAGGAGTATCACGAAAAAGACGATGGTTTGCATCCATCCGTAGTTATTCATTATCTCTCTCCACCTTTCAGTTTACCGCACTGTCAAAGATAGTCTTCGGAGCCTTAAGACGGCGTCAAAATAGGTCCCGAAGGCATTAAGAGAGCGTTAAAACCGGATTGCCTGCGCTACTGTCACCGCCAGGCCAGGGGGATGCGGGGCCTTTGCCTGGTGGCGATGACTGAGCGCTCGAAATCTTCTGATCGAATTAACGCGACTGCAACACCGCTGCAACATACCGGCGCTATCCTTCCCTTCAAAAAATGAGAAGAGAGAGAAGGAGTGAACACATGGATCTTATGCCGGTAGGTGATCGTTACATCTGGTACTGCGACTGGTGCGACACGAAGAACGTGACGCCTTGGGTGAGAGTGAGTGAGAAGGAAGTCTGCTGCGCGGCATGCCACAAGAGCTTCCCGTCTTCCGGCAGACCGGAGCCTGTGATGGCCTCGGCAGGTCGGAGACAGTTGCTATGACAAAGCGGCCTTTGAGCGGTGCGGTCAGAACGGGAAGAAAAGGGGTGACCATGAAGTGGTACGCGGGACTTCCGCTCGGAAGGAAGATCCTAGCCGGCTTTTTGCTGGTGGCCGGGCTTTGCGGGGTGAGCGGCATGGTGGCGGCGGGGAGCATCTACGAGGTCGGGGCACGCGCGGAAACGATGTACGCCGGGAACCTGGTCCCCCTTAGCAAACTTCCGGAGCTGGTCAGGGACTACCAGGCCTCCCTGTACCTGCTGCGGGACATCATCATGGACCCTTCCGAACAGGAGCGGCAGGAGCACCGGGAGCAGTTGAACCGCTGCACGCAAAAGGTGGAGCAGGGGCTGGCGGAGTTCTTCGCCTCGAACCGCACCCCGCAGGGGAGGGAGCTGCAAAAGAGCATCGCCGAGGACCTGAAGCTGTACGGCTTCTTCAGGGACAAGATCGTCGATCTGGCCGCCGAGGGGCGCCGGGACGAAGCGATCAACATCATGCGCAACCAGGGGGGAGATGTCATCGCCAGGGTCGACCAGGGGATCGCGGCGGTCGTCGCCCTGAACAGAACCCAGGCGCAAAAGAGTTTTGCCGACAACGACCGGATGGCGCGGCTCGCGCTCGGGGTGAGCGCGCTCTTCCTTTCGCTGGGAGCGGCGGCCGCCTTGGCCGCGGGGTACTTCTTATCCCGCAGCATCACCGCGCCCCTCGCAGCCGTCGGGGGGAAGGTCGCCGAGATCGCCTCGGGGGATCTCACCGTTCGGGTCGATGCGGCACATGCGGAAGAAGACTCCCGGAACGAACTGCACCGCCTCTCCCGCAACGTGAACCAGATGGCGCAGACGCTGCACTCGGTCGTTTCCTGCATCGCCACGGAATCGAAGAGCCTTTCCAACGCCTCCGGCACATTGAGCGAGAGATCCGCGGGGATGGTGCAGCGTGCGGTGCTGGCGGGCAAGGAGATAGACTCGGTGGCCGGTTCCAGCGCGGAGATCAACGTCACGGCATCCGAGATCGCCCGGAACTGCTCGGTTGCCGCCGACAACGTCGCCATCGCGAACCGCGCCGTGGAATCGGCTCGCGGCGTCATGGGCGAGACCATCGAGACCATGCAGGCGATAGGGGCGCATTCCCGCGAGACCTCCCTCGTCGTTGCGGAGCTCGGCAGGCGCTCTCAGCAGATAGGCGAGATCACCGACACCATCAACGACATCGCGGACCAGACCAACCTGCTGGCCTTAAACGCAGCCATCGAGGCCGCCCGCGCGGGAGAGCAGGGGAGGGGCTTCGCGGTGGTCGCCGACGAGGTCCGCGCCCTGGCTTCGCGCACCACGGCCGCCACGCGTGAGATCTCCGAAATGATCAAGGCGATCCAGCGGGAGACGCGTCGCGCCATGGATGCCATGGAAAAAGGGGTTGGCGAGGCGGAGCGCGGCGTGGCCAAGGCGTTTTCCACGGGCGAGGCCCTGAATGCCGTCACGGCGACCATCGAATCGATTGCCGGAGAGGTGAGTCAGATCGCCACGGCCGCAGAGGAGCAGAGCCTGTCGGTGCATGCGGTGGCTGGGAACATCAGTCACGTCACCGGAGTCATCAGAGAAAGCGGCGCCGGAGCCCAGGAATTCGCCAACGCCGCAGCGCATATGCACGCGATCGCCGAAGAACTGAAGGTTGTCGTGAGCCGCTTCCAAATTGGACAGCGGGATAATGATTGTAGAGAGTTGGAAGAGGCGGTGGAGCCCCGGGCATTGTATCTTGTCACGGCACCAGCCATGTCCTAGACAGCGGTATTTTTTCATGCCTTCCTGCCCGCGGCCCCACGAAGGTGAGCCGGAAAACAGCTTTGGTGGCCGAGGATGCTGTAAACCATTGACACACGGCAAGTTACGTGCGATATCCATGAGCCCGAAGCCGCGCATGCCGTAGAGGAGCCTCAGGCTTCCAGGCGTCAAAGGAGAAGCCATGGAAAATATAAGCGCCTGCTGTTTGTCAGTGCTGAATTCGATACCGCTCATAATTTTCGTGGTGGACAACGATGTGCGGATACGCGATCTGAACAAGACGGCGGCGACGACCTTCGGTCTCGACAAAGACGCGATCTACAACAAGCGCGGAGGAGAGGTTTTCCACTGCCTGCATTCCCACGACGTGCCGGAAGGATGCGGCCGGGCGCCGATCTGCAAGAGCTGCGTGGTCAGAAATTCGGTCACACTGAGTTTCGGCGGCCAGACGGTTTCCAAGAGCAGGACGAAGTTCGAGATCCAGGTCGGAGACTCCAAAAAGGAGCTGGAGCTGCTGATAACGACCAGCCCCGTTGAGCTGAACGGCGAGAAGCTGGTTCTTCTTATGCTGGAAGACATCAGTGAGTTCACCATGCTGAAGAACATAATTCCGATCTGCATGCATTGCAAGAAGATCCGCGACGATCAGGACTACTGGCATAGCGTTGAGGAGTACTTCAACGCATACGTCGGGGTCGATTTCTCCCACGGCATCTGCCAGAGCTGCCTCGATAAGCTCCACCCGGAAGTGCGCGGGGCGCTGAAGAAACAATAGGAAAGGGGATGGCTGAAGCAGGCAATGCTTCGCCATCCTTTCATGCCTGCCCTCCTTACGAAGTCCCTGATACTGCAGACTTTTCACCCGCCAAAGGTCTCCCCCCGTTACAATCTCTCCCCCCCGCGATGGAGAATTCTGAATTTTCTGTGTTGGCACCGCGTTGCGGAATTATATGAACTGGACGTAATGTTAACTGCCTGATTTTGTCCGGATTGCAGTTTTCGCTGTTTCAACTTCCTCCACGGAAGATCCGATTCGAAAAAAATAGATAGCTAAATAATAGTTCGCATGCTATCTATTTTCTATGACTCTCCTCACAAAAAAAATCGACAAGCAAAGCCTCCTCTACCGCATGGGGTTCCTGACGAGGCGTTGGCGGCAGATGCTGGACTCGGCCTTCCAGTCCCTGGGGCTAACCGACGCGGCATGGCGCCCATTGCTGCACCTGCACCATCTGGGTGACGGCATCAAACAGAAAGACCTTGCGGCCTCCCTCGGCATTGAAGGCCCCTCTCTCACACGCATCCTGGACCAGTTGATAGCGAAAGGTTTTATCGAGCGCGTCGAAGACGCGAGCGACCGCCGTGCGAAACTGCTCACGCTTTCACCGCAGGGGCGGGCGATGGTCACCGAGATCACCGGCAAGGTGTCGGCCCTCGAGCATGATCTCCTCAGTACGTTCGATGACACGGAGATCGAGCAGATGAGCAACTTCGTGGAGCGACTGGAGAAGAGGCTGCAGGAAACCCGCTCGAGACTTAAAGGATGAACTCGCACCACCGCTTAAAACTCATCGTCGCCCTGCGCGGAACGCTGTCCGCGCTTACGGCACTTGGCGTTGCCCAGTTCCTGGGGATCGAGAATCCCTACTGGGCCGCGATGACCGCACTGATCGTAATCCAGCCGACCCGCGGCCTTCTATTCGAGAAGAGCTTCTACCGCCTGGTCGGCACCGTCTTCGGCTCCTTGTCCGCTCTAGTTCTCCTCCGGCACACCGTATCCCCGTCCATGCTCACCTTAGCCCTCGTCTTCTGGATCGCCGGTTGCGTCGGCATCGGGAACCTCTTACACGGTCTGCGCTCCTACGCCTTTCTCATGGCTGCCTGCACCTGCGCGGTCATCGTGATGAGCGGCTTCATGAATCCTTCACGGATGAATGAGATCGCCTTCGGCCGGATCGCCTGCATCGTCGTCGGCGTCATCGTCTCTACGGCGGTCACCGCCTTCTTCACGCCGTCTTCGCAACGCGAGGAGTTGGAGCGACGCCTCCGGGAGGCGGTCTCGGAGGCCATGTGCTGGCTGGCCGCGCTGATCCGTCAAGGACGCACGGAGGAGGTCGCCGGACTTGAGCATGCGCTGCTTCTGGAGTTGGCCGACCTGGAGGTCCTTTTGGACGCTGCGGGGGGGGCAGCTCCCGGTTTCACGAGAAGGAAACGGCAGGTGAAGAGCCTGATCGCCGCGCTTCTATCCCTGCTCTCGGTCGGGCGCCTTTCCGCGGAGCACCTGGAGCGTCACAAGGACGCGGACGGCAGGCAATGGCAGTGGCGTGAGCTCCTGGCGCTGCATATGCGCGAAGCAGCCGCGAGGTTCGAATCTTCCGAAGGAGCGGCTTTTTCCACCGAACTCGCCGCTCTCTCATCTGAAGCGCGCTCCCACCTGCCGCTTTTGGGGGAGACGCTGCACGGGCTGGTGGCTGCACTGGAAGACGTCCTTTCCGGAGTCGAGGCGGTTGCCGGCGATCAGGAAAGCGAGCCGCGGCATCGGCTCATCAGGCACCGGGACTGGGTTGAAGCGGGTAGGGCAGCCTTTCGTTCCGGCCTTATCATCGCGGCCGTCGGCTTTACCTGGAGCGCCACCGGCTGGAGCAAGGGCCCGCTCATGCTGATGGCCCTCTCCATCATGACCACAGTCTTCTCGAACAAGGACCATCCCGCCCACTTCGTCGGCAACATCTTCGTCGGTGCGGCGATCGGCTCCGCGGCCGCGGTTCTCTGCAGAATATTCCTGCTCCCTGGTGTGGTTGACCCGTACCTCACCATCGCCGTCGTCGCCCCGTTCGTGCTGCTCGGTTTCATCGCCATGCAGTACCGGAAAACGGTGCTGGCCGCGACCGACGCGACCCTCTTCTTCCTTTTCGTGGTTCAGCCGGGGGTAGCGGTTCACGTTGCCAATATCGATCTGGCCATTGGCGCCGTAGCCATGGTGGCGGGTGTGGGAACCGCATGGATCTCCTACACCTTGCTGGTTCCGATCAACCCTCGTCTGCGCATGCGGTCCATTCTCGCGGCCGTTTCCCGCGACCTCGTGCGCATGGCGCAGGACGGGTCGCCGCAGGTCATGGCCCGAACCCGTGAGAGGCTGCACCACAGGGTGATCCGTTTGGTGGACATGGCCGCGCGGCATGACCCGGAGCATCTCAGAACCGTAGAGGGTGGGGTGACCGCGCTCGGCATGGCCGCATGCATCATCTCGTTGCGTGAAAAACTGGACAAAGAGGATCTTGCCCCGACATCGGAACGGATCATAAGGGAGGCGCTGATGGCTATAGCCGTCCTGGCCCCTCGACCTGAAAATGCCGGGCAACTGTTAAGCCGTGCGGCACGCGCCCTTTACGCTGTCTTGGAAGATGGGGTGGTGATGAAGGACGTGGCACACGCAGAGGTAGGATCAACCGGTCATGCAGGGGACGTGCAACTGCATCCGCACCGGCTGCTGTGGGCAGAAAAACAGTAAGACTGAAGAGGAGAAAAAAATGGAATTGGCAGGCAAGGTAGTTTTGGTCACCGGCGCCAACGGCGGCATAGGGTGGGCACTGGTGCAGGAGTTATTGGAGCGTGGAGCGGCCAAAGTATATGCGGCGGCCCGCAACATCCAGGCGGTAGCCGAAATGGCGAAATTCGACCCGGGGCGCGTGGTCGCGCTGAGGATTGACGTGACCCATGAGACGAGCGTGGCAACGGCGGCGGCGCAATGCCAGGATGTCGATCTCGTCATCAACAACGCCGGGGTCAACCATTGCAAGAGCCTGCTCGACCCGGACGGGCTCGATTGCGCGCGCCAGGAGATCAAGGTCAACTACCTCGGCACCCTTTCCATGTGCCGTGCCTTCGCGCCTGTACTGGCCGCACGCGGCGGGGCGATAGCGAACGTCTGCTCCATCCTCGGTCTCGTGAACCTCCCCGTGAACGGAACCTACTCAGCCTCCAAGGCGGCCGGCCACTCGCTGCTGCAGGGGGTGCGCGCCGAACTGGCGCCGCGCGGCGTCAAGGTCTACGGGGTGTACCCAGGTCCGGTCGACACCAGGATGACCGCGGGGCAGGAGATGTCGAAAGCGACTCCGTCTCAGGTTGCGAAAATGATCCTGGAGGGCATCGCGAAAGACGAAGAGTACATCTTCCCTGATGCGATGTCGCTTGATGTGCGCAAGGGGCTGCTCCATGCCCCGAAAGAGGTCGAAAAGGAATTCGGCGCGATGGTGCCGTAAGGAACCGGATACCCGAAAGCCTTCGCAGCAAAAGAAAAGGCCCTGATCTCTCAGGGCCTTTTTCTGTCTGGGTGTCCTTTGCGCCTGGGGATCGGGCGTCAGGTTGAGGCCAGGTCGAATGAGGATGCTGCACGGGAAGCCTGGTCGTAGCTGCCCGAAACGTTGCGTAGGAATTTGGCGATACCGGCCAGCGTCTTCGCTTCGTCCTCGCTCTTGGTGAAGCTGTCTATGAGACAGGTGTCACGTACCTGCCTGTAGTTGTTGCAGATGGTCGAACCGTTGGGGGTGGTTGAGTAAAACATTTCCTTCCCCTTCTTGGTCCCGCTGACCAGCCCCGCGTTGGTCAGCTTCTTGATTGAGTAGGTGGCAAGGTGGGTATCTTCAATGTTCAGGATGAAACAGATGTCCGCAAGGCGCTTTTGCTTACCCCGATGGTTGATATGGTGCAGGATCAGTATGTCGAGCGGCGCCATGTCCTTGGCTCCGGCGGCGTTCATGCAGCGCACCATCCAGCGTTCAAAGGCATGATAAGCGATGATGAGCCCGAATTCGAATTCGGAAGACTCCGGATAGGAAACGGCGAGGTGGGCGGACGTAACGATATGAACGTTATTATCTTCCGAGTTTGAGCCGCTTCCTGCCATGGTGCTGATATCGATCTCTTTCTTTGGCATAGACCCTCTGGTTAATCTGCGGAACTTGACACAGGCATGCTGTAAGCGGGCAGTATAACTATCGGAGCAGCTTTTTACCAAGAAAATTCATCCCGGTGCAGCGGCGTTGCAGTGGCTGAAAACGCCCCCTCCCCCTGCGGGAGGGGGTACGGGGGTGGGGGAATATGCCATCAATTCCTTAGCTTGCGGCTTCACCCACCCCCCCGCCCCCCTCCCGTCAAGGGAGGGGGAGGGCTAGAAGCGGTTCGATTTGGCAATGCAAAGACGTAACCGGACAACGCTGCAGTGTCCGACAACCGCCCTACTACCCGGCCGGTTCCACGACACACAGCAATTCGTTGGTCGCAACGGGAACACCCTCAGTGGCCTTCAAGCTTCCTATCACACCGGCCACCGGTGCCTTGAGCTCGTTCATCATCTTCATCGCTTCAAGAATCATCAGCACCTGGCCGGATTCGACCAGGTCGCCTTCCTTGACCAGGACCTTGCAGACATTGCCGGACATGGGGGCGGTGATCTCCTGCCTTCCTGAAAGCCCCGCAGAGAGCTTGCTGGCGAGCTTTTTCCGCTTCTCCTCCATTACATCCAGCTCGAAGTGATCACCCTGTATGTCGACCTGGTACACCTCACCTTTATCGGAAAGGTCCAGATCCACTTCGTACGATCTGCCGTTTATGATCAGGGAGAGGAGGTTGTCCCTGGATTCATGGTAATCCACCAGGTATTCCTTGCCGCCCAAGTGAACCACGTACAGCCCGGGATGGCACTCTTCCACCCCGATGTGCCACTCTTCTTCGTTGCAGGTGACGATGTATGCCATGTGGAATTATCCTCCGTGAAGTGCCGTCAGCGCTTGATGCGGCCGCTCATCTTCCAGCCTGAATCGGCCTGCGTTGTGCCGCCCGGCACCGGCGTGCTCTTGCCGAGCTTTGCCTTGTCGCTCCGGAAGGCCTTGATGACGACGGCCAGCAGTGCCACCTCCTGGTGCGGTTTTTCCCTGGCGGCATTCTCTCTGTCGAACCTGCTGTCGATGAAGGTCGTGTCGTAGTCGCCTTCAATGAAGTGCTCGTTCTGCATCACCCGTTCGCAGAAGGGGATGGTGGTCTTGATCCCCTTTACGAAGTACTCGGAGAGCGCCCGCCGGGTGCGGCTGATGCAGCGCTCCCGGGTACCGGCCCAGACCACCAGTTTCGCCAGGTGCGGATCGTAGTAGGGGGGGACGTCGAGCCCCTCGTACATGCCGGAGTCGTCGCGGACACCGGGGCCGCCCGGCGTGCGCAGCCCCTCGATGCGGCCCGCGATCGGGAAGAAGTCGTGGTCCGGATTCTCCGCGTGTATGTGGCATTCGATGGCGTGACCGCGGAAGGCGATGTCCTTTTGCAGGAAGGCCAGCGGCAGACCGGCTGCCACACGGATCATCTCCTTGCAGAGGTCCGTGCCGGTGACCGCCTCGGTGACCGGGTGCTCGACCGCCAGACGGGTGTTCATCTCCAGGAAGAAGAATTCCTTTGTCGTTCCGTTCACCAGGAACTCGACCGTTCCCGCCGAATCGTAGCCGACCGCCCGGGCGATGCGGACCGCCGCTTCGCCCAATTTGCCGCGCAGTTCATCATCAACTATGGTCGAGGGTGCCTCTTCGATCATTTTCTGGTGCCGGTGCTGGATGGAACACTCCCGCTCCATGAAATGGACCACGTGCCCGTTCCCATCGCCGAATATCTGGATCTCTATGTGGCGAGGCCTTTCGATGCAGCGCTCCAGGTAGACCGCCTTTCTGCCGAAGCAGTTGAACGACTCGGAGCGGGCCGCCCGCACCAGCCTGGCCAGGTCCTCCGGCCGCTCCACCCTGCGCATCCCCTTGCCGCCGAAGCCGTGCACCGCTTTGACCATGATGGGGTAGCCGATTTCGGCCGCTGCCTGCTGCGCATCTTCGTCGTCGCGCAACTCCGCCAGCATGCCGGGGACGAGCGGCACGTCCTGCGCGGCCGCCACCTTGCGGGCCTCGATCTTGTTTCCCATGATCCGGATGGCGCCCGGGTTGGGACCGATGAAGGTGATCCCTTCAGCCGCGCAGAGTTCGGCGAATTCCGCCGTCTCGGAGAGGAAACCGTACCCGGGATGGATGGCGTCACAGCCGGATTTCTTCGCCACCTCGATGATGGTGTCGGTCCGCAAATAGGAACGGGAGGCGGGCGCCGGGCCGATACAGTAGGCTTCGTCGGCGACCCTCACGTGCAGCGAGGCGCGGTCCGCCTCGGAGTAGACGGCGACCGTCGGTATCTGGAGTTCCTGGCAGGCGCGGATGATTCGTATGGCGATCTCGCCGCGGTTGGCGATGAGCACCTTTTGAAAGAGCTTGTCAGCGGGCATATGAACTACTCCTTGCTGTTACGCTTCGGCTGCACTCGTACTTGCCGTTTACAGGGGTATGTTGCCGTGCTTGCGCGGCGGGTTCGCGTCGCGTTTGTTCTTGCACATCTCGAGCACGCTGATGAGCTTCGAGCGGGTCGCCGCGGGATCGATGACCTCGTCGATGTAGCCGAGCTCGGCGGCGTTGTAGGGGTTCGCGAACTTCTCGCGGTAATCCCGAACCAGTGACTTCCGGGTTTCCTGCGGGTTGTCCGAAGCGTACATCTCGGCGCGGTGAATGATGTTCACGGCCCCTTCCGGCCCCATGACCGCGATTTCAGCGGTGGGGAAGGCCATGCTGTAGTCGCCGCGGATATGTTTGGAGTTCATGACGCAGTAAGCGCCGCCGTAGGCCTTGCGGGTGATGACGGTGATCTTGGGTACGGTCGCCTCGGCCATGGCGTATAGGAGTTTGGCGCCGTGCTTGATGATCCCTCCCAGCTCCTGTCCCACCCCCGGCATGAAACCGGGAACGTCCTCGAAGATGACCAGGGGGATGTTGAAACTGTCGCAGAAACGGGTGAAGCGTGCCCCCTTGAGGGATGAATCGACGTCCAAGGCCCCGGCCAGAAAGATCGGCTGGTTCGCTACGACGCCGACCGGCCTGCCGTTCAACCGGGCGAAGCCGACCACCAGGTTCTTCGCGTAGTGTTCCTGGACCTCGAAGAAGTAGCGGTCATCCACCACGGCCTTGATGACCTCCTTCATGTCGTAGGGGACGTTGGGGTCATCAGGAATCATGGTGCGCAGGGCATCCTCGCAGCGATTGATATCGTCTTCGCACGCCGTCCGGGGAGGGTCCTCCATGTTGTTCAGCGGGATAAAGGAGAAGAGCTCGCGCATCATCAGCAGGCACTCCTCGTCGTCCGAACAGGCGAAGTGGGCGCAGCCGGACTTCGAGTTGTGGGTCATGGCCCCGCCCAACTCCTCCTTCGTCACTTCCTCGTGGGTCACCGTCTTGATGACCTCAGGCCCGGTGATGAACATGTAGGAGGTGTCCTTCACCATGAAGACGAAATCGGTGATGGCAGGCGAGTAGACCGCCCCTCCCGCGCAGGGGCCCATGATGGCCGACAGTTGCGGCACTACCCCCGAGGAGGTGACGTTGCGCAGGAAGATGTCCGCGTAGCCTGCCAGCGAATCGACCCCCTCCTGGATCCGTGCGCCCCCCGAATCGTTCAGGCCGATCACCGGCGCGCCGTTTTTCAGGGCCATGTCCATGATCTTCACGATCTTTTCGGCGTAGCTCTTGGAGAGTGACCCGCCGAACACGGTGAAGTCCTGGGCGAACACATAGGCAGGCCTTCCTTCGATGGTGCCGTAGCCAGTCACGACACCGTCGCCTGCGATCTTCTGCTTCTCCATGCCGAAGTTGTGGCAACGGTGCGTCACGAACTTGTCGATCTCGTTGAAGCTCCCCTCGTCCAGCAGGACCGCGATACGTTCCCTGGCGGTCAGTCGGCCGGACTTGTGATGCTTCTCGATCCTGTCGGCGCCGCCGCCCAGTTCGGCCTCTTCGTTTTTTGCCTGCAAAAGATGGAGTTTATTTTCGATGGTCATGGTCTACCTCGTTTACCAACCGTTCTTTAGCCCGCGTAGCTGCCGAATGCCTTCAGATGGACCTTTTCCTGCTCAAGCCTCGACCTGATGATCCGGATCATCTCGATGGCTTCCGCCGTGTCGCCATGAACGCAGATGGTCTGGGCGTTGAGGGGGACCGGGGTGCCGTCGATAGAAATCACGCTGCGGTCCCTTACCATGGTCAAAACCCGTTCCGCCGCCAGCGTCGGATCATGGATAACGGCACCCGGCTGGGTGCGCGGCACGAGCTTTCCTTCCCTCGTGTATGCTCGGTCGGCGAAGACCTCTTCCACGTACCGGATGCCGGTTTCCCTGGCCGCAGCCACCATCTCGGAATTGCTCAGGCATACGAGGTACAGTTCCGGATCCAGGGCTTTCATCGCCTCGGTAATGGCGAGGGCAATCGGGCGGCTCACCGCGGCCTTGTTGTAGAGCGCCCCGTGGGGCTTTACGTGCTGCAGTTTGATCCCTTCGCACTTGCAGAACGCTGACAGGGCGCCTATCTGGTAGATGAGATCTGCAGTGACTTCCTCTGGGGAGAGTTCCATCGGACGTCTCCCGAAGCCGACCAGGTCGGGGTAGGAGGGATGTGCTCCCACGGCGACACCGTGTGCTTTGGCCATCCTGACCGTATTCCGGATCGTCGCCGGGTCGGATGCGTGAAACCCGCAGGCTATGTTCGCCGAGGTGATGAAGGGCATGACCTGTTCGTCGCTGCCGATGGTGTACGCCCCGAACCCTTCACCCATGTCGCAATTCAAATCGATGTGCATATGCTCAAACCTCCTTGCTGGCAGCCGCGCCTTTTACCGGCGCGCCCCCCAATGGCCCGTGACTTACCCCGACAGCGGTCTTCTCGTAGGCGGCTTTTTCCGCGGCCAGCGCCGCGACGGCCTCCTGATCGCTGCACTCCACAAAGGTGACGCTGTCTCCAGCCTTCGCCTGTGCCAGCCTGGAAAGGTCGGGCCCGATCACGAAGCCGATCTTGGCGTAGCCGCCGGTGGTCTGGCAGTCCGCCATCATGACTATGGGATGCCCGTCTCCCGGCACCTGTATCGCCCCGGCGCTCAGCGCGTCAGAGATGATGTCGGCCCCGGAGGCATGCTCGACGGTCGGGCCTTCGAGCAGGACGCCCATCCGGTCGTTCCTGGACGAGACGGTGAAGCTCTTGCTGAAAAGCGACTGCAACCCCTCGGCGGTGAAGAGGCCGTCCTGCGGCCCCGGGATCACCCGCAGGCGCACCTCGTTGCCGTATTTGGGGAGGTGATGGTACGACAGTGCGCGCGGTGCGCAGGGCATCTCGCCTGCCTTGCCGATTTCGATGACGTCATCGGCCTTGAGCGCCCGTCCGTCAAACCCGCCTATCCCGGCACGGGTATAGGTCGATCTGCTGCCCATGACTTCGGGGACCTCGATGCCGCCGTAGAAGGCGATATAACTCCGGCAGCCGTTCACCGCGTAGCCGAAGGAGAGTTCGCTGTTTGCGGGAACGTAAAAGGCGGACCAGTTTTGGATCTTTTTGCCGTTCAGCGTTCCCTGCATATCGGCCCCGCAAACGGCCAGGTAGGTCTCGCTGGGGAACCGGAAGGTACCCCCCAGCATGGTCATTTCCAGAACGGCCGCTCCGGGTTCATTCCCCGCCAGGATGTTGGCCATGGTGGCGGCGTAGCGGTCCATGACCCCGGAAACCGGCATCCCGAAAGCGCGATACCCGGTACGTCCCCGGTCTTGGACGGTCGTCAGCATCCCCGGCTTGATCACAGTGCACATGCGGCGTCCTCCCCCTGTTTGACCGTGCCGGTCACCGGCTTATAGCTTCCCGACTCCACCTGACGCAGGATCTCCTGGAAGGTCCCGGCATCGATCGCGGTAAAGCGGAGATAGTTTCCTGCCGCGAAGAGAAAGGGATCGGCCGAGCCGGGATTGAAGAGTTGCAGCGGCGTGCGGCCGATCAACTGCCATCCCCCGGGGCTCTGGATCGGATAGATGCCGGTCTGGCTCCCTGCGATGCCGATGGAACCGGCGGGGATCACCACCCTCGGTTGAGCCAGTCGCGGTGCGGCGATGCGGTCCGACATCCCCCCGAGGTAGGGAAAGCCCGGGGTGAAGCCGAGCATGTAGACCTGGTAGGCCCGCGAGGTATGGATCTCCACCACCTCCTCAACACTCAGCTTGTTGTGGCTCGCGACGAACTCGAGGTCCGGCCCGAACTCGCCGCCGTAGCAGACCGGGATGCTGACCACCGTCGCGGTGTCGGCCTTCTCGCTGCTTTCCGCGTCGCTATCCAGAAAGAGCCTGATCTTATCGGTGAGCGCGTCCCGGCTGATGCGCAGCGGGTCGAAGTAGACCATCAGCGAGCGGTAGGTCGGCACCAGCTCGAGTATCTCGTGCGGCATCTTGCCAGAGATCAGTTGCGCCAGGCGATGCACGCGGGCGTTTACTCCGGGCTCGATGACGTCGCCGAAGTCCACCACCACCCCTTGCTCGCCCGCTTTGACGATGTTGATGTTGCTCATGCTTCCACCCCCGGAAAGTTGCGGTCCAGGAACACCTTCACGAACTCCTCGAAATCCGACTCCTGGTCGCCCCGGTACACCATGGCGGAACCTATTTCGGCGGCGAGTATCGCGAAGAGGTACTTCTGCGGCAGCTGACCGATCCGCTGGTTGTAGCAGCTGTTTTCGCTCAGGAAGCGGGGGAGGTGGCTCAGGATGGCGCGCCGGAACAAGGGCTGCAGGCAGATCTCCGGCCGCTTCTGGAAAAACTTGAAGAGTCGCGCGTAGTGCGTGTTGATCTCGCCACTGATGGAGTTGGAAATGTCGGTGCAGAGTAGGTTCGGCTGCTCGCGACGGCGCTTGAGGATCAGTCGTGCCTCGTCGGCGGCACGCTTTTCCAGGATCTGGAGCACGTCCGCGACATAGGCCTCCTTGTTGGCAAGGAACTCCTCCTCGGTGAGCAGCAGGTTGGCGATGATCTCGTAGGAGGACGAGATGACCCCGCACTTGTTCGCGGAGGCGTCCCGCATGATGATGACCCCTTTCTTCTGCAGCTGCTGGCGCGCCTCCGGGGTGATGAACGAGTTGGCTCCCTCGATGATGACCTTCGCGGAAGGGGTTCCATCCGGGAGGAAAAACCGCTCCCAGTTGTGCATGTCGATGGTTTCGGGTCTCCCTCCGCCGGGGATGAAAAGGTCCGCCTCGACCGAGAAGGGGAGTTCCGCGAATTCCCTTGAGAATTCATCGACCGAGATCCACTCTTCCTCCACTCCGGCCGCCGTCCGGGTCACCTTGCGGTAGAGTTCGCGCAGTCCTTCCGAGCGGCTGCCGCTACGGAAGAGCATGAAGCCGCCGGGGTTCAGCCTGCACGGGTCGAAGGCGTCGAGATCGCGGGAAAGGAGGATGCGCCCGAGCTCGTCGCGGTCCGCGCCCGCCGTGTCGCACAACGCCGCGGTACCGTCCAGGATCAGCCGAATCTGCACCTGCGGGGAGCGCTCCAGCAGTAAGCGCATGGCGTTTCCCGCCACGTCGCCGTTCGGCCCCCCGGTCATCTTGACGGAGTAGGGGGCGCAGCGCATGTCGATGCCGAGCTCCGCCATGGTTATCTCGGCGAAGGTGACCACGCCAAGCGAGGTGACGCCGTATTCCTTGTGGTTGATGCCGACCTCTTTGCTGGACATGATGCCGTTGCCAAGGACATAGCCCCTTTTAGTTGAGATACGGGCGACGGCTTCGATGACGCTGTCGTGCATGTTTTCGTCGGGGCCAAGCTCGATCGGTTCTTCCTCGCGATAGTAGTCGACGACGGCGGGGTTTTTCGCGATCCCGTTTTCGGTGACGTAGATGTCGAGGAAGGCGTTGATGACACCGTACTGCAACTTGTACAGGCGCCACGTTTCCTGGTCGCGATCCCTCGCTTTGAGGTCCGCGGTGTTCAGGATGAGCACCATCTTCGAGCCGCCTTCGTAGATGTCCTTGTTCTTTAGATGCTGGGTGAACGCCAGCACGAAGTTTTCCCGGAACAGGTTGTTCGAGTTGGTGACGAAGTCATCCTTCGTGCGGGCGATGACGGTGCGCCAGCCGCCGCGGGCGATGTCGGAAAAGCCGATGTGGTAACCGAAGCCGAAACGGCTGAAGAAGAAGGTGATGCGAAACGGCGTGCCTTCCGGGAGATCGGCGGTGAAGTCGGGACCGAGCTCGGCGAGGTAGGCGGGGTCGATCCTGAAGGAGAGTGCCTGTTTCACGACAACGAAGAAATTAGTTTTCAGCGTGTTCCGGATGAAGGAGAGGCAGCAGCGGAAAATGGCCCTCCGGATGTCATCCAGGTAGCGGTGGCCGGTGCTGTAATCTGTCACGGTCTGCTGTGTCGCGGCCAACAACGCCTCGTAATCGGCGCTCCCCACGGCTCGCGGGTCGAAGCGGCTGCGGAACAGTTTGACCAGCTGGAGCGCTATCTCCGGGTGCGAGGTGAACGCATCCTGAACGTCTTCGAGGCCGAAACGGTCCGGCTGGTTGTGGGCCAGGTTCGAATGGCAGAACGCGGTGAAGGCGTTGATGAGCGCGGCGTCTTCACCGGAAATGACATCCCTCGTTACGAACTCGCGGTAGGTCGGGGAGGAGACGTTGAGAATCTGGGTCGTGTACAGTTCGCCCTGCAGCCTGACGAAGCTATCGGAGTTCTTTTCGAGCTGGCTCCCACCGCGCGGGCGCACGTAGAAGGTCCCGAGGAAATAGGGGTGAGTGCCGTTGGAGATGGTCAGGCAGTAGGCGCGGTTCACGGCGATCCCCAGCCGGTTGAAGACCTCCATTACCTGCAGCAGGAAGTCCTTTTGCGGCGGGTTGGCAACGGCGAAGAGCACCCGGGACTCGCCTCCCGTCTCCATCGGCTCCACGTCCAGGTGCAGCCCGCCCCCCTGGTTCCCCATCTGGTACAGGTTGAGGATCTGCGCCACCCTCGCTGGTGGGGAGATGCGCACATAGCTTTCGTTATTGAGCCAGATGATCCGAAGTAACCTGTCGAAGTCCTCCGTCGGGCTTGCCGGGTATTCACGGATGAAATCACTGTAGATCCGTTCGCGGATATCGGCCGGTACCTCGTTCCCCTTGCCGTTTAGCACCTCGTGGTTGGACTTGCGGTCGAACTCGAGGCGCTGGATTTCCAGCGTCTGCTGCATGCCCGGCATAGGGCTCTCGGAGTGTGCGATCATCGCATAGGAAATCTCCCGCTCACGCACCCGCCCGATCGAGTCATACAGGGAGCCCGGGACGTTCGCCATGGCCTGGATGAAGCTCTTCTCCCGGTCCGCGAGGATCAGGCGGCGGTTATGCCGCAGGGTGCCCATTTCGCGTCTGAGGATGTCGATCGCCTCCGGTTCATCCTTCATGGAGACGAAAAAGTAGGGGTGCATTTCTTTTTCCAGCCAGCTCTGGTTCCCGCCGTTTACCGATTCTTCAACGCCTTGGTTGGACACGACTTTCTCCTTTGTCGGCTCTAGAACGCGTTCATCAGGAAATACATCAGGGCGATGTTGACGACCAAGAGTGGCAGGGCCGTCATGATCTGCACCTTGATGACGCCGTTTTTGTCCGGAAGTTCAAGAAGGGCCGCAGGGACGATGTTGAAGTTTGCCGCCATCGGCGTCATGAGCGTGCCGCAGTAACCCGAGAACATGCCGATCGCGGCGACGATGGCGGGGTTGCCGTGGAACACCCCCATGAGGATGGGAACTCCGACCCCTCCCGCCATTACCGGAAAGGCGGCAAAGGCATTACCCATGATCATGGTGAAGATGGTCATCCCGAGACAGAAGACCGCTACCGCAACCAGCTTGAAGTCCATCGGGATATAGGTTGTCGTCACGTTTGCGACCGCCTTGCCAACGCCTGCATCCATGAACAAAAGCCCAAGGACGGCCAGCATGTGGGGGAGCACGACGGCCCATCCCATCGAGTCGATCAGGCGGCGCGCTTCGCGCATGGCCTGCACCGGGGTGGAGCCGGTGAAGCGGCAGGCGACGATCAGGGCGATAATGCAGCCGATGCCGAGGCTGACCAGGGTGAAGTTCTTTTGATCGAGCAAGAACATGCCGCCGATCTTCGTTTTCTGGAATACCACCGAGCCGATCATGGTGGTGAAGGGAATGATCAAAGCCGGATAGAGCAGGCGGTTACCGAGTTTCACGGCGCTGTCGTGGCGCTCTTTGGCGGTGAACTGGTGGTACTTGCCGAGCGAGACGCCGCCGAGGCCCGCGATGAGCGCCATGGCGACGACGATGATGCCTGCGAAAAGGGGAGGGATGAGGTCACCGATCAGAAACACCACCGCGTATAGGGCCCAGAACGAGCCGGTAGCGATCCTTCTTGGGTTCCCTTTGTCGCGAAAGGACATCAGGGAGATGATGGTCAGGGTCAGTCCGAGCAGTATGAAAAAGTAGTTCAGGGGCAAGATCGTCGAGCTCATGCTTTTTCTCCTGTGAATGCTTCAGTAACTACGGCTTCAGTCGTTTTCTGCAGTCCCAGTTCACGTTCGATTTCGACATCCAGCCTGCGCAAGCGGAAAGCGTGGATGGTGAACGCGGAGATGGCCGTCGGGATGCCCCATAGCGCCATATGCAGCGGATTGACCTCTATGCTGTACCCCCGAAGGATCGTCTGCATGAGCACGATAGCGCCGAACGCCACGAAGATGTCTTCACCGAAGAAGAGCCCCACGTTATCCGTGGCGGCTGCCATTGCCCGTATCTTGTGCAGCAGTTTCTCCGGTATGGAGCCGTAACGGTTTTCGGTCGCACCTTCCGCCATCGGCGCTATCAGCGGGCGCACCATTTGGGGATGGCCGCCGAGACTCACCAAGCCAAGCCCCGCGGTGATTTCCCGCACAAACAGGTAGACCATCAGCAAGCGCCCCGCAGTAGCCGACTTGATCTTGGCGATGATCAACTGGGCCTGCTCTTTCAGCCCGTAGCGCTCCAAAAGACCGATGACCCCGAGCGGCAGCAATAGAATCAGGGGCAGATTTCTGGTCTTGATGAATCCTGTACCCAACGAGATGAGGATCTTGTCGATGGGCATGGCTGCGGTGAGACCGGTAACCACCGCCGCGATGATGACAACCATTACGGGGTTTTGCCGTAGGATAAAACCGGCAATGATTACGGCAACTCCGATGAGCGGCCAGAGATTTACAGCTCCTTGCATGGCATTCTCCTTTTCCAGGTGGTGAACCTACGATTATGAACTTAGTGCCGACCGGTCTGCCCCGGATCCTCTCAGGTGGAGCAGTGGATATTAAGTTTTATGTCACGTGGTGCCATCAGTTGAACTGCGATTCTCTCTGGAGTCTTCACCAGAGCAGTAAATGGGAGGAGGGGGCTGCTCTTGTCGCGAAGTTTGCATGTAGTCCAATCAGGCTCTGTATCAGCAGGTGGGACAGCGGCCGCACAGCGGTCCCAACCTGCCGTTACAAACGCTGTTCGGTATACAAACATTTCGTTGATAAAATGTCAACGTTTTGTTGGCGAGTCATAGATGATTTTTTGCAGTCATAGGCGGATAGGCGTGAACTTCAGCCTGAGCGCTTGCCATGGCTATGTCGGCGGCAACGGTGCGCAATGAGTACCTCTCTGCTCTGAGTGCGGTTGAGCGTCTGGAACAGGGTTTCCTGAGAGTTGAGCTGGAAGGTGTGAGAGGGGAAAAGAGGTGGCGGATGTAATGTCGTGAGGGGAAGATGAAGTGACAGATGAGACAGGTGGGGGGGGGCGTGCTGCTGCGGCGGAAAAACAAAAAGGCCCTGATCGCTCAGGGCCTTTTTGTTCTCTGAAACTGCTTGTAATAGTTGGTGGGCGAGATGGGATTCGAACCCATGACCCCTGGCTTCGGAGGCCAGTACTCTATCCAACTGAGCTACCCGCCCTGAAAATCTATCAGCTAGACAAAGAAGTCAATTGACGTGACATAACGGTCCATTCACAAGACCAAAGACCTATTCAATACACTATTTCTGGGACCAACTCAAGGTGAAAGTTTAAAATCATTTGGTCATCGTTCCATACACCGGGACGGTGATCTCTTTTTTCTGCGTGCTGTTGGTCACTATGTGCAGGTAGCCGCTCAGCACTTTCGCTTCCGGTTTCGCCTGTGCCGAAACTTCTATCGTCCCGGTCTCGCCAGGATCCAGTTCTCTCTTCCTGATCACCGGCTTAATCTGCAGCGATGACGATGTGACGTTCACGGCGAGAAGCTTTACCGTGCCTGCCCCGTTGTTAGTGACCTTCAGTACGCCTTTGGTCGCGAAGCTGCTGCTCACCGGTCCGAGGCTCAACTGGCGCGGGATCACCTGCAGTTCTTCTGTTACCGTCCCTTCCATGCTGAAGGTGTAGCTCGGACTCTTCCCGGCGTTGCTGGTGAGGGTAACCGTCTTGACCACTTTTCCCGAAAACGAGGTTGAATCGAAGGTTACTTCGATGGTGGCACTCTTGCCGGGGGGGACGACGGTGGTGGACGGCTTCACGGCGGTGCAGCCGCAGGACGCCTCCAGCTTCTTTATCTGCAGCGGTGCATCGCCGCCGTTTCTGACTTTAAAGGTATGCTGTACCTTTCTTCCCTGGGCAACGCTGCCGAAATTGAAGCTGCCTTGGTCGACGATCACTTCCGGTGCAGCCCAGGCCATCGTGACGGTGAGGGAATTAATAAGAAGGGCGTAAAGGATGCGGCGCAATTTCATGTGGTACCTCTTCTTCATATGAGGGATTTAGCACATCGGAGATATATACCACAAAGGCGCTGGAGCGACCAGAATGATTGACACTATAATTTGCTTCTGTTATAGAAAAACGTTGGAAAAATTAATGTGACGCTGTGCTAACAAGTTCGGAGGGTCGATGATACTCCAATGCGACCAATGCAATACAAAGTTCAGGCTGGACGACTCTAAGCTTAAGCCGGGGGGCGTGAAGGTGCGTTGTTCCAAGTGCCGACACGTCTTCGTTGCCGGAGCGGAACAAAAGCCGGAAGAATCGGACTTCGATGCCCTGCTCTCGGGGTTGGGCGCTCCGGCGCCGGGCCAAGGTGAGGCTGAGGCTGAAGTCTCTGCTTCCGCGCCGCAGGCCGGGGCCGAGTCTGAAGTCGAAGCCGAGGCTCCCAAAGCCGCCGAAGAGGAAGGGGACCTGGATTTTGGCTCCATAAACATCGAGACCGGGGTTCCCGCCGGCAAGGAAGAACCTGCAGCCGGCGCTGCCGGGCCATCTTTTGACGAGTTTGAGTTCAGCGCGGAACCGGTGGTTGCTGCCCCGAAGGCTCCTGCTGCAGCGGATCTGGATTTCGGGGAGTTATCCTTCGACGAAACGCCCGCCGCACCGAAGACTGAGCCGGCTCCCGCCGCTGCAACCGGCGGGCTCGACTTCGGTGAACTCTCTTTCGACGAGACGCCTGCGGCGGTGAAAGAGCAACCTGCTCCTGAGGCGGCATCGACGTCGGTCGATTTCGGCGAGTTTTCCTTCGAGGAGACACCCGCGGCCGTGAAAGAAGAGGCCGCTCCCTCGGCGACGTCCCCTTCGGTCGATTTCGGCGAATTCTCCTTTGACGAGACCCCTGCGGCACCTGTGGAAAAGGCCCCGGAGGCTGCGGGCGAAGCGATCGATTTTGGTGAACTCTCCTTTGATGAGACGCCCGCTGCGGCGAAGGAAGAGCCCGCTCCCGCCCCCGCTGCCGTGACTGATGATTTTGATTTCGGCGAGTTCTCTTTCGACGAGACGCCTGCCGCTGCCAAGGAGGAGACTCCTCCGGTCGGCGCTGCGCCTGACCTTGGTGCGTTTTCCTTTGATGAACCGGCGGCTCCCGCCGTGAAGGAAGCCCCGGCCGGGGAATCGTTCGACTTTGGCGATTTTTCCTTCGAAGAGCAGGCAGCAGCCGAGGCGCAAGAGCCCGCCGGACCTTCGTCGGCAGGCTTTGAGTCCTTCGCGGCTGAAGAAGAGGTGCCCGCGCCGCAGCAGCCCGTGGTCGCCGAGCCGGCACCTCCTACTGCCGCAGCCGGTGAGTTTTCCTTGGGTGGGTTCTCTTTCGGAGCGAAATCCGAAGAGCCTCCTGCCGGAGAGGGGACACCCGCCGAACCCGTGGCGCCTGTAGGTGCCGCGGCGGTCGAAGACGAGGCCGCCAAAACGGCCGCCAAATCCTCGTCTCTTGATTTCAGCTTCGGGGACAAATCGTTTGCCGCTTCGGTTCCCGATGAGGCTTTTGACGACGAGCTTCCGCCTCTCTCCATATCTTCGAGACGTAAGGGGCGCTCGGTGCTCACCATCGCCGTCGTGACCATCTGCATGGTCGTCGTGCTCGCCCTCACCGGCGCCGGGCTTTACGTGCTGCAAAGCGGGCCGGATGCGCTTAAAAAGCTCGACAAGCTCGGCATAGGCTTCGTCGCCAAGTGGTTCGGCATGGAGGTCCCGGAAGAGGGGCGCATCACCATCAAGAATCCTCTCGCCTCCTTCCACCAGAACAAGGAGGCCGGTGAACTCTTCGTAGTAACCGGCGAGGCGGTGAACTCCTTCCGCAAGGCGCGCGCCTCGATCCAGGTGAAGGTGAGCATCTTCGACAAGGCGGGTAGGGTGCTGCTGCAAAAGACAGCCTACTGCGGCAACCGGCTCTCCGACGAACAGCTGAGTACGCTTCCCGTAGCGAAGATCGAATCGATCATGAACAACCAGTTCGGCGACTCCCTCTCGAATCTGGGCGTGAAACCGGACCAGTCCATCGGCTTCGTCGTCGCCCTCGCCAACGTCCCCAAAGAGGCTGCGGACTTCGGCGTCGAGGTAGTCGGCTCCACGGTGGCTGCCGGACAGTAAAACGGGTAGGGGATGAAAAATGGAAAAGGCCGGCTTAAAAGCCGGCCTTTTTGCGTTTGGAGAGTGTCTTCTTCTCTCAGGCGGGTGCCTTGTTCAGTGCGGTGATGTACCCCTTGATGCCGGCTAAAATGCCGTCGGCGGTCACCTCCTGGTAGTGCGGGTCCTTGAGCTTCTGTTCGTCCCGCTCGTTGCTCAAAAACGCGGTCTCCACCAGGATGCTCGGCATGGTAGCACCCACGAGTACGTAGAAGGGGCCCTGCTTCACTCCGAGGTTCTTCACCGTCGGGTACGCCGAGAGCGCCTTTTTGTGCAGTGCCTTCTGTACCTCCTCCGCGAGATGCGCGGAGTCGTTCAGCTTGTAGTTCGCCATCAGGTCGAAAAGGACGGCCTGCAGGGTGCTTACCTTCTCAAGGCTTGTGCCGTTTTCCTTGGCGGCCAACTGCGCCACCTTCTCGGTCTTGGCGAGGTTCAGATAGTAGGTCTCGATGCCGTTGGCGCCGTGGTTCAGCGAGGCGTTCGCGTGGATTGAGACGAAAAGATCGGCCCCCACCTTGTTGGCGATCGCGGTTCTCTCCTGCAGCTCGATGAAGACGTCGGTGGAGCGGGTCATCACGACATCGATTCCGAGCTCTTCGCGGATCTTACGGGCCAGGTCCAGGCCGATCTGCAGCACGATGTCCTTCTCCCTCGTGCCAGAGGGGCTGACCGCGCCCGGGTCGTGCCCGCCGTGCCCCGGGTCGACCACGATCCTCCTGATCCTACCCGGCTTGAACCTTTTGGGCTCCTTTGCCTTTTGCGGCTTCTCGGGCGCGGTGAGCTTGTCGGCCTGCTTCGGTTCGGCCGGGGTGCTCTCGATCACCTCCCGGGAGGCCGAGATCTCCTGCCTGCGGTCTCCCTTGATGTCGATGATGATGCGGTAGGGATCCGAGAAGGTGAAGACCTTGTATTCCTTGATGCTGTCCAGATCGAGAACGACCCTGACCGTGGAGGGGGCGAACTGGGCGATGCGGACGCTTTTTAAAAGTCCGTCACCGACGGTCAAGTCTTTCACGCCGGGGTTTAGGTGGGTACCCGGCAGGTCGAGATAAAGGCGGCCGGGAAGCTTGTGATGCTCGAATGCCACCTCCTTGTCAGCGGCTATGGATACGCGGGTGTAGTCCGGGGTGGACCAGTGCCTGAGTTCGGTCACCGGGGTAAGACCGGTAAGCGGCGCGGCGCCCGCCGCCTCGACGAGCCAGGGGGAGAGCAGCATCCCGCCCTGGGCCGCCAGCGTCCGGCAAGCAAGCCACCGGTAGTAAGGGGGGATCAGCCCGAGGTATTTAACGAACTCCCTGCGTTTCATCTCACATCATCCTTTTTAGTTCATCCACGAGGTTGAGCGCCTCGAGCGGTGTTAAGAGCGCCACTTCCACCTCTTTCAGCCTCTCCCTGATGAGATCCTCGCCGGCATCGAAAAGCGACAGTTGCGGGGACGGGACGGGAGCCTTCTTGCCGCGCGCCAGGCGCGGAACGCCCCCCTCGCCGTACTCCCCCTTTTCCAGGTTGAGGAGGATCTCCTTGGCCCGGTCGATCACCGCCTGCGGCAGCCCGGCCAGGCGTGCGACCTGGATGCCGTAGGAGTGCGAGGCGCCGCCCGGAACGATCTTTCTCAGGAAGATGATGCGTTCGTTCCACTCGCGGACCGCGATGTTGAAGTTCTTGATGCCTTGGCGCGTGACGGCGAGCTCGGTCAACTCGTGGTAGTGGGTGGCGAAAAGCGTCTTCGCCGCGTGCGCCTTGTTGTCGTGCAGGAATTCGGCGACGGCCCACGCGATGGAGACGCCGTCGAAGGTGGAGGTGCCCCGGCCGATCTCGTCCAGGATGACGAGGCTCTTCGCCGTGGCTCCCCGCAAAATGGCGGCGCTCTCCATCATCTCCACCATGAAGGTCGAGTGCCCGCGGGCCAGGTTGTCCGAGGCGCCGACGCGGGTGAAGATCCTGTCCACGAGCGGGATGCGCGCCCGCTCGGCCGGAACGAAGCTCCCCATCTGCGCCATCAAGGTGATGAGGGCTACCTGGCGCATGAAGGTCGACTTACCCGCCATGTTCGGGCCGGTGATGATGATCAGCTGGTTCTCGCCGTTGTCGAGGAGCGTGTCGTTCGGGACGAAGCGCTCGGCGGCGTAGAGGTCCTCGATGACGGGGTGCCTCCCCTCCGTGATGGAGAGCTCAGTCCCCTCGTGCACCTCCGGACGGCAGTACCCCTTGTCGTGGGCGAGCTCTGCGATCGAGGCGAGGACGTCCAGACAAGCGAGGCGGTCCGCGCTTCTGGCGATCCGCTCACCCTGGGCCGCCGCGGCCTCGCGCACTTCCTGGAACAGGGTGAACTCAAGGTCCTTGATCCGGTCCTCGGCGCCCAGCACCTTCTCCTCGTACTCCTTGAGCTCCGGGGTGATGTAGCGCTCGGCGTTGGCGAGGGTCTGTCTCCTGATGTAGTCCTCGGGGATGGACGAGACGTTCGCCTTCGTTACCTCGATGTAGTAGCCGAACACCTTGTTGTAGCGGATCTTCAGCGAGGTGATCCCGGTGCGCGCCTTCTCCTGGGCCTCGAGGCGGGCGATGAACCCTTTCCCCTCGCGGCTTATGGCGCGCAGCTCGTCGAGCTCGCCGTTGTAGCCGTCTGCGATGATGCCCCCATCGCGCAGCACGAAAGGAGGATCCTCAACGATGGCGCGGGTTATCAGGTCGCAGATCTCGGTGAGTGGGTCGATGCCGGCGTCAAGCTCCTTTAGATAAGGCGCGGTGCATGCGGCGAGTTTCTCCTTTATGGCGGGAAGCCTCGAGAGCGATGAATTGAGGGCGGCGATGTCCTTGGCCGAGGCGGAGGCGAGGCTTATGCGCCCGTTCAGCCGCTCGAGGTCGTAGACCCCGGAGAGGAGGTTCTTCAGCTCCGCGCGCACCCCGGGGGCCTCGATCAGTTCCTGCACCGCATCCTGACGCAGGCTGATCTTCGCGAGGTCCATGAGGGGGTAGTTGATCCACTGCTTGAGTTTTCTTCCCCCCATCGCGGTGACGGTCCGGTCCATGAGCCCCAGCAGGGAACCTTTGCGTTTCCCCTCGGAGATGGTGGCGGTCAGCTCCAGGTTACGCCTCGTGGACTCGTCCAGGAGGAGGTGCTGGCTCTCACTGTACGGGGTTATCCCGGTCACATGCGGCGCGTTCCCCTTCTGGGTGTCGACCAGGTAGTGCAGGATCGCTCCGGCGGCAAGGAGGGCGGTGGGGAGCCCCTCGCACCCGAGCGTCTCGGCGGTGGCGCCCTTGAACTGGTTGCCGATCAGGCGTTTGCAGTAGTCGGCGTCGTAGACCCACTCCTCGAAGTAGGTGAGGCTGCGGTCGTTTTTCAGATGCGCCACATCCTTTGCCTTCGGCTCTTCGCGGAAGGTGGCGGGGAGGATGATCTCGCGCGGCGCGATGCACGCCACTTCGGCGAGTGCCGCCTGCAGCCCGGCGAGTTCGGTGACCCGGAATTCACCGGTGGAGAGGTCCAGGTAGGAAAGGCCGTAGCACTCGCCGTCGCAGCAAAGGGCTAAGAGGTAGTTGTTTTCCTTCGGGGAGAGCGAGGCGTCCTCGACGACGAGGCCGGGGGTGACCACCCGCACCACCTCGCGCTTGACGATCCCCTTGGCGAGTTTCGGGTCTTCGGCCTGCTCGCAGATGGCCACCTTTTCGCCCGCCTCGACCAGCTTCGCGATGTACGGGGCGCAGGAGTGATAGGGGACGCCGCAAAGCGGGACTTCGGATCCGTCGGCGTTTTTGCCGCGCGAGGTGAGGGTGATACCGAGGATGCGGGAGGCTTTCACCGCATCATCGAGGAACATCTCGTAGAAGTCGCCGCATCTGAAAAAGAGGATCGCGTCGGGATGTTCAGCCTTGATCTCGAGGAACTGCCGCATCATGGGTGTTATTTCAGACATTTGGGAACCTTTTCGGGGAAGAGAAACGCGGGGCATCTTAGCAAAATCGCGGCACCATGTAAAGCTTCGCAGGCTCGGCTCTGAAGTCAGTGCCGCTGAGATCCGTTTCGGGGTGGGATGTCCGACTTCATGGCGGGATAAATGGGTTAATACCGATTTTTTGCCCTCTATCTCTGGAGTTTTGGCCTATATGACTTAGAATCGCCTAAAGTTTTGCGGCCGACCCACTCAGGGCGGTACGCACGGCGGGATGACTGCTGCAGGAGCAGCAGTCGCGAAAGCCGGCAAACCGGTTGCCGGCAAGGGAGGTGCTGTATGGGACATGGACGCAAGGTTTCGGTGGTGGGGCTGGGCTATGTCGGGCTGCCGGTTGCGGTGGCCTTCGGAAAAGTGCAGCGTACCATCGGGTTTGACATCGACGCGAAAAGGATCGAGGAACTGAGCTCCGGAAAGGATCGCACAGGTGAGGTGGAGGGGGCGGATCTCACCGAAACCGACATCGTCTTCACCGACCGGATCGATGATCTCAAGCAGGCGGATTTCCACGTTGTTGCGGTCCCGACTCCGGTCGATCCGGCGAAACAGCCGGATCTCTCGCTTTTGTGCAGCGCCTCGGAAACGGTGGGGCGCGCGCTTAAGAAGGGGGACGTGGTCGTCTACGAGTCGACGGTATATCCGGGGGTGACCGAGGACGTCTGCCTTCCGATCCTTGAGCGGGTATCGGGGCTCAAGAGCCCGGAGGACTTCACCGTGGGGTACAGCCCGGAACGGATCAACCCGGGGGACCGCGAGCACACCTTCACCAACATCCTGAAAGTCGTCTCCGGGCAGGACGCCGCCACCCTCGAGATCGTGGCGCAGGTCTACTCGGAGGTGGTAACGCCAGGCGTGCACCGGGCACCATCCATCAAGGTGGCTGAGGCGGCGAAGGTCATCGAGAACACGCAGCGCGACCTGAACATCGCCCTCATGAACGAACTCGCCCTCATCTTCGACCGGATGGGGATCGACACCGGTGAGGTGCTTGCCGCGGCAGGGAGCAAGTGGAACTTCCTGAACTTCCGTCCCGGGCTCGTCGGTGGGCACTGCATCGGGGTCGACCCCTACTACCTGACCCACAAGGCGGAGAAGATCGGGTACATCCCGCAGGTGATCCTGGCCGGACGGCGCATCAACGACGGCATGGGGAAGTTCGTGGCGCAGCGCGCGGTGAAGGAGATCATCCGGGCTGGGCACCACGTGCTCGGCTCCTACGTCACCGTGCTTGGACTCACCTTCAAGGAGAACTGCCCGGACCTCAGAAACTCGAAAGTGGTCGACATCCTGGGCGAGCTCTGGGACTACGGCCTGAACGTGCAGGTCTGCGACCCGATGGCAGACCCGCAGGAGGCGAAGAGCGCCTACGGCGTCAGCTTGAAAGAGCCGGAGCGGCTGCAGCCGGCGGTCGCGGTCATCGTGGCGGTGGCGCACGACGTCTACCGCAACTGGACACCGGCCAAGTTCGCGAGCCTCATGGTAGAAAACCCGGTGTTGATCGACGTGAAAGGGATCTACGACGGCCGGCAGATGGCATCGGCCGGCATCCGTATCTGGTGCCTGTAGCCGAGGTGGTGATATGAAACGGAGCCCAGCCCACAGCCCGGCCGCCGGGCACTGCTATCCCAAGGACCTCGTCGCCTTCGTCTTCGAGAGGTGGCAGGACCGCGCCTTCGTGGCGCGGGTCTGCCCCGAGGCCGAGCCGGGAGGTTTCCGGCTTCCCGAGCGCGACGTTCTCGAGCAGGTGATCTCGACCTGCTACCAGGCGAGCCTTCTGCGCGAGGAGGAGCGCCCGGTGATGTTCCGTCTGATCATCCGGGACTCCTACCTCTTCGCCGCCCACGAGGGACCCCCCACGGGGATGCACCGGCTCATCTTCTCGAGAACCCGTCCCTTCAACGAATACGAACTGCATCGCTTGGCCCCGGCTGCAGACTTCTACCGGACCCTCATCGGCATCTGTATCGACCCGGCGCACGGGGCCCAGATCTGGGGGCTGCTCCACTCGGGAACCCGCTGGATGCACGCCGTGTACGGCGGCCGGAAGACCTCTCCCCCCTTGCCGCAGAGCCTCGTGGTCTACGTAACCGGCCCGGGGCAGATCTCGGTGTGCGCCGGTGACGAAATCATCGCGTCCTTGAACGGCGGGCAGATCAACTGTCCGTCTATCGACGTCTTCAACTCCAGCTGGTTCGGAAAGAGCCTCGCTGCCCTGAACGAGGAGACCTTCGCGCTGCACCGCTGCGCGCGCAGGCGCGCCGAGCGACCCTGGGCCGAGCTCGACCCTGACTTCGGCAGCAACATAGGGCAGCAGGCACTCAGGCGCATCATCAGCGTGATCAGGAACTCGAACCACGGGGGGCTGCTCGTTTACCTTCCCCCCGAACTGGCCGATGAGATCATGCAGGAGAACCAGTACCTCACGGTTAAGTACCAGTTCCTTGAGCTCGATTCCAGACAGCGCTTCCTCTCCCTCACCCTGCGCATCATGAACACCCTGGCCGAGAGCTACGGCGACCCGGAACATCCCGAAAGGAAAGTGGGGTGGCACGAGTACGTGACGAGCAAGAACGAATCGATCGCGCTTTTAGACGAGGCGATCTTCGACGTGGCGCACTTCATCGCGGCACTCTCGGCGGTGGACGGGGCGGTCGTCATCACCAAGCGTCAGGAGTTGCTTGGTTTCGGAGGGGTTATCTCGGGGGATCTGGACAGCGTCGGCATGGTGTCGCATGCCCTCGACACCGAGGGGGAACAGTGCGAGCCGGTTTTGAGCGAGGGGGTAGGGACGAGGCACCGGGCCGCCTACCGGATCTGCCAGAAGCTGCACAAGGCGATCGCCGTCGTGATCTCTCAGGACGAGACGGTGCAGATCGTGCGCTGGCACAACGGTTCGGTGACCTACTGGGACCAGATCCCCACCGGCGTACCAGGGTTCTAGGGGGGGAAGTAGCTAGGGCTGTCTGAGCTTATGGGCACATTCTTCTCAATCCGCATCCACGTTGCGTACCCCTTCCGGCTTCCACGCGGGGGAGATTACCTTCGCTCCACACTCCTTGCCTAAAAGGGTCCCGAAGGTGACCGAAAAATCCCCGTACCGGTTGTTGACGCGGTCCATGGCGCTCGCTACGAGCGCCTTTTTGCGCTCGGTATCGAAAAGCGGCAGCTGTTCGGTGTGGTAGGTGAGGTTCGTGATTCTGACGCCTAAAAGCCGCACAGGCTGGGTCAGGTCGAGCTGGTCGAGGATCTGCACCGCGTCGCGGTAGATCTCGTCGCTGTTGCTGGTAGGCTCGGCACGGCTTGCCTGCCTGGAAAAGGTGGTGAAGTCCGCGTAGCGCACCGTGAGGGTCACCGTCTTCCCCGCAACCCCGTGCTTTCTCGCCCTTCTCCCCACCATCTCGGAGAGCTGCAAAAGGTACAGTAGGATCTCGGCGCGCTCGGTTATGTCGGTGTCGAGGGTCGTGCTGTGCCCGACGCTTTTCACCTCCTCGGCATCCTCTTCGGCGACGACCGGAGCGTCGTCCACGCCGAGCCCCATGTAGTGCAGCTTCTCCCCGGTTACCCCGAAAGCCTTCCTTAGCACCTCCATCGGAAACCGCCCGAGTTCACCGCAGGTCTTGATGCCGAACTTGGTCAGTTGCTGGTGCGTCTTCGCCCCAATGCCGCAGAGATCCTTGATCGGGACCCGCTCCATGACACGCGCCACCTCTTCCGGTGCGATGACGGTGAGGCCGTCCGGCTTCTGCATGTCGGAGGCGAGCTTTGCGAGGAGCTTGTTGGGGGCGATGCCGACGGAGCAGGTGAGGCCGAAACGCTCCAGGATGCGCTCCTTGATGAGGCGCGCGATGTTTTCCGGTGAACCGAAGAGGCTGAGGCATCCCGTCACGTCCAGAAACGCCTCGTCGATGGAGAACACCTCGACGAGTGGGGTGTACTCCCGCATGATGCCGATGATCTGCTTTGAGGTGTAGGAGTACTTCCGGTTGTTGCCGACCACGAAGATCAGCTCCCGGCACTTTTGCCGCGCCTCCCAGGTGTTCATCCCGGTCTTCACCCCATAGGCGCGCGCCTCGTAGGAACAGGTGGTGATGATGGTGCGCTTGGCCGCGCCGATCACCGCCACCGGCTTGCCGCGCAGGGCGGGGTTTGACTGCTGCTCCACCGAGGCGAAGAACGCGTTCATGTCGATGTGCAGGATGATCCGGTTTTCTGCCACGTCTTACTGCTCCTCGACCCCCACGAGGGTCCAGTTCTGGTCCGAGGTGTCGTACACGATTTCGTAGAGGTTGCTGGCGTCGCAGACCGCGAAGTGCAGCCTCGTCGCGCCTCCGAGGGTGTCCTTCCAGAAGTAGGGCCAGCGCGTCACCGCGTGCCGCTGCTGCCGCCACTCGAACCAGACCGGCTTTACCCGCGTCCCCGGGGAGAAAACCGCGGCCACCCTGATGCTCTCACAAAAGCGCTGCATGAAATTACTCCATCTGCCGGTAGATGCCAACCACTTTCCCTACGATGGAGACTTCGCCATCCCCCTCGTGCACGATGATCGGGTCGTAGTTCGGGTTTTCCGGCTGGAGCCTGATCCGGTCCGCCTCCCGGTAAAAGCGCTTCAGCGTCGCCTCCCCACCCACCATGGCGACCACGATGTCCTTGTTGTGGGCGTCGGGCTGCGGGCGCACCAGCGCGAGGTCCCCCTCCACGATGTGGGCGTGGATCATGGAGTCCCCCTTCACGCGCAGGAAGAAGGTTCCCCCCTTGTCCATCTGCGAGCGGTCGATGGTGAAGTGCCCCTCGATGTCCTCTATCGCGGGGTGCAGGGTGCCCGCCCGTACCTGGCCGACGATGGGGAGGGGGACCCCCTGTCCCTGCTGACTCAAGGTGATGCCGCGCGTGCTTCCCTCCTGCCGGCGCAGGTAACCCTTCCGTTCCAGGGCGTCCAAGTGCTTAAGCACCCCTAGCGTGCCACTCACCCCGAGCTTCGCACCGATCTCACGCAGGGTGGGGGGGTAGCCGTACTCCTCTATGTGCCGGGACACGATCTCCAGCACCTCCTTTTGCCGCGCGGTCAATTCTTCCATTTAGCCCACCTCCTACTCTTGGTTATCTGATGAGAACTTTACCGTATGGTAACCATGCCCTGTCAAGCCGGAAAAAAGCTCTTCGGTTGATGGTTAGGGAAATCCAACTATAGTGTAGCGGGTGTTCGTGCGGAGGATGTCAACCAGCAGGATGAGGAGGCGGCCATGACAAGCGTGGACGGAAGGACTACAGGGACATGGAGATGGGTCGTAAGACTGAGAAGTGGGGGGAAAGGGGGCGAGGAAAGAGCGGAACGGGGCGCGGCGCGCTCGTTACGGTCGGGAAGCCTGCTAGGGGCTGTATTGCGCGGCGTGCTCCATTTCTGCATCCTCTGTGCGCTCTCCTCACCGTGCCGCGCCGCCGGAGACGGTGAGTACCACACCCCGCTGGCGGGTGAGCCGGGACGGGTCACCCTCATGGGGCGCCGGGTCGAGATCCAGGCGGTCGACCGCGCCAGGATGAACTCCATCACCCTCGGCGCATCCCTTCTTGAGCCCCCCCAGGGACAGACGTCTGCGCTGCCGGTCGCCGCCTTCATTCACCGGCGCGTCACCGAACGCTCGCACGCCCGCGCCATGATCGCCCTCTTTGTGAACGAAATCGAGTATGACCGCGACGCAGGCGGCCTGGACCTGGTGGCGCAGTTCGAGAACGAGACCCTCCCGGTGGCGGAGCGTGAGATCAACCACGGTGAAGATGTGCGGGGGACCTCGCTCTACTTCGGCACCCTCGTCGGTGCGGCAGGGATTGGCTACCGGACCCCCGTGTCGCCCTTTCAGGTGGACAACGATTTCAGGGTGCAGTTGCTCGCCCGCGCCGGATACTTTTACGCCCACCGGGAGGGGGATACCTCCCCCGGGCTATGGGTCCCGCCGGATACGGCTCTTCTCGGCGCCAGGCTGCGCTGTCGCTTCGACGGTCTGCGCAGGAACCTCCTGGAGCTCCCCCACAAGGGGCTTGCGGCCGGGTTCGACCTGGACTTCACGCACCGGGACCGGTGGCGCGGCGAGGAGGGCGGAAGCGGTAACCACAACTACGCGCAGTTTCGCGGGCACCTGGTCGGTGCCTACGGCGTGCCGGGAATCTCTTCAGATAGGGACCGGATCCTTTTCGCCCTTTACGGCGGAATCACCGGTGCGGGGAGGGGTGACCGCTTCAACGCCTTTCGCATCAACGGCTCGCCCTTTCCCAGCGAGCAGTACGACCTCGCCTGCCCGCATTACGGCGGTGTCGTCTTCGACCAGGTACTGGCACGGGGATACGCGACCGCCACTGCCGGCTACCGCCGCGAGCTCACCTTTTTTCTCTACCTGAGCGCTTTGGGGTCGTACATCTGGGCGGACCGCTCTCGTGCCGAGGCGGTGGACCGGGTGGTCTTTAGGGACCGCCAGGGTGCCGCGGCAACGGTTGCGTTGGACAGCGCCTTTTTGTGGAACTCCTCGCTCTATCTCGCGTGGAGTTACGAATCCGGGGTGATGCGCGATGGGCGCTCGGGCAGCGGCTTCACACTCATGTGGAACAAGCTTCTGTGATGTGCTCTTGCAATCGGCAGGAAATGGACTTAATGTGACACGCGCTACGGCGCGGTGAAGTCTACCAGGTAGTCGATCACCTCTGGGGAGGCCTCGCCTCCCTTGAATTCGTTGATCTCCGGCATGATGACGAGGCTCGCAACGGGTGAGCCGTTGCGGGAAAGCTGTTCAGGCACTGCGTTTTTCACGGCGTGCCAGATCCCGGTAAACGCCACCACCTTCGTCTTGGGCGCCTTTTTCAGGTAAGCGCGGATGTTGGTCGCCATGCCGCTGTTGCGCAGGGTCTGGGCCTCGCAGAAGTACTCGAAGACCCGCCCGTTGGTGACGTGCTTGAACACCTCGCCGAACGATTTCTTGAGAAACTCGGTGTGCGGGTTGTTCAGGTCGCACATCGTCCCCTGCGGGAGGCTCTTTTTCTCCTCGTCGGTGAGCGCGGCATAGCCGCGGCGCGAAACCTTGACCACCAGTTCCTTCGGTAGGTTGAGCGCGATCATCGGGATCCCGTTTTCCTTCGCGAAGATGAATATGTCCCGGTAAAGCCCCCAGTCGTAGGACCAGTTCCGGGCGAAGACCTGTTTGAACCGCTCTTCGCTCATCTTGCCGGCGATAAAGGCGTCAAGGTCCCCCTGGCTGTCCGCCTGCATCGCCTCGATGCCGATGGCGATGGGGACTCCGTCTTTCTTCAGCGCGCGGAGCACCTCGAGCTGCAGGGCGTGATGCGCTTTGTTGTCATGCACCTCGCCGACAAGGATCAGGTCCGCCTTCTCTGCTTGGTCTAGGACCTGCCGCATGGCGACCTGTTTTCCGTCGTTTACACGGGTGATGTTCTCTCCGGCCAAAGCGGCAGCCGGAAGCGCCAGGGAAACGATGATGAAGAGACAATAAGCGGCTAGCTTGGACATGTTGCGGCTCCCGTGGGGGCGTTGCCCCGTGAAATGACACGCTGCAGGTTACACCAACGTATGCGAGATCACAAACATAATTGCTCCTCCTGCAGCGGAGGAGCCGGCGCTTGGCGCCCGGAGGTAAGGGTGAGGGGAATCGGGTTACTTTCCTTTCTTTTGGTCATGCTGTTCCAGCCGCTGTTCGCCCTTTGCGCGCAGGACGCGGCGCCCCAGGTCGCGAGCCAGGAGATCAGGGTCGTCCTCGACCCGGCAAGGCACGAACTGAGCGGTGCGACGGTGCTGACCTTTACCGGCGCGGCGAAGCAGGCCCGGCTCGGCCTCACCCCGGCGGCGCGCGTCGAGTCGGTACGGAACGCCGCGGGAGAGAAGGTCCCCTGGCGCTTCGACTCGGGCTCTCTAACGCTCGATCTTGCCGGCCGCGCGAAAGCAGTTACCGTTTCGTGGCGGGTGAGCCTCCACGATGAAGTCTCACGCAACCCGGCGGCCGAGGACCCAAGCTACGGGGTGAACGCGTCCATAGGTGAAGAGGGGACCTTCCTTGGGGGGGGCGCTCTCTGGTACCCGGTGCCCGAGCAGGTGCCGCGAAGCCGGACGGTGCAGGTCGAGGCCCCCGCCGGGATCGAGGCGGTCACCTTCGGCGCGCGTCTCTCCCGGGAGACCTTGGGCGGGGTGACCCGCTCCGTCTGGCGCGAGGCGCGGCCGGTTGGGATACTCTCCCTCTGCGCCGGACCCTACGTCGTCGAGGAACGGGAGGTCGCAGGGATCAAGCTCTACAGCTACCTCTCGCGCGACAACGCCGCACTCGCCCCGCGCTACCTGGACGCCGTCGCCAGGTACCTCCCCATGTACCAGGAACTCTTCGGCCCATACCCCTTCGAGAAGTACGCCGTGGTGGAAAACTTCTTCCCGACCGGTTACGGCTTCCCTTCCTTCACGCTCCTTGGGGGCTCCGTGATCAGGCTCCCCTTCATCGTTGATACGAGCCTTCCCCACGAGATCGCCCACAGCTGGTGGGGTAACGGCGTCGACGTCGACGCGGCGGAAGGGAACTGGTGCGAGGGGCTGGTGACCTACCTGGCGGACTACCTGCTCAAGGAGCGCCGCTCGGAGGCGGAGGGGAGCGACTACCGCAGGCAGCTCCTCATCGACTACGCCTCACTGGTCACGCCGCAAAACGACTTCCCGCTCACCTCCTTTGCCAGCCGCAGCGATCCCGCCTCTCGCGCCATCGGTTACGGCAAGGCGGCCATGGTGTTCCACATGATCCGGCGTCATATCGGGGACGAAGCCTTCTTTGCAGGGCTTAGACAGATTGCCCGGGAGCGGATGTACCGGGATGCCTCCTGGACCGACCTCTTGCACGCCTTCTCGGAACGCTCCGGCGCCGATCTCTCCGGTTTCAAAAGCTGGCTCACCTGTCCCGGCGGCCCGCGTCTCGCGCTGGCGGATGTGACGCTTCGCCGTGACGGTAAGGGGTGGCGGGTGAGCGGGGTGGTGCGGCAGACGGCGCCGTTCTTCGCCGTGGAGCTTTCGCTGCGCCTTGAGGCGGCGGGCGGGGCGACGTCCGAGGTCGTTCGGATCGCTGCGCGTGAAGAGACCCCTTTCACGCTGACCAGTGCGACCGCTCCGGTGCGCCTGCTTCTTGATCCCGCCGCGGACCTGTTCCGGATCCTCGCCAAGGACGAGATCCCCGCAACAGTGAACAGCGTGAAGGGCTCTACGCGCCTTATGGGGGTGGTCGCGCGCGACTGTCAGGCGCGGCCGGAAACCTTCCGCACCTTCCTGGCCTCCCTTTCCCAGGGGACGGCCCCCATCGTTGATGAGGCCGCGCTGAAGCCGACGGAGGTGGCGGGCCACGATCTCGTCATCTGCGGCGTGCCCGCGGATCGCTCTCTGATCCCGGCCGGTGCGGAACTCCCCACCACGGCAGGGGAGGGGGAGGCAGACTCCCTGCTCTTCCAGGTGCTGATGCGGGGCGCGCCGGAAAAGGGGGCGGTCGCCCTGTTCCTCCCGGGATCGGAGCGCGCCGCGCTCCAGTACGCGCCGAAGGTAACCCACTACGGGAAGTACGGCTCCCTGTACTTCGCGGGGGGCGTCAACCGCCGCAAGGGGACCGCGGCTGCGGCTGGCGGTGGGGCGGTGGTGCGTTTCCCGCCCCAATAAACAATCGGTGGTTTCCCGACCTTTAGGGCGCCGTCACATGCGGGCGGCGCCTCGTTTTCATCCTCTTCTGCGCTACGCCTTGCAAACCGCCCTAAGGCACCGCTGCTGCTCCTCACCACTACCTCGCCTTTTTTTATTTGTATCCACGAATTAAAAAATATTTAAGTTATAATTCCCCGCGGTCGATAAAGAGAGATGTCGTGCGCGGGAGGGAGCGTGGAACCGGCCACTCCGCGATCCTCCTGTTGCGACGACGATCGGTTGGAAAACCACCGGCAGAACGCCGGGTCGCCCAGAAAAGGAGCTACGCCATGACTGTGAGTGATATCTCTTTGACCGCCGGCATGAGGACCAACCTTCTGTACCTGCAGAACACGAGTCAGCTGCTAAACCGTACCCAGCAGAGACTCTCCTCGGGGAAAAGGGTGAACAGCGCGCTCGACAACCCGACCAACTACTTTGCTGCCCAGAACGCGAACCAGAGGGCAAGCGACCTCTCCGACCGCAAGGACGGGATGTCGGAAGCGGTGCAGACGGTGAGTGCGACGAATGCCGGCATCACCGCCATCACCGGTCTCATCAACGCCGCCAAAGGTGTTGCCCAGTCCGCCCTCTCCACGAGTGACACGTCGGTCCAGGCGAAGCTGGCAGACCAGTACAACACCATCCGCAGCCAGATCGACAACATATCCTCAGACTCCGGGTACCGCGGGCTGAACCTCTTGAGTTCGATCAACACGCTCACGGTGAACTTCAACGAGGATGCGAGCTCGACTCTCGACGTCGTCGGATTCCTGGCTTCCTCGGACGGGCTCAGCCTCACGACGGCCAGCGGTAACTGGCAGACCGTTTCGGATATCACCACTGACACGGCGAAGATGGACAACGCCATTTCGACGCTGAGGGTGAACACGCAGGCGCTTGCCGCGAACCTGAACATCATCACCACGCGCCAGAGCTTCACCGACGAGATGATCAACACCCTGCAGACCGGCGCAGACAACCTCACCCTCGCCGACATGAACGAGGAAGGGGCGAACATGCTGATGCTGCAGACACGCCAGTCGCTTGGCACCACCTCGCTCAGCCTGTCCTCTCAGGCCGCGCAATCCATCCTGAGGCTGTTCTAGCCACAAAGGCGGGGCGGCGCGCGCCGTCCCGCCACTCCCGTCTAAGGAGCCGACATGAAAAAGTCAGACTGCAGGCGCTCCATCCGCCAACCGGGCCGGCAGCAGCAATGCGGCGACTCCGTTTTTCCCGGTGAGACCCTGCCTATTGATGCACAGGCTGAGGCTGGCCCTTTTGCAGCGCAAGGTGACGCCCCAGAGCAGACCAGGCAGGAGGCGGTCAACATGCTGCGCCTGACCCAGGCACAGGACGGAACCAACACCCCGCTCAGCATCTCTTCTCGCCAGGCCCGTATCGTTCTGGGGCAGTTTTGATTGCGGAGTGCCTCGTACGTAGGGCGGTGGCCATCAAAATGGGGCGATCTGAGGCCCCGTGGCTCGTGAGATCCGCGGCAGGCCGGTAGCGGCTTCCCGGCTACCAAAAGTACCAGTTGCCGGTTTTTATGACGTATATGGCGAGGGCCAGGTTGGCGACGGCATGGGAGAGGATGCACAGGGCGAGGCTGCGGGTTTGGTAAAGGACGATGCTGAAGATGGCGCCCGCGAGGAACCCGGCGATGAAGAAGTGGTGTTCCAGGCCGAAAAGGGCAGTTGTGGTGAGAAAGGAGGCCCAACTGAAGGCACCGATGGGGACCGATTGGAAATCCGGGCGGATCATGTAACGCATTAAAAAGGAGCGCCAGAAAAGCTCCTCCATCACAGGAACCACGAGCACGGCCCCCGCGACCCGTGTCGCCGTCACAAACAGTCTTAGCTCCCCGTTAGGAAAAACTGTGGGGTCGAAACCGGGTGGGGAGCCGACCAGCGGCAGAGTTACCTGGACGTTGATCCATAGCAGGAAGGTGATGAAGCCAGCACACACGGCCGCCGAAGCCATCCGCAGATTCAGCATTTCCCCCCACTTTAGTTCCAAGTACTCGGAGCGCAGCAGATAAAGCAACAGCGCGACGCTTGAAACCTTTACCGGGTACAGCAGGTGTAAGGCGTGGTCGGGCAGGACGAGCCATTGCCGCTGCATGCCCAGGCGCAGCCCTTCCTCGATGGCTATAAAGGCCATGAAAAGGGCAAACGGCAGGACGCGGTAAAGAGCCGAACGGTCCATGCGCAAAGCTTTGGCGGCGAGGTCCATCATAGTGGCTGGTATTTATCACAGCACCGGCGAACTGTCCATCCCGGCATCCCCAGTTTTTACGCAACAAGGTCTAAATATTGCAGAAAATGAGCGTGTAGCGGTCCTGCATTTTACCTGAAGTCACGGGATAAGTGGCTCGTGGGGGGGGGCGGTCATGCTGGTTCAAGTGCATTGGACAAACAAGAGATATGACTATGTAAAGGACTACATGCTCGACAGCCTAATCGAAGCGGGTGTCGTCGCAAGGTTCCTGCGTTCCTCCGGCTGGGTCACCATCGGGGTTGATCCCGTACGGTCCCGGAAGGACAGGATGACCTATTCTGGCCCGGAAAGAAGGCATCCGGATGGTGCGGTCGCCTAATTGGGAAGATGTCGAATTGTTTTACACCCCTGCGTTGGCGCTGTCGGTTTTCTTGACAGAGGGCCGGCGCTATTCTGCTAAGAGGGATTCGAAGCGGGAGCGGAGGGGTGGTGCAAGATGTCGGTAAAGGGCGTTGTCGTAACTGGCAATGCCCTTTTCTTCGCGCGATGGGAAGACAAGAAAACAAAAAACTCCCCTCGGTCTTACGGCCGGGGGGAGTTTTTTTAGTCACTGTTCAACTTACGATGCTACGCGCCCTGCGTCATCCCCTTCGGATGACGCCCTGGCTTAGGCGTTGTTCCTGCGGCGCTTGCTGAATACCGCGAGGCCGAGGAAACCGGTGCCGAGCAGGAGGAAGGTACCCGGTTCGGGGACCGGCGGAGCGCCGTTGGCGATGAAACCGGTCGCGATTGCGCCGGTGGTTACGCCTTCTTGGAAGACGTAGACGTGCGCCGCCAGGTTGTAGCCCAAAAGGTTGTTCATCAGGGCCACGTTGGTCGAGTCGAAGGAGATCATGTCGGTCGCGACGTTGCCGCCGTTGCTGTCGGTGGAACCGGCAGAGACGTTGAAAATCCCGAAACCGTCGAACTGCTGCGGTGAATGAGGCGCCACTGCCTGAGCCCAGGTGCCCGGGTCGAAGTTGCTAAGCGTGGCGGTGCCGTTCACGTTCATGCCGACGTCGTTCAGCATGAAGTCGTAGATGTTCCCTCCAAAGGAGACGTTCTGCAGACCTGCGAAGGTGACGGTGTTCCCCTCGATGGTCACGGTGGCGTAGTTGCCGGTGTAGCCTGAAATGGCGTTCATGACGTCGCTGTTGGCGCTTCCCAGGTCGTAGGTGGTAGCCCAGCCGGTCGCGGCACTGCATGCCAGCAGAAGACCGCATGTCAAACCTCTCAATAATGCTCTCATGTCATCCTCCTTTACCCCCATTAGTCCTATTAATTTCGGAACCCGTAAGCTCTGCCCACACTTCAGCAAAACACGGGCCAATTTCGCAAACTGCCGCAATGACGCGCTTTTCCCAAAAGGGGGGGATGAGACGGATGGAGAATGTAAGATTCTTCGACAAGCCGGCGCGCGAGGCGCCGATGCGGTTCAGCCGTTTCCGCGGCGCTTGCAGTAGATCGCGAGGCCCAGGCAGCCAAGCCCCAGGAGCAGAACGGTCCCAGGTTCCGGCACGGGGGCCGCGACGACATGGTAGGCGTCCGGGTTGCTCGGGTCGTTCACCAGCATGCTGCGCACCGCGAAGCCCAGGAAATCCACGTTGGACCTGGCGTCCCCGAGGAGGTCGAGGTCAAGGCTGAAGTCCCTCAGGTCGACGGGGCTGCTCTGGTTCGGCACTACCTGGTAGTCGCTCAGGTAGGTGGCGCCCCCCGCCTGGACGAAAAGGGCAAGCTCCCACGGGCTGTTGTTCACGTTGGCGAGCTTCAGATCGAAGCTGTCTGCCGCTGAGAGGTCGCTCTTGCCTATGTCGGTGGCCTTTACACCTACATAGCTGTAGACATAATAGGGGGGAGCCTCCGGGTCGAGCGGTCGCGACAAGCTCTGGGCGAACAAGACGCCGGCCTCGGGCCATGCCGCCGTCTGCAATCTGCCCGCCTCGGCGTCCCAGTTGTTCGTTTGCACCACGGTCGCGGTCAGCAGTTCGGGACTGCTCAGGGTGATGCAGCCCGCCTGGGCGCGCCCCGTTGCCAAGACAAGCAGCGCTCCTACTACCAATGCAGTGATACCTTTCATCCTTGCCTCCTTTTTTATTAGTGTTGTGTAATCAAAGCAAACAGGGTGCCATCAATTAAAAATCGCCAATATATGGCGTTGGAACGATGTTCCCCCTTGCGGCGGGGCCATCGTGTGTAAAAATATTCGACATAGGGAGCGACCCGCCCCTCCAACCACCGCGAGCCTCGCATCGCGGCGAGGGGACTCGGGTGTGACGAGAGCGCTGCCTGGGGCGAAAGCTCATTGCGCTCTCCCTCCTCCTCATAGCTTCGATGCGTTACAGGCGGCGTGGGTAATTGGGGTCGCCGTCATGGCTTCGTGACCGCCCGGATACTGTCACAGGCGTTATGCGCGAGGAGAATTCGCTTGAAAAGTAAACGTCATTCTGCTAAGAACCTATAGAAAATTTTAATATCATATCGTTAAGCGATAGTTCACGGTTGCTTGGAGGTAGGCAGATGAAGATCGCCTTGCTGTTATTGGTAGTGATGCTGAGCGTTTCAGGTTGCGGCAGCAAGACAAAGGAGAACCTGTATGAGGAGGGGGTGAAGCAGTTGCAAGCGGCCAATCCTGCTGGAGCCGTCGTCTGCTTCAAAAACGCCCTCGAGAAGGACGTCAACTACTACGACGCCCGCCTACAACTGGCCAAGGCCTACGCAGAACTCGGACGCAACGAACAGGCGGAAAAGGAATACCTGAAGGTGCTGACCCAGAACCCGTCCCGCGACGAGGTGCTGCTCGACCTGGCCCGCCTTTACAACACCATGCGCAAGGGGGAGCGGGGCGGGGAGATGGCGGACAAGTATCTGGCCGCCCACCCGGGTGACGCGCGGGGGCTCGAGGTGCTGGGAGCCTCCTACGCCGTGCGCGGCAAGCAGCAGGAGGCGCTCTCCCTGTTGGAGCGCGCCCTGACCGCAGACCCCAAACGCTCCGAGACGAAACTCCAGCTAGCCTCGGTGAACATGTCGCTTGAGCGGGTGGAGAAGGCGAGGACCCTGCTGGGCGAGGTGGTGCAGGCGGACCCGAAGGATGTCAAGGCGCTCTCCATGCTGGGCGCCCTGGAGATGCGTGCCGGCAACACGGACCGGGCCGCCGGGTGGTATCGGAGGATCGTGCAGCTAGACCCGGCCAGAAGCGACGCCGTGTACAAGCTTGGGCTCATACAGGTGGAGAAAGGGGAGCTCGATCGTGCTGATGCCTCCGCCGACCAATTGATCAAGCAGTACCCGAAGAAGGGGGAGGGGTACCAGTTGAAAGGTGTGGTCAGCTTTTACAGGAAGAAGTACGACGACGCCATCAACTCGCTGATGCAGGCAGTGAAGCTCGCGCCCACCCTGGACGGGTACCAGTTCCTGGGGCTCAGCTATTACAGCAAGGGAGAGCTGGAAAGCGCGCTGAGTCAGTTCCGCATTATCGTCGACCGGGTTCCCGCTTCGCGCCAGGCACGGCTCATGATAGCCCAGACCCTGCTCGCTCAAAAGCGTGTAGAGGACGCCGTAACCGAGATAAAGAAGGTCCTCGCCAACGACGACTCCGATGCCATGGCGCACAGCCTGCTCGGCAGCGCCTACCTGCAGCAGGGACTCTTCGAGGATGGGATGCGCGAGCTGGAAGCCGCCACCAAGCTCGATCCAAAGCTTGTGCAGGCGCATCTGAAGAGAGGGGCATTCTACTTCAGCAAAGGAAAGGCCGCCGAGGGAGAAAGCGAGCTGGCACTCGCGGTGAAGGCCGCTCCCGACGTTCTGAACAGCAGGCTGCTTTTGGCCTCGTACTACTACCGGCAGGGCAAGCGTGACAAGGCGCTCTCCCTCGTCACCTCTGGTATAACCGGCGGTAAAGGCGACGCCCCCCTCTACAACGCCTTGGCCGGGCTGCAGTTTTCCGCAGCCGACAAGACCGCGGCCCTCAAAAGCCTGGCCCAGGCCAAGCGCCTCGATCCTCAGTTCCCGGCGACGTACCACAACCTGGCGGGGTACTACGCCTCGGCCGGGGATTACCCGAAGGCGATCGCTGAGCTTTCCGAACTGCAAGCGAGGGCTCCGGGGAACTTGCGCGCCCTCATGGGACTTGCCTCCTTGAGCGACCTGATCGGCAAGGATGCCGACGCGCTCGCCTACTATAAGAAGGCGCAGCAGACGAAGGCTCCTGAGGCGTACCTAGCGCTTGCCGCGTACTACCAGAAGAAGAAAGCTCCGGGCAAGGCGCTAGATGTGCTCGATGAGGCCGCGAAGCTCGACCCCCGTTCCATCGCTCTGCTCGAGGCGAAGGGGCAGCTGCTCATGGCCCAGAAGGAGTACAAAAAGGCGCTCAAGGTGTACGACGACGTGGAGGCGATAAACCCGGATCGCGGTTTGATGCTGAAGGTGGGGGTCTATCTGGCAATGAAGGACAAGGCGAAGGCGGTTGAGCAGGCGACGAGGCTGATCGCGCGGCATCCCTCCTCGGCGCAGGGGCACCTCGTTCTCGCGGGAGTATACCAGCAGACCGGAGATGCGGCCGCCGCCATCACTACCGCGAAAAAGGCGCTCGGCGTAGCCCCCGGCAGCGCGGAACCCCGCATCATGCTGGGCGACCTGCAGCGAGCCGACAGGGACTACGCGGCCGCATTGAACAGCTACCAGGACGCCTTGAGGGTCGAGCCCGGCTCCCTCCCCGCCAAGGCCTCGATGGCCGAACTGCTAGATGCCACCGGCAAAAGAGAGGAGGCCGCCTCGCATTACCGCGCCATCTTGCAGCGAAACGGCAACTACGTGCCCGCGTTGAACAACTTGGCCTATCTCTGCGCGGACGGCTACGGCAAGAAGGAAGATGCCTTGCGCCTCGCCGTCACCGCTTTTCGTCTGGAACCGGGGAACCCGAACGTCATGGATACGGTCGGCTACGCCCTTTATCGCAATGGCCGCGGCGGCGATGCCGTGAAGGTGCTGGAGCGGGCTGCCGCCCTGCTGCCAGGCGACCCGACGGTGCGCTACCATCTGGGGCTCGCCTATCAGCAGACGGGCGACCGGGCCAGGGCGCAAAAGGCCCTCCAGGAGTCGCTTGGCCTTGGGGATTACCGTGACAAAAAGGCGGCGCAGTCGCTGCTCGCGCAACTGTCGCGCAGGTAGGCGGCCGTAGTGAAGGGACGAAGGGAAGTACCATAGGATATGGATCTGCGCATCTGCTTATACATAGTCGTCGACGCCATGCTGGCGCTCGCCTCGCTCGTCTTTGCTGCCGGGCTGCGGTTCGGCCAGCTCACCCTGCAGGAGGGGTGGCAGCCTGAACAGGCGCTCCGGGCGTCGCTGCTCTTTGTGGTGGTGATCCTGTTTTCCTCCTACCTGATGGAGGTCTACGCCCTTCCCAGGGAAAGCCGCAAAAGGGAGATCCTGGCCGCATGCGTCCAGGGAGGGTGCGCCGCCTTCTTCTTTTTGTCAGTGGTCTACTACCTCGCCCCCGAGCTGATGCTGGGAAGGGGGGTGCTCTTCATCGCACTCGGCTTTTTCGTGGCCCTGCAGTTCTCCTGGTACGCCCTTTCCGGCATCGGGGCGCGCAAGGTCCCTTTCGCCCAGCGCGTCCTGATCCTTGGCACCGGCGACCTTGCCTGCCAGTTAGGGGGGCTTTTGACCTCCCAAAGCGGCTCGTTCACCCTCGCCGGGTACTTGGAGGTAGACGCGGCGCACCGCCCGGAGCAGACGGTGCACGAGCCGGAGCTCTTCCGCTCCCAGATCATCCCCGCCCGGGACGACCTGTTGCAGACCGCCCGGGAACACAAGGCGTCGGTGATCGTTGTAGCACTCGCCGAGCGGCGTGGCGTGCTTCCCCTGCAGGAGATGATGCGCTGCAAGCTAAACGGCATCGAGATCCTCGACGCCCCGACCTTTTACGAGATGGTCCAGGGGAAGCTTTTGCTGGAGGAGATGACCCCCTCGTGGATCATCTTTTCCACCGGCTTCCACCACACCGGGCTCATCAACGTCTACAAGCGCTTCATCGACGTTCTGCTCTCGGTTACGGGGCTTTTGCTGAGCGCTCCGCTGTTACCTTTCATCGCCCTGGCGGTGAAACTCGATTCCCCCGGACCGCTCTTTTTCAGACAGGAACGCGTGGGGCTCGGGGAGAAGAGCTTCACCTTGTACAAGTTCCGCTCCATGAGGCAGGACGCCGAGCGCGACGGGGCCGTCTGGGCGGAAAAGAACGACGCACGCGTCACCCGGGTGGGGGCTTTTTTGCGCAACTCGCGCATCGACGAGATTCCGCAACTCATAAACGTGCTGCGCGGAGAGATGAGTTTCATAGGTCCAAGGCCCGAGCGCCCGGAGTTCGTGGAGAAGCTAAGGCAGGAGATCTACTACTATTCGAAGCGTCACACCATAAAACCCGGTCTGACCGGCTGGGCCCAGGTCCGCTATCCGTACGGGGCTACGGTGCAGGACGCCATCGAGAAGCTGCGTTACGACCTTTACTACATAAAAAATCTTTCCGTGCTCCTTGACACCCGGATCATCTTCGAGACGGTCAAGGTGGTCCTTTTTGGACGCGGGAGATGAGCAAAAAGGAGGCATCATGAGACTCAGACTGCTGGTACTGCTAACGGTCGCCCTTTTATCCCTTCCCGTTGCCGGCTGGGGAGGGGACTATCAGATTGGGGAGGGGGACCTCCTAGACATCTCGGTGTGGGGGGTTAAGGACCTGAACTTCCAGGTCCGGGTCCGTCCGGACGGGAAGATAACGGTCCCTGGGCTGGGCGAGGTGGCGGCGAGCGGCAGCACCCCGAGCCAACTGCAGGGTTACCTCGGCGGGCGGCTGAAGGAGCTGGTAAAAAACCCGATCGTAACCGTCACGGTGCGCGAGATCACCAACTCCAAGGTGTACATCTTCGGCTCTGGCGTGAAAGCAGGTGTTTACGACCTCTCCAAGCGCACGACGCTCTTGCAACTTCTGTGCACCCTTCCGGAGGTGAAATCCGCGGACCTGCGCAACGCCTACCTCCTGCGCGAAGGGCAGAAGATGAAGGTCGACCTGCACCGCCTGTTCATCCTGGGTGACACGAGCCAGGACCTGCAGCTCGAATCCAACGACTCGCTGTTCGTGCCGCTTCTGACCGACCGCAGCGTCTACGTCCTTGGGGCCGTGAACCTCCCGAAAGCGATCGAGTACCGCGAGGGGATGAAGGTGATGGAGGCGATTCTTGACGCGGGTGGCTTCACTAAGTTCGCCGACCAAAACGACGTGGTGGTGCGCAGGAAGGAAGGGGAGGGGGCCAAGTCCATGGAGGTCAAGGCGAAGAAACTGTTCAAGGAGGGGGATCTCTCCCAGAACATCGAGCTTAAGGCCGGGGACTACGTCCTGGTCAAGGAAGCCTTTTTCTAGGCGGAGGGGGGAGCCGTGCAGGAATCTGAATACAGAAAATACGCGCAGCTCGTGACGAGGCACAAGGAACGCTACGTCCTTTGGGCCTTGCTGATCATGACCCTGGTCTTTCTGGTGAGCTACCTTCTGCCGAGAAAGTACGAGTCCTCGAGCACGGTGTTCATCGAGAAGAACGTCATCAGCGAGCTGGTGAAGGGGATCACCGTGACCCCTTCCATGGACGACACCATCAACGTGCTCACCTACGCCATCACCAGCCGGTCCCTTCTGACCAAGGCGATGGAGAGCCTTGACATGAACCTGGGCAAGGAGGGGAACGAGGAGCTGATCCGGGATCTGCAGAAGAACATCACGGTGAAGGTGAAGGAGAAAAACAACCTCTTCATCATTTCCTTCACCCACAGCGACCCGAGGATCTCGCGCGACTTCGTGAACACCCTGGTGCGCCTGTACATCGAGCAGAACACCTCCTCCAAACGCGGGGAGTCCTACGATGCAACGAAGTTCCTCGCCGAGCAGATCCAGACCTTCAATACGAAGCTCGAGAAGGCCGAGGGCGAGGTGAACGCCTACAAGCGCGAGAAGGGTGGGATCATCGCCATCGACGAAGGGAAGCTCTTCGAGGAGATCAATCTGGCCCAGCAAAAGCTCTACGACCTGCAACTGAGAAGGCGCCAGTTGGAGGGGATGCGCCAGGTGACGAGGAGGAGTAACGACCCCCTGCAGGCCAAGCTCGTCACTTTGCAGAAGCGGCTTGATGACCTGAGGGTGCAGTACACCGACAGCTATCCGGAGGTGGTCACCGTCAAGGGTGACATCGACACGGTGAAGGAGCAGTTGAAGTCCAGAAAGGGTGGCGAGCCGCAGCCGCTGGACCCGCAGGAGGTGGCAAAGATCGACGCCGAGGTGGCCGCCCTCAAGGTGGCGGAGGAGGGGCTAAACCGCCACATCCAGAAGAACCGCGAGATCCTGCAGAGCATCCCATCCGCCAAGGCCGGGCTCGCCAAGCTCGAGGTGGAGCGCGAGAACCAGAAGAAGCTCTACGACCAGCTCTACTCGCGGCACGGGCAATCTGAAGTCTCCAAGCAGATGGAGGTGCAGGACAAGTCCACCACCTTCCGCATCGTAGATCCCGCGGTCCTGCCGCTCAAACCCTCGAGCCCAAACCGGATCATGATCATGCTGACCGGGATCTTCGCCGGACTCGCCGGCAGCCTCGCCATCCTCGTTTTGCGCGACCAGATGGATGCCTCGGTCAAGGACGTCACCTTCGCCAAGACACTGGGGGCGCCGGTCCTCGCGGTTGTCCCGAAGATGCTCGACGCGCATCAGGCGCTCAGGCTGCGCAGGAGAGCGCACCGTGTCTTCGCGGTCGCGACGCTCTACTTCCTGTTCCTTCTGGTATTCCCGGCCATGGAACTTTTGGATCTGCCGTACATGGACAGGCTATTGGACCACCTGACCCCGATTAGCCAGGGGATCAGGGGGATCTTGCACTAGTGATCACCAACCGGCCGACCCACCGCATCGCGCGGGGGCGGCGGCAACGAGGTCTTTATGAGCAGAATAGAAATGGCGATGGAGAAGGCGGCACGCCTTAGAGAGGAGGGAGCCCCCCGCGAGGTGGCCGGGGTGGACGCTGCCACGGAGGTCATCACGGCGCCGCCTCACGGGCGTGAAGCGCGCACCGCCGTTGGCGCGCCGCCGGCCGTTCCCCCCGAACAGGTGCTGACACCCAGGCATCCTTTCCTGGTCAACCTACTCGACCCGCACTCACCGGCGGCCGAGGAGTACCGAAAGCTGAAGTCGGTCCTCGTGAAGCTCACCGACGGGGACCGGTTCAAAAACGCCGTCATGGTGACGAGCTCGGTCCCCGGGGAAGGCAAAAGCCTGACGGCTCTCAACCTTGCCGCGAGCCTTGCCCAGGGGCTCGACCACACCGTGCTTCTGATAGACGCAGACCTGCGCCGCCCGTCCCTGCACAAATACCTGGAGATAGAGCAGGGGCCGGGCCTTGCCGACATCCTGTCGGGTAAGGCCGAGATCCCCGACACCATCGTGCAGACCGGTCTCGGGAAACTCTCGCTGATCCGCTCGGGAAGCCATGTGGAGAACCCAGTGGAGCTTTTCTCTTCGCAGAAGATGCGCGTCCTCGTGGACGAGCTGAAAAACCGCTACCCGGACCGCTACATCATCTTCGATACCCCCCCTTTGCTCCCCTTTGCCGAGAGCCGGGCCCTTGCCAACATCGTCGATGGCGTTTTGCTCGTGGTCATGGAGCGGCTTGCCTCCGAGGGGGAGGTGCTGGAGGCGTACGAGTCGGTGAAGGGACCGGGGCTTCTGGGGATCGTGTATAACGCGGCGTGCGAATCCGGACATGACGAGCGCTACGCATATTACAGGCACTACCAGGAGCAGGGACAGTAGGTCCGGGAGCTGTTATGTACGAGGAATTCTTCAATTTCACGAGAAAGCCCTTCGAGCTCGTGCCGGATCCGGACTTCATCTTCCTCTCCCGGTCGCACAAAAAGGCGGTCACCTACCTCGATTACGGCATTAGAGAGCGGGCCGGGTTCCTTCTGCTGACCGGCGACGTGGGGAGCGGCAAGACCACTCTGATCCGGGACCTGATAGGCAAGAAGTACGAGCGTGTAGTGCTTGCCAAGGTGTTCAACACGCGCGTTAGCGTCGAGCAGCTTCTCGCCATGATAAACGACGACTTCGGCCTCGACGTCTCAGGCAAAGACAAGGTGGCCCTGATCCGGGACCTGAACGACTTCCTTTTGGAGCAGTACGCGAAGGGAAACGCGCCGATCCTCGTCATCGACGAGGCGCAGAACCTGGATGCGGAGCTCTTGGAGGAGGTGCGTCTGCTCTCAAACCTCGAGAGCTCGCACAACAAGCTTCTGCAAATCGTCCTCGTGGGGCAACCCGAACTGCGCGACACCATGGCGGGGCCAGAGCTCATGCAACTGCGCCAAAGGATCAGCGTGAGCTGCCACCTGACCGCCCTCGCACGCGAAGAGACCATCGCCTACATACTGCACCGTATGGAGGTGGCTGGGAACCGGGAGGCCGTCGTCTTCACCGAGGAGGCGCTCGACCTCATCTACCGCTTCAGTCGCGGCATTCCAAGGCTCGTCAACATCATCTGCGACTTCCTGCTTTTGGCTGCCTATGCCGACGAAGCGCACACCGTCACCGACGCCATGACGCGCGAGGTTGCGGACGACCTTGACTTCGAGCGGACTTACTGGGGGGTGGAGCGTGCCGCGTTAGTTGCGGCGGCGGGAAACGGACGGGCCGAGACGGGTGGAGAGGGCGCGGATAGAGAGGCGCTCGGGCGCATCGAAAGGCGCCTCGAGCAGATCGAGGTGGACCTCGCCTCGCGCCTCCCAGAGGCGTTACGGAGTGTCGAGGAGACCATGCAACGGATGCAGGGGGAGTTCGCCCAGCGCATCGAGGGGAGCGAGAAGAAGGTCGCCGGGCTGGGCGAACAGGTGGAGACCATCTCCTACGCCATCGAGAGCCTGGTCCTCTCCTCGGCCGGCCGTCCCGCCGCCGCGAGCTTCGCGCGCCGGTTGATGGACGGCGTCAGCAACATGGGAGCGAAAAAATGAGCGCGCACCTCCTTTCATGGCGCACCGGCGCCATCGCCTGCGTCGTGTTGTCGGCCTTCTCGTCGGCCCATGGCGCCGAGTTCCGCCTGATCCCGTCGCTTACCCTCGGCGAAGAGTACAACGACAACCTGTTCCAGACCTCGGCCCGGCAGAAAACGGACTTCGTGACGCGGGTGCAGCCAAACCTCGCCTTCGCTGCCAAGGGGGGAGGCTTCAGCACGGATCTCTCCTACGGCATCGACTACCGTTACTTCGCCAAGGGAAGCCGCGGCGATGGTTTCGACCACAACGCCGCCATGAAGGGGGCGCTCACCTTTTTCGAGGACTTCATTCATCTAGATCTCGCCGACACCTACAGCCGTGTCTCAAGTAACGTGGCGCGCGACGTGACCGGCGAGAGCCTGGTGGTTGACCAGACGCTGCAAAATAACGCGCTCATAGCTCCGTACCTGACCTGGCACCTCTCTGCAAATTCCACACTGAAGACCGGCTACCGCTACCGCGACACCCGCTACTGGAGCGGCACTGGCATAGACAAGACCGAGCACGACGGCTACGCGGAATGGAGCCGGGAACTCTCCGAAGGGCTCGTCCTCTCCGCCACCTACAACTACGCGCGCGTGGCCTCCGCCACGGACGCCTTAGAACGCCACGAGGCCTACGGCGGGCTGAGGTACGACTACGGGACGGGAAACTTCCTTTACGGCAAAGCGGGTTACAACTGGCAATCCTTCGACAGCGGCACCAGTACCGGCGACCCCTTCTGGGACGCGGGCCTTGGCCGGGATTTCCGCCTCCTGACCGTGGCGCTCGGCACCAAGGTGCAGTACAACGAGGATCCCGAGACGCTCTCGACCCGAAACATAGAGCACTACGCCACGATAAGCCGCACCTTCGAGCGCGGGATGGCCGCTCTCAACACCTCCTACTCCCGGTATGAGAAACAAGGCACCGTGGTGCGCGACGTTCAGAAAAAGGTCTTCGTGGGAGCAAGCGGCCGGTACGAGCTGCTTTCGCAATTGATGCTGAACCTGGCCCTTTCCGGCGATCACCTGAGCCGGGCCGCGGGAACCGACTTCGCCTACCACCTAAACGGCGGTGTGGGGCTCGACTACGCCCTTAGCCGCCAGGTCGTAGTCGGGACCAACTACAGCTACATAAGTTACCGCAACGACCTGGCCAGCGCCGCAGGTGGGGCCAACGTGAACAGGGTCATCGTGGAGATGAGGCTGACCAGATGAACCTCGTGAACGCCCTCACCGTCGATGTGGAAGATTACTTCCAGGTTTCCGCCTTTGAGGGGTACGTGGACCGGGAGCGCTGGGACGAGTACCCGCTTAGGGTGGAAGACAACACGGCGCGCGTGCTCGATCTCTTTGACTCCTTCGGCGTGAAGGGGACCTTCTTCGTCCTCGGCTGGGTCGCCAGCCGTTGCCCAGGGCTCGTGCGCGAGATCCGCGCCCGGGGGCACGAGATCGCCTGCCACGGTTATGGGCACCAGTTGGTCTACCGCCTGGGACCGGAGAAGTTCCGCGAGGACGTGCGCTGCGCCAAGGCGCTTTTGGAGGAGATCACCGGTGAAAGGGTCTCGGGCTACCGCGCGCCCAGCTATTCAATCACGGCGCGCTCGCTTTGGGCCTTGGACATCCTCATCGAGGAGGGGTTCGAGTTCGACTCGAGCATCTTCCCGGTCTACCACGACGTGTACGGGATTCCGGACGCCCCGCGCTTCCCGCATCTCATACGCCGCCCCCCGGGTGTCATCCGGGAGTTTCCCCTCAGCACATACCCGTTGAGCATCGGCATGAGGCGATTTCTGCTGCCGGTGGCGGGGGGGGGATACCTTAGACTCTTTCCCGCCTGGTTCCTTAGGCGCTGCATCGGCGCCATCAACGCGAAGGAGGGCGAGCCGGCGGTGCTTTACTTCCATCCGTGGGAAATCGACCCGGGGCAGCCGCGCATCCGCGCCGGCGCAAGGTCCAGGTTTCGTCATTACCTGAACCTGGACAAGACGGAGGGAAAGCTGCGACAACTGCTTTCCGACCTCCGCTTCGGCACCATGAGCGATGTGCTCGGCGCGCAGGGGGGGGCGCCCTTGCCGGAGGTCGCAGCGGGGGTATATGCATGAGCGGCGTATCGGTCGAGCTGTACCGGGGGGAAGGGGAGGAGTGGGACCTCTTCGTCGGTTCGCAGCCGGCCGCGACCGCTTATCACAGATACCTTTGGAAGCGCGTGGTGGAGCAGAGCTTCGGGCACCGCGGCTATTACCTGCTGGCGCGTCGCGGCGGCAAGACCGTCGGGGTGCTTCCGCTCATCCATATGAAAAGCAGGCTCTTTGGCAACTTCCTCGTCTCCGTTCCCTTTTTCAACTACGGCGGCGTTCTTTGTAGCGACCCCGCCGCGCGGTCAGCCCTGCTTAGCGAGGGGGAACGGATCATGGCGGAGTGCGGCGCCTCCTACCTCGAGTTGCGGCACCTGGGCGAGCCGATCCCGGGGCTCGCCACCAAAAGCCATAAGGTGACCATGATCCTAGAGCTCGCCCCGGACCTGGAAAGCCAGTGGGAGCGCTTCGACGCGAAACTGCGCAACCAGGTGAGGAAGGCCCAAAAAAGCGGCCTGCAGGCGGTGGTCGGCGGCAGCGAACTCCTGGAGGGGTTCTACCGGGTGTTCTGCCGCAACATGCGCGACCTGGGGACCCCGGTGTACGCTTCCCGGTTCTTCGAAAACGTCGTCCGCGCTACGGGCTCCGAGGCCACGGTGATCTCCATTCTGCTAGAGGGGGAGACCATCGCCTCCGGCATCATGACCCGGTTCCGTGACACAGTTGAGGTTCCCTGGGCCTCCTCGAACCGCGACTTCCGTGCCTTTTGTCCAAACAACATGCTCTACTGGGAGGCGATCAAGCTCGCCTTTTCGCAAGGGGCTAGGCGTTTCGATTTCGGGCGATCCACCCCGGACGAGGGGACCTACCGCTTCAAGAAGCAATGGGGTGCCAAGCCGGTCCCGCTTTACTGGCAGTACCTCCTGGCCGACGGCGTGAAGGTGCCCGAGTTGAACCCGTCGAATCCGAAGTTCCGGCTGGCGGTAAAGGGATGGCAGAGGCTCCCGGTGGTGCTCACCCGGGTTCTCGGCCCGCCCATCGTCAGGAACATCCCCTAGAGGAGGGGCGCCATGCGCATCGGCAGAACGCTTCCACCTGCGGCCACACCGCTCTCCTTCGGGGAAATCCTCTCCGGCCTCAGGGCCCTGTTCTCGGGAGACCGAGCGCTCGAGAGGTTCGAGGGGGAGCTTAGGGAGTACTACGCGACACCGCACGTCTTCCTGCTGAGTTCCGGGAAGGCCGCGCTTACCGTCATACTGTCCGCCCTCAAGGAGACGGGTGCTGGGCGGGACGAGGTCGTCATCCCGGCCTACACCTGCTATTCCGTCGCCGCCGCGGTGACGCGTGCGGGGCTAAAGGTGCGTCCTTGCGACATCGACCCGCGCACCCTCGACTACGACTGGGCGAGGCTCGATGAGGCCCTCGCGGGGGGGCACGTGCTTTGCGCAGTCTCGACCCATATCTTCGGGCTCCCGGCCGACGTGGAGCGGCTTCGTGAAAGGGCCGTACGGCGGGGCGTCGCGGTGGTCGAGGACGCGGCCCAGGCCATGGGGGGGGAGGCGCGCGGGAGAAAGCTCGGCACCCTCGGGGACGTCGCCTTGTTCAGCCTCGGGCGCGGCAAGGCCCTCTCCACCGTTTCCGGCGGGGTCATCCTGACGAGGAGCGCGACTTTGGGCGCGGCCATAGATCGGATCACCAAGGCGCTGCCGCGCGAAGGGTGGTGCGAGGGGGTGGCCGCCCTCAGTTACGCCCTGGCACTGGGCGCCCTGGTGCGCCCCGGGCTCTTCTGGCTCCCGAAGGCTCTCCCATTCCTGAAACTTGGAGAGACCGTGTACGATCCACATTTCAGGATGAAACGCCTCGGCCCTTTTCAGGCGGGGCTCGCCGTCGGGTGGCGGGAAAAGCTCGCCCGGCTGCGGGCGAGCCGTCTCAGGAACGCCTCCTTTCTGGAGCGTGCGGGCTTAGCACCCCCGCCGGGGGAGGATGCCCTCGTCAACCTGATCAGGTACCCTGTGCTGGTCGAGGATGTCGCGCGGAGACGGCACCTCATCGAGAAAAGCGAAGAGCGGGGTCTGGGGGTGGGGATCGCGTATCCGGAGGCGGTTACCCGGATCCCCGAGCTCCAGGGCTCGATGGCCTCGGGTAGGGCTCCGCAAGCGGAGCAGGTCGCCGAACGGATCGTGTCGCTTCCGATCCACCCGTATCTCACGCGGGACGATCTCGAGCGCATCGTCGCCCTCTTCAATGAGGAAATCGGCACCGGTGGAACATTGCACCCGGGAGAGGATGGCAATGGCACTTGAGCGTAGCGACAAGATAAAGATGGGCCTACTGGTCGTGCTGTGGTTCGCGGTTTTTTTCCCCATCGTTCCAGAGATGGTACAGGACTGGTCCAGCCACTCCGACAACAACCACGGATTTCTCGTGCCGCTTATAGCGCTCTACTTCGCGTGGCAGAAAAGGGAGGAGCTAGACACGCTTGAGGTCCGGACCTCCGCGGCGGGGGGGATGATGTTCACCGCCGCCTTGGCCCTTTACCTGCTCGGTTACGCGGGGGGGACGGTTTTTTTCACACGGGTGGCGATGGTGCTGTCGCTGTACGGGATGCTTTGGTACTGCCTGGGGGGCGACTGGATGCGGGCCCTGATCTTCCCCGTACTGTTCCTGCTCTTCATGGTGCCGGTACCGTATTCCCTGCTGAGCCTCGTGTCGATGCCTTTGCAGCTTCTAGCCACCAAGGTGTCGGCGGGCATCATCGAACACTGCGCGATTCCCGTGTACCGGGAGGGCAACATGCTCTATTTCGTCGGCACACAGCTTGAGGTGGCCGAGGCCTGCAGCGGGGTGCGATCGATCCTGTCTCTCACCATGTTGGCGTCCATATTCGCCTACCTCCTGAAGGGACGGTGGTACTGGCGGACGCTGCTTTTGCTCTCGGCCGTGCCGATCGCGATGACCGCCAACATCATCCGCATCACCGGAACCGGGATACTCGCCCACTATTTTGGTGACCAGGTGGCGCGCGGATTTCTCCATGAGTTCTCGGGACTAGCCGTCTTCGCCTTTGGGGTGGTCACCCTGGGTGGGCTCTACACGCTGATCAAGAGAGTGCCGGTATGATCGCTAAAAGGACCTTCATAGTGACGGCTGCGCTGCTGCTGCTAACCGGGGTCGTGGTCGCCAGGGTTGCCCTGCGTCCGGCGCCGGTAGTGCTCGCGACGAACCTGGAGAACCTGCCGAGGCAGCTTGGCGGTTATAGCGGCGTCGACGATCGTTTCCCCGAGGAGGTCTACCGGGTGCTGAACGCGGATATGAACCTTTACCGGCATTACACCGACCGCTCGGGCAACAGGCTGAACCTTTACATCGGCTATTACGGCACCGCCAAGGGGGGGAGGACCGGTCACAACCCTTACGCCTGCCTCCCCGGGGCCGGCTTCGCCGTGGTGGATACCGGCACCTCACTTATTGGAAAGGTTCGAAGCGAGGGCGAGGTCCCGGTGAATTACCTGCGCGCGAGAAATGGTGGCGTCAGCATCGTCATGCTGCACTGGTACCAGACCGCCGGTAACGTGGTGCTGGACAAGGGGTGGAAGCAAAACGTGGAACGCTTCTGGGGACGTATAGCCAGAAATCGTAACGACGGAGCCTATGTCCAGGTGGACATGGAGGCGGCGGAGGAGGCGGTTCCCAAGACACGTCAGCAACTGGAGAGGTTCTCGGAGATGGTACTGGATCAACTGCCGCGGTACTGGCCGGTGGAAAAGTAGGGGCCGCGATGATGGATGAGGTTGCATGGGGACCGTAAGGGACATAAGCAGACACACCCTGATCTACACCATAGGGACGTTCGCGCAGCGCGCGGCTGGATTTTTGTTGCTCCCCCTCTACACGAGGTTTCTGGCCCCCGCCGATTACGGGGTCTTGGAGCTGATAAGCCTCACCACGGATGTCATCTGCATGATTTGTGGCCTGGGGGTGGGGGCGACCGTTTATCGCTTCTACGCGAAGTACGACGCCGTTAGGGATAAAAACGCCGTGGTGAGCACCGCTTACGGCGTGATGGCCGCGCTTTTCGGCGTCACAGTGGCTTTGTGTGTCCTTTTTTCAGGCCAAGTCTCTGCGCTCGTCATGAGCGACAGGGCCTACACAGGCTACTTCGTCGTCGCGTTTCTTTCCCTTCTCTTCAACGTTGGCATCGAGGTCCCGTGCCTGCACCTGAAAGCGACGCAGCGCTCGGTAATGTTCGTCTCGGCGAGCATGTTAAAGCTTTTGATGCAGATCGCCTTCAACATCTACTTCATAGTCTTCCTGAAAAGGGGGGCGCTGGGGATCCTTGAGAGCACCCTGATATCGAACGTCGTCATGTCCTGCCTGCTCTCGGTGATGATGTTTCGCGACGTCGGTTTCAGCTTCAGCAAGGAAAAGGCGCGTGAGATGATCGTCTTCGGGATGCCACTAATCCTCTGGTCCCTGGGGAGTTTCATCCTCACCTTTTCCGACAGGTACTTCCTGAAGGCCTTCAGCGATCTCGCCACGGTCGGCGTTTATTCCCTCGCCTACAAGTTCAGCTTCATTCTCACCTATTTTGCGGTCGCCCCTTTCCAGCAGATCTGGGAACCGCGGCGCTTCGAGATATGGAAACAGGCTGGCGGCAGGGAGATCTACTTGAAGGTATTCCGTTACTCGAACCTATTGATGGTGTCCTGCGCGCTGCTCATCGCCATCTTTTCAAAAGAGGTAGTGGTGCTCATGGCCGATACCGCGTACCACCGGGCCTACACGCTGGTGCCGGTTTTGTTGCTGTCGAGCATCTTCCAGGCCTGGACCTCGTTTTGCAGCTTCGGGATATTGATGGAGAAAAAGACGAGGGAGTTCGCCTTGTGTGCGGTGTTCTCCACGTTTTTTGCCATTCTGGCCAACTTCCTGCTCATCCCCCGTTGGGGTGCCATGGGGGCGGCCTGGGCGACGGCGATCGTATTCGCCATCCGCTTCGTCGCGGTGTACCTCTTATCGCAGCGCGCCATTTTCATCACCTACGACTGGCGGGAGGTGGCCGTTTTGTCGGGTCTGGCCCTCGCGGTGTGGTACGCGAAATCCCTTTTCGACGCGCAACCGGCCGTTGTTTCCATAGCCGCCGGCACGGTGCTCCTTGGTTCCTTCCTGGCTTCCGTCTACCGCACCAGCCTAAGCGGCGACGAGCGGCGGGCCCTTGCGCACTTTTTGAGAGGATTGCCGTCATGACCGGCACGCATCAGGCAGGCACGAGGTAAACATGGCCAAAGTCGTCCCCGTGATAATAGTCACTTACAACAAGGTGCACCAGTTCACCCTCCCTTGCCTGGCGTCGATCGCGAGGGACGGCGAGTTTCTCTCGAGGGTGGTTGTGGTCGACAACGCTTCGACCGACAGCACCGCCGAGATAGTGTCGCGCCGTTACCCGGATGTGCACGTCATCGCCAACTCCAGTAACTCCGGTTGGGCCGCCGGCAACATCGCGGGGATCGAATACGTGCGTGATACCTTCGACTTCGACTACGTCTGCCTGCTAAACAGCGACACGGTGGTGCCGCGTGGATGGCTCTTAAAGCTGCGGGCCGCGCTGGCGGCTAACGAGCGGGCGGTATCGGTGGTACCCACCGAGCAGGTCGAACACTCCTCCTGGCTTAAGTCGTTTTACAACAGCTACTGCGCCGAGAGCGCGCTGGCCACTACCTTGAAAAGACTCCCCCCCTTCAACAGGCTCACCGGCAGGGGACTCGCCCTCCCCAAGGAAAGCAAACCCGTGATGGGCGAAAGCGCTGCCGGCAACATGGTCGAGGTTGACAGGCTCGATGCGCGGCTGGAAAAGCGCTATCGCGGCGCGGTCGAGGAGCTAGATTATCTGAAAACGGGTTACTGCGTGCTGCTGCGTCGCTCCTTCCTCGATGATTTCATCGGCTATCTCGACGACTTCGAAGATCTCTTTCCTGCGAAGTCCGTGGGGTACTGGAAGGGGCTCGCCGCGACGCGAGGCCACGTCCACCTGGTGGCGAAGGGGACATACGTTTATCACTACCGCGGCGGCAGCGGAGGGTATTTCGCCAAGTCCCCGGGGGGGGACCCATGACGCCCCCCCCCTCTGGACCAACCGGTTACAACGCGGGCGACAACCTGCTGCACCTTCTGGGACTGGCCCCAGAGAGCCGGGTGCTCATCGTCGGCGAGGAGCTAAGGCCTTGGTGGGATAGGTTCAGGGACTGCCGCTTCATCGGTGATCTCTCCTCTCTCCCCGCGCCCGACACCTTCCTGCTTTTGCTCGTGGATCCGGCGTCGGCGGAGGCGGCATTGGACCCGAAGGGTGGTTTTGCGGTCCTTAAAGGCGTGATGGCTCCAGAAGCCGTGCTCCTCGTTTTTGCAGTAAACCGCTGGGGCCTGCGGCACCTGAAGGCCCGGATTCGCGGAACGATGCCGACAAAAGGTGCGCGGTTCGGCTACCGTGGGCTGCAAAGAGCGCTGGCTGAGGCCGGTATTGACGGTCAGCGCCTGTTCGTCCCGATGGGGCCGCTTTTCGAGGCGGATGAATTCGCCGCCCCCGGCACGGAGTTCATGGAGATCCCGCGGCACTGGAATCGTGCCTATCATCTGGCCCACAGGCTGGGTGCTTACCACGAGATGGCCGATGGTTTCCTTGTCGTCGCCGGGGATCCTCCGCTCGAGTTTCGCGGCACGGTACGCGCCATTACCGATTGGCTGGCGGCAAACGGGGAGGGGGCGCCGCGGCTTCGCGTGGAACGTTTCGATCTGCGCCTCCGCGGTGCCCTGGTGCTTTTTCTGAAGGAGCGGGGGAGACCGGGTGGGATGATCGCCCGCCTTGTCTCCGATCCGGCACTGGCGTCCACCCTGGGCAAAAACGCGGCGTTCCTGACCTCCCTGCGCGACGCGACCGCCGGTTGCGACGCGGTGACGGCACTGCTTCCGCACCCCTTGCTAAACCGCTGCGTGGACGGTTCCTCCGTCTTCGTCGAATCGCTGCTTCCCGGCGTGATCGCCTGGAAGGTCGTTTCAAGTGATAACGGCGAAGGTATCGCCTTGCAGGCGGCCGACTTTCTCGTCGCCATGCGCGATGCAAGTTCGCAGCGGGTGATCCTGCGGGAGCGCACCCTGGATGAGCTGATCCCCACCAGGCTGGCGGAAGAAGGCGTCTCCGGAGACCGGGAAGTGGCCGACGGCTTCGCGAGGGTGGCCCATGCCCTCAGGCAGGGGCTCGCCGACAGGGAACTGGGCCTTGGTTGCTCTCACGGCGACTTCGGGTACGGAAACATCCTGGTCGACCCCGGTTCCGCTCGGCTGACCGGGGTCATCGACTGGGACACGGCGAGGCTAAGCGAGTTGCCCGGTGTCGACTTTTACAATTTCCTGCTGCAGCGAAGCCGGATCGAGAAGGGGAGCGGTCTTTTCTCGGCCTGGCAGGATCTGGTGCGCGGCTTGGTCTTCGAGCGGTACCGAGAGCTGTGGCTTAAGTTGGGAGTGACGGAAGACCTGAGGGACGCGGTGGGGCGTCTTGCCCTGCTAAGGTACCTGGCCCGTTCCGCCCGCTACCCAGCGGTGTTCTCAAGCGAGCGCGACGAGTGTCGCTCAGTGCTCGCTCATGTGCTCTCAGAGTGGCCGGCATGAAAGAGAAGATGCGAATACTCACACTGGATAACAGTTTCACCTTCGGCGGCGCCATCAACAGCCTCGCGCACATGGTGAAGGCGCTCGACCGCGAAACTGTCGAGGTCATTCTGGTGACCGGTCAGCCGAGGCCGTTCGTCGAAGAAGCGTTTCCGGGCACGACGTGCTACCACTACCGGCCGAAACTCTCCTGGGTGGACAACGGGTGGTATCGCCGCATGACCGGCTTTCCGCCGTTCGGCATGAGGCCGCTTAGGCGGGCCCTGAACGCCCTCAGGTTTTTGTACTGGTGCCTGTTCGTTTACCTGCCCGAGGGGGTGCGCTATTACCGGATCGGGAAAAGGCACGGCGTTCACCTGGTGCACCTGAACAACATCTTCGGCAGCCAGATAGCGGGTATCGTCGCCGCGAAGCTATTAGGGGTTCCCTGCGTCGCCCACCTGAGGGATTTCGAGGAGGTGGACCGTGTGACGAGGTTCCTTGCGCGCCTGGTGGACCACCACGTCGCGATTTCCGGCGCCATCGAGGCCAACCTCTTGGAACTTGGCGTGAAGCGGTCGCGGATATCGGTCGTGCACGACGCGATCGACCTGGAGGCATTCGTGGGAGCGCCACCGATCGACTCCCTCTGTGCCGAATTCGGTATTGCCCCAATAGCCCCGCGCTACGGGATCTTCGGGAGGGTCATCGACTGGAAGGGGATCAAGGAGTTCATCCTTGCCGCCCGTAAGGTGAAGGACGCGGTTCCCGATGCCGTTGCCTTCATCGTGGGAGGCGCGTCGGACGGCACCGCTGCTTTTTACCAAGAGATGCAGGACCTTGTGCGCCGGCTTGGGTTGGAAAAGGACGTGGTTTTCACCGGTTACCGTCAGGACATCCCGGCGCTGATGGGATTCATGGACGTGGTGGTGCACGCCTCGAACCGCCCCGAGCCCTTCGGCATGGTGCTGATTGAGGCAATGGCCATGTCGCGTCCAGTGGTGGCGACCCGCGCTGGCGGGCCTTTGGACATCGTCGAAGAAGGAACAACGGGGAAACTGGTCGATATGGGTGACGTGGCCGGCCTGGCCGATGCCGTCATCGTCTTGCTGCGCAACCGCCCGCTCATGGAAGCCATGGGCAAGGCCGCGCGTCGCCGGGTCGAAAAACATTTCCACAACGGGCTTTATGCCGGCAAAATGCACGACGTATTCAAAGAGTGCATTGCGCAAGGCAACGGGGATTGAATATGGCTTCAGTCGAAACAGTCGAGATCGGCAGCTCGGGGTATTCCGAGCTCATCAGAATGAAGTTCGGTACCCTGTGGCGGGGATTCAATAGGGAAGGACTGCTCTTTCTCCTTGTGAACCTGTACCTTTTCTTCGAGTACGTGCGGCCCCAGACGCTTTACCCCGCCCTGGATGTCGTTCCATACAACAAGATCATCATCATATCGACGCTGGTTCTGCTCCTGATAAAGCCGGAGCGACCTCCGGTCAAGAATCCCTTGAACGTTTTGCTCGCCTGCTTCACCATCGTGGTCCTTCTGTCTTCGCTTTTCGCGATGTCGCCGGCCATCGCTTTCGACAAGCTCACGGTTTTCATCTCCTGGGTCATCATCTACTATCTCATAACCAACATAGTCAACAGCAAGGAGCGCTTCCTGATCTTCCTTCTGCTTTTCCTTCTGTATAACCTGAAAATGTCCCAGTTCGCCGTGAGGGGATGGGCGCAGATTGGGTTCGGCTACGGCAAGGACGGTACCGGTGGCGGGCCGGGCTGGTTCCTCAATTCTGGGGAGTTCGGCATCGAGATGTGCATTTTTCTGCCGCTTTCCACCTACTATTTCCTGGCTTTGCGGCGCTCCTGGTCCCGCGTGAAGCAGTTCTTCTTCCTTTTGATGCCGGCCACCGCGGTCGCCGGCATCATATCCTCTTCTTCTCGGGGCGCCCTGCTCGCAGGTTTCGTCGTCGCGCTCCTGATGTTGCTAAAAAGCAGGAAAAAGATGCTCGCTTTGGTGCTCTTCGTCATGCTTTGCGCCGTAAGCTACCGCGTGCTGCCCGAGGAGCAGCACGCCCGCATACAGTCGGCCGGCACCGACAGCACCTCAGTCAACAGGATGGAACGCTGGGAGAAAGGGTTCGTCATGGCGAAGAAGTACCCTGTCCTTGGCGTCGGTTACGGGAACTGGTCCATCGCCGACATCGAGATGTTCTCGGGATCCGGTGACTTCTCGCATAACGTCTTCGTCGAATGCGTCTCCGAGCTTGGGTACAGCGGACTGACGGTCTTCACGTTGATGATACTCTTTAACTTCGTGGTGAATCGCAGGACGAGGTTGCTCATGGCTAGGCGGCGCGAGGGGAGCGATTTCATCATATTCATGTCGCATGGGCTCGATGCCGCCTTGGTCGGTTTTCTCGTCGGCGGTTTCTTCGTCACCGTGCTTTATTATCCGTATTTCTGGATCAATACCAGTCTCACGGTTGCGCTCAACCACATCGCCGAAAAAGAGGCCGCTTCTTGAAAGAAAACATCCTTTTTCTCATCGACTCATCGGAAACCGGGGGCGCCGAAACCATATTCCTCGAGATCGTTTCACGCATCGACACCGGCAGGTTCGTGCCGCACGTCGCCGTGCTGTACGACGGCTGGCTGTACCGCGAACTGGTCAAAAGGGGCATCACCCCCTGCGTGCTCCCCAACCGGAAGGGTGGATTCGACTTCCGGCTCCTTGTGGGCATCGTGTCGTACCTCAGAAGGCACAGGATCGACCTCGTCAATGCCCATCTTTTCACCGCCAGCGTCTACGCCACGGTCGCCGGCACCATGTGCGGGGTGCCGGTCGTCTCTACCTTCCACGGCACGATGGATGTGGACGCCGAAGATCCCGGCAAGAGACTCAAGTGGTGGGTGCTGAACACCTTTTCGGCTCGGGTCGTTTACGTGTCGTCCTTCTTGCGGGACTTCTACGTCAAAAACGCCAGCGCCTCGAGACAAAACGCGGAGGTCATCCGCAACGGCATATGCATCGACGGTTTCCGCGGCTCGATGTCGAAGTGCGAGGCCCGTAGCCGCCTCACCATCGAGGAGGGGGCCCTGGTAGTCGGGTGTGTGGGGGATCTGCGCCCGGCAAAGGACTATGGCTCGGCGATCCGTGCGGCGGCTTTGCTGCGGAAGCGTTTTGATAATCTGCACCTCGTGATCGCCGGGAGCGTCACCGATCTGCTGGAAGGGTTGCGGGATCTCGCCACATCCTTGGGCATCGCCGACAGGGTGCACTTCATCGGGCATCATCCGCACATCCAAGAGGTGCTTCCCGCCTTTGACGTCTACCTTTCCTCCTCGACTTCCGAGGGGTTCTCCCTCTCCATCGTTGAAGCGATGGCGGCCGGAGTCCCCGTCGTCGCCACCAGGAGTGGAGGCCCCGAGGAGATAGTGGTCGACGGCAAGACAGGCTTGCTCGTCGAGGTGGCCAGTCCGGAGAAAATCGCCGAGGCCGCGGCTGCCATACTCCTAGATGCCGCGCTCGCCTCTTCTTTGAAGCGCGAGGCTTACGTCGACGTCTCCCGCAGGTTCTCCATCGACCACATGATCGAGCGGTACTCCGACCTCTTTTGGAGGCTCGCAGGCAACGCGGCAGCTCCGGAGGCGGCATGAGGCTTCCTTGCATTCCATGGCTGACGCGACGGCGGCGGGTAAGCCCATTCATCCTCATGTACCACAGGATACTGGATCGTCAGGATGAAGGACCTTTTCCTGTTCAGCCCGGCATGTTTGTCACGACGGAGCATTTCGCGGAGAACATCAGGCACCTGAAAGAGCGCTACACGATCGTTCCGTTGGACGTCCTGCTGGCGGGAGTATTCGAAGGTGAGGGGATGAAGGATCATTGCGCCATCACTTTCGACGATGGGTGGGAGGACAATTACCTGCACGCCTTTCCCGTCCTCGCCAGCGAGCGAGTTCCGGCGACGGTTTTCCTCTCCACTGCCTATATAGGGACCGAGAAGTGGTTCTGGTTCGACGAGGTGGCTTTCTTCATGAAAAACGGAGCGAGGTTCGACGCGCTCCGCTCGCTTGCCGGACCCGGGGCGGAAAGCGTCGTCCGGGCGGTCAGGGGCAAGCCGAGACGGCTCGGGGACTGGATCACCGATGTCGTCCTCGCCATGAAAAACACCGATGGCGAACTCCTCTCGGCCGTCGCATCGGAGATATCGGAGTGGAATCGGGCCTTCACCCCTGCCTCCAAGGTGATGCTCGATTGGAAGCAGGTGGTCGAGATGAAGAATAGCGGCCTGGTGGGCTTCCACTCCCACTCGCACAGTCACAAAAACCTGGACCGGCTGTCGATGGCCGAGGTACTCGAAGACGTGCAGACCTCTTTGGATTCTCTTCGTGCCCATCTGGGGCAGGAAGAGCCCGGGATCTTTTGCTATCCCAGCGGCCGGTTCGCACCCGAGACAACGTTGGCGCTAAAAGAAATGGGGTTTCGGTATGCGGTCACCACTCAAAGAGGAGCGGTCACGCCGGATGACCCCTTCGCCGTCTGCAGGGTAGGTATCCATGACGACGTCTGCAGTAAGGTCTTAAACGGGGTATGGAATTTATGAAACGGCCAAGCATCCTGGGGTTTTCCAGCAACCCGCAACTGGCGCAGCAGGGAGTCTCATGCACCAACGCCTTGTTGTGCACCCACCTGAAAGAAAAAGAGTGCGTCTCGCGCATCTATCCCGCTCACTTGTCTAGGTACGAGCGCTATGGCATCTTCCTGCGTAATTTCTCCTTCGACAAGGACACCTGGTTTTTCAAGGACCGGATCTCCGTCGAAAAGGCGCGGCTGAAAAGCGCCGCGGTGGCCAGGTCGATCGAGGACGGCCCCTTGCCTGGCAACGTGTGCCTGCAGATAGGCTCCGACTTCGCGCTCCATGGCATCGAGCGGCTAAAGCGACTTCCAAAGTTCTCCTATCACGACAACAACATCCTGGCTTTTTTGAAGAGCAACCACGGCCTCGACCTAAACGCCCTCAAGGGCCCGGTCGAGCGGATCGTCGCCTTCGAACGGGAAGTGTATGCCAACCTCGACGGCATATTCACCATGACCGACTTCCTGAAAAACAGTTTCGTCAACGACTTCGGCATCGAGCAAGCGCGCGTTCACACGATAGGGGTCGGGTGCAACCTTCCACCAATCCCCGATTTCAAAAAAAACTACAGCGGAAGCACCGTGCTCTTCGTCGCCAAGGATTCCTTCGTTCAGAAGGGGGGGGAGGAGCTCCTGGCAGCCTTCAAGATCGTGAAGCGCAGTATCCGCGACGCGAAGCTCGTGCTGGTCGGCCCCGAGATGAAGACGGACGATCCAGACATCATATGCACGGGGTTCATCGACAAACGCTCGAAGGCGGGCGAGGAGCGCCTGATCGAACTGTACAAGTCCGCCTCCGTCTTTGTCATGCCAAGTCACGTGGAGGCGACCGGTAACGTCTTCATAGAGGCCATGTCGTGCAAACTCCCCTGTATCGGCGCGGACCTGTCGGCCATGCCTGAGATCATAAATGGTAACGGTAGTGGCATGGTGGCGAAACCAGGTGACGTTGACGACCTCGCGCAGAAGATGATAGCGATCCTTGCCGATCGCCGGCTCCAGATAGAAATGGGCGAGGCGGGGTTCTCCGCCGTGCGGAACAAATACAACTGGAACACCGTGTGCGACAAAGCCTTGGAGATCATGGGAAGCCACCTCAAATGACCAAGATATGGTTCACCTGGGAAAAACAAAGACGCAACAGCGGCATCGCGGCGGCCATAGGCGCCAGGTTGTGCGAACTGATCTCGGACCGGTCCCGCCTCTTGCGCTACCTGTTCCTTGGCCGGGAAACCCTTTCCCTGATCAAATCGCTCAAACCGCAGGTCGTCGTGGCGCAGAACCCGTCCATCGTGCTGGCGACGCTTGCCGTGGGCTTTAGGCGCCCGATGGGCTACACCGCGGTGATCGATGCTCACAACAGTGGGATCTTTCCAAGTGATTCCAAGACCTCATTGCTGCGCCGGCTGAGCATACTGCTGCAAAGGCATGCCGACCTCACCATAGTCACCAACCGGTATCTGGCCCGTCACGTGGAGGACAACGGCGGCAGGGCCTTCGTCCTTCCGGACCGGCTGCCCAAGGCTCAGCCTCCCAATGGATTCAAGCTGCGGGGCGACAAGAAGGTGCTTTTCATCTGCACGTTCAGCTCCGATGAGCCGTTCGAGGAGGTATTCACCGCGGCAGGCGGACTGGATGAAAGCTACACAATTTTCGTCACCGGCAAATACCAGGGGAAGGTGGACAGGGAAAAGCTTTCGCAGCGGGTGGTGCTACTTGGCTATCTGAGTGAAGAGGACTATTGGGGGGCGTTACATAGCGCGGATGTCGTGATGGACCTGACCACCAGGGAGGACTGCCTTGTGTGCGGCGCCTACGAGGGGATTTCCGTCGCGAAACCCCTTGTATTGTCGGACACCAGGATAAACAGGGAGTATTTCGATAAAGGATGCGTGTATGTCGCCCCGGCTTCGGAGAGCATCCGGGAAGGGGTGGTGGCGATCTTCGAGAACGTGGATCGTCAGCGGGACGAGATCCTTAGGTTAAAAGGGGCGCTGGAAAGGGAGTGGGATGCTAGGTGCCAGGAACTCCTCAGGGAACTGGAGTCCCTGGCATCCAAAGAACGTTCGCCTGTCGCCGGCTAGATCCGGATCACGGCGTCTTGATGAGGTTGGTTGGCGCGATCACCGCCGCGAAAGGAGCGTCGGCGAACTCGACGTCATCGAACCAGATGGTCATCTTCGCGTAAGAGTTCGAGTAATCGCCGAAGGAGATCCTGTCTATCACCGGGACATCCAAATCGTTTCTGTTCTTGCAGTTGGTAACCCAGACCAGTTTTTTGCCGTTGACTGCCAGCCACATTTCTCCGTCGGCGTTTCCGTTGGTGTTGTATCTGTTATAGGTCGTCACCTCGTACCAAGTATTCGCCGCGGGCACGAAGGTCGACGGCGCTATGTAGGCGCTGGTCCCTATGAAGGTATCGCTCCCCCCGTCGACCGTGTTGGGAGGGGTGATGCAGACTTGGGTGTCGTTCGTGGCGCTTGAACCGTTTCCATAGCAAAGGGTCGTCAGGTATGAGGAATTCGACGTCACCGGGCCGAAGTTCCAGGTCCAGTTGGCATACTGCGAACCGTTGGTGATGACGCCGAAGAGCTTCAAGAACTTGATGCCACCGACTGCGCCCGAGGCGACCTTGAACTTGAACCTCGTGTAAACCTCGCTCTTGTTCAAAGGCTTGATGCTGTAGCTAAAAGGCGCGTAAAGGGAGCCGCTGTAGGTGAATTTTATGGCCTGGCTGCCGTTGTAGCCCCCCGTCGGGTCGAGAGTGATGTTCGTGGTCTCAAGAGACCAGTTGGTCTTGACCGATGTCATGTCGGTATAGGAGTTGAAGTTATCGGAAAAGAGCGTGGCGGCGAATGCCGAGGTTTGTATGGAGACAACGATTGCCACGGTTGCTACCGCTTTGATGAACATTTCATATCCTCCGAATGTTAGTGGCGTGTCCGCATCACTTTTTTCTGGGCGTTCTTTTTGACGTGGCATTGTAGACCGAAACCCCGACGCTGGTAGATTGGTTTACGTTGCCTGCCGCGTCGTACGCCTTGGCTGAAAGTGTGTAGCTGCCGTTGGCGACGGTCGTGGTGTCCCAGTTGTAGCCGTAGGGCGCGGTGGTAGAGGTCGCCTGCAGCACGTTGTTCCTGTAGAACTCCACCTTGCTGACACCCACGTTGTCGCTTGCGTTGGCTGCCACCGCTACGGTCCCACTCAGCGTCGACCCGGCTAGTGGAGAGGCAAGGCTGACGGTAGGGGCGATCAGATCGTTTGACACGTTGATGGTCACGTTTTGCGACAGCCCGAGGTTGCCGGCCGCGTCGTACGCTTTCGCCGTCAGGGTGTAGATGCCGTTGGCGACACCCCTGCTGTCCCAGCTGTAGCTGTAAGGGGACATGTTGGTTGCAGAGAGAAGGGCGTTGTTCAGGTAGAACTCGACCCTGCTCACCCCCACGTTGTCGCTGGCGCTGGCGGCGATGTTGACGGAGCCGCTCACCGTAACGTTATTGACGGGGGAGGTGAGGGATACGGTGGGGGCTGTGACATCGCTCGCCACGTTTACGGTCACGTTTGATGACTGCCCGATGTTACCCGCCGCATCGTACGCCTTGGTCATGAGCGTGTAACTCCCCGGGGGGAGGACGCTGGTGTTCCAGGAGTAGACGTAGGGGGACGTAGGTATCGTCGTCTGTAGCGCACCGTTCACGTAAAACTCGACCTTTGTCACGCCGACGTTGTCCGTGGCATCGGCGGTGACCGAGACCGTACCTGCCACCGTCACCGAGTTAGAGGGGGAGGTGATGGTGGTCGTAGGGGGCTGCGTCTCGGCGACCGTCACCACATTCGAGTAGGCGCTCTCCTCGCCGGCTGCGTTATAGGCGGTGACGGCGAAACTGTAGGAGTGGGAAGAATCGAGGTTGGATATCGTGGCAGCGGTGAGGTTTTGCACGTCAACCGGCGCCGGTCCCTGGAAGGGCTGCGTCGAGGAGTCCGGTTGGTAGTGCACCTTGTAACCGACGACACTGGCATCGGTGGAGGGGTCCCACTGCAGCGACACCGAGGAGGCGGAGGCCGCGCTGCTCATCCCCATTGACATGATGGCGGCGATGACCGCGTTCACGCACATCTTTTGGAGGCGTACCGCGCGGTTAATTTCGCTCCTATGCAGGTACCCTTCGGAGACGAGGATGTCACCGAGTTTCTTGCCGGTTTGCCCCTGCTTGGTGAGGGCCAGCTCCAACTGGTCTCGCGTGATGTGGCCGGTAGCGACAAGCAGTTCGCCAAGCCTCAGTGGGGTGCCTGCAGGGGTTCGCTGGTTCTTCTGCCAGTCGAGAAGCCCGTGCAACTGCATCTCGGTTAGCATCCCCAGGCGCATGAAGACCTCGCCAAGACGATCTCCACTTCGCTTCTGCTCGGAGATCGCCTGATCGAGCTGCTGCGCTGTTATTCGCCCCGACTGCACCAGCAGGGCACCCAGAAGCTGCCGGTCGCCGGCGGCTAGCTTGACCGCGTCCTCAATCTGGTTTAGGTGCTGTTGGATGGAGAGCGGGGCCGCCACGTCTTCCGGCCTCAACACCCCCATCCTGACCAGGACCCCGCCGAGGAGCTCGCGGGTCGCTTGTTGCTCCCGAAGGGCTTGCTGCAGGGAGCGCTTCGACACGAACTTGCCGTCAAGCAGTATCTGGCCAAGCGCGCGTCTGGAAATCCTTTGAAACAGGTTTGGGCTCTGCATGATCAGCTCCTTTCTATGGAGAGTGGCACCGTCTCGCTCTGCAGTGGCGTTCTTCAGACATGCGCCTAAAAATGGTGCGAGTTCGAAATGCTCAGTCGGGATGACGTCGCTTCCTTCACTGGCGGCTATGTACAGTCTAGATGCTTTTCATCCAGCTGCAATGCCATTATTTTTTATATTTTCTGTCGGTTTGTCAAGCAATTAGCGAACTGATACTCTCTGTCTGATGAGGCTGTGCTTGTTTCGTCTGCACGAGTGCCATTCATTGATTCAGATTGCATAATCTTCATTGTCCCTCTATATTTCATGCATGATTAAGGTATGTCACATAATCTCTGGGGACCTTTGGGCTGGTGCTGAGGTCATGACCTCCAACCTTTTGAAAGAGCTTGCCAGGAACCCCGAACTCCGACTTGATGTCCTGCTGCTCAACGAGGGGAGGCTTGCTTCCGAACTAAGGAGCGCCGGCCTTACCGTAACGGTGCTGGACGAGAACCGTCACGGCTTTAGGTCCCTGCTGAGGCAGGTGCGCGCTCGCCTGGAGAAAGGTGCTTTTCAACTGATCCACTCGCACCGCTACAAGGAGAACCTACTCGCGTTTTTGGGTAACATAGGGGGGAAAGCGCGCTTGATCGCCACACTGCACGGCCTCCCTGAGCCGTGCGGGACGGCGCGTCCGGTGCACGCACTAAAGGCGCGTGCAAACTTCTTCTTGATGCGCCACTTCTTCGACCGCACGGTAGCCGTCTCCGAGGATATCCGGGAGCATCTGGTCGGCAGATTGGATTTCCCCGGCAGCAGGGTGGCCGTGGTGCATAACGGGATACCAGTCCTCTCGCACCGTGGTATCCACAAAAAAGATGCAGGGTTCTGCATCGGATCTTCAGGCCGGCTTGTTGACGTAAAGGATTACCCTCTTATGGTGGAGGTGGCAAGTCTCGTGTGTCATGAGCGCGACGTGGCTTTTCGGTTGGCAGGGGAGGGCCCCTGCCGCGAAGAGATACTCGCAGCCGTCATGCGCCACGGGCTGGAAGATCGCTTCATCCTAACCGGGCATCTCGACCACATGGAAGGCTTCTACCAGGCGCTCGACCTCTACCTCAACACCTCGCGGCACGAGGGGGTCCCCATGACCATCCTGGAGGCCATGGCCTGCGGTGTGCCGATTGTAGCTCCCGCGGTAGGTGGAATCGGCGAGATCGTTACAGATGGTGTCGAGGGACTGCTGGCCGAGGGAAGAGAGCCTGCCGCTTTGGCCAGACGCTGCATACAACTGCTGGACAACGCTCAGTTGCGCAAAGAAATGTCACTTTCCGCGCATCGCAGGGCTATTTCTGAATTCTCTGTGGAACGGATGGCAGAGAACTATCACAGAATCTACCGGGAACTCCTGGCCTGACACGGAGCATAGCATGCCCTTTATCCTGTATTTACTCCTCTTTCTAGTTTTCTATGCCTACTTCGGTTACCCCATTTCCCTGTTCCTGCTTTTCCTGTTTCGTCGCCGGGATGTAGCGAAGGCTCCCATCACGCCGTCGGTGACCTTCATCATTACCGCATTCAACGAGGAAAAGCGCATCAGGGAGAAGCTCGAAAACACGGTGGCGCTAGACTATCCTCCGGAGCTGTTGCAGGTGCTGGTCGCCTCCGACGGCTCTACCGACTGCACCAACGATATAGTTCTGGAATATGCAGATCGAGGCATCACCCTTTTGGAGGTGAAGGAGCGCGGCGGCAAGGAGAATGCACAGAAGGAGGCGGTGGCCATCGCCCGGGGGGACATCCTGATCTTTTCCGACACCGCGACCATTATCCAGCCTGAAAGCCTCTACCGGATTACCGCCAACTTCGCCGACCCCTCCATCGGCTGCGTGAGCAGTGTGGACCGGGTTGTCGGGCGGGATGGAAAGCCTTGCGGCGAGGGGGCCTACGTGCGCTACGAGATGTGGCTTCGCGACCTGGAGGGGAGGGTGAATTCCTTGGTCGGGCTGAGCGGCTCTTTCTTCGCAGCAAGGAAGGAGGTTTGCCGCGACTTCTCACCGAACATGCAGAGCGACTTCAGAACCCTTTTGAACAGCATGAGACTGGGGCTGCGCGGAGTGGGGGACACAGAGGTGGTTGGCCTGTATCAAGACGTGGCCGACAGCAGCCGCGAGTTCGACCGCAAGGTCAGGACTGTCCTGCGGGGAATAACCGTTTTTTTCAAAAATCTGGAATTTCTGAACCCGTTTCGCTATGGCTTCTTCGCTTACCAGTTTTGCTGCCATAAGCTGCTGCGCTGGCTGGTACCCTTTTTCCTGATGGCGGCACTGCTGATCAACGCCTTTCTTGCACCTTTCTCACCGCTGTACCTTTTCCTATTTCTGCTCCAGTGCAGCTTCTATCTTCTGGCCGTTGCCGGATGGAAAAGCCCCATCATGGCCCGCCGCCTTGCCGTAAAGCTGCCCCTTTACTTTGCCATGGTGAACCTGGCCATCGCCGTCGCCTGGGTACGCTATCTGCGTGGTAATCGCCTGGTGATGTGGACCCCCTCAGAGAGATGAAGCCGGCTTGCCTGAAACTCTTCGCCGTACTTTTAAGCGGATTTCTGATCTTTGCGGTCATCCCTTCGTTTTCGGCAGTACGGGCTCTTCTCGCCGCCCCCCTGTTCATAACCGAAACGGCAGCGTCTGGCGATGCTTGCTACGTACTGGCTGGCGGGGAGACCGTGTGGGAGCGACTGAACGCTGCCGCCGACCTGGTGCACCTGGGAAGGGTCCCGAGCATTTACCTTATGGATAACCCTGCCCGGGACCAGTACAACGTGCGGGAGGGACGCTCCTGGAGCAGGGGGCGCTGGTACGTCGATTACCTCGTCTGGCGCGGAGTGCCGGCAGAGCGGATCAGGGTCATCCCGGCTGCGGAAGGTTTCTTCGGCACGCGTACAGAGGCTGCGAACCTAGCCTCACATCTTGATGTCGGAGTCCGCCAGGTGGTGATCGTGAGCTCGGCTCCGCACATGCGACGGGCGCTTATGGCCTTCCGGGATGCCCTCCCCGCAACGGTAGCTGTTGTTCCCTACGCGGCCACCGAACTGCGTCGCAGTCAGGAACTCTGCCATCCCCTGTGGATCGAATACGTGAAGTTGGCGGTATATAGCGTGATGTCCCGGTGGAGGTAGAGCTTCAATCCTTATTTGTGAATAATGTGATCCGGATCACTGCAGCAGCCGTTAAATTTGATTAAAGAAGGAGCACAATTAGGTACACGACAATACTAAACCATCCGCGAGGGTGGGACGGAAAGCCTATTGGGTCTCTCTGAGATAGCCGGGTCGCCGAAATGCCTGCACTACAGGTCGGTGTCCGGTTTTTTTGTGTCTTGAGCACGGGCTCCGCCTCTCGTGGAGGTCCGTGTTGAAAACCAAGCGCGTTCTGCAGCTCCTACTCCCCTTGTTTTTGATTCCTGCCGCAGCTTTTCCCTCAACGGTGAGCCTCCAGTGGGACCCGTCCACCGATCCTGACCTCGCCGGTTATCGTGTTTACTACCAGGCCAACTCCTCAGCACTCCCCTTTGCTGGAAGCGGTGCAGTCGAAGGTTCGGCCCCCGTGAGCGTCTCCACCAGCACCACCGCTTCCATCAGCGGCCTCGACCCAGGCAGCTCCTACTATTTCGCCGTCACCGCCTACAACTCGAGCGGCGTAGAAAGTGCCTATTCCAACGTGGTACAGGTAAAAGAGATGGTCCCGCCGGTGGTGGATATCGCCGTCTCGTCACCAACTACCACCCTGAGCGGTGCGGTCTCCGTAGTCGTCGACGCTCAGGACAACGTGGGCGTCACGAAGGTCGAGATCTACGTGGACAACACGCTGCTCGGAGCTGGAAGCTCAGCACCTTGTACGTTCAACTGGCAGACCGCCTCTATGCCCCCGGGGCAGTACACCCTCTCGGCCAAGGCCTACGATGCCGCCGGCAACGTCGGGACCACGGAAAAGGTCGTCTACGTCGCGGGTGACACGTCAGTCCCGATGGTCACCATTTCGGCTCCCGCCAACAACAAGCAAGTCAGCGGCACCGTCACCGTGACGGCAGGCGCCACCGATAACATCGGCGTCACATCTTTTGCTCTTTACGACAACTCAAGCCTCATATACGCGGCGAACCAGGGCGCTATCAGCTATAACTGGAACACGGTAGCCGCCGGCAACGGGAGTCACACCTTGGTTGCAATTGCCTCCGATGCCGCCGGAAATGCGGGTTCCGCCAGCGTGACCCTAAACGTCGCCAACGATGTTGTTGCTCCGACCGTTAACCTGATGCTGCCTTCCTCGCCGTATCTCAAAAACGCCAATCTGAAGGTGGCAGCGTCGGCCCAGGACAACGTGGCTGTAGTCCGGATGGAGGTCTATCTGGACGGCGTTTTGCTGTTGGGGACCAACTCTGGTTCCATTAGCGCGGCGACCAAGCTCGGCTCCGGATCACATACCGTCACGGTCGCTGCCTATGATGCCGCCGGAAACAAGGGGACAAAGACGATGAGTGTGTCGCGGTAGTGCCAGCGCGGCTGCGCGGCTAAAGGTTCGGTTTTTAGTCGCTTTCTTCAAAAAAACTGTTGCTTTTCTCTTATGAATCAAATACTATCCGCACCCGATGGAGGGGTTTCCCATCCAGCTAAAATGAATATAGGTACACGATAATACTAAACCATCCGCGAGGATGGGACGGAAAGCCTACAGGGTCTCTCTGAGACAGCCGGGTCGCCGAAATGCCAAGTACTGGTGTCGCGGTCCCGGCTTTTTTCATTTCCTTATCACTCCTTCCGAAAAAGGCGTACGGCCGAGGCCTGTCATTGGGAGTGATTATGCTATTGAATGGAAAAGCCAACACCTTTTCCGCCCTTTCCGCCTTGTTGTCAGTTGCAATTCTACTCATCGTTGCCCCTGCCACCGCTCTTGCCACTGATGTCTCGCTAGCCTGGGACCCAAGCCCCGACCCCGATCTCGCAGGGTATCGCATCTATTACCAGGCGAACTCGGGCGCCCTTCCTTTCCAGGGGACCGGCGCCATCGAGGGGAACGCCCCTGTAGACGGCAGGAATAGCACCACCGCGAAGATAAGTGGGCTAGACCCGGCCAACTCTTATTATTTCGCGGTGACCGCCTACAACTCCTCTGGTGCCGAGAGCGTCTACTCCAACATCGTCTCCGTGCCGGAGACGCTCCCCCCGACGGTCAGCATAACGTCCCCTGTCAATAACGACGCAGTCTCCGGGACGGTGACGGTGACCGCTTCGGCCACCGACAACGCCGGCATCGCAAGGGTGCAGTTCCTGGTGAACGGGGTACCGGTCTTCGAGACGGCCAAGGCCCCCTACAGCTTCGCCTGGAACGTCGCCTCCCTGGCCAAGGGAAGCTACGACCTCGCAGCCAGGGCCGTCGATGTCTCTGGCAACGAGGCGGTATCTAAAGCAGTCACCGTTTCGGTGCCGGGGGACGTGATCTCCCCCACTGTGTCTCTTGTCACCCCGTCACCGGCCAATGCCGTTTGCGGTACTGTCTCCGTCTCCGCCAGCGCAAAGGACGATGTCGGGGTCGCAAGGCTGGAGCTGTACCTCGACGGAACGTCCGTTTACAGCGGAGCCCAAAGCTCGGTGAGCTTCGACTTCAACAGCACACTGGCTGCCAACGGAAGCCATATCGTGAGCGCCCGGGCCTACGATGCGGCCGGCAACATCGGCTCAGCGTCGGCCACCTTCTCGGTCTACAACGCCGTCAAGCTCACCGACCCGACCCCGCCTGCAACGGTCTCAGCACCCCTCACCATAGCGGACGCTCAGCTCGCGCTGCAGATCGCCTCGAACCAGGTTACCCCAGGGAGCGAGGAGCTTTTGCGCCTGGACCTCGCCCCCTACGTGAACGGCGTGTCGCAGCCCAACGGCAGGATCGATACCGGCGATATCGTGGTGATTCTCTCGCTGCTTACGGGGAGGATCTAGATGGTGAGCACTGGATTGTGGAGGGAAGCGATGCGCTTAGTTAAGCGGGCTCTGGTGGCCCTTATGGTGATGGCTCTGGCTGCCTGCGGCGGCGGGGGAGGAGGAGGGAGTGCGGTAGGGGGAGCCGATTCCGGCGTTCCGGACCGCACCGCTCCCAGCGTGGCGCTCACCGCCCCGGCGGAGGGGACCGTGGTGCACGGGGTCACCCTCATCAAGGCCGTGGCCTTCGATGACGTGGGGGTTGCGCGGGTGGAGTTCTACCTGAACGGGGTGCTGCAGGGAAGTGCCACCAGTGCCCCATACTCCTTTTCCTGGGATCCGTCGGGAGTCGCTAAGGATAGCTACAACTGGACCGCAAAGGCCTATGACGCCGCCGGCAACGTGCAGACCTCCACCGAGGTCGCGGTAACCGTGCCGATCTACGCGGCGATGAGCACCTCGCTAAGCGGCAGTACGGCGGTAGGGACGGTGTTTCTTGCCGGGCTCCCGGCGGCGGCTCCTTACGGGGTGAACTTAGTGGTGACCATGCCGACGGGTGCGACTCTTGCCGGCGCAGCCGCTTCCGGACCCTATGCGGCGAGCGGTATGGTCGGCACCTCCGGTAGCAATGCCGTCATACTCGCAAGCAGCAACCTTGCCTCGGGAGAGATCCTGAAGCTTTCCTTCACCAATGTTCCCCCCGGAGCGGTGGCGGGGGATTTCGCTGTCGCCGTGTCGGCGGTGTTTGACGGTGGGGGCACCCAGATCCAGTAAGGTTCGGGGCGGTATAAGTGGGGCAGGGGGGGGCTAGTGCCTCTTGTGGTTCTGTCTCGCGTCGAAGAACCCCTTGTTCAAGAGGATCGCCTTGCCGTCCAGGATGCTGATCGCCTGAGACTTCTCAAGGCTGCGCAAGACCCGGCTCATGGTCTCGCGGGTCACCGAGGCGTAGCTCGCCATCTGCTGGTGCGTCATCTTCACGTCGATGATCACGCCCCGGTCGTCGCGTACGCCGTAAAGCTCACCCAGCCGGTCCAAGAGGGATAGCACTCGGTCCTGGGCGTTCTCTGCGTTGAAGCTTAGGATCTTGATCATCTCCCACGACTCGCGCAGCCGGCTGCACAGAAGCTCGATGATCTTTTTACGGATCACCTCGTTGTGCAAAAGATACTCTTCGAAATCCGTCTTGTGCAGCAGCCCTATGACGGAGTCTTCGTGGGCTATAATGGTTGCCGGAGAGGTTTTGTTGTCCAGAAGCGACATCTCTCCGAAGAAGTCGTTCTTCTTGTGGATGGTGATGATCTGCTCTTTTCCCTCGTCGTTCATCTTTACTACCCGCACCTTACCCGAATAAATCAGGTACATGTAGTTCGAGGTGTCCTCCTCGTAAAGGACTATCTGTTCCTTCTCGTAGTTCTTTTTCCTGAACAGTTTCTCGACCTGTTCCACCTGTTCCGGGGAAAGGGAGGAGAAGAAGGGGATGCTGCTGATAACGCAGGATTCCTGTTTCTGTCTTTGTGACGCTGGTCCTGTCATCATACCCCCTTCGTTTAGCTATTTACTCTAGCCAATCGCTGATTTACCATAAACAATTAGCACTTGTCAATTTATGCCTTAGGCTGTATAGGTATAGCAGTGTTTAACCCTGAATTTAAGTGCGCTTCTTCCCTTGCGCCTGAGCACAGACTGGCCTTTATGACTTGTGACCTCACGCACGACACTCACCTTCACCAGGAGGACCTCTTGCCTTCGGATCGCGTTATTTCGGTCGTTGGTCTTGGCTACGTTGGGCTGCCGGTTGCGGTTGCCTTCGGCAAGGTGCGGCGCACTATCGGTTTCGACATAAACCGCGCAAGGATTGACGAATTGCGCGAGGGGCGCGACCACACCGGTGAGGTTGACGCCGCCGATCTCACCGAAGCGGACATCCTCTTCACCAACCGGATCGAAGACCTGAAGCTTGCCGACTTCCATATCGTCGCTGTTCCTACCCCCATAGACCGGGCGAACCAGCCCGACCTGAGTCTCATGCACCGCGCGAGCGAAACGGTCGGCAAGGCGCTGAAACCGGGTGACGTCGTGGTTTACGAGTCTACAGTCTATCCAGGTGTAACCGAGGAGGAGTGCCTCCCCATTCTGGAGCGGGTTTCGGGCCTGAAGGGAGGGGTGGATTTCAAAGTAGGCTATAGCCCGGAGCGGATCAACCCAGGGGACCGGGAGCACACCTTCACCAGGATTAAGAAGGTGGTCTCCGGGCAGGATGCCGAGACCCTGGAGGTCGTGGCGCAGGTGTACGGCTCCGTGGTGACCGCCGGCGTTTATCGTGCCTCCTCAATTAAGGTGGCTGAGGCGGCGAAGGTGATCGAGAACACGCAGCGTGACCTGAACATCGCCCTTATGAACGAGCTCGCCCTCATTTTCGACCGTATGGGGATCGATACGGGCGAGGTCCTTGCCGCGGCAGGTAGCAAGTGGAACTTCTTGAACTTCAAGCCCGGGCTCGTGGGCGGGCACTGCATCGGGGTCGACCCCTACTACCTGACCCACAAGGCTGAAAAGATAGGCTACATCCCGCAGGTGATCTTAGCCGGGCGGCGCATCAACGACGGCATGGGAAAGTTCGTGGCGCAGCGCGCGGTGAAGGAGATCATTAAGGCGGGGCACCACGTGCTTGGCTCCTACGTCACCGTGCTCGGGCTTACCTTCAAAGAGAATTGCCCCGACCTTAGGAACTCCAAGGTCATCGATATCGTGAAGGAGCTAAAGGACTATGGGGTCGAGGTACAGGTATGCGACCCGGCGGCTGACCCAGAAGAAGCGCGTCGCGAATACGGCATCGAGATCCTACAGATCTCGCAGCTAAAGCCTGCGGTCGCTGTGGTAGTGGCGGTGGCGCACCGCGAGTACCAGAAGCTCACTGCCGCCGATCTCGCAAGCCTCATGGGGATGAACCCGGTACTCATCGATGTTAAAGGGCTCTTCGACAGGGAACAGATGAGCGGTGCCGGGATACGGGTCTGGAAGTTGTAAGGAGCCGGTTGAGGGGATGCCATGGCGCTTTCGCTGATCGCGGTTTTATTGCTGCTCACTACCGTGCTGCGCATCTTGCAGTTGGAGAAGCGAAGCGCCCTGCGCAGTTTTCTTGCCATTCCCGTTTTTGTCCTGGCAGTCCTGGAACTTACCGACTTTTTCGCCATAAACTCCCTGTGGCCCGCCATCGACTGGAAACGGACCGGGCTTTTCGTGGAGGCGCTCCTGCCTCCCCTGTGGCTCCTCGTGAGCCTGACCTATGCGCGTGAGCTGCCGGCGCGCGGACTCACCATCAAGGCGCGGGTCCTGCTCGGTTTTGCCTGCCTGCTCCTGGCTGTGCCGGCGCTTCTCCCGATCTCATCCTTTTACTACGCGCCCGACTTCCCGGTCGAGCCGCTGCTGTTTCTGGCTGACGCCGGTTTCTACTTCTACATCGCCATCCTCGCCTTGCTTGTCATGTCGCTCATCAACTTCGAGTCCACCCTGGTGCACGCCTCGACTGAGGCTCTTTGGCGCGTGAAGCTTGATATAGTTGCCCTGGGCGCCATGCTCGCGGTGCTCGTGTTCTACTATTCAAATGCGCTTTTGTACCGCTCCATCAACATGGATCTCGTCCCACTGCGCTCGTTTCTTTTCATTGTCGCCGCGCTCATGATGCTCTACGCTCGCACCCACTGGCGCGGCAGCGCCCGGGTGAAGGTTTCCCAAGCGGTTCTTTTTAAATCAGTGGTGATCGGTGTCATCTCCGCCTACCTTATCCTGCTGGGGGTTCTGGGGGAAGGGATGAGGTACTTTGGGCCTCAGTTCCCACGGGTGCTCATACTGGCCCTTTGCTTCACAGGCGGCATCCTTTTGCTTCTGCTCCTTCTCTCGGAGCGCGTTAACCGGGAACTCAAAGTCTTCCTGCACAAACATTTCTATCAGAGCAAGTACGACTACCGCTTACAGTGGCTGGGGCTCACCCAGAGGCTCGCCACCTTTGACAGCGCCGACGAACTGGTGCATCGGGTGCTTCAGGCCTATTGCGATATCTTCGGGGTGCGCGGCGCTGCCCTGTACCAGCACCAGAAAGGGGTCGGCTGGTATTGCGTTGGTGGTCTCCTAGAGTTGGAGCCGATGGCCGAGACCATAGAGGACGACTGCCCCATCCTCACCTCGCTGCGCGAAAAGCAGTGGGTCTTCAGCTCCTCCGATCCCAACCCGGAACTGGGGGAGGCGGACCGCGCCCTGCTTGACCGCTACGGCATCTCCTTCGTGATCCCACTCGTCGAGGGGGAGGTTCTTTCTGGCTTCATCGTGCTCGGTGCGCAGATCGTCCCGGACGAGCAGTATCGCTACGAGGACTTCGACCTGATGAAGACCATCGCGCGTCAGGTTTCGGTTGCGATGCAACACCAGCGCCTCTCCGAGCAGCTCACCCAGGCGAAGGCGATGGAGGCGGTCGGAAGCCTCGCCACCTTCGTGGCGCACGACCTGAAAAACCTCGCGGCCACAATTTCGCTCGTTCTGCAGAACGCGGGTGATCACATCGACAACCCCGAATTCCAGAAGGACATGCTGAACAGCCTCGGCAACACCACAAAGAAAATGCAGGGCCTCATTGGGCGTCTGCGTAACCTCGGGGAAAGCGAGCTTTTGCAGAGGCGTCCCGTCGAGATGCTATCTCTCGCCCGGCGCTGCGCAGAGATGGTGCAGGGACGGACGATAGATGTGACCGGAAGCTGCCAGATGGTCCTTGGCGACGCGGAGGAGTTGCAGAAGGTGCTTTTGAACCTCTTTTTGAACGCGGTGGAGGCCTCCGCGCCGGAGACCTCCATAACCGCCGAGGTGGGATGCAACGCATCCCCCTTCATCAGGGTGACCGACCGCGGCTGCGGCATGTCGCCACGCTTCATCAGGAACGATTTGTTCGTCCCATTCCGTACCTCCAAACGGACCGGTTTGGGGATCGGGCTTTACCAGTCGCGGCAGATCGTCGCGGCGCACGGCGGCAGGATCGAGGTGGCAAGCGTCGAAGGGGAAGGGACGGTGTTCACCGTCCACCTCCCGGTCGCGCAGGCCGAACCGGCAAGAGGGTGCAGCGCCGCCGCATAAGGAGGAGTAGTGAAAAAGCTTCTTATTGTCGATGACAACGAGGATATCAGGCAGCAGCTCAAGTGGGGGCTGACCCAGGAGTACCAGGTGCTGCTCGCCGGAGATGCGCGCGAGGCGCTCTCCCTTTTTCGGAGCGAACACCCGTCTGTTGTGATCCTCGACCTCGGGCTGCCGCCGTACCCGGACAGCTCCGTAGAGGGGTTTCGCTGCCTGGACGAGATGCTGGGGGTGAACCCGGTGACCAAGGTGATCATGCTCACGGGAAACAACGAGCGTGAGAACGCGCTGAAGGCGATGCGCATGGGGGCCTTCGATTTCTACGCAAAGCCCCCTGTGCTCACCGAACTCAAGGTGATGATCGGGCGCGCCTTTCACATCGCCACGCTGGAGGAACAAAACAGCTCCCTCTCTTCTGGCGCAGAGCCGGAGGAGCAATGGGGGATGGTGGGGCGATGCGCCGAGATGCAGGCGGTCTACACCACCATCAGGAAGGTTGCCCCCTCAAATGCACCGATCCTCATCACCGGTGAGAGCGGCACCGGCAAGGAACTGGTCGCTGCGGCCATCCACGAGGCGAGCCAGCGCCGCAAGGGTCCGCTCGTGGCGATCAACTGCGGCGCCATTCCCGAAAACCTGCTCGAGAGCGAACTCTTCGGGCATGAGAAAGGGGCCTTCACCGGCGCCCACACCGCGGTGCGCGGGAAGCTGCAGTACGCGCACAAGGGGACCCTGTTCCTCGACGAAATCGGGGAGTTGCCGGTGAACCTGCAGGTGAAGCTTCTGCGCTTTCTCCAGGAGGGACTCATCCAGCGTGTCGGGGGGAGGGAGGAGATTCCGGTCGACGCCCGCACCACCTGTGCGACCAACATCGACATCCAGAAGGCGATTGAGGAGGGGCGTTTCCGCGAGGACCTCTACTACCGGATCGGGGTGGTGACCATCAAGCTTCCACCCTTGAGGGAGCGCGGTGACGACGTGTTGCTGCTTGCTGACAACTTCCTGCGTTTTTACTGCAAGGAGAACAAGAAGAAGGTGCGCCTCTCCCCGGCCGCGATAGCCTTTTTGAAGCGGCACGAATGGCCGGGCAATGTGCGCGAGCTGAAGAATCGGATCCAGCGTGCCGTCATCATGTGCGACGGCTCCAGCATCGGCCCTCTCGATCTCGGCTGCGATTTCGAGCCTCCCCCTATGCCGGTTCCTGCGAACGACGGGCTTTCGCTTCGCGAGGCGCGCGAGCGGATGGAGCGCGAGATGATCCTGAACGCCATCGAACGCCAGTCTGGGAACATCCTGAAGGCCGCGGAAGAACTCGGCGTCAGCCGCCCTACGCTCTACGACCTGATGAAGAAACTCTCCATCCATCAATGAAAATTTAAGCGTTCTACGTGAGGAGACGCATGAGGTAGGGTGGCAGGCGGTAAAGGGTGCGTGAGCAAGAGAAAAGGCCGCCTCTCCTTTGATAGGGGAGGCGGCCTTCCTTTTTCTGCGTCTTAGAAACGCTCGAAGTCGCCGTGGTCGAGGTTGATGGCTACCCCTTTGTCGACCGCGGCCTGTCTGGCGCGCGCCCTGGTGTCTTTCTTGGCGCTCGTCCCGGAGTAGGTGAGGGAGGCGGTCTCGCGCGCCCTTATCCCCATCTCCCTCCGCCCGGCAGGGGCCTCGGTGCTATTCACGTGGAAGAAGGAGATGGTTTCCTGCAGTTGGGCCGCCTGCGAGGAAAGCTCTTCGGCGGTGGATGACATCTCTTCCGCCACAGTGGCGTTCTTCTGGATCACCTGGTCCAGCACCTGAATCGCCTGGTTGATCTGCTGCGCACCGCCGTCTTGCTCCTTACTTGCCGCGCTGATCTCCTGGACCAACTCCGCGGTTCTCTGGATGTTGGGCAGGATCTCCCCCAGAAGGGCCTCCGCCTTCTCCGCGATCTCCACGCTCGAGGTGGAGAGTGTCGATATCTCGCCGGCAGCCTTCTGGCTGCGCTCGGCGAGCTTTCTCACCTCGGCCGCCACCACCGCGAACCCCTTGCCGTGCTCACCTGCGCGCGCCGCCTCGATGGCCGCGTTCAGCGCGAGCATGTTGGTCTGGCGTGCGATCTCCTCGACGATGGAGATTTTCCCGGCGATCTCCTTCATGGCGGCTAAGGTCTCTGCGACGGCCTTCCCTCCCTCCTGCGCGTCAGCGGCCGATTTCACCGCGATTCTTTCGGTTTGCATCGCGTTGTCGGCGGTCTGCCTGATGTTGGCGCTCATCTCTTCCATGGAGCTCGATGCCTGCTCGGCGGAGGCCGCCTGCTCCGTTGCCCCCTGCGAGGTGTTCTCCGCGTTTTCTGCGAGTTCCTTGCTCCCTATGCTCACGTTGTCCGCCGCCTGTTTCACGTCCAGTACCACGTCGGAGAGCTTGCGCACCATAGCCGCGAGGTCCTTTAGCAACTCATCCTTCTCCGAGCGCGGCGTCACTTCGACGGTCAGGTTTCCGTCGGCGATCTCCTTGGTGATACCGATCACGCCGTCCATGGCCTGTTTCACGCTTTTCAGGCTGTCGTTGATCCTGGAGAAGTCGGCATGCGTCTCCTTCGTGTGCTGGTCCGGCTGCACGATGGCGAAATCGAGGTCGAGGTCCCCCTCCGAGAGGAGCCTGAGGTTCGCGGCCATCCGTTCGATCTCCACCTTGGTGTAGTCGCGGTTCCTTATGATCGCCGTCAGGTCCTGGACCACCTCGACGTAACCGATCTTCTCCCCCTTGCGGTTCAGCAGGTACGAGGTGTCCTGTTTGCAACCCGAGCCGCACCAGTCGAAGTAGCTCTCGCCCACTCCCCTTTGCAGCTGTTTGATGCCGCACCCCTCTGTGCTGCAGATGTTGGCCGCGGCGTTGCTGCAGGCAAGCCCGAGCGCGGTGACCCGGTCTCTGATGCGCCCCTCCTTGACCAGGAGCGCCTCGAAGGGTTTGTTCAGGAAGGTCCAGTTCATGTCGTTGTCGGTTACGTGAACGGGGAAGGGTACCGCGTCGATGATCGCCTCGTACCAGTCGTTCTTATCGACCACCACGTCGAGCGTCCGGTTCACGCCGTCCACGATGGCGCGAAACTCGCCCTGGTGCCTGGAAGCGTCGGAACGGGTCTGGAACTTACCGGCCAGCGCCGCGTTGACCAGCTTTTCCGTGTCCTCGATCATGGCGCCTACGGCGTCCTTTACCCTGGAGAGGCTCGCGTTGATCTTCACGAAGTTCTCACGGGTTACGCCGGTATGCTGGTCCGCATCCGCCACCTGCAGGTCGAGGTCGAGGTTCCCCAGCGCCAGCCTGGTCAGGTTCTCAGCCATGCGCTCCACCTCGGCATGGGTGTAGTCGCGATTTCTGATCATGGCGGTGAGGTCGGTCACCGTCTCTACGTAGCCGATTCGCTCCCCCTTGCTGTTTATCAGGTAGGCCGTGTCCTGCTTGCATTCCGACCCGCACCAGTCGAAGAAGCTCTCGTTCACCCCTTTATGCAGCTGCTTTATGCCGCATCCCTCGTTGTTGCAGATGTTGGCCGCGGCGTTGCTGCAGGCAAGCCCCACGGCTGTCTCGCGGTCCTTGATGCGCCCCTCGCGGACCAGGAGCGTCTCGAACGGCTTGTTCATGAAGGTCCATTTCATGTCGTTATCGGTTACGTGCACCGGAAACGGCACCGCGTCGATGATGGCGCGGAACCAGTCGTTCTTTTCTACGAGCCGTTCGTGTTCCTCTTCCAACGCCTGCGTCCTCGCACCGACGGCGCGGGAGAGCCAGAACCCTAGCGCGAGGGTGGCTATAAAGGCCGCCACTGAGACACCCACTCCGATCCCCGTCGAGCCCCGCATCGCGACGAGACAACCAGCCATGCCGAGCAAAGCTGCGACGGCGAATCCGACAAATACCTTTGCCTTCAGTTTCAGTTCACCCATTTTTCTTCCTGTCCTCTCTTCGGGTTGTAGTGACGGCGCCAGAACCGGCGCTGGATAATTCAGCAGTCAGGCACGACAGGCATGCGGCATCTCGGGAGCAGAAAAGATAATTTCTGTGCTTTCACCGGACGTGATTCTTTACAGAATTGGTTGTTTCTTCGGAGGGGAGCGAATTTAATGTAGGAGAAAATGGTTGGCCATATCTAACGTTTGGAAGGGGTGTTGCCGGGATAGCTTACGATTTCCGCATAACAGGCTGATAGTGCGAATGAAAAAAGTATACAGAACGGTAAATGTATTGCATTTTTTTTGGCTAATCCTGTGCCAACTGCATTCATCATCTCACCCAAATGGGGCCGCCCCAGTTTTCCGTGTGTCTTTTGGGGGCGGTTACGCTGCCTGTGGCGAGGCGGGGGGGGGGCGGGTTTTTCAGCGTGGCATCGAAGAGAATGAAAAAAAGGGCCGGCATCTTCTGCCGGCCCTTTTCACGTTCAAATGTCTTTCACAGTCCCGGTGGGGCAGGGGGCGGGGGCCAGGCTGCTGGCGGTCTCGGTACTCCGGAGCCGAGCGGCCTGCTTTCACAAGCCGGACAGCTGACGGTACCGCTTCCGAAACAGACGCTGCAATCGGACTCCCAGATATCGAGCACCGCAACATAATACCTGTTACCGGTGCCACCGCACTCGGGGCAGGTGACGGTCCTTTTGCCTTTGCAGTCAATGCAGATTCCCATTATCTAACTCCTTCCGTGCCGTGGCACGTGTGACTCGTTGCGCAGGAGTAGTGCAGTATAAAGTATGGATGGGAGCTGTCAATTAAAATTAACAAATTTTTAATTTCATGCGAGTCGCCGCTCCAGCACCTACATTAAGGCGATAAGCCATGCCACATAGTGCGATAGGTAGCTCCGTTAAAACCAGAGGGCATGACACATCGTACGATAGGTAGTTCCATTAAGGGCAAAGGTCATGGCACATCGTACGATAGGTGGCTCCGTTAAGGGCAAAGGTCATGGCACATCATGCGATAGGTAGCTCCGTTAAGGGCAAAGGTCATGGCACATCGTGCGATAGGCAGCTCCGTTAAGGGCAAAGGTTATGGCACATTGCGCGATAGGCAGCTCCGTTTAGGGCAAAGGTCATGGCACATCGTGCGGTGCGTAGCTCCGTTAAGGGCAAAGGTCGTGGCTTATCGCGCGATGCATAGCTCTGTTAAAGGTAAAGGTCATGGCACATCGCGCAATGCATAGCTCTGTTAAGGCTAAAGGTCATGGCACATCGCGCAATGCATAGCTCTGTTAAGGCTAAAGGTCATGGCACATCACGCGACGCATAGCTCCGTTAAGGCTAAAGGTCATGGCACATACGCTGCGCATAGCTCTATTAAGACTAAATGGCATAACATGTAGCGGATGAGGAGGTTCGTTCAAGCTAATCGGCATGTCGCATCGCCCAAAAGGGACCTTGGCTCAGGGCAGCGGTGATCTGCGTTGGGGAGTGTGGAGGTTACAGATTGCTTTCCCGGACCAGCAGCGCCGCGGCGTTGCGTGTGATCTCACCGAGGAGGCTCTGCTTCTGCGCCTCGATGTGCACCACACCGCGCAGGGGAACCAAGGGAACCGTGTGAGGAGCGCAATTGTCCAGGCGTACCCTGAACACCGGGGTCTGCGGGATCTGTGCACCGCGCGCGTCGGGGCGGGTCGGGAGCGGCCCCCCGGACGACGAGGCGAGCATGGGATCGTCTATCTCCGGCACGTTCACCCGGTCGATGTCGGCTACCGTGCAGCTCACCGGGCCGAATTCGCTTGCGTCCGGCAGGAACCGTGCGCGGGCCCCCGGCTGCAGCCGCTTAAGATCACGTTCGCCGACGTAGCTGTCGATCCGGTTAGCGGCGGTATCGGCCAGTAAGTAGAGTGGTTCTTTCGCCGACACCCAGACTCCCGGTCCGATCTCGTCATTTCTGGCCACGATGGTCCCGTCGAACGGGGCCCGCAGCGTGAGCCGGTTCCGCTCTCCCTCGAGCCCGGCCTGTTCGCTTCGGTCCACTTCGTAGCGGCGTTGAGGTACCATTCCTTGGCTTAACAGCTGCGGATCGAAGCTCTGCCGGTTTGCCTGCCACGCCGATATCGCTGCCGAGGTGCCGGCCTTCTTGATCTGAGCCTCGAGCTCAGGGACCTGCAGCTTGGCGAGGAGCTCCCCGCGACGAACCTTGGCGGTGCCGTCGTCGGCGGTCTGAAGCAGCATACCGCCGCGCGGCGCCGAGACCTGCTGCTCGCGCGCAGGCAGAAGCACCCCCGGTGCGGCGACGTCCCCCTGCCAGGGAACCACGAGAAAGGCGATGAACCCTGCCACGAGCAGCAGGGTGGTGAACAGGGCGAAGTTTAAGGTGATGCGGTCTCTCATTTTCCACCAGTCGGCCCCCTCGCGGTAGAAGGGGAGCAGTACGAACCAGCCGATCTCGATCCCGAAGAGGAAGATCCCCAGGGCCTTAAAGAAGTAGTGGTAAACCAAAAGCGCGATGCCGATGAAGACGGAAAAACGGTAGGCCCAGACGGCGTAGGCGAAACCTATCAGAAAACGCCTCCTCCCTCGCGAGGCCGGTTCAGGAGGAGGGGCTTTGAGACCGAAGAGCCTCTCGCGCAGCCACCAGCGTCCGAAGGCGAAAGAGCGCGCATGTAGGTTCGGGATCCCGAGGAGGTCGGAAAGGAAGAAGTAGCCGTCAAAACGCATGAAGGGGCTCGCGTTCAGGGCGATGGTCATCAAAAGTGTCGTTGTCGCCAGCATAAGCGCGGCTCCCCGCCACGGCCCGTCGGGAAGGAGTAGCCATGCCCAGAGGGCGGCCAGGGCCAGGATGAGCTCGGCCAGTACCCCCGCCGCTCCAACCGCTAGCCTTTGCCTACGCGAGGTTAGCTTCCACACCTCGTTTGTGTCGGTGAAGAGCATAGGTGTCATTACCACGAAGGCGACTCCCATAGCGGGGATGCGGCACCCGTAGCGGTGCGCGGTGAAGGCGTGCCCGAACTCGTGGATGACCTTGGCAAGCGGGATGATGCACCAGAGGGCGAAGATCGCCTCGCCGCCCCGGTAGGCGGTGAAGGCGTGGGCGAAGAGGTCCCACTGCCGCGAGGCGAGGTAGAGGCCGAGGGCCGCAGCCACGAGCGCGACCAGGAGGAAGACCTTTGTGTAGATCCACCCGACGAGCGGCGCGGTGGCGTCGAGAAAGCGCTGCGGCCTGAAAAGGGGGACCCGGAAGAAGAGGTAGTTGTGCAAAAGCCAGGTGGCGCCGCCGAGCTTGCGGGCCCGTGCCGCCGCGACGAGGTAATCGGTTCCGGCTGCGGAGGGGAGATCGAGCAGGAAGTTGCGCTGCAAGAAGGTGGTCACCTCGGCGAGGTCGGTCTCGGTAGCGTCGAGGGTGGTCTCCCGGCGGACCGCCTCGAGCACCGCCGCGACGGACCCCAGGTGCCAGCGCGAGAGGATCTCGAAGGCGGGCCAGGCGAGCAGGTAGTAGCGGTTGTTCGCCGGATCGTGCAGGGTCCAACCGGGTGAGCCGTCCGGGGCAGTGGGGGCCGGGAGGAGGTCGAGCTCCTCCCGTAGCGGTGGGAGCGCCAGGTTCACCATCCCAGCCTCTGGCGCAGCGCCGTTATGGGGCGCCGGAAAATGAGGCGCCCGAGGGTGACCTCTTCCCCGTAGATGCGCACCGTCCCGGTGAGTCCCAGCCGCGGTGGCGTCGCCCCCTGGGCGAAGTCGGCCTTAAGGCGGTACGCCGCGTATCCGGCCGGGTTCAGCTCCGGCTTGAATGATGCGTAGCTCAAGGTCCCTTCCACGGGATGCTGCGGGTCCGTCCCGAGATATAGCTTCACCCGCGAGCCGAGTTTCAGGTCCATCGCGTCCGCGACCGGTAAGTGGATGAGCATCTCGGCCCGGGCGGGATCGGCGATCACCAGCACCCGTTCACCGACCGAAACGTTCTTCCCTACCCAGTCGCTCTGGTCTGCGAAGACCGCGACGCCGGATCTCGGGGCACGCACCTGGAGGCGGTGGAACATCTGCCGCGAGTAGGAAAGCTCGGCCTCCTTTTCCTGCATTTTCCCGCGCCTAGGTTCCATCTCGCCGCGGGTCTTGTCGTCGGAAAGCGCCATCTGCACCGACTGGCGGTATTCCTCGCTCGCCACCTCGTAGGCCTTGGTCGCCACCCCCATCTTGGCGCGCAGCGCAGAGCTGTCGTATTCGAAGAGAAGATCCCCCTGGTGCACCGGCTGGTTCGGATGGAGGAAGAAACGGTCGATGACGCCGTCCAGAGGAGAGCGGACCACGAAGGGGTCTTTGGGGGTCACCTCGGCCGGTGCGAGCACCGAGAGGCGGACCGGGTAGAAGAGGGCGGCGACGGCGAGGGCCACCGGGATCAGTTTGAATGCCCCGCGGAAGACGCCGCTGCTCAGTGCTCCGCGCCTTTTTCCACCCGCAAGAGCCCACAGGGCGTGTGCGTATATCGAGGCGAGTTCGTCAAGGAGGGTGAGCTCCCCCTCGAGCCACTCCTCGTCGCGGGCAAAGAGCAGAAGTCCGAGGAGGGAGCCGTCCTTGCCGCGCAGCGGGGCGACCGCCGCGTGCGCCGGAAGCCAATCCCCCCAGCGCTCTCCAAGGGCAGCCGGAAGCTCCGAGGGGCCGGTCGCGCGGCTTTTCTGTTCCTTGCGCCAGTTCGGAAAGACGCGGGCTAGCCACTGCACGTAAGGTGCGCTCGGGTCGCTCTCCGGGAGCCCCGACACCGCGTAGACCCCCTTTCCCTGGAGCCACAACGCCCCCTGCCGGTAACTGAGAACCTGCTTGGTCTCATTGACTGCGATGAAACCTACTTCACGGGGATCGGCGGCCTGACGTGCCCGCCGCCCGATCTGCAGGAGCAGCCCCATCCCGAGCAGACGTTCATCCTGGATCTCGGTCATCTCTGCCCCTTGGCGAAGCTCGCCGTTCCGCTCATCCCCGTCACGAGCTCATCGTGGCGCCCCACGATCTCGCCCATGACCGGAACCGTCTGGCTTAAGGGGTCGATGCGGGCACCTATCCTAACCACTCGCGCCTCGTAACTTTTCCCCAGCTCCTCGATATGCACCGTGAAGCGCCCCTTGGTGCGCAGCCAGGAGAGCCAGCGGGAGGGGACGATCATCCTCACCTCGAGCCGGCTCGTGTCGAGGAGGTCCATGAGCGGCTTGCCGGGCGAGACGTACTGGAAGCGGTCCACCTGGAGTTTCGCGACCCTTCCTGAGAACGGCGCCTTCATGGTGCATTTCGAGACGGTCACCTGCATGGCGGACACCTCGGCGTCGGTTTCCTTCACCTTGGCGCGGGCCTGATCGACCTCGAGGCTGCTGATCGAGTTCAATTCCGCGAGGCGCTCGCTCACCTTCAGGGTCTCGCGAGCCGCCTCGGCCGTCGCCTGCGCCTTTTGCAACTGCGCCTGGAGCAGCGAGCAGTCGAACTCGACCAGGAGTTCTCCCTGTCGGAAGGAGTCCCCCTCTTTGAAGGGGAGCTTTAGTACGTTTGCCGCGATCTCCGACGAGAGCGTGGTCTGCTGTGCCGGTGCGAGTTGGATGCGGACCATTCCCTCACCGGCGGAGACCCCGGGAAGGGAGACGATACCTGCCAGTGTGCAGGCAAGAAATGAAACCAGGCGGTTGGCCCGGCGAAACGAAAGCAGGAGGTGAGGAATCTTCATATCGGTTCCTTCTGTGAGCAGATTAGCGCAGCCCCGCCGGAAGGGGGGGCACCGCCGGTGTGGCCGGCGCGGAAGACCGGCAAACGGCACGTTGATAAAACTTCTCCGGAGCCGGGCACTTGGTATCCAACTGGTTCCTGATCGCCAGGGACAGCTGCGAAAGCTCGTGGGACCCTACCGTTTCCGGCAGCGGGTCCTGCCCGAGGCTTGCGTTCACCTGTCCGTAAGCGTTCTGCACCGCGGCGTAGTTCTGGTAGTTGCGGTATTCCGCCATGAGCGTGGAGGTTGCCGAACGGATCTCGTTGATCCTGCTCTGCGAACCGCTTGCCGCAGCGTTCCTGGTCTGCTCGTAGATCTTCTTCTCCACGTCCCTCAACTCGCCGGCCAGTTCGTACTGGCGTACCTGGGTCTGGTAGTTCTGGTACGCGATGTGGACCTGGGTGAGGATCGCCATGCTGAGCGCCATCCGTTGCGCCTTCACGAGCTCAGCCTGTCCCTTGGCCAGCTTGTACTGGCTCGGGCCGCTTAGCAGGCTTAAAAGGTTCCATGTCATCCGCGCGCCCCCCTCGACCCAGCTGTTGTTCACGAGGAGGCTGTTGGAGTCGTAATTCCCACCGAAGTTCACCTCGATACCGGGGAGCATTCTGAGGATGGATTTGCGCACGTCGGTCGCGCTGATCCGTTCGTTGTAATCGGCCTCGACCAGTTCCGGGCGCTGCAGCAGTGCCTTTTCCTCCATGGCGCTAAGGTTGTCGCACAGCCCCGGTACATCCATCCCTGGCGGGACGACGAGGTTGAAAGGTTGTCCCGGGGGGAGGTTCATCAGTGCAGCCAGGCGCGGCTTGGCCTGTTGCAGTTCATCCCGGAAGGTCTCAAGCTGCTTCAGTATCTCAAGCAACGTCTTACGGTAATTGAGCGTTTCCAGCGGCGGGCGCAGCTTCTCCCCCTCGACGCATTCGATGTCGTTCAACGTTTTGCGCACCTCGGCCAGCAGCGGCTCGAAGCGTCCTTCCATCTGCTGCGCCCCCAGCGCCTGCCAGTAAGCCTGGCGCACCTGCTGGATGATGGTGTGCACCACCTTGCGGCGACGCTCGTTCATGATGTGGGCCCGGTCGGCCTGCTGCTTGGCCTGAAGGTAGCTCACTCCGAAGTCGAGGATGTTCCAGCTAAGGGTGAGATCGGTGGTGAAATGGTCCCGGTCGGAGGAGTAGGAGGGGACCAGCGACTGCTCGTGAGTCTTGTAGTTAATGCTGGAAGAGGCGTTGTAGCTGTCACGCTGCGAGTAGCCGGCCGAGGCGACGAGATGTGGCAGCATGTCGTAGGACATCGCGTCACCCTGCCGCAGAGCTAAGGCATCTTCCATTATCTTTATGCGATGGTCGAGGTTGTATTTTAGCGCCCGCGCCATCGCCTCTTCGAGCGTGACCGGGGCCTGTACCGCTTCCTGCCCATCGTACATGGCCAAGCGGTCCGCGGCGACCCGGGACATGAGCTCGCTTGTCGACAAAGGTTTTGTATGTACGGCGCAACCCGTACTGAAAAGGAATAATGACGCGATCACTGCGTACGACGTTGTTTTCCTCATGCTGGCTCCTGAATTCTTGCGACTCGTTTGATCGAGAATCATACGGCGTGCCCCTTCTTGGCGGGAGTTTTATCGAACATCTTCACCAGTTCCATGCTGCGTTGCCTGTTGTTCTCCCCAGCAATTTTATCGGCTAAAGAAGCACGACCTTTAAGGGCGCGATGTGGCGACAGTTCGGTGCCGCGATCATTTTTCGCATGCGGCGCTTCCGGTTTTTCCTGGGCAGGTTTTTCAGCCGGTTCCGCACCGTCGGCGGCGGGTTTCTGGGGTACTGCGTTCGGGCGGGCCGGGGCGATGGTCAGCTTGAACACCGTCGATGCCGCGTTTCCCTTGGCGTCGCTCGCCATGACCTTCACCTCGAAGGTTCCTGTCGCATTCGCCGGCGGACGGTTGACGATGAAACGGCCGGTAGTTGCGTCGAAGCTCAGCCACTCGGGAAGCGGCTGGCCGTTGGAGAGTGTCGCGTCCACTTTCACCTCTGCGCCGGGCTCGGAATGCCTGAAGACACCGGAGGGGAGGGCGAAGGTGGAAACGTCGTTGATCTGGACCTCCTGGGGCGCCGGTGGATTAACTACGTAGAGTGCCAGGTCGCTCACCGCAGCGTGGCCCGCATCGGTCCCGAAGACGACCACTCCGTTGGAGATGGCGGCAGTTGCAGAGCCCGTTCCTACACTTTGGGATGTCGAGGTCCTGTCAGAAATCTCAGATGATGAAGACTGTGCCGGAACGGTCGGCTGGGCTGCTGCTCCCCCGGAAGTGGAAGCGTCCGATTGGCCGGAACGGGCATCGGTTGAGGAAGTAGCACCCTGGGTATTCGCCGTCGTCACTGTGAGCTGGAACTGGACCGCTGCCGTGTTGCCGTTCGTGTCGTGAGCGGTGACCTTGATGTCTACTGCGCCGGAGGTCCCTTCCGGCGGAACGGCGGTAAAGCGACCGGTGCTCGAGTCGAACTTGATCCAGTCGGGGAGCGGCCTGCCATCGGTGAGTGTTGCCTCGAGGGTCACCTTGTCGCTCGTGCCGTTCTGGACGAAGACTCCATTGGGAAGGTTGAATGCGGTTGCCTGTTGGGCGTTGGCCTCCTGGGAGGACGGCGTCTGTGCCGCGAACAGCCCTTCCTGCCCGGCGGTTGTGTCCGAGCGGGTGTAGTTGACGACGCCGCTTTGCTCGGTTTCCGCCGGAGTGCCTTCGAAGGCTGTGGGTGTTGTGTCGGCACCGGTTTGGTTGGAAGAAGTGTGAGAGTCCGTCCCGGTGATCAGATCTGTAGTCGTGGAGGGGGACGTTGCGGTCGGCGTGGTCGGCGCAGGCGTCGACGGAGCGGCAGTTGTGTCCGTCCCGGTGGTTGTGTGCGGCGTCGAAGTGTCAATTTTCAAGGTGAAAGCGCTGGCGCCGGTATTGCTATTTCCTGCCGCATCGGCGGCAATTGCGGTAAAGGTGTGCGTCCCGTCGGAAAGGGTGGCCGTGGGGGTTACGGTCCAATTGCCGTTGCTGTCCGCTGTGGCCGTTCCGATGATGGTGGTCCCTTCGTAGATGGTGACGGTGCTCCCCGGTTCGGAAGTGCCGACGAGGGTAGGAGTTGCGTCTTTTATCGTGCCGTTGTCGGTGACGCGAGTGCCGGTGGAGTCGGCGTCATTGACGGCAGCCTGTATAGCGGGCGCAGGCGCTATTGTATCGATATGGACCGTGTAGCCGTCGGCATTCGAGGTGGTGTTGCCTGCCGCATCGGTGCTGGACGCAGTGAAGGTATGCGTGCCGTTGCCGAGTGTGGACGTGGTAAAGGTCCAATGACCGGAATTGTCGGCTACCACGGTCCCCACAAGTTCGCCTCCGTCGAATACCTTCACGGTACTACCGGCCTCGGCGGTACCGGCTACGGTCGGAGAGGAGTCATTGGTGTAGCCGTTGTTGGTTACGTTACCGGTCTCCGGCGCAAAATCGTCCGTTACCGTGTTGATGGTGGGGGCGCTGGGAGGGACAACGTCTACGTTGTACCCCTTGGTAGTCGTGGCCGTAGTTGAGCTGCCGCCTGCGCTGGTGGTCGTCACGCTGGCGTTGATGGTCATGTCCGCGGCGGCGGCGAGCTTGCTGCCCGGGACGTTGATGCTGAAGGTCCTGGATGCGTCGACGGTGCCGGTGTAGTTGGTCCCGTCAACGGTAATGGTTACGGTGTCGCCGGTCTGCACATCACCGCCTACGGTGCCGGTGATGGCGACGGTACCGGCTGCTTCGGAGATATTGAGGATGTTATCCGAGGTAATGCCATTTACAGTTACCGATGCAGTCGGTGCAGTGACGTCTTTGGTGTATGCCTTAGTCGTCGTGGCAGTCGTAGCGTTACCGGCGGCATCGGTAGTGGTCACGCTGGCATCGATGGTGAGATCCGCATCTGCAGCAAGCTTGCTGCCGGGGACGTTGATGCTGAAGGTTCTGGAGGCATCCACGGTGCCGGTGTAGTTCGTCCCGTCGACGGTGATCGTCACGGTGTCGCCGGTCTGTACGTCACCGCCCACGGTGCCGGTAATGGCGACGGTCCCGGCTGCTTCCGAGATGTTCAGCACGTTGTCTGAAGTGATGCCATTGACCGTTACCGATGCAGTCGGTGCAGTGACATCTTTGGTGTATGCCTTAGTTGTCGTGGCAGTCGTAGCGTTACCGGCGGCATCGGTAGTGGTCACGCTGGCGCCTACAGTGAGATCTGCATCGGCAGCCAGTTTGCTGCCCGGGACGTTGATGCTGAAGGTTCTGGAGGCGTCGACGGTGCCGGTGTAGTTAGTCCCATCGACGGTGATCGTCACGGTGTCGCCGGTCTGTACGTCACCGCCCACGGTGCCGGTAACGGCGACGGTCCCGGCTGCTTCCGAGATGTTGAGGACGTTGTCGGAGGTGATGCCGTTCACCGTTACGGATGCTGCGGGGGCATTGAGGTCTTTGGAGTACGCCTTGTTGGTTGTTGCAGTTGCAGAGATACCTTCAGCGCTTGTGGTGGTAACGCTTGCGTCAATGGTCGAATCCGCATCGGCGGCAAGTTTGCTGCCAGAGACGTTGATGCTGAAAGTCCCTGAGGCGTCGACGGCGCCGGTGTAGTCCGTACCGTCGACGGTGATGGTTACGGTATCGCCAGTCTTTACATCACCACCTACGGTGCCGGTGATGGCGACGCTACCTGCAGCTTCGGAGATGTTGAGGACGTTATCTGAAGTGATGGTGTTCAATGTCACAGATGCGTTGGGTGGCGTGAAGTTAAGGGTGTATGACTTCGTGCCGCTTGTGGTTGTGGAGTTCCCGGCGGCATCCGTAGTAGTCACGCTCGCGTCGATGGTGAGATCTGCATCGGCGGCCAGTTTGGCACCGGGGACGTTGATGCTGAAGGTCCTGGATGCGTCCACGGTGCCGGTGTAGTTCGTCCCGTCGACGGTAATGGTTACGGTGTCACCAGTCTGCACGTCACCGCCTACCGAACCGGTGATAGCGACGGTTCCGGCCGCTTCGGAGATGTTGAGGACATTGTCGGAGGTGACTGAATTGACCGTCACGGATGCGGTCGGTGCGGTGACGTCCTTGGTGTAGGCCTTGGTGCTGGTTGCAGTGGTGGAGTTCCCGGCTGCGTCGGTGGTGGTTACGCTTGCATCAATAGTGAGGTCCGTATCGGCGGCAAGTTTGCTGCCAGGGACGTTGATGCTGAAGGTCCTGGATGCGTCCACGGTGCCGGTGTAGTTCGTTCCATCGACTGTGATTGTCACGGTGTCGCCGGCCTGTACGTCACCGCCCACGGTGCCGGTAATGGCGACAGTCCCGGCCGCCTCAGAGATATTGAGGACGTTATCCGAGGTGATGCCATTGACCGTTACAGATGCAGTCGGTGCAGTGACATCTTTGGTGTATGCCTGAGTCGTCGTGGCAGTCGTAGCATTACCTGCTGCATCAGTGGTGGTCACACTTGCATCAACGGTGAGATCCGCATCGGCGGCCAGTTTGCTGCCCGGGACGTTGATGCTGAAAGTCCTGGAGGCGTCCACGGTGCCGGTGTAGTTCGTCCCGTCG
>NZ_SSYB01000003.1 GCF_004917075.1 Geomonas edaphica
TCAACGACTCGTCCAGAGCGGTCAACGACTCGTAAGGAGCGGTCAACGACTCGTTTGGAGCAATCAACTACTCGTCCGGAGCGATCAACGACTCGTCCAGAGCGGTCAACGATTCGTCCAGAGCGGTCAACGACTCGTTCAGAGCGATCAACGACTCGTCCGGAGCGATCAACGACTCGTCCGGAGTGATCAACGACTCGTCCGGAGCGATCAACGACTCGTTCGGAGCGATCAACGACTCGTTCGGAGCGATCAACGACTCGTCCGGAGAGGTCAACGACTCGTCCAGAGCGGTCAACGACTCGTCCAGAGCGGTCAACGACTCGTCGGTAGCGATCAGTGACTTTCGACCATCCCCCTCTCCCTCTGGGAGAGGGCGGGGTGAGGGCGTCGGCAGCAGCGATTCACTTCGGGCAGCGCCCTCCCTCCCCTTCGCAGAGGATCCGCTAAGTGGCAGGCCCGGAATCTTCACGTAGGTAGGGACGTAACGCCTCTCTTGGTCTGGGTTATAGATTCACTCGTTTACCCAAAATAGACAGGCTGTATTCCTCCCCGTCCATTTCAGCGATTCTTGGCAGCTTACCCCACTCCTCAAAGCCCAATGACTTGAACAACCGGATACTCGGTTCGTTATGTGAAAATATGAACCCGACAACGGTCTTGATCTGAAGTCCCTGCGTCATCTCCAATGCCTCTGCGAGCACCTCGCGTCCGAGCCCCTTGCCTCTCTGTTCTGGCGAAATATAGATACTTATCTCGGCAGTGTGGTCATACGCCGGGCGGCCGTAGAAGGACTGGAAACTCACCCACGCAACTATTTGGCCGTCTCTTTCACATACCAACAAGGGACGCTTGTGAGGCTCATGTTGCCGAAACCATTCCATCTTGGAGGCGACACTCACCTCTACTGTGTCGGCAGTGGATTGTCGCGTCGGTACCGTTGAGTTATAGATCGCGACGATCGTCTCGAGGTCATGCTCTGTTGCGATTCTCATGGGGTGCAGTCTCCTTTAACGTCCCGTCATCGAACCCCACAACCAGGCCAACGTTGCCCGACCTCGGCATCACGGAACCAATGCATGAGTTCCTTTTGCGCATCATCATCGGCAGAAGGCGACCAGGAGGCGAAGTCTTCCTCTTTGAAAGGAGCGTACGGGCCGTGTTTGACTTCAAAGATGACACCACCGGTATCAAGAGAGAGGACCGCATGCCATGTCGCGACCGGAGTTTCGACCACGCAAACGCCTTCACCTAGCACTGCACGACCGATGACGACGCCGTCATCATCAAAGGTCAAGACGACAAAGCGGCCCCGCAGTGGGGTCAAAAGCTCCCATGAATTGAGATGGCGATGAGGGCGAATATAGGTGTCCGGCTCCATTGCTATCGCTAAGCGCTGGATGGGGTCGGACAGTTCGGAATGAAGGTTACGATTCATCCGCTTGCGTGGGGATTGTTCAGCTTGGCTGCTAAGGCTGGAGAGGTCGTCGATAGAGATTGTTTTCATAGAGGCTCCCGCAATGAGTTTTGCGGGCGAGCGTAGACCGAATCGGTTAACTTTGCAATTCCGTTTTTAGCTATCGCGGCATCAACGCGAATACGCCCCAGCCCAGGTACTCGCGTGTGTTTGAGGCGTAGCGCTGCGGCTCCGAGGTCAGTTGCGCACGGACCTCTATCGCTAACTCATCGTCTGGATTGGCTTCAAGCCATCGGCGCATGGTAAGCCATTTGGCCGCCTCATATCTGTCCCAGCCGTCCTGATCGGCCAGCACCATTTCAACGACGTCATAGCCCAAGCGGCCAAAAGAAGCGAGCAGTTCCGGCAGCATGAGGAAATCGGAGATCGAATTGGCAAGACACCCCTTGGCAACATCGTCCGTCGGAGGCAACTGTCTCCAGTGAGGCTCGCCGATGAGGATGATCCCTCCGGCACGCAGACTCTGCGCCAAGAGCTCGATAGTGCCGGCGACTCCACCGCCGATCCAGGTGGCACCGACACAGGCTGCAACACCTACCTTGTCGTCCGAGACATAGCCGGCAGCATCACCATGGATGAACTGGACTTGTTCGGCGACGCCAAGTTCTTCGGCGCGGAGCTTTGCTTGATTGCTGAATAACTGGCTCATGTCGATGCCGGTTCCGATGATTCCGTAATCGCGGGCCCAGGTGCAGAGCATTTCCCCCGATCCGCTCCCTAGATCGAGCACCCGAGTCCCCTTTTCCATACGCAGTGCCGCACCGAGAGTTGCGAGCTTTTCTGGAGTGAAAGGGTTATGGATGCGGTGAGCACTTTCGGTGATGTTGAAGATCCGGGGTATGTCCATTTCGGAAATTCCTTTATGGGTTGTGTGTGTCGATTGGAATTTACCCTGTAAGGTGAGAACTAGCTGAAAGTCGGGTCGTGGATGTCACATCGCTGACAAATGAGGGGGAAACTTTTTGCTGATGGCAGGATAAATTGCTTTGTATGTTACTGCCAATGTGATGTTTACAACGCCAATCGGCCATTTTCTTTGACTTATGGGCGATAACAAAATGACATATTCAAGGGTAGGGTGTTCCTAACTTATCAAGTGTGGACTCACTATCTGTGCAGTACAACACACGCAGTATGAGCCGCGAAATTTAAAAGGAAGCCCATGACTGACGGCATTTACTTACTAAAATCAAACAGCAAAGCCCGGCTGCAAGCAGCCTAAAAGTTCCTGGTTCCGGGACTGCAGGGATAGCCTCTGGGTTACTGAAATGTAACCCTCCATCGAAACCGATCGAATAGTCAGTGGCCAGCCCCCCAAAGAAATAGAAAGAGTCCGGTAGGGTTATAGGCAGGCCGTTGGGGGAGTGGTCAAGCTCCTGGCTGACGGAACCGTAGCCTCCAGTAGGTGAATATTGATAAAAAGGGCCCAGATTCCAACAGTCGTTAGCTTGCCCATGCAGGTCCATCAGTTGAAGATAACCCGAGCCTACGTAAATATCCCCTGTGCTGGATGTCAAATAAAACTTAGGTATTGAGAAAGTTTCACTTACCTCAGCAGGAAAGTCGAAAGGACTAGGAGATTGGTAGATAGAGGTATAAATGGTAGGATTATTGTTGAAAATTGCGTACCCGTTAAAAAGCACTGAATCGTCATGACCAGTAAGGTTATACCTCGTGTAGGGGAGAGCTTCGGCTGAAGAGGGTAGAGCACTGCACAAAAGTAATAGAACGGCACAGTATTTCATGATAGCAAGAAACATCATAAACCTCCCGGCTTCAATACCACAATAAGCCATTTCCGAAGATTTTATCGGGACTTGAACGGCCAGAAACGTTCGAAATCCCTCTGGTAAACCTTACAAAATTTGCAGTAAACGTGCCAGCGATTTAGGTCTCTATTTTTCAACCCCTTAGCGGGTTTTAGTTTTTGGATTAATATGTTAAACGTAAACATCTTCGACATATTTGTGGCCTATCGTAAAGATCTCCGACATCATCAGGTTTCAAAACCGAGCAACAAGGCGGGCCTTTGGAGAAGTGATATCCACCCCGATTACATCATGTGCAGCACACCAATGTAAGGGAGGCGGGAGAACGACACGCCGAAAACTTTCTATCTGAAACGCAAAATTCCAATTACCAAAGCGATTAGGCAACGTCTTGACATCCTCCTGCCCAAGAGCACCGGCGATCTGGTTAGGGCCTAGCTGGTCTCAGCTGGGCCCTTTCCCTTTATGGTCTGAAAAACCGCATCGAATCATCGCAGCTGCCTCCTCCCTTCCCCCGTGCACACCCAAACCAAGCAATATCTGTCAGGATTAGCGACGATCTTACGCTGATCCCATCACCCTCTGGGAGAGGGATCGTGGATGTCTGTAGCGAAAGGTCATGCCTAATCAGCATATCTGTTGATTTGAGGTAGCGTGCTCGACGATGTCCCATTCGACACACTCGTCGTTGCGGGAATCATCCCCCTGAGATGGCCTGCATCACGGGAACTGACTACAATGGTGGACGTCTGACGCAAACACCCTACAATTGGCAGAAGAGCCTTGTGTCGGAGACCCTCTGAGGGCCGCCCCCTCTCTCTTTGAAAGAGCAGAAAACAACAAACGCCAGTATCGGTCAAGCCGGTCAGCCTGGTGGTGACCAGTTGGAACAAAAGCACGAAGTCAACGGTTACCTTCGTTCTGTTTTAACCATGGTGTCCAATATGCGATTGCCAGTATCGTTAGTTTTGATCGTTTCTTTCGGATTAGCTTCCGGGTGCGCAACCCTGCCCAAAGCATCTGAAGTCATAGACAAGGTCCAGTCTGACGGGACCCCCCCGCGGATTTCGTCGATTGCCGGAGTGTTGTCCCCAAAACAGAGCAGGACCATCATGGATCGTCTGAAAGCATCAGCCGGCCCGACGGAGGTTCTGGAGCGCCAGATCGCGGTAAACGAGGAGGTGAGCGGAGCCCCCCTCATCAAGGGGAACAGAGTAAGGCTACTTGTCGACGGACCCGCCACGTTTGCTGCCATGTTCAAGGCGATAAAGAGCGCAAGGCACACGGTAAACATGGAAACGTTCATTTTTAAGGATGACGAAACGGGGCAAAAGCTCGCGGATCTGCTCATCTGGAAACGGCAGGAAGGAGTCCGGGTGAATCTCATGTACGACAGCGTTGGGAGTATGGCGACATCCGCTTCATTTTTCAAAAGGTTGCGGGACAAAGGCGTCAACGTCGTAGAATTTAATCCGATAAATCCGCTGAAAGCTTCGAAGAAGTGGCGGCTGGCTTTGCGGGATCACCGAAAGCTACTGGTCGTGGACGGCAAGATGGCGATAACCGGTGGGGTCAACATCAGCCAGGTCTATTCGAGCAAGTTCGTCGGTGAAGGAGAGGACACGACCAAAATTCCATGGCGCGATACGGACATCCTTATAGAAGGTCCGGCCGTGGCTGAATTACAGAAGGTATTTCTCCACGCATGGACAATGCAGAAGGGGCCGGTTCTGAATGACAGGGACTACTTCCCGGTACAGAAGGAGTACGGCAACAACCTGGTGCAGGTCGTAAAGAGCAGTCCCGGCGAAGCGGGCAGAACCACCTTCATCATGTATGTGTCCGCAGTCGCCTTCGCCGAGAAATCGATTCATTTGACGATCTCTTATTTCGTTCCTGACCGGCAGATGATAAAAGCTCTATGCGATGCCGCCCAAAACGGGGTGGACGTCAGGATCATCCTGCCGAAAACCAGCGATCAGAATCTGGCGCTATATGCAGGAAGGTATTATTATGACGAGCTGCTGGAGTCGGGTGTCAAACTTTATCAACGACGCAACGCCATCCTGCACGCCAAGACCGCAGTTATAGACGGCGTCTGGGCAACCGTCGGATCTACCAACCTTGACTTTTTAAGCTTTTCCCAAAACTTCGAGATAAATACGGTCATTTTAGGCGGAGATTTCGGCGCCAAAATGGAGAATATGTTTACTAAAGACCTCGCCGAATCAGATCCAATAAAGAATGAAGAATGGGAAAAGAGGCCATGGAGCTCAAGGATTAGGGAGTGGTTTTCGCACCTCTTCTCTCATATGCTGTAAAAAGCGGTCTCCTTTGCCATCGCTGAAAGAGTTGCTTTTCCGCTGACAAGACACTGCCGCCCGGCGTGTACTGCTAATCGCGAAGGACAGTACATTTACATTGATCGCGGCTAATCGCGCGTGCTAATCTTCGTCCCGTCCTGCTAGCGCCGGTCCGGACGAAGGGCTGGAATCTCAAAAGGTAGAGTTCAGCGTTGGAGCAGGACCGTCTGAAGATCCTCGCCTACTTCGGGGAGGGACTTCAAAAACGGCAGATAAGCGAAAGCCCCGGCCGCATGCGAAAGTTCATGCGAAAGCCGGGGCTTAAAGAGAAGAATCCGTAAGGATTCCTTGTAGGTAAATGGAGCGGGAAACGGGGTTCGAACCCGCGACTTCAACCTTGGCAAGGTTGCACTCTACCACTGAGTTATTCCCGCTCAGAAGAGATCCTGTTTATAGCAAACCGATGGCTCCCAGTCAACCCCTTTTTTTAATGACACGAAAAAATCCGGTACCCCCTCCTCCGCAAATGTCGTATCATATCGCGCGTCATCCGCTATACTCTCATCATGAGAAAGGACGACAAGATACGCGACATGATCGCCAGCGAGGCGGCGCGGCTCATGTACGAGGACGGCGTCCGTGAGTATCGCGACGCGAAACGCAAGGCTGCGAAACGGTTCGGCCCCGAGAAGGCACTGTCGCTCGGCTCCCACCTCCCCACCAACGCGGAGATTCACGACGAGCTCGCCCGTTTGATCGCGGCCAGGGAAGAGAAGGTGCTTCCGGAACGGCTTTTGCGCCTGAGGCTCACCGCCCTCTCCTACCTGGAGTTCTTCGCCCCCTTTTCGCCGTACCTGGTAGGCTCGGTCCTCTCCGGGGCGGTCACCGAGCGCAGCGACATCGACATCCACCTCTTTGCCGATGCCGTCGAGGATGTGGAGAAGATGCTTGCGGAGCACGGGATGGCCTTCCAGACCGAGACGGTCCCCATCAGGAAGGGGGGCGTGATCAGGGACTACACCCACATCTACCTCGAGGACGACGGCGTCGAGATCGAATGCTCCGTCTACCCGACCGAGGAGAGGCGCAACCGCACCATAAGCAGCATTACGGGTAAAGCGATGGAGCGCGCCAACGCGGCACAACTGAAAAGAATCATCGCGGCCGGTATCAGGACGCAATGAAAAGGAGCTTTCATGGATAACAGGAAGGCGGAACTGATCGAGACCCTCCTCCCGAAGGATACGAACTCTTACGGCAACATCTTCGGCGGGGTCATCATGAGTATCATGGACAAGACGGCCGGTGTGGTCTGCTGGAGATACGCGCGCAAGAGGGTCGTGACCGCTTGCGCGCAGCGCATAAGCTTCCTCACCCCCATCAACGTGGGCGAGGTGATCTACTCGCGGGCCACCATCATCCACGTCGGGCGCTCGTCAATGGAGGTCGAGGTCGAGGTCGAGGCGGAGAACGTCACCGACGGCGTGAAGCGTCTCGCGGCGAGCGGCATATTCACCATGGTGGCGGTGGACGAGAACTGGCATCCCTCTCCGGTCCCGCAGTGGCAGCCGGTAACGGAGGCGGAGCTTGAGAAGTGGCGCGCGGTGGAGAAGAGGAGAAAGGAAGCGTGAGGCCTTCAAGTTTCCTGCTGCTCGGCTTTCTCTTTCTCTCGGGATGCAAGACGCTGAACGAGGCGATGGTGCGGCACATGATGAAGGAACCGGGGATGAGCGGAGAGATGCTGGACCAGATCAGGGAAGGGTTGCAGAGACGAGAACAGGGTCCTCCGGCGAAGAGGGAATCGCTGCCGGCTTCACCTTTTCTCGATCAGGGATGAATAAGGGTAGCACGGGGTTCAAAGGCAAATCCCCCCTGCCCCCCTTCGCAAAAGGGGGGACACTTGGCCACGCTCACTACTTCGTGGCAACAACCCCTTTGCTCCCAGAATTCTCGGATTCGCAAAAAGGGGGAACGTCAGGGCTCTTGCAGCGCTTCGTGGAGAGCTGTACGGAATTCTTCTCAGTGCTTTAAAGAAATGGGGCGGGGGTGCGGGGAACGGCGCCTAGATTGAGATGGGCGACACCCCAGGCGAGCACTTCCGCGGGAGGGGCATCCTGCAGTTCAGGCGGCGGGGCCTGCCCCAGAAAACGAAGCGCGGCACAGAGGAGGCTGCCGCCGTCGCGGTCGAGATCGCGACCGGCAGCCAGGGAAACGGCGTTGTCGCGCTTGCTTAGTTTCGAACCATCGGGCCCGGTCACCAGCGGCAGATGGTAGTAATCCGGCGTCGGGAATCCGAAGATGCGCTGCAGGTAGATCTGGCGCGGCGTGGAGGCAAGCAGATCGCAGCCGCGCACCACCTGATTCACCCCGGAGGCGGCGTCGTCGACCACCACGGCAAGATGGTAGGCATAAGGCCCATCGGCCCGATGGATGACAAAATCGCCGCAGGACGCGGAGAGATGCTGGCTGTAGCGCCCCACGATACCGTCCTCGAAGGAAATCACCTCATCGTAGACCTTAACCCGCAACGCCCTTTCCACCTTTTCCGGCGGTAATCCTTCTCTGCACACCCCGGGATAGACCAGCTCCCCTTCATGGGGTGCGGAGGCGATCTCGGCGATTTCCTTTCTGGTACAGCCGCAGGCGTAGGCAAGGCCCTTCTGCTGCAACTCCCTCGCTGCGGCGCGGTACTGCTCGGTGCGTCGGCTCTGGTAGAGCACCTCGCCGTCCCACTTAAAGCCCAGCTTCTCAAGCGTCGCCATCATGTCGTCGGCGATACCCGGGACCACGCGCGGCAGATCCAGATCCTCCATGCGCAAAAGCCAAAGGCCTCCAGCGCGCTTCGCGATCAGGTAACTCCCCAGCGCCGCCACCAGTGAACCGACGTGTAGCGGTCCGGTAGGGGAAGGGGCGAAACGGCCTACGATGCTTTTTGTCTCTGAGGGTTGGGAAATCAAGGTCACGCTCGTGCCCCTTGCCGAGGATCAGCCTCGGCAAGGGGCGTCATGTTAGAGGTAGGAGCAGCAGTAGTCGGTGACGGTGGTTACCTTGAGCTCGAAGCTCGCGTTCTCGGGGACCTCGAAGGCCTCCCCACCCCTGATGGTGGCCCAGTCAGGGGAACCCGGGAGCAGCACGGTCAGCTCACCCGACAGGATCTCCATCACCTCGGCGGAGCCGGTGTTGAAGCTGTACTCGCCAGGCATCATGATGCCCAGGGTCTTGCGGGACCCGTCTTGGAAGAATACGGTACGGCTGGTGACCGCCCCGTTGAAATAGACGTTGGCCTCTTTGACGACGGTTACATTGTTGAACTCAGACACGAAGAACCTCCAGTTTAGTTATGTTGATTCCATTTAGTGACGGCAGTCCATCGGGACCAGCCGGGGCTATTTCTCCCAGTCGCCGTTTTCCCAGCGCTCAAGAGCTGCCTGCGCCCTGAACCCGATCAATCCGGGCAGCGCCGCGATGGCGGTTAGGGCCACCACGCAGCGTCCTGGGGCCTCGCGCATGGCATAGACAGCTACCATCCCGACAACCGCCGGGTCTGGATGGCCGAGTCGAAGCAGAAGTTCATCCACTCCCCCCTCGCGCTTGAGTGCCGCATAGTAGCGATTCAGGTCCGCGACTTCAGCTGGAGCCGCCTCATCGTCCATGGTCTCCATCGCCGCGGCATGCCGCAACGCCCCCTTCACGAACCACTCGACCAGCTTTTGCACCTTCTCATGCTGCTGCAAACTTCCCCCTAGCGCCACGGCACTCTGCCGCCTCAGCGGCAAATCGGCAGTGCGTGAAGTTAGCAGTTTTTCCGAATGGCATCAAGGAGAAAGGCCTCCTCCCATGACGCGAAAAAGGCGGGGAAATAATCCCCCGCCTTTTTTGCTGCCCGTATGAGCAGATCTGCCTAGATGTCGAAGTACAGTGCGAACTCGAGCGGTACCGGACGCATACGGACCGGGTTGACTTCGGCTTCGGTTTTGTACTCGATCCACTTGTCGATGACGTCCGGGGTGAAGACGTCGCCTTTGTAGAGGAACTCGTTGTCTTCCTTGAGGGCGTTAAGAGCCTCCTCAAGGCTGCCCGGAGCGGACGGGATGGTGGAGAGCTCCTCCGGGGAAAGACCGTAGATGTCCTTGTCCAGCGGCTGGCCCGGATCGATCTTGTTCTCGATGCCGTCAAGACCCGCCATCAGCAGTGCCGCGAAGGCAAGGTAGCCGTTGCAGGACGGGTCCGGAGTGCGATATTCGATCCTCTTCGCCTTCGGGTTGGAGGAGAACATCGGGATGCGCAGCGAAGCGGAACGGTTACGGCTGGAGTAAGCCATGTTCACCGGAGCCTCGAAGCCCGGCACCAGACGCTTGTAGGAGTTGGTGGTCGGGTTGGTGAAGGCGCAGAGGGCACGGGCGTGCTTGATGATGCCGCCGATATAGTACAGAGCCATCTGGGAAAGCCCGCCGTATTTGTCGCCGGCGAAGAGGTTGGTGCTGTCTTTCCAGAGGGACATGTGGCAGTGCATACCGGAGCCGTTGTCGCCGTAGAGCGGCTTCGGCATGAAGGTGACCGTCTTGCCGTTGCGGTTCGCGACGTTCTTGATGACGTACTTGAACCACTGGAGCTGGTCGGCCATATCAACGAGCGAGGAGAAGCGCATGTCGATCTCGGCCTGGCCGCCGGTGGCGACCTCGTGGTGCTGGCACTCGACGCGAATGCCGACTTTCTGGAGCTCCATCACCATCTCGTTACGGAGGTCGTTCTGGGAGTCGGTCGGTGCAACCGGGAAGTAGCCTTCCTTGTGACGCGGCTTGTACCCGAGGTTCGGGAACTCTTCACGACCGGAGTTCCATGCGCCTTCGACGGAGTCGACGGCGTAGAAGGAGGAGTTGGCGGTGGAGTCATAACGGACGTCGTCGAAGATGAAGAATTCAGCTTCCGGTCCGAAGTAAGCGGTGTCGGCGAGGCCGGTGGACTTCAGGTAGCTCTCAGCCTTCTTCGCGATGTTACGCGGGTCGCGGGTGTAGCTCTCTTTGGTGATCGGGTCGAAGATGTCGCAGATCAGGGAGAGGGTCGGAACAGCGGTGAACGGATCCATTTTAGCGGTGGTCGGATCCGGGAGGATGATCATATCGGAAGCGTGAATCGGCTGCCACCCACGGATGGAGGAGCCGTCGAAGCCCTGCCCTTCCTCGAAGGTGTCCTCGCCGAACTCGCTCATCGGCACGGTGAAGTGCTGCCAGATGCCGACGAAGTCCATGAATTTGAAATCGACCATCAGCACGCCGTTTTCTTTGGCAAACTCCACTACTTGTTTTGGTGTCATCTACTGTCTCCTTTCAAATTAAGTAAAGAATCAGCCGACTAGAGAGCGTCCTCGCCCCTCTCACCGGTCCTGATCCGGACTACTTCTTCTACGGGGGTGACAAAGATCTTGCCGTCGCCGATGCGACCTGTTTTCGCTGCCTGCTCGATGGCGTCTACCACCTTGCTTACCACTTCGTCTGACACGATGATTTCCATCTTGATCTTCGGGATGAAATCGACCACGTACTCGGCGCCGCGGTAAAGCTCGGTGTGCCCTTTTTGACGACCGAAACCTTTGACCTCACCGATGGTGATGCCCTGGATACCGATCTCATTGAGTGCTTCTTTCACTTCATCAAGCTTAAAAGGTTTTATGATTGCTTCGACTTTTTTCAAGGCAGTTATCCTCCGCTTGTTGTTCAGTGCGCCGCGAATTATAGATACCTTGCCATTGAATTGCAAGGTTTAATAAACCGCTGGCTGGTGCTTGGTGACCCTGTTGCAAGACTTTGGCCAATCAACTGGAAGGTAAACACCCATTCCTGATTCCGGGAACTTAGCCGGGGCGACCCAGCCTCCGGCAATCAAGGCAACAAGACTGTTGCCTAAAACTTACGCAGGCTATTGTCTGCAATATGGCCAGTCAGACCACGGCTTGATTAACCAGTTATTTATTAACACGTCCTAGCGGCAAAGCTGAAATAGGAGCCCCGTCAAGAGGCTCCTATTGTCAGGCAAGTAATAGACTCAGGGATTACAGAACGAAAAGCATTTCCCTGTAGGTCGGCAGCGGCCAGTACTTGGCAGCGATGATTTTCTCCAGCGCATCACCGGTGGAGCGCAGCTCAAGCATCTTGGTGAAGACGTTTGCCCTGAATGCAGCGGCCTGCTTGTCGGCATCGGCGATGCCGTTCGCCTCTTCAAGGGCCTTCTCAAGCGCCTTGGTGTTGGCGCTCATCGCGGCAAGCTTGTCGCTGAGCTCTTCCAGTAGTTCCTTCTGGGTGGAGACGTCCAGCTTGCTGGATACCGCGGTAACCGCATTGACGGACGCTGCCACCGTGGTCGCATACTCGATGGCGGTGGGGATGATGCTGTGGTTGGCCATGTCGATCATGGTCAGCGCTTCGATGTTCAGGGTCTTCACGTACTGCTCGACCATGATTTCGTAACGGGCATGCAGTTCCTTGTCACTGAAGACACTGTGAGCGGCGAACACCTCCTGGGCTTCCTTGGAAATCAGCTCTTTGAGTGCTTCGGGAGTGCTCGGGATGTTGGGCAGGCCGCGCTTGGCAGCTTCCTGGACCCACTCGTCGGAGTAGTTGTTGCCGTTGAAGATGACGCGCTGGTGTTTCTTCGCGGTATCCTGCAGCAGCTTGTCGAGGTCGGCGTCGAAGTTGGTGGATTTCTCCAGCACGTCGGCGAATTCCTTCAGGGCTTGGGCGATGATGGTGTTGATGATGATGTTCGGGCCCGAGATGGAGAAGGAGGAACCGAGCATCCTGAATTCGAACTTGTTGCCGGTGAAGGCGAACGGCGAGGTCCTGTTCCTGTCGGTGGCGTCTTTGGGCAGCGAAGGAAGGGTGCTTACACCGATGTCCATGTGACCGCTCATCTCGGAGGATTTCGTCTTGCCCGCTACGATCTGGTCGATGATGTCGGCAAGCTGCTCGCCGAGGAAGACCGAAATGATCGCCGGAGGTGCTTCGTTGGCGCCCAGGCGATACTCGTTGCCGGCGTTGGCGCAGGAGCAGCGCAGGAGCCCGGCAAAGGTGTCCACAGCCTTGATGGTTGCCATGAGGAAGGTGAGGAACTGGGCATTTTCATGGGGGGTGCGGCCCGGCTCGAGCAGGTTCTGCCCGTCGTTCGAGCTCATGGACCAGTTGTTGTGCTTGCCGGAACCGTTGACGCCTGCAAACGGTTTTTCGTGCAGCAGGCAGACCATGTCGTGCCTGAGGGCAACGCGTTTGAGAACCTCCATGACCATCTGGTTGTGGTCGGTGGCGATGTTGGTGTTCTCGAAAATCGGGGCTATTTCGAACTGTCCCGGCGCCACCTCGTTGTGCTGGGTTTTGGCGGACACACCGAGCTTCCACAGCTCTTCATTCACTTCCTTCATGTACGCCAGCACTCTTTCCTTGATGCTGCCGAAGTAGTGGTCTTCCATCTCCTGCCCTTTGGAGGACATGGCGCCGAAGAGGGTTCTACCGGCCATCATCAGGTCGGGTCTTTGCAGGTAGAAGGACTTGTCTACCAGGAAGTATTCCTGCTCTGCTCCGACGGTCGAGGTAACCCTGGTGACACTGGTGTTTCCGAACAGTTTAAGAACACGCACGGCCTGCGTGGAAAGCGCTTCCATGGAACGAAGCAGAGGAACCTTCTTGTCCAAGGCCTCACCGGTGTAGGAGCAGAAGGCGGTGGGGATGCAGAGGGTGACGACGTCGGCCTCTTCCCTCAGGAAGGCAGGCGAGGTGCAGTCCCAGGCGGTATAACCCCTCGCTTCGAAGGTCGCCCTCAGGCCGCCGCTCGGGAAAGAGGAGGCATCCGGCTCGCCCTTGACCAGCTCTTTACCGGAGAACTCAAGCAGAGCGCCGCCATCCGCCGGCGAAATGAAGGAGTCATGCTTCTCCGCGGTGATGCCGGTCATCGGCTGGAACCAATGGGTAAAATGTGTTGCACCTCTTTCAACTGCCCACTCTTTCATTGCCGAAGCGACAACATCTGCGATGGAGGGATCCAGCGGCAGACCTTCGTCTATGGTTTTCTTGAGGTTCTTGAAAACACTTTTCGGCAGCCTATCTCTCATTACGGACTGGTTAAACACATTTTGCCCAAACATCTCCACGGTGCAGCCTCCTTTTTGTGCAGCGGTGTCTAAAAAATAAGCAGAATGCTTATCGAAGATTTCAGAGTTCCAGGCATTTACAGTCGATCACGCCTGAGTCACGCTTATTAAGCAAGAGAAGTGCCCAGCCAGGCAACCCAATGATTAATATTCGCACACCCATCAGCACCGTCACTGGCACAAGCGCCGCCCGGTCCGTAGATACAAGTAGCTGCCACTTGCAAAGCGCCGACAATACTAATATAGTACGACTGCCTCAAGCAGAGTGAGACGCTCCCCGAAGTCCGGACCAAGGATCAACAGTGAAGAAACAGGCAATCACACGACGGTGGAACGGAACTTCACGGCTGGCGCTTGCACTGCTACCTGCCTTATTCTGCCTAATATCGAAGCAGAGTGTCTACGCTGACTTCTACCGATACACCGACGAAAACGGCGTAGAGGTCTTCACCAACACCCCTTCCAACAAAAGCGCGGTCCGTATCATCCGCGAAGCGCGGAAACCAAAACAGACGAACCTGCCGGCGAGAACCACAGCCAAGACGCCGTCCGCATCGTCCGAGCCTGCCGGCACAGAAGGGCTCCTCCCGGTCCAGGGGGTAATCACCTCCGGATACGGTATGCGCCATGACCCAATCGACGGAGGTCTGCGGCATCATAACGGCCTGGACATTGCGGTGCCGACCGGCACGAAGGTGAAGGCGATTGCGGCGGGAACGGTGGTCGAAAGCGGCATGCATGGGGGGTACGGCAACCTGGTGACCATCCGGCATGCCGACGGCATGGTCTCTATGTACGGGCACAACGCGCAGTTGGAGGTCAAGGTCGGGGACCAGGTGGCGGCGGGGCAGACCGTGGCGCTGTCAGGCTCGACCGGGAGATCGACCGGCCCGCATGTGCACTTCGAACTCTGGAGGAACGGCGTGAACGTGACGCGTAACTATCTGGAGACAGGGGCAGGTATTCCTGAAGTTGCCGACAGCATCAGGAGCTACGTACACAAGGACGGGTCACTGGTCTTTACCAACATCAACTGAACCGGCAATCAACGTACTCTTCATCCCCTCTCCCTCCGGGTCGCCGCACAGCACCACAATTACATTCTCTTCTTCACATGCCTTGTTGCCGGGGCGTTCCACGGGTCGTCAGGCCAGGGATGCCTGGGGTAGCGACCTTTCAATTCCTTGCACACCTCACGGTAGGCACCGTTCCAGAAGCTCTTCAAATCGGCAGTCACCTGGATGGGACGCCGTGCAGGCGACAACAGGTGGATCAGGACCGGCACCCTCCCCCGCGCGAGCCTCGGCGTTTCGGCCAGGCCGAACATCTCCTGAAGCTTCACCGCCAGAAACGGCTCCCCTTCTGCCGGATACTCAAGCGAAACGCGGGACCCGCTGGGGACCTGCAGGTGCGTGGGTGCCTCCCGCTCCACTAACTGCTGCTTCCGATAGTCAAGAAGGGCCTTCAAAGGCTGCAGCAGATCCACCTTGGCAAGCTGGGCCTGGCTCCGCACCCCTTGCAGGTAGGGGAGCAGCCACTGCCCGACGCTCTCGGTGAGCGCCTGGTCGGAGAGGTCGGGAAGTTCCTCCTCGGGGAGCACCCGTGCCAGGAAGCGCACCCGGTTCCGGTACTGCGCGGCCTGCTCGCTCCAGTTGAGCCCGCCGATGCCAGCCCCCGACAGTATCCCCTGCAGAAGCGCAGCAGCCACCTCCCCCTTCTCGGGGACCGCGGCCCGCTCGGAAAGTACAACCGCGCCAAGCCGCTCTTCATCCCGGGCTACCACCCTTCCCTCGCGCTCTTCCCAGAACACCCTGCGCTCGCGCGTGATGGCGCCCGCGCATCCGGAGCGGACCGCCTCCAGGGAAACAGCGCTCGCCATGTGTATGTCCGCCTCGCCACCCCCACCCTCGACCTCAACGGCGACGATGAAGGGCTGCGCCCTCAGGTTACTGCGCGGGGAAAGTTTGGCCCCGGTGCCGTTGGCCATCAGGTAGCGCCCGGAGCCGGGATTCCTCTCGCGCGCGACGCGGTCCGGATAGGCCATAAGGAGGAGCCGCCCCACGGTAGCCGCATCGGCATGCGTGGAAGCGTCCGGCACCCCGAGGGCGCCGCGGAAGTAGGCGGCGAGCCGTTCAACCGTGCGCGCCCCCTGCGGGTCGCGGCGTTCGCCCAACGCATCCAGACGGTCCAGCAGATCGCTATCGGAAATGCTACCGCTGCCACGCGGCATGAGGTCACGTTCCGAGAGGATGGCGGCGAGTTTACAGGCAAGCGGTGCGTGTCCCGCGGCGAGCGAACCAACCAGCATGGCGGCAAGGCGCGGGTGCATGGGAAGCGCCGCCATCCTCGCCCCCAGGTCGGTGAGGGTGCCGCGCGCATCGAGAGCGCCCAAGGCGCGCAAGAGCGCCCGACCTTCGGCGAGATGGGCGGCCGGGGGTGCGTCGAGAAAGCTAAGCGAAGCGGGATCGGCCACGCCCCACTGCGCCAGGTCCAGCGCCAGCGGAGCGAGGTCGGAAACCTTGATCTCGGGGGGGGTGAAGGGAAGCAGAGCGCTCTGGGTGTGCTCGGTCCAGAGGCGGTAGCAGGCGCCGGGGGCTACGCGGCCGGCGCGGCCGGCGCGTTGCTGGGCAGAGGCGGCCGAAATGCGCATGGTGTCGAGGCGGTTCAGGCCGGTCGAGGGATCGTAACGGAGCTGGCGGGAATAGCCGGTATCCACCACCACCCGCACCCCCTCGATGGTGAGGCTCGTCTCGGCGATGTTGGTGGCAAGCACCACCTTACGGCGCTCGCCCGGGAGGATGGCCCGCTCCTGCGCCGCAAAGGGAAGGTCGCCGTACAGGACCGCGATCATCACCCGGGAGCCGACCTGCCCCTGAAGGATGTTCTCGCAACGCCTGATGTCGCCCGCGCCCGGCAGGAAGACCAGAAGGTCCCCTTCGGTCTCGGCAAGCGCCTTCATGACCCCGGCGCAGGCGGTTTCGGCGAGCCTCGTCGCAGGTTCTGTGCTGAGATAACGGACGTCGACCGGGAACTGGCGACCTTCGCTGGTGACGAGGGGTGCGCCGCCAAGGAGTTTCGCTACCGGCTCCGCATCGAGCGTCGCCGACATGACCAGCAGGCGCAGGTCCTCGCGCAGCCCGAGCTGCACGTCGCGGCAAAGGGCAAGGGAGAGATCGCAGGTGAGGCTCCGCTCGTGGAACTCGTCAAAGATCACCGCCGAGACCCCTTCGAGGAGCGGGTCGCTCTGCAGACGGCGTGCGAGGATTCCCTCGGTGACCACCTCGATGCGGGTCGCCCGGGAGACCTTGCGTTCGAAACGGATGGCGTAGCCTACCCGCTGACCCACCTCCTCGCCGAGGCACTGCGCCATGTAACGGGCGGCGTTGACCGCGGCAAGCCGGCGCGGCTCGAGCATGATGATTTTCCCGTCACCGAGGAAAGGGGCGTCGAGGAGGGCAAGAGGGACGCGGGTGGTCTTGCCGGCGCCGGGTGGCGCCTGCAGCACGGCAACGTTCCTTTGCGTGAGGGCCGCGATCAGCTCGGGGAGGACCCCGTCGATGGTGGTGGCGTTCCGGCTTTGCATTGCGCTATACGAGGAGGCTCAGCCCCTCGATATCGACCCCGACCAAGGAGTTGACCACGCGGCTTGCGCCGGAGAGCTTCTCCCGCGGGTAGCTGTTGGTGACGGCAAGGACCTTAAGCCCCGCACCGGTGGCGGAGGTGATCCCCGCCGGGGTGTCTTCGACGGCGATCGAGGCCGCCGCGTCGACCTTGCCGGGAAAGCGCTCCTGCAGACGCTGCACCGCGAGACGGTAGCTCTCGGGATCGGGCTTGGAGGCGGCGACCTCGTCCGCGGTCACCTTGACGTCGAAGGCGTCGGTGAGTCCCAGCTGCTTGAGGATCGGCTCGATGTCGCTTTTGAGGGCGCCGCTGCACAGGGCGAGCGGGAGGGTGCCGGAGATGGAACGGATCAGCTCGACGACGCCGGGGTAAGCCGCCACGCCACCGGAAACGATGTCGAGGAAGGCCGCCGCCTTGCCGCGGATCAGCTCCTTCAGCTCGTCTTCCGAGAGCGCGCGCCCGTGCACGCGGAAGGCCTCGCGGAAGGCATCGCGATCGTCGAAGCCGATGTAGAGCTCCATGTACTCCTCCCAGGAGTAGCCAAGGCCCAGGGGGACCAGCAGCTCCTGGAAGGCCTTGTAGTGCAGCGGTTCGGTATCCACGATGATGCCATCGAAATCGAAGATGACTGCGTTCAGCATGGGAAGCTCCTTATAGATAAGTTGGCTGTTTTCAGAATTTGCCTACAACGGCGACGGCCGGGGTCCCCTCGATGGAGAGCGGGGCGATGGTGACGCCGCCGGGAGCGAGGGAGCGGTATCTGCCGACGGTGGCACCGGCCAGCTCGCCGATGGCCGCGGCAAGGACCACATCGCTCGCCCAGTGTTTGGTCTGGTACACGCGCGAGAAGGCGACCAGCCCCGCTCCGCCGTACCAGGCGAGTTTGCCGGCGATGCTGTCGGTCCTGGAAGAAAGGACGTGGGCAAGCGCGAAGGTACTCGCCGTGTGCATCGAGGGGAGCGAGTCGTAGCCCCCCTTGTACTGCAACGGGCGGTAGCTCGTGCTGCTCTCTACCTGGTACGGGCGCCCGCGCCCGATGACGCCTTTAAGCACGAAGACGGTACCGTCGGCCAATAAAAGCGCCTCCCCCATCTCCTCACCCAAGCCCATCACCTTCGTATTATCGGTCGCGGCCCCGGCGCCGTAGAAGACGGCGGCGACGCCCAGGTGCAGCAGCGGATCGCTTACCGCGTTCCCCACGTTGGTGATCCCTTTCATCACGCCGTGGTGGGGGCCCGCAAACTCGTCGCGGATCTTTTCATCGAAGACGTAGGCAACTCCGAAGAGAGTCGCGGCCACTGCTGTCTCGGTGAGATAGGGATCGACCGGTCCCTTGAGGAAGAGCTTCGTCTCGCCGGCAAGGCGCCCGGCCTCTTCGGCGACGGCCTTGCCGCTGGTGAAGACGTTTTCCGCAGCGTGGAGCGGCGTGGTGAGAAGAAGGAAGAGGAGGCTCAGGAAACCGATGAGGGACGGGATACGGGACGGTCGGGGCCCAGGGGTATGTTGCCTCAAAGGGAGGGTCGAGCCCACAACGCCCCCCGTAGCTCCGTTGCGAAGGGGGGATTTCAAGCCAACGGCAAATCCCCTCTGTCCCCCCTTCTCAAAGGGGGGGACGCGAGTTCCCGTGCAGCGCTTCGTGGATAGATCAATCCCACGCCCCGGCTTTCGCGAAGAAACCTCAGCAGAAGTGGGGACGCAACAGTCTCGCGTGGTTCTTGGAGAGGACATAACCCTGGCTCCCTGGTATTCCGGAGTTGGACAAAAAAAAACAGCGCCCTGCTTCTGGCGCTGTTTTTAAGGTGGTGATCCCAAGGGGACTTGAACCCCTGTTACCGACGTGAAAGGCCGGTGTCCTAACCACTAGACGATGGGACCTGACTATGTAGCAGCTTGCAATGAAGCTGGATTAGCTATGGCTGGGGTACAAGGATTCGAACCTTGGATGACGGAGTCAGAGTCCGTTGCCTTACCGCTTGGCGATACCCCATCGTTGAGAGACCAGATTAATACCAGAATCGTAGAACCAAAGTCAAGCTTCTTTTTTCGACTTTGCCACCTGCGCCCCGGTTTCTATCGCCTTCACGTTGGCGGGGATGAACCGGTGGTTGCGCTCCGGCAGCGCCTGAGCCAAGGCGGTTGAAAGCGACTCCATCTGCACCGCTCCGGTGAGCGCGACGTAGGCCCCTACCGCAACCATATTCACCATCCTCAGGTCGCCCAGGTCGGTGGCAATATCGTTCATGGGTACCGGGATGATGGTGATGTCGCTGCGGTTCAGCTCGGTGATGTCGACGAGCGACGAGTTGACGATCAAAAGGCCGCCGGGACGAACCTTGGCGCCGAAGCGCTCGAGCGACGCCTGGTTCAGGACCACGAGAACCGCCGGTTGCCCGAGCACGGGTGAGCCGACCGTGCCGTCAGCGATCACGACGGTGCAGGTGGCGGAGCCGCCACGCTTTTCCACGCCGTAGGCGGGGAAGTAGCTCACGTTCTTGCCTTCATCTATAGCCGCATAGGAAAGCAGGTTCCCGGCCAGGAGCACGCCCTGCCCGCCAAACCCGGCTATCAAAACTTCTGTACGCATCGTCCCTCCTCAAACTGCAGAACAGGTTCTACGTTCTGCGTTCTAGGTTCTACGTTAAAAGGGCCTTCCCTAGGCCTCTTCTTTCTTGAAGATGCCGAGCGGGAAATACGGAATCATCTCCTCACCTATCCTCGCGTTGGCCTTGAGGGGGTTCATCCCCCAATTGGTCGGACAGGAGGAAAGCACCTCGACGAAGGAGAAGCCTTTCCCCTCTGCCTGGTACCCGAACGCCTCGCGCATCACCTTCTTGGCCTCGAGAACATGCTTGGGCGAGTCGACGGCGACACGCGCCGAGTAGGCAACGCCGCCCAACTGCGCCATCAGCTCCGCCATCCGGATCGGGGAGCCGTCTTTCGACTTGTCCCTGCCGTACGGTGAGGTGGAGGTCTTCTGGCCCACCAGGGTGGTGGGGGCCATCTGGCCACCGGTCATGCCATAGGTGGTGTTGTTCACGAAGACGACGGTGATGTCCTCGCCGCGGTTGGCGGCATGGATGATCTCCGCGGTGCCGATGGCGGCAAGGTCGCCGTCACCTTGGTAGGTGAAGACGAAGTTGTCGGGCTTCGCGCGCTTCACGCCGGTGGCGACCGCGGGCGCCCTGCCGTGCGGTGCCTCCACTACGTCGATGTCGAAATAGCCGTAAAGGAACACGGAGCAGCCGACCGAGGCCACGCCGATGGTTTTATCCTGAACGCCGTACAGGTCCATCGCGTCGGCCACCAGGCGGTGGATGGTGCCGTGATGGCAGCCGGGACAGAAATGGGTCTGAACGTCCTTCAAACTTTGCGGTCTTTTGAAAACCTGCTGCATATCTCCCCCCCTGCCTAGCGCGCCGTGTCGTCGTACTGCTTCCTGATCACATCGAGAAGTTCCTCAGGTGAGGGCAGCGAGCCGGCTCCCGGCGGCCTGCCGTAGAAGCAGACCTGCGCCGCGGCTCCGACGGAGAGGCGCACGTCCTCAACCATCTGTCCGGTGTTGAGTTCCACGACCAGCACCTTGCCGGCACGGCCGGCGGCCTCGGCAAGGGCCTTCTCCGGGAACGGGAACAGGGTGACCGGACGGAAAAGACCGACCTTCATCCCCTCTTCACGGGCCATGGCGACGGCGGTGTGGGCGATCCTGGCGACGGAGCCGAAGCCGGTGACGATGAGACGGGCGTCGGCGGTCTCGTACTCCTCGCTGATGCACTCCTTCTCCTTCATCACCTGGTACTTCGCGTGCAGGCGCCAGTTGTGCGCCTCTAGCTCTCCGTCACCGAGGAACAGCGATTTCACCACGCGCTGCTCGGCGCCGCTTTTGCCGCGCACAGCCCATCCCTTCTCCGGGAGCTCGCGCACCGGACGTGCGTTCGGGACGAGCGCCTCCTTCATCTGACCGATCACCGAGTCCCCCAGGAGCATGACCGGGGTGCGGTACAGATCGGCGAGATCGAAGGCGTGCATGGTGAGGTCGTACATCTCCTGCACCGAGTTCGGGGCGAGGACGGGGATGTGGTAGCCACCGTGCCCGCCACCCTTCACGGACTGGAAATAATCGGACTGGGAGGCGTCGATGCCGCCAAGGCCCGGTCCGGAACGGGAGATGTTGATGATCACGCCGGGGAGTTCCGCGCCGGCCATGTACGAGATCCCTTCCTGTTTGAGCGAAATACCCGGGCTCGAGGAGGATGTCATGGCGCGCACGCCGCATGAGGAGGCGCCCAGGAGCATGTTGATCGCACCGATCTCGCTCTCCGCCTGGATGAACTCGCCGTTCAGCTTCGGAAGCTCACGCGACAGATATTCCGGAATGTCACTTTGCGGGGTGATCGGATAGCCGAAGTAGTAGCGGCAGCCGGCTTCTACAGCCCCCATGGCCGCGGCTTCATTTCCTTTAACAAACAGCCGTTTAGACAATTGACCCTCCCACGGTTCCTGTTCGTTCGGATGCACTTAGAGACACCGATATCGACACGGACCGGTCGATCCGCTGCGACATCTCTCAGTGCTGAACGAAAGGATTTACTTGAAGACGGTTATGGCAACGTCAGGACAGATTTCGGCGCAGAGAGCGCATCCCGTACACTGCTCCAGATTGGGAGCTTCGGCAGGTGCGTACCCCTGGATATTGACCTTCTCGCAGAGCCTGATCAGCTTCTTCGGGCAAGCAATCGTGCAGATACCGCAACCCTTGCAGCGCAACTCGTCTATTACAATTCTTCCCATACTAAGTATCCCTCATTGTCTTGCTGCCGTTACCCGGCATGCAATCAGCGCAAAAACCTAGCAGAAATCTGTCAGGCCAGTCAACTTTTTTGTTTACACGAGTGATTTATCGCTTGCTTTTAAACAGGTGTGTAGTTTAATAAAAAGCGACTCATGTACCTTAACTAAGAATTTAAAAGGAGGAGCGAAACGATGGCATCATCACTGCTCGAGTTGACGGCCAGTATTGTCTCTTCACATGCCTCGGTTACAGAGATGTCAGGCGACGATCTGCTTCTTGAACTGCAGAAGGTGCATGGCGCACTGCAGAAACTCGAAGTGGAAACAGGCGAGGGAATGGAGGTGGGCGGCGAAAGGGGACCGACGCTTACCCTGAAGAAGGCGTTCCAACCGGACCAGATAAGCTGCATGTTGTGCGGCAAGACCGGCATGAAGACCCTCGCGCGCCACCTTGCCCAGGTCCATGGAGTAAAACCCGGAGAGTACAGAAAACAGTTCGGCATCCCGAGCAATCAGGCGCTGACCGCCAAGAACTTCTCCGAGGCGCGCAGGCGGATGGCCCAGGAGAAGGGGCTTGCCGACAACCTTGCCAAGGCGCGCGCCGTCCGCGCGGCGAAGCTCGCCGCCAAAGGGGGCGCGGAAAAAAAGCCGGTGAAACAACCTCGCGGCTCGAAGCAGAAGCAGCAGATGAGCGCCTGAATCCTAATGTGATCCTCTTTGCAGCTTTCAATATAAATGAAAAAGCCGCCCTGCAAGGGGCGGCTTTTGTTGTTCATGCAAACTCGACTTCGGCCGCACCACTTCCTGCAGCGCTACAAACTAACGACGCGGCGCGATCTTTCTTCTCGCCACCACACCGGTCTTTTTCGGCCCCCGACCGGTACCGACCGCAACGATCTTCCTTTTCAGCTTGGTCACCTCTTCGGAGGTCAACTCCCTGAACTCGCCCGGCTTCATCTCGCCGATCTCCAGGAAGTCGTAGCGCGCGCGCTTCAGGCGCACGACGTTCAGCCCCACCGCCTCGCACATGCGCCGCACCTGCCGGTAGCGCCCTTCGTGGATGGTGATGGAGATCCAGGCGTTGTTCTCGCTCTCGCTTACCTGCGCGACCTTGGCCGGAGCGGTCATGCCGTCCTCCAGCTTCACCCCCTCGGAGAGCTTCTTGATCTGGACCGTACTGACGTGTCCGCTAACCCGGACCAGGTATCCCTTGTCCACCTCGTGGCTTGGGTGCATCAGCATGTTGGCGAAGGCACCGTCGTTGGTGAGCAGCAGGAGCCCTTCCGTGTTGTAGTCGAGACGACCGACGGGATACACCCGCTCCTGCACCCCTTTGAGGAGATCGGTGACGATGGGGCGCCCTTCGGGGTCCTTCATCGTGGTCATGTACCCTACCGGCTTGTACAGGAGCAGGTAGACCCGCTTTTCCTCAACGGCGATCGGCTTACCGTCCACCGTGATGGTGTCGGTTTCCGGATCGGCCTTGGTGCCGAGCTCGGTGACTACCGTGCCGTTCACGGCCACTCGCCCCGAGGTGATGATGGTTTCGGACTCGCGTCGTGAGGCGATGCCCGCCTGCGACAGTATCTTTTGCAAACGCTCCTGCATATGTCTCTCCTTACCTGGGCTCTCGCCGGTGAATTTACGCGGATCAAGTCATATCACAGCAGCCGTGCAGGTAGCAACCAGTTATGCGGTAAACAGTGCGACCTATCAGCGAAGCTGTTGCCTTGATGTGCGGAACCTGCTAAAAAGACAGGCTGCGCTTCAGGCGCAGTACAGAGATATGTTCGCAAGGAGTAGATGTACATGCAGATGACGGATGTAAGAACCGCAGCTTTGAAAAAGAACAAGACCGTAGCCGGTGCGCTGCTTGTCGGAGCCGCCCTGCTCTTTATCGTCGCACGCCTGCAGCACGGTAGCGGGGCCTGGGGGTGGGTTGCCGCCTTCGCCGAGGCCGCCATGGTGGGTGCTCTCGCGGACTGGTTTGCGGTAGTCGCCCTCTTCAGGCATCCGATGGGGCTTCCCATCCCCCACACCGCCATCGTTGCGGAGAAGAAGGAGACCATCGCCGACAATCTCGGGCAGTTCATCCAGGAAAAGTTTCTGGCCACCGAGGTGCTGGTCGAGAGGATGCGGGCCTTCGACCCGGCACGGCGCCTGTGCGATTACCTCGTCTCCCGGCAAAACGCCGAGGGGCTTGCCACCGGGATCACCCGGATCATCTCCGAGTCGATCGACTTCCTCGAAGACGAGCGGGTCAGCAAGGTGGTGAGTGCTGCGCTCAGCGACCGGGTGGAGAAGTTCGATGCCGCCTCTTCCGCGGGGGTGCTGCTGGAAAGCCTCAGGAGTGAGAGCCGGCACCAGGTGGTGCTGGACGAGTTGCTGCGCCGCCTCGGGGGATGGCTCGCGAAACCGGAAGCGCAGGAGAAGGTGGCGATCGCCCTCGACAACTGGGTGGACGCCGAGTATCCGCTGCTCAGCAAGTTCATCCCGAACCGTCCCCAGTTCGCCAGAAACGCCGGGGAGAAGATCGTGAGGAAGGTAAGCGGCTTCCTCGACGCGGTGAACGCCGATCCGAGCCACGAGCTGCGCCACGAGTTCGACAGCGCCGTCGGGGATTTCATCGTGAAGCTGAAGCACGACACGGCGATGCGAGCAAGGGTCGAGGAGTTGAAGCAGGAGTTGGTGGGTAACGAGCAACTCGGGCACTACGCCCGTGGGCTGGTCGGCGACCTGAAGGCCTGGGTGGTGCAGGACCTCGAGCGTGAGCATTCCGCGATCAGGCATAAGGTTGCAGACGCAGCGGTAGCGCTTGGCAACACCCTTTCGAAGAGCGGCGAGCTGTCCGAGTCCATCAACGAACACCTGGAAGGGGTGGTGCGCAAGTACGCCGACGGACTTAGGACCGGGTTCGCGAAGCACATCTCCGGAACGGTGAAGGAATGGGACAACGAGGAGTTCATCAGGGAGATCGAGCTAAGCATCGGTTCGGACCTGCAGTTTATCAGGATGAACGGAACGCTGGTCGGCGGCATGATCGGCATCCTGCTGCACGCGGCGTCGCTTGTCATCGGGTAGAGCCCTTCGCAAAGGTGGATACTTTCCAACCAAGCGCCGCACGCGAACTCGGCGCTCCCCCCTTTGCGAAGGGGGGACGCCAGGGTCCGTGCAGCGCTTCGTAGGAAGCTACACTCAGGTTCCACGAATTCTCTTAAGAAACTTATTTTCCACAATGAACCAAAGAAAAAGGGGGCATGGCTTTACGCCATGCCCCCTTCTCTTTATTGCTGTTGACCCCGCCGCGGACTACTCGGCGAAGCGGCTCATCTTGCGGAACTTCTGGTAGCGCTGTTCGATCAGCTCGTCGGCCGGAATCGCCTTCAGCTCCTTCAGGTTCCTGGAAAGCGCCTCATGCAGGTTCTTCGCCATGGTCTCGTGGTCGCGGTGCGCGCCGCCGGCCGGCTCGGGGACGATCTCATCGATGACCTCGAGATCCTTGATGTCTTTGGCGGTGAGCTTCAACGCCTCGGCGGCCTGGGCTCCCTTGGTGCCGTCGGACCAGAGGATCGCGGCGCAACCCTCGGGGGAGATGACCGCGTAGACGGAGTGCTGCAGCATCAGGACACGGTCGCCCACGGCGATGGCGAGCGCGCCGCCGGAGCCACCCTCGCCGGTGATGACGACGATGATGGGGACGGTGAGACGGCTCATCTCACGCAGGTTCCTCGCGATCGCCTCGGCCTGGCCGCGCTCCTCCGCGCCGATGCCGGGGAAGGCGCCCGGGGTGTCTACGAAGGTGATGATGGGGAGCTTGAAGCGCTCGGCCATCTCCATCAGGCGCAGCGCCTTCCTGTACCCTTCCGGGTTCGGCATGCCGAAGTTGCGGAACACCTTCTCCTTGGTGTCGCGCCCCTTCTGGTGACCGATCACCATGACTGGCTCGCCGTCGAGACGGGCAAGGCCGCCGACGATGGCGTGGTCGTCGCCGAAGTTGCGGTCACCGTGCAGTTCCACGAACTCGGTGAAGATCAGGCTCAGGTAATCGAGGGTGAAAGGACGGTTGATATGGCGGGCAACCTGGGCCGTCTGCCAGCGGGAAAGATTTGCAAACATGTCTTCGCGCATCTTCTCTGCCTTCTCCTCAAGTTTGGCGACCTCCGCGGAGAGATCGACCCCCTCAGTGGAAAATGCCAGCAGTTCCTGGATCTTCTTGTCCAGTTCCGCCAGCGGCTTCTCAAAATCCAGATAGCTCTGCTGCAATGCCATATATCTCTATCTCCTTGTTCTCAAATAAAATAACCGCATGCGTCCTGAGTCTACTCGAAGGACACGGCATTATAGCCGAAGAGGTTACTCACTTCCACTGTTAATTCTTCGCTAGCGGCCACTTTGTATACGTCAGAAAGTTTGATGGTTACGCGCGAGCTGTTCTCTATGTCCAGATGCAGAAAGCTGCGACAGATCCCCTGATAGCGCGAGATGATGTCCTTCAGCCTGTCGAGCTTGCCCGTATCGGCTTCCTTCGCGTCTATGGTGAAGTTCACCCTGCGCGTATCACGCTCGACCAGGTCGCGCAACAGCATGATGTCGCTCGCCATGATCTTGGCCCCCTTCTCGCCTTGCTCGACCGTGCCGGTGATGTGAATGGGGTCGTCCCCCTTCAGGTGCTCTGAGCAGCGGGCGTAGACGTCGGAGAAGACGACGACCTCCAGGGAGCCGACCAGGTCCTCGAGGGTGATGAACCCCATCCGGTCCCCCTTCTTGGTCATGATCTCCTTGAGACTCGCGGGCACGCCGCAGATCTTCACCTCGCTCTTATCCTTTGCCTCGTTGATCGAGGAACAGTCGACATTAGAGAAGCGGCGCATGTCGGCCACGTAGCGGTCCAAGGGGTGCCCGGTGATGAAGAAGCCGATCGCCTCCTTCTCGCACCCGAGGCGGTATTTCTCGTCCCACTCAGGGATGTCCGGAAGGCGGTTCCCCGAGCCGTTCGCACTGCGCTGGATCTCGGCTATGCCGAAGAGGGAGACCTGCGCGCTCTCGCGCTCCTGCTGCACGCGCTGTCCCTGCGCGGCGGCGTCGTCGAGTCCCGCCATCAGTTGCGCGCGTTTGGCGCCGGTGCAGTCGAAGGCGCCGCTTTTTATCAGTGCCTCGATCACCCTCTTGTTGCAGCGACGCAGGTCGACGCGTTCGCAGAAGTCGAAGATGTCCTTGAACGGCTCGTCCCCGCGCGCCTCGAGGATCGCCTCGATGGCCCCCTCCCCCACGTTCTTCACGGCACCGAGACCGAAGCGCATGGCGTTTTCGAGCACGCGGAAGGAGCGCAGCGACTCGTTGATGTCCGGCGGGAGCACCTCGATGCCCATCTCGCGGCAGTCACCGATGCTCTTGATCACCTTGTCGGTGTTGCTCATGTCCTCGGTGAGGAGGGCGGCCATGAACTCCACCGGGTAGTGGGCCTTCAGGTACGCGGTCTGGTAGGCGACGAGCGCGTAGGCGGCGGAGTGCGACTTGTTGAAGCCGTACTCGGCGAACTTCGCCATGAGGTCGAAGATGGCGGCGCACTTCTTGGAATCGAGCCCGAGCTTTTCGGACCCCTCCATGAACTTCAGGCGCTCTTTCGCCATCTGTTCGGCGTCCTTCTTACCCATGGCGCGACGCAGGAGGTCCGCGCCGCCCAGCGAGTAGCCGGCCAGGGAACGGGAGATCTGCATGACCTGTTCCTGGTAGACGATGACGCCGTAGGTGTCCTTGAGGACCGGCTCGAGCTGCGGCAGGTCGTAGACGGTCTGCTTGCGGCCATGCTTTCGCTCGATGAAGTCGTCGACCATGCCGGAGCCGAGCGGACCCGGACGGTAGAGGGCGCAGACCGCGATGATGTCCTCGAAGCAGGAGGGCTTCAGCTTGACCAGGAGCTCCTTCATGCCGCTCGACTCGAGCTGGAAGACGCCGGTCGTGTTGCCGGCCTGCAAAAGCTTGTAGGTTTCGGGATCGTCGTCGGTAAGGAGGGTGATGTCGAAGTTCGGATCCTTGCCGTTACGGATGTGCTTGCAGGCGTTGTCGATGACGGTGAGGTTCTTGAGGCCCAGGAAGTCGAACTTCACGAGGCCGACCTTCTCGACGTACTTCATCGAGTACTGCGTGGTCAGCGATCCGGTCTTCTGGTCCTTGTAGACCGGGCAGAAATCCTCCATCTGCCTCGGTGCGACCACGAGGCCGGCGGCGTGGGTCGAGATGTGGCGCGCGAGCCCCTCGAGGCGCAGGGCGACCGTCATGACCTCGTTCACCTTCGGGTCGGCGGCCATCAGCTCCTTGATTTTGGGCTCCTGCTCGAGCGCTTTTTCGAGCGTGATGCCGAGGACCTCGGGAACCAGCTTCGCGATCTTGTCGACGTCGGCGAAGGTTAGATCGAGCGCGCGCCCGACGTCGCGGATGACGCCGCGGGCCGCCATGGTACCAAAGGCGGCGATCTGGCACACCTTCTCCCTGCCGTAGCGGTCGACCATGTACTGGATCACCTCTTCGCGGCGGTCCTGGCAGAAGTCGACGTCGATATCCGGCATGGAGATACGTTCCGGGTTGAGGAATCGCTCGAACAGCAGGTTGTACGGCATGGGATCGATGTCGGTGATCCTGATGCAGAAGGCGACGAGGCTACCCGCCGCCGAGCCCCTGCCCGGTCCGACCGGGATGCCGTGGTCCTTGGCCCAGTTGATGAAGTCCGCAACGATGAGGAAGTAGCCCGGGAACCCCATCTGCCTGATGCAGTCAAGCTCGATGCGCAGTCGGTCGTGGTAGGACTGCTCCTGCTCCGGGGTCAGGTTCGGGTACTTGATCTTGATCTTCTGGAGGCGCAGCTTGAGGCCTTCGATGGACTCGCGCTCTAACTGGTCATCGAGGGTCTCACCCGGCGGCGCCTCGTAGGCCGGGAAGTGATAAGTCTTGAAGTCGAACTCGTAGTTGCAGCGCTCGGCGATCTTGACGGTGTTGGTGAGCGCCTCCGGGCAGTAGTGGAAATCCTTCGCCATCTCCTCCGGGCTCTTCACGTAGAAGGCCTCGGTGGTGAAGCGCATCCTGCTCGGGTCGCTCATGGTCTTCCCGGTCTGGATGCACAAAAGGATCTCGTGCGCCTTCGCGTCCTCTTTGTTCAGGTAATGGCAGTCGTTGGTGGCGACAAGCGGAAGATCCAGCTCGCGCGCGATTTCCATCACCCTCTGATTCGCGATGGTCTGCTCGGGGAGCCCGTTCTCCTGGATCTCCAGGTAGTAGGAGCCCGGGAACATCTCGGCGTACCACTTCGCTGCGTTTCTCGCCTCCTCCATCTTGTTCCTGCCGGCGAGATAGGCGATCTCGCCCTGCAGACAGGCGGAGAGGCAGATGAGCCCTTCACTGTGTTTCTCCAGCAGTTCCTTGTCGATGCGGGGGCGACGGTAGAAGCCGTCCTTGTAGCCTGCGGAGGTGAGGTAGCAGAGGTTCTTGAAGCCGACCATGTTCTCGGCCAGCAGGATGAGGTGGTAACTCGTGACCGGGTCGGCGCCGGTCGGCGCCTTCTTTTCCAGGCGGGAGCCCGGTGCGATGTACACCTCGCTCCCGAGGATCGGCTTGATCCCCTTGTCCTTCGCCTTGAGGTAGAACTCGAGGGAGCCGAACATGTTGCCGTGGTCGGTAACCGCCACGGCAGGCATGTGGTACTCCTTCGCCTTCTTGACGAGGTCGCCGATACGGATGGCGCCGTCGAGTAGGGAGTACTGGGAGTGCAGATGGAGATGTACGAAGTTTGCTGAATCCATAACAGGAAAGCCTTAATCAAGTGGGAAACTATCTGGTTTGAAACAACAAAAGGAGCCGTAGTTTGAAGTGGCTCCAGTGACTGTTTCGGGCGAAAAAATTGCGCCCAAATATCGCATGAAGCGGAGGTTATGTCAATGGAACAGAAGGACTCTTGGCCGGAAGGAAGGGAATGAAGGGGGGGGCCTCCACTCTCCGGTGGAGGGTCGCCGAAGGCCGGGTGAGAGCCGCGCACAGGCCCGCATCTTGCCGATAGCTGCGCCCTCAACCCGCCCCTCTCACCCCTTCGCGGACCGAAGCGCTTCGGCGCGCAGCCCCGAAGGGAGAGGGAGGACAAAGAAAAATAAAAAAGGGGACAGGCTACTTTACCTGAAAAAGTAGCCTGTCCCCTTTTCTGTTGTGTTGTTTTTACCGCTCCTTCCCTCTGGGGGGATTGATCGGGAAAGCTAGGTCTCGGACTTCATGGCGGCCTGGATGGCCGCCGCATCGAGCGCAACCTCGGCCTGGTTGCCGACGTCCATGTTCTTGAGGGGGGCGGTGCCGCGGGCGAGTTCGTCGCCACCGATGATCAGCGTGAAGCGGGAGCTGAACTTGTCGGCGCGCCTCATCTGGCTCTTCAGGCTCTTCCCTTCGTAGTCGATCTCGACCGCAAGCCCCAGGCGCTGCAAGGCGCTCATCAGGCGGAAGGCTTCTGAGTGCGCCTCATCACCAAGCGCCGCGATGAAGAGGTCGGGACGGCGCGAGAAATCCTTTTCGGCCAGCAAAAGCGCCACGCGCTCTACGCCCATGGCGAAGCCGATGCCGGGGATCTGCGGCCCGCCGATCTCGGAGATGAGGCCGTCGTAGCGGCCGCCAGCTGCAACGGCGCTCTGGGAACCGAGCATGGTGGTGACCATCTCAAAGGTGGTCCTCGTGTAGTAGTCGAGGCCCCGCACCATCCTCGGGTTTATGCTGTACGGGGTGCCGACCAGTTCGAGGTATTTCCTCGTCTTGTCGAAGTGGTCACCGCACTCGGGGCAGAGGTGGTCGAGCATGGAGGGTGCGCCCTTCGTCGCCTCCTGGCAGCCGGCGGACTTGCAGTCGAGCGCACGCAGCGGGTTCGTGTCGTAGCGGCGCTTGCAGTCGTCGCAGAGCTTGTCGATGCGGTCGAGCAGGAACTTCTTGAGCGCCTCGCGGTAGGCCGGACGGCAGCAGGGACAACCAAGGGAATTGATCTGCAGGCTAGGCTCGGTGAGCCCCAGTTCCTGGAAGAAATGGGTCAGCATGGTGAGCACCTGGGCGTCGACGGTAGGGGCCGCAACACCGGTGATCTCGGCGCCGATCTGGTGGAACTGGCGGTAACGCCCTTTCTGCGGACGCTCATAGCGGAACATCGGCCCCATGTAGTAAAGGCGCGCGACCGGGTCGAGGGCGTGCATCTTGTGCTCCACGTAGGCGCGCATCACCGACGCGGTCCCTTCCGGGCGCAGGGTCACCTTGTTGCCGCCTTTATCCTCGAAGGAGTACATCTCCTTCTCCACGATGTCGGTGGCGTCGCCGATCGAGCGGCAAAACAACTCGGTCTTCTCCATGATCGGTATCCTGATCTCGGAAAGGCCGTACAGTTCGAAAACCCGGCGCGCAGTAGCCTCGATGTGCTGCCACTTCTCGACCTCGCCCGGGAGGATGTCATTGAACCCCTTGATGCCGGTGATTGCCACGGTGATGCTCTCCTTGCTCACACAAAATTTAAGACGAAGGCTTTAACGCAAAGACGCAAAGCCGCAAAGACGCTAAGAGAAACCTAAATAGGGGAACGGCAAAACCTTTTACCTTGATTTTACCTTTGCGCCTTCGCGCCTCCGCGTCTTTGCGTTGAGGCCGTAAAAATAAAAAAACCGGCATAGACTGCTGTCCGGTCCGCCGCACATCCATTCGCCCCACCGCTTTCGTCAGGGAGGGGTCGTCAGCCTTTCCGCGTGGAACGCCCTGTTCTTGCCGGCGCTCTTGCCGCGGTACATCGCCTGGTCCGCCATCTCCAGAAGCTCCGCCTTGGTGCCGGCATCGTCCGGCGCGCACGCGTAACCAAGGCTCACGGTGAGCTTGATGGCGAGCCCGTCGGCCTTCGCGAAGGTGTGCGACTCGATGGTTTTCCGGATACGTTCGGCGACGATGGCCGCGCCTTCCATCCCGGTCTCCACGAGAACGATGGTGTACTCGTCGCCGCCGTAACGAATCACCGCATCGACGTCACGCACGCTCTTTCGCACCAGTGCGCCGACCTCGCGCAGTACGCGGCTCCCGATCAGGTGGCCGAAGTTGTCGTTCACCGATTTGAAGAGGTCGATGTCGAGGAAGAGCACGCCGAGGTTGGAGCCGTAACGCTCGCAGCGCTTCAGCTCGCGCTCCAGTACGACGTCGAGGTAGCGGTAGTTGTACAGGCCGGTTAGCTCGTCGATGTAGAGGAGGTCTTTCGCGATGTTGTAGCGGACGGCGTTGTCGAGGGCAAGCAGCCCCTGGTCGAGCAGGAAAGAGATGTGCTTGCGGTTTATGTCCCTCGGGAGCATGGCGCCCGGATCGTTGAACAGGATGACCACGCCCTGGAGGTCCGACTTGTAGCGCAGGTAGAGACACATCGCCTCGGTGATCTCGCTCGCGTATTCGGCGCCGTCCGGCAGGAAGTTCCGCAGGTAGATCAGGTGCGAGGTGCCGTCGTCCCTCAGGTCGCTTTCACTGATGACCGCCTGGCCCAGGAGATGCGCGTTCAGCTCGTCGATCCCCTTCAGCTCGCACAGCTTCAGCTGCCCATTCTCGGCAAAATAACCAATGGCACGGCTCACGCCGACTTCCTTCATCAGCGCGTCGGTGAGCATCTGGTATAGGCGCTCCAGTTCCAGACAGTTGGAGATGTTCTGACTCACCTGGAAAAGGTTAACCAGCCCTTTAAGCTCGAGATTCTCGTCGAGCAGCCTGCGCTGTTCCATGCAGTGGCTGACGATGTGGCGGAATTCGTCCTGGTTGATGGGCTTTATGAGGTAATCGGTGGCGCCGTTTTTCAGGGCGTAGATGGCGGTCTCGACGTTGGCATGGCCGGTGACCATGATCACTGCGGTTGCAGGGTCGAGCCGTTTCACTTCGGAGAGGATATCGAGGCCGCTCACGTCGCGCATCACCAGGTCGGTGACAACGAGGTGATAGCCGCCTCTCCCGATCATATCCAGCGCCTCTTCACCTGAGGCGGCCACATCGACGTTATAGCCGTCCTCCTTAAGAAGGTCGGTATAGACCTCTCGGAAAAAGCTATCGTCTTCGACTAAAAGAATCCTTTGCATGCTACGGATCTCCTGGATCGTCGGGGTATACGTGAGAATGCCCGCCTAAACTAGCAGATAGCGCTCTAGAGTGTCAATTAAAATGCCCCAAAGGGGTCGTAATTGTAAGTGTGCCGTCAGCCGTGCAGATCACGATTATCGTGCCGTCCTGATCGGTGCGGTAGGTGCGGATACCCTGCCGCTGCAGCCTGAGTAGGGTCGCGGGTGCCGGGAGCCTGAAGGTATTGCGGTATCCGGCGGAGATGACCGCAGCGGCGGGTCGCACTGCGGCTAGAAAGGAATCGGTCGAAGAATATCTGCTGCCGTGGTGCGCAACCTTAAGCAGGGAACAGGGCTCGACCGCTTGGCGTGCCAGGAGTCCGCGCTCCGCGGCGGCTCCGATGTCACCGGTAAAAATGACCGCACTCCGACCATAAGAGAGGCGAAAGACAAGGGATGCTTCGTTCGCGTCGGTGTAGCTTTCGCGGCTATCGGCGAGGGGCCAAAGAGGACGCAGCAAGGCGCCGCCGAGCTGAAGCGGACCTCCTTCCGGGCCCAGAGGCATGACCGGAACGCCACGGGCAGTCAGGATCCATTTCAGTTGCTGCGTATCCGGTGATCTGAAGAATAGCGGGCTCGCAAGGAACTGACCGATCTCGAAGTACGCGGCGAGGTGCACCACGCCCTGCAGGTGGTCCGGATGCTCGTGTGAGAGCACCAGGTAGTCGATGCGCCGCACGGAAAGTGCCCTCAGGGCCGGCACGAGTACCCGCGGGCCGACACGCGCCTCGGTGTCCGTCGCGTTGCCGCCGCCGTCAACAAGCATCCACTTCCCCGCGGGGAGATGCACCAGCGCAGCATCCCCTTGCCCGACGCTCAGAAAGTAGATGCGCATGGCGCTCTCCGGTGCGCTCGACGCGGGCACTGCGCGCAGGATCAGTGCAAAGAGCAAGAGGCTTGCGGCGGCCACACGCTGCGGAAGGGAGGAGACAAAGGTGATCACGAAGAGCGCGAGGCACGCAAGGAGCAGGTCGAGCCGCCCGGGGGCATATCCCTCCAAGACCGGTGCCCGGGAAAGATATACAACGATATGGTCCGCCCAGCGCACAAGCAGCGCGGCTAGGTGCAGCAACAGGCGGGCTGGCGCTTCCCCCACCCCGCTCGCGGCAAGGCCCAACAGACCGAAGACTACGGCACCGTACCCCATGAGCGGCACCACGAGAAGGTTCGCTACAAGACCAATGACGGACACGCGCCGGAAGTAGTACGCCACGTGAACGAAGGTCGCGAGAATGGCAGCCGCGGACGCGGCAACAAGAAGCAGCGTCCAACGCAGCGCCCTCCCCTTCGCGGCAACGAACCTGGAAAGTGGCGGGGCCAGGACGGCCAGTCCCCAGATGGCCAGAAAGGAGAGCTGAAAAGAGACGTCGAAGAGGGTCTCGGGAGCGGTGAAAAGGATGGCGCAGGCAGCGAGCATGATGGTGTTCACCGGGTCCAATTCGCGCTTCAGGTACAGTGCGGCAACCGCGGCGAAGATCATCAGCACGCTGCGCTGCGTGGCGGGGGCGGCGCCGGAGAGAAAGAGGTAAAAGAGCACCACGGGAAGCGACGTGAACAGGACGGTCTGGCGCAACCTCACGTGCAGGGCGAGCCACTCGGAACGACGCGCCAGGAAGTAGAGTCCGTTGAACAGGGTAAGAAACAGGACCCCGACGTGGAAGCCGGATATGGAGAGGATGTGGTTCACGCCGCTGCGGGAAAACGATTCCTGCAACGGCTCCGACAGATCCCCCCGGTCGCCCAGCAGCAGCGCCTTCAGGACGCCCCCTTCGGTCCCAGGTTCCGCCGACATGATGAAGTCCCCCAACCTGTCGGCAAGGAGGTCGATGCCGTGCCGCCACCCGGTTCCCGCGTGCAGGAGCACCATGTCATCGGCTTCCGGTACGAAACCGGTTTCGAAGACGCCCAGGTAGGCGAGCCGCCGCGCGTAGTCGATCTCGCCGGGCACCCCTAGGCTGCGCGGCTTCCTGAGGCGGGTGGAAAGGCGGACCCGGTCTCCGGTAAAGAGTTTCGGTCGTCCCGATTTCACGTAAACCAGCAGTCGTCCCATCGTAGCGTACTCGCGGTCGTCTTCCACGATCTTATCCACGCTCAGGTAGATCCTGCTTCCACCATAAGCCGCTCCCTCGACGCGCGCATCTACGTACCCTTCCACCACAACCGGCCGATCCCGGATGAAGGCACCGAGCGCGTCGACCGGTCGCAGGAAGGGCTTCATGGAAAGTACACCCCAGACCATGAAGAAGGCGGCAATGGATAGTGTGAAAGGGAAACGGGATCTGACGAAGCAGGCGGCTAAGGTTAAGGCGAGCAGGGCTACGGCAGGCCAGGACGGTATGGCGATGTCGAGCAGGTCAGCCAGAACAAGCCCGGCCACCAATGAGCTAAGAGGCACCAAAAGCGGTTTCTCCAGGTGACACCCCCTTGGGGAGCATAACCGCGGCGCCCCAGGAATGATTAAATTCAACGAATGTTATAGCATCCCCCCTCCCCTGCACAACGGCATCTGCTCAGCAAGTTCAAGCTGTTCACAGTTCGACATCCGCATAAGTTGCTGAAATTACATACCTTACACCCTCCGACAGTAAAACCTTGTGCAGCTTTAGTACAGACGGCCCGGTTTTGTCCTTGCCGTAGGCGCCTGTACCAAGGCCTACAAAACCGTTTGACAACAATCACTTACGACACAGACAGAAGAATGTGCGATTTTGGTACGCCAGTTGAAAAGTAAGGAGAAAACGGCAACAAGGGGGGACATCATGGCATACAGAGATCGCAGCGCAAGTGAGAGGTCCGGCTCCTACGCATATACCATCATGGAAGTTCGTTTGAGGAAGAAGGGTGCTCCGGAAGGGACCGAGGACGATATTCGCCTCATGACCGTGGACAGCCACTGGGACACGCTACGCTTCGTGCAGGACAACATGGATCAGTGTGTTGGCAACGTGGTGCGCCTCAAGCGGACCGAAACGAAGCGCGAACAGGGCATGAATGAAAGCGCGGCGCTGTTCCAGAAGAACCTCGAACCGCTCGTCTCCACCCTGACGGCGAACCAGGGACAAGGGGTGATGGACAAGCTCTCCATCTCGCTGAAGAAGGCCCTTTTGCTCATGGTGATGGAGCGCTACCAGAGCGACCGAGACAAGGCATGCAGGGTGCTCGGCATCTCCCAGGAGAAGCTTGAGAGCGAGCTGAAACTGTGCGGCGTCCCCGCCAGATAGATAATCTCTAGTAGTACTCCTCCTGATACGAAGGGATCTCCGCACACCAGCGGGGGTCCCTTTTTGCTTTTGCGAGGGCGGCGTCGACGGTATCGATGAGGCGCTGCCGGTCTTTCGGGTAGCTCCCGGCAAGCTCCAGGAAATTGGAGACGTGGTTCGAGCGCAGGATGGTCCCCTGCGGCTCAAGGCGCTCGAGGAGAGCCCGGGTTTCGAGCAGAATCTCGCCGTGGCTCAGAGGCTCGATCAGCCTGAGGAAGTCGTCGTTGTGACGCTGAAACATGGTGAGAAGGGAAAAGTACTCGGGCGAAAGTGCGGTGATCCATCGTGCCGTCGCCGCCGCGTGTTCCGCGCTTCGCTTCTTACCGGCAAGCCCGAGGATCGCGGTCACCGACAGTTTCATCCCGGCGGCCATGGCCTTACGGCACTGCTCCAGCATCTCTTCCGGCGTGAACCCCTTGTCCACCAGGTGCAGCGTTTCGGGGTCGCCGCTTTCCAGGCCGAAGTAGAGGATGCGCAGCTTCTTCGCGCGCAGCAGCTGCAGGTCTTCCTTGCTCTTTCCGTTCAGGCTGTTGGGTGAGGCGTAGGCGCCGACACGGGTGAGGGACGGAAAGACCTCGTTCAGCTCCTCCAGGATCCGCGCGAGCCCCACCTGCGGATAGATGAGGGCGTCGCCGTCGGCGAGGAATACGCGACGGACCGCGTCACGGTAGCGCGGCGGTATCGAGCGAATCTCCGCTACGATCTCGTCTATAGGACGCACCCGGAAGCGTTTCATCTTGTACATGCCGCAGAACTTGCAACGGTTTTGGGAGCAGCCGATGGTGATCTGGAAGATGAGGCTTCCCGCCTCAGAGGGTGGCCGAAAGAGGGGCTCGTCGTAGTGGAAGAAGTACATGGCTGCTCCGCATGAAAGATGAGGTTCACGAACCCGGCCGGTTGCGTGACAACTTTAACGGATAACGGCGGGCTGACACCAGCAAAAACCGCGATGACGATGGTTCTTAAGTGAATCCAGGGAACGGCATGCAGCTGTCAACGAAGCACTGCACGAGCCCCAGCGTTCCCCCCTTTGCGAAGGGGGGGCAGGGGGGATTTGCCTTGCCCACGCTGCAAAAGATATATGACAGAGGCGGAAAAACCCTGGTGGCCGCTTGTAGCTGAGAAACTAGCCCCTCAACTTTATTCAAGCGGTGGTAAGACGTAAAAAAGCAAATCCCCCCCGTCCCCCCTTCGCAAAGGGGGGAGCGTGAGTTCACTTACGGAGCTTTGTAGCGCCTACATCTGCCTACCCGACACTCGTCGACAAGCTGCAATAAAAAAGGGGGGCGACTTGCGTCGCCCCCCTTCCCTTTATCCTGCTATCGATACCGCCCCTTGTTAGGCGAGACGGTCGGCGTACATCGGGAAGCGCTTCATCAGCGCGTTCACCTGGGTCTTCACAGCGGCGAGCTTCGCCTCGTCCCCCACGTTGCCGAGCACTTCGGCGATGAAACCTGCCACCTGCTCCATCTCGGCTTCTTTCAGGCCGTGGCTCGTGGCCGCCGGGGTGCCGATACGGATGCCGGAGGTGATGAACGGCGAGCGGGTGTCGAAGGGGATGCCGTTCTTGTTCACGGTGATGCCGGCGCGGTCGAGCGCCTCCTCGGCCACCTTGCCGGTCAGCTCGGTCTGGGAGAGGTCGACCAGCATCAGGTGGTTGTCGGTGCCGCCGGAGGTGAGCTTGAAGCCGCGGCTCATGAGGCCGGCGGCGAGCGCCTGAGCGTTCTTCACGATCTGCTGCTGGTACTGCTTGAACTCGGGGGCAAGCGCCTCTTTGAAGGCGACCGCTTTGGCGGCAATCACGTGCATGAGCGGGCCGCCCTGGATGCCGGGGAAGATGTTGGAGTTCAAGGTCTTCGCCCAGTCCTCGCGGCACATGATCATGCCGCCGCGCGGTCCACGCAGCGTCTTGTGGGTGGTGGTGGTCACGAACTCGGCGTAGGGAACCGGGCTCGGGTGGATGCCGGCGGCAACAAGACCCGCGATGTGGGCCATGTCGACCATGACCACGGCGCCCACCTTGTCGGCGATGCGACGGAAGGCCTCGAAGTCGATGATGCGCGGGTAGGCGGATGCGCCGACCACGATCATCTTCGGCTTGTGCTCGATGGCGAGACGCTCGCACTCTTCATAATCGATGGTCTGGGTCTCCTGGGAGACGCCGTAGGGGACGATGTTGAAGAGCTTGCCGGAGAAGTTGACCGGGGAGCCGTGGGTCAGGTGCCCGCCGTGCGCCAGGTTCATGCCGAGCACGGTGTCGCCCGGCTTCAGCACGGAGAAGTAGACCGCCATGTTGGCCTGGGAACCGGAGTGCGGCTGGACGTTGACGTGGTCCGCGCCGAAGAGCTCCTTGGCGCGCTCGATGGCGAGGTTCTCGACCTTGTCCACTTCGTGGCAGCCGCCGTAGTAACGCTTGCCGGGATACCCTTCGGCGTACTTGTTGGTGAGGACCGAGCCCTGCGCCTCAAGCACCGCCTGGGAAACGAAGTTCTCCGAGGCGATCAGTTCGAGGTTGTACTCCTGGCGCTCCGTCTCGTGCTTGATGACTTCCGCCACTGCCGGGTCGAATGTTTCCAGTACTGACATGTCTGATCTCTCCTAAAAAATGCTGGTGAAATAGGAAAACGGGACTCTGGGAGTCCCGTTCTTTGCTTCAGAATCGTTTGTCTTTCCAGTGCCGCCCTACCGAAAACCCTTTGTCGGAAACCGACGGTTATCCCTTGAGTTCGCGCTCCAGGGCGGTGATCTTGTCCAGACGGTTCTGGTGCCTGCCTGCGGCATACTCGGTGTCGAGCCAGGCCGCCACCATCTCGCGCGCCTTCTCGACTTCCAAAACGCGGCCGCCCAGCACCAGGATGTTGGCGTTGTTGTGCTCCTTGGCCATGGTGGCCATGAAGACGTCGGTGGCAAGTGCCGCGCGGATGCCGGGGAACTTGTTGGCGACGATGGACATCCCAATGCCGGTACCGCAGACGAGGATACCCTTCTCGGCACTCCCCTCGGAGACGCGGCGCGCCACGGCCTCCCCGAAATCGGGATAGTCGACCGAGTCGCCGTTATGTGTCCCGAGGTCTTCGCAGGGAAGCCCGCGCTCTTCGAGGAGTTTCTTTATCTCGTTCTTCAGATCGAGGCCGCCGTGATCGCTTCCAAGAACTATCATCCGTTAGACCCTCTTGAAAAGAAGCGAGGCATTGGTGCCGCCGAAGCCGAAGGAGTTGCTCATCGCGTACTCCACCTTCGCCTCGCGTGCGGTGTTCGGCACGTAGTCGAGATCGCACTCGGGGTCCGGCTCGTTGTAGTTGATGGTCGGCGGGACGACGGAGTTCTTCATCGCCAAGAGCGAGAAGACAGCCTCGACGCCGCCGGCAGCACCGAGCAGGTGACCGGTCATCGACTTGGTGGAGGAGACCATCAGTTTGGTTGCGTGATCGCCGAAGACGGTGTGGATCGCCGTGGTCTCGCCGACGTCGCCGTAGGGAGTCGAGGTGCCGTGGGCGTTGATGTAGTCGACCTGCTCCGGGTTGATGCCCGCGGTACGCAGCGCCATCTTCATGCAGCGCGCCGCCCCCTCACCGCCCGGGGCGGGAGAAGTCAGGTGATAGGCATCGCCGGAAAGGCCATAACCCACGATTTCGCCGTAGATCTTGGCGCCGCGCGCCTTGGCCGCCTCGTACTCCTCGAGCACCACGATACCGGAGCCCTCGGACAGGACGAAGCCGTCCCTCCCCTTGTCGAACGGACGCGACGCACCGGCCGGGTTCTCGTTGTTGGTGGAGAGCGCCTTCATCACGGAGAACCCGCCGATACCCAGCGGTGTCACCGTCGATTCGGTGCCGCCCGCGATCATGGCGTCGGCATCGCCGCGCTGGATCATGTGGTACGCGTCACCGATGGAATGGGTGCCGGTCGCACAGGCGGAAACGGAGGAAACGTTCGGGCCTTTTGCCCCGTACTTGATGGAGATGTGCCCCGGAGCCAGGTTGATGATCAGCATCGGGATGAAGAAGGGGGAAACCTTCTTGTACCCGCCTTCCAGCAGCGCGCTGTGGTAACGCTCGATGGCGGGAAGACCGCCAAGGCCCGCACCCACAAGGACGCCGACACGCTCGGCGTTCTCCTCGGTGATCTGCAGACCGGAGTCTTCCATCGCGAAGTGGGCCGCAGCGAGGGCGTACTGGATGAAGAGATCCATCTTCTTGATCTCTTTCTTGTCGATGAAATCCTCGGCGACGAAGTCCTTGACCTCGCCAGCGATTCTCACCGGCAGGTCGGAGGCATCAAAACGGGTGATGGGAGCAATGCCGGACGTACCGGCCACAAGGGCATCCCAGTTCTTTCCGTTACCGGTCCCCAGCGGGGAGACCACGCCTACCCCCGTGACAACAACTCTTCTCATACTCTGAACTCTCCTTGGTTGCTTTTGACTCACGCACGCCCGAAGGCGACATGAAAAAGGGGAAGCATAACTCCCCCCTCTCTACTAGGTGTGATCAGTGATGTAGTCGATTGCGTCCTGTACCGACTGGATCTTCTCGGCATCCTCGTCGGAGATCTCGATTTCGAACTCTTCCTCAAGGGCCATCACCAGTTCCACGGTATCCAGGGAGTCGGCGCCCAGGTCGTCCATGAAGGAGGACTCGTTGGTCACCTGAGCCTCGTCAACACCAAGCTGCTCAGCGACTATCTCTTTAATGCGTTTCTCGATCGAAGCCATTCAATTACCTCCATTTGATTGTAACGTCAGACGTTTTTAGTTTTGCTTTGCCGAAAGACTGCTATTTCATAGCATGAAAAGCAGAATTTGCAAAAGGTATTTTTGGCGCTGAAAGTAAAAAAGAACGCCGTTTGCGACATCACATGTACATGCCGCCGTTCACCGAAAGTACGTGTCCGGTGACGTATGCCGCGGCGTCGGAAACGAGGAACAGTACAGCCCCCGCTATGTCATCGGAGCTGCCAAGCCTTCCCATCGGGATCTGCTCCTGGAGCGCTTCTCTGGTCTTTTCGGAGAGCTCCGCGGTCATGTCGGTCTCGATGAAACCAGGGGTGACCGCGTTGACGGTGACGTTTCTCCTTGCGAGCTCTTTCGCCACCGACTTGGTGAGGCCGATCATGCCGGCCTTGGAGGCGCAGTAGTTGGCCTGCCCGGGGTTACCCATCTCGCCGACCACGGAGGAGACGTTGACGATCCTGCCGTAGCGTGCCTTGGACATGAGCTTTGCGGCCTCACGGGTGCAGTTGAAGCAACCCTTCAGGTTCACGTCGAGGACCGCATCCCAGTCTTCTTCCTTCATCCTGAGGAGCAGCCCGTCCTTGGTGATGCCTGCGTTGTTGACCAAGATGTCGACCTTGCCGAAGGCCTCGACGGCCTGTTTGAAGAGCCCCTCGACCTCGGCGACCACGGAAACGTCCACCTTGACGGCGAGCGCTTTGCCGCCTGCGGCGACGATCTCTTCGGCGGTCTTGGCGGCGCCCGCTTCGCTGGTCGCGGTGACGACTACGGCGGCCCCTTCTGCGGCAAGTTTCATCGCGATGGCGCGACCGATGCCGCGGGAGGCGCCGGTTATCACTGCTACCTGTCCGTTAAGACTCATTGTGCCACCTCCGTCAACGCTTTTACCCCGGCTGCGTCCTGCACGTTGGCGCAGGAGGTTTCCTTGTCGATCCTCTTCACGAGACCTGCGAGCACTTTGCCCGGGCCGATCTCGACGAAGTTGGTGACGCCGGCGGCGACGATGTTCTGGATGATCTGCTCCCAAAGGACCGGCGCGCAGACCTGTTCGACGAGAAGCTGCTTCACGCGTCCCGCGTCGGCATTGGGCTTCGCCTCGACGTTACTCACCACCGGGGCGATCATGGCGCCTACGGCGACCGCCTCGAGGGTCTGGGCCAGACGGTCCGCGGCGGGCTTCATCAGGGCGCAGTGGAATGGGGCGGATACCGGGAGAAGCATGGCCTTCCTGAAACCCCTCGCCTTCGCGATGTCGATGGCGCGGTTCACGGCGCCGGTGTGCCCTGCGACCACGATCTGGCCGGGGGAGTTGAAGTTGGCCGGGGAAACGACCTCGCCCTGCGCCGCCTCGGCGCATATTTCCTTGAGGACCTCGGCCTCGGCACCGAGGATCGCAGCCATGGCGCCAACGCCGATGGGTACTGCGTCCTGCATGTAGCTGCCGCGGGCACGCACGGTCCTCAGCGCATCGGCAAAGTCGAGCGCGCCGGAAGCGACCAGTGCGGAGTACTCACCAAGCGAGTGACCGGCCAGGAAGGAAGGCACAAGCGAGGATTCCGCCCTCAGCACCCTGAGCGCCGCGACGCTCGCCGCCAGGATGGCGGGCTGGGTGTTGGCGGTAAGCTTCAGCTCATCCTCGGGCCCTTCGAAGCAGAGCTTGGAGAGGGAGAAGCCGAGCGCGTCGTCGGCCTCCTCGAAGGTGACCCGGGCGGTCTTGAAGTTATCGGCCAGGTCCTTCCCCATCCCGGCGTGCTGGGAGCCCTGCCCCGGGAAGATGAATGCATAGGATTGCATAGATGACCTCTTTTCTTTTTAGTGGGAGCCAGGCGTCTGGCCAAGGTGGCGATCCACCTTCACCAAGGCTACGGCGGACAAGTCCGACAGCACCTCCGCCAAGGCTACGGTGGACACGGCCTGTGGCCTACGGTCCCAGGCCTACCAGCGGATCAGCGCGGAGCCCCAGGTGAGACCGCCGCCGAAGGCGTCAAGCAGCAGCAAGTCCCCTTCTTTCAAGCGACCGGCGCGCGCCGCCTCGTCGAGCGCGATGGGTATCGACGCCGCGGAGGTGTTGCCATAACGGTCCAGGTTCACGAAGACACGCTCGCCGGTGATGCCGAGACGCTTGCCGACGGAGTCGACGATCCTCTGGTTCGCCTGGTGCGGGATGAAGAGCGTTACGTCGTCGGGGGTGAAGCCGTTGGCCTCCAGGGCCTCCTGGGCGACCTCGCCCATGGCGCGTACCGCAAGCTTGAACACCTCGTTCCCCTGCATGGTCAGGTAGACCAGCTTGTCGTCCACGTTCTGGTGCGTGGCCGGCTTGCGGCTGCCCGGGCCCTTCTGGTACAGGATCTCCCAGTAGTTGCCATCGGAGTGCATGTGCGTGGAGAGGACACCGTGGTCCCCCTCCCGCGCCTCGAGCACCACCGCGCCGGCACCGTCGCCAAAGAGCAGGCAGGTGTTCCGGTCGGACCAGTCGACGATGCGGGAAAGCACCTCGGCGCCGATCACGAGCGCCTTTTTCACCTGTCCGGAGCGGATGAACTTGTCGGCGGTGGAGAGGGCGTAGATGAAACCGGAGCAGGCGGCGGAGAGATCGAAGCAGAAGGCGTTGGTGGCCTTGAGGGCTTGTTGCACGATGCAGGCGGTGGCGGGGAATGGGAAGTCGGGGGTCAGGGTACCCACGACGATGAGGTCGATCTCCTCGGCCTTAACCCCGGCGGCGGCAAGCGCCTTCTCCGCGGCAGCGATGGCGAAGGTCGAGGTGTACTCCCCCTCCGCGGCTATGCGGCGTTCCCGGATACCGGTCCTCGTGACGATCCACTCGTCGCTGGTGTCCATCATTTTTTCAAGATCGAAGTTGGTCAGCACTTTCTCCGGAACGGCGGAGCCGGTTCCGGTGATTCTTGCTCTAATCATGAAGCTACCCTTTCTGTTGCGGCGTCCGGGTTCTGGGCGCCGGCTCGCTCGCGCGGCTCACCGGGGAAGCTCTCGTTGAGCTTTTCCGCCATGCGGCTGTTGACCCCTTTGAGCGCGTATTCATGGGCAAAGCGGATCGCGTTCTTGATCGCCTTGGTATTCGAACCGCCGTGGCAGATCATCCCCACGCCGTTGATCCCAAGCAGAGGCGCTCCGCCGTACTCGGCATAGTCTACGGTTTTCTTGAAGTTCTTGAACGCCTTACGGCTAAGGAAGTAGCCGATCTGGGACAGAAGGCTCGCCTTGATTTCGGCCCTAAGCATCTTGCCCACGGCCTCGGCCAACCCCTCGGAAAGCTTCAAAGCCACGTTGCCGACGAAGCCGTCGCAGACCACGACGTCGACGGAGCCGTTGAAGATGTCCCGGCCTTCCACGTAACCTATGTAGTTGATGGGCTTTTCGCGCAGAAGTGCGCTGGTTTCGCGGGTGAGCTCGTTCCCCTTGCTGTCCTCTTCACCGTTGGAGAGAAGACCGACGCGGGGTTTGTCGACGCCCATGACGAATCTGGCGTACACCTCGCCCATGACGGCGAACTGAACCAGATGGATCGGCTTGCAGTCGACGTTGCCGCCGACGTCGAGAACGAGGGTTTTACCGGTAACGGTGGGGAAGAGTTGGGCGATCGCGGCGCGATCGATCCCCTTCATCCGCTTCAGCACGAACATGCCGGCCGCCATGGTGGCACCGGAGTTGCCGGCGCTGACGACGGCCACCGCCTCGCCACCTTTTACGAGCTCGAAGGCGACGCGGATGGAGGAATCCTTCTTCTTGCGTACCGCGTCGGAAGCGGAGTCGTGCATGCCCACTACTTCCGAGGCATGCCACACTTCGATATCCAGCCCTTTGCAGTCATGGCGGGCCAGCTCGGCCTGCACCTTTTCGACATCACCGACCAGAGTGACCGGGATGCCAAACTCTCTGGCAGCAGCTACTGCACCTTCAACTTCAACATGAGGGGCGTTGTCGCCCCCCATTACATCGACAGCAACTCTCATATTTCCCCTAGGGAGCGGATTTCGAACAGTCACGGCTGTGAAATCGAAATCCTAGAGCTCTTCAGCCTTCAGCACCTGGCGTCCCTTGTAAGTACCGCAGGACGGGCAGACGCAATGCGGCAGCTTCGGAGCCTTGCACTGGGGGCAGGTCGAGACGGTGGGAGCGGTCAGGAAGTCGTGTGCACGCCTCATGTTCTTGCGCGACTTGGAGGTTTTCTTCTTAGGTACAGCCATGATGTTCTCCTTTTTACTTTTCTATCTTGATCTTCTTCAGGGCGGCCATCTTCAGGTTTATCCCGCCGCGATCGCAGCCGCATTCTCCGGCGTTCAGGTCAGCACCGCACTCGGGGCAGAGCCCTTTACACGATTCGCTGCATAGTGGCTTGTATGGCACCTCCAGCATCACCTGTTCGGCGATCTCGGGGGCCATGTCGATCTCGTCACCGGTGTAGGTGGCGGAGATCAGCTCCTCGTCGGAGAGCTCTACTTCATCCTCGGAACCTTCATCCTCACCCTCGGTGTAGAAGATGGTGAAGTCCGAGGTGAGCGGTAAGTCATACTCGGCGAGGCAGCGGGAGCAGGTGAGGCGTGCTGCGCTCTCAACGTGCCCGGTCGCCCGCACATGGTCGTATTCCCATACCGCGGTGACCTTGGCGCTGACCGGTGCGGTGAAGGTACACTCGCCGGCCGCTTCCATTGCCACCAGGACCGGGAAGTGCGAAGCCGGCTCCACCTCCGAGAGGTCGAGCTGCTTCTTTTTCACCTTCTCTATCTCAATCTTCAAAGGAAGCTCTCCCTCATTTTCAAAGTTTCTCAGTATAGAGATGCCGGTTTTTTTGTCAAGGTAAATCTAGTTACCACCCCATCCTGTAGTCCACACTGACGCCGCTGTCTGCACCTGTGAGGACACCAAGCTTGCCAGCGGCTCCTTCAACCAGCATGTCCACAAGCTTACCCTTCTTCTTCGGGGTCCGGATAAGCCTCGGCTCTCCCTTGATGCCACCTAAGCGCGCCGCCTCATCGATGGCGTCCTGCATGGAGCCGATGCGGTCCACAAGCTTCAGGGCGAGCGCCTGTTCGCCGGAGAAGATCCTGCCGTCGGCGATGGCGCGCACCGTCTCCTCTGGAAGCTTTCTCCCCTGCGCCACCGCCTTCACGAACTGGCCGTGCGTCGAGTCGATCACCCCCTGCAGCATGGCCCTCTCCTCGTCGGTCATGGCGCGGGCGGGGGAGCCGGTATCCTTGAACTTGCCGGTCTTGATGGTGTAGGCCTTCATGCCGACCTTGTCCATGAGCCCCTCGATGTTCGAGAACTTCATCAAGACGCCGATGCTACCGGTGATGGTGCCCGGGTTCGCGTAGATGAGGGTGGCGGGAGCGGAGACGTAGTACCCGCCCGAGGCGGCGACGCTCCCCATGGAGACCACCACCTTCTTCGTTTTGGCGAGGTCCTTCACCGCCGCGTAGATCTCCTGGGAGGGACCGACCACGCCTCCCGGGGAATCGACACGGAAGACCACCGCCTTCACGTGTTCGTCCTTTTTCATGCTGCGCAGTTGCCGTATTACCTCCTGGCCGTCGATGATGGCCCCCTTGAGCTCCACGACGCCGATCCCATCGCCGCCGGCCAGCGTGTCGTCATCGCCTATGAGGGCGCTGACCACCGCGACACAGGCCGCGAAAAGCAAAGACAAGCCAAGAACCAGGGCGAGTATCCATAACAACAACTTCCTCATGACGCCTCCGTTAGTATCGGCAATACTCGATCACCCTTATCAAGTCAACTGTTTACAGCTTATTTTGCTTGTCATTTGACGGGACAATGTCCTATATCTGAACAAGGAAGAACAAAGACATCGCCCGATCAACGCCAACAACTGTACACCAAGCGGGATGCGGCGCAAAAACATATTGTCGAGCGGCTCGGCCGGCGCCGATGCCTTTGACGCGATAGATGTAAGAGGAATTATGAGAGTACTGGTGATTTCAGACAGTCACGGCAACTACGCCCACGCCTTCAAGGCGCACCAGCAGGCGGGTCCGGTGGATCATATCGTTCATCTGGGGGACGGATGCGAAGACGCACGCCTTATGGAGGAAGTGCTTGCGGTGCCGGTGCACCGCGTGGCAGGTAATTGCGACATGGACCGGCGCGTCCCCGCCGAGCTCACCCTGGAATTCGGGGCGTGCCGCATCCTGGTAACGCACGGATACCGGCAGCAGGTGAAAAGCGGCCTGAAGCAGCTGATCGACCAGGGGACGAAGGTGGGTGCCTCGGTCGTGCTCTACGGCCACACGCACCAGGCGGCGGTCGAGTCGGCGCAGGGGATGCTCCTGGTCAACCCGGGGGCCCTGAAGGAGGGACTCCCCGGCAGCTACGCCATCGTCACGGTCGATGGCGCAACGGCACGCGCCGAGATTTTCCCTCTTTAGCAGCCGCAGCCGCAGTTGTGGCAGACCTTGCGGTTTTCGTCATCGGGAGGCACGGTCTCCGGCGCGAAGGCGATGCGGTTCACGGCGCGCTTTATATCCTCATGCAGGTCAAGGCGCGGGCTTTGGCCGATAACGTGCCCTACGCAGACGTTGCTGATACCGTCGGAAGGCGAGGCGATGCGCACCGAGTTCAACAGGTCGCCGTAGCCGTTCACCTCGATCACCTGCCCGGTGTCGTCCCCAAGCTCCAGTGCTATGCCGAAGCGCTCCAGTTCCTGGGCCAGTTCCGCGAAAAATATGTCGAAGGTCACCCCTGAAAGCGGGGCTTCCCACTCTGGTTTACTCTTTGCCCTTCCGTAACAAGTAAGTCTCATCTGTTTTGCCATGCTGTGTAGCTCCTGAAAGGTTCTTCTAATTGGCCGCGGCCTTTCTGTGCATCGAGCTGAAGATCATGTCGAGCACCGCCTTCTGCTTCGCCTCGTACTTGTTGAGGACCGCGAGACAGGTCCCCATGGGGAACTGCTCGTGCAGGTAGTCCGAGTCGCGCCCGGACAGGATGACGATCCTGTTCTTGTCCATGCCGATGGAGACGGCGTACTTGAAGATCTTTGACCCGTCCAGGGTCGGCATCTCCAAATCCACGAGCAAAAGATCCACCTGCTCTTTCTTGAGCACAGCCAGGGCCTGCAAGGGGTCGGTACACGTTATCACTTCGAGCAGCGGGTAGAGCGCATGGATCTTGTCCTTTAGCGCCCCCACGAATGCCGCGTCGTCATCCACGATTACAATCTTTCCCATCAATACCTCTATGTATCTATTTAAGCACCCGGGTCGCGGCGGTGAGCACCGGGAAGGGAACGTTCAGGTCGAGCAGTCGGGCGGCCTTCAGGTTCACGATGAGATCGACCCGCTTCGGCGTGACGACGGGGAGATGCAACGCCTTCTTCCCGCTCAGGATGCGCGCCACGTAGTCGGCCGCGACCTGCCCCTGTTCCGCGGGATCCGCCTCCAGGGAGATGAGGGCCCCTTTGTGGGCTGCCCCCGGCATCTGCGATATCACCGGGATCTTCACCTCGTGGGCGCGGTGCACGATCTTCTCGAAGAAGCGCCCCCCCGCAGTGCATTCCGTCACGTAGATGCAGTCGACCCTCGTGGCCAAAAGCGTGGCGAGCGCGGCGTCGAGCCCGGCCGGAGAAGCGACGTTGGTTTCGACCAGCACCACGCCGGCCTGGGCGGCGATCTTGCGGGCCTCCTTCAGTTGGGCCATCGCCCCCTCTTCACGGCTTGCGCAGATGACCCCCAAGGTCCTGATCGGCTTCACCTCCATGGCGGTCTTAATCAAAGTGACTAGCGGGACCTTGGAGCTCACCCCGGCGATGTTCCGGCCGCTGGAGGCCATGCTTTTGGCAACGCCAGTTTCCACCGGACCGTACACGTCGGCGTACACGATCGGGATGTCCTGCGATTCTCTGAGGGCGGCCAGGGTGGCCGAGGTGCCGTAGGCGACGATGACGTCGGCTCCGATGGCGTTGAACTTGCGGATACTGTTGGACCAGGAGATGAGATCGGGGTTGGGTGTCTGCGTGATGACCTCCACGTTGCTCTGGTCGTACCCCTTCAGCACCAGCGCCTTCATGAAGGCCCGGTGGGCATCACGGTAGCGCGGCAGGTCGCACGTCAAGAGCGCCGCCACCAGTTTTCCGGCCGCGCGGGAGTCAGACGCGGGGAGAACCGAGCAGAACAGCAAAAGCAGGAGTATGGATCGGATGACAGTTTTGATATGCTACCCCTCGATCACCACTTGGCCGCCAGGCCGGCCACGATGGCATGCACCATCCCGTTGTACGTCTGGTAGTTGATGTTCTGGCTGTTCTTCTCGTCGTAATCCCTGAGCGTGTACTCGAGGGTCGTCGACAGTACGCGCGAGAAGCGGTATTCCCCCCGGGCGGAAAGTGCGCTGATCACTGTGTCCTGTGCCGTTATCCCGCTGATCCCCGCGGTGCTGCTGCCCGAGTACGCAGCGGAACTGAAGTCGGCCGGCGAGAAGGAGGCCCTCGAGCGTATCTGCTGGGCCATGAGCGACAGATCGCACTGCTCGCCCAGCGCGTAGGAGACGTTCACCGTGTAGACGTGAGAACTGCTGGAAAATTGGCTGTCGGCCTCGCTTCCCACGCCGACGGTGGTAAAGAACACCGGCTGCTCCACCTCGCTGTGCAGGTAGGAGTAGTTGAGCCCCACGGTCAGTTTCGGCAGCGGCATCCACCATGCCCCCACGTTCGCGTTCTCGCTGCTGCCGTTGCGTGAGGTGAGCGGCATTACGCTGTAGTCCAGCGGATCCAGGGTATTCAGCACGAAGTGGACCACCTCGTCGTTGCGGTCGTGGCGGAAAAGGGCGTGGGTGGAGACTCCCCACCGGCCGCCGGTGTAGGTCAAAAGGAGCTTCCCCTCCTGGCGCTCTTTGAACGAGGCGCCGTACGCCGGGTTGTCGGTGAAGGCGTAGCTGTATTGGGCGCTGCTGCGCAGCCCCTTAAAGGGGCGGTAGTAGACGGCGAGCGAGCCGGTGTGGGTCGCGGAGTGGTCCGGCAGGGCCCAGGTGGCAGGCGAAGGGAGATCGCTCACGTTGTCACGGTTCACGAAGTCGCCACGGTATTCCCCCACGAAGGAGAGGTCGTGCCGCGGCCGGTACCAGACGGTGCCGGTGACGAGGTTGCGGGTGGTCTCAAGGGGAGATTTGACTTGCTGGAGCGGATCGGCGAAGTTCACGCTCAAAAGCGCGCCGCGGTTGCCGTTGTCGAGCTCCTGGCGACGGTACTTCAAGGCGAAGGTGTACTCGCGGTTCGGCGTATAGGTGACGTCCCCGGCCGCATTTTGCAGGTACACCTTCATGTGGCGCGCGCCGGTCACGTCGGACAATTCGGAGAGGTTCTCACGCTGGTCCACGCTGTAGGAAGCGGAGCCGACAAGACCGCCGGACAAGGAGGTGTGCAGCTTCAGGGTGTGGGAGAAGAAACGGCTGTCGGGATTCTCGTTGTGCTGCTGCTCCCCGCCCAGCCGCTCGAGGTTCCCGTGGATGTCGTTACGCGCGGTGTAGGTGGCGACCGGCGTAGGAAGGCGGTCCTCGAAGTACCGGATCTTGAAGTCGTAGACGAGGTCGACCGGGCCCAGATGTGCGTCGAGACCTAGGCGCCCCTCCTGGATCTGCTGATCGATGCTGCGCGGGCGGGCGTAGACCGTGTTGGCTTCCCCCTCGAAGGAAGCGTCGGCGAAACGCTGCTGGATGGTCCCTTCCTTCGTGTAGCGCCAGTAGCCCAGGTTCAGGTGCAGCGGGAAGTTGTGCAGACGGTAGCGGAAGTCGGCCCGGTCCTGGACCACGCTCACCCCGTAGTGCGCCTGCGGGTCCTGCTGCTCGGCGCTGTAGGTGGCGGACCCGGGGGCGTCGGTCCTGGGCCCCTGGAAGCTGGGCGAGAAGAGGATGTCGCGGTCCAGGTTGTGGTAGAGCGACTCCGTCCTCAGGTGCAGACGGTAGTCACCCCGGTAATCCATCAGCAGATCGCCGTGGTAGTCGTTCTCGTTCAGGTAGAAGCCTTCCAGCTCGAGGTTCGTGTCCTTTTCCATGTGACGGTAGAAGAGTCCCCCGCTTCTGCTGGATTTAAGGAAGCCGTACTCGAGGGCGCGCCCACGGTTGTCCTCGCCGAAGACGAAGTTGTAGCCTAGCGAGCCACCCTTTCTTTCCAGTACCTCCACCTGGCGCTCGTCCTCCGGCACGTACGCCGGTTCCTCGGCCGCCTGGGAAACCGCTTCGTCCGCCGGCTCGGCTGCCGAGACGCCTGCCCCCTCCGGCGTACTTCCCGTCACATCCCCCCCCGGCTCCTCCGCCGCAGGGTCCTGCGCTGGCTCGACGGCGTCGGGTGCAGTCACCGACTTCGCAGGCTCCGTCCCTTTCGCCGATACGGCTGCCTTCTCGAGGTCGCCCGACGGCAACGCGTCCAGTTCCGCCGCGGAGACGCCCCCCGCCGCCACGAGCAGCAAAAGCAGCGGTGATAGTACGGTTGATGCGAGATCAAGCGGTGTTTTCACCATCGGCTCCTTTCGCGCTTACTGCCGCAGGGTGCCCCGGCCCGTTACGGCCTGGGATGGGATGTCGCTGCCGTGTATCTGCGAATGGCAGTCGGTGCAACGGTTCGTGTAAAGCTTTTTGAGCCCGCCGCCGGGGGTATCCGTGGCGAGATGCCCGGAGTGGCACTGCAGACAGAGAAACGGCATCGCGGCATTTAAGAGGTTGTTGTTCACCGAGCCGTGCGGGGTGTGACAGTTCATACAGTTCTCGGTCACGTCACCATGCTCGAAGGCGAAAGGCCCCTGCTTCTCCATGTGGCACCTGGTGCAGGTCTCCTTCGGCGTGTTCCCTTTGAGCAGGCGGTCCTGCGTGGAACCGTGCACCTCGTGACAGTCGACGCAGAACATCTTCTTCTCGCGGATGGGGTGGTGCGAAAAGAGCGAGTTCTCCGCCTGGACCTCGGGATGACAGGTGAAGCACATCTCGGACATCTGCTGCGGGCTCACCTTCTGCTGGGGTCCCTGGTGCAGTTTATGGCAGTCGAAGCAGCTCACGTCGTGCAGCGCGTGCGCGCTCGCCTTCCAGTGGCTCAGCACGGGGATCGAGGCGGCGGCGTGGCATTTGAGACAGATGAGGGACTGGGCCTGGGCGGGAAGATGGTTGATGTCGAGGAACTTCGAGGTGTCGCACTTCCTCTTTTCCCGGGTGTTCTCCTCGCGGTCGTCGCTTAGGTGCGCGATGGCGAGGCTTCCCGGTCCGTGGCAGGACTCACAGTTCACCAGGGGGAGCCCGGTTTCCGGCTTGATCTGTTCTCCGTGGAGGCTGTGGCTGAAGTCGTCGCTGATCTTGTCGTGGGCGTGGCACTTGGAGACACAGTTACTGGTACCGACGTACTCGGCGTCCAGGCGCCCGACGATCATCTTCTCGTATTCGCGGGTGGGGAGGATGGGCTTGCTTTGCTTTAGTTCGGCACAGGAAACGGAAAGGAGGGGAACGAGCGCCAAGAGGATCGCGACTTTCATGCGGCGCAACGGATGAACGTTCATCTATTCCCCCCTTATCCCCTTCGTTGTCGTGTAGATGAAACCGCGGACGATCGGGTTTTCGCTATTCTTGATCTCGCGCGGCGTGCCGATCTCGACCACGGAGCCGCCGTGCATCATGGCGATCCGGTCCGAGATGTAGAGCGCGAAGTTCAGGTCGTGCGTCACGATCACCGTGGTGTTCTTGGTGCTTTCCTTGAGCTTCAGGATCGTGTTTGCGAGCTCGTCCGTGGTGACCGGGTCTAGCTCGGCGGTCGGCTCGTCGTAGAGGATCAGGTCCGGGTTCATGGCGAGGGACCGGGCGATCGCCACGCGTTTTTTCATCCCGCCGGAAAGCTCCGAGGTGCGCAGCTCCTCCTTGCCGACGAGCCCCACCATCTCCAGTTTCTGCTTGATGATCTCGCGGATCTGCTGTTCCTTGCAGACACGCTTCTCCCTGAGCCAAAGCCCCACGTTCTCCCCTACGGTCAGGGAGTTGAAGAGGGCCGAGGACTGGAACACCATGCTGTAGCGGTAGTCTCTGGCGGCCGAGTCGGGCTTCGGGCCGAACAGGGGCAGGTCGTCGATGTAGATCTCGCCGCTGTCCGGGGTCTCCAGCTTGACGATGTGCTTTAAAAGGACGCTCTTTCCGGTACCGGAAGGTCCTATGATGCAGAAGGTTTCGCCGGCGCGGATTTCCAGGTTCACGTCCTTTAGCACGTGATTCGGGCCGAACGACTTGTTCAGTTGGTCGATCCTGATCCCGACGCCCCTGGTGTCCTGCAAATCGACGGGGCGATTGCCGTTTTCAGGGTGAAAGAAGGAGCCGGGCAGGCCGTGTTTTAGCTTCTCGAACATCCGTATCCTTTTGAGAGCGATTCTGCGTGATTGAGGCGCCGCGCAGAACACCGGCTTTGCCAGTAAATTCTGTCATCTGCCGTCGCGTAGAAGCGCGCACATACTACCAGAGATGTGACTGTGCTGGCAAGGGGGAATATTTGAACACACTTAACGTTTACACAAGGTCCGAGCCCCTGTTCCGGCTCGGTGAAGGCGGGGGCAGTGACGTCAGGAAATACGAAGCGGACGGGCAGGTCGTTGAGCGACATGCATGGCGGCGGGCAGGAGGCGACGCCCCCCGCCAGCCGCGGTTTTCAGCGTTTCATCGTCTTTACGTGTTCCTTCAGCATGCAGCGGTCCATCACCACGAGGAGCCCCGCCTCGTGGGCGCGCTTGGCGGCCTCCTCATGGACCACCCCTTCCTGCAGCCAGAGCACCTTCGCCCCCTTGGCAATCGCCTGCTCGACGATCTCGGGGACGAACTCGGAACGGCGGAAGACGTCGACGATCTCCACCGCTTCCGGGATATCTGTGACGCTCGCATAGCTCTTCTCGCCGAACACCTCGGGGACCGCGGGGTTCACCGGGATGATGCGATAGCCGGCCCGTTTGAGGTAGGCGGCCACCTCGTGACTTGGCTTGCCGCTATCGGGGGAAAGCCCGACGACGGCGATGGTGCGGTACTTGGTCAAGATCTCTTTGATGTCAGGAACCTGCATGAGCACCTCCCTTAGAGCTGTATTTTTACCGCTTACGCATCCCGCTCACGGCGACGAAGAAGAAGATCACCCCCATGACGCCGGCGATGAATATCCAGTCTGCCGCGCTGAATCCGAACATAATGCCTCCTTGGCTGTCTCTACTGTTCCAACTGTTCCAGCGCGGTCTGCGCCTCGGAGAATTCCGGGTTGATCCTGAGCGCCTGACGCAGGTAGAAGCGCGCATCCGCTGCGGCCCCCAGGTCCTTGCAGCAAAGCGCCAGGAGGTAGGGGATCTCCGCCATGGGGAACTCCAGCGCGAACCAGGCGTCCGCCATCACGTCGTTCAGGATCGCCGTCGCCTCCTGGTACCCCCCCTCTTCCCTGAGCGCCATGGCGCCCGCGATCGCCTCCATGTAATCTACGGCAGGCACACGCGGCACTTCTCCCCGGTCGATCCGCTCCAGGCGCGCTTTCAGCTCGGCCTTCGCCTTCTCCTCGACCTCCGGAAGCAGTGCGCGCCACAAGGAGGCCGCCTTGTCGTATTTCCCGAGCAGGAAGGAGACTTCCGCAAGGGTGGTCAGGCAGCGCGGCTGATCCCCGGCCAGCTCGCGGGCACGGTCCAGGTACTTTTCCGCCTTGAAAAGGGCCGCGGTGGAAAGGTGCAGCGCCGAGAAACGGCACGCCTGATCCAGAAGGGTGACGCCGATCTCCAGCGGGAAGTGGGCGTTTTCCGGCTCGAGGAGCGAGAAGATGCGCAAAAGCTTCACCCTGCGCTCAAGGTAGGGGACCTCGACGTCCTTCTCACCGAGCATCAGGATGTAGCTCGCGAGCTCGGAGACGTAATGGGGATACCCCTTCAGCATCTCAGCGTAGCGCTCGCAGTAGCGGCACCCCGGATCCTGGCGCAGGGCATGGTAGATGCCGCGTCCCACCGCGTCGTATCCGGGCACCTGCCCCTCCAGGGCGCGGTAATCCTCGTCCAGAAGCGGGATCGGCTCGGGACCGAGCGAAAACACCACCTTGCCGTCCAGGCCGCTCACCTCGCTCCCGGAGGGGGGGCGATAGTAGGTAACACCATTGATGGGGGTCATATCCCTTTCCATTAAGCGCACTCCTTTTCCCTTGTTACCGCTCCCGATGCGGGAACGTGTCCACACCGGCATGCACGCCGATGGTCTTGTAGATCCTCACGTCGTCCCACGGCTCGTCCATGATGCCGTCGTGGATCGCCCAGCTGCGCCCGAGGACGCTCTTCTCCATGCCGGGGCGCCTGAAGGGGGTGGAGCCGTCCAGCCTCCTAAACAGCACGCCCCCCGGGGCGAACCCGGCGTCGATCTCCTGCATGAGGCGCTTTCCCACCACGTAGTCGAAACCATATCCCTCGTAGCGGATCGCGTTGTCGTAGGTCAAGGGCTCGGCCACGATGAGCTGCATGCCGAGCCTGGCGACCAGGCGCTCAAGAAGGGGCAGGAACTCCCCGAACATCCTCAGGCCGCGCCGGGTCTGATTCGGGAAGAGCCCCGCCTCCATGGCCCGCACCTCCTCGGGGAGGTTGCGCCCAAGCGTCGCGAACAGGTTGTTGCGCCCCATTTCGTCCAGGTCGACGTCGTAGCGCGGCGCCGCCGGGTCGGCGATGGTGCAGTAGGAAAGCTCCATCTGGCCGTGATGCGTGTCGCACAGGTCCAGGATGAAGGCGGGATCCCGGTCGCCCGGGCTGCAGCGCGTCACAAGGCGCAGAAAGCGCAGCCCTTCCGGCGCGATCACCTCGATTTCCCCGCCTCCTTTCGCCACCATGGACAGCAGACGCTCGGGGAGCAGCGACCGGTAGATCGCCTCCTTTTCCGCGGAGGGCAACCGGTTGATGTCGTTCAGGGAGAAGAGCTGGCTTCCCCCCAGGTCCCTGAGCGGCTCATGTGAGGTGTCGTTTGCCATAGTCGCCAATGAGGACGGGGAAAACGTGTTTGCGCACGTAGGCGATGCTCTTCTCCACCGCGTCGAGCGCACGGTTGCGGTCGTCATCCTGTGCCCAGTGCATCGCGTCCAGGAGCATCCGGTGCGGGTAGCCAAGCTGCGCGATGAGCTTCACAAAGGAGGTGGGGAGCCTCGGGGAGACCTCCCGGTCGTTCATCACCCCCCAGGCGATGGTCCAGGCCCTGGCGACGTTCATCTGGTCGTACCCTCCGCCACCTACCCCGACCCAGGGGATCTCCAGGGCACGCAGCTTTCTCATGATGTAGGAGTAGGCGTGCGTGGTGACCTCGAGCCTCGTGAGCGGATCGGTCCTGAAGGTATCGGCGCCCAGTTGCGTCACCATGACGTCCGGGTTGAAAGCGGCGATGAGCGGGAAGGCGACCTCGTCGAAGGCCTTCATGAACAGCGCGTCGTCGGTGTGCGCCAGAAGCGGCAGGTTCACCGAGTACCCTTTTCCCCTCCCTTCGCCGGTCTCGTTCTCGAAGCCGGTGCCGGGAAAGAAATAGACCCCGCTTTCGTGCAGCGAGATGGTGAGCACCCGGTCGCAATCGTAAAAGGCGTTCTGGACGCCGTCGCCGTGGTGGGCGTCGAGGTCCAGGTAAACCACCCGTTTACCCCGCTCCCGCAGGTAATTGATGGCGACCACCGCGTCGTTTAAGTACGAAAAACCGGAGGCCCTTCCCTTCTGGGCGTGGTGATACCCGCCAAGGAGGTTAAAAGCGGCAGCGAAACCTTCCTCGGTCACCAGGCGCGCCGCCTCCAGCGTGCCGGAGACCCCGAGACAGGCCCAATCGTAGACCCCGGGAAAGATGGGATTCTCAACGTCGCCAAGGCCGTAGCGGAAGTCGGCCCTCGGCTCCTGGGCCTCGCTGAACTCGCGTAACCGGTCCAGGTACTCGGCGGAGTGCGCCCCAAGGAGCTCCTTTTCGTCTACCGGCCGAGGACGCACCTCGGACATCCCCGGGAGATCCAGAAGCCCGTACGCCGCCATGAGATCATGTGCCAGACGGTAGCGCTGCACCTTGAAGGGGTGCTGTTCGCCGTAGCAGAACCCGCTTAGGTCTGCGCAGGCGATGAGAGCGGTTTTGCGGGACAACAAGCCACCTCCGGCAGAAATTCTGCACAAATTTACCCGCTGGCCGTTTACAGGTCAACAGTTAATCCTGCCTATCCCTTGGGCAGCGTCGCCCATTAATTGGGCAGAGTGAGGTATCCCTTTCATTAGACGCGCGAGGCGACCAACGTAATTCCAAGCAGATATGGATTTGGCAGAGACCTTGCTACGACTCGGCGTTCTCCAACGAAGGGGGGCATTTACCAACGGAGGTAACGGAATGAACGGGATGTCGACGATGACAGGTCTTGCAAACAGCAGCGATGTGCTCTTCCTCATGTTAGGCGCGGTCATGGTCTTCGCCATGCACGCAGGCTTCGCCTTCCTCGAGGTGGGTACAGTACGCAAGAAGAACCAGGTGAACGCCTTCGTGAAGATCCTGACCGACTGGTCCGTCTCGACCGTGGTCTACTTCCTCATCGGCTTTCCCATCGCCTACGGCATCAGCTTCCTGAAGCCTGTTAAAGAACTCCTGGGCCCCAACCAGGGGTACGACATCACCCACTACTTCTTCCTGCTCTGCTTCGCCGCCTGCATCCCCGCCATCATCTCCGGCGGCATCGCCGAGCGCGCCAAGTTCTGGCCGCAGGTGATCGCCGGCGCCGTTTTCGCCGGTCTCACCTACCCCCTCTTCGAGTCCCTCATTTGGGGGCAAAACTGCTCTGCGCTGCAGGGCTTCTTCAAGTCCATCGGCGGCGCCGAGTTCCATGACTATGCAGGCTCCGTTGTGGTGCACTCCATCGGCGGCTGGCTCGCACTCCCCGCAGTCATCATCCTCGGCCCCCGCATGGGGCGCTACGTAAGGGGCAAGTCCCACCCGATCCCGATCAGCAACATCCCCTTCCTCGCCCTGGGCTCCTGGATCCTCGCCGTCGGCTGGTTCGGCTTCAACGTGATGAGCGCAGGACACCTCGAGAAGATCTCCGGCCTCGTGGCGGTGAACTCGCTGATGGCCATGGTGGGTGGCGTGCTCGCGGCCCTCATCGCAGGCAGGAACGACCCCGGTTTCGTACACAACGGCGCCCTTGCCGGACTCATCGCCGTCTGCGCCGGCTCCGACATCATGCACCCGCTCTTCGCCTTCGTAACCGGCGCCGTCGCCTCGGTCATCTTCGTCTACGGCTTCCACATCGAGCAGGAAAAGCTGAAGATCGACGACGTCTTAGGCGTTTGGCCGCTGCACGGCGTGATCGGCTCCTGGGGGGGGATCGCCGCGGGCCTCTTCGGCGGCGAGGCGCTCGGTGGCCTCGGCGGGGTGACCTTCCTCTCCCAGCTTCTCGGCTCCCTCTCCGCGATTGTCTTCGCCCTTGTGAACGGCTTCGTCATCTACGGCATCCTCAGCAAGACGGTAGGGATCCGGCTAAGCCAGGAGGAAGAATTCAACGGCGCCGACCTCTCCATCCACAGCATCGGCGCGTACCCGGAAGACCATATCCGCTAGGTATTGAGTCTCACTTCTCAGAAAGATCAGGAGGCCCGGAAACGGGCCTCCTTTTTTTTTATTTTGAAATTTCCGACGAAGTATGTATTATTTGCGATGTTAAAAGCTTCTCATTACCGTCAAAGGCGTACTCTATCATGAAGATACCCTTGGGACAGTTGCTGGTTCGATCCGGCATCATAACGGTAAAGACCCTGGAGCGGGCACTGGCGCGTCAGGCGACTTGCGGCAAGAGACTTGGAGGGGTGCTCCTTGAGATGGGGGTGCTGACCGAGGACGAGCTGCTGGACGCGCTGGGGCAGCAGTACGGCCTCGAGACGGTCCCCAGGCTCTTCACGCGACAACTCCCTGCCGAGCTACTGGCACTGGTGCCGGCGGATCTCGCCATCACGAGACCGCTTCTGCCTTTGCGGCTGGAAAACGGTGCGCTCTTTGTCGCGGTCAGCGACCCGCTCGACGGGGAGACCGTGGCGCGTCTGGAGCGGCACGGCTCCGTGAGGGTAACCCAGTTGCTTTGCCGCCCCGGCGAGCTTGCCGCCGCTGTGAAACAGCAATACCACCGTGACCAAAGGGGGGGCGACATGAAGATCCTCGTGGTCGATGACCCTGCCGCCATGAGCGATGTGGAGGGAGCGCTCCGGAGGGAAGGTTACCAGGTGTTCACGGCGCGCGACGGGGTGGAGGGGCTGAGGATCGCCTTCTCCCAGAAGCCGGACCTGATCCTGTGCGATGCCGCGACACCCAGGATGGACGGCTACGCACTCATGCGCGCCGTCAAGGCGAACCCGTCGAGCGCAGGGACGCTGATGATCCTGCTCACCTCAAAGGCCTCGCCCGAGGAGGAACACCGGGCGCTCAAGGCCGGTTTCCACGACTTCATCGGCAAGCCCATGATGACGATACGCGTGGTTTCGCGCGTGAGGCGCGCCTTCGAGATCATCGATAAAGCGCGGGAACAGCAGCCGTCGCCCTCTCCCGCCTGACCCCCCCGTTTCCAGCCCGGCGGCACCGGCACCGTCATGCACCTACCCTACATCCTCACCTTGCCGGAGAGTTCGTGCAGCGCGGCCGCGAAAATCGCCATCCCCTCGCTAAGCTCAGCGTCGGTCACTTTTAACGGCGGAATCAGGCGCACAACGTTTCGCCTCAGCCCGCACCCGATCAGGATCAGCCCCTTCCCAAGACAGTTGTTGATCATCTCCTGACAGAGACTGCCGTCAGCCGCCCCTGCCTCGTCGACGAATTCGATGCCGATCATGCATCCCATCCCCCTGACCTCGCCAATGCGCGGGTTCTGCATGGCGAGATCCTGCAGGGACGCGAGCATCCGGGTACCAGCCACCCGCGCCGCTTCCAACAGCCCCTCTTCCCTGATCACCCTAAGGGTTGCGAGGGAGGCGGCACAGGAGACGGGGTTACCACCGGAGGTAGAGCCGTGGGCTGGTGGACCCCATTGGCGCATGAGCTCCGCAGGCGCAAGCACCGCTCCCAGCGGGAACCCGGAGGCGACCGCGCCGGCCACAGTCACGATATCGGGACGCACCCCGGCATGCTCGCAGCAGAACCATCTCCCGGTCCTCCCCACCCCGGACTGCACCTCGTCGAAAATCAGGAGGATGCCGTATCGGTCGCATATCCCGCGCAGCCCTTCCAGGTAGCTCTTGGGCGCCGGGTAGTATCCCCCCTCGCCCAGAAAAGGCTCGACCAACATCGCGCAGACGTCATCCGGGGGGACCTGGTGCTGGAATAGCCTTTCTATTTCCTCGAGGCAACGGTCACCACACGCCTCGGGGTTCATGCCGCACGAACATATAAGGCAGGCGGGGTAGCTGACGTGGTACACCGAGGGGAGCAGCGGTTGGTAACGGCTGCCGCATGCCGAAAAACTGCTGGTGAGGGAAAGAGTACCCAGGGTGCGTCCATGAAAGCCGCCGGTGCATGCGATGATGGACTGGCGGCCACTGGTGTAGCGCGCAAGCTTGATGGCATCCTCCACCGCCTCGGCCCCCGAATTGCCGAAGAAGAGCATGTCCAGCCCATCGGGCGCGATGGAGAGCAGTTCCTCGGCGGCAGCCACGGTCGCCTCGCTGTAGTAGATGCGGCCAGCGTGGACATGACTCTTCAGTTGCTGCTGCACCGCCTCCATCACCCGGGGATGGTTGTGCCCAAGGTTGAGGGCGGCGAGTCCGGATGTGAAGTCGAGGAAGCGCCGTCCATCCCGGGAGGTGACCACGGTCCCCCTCCCATTCCCGATCGTGATCGGGTAGCAGGGGTGCGCCGGCGGCGCGATGACAGCCTGTGCCCTTTGAATCAGTCTTTCGTCCTCGTCCATGGCGCACCCCCTCATCAATCAGTTAGGTTTTACACATGAACAAAGGATGGTACCACCGGCACGAATGCCTGCAAGGATGGGGATCAAGAGGAGCTTTGGAGAAGTTTTTCGCCGGTTCTTGCAAACAAAATGGATTAGATTACACTAATGCCTGTTTTGCAAAAAAGCCGGTCAAAAAACCAGGGCAGGACACAAAGGAGGGGCGATGTACAAGGAAAAGAGGAACTTCGCCAGACTGGCATTACACGCGAAAGCCAACATCCACCAAGGGGAGCGGACCATCGAGGGGGAAGTCGAGAACCTGAGCATGAAAGGGGTTTTCGTGACGGCCGCGCGGCGGCTGGAGCTCAACGACACCGTCGCCGTCACCATTTACCACACCCTCACGCCGCAGGTGCTCTGCGACCTGAAGGCCAAGGTGGTGCGTGTCACCGACCACGGCATGGGGCTGCAGTTTGAGAAGACCCTTCTCGACTGAGAAGGGTCCCTCAGTACCCACCTGAAACGGGGAACAGCCCGGGGCAACCGGGCCTTAGCAGATGCGCGGCAGCTGCTCGCCCGCGAGCATCTCCACTCCCCTCATTCCACCAACGAGGGTTTCCATCTGCACCTTACCTGCCGAGGTTTCGGTGACCTCGCCGATGACGGCAGCATCCCTTCCAAGCGGATGACGGCGCATGATTTCCAGCGCCTCATCCGCCCTCTCCGGCGCGACCAGCGCAAGAAGTTTACCTTCGTTGGCAACGTACAGCGGATCGAGCCCCAGGATGGCGCAGACCCCCTTCACGCCGGGGTTGATGGGTAGGCTCTCCTCGTTCAGGGTAACGGTGACGCCCGACTGCAGGGCGATCTCCTTGAGCGTCGTGGCGACACCGCCGCGAGTGGGGTCGCGCAGCACGTGCAGTGCGGGGCCGAGCGTCAGCAGGCCGGTGACCAGGCCGTTCAGCGGAGCGGAGTCGCTCTTTATGCCGCTGTCGATCTCGAGGCCCTCGCGGGCCGAGAGGACCGCGATGCCGTGATCACCGATGCAGCCGTTGACGATGATCTTGTCGCCGACACGCGCCGAGGCGCCGTCGATCTGCAGGTTATGCTCGAGTGCGCCGATCCCCGAGGTGTTGATGAAGATGCGGTCTCCCTTACCTTTGGGGACCACCTTGGTGTCGCCGGTGACGATGGCGACGCCGGCTGCGTCGGCGGCCTGCCGCATCGAGGTGAGGATACGGGAGAGTTCCTCCTTGGAGAATCCTTCCTCGAGGATGAAGCCGACCGAGAGGCACAACGGGCGGGCGCCCATCATGGCGAGGTCGTTCACCGTGCCGTTGATGGCGAGGTCGCCGATGTTCCCGCCCGGGAAGAAGATGGGGTCGACCACGTAGGAGTCAGTGCTGAAGGCCAGCTTGACGCCGCCGATGTTGAGCAGGGCCGCGTCGTTTTGGCCCTTGACCGGGACGCTGGAAAGCTGCGGTATGATCAGGTCGTCCAGAAGCTGGTGTGAAAGCCTCCCGCCACTGCCGTGGCCAAGGAGGATGAGATCGTTGTTCAAAGCGGTTCTCCTTTTCTGTCGGACCGGTCGAACTAGTCGGACTGGTCTGACGTCGGACGGTTTGTTTGCCTAGCGCCCGTACTTGTAGGCGGCGGCGCAGGTTCCTTCGGAGGAAACCATGCAGGCGCCGACCGGGGACTCGGGGGTGCATTTGCCGCCGAAGAGCGGACAGTCGAAGGGTGACACCTTCCCCTTCAGGATCTCGCCGCACAGACACCCCTTGTGCTCCTTGAGCTCCTCTACCTGCACCGGTATGGCCAGTTCGGCGTCGAAGTCGGCGTATTTATCCGCGATCCTAAGCCCGCTCCCGGGGAGCACGCCGATGCCGCGCCACGGTGCGTCGAATGGGGTGAAGACGTCGGCAAGCATCGCCTGGGCCTTGGCGTTTCCTTCCCAGCGCACCACGCGCGAATACTGGATCTCCACCTTGCTCTCGCCCGCGATCGCCTGGCGCACCAGCATCTCCACTCCCTGCAGCACGTCCGTCGGCTCGAAGCCGGTCACCACGCACGGGACCTTGTACTCTTCGCACAGGAATCGGTAGGCATCGGCGCCGATGATCGCGCTCACGTGGGCCGGACAGATGTAGCCGTCCACCTGGAGCTCCGGGTCAGCGGAGAGGATCGCCATCGGCTGCGGCATGGTCTTGTGCGAGGCGAGCACGAAGTAGTTGGAAAGCCCCTGCGCCTTTGCCGCCAGGATGCTGCCGGCGATGGTGGGCGCCGTGGTCTCGAAACCTACCCCGAGGAACACCACGCGCTTGTCGGGGTTCTTCGCGGCAAGCTGCACGGCGTCGAGCGGCGAGTAAACCACCCTGATATCTGCCCCCTTGGCGCGCTCCTCCATGAGCGAGGAGCTGGAGCCGGGGACCCGCAGCATGTCACCGAAAGATGCGATGATCACGTCCGGAAGGCGGCAAAGGGCGATGGCGCGGTCGAGGTAGCTGTTGGGGGTAACGCAGACCGGGCATCCCGGGCCGGAGATCAGCCGCACCTCGGGGGGGAGCAGGCTTCTCAGGCCGAACTGGTAGATGGCGTTGGTGTGCGTACCGCAGACTTCCATGAAGACGAGCGGTTCGGTCCGCCCACGGGTCAGGTCGGCGATGCGCTTAGCGAGCCCCTGGACCAGTTCCTTGTCGCGAAAAACGTCCGAATAGTTCATCCCATCAACTCCGGCGAATAGACTTCACGCATCAATTCGAGCGTCGCCCTGGCCTCTTCCTCGTCGAGCTTGGAGATGGCGAAACCGGCGTGAACGATGACGAAATCGCCGACCTTCACCTCCTGGTCCAGCATCATGAGGCTCGCCTCGCGCTTCACTCCGTCCACTTCGGTCATGGCAAAATCACCATCAACGCTGACCACCTGCATCGGTACACCTACACACATCTTCAGACTCCTTTGAGATAAATCGCCATGTCTGTTTCACACGTCCCCTCCCCCCTCCGGGGGGAGGAGAAATTAAAGTCCCTTGGTGAAGGCCCGCCCGGCAATCACCGCCTGTCCCAGGGCGAGGCCGCCGTCGTTCGGGGGCACGAGCCGGTGGCAGTAGACCTGGAACCCTTCCGCCGCTAGCTCTCCCGCCACGTCCTCGGTCAAAAGCCGGTTCTGGAACACCCCCCCCGACAGGACCACGCGCTCCTCTCCATGCTCGGACCGGATGCGGCGGCACACCTCTACGATGCCGGCGGCCACGGTCCGGTGGAAGGCGCGCGCGATATCGGCGCGGCTTTTTTCGGCGGCGAGATCGGCGCAGATCGCGGCGATGGCGGGGCCGAACTCGAGGACGTGACTCCCCTCCCCCGCCACGAGATACGGATACGCCTCGTCTGCGGCGCCCGTTTCGGCCAGCGCCTCCAGTTCGATGGCGGCCTGCCCCTCGTAGCTGATCCGGTGCCGGACGGAAAGAAGCGCGGAAACGGCATCGAAGAGCCTTCCGCAGCTCGAGGTGAGCGGCGCGTTGATCCCCTTCTCCAGCATCTTCAAGAAAAGAGGACAGTCCCCCTCCTGCACCTCTCCGCAGACCGCGAGCGGCTGAAGGAACAGCTCTGCACCGTGCAGGCGGTACAACGCGGCTAGCGCCATGCGGAACGGCTCGCGCACCGCGGCGTCGCCGCCGGGCATGCGCATGAGGCCGAAGTGCCCGCGCCGCTCAAAGCCTGCATACCCTCCCACCAGGAACTCCCCCCCCCAGATGGTGCCGTCGCTGCCGTAGCCGGTGCCGTCGAGGATCACCCCGATCGCCTCGCCGTCGAGACCGTTCTCGGCCATGCACGAGGCCATGTGGGCGTGATGGTGCTGCACCGCGACGCAGGGGAGTCCTAGCCCCTGGCCGTAAACCGTGGAGAGGTAATCCGGGTGCAGGTCGTGCGCCACAACCTCCGGCGTGATCTCCAAAAGCCGCCCGAGGTGCGCGGCGCTCTCCTCCAGCGAGGTGAGGGTCGCCGCGTTCTTCAGGTCGCCGATGTGCTGGCTCATGAAGCCTTGGCCGCCACGGGTAAGGCACAGGGTCGCCTTCAGTTCCGCCCCCACCGCCAGCACGCGCGCCTGCTCGCCCGGAAGCGCCACGGCACGCGGCACGTAGCCACGCGAGCGTCTCAGAAAGAGCGGCTCCCCCCGGTAGAGACGGATGACGGAGTCGTCGGTCCGGGTGTGGATATCGCGGTCATGGGTAAGGAAGAAGTCCGCGATGCCCGAGAGCATGCGAAGCGCCTCGTCGTCACGGTAGGCGATCGGTTCGTCGGAGAGGTTCCCGCTGGTCATCACCAGGGGGCCGTCGACGCCGCGTGCCAGAAGGTGCTGCAGCGGGTTTCCCGGAAGCATGAAACCGAACCAGCCGTTCCCCGGCGCCACCAGGGGGCTGATCGGGCTCTCAGGCCGCCTGCGCATTAAGACGATGGGACTCTCGACACCCGAAAGGAGCCGTCCCTCGAGCTCCGAGCAGTGGACGTGGCGGCGCACCGCGTCGAGGTCGGAGGCGAGCATGGCAAAGGGCTTTTCGTCCCGCTTCTTGCGCCGCCGCAACATCGTCACCGCCTCCTCGTTCGAGGCGTCGGCCGCGAGATGATACCCCCCCACCCCCTTCACCGCGACGATGCGCCCGGCCTTCAAGGCGGCGAGCGCATGCTGCAGCGGGTTCCCGGTTACGGGAGCACCCTCGGCATCGAAGAGCGAGAGTCTCGGCCCGCACACCGGGCAGGCGTTGGGCTGGGCGTGGAAGCGGCGGTTCAGGGGATCGTGGTACTCGGCCAGGCAGTCGTCGCACATGGGGAAGCCGGCCATGGTGGTGGCGGGACGATCGTAGGGGATGCCGGTGATGATGGAATAGCGCGGGCCGCAGTTGGTGCAGTTGATGAACGGGTAGAGGTGGCGCCGGTTGTCCGGATCGAAGAGTTCTTTCAGGCAGTCTTCACAGACGTCGCAGTCCGGGGAGACCTCGCCGCCGTGCCCTTTTCTCGCACTGTCGAGGATGACAAAACCCTCTTCGCCCACCGCGTCGAGATGGGTCAGGTGAAGCGCAGTAACCACCGCCAGGGGCGGCGCCTCCTCACGCAGGGCGCGGCTGAAGGCGGCAAGCGCTTCCGCCTCCCCCTCCGCCTCGATCTGCACCCCCTGGCCGGTGTTGCGCACCCAGCCGGAGAGCCCCAGACGCAGGGCGAGCCGGTACACGAAGGGGCGGAAACCCACCCCCTGCACGATTCCGTCGATCTCGAGACTTGCGCGCTGCCGTGTGGTCATCGGTTACCGTCGATCGTGCCCTAGCCGCGGGCCTTTTCCATCCCTTCCTTGAGCCAGGCGTACCACTGGTCCATCCCCTCGCCGGTCCTGCTGGAGACCTCGAAGATCCTGATGCCCGGGGAGACGCGGCGCGCCATCTCCTTGCACTTCTCTACGTCGAAATCGAGATGGGGAAGGAGGTCGACCTTGTTGAGGAGCATGATGTCGGCGGCATGGAACATCTGCGGGTACTTGAGCGGCTTGTCCTCCCCCTCGGTGACGCTCAGCACCACCACCTTGTGGTGTTCGCCGAGATCAAAGGAGGCGGGGCAGACCAGGTTCCCCACGTTCTCGATGAGAAGGAGGTCCAGGTTGTCCATGTCGAAGTGTTCTACGGCGTGCAGCACCATGTGGGCGTCCAGATGGCACCCGGCGCCGGTGTTCACCTGTTTCACGGGGACGCCGGTGGCGGCGATGCGCACCGCGTCGTTGTCGGTCTGCTGGTCGCCTTCGACCACGGCGCAACGGCATGAGCCGGCGAGATCCTTGAGGCTTCGCTCGAGGATGGTCGTCTTCCCGGATCCCGGCGACGAGACGAGGTTCAGCACGAAGAGCCCCTTCGCGCGGAAAAGCTCGCGGTTGCCCGCTGCCATACGGTTGTTCTTGGCCAGGATGTCCGTCTCGATCACCACCTTCTTGGCAGGCTTCTCGGCAGCCTTCTCGTGGTGGTGATGGTGCTTATGCCCATGGTGATGATCGTGGCCGTGATCATGATCGTGGTTATGGCCGTGATCGTGATCATGTTGATGATCGTGATCGTGTTGATGATCGTGATCGTGGTCGTGATCGTGATCGTGCTTATGGGTCGGGCCGCAGCCGCAGTCTACGCACATGTCGCTTGAACCTCCGGGCTAGACTTCTTTCTTCTCTTCGATCTTCACGGCGTCGTCGCTGTTAAGCGCCTTCTTGAACCCCCTGATGCTACTCCCAAGGGCCTGGCCGAACTGCGGCAGCTTGCTGGGACCTGCAACCACCAGCAGGATGACCGCCACGATGCACAACTCAGGTAAACCGAATCCGAACATGTCTTCTCCTTTTATCCGCTGACCGCTCCGTGCGCGATCAGGCTTCCTTACGTTTCAGCTCGATACCGACCTTGTCGAGTTCCTCGACCACCATTGCCGCCACCTTCTCGAGCCCTGCCTGCAGCGGCGGGGAGAGCTGGTCCCCGGGATCGAGCGTCTTTGCCACGATACCGAAGAAGGTGAGGTCAGGCTTCGGTGCGTCGCGCATCTCGGAGATCAGGAGCATTTCCTGGAGCCCGATCTGGTGCGGCGACATCTTCACCGGGATGTTCTTCAACATGATGTCTTCACGTTCGTAGCGGAAGATGTCGCCCGGCTCTCCCTTCGCCTGCACCACGTCCACCAGGATGACGCGATCGGCCTCTTCGAACTTGAAGTGGACCATGATGCCGAGGGTCCCGCCGTCGTACAGCTCGACGTTCTCGGGGACGTGGTAGTGCTTTTCCAGATGACGTACGAAATGGACGCCGAATCCCTCGTCGGAAAGGATCAGGTTGCCGGCGCCATAGATGAGGACCTGCATGTAACCTCCAAAAAAGAAAGGGGCCGGGGGAAAATCAGGGCTAGGAAGCAGGATCGGGGGCTAGCAAAACAAGGCTATAAATTAAACGACTACCGGCGGCGGCACAAGCTTTTTTCACCCGTGTTCGCCCCCAAAGCCCGAATTGTTGCGACACCCAAACCTCACTTACCAAAACCGCTGTTTTCCTGTACCGGCCCCTGATTCGGGGAGCGGGACCGGGAGTGAGCCGCCGTATTCCAGCCGCTGCCCCCAGCCCCTTGACCTTCTCTTTTTACAGCACCTTGACCTTGGTGATCTCGGCCCCTTCCGGGTCCACGGTGTGGACGGCGCAGGCGATGCACGGGTCGAAGGAGTGAATTGTACGCAGCACCTCGAGCGGCTTGCTCGGATCCGCGATCGGGTTCCCCATGAGGGACGCCTCGTAGGGGCCCATTTCGCCCTTCTCGTTTCTCGGCGCCGCGTTCCAGGTGGAGGGAACGACGGCCTGGTAGTTCTCGATCTTCTTGTCCTTGATCACGATCCAGTGCGACAGGGTGCCGCGCGGCGCCTCGTGGAAGCCGACGCCCCTGTACTCCCCTTTCGGGATCACGGTATGGTTCGCGTAGGTCTGGTCGCCGGAGCCGATGTTGGCGATCAGCTTGTCCAGGTTCTCAAGCGCCAGGTCCGCCATGACGTGGGCGCGCGCGCCGCGGCAGTAGAGACGGCCCATGGTGGAGTGGATGTCCTTCATGGAGATGCCGAGGGTGGAGACCGCGCCGTCGACGAGCTTTTTCACCTTCGGGTTGCCTGCGGCGTATGCCGCCATGATCTGGGCCGGCGGGCCGACCTGGACCGGCTTGCCGTCGAGGGTCGGCGCCTTGCACCAGGAGTACTTGCCGTTTTCCTTGAAGTCGGTGTAGTCCGGCTTGGTCTCGCCGTCCCACGGGTGCAGCGTGCCGTTACCTTCGTACCAGGCGTGGGTGACGTTCTCCTTGATGTTCTTGATCAGGTAGTCGTCGCGGTGATCCTTCACCATCCTCATGCCAGCGATGTTGCCCGCCATGACGATACCACCCGGCAGCTGGAACTTGGTGTTCTTGGTGTCTTCCGGGAATTCCGGCACCGCCATGTAGTTGGTGACGCCCGCGCCGTATTTGAACCAGTCCTTGTAGGCGCCCGCGATGGCGAGGAGGTCCGGATAGTACACCTTCTGCACGAAGTCGCGGGTCTCTTCCATGAGGGTCTTCAGGTAGATGAGACGCTCCACGTTGAGGGTCGCGATGTTTTCGGTGTTGATGGCGGTGGCAACGCCGCCCACGACCAGGTTCTGGATGTGAGGGTTCTTGCCGCCGAGGATCGCCGTCGCCTGGGAAGCCTTCCTCTGGTAATCGAGGGCCTTCAGGTAGTGGGCGACCGCCATCAGGTTGACCTCCGGGGAGAGCTTCATCGCCGGGTGACCCCAGTAGCCGGTGGCGAAGATGCCGAGCTTGCCGCCGGCGACAAACGCCTTCAGCTTGTCCTGTACCGCCTTGAACTCCTTCTCGGAGTTGCCCGGCCAGTCGGAGATGCTCTGCGCGATCGCCGCGGTCTTCTTGGGATCGGCCTTCAGCGCCGAGACGATGTCGACCCAGTCGAGCGCCGAGAGGTGGTAGAAGTGGACGATGTGGTCCTGCACCGAGTGCTGAGCGATCATGATGTTACGGATGTACTGGGCGTTCAGCGGCACCTCGACGTCGAGGGCATGCTCTACGGCACGGATCGAGGAGATGGCGTGCACCGTGGTGCAGACGCCGCAGAAACGCTGCACGTAGCTCCAGGCGTCCTCCGGGGCGCGCCCCTTGAGGATGACCTCGATGCCGCGCCACATCTGGGCGGAGGACCAGGCGTTGGTTACCTTGCCGCCGTTTGCTTCGACATCGATCCTCAGATGTCCTTCGATTCGGGTGATGGGATCAAGCGTGATTCTAGACATTTATTCCTCCAAAAGGCTAATTGCTTAATTAAATCGTTGGATTAGTGAGCCGCGGCCTCGGACTGCGGGAGCGGCTTGGACTGCTCGCCCTTGTGCTTCTTCGCGTGCCCCTTCTTCTTGTGCGCGCCGTGCAGATCCATGTTCGGCAGGACCGGGAACAGGGCGACGAACACCTTGTAGCCGAGGATCTCCAGGGCGACGATGCCGACCGTTATCATGATCTCGGCGAAGGAGGGGAAGTACTTCCAGCCCTGGCCCGGGTTGAAGCCGATGAGATAAACGTTGAAGCGGTAGAGGGCACCCCCGAGGACGATCATGGAAGCGGAGATGAAGAGCCAGCGTGCCGACCTTCTGCATTTTTTCACGAAGAGGATAAGCGAACCGCCGGCGACCAGCACGAACTCGGTCATGAACCAGCCGGAGTAGAAGTCCCCCTTCAGCGCCGCGGCGATCTGGTTTCTGTGTGCGAGGTCGCCGATCACGACGCTCAGCCAGATCACAGTCACGAACGGGATCAGGCTGGCGAGGCCCGAGAGCTCCTCGATCTCGAAGGGACGCTTGAAGGAGTAGCTCGAGATGATCGACTCGAGGATGGCGATGGAGTAGCCGATGAAGATGCAGTTCAAGAGGAACAGAAGCGGCAAAAAGCCCGTGTGCCAGAGCGGATGCAGCTTGGTCGAGGCGATGAGGAGGAGGCTCCCCAGCGAGGACTGGTGCATGGTCGGCAGTGTGATCCCCAGGACGATGAAGAAGATGAGGACCTTGTTCAGGCGCGGCTTGAGCCAGAGCGCGCCGAGGCGCACCATCTCGAGCTTGTCCTCCATGGTCTTCTTGTCCGGCGCGAAACGCGGGTGGAGCCAGTTGCGGATCGCGTTCATACGGTCCCACTTGCTCTGCTCGATCGAGGTGAGGATCGCCGGGAGGAACTCGAGGATGAGCACCGTCGAGTAGGCCATGACGCAGAGGGCGACCTCGAACATGGCGGAGTTCGCCTGCCACTTGCTCGGGATGAAGAAGTTGTACGCGTTCCAGGGGCGGCCGAGGTCAACCATGACCGAGAAGCCGGCCAGGCCGTAGCCGAACATGGAGGTGAGGATCGCGGAGCGGATCATCGGGTGGTACTGCATCCTGTTACGGATGTAGACGAGGATCGCGACCGCGTAGCCGCCACAGGCGATTGCGGTGCCGGTGGCTACGTCGTAGGTGATCCAGATGCCCCAAGGGTAGCCGTCGCTCATGTTGGAGACGGCGCCGATCCCTTTTACGTAGCGCACGCCGACGAAGTAGAAGCCTAAGAGCACCACGGAAAGGAGGATGAAGAAGGATTTGGTAAAGATCTTACCTTCCAGCTTTTGATATTCTTCGCTGTGACCCATTACTTGTCCCCCTTCTTGTGATCGTCGTCGTGGCTTTCGTGCTTCTTCATGTTCTTAACCGCGATGAAGCAAAGGGTGCTGTAAAGCGCCACCGGGGCGATGAACCCCTTGTAGATGGTGTGCTGGATCTTCTCGGAGAACTCGGCCGGTGCCTCCGGCTTGATCTCGGGGAGACCTAGCTTGTTGAACGGCATGGACGCGAGGTAGAGGTGGTTGGTCCCCCCCCCCTCGTGCTCGCCGTAGACGTGCTGCACGTACTTGTCCGGCGCGTCCTTCAGGCGCTGATGCGCCTCGTCGAGGAGATCCTTTCTCTTGCCGAACTTGATGGCGCCAGCCGGGCAGACCTCGGCGCAGGCGGAGATCCCCTTCTCGCGCAGGTTGGTCGACTTGCAAAGGTCGCACTTGACGATCTGCGGCACCGCCTTTTCCCACTGGAACTTCGGGATGTTGTACGGGCAGGCGATCTGGCAGTAGCGGCAGCCGATGCAGGTGTTCTTGTTGTAGTCGACGATGCCGGAGACCTTCTCCTTGGTCATGGCCGAAACCGGGCAGACCGAAACGCAGGAAGGCTTCTGGCAGTGCATGCAGGAGTACTTCACGTAGCTCCAGCGCTGCTCGCTCTCCTTGAAGAGCTTGATGAGGGTACGGGTGGAGCCGGAGAGGTCGCTCGGCGCATCCCACAGGCCGTCCTCGTCGAACTTCGCCTTCTCGTAGGAGAGTGAGCCGTAGTCGTGGTTCACCCTCTTGCAGGCGGACATGCACGCCTTGCAGCCGACGCACTTGGTGGCGTCGTAGAGCATGCCGAGCTCCTCGTTGTTCACCTGGAGCCCCTCGTTGGCAAGTGCGTTACCCGCGCCGCAGGCCAGAAGACCCGCGCCGGTGGCACCGGCCAACTTGAGGAAATCGCGTCTACTCGTCTTTTTCATGGCCACCCTCCTGCGCATCCCCCGGAAGCTTCTTGGCGAGCATCGCGCCGGCGCCAAGAGCCGCACCGGCGGCAAGGCCGACGAAGCCGGTGGTCAGCGGATCCGGCCCTTTGCCTTTCTCTTTCAGATCAACCGGAGCGTAGCTGTCGAACGGGGTCGGCTCGTGGATCTGAACCTTCTCGGCGATCGCCGTCTTGAAGAGAAGATCCGGCTCGGTGCAGCCGATGCAGGGGTGACCGATGGATACCGGCCAGACGCCGACGTCGTTGAAGCGCTGGACAGAGCAGTTGGCGTAGGTCGCCGGCCCCTTGCAGCCGAGTTTGTAGAGGCAGTACCCCTGGGCGTGGGTCGGGTCGCCGTAGGCCTTCGCGAAGCGGCCGGCGTCGAAGTGCGGACGCCTCTCGCAGTGCTCGTGGATCCTCCTGCCGTAGGCGAACTTCGGACGCCCCAGGGCGTCGAGCTCGGGGAGCTTCTTGAAGGTGAGGTAGTAAAGGACGGTGGAAAGGAAGTTGTACGGGCTCGGCGGGCAGCCGGGGATGTTGATGATCGGCTTGTCCTTGATGATGTCCCTAACGCCGACCGCACCGGTCGGGTTCGGGGAGGCAGCCTGGATGCCGCCGTAGGAGGCACAGGTACCGATGGAGATGATCGCGGCGGCGCCTTCGGCCGCGTGCTGCAGCGACTCTAGTGCTGTCTTGCCGGAGACCTTGCAGAAAATGCCGTTCTGCTTGGTCGGGATGGCCCCCTCGACGACGAGGATGTACTTGCCGTGGTTGGCCTTCATGGAGTCATGCAGGGCCTGCTCGGCCTGGTGACCGGCGCCGACCATGAGCGTCTCGTGGTAGTCCAGCGAGATCATGTCCAGAATCAGCGACGCGATGGTCGGGTGGGAGGAGCGCAAAAGCGACTCCGAGCAGCCGGTGCACTCCTGGAAGTGCAGCCAGATCACCGCAGGGTTGCCGTTTTTCTCAACGGCCTCGGCCACCTGCGTATGCATGGCGAAGGGGAGCCCCATCATCGCCGTTGCGGTGACACAGGCCTTCATGAAGTCCCTGCGGGTTACCCCATCGCAAAACATCTCTTCTTTCATAACAACCCTCCTCGAGATAAATCGAACCGGCACGTATACGGCAACACCCGTGCCAATCCGGTAAACATTTTTCGCGAGGAGAAGCTTCCGAAATCATTGAACAAAAAAAAGGGCGCCCGCGATACCCTCTCGCGCGGCGCCTCCTTTTGCTTCATTTTGTTGCGTACTTCTGTCCCGACTTTGTATCATTTTGACCCAAAACCAGTCAGAATGGATCACTCCAGCTCGAGCTCCTTCACCCTCAACTCCTCGCCGGAAACGACGGTGAGACCGAAGGCGCCGCAGTCCGGGCACGGGGCGAAAAGGCTTAGCATGGGGAACTCGCCGTGGCAGTCCGGACAGCTCCCGCGACCGGAAACCCTCTCTATGCTGAGCTTCGCCCCTTCAAGGAGCGTACCCTTCGTGCACGCCTCGAAGCAGAATTCGACGCTCTCCGGCACCACCCCCGAGAGTTCTCCGATCTCCAGGACCACCTCGACCACCTTGCGCCCGGTCGCGTGAACCTCGCATATTTCTACCATGCTCTGGGTTATGCTCATCTCGTGCATCGCCCGCCTCCCGTTTAAAAGTGCAAGGACTATAGCAGATCGCGCCGGCGCGCAAAAGGGGTCTTTTCAGGTGGTGCGGGCCTGCAGGGTGAAGTAGAAGACGGCCCCCTTGTCCACCTCTCCTTCGGCCCAGATCTTGCCGCCGTGGCGGTTTATGATGCGCTGCACCGTGGTGAGGCCGATGCCGTTGCCCGGGAACTCGCTCGAGCTGTGCAGCCGCTGGAAGGCGTGGAACATCCGCTCCGCATTGGCCATATCGAAGCCGATGCCGTTGTCCTTGAGGAAACAGGTGCCGTCCTCGCCCCCCTCCCACGCGCCGAACTCGATGCGGGCGACCTCCCGCATCTGGGTGAACTTCCACGCGTTTCTTAAAAGGTTTTTCATGGCGATCTCGAGGAGGTTGTGGTCGCCGAAGGTGCAGATCATCGGCTGGATCACGAACTCGACACGGCGCTCGGGATTGCCAAGCTGCAGGTCGGTGGCGGTCTCTCTCATGATCTCGGAGAGGTCCACCACCTCCTGTTTCAGGTTCTGGTAGGAGAGCTGGGAGAGCTGCAAAAGCGCCTCGATCAGTTCGTTCATGTGCTGCGACGACTTGAAGATCCTCTCGAGGTAATCCATGCCGTCGAGATCGAGCCTCCCGGCATACTGTTCCTGCAGGGCGCGGGTGAAGCCGCAGATCCTCCTTAAGGGGGCGCACAGGTCGTGGGCCACCGAGTAGTTGAACGCCTCCAGATCGCGGTTGATCGACTCGAGCCTCTCGGTCTGCTCGGTCAAAAGACGCTCCACCTGCTGGGTCAGGAGGCTGATCTCCTCGTTGTTCGGACGGTCGAGGAGCATGTTACGGATCGTTTCCAGCGAGGTGTGCACCGCGGACTTCAAGTCGACGGCGTACGACGCGTTCAGCATGCTCGATGCTATTTCCTTGTCTATGGTCAAAAACCGTCCCTCCCCGTTATGCCTTTTATCCTTGAACATGTCGGTCATGGGGCACCCCCTTTATGACCTGGACCCGGGCGGCTACCAGGCCCCCAAGCCCCTAAGCTTACCCGACCGGTTGCACCGAAGCGTCCGCTTCCCCCGTCGGATGTTTCCCGTTTCCCAAGCGGTTCCCGCCGCAGCGCGAGCGGTCCGCTTCTTACATACAGCAGCAACCGTGCCGAACCTCTCCGCGTGCGGATTTACCTGTAATTCCGATGCGATGCGGAGGGGCGGACCAAAGGAGATGTGGTTGGCCCCCGCAACAAAGGTTTACATCATCAGTGCCGGTGCCCCGGAGCCTTTGCCGGAAGCGGTTTGCGGAGGGACAACTTTCGTGGCAGGTGCAACGTCCGTTGCAGGCGAATCACGCGGAGGTCGGTTTTCTTCTCAGCCGATTGTTCAGGGCCTGCCTGGAGATGCCGAGCAGGGTGGCAGCCTCACCCTGGTTGCCGTTGGACATGCGCAGCGCCTCGCTTATCAGCTGGCTCTGCGCCTGCTTGATGCTGGGGAAACCGTTGAAGGTCACCGTCACGACCTCCTGCTCCTCATCCGTGCGCAGTTCCGCCGGCGGGAGGTCGATCCTGGAGCGAAACCCGTTGAGGGAGAGGGCTCCCTTCTCGTGGAGCGCCACCGCGTCGTAGACCATGGCCTGCAGCTCCCGCACGTTCCCGGGGAAATGGTACTGCTGCAAAAGGCGCGACAGCTCCACCGGGTACCAGGGCTTCGCCTTCCCCATGTCCCGTGCTGCGAGGGTGACGAAATGCTCCAGCAGCATAGAGATATCCCCTTTCCGCTCCCGCAGGGGAGGGATGTGGATCCGGTGGCAGCTAAGCCGGTAGAAAAGGTCCTCGCGCAGCCGCCCCTGCTCGAGAAGGAGCTTCGGTTCGCGGTTCGTGGCGACTACGATGCCTGCGTCGGACTTGGCAACGGTGTCGCTTCCCAGCGGAAGGTACTCGTGTTCCTGGATGAGCCTCAAAAGCTTCACCTGCGAGCTCTCGCTCAGATCACCGATCTCGTCCAGAAAGAGGGTTCCCCCCGAGGCCCTGCGGATGAGCCCTTCGCGGTGCTCCTGCGCGCCGGAGAAGGCCCCCTTGCGGTGCCCGAACAGCGTGTCGGAAAAGACGGCGTCGTCCACCCCGGCCACGTTGACGGTGACCATGGGCCCCTTCTTCCCGGAGCAGCGGTGCACCGCCTCCGCGAAGAGCTCCTTCCCCACCCCAGTCTCGCCGGTGATCAGAACCGGCTGACCGCTGTGCGAGATGGCCTGAACCCGCTTCAGGAGCTTCAGCATCTGGCGGTCCTCGGTGACGATGTCCGGGAAAGGCATGCGCCGGTTGCGCAGCCGCGTCTCGTCCGCAGTGATGCCGAGGGCGCGGTCGATGGCGCAGAGAAAGGTCGCGTTGTCGAGCGGCTTCAACAGGTAGTCGCAGGCGCCCGCCCGCATGCAGGCAACGGCCTGACCGATCTCGGCCACTCCGGTGATGATCAGCACGGGGAGGTGCGGAAACTCCTCGACGAGATTTCGCAGAAGCTCGGCGCCGTTCACCGTGGGAAGGGCCAAGTCCAGCACCACCGCGGTCGCATCCTCGCGCCGCAGGAAGGGGACCAGCGCATTTCCGTCCTCGAAGACGACCACAGGCCCCACACCGTGCCCCTTGAGCAGCGTGCGGTAGACCTGCAGCATCTCCCGGTCGTCATCCACCACCACTACCGGTAGCGTTGCGTCGTTGCTTTTCATGACGATCCTCTCGCGAGCGTCGCTAGACCTGAAAGTAGAGGGTGCCCCCCTTTCCGGCCTGCTCCGCGCTCCAGATCCTGCCCCGGTGGAGGTTTATGATGCGCTGTACCGTGGCGAGACCGATGCCGCAACAGATGCGCTCTCCCTGCCCTTTCCCGTCCGGCTCTCCCGGCGCCTCGGCGTCCCTTGGGCCGTTGTCGCTCACGTAAATGCTCCGCTCGCCGCGCACCTGCGCCGTGCCGAACCTGATCACCGGATGCTTGACCCCCATGGTCGAGTGCCAGGCGTTCTCGAGGAGCTGCTCCATGGCGAGGCGGAGCATCTCTTTGTCGCCGGTCACCGTCACCCCGTCCTCGATGCGGAAATCGACGGGGCGGCGGGCGGCACCCGAGAGCTGCGCCGCGATCTCGGCGGCCATAGCGCTCAGGTCGACCACGACGGGCCGGATACCGGTCGCGGTCAAGGCGGTCATGCGCTTAAGCGCCTCGATCGGGCCGGCAAGCTCGGCTGCGGCTTTCTCGATGTCCTGCAGGAGCTCCCGGCACCCCGGCGCCAGTTGGGGGGCGTGAAACTGCTTGAGACCGCTGCAGTCGCCGCTGATCCTCGCGAGCCTGCCGGCTAGATCATGGCTGATCGCCTGCCCGAAGGCTTCCAGCTCCGCGGTCCGCACTTCCAGCTCCTCTTTTGCGGTACGCAGGGCCGGCTCCGCCACCCTCGGCGTAACGTCGATGCCGAGGATCCAGTTGGCCCAGCCGTTCACCGGAACATAATGGGAGATGTTGGACCAGGAGACGAGTCGCAGCGAGCCGTCCTTGCAGCGCAGGCGCCACTCCCTCCCCCGGTAATCTCCCCCCTCGCGCGGGTGGTGGACGACGACCTCCTCACGCTGCTCGGCCTCGACGTGGAGCAGCTCAAGCATCGCCTTTCCCATCACCTCTTCGCCGCGAAACCCGGTGACCCGCTCGAACTCGTGGTTGCACGCGGCGAGCCGGTCGCCGCTGTCGAAGGCGAGCATGATGGCCGGGAGATGCTGCAGGATGGTGTACTGGCGCCTGCGGTTGGCGAGGAGCGCCTCATCCTTCTCCTGCATCTCCTTCTCGGTCGCCCTCAGGGTGTCCTCCTCCTGCCAGTTTTCGTAAATCTTCTTGGCGAGGGCGGAGTAGGCCTGCTCCAGCTCGTTTTTCAGGCGCTCCCCGTCGTCGATGACCGCGGTCAACCGGTGCGAGGCGGCGAAAAAGGTGTCGAGCTCGCTCAGGACCGGCGCGCGCATCCCCACCGGAAGATGGAGCGGGTTTTCGCAGACCCTGCCGCTGCAGATGAGGGAGGGGTGTATCCGGGCCAAGTCGAGCAGCCTCTCGTCGCCGAAGCTCCTGCGGTCGTACAGGCAGAGCAGCGCGGTCTCGCTAGCCGCGGCGAAGGCGGTCAGGTTGCGCTCGAAGTGGTGCAGCATCTGCTGCGACTTGGTGTCCCTGAGCGCCCAGGACATGTCACATACGATGCGGGTTCCGCTGAAGCCGTCGGAGGCTGCGCCCGAGCAGATATCCCCCAGAAGTTCCATGATGCGGTCCTGCTTCAAGGCTCCACCACGGAGCCAGGTCTGCCTGAGCGGCAGCAGGATCAGGGCCCCGGAGTCTTCCTTGTTGCCATCCACCGCGTTTTGCAGTACCTCCTCGAGCCGCTTCTCGGCTGCGTGCAGGTAGACGCAGCGTTCACCGAGCGACAACCCTCCCTGGATGAACGGGAGCACCGCGCCCAGCAGTTCCTCATCGTCGCGGTACATGAGACAGAGGTGGTCATGCACGTTGACGACGCCGATATCGGTGATTTCCACAGGGGATTTTTCTTCTTCCATCCCGGTCATCTCCTCGTGCGCGGCATACATTAAAAAACACCAACACAATATACTGGAATCGTCCGGCATTGCAATAACGCAAGCGGCGTTTTTCGCACCGCCGGCGGGCGAAAGGCCTATGACAAGCGCGGTTTTTTGACCGAGATCAAGGATGCGGTACGGCAGGCGTGGTAGCGTGCCCCTCGCGTTTCAATTCAAGGCAACACGGGAGGAAGGATGTGCGATTGCGGATCGGGTAATTCCAGAGGGGGTGGGCCCTACGCCACCGGCAGGGAGTTGGTGGAGTTCGTGCTGGCGGCACACGGCGGACGGGTGGCATGCTCGCCGCTGCCGAGCGCACTCCAGGTGGAGTGCCAGGAGTGCGGCAAAGACTTCGTGCTGCGGACCTTCGTGCAGGGGTGTCCCTCCTGCGGCGGGGTGCACGCGATCTCCCCGCCGAGGGCAAGCGACCCGGCGGCGGTGCAGTATGCGGGCGCTGATTTCGGCGTCGCGGCCTAAGGCGAGATAAAGGAAGAGGGTGCCGGCCTTAGCGGCGCGGCGCCCGTTTCCGCCCTCGCTGCGGCAATCCCTCGGGACGTGACTCAAGGCGCGCCAGGTACACCACGTGCCTTAAGCCGCCGCGCCCGGGACGCTCACAGCTCACCGCGAAACCGGCCTGACGCAGGCGCTTGTCGAAGCCCTGGTCGTAGTTTTCACCCCAGACGGCGAAGACCCCGCCCGGCTTCAGCGCCCCCTTGGTGAGTTCGATGGCGATCTCGCCGTAGAGGGGGTCTATGATCTTGTCGGTCTTCGCGTGCGGACCGGTGTACAGATCGAGGACGATGGCGTCGAAGCGGCTGTTACCCATGGCGCTTCTCCTGATCACGTCGGCCACGTTGGCGATCTCCACGGTGACGCGCGGATCGGAGGCGGCCCCGGCGGTGATCGGCGCAAGCGGGCCGCGGCACCACTCCAGCACTACGGGATTGAGTTCCGCTACCAAGACGTCGGCCCGCTGCGGCATCTGGTCGAGGACCGCCCGGAGCGTGATCGCCATGCCGAGCCCTCCCACCAGCACCTTCGGGGCCTGCGCCTCCTTCAGGTGCCCGCAGGCCACCTCCCCGAGCGCCACTTCGGAGCGGTGCAACGAACTGTTCATCAGCACGAGGCCGTTTACCGTTATAAGAAAATCGCGCTCACCGCGCTGCCTCAGTTCGAGGGTACCGTCCGCGGTCTGCACGCTCTGCAATACTTTCCATGGCTGCGCCATCTGTTTACCTCTTCTCCTTGTTGCTTCTCCAACTACGCTTTAGCGCCTCTTCCTCCAGGGCCTCCACCTCGGTCAGGAGCACGAGGTAGGTGCGGTAGCGCTCCTCGCTGATCCCACCCGCATCCATCTCCTCCCGGACCGCGCACCCCGGTTCCTGCCGGTGCCGGCAGTCGTTGAAACGGCAGTGGTGCGCCTCCAGGGGCTCAAAACCGGGGAACCGCAGGGCAAGCTCCGGGACGGTGATGTCCACGAGGCCGAAATCGCGGAAGCCCGGGGTATCGACCAGCTCCCCCCCCTCGGGAAGTGCGTGCAGCGAAGAAACCGTGGTGGTGTGCTTGCCGGTCCAGTTGTAGTCCGACAGCTCCCCGACCTTCAGGTTCAACTCCGGGCAGAGGGCGTTCATGAGCGAGCTTTTCCCGACCCCGGTGGTGCCGACAAAGGCACCGCGGTGCCCGTCGCTTAGAAAGGCGCACAGCGGGGCGATACCCTCGCCGGTCGCCGCGCTCAGCGTGAAAAGGGGGAGTATGCCGCCGTAAACCGCACGCACCCCCTCACCAAGTTCCCGTGCCTCGGGTAGATCGCACTTGTTGATGACGATGAAGGGGGAGAGCCCCGCGGCCCGGGAGGCGACGATGGCGCGATCCAGGAATCCCGGCGGGGTGCCGGGTGCGAGGACCACACCGAGGACGTCGAGGTTGGCGGCGACCAGATGGATGCCGCCGCGGGCGTCGCGTCTTGAGAGCTCGGTCTTCCGCGGCAGCCGCGCCAGCACCTCACCCTCGACCGTCACATGGTCGCCTACCACGTGGCCCGAGTTGCGCTTCACCTTCACCATGCGACGCTCGCCGCTTGCGAAGAGCACCTCGACCGCCACGCCGAAATGGGAGACGATGAGGCCTTCTTCGCCCCTTTCCCTCCCCTGTTTTCCCTTGCTCCCCATACCCCTCCAGTGCGCCGTTTCGGGCGGTTGTCCCGGCTTTGCCGCCCGGGCCGAGCCCGAGAGTACGGCAGGAGACGGATCGTTGTCAACAAAAGCGTGGAACAGCCGATAAGTGGAGCAACGTACTGTTGACAGCGTGCGGCTTATGAACGATATTTTCCATTATGTGAAAGCGCAGCAAACAGGTACACAAAGCTCGTTTCCCTACAGGATCAAGGGGGTCTTCAATCCCCCAAAAAACTAGAACAGGGGGCGCCGGTGCGACCGGAGGTGGCAGCCATGAGCAAAGAGAGCGTGGATGAAGCGATCAGCATGTACATTGAGGAACGGATGGCTAAGGGAAAGGAGCTGGCGATTACCCATTTCCTGGCGAGCCTCTACCTGAAGGAACACAGCGAAGGGATCATCGAGTGCATGCGCCGCGTGCGCGGGCTCACCCGCTATTACATCGACCTGACCAAGGTGATGCTGAACCCCTTCAAGGGGCCGGAAGTGGCGTGGCTTTTCTCCATGCTCTTCATCGCAGTCTACGCCTGTTTCCTCATCTCGGTCGACGAACAGCGCCCCTTGGGGATCGCCCTGCTCTCCGGGACGCTCGTGAACGGCGCCTATCTGGTGCGGAACATGACGAAGAAGTGGTGCGACCTGCACGTCATGCTGGCGATCTACGACGAGATCGTGCAGATAGCGGACCACGAACTGGAGGGACTTGCCTAACGCAGCGCGAGCGCGAGCTCCGCGAGGCTCCCGACCGCAAGGTCGGTGAGCTCGGGCCAGCGGAAGCTACGCGCGGGATCGACATGGATGGTGCCGGCCCCGGCAGCGCGGCCGGTTAGAAGATCGAAGGCGTAATCGCCTACCATTACCAGTGCCGCTGGGGGTACCCCCCAGCGGCACGCTAGTTTATAGATGCCATCAGGGTCCGGCTTCGCCAGGGCGTCGTCCCTGCCGAGGACGTCCTCCGCCGCTATGTAGGGGAGAAGGCCGATGCGGTTAAGCGTGGCGAGCGCGTTTTCCCTGGTGTTCCTGGTAAGTATCCCCATCCGGGTGCCGCGGCCGTGCAGGAGCTCGACAAGCTCGAGCGCCCCCTCGGCCGGCTCGGTCCGCCCCGCCAGTTCTTCCTCTATCGCCTGCAGTATGGCCCGGGCCCGCGCCGCCTCCCCTTCGGGAAGGGCGTCCAGATGCCCCAGGATGTCGCTCCCCTCCGGGACCCCGAGCACGCTCCTTATGTGGGCAAAATCGTGGATGGCGACGGTGAGGGTACCGTCAAGATCGAAGATCCAGTGCCTGCTGCGCAGCATGCCGTTGCAATCACGCATTTTTTCCATAAGTAAAAAAACCCCTACTTCGCCTGGGCGGTGTCCCGCACCGGTGCCGGCCTGGGCGCCTCGACGCCCCCCTTCATGATCCCTTCGACGAACTCCCACACCGCGGCGTGCACCTCGCCCGCCCCCTCGCCGGCCAGGATGCCGTGGCGCTCAAGAGGGAAGCGCCGATACTTCTTCCGGGTGCTCCCTAGCATCTCGAACAGACGCTGCGAGCCGCGGGGATCGACCACCGGGTCCCCTTCCGCCTGCAGCACCAGGGCGGGAGCACCGATCGCCGCGAGCCTTGGCTCCAGCTCGGCCATGAAGCGCTCCATCGCCCGCAGCGCGGCGACCGGGATGCGGGCGTAGTTCAATTCCGGGCGCTCCGGGATGCTCTCGACGAACTCCTTTTTCGCCCACTGGTAGCTGAAGACGTCCATGACGCGGTTCCATACGGTGACCGCGGGAGCAAAGCGGGAGGAGACGTCCAGGAGCCGCTGCGGCGGACAGACGGCGAAGGCACCGGCCACCTTGCCGACCCGGCCGGCGCAGTCAAGCGCCACTCCGCCGCCGAAGGAGAAGCCCCCCACCACGACGCGGTCGCAGATGGTGTTCATGAGGGCGTAGCCCAGGTCCACCGACTCCACCCAGTCGCCGCCGCTGCGCCGGGCGAGGTCCTCCGGAGAGGTGCCGTGCCCCTTCAGGCGCACCAGGTAGACCCAGACCCCCTTTTCCTGCAGGTAGCGGGCGAGCTCCATCATCTGCGCCGGGACCGAGAGGAGGCCGTGCACGAGCACGACACCCAGGGCGCGCGACCTTCCTTCCAAAAGGGCGGGGGCGCCGACCTCGATCCCCTTGCTCTCCCCCTCCCTGAAGAAGGTGGCGTAATCCTCCCGGTATTGTTCCAGCGCCTGCTCCTCGAGCAGTGCCGCCACCCTCCTGCGCACAAGCCACGCGGGATGCCACGCCATGAGGTGCACCTCGCGCTGCAGCGTGGTGAGCGGGAGCACCTCGTTGGCAATGACCCCGATCGGGTTGTCGATGCGCGCCCGCTGCATCTCGAAGGGGGCCGAGAACTTGCTCCTGTCCTTCACGAGCGCGCCGTCTCGGCGCACCGCCACCCCCTTCTCGATGGCGAGCTCACTGAACTCCCGGTACTTGTGGTAACGGTCGTCGGTCAAAAGGGGAACCTGACTGGTCCTGAGGCTTTGGTGCAGATGGCAGGTGGTCTCCTGCAGGCATTGCGTCGCGAGCAGGAAAACCCGGCGGCGGAAATCGTCCTCGTTGATGCTCAGGAAGGGATAGGCCCGAAGCATGGAGGCGAACAGGTGGTCGTGGTTCACCGTGGTTAGATCGTAAATACTGCTCATGCAGCGCTGCACGAGTCGGTTCGCCTGCCGCTTCATCTCGGGCAGGGAGGGAAGCTGATCATCGAAGCCGTAGCTCGCCGTGGAGAGGATGTCAGCCTCGATCTCCCTGCCGGTCAGGTAGGCGGAGGGGTCGATGGCCCTGCCGAAGCGGATGTCGATGTCCACCCCGGAAAGGAGCATGCTTCCCTCGGTGAGGATCTCCTCCTTGAGGCGCGGGGAGGCATCCGAGAGGAAGAGCTCGGAAAGCCTGCTGAGGGCGTTCTCCCTGGCCCTCAAGGGATAGTAGGTGATGTTCACCGGGACGATGTGGCACGGCCCCTTGGCAAGGGGAGCAAGCCCGGGAAGCTGGAACATCCCCTGCAGGCGCGTCACCTCTTCCGGGGCCACCTGCTGCAGCCTCAGCATGCGCTGCCGGTAGAACTCGGTACGCAGAGCGAGGGTCGCAGCCCCAGAGCGCGGGCGCACGCCGCTGGAGGGAAGGAGCACGCGCTTTCTGAAGAGCTCCTTGTCCTTCACCATCCTCCCCTCGGGGAAGACGATCCAGCTCGCCTCTCCGGTCAACAGGGTCTTCACCATGACCCGGTCGCGGTCGGGATTTTTCGTCGAGACCGCCCCCATCATGTCGAGAAAGCGCCCGAGAGGTCCGGAAAAGAGCGAGGCGTCGGCGAGCGACCAGACCGGCACGCGGGTCAGGCGGTGGATATGGTAGGGAAGAAGCACCGTCTCGATGCGGGTGAAGTGGTTCACCACGAAGATGACCGCCCCCCCGGGGATGTTCTCCTTGCCGTGCACGTTCACGCGCAGCTTGGAGAACCCCTGCAGCATGGCGATCATCCGGCCGGTGGCTAGGTAGGCCTTTCGGTTCATGATCGCTCCACCCGGCGCTCAAGTGCACCCCTTAGCCACCCCGGGCGGTTGGTCATGATGGAGTCGACGCCGAGAGCACAGAGCCTTTCGGCGGCGCGGGCGGCGTCCACGGTCCAGACGTGAAGTTCGAGCCCCCGGTCGCGCAGTTGCTGGACGAAGGGGACGTCCAGGATGGCGCGGTCCCTGCTGGCGAGGCCGTCGGCACCGGTCTCTTCGAGAGTCGCGAGCACCTCGCGCTGCGAGGGGTGCCACGCCCCACGCCAGCGGTAGTCGCACAGCCAGCAGGTACGGTAGGCGGGGAGACGCTCTTTAAGGGATGAGACGAGGTGACGTTCGAAGGTCAAAAAGCGGATCGACTCCGGGGAGACATGGGCGCGTTCGAGGTCAAGCGCCAGCTCCTCGATGATCTCGGCACCGCACTTTATCTCGATGAAGAGCCTTTTGCCCGGGGGAAGAAGCGCGAGCACGCGGGCGAGGGTCGGGATGCGCTCGCCGCGCCAGGCCTCCCCCTTCCATGCCCCAAGGTCGAGACGCTCCAGCTCGGCAAGCGAGGCGCCCGCCACGGTCAGGTCGCTCCCGGCGGTACGGGCGAGGCCTGCGTCGTGCAGGCAGACGACCCTGCCGTCGCGGGTGAGGCGGAAATCGGCCTCGATGCCGTCGGCGCCCTCTGCGAAGGCCAAGCGGAACGAGGCGAGGGTGTTTTCCGGTGCTTCGCGGGAGGAGCCGCGGTGGCCGATGATGAGCGGGGTGGTGGGCATGGCTTTTCTCCCGTCGTGGTCAGGACGTTCATTAGCATACCCGGCCGAGAGCGACAAGGCAAACGGGAAAAGCGGCCGATTACTGCCCCTTAGGCGGTCCGCTGCAGGTAGTGGCTGTAGAGCGAACTTGCGCAGATGGTGAGGAACTTGGTGAGGTCGCTGTCGCTTCTGGAGGTGAGGATGATGGGGGCCTTCGCGCCGAGCACCACGTTGGCCACCTCGGCCCCCATGGTGAAGACCCAGCTCTTGTAGAGGAAGTTCCCACCGGAGATGTGCGGAACGACGATGATGTCAGCCTGCCCGGCCACGGGGTTCCCTTGAAGCCCCTTCTTAGCCACCGCGTCGGGGTAGAGCGCGAGGTCATAGGAGAGCGGGCCGCTCACCTCGGCATGCGGCCACTCCCGGTTCGAGAGTTCCTGCTCGAGGAGCGTGGTAGGGATGTTCTCGGAGGGGACCTCGTTCGCCTCGAGAAGCGCCACCTTGGGGCGTTCGACGCCCAGGGCGCGCGCCACCTGGACCGCGTTATCGATGATGTCGATGGCGGAAGACGCCTCCTGGTGCGCGAAGAGCTCGGGATTGATGGCGGGGTCGGTAAGGAAGATGAGACGCTCCACGCCGGGGAGCTCGAAGATGCTCACGTTGGAGAGCCGCCTGCCGGTGCCGATCCCTTCCTTCCTGGAGAGCACCGCCTTCATGAGGACTGCGGTGTTGAGCGCCCCCTTCATCAGGAGGTCCCCCGTGCCGGAGGCGATGAGCTCGACGCCGCGGCGGGCCGCTTCGTTCCCGGCGTCGTCGCCGGTAACCGGGACGAACTGGTACTGCTTCTCGAAGATGAGGAGCGATGCGCAGCTCTCGCGCACCCGTGAGGGATCCCCCACCAGGAAAACCCGCTCCAGGATGCCTTCCTCGATCCCCTTGTTCACCGCCTTCATCGAGGCGGCGTCGGGTGAGACGAGCACCAGGCTGCGGCGCGGGGCGAGCCTTGCCGCCTCGATCACCCTCCTCATGCCGTGCCCCTTGGTGAGCTGCAGCATCGACTCGCCCTTGTAGAACGCAGCGACCATCCGGCAGTGCTCGCTCAGGGATACCAGCGCGTGGGGCAGCACCGAGTCGAAGTAGAGCGAGTCACCCTCCTCCAGGTGAAAGACCTCCCCGTCAACGGTGACCTGCAGCGTCCCCGAGAGGACGAAGAGGAACTCCTCGCCGGGGTGGAGGCTCACCTCCGCGGGGGCCTGGGCGCGGTACAGGTCGACCACGAAAGGTTCGATGTGGCGCCCCGCGAAGGCATGCGCGAGGCTTTCGTAGTGGAGAAACTCGCGCCGGTCCACCCCTACCCGCTCGTTCCTGCCGGTCTTCACCGCCCGCTTGGCACGGTCCTCCTCTTCGCCAAGGAGGCGCGAGATGCCGACGCCGAGCCAGGTGGCGAGCCGCAAGAGCTCCGAGATACCCGGGGAGAGCCGGTCCGAGAGCACCCGGTCCAGGGTGTCGGCGTCCCACCCGAGCGCCTCGCGCACCTCTTCCTGCGCCACTCCCTTCGCCGCGAGAACCGCCCTCAGATTAGCCCCGATGTTCATCGGTTCCTCCCGCGTAGCACCGCACCGCCTCCGCCCCGGAGAGGACCCGGAGCGCGCCGTCGACAAGCGCCTCGATCTCGAACTCCCCCGGCCGCACAAAAACTGGGGCGATGAATGCCACCCTCCTGCGCACCCCTTCCACCACGGCGGCACCGAAAGCGAGCCCGCCGGTCAGCACGATGCCGTCGACCGCACCGGAAAGCGCCGCGGCAAGCCCGCCGATCTCCTTGGCGATCTGGTAGATCATCGACTCCTGCACGAGGCTCGCCTCGGCGTCCCCCTGCTGCACCCGCGCCTCCACCTCGCGCATGTCGACCGTGTTCAGGTAGGAGTAGACCCCCCCGCGGCGCGCCACGATCCCCTTCAGTTCGCCGGTGGTGAAGGCCCCCCGCTCGACGAGCTCGAGCACGCCGACCACCGGGAGCCCGCCGGTCCGCTCCGGCGAGAACGGCCCGTCGCCGTTCAGGCCGTTGTTCACATCGACGACGAGCCCCTTTCTGTGTGCGCCCGCGGTGATGCCGCCCCCCATGTGCACCACGATGAGGTTCAACTCCGCGTAGTCCCGCCCCAGCTCGCGCGCCACGTCGCGCGCCACCGCCTTCTGGTTCAGCGCATGGAACATGCTGCGCCGCTCGATGCCCGCCATGCCGGAGAGCCGCGCCACCGGCCACATCTCGTCGATGACAGGAGGATCGACCACGTACGCGGGAACGCCCTTGCCCGAAGCCACGGCGTGGGCGAGAATGCCACCCAGGTTGGCCGCATGCTCTCCGCTCACCCCCTCCTCGAGGTCCTCGATGAGCGTCTCCTCCACCAGGTACACGCCGCTCGGGACGGGACGGATCAGTCCCCCGCGCCCCACCACCGCGTCCCAGGCCACCCCGTCCGCCCCGGTTTCGCGCAGGTACGCGCGGATGGCGTCCATGCGATAGCCGAGCTGGTCCATGACGCGCGGAAAATGCTCCATCTCGGCGCGGGGATGCTCGATCGATCCCTTGGTGAGCGTTCCGTCGCGAAACGCGCCGATCTTCGTCGATGTGGAACCGGGGTCGATGGCAAGGATGTTCATGTGACCCTCGCGTCGGATCAGTAGTTGCTTTTGGCGGTCATGGATTCGATGTCGACGACGAAGACGGTGGTGGCGGCCATTCCGGCCTGGGGAAATTCGAAGGCTTCCGGCGTGTACTGGGCCATGATGATGTCAAGCGCACGGGATTTTTCCTCGTGCCCCTCCACCAGGCGTGCCGTTCCGTAGCCGACCACGCTGCGGTACTTCATAGTGAAGTCGCACGGTTTGTCAGAGGCGACCAGCATGGTGTCGGCAATCACGGTGAAACAGACGCGGCTGTTCTGGCGCAAAAGTTCCAGCTTCTTGCCAGCGCCGGCGCAGTGGAAGTACAGGGTGGTGTCCCGGTAGCCGTAGTTCATGGTTACCAGGTACGGTTCGTCGTGGGCTGCAAGCGCCAGGTGGCAGATCTTACCCTGCGCCAGCAGTTCGTTGGCAGCCTGGGCGGAAAGCTGCCGGTCCTTTCTCCTCAGCATGTCATCCATAAAAACCTCCACTGTTGCTCTTTCACAATGCTGTGAAGAAGGCGTGCAATATAAACAAGAGTTCGGCGCGCCAATATTGCCTTTACTCGGCCAGAATGTCTAGGGATTTTAGAGACTGAGTGCTATGGATAATCGCTTTGCGCGGTCTCTCTGAAGCGCTTGGCTCCGGTGGCCATAGTATACTTGCACCGGGAAACATTATAACTATCCAATCATCACACATTTTTCTTAAACAAGTGTCGAAGATGTCGATAGATATGCATGAGACAGAGCGGGCACCCCGGCTCGTCGAACCTGAATACGACAGGTTGTGTCAAACCAAGAAAGGAGAGCAAATATGGCGGTCGAGACTATCACGGAAACAACCCAGTATCTCACCTTCAAGCTCGAGAACGAGCTGTTCGCCCTGGACATCGGTAAAGTGCGGGAAGTGCTGGATTTCACAACCATCACTAAGGTCCCGCAGACCCCCGACTACATGCGCGGAGTCATCAACCTGCGCGGCAGCGTCGTTCCCGTCGTCGACCTTCGACTGAAGTTCGGCATGGCAATGGCGGAGCAGACCGTGAACACCTGTGTCATCATCGTCGAGGTGGAACTCGAAGGCGAGAAGGTGGTCATGGGGGCGATGGCCGACGCGGTCCAGGAGGTGATGGACCTGGAGCCGGACCAGATCGAGCCGCCGCCGCGCATAGGCACCAAGCTGAACACCGACTTCATCAAGGGGATGGGAAAGCACAACGAACAGTTCATCATCATCCTCGACATCGACAAGGTCTTTACCAGCGGGGAGCTGGAGTTGGTCCAGAACATCGAGGGACAGGCGGCGTAAGACTTAATAAGATCATCGACCGCGAAAGGGCAGCGCGCCGGAAGGCGCCTGCCCTTTTTTTCGTGCTTTACGCCGGGCAGGATGCCAGGAGTCCTCGCCCCGACTGCGGTCATGAGGCGTTTCGAGGGAATAGCCACGGAGGAGTCGGCCTGAGAGGGAGGCGCACGGCAGCTCGCCTCCCGCCCCTCCCCTTTCCGGCCTCCCCTCTCCCGTCCTTCACCCTACGGGGGGAGGCGCGGTCTATCCCGGCAAAGCGTTTCAACGCACTCGTTGCTGAACGGGATAAAAAAAAGCGCCTCGAAAGAGGCGCTCATCGGCATCGCATGGCAGGCAACCCTCGGGCGCCCATTAAATTGGGAGTCAGTACTGCTCGAAATCGGAGTCGCACATCTCCTTCGCGTCGGAGAGGTCGATGTCGTGGCCGACCACCTTCTTGGTCACCCCCTGGGCGCCGCCGGCAACGCCCTTCGAGCGGGTCATTTTCTTACCCTGCCCCGCAGCGCCGTTGACACTCCCTTGTTGAGCCCCACCTCCCCTCGCGGGTTTCGCGGCGAAGCGCCTTGCATGGTCGTCGATCTTGAAAAAGGCGACTGCAGTCTGCAGCTGTTCCGCCTGACTCGAGAGTTCCTCGGCGGTGGAGGCCATCTCCTCGGAGGCACCGGCGTTTGTCTGGATCACCTGGTCCAGCTGCTGGATGGCGCGGTTGATCTGGTCCGCGCCGGTGTCCTGTTCTCTGCTTGCCGCGCTGATCTCCTGTACCAACTCCGCCGTCTTCTGGATGTCCGGAACCATCTTAGCGAGGAGTTCGCCAGCCTTCACCGCCACATCCACACTGCTGGCGGAAAGGTCACTGATCTCGGCCGCGGCCTTCTGGCTCCGCTCGGCCAGTTTTCTCACCTCGGAGGCGACGACGGCGAATCCCTTGCCGTGCTCACCCGCCCGGGCCGCCTCTATGGCGGCGTTCAGCGCCAGGAGGTTCGTCTGCCGCGCGATCTCCTCGATGATGGTGATCTTTCCCGCGATCTCCTTCATCGCGCTGACCGTCTCCTGAACCGCCTGCCCCCCCTCGCGGGCGTCCTGGGCCGATTTCACCGCAATCTTCTCGGTCTGCATGGCGTTGTCTGCGTTCTGACGGATGTTGGACGACATCTCTTCCATCGAGGACGACGCCTCCTCTGCCGAAGCCGCCTGCTCCGTGGCCCCCTGTGACATCTCCTCGGCACCAGAGGAGAGCTGCTGGCTTCCGGAGGCGACGTTGTCGGAGGCGCTCTTCACCTCGGCGACGATCCCCCTAAGCTTCGCAACCATCGCATTCATCGCCGCCGCGAGCTGCCCAACCTCGTCCTTGCTGTCCACGTCGATGGTCTGGGTCAGGTCGCCGCTTGCGACCGCCGAGGCGAACTCGACGCCGCGCCTAAGCGGCACGCTGATCATCCTGGAGATGACGATCCCGAGGATCAATCCGAGTAGCACGCCGCCTGCCACCAGTCCCACCATCGCCTTCATGCTCGACTGATAGATCCTGGTGGTCTCATCGGACGCCTCCTTAGCGTTGGCCTCCTTGAGACGCGCAAGCTCGGTCAGGGTATCGTCCACCACCGTCTGCTTGGTCCTCGCCTCGCCGAAGGAGAGCGCCACCGAAGCGGTGCTGTCGTTAAGTTTGTCAGTGGCACCGAGCTCTATCACCTTTTGCTGAACGGCAAACCACTCCTCGTTGGCCGTCTCCAGTCGCTTCAGGATCTCCTTTCCCTTCTCAGTCGTGAACAGGGGACGCGCCTTGTCCAGCCACTCCTTGTAACCCGCCTTGTACTTGTTCATGTTGCCGAGGTACTTTTCGCGCTCCTGACGGCTCGTCGCGAGGAGAAAGTTCTTTTCGGCGCGGGAGATGTAGATCAGGTTTATGTTAGCTTCCTTGACGTAGGAGAGCCCCAGCAGTTCCTTCGCGTACATGGAATCGGCCATGTCGTTGATGGTACCCATGTTGCGGATGCCGAGCAGGCCGACCGCCGCGGTGATGATACAGACTGCTACGAAAGCCGAGACTAACTTGGTGCTGACCTTCAAGTTGGTGAACCATTTCATGTGCGCTCCGTCTTCTGCAAAGGTTTTATGATCCAACCGGAAACAGCGTCCGGTGGTGTCGTTTGCTTCATCGACGCGGGGCGGGAACGATGTATCAGAAAAATACTGAGAAAAGGCGGTTTTTTGGCCGAGACTTGGGGATGAGTGCAGCAGGCGATTAACTAGCAGGCGCGCACCTACGCAACGCGTACCGCCGGAGTCCGAAGAGAAACAGCAAGTGGGGAATCGGTAAGCGACGCTAGTCCAGAGGCAAAAAGCCCTGTCTTATCGCATACTTGGTAAGACCAGCAATACTAGTAAGGTTTAGTTTCTTCATGATGTGCATGCGGTGGGTCTCGACCGTTTTAGGGCTAATCTCGAGAAGTGCCGCCACCTCGCGCGATGTCTTCCCGCTCGCAATAAGCGTGAGGACCTCCTCCTCGCGCTGGCTCAGGGGAGACTTCTCCACGCGGCCGGTAGGAAGGTCGATGCCGAGAACCTCGGAGAGGACGGGGCTCAGGTACAGGCCATCCTCGGCCACCGCGTTAATGGCGTGGAGGAGCTCCTGCGCATCGCAGCTCTTCACCAGGAATCCCCTGGCGCCGACGTCGAGAGCCTGGCGGACGGAACGGGCGTCACCGTGGCAGGAAAGGATCAGTATCTTTACGTTTGGAAAGGCCGACACGATACAACGGCTCGCCTCGATGCCGCCGCCATCGGGCATCACCAGGTCCATGAGGACCAGGTCCGGCTGCAGCTCGTAGGCAAGTCGCACCGCCTCCATACCGGTAGCGGCCTCGGCCACCACTTCCACGCCGGGGGTTTTTTCAAGGATGGCGCCGATGCACTGGCGGATCAGGGCATGATCGTCGGCTAGGATAATCTTCGTTGTCTGCATCGTCGCGGTCGTCTCGGTTTGTAAGTTGCAGTTCCCAAATTAGAGGCACTCTAACAAAATGGGGCCGACGACGATATAGGGGTTTGTATGACAGTCGGATGGGGTTTTTACTGAGAGCCGGCTTTACCGGACGCACCCTGTGGGCGGCATCAGTGGTCGATGCTGGTGACTCCCTCCCTTATGGCGTACTTGGTGAGATCCGCGATGGAGAAGAGCTTCAGCTTCTTCATGATCTGCTGGCGGTGGGTGTCGACCGTCTTCACGTTGATCTTCAGCAGGAACGCGATGGTCTTCGCGTTGTGTCCCTCGGCTAAAAGCTGCAGCACCTCTTTCTCCCTAGGGGTGAGCGCGGGGCCTGCCTGCTCGAAGGAGTCGGGCACCCGCCTTATGTAGTCATCGATGACGACGCCGATGATGCCTGAGCAGACGTACCTCTCCCCGGCGGCCACCGCCTGAACGGCCTTCACCAGCTCCGCCGAACTGCAGTCCTTGAGCAGGTAGCCGCGCGCCCCCGCCCTGAAGGCCTGAGCGACGAAGCGCCGGTCCTTGTGCATCGAAAGGATGAGCACCTTGACGGCGGGGAAGAGATCGGCCATACGCTGCGTGGTCTCGATGCCGTTCATCCCGGGCATGCTCATGTCCATGAGCACCACGTCCGGCGAGGCGCCTGCCGCGAGTTCGAGCGCGGCCCTGCCGTTTTCCGCCTCGGCAACGACCTGGACCCCCTCGAATTTATCCAAAAGGATCCGGACACCTTCCCGAACGATCCCGTGATCATCGACTATCATGACGCGAATCATCGCTTACTCCTCTCCTTCTGCAGCGTCAGCCGACCCGGCGGGAACCGCGATGGTAACGCTCGTGCCGCCGGCTCCCGAGGTAACCGTTACCTCGCCTCCCAGGTGCTGCACCCGTTGTCTTATGTTGAAAAGTCCGAAGCCCCCGCTTGCGGGCGGGGCACAAGGAGAGATCCCCTTGCCGTCGTCCTGCACGGTGACCTCGAGGCGCCCCTCCCGCCGCCTAATCGCTATGCGTACCTGCCGCGCGCCGGCGTGCTTAACCACGTTGACAAGGAGCTCGCGCACCGCATGGTACAGGGTGGAACTCAGCTCCTCCTCCAGGGTGGACGGGGCCGGCGCGCTCTCCAGGGAGACGCGCAGCCGGTAGTTCGTTTCAAACTGCTCCGCAAGCCACTCCACCGCAGCCTCGAACCCCACCTCATAAAGAAGCGGCGGGCTGATCTGGAAGGTGAGCGTCCGCACTTCGCGTATCGCACGCTCCAAAAGGCCCGCCACTTCACGGACCGTCCGCGTTGCACCTCCGGGAAGCTTCTCATCCGAACCGAGGCCGCTCAGCTTGAGCTTTGCGAGCGACAGGTTCTGTCCGATCTCGTCGTGGAGCTCCGAGGCGATGCGACGCCTCTCCTTCTCCTCGGCCAGGGAGAGCTCGATAGCAAGCTCCCTCAGCTGTTCCTGGTTGACGAGCAGCGCCTCCTGCGCCCGCACCTGCTCGGTTATCTCGCGCGAGATGCTGAAGAGGCCGGTGACGGCACCGCCATGGTCGAAGAGCGGCCCCCTGGTGGCGAGGAAGATGCGCTCGACGCCGGCCGCGTCGGTGAAGGTTTCCTGCACCGTCGCGTTCTTACCGGTGGCTATGACGTGGTGGTCGTTTTCACGTATCACCTGCACCACCTCATCCGGAAAGATCGCGCTGTCGTCCACCCCCACGATCTCCTCGGCGGACCTACCGTACATCCGGGCGGCCCGTTCGTTGATCAAAAGGTAGCGTCCTTCGAGGTCCTTGGCATACACGAGGTCCGGCGTGCCTTTAAGCATCGCCTGCAGGATCTCGTCGCTTTTTCTCCGCCCTCCCGCTGCCGTCTCAGGCATCGTCTTCCCCGGTGTCGGCCAAAAGCGCCTCGATGCTCTCGAGTCCCGCCTCCCCCGCCTGACCGCGCCGACGCGACAGTTCAAGGGCGACCGCGCTAAGGGAGCGGTAGACGAGGGCTACTTCCGGGTCCCACGCGTCCAGGGCGCGCAGTTGCCTTCCCACCACGGCCGCGTCCCCGCGGGCGATGGGACCGGTGAGTGCTGCGACGGTCCCGGACCGGAAAACGTTTTCCACGGTACCCCGCACGAGCGGCTCCATCACCTGCAGCGCGGTCTCGCGGTCAAGCCCCCCCTTCCCGTATGCCGTGACCGACACTTCGAGAAGTGCAGTGAGGCAGTTGCACGCGAGGACGGAGCCGGCATGGTAGATCGCCTTGAAACGGGGATCGATGGAAAAAACGCGCGCGCCGATCGACTCGAAGAGCTCCCCCATCTGCTCCGCCGCCCGCCGGTCCCCCTCCACGCCGCACCAGGTGCCCGCGAAGTCGCCGACGGCTGCCGCCGGGTCGGCGAAACTCTTGACGGGGTGCACGCTCGCCACCAGCGCACCTAACTGCGTCGCCGGGTGCAGCACCTCGCTCCCCAGGGCACCGCTTACGTGGCACACCAGGGCCTGCGCGCCGAGCGCTCCGCTTGCGCACAACTCACGCACGCAAGGGGCGATGGCGTCGTCGGAACTGGTGATCAGGTACAAGTCGGCCGGACCTAACTGCGCAAAACCGGCCGCGGGGCGTCCCGCCCCGATGAAGGCGACCGCAGCGCGTGCCGTCGCCTCGGAACGGGTGAGCACGTCCTTAAGCTCAAGCACCCCTGACTCATGAAAAAGGCGCCCAAGCGTCCTACCGACCGCGCCGCACCCAATGATACTGAAGGTTTTCATCCCGCTCTCCTCATGAAGTGGACAGACGCGCTAAAGGGTACGCAACTTATTCTTGGGTGTCAACGACGCCTGAGGTGGGGGAGCATACTGGAGAGAGAAACTGCGCGGAAATGAAAAATCCCCCTTTCAGGAGGGGGATTTTGTCACCAGGCCGGAGCTGGGGTCACGAACCGTCATCCATGTTGAGGCTGTAATCATCACCCTCCACGCATTCGCTTTCCGCCTGTAGAAATGACTCGGCCTGCGAGTCGCGGACGATCTCAATCACGCCGTGGTTGGCCGACCAGACCGTGCCGCAGACGCTGCACTCGGTGATCCCCTCTTTGAACCCTTCTGACTGTAGGTTAGTGTCGACCTGCTGGTGGTTTTTGCACACGGGGCATTTCATGGCTCTCCTCCTGTCACGAAAAACGGCGGCCGATAGTTTTCATGAAGAAGATTATGACGGCATTTCACGGCGTCGCAAGTGCCAAAACCCCCATGGCCATCTAGACACCGGGCTGGCGCGTGGCCGGTTTGGCCGTCGGCTTCTTGTCCTTAGTCGTCTTCGTGCGCACCCGCGTCACCTTCGCGCGTCCCTTAACCTTGGTCGGGGGGGTGTAGGTGGCGGGATCGGCTGGGCGCAGGTCCGTGAAGTGCGAGGAGATGATCTTTCTGACCATGCCGTCGCTGAAGCGTATGGTGGCCATATAGTCGTTCACCTCGACCACCTTGCCGGTTCCCCATTGCTGCGCCATCGCATGACTGACCACACTGCCGCGTTTGACGTTCATGTCGAGTTCCTCGCTGGATGGTTGTGGCCACGCCAGGACGCGCGGATCCACTCGGCCGGAAGGACGGGGTCGATGGGTTGCTTAACCTGGAGTGGAGCTGATTGCCGAAGACAGATCAAAACGATCAGAGACGTGACTATGAGCTGCGGGAAGCTTGCCTGAAATCAGGCACGGTTGAAACTATACACCTGAATCGTGAAATGCACAGATGAGAGTATTCTTTTTTTCAGATTTCACCGCGGCTGTTCAGGTCGGCGCGGCATCTCCGGCGAGGCTGCACCGTCCGGGACGGGCATCAGCTTCTCGGGCGGGATCTGCGGCTCGCCCATGATGATCACCATGGGGCCGCGCACCCGCTGCAAGGCCCCGGTATCACCATCCCCCACCGCCCAGTTGTAAAGTTTCTTCGCGTCCATGAGCAGGGGCTTGGCGGGCTCGCCGTAATACTCGAGCTGCATCTCCTCGTCGTAGAGTCCTATGCAGCCATGAGAGGCGGGGTACCCCGGGAGGTCCCGGCCATGGATCCAGTAAGAGGTCCAGCCGTCACCCACCTTCTCGACGTGGAAACGAAGACCGTAATGCATGGGATATGGGCGCTCGCTCCCCTCCACCGGGTAAAGGCTCGATTCATGAACAGGGTCTACCGCATCGACCCGGTAGGAGCCGTTTTTGAGGCGGAACTCCTCAACGCCCACAGCAACCGGAGCGGAAAAAACCAGCATCCCGAACTCGTAAGCGCCGAGGTACATCTCGTTCTGGTCGATGAGGATGACCTTGGGCTCCTTCCCTGCATCGAGGTAAAACGGGGGCATCGGGTTGAACTCCTTGATGTCCTCCATCTGCTTGGGGACCTTGACCGACATGCCGGCCAGGAAGTGGCGCCGGTCCATGCGGTTGAAGCGCAGACCGTCCTGCCACTGTTTGCCGAAGATCCTGTAAGGGGAGTCTTTGCCGGTGACTTTGACACAGTCCCACTCATAGAGGTAGTCGGTCGGGTAGTGGATTTCGCATAGCGATCGGATCTTATCCGCCGCGGAACACGGGACGCCGGTGATGCCTAGGAGAATCATGAGACTGCAGATGGTGCGTAGCAGGGCTTTCATTTTGCGCCTCGTTCCAGTGAAGCGGCTGGCCGCCGGTTGTGAGACGACTTAATTGTACCAACTTCCTCATGAAAGGGGAAGTGAGCCGGCGTGCGCCCGAACCAAATGAAAAGCCCCCGCGGCGTGAGCGGGGGCTTTGGCGTTACATAGCGGGCAAGGACGCCTCAAACGGTCGAGCGAAGCAGGCGATTGGCCTCACCCCAGCCGCCATGCGCGCCGGTCGCCGCCATGAACTCCTTAACCATCGGCTTCATCTCCTTCGCTATCCGGCTCACCTCGTCGTTAAGATGAAAAAGGCCTTTTCCCGGGACAGCCTCGCCTTCAGCGCCGGCCGAGAGGGTGAAACTGAAGCTCCTGCTCGTAAATTCAGCGGCGTCGGCCTCGTAGCTGTAGGTGAGCCCGTTCCCGTCCGCCTGGAAGGTTTCCGCCTGCCGTTGCATAGAGACCTGTTCGTATTGGATCTGCAGACCAAAGCCCAGCTCCTTGCCGTCCCGGGTGGCAATGGTACCGCTATAGGACAAAGAGGCGGATGCCGCGGAAAGTTCCGTGTCTTGATAGCTCACCTGCTGGACTTCACTGCCGGTGATCCGGCTCAAAAGCTCTCCCAGCATGCGCAGTTCGGTGTCGGAAGCGGCAGCGGCCTTCTCCGCCGCCTTCCCGGACGCAGCCAGCGCCTCGTCCGAGACTTGCACCTGATCTCTTGTCGGCGGGGCCGGCGCGGCTGCCGAGGAAGCAGACGGGCTTGACGCTAGCGTCTGCATGACAAGGGGAAGCGTTGTCGAATTCAGCCTGGGCGAAATTTCCATACCTGCCTCCTTGTATTTGGGTAACACCCATCGTATCGGAAAATAACGCGGTGCCTTGAGCTTTTTCACCCACCGCACCGGTAGTCGCCAAAACTCCCATGCACACTTGGCACCCGGAACCATGTGAAACCGCTGGCTTTTAGCGCCAGACGAAAGAAGGCTTCTCGGGTGCGGCACCATTCTTGCTATTCATATAACAGATTGGGACTATCGTTTATCTAAATACACACAGGAGGAGCATTCGTGAAAAACGATCTTCTGGGGGAGCTCCCCGAGGAAAAGGTGAACCTGATTGAGAAGTACCGCCTGGAACCGTGCCTGATCAGCGGGAAGGTATACTGGGCCCGCAATTTCGGCAACCGGCCGCCCAACGCCTATGTCACCCACCGCGGCATGAGGAAGTGTCCCACTCTCGACTTGGTCTTCAGCTTCTACGGACTATGCGTGGCAAAGATGACGTACTTCCGCAACAACATCACCGATTACCTGCCGTGCAAACAGCACCTTGTCACCGGCGACATGACCGAATGCGCCCTGTGGGACATGGAATTCCTGGTGCAGCGCGCCACCGGCATCCGCATCGACCTGCGCAACCTGGCGGCGATCAAAGAGATCGAGACCTTCCGGTCGATGTGCGTGTGGTTGGAGCGAAGGTTGAAGGAACGTCGAGAGCAGCAGGAGCGTTATGAACGGGTCCAGGAAAGGGAGGTGGCACCGGTAACTGCCGCACCGGCGTTGAGGATGGCCATCGTACCGATCAGACGGCGCCCCCTGCAACGGAGGGACCGGGAGTTCAGCCTGTGAGTACGCACTGAACACAGGTCTGTGCACGAAAAAAAGCCCCGCCGGCAGTGACTGCCGCGGGGCTTTGTCGTTTCGGAGGGCGCGGTGCAGCTAGGGGGGGCACTGGGCACACATCGATTTGAAGAGGTTAGTGCTGAGGTAACGGTCGCCCCGGTCGGGGAGGATCACCACGATGGTCCCGGATGAGAGTTCCCCGGCGAGCCGCAGCGCACCGAAGACAGCGGCACCGCCGGACATGCCGCAGAAGATGCCGTGGTGCGCGGCAAGGCGTCTCGAGGTCTCGAAGGCGTCATCGTCCTCGACCACGATCTTTCTGTGGTAGGCGCTTGCGTCGTAGATGGGGGGGACGATGGCCTCCTCCATGTTCTTGAGCCCCTGGATCTTGTGCCCGAGCACAGGCTCGACGCCGACCACCTGGACATGAGGCGCGGTCTCCCCGAAGAAACGGGAGAGCCCCATGAGGGTGCCGCCGGTTCCCATCCCCGCCACCATGTGGGTGATGGCCCCGCCGGTCTGGCGCCAGATCTCAGGTCCGGTGGTCTCGTAGTGCGCGAGGACGTTGTTCGGATTGGCGTACTGGTTCGGCATGTAGTAGCGGTCCGGATGATCCTCGTAGATCTTGTGGGCGAGCCGGATGGCGCCGTCGGTCGCCTCGCAGCCCGGCGAGAGAACGATCTCGGCGCCGTACGCCTCGAGCACGCTGCGCCGCTCCACGCTGACGCAGGCGGGCATCACCAGTTTGATGCGGTAGCCGCGCGCCGCGGCGATCATCGCCAGCGCGATGCCGGTGTTGCCGGAGGTGGGCTCCAGGATCACCTTGTCGGTGGTGAGCTCCCCACTCTTCTCGGCGGCGAGGATCATGTGACGTGCCGGACGGTCCTTAACGGACCCTCCGGGGTTGTTCCCTTCAAGCTTCACCATGATCTTCACGGCGGGATTGTCGACCAGAGAGTCGATCTCGACCAGCGGTGTCGAGCCGATGGAATCTATCAAGCTTTGCCCTTTCAACGTGCCCCTCGCTTTCTATCGGTCTAAAAAGACCTGCTTTCTCAGCCGAGGTGAGAGCATACCACGCCCCATATATAATAAACAACCGATAACTGCGCCGGCACGCACGACCAGTCCGAGACTTGCACTAATACGTAAGGTATGGAAACGACCGGCACTGTCATGGAGCACCGGGAACCGGGGGCGCATGCAGTCGAAAAGCTAATTTAATGTGCCGAAACACACATGAACCACCATTCAACTGAACCAACTAGCATATACGACGACACAGAGCGATCTCTCTACACACTCAACGCCACAAGAGTTGGTCATTTAAAGCCACAAAGTCCGTGACTATGCGAAATTATTGATTCCAAAAATACTAGTAAAAACCCGCAATGGTGGTATAAGTGTGAGGCACGCAAATTTGTGTCAGTTAATGGTAAAGATTGAACATGCATATACTACCCCGAAAGACAAAAGCCACTGCCAAAAAAGGAATCCATCTCGCCTCGTTCCTTGGACGGCTCATCTGGCTCAGCGTTCTACCGCTCATCGTGCTGTCGCTTTGGCTCGCCGTGGACGCCCTGCGCTCCCGGCAGGCACAGGATCGACGTCAAGCGGGGATCATCGCGGGCAACTTCGCCACCGATCTAGACCAGTACCTCGCTGCGAGGACCGGGGCTCTGCAGATGCTGGCGAATTCCCCACTGATCGACGACGAGGCGCGCTGGGGAGAGCTTTACCGGGAGGCACAGTCCTTCAACGGTTTTTTCGGCAGTCACGTCATTTTGGCCGGTGTGGGGCAGCCGATGCGGATGCTTTTCAACACGAGGCGCCCTTTCGGCAGAGAACTCCCCCCGCTCCCGGTGCCAAAGGGGCGGGCCGCAGCCCCCCTCGCCGCTGCCACTGGAAAGACGGTGGTGGGGGATCTCTTCACCGGGCCGGTTAGCAAGACACCGCTTTGTTCCATCGCGGTGCCGGTGGTGCGGGAGGGGAAGGCGCGCTTCGTGCTGCTCACGATTCTCGAGTCGAGCCAGCTGCAGCAACGCATCGACCAGCGCCTCCTCCCTGCGGGGTGGGCCATCTCACTGCTGGACAGCCAGGGGCATGTCATCGCCCAGCGCAACTCGCCGCGCCACCAGGAAGTGCGTGCCGTAGACCGGGTGGAGGTGCCGAGCACCGTTGCGCCATGGAAGGTATTGGTCGAGATACCTGCCGCCACCTACCAGCCACCCCTGGTAAAACTCGCCATCATGCTTGCACTGGGGCTCGTGGCGAGCACGCTGGTGGGGGTGCTGTGCGGGAGCCTGGCCGCGCGGAGGGTCGGCAGGGGGGTACGTAGCCTGGTGCATTGGGAACCGGAAGCGACCTGCGGAATCGTGGAAATCGAGGAGGCGCACGAGCTTTTGGAGCATGCCACTGCGGCGCGGCGGGAGAGCGAGGAGCGCCAGGAGCTCTTCATACGCCACGCCCCGGCTGCCCTTGCCATGTTCGACGCTCAGATGCGTTACCTGCACGTGAGCCAGCGCTGGCTCCGAGACTACGGTCTCGACAGCGATGTGGTGGGAAGGTCTCATTACGAGATCTTTCCCGAGATACCGGAGCACTGGCGGGAGCTACACCGCCGCGGGTTGAACGGAGAGGTGCTTCGTTCCAAGGGCGACCGCTTCGTTCGCGCCGACGGCGCCGCGCACTGGATAAAATGGGAGATCCGTCCCTGGCGTAAGGCCAACGGCGATATCGGCGGCATCGTGATCTTCTCGGAGGACATCACCGGCTTAAAACAAGCACAGGAGGAAATCCAGGCGCTAAACGAGGATCTGGAGATACGCGTCGAACAGCGCACCGCCGAGCTCAAAGCGGCGAACCAGGAACTCGATGCCTTCGCCTATGCGGTCTCCCACGATCTGCGCGCACCACTGCGCGCCATGATCGGCTTCAGCCAGGCACTTCGGGAGGATTGCGCCGCACAGCTCTCGGATGAGGGGCTCGATTACCTGCTGGAGATCAGCACAGCGGGATACCGGATGGGCGAACTGGTGGACGGGCTGCTCGTGCTCTCGCGCAGCCTGCGCGGCACCCTCGAGCGTCGGCCGATCGACGTGAGCGCGGTGGCGGAGCGACTCGTCAGGGAGCTAGAACGAGCGGAACCGGAACGTCAGGTGCAGTGGCAGGTGGAGGCGGGGCTCGAGGTGAGCGGCGACGAGCGCATGATCGAGGTGGTGCTCACCAACCTTCTTTCCAACGCATGGAAATACTCCGCCGGGGCGGAGCCTGCGCGCATAACGGTCCGCTCCGAGAAGCGCGACGACAGGAGTTTCATCTGCGTGGAGGACAACGGAGCCGGTTTCGACATGCGCCACGCCTCACGCCTTTTCAAACCGTTCCAGCGGCTGCACCGGCAGGACGAGTTCCCCGGCCTCGGCATAGGGCTCGCGACGGTGCAGCGCATCATCAACCGCCACGGCGGCGCCATGGAGGCGGAGGGGGAACCGGGTAACGGGGCCTCGTTCCGCTTCTGGCTCCCCAACTGATAGGAGGCATGCATGGAGGATCACAAGACCATCCTGCTGGTGGAGGACAACCCGCAGGACGAGAAGCTCATCCTGCGCACCCTGCGCAAGATCAACCTGGCCAACGAGGTATTCGTGGTGCGTGACGGCCAGCAGGCCCTGGACTACCTGTTACGGGAAGGCGACTTTTCCCAGCGTCAGGGGGGCAACCCCACGGTGGTGATGCTGGACGTGAACCTCCCCCGGGTGAGCGGCATCGAGGTGCTGGAACGCCTGCGGCAGGACGAAAGGACGCATCTGCTCCCCATCGTCATGCTCACCTCCTCCGACGAGGAACAGGACCGGATGAGGAGCTACGCGGGGGGGGCGAACAGCTTCGTGCGCAAGCCGCTCGACTTCGCCCAGTTCGCCGAGACCGTGGCCCAGTTGGGGGTCTACTGGCTGGCCGTGAACCAGGCGCCCGGGAGAACCGAATGAGCCCTCAGCTTCGCATCCTCGTCATCGAGGACAACGCCGCCGACTTCAAGCTGATCAAGCGCAATCTGGAGGGACAGGGCTTCGACGCCTCCTTCACCTGGATCGCCGAACGTGACCGGCTGGAAGAGTGCCTCGGCGAGCCCTGGGACCTCGTGCTAGCTGACTACAACGTCCCGCACATGGAGTTCGAGGAGACCCTCGAGGCGGTCAGGAGCCTCTCGCCGGAACTGCCGGTCATCCTGGTCTCCGGCAGCCTAGGAGAGGAGCAGGCCGTAGAGCTTTTGAAGCGGGGCATGTCCGACTTCGTGCACAAGGACAACCTCGCCCGCCTGGCCCCCTCCATCGCCCGGGCGCTCAAGGAGGCGTCCGAGCACCGGGGGCGGCTGCAAGCAGAGGCGTCCCTGCTTAAAAGCGAAAGCAAGTACCGCAGCATGTTCGACCACGCCCCGGTCGGGGTCGGCATCGCTGAACTGGAGAGCGGGCGCATGGTGGAGGTGAACGCGGCCTGGCTGGAGATCCTCGGTTTCGAGCATGACGAGGTGGTGGGGAGAACGGGGGCGGAGCTCGGCATCTACCTGAACGCCGTGCAGCGTCCGGCCATCATCACGCACCTGAAGGATAAGGGACGCATCGTGAACCAGCCCATGCGCCTGAGGAGAAAGTCGGGCGAGGCGCTCGACCTGCTCGCCTCCGCGGAGGTTCTCGAGATAGGATCGACGTCCTACCTGCAGTTCATGCTGACCGACGTCACCGAAGAGATGAAGGTCAAGCGCGCCCTGGCGGCCTCCGAAGAGACGCTGCGCAAGCTCTACGTGGCGGTGAACCAAAGTCCCACGGCCATCGTCATCACCGACCGTTTCGGCACCGTGGAATTCGTCAACCCCCGTTTCTCTGAGATGACCGGGTACGGCGCTGACGAGATGGTGGGCAAGAACCCGCAACTGCTCTGGGAGAAACTCTGTCAGGGGGAGGTGTGGCGCGGCGATTTCTGCAACACGAGGAAGGACGGCACGGTGTACTGGGAGCACGACATCATCTCCCCGATCCGGAACCAGGAAGGGGAGATCACCCACTACATGGCCATCAAGGAGGACATCTCCGAAAAGCGGACCATGGAGGAGCAGCTGCGCCAGTCCCAGAAGATGGAGGCGGTCGGGCAACTGGCCGGCGGGGTGGCACACGACTTCAACAACATCATGCAGGTGATCATGGGAAACGCCTACCTGCAGACGGTGGAGAACCAGTCCCGCGGCGTGGCCACGCAGCATCTGGACGAGATCGTGAAGGCGGTCGAGCACGGCTCTTCACTCACGAAGAGCCTCCTTGTCTTCAGCCGAAAAACCCCGCTGGAGCTGACCAACTTTGACCTGAACGAACTGCTCGGGCAAAGCCGGAAGCTCGCCTCGAAGCTCGTCACCGAGGACATCGCCATTGAGCTCGAGCTGTGTCGCGAGCCGCTGCACATCCTGGCCGACGCGGGGCTCGTGCAGCAGATCGTCTTCAACCTGGTGACGAACGCCCGCGATGCCATTTCCGGACCGGGCAGGATCACCATCACGACGCAGTTGGTCGAGGCTCAGGGTATGCCGCTTCCCTGCGGCTGCACCGCGACAAGCGGCAGCTACGCGCTGCTGTCGGTACGCGACACCGGCCACGGCATCGCGGAGGAGATCAGGGGGCGCATCTTCGAACCGTTCTTCACGACGAAGGAGTTGGGGAAAGGAACGGGCCTCGGTCTTTCCATGATTTACGGCACGGTCCAGCGCATGAACGGCTTCATCGCCGTCACCGCGCCGCCGCAGGGAGGGACCGAATTTTTCATCTGTATTCCGCTCGCACAGGCGCCGGAGGCGGCGCTCCACTCCACCTCAGGGAGCTTCATGATCGGCAGCGGCGAACTGATCCTCGTGGTCGAGGACGAGGAGGCGGTCCGCGATGCCCTCATCCGCACCCTGGCGTCCTCGGGCTACCGTCCCGTCGCGGCGGGCAGCGGCGAGGAGGCATTGACCTTGGCACAGCGCAGTGCCGGGATCGCTCTCGCCCTCATCGACGTCATCCTCCCCGGCATCAACGGCATCGAGTGCGCCCAGGGGCTGAACGCCCTCTACCCGTCCCTGCCGGTGATCTATCTCACCGGCTACGACAACGACGTGCTCGCGGGCAGGGGGATCTCTGCCAACGTGCTGCAGAAGCCGATCCAGAGTTCCCGGCTGGTGCAGCGCATCAGCGAGATCTTGAAGGTACAGGCGGCGAGAAGGATTTGACGACGAGGGTCAGGTAGGGGCGTCCGGGATGCCAAGTTCACGCATCTTCCGGTACAGGGTCTTGCGATCGATGTTGAGGGCGCGGGCGACGCGCGACTTGTTGCCGGCGTGATGCGCAAGGGCCTCGATGATGCGTTCCTTCATGGAGCGCCCCTCTCCGGCTGCGGCATGAAAAAGCGCCGGAAGATGCTCAGGCAGGATCACCCTCGTCGGGCACATGATGAAGGCATGCTCCAGAGCGTGCTCCAGCTCGCGCACGTTGCCGGGCCAGGGGTAGCGGGCAAGAAGGCGCAGCGCCTCCTCGGAGACGCCGCCTATGGCGCGCGCGAGTTTCGCGTTCAGCTTCCCCACGAAGTGCTCCACCAGAAGCGGCAGATCCTCCGGGCGCTCCCGTAACGGCGCCACGACAAGCTCCACCACCTTCAGGCGGTAGTAGAGGTCCTGGCGGAACCTCCCCTCCTCGACGTCCCGCGCCAGGTCGCGGTTCGTCGCGGCGATGATACGGACGTCGACCTTGACCGGCGCCGCCCCCCCCACCTTGACGAGTTCCCGCTCCTGCAACACCCGCAAAAGCTTCACCTGCATCTGCGGCGATATCTCGCCGATCTCGTCCAGGAAAAGTGTCCCGCCGTCGGCCTTCTCGAAAAGCCCGGCCTTGTCGCGCAAGGCGCCGGTGAAGGCACCCCGCACGTGCCCGAAAAGCTCGCTCTCCAAAAGCGTCTCGGTGAGGGCGGCGCAGTTCACCTTGATGAAAGGGAGCCCCTGGCGCCCGCCGTTTTCGTGCAGCGCCGCGGCGATCAGCTCCTTGCCGGTACCGTTCTCGCCGCGGATCAGCACCGTGGAGGGGACTCCGGCCAGTCGATCGATCATGGAGTAGAGCATCTGCATCGGTGCGCTCTTCCCGATCAGACCGGAAAAAGAGGTGCGCGGCTGCTGCCTTTTTTCCAGCCGGTAGAGGGGGGTCTCGTCCCGAACCACGATCACCGCGCCGTCCACCCGGCGCCCGGTGAGCCGACGCGGGGTGACCGACACGCTCACGTAACGGTCGCAACCGGCGCCCCCGCACTTGAAGTAGCGTGTCTCCACCGGCTTTTTAGTGTGGATGGCGGTCTCCAGGGCGCCCCGGCACTTCCTGTCGCACTTAAGGGGGAGGTCGTAGAAGGTGGTCCCCGCAGCGGACGCGTCCAACCCGCAGATTGCTGCGGCGGAGCTGTTGAAGTTCAGGACCTTCAGGTCCCGGTCCACCGAGATGATGGCGTCCTGGACGCTGGTGAAGATGGCCTCGAGGTCGCTGCGGGAACGCTCGTTTTCCTGCGTCACCCTCCTGAATTCCAGGGCGCGTCGTGCCACGTGGACGATCTGCTCCCTGTGCACCGGCTTCGAGATGTAGTCGAAGGCCCCGAGTCTCAGCGCCTCCGAGGCGCTTTCCACCATGGGGGAGCCCGTGATCATGACCACCGGGCAGGGGTTCTCCCGGCTGCTGACAAAGCGCAGCACATCGAGCCCCGAGCCGTTTGGCATGACGATGTCGGTCAAGACCAGGTCGTATTCGAAGGCGTTCAAAAGGGAGAGGGCTTCGCTGGGGTCGCCCGCCTGGGTCACGAAACAGCCGAGCTCCTCAAGGAACCTGGCGAGCGTCGTACGGATACCGGGCTCGTCATCGACAAGCAACACCTGTGCAGTCACATTGCCTCCGCACCGCTCCAGCGGGCCCGCAGTAATCACAGCGGGGAGCCCGGCCTGGAACCTACGTCAGGGTCTTCCGCACGTGGTGCGGATGGAACACTCATCGGTAAGGGGAGGCTGCCACTTTAGCAGCCGGAGAAATCGTAGGGGCGGCACCGGTACATGCATCACGCCGCGAGCCCGTCCTTTGTTTTTAATTTACATCACATGAAAGGTTGCCTATATTCGCCCCTGCCGTCCCGTCGCAGGCGCACGAAGTGGAGACGGGAAGCTCCCGCTTTGCGGGAAGATCGTTTTGGAGAGTGTACTGCTGTGGCGAAATGTGGCGGATGGCTGGTGTTGTTGTGCGTGCTCTTCTTGCTTTCGGGGTGCCTCCGCGCCCCGGGTTCCCCCAAGGGGAGCTGGCCTTGGGAGTACGGCGGGGATCACGCAAAGGCGCAGACCGGGAACTACGGCTACATAAGCGGGGCCGTGGCAGGCTTCGGTGAGGCCCCTGGGAAGATGAAGGCGGCTAGTGATGAGACAGCCGGCGCTGCCTCTTCCGCTGCACCGACGGCGCCGGCGGACAAAGTCCACGCCGCCGCGCAAGAGCCTGCCCGGACCGGGACAAAGTCACCCGGCACCGCTCCGGAGTACGACTTCATCCTTAAGGACGTGGAGGTCACCCCTCCCGACTACGTTCCCGCCGGTTCGGTCGAAACCACCCACGACATCACCGCCGTCAACAACGGCCATGCGCCAGTCTCGCTCCTCTTCGAGGTCGACCGTGATGCATCCGAGAACCTGAAAGTGGAACAGGACATGCCGCTTTACCTCGTGATCCCCCCACAGACCCGGCAGGTGGTCTTCCATGGCAAAGCAAGCGATCGAAGGAAATCGTCCCACGCAAGGTACGCCTACGCCTGGGGGATCGGCGCTCAAACGGCGGAGCACCGTTGCCCGGAGGGTTACCGCCTTCCCTTCGGCGTGAAGGTCAAGGGTGAGGCCCGCCCGTTCGGCACGAATACCCCCTACGACCGGTACGCCGTCCGCTTCAGGATACCGGCCGGGACCGAGGTGTGCGCGGCCCGCAAAGGGACCATAGTCAGGATCAGGGAAAAGGGCGGCATCGACATCCTGCACGAGGATGCCACCATCGCAAGCTATCGGCATCTCGGGGAACTGGCTGACGGTGTCGCGGAGGGAAAGGCCGTTTCGGCACGGGAACCGCTCGGGGTAGTGCACCCGATGGGAAAGGAAAAACTCTCCTACCTGGAGTTCGTCGTCTGGCGCCCCCAGCCGAGCCTTAAGGAGGACCCGTCCTCTAGGGCGCCTAGGCCGGTGATGACCTCGGTATCCTTCCCACTGGAATTTTGCAACGATTCCGGGTACTGCTTCCCCCTTACCGGCGACCTGCGCCTTCCCGTCTCCGAACCGGCGCGGTCTCGGTCAAAGACGCGAAGGCTCGCTGGCGACCAGCGATGAGGTTTTTCCCGCGGCGGGATGCAGCCGCACCGCCGGCCAGAGATCGGTGATGCCGTTGATGACGTACTGGACCGCGATGAAGGCGAGGACGAGGCCGATGATCCTGACCGCGACCTTCATCCCGAGGACGCCAAGGACGCGGGCGAGCTCGTCGGCCCAGTGCAGCAGCAGGTAGGCGCAGAAAAAGACGACGAAGGCACCGGCGGCAAAAAGGAGGATGGATAAGAGATCGGGAGCCTGGCTTGCAAAAACGAGACAGGTGACGATGGCGCCGGGGCCCGCCAGGAGCGGGATGGCGAGCGGGGTCACCGAGACGTCCTCCTTCTTCTCGGCGAGCCGTTCCTCACTGCTGCTGGTCTGGGTCCCGGTGGGGTTACCGTAGAGGAGTTCGAGGGCGATCACGAAGAGCAGGAGCCCCCCGCTGATGAGGACCGCCGAGCGGCCGATGCCGAAGTAGTCGAGCAGGGCCGGCCCGGCGATGATGAAGAGGACGATGACGAAATAGCCGATGAGGCAGCCGCGCCTGGCGATCGCCCGGCGCTCCCCCCTGTTGTGGTGGGAGGTGATGGCGAGAAAGATCGGGACCGCGGCCAGCGGATCTACGATGACGAAAAGCTGAACGATGAAGACCGCCAGCTGATCCAGGCTGTGTTGCATCGCTTTTTCCTGTCTGCCCTCCCCTTAAGGCCAGGGAGGTGCGGGAGGGGATGATCATGCACCCCCGGAGGGGGTCACGCGCTGCGAGATGACGCGGTCGAGGGAGAACCTCCCGCCGCCGGCGATCACAAGGGCAAGGCAGATGCCGACGACCAGGATGTGGTACTCGAACCCCTCCCCGGCCTGTTTGCCCCCCCAGTTCATGAAGAAACCGTTGTGCAGATGAACGAGGGACGCCGCGACCGCGATCTCGCCCCCCATGACCAGAGCGGCAAGCCTCGTGAGCAGCCCGGCCACGAGCAGCAGCGGGCCCAAGAACTCGGCGAGGACGGCTAACAGCGCGAAAAGGTAGGGGATACCCATGGAGTGGGTGAACATCTCCATGGTCCCGGAAAACCCCGGTCCGCCGAACCAGCCGAACACCTTCTGGGCACCGTGCGGGAAGATCACCACGGCAAGAAAGATCCTCAAAACGGTGAGACTAGACGTCGGTTCTGTCGCCAGAAGCTTCCTCAACATATGGCCTCCTTCGGGCCGGGCGCTGTGGCTGGGGCGCCCGCCCCCTCCCCTCAAGCCGGTGCAAACCAGCCAATGATATCAACGTGCCACACCTGCGCAAGCGCCATTTACGGCAATTTCGACGCAGAACCGCCACCAGTGCGGTTTTCTCCGGCCGAAACTGTTGCTTTTTAATTTACAACACATAAATATTCACATATATTTCCATCGACAAAATGCGCTCTCAGGAGGAAACCATGGCACAAAACGCCTCGGCGTTCGAGGAAGCCCTGAAAAAACAGGGGATCGTCCTCGACAGGAACACCCACGAAGACAACACCGTGTTCGTCGTCCCCGAAAAAGTGGATGGGATCGGGGCGGTTTCCCTCATGGCGCTTTTCAATGACAGCGACCGCTATGTCACCCTTATCTGCTTTAAGTACCTCACCTTCCCGGAAGAGAAGAAACCGGCCGTGCTGGAGATGCTCAACACGCTGAACGCCGAGTACACCATGGTGAAGTTCGTCGAGACGGGCAACGCAGTATCGGTCCAGGTGGTGGTTCCCTTCCACGACAACTTCTCCAGCGAAGTAATCGTGGACATGATCGCCCTCGTCTTCCGGGCGATGCAGGAGGAACATCCCCGTCTCCTGAAGGTGCTGCAGTAGTGCAATGAAATGAGGTCCTAGCTCCCCCGGAGGAACTGTTGATGGAGAAAGTATCCTTTGTTATCGACGACGCGGTTGCTTCGATCATCCGGGCGCCGCTTGTCACGCCGTTTCGCATCGCAACAGGCCAGCACGACGAGCTGGAAAACGTCTTTTTGAGGCTGTGCGCCGGTGATGGGACCTGCGGCTACGGCGAGGCGGCGGTAGCTACGCACATAACCGGCGAGACGGTAGCCGACACCCTGGACAGCCTGCAAAGCGCGGCACACGCCCTGCGCGGCCGCAGGATCAGCGACCCCGTCGCGGTCTGCCGCGAGTTCGCCCCGGCCTTCGCAGGCAACCACGCCGGTCTTGCCGCGCTCGAGATGGCGGTTTTGGACCTGAGCGCCCGCCTGCAGGGGATCCCCTTCCACCGGCTCTTCACGCCGCTCGCCCAGAACGCGCCGGTCTTTTCCTTCGCTACGGACATAACCGTGGTGATCGGGACCGTCGAGCAGGCGCGGCAAACGGCGCTCGACTTCGCGCAGCGCGGTTTTAAGACCTTCAAGATCAAGGTCGGCGCCGACGAGAGTATCGATCTTCAAAGGGTGCTCGCGGTGCGGGAGGCGGCCCCCGGGTGCGAGATCGTCCTGGACGCCAACATGGGTTTCAACGCGACGCGCATGCTCGCCTTCCTGGAACGGCTCGACGCCGGAGGGGCCCGCCCGGCACTTCTGGAGCAGCCGGTCCCCAAAGAGGACTGGGAAGGGCTTTGCACGATAACGAAGGCGCTCGAGGGAAGCGACATCCTCGTCTGCGCCGATGAAAGCGTCGGTTCCGTCGCCGCGGCAAGACGCGCCATAGAGATGAACGCGGTGAGCGCCATCAACATAAAGTTCATGAAAAGCGGCATCCTGGACGGCGCCGAGATCGCCCGTCTCGCCGTGGAAAGCGGCAAGCGGCTCATGCTCGGGGCGATGATGGAGAGCTCGCTCGCCATCACCGCATCAGCCCATTTCGCGGCGGGGCTTGGCTGCATCGACTTCATCGACCTCGACACCACCTTCTTCCTGAGCGGCGAGATGGGTCACTCCCCCTACCTCGACGCAAGCGGCCGGTTCGACCTGGAGGCCGCCGGCCCGGGGATCGGCGTGGAGCCCGAGTTCCCATGATCGAGAACCCGGTCCTCATCGTCGCGGTCCTCGTCGCCATCGAGGCGGTGATCCTCACCCTGTCGCGGCACGAGCGGACGGCACGCTTCTTCGACCTCCTTCCGGCGGTGTTCTGGATCTACTTCATCCCGATGCTTTCGGCCACCTTTGGCCTCATCGCGACGAAGAGCCCGGTCTACGGCCTCATCACCACCTGGCTGTTGCCGGCAAGCCTCGTGCTGCTCCTTTTGCCGGTGGACATCGGCGCGATCCTGCGCCTGGGGCCGATCGCCCTTGCCATGTTCTTCATCGGCGCCGCCGGCATCATGGCGGGGGCCGTCCTCTCCTTCTCACTCTTTCGCCCCCTCATCGGTGCGCAGTTCTGGTCCGGCTTCGGCGCCCTTTCCGCCTCTTGGACCGGGGGGAGCGCCAACATGATCGCGGTGAAGGAGGCGCTTGCCGTCCCCGATGCCGTCTTCGCCCCGATGGTGATCGTGGACACCGTGGTCCCCTATCTCTGGATGGGCTTCATGATCGCCATCGTCGGGCTGCAGCCCGCCTTTGACCGCTGGAACCGCTCCGAGCGCGGCATCCTGGAACACCTGGGCGAGCAGGCGGCGCAGCATCTTGCCTCGAGCGGCGGGCGCCGCACCGTCGGAGGGGTCGTCCTCTCCCTCGCGGTGGCGCTTACCGGGGGATGGGGAGCGCACATGATCGCTGAACTGCTCCCTAAGGTTCAGGACGTGATCACCTCCTACACCTGGACCATCATCGTGGTCACCCTTTTCGGCATCGCGCTCTCCTTTTCGCCGCTTCGCAAACTGGAGCGCGCCGGCGCCTCACGCACCGGCTACGACCTCCTCTATTTCGTGCTGACCGCCATCGGCGCCAAGGCCTCGGTGGCCAGCGTCGGCTCGGCGCTCGTCCTCATCGCCGCCGGACTTTTGATCGTCGCGGTGCACGCCGTGTTCCTCGTGGTGGGGGCACGGTTACTGAAGGCCCCCATGTTCCTGGTCGCCGCCGCGAGCCAGGCAAACGTGGGAGGGGTCGCCTCCGCCCCCGTGGTCGCCGAGGTGTACCATCCCGGGCTCGCCTCGGTCGGATTGCTCCTCGCCATCCTCGGCAACATCGTCGGTACCTGGCTAGGCATTTTGTGCGCGCAGATGTGCAGGAGACTCGCACCATGAACCTGCGCCGACTGAAACTGGCACTTTGCACGGGGGAGATGGCCTGCGTCATCGCGTCCCTGGCCGCGGCAAGGGCGGCCGACATTGCCATGAACAAAAGCGGCGTCGGCGACCTGGACCGTTTCGCCTTCTGGAACAGTATCGTGGGGCTGAGCGTCATGCTGTTCTTCCTGCTTTGGGTTGCCGCGGTGCTGCTGGCCGTTTTCAGCAGACAGCGCGAATTTTACACGTCTAAAAGGGAGTACTGGATAAACCTCGTGCCGGACGTGATACTGCCGCCGCTGGTGATGCTTGCCGGTTGGGCGGCCGTCTTCATGCTGTTGTGAATGGAGGATTGACAGGCGGGATGATCAAGCTAGTGGCGGTGATATACGCGGCATGCGCGCTGCTCTTACTTGGGGCGGCGCCTTCCGAGGCCGTCTGGCCGATGTACCACGAGCCATCCTTCGACGGGAAGGTGATCGACATCGCGACCGGAAAGCCCATCGAGGGGGCCGTGGTGGTCGCCGTGTACAACAAACGTGCGCTGGGAGCGAGCAAGGGGCAGTCGTCATCGGTGATCAACGTGAAAGAGGTGCTCACCGACCGGGAGGGAAAGTTCCACATCCCCTCCTACACCACGGTTCTCGCCCTGCCGTTCACCCAGAGCGACCGGACCACCTTCCTGATCTACAAGCCGGGATACGCGAGCGTCACCCTTCCGCTCAAAAGCCTGTTCACCGGCCGGACGAAATCGGAAAAGGAGCTCTCTCCCTGGGACGACCCCGTTTTAAGCGGGAAGTACAAGATCAGGCTCTTCCCTTCCGGCGTCGTCGGGCTTCCCAAGCTTGAAACGAAGGACGAGCGGCTGAGAAACATGCCATCACTTCCCGACAAGTTGGATCACCTGGGGAGACAGAAAAAGCTCACTAGACTGATCAACGAGGAGAAACGCGAACTGGGGGAACCGGAGATCGATCCATACCAGATGCGCAGCATCCTGCTCAACGAGGTAAAAAAAGAGAAGTGATAAAGGCGGGGCCGCTTTCATAGCGCCATTTGTTCCTTCTGCAGAACTTACAAAGAGTTTCACTCGCTTGTCCCGTCACTATCAGGTAGAATGTTTTCGGCCTTATGACAGGAGGTGACGGCATGATTTCAGCGTTAGCGGCGTACAAGGCGATGATTCTGGGTTCCACCACCGATACCGGTTCAGCCAAGCCCTCCCCGAAGAAAGAGGGCGGCGCGAACGCCACCGCCGATGCCGATCTGGTCAACATCTCCACCTCTCAGGATGTCTTCACCGCGGTAGATAACTTCTTCAATCTCGGCGCATCGAACCGTTTCGACGCCTTCCACAAACTCTCCCCAAACGACAAGGAGCAGTTCGTCCAGATCGTCGCCGACCTCGCGAAGTCCGGCTACATGGGATACGAGGAACTCGTGGTGAACAAGAAGGTGGAACGTCACGACCTGGAAAACAAGATCGGCGATGACCGCATCCGAGGCGCCAGGGTCTACGACCGCGCGAAGGACACCCACCGAGGCTAGTCGATAGCGCCCCCCAACTCCAAAGTTGCGCTCCCACGAAGCACCGCCCAAGCCCAGCGTCCCCCCCTTGAAAGGGGGATATGGAGATTCCAGCGGACTCGTACTACAGCTGTCCACGAAGCTCTGCCCGAGCCCAGCGTTCCCCCCTTTGCGAAGGGGGGGCAGGGGGGATTTGCCTTTGGTTACGCGCCTAATGGGACAGGCACCTGCGGAGCCAGTCCCCTCCCCCACTTTCAGGAGATGTCATGTCAGACCAGAAAATAAAGGTTTACCTCGCCTCCCCGCTTGGCTTCAGCCGCGAGAACACCCCCTACCGCGAACGGATCAAGAATCGCCTCAAAGCGCTTAACTGCGAGATCTTCGACCCGTGGGAGCAAGAGGAGGTGGCGAAACGGATCGAGGCGGCGCTCTCCATCGAGGAAGGACCGCGCCGCGCGGCCGCCATCAAGGAGGCGGCCTCCTTCACCGGGGGTGTGAACGCGCAGGGGCTGAAGGGGGCCGACCTGGTGCTTGCGGTTCTCGACGGGACCGAACCGGACAGCGGAACCGTCGCCGAGGTGGGTTACGGCGCGGGGATCGGGAAGCGGTGCTTCGGCCTGCGCACCGACTTCAGGGACTGCGGCGATTTCCCGGGCGTGCCGCTTAACCTGCAGGTGATCTACTTCATCGAGGAAAGCGGCGGCCGGCTCTTCCGCAGCATCGAGGAGATCGAGCTGCACCCCTCCTAAGTCGGTACGTCCCCCTCTCCTCCGGGAGAGGGCCGGGGTGAGGGCGTTGCGATAACAGACACGTTGGCGTCAGTCGTAATCGGCTCCCGGCGGGTTTCATATTGACAGCGGCGGGCGTTGCGGCTAGTTTTGCCCGACCATGAATGACACCGGCAAAAATGGCGAAGAGCTCGCCGCACAGTACGCACCACCCCGACACCGGCACACCCTGCAGGTCCTCACCTGTTGCCTCATCGGCTTCATCTGCTTTCTCGGCGCCTACATGCGCATCCCGGTGCTGCCGCTTTTAGCCAGCGGCATCGGCGCCGGCACCACGGAAATCGGCCTCATCAACGCCGCCTTCATGCTCTCGGCCGGCATCCTCGCCGTTCCCGCTGGGCTCCTGTCGGACCGCATAGGCATCCGACCGGTGCTCCTCACCGGGCTCGCCCTCATGAGCTGCTCGTCCCTACTAATCCCCTTCTGCGGCACCCCCCTTCTGCTCGGCGCCATCTACCTCGTCTTCGGCATGGGGCTTTCCGCCTTCACCCCGACCATGATGTCGTCGGTAGCAAAGGTGGTCCCGCGCTCCCACGTCGGTCGCGCCTACAGCTGGTACACCACCGCTGTCTACCTTGCCATGACCATAGGTCCGGCCAGCGGCGGCTGGTTCGGCCGCATCATCGGCATTCGGGAGGTCTTCTTCGTGTCGGGGGGATTGATCCTGCTGGCACTGGCGGCGGTCCTCTTCTTCCGCCCGGGCCAAGGGGAGGAACACCACGCCCACGCCGACGAGCACCCGGAGCACCTCTCCGGCGTCTTCTCGAACCGCAGGCTCATGGCCGCCCTCGTCGGGACCCTCGGGGGGTGCTTCGGCTTCGGCATGTTCATTTCCTTTCTCCCGCTGCACGCCCGCGCCCAGGGGCTCAATGTTGGGGAGATCGGCATCGTCTTCGCCGCCCAGGCCCTCATGAACGTGCTCCTGCGCATCCCGTTCGGCCGTCTGAGCGACCGGGTCGACCGCGGCCTCATGTCCGGCACCGGCCTCATCGTCTGTGCCGTCGCCGTCATGCTCACCGGTCCCGCCCAAGGGATGGCCGCGCTCATCGCCTGCGCCTGCCTCCTCGGCGCTGGCATGGGGGTCTGCTTCACCGCGCTCAGCTCGCTCGTCGTGGTGGTCACCCCTCCCAAACAGCGCGGGCTGGGCCTGGGTCTCTACAACAGCTGCATCTACCTAGGCATGATGCTCAGTTCCGCGACCATGGGGATAGTGATCAAGAGAACCAGCTTCTCCTTCGGCTTCATGGTGACCGGCGCCGCGACTTTCGTGATGGCGCTCCTCTTCTTCTGCCTGTACCGCACCGTCGTCTCCGCTCCGGAAAAAACTGGGGCGGCCAGATAATCACCCGGACCGCCCCTTCTTGCCACACCGTTACGTGACGTACTCCCCTTCTCATTCCGCCGAGCCGCGCTATTTCCCTAGCACCACCTTACCCTGGGCAAGCCTGTCGGCTTCGGCCGCGCTGATCACCTTGGCGCAAAAGATGTCCGCCTCCTTGAAGGAGCCGGCGGCCTTGGCGGGGTAATCGTCTACCTGCGAGGGGTTGATGCTGAGATAGATCCACATCTCCTTTACGGTCGCGAGCTTGACCAGGTAGGTGTCCCACTCCTTCACCCGGACCACCGACTGGATCGTGGGAATCGCCTTGAAAACGGCCTCACCCTTGCCTGTCGAAGCCGATGGCTGCTGCGCGTTTGCCAGCGCCGTCACCAGGCCGACCGCTTCGAGCTCCGGGCTCTTTTCCCACGCAAGCCGTAGCGCCTGTTTCTTCCCTTTCCCCGCGCCACTCTCTTTGTCCTGCAACGGTACAGCCGATACGCCCACCACAGCAGGCTTGGCAGGCGGGGCCGCTTGGGGCTCCGCAGCCGGCTTACCCGTTTGCGGCACGCTCTCCGCGGTGGGCGCCGGCGTTCCACCGGTCGTCATCGTCCCTTTCTGCAAGGCTCCGCCGACGGGGAAGGGAAGCCCGTTTATCACCGGGCTCGCAGCCGACGGCGCCGCCCCGTTCACCTTCATCTTCGCCAGGATGTCCGCCTGGGTCGCCAGGGTGATGCCGCCGCTGATCATGCCGTACCCTCCGAGGAAGGGGTGGGGCTTCGATTGGAGCAGGGAGAGGCACTCGGTCCGACGCCCCAGTTTCTCCTTGTCCAGAAACGGGAGGGATACCGCGCCCTGAAGCCGCTCTACGTCCCGGCTCCACTGCTCGAAGTCGATGTCCCGCCGCACCGGAAGGTCAAGCAGAAAATCGAGCTGGTGCAGGCCGCTCACCTTGAGCATCAGGATGATGCAGCTCCATTTCTGGATCTGGTTCAGCCTGTGATATGCGGGCTCGTAGTCGGCGAAGGCATCGTAATGCCGGTCCCACCATCCGAGAAACTCCTTGCTCTGGTAGTTCGGGGCGGTCTCCTCCTTGCCCGGCGTCAGCATATTCGAGGAGGCGGCGTAGACCCTGGTCGCCGTCGGCTGGAACAGGGTCTTGTTCCCGTACACCTCAAAGGCGTCCTGCTTGAGGCCGAACCAGAGCCTCGTGTTGGCCGCCCGGCCGTACCCCTGCCAGTACAGTTTCGGAATGAGGATCTCGGTCATGGGGCGGAACCCCTTGATGGCTGCCTTTGGTGAGCTCCCCGCGTAGTCCATGGCCCACATCTTGGCGAGGAGATCGGTGTAGAAGAGCGTCATGCCGGCCTGCGTCCCCTGCAGGTTCCCGTCGTAGCGCGCCTTCTGGTAGGTGTGGTACTGCTGGATGCTGTAAATGGCCGAGAAGACGCGCATGTCCGCGTCGCTGCCTGATGCCGAAAGGGTGCGTAGGAGCGCCACGAGAGGGGCATCGCTCCTCGTCATCCTGACGCGCTGCGCGACGGTGCCGAGGTCCGAGGCGGAGGCGCCGACAAAGCCCGGGTTCCGCATGAGCGGCGAGGTTCGGACGAACTCCTCCAAATCGGAGGCGAACGCGCCGTAGTCCATGTCGAGGTCGAGGGAGAAGCCGATTTTGGCGGGGCTCCCCGGTGCGATGTATGCCTGGTAGAGCGCAGCGATCTCTTCCACCGTCACCGCACGGTGCGCGTCGTGCCCGTAGGAGCGCGCGCCTATGAGCAGGGCGCCGGGGCTCCACTGCACCATGACGACGTCGTCGGCGTTCTTGAGAAACTTCCTGAGCTCGGGAAGATTGGAAACGGAGGCGGTGCTGTAACCATACTCGGCGGTAAAGACGGCGGCGGTATCGAGGGTCTTCTCGAAGGAGATGTCAAGGCTTGTTGCCCCTTCGGGTAGCGCGTAGGTGAAGACGGAAATCTTCTCGGGGAGTGTATTGCTCTTCGCGTAACGCTTGTCGATGAGGGAGCCGATGAGCGGCTTGTCGCCGCGTTTCTCCCTGGGGATGAGTACCGCCCACTCCTTGTCGGAGACCGCGAACACCCTTCCCTTCGACACCTCCCCCGGAACGGTTTCGTTGAGCGACGGGTGGCGGATGGGGATCTCTTCCCCCGTCGATACGCCGAGCTCGTTTTTCAGACCGTAGGCTGCCCAGTCGCGCACCTGCTCGTCCTTTTCGTCCGTGCTCAGCGTGCCGAGGAAGGAAACAAGGCTCGAGATGTCGACAGAAACGTTTGCCGGGTGGGCGGCAACGGCCTGGGTGTTGAGGTCTGAGACCAGCAGGAAGGCGACTAGGGTCACGCAGGTGAGAAAGACTCTGAGGAACAACGGGCATCTGGTCGTGCGGGGCGGGAAACGGTGCATAGCATCTCCTGACAATAACAATTCATGTGCCGCCGATTTTTATCGCACTATATAGATATCCCCCTTCCATGTCAAAGCCACTTTTCCCGTGCGGCGGTCCATCAGGGCGGCGTGCACTGTCACCCGCGTCTTTTGCGGCTCCATGAGTTCCTCGCGCAGAATGAACTCAAGTTCGCTACCTCCGCACCATTCCATCCCCCAGGCGTGCACGTTTCCGATTTGCACGGAGGCGTTCCTGATTGACCTGTCCGCGTTTAAAACTGACACGGGCAGGGTTCAGGCTTGTACGCGCGCGTTTAAAATCCCCATGTCCGCGTTGTAAGTTAGTACGTCCATGTTGCAAGTTTCCATGAGCATGTTTCAAGTTAGTATGTCCACGTTGCAAGTTTTCACGGACGAGTTTTAAGTTAAACCTCCGCGCTGCAGGTTTCCACGACCGCATTTCAAGCTGGTACGTTCGCATTGCAAGTTTCCACGACCGCGTGGAGACTTGGTTTGTCCGCGTTGCAAACTACAACGGGCGCGTTTCAGGTTAGCACGCGGACGTTGCAATTTTGTACCGACCCGCGTGAGGCGGGGCCCGCCGCCTCACGCCCAACCGCCCTGTTTCCACTACCAACCCACGACGAGTTCACCGCCAGAGTATGGCCGCGCAGGTAGTAGTCCTCCCTGGAGAAGTATCCTCCGGCGTGCCCGGCGCTCATACTTGTGAGATGGACATCATGGCTTTTAACCTCTGCGACCGGGATGGGGCCGACTGGGTCGTGCCTTACCCCCCAGAACCTTTCAGAGGATGTTACAACAACCTAGTCTTCCAATATAAATAATGAAAATCCACATTGATTACAACTAACCGTGCATGTTAACCTGCTGCACGCCATTTGGTGCTCGATGCCGGAGGCACTCAGGACTGGAGGGGACCTGTTGTATTAGAGACGAAGTCGGCCTTCTCCAATATGGAAATTGCTTATATAGGTAATCGAGAGAAGTTACCTGTATAGGGAACAAGTTACTTATATAGGTAACCAGCACCCTATATAGGGAACGTTTCTAACCGGTCAACAACGAGTTGGAATCCTTAACGCACTTTAGAGACCAAAGATGGAATCAGTGATCTGCCTATTACTTATTGCCGGATGGAGTGCTAAGGTCTCTTACCACTGCTTCCGGTACAAAAATGCCTACTGGGTCTATCCCACTATCTCCGGCTTCAAGAGTAGAAAAGATCCAATTGACTCAAAAGGAGTGTATCGCCTCTTCGGCTTTTGGACGGGCCTCTGGGCGATATTCTTCTCCGTGATTACTTGTATTTACGTCAGGCAACTGTTCAGTATGAAGTGGTGATTAGCCTTGGTTTGATGATTTGTAAATCCTTTTCCAACAAAGTGGGTAGACCGGGCTGCGCGGTGGTCGGGGTTGGAACGGGCTTGAAAAAGGCGGGCGCTTCGCCGGTCACCTCACGGCGTTGGAAGAAAAAACAATTGAACAGATTGCTGTTGACGGAGTTGTGAGTGACAAAGTTAACTGCAATTTGTAAAGTATGCAGTGCTGAGAGTACTTATGAAGCTGGTACAGCATCTCCTGGTGGGTTAATACCTACGCTGTTGCTATTGAACTATTATTTGCATCGATTACAGCATTAAAGCTGCAAAATCTGGTGCTATGAGTGTCCATCGGGCCGCGCGCCCTTAACCTTTTCTCCGCTGCTCCTCTTCCCACCCGATGCAGGCAAGCTCGACGGTGCGGGGAATGGGGCGAGCGCCCGAGCCGTACGCGCTCACGGTACGCACCGTGACCCCGAGTTCGTGGCTGGCGGCGGCTAGGGAGAGACCGTTACGGATGCGCCAAACGGTAAAACGGTCCGCCGGCGTTTGGGAGTTCTGCTCGAGCATGTCGGCCAGAAGCGTGTCAGCGCCGATCTGTATGTCAAATTCGAGCCATTCCGCCTCCCAGCCGTATTCCCCCAGCACCGCGCCGGAGAAGGCGGCGGGATCTCGAAGAGGTGCAAGCCCGGGAGAATTGAAGATCGATTCCTTGAGGCTGACTGTACCGCCGGAGCCATCGGCGAAACTGACGGACAGAGAAAATTCCGCAACGGGAGTCACGGCGGTCAATCTCGGGCGAGTTACCCGTGTAGCGTGTGCCATTGTTCTAGCCATCTTGAAGTTGGAAAAGCGGTATTTTGCCGTCATAAAAATATAGAAATTTTTTCTACACGTCAAGCGGTCGAAATAAACCGGCTAATTGAATTCCATTTTGTAATAAAGGTCCGCGCCGGATTCGGAACCGCTCTGGGTCTCGATCTGCAGACGTTTGAAGATGTCGTAGCGCAGCCGGAAGAGGTTCTGGCCGGTGATGAGGGAGCGGCCGTAACTCAGGTAGAGCTTGGGGGTGAGGTACTTGCCGACGGTAAAGAGGGACTCTCCTACGGTGGGCTGTTTCACGCCGCCGGGGGTGGTGGGGAGTTCCTTGTACCCCATGCGGCCGGTGGTGGAGGTGTCGACCCGCTCGAGGCCTAGCGTGCTCAGCCCGAGGCGGTCCTTGATCTGCTCCTGCAGCGACTCGGATTTACCCAGGGAGAAGAGCGAGGCGGCGGCGGTGGCGAGCATTCCCCCCTGCTCGCCGCTCTCGCCCATCGGATGGCCGAGCACCATGTACGCCAGGATGTCCACCTCGGGCATGGTCGGCTCGGAGTAGAGCTTGACCACCGGGGTCTTCAGGCTGCCGCCGACGGTGACGCCGGCCTTGACGTCGCCTACCGTACGCAGGGCGAGGACGTCGAGGGTCGGACGGGTCACCGGGTCGTTCACGTAGTAGAGCCTGCCGCGCACGATCTGCAGGTCCATGCCGTAGGCGCGGTAACGCCCCTCCACCACCTTGATCTCGCCGGAACTCTGAATATCGTCGATCCCGTTCAAGACGAGATCCATGCTCCCGCCGAGCCGGGCATCGATCCCGGAGGCCTCCACCCGCACCTTGTCCCCGAGCGTCACCTTCACGCGCCCTTCGAGGTGCAACGGGAACGCGGCCTGCTTCGCCTGGGGCAACGCCCCCTCGAAGACGACGTCCTCGCTCGGGGTGACCGTCTTCTGCACCGGTGGGCCGCTCACGAGCATCTCCGGGATGCCGATCTCACCGGCCAAGGTGGCGCGGGTCCCGGTTCCCTCGAAGGTGAGCTGCGGCGAGGTGTACATGGTGAGTTCCGGAAGGTAGACGGTCTGGAAGCGCTGACCGCTCAGGGTCCCCTGGAAGTCACGCACCTCCCATCCAGCAAGCCGCGCCTTCAGGTTGCCGACCAGCTCGCCGCCGCCGGAGACGGCGCGCAGCCGCTCGATGAGGAACTGATCCTTTTCCAGGCGCGCAGAGAGTTCGACCCCGGTCAGGGTGATCCCGGCACTCGGGAGGTAGGCACCGGCATCGGAGAGGTGCAGGGTCCCCTGCACGGTCGGATCGCCCCAGACGCCCCCCACCTTCAGATCGGCGTCGATGAGGCCGCGGCTCTCCTGCACGAGGCCGGGGAAAAGGGCGGTGAGGAAGCCGTGCTCGCGCAGCTTTCCGGCGAAGCTCCCGCTCACCGCGCCGTTTTGTTCGGGGGTGACCGGGAGTCGGGCGGGCACCGGGAGCCGGAACTCCCCTTTCCCCTGGCCGTATTCGGCAAGGGCGAGGTCGAGGGCGCCGGTTAGGGCGTCGCCGCGCCAGTCGAAGGTGAAACGGGCGGTGCGGATGCCGGCGCTCGCCGCGCCGTTTGCCCCCTGCCAGGTGGCGCTTCCCTGGGTGAAGAGGGCCTCGCCCGCCGCCTCCAGGCGCCTTCCCGGGAGAAGCCTTCCTTTCGCGTTCCCGTCCAGTTCACCCTGCAGTTCGAGCGCTCCGGGAAGCCACGGGCGCAAAAGCGCCGGCTTGATGCCGCTCCACTGAACGGTGACGTCGCCGGTCTCCGGGAGTGCTGTGCCGGCGGGGGTCGTCGAGGAGAGCGCCGCGGTGAGGCTCCCACCGGTGTCGAGCCAGAGCTGCGCCTCCCCCTTCGTCCCGCTTTTGTCCGCATCGACGGCGACGGTGAACTGGCTGCCGATCAGCTTCTCCCCTTCCGAGCGGTACTCACCGGTCGCCTCGGCCCGGCCGTGCAGGACGAGTTCACCTCCCCGTTTCCCTGCGGCGGCTGCGTTCAGCCAGCGGAAGGAGAGGCCGGCCCGGTCGATCGAGGCATCGAACTGATCCCCCTTGTCGCGCCACTTAAAGGCCCCACCGGTGAGCGCGGAGTCTCCCTCGACGTCCAGCTTCCCGCCCGGCAGCAGCCGCCCGTGCGCCTCGGCGTTCAGACGGCCGTCAAGGGCCGTTTCCGTCGCGAGGAAGGGACGCAAAAGCGCCAGGTCCAGGTTCGTTAGCAAAAGCGAGACCTCGCCCCGGTCGGGAAGCGCGAGCCGTGCCGGGCGGTCGGAACGGAAACCGAGACGGGCGGTGCCTCCCCCCTTTTCCAGCGCGAGGTCGACGGCGGCGGCGATGCCGCTTCTCCCGCCGTCCAGCGTCGCTTGGAGCCGGTCGAAGGCTACCCTTTTCCCTTCCCTTGCGAAGGATCCCGCGGCCTCGGCCCTCGCGGTGACGGTGAGTCCCCCCGCAGAAGCAAGGGCGAGCTCCAGGTTCCCGGAACTCTCGCCGGCCACCTCCCCCCCGGCGAGCCACGCGTTGGCGCGAGCAAGGTTCAGGCGCTCCCATACGCCGACGAGCTTGCCGGAACGGTCCCGGCCCATGCTTCCGGAGAGCTCGACGCGCTCGCCGGGGACGCCGTTTAGGACAAGCGGCGTGGTGCTGAAGCGCCCGTTCCCGACGACTAAGTGTGCCGGTGCAGCGAGGGCAAAGGGGCCGACGCCGTCGTTTCCGGCAAGGCGTGCGAGTTCGCCGCGCCACGTACCGTCGGCGTAGCCGCCGGAGGCCAGGAAATCGACGGTGGCGCCCCGGGAGGCAAGGCGCGCCTCCAGGGTGTGCCGCGTCGCGGTCCCTGCGAGGGCGAAGCTTGCCGTGTCGACGCGCAGCCCCCCGGCGGAGAGCGCCGACGCCGTCCCGGATAGCTTCATCGGATGGTCCTTCCCCTCGCCCAGCGTGGCGGAGAGCTGCACAGCCCCGGCAGTGGCGCCCCCTGCGGCGAGGTTCCTCCCGGTCCCGTCTGCCGCACCGGAGAGCATCCCATCGCGCCAGCGCAGCCAGCCGTCGGTCTTGAGCGCCCCGGCGCTTCCCGGCAACAGCGAGGAGAGGTCACTCACGTCGGCGGCAAAATCGAAGCGCCGGTCGACCTCGCCGTGGCCTGAGAACCGGAAGCCCCGCCCGGTGAGGAGGAGGCGTTTGACGGCAAGGCGCGCACCTTGAAAGCCCCCTTCCAGCTCGCCGGAGAGCTCGCGCCCCTTGAGCCTGCTTTGTAAGAGGTGCGCCTGGAGCGCCCCGGATACGGGACCGTCGCCCGCCTGACCGATCGAGCCGGTTATGTCGAGATTGACCTTGCCGTCCCACTCCGCGGCAAGGCGCGAGGGATCGAGACCGCGGCCGGAAAGGTTCCCCGCCACCTTCCACCCGCGGCTCCAGTCCACATCGAGCGCGCCGCGCACGCTTCCTTCAAGCCAGTTGCCTGAAAGGGGCGCTAACCGCACGCCGCTCTTGCCGCCGCGGTAATTTGCCGCTAGTCCCATATTCTCCCAGCCGGTCCCCTTGTTGGAGAGCGCGAAGGTGCCGGCATAGGCGGTGGGGGTCCCGGAAAAGCTGAGCGTTCCGTTCAAAACGGAGGGGCGGTCGAGTTCCTTCGAGAGGTCGAGATGGTCGGCGGCAAGCGCCAGGGCGAAGAGTGGTTCCGAGGCGGTGAGGGTCATGCTCCCGTTGCCGGTGAGGGTCCCCGGGCGCCCGGGACGGACGAGACGCAGCGACCTGAAGTTGAAGCCGGTACTGGTGATGCCCAGCTCTGCATTCACCTCCAGGCGGCGCGCCACTCCCCTTTTCCCCTCGAGTTCCACCGGTCCGGCAAGCTGCTCCGGCGCGCGACCGGGAACAAGGCGCGCCTTGACCGAAACGGCGTCGAGGTCGGCCACGGGGGTTGCCGGTGCGAGCTGCAGGTCGAGCCTCAAAGACGGCTGCCACAGCCCCGCCTCGACAAGGCCGGTCGCCTTGCCGTTTTCCAGGGAGAGGCTCCCCCCCGAGAGGGTCAAAAGGCCGTCCTTCAGGGTCATCCCAGCAGCAAGCTCCTTGAGCACGAACCGCTCACCCTGCAGGTGGCGGTAGTGCACCCCCTTGACCGAGATGCGCTCCACGCGGGCGTCCAGGCGGCGCAAAAGCGCGCTCGGCTGCGGCCAGGCGAGATTGGGGGCCTTGGCGGAAAGCGGTGTGTCATCCTGGATGCGCACCGAGGAGACCCCTATATCGTGCACCAAAAGTTCGCCCCGGAAGAGTCGCTCAGGCTCCCAGGAAAGCTCTAAACGCTCCACCTCGACAACCATGTTCCGACGGGAGAGGCGCAGTCCTTTGACGAGGAGCCGGTCGCGAAGGCGCCCCTCCACCTGTTGCACGCTCGCCTTCCCCCCCATCCCGGCGATGGTGACCAGGGCAAAGCGCGCCCCGGAACTCGTGTAGACGAGCCAGGCCGCCCCGCCGGCTAAAAGCAGGGAAAGGCCGACCGCAGGGGCCGCTATGTAGAGTGCGACGCGTTTCAAAACTCGAACCCCACGGTGAAATGGATGCGGAAGAGACGGGAGTCGTTCAAGGGCTTCGCGAAGTAAAGGTTCAGCCCCCCCACTGGCGTGTAGTAGTGCGCACCTATCCCCGCCCCCTGGTGCAGGTCCATGCGCGCGTAGTCGTTGAAGGCGTTGCCGATGTCATGGAACAGGGAGACGCCCCAGTTTTTGTACAGCGCACGCTCCACCTCCATGCTCCCGACCAGGAGGTGCTTACCACCCACCACCTTGCCCGATGAGTCCTTGGGACCAAGGCTCTGGTAGGCGTAGCCGCGCACGCTCTGGTCGCCGCCGGCGAAGAAGCGGATCGAGGGGGGAAGGTCGGCGAAGGGGTCGGTGAGGACGCTGTAGCCTACGTTGCCCCGGGCGTGGAAGGTGAGACGCCAGGGGAGCGGGACCAGGACGCTCCCGTTGCCGATGAACTGGGCAAGGCCTACGTCGGAGCCGAAATAGGGGTGCGCCCCGCGCACATCGAAGGAGAGTCGGTAGCCTATGGTCGGGCGGATCATGTCGTTGAAGCGCTCCTTGGAGAAGCGAAAGCCCGGGAGCACCAGGCGGGAGCGCGAATCCGCCGTGCCGACGGTATAAAACTCCTCTTGGAACTTCACGTAAACCGTCGCGAGTTCGCCGCGCCCGAGGCCGAAGGTGCGGTCGAGTTCCAACGAGGCGAGGCGGCTTTGGTAGGTGGAGACGTCCTCCTGCTGCAGGTTTAGCTGTATCGCGCTCGAGCTGCGATGGTCGGTCTCGTCCGGCATGGTGTAGCGGCCGGCAAAACCCTGCAGCCTCTCGGCGACGTAGATGCTGAGATCGAGGTCGTTTCCTTCGTGGGCGAGGTTCAGGTCGCGGTAGCGCACCGAGAAGCGGCCGCCGGTATCGGTGCCGTAGCCGACGCCGGGGCGCAGGGTGCGGCGCGGCGCCGCGGTGAGCCGGATGAGCACCGGCACCTTCTGACCCTTCGCCTCCTCGCGCTGCGGCGTCACCACCACCTGGCGGAAGCGCTCGGAGTTGGCGAAGTTCAACTGGGTCTCCCCGAGTTTCGCGTAGGAGAAGGGGTCTCCCTCCTTGAAGGCGACGAAGCGCTTTAAAAAGACCTGCGGATAGTCGGGGGCTCCCTCGATGCGCACGCCGTCGAAGCGGTAGCGCGCGCCGGTTTCCATGGTGAGCAGGACGCGAGCCGTGGCCAGGTCGGGGGAGATGCGGATCTCGTGGTGGGAAAAGGAGGCGTCAAGGTAACCCAGCGTCTGCGCCTGCGACTGCAGGGCTCCCTTGCCCCGCTCGTAATCGGGCTGGGACAGCACCTCGCCCCGGCGCACCGGGAAGGAGGTAACCAGATGGGCGAGCGCCTTTTCCTTGCTTCCGCTCCCCTCTAGCCTTACCTCGACCTCGGCCACGCGCACCGGCTCGCCGGGCTCCACCATCACCGCCAGGACGCTTTTCTCTTTACCCCCCCCCTGCACCGCGGCGGTCACCCGGGCGCGGTAGTAGCCGTAGGGCTGCAGCGCCACCCGCGCCTTTTCCGGCGCCTGGCGCGAAAAACGCTCGAGCCAGAGCCGGTCCACCTTCCCCTCGCGCACGAGACCGTGCGGCAGGGCAAGCGCCTGGCGCACGTTTTCCAACGCGTCCCCCTCGACGCCTGAAATCTCCACCTCGACAGGCTCAGCGGCGCGCGCGGGCGCGGCCTGGGTGAGGCTCCAGGAGAAAGCGAGGGCAAGCACGAGGTATGTGGGAAGGGGTCTCGGCATGTGACACCACGTCATAGGTCTGCGCCGGCGGCTACTGGGGCGACGGGGCGCTGACATAGATGGGAGGCGGCTAACCTTAGGATTTTGGACCCATGAAGTTTACCATGTAAATCTGCGCTGTTGTCCTTGAAGACGTTTTTCCGGAAGCGCGGCTGCGACATGGGGTGAAATGAGGTGACAGCGACGGCAAACGCTGTGACTGCCCACGGGTCTTCCCGCCGGGATAAGTACCATCACAACACGACTTATCCGCTCTTACGGCGAAGACTCGATGCTTCCGGCTCACGGAGCGCTTGGCGCTGTGAGCGTCTCACGCCACACAGTGAGATCGGCGAAAAAAGCTCTCCCAGTCCGGCGCCGCGTAACTCTGATATAATGTCAGCAGCAGGTATCAGAGCCGTCACGAGGTAGCTCATGTCGCAAGAAGTCCAGCACGAAGAAGACGCCCCCCGTATCCGCGAGATGATCATCGACGATCTGGCCGAGGTGTTCCACATCGGCGAGGAGGTCTTCACCGCCGAGTACTCCCAGAGCCTCTACCGCACCTGGGACGAGTACGAAATCACCACCCTCTTCAACTCCGACAACGAGCTCTGCATCGTCGCCGAGCACGAGGAACGCATCGTCGGCTTCGCCCTCGGGACCACGGTGAAAAAGCACAACTCCCCCTGGAAGTACGGCTACCTGGTGTGGCTTGGCGTGCGCCGCGAACTCCAGAAGCTGCGCGTCGGGGAGCGCCTTTTCAAGGAACTGAAGAGGCGCTTCAAGGAGCAGGGGGTGCGCATGATCATCATCGACACCTCGGCCGACAACGAAGCCGCCATCCGCTTCTTCAAAAAGCACGGCTTTGACAACGTGCAGGAGCACGTCTACATGACCCTCAACCTCTCCAAACGTCACAAGAAAAGATCGGTGAAGAAGCTGTGAGCGGGCGCCTAGCGGAGGTGATGGCCGCCATCGACCCGGTCCGCCTCAAAGGGACCCTCACCGACATGCTCGACGTCTACTCCCCTTCCGGCAAGGAGGAGGACGTGCAGCTCTACCTGGAGGACCTCCTCTCCCGCGCCGGCTTCACCGTGGAGCGCCAGGAGGTCGAGGAGGAGCGCTACAACCTGCGCGTGACCATGGGGGAGGACGAGCCGGAGCTCTACCTGGTGGGACATGTGGACACGGTCCCGGCCTGGGACCTGGAGGAATTCGGCGCGCGCGAAGAAGGTGACATCGTGCGCGGCCTGGGGAGCGCCGACATGAAGGGGGGGTGTGCGGCGATGCTGGAGACCTGGTTCGCCATGGCACAGGCGCTGAAACCCGCCCGCCGCCCGAGCGTCGGGCTTTTGCTGGTGGTCGGAGAGGAGGAAAACGGCGACGGTAGCACCGCCTTCCTGAAGCGCTGCCGCCCCGCCTGGGCGGTTATCGGGGAGCCGACGAGCCTCTCCGCCTGCTTCGCCCACTTCGGTTACCTCGAGGCGGGGTTCGTCACCCGGGGGGTCAGGAGCCACTCATCGCTTCCGGAGCTTGGGCACAACGCGGTGGAAAGCATGCTCAGGGTACTCCTGCACCTTGGCAAGGATCCCCTTTTCAAGCGCGGAGCATCGGAGATCGTCTACTCGGTCCGCGAGATGCACTCCTCCCAGAAAGGGTTCGTGGTGCCGGACCGCTGCGAGACCTGGATCGACCTGCACCTGCCGCCGGAGCGCGATCCCGCCTCGGTGGAACAGGGGATCCGGCGCGCCGTAGCCGGGGCGGGTCAGTTCATCCCCGGACTCGACCTCTCCGTCAGCTTCGACTTCGCCTCGGCCGGGTACAACCTCGGCACCGATAACGCCCCCGCACGCATCCTCGAAGAGGTCTACCGTACCCTCGGCCTCACCTTGCGCTTCGACGCCTTCCGCTCTCATTCCGACGGGAATCTTTTCCACGCCGCCGGGTGCAGTCCGCTCATCCTGGGACCCGGGGCGCTGGAACTCGCGCACACCCCGGAGGAGCAGGTCCCCTTCCCCGAGGTACTGGCGGCAGCGCGCATCTACGCAGCACTTTGCCTCGGCATGGACCGGTACGCGGCGCTTAGGGTCGAGGATAGGGGAACCATCGTCGGCTTCGACAGGCAGGCCTGCTGGGCCGGGTGCAGAAGGGATCAGTAGGAGTTGCTCATCCCCTTGTGGCAGCGCCTGCAGTCGTTCATGGGGAAGGCAACCAACATGTGGCAGACGCCGCAGAAGTTGCCGTAGATGTTGGTTTCCATGGTGAAGGCGGTGGTGGATTTGAGCTTGATGTTGAAGACGTCGGGGTGGCAGGAGGAGCAGTCGAGCTCGGCGTAGTGATCCTGGTGCGAGAAGCTCACGTCGCTGCGCGGCGAGGCGGTGCCGAGTTTGAGGGGTTTTTTCAGTTTCTCCGGAAAGGGGAGCGTCACCTGGCCGGCAAGCGAGTTGACCGGGCGGATGTTCCCCTCGTTGTAGGCGGTGGCCCAGTCGATGCCGTTGCCGAAACTTGCCAGCGGCATCCCTTCTGCGAACTCCGCGAAGCGCTTGTTGAGCTCCTTGGTGTTCGCCATGTGGCACCTGTTGCACTGCTGGTTCGGCCCCGCCTGGACGGTGAAGGCGGTGGTACCGTTATGACAGGCGCCGCAGAACTTGCCGCTCGTGTACAGAGCCCTCGTGATCCCGGTGTCGCCGCGCCGCATGCCGAAATTGAGCTCCATGTGGCAGACCCGACAGGTGTAGCGCGCCCGGTGCACCCAGTGGGGAAAGACCACCGGCGCCATCCCGGCCGCTTTGGCCCTGCTGCGCATGGTGACGTTGCCGTACCGTTCGAAGGGGCCGTTCGGGGGAATGGTCTGCAGGACCTTGGCGAGGTCGGCGCGGTCCATGGCCTGGGCACCCACGCGGAGGGCGAGCGCCAGGGCAAGCGCCACCGCCGCCGTAAGCATCACCCTCGTCACTATCCGCATCCCCCCCGGTTTCATCTTCCCCCCAGTCCAATGCACGCTACTTGGCGTCGTTTTGCTTGTACTCCAGCATGTAGGCGTAAAGGTTGCGGCAAAGTGCCAGCCGCTTCAGGTACACCTTTCTTAACGAATCCTCCTGCACCTCGATCACCTTTTGCAGCGCCTCACACTTCGCCAGGAGGTCGCGCAGTTCCTTTACCGACATGGTCATCGCCTGGTCCGTTTTCGAGCAGGTTGCCTCGAAGTCGGCACGCCAGGATTCCTCCGCCGCTGCCGGCTGCGCCAGGGCAAGGGCGAGGATGAGGGCCGCGGTCGCTTTCTTCCAGTTAGCGGTCATGGCTCACCCCGCAACCGGCTTCGCATGGCAGCGTTTGCAGTCGCTCTGCGGGAAGGCGACCTTGTCGTGGCATACGCCGCAGTACTTGCCGTCGAACAGGTCGATCATGGAGTACTTGGTCGCCCCTTTCCTGATACCGACGAAGATGTCGGGGTGGCAGACCTCGCAGCCGTTCCAGACCGTGTGCTTCGCGTGGGAGAAGATGATGTCGGGCATCCCCTCGACTTTTCCCTTGAGGGTGAAATCCTTCTGCACCTTCATGGTCCCCTTCTTCAGGGAGACCCCTTCCAGGGTGTCCACCAATTTGATCTGCCCCGACTCTTCGGCCTTTTCCCAGTTGATGCCGTTACCGAAGGTCTCGCGCGGCATCCTGTCCTGGAAGCGGTAGAACGCCTCCTCCCGGGCCGGGTCCTTCTCCAGGGCATGGCACTTCACGCAGCGCTTGTACTCCTCGCGGTTATAGGTGGTGGTGCAAGAGGCGAAGATCTTGGTCTTGTTGAAGGTGGAGGAGCCGTTGTGGCAGGCACCGCAGAAAAACCCTTTGCCGTTGTCGGCGGCGTGGATCTGGGTGGAATTGGCGGTCATGCCGAAACCGATGTCGACATGGCAGAGGCGGCAGGTGTAGTTCTTGCGGTGCACCCAGTGGTCGAACACCACCGGCGGCATCCCGGCCTGCTGCGAATAGTTGTTGATGGTGACGCTCCCAAAGTCCTGAGGCAGCGGCTTTTTCTTCTTCATCCCCGCGCCCCAAAGAACACCGGCGCAGCATAAAAGGATCAGGCAGGCAAGAAACAGTCTTCGCATGGCACTCCCCCCAGGTCATCCCAGACAGCAGGAAGACATCATTATCATCAGCAAATGTGATCAATCTATTCCAAACATTCAAATATGACAAGACTTATTTTTAATACCTTTTTGATGAAAGGCAACACAGGATCAGGCCACGGTCTATGCCTGTCCTCCCCGCCGCTCTGCCCTTGGGCCGCCCCCCTCTCTCTCTCACCCGTAGCCTTGGCGAAGGTTGATGGGGCTTGCTCTTACGGTCCGGTTTACGGTAAGCTCTCGTATCATCAAAACCTCAAGGCGGTAGAACGTGTATCGAGCAGTACCTTCCGTTGTGGCAGTAATCCTCGTACTGATCCTTTCCTTTCCCATACCTTCCCTGGCCACGGTGAAGACCGGAGCCGAGGTACTGAGCGAGCAGAATTTTCTCCCTCTGCAGGGGAAGCGTTTCGCCCTGGTCACCAACCAATCGGCGGTGGTAGACGGCACCCACATCATCGAGTTGATGCGGCAAAAAGGGGTGCATCCGGCACTCATCTTCACACCCGAACACGGTCTCAAGGGGAACGCCGAGGACGGCGTTAAGCTCGCCGACGACGACAGCGCGACCATCCCGGTGAAAAGCCTGTACGGCGTAACGAAGAAGCCACGCCCCGAGGACCTAAAGGGGATCGACCTCATCGTCTTCGACATCCAGGACGCTGGCGTGCGCTTTTACACCTACATTTCCACCATGGGGCTCGCCATGGAGGCGGCGGCGCAGGCGGGCATCCCTTTCATGGTGCTCGACCGTCCGAACCCGCTGGGGGGGGACTACGTGGCGGGCTTCACACGCGACAAGATCCCCGGGAGCTTCACCTCGCTCTATCCCATTCCGCTCGCGCACGGCATGACCGTTGGCGAACTCGCTGGGATGATCAAGGGGGAAGCGATGCTGCCGGGGCTTGCCCGGCTCGAGCTCTCCGTGGTGCGCATGCAGGGGTGGGAGCGCGGCATGCGCTGGCCCGACACCACCCTCACCTGGGTGGCTACGAGCCCCAACCTCGCCGCGCTCGAGTCGGTGCTGCTCTACCCGGGGACTGGACTCCTGGAGGGGACCGGCGCCTCGGAAGGGCGCGGCAGCAGCACACCCTTTAGGCTCGCGGGGTGGCCCGGCATCGACGCGAACGCGCTCGCACAGCGCCTGAACGAACAGCAGCTCCCGGGGGTGCGCTTCTCCCCGGTGCTGTTCACGCCGGTCCGGCTCCCCGGTATCTCCAGCGCGCCCAAGTACCGGGACCGCGAGGTGGCCGGCGTGAGCCTAAGCATCACCGATTACCGGAAGCTCCTCCCGGTCGAGACGGGTGTCGCCGTCCTGAAGGCGCTCCAGGAGGCGCTCCCGGAGAAGGCCCGCGCCGCGTTCTTCCGGGGTGGTTTTGACGACATGGCGGGATCGGCCGAGCTGCGCAAGGCGCTCGTGGCGGGACTGTCGGCGCAACAGGTCGAGCTCCTGTGGACCCCCGGGGTGGAGGCCTTCCTGGAGCGGCGCCGCCCTTACCTGCTTTACTGAGCTTGAGAAAAAGAAAAAAAATGGGGGTACCCGCTAGGGTACCCCCGGTGCAACGTGGGTATCGGCCGCACTGCGCACATTCCTTCAGGGAAGTCTGCCGGGCCGCCTTCTGGCGCCTTCTCCCCGGCGCAATGCCGGGCCTGGCGCACTTCTGTGCCCCGGCATCCATATGCGTCAACACCTGTCGCTTATCGCCGTCCCCTTCCGCTACTTGAGCACTATTTTCGCGACACCGTCCCTGCCACTCTCAGTAAAACCTCCCTTACAGACTCAAGCATCAGTTTTTGCGCACTTTTAACGGCAAAAAACCCTAAATTGCCGTTACGCCCTGCCGATATGATTGGTTGAGACCGCGACAACGACGTCCAACAACATAAGGAAAAACTCATGGAACGGAAAAATAGACTGTCATTTCGAATCAAACTGCTTCTACTGGTGCTGGTTAGTTGCGGCGTCCTAGGGGCCCCCACCGGTCTCACCGTGATGAAGCAGTTTTATGACTCCAACAACCGTTTCAACGCGACCTACCACGACGTCCTCTATTCCTCTTCCGACGCGCTCCTGAAGTCCGAGGTGCAGACCGCGGTCAGCCTGCTGCAGGCCGTGAGCGATCGCGCCTCCAAAGGCGAGATTACCCTCGATGATGCGAAGAAGCAGGGGGCCGATCTTTTGCGCGGCCTCAAGTTCGGCAAGGACGGCTACTTCTGGGCCGACACCTCCGACGGCACCAACGTCGTCCTCCTGGGCAAGCCCGCAGAAGGGAAGAACAGGATGAACGCGCAGGATGCGAAGGGAAAGTACCTGATCCGCGAGATCATCAAGAACGGCATGCAGCCCGAGGGGGGCTTCACCGATTACCATTTCCCCCGTCCGGGTAGCGACACCCCCATCGCCAAACGGGGCTACTCGCTCTACTTCAAGCCTTTCGACTGGGTGATCGGCACCGGCACCTACGTCGACGACCTGGACGCCAGGGTCGCCAAGGAGGCCCAGACCAACAAGGAACTGATCCTCAAGGACGTCTACCTCGTGATCGTTCTCACCGTAGTGCTCCTGGCGGGGATCTGCATCGTCGCGATACTCGTGGTGCGCCAGCTCCTAAGCCACATCGGCACCGAGCCCGAGGAGCTCGCCTCGATCGCCGAACAGGTGGCCGCGGGAGACCTCACCGTTCGCCTCGAGCCGGGGAAAAGCGGCATCTACGAGGCGATGCGCCGCATGGTGGAGGGGCTTAGGGACGTGATGACCAAGGTGAACCGCAGCGCGCTGGACGTCTCGGCCGCGGCCGGGGAGCTCAACGAAAACGCCCGCCGCACCGCCGACGGCGCGAGCGAGGTGGTGCACCAGGCCGAGACCGTGGCCGTGGCGAGCGAAGAGATGTCCTGCACCAGCAACGAGATCGCCAAGAACTGCCAGCTTGCCGCCGGGAGTTCCGGGCGCGCCAGCAGCTCGGCGCAAAGCGGCGCCGCCATCGTGAAGGAGACGGTGCAGGGGATGAACCGGATCGCGGAGCATGTGCGCCAGTCCGCGGGGGTCGTGGAACAACTCGGGACCCGCAGCGACCAGATCGGCGAGATCGTCGCCACCATCGAGGACATCGCCGACCAGACGAACCTGCTCGCCCTAAACGCGGCCATCGAGGCGGCGCGCGCCGGTGAACAGGGGCGCGGTTTCGCGGTGGTCGCCGACGAGGTACGGGCGCTCGCGGAGCGGACCACCAAGGCGACCCGCGAGATCGGCAACATGATCAAGTCGATCCAGCAGGAAACCAGGCAGGCGGTACAGGCAATGGAAGAGGGAGTGCAGGAGGTGGAGCGCGGCACCGGCGAGGCGGCCCGTTCCGGCGAGGCGCTCGAGGAGATCCTCTCCCAGATAGAGGAGGTCGCGGGACAGATCAGCCAGATCGTCACCGCGGCGGAAGAGCAGACCGCAACGACGCACGAGATCACCGACAACATCCACCGGATCTCGGAAACCGTCCAGGAGAGCGCTCGCGGTGCCGAGGAGATTTCCGCCGCCTCGAACCAGCTCTCGCGGCTCTCGGTGGAGATGCAGGAGATGGTGCAGCGCTTCAGGATCTAGCATCGTCCAACATCCGATGCTTTGGTATCCGGGGCGATTCGTGTATCCTATTGCCTATGCCCAGCCAGAAACCGAACCGCCAAGACGACGTCATCATCGAGGAGGATGTCCTCCTCGCCCCCTTCACCACCTTCCAAATCGGCGGGCCGGCGCGCTATTTCGCCCGTGCCCGCACCGTTCAACAGGTGCGCCAGGCCTTGCGTTTCGCCCAGGACCAGGCGCTTCCCTTTTGTTTCCTCGGCGGCGGCAGCAACCTTCTCGTGAGCGATGACGGCTTCGAGGGCCTCGTGGTGCGGCTAGTCATGGATGCGGTTTCGGTCGACGGTGCGACCGTTTCGGTCGAGGCCGGGTACGACCTGAACCGCCTCGTGCTCGACTCGGCACAGTGGGGGCTCTCGGGGCTCGAGTCGCTTGCGGGGATACCAGGCACGGTGGGCGGGGCGGTACGCGGCAACGCCGGTGCCTACGGCGGCGCCATCGGCGACGTGGTGCATTCGGTCTCGGTGCTCGACACGGCGACCCTGGATGTGATCACCATGCCGCGCGAAGAGTGCTCCTTCGCTTACCGGGACAGCCTGTTCAAACGCGATCCGTGGCTTGCCGTGATGGGGACAGTCCTCACCCTCTCCCCGGCTCCCCCGGCAGAGATCAAGGGACGCATCGAGCAGACCGTCGCCAAGCGCGAGGCAAAACAGCTCTCCTGCGACCGGAGCGCCGGCTCCTTCTTCATGAACCCCGTAGTGCAGGACGCCGAACTGATCAGGAGCTTCGAGGCGGAACAGGGGGTGCGTTGCCGGGAGTGCCGCATTCCCGCCGGCTGGCTTATCGACCGGGCCGGGATGCGCAAACTGCGGGTCGGAGGGGCGGCGGTGAGCCACAGGCACGCCAACTACCTGGTCAACACCGGAGGCGCGACGGCGGCCCAGATGATGGAACTGGCTCAACAGGTCAAGGCGGGGGTGCGGGAAAGGCTCGGGGTGCTGCTCCAAGAGGAGGTCAGCACCCTCGGGTTCACGCGGTAGCGGCGCAGGCCACGCGCCTGAACTCGGCGAAGGAGGCCTCGAGTTCGGAGAGCAGCATGGGAAGGGTCGGCTGTTCTTCGGGCTTTTGGGCCGCATGCTCCATCTGCAGTGCGACGGCGCGCATCACCTCGGCTCCGATGCTCGCAGCAGCCCCCTTGATCGAATGGGCCTGCAGGCGCACCTCCGGGTAGTCCCCACCCTCCACCGCCTCACTAAGCAAAAGGATCAGTTTTTCGCTGGTCGCGCAGTACTTCTCCACGAAGATCTCCACGAATTCAGCCCCACCCATCCTCTGCACCAAACCATTGCGATCAAAAACGGGCGGGGCTTCCCCCACCACAGGAGACGCCGAAGCCGCATCTGCCAGGCCGGCGCCGGAGCTGCCCGACGACACCTCGGCGGCGGTCGCCCCGGATGCCTCGACGGCAGTCGAAACCGCCCCTTCGCCGGAGCTTGCCCCACGCTCGGGAATCCAGCGCCGCAAGACATCGCGCAACTGACCGCAGTCATAAGGCTTGCTGAGGTAATCGTCCATCCCGGCGGCAAGACAGAGCTCCCGGTCTCCGGCCACCGCGTTCGCGGTGAGGGCCACGATGGGGAGGTGCCCCCCAGTCTCCTTCTCCTGGGCGCGTATCGCCCTTGTCGCGGCGAAGCCGTCCATCTGCGGCATTTGACAGTCCATGAACAGCAGGTGATACCTACCCTGCGCCGCCGCGGTAACGGCAAGCGCCCCGTTCTCCACGATCACCACCCGGCATCCCAGAAGCCCCAGCATGTGGCGCACTACGTCCTGGTTCACCGGGTTGTCCTCGGCGACGAGGATCAAGGCGTCGAAGCGCTCCGACGGCTCTCCTGCCGGCAGACAGAGCTGGTGCGCGAGGCTTTCAGGGACGCCGTCGATGGCCTTCATGCTGACGCTGAACCAGAAGGTGGAGCCGACCCCGTACTCGCTGGAAAGCCCGAGCTCCCCTCCCATCAGCTCGGCGAGCTGCCTGGAGATGGCAAGCCCCAGGCCGGTGCCGCCAAAAGTGCGGGTGGTCGAGTAATCGGCCTGGGAGAAGCTTTCGAAGATGTGCGCCTGCGCCTCTGGGCGGATACCGATACCGGTGTCGGCCACCTCGAAACGCACAACCCCCTCCCCTTGTCCGGCGACCGGTGCGGCAGACAAGCCCACCTCGCCGCGGCTGGTGAACTTGACGGCGTTCCCCGCTAGGTTCACGAGGATCTGACGCAGACGCACCACGTCCCCCTCGACGTAACGAGGCAGTTCCGGGTCGATCGTGAGCGAGATCCCAACCCCCTTGCGCTGCGCACCGGCGGCGAAGATCTCCAGCACCCCGCCCAGGAGGTCGTGCAGGTCGAACGGGGCGGGCTCGAGCTCCATGCGCCCGGCCTCGATTTTCGAGAAATCGAGGATGTCGTTGATGATGGAGAGGAGCGATTCGCCGGAATTGCGCACTGCGTCGGCAAAGCGGCGCTGCTCGCCGGAGAGCCCGCTTTCCAGAAGGACGCTCACCATGCCGAGCACCCCGTTCATCGGGGTACGGATCTCGTGGCTCATGTTGGCTAGAAACTGCGACTTGGCGAGGCTCGCCGCCTCGGCCGTCTCCTTGGAGACGCGCAGCTCGGCCACCGTCTGGTTCAGCTCCCGGTTCGCGGCGCTTAGCTCAGCGGTCCTGCGCTGCACCTCGGCCTCGAGCTCCTGGCGATGCGCCTCGAGCTTCTCGTCTCGCTGCTGGATCTGCACCAGCATCCCGTTGAACCCCTCGATGAGGGTGCCGAGCTCGTCGTTTCCCTGCTTTTTGGCGCGCACCGAATAGTTCTTGTCGACCGACACGGCCCTGATGACCTGCGCCAGGTGTGTGATGGGAGCCGAGATGAAACGCTGCAGACGTGAGGCGAGGAAATAGGCGATCAGGAGCGCGCTCAGCATGACCGCCGCCACGAGGAAGAAGTAGCGTGCCAGGCGGTCGGTGAACTCGCTGGCGTCGGACTGCAACACCACGGTGCCGATCTTCTGCTGGTCCAGAACGATGGGGTAGACGCCGTAGATGGCGTCGCTGATGGCAAGGGGGGACCGCGAGTGCTCGAGGGTATCGCGCAGCCGCTTTTCATCGATGTGCAACCGGCCGCCGAACCCGGTCATGAACCAGGGCTTGGTGCCTCCCGGCGCCTGGTAGCTGGCAAGCACCGTGTTGTCCTGCAGCATGATGAATGCAAGGCGGATGTAAGGCTTGGCGCGGAGCGCGGCGACGGTCTCTCCAGCGGCGGCCCGATCGCTGAAAGCGACCGCGGCGGAGCTGTTGTTGCCGATGATCTCGGCGAGGGCGGAAAGCTCGGTTTGCATCTCCCTGCGGAAGCGGTTGGCCTCGTTCACCACGAAAGCGACCGAAACGAGCGCGAGTACGACCGCGTTGGTGAGCAGCAGCATGCCGATGAGTTTGCGTCTGATGGAGAGGTCGCGGAACCGGTTGATCATGAACTCTTTTCTCGTGCGGGAGCGCCGTGAGCGTTAGAAACCATAGCAGCCTTGTCGGCAAAGCCCGCGATTTCTTTAGCTCAAAATCCCGCCAGTACCCGTGCGCCCACCTTCATCTGCCGAGACGGCACACCTTTCTTCCAAAAACATAACCGCCGTCCCCGATCAACGCCGCGCCGGTCGCCTTAACGGGACAGGCACCTGCGGAGCCAGTCCCCTCGCAGCGCTCCCCCGGTTCACCTGCTCACCGCGGCCTTGTGCTCCGCGATGAGGCCGCGGTCCGCCACCACGGCGTGTCCTACGACGGCAATTCCGGCCATGATGACGGCGATGCAGCAGTACCGCGTCTTCCTGTTGATTTTCATAAGGCACCCCTAAGGATTAAATTCGACCAATAGTGGATAACACAGGGGGGAGGGTTGTCAACAAAAGTTGACGAGACAGGGGGGGATGCAACCGATGTTGCTGCGCGGAATGCCGGCGGAAGGCAAAAAAAAAGTCCCGGATCGCTCCGGGACTTTTTTATGCGGCTGATGGTGACTCGCTATACCCGGGACACGTTCGCGGCCTGCAGACCTTTCGGTCCCTTGGCCACTTCGAAGGTGACGCTATCGCCTTCAGCAAGGGATTTGAACCCGTCGCCGGTGATGGCGGAGAAATGCACGAACACGTCGTCGCCATTCTCCTGCTCAATGAAACCAAACCCCTTGCTGTCGTTAAACCATTTTACAGTTCCGTTAACCATTTACTTTTACCTTCTCCATGTCTTTCTGCTGATATTCGTCCGGCTCGTCCGGACCTTCGACACATTAACAGCTTGGTTCCGACAAAGCAAGCATTTAAATTTTCGCCTTTTTCCCAGCCTTGCTACTGCGCCAGGTTCACCACGATGTCGAGTCCGTCGATGGTGAGCGTCGTCACCGCGCCTGCGCCCACCACTGTGGAGAGGTTGCGCACGAAGATCCGCCTTCCGTTCAGGAAGGGGAAGGTCCTGGTATCGTTGAAGAAGTTGCTGGGGATCTCGTCGGTCTCGCTTACGCCGTAGAGCGCCTTGCCTGAGTTCAGCGAGTCCTTGATGCTCACCACGTGCGTCCCAAAAACGCCGTCGACGCTGGTGATCACCGCCATCGCCTGCCGGTAGGGGGAGGGCTGCAGCACCGTGAGCGTGAAAGAAGGTTTCTCAATATACCTGGTGGTGCTGATGAACTGGGCGCTTTCACTCCCGATTGAGAGCGTGCTCGTGGTCGTGGTCCCCAGGGTGCTCGCAGCGGTGTGGGTCACGGTGACCTTGTCGCCGTTTTGCACCGTCCCGTCGCTGTTCGTCGGGGTGCCGCCGTTCACCGAGTACTTGCTGTCCCCTCCCACCGAACCGATGACGCTGATCGGGCTCGTGGAGCCGGTGAGTCCTGAGACGGTGATCGGGGCGGAGGTCACCTGGGCGTCGGGCTCGGTTCCGGGCACGGCGGCGAAAGAGAAGGAGTCGGGGGTGGTCGGGAGGCGCTGGTACTCCGGCAGCCATTCTACCTTGCCGCAGCCGGCGACGGTGAAGATGAGCAGCAACAGGAAGGTCTTGAAAAGGGCGCTGCGGCGCATGCATGGCACGCGGTGCGGACCTGCGTTCAGGGTTTCCATGGCATATCCTCGTGTATTGGAAGGTGCGAAAGCTGGATACTACTCAAAGAAGGGGGCGTTGACAAGGGCTACTCTTTGCAGAGCCCCTTGAACGCCTCTCGCAGCGCGGAAAGCTTGTACGGTTTCTGGATGAAACCTGCGATCCCCTTGCCCAGAAACTTGTGGATCACCTCGTGTTCGGTGAAGCCGCTGGAGATGATCACCCTGACCCCTGGATCGATGCTGCGCAACTCCCGGAAGCACTGCTCCCCGTCCATCTGCGGCATGGTCAGGTCGAGCAGCACGACGCTGATGTCGTTGCGGCTTTTGAAAAGCTCAACCCCCTGTAACCCGTCCGCCGCGGCCACCACATCGAACCCCAGCTCACGCAACATCTCGCTTGCCAGGGAGCGGATGGTCTCCTCGTCGTCGATGAGGAGCACGGTCCCGCTACCCTTCCATGGCACGGAGTCACCATCCCGATGGTTGCTGGTGGCGGCAGGTCTGTCTCCGGCAGGAAACATCACCTTGAAGGTGCTTCCCTCCCCCGGCTCGCTGTAGACCCGGATCGCCCCGCTATGCCCGCGCACGATGCCGAGGACGGCGGCCATGCCCAGTCCCCGTCCGGTGAACTTGGTGGTGAAAAAGGGCTCGAAGATCTTGCCGATGGTATCCCGGTCCATGCCGCAGCCGGTATCGGCGACCTCAAGGAAGACGTATCGCCCGGGCGGAACCGGGTCGGAAAGCCACCCCCCCTTCAGGTATTCCGGGGTCACTTCGATGCAGCCGGTGGACAACGAGATCACCCCGTTTCGATCGCCGATCGCCTCGGAGGAGTTGATCACGAGGTTCATCACCACCTGACGGACCTGGGTCGCATCGACGGTCACCGCGGGAAGCGGGTGTTGCAGGTGGTAGCGCAGCGCCGCCTTCTTGGAGATGGAGACGCTCAGCATGTGCCCCATCTCCTCCACCAGCCGGTTCAGGTCGAGCTCCTCGGTGACGAAGCGCCCCTTGCCGGAATAGGCGAGCATTTGGCGCGCCAGATCGGCGGCCCGCGACGCCGCGGTCTCTATGCTGCGCAGGTTTTCCACCGCCGGTGACTCGGGGGAGAGACGCATCAGGGCGAGATCGGCATTACCGACGATCGCGGTGAGGATGTTGTTGAAATCGTGGGCGATCCCACCGGCCAGCACGCCCAGGCTCTCCAGCTTCTGGGTGTGCAGCATCTGCTTTTCGAGTTTAAGACGCTCTTCCTCGGAGTTTTTGCGCTCCGTGATGTCGTGCACGGACCAGACCACCCGCTCCCGTGCCATGGGGGCAACGCTCCCGGCGAACCAGACCTCTTTCCCGCCTATGGAGAGCTGGTATTCGACCGTTACGGTGCGCCCCGTCTCCTGTGCCTCGTGGATCGCGGCGAGAAAGGAGTCGGCCTGCGCCTTAGGAAAGATCTCGTGCAGGCGCTTGCCTAGCAGTTCCGCGGGGGGGCGGTAAAGGGTGTTCGTCCCGGTGGGGGCGATCTCGAGGTAGCGTCCCTCCGCGTCCAGGACCAGGATGACATCGGTCAGGGAGGCGAAGATGGAACGAAACTTCTCCTGCGAGGACTTGAGGGCCTCCTCGGCGTGCTTGCGCTCCGCCACCTCGACCTGCAGCAACTCGTTGGACTCCGAGAGCTCCCGCGTCTTCTCTTCCACCATGTGCTGCAAAAGAATGGGCTGGCGCAGGAACCACCAGGCGAGGAGCGCGCAGAGGGAACTGAGGAACAGGATCAAGAGCAGCTCGAGGGCGACGAAGCCACCAAGGTGCCACCCCTGCACCGGCTCGACCGAGACGGTCCAGGCGCCGTTGGGGACAGCTACCTCCTGGCTTACCGGGTCGCGCAGAGGGCTCCCCACCGACCAGAAGACCTCCTTCTTCCCCGTCTCCGGGTTCGTGCGCGAGATCTGGTAGTTGTAATCCTGCCCCAGCACCTCCAGGTTCGAGCTGTGCATGAAATCCTGCAGGCGCAGCATGGCGACGGTAAAGCCCCAGAAGCGCTCGCCCCCCTCTTCCTTAATAAAAACGGGGAGTCTGCCGACGACGGCCTTGCCTCCGCCCTGGATCAGGTCGAAGGGGCCTGCGAGGGTGAGCTTCTTGGTGCGTAAGGCAAGAAGCGCTTCCTTGTTGCGCCGGTTGTCGGCAAGCAGGTTGTGACCGATGGCTTTTTCGTTGCCGGTGAGGGGAACGACCTGGCTGATGATCCCACGGGGGGCAAGCTGGAGGGCGCTGGTACCGGGATAGAGCTCGAGCATTTCCCGGGCTATTTGGGGGAAATTGGAAATTTCACCGTCACCCTGCCGGATGAGCGCGGCGAGGGCGTAGGTCGAGGAAAGGGCGCGGTTCAGGTTGTCCCGGATGCCGTGCGCCACCTGGGCGGTGAGGTCGCCTGCCGCCTGGCGCCGACTCTGCACGCGGTTCTCCTCGTAGAGCCAGATGATGGTGCCGCTCACCGCCGCGCCGAACAAGAAGGCGGCAATAACGGTCAGTACCAGTCTGGCGCTGCAGGCGGGGCTTTTATGCACTTTTTGGTGCTGAATGTTTTCTTGCATCGGCTCCACTTTTGCCGCTCGGGGCCTGCGCCGACGGCAGCCTCAAAGCCTCATTTCCGCCTCCCACTCAATACATTAAATGGAAAGGGTACGCCAGCAAAAAGTAAAGACCCCGGACACCTCACTCCAACCGGTCCAGAAGGCGCAGCAGGCCGTCCAGGATGGTGAGCGGGTGCGGTGGGCACCCCGGGATGTAGAGGTCCACCGGGATGAGTCCGTCCACGCCGTCGTGCACCTCGGAAGAGCCGATGAAGGGACCGCCGTTGATGGCGCAGGCGCCGCAGGCGATGACGAGCTTAGGTGCCGGGATCGCCTGGTAGGTGAGCAGAAGCGCCTCGCGCATGTTCTCGGTAACCGGCCCGGTGACCCAGAGGGCGTCGGCATGGCGCGGGCTCGCCACGAACTGAAGGCCAAAGCGGCCGAGGTCCCAGCCGATGGTGGAGAGGACGTTACTGTCCGCTTCGCAGGCGCCGCACCCGCCGGCGACGACGGAGCGAAACTTGAGCGATCTGCCGAAGATGGAGAGCATCTTCTTGTCGAGTGCGCGGGCCAGGCGCCGCTCCTCACCCTCCCGGATTATGAGGTCCTCGCGCCGGTTCGCCGCAAGGCTGTGGTCGCCCGAGTAGGAGATGGCGCCGTGCGGGCAGGCGGCGGAGCACTCGGCGCAGAAAAGGCACTTGCCGAGGTCGACGCTTAACCCCTTGTCGCAGCCGATCGCCCCGACCGGGCAGGCGTCGGCGCAGAGTCGGCAGTCGGCGGGACAGAGCGAGCCCTTGAGCTCCGGGTACCCCCGAAAGCGTTCGGGAAGCGGCAGCGGCTTTTTCGGGTACGCCATGGTGCGGTGCCCCTGCTTGATGCGGGCGAGTACGGCCTTGATCATGATACGACTCCTGTCGATCCCCTACAGGTCGACCCCGCAGTAGGAAAGGTTGAAGCTCTTGTTGCAAAGCGGGAAGTCCGAGATCTGCCCACCTCTCAGCGCCATGGCGAGCCCGCTCCAGTTGTGGAAGGAGGGGTCGGTCACCTTGTAGCGGGAAAATGCCCCGCGCGCGTCGGTGAGCGCCACGTGACACACCTCGCCGCGCCACCCCTCGGTGAGGGCGACGGCGAGACATTCCGCGGAAACCTCCCCCACCGCGCGCCGCGTCGCCCCACCGGGTAGTTGGGCGAGCTGTTCCTCGATGAAGTCGAGCGACTTCTCCATCTCCAGCCAGCGCACCATGGTCCGGGCATAGACGTCCCCGCTCTTTCCGGTCTCCACCGGGATCTGGCTCATGCTGTAGATGCCGAAGGGGTGGTCGCGCCGGATGTCGCGGTTCAACCCGCTCGCGCGCGCCGCGGGCCCCACAAGGCCTAGCTCCAGGGCGGTCTGTTCGCTCACGACACCGGTCCCCTCGAGCCTTGCCAGCACGGACGGGGTATCCCAAAGCAGATCGATGGCGTTGGTCACCTCGTCCCGGGCGGTCCTGATCCGGTCCGCGAGCTGGCGCGCCCCATCGGCGGAGAGATCGAAGGCGACGCCGCCGGGAACCACCAGGTCGCGCCCGAAGCGGCTGCCGCAGATGCCGGCGGTCATGTTGAGGAAGTCGCCCCGGATCCTGCCGCAGAAGGAAGCGGTGGGGAGGTAGCCCACGTCGCCTGAGATAGCGCCCAGATCCCCGGTGTGGTTCGCCAGGCGCTCCAGTTCGAGGGCAATGCCGCGCACGGCCTGGGCGCGGGCGGGAGGCGCCGTCGAGGCGAGCGCCTCCACGATCATGGCGTAGGCGGTGCCGTGGCCGATGGTGGTGTCCCCGGCCATGGTCTCGGCAAGCTTTCTCATCCTCTCGCCCGGGCGCCCCTGCATCATGCGCTCGACGCCGCGGTGCTGGTAACCAAGCGAGACCTCCAGGTGCATCACCTCCTCGCCAAAGCACTGGAAGCGGAAGTGCCCCGGCTCGATGATGCCGGCGTGCACCGGCCCCACCGCCACCTCGTGCACCTCGTCCCCCTCGACGCGATAGAAGTCCATGATGCCGATGGTCGGCGGGCGGTGCGGGGCCGACCCGGGAAGGGAGCCCAGCGCCGGGGCGAAACGGACCGGCTTTGGCCAAGGGTGCCCCTCCGGGTCCAGCGAGAACTGCTCAGCTATCTCCCGCTCGAAGAGATGGAGCTGCGGCGCCTCGTCGGTCAGGGAGTAGAAAGACTTACCCGTGACCAGCGTGCTCATGACACCTATGGTCGCGTGGCTCTTGAAGGAGAGGAGGCAGTAAAGCCTCACCCCGTCCTCGGCCTGGACCCCGAAGTAGGAGACCACGCGCCAGCCGCCGGAAAGAGCCGAGAGAAGCGCCTGGGCGAAACGATCCGGGGCGTGCTGCGGGATCTCGCGCAGGGAAAGGGTGCCGCCGTTTTGCGTGAAGACCATGGAAGGGGTCATGCCTCACCTCCCAAAAGTGCGGCGGCGTCATGCAAGAGCACCCGCAGCGGCTCGGGTATCCATACCCCCAGGACCAGCACGATCCCCATCAGGATGAGCGGCGGGAACACGGTCGGGAAGGCGTCGCGGTAACGGGTGCGCTCCAGGTCCTTCGGGACCTCGCCCAGGACCACCGGGAGCACGGTCGAGGCCATGCCGATGAAGATGAGGGCTAAGAACAGCAGGAAGAGCGCGCCGGTCACGTGGTTTCCCTGCCCGAAGGCGGAGGAGACGATGAGGAACTCGCTCACGAAGGGGGCGAAGGGGGGTGACCCGGTGATGGCAAGAAAGGCCGCCATGAAGAGCGCCCCGGACCATGGGGTGCGCCGGATCGCGCCGCGCACGAACTGGGTGCTCTTCGAGTTGTAGGCGCGGTGGATGTTGCCACAGGAAAGAAAGAGCACCCCCTTGGTGAGGGAGTTGTTGATCATGTGCAAAAGCCCCGCGAAGAGCGCCCCCTTGCCGAGGCCGAGCGCCACGGTGATGATGCCTACGTGCTCGACGCTTGAGTAGGCGAGCATCCTCTTGAAGTCGCTCTGGCGTGCCATGAAGACGGCGGCGAAGGCCATGGAGACAAGCCCCATGACGAGGAGCACCTGCTGGAAGAGCGCCCCTTCCGTGGAGGCGACCGCGATCTGGTACACCCGCAGGAGGGCGAGGAGCGCGCAGTTCACTAGCCCACCCGCAAGGAGGGCACCAACGAGCCCCGGGGCCTCGCCGTAGGCGTCCGGCTTCCAGGTGTGCAAGGGGGCGAGTCCCATCTTTGAACCGAAGCCGACCAGGAGGAAGATGAAGGCGGCGTGGCGCCACCCCGGGTGGAGCGCGGCGGCGTTGCCGATCAGGGTCGGCAGCAGAAGGGTCACCTCCTGCTTTGCGACGATGGTGGAGTAGGCAAGAAAGAAGAGCCCCAAAAGGGCGATGGCGATCCCCACCGAGCAGATGAGGAGGTATTTCCAGGTCGCCTCGATGGAGCGGGCGTTGTGGTTGAAGTAGATGAGGGGCGCCATGGTGAGGGTGGTCGCCTCGAGGGCGATCCATAGGAGCCCCAGGTGGTGCGAGATGGCGACGAGCGAAGTAGCCGACAGGCAGACGAGGAGCGATGCGCACAGGACCCGGTTCGGGCGTTTCAAGCGATAGGCGAGGTAGCCTACGGCGTAGAGCGAGCAGACCGTGAAGAGGATGGAGTTGCCCGCGAGCACCAGCTTGCCGAGCGCGTCGAGCAGGATCCACCCCCCCGGGGACGCCGCGGGAGCCTCGGCGATGAGCGTCGCGGTGATGGCCAGGTGCGCTAGCGAAACCACCGGGAGCACCCAGGCGCGCCGGCGGTTGTCCGGGACGAGCCAGGTAAGCGCGGCACCAAAAAGCGGGAGAAGAACCAGGGCCCACATCATGCAGTTATTCCTCCCTCAGCGCGGAGAGTCTCGAGGTGTCGATGCTCGAGAACTCGCGGCTGATGTGATTGATGACGATCCCCATGACGAAGATGCCGACCAGGAGGTCGAGAAGCGCCCCAGCCTCCACCATGACCGGCATGGCGTCGGCAAGGAGCAGGCCGAACAGGAAGATCCCGTTTTCCATGAGGAGGTAGCCGAGCACCTGGGAGATCGCCTTGCGCCGCCCCATGAGGACCAGGAAACCGCACATGAGGGTCGCCGCGGCGGCAGGGACCACGAGGAGCCCCTCGTGCTCGGGGGCGAGCGGAAGCTTCGCCGCGAAGATGAAGGCGAGCGAGGTGAAGAGCGCACCGAGCACCAGGGACGGGATGTAGCCGATGAACGGGGAGAACTCCCGCTCGATCTCCGCCTTCTTGATGGCGCGGATGATGAGGGTCGGGATCAGCGCCCCCTTGACGAGGACGATGCTCACCACGATGAAGGCCAGGTGCCAGGAGAAGGGGTGCACGAGCGCCGGGAGGACGCCGAGCAGCACCCCCTGCACGGCGACGCTTCGCACCGAAAAGGCGAGGCGGCTCGTGCCGAGGACGGCGAAGTTGATGAGTAGGCAAAGTACCAGGAGCTGGTCGGCCAGGGAATTCATATCGTCACCTCACTACCAGGACCAGGGAGAACGCGGTCAGAATCAGGGCTGCCACCAAAAGCTGGGGCACGCGGATCAGCCTCAGGCGCGCCATCACCGACTCGACCACACCGATGGCGACGGCAAGCCCCAGCATGCCGCAGGCGAAGATGCCCCAGTCGAGATAGCCGTTACCCGAGGAAAAGGGAAGCGCGATGTTCACGAAGAGCGCGCCCAGGAGGTAGAGCTTCAGGGCCGCGCCGTAGAGTATGCAGCAGAAATAGGGCCCGCTGTGGTCGAGCACCATCACCTCGTGGATCATGGTGAGCTCCAAGTGGGTGTTCGGGTCGTCGAAGGGGATGCGGCAGTTCTCGGCGAGGACCACCACGAAGAGCCCGGCCAAAAGCAGGATGAGAGCGGCACCGGTGGCGAGCCATACCGAGAGTGTCACGTGCTGCAGCATCGGCGTGAGACTCATGGTCCCCGAAAGCCTCGTGAGCGTGATGAGAGCGAAGAAGAGGGTCGGCTCGGCGAGGCAGGAGAAGGTGACCTCGCGGGCCGCCCCCATCCCCTCGAAGCTCGAGGCGGTGTCGAGCGCCGCGGTCGTGGTGAAGAAGCGCCCCAGGGCGAAGAGATAGGCGAAGAGGATCATGTCCCCCTCGAAGGAGATCGGTGCGGCGTGTCGCCCGAGAGGTACCAGAAGCGAGGCGAAGAGGGTCGCGGCGAGCGTCACCACGGGACCGGCGCGGAAGATCCAGGTCGTGCTATCCGAGAGGACGATCCCCTTTTGCATCAGCCGCCCCATATCGTAGTAGGGCTGCAGAAAAGGGGCGCCGACCCGGCCCGCGAAGGCCGCCTTGGTCTTGCCGATCACCCCGAGAAGCAGCGGGGGCATGGCGAGCACCAGCGCCATGTGGAAGATTGTGTCGATCATGTCCGACTCCTGTTCGCAATCATGCTCGCATAATTCAATGCACCCACAAAAGAAGCAGCATCAGCGTCACGAAGATGTAGAGGATGTAGATCTGCACCTCGCCATGCTGCAGCCTTCTCAGGAAGGCGCAGGCGACCCCCGCGATGTTCAGGAACGGGAGCACCACCCGATGCAGCAGGGTCTCCTCCGGCGCGTAACTGAGCCTCGCCGCCGCCGGGGCAAGTCCCCGCACCGGATCGACATGGAGCCGGGTCCGGATCAGGGCGCCGGAGAGGGACGAGAAGAAGACGCCGAAGGAGCTGCCGGTGTACTGGATGCGCGGCGAAGGGCGCAAGTAGCCGCATCCCCAGGTGGGTCCCGAGGTCGAGCATCCCTTCACCCTCCCCTGCAGGAAGAGGTACAGGACGGCAGCCAGGATGAGCACGCTTCCCCCCGCGACGGCAAACCAGACCGGGGGCACCGGCAGCGCCGAGACAAGCCCGGTGTCCGGGGCGAGCGCCCTCAGTGCCGGCTGCACCAACGCCATGAAGACCGGCGGGAAAAGCCCGCCCAGAAGGGAAAGGGCCGCGAGGAGGCCAATCGGGGCGAGCATGGTGACCGGCGCCTCGTGTCCGTGCGCGGCGGCTTCGGTGCGGGGTTCGCCCAGAAAAGCGATGCCGTAGAGTTTCACGAAGGCGATCACCGCAACGCCCCCCACCATGGCGAGGACCGGCGCCCCGAGCGCGATAAAGGGCGCTGCGGAGCGGGCCTCCCCGAAGAAGCCCAAGTAAAGGAGCATCTCGGAGGCGAAGCCGTTGAAGGGAGGGAGACCGCAGATGGCGATGGAACCGCACAGGGCGAAGAAGGCGGTGAAGGGAAGACGGCGCGCGAGTCCCCCCATCCGGTCGAGGTCGCGGGTCCCGGCGGCGTGCATGACGCTCCCGGCGCAGAAAAAGAGCAGCGGCTTGAATATGGCGTGGTTCAGGACGTGGAACAGCGCGGCGGCAAGCCCCAGGAAGGCGAGGCGCGGGTTGCCGCTTCCCTCCCCCAGAAGGAAGAGGCCGATGCCGGTGGTTATGATCCCGAGGTTTTCGATGCTGCTGTAGGCGAGCAGACGCTTGATGTCCTTTTGCGCCGAGGCGACGCAGATCCCGGCAAGGGCGGAGGTGAGCCCTACCGCGGTGAGGAGCGCGCCCCACCAGAGCGGACGTTCCGACACGAAGGACATGACCCGCAGAAGGCCATAGATCCCGACCTTGAGCATCACGCCGGAGAGGAGCGCGGATACGTGACTCGGCGCGTTGGCGTGCGCCGACGGGAGCCACAGGTGGAGCGGCATCATCCCGGCCTTGGAACCAAAACCGGCCAGGGCGAGGAGGAAGAGGACGCTCGTGACGCCGCCGGCGACGGCCAGGGACTGCGGCGCCGGAAAGGAGAAGCTCCCGGTGATCCAGAAAAGCGAAGCGAAAAGGGCCGTCAGCGCCGCCCCACCCAAGTGGCTCGCCACCAGGTACACGATCCCTGCGCTTCTCACCTCTTTCTCACCATGTTCGGCGACGAGCAGAAAATAGCCGGAGAGCGCCATCACCTCCCACGACATCATGAAGAGAAACCCGTTTCTCGCTACGACCACCATGGCCATGGCACAGGCGAGGAGACCGTAGAAAAAGGTGACGCTTTTTTCGGAATTATGGGAGGTTGCGGGCCAGTAACCGAGGGCGTAAAGGGAGCCTGCGGGGAAGATGAGGAAGATGGGGATCAGAAAGAATAGAGAGAGAGGGTCGAGGGCGACTTCGCAGGGGCCAAAGGGGAGGTTCCAGTTCAGGGTGAAGCTTGCTTCTCCACCGCCGATGAGCAGGTAGAGAATGGAAGGCAGCGCGAGAATTGAGCTTGTCAGGGCCGCTACCGAGGCCAGCCGCTGTCCCAGTGTTCCGTGTCTCAGAAAGAGACCGGGCAACCCGGAACAGCCGGCTAAAACTATTGCGCAAAGGACCAGAAATGCCGGGTCCCGCATCATGTCAAAAAACAACATAACCCACCCTTTCGAACCAGGAACGGATCGCGAATCTGACCATCGAGTTTCAACCTTCCGCGGCGTTCACCACGAAGCGGAAGGGGAGCAAAGCTGCCGGTACTGCCGCCCCCCGTGCGGCACGGCACGAAGTGCCGTTACTGTTTACAGGGGTGACAGGGACCTCAACATACTCCCTGAATATCGATTTGTCAAAAAAAGATTATTAATCTTTGAGCTGCGCCGATAAAACAACCGCACGGCTCAAGTTCCTTGTTTTCCTGCCGACTGGGGTTATCATTAAGGCCACACGTCCATCCATTCCGAACGATGTTATACAAAATACCAGATTCATAGTTTTTTTCATCCACTGTCGGGATTGATTACGAAGAAAAAAGGGGTTTCAAGACGGCGCTCCGGTAATGAGGTCACGCGAACAGGCGTGGTTTCAACGCGGACTCCCGGAGTACCGGAAGTTTGTCCACGAAGCGCTGCAGATGCCACCACGTCCTCCCCTTTGCGAAGGGGAGACAGAGGGGATTTGCTTTGGTCAATCACAGAACATCTAGCTGAGGCGGCCTTGGAAAAAACCAAATCCCCCCTGCCCCCCCTTCGCAAAGGGGGGAACGCTAGGGCTCGTGCAGCACTACGTGGGCAGTTGAATCCTGATTCCCAGCAACTTTTTGAACAACTAAACAAAAGGAGGGTGACGTGAAGAGTCACGTTTGGCGACCGCTTTTCGTCGTGCTGGTGGTGATCGCCCTGGTGCTGGTGGCGCGCAAGCTCCTGGTGCCGGCCGACTTCGGCGTCGGTGCGCGGGGGTACATGTACGGCTGGCACCGCGCCGGCAACGAGCAGCAGTGGAAAGAGGTGGCGGTGAAGTACAAGACCGCTCAGCACTGCATGCAGTGCCACCGCGACAAGTACGACGAGATGAAGGAGTCCCCGCACCGCAACATCAACTGCGAGAACTGTCACGGACCCGCCCTGAACCACCCGGACGATCCCCACACCCTGACCATGGACCGCAGCCGCGAACTCTGCGCGCGCTGCCACACCCGCCTCCCCTACCCCGGCAGCAACCGCGGCGTCATGAAGGGAATCGATCCGAAGACGCACAACGTCGGGCTTGACTGCGTGACCTGCCACTGGCCGCACGATCCCAGGAAGGAGGGACACAAGAGATGATCACTAGACGATCCTTCTGTAAAAAATCGCTGCTCATCGCCGGCGGCCTCGCCGTTCCCCTCGCCGCGCTGGAACTCTTCGATCCGCGCAAACTTCTCGCCGAGAAGGACCAGAAGGGGCCCCGTTGGGTGTTCCTGGTGGACACCCGCAAGTGCGTCGGCTGCGGCTTCTGCGTCAAGGGGTGCAAGGTGGAGAACGAGGTCCCTTACGATGCCAACGTGACCCGCACCTGGGTCGAGCGCTACGTGGTCACCAACGACGGCAAGACCCACATCGACTCCCCGAAGGGGGCGCGCGACGGCTTCCCGGAAAAGGGAATCGACATCGGCCACGGCAAGTTGGAGGAGATCAGGGACGAGGACATCGAGAAGGCGTTCTTCGTGCCGAAGCTGTGCAACCAGTGCGACAACCCGCCCTGCGTGCAGGTCTGCCCGGTGGGGGCCACCTACCAGACCGCGGACGGCGTGGTGCTCGTCGACCGCAAGTGGTGCATAGGCTGCGGCTACTGCATCATGGGGTGCCCGTACGGGGTACGCTTTTTCCACCCGGTCTACCACGTGGCCGAGAAGTGCAACTTCTGCTACCACCGCATCACCAAGGGGATGCAAACCGCCTGCGTCGACAGCTGCGCCTTCGGCGCCCGGCGCGTGGGGAACCTGCGGGACCCGGAAGACCCGGTGACCAAGGTGATCATGACCGAGCGAGTGAATGTGCTTAAAGAAGAGTACGGAACCAAGCCGCAGGTGTTCTACCTGGGGCTCTCCAAGGAGGTGAAATAGCCATGGTGCACGGAGAAGCCTGGACCATAAAGGAGTTTTTCACCTATCCCAACGAGTACATCTACTGGACCATCCAGATCGTCATGTACCCCTTCATGACCGGCCTCGTGGCGGGCGCCTTCGTGCTCTCCTCGCTGTACCACGTCTTCGGGGTGAAGCAGCTCAAAGACATCGCGCGTTTCTCGCTGGTCTTCTCGTTCGCGCTGTTGCCCGTTGCCATGCTGCCGCTTTTGATGCACCTGCAGCAGCCGTTCAGGGGGATCGAGGTGATGATGACGCCGCACTTCACCTCGGCCATCGCCGCCTTCGGCATCGTCTTCAGCACCTACGGCATGATCGTCGCGTCCGAGCTCTGGTTCGTGTACCGGAAGCACTTCGTGGAGACGGCGCAGGAATTGAAGGCGCTGCCGCAACCGGGGGCAGTGGACAAGCTGCGCTGCATCCTCTTCTCGGTCCTCACCCTCGGCGCGTGGGACGTCTCGCACGAGGCGCTCGAGGCGGACGAGCGGGCGGTGAAAAAGCTCGCCGCGGCGGGCATCCCGGTCGCCTGCTTCCTGCACGGCTACGCCGGTTTCATCTTCGGCTCGGTGAAGGCCAACGCGCTCTGGATGACGCCGCTCATGCCGGTCATCTTCATATGTTCCGCGGTCGTCTCCGGTATCGCCCTTTGCATCCTCACCTACATTCTCACCATGGAAATCAGGAAGCAGCTCTCGCTCAGGCGCCGCCTCGCCCATCCCGAGATCCCCTCCATGGAGGAGCTGAAGAGCGCCGAGGCGCACGTAGTCGCCATGACCTCGCGCTACCTCCTCATGTTCATGGTGGCGGCGATCACTCTGGAGCTTCTCGACCTGATCTTCAGGGGGTACACAGCTGTCAAATCGTGGGACATCCTGCGGAGCGTAATCTACGAGCGGGACTTCGTGAACATCTTCGTGATCCAGTACGGGCTAGGGAACCTGGTCCCCTTCTTCCTCTTCCTGATCCCCGGGCTCACCATCAGACGCGCCACGGTCGGGACGGTGCTCGTGCTTTTAGGGGTCTTCATGATGCGCTGGAACGTCGTCATCGGCGGGCAGGCGTTCTCCTCGTCCTTCTCTGGGTTCATGCACTACGTCCTGCCGATTTGGCCGACCAGCATGGAGACCCTGAAGGAAGGGCTCTTCGGCGCCCTCATCGTCGCCATCGTCCCCTTCTGCATCTTCTACGTGCTGAACAAGGTCATGCCGGTGTTTAAAAAGGCGTGAGGTACTTCAACGTTCGACGTTGAGCATTCGTCCACGCTCCTCCCCCCGCAGGGGGAGGGTCGGGAGGGGGGATTTCATGCCGGACAAAAGCCCCCTCCCTGCCCTCCCCCTCCGGGGGCGGGGTTTATCAAGTCAGCGCAAGCAGCAGCACCAGCGTGAGGAAGGTATAGAAGATGTAGATGTTCAGCCTGCCGTGCTGAAGCCTGCGCACCGGCGCGGCCTTCTCGAAGAGATACTCCAGGAAGGGAAGGTAGATCTTCTCCAGCGTGGTCTCGGGGACGTGGGTCGCTCGACTGGAAGCTCCCGGAAAAAGCCCCTGCACCTCTTCCCGATGCTCCTCCGGACGGAGCATCACGGAAAACCAGCGCACCACCGTGGAGCCAAACGATGACGCGGTGTATTGTATTCTCGGCGATGGCCTCAGATAACCGCACCCCCAGGTGGGGCCGACCTGCACCGGCAACTTGGCGGCGCTCCTGGCAAAGAAGACCCAGAGCAGGACGAGCAGCAGAATCAGCCCCAGTCCAAGCAAGGAAATCCAGTTGAATGGCACCAGGTTCCAGATCCCCTGCGAGGCGAGCGCACCCTGGTACTCAACTAGCGCCTCATTCAGAAGATGCCCGAAAAGCCCGGGGAAGAGCCCGATCAGCGCGCAGCACAAGGCAAGCACCCACATCGGCGCCAGCATCCCCCCCGCCGCTTCTTCCCCACCGTCATGCGCACTCGAGCGCGGCGCACCCAAGAAAACCACACCAAAGACCTTCACGAAACAGGCAACCGCCAGCCCCCCTACCAGCGCAAGTACCGGCGCGGCGAGCGCCGGAAGCAACCCGGCGACGCTGCCGGCGGTCCCGACGGCGCTGAAGGAGCCTAAATAGACCATCAGCTCGCTCACGAAACCGTTCAGAGGCGGGAGTCCGCAGATCGCCACCGCCCCGACCAGGAAAAAGAGCGCCGTGTAGGGAAGCCGCCGCGAGACGCCACCCAAGAGGTCGATCTCGCGGGTGTGCACGGCATGGATCACCGATCCCGCCGACAGGAAGAGCAGCGCCTTGAAAAGCGCGTGGTTCATCACGTGCAGCAGCGCCCCACCCGCTCCGAGCGCCACCAACGCAGGTCGTCCCTGGCTGTCGCCGATCAGGGCGATCCCCAATCCCATCATGATGATGCCGATGTTCTCGATGCTGTGGTAGGCGAGAAGCCGTTTCAGGTCATGCTGTCCGATGGCGTAGACGACTCCGACAACGGCGGAGATGCAGCCAAGGAGCAGAACCAGCCCCCCCCACCAGACCGGCGGCGCCGCGAACCCTGAGAAGATGCGCATCATCCCGTAGATGCCGGTCTTCAGCACCAGCCCGGAAAGGATCGCGGAGATGTGGCTCGGCGCGTTGGCGTGGGCTGAGGGGAGCCAGATGTGCAGCGGCATCACGCCCGCCTTCATCCCGAAACCGACGAGGGCGGTGAGAAAGATACCGGTAGCGACGGGCCCCGCGGCGGGGAGTGCCCCCTCGGCCGGGAAAAGGTAGGCGCCGGTCGCGGCGTTGATCAGCGAGAAGGTGGCGAAAAGCGCCAGCGCACCGAGATGCGCCGTGATCAGGTAGAGCGTTCCCGCCTCGCGCACCTGCTCCTTCTCGTCTTCGGCGGTGAGGGCGAAGTAGGCCGCGAAGGCCATCACCTCCCAGGCCATGAGAAAAAGCATCATGCTCTTCGCGATGAAAAGCATGGTGAGCGACGCCCCGAGGAGTCCCAGGAAAAAGGCGAGCTTACCGCCGTGCGCCGGATGGCGGTCGACGGGCCAGTAGGCGGCGCCGTAAACCGCGCTGCAGCCGATAATTGTATAGACTGGAAGCAGGAAGAAGGCGGAAAGGGGATCGACGCCGATCTCAAGGTCGCCGAAAGGAAGCCCGGAGGGGAGCAAGAAGCTTCCGGGAACAGGGTGAACGAGGGCGAAGAGGGCGCCGGCAAGGCCTAGCAGGGAAGCGGCCACCATGAAGGCGACGCCGAACTTCTGGGCGGGACGCGACTCCTTCTGCAGCAGAAGCGGCACACCGGAGACGAGCTGGCAGCCACCGGCGAGCAACAACAGTACAAGGGACGTCGCAGGCTCGCCGGAGAGGAACATGGTCAGCTCCTTTTGCCGCGCTCGCAGCGCCTTGCCGCCTCCATGATGGCCGCGGGATCACAGGCAAGGTTCAGGGAGGCCCGGAATTCCTTGTCGTGCAGGGCGTAAGCGAGTCGTGAAAGCAGGTGCAGATGCACCTTAACTGTCGGACTGGTGATAAGGAAGAGGATGCGCACCGGGAGGCCGTCGAGGGCGCCGAAGTCGATGGGCTTTTCCAGGAAACAAAGCGTGACGGCGGGCAGCGGCTTGTTCTGCAGGAGAATGGGGTTGCGGACGTGCGGGATGGCGATGCCGTCGCCGATGGCGGTGGTGCCGAGGGCCTCGCGGGCCAGAAGCACCTGGAGCAGGAACTCCGGGTCCATCTGCGGGGGAAGCGGCAGGAGGTTCACCATGTTGCGCAGCACGGAGAGCTTGTCGTCGCCGGCTACGCCGCAGTGCACACCGCCCGCCTCGAGCGCCTGGCTGAGCGTGGGGAGCTCGACATCGGCCTGCGCCGCCTCGAACAGCTCCGGCGGCACCTTGATACCGTGCTCGGTCGCCCACTCAAGCAGGTCCACCCGGTTGATCTGGAACGTGCCCCGCACCAGGGTGGCCGGCAGTTTATCCCTCTTGATCCACTTCATGACCGTGCTCTCGTCCTGATGCAGCAACGCGGCCACTTCCGAAGACTTCATCAACATCGGTTGCTCCCCCAAAGGTCCTGAAAACAGGGTAAGGTATAGCACCGTTAAGACAAAGATACAAGGTCGTTAATCTGGAAAAACTTGAATCGAACCGCCCCCTTGGGGCCATACGCGCGCGAGCGGTAAAAAGAAAGCCCCCGGATCACTCCGGGGGCTTTCTGGTGCAGCCTTTAACTCTTATTTCTTGGCGTGTTGCTCGCCGCCCGGGACGTCCTGCCCGCCTGCGCTGTGGCAGTCGCTGCAGTTCGCCTTGAAGAGCTCGTCGCCGATGTCGACCGGGTGCACGAACTCACTGTGCTTACTTCCCTCCAGGATATTCTCCTGCTTCTGGCTAAGGACGGTGTGGCACATGTTGCAGTCCTTGGAGATCACCTTGCCGGTTGCCGTCTTGTGCTTGCCATCGTGGCAGCGGAAGCAACCCGGAGTGTAGAAGTGGCCGATGTGGTTCGGGTAGGTGTTCCAGCTAACCTTCATCGCCGGGAAGAAGTTCCTGGTGTAGATGTCCTGCACCACGGTCACCGCGTGGGCAATCTCCTTGGTCTTCTGCTTGGAGACGTTCGGGTAATTCTTCGCGTAGTACTCCGGCAGGTCCTTGGCGATGGTCGCCGTGGCCTCTTCCTTGTTCTTGTACGGCCTGGTGAGGATCTCGACCGCAGTCTTCTTCAGGTACGGCAGTGCGATGTCAATGCGCTTGGCGGCCAAGGCCTCGTCCATCTCCACACCCGGGGAGCGGTAGATGTGGGCCGGGCGGTTGTGGCAATCGAGGCAGTCCATGACGCGTTTCTCAGCCTTGGCGACATCCGCCTTGGAGAGCGGCTTCTCGGTATTGAAATACTCGGTGATCGAGCCGTCCTTCTCCTTGACCGCGATGTACGGGATGTCCAGACGCTGCCGGTCGGTCGCGATGTAGCGGACCTCCTGACCGATGTGCCAGTGGATCCCCTTGTTGTGCTGGCTCTTCGGTGTCCCGCCGATATTGATCAGCATGTTGATCTCGCGGGGGGTGTTCTCCTCGTTCGGCGCATAGTGGTAGAACACCTTCTGGCGCCCGGCGTAGAACTTCTCCGGCCAGTGGCAGTGCTCGCAGGTGTCACGCGCCGGGCGGAGGTTGTCGATCGGGGTCTGGATGGTCTCAGGATAAGTGTGGAAGGCGACGGCGTAAAGCTGCCTCATCCCGGAGATCTTAGCCTTCACGTACCATGCGGCGCCCGGTCCCACGTGGCACTCGACGCATTTAACCTTGGCGTGCGGGGAGTTGGCCCATGCCACGTGCTCCGGCTCCATCACCTTGTGACAGAGCTCGCCGCAGAAGGTGGTCGACTCGGTGAACTCGTACCCCTTCAGCGAAGCGACGGATACGATGAGGACAAAACCGATGCTGGCGACGACGAAGAAGATGAACAGATGGCGCTTGTGCGCATCGTTGAAGTCCACCCGCGGGAAGGGGGCGATGTCCTCTTCGGGATGCCTGCGCCTTTTCTCCCGCACGATGTAGGCCCCAAGCGGAACCAAAAGCAGGCCCACGATGAGCATGCCCGGGAAAAGGAAATAGGTCATCAGACCGAGGTAAGGCTTCTCGACGCCCGTGATCCCCTCGTACGAGAGGAAGCCGATGATCAGGCTGGTCGCGGTGACGGCGAGGATCATGCCGACCAGACTGATCAGGTTCCAGGCGTAGCCGGCATACTTTCTAAGTGCCATAGTGTCGTCTCCTTGCGTGTTTTCGTATGGTTAGCGAAAATAGGGCAGAACCTTACTATCCGACATGACTTATGTCAAAAAAAACTATGTTAATGTATACGCGAAACTTTAGAACAGCTATCTACAAAAAAGTCGCAGAAATCATGCGGGAAATACCACCAGCACAAGAGTAGCCTTTATCGTTTTAAAAAACGTCGTTATAATATCAGGAGATCTAATGGTATGCAAGCTTTTACTCATGAGGAGCCGAAACCGGCTCCGGCATACCTACGACTCGTAGCCGAACTCCTTCAGCATGCGGCTGTTGTCGCTCCACTCGCCGCTCACCCGAACGAACAGTTCCAGGAAGACCTTGGCATCGAGCAGGCGTTCGATTTCCTGGCGCGACTGGGTACCGATCTTTTTGAGCATCTCCCCCCTGCGGCCGATGATGATCCCCTTCTGCGAGTCGCGCTCGACGTTGATGGTCGCCTGGATGGCGACGACGCCGTTTTCACGCTCCTTGAAACTGTCCACCACGACGGCGACCGAGTACGGGACCTCGTCATGCGTCAGCCGGAAGATCTTCTCCCTGACGATCTCGGCAACGATGAAGCGCTCCGGCACGTCGGTCAAGATGTCGTCCGGGAAATAGCAGGGCCCTTCAGGGAGAAGGCCATGCACCAGCTGCACGAGCTGCTCGACTCCGTCGCCGGTGCTCGCGGAAACCGGGATGATCTCCTTGAACGGGTAGGTGTCGCCGTAGATCCCCATGCGCTCCAGAAGCTCGCCCTTGGGGACCAGGTCGATCTTGTTCATCACGAGGATCACGGGCGCCTCCACGCCGGAAAGCACCTCCTTGATCATCCCCGCCTCCTTTTCCGGGTCGGCGGCGCCGTCCACGAGAAAGAGGATCAGGTCGACGCCCTGCACCGAGGAGAGTGCCTCGTCCACCATGAACTTGTTGAGACGGGTCTTTGCGCGATGGATGCCGGGGGTGTCGAGGAAGACGATCTGGCCGCCGGGTATGTTGTGGATGCCCTTGATCTGGTTGCGGGTGGTCTGCGGCTTGTCCGAGGTGATCATGAGCTTCTCACCAAGGATGCGGTTTAACAGCGTGGATTTACCGACGTTCGGGCGCCCCACGATGGAGACGAAACCGGAACGGAACACCTGTTCAGACATGCATAGCCCTCCTGGCTCTTATACGTAATTAGAAAGCGGTACAACATACGGGAAAAGGTTTAGCAAGGAAAGCTCTCTTTGCGTCCCCGGCAGGCGTCGGGGACACCGACACAGTATACACCGAAGCGGCGCAATGCCTAGTGCTGCGGGTGTAGGTCCGGGCGACGGGCGTAACGCACCCCGCCTTGCCAGTTAAGAGAGATGAGCTGCGGGTCGAGTGCCGCGTCCTCATGAACCGAGGCGTCAACGCCGTGTTGCGCGCCAAGGCGCGCGAGGTTCCCCCTCTTCTGCCCGATGAGGTCGGAAACCCTGCCGCGCGGCGCACCGAAGGAGACGTGGCTTCCGGCCGGGACGCCTTCAAGAAGGGCGCACATGACGTCGAAGCAGATCTCGGAGGCGACGAGCTGCCCGAAGGCGGGATGGTAGGGGCCCGCGAGGAGCGTGCCGGGGCGCTCCAGCTCGGCCGTCGGCTGAAGCCCCATACGGATCACCGGGATACCGGCGCACGCGGCGGCGACAAGCATCTCCTTGCAGAGGATGACCGCATCCGGGAGTGCGAGCGGAGTGTAGGTGCCGCACCGGTAACGCTCGGCAAGTTCGGTCCCCTCTATGACGAGGGTGGGATAGATGCGCAGGAAGGAGGGGCGAAGGGCGATGGCGACGCGCAGCGTGGCAAGCGAGCGCTCCCACGTGTCGCCGGGAAGCCCGGGCATGAGCTGGATACCGACCGCGATGCCGGCTTCCTTCAGGGCCGCCACGGCAAGTTCCACTTCGGCGACCCCGTGGCCGCGCCCGGAAAAAAGGAGCACCTCGGGGTCCATCGATTGGACGCCGAGTTCGACGGTGGCGACGCCCCGCTCGCGCAGAAACCGTGCCCTCCCCGCATCCACCGCGTCGGGGCGCGTCGAAAGACGGACCGAGGCGAGGATCCCGCACTCGAGAAGCGGCTGCAGAGGGGCGAGCAGCGCCTCCTGATCGGCCGGGGGGAGCGCCGTGAAGGTCCCGCCGTAAAAGGCGACCTCGAGGCTGCGCCCGGGGGCGCCGGCGCGGTACTCCTCGATGCGCGAGAGGAGCTCGGCCGGGGTGGGAAGGACGCCCCGCGCCCCCGCCACCTTCTCCTGATCGCAAAAGACGCAGCGGTGCGGGCACCCAAGGTGCGGGATGAAGAAAGGGACGAACAGCGGCCTCAAGGCTTCCCCTTGAGAAGCTGCATCGCGGCGCGGGCCGCATCCTGCTCGGCCTCCTTCTTGGTGCGCCCCACCCCTTCCCCCATGAGCTCTTCGCCGATGTACACCTCGACGCTGAAGCTCCGGTCGTGGTCTGGGCCGCTCGCCTGTTTCAGCTGGTAACGCGGCAGTTCGCCGCGAAGAAGCCGGGCGCGCTCCTGCAGTTCGGTCTTGGCGTCCCGTCCGCTCAGGATCTCGGGACAGGAGAGAAGCGGCTCGAAGAGCCCGTGCACGACGGCGCGCACCGCGTCGATGCCGCCGTCGAGATAGACCGCGGCGAGAAGGGCCTCGAAGGCGTCGGCCAAGAGCGAGCGCTTCTCACGCCCGCCCCCCTTCTCCTCCCCTTTGCCAAGGCGCAGCGACGCGCCGAGCTCAAGGCTCCCGGCGATGCGGGCGAGGCTCACCTCGTCCACGAGCGCCGCGCGCATCTTGGTGAGTTCCCCTTCCCTGCTTTGCGGAAAACGCACGAGCAGCAGGTCCGAGAGGAGAAAATCAAGCACGGCGTCGCCGAAAAACTCCAGGCGCTGGTTGTCCTTGCCGCCCGCCTCGTTCACGTAGGTGCGGTGGGTGAGCGCCTCTTCCAGAAGTTCGCGCTTGGCGAACCGGTAGTTCAGCCGTTGCTCCACTCTTTGCATCTTGTCTTCCCGTATCTCGCTCATGATAAAGCCCACGTTTCTCCTTAATTTGAGGCAACTATAGTCAAAGGTCTTCGGCATGGCAATAAGGTTCTATGCGCGTGACTCAGGCGGGGTGATGGACCGGCGCCGGCAACGGTCACGGCAAGTCCGCGCCAGAGGCGGCAGGAAGCGGCGCAAAGCGGCTCGGGAAGGGCATTTAAATCTTGCATAATGATCACCCCTCCCATATAATTCAGTGATTTTATAAGAGATCATGAGACCGGTGACATGGGCTTTTTCATTACATTTGAAGGCGTTGAAGGGTGCGGTAAAACGACCCAACTGAGGCTCCTGAAGGAGCGTCTCCAGGCTGCGGGAGAGAAGGTGGTCGCGACGCGCGAACCGGGCGGCTGTCCGATCGCGGACCAGATGCGCGCCATCCTGCTCGATGCCAAGAACAGCGCCATCACCCCGCTTGCCGAACTCCTTCTTTACGCGGCGGCGCGTGCACAGCACGTTCAAGAGGTGATCGCCCCGGCGCTTAAGCGCGGCGAGACGGTCCTTTGCGACCGCTTCACCGACGCGACGCTCGCCTACCAGGGGCATGGGCGTGAGCTCGACCTCGCCGTGATCGGGCAGTTGAACGGTCTCGCGACGGCCGGCGTTCAGCCGGCGCTCACCGTGCTCATCGACTGCCCGGTGGAGATCGGGCTTGCCCGCGCGCTCTCCCGCATCGAGGCCACCACCGGCGCGCGCGAGGAGCGCTTCGAGCTGGAATCGGTGCGTTTCCACGAGCGGGTGCGCGCGGGGTACCTCGCCTTGGCCGCCGCGCAGCCCGAGCGTTTCGTGATCGTGGACGGCTCCGGCGACGTGGCCGCCACCGAGAAACGGATGCTGGCCGCGCTGGCCAAGCGCCTTCCCGCGGCAGCCCAAGCGGCGCTCGGGGCGTAGCCGATGCCCTTTTCCGAGATCATAGGGCAGGACCGGGCCATCTCGGTGCTGAAGCGCTCCATCGCGCTGGATCGGGTGGCGCACGCCTACCTCTTCTCCGGCATCGAGGGATGCGGCAAGAAAAAGACGGCCCTTGCCATGGTGCAGGCCGTCTTCTGCGGCAAGGAGGACGCCTGCGGCGTCTGCCCCTCCTGCAGGAAGATCGCAAACGGCCAGCACCCGGACCTCCATACCCTTGAGCCGGACGGCGCCTTCATAAAGATCGACCAGATCCGCGAGCTGCAAAAGGAACTCGCCTACCGCCCCTTCGAAGCGCCCAAGAAGGCGTGCATCATCGACGGGGCCGAGAAGCTGAACCTCTCTTCGGGGAACGCCCTTTTGAAGACCCTGGAGGAGCCGCCGGGCAACGCGCTGATGATCCTCATCACCGCCGAGCGCTCCGCGGTCCTGCAGACGATACTCTCCCGCTGCCAGACGCTCGACTTCCAGCCGTTGCCGGCCGAGATGGTCGAGGCGCGGCTTTTGCGCGAGCAATTCCCGGCCGAGGCCGCCCGCGTCGCCGCCTCCCTTTCCGGCGGCAGCCTGAAGCGTGCGGTGGAAGTCGCTACCGACGGCGTGCTAGAGGGACGGGTGAACTTCCTGGAGCGGGTGCTTGCGCTGAACTTGAAAGACGTGAACGCGCTTTTCGCCGCGGCTGAGGAGTTCGCCGCCGACAAGGAGGGGCTCCCGGGTTTTCTCGAGCTGCTCCTCTCCTTTCTGCGCGACGTGCTCATCTACCGCTCCACCCCGGAGGCGCTTGCCAATTCGGACCTCGCGCACCTGGTGGCCCGTGAGGCGGAGCGCAGCCCGCAGCAGCGCATCATTGACCTGATCGAGCAACTGGTCGCCACGCGCCGGATGCTCGTTCGCAACGTGAACGCGAGGCTCGCCCTCGAGGTCTTCTTCATGCGCCTGGCGGAGCGGTAAAGCCGCCTCGCGCTTCCCTGCAGTACCGGCACAAACCACAGGTTGATCAGACCTGTTTTCTCTTTGGAGGCATTTTTGGCACAGATCGTAAGGATTCAATTCACCACCGCTGGAAAGCTCTACGACTTCAGCGCCGGCAAGACCACCGTCAAGCCGGGTGACCGCGTCATCGTGGAGACCGAACGTGGTAAAAGCATAGGCCAGGTCGTCGCCGGCCCCATCGACGTGGAGGACTCGCTCGTCCCGGAGGGGATCAAGCCGTTACAGCGCCTGGCCGACCTCGCCGACCTCGCGACCCTCGCCGCCAACACGGCGAAGGAGAAGGAGGCGCACAAGTTCTGCCTCTCCCGCATCAAGGAACGCGGCATGGACATGAAGCTCGTCCGGGTCGAGTACCTCTTCGACGGCTCCAAGGCGATCTTCTACTTCACCGCCGACGGCCGCGTCGACTTCCGCGAACTGGTGAAGGACCTGGCCCACGCCTTCCACACGAGAATCGAGATGCGCCAGATCGGCGTCAGGGACGAATCGAAGATGGTTGGCGGCATCGGCATCTGCGGCCGCGAGCTCTGCTGTTCCTCGTACCTCAGGGAGTTCGAACCGGTATCGGTGAAGATGGCAAAAGAGCAGAACCTGGCCCTCAACCCGAGCAAGATCTCAGGGCAGTGCGGCAGGCTCTTGTGCTGCCTCTCCTACGAGTTCGAGACCTACTGCAACCTGAGAAAGGGGCTCCCGAAGTGCGGCAAGCGCGTGCAGTGCGGCTGCGTCGACGGCGAGGTGGTGAAGGTCAACGTACTGGACCAGACGGTAACGCTTAAGACCACGGACGACTCGCTGGTCACCCTCAAGGGGGAGGAGATCGCGCCGGAGAACGTGAGCGACCGCGTGAAGAAACCGCCGCAGCAAAAAGGTGAGCAGCAGGGGGGCGACAAGGGCAAGGCCCAGGGGCCCGGCAAGCAGCGCCGCAATCGGCCCGTCGACGTCAAGGAAAGAAAAAAGGAGAAACCACAATGAAACCGGCTTTTTACGTCACCACCCCCATCTACTACGTAAATGACGTCCCGCACATAGGGCACGCTTACACCACCTTGGCCGCGGACGTGCTGGCGCGCTACAAGCGGCTCAAGGGGTTTGACGTCTTCTTTCTGACCGGCACCGACGAGCACGGCCAGAAGGTCGAGAAAGCCGCCAACGCCGCGGGCGAGACTCCGCTCGAGCTCGCCGACCGCGTCATGAAGCGCTTCCAGTCGCTGTGGGAGAAGCTGGAGATATCCAACACCGACTTCATCCGCACGACGCAGGAGCGCCACAAGAAAGGGGTGTCCGTCCTCTTCGAGCGGGTCATGGAGAAAGGCGACATCTACCTCGGCGAGTACGAGGACTGGTACTGCACCCCGTGCGAGACCTTCTGGACCGAGACCCAGCTCATCGACTACAAGTGCCCGGACTGCAACCGTCCCACCGAAAAGCTGAAGGAGGAGTCCTACTTCTTCAGGATGAGCAAGTACCAGGACCAGCTGCTCGCCCACATCGAGGCGAACCCGGATTTCATCCAGCCCAAGAGCCGCAGAAACGAGATCATCTCCTTCGTGAAGGAGGGGCTTCGCGACCTCTCGGTCTCCCGCACCACCTTCCAGTGGGGCATCCCGGTCCCAGGCAACGACAAGCACGTGGTCTACGTCTGGTTCGACGCGCTCACGAACTACATCACCGCACTCGGCTACCCCGAGGAAGGGGGCGACTTCGAGAAGTACTGGCCCTGCGACGTGCACCTGATCGGCAAGGACATCCTGAGGTTCCACACCGTCTACTGGCCCACCTTCCTGATGGCCGCCGGCCTCCCGATCCCGAGTAAGGTCTTCGCCCACGGCTGGTGGACCGTCGAGGGGCAGAAGATGAGCAAGAGCCTGCAGAACGTGGTCGAGCCGAACATGCTGATCGACAAGTACGGCGTGGACGCGGTGCGCTACTTCCTGCTGCGCGAGGTCCCCTTCGGTCTCGACGGCGACTTCTCGCACCAGGCGCTCATCCACCGCATCAACTCCGACCTAGCCAACGACCTCGGGAACCTCTTGAACCGCTCCACCGCGATGCTCGGCAAGTATTTCGGCGGCGTTTTGCAGACCCCGGGCGAGGAGAGCGAGCTGGACAAGGCGTACCGCGAGAAGACCGTGGCGATGATCGGGCAGGTGGACGGCTTCATCGACGAGCTCGCCTTCAGCCGCGCCCTGCAGGCGATCTGGGAAGTGATCTCCGCCGGCAACAAATACATCGACGAGACCGCCCCGTGGACCCTCGCAAAGGACCCGGAAAAGCGCGAGCGTCTCTCCACGGTCATGTACTACATGCTCGAGAGCCAGAGGATCGTGTACACGCTTCTCTCCGCGTTCATGCCGAAGACGGCGCAGAAGGGGCTTTCCTGCCTCGTCGGCTCCGACGAGGCGACCGCCGAGGGGCTTGCCTGGGGCAGGCTGAAACCCGGCACCGCCATCGCCAAGGCAGAGGCGCTCTTCCCGAGGATCGAGGAAAAGGCGGAGTAAACCTGGCTCACGCAAAGACGCAAAGCCGCAAAGACACAAGAAAACAAGGCAAAACGTTTAACAGGGATGAATGGGATAAAGGGGATAAACAAAAACCAGTCTTTGGTTTTATCCTCTGTATCCCCTTCATCCCTGTTTGTTTTTTCAGCTTGGTTTTTCTTTGCGGCTTTGCGTGAGTGTCTCTAGGTGTTGCCTAAAATGGGTCGCAACTCTCCCGGAGCGAACATGAAGAAGAAACGGAGGATGCAGTACTTGTAGAACTCGGAGAAGAGGAGCTTAAAACTCCCGGAGTGGCTCCACCACTCTTCTTTTAAGTTGCTGGAGTCGACCGGGTGCGGGTAGATCGCGACGTCCTTTGGAAGCGCGTTCCGAAAAAGGATCGTGGAGCGCTTCATGTGGTAGCGCGAGGTGATCAGCTTTATCGACTTCACCTCGTACTTCATGATGAGGTCGCGCGCGTAGATGGCGTTCTCCAGGGTGTTGCGCGAGGACTGCTCCAGGTAGACGTTCCCGGCCCCTTCCCCCTTGTACAGCTCCCGCTTCTTGACCGACGGGTCGACGCCGATCAGAAAGAGCTTCTTCCCCTGCCCCGCCCGGTACAGCCGCACCCCTTCCTCGACGCGGCCGCGCCCGCCGGTCAGGACCACTATGGCGTCCGCCTTCACATCACGCGGCGCAAGGGAGAAGGTCTTGTACACGAAGTCCACGAACAGCACACTCAAAACGATCAGTATCAGCACGAGTAGGGAGACTATCCCCTTCAATAAAGCCATGATTTAGCACCCGAAAAAACGACAAGCCGCCAACTTTTTGCTTGCATCAGCGGCGCGATTCTGTTAATAGTTACGACTTCAGTAATCACCGGAGGGTACAAAGAATGTCCAGAATATGCGAGATTTGCGGTAAAGGCCCTAGCTTCGGGAACAACGTTAGCCACGCCAACAACAAGACCAGCAAAATTTGGCGCCCGAACCTGCAGAAGATCAAGGCCGTGAAAAACGGTACCGTCAGGAGCATCAAGGTCTGCACCCGCTGCATCCGCTCCGGTCACGTCACCAAGGCTCTCTAGAAGATCTTCCGCACAGTCCCTAAAGCCGCGGCGCATCATGCGCCAGCGGCTTTATTTTTGTCCGCATCCCGTTAGTGGCAAAGCGCGGTGACTTCGATCTCTACCAGGACGCCACGCGGCAGCCCCTTCACCTCCACGGTGCTGCGGGCCGGCGCTGCTTCCTGGAAATAGCCGCCGTAGATGCCGTTCACCGTGGCAAAGTCCGCCATGCTGGCCAGGTAGATGGTGGTCTTCACGACGTCCTGAAAACCGAGCCCAGCGGCCGACAAAAGTGCCCCGATGTTCTTCATCACCTGCTCGGTCTCGGCCACGATGCCACCCTGCACGACCTCGCCGGTCGCCGGGTCGAGCGCGATCGCGCCGGAGAGAAAGAGAAAGCCCCCCGCCTTCACACCCTGGGAGTAAGGCCCGATCGCCTTGGGCGCATTTTCCGTGCTGATTATTTCTTTCATGCCTTCCTCCTTCACTATTTCTTTTACTGTTAACTCTTAAGCCGCTCCACCTTGATGACCCCTTTCACCTTCATGATGGCGGCGAACACCTTTTTCAGGTGATCGAGGTCGGTCACGTCGACCTCGAAGAGGTTTTCCCCGCGCTTGTCGAGGGTGCTCTGGATCGAGGCGCTCGAGATGTTCGCCTCACAGTTGGTGATTGCGGTCGCGATGTTGGCGAGGATCCCCTTCTCGTCGTTGCACACAACGCGGATCTTCACCGGCAGCGCGCTCTTCTTGCCCTTGTTCCACGCGACCTCGATGCGCCGCTCGGGCTCGAGCGCCATGGCGAAGGGGCAGTCCGCGGTGTGCACGGTTACGCCGCGCCCACGGGTGATGAAGCCGGTGATCTCGTCGCCGGGAAGCGGGTTGCAGCACTTGCCGAAACGCACCAGGACGTCCTCGACGCCGTTGATCTGGATGGCGGAGGAGGATTTCCCCTTCAAGGCACCGATCACCTTGCCGATGCGGGTTTCCTTCTGCTCCTTGGCCGCCTCGATCTTGTCGGCGGGGAGGAGTTTGCCGAGCAGCTGGTTCGCGGAGAGCTTGCCGTAGCCGACCGAGGCCATCAGGTCGTCCTCGGTCTGGAAGCCGAACTCCTGGGCGACCTTCTTTAGCTCGCCGTTTTTTTGCAGCTTGCCGAGGTTCAGGGAGTAGCGGCGGAAGTCCTTCTCACAGATCTCGCGCCCGAGCGTGATGCTCCTTAAGCGCTCCTCGGTCTTCACCCACGCCCGGATCTTGTTGCGCGCCCTCGAGCTCTTGACGATCTTCAGCCAGTCCTTGCTCGGGGTGTGGTGTGGGGAGGTGATCACCTCGACGATGTCGCCGGTCTTCAGTTCGTACTTTAGCGGCACGAGCTTGCCGTTCACCTTGGCGCCGACGCAGCGATGCCCCACGTCGGTGTGCACCGAGTATGCGAAGTCGATCGGCGTCGACCCCTTCGGGAACCCCTTCACGTCACCCTTAGGCGTGAAAATGAAGACGTCCTCCGGGAAGAGCTCGACCTTCACCGTGTCCATGAACTCCTTGGAATCGGCGAGTTCCTGCTGCCACTCAAGTAGCTGCCGGATCCAGGTGAAGTGACGGACCTCCTTCTCGTCGTACCCCTTCCCTTCCTTGTACTTCCAGTGCGCCGCGATGCCGCTCTCGGCGACCCGGTGCATGTCGGTGGTGCGGATCTGCACCTCCATCCGCTCGCCGTAGGGGCCGATCACCGTCGTGTGCAGCGACTGGTACATGTTCCCCTTGGGCATCGCGATGTAGTCCTTGAAGCGGCCGGGGATCGGTTTCCAGGTGGAATGGATGATGCCGAGCACCTCATAGCACTCGCGGATGTCGTCCACCGAGACGCGGATCGCGATCAGGTCGTAGATCTCGTCGATGTCGACGTTTCGGCTCTGCATCTTGCGGTAGATGGAGTAGAGGTGCTTGGAGCGCCCGGAGACGTCACCTTTGATGCCGTGCTCCTCGAGCTGCTTCTTGATGATCTCCTTCACCGTGGAGACGTAGGACTCGCGTTCCTGCTTCTTCTTGGCGACCTTGGAGGCGAGGTCGTAGTAGAGCTGCGGCTCCAGGTAGCGGAAGGAGAGATCCTCGAGCTCCCCTTTCACCCAGGAGATGCCGAGTCGGTTCGCGATCGGGGCGTAGATGTCCAGCGTCTCGCGCGCGATGGTGCGCTGCTTCGCTTCGGGCTGGTACTGCAGGGTGCGCATGTTGTGCAGGCGGTCGGCGAGCTTGACCAGGATGACCCGGATGTCGTTCGCCATGGCGAGGAGCATCTTGCGGAAGTTCTCCGCCTGGCTCTCTTCCTTGGTCTTGAAGTGGATCTTGCCGATCTTCGTCACACCGTCGACGAGGCGCGCCACCTCCTCGCCGAAGAGCGATTCCAGCTCCTCGTGCGTGGTCAGGGTGTCCTCGACGGTGTCGTGCAGAAGGCCGGTCACCACGGCGGCAAGGTCCAGCCTCAGGTCGGCCAGGATCCCCGCCACCTCCATCGGGTGGATCAGGTACGGCTCACCGGAGAGGCGCGTCTGCCCCTGGTGCACCTTGGCGCAGAAGACGTAGGCCTTGCGCAAAAGGTCCAGGTTCGCGCCCGGGTTATAGGCGGATACCTTCTCGAGTATGTCGTTCAGTCGTATCATCGCGTCCGTTTTAACTGAAAAAGAAGGGGCTAACAGCCCGGGGCCACATTCCCCGTGAGCCGATAGCCCCTGCAGGTTCAAAAAAGGGGGACCGCTTCACGCGACTCCCCCTCCGATCTACTAACGACCCTTCTTGCCGATCTCACAGCCGATCTTGCCGGCGGCGATTTCCCTCAGGGAGACGACCACGTTCTTGTTGGCGCCCCTGTTGTCGATGAGCGGCTTCGCGCCCTTGAAAAGCTGCTTCACCCTCTTGGAGGCGAGCATGACCAGGAGGAAGCGGTTGTCCACCTTCTCAAGGCAATCTTCTACGGTAACCCTTGCCATAAATGAAATCCCCTTTGTGATTTTACGTAGCTTCTAGATCGAGAAGAGCCTGGAAAGTCCCTGCAGAAGACGGGTGGTGCGGCACTGTTCGGCTACCAGCACGCTTTTAAGCTGTTCCAGGGCCTCGGTGAACTTGTCGTTGACGATGATGTAGTCGTACCAGCGCGCTTCCTTGATCTCACCGGCGGCGTTGTTTATACGGCGCTCGATGACTTCCGGAGAGTCGGAGGAGCGGTTGTCCAGGCGGCGCCTGAGCTCCTCGATGCTGGGCGGGAGTATGAAGATGTAGACCCCGCTTTCGAAACGCCCCTTGAGCTGCCGCGCACCCTGGCAGTCGATGTCGAGGATCAGGTCGATCCCCTCTGAGCGGGATTCTTTGAGGGTGGCGAGCGACGTGCCGTAGAAATTGCCGTGGACCTCGGCCCACTCGGCAAACTCCCCCTCCTGCACCATTCGGTCGAACTCTTCCTTGCCCACAAAAAAATAATCACGCCCGTGCACCTCGCCGTTTCGGGGAGGGCGCGTCGTGTAGCTGACAGAATGCCGCAAGTTGGGGAATATGTCAATTATTTCCTTGCAGAGCGAGGTCTTACCCGCCCCCGAAGGAGCAGAAATCACGTACAGCACGCCTTCACGTTTCATCGTTTCACCCGTTCTCGATGTCGGGATCCGCTACAAACCGTGACGGCGGACCCACGCACCTGTAAAGTCTGCCTTACTCTATGTTTTGCACCTGTTCACGGATCTTCTCGAGCTCCGCCTTCAACTCCACCACGCACGCGGCCATCTGGGCGTCGTTCGCCTTCGAGCCGATCGTGTTCACCTCGCGGTTGATCTCCTGGAGCAGGAAGTCGAGCTTTCTACCCACCGGCTCGCTCTGCGCGAGGGTCTCGTCGAACTGGCGCATGTGGCTGCCAAGGCGCACGAGCTCCTCGGTGACGTCGCACTTGTCGGCCATGACGGCAACCTCCTGCGCGATGCGCTCCTCGGGGAGGCTCCCCTCGCCCAAAAGCTGCGCGATCCTCTCCTTCAGGCGCTGAGCGTACTCCGCTACCACGAGCGGGGCACGCTCCCCCACCTGCCCGATCAGCCGGTCCAGGTTCTCGCGGCGCTTCTTGAAGTCGCCGAAAAGCGATTCCCCCTCGAAAAGGCGCATATCGTCCACCCGGCGCAGCGCGTCGTCCACCGCCGCTATCAGCTCCTGCGGGATCTCCTCGAGGGTCGCCTCGGCCTCGGCTGCGACGGTGACCACGTCGCGCTGGGCCGCCACGAGGGCGAGGTCAACCTGACCGGAAAGACCCAGTGCCTCGCCGATGGTCTGGTACGCCTTCAGATACCCCCGCGCAAGCGGCAGGTTCGGGGTGGGAACCCCAAGGGCCACGGCGTTTTCGACCTGGATGAAGACGTCGATCTTGCCGCGCACGAGCCTCTCGCCCACCCGCTTCTTGATCTCGTTTTCGAACTGCATCAGCGCCCGGGGGAGCTTTACGGTCACCTCGCCGTAGCGGTGGTTCACGCAGCGCACCTCCACGATGAAGCGCCCCGCCTCGTGGGCCGCCTCCCCCTTGCCGTATCCGGTCATGCTCTTTATCATGCCATCTCCCTTTATCGCGCCTCGTCTTATCGGCGGGACTCGAACAGTTTCTTTTCCCAGCGCCAGGCGTCCGCCACGATGGTGTGCAGGTCGTCGTACTTGGGGGTCCATCCGAGTACGTTGCGGATCTTGTCCGCTACGGCGACCAGGCTGTCCGGGTCGCCCGGGCGGCGCGGCGCCTCGGTGACCTTAAAGTCGACACCGCTCACCTCCTTGACCACCCTGATCACCTCGCGCACGCTGCTTCCCGCGCCGTATCCCACGTTGATCACGTCCGAGGTACCCCCCTTCTCCAGGTAAGAGAGCGCGGCCAGGTGCGCCGAGGCGAGATCCTCGATGTGGATGTAATCGCGGATGCCGGTGCCATCAGGGGTCGCGTAGTCGGTGCCGAAGATGGAGACGCCGTCGCGCGCGCCAAGCCCCGCCTGGCAGGCCACCTTGATGAGGTGGGTCGCCTCCGGGGTGCGCTGCCCCATGCGCGCCCTCGGATCGGCCCCGGCGACGTTAAAGTACCGGAGCGCCACGTAGGAGAAGCCGTGCGCAAAGGCCGCATCGCGCAACATCCATTCGCTCATGAGCTTGGAGGTGCCGTAGGGGTTTATGGGTGCGGTGGCGCTCGTCTCCGAGGCGCTCCCCCCCTCGGGCATGCCGTAGACCGCAGCGGTACTGGAGAAGATGAAGCGCTCCACCCCATGCTCGACGCAAGCCTGTAGGAGGTTCAAGGTGTTGCGCGTATTGTTGGAATAGTACTTAAGCGGCAGATGCACCGACTCTGGGGCGATGATGGCAGCGGCAAAATGAAGGACAGATTTGCAGCCGGTCTCCTTGATCACCTCACAGATCTTCGCCTGGTCCGCCAGGTCCCCAACGATCAGGCGTTCGCCGTTAACAAGGGCGTCCGCCGAACCGGTGGAGAGGTTGTCATAGACCACCACCTCGTGCCCGGCTTCAGAGAGCTGACGCACAACGTGGCTTCCTATGTAACCGGCTCCGCCGGTAACGAGAATGACACTCACAGAGCAACCTCCATGTATAAGATAATGAAAGAGGGTCTAGCCACTGGACTAAACCCTCGATACGCCGCGACGGCAAGACTAAACCTTCCGTCACAGGCGCAACGCAGACGCTCAAGCGAGCGATCGCGAGTATTTATAGCACCGCCCCCTCCCCAGTGCAAGGCTAAATCAAATAAAGAAGGGGCTTTGCCGCGGTTCAGCGCCGATGCCCTCCCAACAGACTCAGCGCTTGGGATCTACCCCGGGCTCATGCAGACGGTGCACCTTCATCAGATTGGTTGTGCCTGGGCTTGAGAGTGGACTCCCCATGGTTATGACTACGAGCTCACCCTTTTTCAGCCAACCGGTATCGAGTACGGCGGCCTCGACCGAGAGGATCTGCGATTCCGTGTCCCCCTCTATGTCGACCCTCAGGGCATGCACCCCGGCGTACAGGGCGAGACGGCGGCGCACCTCCTGGGACGGGGTCACCGCGATGATGGGCTGGGCGGGACGGTACTTCGAGACCAGCGCCGCCGTGCTGCCCGTCTGGGTGAAGGCGAGGATGGCGGCGGCCTTCACGCTTTCCGCCGCACGGCAGGCGGCCATGCCGATCACCTCAGAGATGTTGGGGAGGCCGTTTTTGCCGTCCGGCCCCTTGCAGCACTGCGCCATGAGCTGCGGGTCGTTCTCGATGTCGCGCGCCACCTGGACCATCATGGAGACCGCCTCCACCGGGTATTTCCCGGACGCGGTCTCGGCGGAGAGCATGATGGCGTCGGTGCCATCGAGGATCGCGTTGGCGACGTCCGAGGTCTCGGCACGGGTCGGACGCGGGTTGTTGACCATGCTCTCTAGCATCTGGGTCGCCGTGATCACCGGTTTTCCCGCCTCGTTGCAGCTGCGGATGATGCGCTTTTGGATGAGGGGCACCTTCTCCGGGTTCAACTCGACGCCCAGGTCGCCGCGGGCCACCATGACGCCGTCGGAGGCGCGCAGGATGGCGGCGAAGTTGAGTACCGCCTCGGGCTTTTCGATCTTCGCGATGATGCGCAAAGGGGAGCCCGCCTCGTCGATGATCTCGCGCAGCTGCAAAACGTCCGACTCCTGGCGCACGAAGGAGAGCGCTACGTAGTCCAGCCGCTGTTCCATGCAGAACTGCAGGTCCTCGCGGTCCTTCTCGGTGAGCGCCGGGGCCGAGACCTTGGCGCCGGGGAGGTTGATCCCCTTGCGGTCCTTCAAGAGACCGCCGGTGACCACCAGGCAGCGGACGTCATCCCCTTCCACGCCGAGCACCTTGAGTTCCATGAGGCCGTCGTCCAAAAGGATGCGATCCCCGGGCTTCACGTCGTGCGGCAGCCCGCGGTAGATGGTCGGGATCAGGTTCCCCTCGCCGAGCACCTCTCTCGTGGTGACCACGACCTCGCTTCCGGCGTCAAGTGGCATGCCCGCACCCGCCATGAGGCCGGTGCGGATCTTCGGTCCCTGGAGGTCCCCCAGGATGGCGACGGCGTGCTCGCGGTCCTTGGAGAGGGCGCGGATGTTTTCGATGACCTGGACCTTCGTTGCGTAATCGCCGTGGGAGAAGTTCAGGCGGAAAACGTCGACCCCTGCGTGGATCAGGGTGTCCAGCATCTCCTTCGAGTCGCTGGCGGGGCCTACGGTGGCTACTATCTTGGTGCGACGAAACATGGGTTCTCCTCATGGAGCCCGCCGGAGTCCGCCGCTGGGCGGACATCCGGAAGGGCTCGTGACGTAGATGGCGGAAGTGAAAAGCTTGAGGAACGACCCTTCATAATTACCCGAAATCGGGCGAGGGTGCAAATGATAAGGAAGGTTTTACAGCTGGCTCTACTTTGAGGAAATATGCCCTGCCGATCAGCTTGGACCCAGCTCCTGCCACCGGAAGCAGTCGACGGTGTGGTCGTTGACCATGCCTACCGCCTGCATCAAGGCGTAGCAGATGGTGCTCCCGACGAAGCGAAAACCGCGCCTTTTCAGGTCGCGGCTCAACCGGTCCGAAACCTCGCTCGTCGCGGGCACCTCGCCCAAAGTACGCCAGGCGTTTTGCACGGGAGTGCCGTCCACGAAGCGCCAAAGGTACACATCGAAGCTCCCGAACTCCTCCTGCACCGCGAGATACGCGCGGGCGTTGCCGAGCGTGGAGGAGATCTTCAGCCGGTTGCGCACGATCCCGGCGTCCGCCAGAAGACGCTCCTCGTCGGCCGCACCAAAGCGCGCCACGGCCTCGGGGTCGAACCCCGCGAAGGCGCGCCGGTACGCCTCGCGCTTTCTAAGGATGGTGATCCAGGAAAGTCCGGCCTGGGCCCCCTCCAGTGTGAGGAACTCGAAGAGGAGGCGGTCGTCGTGCACCGGCACTCCCCATTCGAGGTCATGGTAGGCACAGTAAAGGGGATCGCTCCCCGCCCAGCCGCAGCGGTTCACGCTACCGCCCGTGGTGGTCGCGGTCAAATTCCCGGTCCTCCCTACGCTGTTCCTTATCGAAACGCTTCTCCTCCCTGCGCTGCTCCTTCTCGAAGCGCTTATCCTCCTTGCGCTGCTCCTTTTCGAAGCGTTTCGCCTCCTTGCGCTGTTCCTTCGCGTCGTGACGCACCGCCTTCCAGTACCCCTTGTCGCTGCGGTGCCGCCCGCGGTAATGCTCGCGGTCATGCCGGTACACGTCGTACTCGCGGGCACGGTACTCGCGGATGCGCTCGATGCGGTAACGACGCAAGGACGGCGGCAGTTCACGGTAGCGCACCGGATACCATCCCCCCCTGTTGTCCGGAGAGCGGTACCAGCGCCCGTCGCGGAACACGAAGTAGACGTTGTTCAGGTAGAAGAGGTCGTACGGTACGCCGACCGCGACGTAGAAGCCAAGACGCTCCGGGTAGACAAAATCCACGTCCTCCTCGACGTCATCGTAATAAGGAGCAGGAGGCGCCGGAGCGACCACCACAGGGCGGGGTGCTGGCGGGGGTGCCACTACCACGGGACGGGGTTCATTCCCAAGGTGGATATTGACGTCGACCCCTACGTTGGATGCGTGGATCTCGGGGACCATAAGCGGCAAGGCAACGACCTGCATGAGCACAAAGAGCGCTTTTCTCTTAAGGGACATGGATGTACCTCCTCTGGATTGGGATGTCAGTGTGACGCAGGGGAACGAACGATCTCGCTGCGCCCGCAGAACTCCCTTATGTAGTTTTCGAACTCTCCCGCAGGCATCGGTGTGGCGAAGTAGAAACCCTGCGCCTCGTCGCACTTCCTGCCGGCCAGGAAGTGGAGCTGCTCACTCGTCTCCACCCCTTCGGCCACCACCTTGAGTTTGAGGCTGCGCGCCATCGAGATGATGGCGACCGCGATGGCGGCGTCGTCGCTGTCGCTTGTGAGCTCGGCGATGAAGGAACGGTCGATCTTGATGGCGTCGATGGGGAAGTGCTTCAGGTAGCTAAGCGATGAGTAGCCGGTGCCGAAGTCGTCGATGCTCAGGCGCACCCCCATCTTCTTCAGGGCCCGCAGGGTGTCGATGTTTCTCTCGGCGCGCTCCATGATGACGCTCTCGGTCAACTCGAGCTCCAGCGAGTTGGGGGGAACCCCGGTCGCCTCGATGTGGCGCTCCACGGTCTGCAGGAAATCCGGCTGGCGGAACTGCCGGCCGGAGATGTTGACCGCGATCTTCATCTGCGGACAGATACGGCACCAGCGCGCCGCATGGAGGCAGGCCTCATGCAGCACCAGCTCCCCCAGCTCGAAGATGAGGCCGCTCGTTTCGGCGATCGGGATGAACTCGTCCGGCCCGACCAGGCCGAATTCGGGACTCTGCCAGCGCAAAAGCGCCTCGGCCCCCGTCAGGCGGAAGCTCTTCAGGTCCCACTGGGGCTGGAAGTGCAGGTAGAACTCTCCCCGTCCGAGCCCCTGGCGCATGCCGTTTTCAAGGGCCGCACGGCGCATGTTACGCTCGTTCATCTCCTGGGAGAAGAAATGGAACATCCCCTTCCCCTCGCTTTTGGCCTGGTAAAGGGCGGCATCGGCGCAGCGCAACAGGCTTTCGACGTCGACCGCGTCGTCCGGGTAAAGGGCGATGCCGATGCTCGTGCTGCCGTAGAGCTCCTCGCCGTCGATGACGAAGGGTGCCGTGAAGAGATCCTGCAGCCTGGCGGCCATCGCCGCGACACCGACCTCGTCCGGTCCGGAGTTGATCACGATGACGAATTCGTCGCCCCCTAGCCGGGCCAGCGTGTTCGACTCGCCGAGGGAGCCGGCCAGACGTGCGGCCACTTCCTGGAGAAACCGGTCGCCGTTTTCGTGCCCTTTCGAGCTGTTCAGGTCCTTGAAGTTATCGAGGTCGAGAAAGAGCAGGGCAAGCTCCCTGTTCTCCCGTTCGGCCAGGGCGAGCGCCTGGTGCAGGCGGTCCATGAGCAGCGACCGGTTCGGGAGCCGGGTGACGGGGTCGTAGTAGGCAAGGGTTTCCAACTGCTGCTCGCACAGCTTCCGGGCGGTGAGGTCCTCGCAGGCGGTGACGACACCAAGGCAGCGCCCGCTTTGGTCCTTAATGGCACGCGAGGTGAGCTGCACCGGGAATTCCACGCCGTCCTTGCGCACGTTCATACACTCCCGGGTCCAGAGGCAGAAGCTGCCAGGGCTGATGCGCGGCACAACGTCGTCGCGGCGCGGCGCGAAAATGCGCGCCTCCTTCCCGACCAGTTCTCCCGGTGCGTACCCGTGCATCTCCGCATCCACGTTGTTCGTGTAGACGATCCTGCCGTCGGTGTCGCTGATGGTGATCCCGAGCCCAATCGGGAGCGAGTCGATCGCTTCCTTCAGCATCGTAAGCCGCTCCTGGTCCTGGGGTGAACCGGTACCGTGCTGCTCGCGGGCCGGGGGAAAACAGGTCATTTCGGCGTTGGCCGCATCATGCATGGGAAAGCTCCTGCCGTGGCAAGCGCCCCGACACGAAAAATGTGATGTGTGTAAAGGAGGGAAAAAACGCCTCCGGTCCGCAAGTTCGGCGCCGGGGTGGTTGGGGAGGGATCATTAAAAGCGGGCGAAAAAAAACGGGTTGCCGATATCTTAGCTTAGATATTTCGGCAACCCGGCTGTCTCGGTGAGACCCTATAGGCTTTCCGCCCCATCCTCGCGGATGGTTTAGTATTATCGTTTATCCAGTTTTTCGGCTGTCCGCATAGCGCGCTTGCGATCGGCTCGAACCCGCCCCGGAGATCGCTCCAGGTAGCCGGCTTGCCTTGCCATCGAGTCAGACTATTAACCAGATGGAGAGGGAAAAGTCAAATGAAATTAAGCTCATCTTACAGGTTGTCCTCGGGAAATCCCCGTGCGGGGCTTAGCCGATGATCTGGGACGACCGCATTTGCTGCCGCATCGGCACGGTCACCGTGACTTCGGTCCCCTTGCCGACCGTCGACTGGACGTCGATGTCCCCCCCGTGGCGCTTGATGATGCCGTAACTCACGGTGAGGCCGAGCCCCGGCCCCTTCCCTGCGGGCTTCGTGGTGAAGAAGGGATCGAAGATCTTCCCCATGCTCTGCGGCGGGATGCCGCAGCCGTTGTCCTTGATCACAACGGCCAGTTGGGGCTGCTCCCCGTACTTGGTCACAAGCCTTGTGCTTATATCGATCCTGCCGCCGTTTGGAAGCGCGCTCTTCGCGTTTTGCAGCAGGTTGACGTAGACCTCCAGAAGCTTCACGAAGTCCCCCTCGATGGGGGGGACGGCCGGGTCGAGATGCAGCTTCACCTCGATCTTCTGCTCCTTGAAGGGACCGTCCATGATTTCGAGGGTGTCCTTGAGCACCTGGTTGATGTCCATTTCGCTGAAGTTGCAGCGCACCTGCGTGGTGAAGCGGACCAGGTCCTCGACTATCTTTTGGCAGCGAACGGCGGCGCTCTCGATGCTCTCGAGCACGTCGATCCCTTCCATGAGTTCGCTGTCGATGGGGTGAGCGAGTGCGTTGCTGCGCAGCATCTGGATCGCCCCGAGGATCCCGGCCAGCGGGTTATTAAGCTCGTGCGCGGCTCCCGCGATCACCTCGCCCAACGTGGTCATCTTCTCCGACTGGATCAGCTTGGCCTGGGCCTCCTTCAGGTGCCGGGTCTTCTCCTCGACCATCTTCTCCAGCCGGGCGTTCAGCTCCCTGCGCTGGGTCTCTACCTGCTTTCGTTCGGTGATGTCGCGCAGCATCACCTGGATCGCCTCCTGCCCCTGGAACATGATCCCGGTCGCGGTCGCCTCGACGTCGATAATCGCGCCGTCCTTGCGCACGATCCTCGACTCGCGCAGCGGGCAGGCCTCGCCGGTCTCCTTGATCTGCTGGATGCGCTCGAGTACCATGCCGTGGAAGTCGGGGTGAACGAAGGTAAAGATCGACTTGCCGGCCAGTTCCTCGGGGCTTTCCAGACCAAAGAGGTTGGACGCCTCCTTGTTGGCGCACAAGTAGCGCCCCTCGCTTTGCACCACGATCGCTTCCGGCGCGTTCTCGAAGAGTTTCCGGTAGCGATCCTCGCTCTGCATCAGTTCCGCTTCCATCAGCTTGCGCTCGGTGATGTCACGGAAGATGCCGCGCGTGCTGATCGCCTGCCCCTTTTCCGTGTTGCAGTTGATGCTCCCCTCCAGGATGATGCTGCGACCATCCTTGGCGAGGAACTCCACCTCCACCCGGGGTATCTTCTGACCGGTTTTCAGCTGGTCGAACATGTTAGCGCAGTGGCTCTGGCAGCACGGCTTGATCACGTCGAAGATGTTCATCGAGGCGAGCTCTTCGTCGCTGTAGCCCAGGGTGCGTTTCCAGGCGCTGTTCACGTAGATGAACTTACCGGTGGCGTCCACGCTCTGGATGAGGTCGTTGGCGTTGTCCAGGATGTCGCGGTAGCGCTCCTCGCTCTCCCTCAACTCCTCTTCGGCCTTTTTACGGTCGGAGATGTCGAGAAAGCTCTCGACCAGGTGGTCCCGCCCGTGCAGTTTCACCCTTGCCACCGTTTTCACGATGGTGATGGTCTCGCCGTTGCCCCTTAGAAGCCGCCGCTCGGCGTTGTCGATGCGCAGCCCCTGGTCGGTGATCGGGCAGGAGCCGACCTTCTCGGGGCAGATGAAGCAGTGACAGACGGCACCGACCATGTTTTCCCTGTCGATGCCGATCAGTTCCACCGCCTTGGGATTCGCGTCGACGATGGTGTGGGTCTCCGCGTCGATGATGACGATGCCGACCTGCACCGTTTCGAAGACGGCGCTCAAGCGCCTGCGGCTCTCTTCGAGTTCGCCGGCTATGTGGGAGAAGTCGAAGCAGGCCGCGGCTGCGGCGCGCTCGGTGTCTTGTGCTTCGAGAATACTGGACATCTGCTGCTCCTGGAACAGATTGAATGAAATGAGACCCTGGCTTCCTACTGTTTTTGCTGCTCTGCGGTCGAAACCGCGGCAAGTTCCTTCAAAACCCTTTTGGCGTCCCGGTGCCCCTGGGTCGACGCCCTCCGAAACCACACCTCGGCTTTCCCCTGGTCCGGGGCAGGCAGGGCGAGCCCCTGCAGGTACATCATGCCCAGGTCGTACTGCGCGTCGGCAAGCCCCGCGTCAGCCGCCTTCTGCATAAGCCCGAAGGCCTTTTTGAAGTCCTGCGGGACTATTTCACCGCGGATATAAACGAAGGCGAGGTTCCACTCCCCCTCAGGGTACCCCTGGTCCGCAGATTTCTGGTACCACTTGAGCCCCTCGAGCAGGTCCTGCTCTACGCCCACCCCGGCGGAAAGCATCACCCCGACCTTCATCTGCGCCTCGGCGTCTCCCTTTTCCGCCAGTTTCTTGATCCCTTTGAAGTCGGTGCCGTCGAAGCCGTGGCAGTAAACAGCCCCAAACAAAACCGACAGGAAGAGCCAGCAAAATATCCGTATAACTTTCATAAGAACCACCTCGCTCATTTTCGATGCATGCACGACATATGCACATAACTTGCCATCCGCTCAGGCGGTGTTCGCCGCACCGGAGATCTCGAGGGGGCGGAGATGAGTGCGGCACCGGGCGCCGGGGCGAGGTAAGTCGGCACGTATCGTGCTGTACAATGAGGAAAGAGGTTGCCGCAATGGGCTAAATGAAGGTCCGCCGCTCCTCCGCCGGCACGCGTCAGAGCGCTAAAGGTGCCGAAAACCGTTACCTTTTCACACGCAGTTATAAGTGCGGTCTCCAGGCCGGCACGGGCTTTCGCGCGCCGGGCTACTGGAAAACCCGCACAAACTGCGTGAAATAGCGCAACGGGCAAGAAATTGTAACACAACGGGACAAAATTAAAAGTGAAAGCCCCCAACCCGCACTGCAAGCGGGTCAGATGGCGCACCAAACGGGGCATTTGCCCCAAGCCGGGTTGGCGATATGCCCCAGCGGCTGACATGATAGGTGGCGAGCGCAGTATTTATATCAAAAAACCTATACACAAATTTTAACATGAATGGTAGTATGGGCCAGCTTTTCGCTGGGCCAAGGGCGTAGACGCCCGCTGTCTTTTCCCATACTTGGGCCGCTACCAGCGCCGCCGAGCATCACCCACCCGTTGCAGGTTGAGGAAGGAACGTTCAACATGAGCAAAAACAAAATCCTGGTTGTTGACGACGAAAAGCTGATCTCATGGTCGCTCGCGGCGAGCCTGAAAAAAGACGGCTACGAGGTCGACACGGCGGCATCGGGCAGCGAAGCGCTCCAGAAATTCGAGACCTTCAAGCCTGACCTGGTCATGCTGGACATCTGCCTTCCCGACGTAAATGGCCTTGAGCTGCTGAAGCGCTTCAAGGCCGCCAACGAGGATCTCTACGTCATCATGATCACCGCCTACGCCAATGCGGATTCGGCGGTACAGGCGCTGCAGGATGGCGCCGAGGACTACTTCGGCAAGCCCTTCAACCTGGAAGCGGTAAAGCATGTCGTGGAGCGCGCCTTTGAGAAGCGGCGCCTCAAGAAGGAAGTGGACTACTTCAGAAACGAACTGCGCCGCAAATCGGACCAGGAGAAGATGGTCGGCAACAGCCCCAAGATGATCGAGGTCTTCAAGATGATCAAGATCTGCGCCGACGCCGATGCCAAGACGGTGCTCATCACCGGGGAGAGCGGCACGGGTAAGGAGCTGGTGGCAAAGGCGATCCACTACCACAGCGCCCGCGCGGACGCCCCCTTCATCGAGGTCAACTGCGCCTCGATCCCGGAAAACCTCCTGGAAAACGAGCTCTTCGGACACGAGAAAGGTGCCTACACCGACGCCTCGCGGCGCCAGAAAGGTGTTTTCGAGCTCGCCGAGGGTGGATCGGTGTTCCTGGACGAGATCGGCGACATGCCGTATCCGATGCAGGCCAAGATCCTGAAGGCGACCGAGACCAAGCGCTTTAGAAGGCTCGGCGGGCAGGAGGACGTCGAGGCGAACGTAAGGATCATCACGGCAACGCACCAGGATCTCCCGAAGATGGTGAAGGAAGGAAAATTCCGCGGCGACCTCTTCTTCCGACTGAACGTGATGAACATCTGTCTCCCGAAGCTTCGGGAACGCAAAGAGGACATCGAGTCGCTCGTGCAGTACTTCATCGAGAGCTTGAACGAGGAATACGGCAGGAGCGTGACCAACGCGTCGCCGGAGACGCTCGAGTATCTCACCAGGTACGACTGGCCGGGCAACGTGCGCGAGCTGCGCAACTGCATCGAAAGGCTCATGATGCTCGAGCAGGGGAAGGTGCTGACGCCCGAGTTCCTAAGCCCGGAGATCCGCCAGTGCAGGCTCCCGGTAGGGGAAAGCGAGGCAGGCGGCGTGATCAGTTCCGACTTCGCCGGAGAGCATATCGTGCTCCCCTCCACCGGCATCTCGCTGGAGGAGCTCGAGAAGATGCTGATCCAGCTGGCGCTCAAGAAGTCCGGCGGCAACCAGTCAAAGGCGGCCAAATTCCTGAAGACCAGCAGGGATACCCTGCGCTACCGCATGAAGAAGTTCGGGCTTTCCGACTCAGGCAAGGAAGGTGAGGTCGAGGGGATGGAAGCAGGCGCCGAAGGTGGCAACGGCGGTGCGGCGATGGCATCGGGAGGCAACGGCGGCTCGGCGGTCGCCGGAGAAGGTCTCAGGTGGGTCTAAGGCGGGTTGGCGGGAAATACTCAGTTTAGATGCCAGAGAGGTTCCCGTTTCTGTGGCAGTTGACGGAGCCTCCCCCAGCACAGCTTTGGAAGGGGAGCTTGCCGTCGGCGCGATCCCGCAGGATGTGCGCCTGCACGCTTTCCCCACCGAGCACCAGACGTTCGACCTCAGGCGAGGTGATCGGGAGCTGCGTCACCACCATAAGCACCGCCAGATTGATCGCCGCCAAGACCCCCACGCAGGTCAAAAGCGCGCCGCTTTTCTCCCGCTCGTATATCTCTGCTTCGTTTCGCCCCGCCGTCCCCATCACCCTTTCCATCGCTCCTCCCTGGCCTGATGCCCTTCTCACAATGATTACGAGCATTTCCTAGCAATTGTCGCACCAGAAGTCGCGTTTTTTGTAATTATCGTCCCCCCTTTCCCTGAACGGTGATTTAACCTTCAAAATCAGGACTTTAGATCTCACACCGAGAACTGCCACCCGGGTTTCCGGCCGGGCACAAGGCGCGCAGGGTGCATGCCCCGTTACGCTCCACGCACCTGGGCAGATTTTGTGGGCGTATTGCCCCCCCTGCGGGTGATTCCGCCTAGCGTGTTCCCGCCCCTCAACGAAAAAGGCCGTCCTTTCGGGACGGCCTCTGTGCTGCGAAGAGCCTTACTGTCCGGTGGTACCGTCGGTCCCGGTCCCCTGCCCGGTCCCGCCGGTCCCCATGTTCCCGCTCGGCCCGCCCAGGTCCGGCTTGCCGTAGTTGGGCTTGTTGTCCATGCCGGTTGTTCTCCGGGTCTGCTTCCTGGATTTCTTCGTCCTCTTCTTTTTCTTCTTCTTGGTCTTCTTCGTCTGATGCGTAGCAGTTCCCTGGTCGGTTTGATCACCGGTAGACATGCCGGTTCCCGGTCCCGCATTCCCGTCCATACCCGTCCCGGTGGTGTCTGCAGCCCAAAGCGTTGCCGCGAAGGAAACGGCAACCAGGGCACCGACGATGACGGAAAGAGCTCTTTTCATGGCTAACCTCCTGACGTTTAGTGAACAACCGCCCCACTATAGCACACGATTAAAAATTACCAATTTGCTCCGGCTGTTTTTGCAAAACACCTCTGTGCACGGGCATCCCCCTTGACACCCGCCACCTTGATTGTTATAAACATTTAACCTTCATCTCAAGAAGGGGGGAGCGACACCTTGAAAAAGAAGAAGGCCTTCGATCTGGCCTATGAACAGTACCATCTGCTGCTGGCAAGGTTTAAATCGACGGGGGACACCCAGGAAAAGCACAGACTCTTCAGAAGGCTCACCAACCTCCTCGCAGTCATGGATTTCCTCATCTCCATCAACAAGGTCCAGTAGAGCTTCACAACGCTCTTATTTGCCTGTCTATCGCGGAAGGCTTCTACACCGTTTGGGCATGCAGTCACCGGCGCGGTTATCCTGATCAGAGGATGGTGTTATACTACTGCCAGTCCAGGTAATCGCTATGACTGTCAAAAGCACACCCATTTCTGCTCGGCAACTTCACTTGGCGCGTCTCTGGCTTGCCGGTCTCAAACTGCTTGACGCGCTGCAGGACGAGTTTTTCCGCCTCTTCAAAAAGACCGTACACGGCTTCGACGCGGAAGACGTGCACGATTTGCGTGTCGCATCCCGGCGCCTGCGCGAGGGACTCGCCCTCTTCGCGCCCATCCTCCCACGCGGCAGGTTGCGGCGCCTCTCGCACCGGGTGAGAGGGCTAACCCGGCTGCTTGGTGAACTGCGCAACGCCGACGAGGCCGCCCTCTTCTTCACCGAGCTGGAGTCGCAGGCACCGACGGAAGCACGGCCGGAAGCGAGGCGGCTGCGGGAGGAGCTGATCGCGGAGGGGGGACGGATCCGGTTGCAACTGGAAAAGGACCTCAGGCGCTTCGACGCTGCATTGCTGCGCAAGGATTTCAAGTTCGGCCCCCCGAACCCCTTCAAGAGACGGCAGGCAGACCCGTTTCACCCCTTCCCGCCATTTGCCGCCGCGGCGTTTGCCGAGCGCGGCACACAGGCTGAAGCCCTCCTGCCGGCTGCGTTAGAGGGAAAAGACGCCGCGGCACAGCACCGCCTCCGGATCGCGGTGAAGAAATTACGCTACCGTCTGGAAATCGTGGCACCGCTGCTATCGGACCAGGGGGAGGAAGCCAGGCGGACCCTCAAGCGCTATCAGGACCTGCTGGGAGAGCTGCATGATATCGATGTTTTCGCAGGACTAGTCCGGGAGCGCGTTGCCGACGGGGCCGGCAGGGAGGAGTTGCTTGAGACGATAGGAAAACGCCGCAGCGACCTCTTCACATCCTTTTTGAAGCTGGATGCGAAGCATCCGCTGGGAACCCTGACGGCGCGGGTCGGTGCGGGTCTTACCGGCCGGGGGAACCGGCAAGTTCGGTGAGGAGCGCGACGACCGCCCGACAGACGGCAGCGGCAAACGGCAGATTGAGCGTCTCGAAGGTGTCGCCTGCCCCGTGGTAGTGCGGATTGCGGAAATTGGTGGTGTCGGTGAGCATGATGGCGGGAAAGCCCGCGTCCCAGAAGGGTGCGTGGTCGGATCTTCTCGTGTCCGGCAGCATCTCGCCGTTGCCGGGCACCACCAAAGGGACCACGGGCAGCGCGGCGCGCCCCGCCACCTGCACGAAGCGCGCAGCAAGGGCGTACGACCGCTCGTTGGCGATCACGGCGAGGAAATCGCCGACAGCGGGGACCTCGACCGGTACCCCGGCAGGGGCCTCTTGCACCACGGACGCGCCGGCGAAGGCCACCGACTCCAGAACCACCACCCCCTCGATATCCCACCCCTCTTCGCGTGCATGGCGGGCCAGGGCCTTGCTGCCGCGCAGACCACTCCCCGATAGCTCCGTCTCCGCGTTTTCCTCGAGGTTCACCCCCACGAACTGCAGGGTCCTTTCAGGGACGAGATCGCTAAGCAGGGCGGCCAATTCCAGCATGACGGCGACACCGCTTGCGTTGTCGTCGGCCCCGGGAGAGCCCGCCACCGTGTCGTAGTGCGCGAGGACGAGGACCCTTTTGCCGGGAAGCGAGCGACCGGTGCGGGTCGCTATGACGTTATGGAAGGTTTTCCCGCCGTCGGTGAAGGGGTGCAGCCCGACATGGTACCCGAGCGAGCGCAGGTTCTCCTCGATGTAGGCCTGTGCCTTGGCGAGGGCGGCGGGAGCAGCCGCAGGATGCCTCACACCCTCGAGACTCCGGATGTGGCGCGCGATGCGTGCCTCACTGACCGCCGGCGCTGCGTCCCCCCCTCCACTGCAACCGGATCGGGGGCTCACTTCAGCGCCTGCAGTTCCTGCTCGAGCTGGGCGACCCGCGCCTCGTCCTTTTGCACCTCTTCGAGCTTGTTCCGGTAGGCGACGCGCGCCGGTATCGTCGAGGAGAGCGGGCTCTTGTTCACGTACGGGTTGTCCGCGTAGGTCACCTTCCCTTTGGCGCGCTTCTTCTCGAACTCCGCGATCTCCTTCGCAGTCGGCGTGCGTCCCTTGGAAACCATCCATTTGTGCTGCAGCCGGGAAAGCTCTTCCTTCTTGAGGGGCAGAGCCCCCTTTAGCCGTTTCAGCTCCTCCTCGAGCATGACACGACGCTTCGCCTCGGCGGGCTGGGCGACGGTCTTCGCCACGCTCCCGGAGGCATCCGGTGCGGCCGGCGCCTCTTGCTTTTTTGGCGCCGGCGCCGCCCCTTTGCCGACAGCACCGGAATCCGTTTCCGTCACCCGTTTCAAGTACCTCTCCGGGATGCGGTCGGAGTCGTCGGTGAAGTGCAACACCCCGGCGTCATCGCGCCACTGGTAGGTGGCGGCCGAAGCGAGGCACGGTAAAGCTGCGGCAAAAATGAGGGCCAGCTTGATGAAGGTTCGCATCGCTCCTCCAGGGGGGCTAAATGACGGTAATTCCGAAGCTGAAGATAATATGCATGTAGGGGCGTTTGTCAATTTTCTTTTGCCTCTTCTCATATTTTGTATGGGGCGAGTAATCATTCGCCCTTCTTTGCTGCCCGCGCCCTCTCGCCACTCACCCAAGCTTCAGCCACACCCAGTAGGGGCGAATGATTATTCGCCCAGCCGCCGGCGCCCCGGCATAATAAAAGAAAAAAGGCCGGGGTTTCCCCCGGCCTTTTCCACAAAGCGCCCAAGGCGCCCTTCCCTATTTAATAGTTATTCGTCCGCCCCGAAGCTGAGCGCGGCAAGCTTCTGGTAATACTCGAAGCGGCTCGCCGCCCAGGCGCCGGCCTTCTCCATCAGCTTCCCGGCCGCCTCCGGGTTCACCTTCTTGAGCACCTTGTAGCGGTTCTCGCCGCCGGCGAACTCCTCGAAGCTCGTGCTCGGCGCCTTGCTGTCCAGTTGCAGCGGGTTCTTCCCGGCGCCGGTAAGTTCCGGGTTGTACCGGTACAGCGGCCAGTAACCGGACGACACCGCCTTTTTCTGCTCGTCCACGCCGCGGGTCATGTCGATGCCGTGCGCGATGCAGTGCGAGTAGGCGATGATGAGCGAGGGACCTTCGTACGCCTCCGCCTCCATGAACGCCTTCACCACCTGCCCGGGGTTTGCGAGTGACACGCTCGCCACGTAAACGTGGCCGTAGGCCATCGCCATCATGCCGAGGTCCTTCTTGGCCATCCCCTTACCCCCCGCCGCAAACTGTGCCACGGCGCCGATCGGGGTCGACTTGGAGGCCTGGCCTCCCGTGTTCGAGTAGACCTCGGTATCGAGCACCAGGATGTTCACGTTCTTGCCGGAGGCGATGACGTGGTCCAGGCCGCCGTAGCCTATGTCGTAGGCCCAGCCGTCCCCCCCAACGCACCACACCGACTTCTTAACAAGGTAATCGGCGATGGGTTGGAGTTCCGCCGCCTTCTCTTCGCGGCAGGCACCAAGCGCCTCTTTAAGGCGCGCCACCCGCTCCCGCTGCGCCTCGATCTCGGCCTGCCCTTCCTGGGCGCTTGCGAGGATCTCGTGCATGAGCGGCTGCAGGTCGGTACAGCACGGGGAGGCGAGCAGTTGCTCCAGGATTTCCCGCGCCGCCTCGCTGAACTTGTCCACGGCGAGCCTCATGCCGTAGCCGAACTCGGCGTTGTCCTCGAAGAGCGAGTTGGACCAGGCCGGGCCGCGCCCGTCGGCGCGCTTCGCCCAGGGCGTGGTCGGGAGGTTCCCGCCGTAGATCGAGGTGCAGCCGGTGGCGTTGGCGATGAGCGCTCGGTCCCCGAAAAGCTGGGAGAGGAGCTTCAGGTACGGGGTCTCGCCGCACCCAGCGCAGGCACCGGAGTACTCGAAGAGCGGCCGCACCAGCTGGCTGCCGCGCAGCGTGTCGAGCTTCACCCGCGCGGGGTCGAGGTCGGGAAGCGACAGGAAGAAGTGGTAGTTCGCCGCCTCCTTCACGCGCAGGGGGGGCTGGAAGCGCATCTCCAGGGCCTTGCGCGCCGGGTTTTCCTTGTCCTTCGCCGGGCAGTTGTGGGCGCAGGCGCCGCACCCGGTGCAGTCCTCGGGGGCGACCTGGAAGGTCACCTTCATATCCTTCAGGTCCGGCATCTTGGAGTCCGCCGACTTGAAGCCGTCCGGGGCGCCGGCGAGCGCCGCGGGATCGTACGCCTTGACACGAATCGCCGCGTGCGGGCAGACGAAGGAGCAGATGGCGCACTGGATGCAGAGCTTCTCGTCCCACACCGGGATATCCACCGCGATGTTGCGCTTTTCGTACTGCGAGGTAGCGGTCGGGAAGGTGCCGTCGATCGGCATGGCGGAGACGGGGAGCTCGTCGCCGAACCCGGCGATGATGCGGCCGGTCACCTCCTTCACGAAGTGCGGCGCGCACGCCCCTACCGGCGCGGGCTTCGTGATGCGGCTCGAGGGAGCGGCGGGGACGGCGACCTCGTGGATATTCAAGAGCGCCTGGTCGACGGCGGCGTTGTTCATCGCCACCACCTTCTCCCCAGCCTTGCCGTAGCTCTTCTTGATGGCCCCCTTGATCTCGGCGATCGCCGCCTCAAGCGGGATGATCCCGGAGATCTTGAAGAAGGCGGTCTGCATGATCACGTTGATGCGTGCGCCAAGCCCAAGTTCCTCGGCGAGCTTGATCGCGTTGATGGTGTACACCTTGAGCCTTTTGTCGATGATCTGCTCTTGCACCTCGACCGGCATCTTGTCCCACACCTCGTCGTGCGAAAACGGCGAGCAGAGGAGGAAGGTGCCGCCCGGCTTCGCCTTGCCGAGCATGTCGTACTTCTCGAGGAAGGTGAAGTTGTGGCAGGCGACGAAGTCAGCATTGTCGATCAGGTACGGCGCGTTGATCGGCTTCCTGCCGAAACGCAGGTGCGAGGTGGTGATGGTCCCCGCCTTCTTCGAGTCGTAGACGAAGTAGGCCTGGGCGTAGTTGTCGGTCGCCTCGCCGATGATCTTGATGGAGTTCTTGTTCGCCCCGACGGTGCCGTCCGAGCCAAGGCCGAAGAACATCGCCTCGTAGGTCCCGTCCATGGCGGTCCTAAAGGAGCTGTCGTAGTCGAGGCTCGCGCCGGTCACGTCGTCCTTGATCCCCACGGTGAAGTTGCTGACCGGCTGGGCGGACTTCAGGTTGTCGAAAACCGCCTTGGCCATCGCCGGGGTGAACTCCTTGGAGCCCAGGCCGTAGCGCCCGCCGACCACCACCGGGTAGCCGACGAAACTCGTGAGCCCCGCCGCCATCCCCTCGCCGATCGCGGTCCGGACATCCAGGTAAAGCGGCTCACCCAAGGCCCCAGGCTCCTTGGTGCGGTCAAGCACCGCGATACGGCGCACCGAGGCGGGAAGCGCCTTCACGAAGGCGTTCAGCGGGAAGGGACGGTACAGGTGGATCTTCACGACGCCCACCTTTTCCCCCTGCGCGTTCAGGGCGTCCACCGTTTCCTGCACCGTGTCGGCACCGGAGCCCATGATCACGACGACCCGCTCCGCGTCCGGCGCCCCGGCGTACTCCACCGTGGCGTACTTACGTCCGGTGAGTGCGGCGAAGCGCTCCATCTCCTTCTCCACGATATCGATGGCGGCCGGGTAGAAGCCGTTCACCGTCTCGCGCCCCTGGAAGTAGACGTCCGGGTTCTGCGCGCTGCCGCGCAAGACCGGGCGGTCCGGGGTGAGACAGCGGGCGCGGTGCGCGTTGACGAGTTCCGTGTCGATCATGGCGCGCATGTCGTCGTAGGAGAGTTCCTCGACCTTCTGGACCTCGTGCGAGGTGCGGAAGCCGTCGAAGAAGTGCAGGAACGGGAGGCGCGAGCGCAGGGTTGCCGCCTGGGCGATCAGGGCGAAGTCCATCACCTCCTGCACGTTGTTGGAGCAGAGCATGGCCCAGCCGGTTGAGCGGCAGGACATGACGTCGGAATGGTCACCGAAGATGGAGAGCGCCTGCGTCGCTATGGCGCGCGCCGAGACGTGGAAGACCGTGGAGGTGAGTTCACCGGCGATCTTGTACATATTGGGGATCATCAGCAAAAGCCCCTGGCTCGCCGTGAAGGTCGTGGTGAGCGCCCCCGCCTGCAGAGCGCCGTGCACGGCACCCGCCGCGCCACCCTCGGACTGCAGCTCGGAGACAAGCGGTACCGTCCCCCAGATGTTCTTCTCCCCCACCGCGCTTTTCGCGTCGGAGATCTCTCCCATCACCGAGGAAGGGGTGATCGGGTAGATGGCGATGACTTCGTTGGTGGCATGCGCCACGTGTGCCGCCGCCGTGTTGCCGTCTATGGTTACCATTCTTCTTTTCATCCTATGCTCCTCTTGTAAATGCACTGCAGTCTCTTATCTCGGACTAGGAGGTGCTCTGCCAGGGAACCACGTCCTGCAGCGCCTCCCGCATAAGGTCCGACACCTTCATGTTCACCTCTTTGGAAAACTTCTCGATCGCTTCGCGGTCCTCGCGGCTCACGCGAACCGAGAGGACGTGATAGCGCGGGTTCTCTTTTTTCTTCATGTCGTTCTCCGCCGCCGCACCGTGGTGCGGCCCCCTTGTCACGGTCTGTAGACCTTCAATAGCGCCTCGGCCATCTCGGCCGGCGTATCCGCCACGCTGATGCCGCACTCCCTCAAAACCGCCACCTTCTCAGTCGCGGTCCCCTTGCCGCCGGAGATGATGGCGCCGGCATGCCCCATCCTCTTCCCCGGAGGGGCGGTGACGCCTGCGATGTACGCCGCCACCGGCTTCGACATATGCTCCTTGACGAAACGGGCCGCCTCCTCCTCAGCACTCCCCCCGATCTCGCCGATCATGATCACCGCATCGGTGTCCGGGTCCTCCTCGAAGAGGCGCAGGCAGTCGATGTGACTCGTGCCGTTCACCGGGTCGCCGCCGATACCCACGCAGGTCGACTGCCCAAGGCCGATCGAGGTGAGCTGCCAGACCGCCTCGTAGGTGAGCGTGCCGCTTCGGGAAACGACCCCCACCTTGCCCGGCTTGTGGATGTAGCCGGGCATAATGCCGATCTTGCACTCACCCGGGGTGATGACGCCCGGGCAGTTAGGGCCGACCAGGCGGGTTTTCTTCCCGACCAGGTACTGCTTGACCTTCACCATGTCCAGCACCGGGATTCCCTCGGTGATGCAGCAGACGAGCTCCACGCCGGCATCCACCGCCTCCATGATCGAGTCGGCGGCGAAGGGGGGGGGAACGTAGATGACGCTTGCGTTGGCGCCGGTCTCATGCACCGCCTCGGCCACCGTGTCGAAGACCGGAAAGCCGTCGACGACGCTCCCCCCCTTGCCCGGGGTGACCCCCCCGACCATCTGTGTGCCGTACTCGCGGGCGCCCTGCGCGTGGAAAAGACCGGTGGCGCCGGTGATCCCCTGGGTGATGACCCTGGTGTCCTTGTTGATCATTATGCTCATGACGCCCCTCCTAAGCCGCTGCCGCTACGGCGGCGACGATCTTTTTGGCCCCGTCGGCCATGCCGTCAGCGGCGACGATGTTCAGGCCGCTCTCCGCGAGAAGGCGCTTGCCCAGTTCCACGTTGGTCCCCTCGAGCCTGACCACGAGCGGCACCTTGATCTCGACCTGCCGCGCCGCCTCGATGACGCCGGTGGCGATCACGTCGCACTTCATGATGCCGCCGAAGATGTTGACGAGGATCCCCTTCACGTTCTTGTCCGAGAGGATGATCTTGAAGGCCTCGGTAACGCGCTCGATGGTCGCCCCGCCCCCTACGTCCAGGAAGTTCGCCGGATCCCCGCCGTAGTGCTTGATGATGTCCATGGTCGCCATGGCGAGCCCGGCGCCGTTCACGAGGCAGCCGATGTTGCCGGAAAGCGAGATGTAGGAGAGGTCGTGCTGGGAGGCCTCGATCTCGTTCGCGTCCTCCTCGTCGAAGTCGCGCATGTCGCCGATCTGCAGGTGACGAAAGAGCGCGTTGTCGTCGAAGCCGAACTTCGCGTCCAGCGCGACCAGGTCCCCTTCCGCGGTCACCACGAGCGGGTTGATCTCGAGGAGCGAGCAGTCGCAGGCGACGAAGGCGGTGTAGAGGTTACCGAAGACCTTCACCGCCTTGTTCGTCAGCTTCCCCCTGAGCCCCAAGCTGAAGGCGATCTTGCGGCACTGGAACGGGGTGAGCCCGACCAGGGGATCCACCGCCTCGGCGACGATCTTCTCGGGGGTCTTCGCGGCGACCTCCTCGATGTCCATCCCCCCCTCGGTCGAGGCCATCACCGTGACGCGGGAAGTGCCGCGGTCCACGAGAAAGCTCACGTAAAGCTCGTTCTCGATGTTGCAGCCGTTCTCCACCAGCACCCGGTGCACCACCTTCCCTTCAGGTCCGGTCTGGTGGGTCCTGAGGGTCATCCCCAGCATGTCGCGCGCGATCATCTGCACCTCGGCGGAGGTCCGGGCCAGCTTGACGCCCCCCCCCTTGCCGCGCCCGCCGGCATGGATCTGGGCCTTAACCACCCAGGGCCCCTCACCCAACCGCTTCGCCCACTCCCGGGCGCTCGCGCCGTTGTAGCAGACGTGGCCGTCGGGAACCGGCACGCCGAACTTCCTGAGAATCGCCTTGGCCTGGTACTCGTGGATGTTCATCTTCCCTCCTCGCCCCCCGTTATATTCTCCCAGCGAAGGGTGCAACATTAGAGTTTATTTGTTTTATTTTGGCGGAAAAACCGGCGTCGGCTCCGCTCAACACTCATATACTCCTCTGCAAAAAGTTTGGCAAACACTTTTATACTATTTTGTAAATAAAATTGGTCATACCAGACTGACACGAACAGACATCGCACCGCCAAGGGTAAATACCGATCCGCCTGCGTTGCCAATTACCCTATTAATACGGCATATTACCCTGCAAAGTGCAGACAGGTCCAAAACTGATCGAACGAGCGTTATAAAAATAAAACGCACCCGGATTCGTTTCTTGGTTACTTTGTAATACAGAGAAATCGGTGGTTCATCAAGGAGGGGAAAGGTGTAGCCGCAAAATAAAACACCGCGTAAACAAGGAGGAAGGCTTGGACAAAAAAATCCCCCGTTCCCTTGCTTGGGGAACGGGGGATTCCGGCACTGCGGCGCGTAAAATTACAGGTTCTGGGCGTCCGCTACCGCGATGGCGGCCATGTTGACCACGTCGCTCTCGTCGTCGCCGCGCTGCAGCACATGCACCGGCTTGTTCATCCCCATGAGGATGGGGCCGATCGCCTCGGCGCCTCCAAGGCGGCGCAAAAGCTTGTAGCAGATGTTGCCGGAGTTGAGGTCAGGGAAGATGAGGACATTCGCCGGGGTCTTCAGTTTCGAGAAGGTGAAACCGTCGAGGAGCTCGGGGACCACCGCGGTGTCCGCCTGCATCTCCCCCTCGATGACCAGGTGCGGGGCGCGCTCCTTCACGAGCTCGACGGCGCGTTTCACCTTCTGCGCCTGCGGATGCTCCACAGAGCCGAAGTTGGAGAAGGAGAGCATGGCGATCCTCGGCTCTATGTCGAGCATGGCGACCTTCTCGGCGGCAAGGATGGCGGTCTCGGCGAGCTCCTCCGCGGTCGGGTCGATGGTCACCGTGGTGTCGGCGAGGAAGTAGACCCCCTTCTTGAACACCATCATGTACAGGCCGTGCACGCTGGAGAGGCCCGCCTGCTTTCCAAGCACCTCCAGGGCCGGACGGATGGTGTCGGGGTAATGGGTGTCGATGCCGCCAAGAAGCGCGTCGGCGTCGCCTCGGGCCACCATCATGGTGGCGAAATGGGTCCTCGACTTGCGGCGCATGACGCGCCTGCTCTCGGAGAGGGTAAGCCCCTTTCTCTGGCGCAGGCGGTAGAGCTCGTCGGCATACCCTTCGGTCAGCTCAGAGTCGGCCGGGTCGACGATCGGCACATCGAGGTCGAGGTTCAGCTCGTCCATCTTCTGCTGGATCTTCTTACGGTCGCCGACGAGGATCGGCTTGGCGATCCCCTCTTCCACCAGGGTCTGGGCCGCCCGCAGGATCTTCTCGTTGTCGCCCTCAGGAAAGACGACCCGCTTGGGATCGCTCTTCGCCTTGTTGATGACCATGCGCATGATCTCTTTGGATTTCCCCTGCGAGCACTCCAGCTGTTCGAGATAGCGCGCCATGTCCTCTATCGGCTGGCGCGCGACGCCGGTTTCCATGGCCGCCTGGGCGATCGCCGGTGCCACGTGCAAAAGGACGCGCGGGTCGAAGGGCTTCGGGATGATGTAGTTCGGACCGAAGGAGAACTTCTCGTTGCCGTAGGCCTTCGATACCGCGTCGGGCACCTCCTCGCGGGCAAGCTTCGCAAGCGCCTGCACTGCGGCCAACTTCATCTCCTCGTTGATCGCGGTGGCGCGCACGTCGAGGGCGCCGCGGAAGATGAACGGGAAGCCGAGGACGTTGTTCACCTGGTTCGGGTAATCGCTCCTGCCGGTCGCCATGATGACGTCGCCGCGCACCGCATGCGCCTCCTCCGGGGTGATCTCCGGGTCCGGGTTCGCCAGGGCGAAGATGATCGGGTTTGGCGCCATGGAGCGCACCATCTCCGGGGTGAAGGCGCCCTTCACGGAAAGCCCGAAGAGAACGTCCGCCCCCTTGGCCGCCTCCTTCAGGGTGCGGAAAGGCGTGTCCGCCGCGAAGAGCTCCTTGTACTGGTTCATCCCTTCGGTACGTCCCTTATAGATGACCCCCTTGGAGTCGCACATGATCATGTTGTTCGGTTTCACGCCGAGCGCTATGGCGAGCTTCGCGCAGGAGTTCGCCGAGGCGCCCGCCCCGTTCACCACGATCCTGATCTCCTCGATCTTCTTGCCGGTCAACTGCAGCGCGTTCAGAAGGGCCGCCGAGGAGATGATGGCGGTGCCGTGCTGGTCGTCATGGAAGACCGGGATGTTCATGGTCTTTTTGAGCGTCTCCTCGATGTAGAAGCACTCCGGCGCCTTGATGTCCTCGAGGTTTATGCCGCCGAAGGTAGGCTCCAACAGCTGGCACGCCTTGATGATCTCGTCCGGGTTCTCCGTGTTCAGCTCGATGTCGAAGACGTCGATGTCGGCGAAGCGCTTGAAGAGAACACCTTTCCCCTCCATGACCGGCTTGCCGGCGAGAGCACCCAGGTTACCGAGCCCGAGCACCGCGGTGCCGTTCGATACCACCGCGACGAGGTTCCCCTTGGCGGTGTACTTGTAGGCGTCGTCCGGGTTCTGCTGAATGGCGAGGCAGGGCTCGGCGACTCCCGGAGAGTAGGCGAGCGACAGGTCCGCTGCGGTCTGGCACGGCTTGGTGGCGATGACTTCGATCTTTCCTTTCCTGCCGCCGGAATGGTAGTCCAGGGCTGACAGTTTCTTACTCACTAGGCGTTCCTCCCGTTGATACTGGAATTTGGTTAAAAAAAGAGGGCAGCAGCAACGGCGTGCTCGCCCTCTTCAAAAGGCTCCCTTTCGGAAGCCCAAAAAAGGCGGGCGGCCCATTGGGCCGCCCGCACACGTTTCTACGCCTCTTCCGGCTCGAGCTCCGGCTCCATGAGCCCAAGCTCCGGAACCTCGAGCTCCTCGCGGTTCAGCACGCGCCTCATGCGATCCACGTCGAGTTCCTTCTCCCAGCGGGAGACCACGACGGTGGCGACGCCGTTGCCGACCAGGTTCGTGAGCGCGCGCGCCTCGGACATGAAGCGGTCGATGCCGAGGATGAGGGCAAGACCTGCGACCGGGATGGTCGGGATCGCGGCGAAGGTCGCGGCGAGGGTAACGAAGCCGCTGCCGGTGACACCGGCCGCACCCTTGGAAGTGAGCATCAGCACGCCGAGGATGGTGAGGGTCTGGGTCATGGTGAGCGGGGTGTTGGTCGCCTGGGCCACGAAAATCGCCGCCATGGTCAGGTAGATCGAGGTGCCGTCAAGGTTGAAGGAGTAACCGGTCGGGATGACGAGACCGACCACGGACTTGGTGCAGCCGAGATTCTCGAGCTTAGCCATCATGCGCGGCAGCGCCGACTCGGAAGACGAAGTCCCCAGCACGACCAGGAGCTCTTCCTTGATGTAGGCGATGAACTTGAAGATGTTGAATCCGCAGATCTTGCCGATGGTGCCGAGCACCACGAAGATGAAGAGGAGACAGGTGAGGTAGAAGCTCCCCATCAGCATGCCGAGTTTCGCGAGAGAGCCGAGACCGAACTTGCCGATGGTGAATGCCATGGCCCCGAAGGCGCCGATGGGGGCGAACTTCATGATCAGGTTGACGACGCCGAAGAGTGCGTGAGAGACGTCATCGATGAACTTGTAGATCGGCTTTCCCTTCTCGCCAAGCGCGGAGAGGGCGATACCGAAGAAGATGGCGAAGAAGAGCACCTGGAGGATCTCACCCTTGGCGAAGGCGTCCACGACGCTGTTCGGGATAATGCCCAGGGCGAAGTCGGCGAAGCTGTGCGACTTGGCGGCGGTGGCGGTGTAGGTAGCGAGCCCCTTGGTGTCGAGCTTGGTGACGTCCGCGTTCATGCCGACGCCGGGCTGGATCACGTTGATGACGAGGAGACCGATGCCGAGGGCCACAGTGGAGACGAGTTCGAAGTACAAAAGGGCCTTGCCGCCTACGCGCCCGACCTTTTTCATGTCGTCCATGCCGGCGATGCCGGTCACCACCGTACAGAAGATCACGGGCGTGATGATCATCTTGATCATCTTGATGAAACCGTCACCAAGCGGCTTCATGGCAGCCCCGGTATCGGGCAGGTAGTAGCCAAGGGCCACCCCGATCGATATCGCCATCAATACCTGGAAGTACAGAACCTGGTAAAACTTCTTCGCTTTCATGGTCTCTCCTTTGAAAATGTTTCTATTGCAAAACCGCTCATCGAATCTGCAGTTCATTTCGCCGGAACATCGTTTGACACCTCATATCAGCAAGACGAATACCAAGCTCTGTATACGAATGTAAGATACCGGAATCAAATACAAAAATAATGTTTTAGGCACGAGAGACCCCATCAAAGGTATTAACCAAAGAAAACACCTTTACTGTTGCAATTGGGAAAAGCGCGATATTTCGACGAGATGCGGCACTTAACCATGGTTAAGATCTTAACCATGGTTAACACCATTGCCGGTTCCGAGGGAGTTTGGAGGGTGCCGGAGGGGGTACTGCGGAAAAAAAATGGAGAAAAAAATCGCGCCCCGAAGGGCGCGGCAGGCTACTTTCTTCTGTGTCTGGCTACTTACGTGACATCTTGAGACGCTTGTTGAGCGCAGGGGGTGAAATACCGAGAAGGCGCGCCGCAATGGCCTGCACGCCGTTGGCCCTGGATATCGCCTCCTCCACGAGCAGTTCCGCCGCCTCGGCAAAAGTGGGAAGGCGTTCGAAAACGGCAAAGGGGTTTTGCCCCTGCACCGGCAGGGGTTCGTCGCTGCGGCTCTGTCCGATGGCTTTTAGGAAGCTGTCCATGGAAAGGATGCGCTCCTTGTGCAGGCTCACCGCGTTGTACACCATGCCGCGCAGCTCCCGCACGTTTCCGGGGAAGCTGTAGGTGGCGAGGATCTGGGCGAGCTCCTTTGGCGGGGTCGGCTTCTTTTTCCCCAACGTTTTCGCCGCTTCAGCCAAAAAATACTCCAGCAGTAAAGGTATGTCACCGACACGGTCACGCAAGGGGGGGATGTGGATCTTATGGGTACAGAGGCGGTAGTAAAGGTCGCGTCGGAACTCTCCGGCAGCCTCCCGCGCCGCCAGATCGCGATGCGTTGCCACGACGATGCGGGCGTTCATCCGCTTGGGCCGGTCCCCTCCCAGCGGGAAATACTCCCCCTCCTGCAGCAGACGCAAAAGCTTCACCTGCGACGCGATGCTCAGGTCGCCGATCTCGTCCAGAAACAGCGTGCCGTTGCCCGCCTGCTCGATCATGCCCGGGCGCGCCTGATCGGCACCGGTATAGGCGCCGCGGACGTGCCCGAAAAGGGTGTCGGCAAACACCGTGTCATCGAGGCCCGCTACGTTAACGGCGACAAGCGGCCCGGAACAGCCACTTAAGGTATGCACTGCACGCGCGATCAGTTCCTTGCCGACGCCGCTCTCGCCGGTGATCAGAAGCGGCTGGTGGCTTGGCGAAACGGCCTCGACGTAGTTGAAGAGGTCCTGCATGCGCGGATCGCCGGTCACGATGTCGGTGAACGCCTCCGGGTGCTGCAGCTGCCTCGACAGCATGCGGTCCGACATGGTACGGAACTCCTGCTGCAGCTCCAGAATCCGGATGGCGCGCAGCACCCCGCCGACCAGCCGGTCCTCCTCGTCGGTCTTCACGATGTAGTCGAAGGCACCAAGCTTCATGCAGCGCACCGCGGTCTCCAGCTGGTTCATGCCGCTCACGATGATGGTCATGATTCCGGGGTGCCGCTCGCCGATCTGCTGCAAGAGCGTCTCGCCGGCAAGCTGCGGCATGGTGAGGTCCAGGAGCACGAGGCCGATCCCTCCCTGGTCGAGGAGCCCCATCACCTCGCGGCTCTCCTGGCAGGTCACGATGTTGTTGATCCCGGCGCAGCTTTTGAGCGTGAGCGAGAAGGACTTGAGCCAGGCCGGCTCGTCGTCGACCAGTAAGATGCTGAAGGCGGGGAAAAGGGTCTTTTTCATGCTTCCTTACTCCTGTGGGGGACGGGCAGCGAGAGGATGACGGTGGTGCCAGAGCCGGCAGCGGAAGAAAACTGCAGCGCGCCGCCGTGTTCCTCCACGATCCCCGCGGAAACCGAGAGCCCGAGGCCGGTTCCGCCGCTGTCCCTTTTGGTGGTGAAGAAGGGGTCCATGAGGTACGGCAGATGCTCCTCCGCCACCCCCACCCCCTGGTCGGTGACCTGGAGCCGAACCACCCCTTCGTCCTGCTGATAGCTCGTGCCGATGAACACGCCGCACTCCCGGTCGGGGAGCGCCTGGCAGGCGTTCAGCACGAGATTGACGATGACCTGCTCCAGGCGCTGGGCGTTGCCGAGCACGTTCGGAAGCGAGCCGTGCAGCGCGGCCTGGAAATGGTTCGTCGAGGAGCGGATGGTGGGGTCGACGAGGCGCAGCGCCGTTCGCACCACCGCGTCCAGGTCGATGAGCGTCTTCTGCCCCATGTCCTTGCGGGCGAAGTCCTTCAGGTCGTTAACGATACGCTTGATGCGCTGGGCACCGTCCTGCATCTCGTCCAGGATGCGCGGGATCTCCTCGCGCATCTCCGAATATGGAACGCCCCCCAGCATGAAGTCGCCGTGCTCCTGGAAATGGGTCTCCAGGATCTCGCCCGCGTCGTCGTGCACCCTTTTCAGCACCGGGATGTCGAGGAGCAACAGGCCGTTTGGGTTGTTGATCTCGTGGGCGACGCCGGAGACGAGCGTGCCGAGCGAGGCCATCTTGTCCGCCTGGATCAGCTTGTCCTGGTGGCGTTTCAACTCTTCCAGCGCCTTGTTGCGCTCGGCCACCTCCTGGGCGAGAGCGGTCGTGCGCTCGGCGACCCGCTTGTGGAGGGTCTTCGACCAGAGTGCGGTGACCGCCAGGATCACGAGAAGCGGCACGAGGATCATCGCACCGTACCTGATGGCAAGCTCCCGTGTCACCCTGGGGGGATCGTTCACGCCGAGCCAGCGGTTGTAGATCTCGGCGTACTGCCCGGTTTTGATGACGATGGCAAGCCCCTCGTTGAAGCGTGTGAGCAGTTCCCTGTTGCCGCGGTTCACCGCGTAGCAGTACTGCTCGCTCACCACGGCCTTCGCCACCGGCACCACGTTGGTCAGGTGCAGCTCGCGGATCAGGTACATCCCCGGCAACTGCGCCACCACCGCGTAGTCACACTGACCGGAGGCCAAAAGCCGCATCGCCTCGGCGGGGGTGGGGGTGAGCACCAGATCCTTCGCGAAGCCCAGCTGCTTCAGGCGCTCGTGCATGATGCCGTCCTGAAAGACCAGCACCTTCTTGCCGCGCAGCTCCTCGAGCCCACGCACCGGTTTCGTGTCGCGTCTTGCGAAGATGGCGTGGTGCACGATGGTGTGCGGCGGAGAGAAGTCGACCGATTGCAGGCGCTGCGCCGAGTAGGAAAGCCCCTGCAGGATGTCGATGTGGCCGTCCTGAAGTCCGGCGCGCACCTCGGACCAGTTGCCGAAACGGAACTCGACCTTCATCCCCATCACCTCGGCGATGGCGCGGGTCAGGTCGACGTTGTAACCGGCGGGGTTGCCGTCCTTGTCGATGAACTCGTAGGGTGGATAGGCCCGGTCTCCCCCCACCACGATGGTCGAGGCGGGGTCGAAGTGGACCGGCGGGTCGGGGAGGAGCCCCCCGGAAGCGGCGAGGGCCGCGTGGGTGAAGAGCAGGAAGGTGAGGAAGAAAAGACCGGCTACGGGATGGAAGAAGCGGGTCCTGGACTTCTTATCGAAGGACTTTCTTGTGCCTGTGCAGGCGTCGTGAACCACTGTTCCATCCTTGTGCGTTGGTGCGGCGCTCCCCCTCGGGTCGGCAGCGGGACAGCCCGTCCCACTATCGCACGCGCAAGGCGCACAAGTCAATGAAGCTCATTATAAAAAAAGGTCCCATTGCCACGAAGCGCAGCAGGTGGCCGCGCGCTCCCCCCTTTGCGAAGGGGGGACGGGGGGGATTTGCCTTAACTCTGGTCCCCAGTTTTTCCGAAGCCCCTTACCCAAGCCGCTGCGCCACGAGCTCCGCGAGGTCCTTCGCCGCCATCTCCCCTTCATACCCGCCGGTCTTGATGCCGTCCTCGAACATGGTGAGGCAGAAGGGGCAGTTGGAGACGAGCATCGGCGCACGGGTCTCCCCGGCCATCTGCACGCGCGCCACGTTCACCCGGGTCCCCACCCGCTCCTCGGCGAGGATGCGTCCCCCTCCCCCGCCGCAGCAGAAACTCTCCATGCGGTTTCTGTCCATCTCGGTGATGTTTCCGCCGAGCCTCTCTAGGATCTCGCGCGGCGGCTCGAAGATGTCGGCGTAGCGCCCGACGTAGCAGGAGTCATGATAGGTGCAGTCGAAGCTCTCCCCCTTCGTGAGCTGCAGGCGCCCCTGTTCGATCAGCTCGGCGACGAAGACGGTGTAATGCTGCACGGGAATGTCGAAGTCCAGCTCCCGGTAGTCCCGTGCAAGCGTGTTAAAGCAGTGCGGACAGGTAGTGACGATTCTCTGGACGCCGTACCCCTTGATCCGCTCTATGTTCTCCCGCGCCATGGTCTGGTAAAGGTACTCGTTCCCAAGCTTCCTCGGGGGCTCGCCGCAACACTTCTCCTCCTTGCCCAGAATGCCGAGCCTCACCCCGGCGGCGGAGCAGATCCTCGCGAAGGCCCGCGCCACCTCCTGGTTTCTGCGGTCGAAGGAAGCGTAACAGCCGATGAAGTACATGACGTCGAAGGGCTCGCCGCTTTCCAGGGTCACCACGTCGAGCCCCTCCGCCCATGCGCCCCGCTCGGCCCAACCGAGCCCGAAGGGGTTGCCGTTCACCTCGTAGTTGGCGATGGCGCCACGCACCTCGTCGCCGGGAAACTTCCCTTCCATGAGAGCCAGGTTTCTGCGCATCTCGAGGATCTTGTTCACGTGCTCGATGTCGACCGGACAGATCTCCTGGCAGGCCCGGCAGGTGGTGCAGTCCCAGAGCACCTCTTCGGTCACGTAGCGGCAGAGATCCCCCTGCGGGTCGTTTAACGCCATCTCGCCTACCTGCTGCACCACCCGCATCGGCGAGAGCGGCTTGCCGGTGGTCCAGGCGGGACAGCGATCCTGGCAGCGCTTGCACAGGGTGCAGGCGTCTGCGTCGTAGACGTCCTTCCAGGCGAGATCGGTCGCCTTGGCGGCGCCGAACTGCTCCGCGCTCTCGTCCTCGAGATCGATGGTCGCGATGCTCCCCTTCGGGCGCAGGTCGGTGAATAGGTAGTTCGCAGGGTCGGTGAAGAGGTGCCTAAGCTTCGTGCCGGGGATGGCGATGATGAACCCCATGGCAAGAAAGAAGTGCCCCCACCAGAGCACCTTGTGCGCCAGGGAGATCCTCCCGAGGTCCCAGCCGGTAAAAAGCGGCGTGAGCAGGAGGCCACCGGGGGAGAAGCGGGCAAGCTCCGGGTTCACGGTCACCTCGGTAGCCGCCATGCGCAGCGCCTCGATGACGAAGCCGGACACGAGGATGGTGAAGAGGAGGGCATGGGCCAGATAGTCGTCCCGCTTGGTCACGAGCCCCTCGGGCTTCACGAAGAAGCGGCGCACGAAGAGCCCCGCCAGCATGAGGATCGCGACCATCCCCGCGATATCGAGAGTTATGGAGTAGGTCTTGTAGAAGGTACCCTTGAGAAAGGTGAGGTCGAAGAGGGGAACGGTGAAATCCACCTGCAGCATGATGAGTAGGGTGCCGATGAACAGCAGCAAAAAGCCCCAGAAGAAAAAGGCATGCAGCGTTCCCGGCTCAGGCACCCGGAGCACCTTGGCCTGGGTCAGTGCCCCCTGCAGCATGAGTTTTATGCGCAGCGCAAGACGATCGAGGCGCTCCAGCGGCTTTGCCTGCCGGTACATGGGGAGCCGCTTCCAGAATCCGAAACCGCAGGCGCCTACGGCCAGGAACGCGAAGAGGTACATGACCCAGATGAGGCCGTGGTTGACGTTCCAGTAGATCTCGCGCGTCGCTTCCATTGAGTCCCCCCGAGGTGCGGAATTGGGAAACTATAACCGAAGCGGGACGCGAGGGACAGGAAATTATGCAGTGAAGACCAGTCCCCCTCTTTAGGCGGACTGACCAGGGCAAATCCCCCATGTCCCCGGTCTATACACCCTTCGCAAAGGGGGGAACGCTTGGGCGAGCTGTCCTCCGTTCCTTTTGAATTAGGCGTGGTTGCGCAGCATGAGCTCTGCGGGATGGGGGGCGAGGTAGACCTGCTTTGCCAGATACTCCTGCCGGTATTTGGCGACATAGTGCCGCAGCAGGGTGATGGGAACAACGAGCGGTACGAGGCCGTCGTGATAGTCGCCGATGACGCCTAGAAGCTCCTGCTTCTCTTCCCCGGAGAGTTCCTTCTTGAAATAGCCCATCACGTGCATCAGCACGTTGGTCTGCTTCTTTACCGTGGCGTGCAGTTCCAGGGCGGTCATGAAGAGCTCCTCGTAGCGCTCGAGGAGTTCGGCAAGCGCGATCTCCCGGCCATGCGCCACCAGCGCCCCCATCTCCCGGTAGTGCTGCGTCGAATGGGACATAACGAGGAGCTTGTGTCGGGTGTGGAAATCGACTAGGCCGCCAAGATCGGGGTTGCCGGCGAGAAAATCCTTCCAGCGCCTGCAGCTGAAGACGCGCTCGATGAAGTTCTCACGCAGCACCGGGTCGTTCAGCCTCCCCTCTTCCTCCATCGGGAGGTGCGGAAACCGCCTTACCATCGCCTGCGCGAAGAGGCCGCTGCCGCTTCTGGCCGGCATGCCGTCACGGTACACCTTGACACGGAAGAGCCCCGAAGAGGGGGACCCCTTTTTGAAGACGAACCCGCACAGTTCCTCTCGGGCAAGGGCCGCGACCTTATCGCGGCAGAAGGCAAGCATCTGGCCGGTTTTGTCTATGCGGGTCTTGTGGGTGATGAGGCGCGGATGCTCGGGGTCTCCCTCCAGGCGCATCGCCTCGCGCGGCACGCTCATGCCGGACTCGACCTCGGGGCAGACCGGAACGAAGGTGAAGAAACGCCCGAGCACGTCGGTCAGGTACCGGTCGTGCTTGTGACCGCCATCATAGCGGACCTTCTCACCTAGCAGGCAGGAACTCACCCCGATCTTTATGGGCGCCGCGCTCGTTTGCGTCATGGGGAAGACCTCACGTCAAAGTAATTGCTTTAGGCGTGATTCTGTCAGAATTCACACCATAGGGGGAGACGGCTGTGCGAAGATACCCTCTCCGACGTAAAGCCGCACCTGCCTTGGGGGCTGCGGAGCCCTCGAGTCGTGCTTCGGAACGGAGGGGACGGAGCGGTGTAGCAACTGCTGCTTAAGCGAGTTCTCGCGGTGAGTTGGGTAGGACTGTAACGATGAAAGCACGTCTTGCTCCTTTTGCGACAGGATTTTTAAACCATCCCATAGGAGCAAATTCCCGGCCAAAACCGCAACACACTGATTTACATACGAACTGCTTGCCAAAGGGGTGCGAAAAACACGACAGCCGCAAAAACAGTGACATCAGCCTGACGTCATCCCGCCGGACCTTCCCTTTCCGGCCAGGCCGAAACGTCCCTGCACCTCCGCAGGCGCCTCGTCGAAGCCCTGGAACTCCATGGTGTAGCTCGCTCTCCCCTTGGTCGCACTGCGCAGCTCGGTCATGTAGCCGAACATCTCCGCCAAGGGGACGCTCGCCCGCACGACTTCCATCTCGCCCCGCCGGTCCAGCCCTTCCACCTTCCCCCTCTTCTGCTGCAGCCCTCCCAGCACCTTTCCCAGGTAATCGGCAGGCGTCTCCAGCTCCAGCTTCATGATCGGCTCGAGAAGCATCGGCTCACCCTCCCGGGCCGCCAGTACCACTCCCCGCTGCGCCGCCCCCCTTAAGGCCGGCTCGCTCGGGGCGACTCCCGGCTCGACGGGAACTTCCACGACCTGCACCTCGAGATCGGTCAGGGCATAGCCGGTGAGGCACCCTCCATGGCACGCCTCCATGATCCCCTGCTCGACCGCCGCGAGCAGCTCGGGGGTGATCGGTGCGACCTGGGTGGGCAGGATGATGTGGACCCCGGAACCGCGCGACGTGGGCGTCAGGCGCAGGAGAAGCTCCGCCTGCTCGGGACGACGCTCGGCGATGGTCTGGAACACCTCACGGCGCACCACCTCGCGCCGCAGGGCCTCACGGTACACCACGCGCGGGCGCCCCGTTTTCACCTGAACACCGTACTCGCGGCGCAGCCGGTCGACGATGATTTCCAGGTGCAGTTCCCCCATACCGGTCAGGATGGTCTGACCGGTCTCTTTGTCCTCGTGCACCCTGAAGGTCGGGTCTTCCCACTGGAAGTAATCCAGCGTACCGAGAAGGTTCCCCCGGTCCTCAGCCCCTTTCGCTTCCACCGCCACCGACACCACCGGCTCGGGCACCGCCACCCCCTCGAGAAGAAGGGGATGTTCCGGGTCGCAGAGGGTGTCGCCGGTAAGGGTCGCCTGGCACCCGGTCACCGCGACGATGTCCCCCGCCACGGCCTCGGGCACCTCCTCCCTGCGATGTGCGTGCATCCTGAAGAGATGCCTTATGCGCTCACCGGCGCCGCGCCCAGGGTTTAGGACGCTTGCCCCCTGCTTCATCCTGCCGCTGTAGATGCGCACGTAGGTAAGCCGCCGCCCCTCTTCCGCCATCACCTTGAAGGCCAGGGCGCGCAGCGGCAGGTCCGCGTCGCAACTGAAGCTTTCCGCCTCTCCGCTTCCGGGGTGCCGCCCTATCATAGCCGGGAGGTCCAGTGGCGACGGGAGGAAGAGGCAAACCGCGTCCAGTACCGGCTGCACCCCCTTGTTGCGCAAGGCCGATCCGAGCAGCACGGGAAAGATACGGCAGGATATGGTTCCGCGACGCAGCGCGAGCTTCAGGCGTTCACTCTCTACCGCGCGCCCCTCGAGAAAGTCGGACATGACCTGGTCGTCGAAGTCCGCGGCGGCCTCGGTGACGGCCAAGCGTGCGTTTCGAAGGGCTTCCTCGTGCTGTAAAGGGACAGGCTTACGCTCTACCGTCCGTCCGAGGTCGGTCTCGGAGAAAACGATCATCTCCTCTTCAACGACGTCGATGACGCCGCTAAAGCCCCCCTCGGCGCCGACTGGAAGCTGCAAGAGCACCGACCTCGCCGCAAGGCGTTGCTCCATCTGGTGCAGCACATGCTCGTGATCCGCACCGAGCCGGTCCATCTTGTTTATGAGGCAGACCCTCGGCACCCGGTAGCGATCCGCCTGGCGCCAGACCAGTTCGCTTTGGGGCTGCACCCCTTCCACGGCACTGAAGATCGCCACTGCGCCGTCCAGTACACGGACGCTCCGCTCAACCTCGATGGTGAAGTCGATGTGCCCGGGCGTGTCGATCAGGTTGATGCGGTGCTCGCCCCAGCGGCAAGAGGTCGCGCTGGCGGTGATGGTGATGCCGCGTTCCTGTTCCTGCGGCATCCAGTCCATGACCGCCTGACCGTCATGCACCTCCCCCATCTTGTGCGTCTCGCCGCTGTAGAAGAGGATGCGTTCGGTGACGGTGGTCTTGCCCGCATCGATATGGGAGATGATGCCGATATTGCGTATGTGGGAAACGTCGCTCGCGGTAATGGCACTTCTCCTTTCGCTTTTTGTTTCGTCACCTTCGAAAAGTTCAATGATATCGGACCAGACACAGAAGTCAAAACGTTGTCTCTGCCAGTCGTCGCTCCCGGCTCATTGCACAGTCCTCACGCTTACGTTGACATTTCCATATTATATATTAAGTTTTTCCAATTCGACCAAAGGGCATCCCTTAAACCACAACCAAGGAGGAAGTCAAAGCATGAAAAAGATGAGCATGATGCTAGCAGTAAGCCTGTCGGCTGCCGTCGCACTGAGCGCCCCGATCCAGATCCATGCCGCTCAACAAAGCACAAGCAAGGCAGACAACACCCAAAAGAACGCCGAAAAGGGAGTTACCGCCGAGCAGCAGAAAGAGAACAAGACAGACCGCGAGATAACCAGGGAAATTCGGCGCAGCGTCGTAAAGGACAAGTCCCTTTCGATAAAGGCGCACAACGTGAAGATCATCACCAAAGACGGTCACGTGACATTGAAAGGCCCTGTAAAGAATGCAGACGAAAAGAAAGCAGTTGAGAAGGCAGCGGAAGAGGTTGTCGGGAAAGGTAAGGTAACCAACGAAATTGAGGTTGCCCACGCCAAAACCAAGAAGGAAAAAAAGGAAGAGAAGGAGAAAAAGGAACAGACGGAGAAGTAGGGTAGCGGCCGGCTCGACGCCGGCTGGCGATTCCGAATCCCCCTCCCGCTTGACGGACCTGCACGCCGCGGCGCTTCGGTTCGCGAAGGCGGGAGGGGGCCGGGTATTGGTAAAGCCCCGATTTGCAGATAAGGTGGCTCAACCCGACCGGCAAGAGGATCGGACACCGCTTATTTATCGACATCACCACCCTGCCCAGAACGGGGCTGCTGCTTACGGGCCACGATTGCCGCCCATTGCTGCTGCACCTCCTCGGGAGCGTACTTCTTGAAAAAGCGCGGGAAGAATCGCGCGATGAGCCGATCTTCCCAGGTAAAAGTCGCCACCCAGCGCTCCGCCGGGTCGGTGCGCTTCTCATCTTTCATAGCCCTGCCTCCGGATTACCAATGCCCCGTCAGGCTGACCCGGCGGGGCGACGCGGAAATCCACAATTTGCCGTTGATCAGTTCGCCAGCCACCACCCCGGTCGCAGCCCCTAGTCCGTCAGCCAAAAGATCATACCAGCTAAAGTGCGTTCCGTTGAATTCGTCAATCACCTCTAGGGCGAAACCAGGAATTAATGCCAGTCCGCCTGAGACAACCATACGCTGCGGTTGTTCCCATTCCCTCGTGTGATAGATGATGGTGTCAGCGGTGAGGCCCAATAGTGTAGCCCCCGCGAAGTGGGACACTTTGTCTTTCTCGATGGCGAAGGCAGGAACCGCCGCAAACAGCGCGACCAGAAAAACCAACTTCTTCATAGCTGCGTCCTCCTGTAATCATGCGTTGCGAGCGGTGGCATCAGTACGCATGCAGGAAGCACTGCTGCTTCACAATTGTACCGAACCCGAGCCTTCTCACCATGCCTCGCAGACGGTTCTTAGGGGGAAAAGAAAGGACCTACCGTTGCTCATCTGATCATCCTTGCAGGGAATGAGATTGTTGTATAATATCGGGTATCTCAGCCACCGGTGATGATCGTCGCCCGTAAAGGAGTGCTCCATGATGACCAGAAACGAAATACTTGCATTTTTAAATTCGAATCCTATTTTCCATATGGCGACCGCGGACGGAGACATCCCGCATGTAAGAGGGATGCTGCTGTACCGAGCCGATGAAAACGGCATCGTTTTCAATACGGGTAAGATCAAGGATCTTTACCGTCAGTTGGACAAGAATCCGAGGGTCGAGCTCTGTTTCACCAACGGCATCTTTGAGAACCTGATCCAGGTCAGGATCTCGGGGACGGTAGAAGCACTCGAGGACCTGGATCTCAAGAAAGAAATTGTAACCAAGCGGGAGTTCCTGAAGCCGTGGGTGGAAAAGGTTGGGTACGAGCAATTGGCCGTGTACGTCCTAAAAAAAGGGAACGCCACCGTCTGGACCATGTCGACCAACACGGACCCCAAGGAGTACATCCAGCTCTAAGGCTGAACCCACCGCTCTCAAAGAGGAAGGCGTCCCCCCAAGGGGAGACGCCTTTTTTTGATTACTTCGTCCTATTTTAGGAAGAAGGTGACCGGCGGCGACCACGGCCCCGCGCCGGAGCGGTTGTGCCCCCTGACGCGAAAGCCGTGTTCCCGGTCGACGGTCAAGCCGTGGACCACCATGGTTTCACCAGCGTTGAAAACGTGAGGGCGCCAGTTGCTTTCGACGGAAAGGTCCCCTTCCCCCACCTTCAGTTCCCACAGGATTACCCCCGGAAGCGGATTCACCGTGATAGCGGCACTACCCGAAACAGGCCCCTGGTATATGGCGACCCCTTGCGGCATCAACAGCGCCGGGTCCCCCTTGCGCGGAGCATTGGGGGTGAAGCCTGTGTACTGAATTACGCTCGGATCACTCACGGCAGCGAGGTTGTAGTATGCCGCCACCGTGTCCAGTTTTTTTACTGCTTCCGCCTCCGCCGCCTTGCGCTCCTGGATCTTGATCGAATCATGCGTCAATGCCCCCTCATGGGCGTACTTGAGCCTCTCTCTGGTAGTCAGCAACTCGGCTGCACTTGCCACGCCTTGAGGTATTCCGTTTTTGAAAGCGGCGTTACTTTCCATTGCAGCGGCTACCGAACCCAGCTCATTAATAAGAGCGACGGCGTTCATCCTCCGGTACGCAGTTGGTATTTGCATGTCGCCTCCCGTTTGAATTGGTTTTTTTTAACAAAAAGGGAGTATACTGAGCGGCGCCGAGTTAGCAACCCCAATTCAAAAAAAGCCTCCGGCATGCTGGGCTGAAGGCGACCTTTTGCGCTGCGAGAAACCTCTTGCGCACTGCGAGAGACCCTTTGCACACTGCGGAAGACCTCTTGCACACTGCGGAAGACCTCTTGCGCACTGCGGAAGACCTCTTGCGCACTGCGGAAGACCTCTTGCGCACTGCGGAAGACCTCTTGCACACTGCGGAAGACCTCTTGCGCACTGCGGAAGACCTCTTGCGCACTGCGGAAGACCTCTTGCGCACTGCGGAAGACCTCTTGCGCACTGCGAGAGACCTCTTGCACACTGCGGAAGACCTCTCGCTAACAGGACAGGCAGAGTGCTGACAAAAAAGCCCTACCCCCGTAAGGGGGCAGGGCTGTAAAACTGCCTGGGCTGTGGCGACGCTATAAATTGCCGGGTGTGGAAGGAGTTGGTGCCGCAGGCTCGTGCATGGCGGCATGCGCGAGAGCCCTGTCCTTCATGGACTGCTGCATAGTCGACTGTTTCATAGTCGCCGTGGCCGACATGGCCTGGCCGGTCATCGACGCGGAGGCGTTGGTCCCGTGATGGGTGCCACCCATCACTGCACCCGTGGCCATCCCTGCACCTGTGCCCATCCCTGCACCTGTGCCCATCCCGGCACCTGCGCTGGACCCCATGCCGGCACCGTGCCCGGAGCCCATACCGGAGCCGTGCCCAGAGCCGCCTCCCATCCCGCCGCGAGCCATGCCCTGGGAGGCAAAGGAAAGCAGGGTAAGCGCTGTCACTGCATAAATGGCCATTGTTCTCTTCATGATGGTTCTCCTTTGATGTTTTTTGCAACTGCACCTCCTTTTTACATAAGACGTGCCAACGAGATGGCCCGTTCCTGAACACGTAGTTACGCGCAGTTACCGCTTTACCACGGCCCGAAGGGGTGCAAAGAGGCGTCGTACAGGTGAAACAGATTGCACTCCACCTGTGCCGGTATGCTCGGGGCAGGTTGCTGAGTCATAAACCGATTTCCGTTGACATGACAAACGGTCATTTATTACATTGGCAGTAAATAAAGGGGAGTAGTTATCGGTCACCGGAAAAGACCGATCCGGTTCTCGTCAATACGGCCTAAGGCCCGGGACCCGGAGCAGCAGAACGCCAACAAGACCTTTATCCAGGCACATGCCCGGGTAAAGGTCTTTTTTTTATGCCACGGCAGAGACATGCCGACGGAGGAGTAAAAATGAAGAGGTCGATGAAAGACACAGGTACGAAGATAGGGGATCGCATCCGTGAGTGGTTGGACTCATTGTTACCCGTCGTGCGGCCGCCGGTCCCCATCCCGGTACCGGTCAAAGGCGACCGGCGCGGCCGCTATTCTTGAGTGGGGTGACATGCCATGGAACTACTTCTTGCGACTATATTCTTGGGCAAACCGATCTGGATGTGGCTTGTCTTTGTTGCTGTGGTGCTCGTACTGCTGGTACTCGACCTTGGAGTGCTACACAAGGACCAGCATGAGATTGGCGTGAAGGAGAGTCTGCTGCTTTCCTCGTTCTACATAACCATCGCACTCGCCTTCGGTGGGTGGATCTGGTTCGAGATGGGAAGGGAGCCGGCACTAGAATACCTGACGGGGTTCGTCGTCGAGAAATCGCTGGCGATGGACAATATCTTCGTCATCGCCATGATCTTCTCCTTCTTCGCCGTGCCCCGGAAATACCAGCATCGAGTGCTCTTTTGGGGCATCCTGGGGGTCATCATCCTGCGCGCCATCATGATAGCGCTTGGAGCCACCCTCGTCTCCCAGTTTGGGTGGGTGCTTTACATCTTCGCGCTGTTTCTGCTGCTGACCGGATACAAGCTGTTGGTGCTGACCGAGGGAGCGCAGGCGGTGCTCGGGTCGTTCCGCGGCGCACGTCCAGTTGCCGCCATTGCCTGGGCACTAGTTTCTGCCGCCCTAGGCTTCGCCGCCTATGTCGGCATGGCGGAAAACGGCGAAGGGGTCACGGTCCAGACCTCGGTCTACCTGCTCACCGCGGCGTCGGCCTTGCTCGGGGGAAAGATCGCATTCCTGACGCACCAGGAAGAAACGGATCTGGCGGGCAATCCCTTGCTCAGGTGGCTGCGGCGACACCTGCGCGTGACCGATTCCATTAACGGGCAGGATTTCACCGTGCGCCTCCCAGATCCCAGGTCGGGAAAGGCGGTCACCTATTTCACGCCGTTATTCCTCACCCTGCTCATGATCGAGATCGCCGACGTGATCTTCGCCGTAGACAGCGTCCCCGCGATATTTGCCATCACCACCGATCCGTACATCGTCTACACCTCCAACATCTTCGCGATTCTCGGGCTGCGCGCCCTTTACTTTGCCCTGGCAGCCATGATGGCGCGCTTTGCCTACCTTAAGTACGCACTTTCCCTGGTCCTCATCTTCATAGGCTCCAAGGTGTTCATCTCCAATCTGATGGGGTGGGAAAAGTTCCCGGCATCGTGGTCGCTGGCGATCACGGTGGGGCTGCTTGCAGGCGGGTTTGCATACTCGATCTGGAAAACGCGCGGCACGGAGGGGCACGGCGGTTGAGGCAAGGGGGGAAAAGTTGAACTACGGCTTTGCGCGCTCGATGATCTCCTCCAGGGAGAGGCCGCGGTTGGCCCAGAGCGGGAGCTGGTCGACCGTTTCGAAGAAGGCGATCTCCTCGGCGAACGCCTCCTGCCAGGGTTCTCCACCCGGAGTGAATTTACCGCAGGGAACGAAGGTGACGTAGCCTGGGTAGGATGCATCGACGTAGTCGGGATCGGGTTCGCCGAGCATGGGAGGGGGAGCCAGTTCTCCCACCTCGATAGTAAGCGGGAAGAGCCAGCAGGCGGTCGGTTTGAAAGTCCACTTGTGGACGCCGAGTTCGACGGCCAGCGCCTGCAGCAGGCACATGTGATCCGCGGTGGCGAAAACGCACTTGGTTTGGTTGAAGTGGGGCGGGAAATCGTCTATCGAAAAGGCAAATGGACGCGTTGCGTTCTTTACCCCCTCGGTCCCATCCGGCCATGCGCCGTTGACGATGAAATCCTCAGGGAGGTTCGGGAAGTGCTCGGGGTATCTCTGCACCACGGCGCGGATCAGCTCAGCCTCCCCAGGCAGGAGATAAACGCCGTCATAGCAGCAAAGAGCCTGACACCCACCGGGATCGCACCCCTTGACCATCATCTGCGCACCTTTTTCCATGACCGTTTCTTCCATCGCCTAGGCTGAGGCTGTCGTTCCCATCGGGGACAGCACTGAAAAAAAAAGGGGCCGCTTTAGCGGCCCCTCTTCGTGTTCAACTTTCGGGTATGCGTGGTGCCCGGAGCCGGGGTCGAACCGGCACGTCCTTGCGAACGAGGGATTTTAAGTCCCTTGCGTCTACCAATTCCGCCATCCGGGCCGATTCCCGTTCAACTTGCTGCTAGATGTTGTTCACGCGCTCGCGCAGGTCCTTCCCGGTCTTGAAGAACGGGGTTTTCTTGCTCGGAATGCTGACGATCTCGCCGCTCTTCGGGTTTCTGGCCTCGCGCGGCTCGCGGTCACGGATGGTGAAGCTACCAAAGCCACGAATCTCTACCTTGTCCCCCTTGGTGAGGGCCTCGCTCATGGCGTCGAATACCATGGAGACTACTGCTTCGGAATCTTTGCGGGTGAGGGCACCACGCACTTCCACCAGTTTGTCGATCAGTTCGCTCTTTGTCATTTAAACACCTCAGTCAAAAAACTATTAGATTACTCAGTCGGCGAAGTGACTGGTCTATTCTTCAGTGCTCTTCTTCAGCTTCTCCTTGAGGAGATCACCAAAGCTGGAGGTTGCCTCGCCCTGGCTACCCATGTAGGAAGCCATCTCGGCTTTTTCCATCGCGGTCTGCAGCGCCTTGATGGAGAGGGCGATCTTCTTCTCGACCATGTCCACGTTCAGGACGGCCGCCTCGAGCTCATCGCCCACGTTGGCGAAGTCTTTCGGGGAAGCAACTTTCTCGTAGGAGATCTCGGAAACATGGATCAGACCTTCGATCCCTTCCTCGATCTCGACGAAGATGCCGAAGTCGGTCACGGAGGTCACTTTGCCGTTGACCTTGGAGCCCGGCTTGTACTTCCTGGGGATCTCTTCCCACGGATCCGGAACCAGTTGCTTGATGCCAAGGGAGAGACGCTCGTTCTCGACGTCGATGTTGAGAACGACGGCCTGAACGGTCTGCCCTTTGGAGAAGAGCTCGCCCGGGTGCTTCACGCGGCGGGTCCAGGAGATGTCGGAGACGTGGACCAGGCCGTCGATGCCGTCTTCGATGCCGATGAAGACACCGAAGTCGGTGATGTTCTTGATCTGGCCTTCGATCTTGGTACCGACCGGGTAACGCTCGCCGATCACGGTCCAGGGGTTCACTTCGGTCTGCTTGATGCCCAGGGAGATCCTGCGGTTGCCAGGATCGACCCCGAGGATCACCGCCTCGACGTCCTCACCTACCTTGAGGATTTCGGACGGATGACGCACACGGCGGGTCCAGGACATCTCGGAGACGTGCACCAGGCCTTCGATGCCGTCCTCGAGGGAGATGAATGCGCCGTAGTCGGTGAGGCTCACGACCTTGCCGCTGACGCGCTCGCCTTCCCTGTAACGCTCGCCCACGTTGAGCCACGGATCGGGCACGGTCTGCTTGAGGCCCAGGGAGATCTTCCCTTTCTCGCGGTCGTACTTGAGGACCATCACCTTCACGGTGTCGCCCACCTTCACCATCTCGGAGGGGTGACCGAGCCTGCCCCAGGACATGTCGGTGACGTGGAGGAGACCGTCAACGCCGCCCAGGTCGACGAACGCGCCGTACTCGGCGATGTTCTTCACCTGGCCGTTCACGATGTCGCCTTCTTTCAGGGTCGCGAGGGTCTCGGTCCTTGCCTTGTCACGCTCCTCCTCGAGAAGTACGCGGCGGGAAAGCACGAGGTTGCCGCGCTTTCTGTTCAGCTTGAGGATGCGGAACTGGTAGGTCTGGCCGATGAAGCGGTCCATGTTGCCGCCAGGACGCAGGTCAACCTGCGATGCCGGGAGGAACGCCTCGACGCCGACGTCTACGGTCATGCCGCCTTTCACCTTGCCGGTGATCTTGCCCTCGATTACGCCACCCTCGCCGGCTGCGGCGATGGTTTCCCAGGCGACCTGGGAATCGGCCTTCTTCTTGGAAAGGACCATGTGGCCGCGGATGTTCTCACCGCGCTCGAAGTAGACGTTCACCTCGTCGCCGACCTTGACGGTCAGGTCGCCGTTCTCGTCGATGAACTCGGCGATGCGGATGGCACCCTCGGACTTGTAGCCGACATCGACCAGCACCACGTCCTGCTCGATCTGGACCACGACGGCCTTGACCACTTCGCCGCTCTGCGGCTGCCTCAGGCTGTCCTGGAAAAGGTCGGCAAACTCGCCACCTTCGGCCTGGTCCAGCTCCTCGTCATTATCGTGTAACCGCCTAATCGGCATATCTTTTTTCTTGAAGCTGCGTTTTTCTTCACCCATCGAAAACTGTACCCCCTCGTGTAATCTCCGTATAAAATCGAGCTAATCTAGCACATCGGTCAAAAATATCAACCTATTTTATCTTGGTCGATGGCCGAAATGCGAGCTATCACTTCATCGATCAACCACTTCGGCGTCGAAGCGCCCGCCGTTACCCCCACGCGATTCACCCCCTCGAACCAGGCTGGATCGATCTGTCCGGCGGTTTCGATATGGTGCGTGCGCGGCAGGAGTTCCCGGCAGATCTGGGCCAGGCGTTTCGTGTTTGCACTGTTGAAACCGCCGATCACGACCATGCAATCGACCTCCCCGGCAAGCTTCTTGGTCTCGTACTGGCGCACCGCGGTGGCATCACAGATGGTGTTGTAGACGCGGGTCTCCCCACCCCTTGCCAGACAGGCGGCAACGACGTCGTTCAGGTGCTCGAAGGACTGGGTCGTTTGCGCCACCACCCCCATCTTGGCCATGCGCGGCAGACGGTCGACTTCCTTGCCGGTGCTGACCACGTAGACCCGACCCGTCGCGTACGAGACGATCCCCTGCACCTCTGGGTGCACGGCGTCCCCCACGACGATCACGTCGTACCCCTCATTGGAAAGGGTCGCCACGTGCTCCTGAGCCTTCTTGACGAACGGGCAGGTTGCGTCCACCACCTCGAGTTCAGCCTTCTCCGCGGCCTCGAGCTCGCTCGAGGCGACGCCGTGGGATCGGATGATGATGGTGCCGCCGTTTTCGACCTCCTCGACGCTCTCCACCGACTTGACCCCCATCTCTTCGAGCCGCTGCACGACCTGCGGCGAATGGATGATGGGCCCCAAGGTGTAGGTGTCACCGCCGCGGTCGGCGGCGTCGAAGGCGAGATGCGTTGCCCTTTTGACACCGAAGCAGAACCCTGCGTGTTTTGCGAGTATGACTTCCATGCTTTACCCCTTCTCCCCCTTGGCAATGCGTTCGCGCACCGCTCTCTCCATGACCGCGAGCACCTCGTCGATGGAGAGGCTGGTCGAGTCGATGGGGAGTGCGTCGGCGGCCTGCTTGAGCGGCGCGTGTTCGCGCCCCTCGTCCTGCCGGTCGCGCTGGATCACCTTGGCGATGGTCTCTTCGAGGGTGGCGCTGTCACCCCGAGCGGCAAGCTCGAGGTAGCGGCGCCTGCCGCGCTCTTCGGCGCTGGCGGAGAGGAAGAACTTCACCTCGGCGTCAGGGAAGACCACCGTGCCGATGTCACGCCCTTCGAGAATCACTCCCCCCTTGGCGCCCATGGCACGCTGCATGGTCAAAAGCGCCGCGCGCACAGGCTTTCTGGCCGATACGGCAGAGGTCAAAAGGCCGATCTCCTCGGTGCGGATCTCCCTGGAGACGTCCTCACCGTTTGCAAGGACGCGGCACGCTTCGCCGTCCCGCACGAAGGTGATTTCAAGGGTGCGGCAGAGTTCGGCAAGTCCCGCGTCGTCGTCCGCGGCGATACCCGCCCGCTTGGCCATCAGTGCAACGGCGCGGAACATGGCTCCGGTGTCTATGTGAATGTATCCGAGCCGCCTTGCCAGGAGCTTGGTGAGACTGCTCTTCCCGGCCCCGGAGGGGCCATCTATCGCTACGATTACTCCGTTTTCTCTTACTGTGTCGCTCAACGCCTTACTACCCCCTCGAGGAGTTCGCGGAAGCCGGGAAAGGATGTGGCGATGCACTCGACGTCGGAGATCGTGGTATTCCCTTTTGCGGTAAGACCAGCCACCGTCATGGACATGGCTATCCTGTGGTCTCCGAAGCTGTCCGCCGCACACCCCTTCAGCGAGGTGACGCCGGTTATTTCCATGCCTTCAGGCGTCTCCGTCACGGTGACCCCGGCGCGTCTCAGGTTGTCCGCCATGGCGGCGATGCGATCGGTTTCCTTCACCCTCAGCTCGGAGGCGTCCCTAACGACGGTGGTCCCTTCGGCGAGCGCTGCCGCGACGCAGATGGAGGGGAACTCATCGATAGCGCGCGGCACCACCTCACCTGAGATCTCCATCGCCTTAAGCTTCGAGGAGCGCACCAGGAGGTCCGCCACAGGTTCACCGGACTCCTCGCGCTCGTTCAAAAGCTCGATGTCTCCCCCCATCCCCTTCAGGATGTCGAGGATGCCGGTTCGGGTCGGGTTTACGCCGACGCCGCGGATCAGGAGCTCGGAGCCCGGCACGATTAGCGCGGCCACCATGAAGAAGGCTGCCGAGGAGATGTCACCGGGGACCACGATATCGCGTCCGGTAAGCTCGGGGCCGCCGAAGACCCGCACGCCGCCGGGGAAGGTCTCGACCCTGGCGCCGAAGGCGCGCAGCATGCGTTCCGAGTGGTCACGGGAGAGGTGCGGTTCGCGCACCACGGTCTCGCCGTCCGCGTACAGGCCTGCGAGCATGATGGCCGACTTCACCTGGGCGCTGGAGACCGGGGAGTCATACTCGATCCCGGTGAGCTTTCCCCCCTGGATGGCAAGAGGCGCCTTTTCGCCGCCGGCGCGTCCGCTGATGCGGGCGCCCATCCGGCCCAAGGGGCCCACCACGCGCTTCATCGGGCGGGCGCGCAGGTACTTGTCGCCGGAGAGAACCGAGAAGAAGTTTTGGCCGGCAAGAAGGCCGGTAAGAAGGCGCATGGAGGTGCCGGAGTTGCCGCAATCCAGCACGTCGCCCGGCTCTTCCAGGCCGTGCAGACCTTTGCCGTGGATGGTGACCGTCTCGCCGTCATCGTCGATTTGCACCCCCATGGCGCGAAACGCCTCCAGGGTCGCCAGGGCATCCTCGCCGCGCAGGAAGCCGGAGACCCGGGTGATCCCGCTCGCTATGGAGCCGAACATGATGGAGCGGTGCGAAATGGACTTGTCCCCGGGGACACGGATTTCGCCGCGGATGCCGGTGGCGGGTTCAACGGTATAGCTTTGCATGAAGCACCTCGGTGCGGCTTTCACAATTTTTTGTCGGACTGGTCGGACTGGTCGGACTGGTCGGACTGCGGCTGCTGGCTGCAGCTGCTGGCTGTGGTTGCTGGCTGCTGGCTGCGGCTGCGGCGGCTGTTACAGAATCGCGTCCCGCTTCTGCTTGGAGTTCAGGAAGAAAGTCCGCAGCCCTTCGGCATCTTCGGCGGCGACCAGGCCGCGCAGCTTCTCCAGGTACCCGGAAAAGAAATCCATCATCTCCAGAATCGCCTCCTTGTTGGTAAGCGCGATGTCACGCCACATCACCGGATCGGAAGAGGCAATCCTTGTGAAATCCCTGAACCCGCCGGCGGAAAAGGAGAGCAGATCGCCGCCGAATCGGTCGTAACCGTCAACGGCATTGACCAGCGAGTAGGCGACCATGTGAGGGAGATGCGAGATCGCAGCCACGACCAGGTCGTGCTGCACCGGATCCATGAGCGGCACGTTTGAACCGGCCACCTTCCAGAGCTCGACCACCTTCTCCAGGGCGGCCGGATCCGTGTTCCCGGTCGGGGTAACGATGCATCGCCTCCCCTGGTACAAAGTGGAGAAGGACGCCTCTACACCGGAGTGCTCGGTACCGGCTATGGGATGCCCGCCAACGAACCAGGTTCCTTCCGGCATGAGCGGCTCGCATGCCGCGACGACGTACTCTTTCACGCTCCCGCCGTCGGTCACGATGCATCCCTTCGAGAGATGCGGCGCGATCTCGGCCACCACCTGCGGAATACTGCAAACCGGTGTCGCGATAAAGACCAGGTCGGCCCCTTCGACTCCCTTTTTCGCATCGGTGGTGTAACTGTCTAAAACGCCCAGCTCGACGCCGCGCTTCAGGTTCGCCTCGCCGCGGCCGATGCCGACCACCTCACCCACGGCCTTCTTCTCACGCAGGACGCGTGCGAGCGAACCGCCGATCAGACCGACGCCGATCACGGCCATCTTCTTGAAGTAGACCATGCTAGGACTCCCTCATTGGCGTGCCCGGGGGTAGGAGCCCAGCACCTTCACGAACTGGCAGCAGGTGGCGAGTTCCTTCACCGCCTCGGCCACTTCCGGATCGTCGATGTGCCCGGTGAGGTCGAGGTAGAAGATGTACTCCCACGCCTTCCTCTTCAGCGGACGCGACTCGATCTTGGAGAGGTTTATGTTGCGCTTGGCGAACGGCTCCAGCATGCGGTGCAGGATGCCGGCCTCATCGCGGACCGAGAACATGAGCGAGGTTTTGTCGTCGCCGCAACGTTCGGCCATCTTCCGTCCGACGACCAGGAACCGGGTGAAGTTGTTCACCTGGTCCTCGATGCGCGCCTTGACGATCTTCAGGTTGTAGATCGACGAGGCGTACTCGCTGGCAATGGCCGCAGCGGTGTAGTCCTCGGCGACGATCTGCGCCGCGAGTGTCGTCGAGGCGACATCCACAAGCGGCACGTTGGGGAGGTTCTCGGCGAGCCACTTGCGGCACTGGGCCAAGGGCTGCGGGTGCGAGTAGACCTTCTTTATGTCCTCGAAGCGCCCGGTGCGGGAGAGCAGGAAGTGGGAAACTTCGAGGAGCACCTCCGCGTTGATCTTCAGCTCGCTCTCCATGAACATGTCGAGCGTGTGCGAAATCATCCCTTCGGTGGTGTTCTCCACCGGGACCACGCCGTAGTACGCCTCACCCTTCTCAACCGCCTCGAAGACGGCGGGGATGGAGCGCTCCGGCGAAAGCGAGGCGGAGAGTCCGAAATGCTGCATGGAGGCCAGGTGGCTGAAGGTGGCGTTGGGCCCCAGGAAGGCGACCTTGAGCGGCTTCTCCAGGGCAAGCGAAGCGGAGATGATCTCGCGGAACACACCGCGCACCGCCTCGGACGGGAAGGGTCCCGGGTTCTCCGCGGTGAGCCGGTCGTAGATCTCCCTCTCGCGGCTGGGAACGTGGAAGTCGCTGCGGTTCTCGGTCTTCACCGCGCCGACCTGCATCACGAGCCTTGCCCGCTCGTTCAGAAGTTCTAGGATGCGGTCGTCAACCGCATCTATGTCCTGACGGAGTTTTGCCAGAGTCTGCTTTTCTTTCAAAGCCTTGGGTCGCCTTTCAGGAGGGATGGTGGCACTTTGCGGAGCTGATACTTATAAGATACCCGTCGCAAAGATGCAACTTTTTTCTGTTTACTATGAGACCTCGGCGCGCGCCTCAGGGTTCATCGGGTTCATGCGGACCGCCAGCGAGAAGAGGTACGGGTAGTCCTTCTGCAGGTGCGCCATATAGGAGAGCCACTCGATGAGCAGGTAGGTGTGGGCGCGTTTCATGTCGCCGCTTAGGTGATCCATGTCGCTTGCGGGGAGGCCTGAGAGCGAATGGCGCGCCTGAAGTTCCTCGATCAGGTGGAAGACGGCCCAGAGCAGGTCCGTGAAGGAATTGTGCTCGAGGAGGTTCGGGTTTTCCATGAGTGACAGCATCACCCCCTTCTTCTCGGCAAGAAAGTCCTTCAAAGCGGCGAGGTCGCCGACGCGGGAGTCGGGACGTACGTCGTGCGTGTCGAGGAAAAGACGGGCAGAGCGGTAATCATCATTCTTCCAGCGCACGTTGACCCTGAGATTCCTGGAGAGCTCCTCCCCGTCCTGATAAAAGGCCTGCAGATCCTTCAGAAGCGGCGTACCCACCTCGCTGAAAAAGATGCCGATCACCATGTTGAGCTTCTTGATCATCGCCTCGCGTTCGCGCTCCTTCAGCACCCGCTCGATCATCAGGGTGACGAAGAGGACGTAGACCGGCAGGAAGGCGACGTTCGACATGAACCCGAAGCCGATCTCCTGCAGGCGGCCGAACGCGAAATAATCCGCCAGGTAAAGGACAAGGGAAACCACGAGCAAAAGCAGGACGATGCGGTCCTTGGGCATGCGGAAAAATCTCAAGGGGAGCCTCCTGAAAAAATAAAGGCGTCAAGGCGAGAGGCTTTAACGCAAAGGCGCAGAGCCGCAAAGACGCAAAGCAAACAAAGGAATGGTTAAAAAACCAAAGGCAGGGGGGTCTTATACTGGGTTTTCATCGAAAATACAAGAGTTTGGTTTCTTCTTTACGCCTTTGCGCCTTGGCGTCTTTGCGTCAGAGCCATTCACCCGATCCGCTTCAGGCCGTCGGCGATGCGGATGGTGGCGCCGCGCCAGGTGGGGAAGATGCCGGAGACGACACCTACCGAGAGCGCCGCCAAAAGCTCGAAGAGCAGGGTCTTCGGGGAGACGGTGAAGTAGGGAAAGTACTGGGCGAGCTCGGTCTCGATCCAGTGTGCGGCAGGGAAGGTCAAGGCAACGCCCAGGAGCCCGCCCAGAAAGGATATGGCGACCGATTCCCCGAAGATGAGCCCAGCCAGGTGCCCCCCCTTGAACCCCAGCGTTTTCAGGGTCGCGTACTCGCCGATCCTTTCGCGTGCCGTCATGGCCATGGTGTTGGCCGCGACCACCATGATGATAGCGATCACCATGTACGAGACGATCTGGATCGCGACCATGATCGCCTCGGTCATCGAGACGAAGCTCATATGGAAGGCCTTCTCCGTCTCGGTCAGGGTCTCGGCCAGGGAATTCTTGAACATGGAGTCCACGGCGAGCGCCACATCGGGGGCAAGTCCGGGGTTTTTCACGCCGACGACGAAATAGCCCACCTGATCGGCGCGCCTGGGTACGCTCCGGCGCATGGTCTCGTTCAGGTAGGTCCAGTGGAAAAGGAAGATGCGCTCCTCGGTCGCCTTCTCCTTGCCGTGGTAAATGCCGCGCAGCACGAACTCCCAGTCCCCCGGGTAGATGGTCCCTTTCAGGGTGATCAGGTCCCCTACCTTCCAGCCGTAGGTCCGGGCCAGGCGCTCCCCGACGATGCACCCCTTGCGGTCGAGGAGAAAGTCGTTTTTCTCCTTGGGAGAGAGGATGAACTCAGGGTAGAGCTCTAAGTAGCTGCGCGGTTCGATGGCGTAGTTGGCGAAGAAGTTCTTCTGCTCCTTGTAATAAGCGCCGAACCAGTTGCCATAGGAGGCCGTGGTGACCCCGGGCACGCCGCGGATCCGCTCCAGGTAGGAGATGGGGAGCGGGAAGACAAGCGAGATCGCATTGCGGGTGATGAGCCTCGTGTCCGAGGCATGCTCGGCGCCTGAGTACCAAAGACCGACCAGGGTCGTCAAAAGGCCGTAGGCGAGCACCGCCACCGCCACTCCGACGACGGTGAGTACGGAGCGGAGCCTGTGCCGGAAAAGATTCCTGAGGATGTATTTCAGGATGAACATCGAAACCTCATGTGGCGCGAAGCGCCTCCACTATCTTCATGCGCGAGGCACGGAAAGCCGGGAGAGCACCCCCAACGAGCCCCATCACGGCGGAAAAGAGAAGCGACTTCCAGATGATGCTGAAGTTTAGCGTAAAGGAAAAGGCGAGCTCGGAGAACGAGGCCCAGTTCATGGTTGAGATGGTGATGAGCTGCATGAACGAGGCTCCGAAGATGCCGAGGATGCCGCCGCACACGCCCAAAAGGAGCGATTCGATGACGAAGGCGGAGAGGATGCTCTTTCTCTGGAAGCCGAGCGCCCTCAGGGTGCCGATCTCGGTCACCCGGTTGGCGACCGCGGCGTACATGGTGATGGTGGCGCCGATCACCGCGCCGATGGAGAAAACCACGGTGAGCACCATCCCGAGGATGCGTAGAAACTTCGCCATCGCCTCGGACTGGTCCAGGTAGTACCGGGTCTCCCGCTTCGCCTCCACGGTGAGGCGCGGGTCCCCCTCCACGCGCGCCTTGTAGGCGTCGAAAGAGGTGGTGTCGCGCAGCCTGAAGATGATCGAGGAGTACACCGGCCGCCTGAAGGCCTGCATCATCTGGTCGCGATCGCCCCAGATCTCCGAGGAGAAGCCGGTCGCCCCGGCATCGAACACCCCCACGACGCGCCAGTCGCGCATGGCAAAGCGCAGCGTCTCGCCAAGTCCGCACCCTTTGAAGCGGCGCGCCACGCCCTCCCCGGTCACCACCTCAGCGGAGCCGGGCCTCGGCATGCGCCCCTCCTTCAGCCGGACCGCCGGCCGCAGCTTGAGGGAAGCTGGCGTGATCCCCCTGATGATGACGTTGGACGGCGTGTCGGTCACCCGTTTCTTCAGGTTGATGAGAACCACCAGCTCCTTGGCGAGAAGCGGCTCGCCGTCCTCCCCCACGGCGACCTCCGGCTGGCTCTCCAGAAGCGCCGCCTGGTCCCGTTCCACCGCGCTTTGCACCTCGGAGTTGGACGACTTGCGCAAAAGCATGACGTTGTCCGGCGAGCCGGTCTGCACCAGGGTCTTTTGCAACCCCTCGGTGAGCATAAGGGTCGCGGCGAAGACGAAGACGACGAGCCCCATGCCGCTCGCGGTGAGGACCGTGGTGAGCCGCCGGGTCCAGAGGTTTCGGAAGCTGTAGGAGTATGGAATGCCCATCTAGGTCACGCTCAGCTCGCCCTTCTCCAGGTGCCGTACGAGATGGGCCTTCTCCGCGGCGCGGGGGTCATGGGTCACCATGATAACGGTCTTGCCGAACTCGTGTACCAGGCGGTCCATGAGTTGGAGGATCTCTTCCGCGGAGGCGCGGTCGAGGTCGCCGGTCGGCTCGTCCGCCACGAGGATTTCCGGATCGGTGACGATGGCGCGGGCGATGGCGACGCGCTGCTGCTGCCCGCCGGAGAGCTGGGAGGGGTAGTGGTCCATCCGGTCGGCAAGCCCCACGACGTTCAGCACCGCTTCCACGTGTTCACGGCGTTCGCGCCGGTTCAGGTGGGTGAGCAAAAGGGGGAGTTCCACGTTCTCGAAGGCGGTCAGGACGGGGATCAGGTTGTAGAACTGGAAAATGAAGCCAACGCTGACGGCGCGCCAGCGGGCAAGATCGCTCTCACCTAGACGGGTGATCTCCACGCCGCCGATCTCGATCTCCCCCTCGTCGGCACTGTCGATCCCGGCGATCATGTTCAAGAGGGTGCTCTTGCCGGAGCCGGACGGCCCCATAAGGGCGACGAATTCGCCCCTCGCGATGTCGAAGCTGATGCCGGAGAGGACCGGGATGATTTGGGTGCCGCGGCGGTAGGACTTGGAGAGGTTCCTGATCCTGACGATGGGCTCGGTCGTTTGCGCCATGTTACTTTTCCGCCGTCTTCACGCGGCTGCCGTCGCGCAGCTTGTCCAGGGGCTTCGTGGCGATGCGGTCCCCCGCCTTCACGCCGGAATCGACCTGCACCAGGTCACCCAGTTTCCCCCCCAGGGTAACCGGGGTGAGCTGCGCCCGGTCCTTCGCCACCTTGAAGACGTAATCCTTGCCGTCGCGGTGTACGACAGCCGCGGGAGGGAGACCCACACGCGGCGTCCCCTCACCCGCCCGCAGCTCGCGCTCCAAAAAGGCGACCTTGGCGCTCATCTCAGGGAGGATGCGCGGGTCTTTGTCCAGGAAGCGGACTTTGACCATGACGCTCCCCTTGCTGCGGTCCGCGGTCGGGACGATGGTGTAGAGCGCACCGCGGAAACGGACGTCGGGAAGGGCATCGAGAAGGATCTCGCACGGCTGTCCCACCTTCACCCTGGCAAGGTTCGCCTCGGAAACGTCGGCCTCCACCTGCAGCGAGCCCATGTCGGCCATGGTGACCACGGCGGCCTTCGCGTTGGCAGCGGCGGCAAGGGGGGAAACGATGTCGCCGACGTCGGCGTTCTTGGTGAGGACCACGCCGTCGAAGGGGGCGCGGATCAGGGTGTAGTCAAGGGAGGCATCGGCCCCCTTGAGGGCGCTTTGCGCCTGCCTCACGTTGGCGCGCGCCGCGGCCACGGCGGCCACGGCGCGCTGGTAGCGGGCTTCCGCCGTGTCGTAATCGGCCTGGGCGATGATCCCCTGCCCCACCAGTTCTTTTGCGCGGGAAAGCGCCCGGGCGGCGTCCTTTTGTTCCACCCCGGCCTGCTCCAGGTTGTCCTGCGCCACGGAGACGGCTGCCGAGGCCTCTCCCTTCACCGCGGCAACGTCCCGGTTCTCCAGGCGGGCGATCAGCTGTCCCGCACGCACCACGCTCCCCTCCTCCACGCCGAGCCATTCGAGGCGCCCGGTCGCCTTGGAGGCGACGGCGGCCTTTCGCTGTGCCACGACGTAGCCGCTTGCGTTCAAGAGGGAAAAGGTCTGGGAAGGGTAGATGAGGGAAACGGTGGCGACCTCAACCTCGACGCTGCGCCTGGAGATAAAGGTCCAAAGTCCCAGGAGAAGGGCGATGAGCACCACGGCTGCAACGATGCGCGGGCGCCGGGTTCTGGCGCCGCCGGGAGTATAGCGTTTCTTGTCTATGGTCAGTCTGTTCAGGTCGTCTTGCGCCATGCCCGGTCACCCCGATAAAGCGGATTCAATAAAAGCGGAAGCTAACACATTTTAAGGCAGCGGGGAAGTCCGCAATTTTCCTAGAGCTCCTCGAGCTGGACATCGGTTATCTCCACATCCGGGCGCTCCGAAACGAGCCAGGATTCCAGCTCCTGCAGCAGTTGCCTCGCGCGCATCGGGCTTGCCGCCACGGTGACGAAGCAGAGTTCCGCGTCGGCGGGCTGGTCGTGCAGCGCGCTCTCCGTGCAGGCGACGTTGAAGCGGTTACGCGACCGTGACAGCACGCTCTTCACGATGGCGCGCTTCTCCTTCAAGGTGCGGCTAGGGAGGAGGAGTCTCATTTGCAGCAGGGTTACGTGCATCGGGTTGTTCCTTTCCGGTTGTCGTGGGGACGGAGCAAGGCAAATCCCCCCTGTTCCCCCTTCGCAAAGGGGGGGACGCTGGGCCTCGTACTGCGCTTCGTGGAGAAGGGACTCCAGGGGCCACCGTATGCGGGAAGAGCAGTTTTACTTTCACCTGGTTCTCTGCAAGGCGAGCCCGGCAGCGGCGCCGGTGGCGGCTGCACGCGGTAATCCAGTATACACGGGCACCCTTTCTGCGCAGCCTTTGCGTGTTGTTTTGGACGGATAAAACGAGTACACTGACGCCTCGCCGAACGGAGGTATTCATGAAGAAAGCTCTGTCAGCCCTGCTGCTCGTAATCGCCATGGGCTCTTTTACCGGCTGCGCCACCACCATGCCGGCACAGCTACCGGAAGGCTTCCGGGTGCAGGCGCTCGTCCACTGCGACGCCGGGTCACCATTTGATGCCAGCGCGAAAGGTGCAGTCGCCTGCGTCAACCGCGACTCGATCCGTCTGTCCGACCTGCATGGGGAGGAAAAGGCTGCAGCAGGTTCCGCGGCCAAGCTCCTCTGCTTTTCGCCTTCGGGGGACCGGCTGGCGGTGGCGATAGCTCCGGGGGAGAGCACCGTCCTGCGCATCCTGGACAGCGCCGGGAACAACGTGGCGGAGACGCGTGTCGATGGGCGGGTCACCTCGCTCGTCTGGCGCTCGGAAAAGGAGCTCTTGGCAGGCGCCCTCGTGGTCAAGAAGTTCAGCTTCGGAACCCAGATGGCGTCGCGTCTGTACCGCTGGGACGGCGCAGGAAAGCCTGAGATCACCCTTCTGGGCGATGTGACGCTCCGCCCCAAGGTGGCGCGTCTGCCCGAAGCGCTGCTTTACAACCAGATGATCGTGGCACTCTCGCCGTACCGCGACGAGATCGCCTACACCACGGTGAAGGACCCGCCGCTTTTCAACCCGTACCTCAAGGTAAACGTCCAGAACCTTTCGACGGGCACCGGCGGCAGCATCGCCGAGGCGCCTCTGGGAGCCGGCAAGGTTGTCTACGCTCCCAACGGAGAGTCGCTAGTCCTCGGCGGCTTGCCGGGGCGCCGCATCTCGCTCCCCACCGGAAAAGAAGTGGAGACCTGGAACGCTTCCGGGGCTGCACCCGCCCTCTCCCCTTCGGGAGCCTATCTCCTCCTAGGCGGGCACCTCTTCCATAAGAACAAGGAAATCGCAACCTTCCCGCCAAACGCCGCGGGGATCTTCCTGCCGGACGGGACGGGCGTGCTCATCATGTACAAGGAGCGGCTGTACCTCGTCTCCGGACTGAAGGACGAGCAGCCCACTCCCCTCGCAGGTGACCTGGAGCGGACGCTCAAACTGCGCGCCCTGCGCAGCAAGGGGCTCATCACCGACGCGGAGTACCGGGAACAGCTTAAGAAGGAGAGTAAATGATGATCCGAGCAATGCTGACGGCGACCATCCTCGCTGCACTCATCGCGCCCCGTCTGTCGGGTGCCGCCGAACCATGCATCCCCTGCCACACCGAGAAGACTCCGGCCGCGGTGGCCCAGTGGCAGGGAAGCGCACACGCCAAAGCCGGTATCGGGTGCGAGAAGTGCCACGGCAGCGACCACGACAAGATCGTGAGGGGGGAGGCGAAGGTCGGCATGAAGGTCTGCGCCCCCTGTCATAAGAAGGCGTACGAGGAGCATCGCTTAAGCAGGCACGGCATGGGGCTCCACTCCGGGTGGGGATGCACCAGGGGGCTTTCGAACCGCAAGAAAGACGAATGTCGCTTCTGCCATCAACCGGGCGACGAGATGCCGCGCTCGGACGTGCAGTGCGCGCGCTTTTTGAAGCAGTCCCCGGAGATGGGGGAGATCGGCTGCAACTACTGCCACAGCGTCGAGGACGCCTGCGATTCCTGCCACTCCAAACACATGACCGACCTGAAGATCGTGCGCGATCCAAACTCCTGTGCCAAGTGCCATATGGGGCCGGACCACCCGCAATGGGAGATGTGGCAGACCTCGCTGCACGGCACGCTGAACGTGAGCGCAGGTGCCAAGGCGGGGCCAGACTGCCAGACCTGCCACATGCCCAAGGGGACCCACAACGTCTCCATCGGCATCACCATGAATTCGGGCGGCGTTCCCTACTCCGCCGCCAAGGCTGAGCCGGCACGCAAGGAGATGGTGAACATCTGCAGCGCCTGCCACGCACCTGCCTTCGCCAAACGCGAGCTCGAGCGCGGCGACCTCGTGCGCAGCCAAAGCCTTGCCATCCTGAAGGATGCGGAACACATCATCTGGGACTTAAACGATCGTGGGCTCCTCGATCCCATGCCGGAAAACCGGCCGCAGCACCCCTTGAGCGGTCCGCGCCTCGTGACCGACAGCCAGATGCTCTACGAGGACACCTCCCACATCGAGCGGCTCTTCTTCAAGATGAAGAAGTACGACTACGCCCGCACCGTGAAGGGGGCCTACCATCAGAACCCCTCGTACACGCACTGGTACGGCAATGCCGAACTGAAGATGGACTTAGTCGACATCAAGAGCGAAGCGAGCCGTTTGAAGGAGCGGGGCCAGAAGGGTGCAGGCGTGAAGCCCCAGGCGGGCGCGGAGGACGAGCTGAAGGCGCTCAAGAACAAGTTCGACAGGGGGGCGCTGAGCGCCGAGGAGTACGCCAAAGAGAAGGGGAAAGTGCTCGAGCAGATGAAGTGACGTCCCGTTTTTAACTTGCCCCTCGGGGGCAAAAAGGTGTATCCATGCTCTCCCGCTCAGGCGGAAGAACAATACGTAAAACCGAAGGAGAAACATCGATGGGCATTCTCGCCAACACAGTAAGCGTCTGTCACTTCAAGGTTCAGGGTGAGATCCCGCAACAGCAGGACCTCCACGACTTTGTCACCAAGCAGCTGGCGGCGAACCGGTTCAACCCGATTGACCAGGGGAGCGAGGAGATCTCGGTCGGCTGGGCGCACCTGGACGACCCCAGGGTCTACGATTTCGATTCCCCCGCGGCCTGCTGCCGCGAGCACTACTTCATGTTCACCCTGCGCCGCGACAAGCGCTCCGTTCCCTCCGCTGTGCTGAAGGCACACCTGGAAAGAGCCCAGGAGGAATTCCTGGCGGAAAACCCCGGCATGAACAAGGTGCCCAAGCAGAAGAGGGAGGACCTGAAGGAGGCGGTGCGCGCCATGCTCCTCTCCCAGACCCTTCCCACTCCGGCGACCTATGACGTGGTCTGGGACACAAAGAGCGGCATCCTCACCTTCAGCTCGCTCTCTCCCAAGGTGATCGAGCTCTTCGAGGAGCAGTTCAAGAAGACCTTCGAGGGGCTCAGGGTCTCCGCGTTCCACCCGTACGCACGTGCCGAGAGCGTACTCGACGACCAGTACAAGGCGCTCCTGCAGCAGGCGAACAAGGCAGGGGGAGACAACTACCTGGAGCTCATCAAGGAGAACCAGTGGCTAGGCGCCGACTTCATGCTCTGGCTCATGTACCAGACCATGAACGAGTCCTCCGAGTACACCGTGAACCAGCCGGGCGTGCTCCTCGCCAAGGAGGGCTTCGTCGCCTACCTCGACGACCGCGTCGTGCTCCTGGGTTCCGGGGAGAACGGGGCCCAGAAGATCACCGTGGCGGGTCCCCAGGACCACTTCAACGAGGTGAGAAGCGCGCTTCTCAACAAGAAGCAGATCACCGAGGCGACCCTCCACATGGAGACCGGCGACGATCACTACAAGCTGACGCTCAAGGGGGAGCTCTTCCACTTTGCCTCCTTCAAGTCCCCCGCGGTGAAGCTCGAGAAGGACAGCACGGTGGACGAGGCGATGGAGCGCGAGGCGGTGTTCTTCGAGAGGATGCTCCTCCTGGAGAAGGGAAACCAGCTCTTCGATTCCGTCTTCGCGACCTTCCTTGAACTGAGGCTTGGGAACCAGTGGGCGGAGCAGGCCGAGGCGATTCAGAAGTGGCTCAACGTCTGCAGCTTCTGCAACAGGCCGCTGGAATAGAAGAGAAAAGGTTGGTAAAAAAACAAGGGCGCAGGGACAGCTCCCCGGACCGAAATCCGGGAGCCGCCTCTGCGCCCTTTGCTTTGAGGCTGTTGCTTTTATTGGCGAGGGTGCCTTACTCCTCCGTGCCGAGGGCGCGGACGATGCGGCCGCCGCCCACCAGCTCGTCCCCCTGGTAAAAGACCACGGACTGCCCCGGGGTGACCGACTTCTGCGGCTCCGTGAAGCGGACCTCGCCGCGCCCTTCCCCCAGAAGCTTCACGCTGCACTCGATCGGCTGCTGGCGATACCTGATCTTGCAGGTGGTTTGCACCTCTTCCCCATGCACCGGAACGACCCAGTTCAGCTCGCAGGCTACGAGCCCGGAGGCGTATAGGATACCCGCCTCCCCCACCACCACCTTACCCCCGACCGCGTCGATGGCCACGACGTAGAGCGGTTCCTTCCAGCCGATACCGAGCCCCCTTCGCTGCCCGATGGTGTAGCGGTGTGTGCCGCTATGACGCCCGAGCACGCTCCCGTTCACGTGGACGATGTCCCCCTTTTTGCCGGCAACACGTCCCCCCTGCTCCAGAAACGCCACGTAGTCGTCGCCGGGGACGAAGCAGATCTCCTGGCTGTCGCTTTTCTGGGCCACGGGGATGCCGAAGCCCCCGGCGAGCCGTCGCACCTCATCCTTGCTAGGCATCTCCCCGAGCGGGAAGATGACGTGCGAGAGCTGCCGCTGGGTGAGCGTGTACAGGAAGTAGGACTGGTCCTTTGCAAGGTAGTGCGCCTTAAGCAGGTGGTAGGTCCCCTCCGCGTCGCAACTGGTACGCACGTAATGGCCGGTGGCGAGGTAATCGGCGCCAAGCTCAAGCGCCTTGTCCAGGAGTAGCCCAAACTTCACGTAACGGTTGCAGCGCACGCAGGGGTTCGGCGTCTCCCCCGCCTGGTACTGGGCGCGGAAATCGTCCATGATGAGGCGCCCGAACTCCTCTTCCAGGTGCACCTGGTGAAACTCTATCCCTAGGTACTCGGCGACCACCTGGGCGTCCCCCTTTGCCTGCGGGTCCTCCCCCTCGCGCCGAAACAGCTTCATGTTGATGCCGATCACCTCCGCACCCTGCTCTTTCAAAAGGGCGGCGACCGTCGATGAATCCACCCCGCCGCTCATGGCGACGGCTATCTTCCTGCCTTTATAATCTAGCGACATATCTGCTCCGTGTTCCTGATTAGCTGCGCATCCATACTTGACTGAATCGCCTTCGTAAGGCAACACTTTTTCGCCTGCCCATCCCGTGAGGAGATGCTGCGGTGCGTACTCAAGTTTCGGGGCCTGCTGCCGATTCGTACTGTATCACCGTCTTTTCTGAACTACACTGGCCGCCGGCCCGTAAACCGTTCAAGGAGAATCACCATGCCCCTCTCCCTCACCATCAGGCGTCTGCTGGGTAATCAGCCGATCGACCTTCCCGTATTCCACCCCATCGCGCTGAGGCTCGTCCACCTTTTGCAAACGACGGACTTCACGATGGGCCAGGTGACGGACCTGGTCAACGAGGACCAGTCGCTCGCCGGCCAGATCCTCAAGATGTCGAACTCCCCGATGTACATCGGACGGGTACGCGCCGAGACGGTGAAGGAGGCGACGGTGCGGCTCGGGGCGCAGGAGATAACGAACCTCGCCATGGCGGCCTCCCAGGCGAGCCTCCACACCTCGGATAACCGCACGATCAACAGTTTCATGCAGTCGCTTTGGCTCCACAGCCATGCCTGCGCCCTGGGGAGCCGCTGGCTCATGCGCCGGGCCGGGTACCCGCAGCACGCCGACCAGGCGTACATGGCGGGACTTCTGCACGACATCGGCAAGCTGTACCTTTTGAAGTCGCTGGAGCGGCTGAACCAGATGGGTGTGGCACAGGCGGCGCTGGAAGAGGACCTGTTGCTGGAGATCTTCGAGGAGTTGCACATCGAGCAGGGATGCCGGCTCATGGAGCACTGGAACATGCCGAAGGTCTATTACAACGTGGTCGCCAATCACCACGATGAGAACTTTGACACCCAGGACATCGTGCTGACCGTGGTACGGCTCGTGAACACGGCGTGCCGGATGAAGGGGATCGGGCTGGTACGGGATGCGGACATCGACCTCGCCGAGCAAACCGAGGCGGCGATCCTGCAGCTTAGCCAGGAAGAGATGGACGACCTGCTGGACGTTCTCGAGGACTCCCAGGAGCTGGTTATCTAGAAAAGCCCCTGATACTCAAGGATGATGGGGAGGTCGGCGTCGGCCCAGTCGAGTTCCAGCATCCGTGCCGGAGGAAGCCAGGTCATCGCCGAATGTTCGTGCAGGGTGATTTCACCGGATACGATGCTGCAGATGTAGGGGTAGAGCGTCACATCGAAGGCGGGATAGCTGTGGGTTACCGGCGTGAGCGGGCGCCCGACGGCGATCTCCACCCCCATTTCCTCCACCAGTTCACGCTTCAGGCATTCCTCCCGCCCTTCCCCGGGCTCGATCTTCCCACCCGGAAACTCCCACCTGAGCGGCAGGTTCATGGATGCGCTGCGCCGGGCCGACAGGACAAGCCCGTCCCGCTCGATGATGGCGCAGGTGACGTGGACGTGTTTTCTCACCAGCCGGCCTCGTCACTACACTCTTCCAAGGGCGTTTCCATTCCCTCCAGCAAGGACTCCAGCATGCCGGGTATCGACAGCAGATACATGGTTTCGTTCACGGTCATTTCGATCACCTCCGGCAGAAAAATACCCCAACGGGAAGAAACAGGTCAAGGGAAATGCCGGCAGGCAGGCAATCGCGTGCGCCAATGCCCTCACCCTGACCCTCTCCCAGAGGGAGAGGGGAGATGGACGATATCCGGGAAGATCATACCTTGTGAGAAGTGAATATTGGCAGCACGGGGCGCTCAGTAAGAGGGCGCAGTTACGGGAGCACCAGCGGGATCTGCAGTTGGAAGACGGAGCCCCCCTCGGGCGCGTTCTCGGCCCAGATGCTGCCGTCCATCAGTTCGGTCATGCGGCGCGCGAGGGTGAGCCCAAGGCCAAGCCCCGGGAACGAGCGGGTGATCGAGCCGTCGGACTGGGTGAAGTCGCTGAAGATGCGCTCGAGATCCACGGGATCGATGCCGACGCCGGTGTCGGATACCGAGAACTGCAGCATCGGGATCCCGGCCGTCTCCTGAACGCGCACCTCCAGCCCCACCCCTCCCTCGCTGGTGAACTTGACCGCGTTCCCGAGCAGCATGCTGAGCACCTTGTGCAGCATCCCCTGGTCGCTCACCACGGCGGCAGGGAGTGCCGGGTCGAGCAGGACTGCGCACTGCAGCCCCTTAGCCTGCGCCAGGGCGCGCGCTTCCATGGTGATGGTGTCCAGAAATGGCTTCAACTGGAACGGCGCGTTCTCCGGGGCTCCCCCCTCCCCTTCCAGCCTGCTAGTCTCGATGAGGTCCTCCACGATACCCAGAAGGCGCAGGGCCGATTTCTGGACCATCCCCAAGTACTTGCGCTTGTTGTCGTCCTCCTCGCTGTTCAGCACGAGGTCGGTCATCCCGATGATCGGGGTGAGCGGCGTGCGCAGTTCGTGGCTTACGCTGCGCAGGAACTCTTTCTTGGCCCGGTCGGCGGCACTCGCCAGGGTCTCCAGGAGGTCGCGATAGCGCTTCAGCTCCAGGTGGTTCTTGACCCGCGCCCTCACGATGTGCGGGCTGATCGGCTTGGTGAGGTAGTCGATGGCGCCCAGCTCGAGCCCCTTGATCTCCTGTTCCTCCTCGATCATGGCGGTGACGAAGATGATCGGGATGTCGCGCGTGGCGGGGTCACTTTTCAGGATGGTACAGAGCTCGAAGCCGTCCATGCCGGGCATCATGATGTCGAGCAGGATCAGGTCCGGCTTGTCCGCACGGATGAGTTCCAGGGCGTCGGCTCCGCTGGTGGCGAAGAAAAGCTCGTAGTCATCCCCCAGGCTCTCGCTGAGGATCTCGATGTTGGCAGGTGTATCGTCGACGATCATGACCGTCTGGCGTTTCATGTATTCTCCCTCGCTCGGTGCGCGCTTACTGGGGCGCCGGGAATATGGCGAGCAGTTGCCGCGCCTTTCTGAAATCGAGTTTTTCCATGCAGGCCTGCAGCGCCTGCAACTCGTTGGTGTACTCGCCGCGGGGGACCTGGGCGCAGAACTTCTCGAACTGCCGCTTGGCATCGAGGCTGTTGCGGGCCAAAAGCCGCTCCAGCTTCCCCTTCTCCGCGGTGAAGCGCTGCGGTTCGAAAGCGCCTTCTGGTGCGGTCTTCACCGACCTTGCCGTGCCCGCAGCGGTCGTCCGCGCAGGCGGTTGCTGGGCTGCGCGCGAAAGGGCCCGGATCATGCCGTCGACCATGAGCGAGGGACGCACCGGAGCGGCGTACACCGCACTCGCCCCCCACTCGTCCCCGGCCTGCCGCACCTCTTCCAACTGCTCCGCGGCGGCCGCAACTATTACCGGAACGCGGCCGTGGTACCGCCTGCCGATACTGCGGCAGAGCTTTTCCACCCCACCGATACCCGCAGTGGCGCCGTCGACGGCGACCAGGTCGAAAGGATGCGCCGCCTCGTCCTCGAGCGCATCTAGCGCCTCGGCCACGTCGGCAACGGCACAGAGCTCCATCGGCATCCCCTGCAGCATCTCGCTGACCCCATCGACGGAAGCGGCGTCACCGTCCACGAAGAGCAGGCGCATGCTGCGTAACTGCACCTCTTTGCTCACGACCACGGCCTTGCCGGCGGGTGGAAGGGCGAAGCCGACCGTGAAGAAGAAGCTGCTTCCGGCGCCGGGAACGCTATGCACCTTGAGCTCGCTCCCCATGAGTTCGACCAGCTGCCGACTGATGGAGAGGCCAAGCCCCGTACCGCCGAAGCGCCGCGTGGTGGAGCTGTCCGCCTGGGTGAACGGGGTGAAGATGCGTTCCATCTGTTCGGGGGTGATGCCGATGCCGGTGTCCTGGACGCTGAACTCCACGGCGACCTCCCCCTCGCCCTGCCCGACCGGCTTAACGGCGAGCACCACCTCGCCGCGCTGGGTGAACTTGAGGGCGTTGCCGATCAGGTTGTTCAGCACCTGGGTAAGGCGCAGCGGGTCCCCCATGAGCTTTTTGGGAAGCTCGGGGGCGAGACGCACCCGGAACTCGATCCCCTTCTCCTGCGCCTTCAGGTGGTGCATGTCGGAGATGTTTCCCAGTACCTCGTGCAGGCTCAGTTCGGTCTTTTCCAGTTCGACCTTGCCCGCCTCGATCTTCGAGAAGTCGAGGATGTCGTTGATGATGTTCAAAAGGGTCCGGCTCGACGTGCAGATCTTCTCCAGGTAGTCACGCTGTTTCGCGTTGAGCTCGGTCTTCAGAGCCAGGCGGCTCAGCCCCATGACTGCGTTCATCGGGGTGCGGAGCTCGTGCCCCATGTTGGCGAGGAATTCACTCTTGGCGCTGCTTGCCGCCTGTACCAAGTCGCGCTCGCGGCGCAGCTCCAGCGCCTCGCGCTTCGCGGTCACGTCCTCGACCACGCAGATCAGGTACTTGGGTTCCCCTCCAGGCGCGCAGACGAGCGACTTGGTCAGGTTGACCCAGACCAGCGAGCCGTCCTTGCGGATCTGCCGGATCTCTATACTGTAGTTGTCGATCTCCCGGTTGAGGAGCCGCGAGAGGTGGCTTTGCTCGGCGGCGCGGTCTTCCGGATGGATGGTCTGCTCGAGACTCCATCCCATCAGCTCGTCCTGGCCGTACCCCAGGATGTCGCAGAAGCGGCTGTTGATCCTGATCAGGATGTCGGAGAGGGCGATATGGCAGATGCCGACCGCGGCCTGCTCGAAGGTGTTGCGGAAGCGCTCCTCGCTCTCCTTCAGCTGTTCCTCGGCCCTCTTCCTGAAGGTGATGTCGGTAAGGACGCCCAGAAGACCGTAGACCCGCCCGTGATCGTCTTTAAGTGGGGTGAGGGACTTGCTGACCCAGGTGCCGTCCTTCTCGCGCAGCTCGTCGTGCTCCACGGCGGTGCCCGCCTGCATCACCCTTGCGTCCTCGTCCTGCCGCTTTTTGGCGAGGGCGGGGGCGACGATATCGTAGTCGGACTTGCCGAAGACCTCGGCGGGCTGCAGGCCCAGTTCACGCGCGAAACTGGAGTTGCAGGAGAGATAGACGAGGTTGCAGTCCTTGAGGAAGATGCGCTGCGGCAGGTTCTCGATCAGGCCGCGGTAGCGCTTTTCGAAGAAGAGCGCGCTTTCCGCCTCCTTGCGTTCGGTTACGTCGTGCACCACGCTCACCACCCTAAGCGGCGTCCCGGAGGTGTCACGGAAGACCTCGCCAACCTCCTCTAGGATGCGCTCCCCACCATCCGGCCGGACCAGGGCGTACTCCACGGCGAAGGAATCGCCCCCCTTCAGCGCCTTTTCGACCGCGGCGGCCACTGCTTCACGCCCCTTGCCGGGCAGCAACGCGAGAAAGGCCTCGTAACTCGCGGGGGACTCCTCGAAGGGGACGGCAAAGATCCGGCAGAGCTCTTCGGAGCAATCCAGCCTGCCGCTTGCCATGTCCCAGTCCCAGCTGCCGATCTGGGCTATGCGCTGCGAGATGCGCAGCTGCTCTTCACTGCGGCGCAAGTCGCCCTCGGCCTGCCTGCGCCACTTAAGGCGCAGGACGTGAATGCCTGTCACGAACACCATCGCGAGCGCACTCACCGACCATGCCTGGGGACGCAAGGCCGCGACGTAAAGGACGAGCAGCAGCAAGGCGCAGACCGCCAGGAGCATGGTATTTCTGATAAGGCAAGGAAGTGACCTGTAACCAGAGGGCATGGATGACCTTTGCACCTGAATTACGACGTTGTTGACGCGACGATGATCTTATCGGCGCCACGCCGGAAAACATTAATGAAATTAACAGAGAAGGGAGGTGTTTCGTGGTGCGCCCGGCTCCCGTCATCCGCCGACTTTTTCCATCCTTATCGGATCGAGGTCCCGTTTTTGGAACGCTCTGTGCTCTTTAACTTGTTATCCTGTCATTTCAAGGCGGTGTCAATCGTCGTAAGGGGGTGAAACACATGGGAAAAGCGGTCCTGTACATTCGCGACGAGGAACTCCTGAGGAGCCTAAAAAAGAGGCTCAAGGACCGAGGTTTTGCTGAAATAATAGCGCCGGGGAGTCCGGGAGAGCTGTTGAACGAGGCGCTGTCCAGCCATCCGGAGGTGGCTGTGATCGAATACGGCGCCGCAGACCAGGAGATCAGCAGCGTTGCGAAAAGGCTTTGGGAAAAGCTGAGCCTGCCGATCATCATGATCGCGGAGAGCACCGAGGTGGAGGAGGTGCAGACCTGGGGCGAAGCGACGGTGTCCACCATCCTCGCCAAACCGGTGCGCGAGGACGAATTGGTGGCGGCGGTCGCGCTCTCCATTGCGGCCGCGCGTCGTGTGGAGCGCTTGAAGGAGGAGGTGACCTCACTCAAGGAGAGCATCGAGAGCAGGAAGGTGATTGAGAAGGCGAAGGGGCGCCTTATGGAGCGAGACAAGCTCTCCGAGGCGGAGGCGTTCCGCCGGATGCAGAGGCTCGCCATGGACCGGAGGATTTCCATGCGCCAGCTGGCCGATGCCATTCTCCTCACCGAAAGTATCGCCGGCTGAAGCCGTTTCCCCGCCGCAGCGGGGGAAAAGAAACGGTTGACACCCGGCCGACCATTACCTATATTTCACCAAGGTAAAGGGGAGTAGCCAACGGTTGAACCGCAACCGACCCGTGTTCGTCAGGACGGCCGGAAGGCCCGGACATGGGGCATGACAATCCTGTCAGCAGGCAAGACCTTTATCCAGTGCTTCAAGCGCCTGGGTAAAGGTCTTTTTATTTGACCAGTCCACGAGGCTCAGGAGGTAACGTCATGAACAGATTCAAGACCGCAGTCCTGCTCACCACGCTCACGCTGATCATGGTAGCCATGGGAAGTGCCATCGGCGGCCGGGGCGGCATGTACCTCGCCTTCATCATGGCGTGCGTGATGAACCTATTCTCCTACTGGTTCTCGGACAAGATCGTGCTGCGCATGTACGGGGCGCAGGAGATCACCGAAAACGAGAACCCCGCCTTCTACGGCATGGTGCGCCGGCTCGCGCTACAGGGGGGGCTTCCCATGCCCAAGGTCTACATCATCCCGTCCGACTCCCCAAACGCCTTCGCCACCGGGAGAAACCCCGAGCATGCGGCGGTGGCCGCGACCGAGGGGATCCTGCGCATCCTCACCCCGGAGGAACTGGAGGGGGTGATGGCGCACGAACTAAGCCACGTGGCAAACCGCGACATCCTCATCTCCACCATAGCCGCGACCATAGCCGGCGCCATCTCCATGCTGGCGAACATGGTGCAGTGGGCCGCCATCTTCGGCTCCCGCAGTGACGATGACGAGGGAGGGGGATGGGGCGGCCTGGCACTCGCCATCATAGCCCCCATCGCCGCGATGCTGATCCAGTTGGCGGTGTCGAGAAGCCGCGAGTACCTGGCGGACGAGAGCGGTGCCAGACTTTGCGGCAGGCCGCGCGCCCTCGCCAACGCACTTAGGAAGCTGGACCAGGCTTCGCACGTCTTGCCGATGCAGGAGGCGCGCCCCGCAACGGCGCACATGTTCATCGTGAACCCGCTGAGCGGCGGTGCCCTTATGAGGCTTTTTTCCACGCACCCTCCCATGGAGGAGCGGATCGCGCGGCTTGAACAGATGGAACGTTAACCGGAGGGAGTTTTGACAAACAATGAGATGATGTGGATCGCCTTCGCGGTGATCATGACGGTGATGTTCGTTCTGGACCTCTTCGTCTTCAACCGGAAGAGCCATGAGATCAAGTTCAGGGAGGCGCTCACCTGGACCGTGGTCTGGATCGGGCTCGCCATGCTCTTCAACGCGGGGGTGTGGTATGTCCTTGGATCGGCAAAGGCTCTGGAGTTCTTCACCGGTTACGTCATCGAGGAATCGCTCTCCGTCGACAACCTCTTCGTCTTCATCATGATCTTCTCCTACTTCAAGGTCCCGCGGGCGCTGCAGCCCAAGATACTCAAGTGGGGGATCATAGGCGCCCTGGTGATGCGCGGCATCTTTATCATGGTTGGCATCGGACTGATCGAGCGCTTCCACTGGATGGTGTACGTCTTCGGCGTCGTCCTGATCTACACCGGCTTCAAAATGGCCTTCGGCGGCGACGAGGAGGTGCACCCGGAGAACAACCCGATGGTGCGTCTGGTACGGCGCTTCGTTCCCATCACCAAAAGGGCGCGGGGTGACCGCTTCTTCATAAAAAGGCGCGGCATCTGGGCCGCCACCCCGCTCTTCCTGACCCTGGTCGTCGTGGAATCAAGCGACGTGATCTTCGCGGTGGACTCCATTCCGGCGGTGCTCGCGGTCACCCACGATCCCTTCATCGTGTACAGTTCCAACATTTTCGCCATCATGGGGCTGCGCTCGCTCTACTATCTGCTGGCCCACGTCATGGAGATGTTCACCCACCTGAAACTGGGGGTGTCGGTCATCCTCGCCTTCGTCGGCGCGAAGATGCTCCTTTCCAACGTGGTTGAGATCCCGCTCGTGCTATCCCTCGGCGTCATCATCGGCGCCCTCACCATCTCCATCCTGACCTCGGTGCTCCTGACCAAAAAGCAGCACAGGTAAGGGTGACCGGACCTCCTGAGGTCGCCGCCGGGCGCGGCGTCACTCGGGCTCCGTTACTTTCTCCTCCTCCCGCTTCACGATCCGGACCTGGGTGATACCGGTCCGGGTCACTTCCTCGCAGGTGAGCAGATAATCGCCAAACGCCACTTTCTCCCCCTGTTCGGGGAAACGACCGATCCGGTCCAGGATGAGCCCGGCCAGGGTATCGTAGGGAAGGTCCTCACCCAAGTCGATCTCCAGCAGGTCTTCCAGATCGGAGACCGAGATGAGGGCGTCGACCAGATAGCTCCCGTCCGCCATCACCTGCACCCGGCTCGGCTCCCCGACATCGTGCTCGTCCTCGATCTCCCCGACCAGCTCCTCGAGCAGGTCCTCTGTGGTGACGATGCCGCTGATACTGCCGTACTCGTCCACAACGAACGCCATATGCACGCGAGTCTTCTGCATCTCCTTTAGAAGGTCGCTCACCTTTTTCCCTTCCGGAACGAAGACGGGGGGACGGACGATGGAGCGGATGTCGAAGTCCGGCTCGCGCACCATGCGCCCCAAGAGGTCTTTCCCGTGGATGAACCCCACCGTCTCCTCGATGCTCCCGAGGTAGACCGGGTAGCGGGAGTACATGTTGTCCAGCACCCCGTTCAGGATCTCCTCGTTCGACTGGTTCAGGTCGAAGGCGACGATGCGGGTACGCGGCACCATGACCTCGCGCACGGCGGTGTGGGTGAAATCGAAGAGGTTGTCGATGAAGGTGTGCTCGGTCTCGCTGAAGATGCCGCTCTCATGTCCCTCGGCGACGATATGCTGCACCTCCTCCCGGGTGACGAAGGCCTCCCCCTCGCTCTTCAGCCCGAACAGGGCAAGCGTCGCCTTGGTGGAGAAGCTGAGCACCGAGACCAGGACGCCGGCTACGCGGGCTAGGAGGTTGATCGGTTGCGCCACGCGCAGCGCCACCTGTTCCGCGTACTGAAGCCCGATGGTCTTCGGGACCAGTTCCCCGAGGATGAGGGAGAGGTAGGAGATGGCGCTTACCACGAGGCCGATGGAGAGCGGCTCAGCGGCGTTTCTGACCATCGCGAAGGGGGACATGAGAAACACGGGACGGATGTAATCGACCGCGATGACACCGCCCACCGCGGAAGCGGTCGAGCCGACGACGGTTACGCCGATCTGCACGATGGCGAGCAGTCGGTGCGGGTCCTTTTGCAGCGACTCGATCAGTGCGGCGCGCGGGTTCCCCATGGAGACCAGTTGCGCAACGCGGCTTTTTCTTATGGAGACGATGGCGAATTCAGCGCAGGAGAAAAATCCGTTCAGCAGTATGAGGACGGCTATGACCAGCAGTTCGATGAAGACGGTGTCCAATTACCCTCCGGTAGTTCATGGCTCGCCAAGAAGGTGCCTTGGCTTGCTAATCTCAACAGGTGCTCATTTTCAACGCTAACCGGCACCTTGTCAACCTTTTGTAGCTGTTGGACGGTAGAAGCGGTCGTGTGGACGGGGGAAGCAAAGTGGGGAACAGAGTGGATTTACTCTTGGGGGAACCTGGCGGAGGTGCGGCGGCCACCGCTGGGGTGGCCGCTGGAATGAGATCCTACCTGCCGATCTTGAAGGAAAGCAGGAAACGGTCGTCGCCGCAGATAAAGGGCATCACGAGCGATTCGGCGCTGGAGACGCTCTCCATGGCGTAGTCGCTGCCGTAGATGACGGTGGGGATGGAGAGGTTTATGTCCGCCCCGCCGGGGGAGAAGATGTGCTTCACGTCCCCGCCGACCATGTTGGCGATCTCTCCCATGGCGTCGTTCACATCGTCATCGACCTCGGTGATGTCCATGCCGAGCATGTTCGAGGTGACCTGTAGCGCCAGCCGCTTCGGGCAGTGTATAGCGAGGATCCCCGTGTGGCTCCCGGCGAGGCCGACCATGCTGGTGACCGTCTCGTGGAAGTTGAGCACCGGCTCGTCCAGAGGGGGTTCGTCTACCACGTCGAGCATGACCATCGTGGAGAACACCCCGCGGGTTATGTCGGCTATGGTCTTCCGGACCGCTTCTTCGGTGGTATTGGCATCGCTCAAGACCGCGGCATCAAGCCCCATTTCCATCCTCCTCGCTTCCGAGTTGAACTACCATATCGGCTACCGTCAGCCGGCAAAACAGTACATAAGTGTATTCGGCAGTAATCACTGCGACTTTAGAAACTTTTCAGCAGACCCGGTACTCTCCCCTTGCAAGGGCGAGACAGAAGTCGTTCATCGAAGCGAACTCCCGCTGCATGACCTCACGGACCGCCTCTTCGACCTGGACGACATCCCGCCCCGGTTCCATGACGAGCTGCGCGTTGGCCATCTGCGGCTCGTCCACCGGAGAACCGATGCGGCTCAGGAGCATGACGTTCGCCCCCTCGACCCCGGGGACCGACTTGCAGATGGAGCGCGCCATCTTGTGCGAGAGGAGGTTGTAGATCTTGCCGACGTGGCTTACCGGGTTCTTCCCGGCCGCGGCCTCGGTGCCGATGGGACGCCCGATCGGGATGACGCCGTTCACCCGGTTGCCGCGCCCGACCTGGCCGGAGTCCGCGTCCTCGGCCGAGGTGCCGAGCAGCGAGAGGTAGACGCCGCCCAGCCCCCGCCCGGCCTGGTCCAGGGTGTTGTAGTAGACCCGGATCCGGTCGAATCCGGTACAGGTCGTCTCCAAAAAGCGCCGCATCTCGGCCTCAATCGCCTCTTTCCTCTCGAAGTATTCCCGCTCCGAGTTGACCATTGCCGCCAGCAGGGGCATAGCGACGGTCAGCTCCAGTTCACAGCCGTTGCGAAGCCCCATCACCTTAACGTCCTCGCCGGTCTCCGGGAAGAGGTGCTTGAAGCGCTCGCCGTTCAGCTCCCGCTCCAGGGAGAGCACGGTGCGCTCCGTGGGGCTCAACGGGTAGTAGCCGACCGCGGCCGAGGTGTCGTTCGCCCCCCGCATCGCTCCGGGGCGCGCGAAGATGTCGGTCAGCTCCTGAGAGCCTGGAGCGAGCCTGAAGCGGTAGGCCAGGTGCCGGTCCGGGTCGACGTGGCGCAGGTTCCCCCTGATCCACCCTTTCGCCGCATCGAGGGCGATGTCGCGTACCGGAATCTCCTTACCGGCAACCGAGAAGGTAGCGCGGTCGCCGATGGTGAGTTCCATGGGCTCCAATACCTCGCCGCCGCCGAAGCGCTTCTCGACGCGCCCGGCCGCAAGGAGTCCCTTGTCGATGTTGTGGTGCAGGATGATGCCGAACTCGGCTAGGTAGGCCTGGGAAAGGGCGACCGAGATGGCGTCCATGATGCAGTCGCAGATCTGGTCCGGGTGCCCGGTCCCCTTGCGCTCCACCATCTCGACCCGCTGCTCGGTAACTTTAGTGCCGCGAAACTCCTCGACGACCAGCATCGGCTCCTCCTTTCACCCCGGACGGCGCGGCAGTCCGGGGAACTGGAAAATAGTAGCGGAAAAAGGAGGTGGTGCAATTAATGGGAAAACAGGGGTGAGGAAGGGGGAGGATCAGAAGTGCCGGCGCACCACGAAGCCGCCGCGGGCGATTTTCGCCTGCAGCCAGAGCCCGAGCCACATCTTTATGATGCGTCTCGTGGCAGGGATGAGGAAGAAGATGCCGAGAAAGTCGGTGAAAAAGCCGGGTGTGGTGAGGAGCACGCCGCCGATGAAGATGAGGGCGCCGTCTAAAAGCTGCGCCGCGGGGAGCCGCCCTTGGGCCAGCTCGTCGCGGATCTGACCGAGCACCCGCCCCCCTTGGTGACGAATGAGCCAGGCGCCCAGAAGGCTAATGGTAAGGAGGATCGAGACGGTGGCGACGCCTCCGATCACCTGCCCCACCTTGATGATGAGGTAGATCTCGATGACCGGGACGATGAGGAAGATGAGAAATAGTCTGAAGAACATGAATGCCTACTTCTTCATGTCGATGCCGTAGCTCTTGATCTTTCTGTGCAGGTTGCTTCGCTCCAGTTCGATCGCTTCGGCGGTCTTCGAGACGTTCCAGTCGTTCTCCTCGAGCTTTTGGATGATGAACTCGCGCTCGAACTCCTCGCGCGCCTCCCTTAAACTGGAAAGCTCCAGCACGCTGTCGAGCTTCCCCGCGCCCGCCTCGCGCTCCGCCGACGCGTTCAGGTAGTCGGGGAGGTGGTTTATCGTGATGGTGCCGCCGGGGGTCATGATCACCAGGCGCTCGACGATGTTCTTCAACTCGCGGACGTTGCCGGGCCAGTCGTAGCGCTTGAGGGCTTCCATCGCCTCGGGGACGATGCGCTTTCGTTCCCGACCCTCCTGGTCGCAGAACGCCTCCAGGAAGTAGCCGGCAAGAAGCGGGATGTCCTCGCGACGCTCGCGCAGGGGTGGGACCTTGAAGGGGACCACGTTGAGGCGGTAGTAGAGGTCCTCTCGGAAGGTGCCGTTTTTGATCTCCTCCTCGAGGAGCTTGTTGGTGGCGGCCACGATGCGGACGTCGACCTCCATGGTCCGCGTCCCACCGACCCTTTCGAACTTCTTTTCCTGCAGGATGCGCAGCACCTTCGCCTGGGTCTTGAGCGACATGTCGCCGATCTCGTCCAGGAAAAGGGTCCCGCCGTCGGCCAGGTCGAACTTCCCCTTCTTCTGCGCGACGGCCCCGGTGAAGGCGCCCCGCTCGTGACCGAAGAGCTCGCTCTCGATGAGTTCCTCGGGGATGGCGGCGCAGTTTATCTCGATGAAGGGCTTGTCGCGGCGCTGGCTGTGGTAGTGCACCGAGCGGGCCACGAGCTCCTTGCCGGTGCCGTTCTCGCCGGTGATGAGGACCGAGGCGTTGGTGGGGGCGACCAAGCGGATCTGCTCGGCCAGCTGCTGCATGGGGGCCGAGGTTCCGATCATCTCATGTCCCTGCTGCACCTGGCCCCTGAGCGTCGCGTTCTCTTCCTTCAGGCGCGTCATGGCAAGGGCGTTTTCCACCGTGACCACCACCTTCTCCAGGGAGAGCGGCTTCTCGATGAAATCGTAGGCACCGAGTTTTGTGGACTTAACCGCGGTCTCGATGGTGCCGTGACCGCTCATCATGATGACGTTCAGCCCCGGGTGCAGCTCCTTCAGGCGCTTGAGCGTCTCGATGCCGTCCATCCTGGGCATCCAGATGTCGAGGAGCACGAGCCCCGGGAGCTCCTTGTTGCACATGACGAGCGCCTCGGCGCCGTCTGCGGCGCACACGGTGCGGTACCCCTCGTCCTCGAGGATCCCGGCGAGCGAAGAGCGGATCCCCTCCTCGTCGTCCACTATGAGAATGGTGTCGGTCATTGCGCTCCCTTGGCTAGCCGGAAAGCCCCGCTTCGCGGGCGAGGTTCCTCCAGGCGGGGAGGCTCCTCTCGATCATCCCCTTGTCCACGCAGTAGGCGATGCGGAAAAAGCCCGGCGCGCCGAAGCCCGCCCCGGGGACGAGGAGGATGCGGTGCTTCTGGGCCATCTTGACGAACTCGACGTCATCGGCCAGGGGGGACTTCGGGAAGAGGTAGAAGGCGCCGTCGGGCTTAACCATGGAGAAGCCCATGGCGGTGAGCGAATCGTAGAGGAGGTCGCGCTTCACGCGGTAGGCGTCGATGTCCACGGAGACGTGCTGCAGCCCCGCCACCAGGCGCTGCATGAGGGCGGGTGCGTTCACGAAGCCAAGCACGCGGTTGGAGAAGACCGCCCCCTCCATGAACTGCTCCACGTTCTTCATGTTCGGGCTCGCAGCTAAGTAGCCGATGCGCTCACCGGGGAGGGCGAGGTCCTTGGAGTGCGAGGTGACGATGACCGAGTTGCTCACGTAACGGAAGATGTTCGGGACGCTCTTGCCGTCGTAGGCGATGCGGGCGTACGGTTCGTCGGAGATGACGAGGATCTGCCGGGAAAGCTCCTTCTCCTTTGCCGCCACCATGTCACCCAGGGCCTTGAGGCTTTCCGCCGGGTAGATGACGCCGGTCGGGTTGTTCGGAGAGCAGATGATGATGGCGCGGGTCTTTGCGGTGATCGCGGCGGCGATGGCCGGAACGTCAAGCTGGAAGGTCTCGCGGTCGGTCCAGACCTCGACCGGGACGCCGCCGTGGTTGTCGATGTAGAAGCGGTACTCGACGAAGAACGGCGTAAGGAGGATCACCTCGTCCCCCTGGTTCAGGATCGTCTTCAGCACCACGTTGAGGGCGCCCCCGGCGCCGCAGGTCATCACCACGTGGCTCCCCTGAACCGGGAGCTCGCTTGCCGCGGCGAGCATGGAGGCTACGGCGTCTCGTGTCTCCTGGTACCCCGCGTTGTTCATGTAACGGTGCATGCCCGGAACCGGGTCCTTGGCGAGCTTTGCGAACTCGTCCTGGAACGCCGCGGGGGGCTCGACGTCGGGGTTCCCCAGGGTGAAGTCGTACACCTGGTCGGCGCCGAATTCCTTTCTGAGCTTCTCCCCCTCCTCGAACATCTTCCTGATCCACGACGATTTTGCAATGAAACCGGCTATCTTATCGGCAACAGGCATGCCACCCTCCTTGGTTTGGTGTCCAGTTTTATTAACACATTACGTAGTCCGGGGCAAGGCGTATTCCCCCCCGGCGATCACCCTACCGGAGCACCATTTTAATATTTCCCTGCATTCGCCCGGACAATCTGCTATGATACGCGCCTTGCCTTGTCATCAGAACCTAGAAGGAGGGAACAATGAAGAAGCATTGGCGCATCGAGACCCAGGCGATCCAGGAGGGATTCACCCCGAAGGACGGTGACCCGCGCATCCTGCCCATCTACCAGAGCACCACCTACAAGTTTTCCAGCGCGGAGCACGTGGCGAAGCTGTTCGACCTCGAGGTGGGGGGACACTTCTACACCCGGCTTTCCAACCCGACCGCGGAAGGTTTCGAGGTGAAGATCGCGGCCATGGAGGGTGGCGTCGCTGCCATGGCGACCTCGAGCGGCCAGGCGGCCTCGACCATAGCCGTTATGAACATCTGCCGCGCCGGTCAGCACGTGGTCGCCGCCAGCACCCTTTACGGCGGCACCTACTCGCTCTTCGCCAACACCTTCCCGAAGATGGGAATCGAGGTGACCTTCGTGGACCCGGAGGCCGACGAGGCGACCATCTGTGCGGCTTTCCGCCCCGAGACCCGCTGCCTGTTCGGTGAGACGATAGGGAACCCCGGGCTCAACATCCTCGACTTCGACAAGTTCTCCCGCATCGCGAAGAAGATGCTGGTGCCCCTCATCATCGATAACACCTTCCCGACCCCTTACCTCTGCCGGCCGTTCGAGCATGGCGCCGACATCGTGGTGCACTCCGCGACGAAGTACATCGACGGACACGCGACCAGCGTCGGCGGGGTGATCGTCGACAGCGGCAACTTCGACTGGGGGTGCGGCAAGTATCCCGAGATGACCGAGCCGGACGAGAGCTACCACGGCCTCAAGTACCTGGAGACCTTCGGCAAGCTCGCCTACATCGTCAAGGCGCGCGTTCAGCTCATGCGCGACATCGGCCCCTGCCCCGCTCCGATGAACGCCTTTTTGTTCAACCTGGGGCTCGAGACGCTCCCGCTTCGGATGCAGCGCCACTCGGAGAACGCCCTCGCCATGGCGAAATACCTCGAAAAGCACGAGGCGGTCTCTTGGGTCAACTACCCAGGGCTTGAAAGCCACAAGAGCTACGAGCGGGCGAAGAAGTACCTCCCCAAGGGGGCGAGCGGCGTGCTCACCTTCGGCATCAAGGGTGGGGCCGCGGCCGGCAAGAAGTTCATGGAGAGCTGCCAGTTAGTTGCGCTCGTGGTGCACGTAGGGGACGCGAGGAGCTGCGTTTTGCACCCGGCGAGCACGACGCACCGCCAGCTTTCCGAGGAGCAGCAGATCGCCTCAGGCGTCTCGCCGGATCTGATCAGGCTCTCGGTAGGGATCGAGCACATCGACGACCTGATCGAGGACGTGAACCAGGCGCTTTTAGCGAGCCAGAAATAGTATAAGCTGCAAAGCAAATCCCCCCTGTCCCCCCTTCGCAAAAGGGGGGGACGCCGGGGCGCCGGCAGCGCTTCGTGGGGAGCCTTGATATGCACCGGCAGCAGCGACCAAGTCTCCAAAAAGAAAGGGGCGAGTGGATTTCCACTCGCCCCTTTTGCTTTACCGCGGCCGGCCTACTTGCCGCAGCACTTCTTGTACTTCATCCCGCTGCCGCAGCTGCACGGATCGTTGCGCCCGATCTTCGGGGCCGTCCTCACGACCGGCTGACGGGTAACCGCCTTGCCGTCGGTGAAGAGCCAACCCTGCTTTTCCTTCTTGAACAGGGCACGCTCGTGGTGCACACGGTCCTGCCCCTGCTCCTTCCAGCGCGCGATGAACTCGACCTCACCGGTCGCGTCATCCTTGCCGCCGTCCTTGGTGGAGACGATCTCCAGTCCCAGCCACTCGGACTTTTCCGCCCATTCGCGGGTCCCCTCGGCGTCATACCCTTCGCGGTGCTTCGGGTGGGTGCTCTCGAAAATGAACTCGGTCTCCACGTTGACGTACGCGGCGTAGCGCGCACGCATCAACGCCTCGGCCGTCTCGGCTGCGCGCTCACCCTTGATGATGGGGCGGCAGCATTCGGCGTAAGCCAGGGCGCTGCCACAGGCACAAAGCTCCATCAGTTACTCCTCCTCTTGTTGTTTATAGTTCCCGTTAGATCTCGTAGTCGGCGGCTACCACGGAAGAGCAGACGCTCTTCATGTAGGCGGCGACCTCGTTGGCGTGATACGGGTGCACCTGGTAGGCCTGCAGGTCCTCCAGGGAGTCGAACTTTGTATAAAGGGCGACGTCGGCGGAACGCTCGGAACGGATCAGGTCGACACCGACCTCCAGCTGGCGCAGCATCTCGACCTTTCCCTCCATGCTGAGCAGGCGCTCCTTTGCCTTCTCCACGTTCTCGGCGGTCGCCTCTTTCAGCTTGAACAGCACTATATGCACGATCATCGTCATCCCCCAATAAGATAGTGGCGTCACAAGGACATCTGTTAATACATCGGCGCCCGCCCCCCTGTCAACGATGGCGGACGATGGCGCAAAAAAAAGGTTGCACGTGGAAAACTTTGCTGCTATAAGGACCAACAAGATCGAAAAGGTCCTATTTAAAATTTTATGCAATGGAGGATTAAATGACTGGCGCTTTGAAATTCATGAGTATACTTGTACTGGCCTGCCTCGTCTTCGCTTCGAACGGGGAGGCGGCCCAGAAGGTCCTTTTCGACAACGCCCACGGTGAACGCTTCCAGATCGGGGACAAGGGCCCCCTGCAACTCTCTGGCCTCGCCGAGGTTTTCCAGGGTGCCGGGCTCCAGACCGCGGTGATCGACCAGCCCTTCACCGACGCGACCCTCTCGGGTGCCGGAGCGCTGGTGATCTCGGGTGCTTTCACGCCGCTGCTTCCCAGCGAGGTCGAGGCGGTGGCGAGGTTCCTGCAAAACGGCGGCAAACTGGTGGTAATGCTCCACATCGCCCCGCCGCTTAGGTCGATCCTGGACCGGCTCGACGTGGCGTACACGAACGGTGTCATCCTGGAGCATGAGAACGTCATCGACGGGGATCCCCTCAAGTTCAAGGTGAACCGCCTCGAGGCGCACCCGGTCCTTACCGGACTTAGCGACTTCAGCCTTTACGGCGTCTGGGGTGTCATCAACCGCACCGAAGCCGCGAGGGTCATCGCTTCCACCAGCCCCAACGCCTGGATCGACCTGAACCAGGACAAGGTGCAGACCAGAGAGGAAACCGCGAGCATCGGCGTTGCCGTTGCCGGCGACCTCGGCAAGGGGAGCTTCCTCGTCTTCGGCGACGACGCCATCTTCCAAAACAAGTTCCTCGAAGGGAACAACAAGACTCTCGCAGCAAACTTGGCCGCCTGGCTCAAGTAGCGCTGTACTCATCAAGCAAACCGACAGGAGGGATTCAATGGCACAGGCTTTGGAAATCTACAAGTGTGAGATGTGCGGCAACATAGTCGAGGTTTTCCACCCGGGCGGCGGCCAGCTGGTCTGCTGCGGCGAGGCGATGGCCCTGCAGAAAGAAAACACGGTCGACGCAGCCAAGGAAAAGCACGTACCGGTCATCGAGCGCGGCGAGGGGACCATCACCGTCAAGGTCGGCAGCGTGCCGCACCCGATGGAGAGCGCCCACTACATCGAGTGGATCGAGCTGATCGCTGATGGCAAGATCTACCGCGCCCAGCTGCAGCCGGGTCAGGCGCCGGAGGCGACCTTCCAGGTCACCGCTACCGACGTGAGAGCCCGCGAGTACTGCAACCTGCACGGCCACTGGGCCGCCTAGGCAAGCTCCCGCATCTACGCATGCAAAAAGGGGGGACGGCTTCAAGCCGCCCCCCCTTTCTTTTTGTTCTTTGCGGGGGACTGAAAAGGAAATCCACCTAACGGCAAATCCCCCATGTCCCCGGTCTATACACCCTTCGCAAAGGGGGGGACGCCGGGGCTCCCGCAGCGCTTCTTGGCAGCTTACTCAGCGTTACGCCTGCAGCGGCAACTTTCTCGGGAATCCACTGAAGAACCTTCTCTTTATTCCGCCTGTTGAGCGCTTAAGCGGCCAGGAGATGCTGCGCCAGCGAGACGTTCTTCAAAAGAGGGTCGACCGGGGCGACGATGCTCGCGTAGCGCTTGCCGTTTTCCTCGACGAGACTCACAAGGCGCGGCGTCTCCAGGGTCTCCCCGTGCGCCCCGATGAGCACCTTCACCGCAGGCTCCACGCTCTCCATCGGGTGGGGCTTCATCACCAGGGCGATCTCGTTCGTGTCGAGACGCACGAGGCTCCCCACGGGGTATTCGCCCATCATCGCCTCGAACTGCTGCACGAGTTCCCCGTTCAGCGAGGTTCCAGACAGGCGCCGCATGATCTCCATCGCCTCCTTGGGGAGGGTCGGCCTCTGGTAGGTGCGCAGCGTGGTGATGGCGTCGTAGCAGTCCGCTACGGAGACGATCTCGGTGTAGAGCCCGAAAGACATCCCCCTCGCCCACTCCGGGTATCCGGTACGGTCGTGCTTTATATGGTGCCCGAGCACCGCCTCGGCCACCTGTGGCGGGATGTTCTTCATCTGGCGGACGATCTCCGCCCCCTCCTCCGTGTGCCGCTTCATCTGTTTGAACTCGTCGTCGGAGAGTCTCCCCGGGCTGTTCAGAATGGTCTTGTCGATCCTGGTCTTGCCGATGTCGTGCAGAAGCCCGGCGGTGTTCACCTCGTGCAGCGCGTCCTTGTCGAGCCCCAGGAACGCGGCGAGGGTGAGGGCCAGGATGCCGACGTTCACCGAGTGGCTGAAGGTGTAGTTGTCATAGTCCTTGATCATGGCGAGCCCCAGTAGGGTGGTCGGCTCCTCCATGGTCACCTGGACCATGTTTTCCACGACGCCGTTGATCCAGTCGCCGCTCGGGATCCTGCCGTTGTCGATCTCGCGCATGGTGTCGCGCACCGCCTTGAGGGCGTCCCGGTAGATGGCGGCGGGCACCAGGGCCTCCCCCTTTTCGCCCCCCTCACCCGCCACCACGTCCTCGATCCCGAGCCGGATGTTGACGATCCCCTTACCTTCCAGCTCGGCGGGAATTGTGTCGGCGCTGCTGTTTCGGGCGGCAAGGGCCGCGGCAAAACCGAAGAGGTCATCCGGGGTCACGCCGGAAAAGACGGTGCAGGCGTCGATCCCTTTCTGAGTCAGACGCTCCACAAGTTCGGTGACGGCGGCGTTCGGGGCGACCAGGAGGCACCCCTCTATGAAGAAGGTCCCCTCGACCACCCCGAAGTGCAGCTCGTGCTTCTCACCCATCATGCCGGCAAGGAGCCCGATGAGCTCCTGCAGGGGCTGGCGCACCGCGGGGTGTGCTAGGGGGTAAAGCAGCACCGACTTGATCGAGGCGGTCAAGAGCATCGCCGCCCGTTGCACATCTTGTTTGTTGATCTCACTCATGCTCGTCGCCTCTGTGCCGCATCGCTTCCAGCACCACTTGGGCGGGGCGTGCAAGTTCGCCACCGCCAGCCGAGATCTCCTTCAGAAAGGCCCGGGCCTGCTCTCCGCCAAGCGCCGCTATCGCCTCGATGGCGGATAACTTCTGCTCCAGGCGGCGCGCAGGAGCGATGAGGTGGCGCCTGCGCACGAGCCGGAACAGCGGGTCGAGCGCCCGCCGGTCACCGATACGCCCGATGGCCCGTAGTGCCTCCTTCTTGAGCACCTGTAGCTTTCCCATCAGATCGCGGCGCGCCACAAGCTGCAAAAGCGGCTCGAGGGCCGCGTGGTTGCGGCAATTGCCAAGCCAGGTAATCGCCTGGACCGCGGCGGCCTCGTCCTCCGCCTGGATGAGCGAGAGGACAACGCCGGTTGCCTCCATGCCGCCTATGCGCGCGAGGGACCGGATGCTTTCCATGCGCACGCGCTGGTCCGGATGCTGGAGCGTCACGGTGAGCGCCCGGACCGCATCCCTCGTGCCGATCTCGCCCAGTATGGCGACGGCCATCTGCACCACCGCGATCCTGCCGTCCTTTAAAAGCGGCAGCACCTGCGGCTGGGCCGCGGTCCCCATGCGCACGAGGGCGGTGCCGAGCGCCTTGCGTGATGCCCTGCTGCCGGTAGCCGCCAGGCGCCGGGCAATCGCCTCCGCCACGGCCCCACCGCCTAGCTTCAGGATGCGGCAGATCTCTTCCTTCTGCGGGAAATCGACGTCCTCCAGGTGGTCCAGCATGTGCTCGGCCATCTCGCCTAAACAGAGCTGCTCCAAGACCTCCTGCGCCGCTTCACGGCAGGCGGCGCTGCGCGCGGGATCGGATAGCTGCGGTATCAGGCGCAGAAAGACCACGTACAGCCGGTCGAAGTTCCCCTCGAGCTTCAGGGGGAGCGCCTTCTTCAGCAAAAGGCGCGTAAGCTGCCGGTAGCGGGACTCGTCCTTTTCGTCCGCCAGCGCGGCCAGGATCTGGTCGATCCCCGGCTCGGCCTGCGGCGCCGCACCGCTCTGCGCTGTCACCGTTTCCGGCTCGGGCTCGGACTCCGGCTCACGCTCCTCGTCACCATCCGCCCCTTCTTCAGGGGCATCCTGTTCGGGCTGTCCCGCGGACTTTTTGGTGAAGACGGCGGTGACATCGATTTGGTTCACCGTGACGGTCGCGACACCAGCCTTGGTAAGCATCTCGCCCACCCCACCCTCCTCGGCGATCTTCTGTGGGGCGACCGCGAGAATGGAGAGCAGGGCCGAGAAGTCGGCGAGTGACAGTTCTGGGTGGATGGTGATGCGCTGCAGTTCGCGAGCAAAGAGTTCCTGGGCGAGTGCCTTGGTCATCGGGCTAGTTTCGATGACGCTCTGGCTGCCGGCGATGGCAAAGCCGCCGCGCTGCACGATGAGGGAGATGCGCCCCATTGCGGCGAGGGCGGCCATAGATTGATAGGCGGAGTCGAAGATCTGCCGGCGCAGGGGATGGTTTTCCGGATAGAAGGCAAACGCCTTCAATGCCTTGGAAGTATCACCCAGCGCTTTTTGACATGCCGGGGCGAGCCGCTCGCTGTCATCAGCTATGTTTTTCATGTCTTCCGGCATTTCCCATTCCCGTTAAGAGGAGGCGGACGCCAGATTCTAGCCGAGGTAATGTTAATTATCAAACAATTTCAGCGGTCGCTCTGCTGGCACAGGGCGTCGCTTGCCTCGTTTTGCAAGGCTCTCGCGAGCGTTTGTCACTCGATTGCAGTAAAAAAGCAGCTTCGGGACGGTAAAGAGAGGCATAACTGTTGAACTTAAGCCTGCCGCGGCTAGAATTAGCTGGACGTTCAGCCAGACAAGCAGGGCAGTGAGGATTTAGTGCCAAAGAACAACCTAGATTCAAAGACCGTCCAGTCCGCCCTCGATGCGCTCTCGCGCCAGCCGCGCGGGTCTCGCCTCACCCGCGTCCTCCCTTTTCTCGGCCCAGCCTTCATCGCCAGCGTCGCCTACGTGGACCCCGGCAACTTCGCCACCAACATCCAAGGGGGCGCCCAGTTCGGCTACCTCCTTTTGTGGGTGATCATCGCGAGCAACCTGATCGCCATGCTCATTCAGACCCTCTCGGCGAAGCTCGGGCTCGCCACAGGTCACAACCTCGCCGAGCACTGCCGCCTTCACTTCCCGAAGCCGGTTTCCCTCGGCATGTGGCTCATCATGGAGGCGGTGGCCATGGCCACGGACCTCGCCGAATTCATGGGTGCGGCGCTTGGCTTCCAGCTTTTGTTCGGCATTCCGCTTCTTGCCGGCGCCCTGCTGACCGCGGTCACCACCATCGGTATCCTCGGCATGGAGCGCTTCGGCTTCAGGCCCCTTGAGGCGGTGATCTCCGCCATGGTCGCGGTGATCGCCCTTTGCTACGTGGCGGAGATCTTCATCGTGAAGCCGGATTGGTCCGACATCGCGGCGCACGTCGTGCGTCCGGCCTTCAGCGGCAGCGAAAGCGTCCTCCTCGCCACCGGCATCATCGGTGCGACGGTGATGCCGCACGCGATCTTTTTGCACTCCTCGCTCATGCAGGGGAGGATCGTGGTGAAGGACAGGAAGAAACTGCGCACCCTGTACCGCTACGAGATCATGGACGTGGTGATCGCCATGGGGATCGCGAGCTTCGTCAACATGTCCATGCTCATCATGGCGGCGGCCACCTTCTACGCCACCGGCAAGACCTCGGTTGCGACCATCGAGGAGGCGTACCGTACCCTGGAGCCGCTTTTGGGCCCGGCCGCCAAGTTCATCTTCGGCGTTTCCCTGCTCTTCTCCGGGCTCTCCTCGAGCAGCGTCGGCACGAGTGCTGGTCAGGTGATCATGCAGGGTTTCATACAGCGTCACATCCCGCTCTGGATCAGGCGCATCATCACCATGGCCCCCTCGCTCTTCGTCATCGCCATGGGGTTCGATCCCACCCGCACCCTCGTCATAAGCCAGGTGGTGCTAAGCTTCGGCCTCCCCTTCGCCATAGTCCCGCTGGTCATGTTCACCCGCCGCGCCGACATCATGGGTGACCTCGTCAACCGGCGCACCACCACGATGTTCGCCGGCTTCGCTGCCGCCGTCATCGTGGCGCTCAACATGTACCTGCTCTACACAACCTTCACAGGATGACCGTCATGTTCAAGCACATTCTAGTACCGATGGATGGATCCAAACTGGCCGAGGCCGCACTTCCCGCCGCGCGCTACATGGCCGACAAGTTCGCGGCCCAGGTGACATTATTTCACGTCGTGGAGAAGGACGCCCCGAGCCAGGTGCACGGCCAGAAGCACCTGACCGGTTTCGACGAAGCGCGGCGCTACCTTGAGGAGGTGGTGCAGCGCTGGTTCCAGGGGGTATCCCAGGTCGAGTGCCACGTGCACGAGACCGAGACGGAACTGGTCTCACAGAGCATCATCGCTCACGCCGCCGAACTCGGCCACGACCTGGTGGTGATGTGCTCCCACGGGCGGGGAAAGGCCTTCCACCTCCTGTTCGGCAGCATCGCCCAAAAGGTGATCGCCGGCGGGACGCTGCCGGTACTCATCACCCACCCCGACGAACAGGGGGAGCCTCCCCCCTTCGCCTGCCGACAGATCCTCGTGCCGCTCGACACCGATCCCGAGCACGAAAAGGGACTCCCGGTGGTGCGTGCCGTTGCCCTTGCCTGCTCTTCCGAGCTGCACATCGCCACGGTGATCCCGACCTACGAATCGCTTTCCCCCGAGGAGAAGGTCTCGGCCCGGACCCTCCCCTCCACCGCCTCGCGCATGCTGGAACTGGAGGTGCGCGACGCGTCCGAACACCTGGACCTTCTGGCACGGGAACTGACCGATGCAGGGATACGCGCCTCCTCGCATGTCTTAAGGGGCGATCCGGCAGAAACCATCGCGCTGGCCGCTACCGAGGCGAAGATCGACCTGATGGTGCTGGCGACCCACGGCAAGACCGGCATGAAGGCCTTCTGGACCGGAAGCGTCGCCCACGCCATCTGCAGCCGCAGCCGTTGCCCACTTCTGCTGGTGCCGATCAGCGAGGCGTCCTGAGCGCGGTCGGATACGCCCCTAAACACGAAAAAGGGGAGGAACCGTGTGAGGCTCCTCCCCTTTTTTGACGCTCTCCTGTGATGCTTTTCTATTTCTTCCCGCTTCCTTTGCACATGTTGCAGGGAACTTCCACCGGGTCGTATCCTGTCTGGCGGGAAGCGGTCATGATTTTGCCTTTGCCGTTGCATTTGGGGCATCTGGATTCTAACATGGCGTTCCTCCTTTATCTGCCGTAACCGCTTTCTTTATCTATATATTTTATCAAATTGGGATAAAAGAAAGTAGCGACAACACGGGGCCTAACGTTCCCCCCTTTGCGAAGGGGGGGCAGGGGGGATTTGCCTTGGCTGGACCATACAAACACCTGCTGACGCTGCGATCACGCACACTGCACAAATAAACTGACGGATGTCGGAGAACCCTTCTACCCAGGAGTAAAGCAAGAACCAGAATCACGTCCCGCCAACGAGAGCTGAGAGACAAAAGCAAATCCCCCCCGTCCCCCCTTCGCAAAGGGGGGAGCTATAAGGCACCGTTCTCAGCAAGAGAGGACAAGGGGTTACTTGAAAGGCTTCTTCCCCGGAATAGCCGGATGAACCTTACGGGAGCAGGGGGCGAAAGGCGCTAGTTGCTGCGGCGGGGACGGTTTCCGGGGCGGCCGCCGGGGCGTGCCGGCTTCGGGGCCGCGCCGTTGGCGCCAGGCGCACCGGGGCCACGCCTTTCGTCGCCGCCTCGACCGGCAGGACGGCCGGAGCCGGCGCTCCTGTTGCCGTGGGACTGTTTGGCAGGGGCCGCTCCCTTCGCTTCGGCGGGCTTGCCGGCAGGTTTGGCCTCCTTCCTGCGCTGCGGCTCGCGGGGGGGACGTGCGAACTCCACGTCTTTCTTCGGTGCCGGAACGTTGTAATCGAAGTCCTCCACCCGGCGCCGTTCGATCTTCGCGCCAAGCACCCGCTCGATGCTGCGCACCATCGCCTCGTCTTCACCGGTCACCATGGTGAAGGCGTCGCCGGTCTTCGCGGCGCGGCCGGTGCGGCCGATCCGGTGCGTGTACGCCTCGGGGGTGTCCGGGATGTCGTAGTTGATGACGTGCGAGATCTGGGAGACATCGATACCGCGGGCGGCGATGTCGGTTGCCACCATGATCTGGTAGGTGCCGTCCCTGAAACCGTCCAGGGCCGCCTGCCTGCGGTTCTGGGAGAGGTTCCCCTGCAGGCTGGTCGCCTTGTAGCCGCTTTTCTCGAGCTGCTCGCCCAACCGCTTGGCGCGGTACTTGGTCTTGGTGAAGATGAGCACGCTCTCCGTGTCGGAATGCTTCAAAAGCTCGAAGAGAAGCGGGGTCTTCAGGTGCTGTCCCACCGGGTAAAGCGCGTGCGAGACCGTGGCAGCGGGTGCGATGCGGCTCACCTGGATCGTTTTCGGGCGGTGCAGGATCTCGTGGGCGAGGACGCGGATGTCGTCGGGCATGGTGGCCGAGAACATGAGGTTCTGCCGCTTGTTAGGAAGCGCCCTCAGGATCTTCCTTACGTCCGGGAGAAAGCCCATGTCGAACATCTGGTCCGCCTCGTCCAGCACAAGCACCTCGACCTTGGAGAGGTCGATGGTCCCCTGGGAGATGTGATCCAAAAGGCGGCCGGGACAGGCGACCACGATATCGGCCCCTTCCTTCAGTCTCTTTATCTGGGTGTTGATGTTGACCCCGCCGTAGACAGTGATGCTTTTCAGCCGGGTCTGCTGCGCCAAGGCGATGAGCGATTCGTTGATCTGCTCGGCGAGCTCGCGAGTCGGGGCGAGCACGAGGCCGCGCAACCGGCCGCGCTCACCGTCGACCAGGCGGTGCAGCATGGGAAGGCCGAAGGCGGCCGTCTTGCCGGTGCCGGTCTGGGCGAGGCCCAGGACGTCCTGCCCGGCCATGACCGTGGGAATTGCCTGCATCTGGATGGGTGTCGGGGTAAGATACCCCACGGTTTCGACGCCGGCCTGAACCTTGGGGTGCAAATTAAACTCTTTGAAATCCACTACTACTCCTGTTTCTTCGTTGTCGCGCCACAAAAAACCCCAGAAGCCGGAAAAGCCCATGGGGTCTGTGACTCATTAGAATGGTGACTATAACACGAAACGGGAGAAAAGACGGCTCAAATTTATCTAATAGTGCGATTTTTCGATATTCGGCTTTCGCAGCTCCCGGAGTAGGCACAAAGAGGGGATGTCCGGCGCGAAAGCCGGGCTTTCCCCCCTCCGGCCCCTCTTCCCCCTGCGGACCAAAGCCCAAAGTGTGCGAAGGCCCGTGGGGAGAGGGGATCCGGACGGAAAATCAGTGGCGCTCTCGGTAATCCCTGCGGTCATCGTGCCGGTCGTCCCTGCGGTCGTCGCGGGAATCGTCACGGCGGCCGTCGCGGTAGCCGTCACGATAGGTATCGCGGTAGTAATCCCTGCGCTCGCCCCAGCGACCGTCGCGCCTTTCCGCTACCGGGCGGTACCAGTTGCCGCGATAGTGGTCGCGGTCGTGCAGGAAGGTGCGGTATTCATAGTCGCGGAAGTAGCGGATCTGTTCGTAGCGGTGACGGCTCAGCCCGTAAGGGAGCCTGCGATAGGACGTGTAGGTCCATGGCCCGCGGTAGCTGGCGGCGGTGTACCATCTGCCGTCACGGTACTGGTAGTAGCAGTTGTCGAGGTACACCACATCGTAGGGGAGCCCGACCGAGACGTAGAAGCCAAGGGCCGGCGAGAATATGAAGCTTGGCGGTTCGGCATAGGCCACCGGGACGGCGGGCGCCGGGTAGGCCACCGGAGCGGGTGCCGGATACACTACCTGAGGGGGTGCCACCGGTACCGGGGTGACCGCCACAGGTACGCCGATATTCACGCTGACGTCAAATCTCGCCTGTGCCGTGGCAGCCCCGCCAAGCACGAAAAGAGCTGCGAGTGCGATGAACCTTTTCATGATCTCCTCCTTGCGGCCTAGGCCGTCTTTCGTTTCGTGATCGTTCCAGCCAACGGTTGAGAGTGTCAATGAGACTGTTTGCTCTCTCTATCTTTGAAATCAAAGCTAACAGCACAATGAGGAACAATTGTGGAGCAAATATGGAATTTCCCGAGCAGCTAAAGATGCAATGGAAGAATCACGACAACTGTGTTAATAACAAATTGTGTAGCGAATTTAACGGTGGATCGTCATGAAGATAAAGATCAAATACAGACTCTTTTGCGCCATACTGGCAGCGACCGGTGTCGTCGTGATCAGTATGTTCCTCATCATGCAGTGGAGCGTCGGGCGCGGCTTTCTCGCCTACGTCAACACCATGGAGAAGGACCGCCTGCAGCGGCTGGCACACGTGTTGGAGCGCTCCTACGACAGCAACGGGAGTTGGGAGTTTCTGCGCGGGAACCCCGAGATGTGGCCGGAGCTGCTTGCATCGACCCGCGAAGGACGCGAAGGACGAGAGGGGCGCGAAAGCGGTGAAACGGAGAACGTTCAGCGCCGCATGGGACGGCGCGACATGACCTTCTCCAACCTAAGCGGCCAGGGACGGCACATGCCGCAACGTTTCGCCTACCGTTTCGAGGCGCGCGTGGTGCTGCTCGATGCCAACAAATCGCCCATAGTAGGTACCCCCGGCAACCTGGACAGTGCGCAGATGAGAAAACTCACCAGCGGCGGCGACCTGATAGGTTACGTGGCGCTCCGCCCGAGGCAGCGCCTCACCGACACCTATCAGCTCCTCTTCGTGAAGCAGCAAAAACTCACCATGGGGCTCGTCGCCGTCATCATGCTCCTGGTCTCGGCGGCGCTCTCCCTGCCGCTCTCGAACCGCCTGGTCGAGCCGATCAAACGGCTCGCCGCCTCCATGCACCGCCTTGCCTCCGGCGAGTTCGGCACGAGGGTTCCGGTGTGGTCACAGGACGAATTGGGACAGCTCGCGCGCGATTTCAACACGCTCGCCCTCGCCCTGGAAAACAACGAGCGGGCACGCCGGCGCTACCTGGCCGACATATCCCACGAGCTGCGCACCCCCCTTTCCATCCTGCGGGGCGAGATCGAGGCGCTGCAGGACGGCGTGCGCCCCATGGGTCCAGAATCCATGCGCTCGCTGCACGCCGAGGTGATGCACTTGAACCGGCTGGTCGAGGACCTGTACCAGATATCCATGTCCGACATCGGCGCGCTCAACTACCGAAAGGAGATGCTGGACCTCACCGAACTCCTGGAGGATGCCCTGGACCCCTTCGCCCAGGAATTCAAGAACAAGGGTGTCGCTCTCTTTCCGGGACTTCCGGACGGCGAGTTCCCCGTCTTCGCCGACCCGGTGCGGCTCAACCAGCTCTTCACGAACCTTTTGGAGAATTCACTCAAGTACACCGACGCCGGAGGTGAGCTGTCGGTGCGACTTACGCGTCGTGAGGCCTTCGCCGTGATCGAGTTCGCCGACAGCGCGCCGGGCGTGCCGCCGGACGATCTGGAGCGGCTTTTCGAACGCCTCTACCGGGTGGAAAGCTCCCGGAACCGATCCTTGGGCGGAGCGGGCCTGGGCCTTGCCATCTGCAAGAACATCGTCGAAGCACACGAGGGGACCATAGCGGCGCTCCCCTCCCCCACTGGCGGGATCCTGGTGCGGGTAGAACTGCCGCTTGCGGGGAACGTGACATGACACAGACCATCATGATCGTCGAGGACGAGGAGAAGCTCGCGAGCCTTCTGGCGGATTACCTCAGGCAGTCCGGTTTCGAAACGGTGTGGATTGGAAACGGCACCGACGTGGTGCCGCGGGTGAAGGAAAGGCAGCCGGACCTCATACTGCTGGACCTGATGCTTCCGGGGCGGGACGGCCTGGAGATCTGCAAGGAGATCCGCACCTTCTTACAGCTCCCCATCATCATGATCACCGCCCGGGTGGAGGAAATCGACCGGCTGCTGGGCCTCGAGCTCGGGGCGGACGACTACATCTGCAAGCCCTTCAGCCCCCGTGAGGTAGTGGCCCGGGTGAAGACGGTGCTGCGTAGAAGCGGCGAGCATCCAGCCCCCGCGGCAGGCGGCCTCATCCTCGACCCGGAGCGCTACTCGGCACAGTGGAAAGGGCACGACCTCGACCTGACCGTGGTCGAATTCAAGCTCTTGCACTTTCTCTACCAGAACCCGGGGCGCATCTACTCGCGCACCCAGCTCATGGACCGGATCTATTCGGACCAGCGCATCGTGAGCGACCGCACCATCGACAGCCACATCAAGAAGCTGCGCAAGAAGATCGCCGCCGTGGCCCCTGAAGAGGAGTTGATCCATTCCATCTACGGCGCCGGGTACAAATACGAACCGCCGGGGGCGTCCTAGCCCCCCACTCACCCCTCTTTTTCGCCCCGCCTTATTTTGCCGTTCAGGCAATGAGCCTCGCGTTGTACTCTCAGCGATCGGTTATTGCCAAACTACGTTTGAAAAATTTCCTTAAAGTAGACATAAATTCGCACCGATACCCTCATTGACACCCGATGATTGTGACAATGGCGCTTGCCGTACCGTTATTGGCTACAGGAAAAAGCGTACCATATCCTAGCAAAAGTACCATTCACTCTCACTGCGTCGGGTCGATTGCTTGCAGTAAGTGGCAACAGCCTTGAGGAGGGCCAGAATGTTAAAAAACATGAAAATCGGTACCAGGTTGATGCTCTGTTTCAGTCTCGTCACCATGCTGCTTTTGATAGTCGCAGGGACCGGCTATTGGGGGGTCAAGGAAGGTGAGACCACCATGGTGACAGTCCTCGACGGCGACGCCAAGATCGCGGAACACGCTTCCAGGGCGAGGGCGAACGTGGTGGGCATGAGGCGCTATGAAAAGGACATGTTCCTTAACATCACGAACGCCAAGGCGGTCGAGGAGTACCATGCCAAGTGGAGCGAGGAAGCGGGCAAGCTCACCGACCGGATTGCCGATCTGGAAAAGGTGGTGCACAAAAAGGATGATTTGGAGCAGACAAAGATCATCAAGGACAACTTTGCAAGCTATAAAGCCGGTTTCAACAAGGTAGCCGCCTCGATACTGGATGGGAAGCTGAAGGATCCGGCTGCGGCCAACGCGGCGATCGCCGCCTTCAAGGATGAAAGCCACAAGATGGAGAGCACAGCGATCCTGATGGCCCAGGAGTCCAACAAGACCATGGAACAGGAGAAGGGAGAGGTTCAAAAGGCTACCCAGCACGTGGTATTGCTGCTGGTCAGCATCTCCCTCATCGCCGTTTTGTTTGCCGTCGCGCTCAGCATCCTGGTAACAGGCAGCATCAAAAAGCCGCTGCAGATCGGGGTCGACACGGCGAACCGTCTCGCCGACGGCGACCTGACCATCGAGATCGGGCAGACCTCAAAGGACGAGACCGGCCAGTTGCTTGCCTCGATGAAATCAATGCTCAACAAGCTTAGGGAGGTGGTTACCGAGGTGAAGGCTGCCACCGACTACGTGGCGCAGGGAAGCCAGGAGCTATCCTCCAGTTCCGAGGAGATGTCGCAGGGTGCCAGCGAGCAGGCGGCGGCGGCCGAGGAAGCCTCTTCCAGCATGGAACAGATGACCTCAAACATCCGGCAAAACGCCGACAACGCCATCCAGACCGAGAAGATCGCGGTGAAGTCGGCGGAGGACGCGAAAGAAGGCGGCAAGGCGGTCCTGGAAACGGTGCACGCCATGAAGGAGATCGCCAGCAAGATCAACATCATCGAGGAGATCGCGCGTCAGACCAACCTCCTCGCGCTTAACGCCGCCATCGAGGCGGCACGCGCCGGCGAGCACGGCAAGGGGTTCGCGGTGGTGGCAAGCGAGGTGAGAAAGCTCGCCGAGCGGAGCCAGAAGGCGGCAGGGGAGATCTCAGAATTGTCCGCCAACAGCGTCAACATAGCCGAACGCGCGGGCGAACTTTTGGCCAAGATGGTGCCAGACATCCAGAGAACCGCCGAACTGGTCCAGGAGATCAGCGCCGCCAGCCGCGAGCAGGATACCGGTGCCGAGCAGATCAACAAGGCGATCCAGCAACTCGACCAGGTCATCCAGCAAAACGCCAGCGCCTCCGAAGAGATGTCCTCGACCGCGGAGGAACTCGCCTCGCAGGCCGAACAGTTACAAGGGACCATCGCCTTCTTCAACATCGGTGAAATGGGGAGAGGCAGGGGCAGGGGCGGCGCAAAGGCGGCCAAAACCGCGCAAAAACAACCTGCGAAGACGATGACCGCGGCAAAGAGCACGCCCCATCCGGCCGGCGCGCACCTCGGCAAAGCGGTCGGTGCCGACCTCGACATGGACGAGGAGTTCGAGAGGTTCTAAAAAATCTGCAGGCGCAATGAAAAAAGCCGGGTGCCCCGGTGACCATCTAGGTCGCCTCGGCACCCGGCTTTTTTTCTTCCCGCACCGTCCTTTAGGCACCGGCGGCTGGGCGAATGATTATTCGCCCCTACAGAAGCTCCACCTCGCTCACCCGCACTATCAAAAGCGCCTGACGGAACGCTGCAGTCAGTTGCTTTCTGTACTTCGTCCACCAGGCCCGGTCCAGCGTCTCGGTCATCACCTCGTATATGACGATGTCGTCATGGACCGTGGTATCCTTGGTCTCCTTCCAGAGCCCGCGCGCCGGCGAGCGCATGTAGGTGGTAATGCCGCCGAAACGCTCGGACAGCTCGTCGCGTACCTTGAGGAACTCGTCCTGGGTGAACGGCTGTCCCTCGTTGTCGTAAAGCGGCAGGAGGATCTGGATCAGGTGCATGATACCCCCGCTACGAAGTTTCGCGCACGTCCATGATTTCCCTTACGTGCGGACGGATCGCCTCAACCAGCTTCTCCTTGGGAACCCCCTGAACCTTAAAGGTGTTCACCCAGGTGTCGCTCGTGTTGCCGTCGACCTCGCTGAAGCCGAGCCCCACGATGTCACCCCCCGCCTCGTAGATGGTCTTCGCGACGTCGGCCAGGGTTCCTTTCGCGCCGGTGGTGGCGACGGTGATGCGTACGCCCTTGCGGCGCCCACCCAAAAGCTCGAGAAGGATATTGAAGAGGTCGGACTCGGTGATGATGCCGACGAGCTTGCCGTCGGTAACCACCGGCAGGCCGCCGATCCTGCTGTCCACCATGATGCGCGCGGCCTCCTCCAGAGGGGTGTCCTCGGAAACGGTGATCACGTCCTTTGCCATGCACTTCTCTACCGTGAGCTTGGCTAACAGGTCGTGGATCTCCCATATGGCGAGCGAGGTGGCCGGTGAGGGGGAGGCTTGAAGCAGATCGCGGTCCGATACGATCCCGACCAGTCGGCCGGAACGGTCTACTACGGGGAGGCGCCGGATCTTCTTTTCCCCCATCAGACGCAGCCCTTCGGTCACCGAAATGTCCGGAATGATGGTTATCGGGTTTTTTGTCATCCTGTCTCGTACTAGCATTGTGGCACCCTCCTAGATGTATTGTGCTGCAGCCGGCTTCATTGCCGATTCATGTTTTCCGAAGACGGTACGGCGGACGGCAGTGAGGATCCCTCAGGGGCCGCCACACCGCCCTCGGGAACCTCGCGGTTGGAAGCTTTCTTCATCATGATCACCGCCCGGTCCTTGAGCTTCATGCTCCCGTCGACCAGGTAAGTCACGTAACTCTTGTAAAGGAACACCATGACGCCCGCGAAAAAGGAGATGTAGATAACCCTTGAGAGCATGGGAGAGGAGAGCCAGGAGGCAAGCTTCACGACAGATAGAAACAGCAGTGTTATCGCCGCGACGACGGCAAGCGGTTTGATCCACACATGCCGCGAGGCCAACTGGGCGAAAAGTCCCTGTTTCTGCTCCGACGCCTCCTGCGACGCCGACACGCTCTCACTGGCGGAATCGAGAGCTGGAGCCGCTTGGCCGGCGGCCTCCTTTTTCGGCTCTTCACGTATCACCCTCATGGATGCACGGAATTTTGGGGGGACCGACTCGAGGCGGTTCGTCATGTGAACGACACCGCGGCTATCGGTGTACCTGTAGTAATCGGCGAGAAGTCGTGATGGGAATGTACAGGAAAGGCAAATGGCTACGAACAGCAGAAGTGGCAGTAGTACGTTCTTATTCATCTTCCCTCCCAACAACGGCTATTTCAGCCGCCATCACATTGAAAATTGCATCACACTCCTACGGTAACAGTCCATCGACCAGATCAAGCACGACCTGATCGCGGTTCAACGTGTAGATGTGCACCCCAGGGACCCCAGCGGCCAGAAGCTCCTCGGCCTGTTTGCGCGCATGCGCGACACCAACCTTCTGCACCGCGGCCGCCCCACCCCGGCGATCGGCTTCCTCCAGCTCGGCGAGGTACGCCGCGGGGAGTGTCGCCCCGCAAAGCGAGATGATGCGCTGGATCACCTTGAGGCTCACCACCGGGATGATACCGGGAATGATAGGCTTGTCAACGCCGATGGAACGGGCCTTGGCGACGAAATCGAAGTAGTGATCGTTGTCGAAGAAGAGCTGGGTGATGGCGAAGTCCCCACCCTGGTCCAGCTTGAGCTTCAGGTACGAAAGGTCGTGCTCCGCGTCAACCGCATCCGGGTGCACCTCGGGATACCCCGCGACGCCTATTCCAAGGTCCGGGTGGCACTCCTTGATGAAGGCGGCGAGGTCGGAGGCGTGCAGGAGGGTACGGCAGGCGGAGAACTCCGGCGGGGCGTCCTGCGGAAGATCGCCTCTAAGGGCAAGTACGTTGTCGACCCCGGTCGCTACCAGCCGATCCAGGAAGAGCTGCAGGTCGCCGCGGTAGGCGCCGATGCAGGTGAGATGCGCCATGGTGTCGAGGCCGTGCTCGTTTCTCAGCCGGCTCACGATCTCGAGGGTGTCCCCCTTGGTGCTTCCGCCGGCGCCGTAGGTGACCGAGGCGAAGAGCGGCTGCAACTGCGCCAAGCGGTCCGCCACCCGGAAGAAGGCGGGCCATTCGTTCTTATCTTTTGGTGGAAAGAATTCAAGGGAGATGAACTGCTTTTGCAGGCGGTCCATCTTTTCAACTATCTTCATGCAATCTCCGTAGCTGATCCGTCCGCCACGCATCACGACGCTTGTGACAGACGTCTTTGTCTCCTCGACAGGGACGAAGTGGACTTTAGCATTTTTTTATAAGGAAATCGACTACAGTGTGCCGTGTCACAAAGGCAAAAAATACGTTGCCCCGCGGGTGAAAGGGATGTTATAAGGGTAAGATTCTCGACCACAGGCAACCCTGTGGTTTTTTCATTTTTCGCAGAAGGAGCACCGCATGATCAGCGCATCAAACGTCACCCTCGCCTACGGCAAGAGGGTGCTCTTCAAGGACGTAAACATAAAGTTCACCCCGGGCAACTGCTACGGGCTGATCGGCGCCAACGGCGCGGGGAAGTCCACCTTCCTGAAGATCCTCGCCGGCGACATCGACCCGGACAAGGGGGAGGTCTCGATCGGCAAGGGTAGGCTCGCGGTCCTGAAGCAGGACCAGTTCGCTTACGACGAGCACACCGTGTTCAACACCGTCATCATGGGGCACAAGAAACTCTATGAGGTGATGGCGGAGCGCGAGGCGATCTACTCGAAGCCGGAGTTCAGCGAGGAGGACGGCATCCGTTCCGCCGAACTGGAGGCCGAATTCGCCGAGATGAACGGCTACGAGGCGGAGAGCGAGGCAGCAGTACTCCTGAACGGCCTCGGTATCCCCGAGGAGTTGCGCGGCAAGCTGATGAAGGAACTGGAAGCGGGTGACAAGGTCCGCGTGCTTTTGGCACAGGCCCTCTTCGGGAACCCGGACGTGCTCCTTCTGGACGAGCCTACCAACCACCTGGACCTGAAATCGATCGCATGGCTTGAGGACTTCCTGTACCGCTTCCAGAACACCGTGATCGTCGTGTCCCACGACCGCCACTTCCTGAACCAGGTCTGCACCCATATAGCCGACATCGACTTCAGCCGCATCCAGGTTTACGTCGGAAACTACGACTTCTGGTACCAGGCGAGCCAGCTGAACCTGAAGCAGCGCCAGGACGATAGCAAGAAGGTCCAGGACAAGGCCGCCGAACTGAAGGAGTTCATCCAGCGCTTCTCGTCCAACGCATCGAAGGCGAAGCAGGCGACCTCCAGGAAGAAGCTTCTCGAGAAACTCACCATCGAGGACATGCCGGTATCCTCCCGCAAGTACCCGTACGTGGTCTTCAAGCCCGAGCGCCCCTGCGGCGACATCATCCTCGAGGTGAAGGGTCTCTCCAAGACGGTGGACGGGGTGCAGGTGTTCAAGAACCTCGACCTGATCGTCAGGAAAAACGACAAGATCGCCTTCGTGGGGAGCAACTCGCTCGCGAAGAGCACCCTGTTCCAGATCCTCGCGGGCGAACTCGAGCCGGACGAGGGTACCTACCGCTGGGGTATCACCATAACCAACGCGTACTTCCCCAAGGAGAACGGCGACTACTTCAAGGGGGACCTGAACCTGATCGAGTGGCTGGGGCAGTACTCCCCGCCGACCGAGGGCGAGAGCTTCGCGCGCGGCTTTTTGGGGAGGATGCTCTTCTCCGGCGACGAGGCGACCAAGAAGACCAGCGTCCTCTCCGGCGGCGAGCGGGTCCGCTGCATGCTCTCCAGGATGATGCTCGCCGGCGCGAACGCGCTGATCCTTGATGAGCCGACAAACCATCTGGACCTTGAGTCCATCACCGCCCTGAACAATGGTCTCATCTCCTACACCGAGGTGGTGCTCTTCTCCTCGCACGACCACGAGTTCGTCTCCACCGTGGCGAACCGGATCATCGAGATCACGCCGGTCGGCATCATCGACCGCGACATGAACTTCGACGACTACCTCGAGGACGCCGGCGTCATCGCCGAGCGCGAAAGGCTCTGCAACGGCCACGCCGAGCTCAGTCTGTAGTCGCCAGGCATTAGAAGCAGGAAAAACGAAGGGGGCTTCCGGTTACGGAAGCCCCCTTTTTAATTGTGCAATTCCCAAAGATACAGCAATCCCCCTCGCCCTTCGGGAGAGGGGCAGGGGTGAGGGCGTCGGCAGATGCGGCGCCCTCACCCGCCCTACGGGCACCCGGAGGAGAGGGAATTCGGCTTAGGGCTCTGTCACGCCCCGACCTTCAGGAAGTTCCTGACCCCGGTGAAGACGATCTGGGCGGCGAGCGCGGCGACGAAGAGACCGGTCAGCTTGCTCAGGATGGTGATCCCCTTCTTGCCGACGATGTGCTCGATGAAGGAGGCGCACACGAGCAGGATGCCGACGCACAAAACCGCCATGGCAAGGGCGGCAAGCCCGACGAACACCTGCCAGTTGTGCTGCACCTCCGCACCCATGACGAGGAGCGCGCCGGTCGTCCCCGGCCCGACGGTCACCGGGATCGCGAGGGGTACCACGGAGATGGCGTCGCGCTTCTCACTCGTAGGCGCGCTGTCGTCACCGTGCACCATGTGCACCGCGGAGAGGAAAAGAAGGCTCCCGGCGCCGATCCGGAAGGAGTCGAGCGTGATGCCGAAAAGGGAGAAGAGCGTGTTCCCGAAGGAGTAGAGGACGAAGCAGGCGACCATGACGGCGAGGGTCACCCGGAACGCGGTCGCGCGCCGCTCACGGGCGGTTAGCTCGGGGGTCATGGCGAGAAAGGTGGAGAGGACGAAGAAGGGAGTCAGCAGGAAGAAGAACCTGATCCACACGGTGAAGAAAAAATCCGAATAAGCTTCCATCCTGAAACTGCTCTCCTTTGTTGTAGGACCTCCATCCATACGGAGGGAGCAGTCGAGGTGCCCAAAGTTGTAGGGGCGAATGATTATTCGCCCCTACAGACACCTGCAAGCTTCCCCCCGCCAGGGGGAGGTTTCCGCTATTGCGCTACCTTCAGCACGATCTTGCCGAAGTGTTTGTCTTCTTCCATCATGCGGTGTGCTGCGACCACCTCTTCGATCGGGAACACCTTCTCGATGATCGGTACGATGGTGCGGTCGGCGAACTTCGGCATGGCGCGGCGCACGAACTCGGCCGCGATCTCGCCTTTCTCGGAGACGGGACGGGAGCGGAGCACGCTGCCGATGATCTGCTGGCGCTTCACCATCATGAGGGCCAAGTTCAGCTCCGCCTTGATGCCGGAGATGACGCCGATGACAACGAGCCTACCCTTGTACCCCAGGGAGTTCATATTGGGTCCCAGGTACTTGGCACCGACGTGGTCGAGGATCACGTCGACCCCCTTCTTGTTGGTGAACTCCTTCACGATCTCGGTGAAGTCCGGGTTCTCGCGGAAGTTGATCACGAGGTCAGCGCCGAGTTCCTTCACGCGTTCGATCTTCTCGGGGGAAGCGGTGACGATCAGCTTGGAGTTGGGCGCAAGCGCCTTGCAGAGCTGGATCGCCGCGGTGTTCACCCCGCCGCCGCCACCGTGCAAGAGCGCGGTCTCACCGTCCTGCAGTCCGCCGATCATGAAGACGTTCAAAAACGCCGTGATGTAAGACTCGCAGATGCAGGCGGCCTCTTCGAAGCTGACCGTTTCGGGAATCGCCATCAGATGGTTCGCATACGCCACGGCGTACTCGGCGTAACCGCCGCCGCCCACCAGCGACACCACGCGGTCACCCACCTTCCAGCCAGTGACGCCCGAACCGAGCGCCTCGATCACGCCGGCAACCTCGAGACCGAGGATCTCGGAATCGCCCGGCGGGGGGGGATACTTCCCTTCGCGCTGTACCAGGTCGGGACGGTTGATGGAGGTCGCGCAGACCTTTATCAGCACCTCGTTTTCCTTGGGTGCCGGCTTCTCCACCTCACCTACCTTGAGCACATCGACTCCGCCAAAGCCTTCCATCAGTACCGCTTTCATGGCCATCCTCCTATATGTTTTGAATTCATGGCGACCGGTGCACCGGCCGCGATAGTGTATACGGCGCACACTATCTCAAAAACAGCCGCCGATAATCAACGGAATTTTCTCAGGAGGAGGAAATAAATCAGCGGAATTTGATGGCGGTTCCCCGCGCGGTCATCTCGCTTCTGGGGAAGATGATGAAGGTTTCCGTCTCCACCTTCACCTCCGGGCTGATGACGGCGTCGGCTCCGATCTTGCCCGCCTCGGCACGCAGGGCGTCGTAGGCCCAGTTGTAGTCGGCGGGAGTCAGGGTTTCGGTGGTGAAGTCCCGAGTCCGGTGCACCTCTATCGTCCCCACCTTCTGGTAGGGGCGCGTCACCTCTTCCTCGGACAGGATGGGTGGCCCCTCGCCCGTGAAGACAACCCTGGCACAACCGGCGGTCAGAACCAGGCAAAGCAGCAAAAGCACAGGCAGGAAAGTTTTCAATGGCCGACAGTCCCTGTTCATTTTTCTCCCTGTCAGGACGAAAGTCCTATCTAGATCAATCCGGCAACACAGTTTAACCGCCATTTTCCCACTTTACAACAGCATTTTCAGCGTGATAGTATTTGGCGTTTCAATCACAAACTGATCGGAAAGGAAGCAGCTAATGTCAGGCCATAATAAATGGAGTACCATCAAACACAAGAAAGGCGCCGCGGATGCCAAGCGCGGCAAGATTTTTACCAAGTTGATCAAGGAGATCACCGTTGCCGCAAAACTGGGCGGTGGCGACCCGGATGGGAACCCGCGCCTGAGAACTGCTATCGATAAGGCCAAGGGCGAGAACATGCCGAAGGACAACGTCGAGCGCGCCATCAAGAAGGGTGCAGGCGGGATGGAAGGGGTCAACTACGAGGAGACCACCTACGAAGGGTACGGTCCGGGCGGCACCGCGGTGCTTGTCGAGGTCATGACCGACAACCGCAACCGCACCGTTTCCGACGTGCGCAGCACCTTCTCCAAGTGCAACGGCAACATGGGCGAGACCGGTTGCGTCTCCTGGCTCTTCGACAAGAAGGGGCTCCTCGTGTACCCCAAAACCACCGACTTCGACAAGCTCTTCGAGGCCTCCATCGAGGCGGGAGCCGACGACGTCGTCGATGAGGAAGAACAGTACGAAGTGCTGACCGATCCGAGCGCGTTCCACCAGGTGAAGACCGCGCTCGAGGCGGCCGGCTTCAAACCGGAGTCCGCGGAGATCACCATGATCCCGCAGACCATGGTTAAGCTCGACGGCAAGAATGCCGAGAACATGCTGAAGCTCATGGACCGTCTTGAGGACAACGATGACGTCCAGAACGTCTACGCCAACTTCGACATCTCCGCTGAGGACATGGAAAAGATGATGTAGCAAAGGCACGTCGTTTTGTGGTACTAAGAGCGCGGTGGCGCGGAGGAATTCCGCCCGCCGCGTTTTTGTTTTCTCAACTTCAAAGGCAAGCGGACAGCCTCCTGTCTGTTTCGGATTCCCATGATCATCCTCGGCATAGACCCAGGCTCGCGCAAGACCGGCTACGGCCTCATCTCAAAGCAGGGCAACCGCCTGATCCACATCGATAACGGTGCCATCTTCACCGACAAGGCGAAGGACTTCCCGCAGCGGCTGGAGAAGATCTTCTCCGGGCTTTCCGCCATCATCGCCGAGTACCAGCCGGAAGTGGTGGCGGTGGAAGACGTCTTTCTCGCGAAGAACGCCATGAGTGCGCTGAAGCTCGGCCAGGCACGCGGTGCGGCAATCGTCGCCGCGGTGAACGTGGGGCTCCCGGTGCACGAGTACACCGCCATGCAGGTCAAAAAGGCGGTGGTGGGAACCGGGCGCGCGGAGAAGTCGCAGGTGCAGCAGATGATCAAGGCGCTTTTGAACCTCCCGGAAATCGCCCAGGAGGACGCCTCCGACGCCCTGGCCGTAGCCATCTGCCACGCCCACTCCGCCGGCATCGGCGCCTTGCTGAAAAGCATCAGGTAGGCAAGCAGCGTCGGGCTCCACTTAAGTCGCATCGTCAATTGTGCATTGAACAGAGGTTTCCATGATCGCTCTTCTGACCGGCAAGATCGCCTATAAGGCCCCCGATTACGTCATCCTCGACGTGAACGGCGTCGGCTACCACGTCTTCATCCCCTTCTCCACCTACTACGCCCTTCCGGCCGAGGGGGGTGCCGCGACGCTGCAGATCCACACCTCGGTGAAGGAGGACGCCATCAACCTGTACGGTTTCCGCACGCTGCAGGAGAAGGAACTATTCCAGCTCCTGATCGGTGTCTCGGGCGTCGGCCCCAAACTCGCCAACGGCATCCTCTCCAACAGTGAGCCTGCGGAACTTGCCGACTCGCTGGTGAACGGCAACCTGGCGAGACTCTCGTCGATTCCGGGGATCGGGAAGAAAACGGCGGAACGCCTGGTGCTCGAACTGAAGGAAAAGATGAAGAAGCTCGGCATAGCGCATCCGGCGCCGGGGGGAGCCGCTCTTCCCGCGAAGCAGGAGGTGCGCGAGGACGTTCTCTCCGCGCTGATCAACCTCGGCTACAAGGAATCCGTCGTTCAAAAGGCGCTCACAGAGCTGAAAGTCTCGGAAGACGGTGTAACCGTCGAATCGCTCCTCAAGCAGGCCTTGAAAATCCTTATGAAATAGCAGGCGTCTCGTTCGGAATCCGTGGCAAAGAGAGGAATTAATCCGTTCCCAATAGTGCCATCGGAAAGATGTCAGGCCAGAACCGTGCAATCCCCATCCGGACAGTGCAATCCCCATCCGGACAGTGCAATTTCCGTCCGGAACAGTGAGTTTCCATCCGGAATAGTGAAGTTTCCGTCCGGAACAGTGAAGTTTCTATCCGGAACAGTGAAGTTTCCGCCCGGGCCAGTGCAATTCCCATTCGGTACAGTGAAGTTTCCATGCGGGAACAGTGCAATTCCCATCCGGAATAGTGGGATTCCGTTCGAACCGTGTAATCTTGCCTCCCAATCCAACTGCGTCACGCCCCCACCCCCCAGTCCCAAACGGAAAGGGGCAACTTCCCCCACCGATTTTGGCGGCTCCGCCTCCACCACGTAACCGGGCATCCCCCTTGACCTTTACCGCCAACTGTTATACCTTGGCACCCTGCTAAGAGGCGGTAAAAGCCGCAAGAAGGAGAGGTATGACCACCCGCTTTATCAGCGCCGAGAGAACCGAAGAAGACCTCCTCGAGGCATCGCTGCGCCCCCGCGCGCTGGCGGACTACGTGGGGCAGGAAAAGGCGAAAGGAAACCTCGGGCTCTTCATCGACGCCGCGCGCGGCAGGGGCGAGGCGCTGGATCACGTTCTTCTTTACGGCCCGCCGGGACTGGGCAAGACCACCCTCGCCAACATCATCGCCTGCGAGATGGGGGTGAACATAAAATCCACCTCCGGCCCGGTGATCGAGCGCCCCGGCGACCTCGCCGCCATCCTCACCAACCTGGAACCGCACGACGTCCTCTTCATCGACGAGATCCACCGTCTCTCCCATGTGGTGGAGGAGATCCTCTACCCCGCCATGGAAGACTTCCAGCTCGACATCATCATCGGACAGGGGCCGAGTGCCCGTACCATCAAGCTCGACCTCCCGAAGTTCACCCTGGTGGGCGCCACCACCCGCGCCGGGCTCCTCTCCTCCCCGCTTAGGGACCGCTTCGGCGTCATCTCACGCCTGGAGTTCTACACCCACGAGGAACTCGCCTTCATCATCACCCGTTCCGCGCGCATCTTCGGCATGGAGATCGCGCCGGACGGCGCCATGGAGCTAGCACGCAGGAGCCGTGGCACCCCAAGGATCGCGAACCGCCTTCTGCGCCGCGTGCGCGACTTCGCCCAGGTGCGCGCCAACGGCGTGATCACACGCGAGGTGGCGGACCAGGCCCTGGCCCTTCTCGAAATCGACGACATGGGGTTCGACTACATGGACCGCGCCATCCTTCTGACCATCATCGACAAGTTCGGCGGGGGGCCGGTGGGGCTCGACACCATCTCGGCCGCCATCAGCGAGGAGAGCGACACCATCGAGGACGTGTACGAGCCGTTTCTCATCCAGAACGGATTCCTGAACCGCACCCCGAGGGGGCGCGTCGCGACCGCTGCCGCCTACAGCCACTTCGGCAGGGTGGCGCCTGAGCCGCCGCAGGGCAAACTGTTTTAGGGGTCATATGCAGCTTATCTTCGATTTCCCCGTCGTCCCGCGCTTCGGATTTGAAAACTTCGTCGTCTGCAGCGGCAACAGGACCGCCTACCAGTTCGCCCAAAGGCTCGCCTCGGGCAGCGACGCGGAAAACCTCCTCTACGTCTACGGCCCCGAGGGATCGGGGAAAACTCACCTTCTGACCGCGCTTGCCGTCGCCCTGGAGGGGAGATACTTCTCCTTCCGTGACGCAGCGTCCCTCTACCGTGGCGACTTCCGCAATGAAGGCCCCTCTCCGCTCGCCGAGCACTTCGCCGGCGCCAACGCGCTCATCCTGGACGACTTGAACCTGTTGCCCGACAACCAGGAGGTCCGCGTCGAGCTTTGGGAACTCTTCAACGCCTTCTACAGCGCCGGGAAAAAGATCGTCATCTCCGGGCTCACCCCGCCCAAGGAGCTTCCCAACCTGGACGGGCACCTGACCAGTCGCCTGTTGTGGGGTCTCGTCGCCCGCATGGACGTCTCTGACGACGATTCAAGACGCATGATCCTGAAAAAGCTCGCCGAGGACCGGCAGATGGCCCTGCCGGACGACGTGATCGACGAGATGCTTTTGAAGGTGAGGCGCGACATCCCCTCGCTGGTCTATGCGCTGGAGACCATCAACCGCACCGCCATCGCCACGAAGAGAAAGGTGAGCCTGAGGCTCGCCAAGGAAATCTTCAAGAGTAATTGACGGTTGGAGCTTATGCCCGACCTTCGCCGACGAGCTCCCATCCCCTCTCCCCCCGGGAGAGGGACCAGGAAAGTCCCATCAATCTTAAGGCTGCAAACAACAAAGGCTTCTGAAGAGATCACACCTCCAGAAGCCTTTGTCATTTAAAGCCCGGCGTCATCGATCGGGCAGGTATCAGCTGCCAATCGTCAATCATCCATCGTCAATTGCCTTTCTTAGTTTCCAGCTCCTCCCACCGATCGAAGGCCTTGGCGAGTTCCGCCTCGAGCCTGCCGTAGTCAGCGGTGATGGTGGCTATGCCCCCCTCAACGGAGCCATAGCGTGAAGGATCGCCGAGGAGCGCTTCCACATCGGCGAACTCCTTTTCCAGCGTGGCGATTCTCACCTCCAGTTTCTCGAGCTCGATCCGCTCGGCATAGGTGAGCCCCTTCTTCGGCTTCTCCGCCTTCACCGCCTGGGCTTCCTTCTTCTCGACGCGCAGCGCCGAGGCCGCCTGCCGATTCGCTTCCCGGCGCTCCCGGTAGTTCGCGTAGTTCCCCTCGTAGAAGGTCACCTCCCCCTCCCCCTCCCCCTCGAAGGCAAGCACTCCGGTCGCCACCTTGTCCAGGAAGAAACGGTCGTGCGTCACCATCAGCACGCAGCCGGGAAAGGACGAGATGGAAGCATCGAGCAGCTGCAGGGTCGGGATGTCCAGGTCGTTGGTCGGCTCGTCGAGCACCAGGAGGTTCGAGTCCTGCAGCATGAGCCGCGCCAGGATGAGGCGGCTCTTTTCACCGCCGGAGAGGCTTCCGACCGGGCGCCTTCTATCCTCTGGGGAAAAGAGGAAGTCCTCGAGGTAGCCGATCTTGTGCCGCTTCTCGCCGTTGGCCGTGGTGACGTAGTCTCCCTCGCCGAAGAAGTCGTAGATGGTCTGGTTCGGGTCGAGCACCTCGCGCAGCTGGTCGAAGTAGGAGATGCGCGTTTTCTTGCCGACTACGACCTTCCCCTGGTCCGGCTCTTCCTCCCCCATGATCATCCGGATCAGGGTCGTCTTGCCGCAGCCGTTGGGGCCGATCACCCCGACCCGGTCGCCACGCTTCATGCCGAAGGAAAGCCGTTTCACGAGGTCTCTCGCGCCGAATGACTTGCTCACCCCGTCCAGTTCGAGGATGGTGCCGCCGAGTCCCTCCTCGGTGTTGAAGCCGATCTTCAGATCGCGGCGCGCCGGTCCGGAGAGGCTCTCCTCGAGGGCGTGGTAGCGGTCGATACGGGCTTTTTGTTTCGTGGAGCGCGCCGGGGGGCCGCGCCGGATCCAGTCGGTCTCGGTGCGCAGCAGGTTCAAAAGACGCGAGCGGCGTGTCGCCTCGTTCATGAGCCGCTCTTCCCTCTGGATCAGGTAGTTCGAGTAGCCGCCGGGATAGGAGATCATGCCGCCACGCTCGAGCTCGAGCATGCGCGTCACCACCTCGTCCAGGAAGTAGCGGTCGTGGGTGATCAGCATCACGGCGCCGGGGTAGGCCTTCAGATGATCCTGGAGCCACTGGGTCGTGTCGGCGTCCAGGTGGTTGGTAGGCTCGTCGAGGAGCAAAAGTTCCGGGGCCTGCAGCAGAAGCTTCGCCAGGGCAACGCGGCGCTTGGTGCCGCCGGAAAGGGTGCCGATGACCTGGTGCGGGTCGGGGAGCTGCAGATGGGTCATCATCTCGAGTACACGGTGGTCGGTGTTCCAGCCGCCATGGTGCTCGATCCAGACCGAGAGTTCACCCTGGCGTGCCAGGAGGCGATCCATGTCAGGCGGGTTCGCCGCCATCTTCTCGGAGAGCTCGTTGAAGCTCACCATGGCGGCACGGATCGCGGCGAGGCCGCTCTCTATCTCCGAGGCGACGGTGGCCTCGTCGTCAAGAACCGGTTCCTGGCTAAGATAGCCTACCGAGGCGCCGCGCTTCATGGCGATGGAGCCGCCGTCACGGTCCTCCAGCCCGGCGAGGATGGTAAGGAGGGTCGATTTGCCGGCGCCGTTCGCGCCGATCAGCCCAACCCGCTCGTCCTCCCCGATGGCGAAGGTCACGTCATCCAGAAGGACCCGCGAACCGAAGCTCTTGGAGAGCCCGGTGATATCAACAACGTTCATGTAAACTCCGTCTTTCAGCTAGAACACCCAACGTACCCGCCCCCGGAGGGGGAGGGACAGGGAGGGGGCTCGCAGGCCTCCCCCTCCCGACCTCCTCCCTCCGGAGGGAGGTGTGCCTAACCGTTTTCGTGGGGGGCAATTCATCAGGTATTAGAATTTGAAGAAGTCGGCGATTTTGCCGAAGATGGCTGCCGGGCGGTACTGCTTCGGAATGGCGTAGGTGCCGGTGTGCTTCACCGGGACGGACATCTGCCCGAGCGGGGTTTCGAGGTCGAGGCCGGCGGCCAGTTGGTAGGGTATCTTGTCCGGATCGGGCTTACGCTTCAGGATCTCCAGGAGGTCGGCGTAGGCCACGCGAATGGGGATGCGGACGTCCGTTTCCTCATTGGCCGGAAAGTTGATCTCCTCGCGTGCCCCCCCCTTCACGAGCGGCAGCGCCATCACCTTCAGGTCATAACTGTACCCGTAGAGCTTCAGGTCGAAGTTGTTCGGGTTTTTGAGTCTCAGGTAGACCTCCATGCCTGCCCCGGCGGGATCCACCGAGACCACACTCAGGTCCTTCATTACGACAACCGGCGTCTTGACCAGCGTATTGCACCCAGAAAGAACGGCTAACAGCAACAGCAGCAAAGCAAGTCTTCTCAAAACGGACTCCTGGAAAGGGGATTGGTGAAAAACAAAGCGGGCGAGCCCCGAAAGGAACCCGCCCACTATAGCACAACGTCTACTCAAACAGCAAAAGGACTATCGGTTGCTGGCAACCTGCATCAGCATGCCCCTTTGCATCTCCCGCAGTATCTCCGTGCGGAAGCGCTTACGGATTTTGTCATAGGCTCTGGCAGCCGGCCCTGTTCCACAATAGAGCCTTTTAGCACGGGCCTTGTTCCCACCGGCCATGTCGAGCTTCTCGTAAAGTTCCTTAACGGCCGCCTCAGCGCACTTCTCGTCGTCCCACATGTCCTGCGGTGTGAAGCCGTGGCTCTCGGCCCGTTCCGGCATCAACTGCCACACCCCAAGGGCACCCTTGGATGATACCGCTCTCGATGAGAGCTTGTGCCCGCCGGTTTCCGCCAGAGCTATCTCGGCCAAATCCAGCGGCGTGAAAATGGTTCCCTCCGTCTTCTCATAGCAGATTTCCGCGAGCCACTTGGCCCTTGCAGAGGTCGTCCTGCGGGCAAAGGTGGCGTATATTGCGGAAACCAGCTTCTTCCTCCCGTCGAGTTCAGTCTGTTTCGGAAGGTCCATCTGCACGGACGGGGCTGCAGGGGCTGTTTTGTCCCCCTGCTTCTCACTCCCTTCCGCCCAGGTCAACAGCGCCCGGTCCGACTCCGACACCGACGGAGTCACCGGTACCTGCGCCTGCTGCAGGTGGGACTGGTCGCACGATGCCGTCATCAGAAGCAACGCGACCAGCACTACAATTTTTCTTTTCATGATCAATTTTGTGATATGGCTTTTGCCGGCTTTAGGTAGTGATACTTAATGTCGGTAGTGAAGCCCGCGCCAATCATCTCCTTTCTCTAGAATCGCATTGGCTCGTCGCCAACCAGAGGTGTACTAGTGTAATCTATTCCGACTCTCTTGCAACCCTCACATTAATTTTTTGCAATCATCGAAAATAAGAAGGGAGGCCCGCCAGTGCGGCCCTCCCCCACTAAAGCCTCAAAATTTCGTATGTTAAAGCTGCACCCCCATAACATCAGCCACGGTATGGATGTCCTTATCGCCCCTGCCCGACAGACAGACGACGATGCTCTCGTTGGTGGAAAGTGTCGGAGCCAGACGCAGTGCGTGAGCCACGGCGTGGGAAGACTCCAGGGCGGGGATGATCCCCTCCTCGCGTGTTAGTACCTGGAACGCCTCCAGGGCCTCATCATCGGTGACCGAGACATAGCTTGCCCGGCCGAGCTCCTTGAGGTAGGAGTGTTCGGGGCCGACCCCCGGGTAGTCGAGGCCTGCGGAAATGGAGTGGGCGTGGGCGATCTGCCCGTACTCGTCCTGCAAAAGGTAGGTCTTGTTGCCGTGCAGCACCCCGACGCTGCCGGCGGAAAGCGGAGCGGCATGCTTGCCGCTTTCGATGCCGTACCCCGCGGCCTCGACGCCGATCATCTGCACGCTTGCATCATTGACGAAGGGGTGGAAGAGACCGATGGCGTTACTCCCGCCGCCCACGGCGGCCACTAGGTAATCGGGGAGCCGACCTTCGGCCTCTAAGTGCTGCTCGCGCGCCTCGCGGCCGATGATGGACTGGAAGTCGCGCACCATGACCGGATAGGGATGGGGTCCCGCGACGGTGCCGATGATGTAGAAGGTATCTTCCACGTAGGTCACCCACTGGCGCATCGCCTCGTTCATGGCGTCCTTGAGCGTTGCGGTGCCGGAACTTACCGGGGTCACCTTGGCACCGAGAAGCTTCATGCGGAACACGTTCAGCGACTGGCGGCGGATGTCTTCTTCACCCATGAAGACCTCGCACTCCATGCCGAAGAGGGCCGCTACGGTTGCCGTCGCCACACCGTGCTGCCCGGCGCCGGTCTCGGCGATCACCTTTTTCTTGCCCATGCGCTTCGCGAGCAGCGCCTGTCCGATGGTGTTGTTCACCTTGTGCGCGCCGGTGTGGTTCAGGTCTTCGCGCTTCAGATATATCTTCGCCCCGCCCATTTTCGCGGTGAGTTTCTCGGCCAGGTAGAGCGGATTCGGGCGCCCAACGTACTGACGGAGGTAATAGGCAAACTCCTCCTGAAACCCCTTTTCATTGCGAAAATGGTGGTACGCCTTCTCGAGTTCGAGCAAGGCCGGCATGAGCGTTTCGGAGACGTATCTGCCGCCGAAACGGCCGAAGTGTCCAGTGTGGTCAGGCGTGTCCAAGGTTGCCTCCAGTCGGTGTATGAGGGGGGCATAATAGACTATCTGTCGATAAATTGCAAGCTTACAGAGCACCCCCCCTAGGCAACCTACCGCCGTTACTCACTTTTAGCCGTTTCTCTTTGCCTTATTTTCGGCTTTGGGCTACATATAAACACTGTTTCTCGAGCTCATTTTCCAGGGTAAAAAACGCCCCCTGAGAGGACGATTTTTCCTCTGAGAGAGCCCTGTTTTCCACCCTGCCGATTAATCCTGAAGAGGTGACCGATGGCGTTGCAGAATCCATTTCACATAGTGCTGGTCGAACCAGAGATCCCGCCCAACACGGGCAACATAGCGAGGCTTTGCGGGGCGACCGGAACCATCCTGCACCTGGTGGGTAAGCTCGGCTTCTCCACCGACGACCGTTACCTGAAGCGGGCCGGGCTCGACTACTGGAGCGAGGTCGACATCCGTTACTGGGACAACCTGGAAGCCCTGATGGCCTCCTTCCCCGAGGGACGCTTCATCTATACCAGCAAGAAAGCGGACAAGAGCTACGTCGAGTTCTCCTTTCTTCCCGGCGATTTCATCGTCTTTGGCAAGGAGACTAAGGGGCTTCCCGAAGAACTCATCGCCGCAAACCCGGATACCGCGGTCAGGATCCCGATCATCGGCAAGGTGCGCAGCCTGAACCTCTCCACCTCGGCGGGGATCGTGCTTTACGAGGCGCTGCGACAGACCGGAGCGCTGCAAGGGGCGTAGCTCCCCTCCCCCGCCGGCGCGGCCGGTTCACTGGAGGAGGTGCTTATCTGAAAAAGGAGAGAGGGATGTTCGAAAAGAAGTGCGGCGAAGGGTATCGAGAAGTCCTGCCGGGGATCATGCAGAAGACCCTGGTGCACGGCGAAAAGACGCTGATGGTCGAGTTCCTGCTTACAAAGGGAGCCCTGCTTCCGATGCACAGCCATCCGCACGAGCAGACGGGATACTTAGTGAGCGGACAGATCAGGCTGACCATAGCCGGTGTCCCGCACGAGGTGCAGCCGGGGGACAGCTGGTGCATCGCGGGAGCGGCCGAGCATCGCGCCGAGATCATCGAGGACTCGGTGGCGATCGAGGTGTTCTCACCCGTGCGCAAGGAGTACCTTCCGGGCGGCGTCAGTTGAACTGGTAGATAACCACGCCGAAACTCACGGCGGTCACGGCGAAGGCGATGAGGGCCAACAGACCATCGCGGGAAATAAGCGCCAGGCCGAAAGCGGTGAGGGCGACCCCGGCGCCGTGTGCGGAGAAAGGGACCAACTCCATCATCGGCATGACGATCGCTATGACTGCACAGACAAACGAGATGAAGTATGTGCTCCCCCCCTGGATCAGGGCGGACATGCGCGGTCTCAACCAGCGGTCGATGAAGCGGGCTGAAGGACGCAACCACCGCACCGCCGTGTGCACCTTCTCTTTCGCCAGCGAGCGCCGCAGGACCCATTTCGGCAGCCAGAAGTGTTCCCTGCGAAAGAAGAGCTGCCCCGCAATCAGCAAGATGAAGATCCCCATCGTGGTAGGTACGCCCGGCATGCCGCTGATCGGGGAGGCGGCGATCACCCCCACCATGAGCAGCAAAGGTCCGAAGGATCGATCCCCCACCGATTCAACGATCTGCCCCAAGGAGACACGCCCCTCGTCGTCGGCCGATTGGTTGATGCGGTCCAGCATATCCTGAAGGTTGGTGATCTCGTTCGCCATACGGAGCCTCTCTCATACCGCCGTCAAAGCGCCCGCTAATACTGCCTTTCGCAGATTACATTGGATGCGACCAATGTCAAGAGCCTCCGCCAGCCCCATACCCTACCCAAAAACCGTATACATATCAGATAAATATAATGTTTCCCGTCCTTGACTGTGGAAGATCTCTGTCTATATTCAAACAGCACATTTTTATAACAGGGAGGAAGTGATGTCGACTAAGGAGAATCTTGCCGAAGCGTTTGCCGGGGAGAGTCAGGCAAACCGCAAATACCTTGCCTTTGCTGCGAAAGCCGAGGCGGAGGGGCTGCAGCAGGTAGCAAAACTGTTCCGTGCCGCGGCACATGCCGAGACGGTACATGCCCACGCGCACCTGCGCGCTATGGGGGGGATCAAGGGGACCGTGGAAAACCTCAAAGAAGCCATCGAAGGCGAAGGCTTCGAGTTCCAGCAGATGTACCCGCCCTTTCTCGAGCAGGCGAAAAATGAAGGAGATCGCGCGGCGGAGAACTCCTTCAAGTTCGCCCTCGCCGTCGAGGAGATACACCACGACTTGTACCAGCAGGCGCTGGCCGCCGTGCAAAATGGCGTCGATCTGGCGGACCGCCCGATCTATGTCTGCGAAGTCTGCGGCAACACGGTGTACGACGAGGCACCTGACAAGTGCGCCATCTGTCTTGTTCCGAAGGAAAAGTTCTCCAGGATCGCATAACGCGACGAGGGCGCGGCCGGCATCGGCTGCGCCCTTTCTTTTCACAAACGCCCCTCCCGAGATGAACCTACCCCCGTCCTGCCGTCAGGGATTCCTGATGCTGACCCGCCCCGGTGCCGCCCAGTCGTTATGTCCCCCGGGGATCTCGTGAAACACCGTCCCCGGCCTGCTCTCCGCCAGGGTCTTTGCGAACCGCGCCGGGATGACCTCGTCGTTCTTCGCGCCGAAGATCTCCAACTTTCCCGTATATCTCGCGAGTGATTTCACGTTGTCCCAGTCGTCCGCCAGAAGCAGACGCACCGGGAGAAACCGGTAGTGGTACTGTCCCACCCTGTGCAGCTTGTCAAAAGGCGCGACGAGGACGATTTTGTCCGGTGGCGGCGTCACCGTGGCGAGAAAGGACGCCGGCCCGCTGCCGAGGGATTCTCCGACCACGCAGACCGGTCTATCGGGATACTGCTGCCGCAAAAGCAGGTAGGCCTCTTTAGCCGCCTCGTTGATGCTCTCTTTGGAGGGGGTTCCCTGTCGCAGGCCGTATCCCGGGTACTCAAGGATGTAGACCGCATCCGTGCGGGAAAAGGAGGAAATGGCGTAAGCTCGGTCGCTTGCCTGGCCACCGTTGCCGTGGGTCATGAGCCAGACGTTCGCAGGGGTCGCGGCCGGGCGATAGACCCCGATGAGTTCGCCCTTGTCGCGCCACGGGATGAGACCGTTATCCCGGTCATGATGGGTGGGGAAGTAGAGAAGCTGCCGCTGCCAGGCCATGGCGCTCAGCAAAAGCGCCACCAGACAGACCAGCAGGAGTTTGAGCAATCTGAGCATGAGCCCTCCCGCGGCATGATCAGGGGAGGCAGAAATAGACGGTTGCGCCCTCGTCGACCACCCCGTGGGCCCACACACTGCCGCCGTGCCGCTCGACGATCCGCTTCACCGTGGCGAGCCCGATTCCCGTCCCTTCAAACTCGGAACCATGCAGCCGCTGGAAGGCGCCGAAAAGCTTGTTCTGGTAGGCCATGTCGAACCCAACGCCGTTGTCACGCACGAAGAAGGTATCTTTCAAAGCCCCCCCGCTGCGCCCCACCTCGATCCGGGTCAGCTCCCGCACGCTTGAGTATTTCCAGGCATTGGCCACGAGATTTTCCAGCATCTGCTCCAAAAGCCCCCGGTCTCCGTGCACCTCGAGGTCCGGCTCGATCAGCATCTCCACCCGGCGGCGCGGCTCGGCATCCTGAAGCTTGCTCCCTATTGAACGGGCCACCTCGCTTAAGTTAACCGGCACCTTGATAAGTTCCGAGCGCCCGATGCGGGAGAGCTCTAGCAGGTCGTCTATCAGGGTTCCCATCCTGCGCGTCGAGGCGCATACCCGCTCCAGGTACTGCTTCCCATCGGACGGAAGGTGGGAGCCGTACTCCTCAAGCACGATGGAGGTGTAGCTGTTGATGTGGCGCAGCGGCCCGCGCAGGTCGTGCGACACGGAATAGCTGAAGGTTTCCTGCTCCTTCATGGCGGCCTCGAGCCGGGCAGTGCGCTCGATGACGCGCCGCTCCAATTCCTCGTTCAAAAGGCTTAGCTCCTCGGCCATTCTTCGGGTCTGCGTGATGTCCCGGCTGATCCCGAAAACCCCAACCACGTTTCCGTCCTTGTCGTGCAACGGCCCTTTGGTCGCCTCGACCAGAACGCGCTCGCCGTTTGGCAGCGACAGCATGTGTTCAACAACGCGGATCACGTTGGAGCCCAGGACCCTTTGATCCTCCTCCATGACCCGCTGTGCCTCTTCGGGTGGGAACAGTTCCGTGTCGTCTTTGCCCTGTATCTCAGTCAGCGACTTTCCTGTCATCTGCGACGAAGCCTTATTGAAGAGCAGGTAGCGGCCGTTCACATCCTTCACGAAAACAGCATCCGTGGTCCCCTCGATGACGGCATTCAGTACTTCACGGTTTTGCTGCAGCGCACTCTCCACCAGCGCACTCTCAAGCAGGGTTCGCTGCAGTTTATCGTTCACCGACACGAGACGCTCTTGTTCCAGATCGTACCTTCTGAGCAAGGCCCAAAGCATGGTTGTGCAGGCACCGGCCGTCACCATCAGCCCAACCACGTGGTCCGCGATCCGCTCAGTCTCCGAGCGAAAGGGAACCACCCATTGCGGAAAACATAGCTCCAGCACGAGCAGTGCAATGATGTCTGCGATGGCAATTGCGACTAGTACCCACCGTTCCCGTCCGCGGAAGAAGATGGGGAGGTACATCACAATGCAGAAAAAATAAAAAGCTATACTCCCGTGCGACGCGCCGTTGGGAAACCAAACGAGGTTGAGCAAGGCGAGTAGCAGATAAAAGAGTAGCTTCGGGTGGCACCGCCCCCGGCAGGATTCCCGGAAGAGAACCAGCGCGAAAACGGAGAAAAGGGCAAGCAGCACATTGATGGAGGGGGGAAGAGCCTGCAGGTAGTTCGCCGGCATTATGACAAAAAAGGAGACGACGGCGGCCATCAGGCATAGTACTCCGAAGAGAACAAGCTCCATACTGGCTGCCCCATCTCGCCATATGCAGGCCTTCAATCTTGCGATGGAAGATGCTCTACAGCTCATATTAGCCTCGGGCGTCCGCTGATGTCGCAAACGAACTGTAAAGCTAACACATTAATTCAAATTGATAAAGAGTTAATTTAAGCAACGACAACCATCGTAGAGAAAGGCTCCGCGACGGTGACTTAAGCTCTTATGGCTCCTCCAGGTTCAGCGCCCTCTGCGCCCGATCACCTTGCGAAAAAGTAGCAGTTGGGCCGTGATATCCACGGCAAGTACTGCAGAGGTGAAATACAAAAGCCATTCCCTGTTGTCGAAATAGGCGAGACAGTTGAAGAACATGTACAGGGTGACGACCCAGGACAGAAGCCGCCGGACACTGAGGACGGTACGTTCGACCTCCTCCTCGTCGGTTCGGACAAGCAGAGCGACCGCCGGAGCGGCATAGTAGCCGACCGTGGCGTCGACGAAGGTGAGGAAGATGTTAGCGGCGAAAATGTAGGTCAGATGCTGGTCCATTGTGGCTCCTGGTCTTTGCTTACCAGGGATAATTAAGACAAAGCGGCACAGGAAGCAAGCACAATAAGAGCGCTGCCGAGATCCCTACAGTAGTCCAGTTGTCTGGGTCGAAAGATATAGGTTGTGGATGAATGGCACCCAGAGAGGCGGGGTGCAAGCACACCCTGATCACGAACATAAAAAGGGCGGAAGGTTTCCCTTCCGCCCCTTGTTTGATGCATAAGCTGCTTGTTACTTGAACAGCGCCTTCTGGTACTCGCGGTTCAGCCTTGCGATGAACTTGACGTTGATACCTTTCGGGCACGCGGCCTGGCACTCGTAGTGGTTCGAGCAGTTGCCAAAACCTGCTTCCTGCATAGCGTCGGTCATGGCACAGACGCGCTGTGCAGCCTCAGCCTTGCCCTGCGGCAGTGCGGCAAGCTGCGCCACCTTAGCAGAGGTGTAGAGCATCGCCGAGCCGTTCGGGCAGGCGGCGACGCAAGCGCCGCAGCCGATGCACTCGGCGGCGTCCATGGCGTAATCCGCATCCACTTTCGGGACGAGGATGGCGTTACCGTCGGCAACACCGCCGGTGTGGCAGGAGGTGTAACCACCGGCCTGCATGATCTTCTCGAGGCCGCTTCTGTCGACGATCAGGTCCCTGATGACCGGGAAGGCGAGAGCGCGCCACGGCTCGATGTAGATGGTGTCGCCGTCGCTGAAGTTCCTCATGTGCAGCTGGCAGACGGTGGTACGCTCCTGACCGCCATGCGGCACGCCGTTGATGACCTGGGAGCACATACCGCAGATACCTTCGCGGCAGTCGTGGTCGAACACGATCGGGTCCTTCCCTTCCTTGATCAGCTGCTCGTTCACTTCGTCAAGCATCTCCAGAAAGGACTGATCCGGACTTACGTTTTTGGCATCGTACTGCTCGAGCTTGCCCGGCTGATTGGGACCACTTTGGCGCCATACGTGTAGTGTGAGGTTCATTATTTATAACTCCTTACCGCCAGATGAACGTTCTCGAACGTCAACGGCTCCTTGTGCAGTTCGGGCTCTTTGTCGACACCTTTGAACTCCCAGGCTCCAACGTAGCAGTAGTTCTCGTCGTCACGCTTCGCCTCGCCGTCGGGCATCTGGTGCTCGACGCGGAAGTGACCGCCGCAGGACTCGTTCCTGTGCAGTGCGTCCTTCGCCATCAGCTCGCCGAACTCGAGGAAGTCAGCAACGCGGCCGGCGTTCTCCAGCTGCTGGTTCAGTTCTTCGCCCTTGCCGGTGACCTTGACGTTCTTCCAGAACTCTTCGCGCAGGGCCGGGATCCGCTTGATGGCGTCCTTGAGGGTCTCTTCGCTCCTCGCCATGCCGACGTTCTCCCACATGATCTTGCCCAGCTCGCGGTGGAACTCGGAGACGGTCTTCTTGCCGTTGATGTTGAGCAGGCGGTTGTTGTAGGACTTAACGTCCTCAACCGACTTCTTGCACTCGGGGTGGTCTTCCTTCACGGCACCCGGCTTGGTCTTCGCCAGATAGTTCGCGATGGTGTAGGGGATGACGAAGTAGCCGTCGGCGAGGCCCTGCATGAGCGCGGAAGCGCCCAGGCGGTTCGCGCCGTGGACCGAGAAGTTAGCCTCGCCGAGGACGAAGAGGCCCGGTACGTTGCTCTCGCAGTTGTAGTCGACCCAGAGGCCGCCCATGGAGTAGTGCGGAGCCGGGTACATACGCATCGGCTGCTTGTACGCGTTCTCGTCGGTGATCTTCTCGTACATCTCGAAGAGGTTGCCGTAGCGCTCGCGGATGGTGTGCTCGCCCACGCGCTTGATCGCATCGGAGAAGTCGAGGTTCACGCCGCGGCCGCCGGGGCCGACGCCGCGCCCGTCGTCGCACTGCTCCTTGGCCGCACGCGAGGCGATGTCGCGGGGGGCGAGGTTACCGAAGGAGGGGTATTTCCTCTCCAGGTAGTAGTCGCGCTCGTCTTCCGGGATGTCGTTGGGGTGACGGTTGTCACCTTTTTTCTTCGGAGCCCAGCAGCGCCCGTCGTTTCTGAGCGACTCGGACATGAGGGTCAGTTTGGACTGGTGCTCACCGTGCTGCGGGATGCAGGTCGGGTGGATCTGGGTGTAGCAGGGGTTGGCGAAGAAGGCGCCCTTTTTGTGGGCACGCCAGTTCGCGGTGACCGAGCAGCCCATCGCGTTGGTGGAGAGGTAGAACACGTTGACGTAGCCGCCGGTGCAGAGCACCACGGCGTCACCCACGTGGGTACGGATCTCGCCGGTGATGAGGTCGCGGATCGTGATGCCTTTAGCCTCGCCGTCAACCACGACCAGGTCGAGCATCTCGGTACGGGCGAAGAGCTTCACGGTGCCGGCCTTCACCTGACGGGAAAGAGCCGAGTAGGCGCCCAGAAGGAGCTGCTGACCTGTTTGGCCACGGGCGTAAAAGGTACGGGAGACCTGGGCGCCGCCGAAGGAGCGGTTATCCAGGTAACCTGCGTAGTCGCGGGCGAACGGGACGCCCTGTGCGACGCACTGGTCGATGATGTTGTTGGACACCTGGGCCAGACGCCAGACGTCAGCCTCACGGGCACGGAAGTCGCCACCCTTGATGGTGTCATAGAACAGGCGGTAGATGCTGTCGCCGTCGTTCGGGTAGTTTTTCGCGGCGTTGATGCCGCCCTGTGCTGCGATGGAGTGGGCGCGGCGCGCGCTATCCTGGTAGCAGAAGGCTTCGACGTTGTAGCCGAGCTCACCCAGGGTAGCTGCGGCTGCGCCACCGGCCAGGCCGGTGCCTACAACGAGAACTTTGTACTTACGCTTGTTTGCGGGGTTAACCAGCTTCAGGTCGAAGCGGTGCCTGTCCCACGAGGTCTGAATCGGTCCTTTCGGACATTTTCCGTCGAGTATCACTTGAACCCCCTAAAGTTTCAATAAGCCAGCCAGGATGACGGCAGGAATCGAGATGTATGCGAGCATGAGAACGGCGGAGATAACCTTGCCGCCGGTACCGAAGGCCGGGATGGTCTTCTCGTTGTTCCAACCCATGGTCTGCAGGAAGCTCGGGATGCCGTGGGAAAGGTGGAGGAACAGCATGATCATGGCGAAGGCGTAGGCCAGTGCGATGAGGCCGTTGCCGAAGCTGGTGACCACCATCCTGAAGACGTCCGGACGGTTCGCAGAGTCGAGGCCGATAACGACGTCGGGGGTGCCATGCACGGTGAACTGAAGCAGGTGGTACACGATGAAGGCCAGAACGAGCAGACCGGTCCAGATCATGTTCTCGGAGGCGAAGCTCGCCTTGAGGTTTTTCTTCACCGCGTAGGCGCCGGGGTTGGCAGCCTTGTTCTCCAGGGTCAGCATGACGCCGTAGCAGATATGAACGGCGATGGCTGCGCCCATGAAGAGGCGGAAGGCCCAGACGAGCGGCGGCAGGCTATGCAGGTGCTCAGCATAGGCGTTGATGCCGTTGGGGCCGAAGAAGATGGTGGAGTTGCCGATCAGATGGATCAGGATGAAGAGGATCAGGAGCTGACCCGTGATGGACATCAGGATCTTTCTTCCCACAGAGCTAGTTAAGATTCGCATGTTTTTTTGTCCCTTTGCCTTTTTATCTATTGAATCAGATGGTGGAAATGCTTGCGTACACCGGAGGAGTACAAGTCCCGAAGACCCGATGACGGGGCGGACTCGCGGCTTCCGCTTCAGGGGATGGAGGACCTCGCCACGGGATCAGTGTCTGCATAGCTTTTCTCCTTTTATTAAATTCACATGAGCATCTTCGGATGGTATCTATAGCACAAAAATCGGCGGGTTGATAGACGCGCATATTAAATGCCGTTATACGAAAATGCAACAGTTTTTTGTATACAGCATACAATTAATGGTTCAAGCAAGTTAGCCCCCTCTAAATCACACTAACCATGTTTTGAAATTCCGCTTACGCGGCGTTGCTGTTGCTTTTTACACCCCTCTCTGCTAATTAGGATAACAGTCCGCAGTAAAACACGATAAGCAATGGAAGGTTCATGATTTACAAACTACTGAAGAAAGACAAAAGGTCCGCCGCGCGCCGGGGCGTAGTAAAAACCGCACACGGCGAGATCCAGACTCCTATATTCATGCCGGTGGCAACCCACGCCGCCATGAAAGCGATGACGCCTGCCCAGGTCAAAGAGACCGGCGCGCAGATCATCCTATCCAACACCTATCACCTGCACCTGCACCCGGGCGAGGCCCTGGTGGAAAAGGCGGGGGGGCTGCACAAGTTCATGTGCTGGGACGGCCCGATCCTCACCGACTCCGGCGGGTTCCAGGTCTTCTCCCTGCCGAAGAAACGGATCACCGAGGAGGGGGTTTTCTTCCGCCACGAGGACACCGGCGAGGAGATCTTCCTCGACCCGGCCAAGGCGGTCGCCATCCAGGAGGCGCTCGGCGCCGACATCATCATGAACTTCGACGAGTGCATCCCCTACCCCTGCGACAAGGCGTACGCGGAGCGCTCGACCGAGAAGACGATACGCTGGGCGAAGCAGTGCCGCGAGGCGCACAAACGCGAGAACCAGTACCTCTTCGGCATCGTGCAGGGGAGCGTGTTCGAGGATCTCAGAAAGCGCTGCGCCAAGGCGCTCGTGAAGATGGATTTCCCCGGCTACGCCATAGGCGGGGTATCCGTCGGTGAAGGGCTGGAACTTTTGAAGCAGGTGGTCGGCTACACGGCGCCGCATCTTCCCGAGGACAAGCCGCGCTACCTCATGGGCGTCGGCCTTCCCGAGGACATCCTCGAGAGTGTCGAGCGCGGCGTGGACATGTTCGACTGCGTCATCCCGACCCGCTACGCGAGGAGCGCGACCCTCTTCACCAACCGCGGCCGCATCAGGCTAACGAATAAGAACTACCGGCGCGACTTCTACCCGGTCGAGCCGAACTGCACCTGCTACACCTGCCGCAACTTCACGAGGGCCTACCTGCACCACCTGTTCACCTCGAACGAGGTGCTCTCGGCGATCCTTGCAAGCATCCACAACGTGCACTTCTACCTGAACATGATGTCCGAGATCCGGACCGCGATCGAGGAAGACCGCTTCGTCGAGTACAAGGAGCAGTTCCTCGCCGCCTACATGAAGGGTAAATAGGAGGCCGCCATGAATAGGTGCCTACTCGTAGCGGTTATGGCGACCGCGCTTGCCGCCGGTTGTTCCAGGCACGAGGAGACGCAGGCTCCGCAGCAGAAGAAGTCCCCGGCGCAGCTGGAACTTTACGGGGAGGCACTCTTCAACGAGCGCTGCCGGGATTGCCACGTGGTTGGAGACAAGGGGGGAGCGGTCGGCCCCGCGCTCACCCACGTGGGGAGCGCGCGCGACCGTCGCTTCCTCGAACGCGTGATCCGGGAGCCGTCGAAGGTCTATCCCGGCACCGCCATGCCCCCCTACGACACCTTTTCGAAGAAACAAATCGACTCCCTGGTCGACTACCTAAGCGGGCTCAAGTAGTTCCAGACTCCCCCTCCCCTGCCCTCCCCCGCCGGGGGAGGGAATAATTCCTTCCGGAGAACCATCCATGTCCACCGAAACCATTCAAGACCGCTTCGACCGACTCATGACGATCATGCGCCAGCTGCGCGCACCGGGGGGATGCCCCTGGGACGCCGAACAGACCCACGATTCCCTCAAGCGCTACCTCCTGGAGGAGTCCTATGAGGTGATCGAAGCGATCGACGCCAAGGACGACGCGCTTTTGAAGGAGGAGTTGGGGGACCTGATCCTGCAGCCGGTCTTTCACGCGGCGGTCGCCGAGGAGCGCGGCGCCTTCACCATGGACGAGGTGCTCGACGCCATCAACGAGAAGCTCGTGCGTCGCCACCCCCACGTCTTCGGTGACCAGGTGATCGAAAGCAGTGCGGCGCAGGTGGAGAACTGGGAGAAGATCAAGAAGGGAGAAAAGGGAGACGAGCGGAAATCGGCCCTCTCCGGCATCCCGCCGCACCTCCCTGCGCTCATGAAGGCGCATAAGATCACGGAAAAGGCGGCGCGGGTCGGCTTCGACTGGGAGCACACGGACCAGGTCTTCGCCAAGGTAATGGAGGAACTGCAGGAATTCCAGGAGGCGATGGCGGCCGGGGACCAGCAGGAGATGGAATCGGAGCTGGGCGACCTCCTCTTTGCCATCGTGAACCTCGGGAGGTTCATGGCGATCGACCCGGAGGAGGCCCTGAGGAAGACCATCCAGCGTTTCACCCGTCGCTTCAGCCACATCGAGGACACCCTGCACGGCAGGGGGGAACGGCTGCAGGACACAAGCCTCGAGGAGATGGACCGGCTCTGGGAAGAGGCCAAGAAAATGGAGAAACGTTGAATCTAGTTAATGTTTTTGGAGGACCAGAGAATTATCCACACATTTTGTGGAAAAGGTGTGGATAACGGTGTTGACAATTTTAGAAACCTACGCCTTTTAAGCACTTTCCGCGTTCTGCATAAATATTGGCCACGCTGATATTCGAACGAAAAAACAGCTACTTACAAATTTTTGTATACATTTGAGGATTATCACCCCCAACAAAATTAGTCCAACCTAATTAGGCTTAAAGCCATGGTGGAAATCCTGTGCATAAGTGTAGGAATTCTACCGAATCACGCCCCCTCCGACCACGACATTTACCCCTTCCATCATGAGAAGCTCCCGCTTGGAATCGATCCCTCCCGGGGCGGTGAATCCGGTCATGACTCCGCTCGCCCCCACCACGCGATGGCAGGGGATGATGATCGGCAGCCGGTTCTTCGCCATGGCGCCGCCGATGGCCCGCGCCCCCCTCGGTGTTCCGCAGGCGCCCGCCACCTCTCCGTAACTTTGCACCGTTCCGTAAGGTATCGCGGCGACCATCCGGTAGACCTCCCGCTGAAAGGGGGTGAAGCCGGTCAGGTCCAGGGGGAGGTCGAAACCGACCTGCTCGCCGCGGAAGTAACGCTCTAGGAGCGCGGCCGCGGCCCGGGTCAAATCGCTCCCCTCTTTCGCCAGCGGATGGGACATGCCGGCGGCCTCGAGCGCATCGGCGTGCGTCTTCAGACCATAGGGAAGATGATGGGCCAAAAGCCCCTTACTACTTGCCGCGACAAGGCCGAAACCGGCGGCGCTCTCGTAAATGCTCCAGGCGGTGGCTGCTGCTTCCTGTTTCATAGGTCGACTCCATAAAAAAACGCGCAAGATCCGTGACATGCCACAAAGAACAAGGGAGACGATACCATTTCGTCCCCCTTTCTTTCCAGCGGAATCTGCACGTTCTTGCGCGTCCGGTTCTAGTCATGCCCGGTCTATCTTCTTAGCAGCTTTTTCCTCACCAGGGCGACCACGTCCCGCGCCTCGTCGCAACGCAAAAGGTGCGAGGCGGCAAGGAAGACGACGATCCCCACCAGCACCCCTCCCCCGAGTACGCCCCCCTTCAAAAGGCGCCTGCCGGCCATGGACCAGTCGATGAGGCCCATGATCCAGTACACGGCAACGGCCATCGGCACCGAAGCGGCGATCCCTTTCAGGGCGGACACGGTGATCGCCCCCCCACCGAAGCGACCGATCTTTTTCCTCAAGAACCACAGGAGCAGCAGCATGTTGCCGAGCGCCGAGAGGGAAGAGGCGAGCGCCAGCCCCCCGTGCAGCATGGGCCCCATCAGGAGCAGGCTGAAGAGTAAGTTCAGCAGGAAGGCGATGAAGGCGGTGGTAACCGGGGTCTTCGTGTCCTTCAGCGCGTAGAAGGCCGGGACCAGCACGCGCACGAGCGCAACGAAGGTGAGGCCGATCGAGTAGTACAAAAGGGCGACGCCGCACTTTTGCGCCTTAGCGTAGTCGAAGGCCCCGCCCATGAAGAGGAGCGAGAAGATGGGGGTGGCACAGAACATGAGCCCGACCATGGCCGGGATGGTGATGAAGAGGGTGAGCCTCACCCCGTAATTGAGCGACTCCTTGAGGGCGTCCATATCCCCCACCGCGGCCTGCCGGCTCATCGAGGGAAGCACCGCCTGGGCCACCGACACCGTGAAGATCCCCTGGGGGAACTCGAAGAGCCGCTGGGCGTAATAAAGGTAAGAGACGCTACCTTCCGGGAGCAGGGAGGCGAGGATGGAGCCGACGGTGATGTTGAGGTAGTAGACGCCGACGCCGAACACCGACGGTCCCATGAGGAGCGTGATCCGTTTCAACGCGGGGTGGTTCAGGTTGAAGTTCGGGCGGATCGGGAAACCCATCCGGTAAAGCACGGGGAGCTGCAGTGCAAGCTGCAGGACACCGCCGATGAGGACGCCGACGGCAAGCGCCACGATGGGGACCTGGAAGCGGTCGTGCAGCAGCAGGGCCGAGAGGATCATTGAGATATTCAGGAACACCGTGGAGATGGCCGGGGTGAAGAAGTGGCGCAACGTGTTCAGTATCCCCATGCAGAGCGCAACCAGGCTAACGAAGAAGATGTACGGGAACATGAGGCGGTTCAACAGGATGGTGACCGAGAGTTTCTCGGGGTTGCCGGAGAAACCGGGGAACATCAGGTGCACGAGCTGCGGCGAAAAGATGATGCCGAGGATGGTGACGGCCGCCATCACGATGGTGAGCGCGGTGAAGCACACGTTCGCGAGCGCCCTGGTCTCCTCCTCCCCTTTCGTGGTATGCCACTCGGAAAAGGTGGGGACGAAGGCCGAGGTGAGCGCACCTTCGGCGAAGAAGCGGCGCAGCATGTTGGGGATCTGGAAGGCGGCGAAGAAGGCGTCCGTGTAGAGGCCTGCGCCGAACAGGCGGGAGACCACCATGTCGCGGATCATCCCCATGATGCGGGACAGCATGGTGGCAGCGCCCAAAACGCCGGCGGCGCGGGCTATGTTTTTCTTTTCAGACAAAATCCCTCCAAAAAATCAAAAGCATCAAGACTCAACGCAAAGACGCGGAGCCGCAAAGACGCGAAGAAAACCTGAAGTCAGGGTTGAAAGGCGTAATCCGGAGGACGCTGAGCGTTCCGGACTTGTTGCGTCACACGCTGATGCATGAGAACAGGTTTGAAGGCTTTCTTTGCGTCTCCGCGCCTTTGCGTCTTTGCGTTAAAGCATTTCTTCCACCCGCCGGAAGTATTCCTCCCGGCAGAAGTTCTCGACGTCGACCATGGTGGCAAAGGCCTCGCCGAATCCCTCGCGCCCGAGGGTGAAGACGCCGTGCCCGTAGACGATGGCGGACCCGCTCGCTCCGATCACCGGAGGGACGCGCTTTGCCAGCCCCCCGGCGCCGATCTCGCCGGCAACGACCGGCGTTCCGCCCAGGTCGCGCACGTGCGGACAGTCCTTCCAGCAGTCCTTGATGCTGCACTCTTTCTTCCGGTCGCACAGCATGCTCATCACCACGGCGAACTTAGGATGGCCGTGCAGGATCACCCGTGAGCCGGTCTGTTCGTAGATCTTGCGGTGCGCCAAAAGTTCGCTGGAAGCGGTGATCCCGGTGGTCGAGGAGTTGTCGGCGGGAACCGGGTCAATGCACCCTTTCAGTTCGTCGAGGCTCGCGGCGGTCTGCGATATGTAGATGAGCTCTCCCGCCACGGCGGAGATGTTGCCGAAGAAGGAGTCGACGAGGCCGCGTTCCACGGTGTAGCGTCCCACCCGCTCGATCTCGGCCAGAATCGCTTCTTTATCCCCAGGCAACGACGGGACGAAATCGAGCCCTGCTGCCGAGAGAGGCCTAAGCCACTGGCTGCGGAACGCCTCGAACGCCTCCCGCTCGCCCGGAAGCCTGAACCCGTCGGCCAGCACGTCCTGCAGGTATTTTACGAAGGTGGAATGGAACACCGAGGAGTAGTTGATGAAGGCCTGCTCCACGGTGATGGCGCCGACGGCGACGATCCCCACCCCTTCCACGATCACCCCTTTCCGGTTGCCTAGCAGCTTGGCAAGTACGGGGGCGGGATCGCCGGAAAGGTCCTTTTGACGTAGGAAGGGGATGTCGTGCAGGAAGGTCCGCGTCTCGGTGTCCTGGGGGACTATGCACTCCTCCTCAGCGTCAGTGCGTGCGATGAGGAAATCGGCAAAGGGGAGCGAGGGGCGCGCGGCGACGAGCGCCAGGGAGTTCAGGCGCGAAAGCGTGTTTCCCGCCAGTTCGGCAAGCCCCGGCGCGCCCGCCGTGATGAGGACGTCATCCTGCGCGGCGAAGGCGATGCCGTCGGGGCAGGCGGAACGGTCGGCAAGGAGTTTTCCCATGTATTTATCGATCTGGTCTCGCATCTCTCACTTCGCTCCCTGTTTAGGGGATCTCCTCCAGGATGTTGCGGCCGCCGAAAGAGCCGTTCTCGTCGAGGCCGCGGATCCGGTAGTACTTCTGCAGCTCCTCCGAGAAGCGCTCCCGGTCCACGGGTGGAACGTCGATCCCTTCGCCGCCGCTCCCCGGTTCGGTGAAGAAGCGCTCCGGAAGCGTGTCATCGGCCCGGGAAAAGCCGTTTTCGCAGTTGTAGAAACGCTCGGTCAGGTAGATGCGCTCCCCGATTGTCTTGAGCAATTCCGGTCCGTACTCCACGCCGGTCACCGCTGTCAGGAGCTCGCCGTACTCCTCGAGCGTTGCGCCGAAGAAGGCGAACTTGCAGGCGACGAGGGAGTCGACCGCGGCGTTCACATCCTCGGCGATCTTGATGATGCGGGCCTTGCCCGAGAAGGAGAAGCGGTCGGTCGGGACCGGTTTTCTCAGGATCTCGTGCGAGATGGGGTAGGCGCGCAGGTGGCAGCCGCCGCGGTTCGAGGTCGCGTAGGCGAGCGCCATGCCGTAGGCGCCGCGCGGGTCGTAGGCCGGCAGCTCCAGGGATTTCACCGACATGGAAACCTCCCGGCGCCCCAGATGCTCGGCGGCGCGGCGCGACCCCAGACTCAGAAGCTCCCCCTCTCCCCTGCGGCAGGCGATGTCGGCTAGAAGAGTCGCAACCTCCGTGGGGTCCGGGAAGCGTCCCCGTGCCTCACCGAAAGCGGAAAGCGTGGCCGCCGCAGAGATGGTGTCCATACCGAGCTCGTTGCAAAGCGAGTTCGCCCTCACGATGGCGTGCAGATCCGAGATGCCGTTCAGGGCGCCAAAGTGGTTCACCGTCTCGTATTCGGGGAGCGCCTCACCTTGAGCGCTCGCCTTCTTGCACTGGATCGGGCAGCCGTAGCACCCCTCTTTTTTGGCGCCGCACTCCCTCTTTATCGCCGGGCCGGAGTAGTTTCCCGAGTCGGCGAAGAAGGTGGCGCGGAAGTTCTCGGTTGGGGCCATACGACGCTGCGCCATCAGGTCGACCAGGGCAGGCGTGCCGTACTCGGATATGCCGAGCTCCCCGAAGATGACCGGCGAGGCGCGGAAGAGGCGCATGACATCGCCGCGGGCGGCTTCGAAGCGCTCCCGGTCTGCGACCGGCGTGGTCCCCTCTCCCTGCACCGTGATCGCCTTAAGTCTTTTGCCTCCCATGACGGCGCCAAGGCCGCCGCGGCCGATGGAGTTCCCCTCCCCCATCATGATGTTGGCGAAGAGGACGCCGTTTTCCCCGGCAGGCCCTATGGCGGTTACCGAGCCGCGCTCCTTCAGGGAGGCCACGGTCTCCTTCACCCCCTTCCCCCAGAGGGCCCCTGCGGGGAGGAGTTCGGTGCGTGCGCCGTCGATGGCGAGGAAGACGGGTCGGTCGCTTTGGCCGGTGATGAAGACAGCGTCGAGGCCCGCGGCCTTTAAGCGCCAGGCGAAGCGTCCTCCGGCCGAGCAGTCGTAGATCGTGCCGGTGAGTGGTGAGCGGGAAACACAGGCGAGGCGGGCCGCGGTGGGGGAGTTGGTGCCGCAAAGGGGACCTACCGCGAAGATGATCGGCATCTCCGGATCGAAGGGATCGAGGCGGAAGAAGTCGCGCATGAGGCGGACGCCCAGGCCCCGTCCCCCGAGGTAGGCGTGCAGGATTTCAGTGGGGATCTCCCTGCGCTCGCAGGTGCCGCGGGTGAGATCGACGTGCAGCAACTTTCCGGTCCAGCCAAACATAAAAACCTCGTAAACCCGTTCAACGTTCAGCGTTCAGCGTTCGACAACGGTTCCCTGTCATCGGCCTGCAACGGTACGGCATCTAGTCGCTTCGTAACACTCAGAAAGCATGATGATGCTGGAATTAGAGGAGGAACTCCCTTGAACGTCGAACGCTGAACGTTGAACGTTTTAAAGCAGTTCCACCTTCCCCTGGCGCTCCAGTTCCTCTACCACCTTCTTCACGTCCTGGGCTGCATCCTTCGCGCAGACAAGAAGCGCATCCGGGGTGTCCACCACGATCAGATCGCTTACCCCGACGAGCGCCACCACCTTGCCGCCGCCGTAGGCGAGACATCTCTTCGCGCCCACCGATACCGCTCCGCTCGCGTTGATCACCACGTGTCCCGCCGTGTCGGCGTCCATCACCTCGGGGAGCGCGCTCCAGGAACCGACGTCGCTCCAGCCGAACGACGCCGGTATCACCTGCACGTCCTTCGCCTTCTCCATGACGCCGAAGTCGATGGATTCCCCCTTGATGGCGGCGTAGATCTCGGCGATCTGGGGTTTGAGATCGGCGATCTCCCAGACGTGGGACTCGAAGCTGAGCCGTGCCAGCGCCAGGGAGAGCTCCGGCATGTGTCGCCCGATCTCGTCCAGTATGGCGCAGGCGCCCCAGACGAACATGCCGCTGTTCCAGTAGAAACGCCCGCTCGCCAGAAACTCCATCGCCCGCTCGATGTTCGGCTTCTCCACGAAGCGCTCGACGGAAGCGGCGCCGGAATTTCCCGCGACGGCGGCCTCGATGTAGCCGTAGCCGGTCTCGGGTCGCGTCGGCGTGATCCCGAGCGTCACCAGGGCGCCGCTCACCGCGACGGAACGTGCGGCAACCAGGGTAGCCCTGAAGGTCTCCTCGTCGACGATGTAGTGATCGGCCGGCAATACCGCCATGATGCCGTCGGGATCGAAGCGGGCGATGATCGAGGCGGCAAGACCGATGGCAGGCGCCGTGTTGCGGCCTACCGGCTCCTCGATGACGTCGACAGGGACGCCCTTTATGTACGCCAACTGGTTCCTGGTCTCGGCCGCCTGCAGGGCGTTGGTTACCACCAGTACCCGCTTCGGGTCAAGCGGCAGGACCCGCTCCACGGTCCGCTGCAACATGGACTTGCCGCCGAAAACCGACATGAGCTGCTTTGGTGTGCTCTTGCGGGACAGGGGCCAGAACCTGGTCCCGGATCCCCCGGCGAGAATGACTATGTACATGGTTTCCTCCATGAGCGACGTTGTCAGGATGAACGTTTGCCGCGTCCGGCCTTGGCCACGAGGGCCGCAGGGACAAAGGCGCAAAGGCTCAGCATCGCCCCCATCTTCGCTGAAGAGGCGAGGTCCTGGTCCGCGAAGGCCTCTCCGGCGACGAACAGGGCGACGGTGAAGCCGATGCCGGCGGTGAGACTGGTCGCTACGAGCTCGCGCACCCCGACGCCTATGGGAAGCGGGAAGCCCAGTTTCGCCCCCAAAAGGCCGAAGCCGGTGATGCCGACCAACTTGCCGGCGATCAGGGAGGCGAGCACGAGCCAGGTGGCGGTACCGACAGCTCCGAAGGTCACGCCTGCGTTCACCAGACCGAAGACGAAGAGCCCCAGGTCGACGAAGAGCTTCCAGTCGTGCTCGAACCGGGAAAGCGGAGTGAGGTCCTCCGGATCGATGTCGAACATGTGGCGCTTTTCCATGCTCGGGTGGGGCAGAAACGGTACCACCAAGGTCAGGGCCAGCGCCGGGTGCAGGTGGGCTAAGTGCAGGCCGGACCAGCTCAGCGTGCCGCCGAGAAGGAGATAGGGCCAGTAGTTGGCCACCTTGAAACGGCGCAGTAAAAAGCAGACGGCGAGCGCCGCGCCGCAAAGCAAAAGCCAAACCGGCTGCACGGGCGCTAGGGGATCGCCGTAGAAAAGGGCGATGATGACGAGCCCCACGGCGTCGTCGGCTATCGCCAGCAAAAGCAGAAAGGCGATGGCCGGATGCCCCTTGCCGAAGATGAACCGGGCGGCAAGCCAGGCAAGCGCGATATCGGTTGCGGTCGGGATGCCCCACCCACGGGCGAGCGCCGGCTCGCCGAGCCAGGCGTTGAAGAGGAGGTAGAGCACAACCGGCCCCAGTATCCCCCCCACCGTGGCGAGCAGCGGGTTCACCGCGCGCTTCAAGGGGTGCAGGTCACCGCCGGGCAGACAACTCTGGGTGATCTCGACGGCGGCGATGCCGAAGAAAAACGCCATGAACAGGTCGTTGGTGACGAAGTGAACAGAAAGACCCGCAAAAAGCGGGTCATGCAGGAAGTGGTGGTACTGCTGCGGGGCGAGGTTGGCCCAGGCGAGCGCGGCGATGACGCCGGCGGCCAGTGGGACCGAAAACTCCCGCAGCAGGCTTAGCTGTTTTTTCATCTATACGACAGGCTCCACGCCGGCACCGACGCTATCGGCCTCGGACTCATGCTCCACGCGGTGGTAGTCGTCCTGGAAACGGACGATATCGTCCTCGCCCAGGTACTCGCCGCTTTGCACCTCGATGATTACCAGGGGGATGACCCCCGGGTTCTCCAGACGATGTGTCGAGCCGATGGGAATGAAGGTGGATTCGTTGATGTTGATGATCTTGACGGTCTCACCGCAGGTGACCCGCGCAGTCCCGGAAACAACGATCCAGTGCTCGCTCCTGTGGTGATGCATCTGCAGCGACAGCCTCTGCCCCGGCTTCACCTCGATGCGCTTTATCTTGTAGCTGCCGTTTTCTTCCAGTACGGTGTATGTCCCCCAGGGACGCTCCCCGCGTTCCATAACGGCCTCCGCTTGCTCTTCTTTCATGGTTTATTTTTCCTCTCTGAGCTCCAGGTAGCGCCTGAGAGCCTCCTGCCAGGGCTGCGGTGTGAAGCCGGTATCCCGGGAGAGCTTGCCGCAGTCCAGGGTCGAATAGAGCGGACGCGGTGCCGGCCTGCCGAGTGCTTCGGTGGTCATGGCAAGAACGGTTACGTCAAGGCCCGCCAGACGAAAGATCTCCTTGGCAAAGCCGTTCCATGAGACGAATCCCGCGTTGGCGGCATGATAGACCCCCTCGCACCCCTCATCTAGGAGGGCCTTAATGGCCAGGGCGAGGTCGCCGGTCCAGGTCGGGGAGCCGATCTGGTCGTCCACCACGGAGATCTCCTTTTTGTCCTTGGCGAGCCGCAGCATCGTTTCCACGAAGTTCTTCCCGCCGTGCCCGTAGAGCCACTGGGTGCGTACGATCAGGTGGTCCGGGTTAAACCAGGCGTTCATCTCGCCGGCGAGTTTCGATTCGCCGTACACGCTCAAAGGCGACGCCAGGTCGTCCTCGAGGTAAGGGGTACCCTTCTTGCCGTCGAAGATGTAGTCGGTGCTCAACTGCACGAGTTTCGCGCCGATCTCCTTGCTGATCATGGCGAGGTGTGCCACCCCCTCGCCGTTGACCTGCAGGGCGAGTTCAGTGTTGTCCTGGCAGCCGTCCACGTCGGTGTAGGCCGCGGCGTTGATCACCACGGACGGCTTGATGGTGGTGAGGACACGCTGCACCGAGGTGAGGTCGGTAATGTCGATCTCGTCGATGTCGACGCCCCGCGCGCGGTCGCCGTAAAGCGCCATCAACTCCTGCCCCAACATCCCTTTGCTGCCGACTACCAGAATCATCTGTCCTCCAGGAAACGTTCAACGTTCAGCGTTCAGCGTTCGACAAAGTGCCTCTGCCACGCGCGGCGGCGCCGTGGCGGCACCGGAAATTAAAACAAGGCTAGATTCTAGCCGAGAACGGGCAGCTTGGAAACCGCCCCGTACTTTTTCGTCACTACACAATCCGACAGTGCCTTACCGGCCGCTACAGATGCAGCGGCAATACTCAGTTCACATTCCGTTGAACGTTGAACGCTGAACGTTGAACGTCCGTTAAAGCCGTTAAGCCTGGCCGTACTGCATCTCGTAATACTCGCGGTAGGCGCCGGAGGCAACTTCCTCGACCCACGCCTGGTTTGCCAGGTACCAATCGATGGTCTCGGCGATGCCGCTCTCGAAGGTGTAACTGGGCTCCCACCCAAGGTCGCGCTTCAGCTTCGAGGCGTCGATGGCGTAACGCCGGTCATGTCCCTTGCGGTCCTTCACGAAGGTGATCAGCCCGCGACTCTCGCCCGACGCACGCCCGAGCCGCTCATCCATCAGATCGCAGACGAGCTTTACGATATCGATGTTCTTCCACTCGTTGTTCCCGCCCACGTTGAAGATCTCGCCCGGCTTGCCCCCCTTCAGCACACACTCGATCGCAGCGGAGTGGTCCTTCACGTGCAGCCAGTCGCGCACGTTTAGGCCATCGCCGTACACCGGCAGTGAACGCCGCTTCAAGATATTGTGGATCATCAGCGGGATTAGCTTCTCAGGGAAATGGTATGGGCCGTAGTTGTTGGAGCAACGGGTATTCAGGGTCGGCAGGCCGAAGGTCTCGAAATACGCCCGCACCAGGAGATCCGCCCCGGCCTTGCTGGCGGAGTACGGGGAGTTGGGAGCAAGCGGAGTCTCCTCGGTGAAGTACCCTTCGGAACCCAGGCTGCCGTACACCTCGTCCGTCGATACCTGCAGGAAACGAAAAACGGGAAGAGTCTCAGCGTGCCTGCGACTGGCCTCGAGAAGGGTCTGCGTCCCGAGGACGTTGGTCTTCACGAAGATGTCAGGTCCGGTGATAGAGCGGTCGACGTGCGACTCGGCGGCAAAGTGGGCGACGGCGTCGATCTTCTCCTCGTCGAGAAGCCGCGCCACCAAGGAGGCATCGCAAATATCCCCTTTTACGAAACGGTACTGCGGATTCCCCTCCACCGCGGTGAGGTTCTTGAGGTTTCCGGCGTAGGTCAAAAGGTCGAGGTTGACGACCCGGCAGCCGGGGTTGCCGGCCATGAAGTGATTGATGAAATTGGAGCCAATAAAACCCGCACCTCCAGTTACCAAAAGCGAGGTGGGGGTGAATGCATCCATCATGTGAACCTCCAGACCAGGATCTGCCGTTGTCCTTAGCGCGGTGTTCCGGCTTTAGTAGCGGCTCCTCTTAGATACACCGGCGAAAAGAATAATGTCAACTTCTTACGGCTTCACTGGGGTTACGCCGGCGGCCCAATTACATGGTCCGCATTGGTCCCAGCGAGCCCAAGCCGGCCAGCGAAAAATTGATGGTGAACTGCTGCTCGCCGTTCACCTGGTGACTCCGCACCCGGTCGGAATAGGCAAGCACCACACTCCAGCACTGCTGCCGGTATTCCAGAGCGTAGCGCGAGCCGAGGAAAGCGCCCCTGTCGAAGGAGTAACGCCCCTCCAGATCGGCGGTGAACCGAGTCCCGAGCGGGAAGACTACCCCGGCGTCCAGATAGTCCAACTCATCCCTGCTGTGGCGATAGGACAGCCGGGCTACCTCCTTCTTCCCCTCCCCCTTCAACTCGAGCCCTATGTTGGCGGTGGAGATGGCGTTGTCGTCCAGGTTGTAGCGCCCATCCAGGAGCAGGGAAAGGTTCTGCATCGGCGAGACCACGCTCTCCAGCATCAGGTCGGTGAGCTTGTTCCCCTCGTCGACCAGGGTGAGGAGGTCGCGGCGCTCGCCCGAGAACTGATACCCCTGGGTTAGCTTCAGGTAGAGGATGTCGCGGTACTCGTCCGGCATCCCCTCTCTTACGTACTTCCTGGTAAAGGTGTTGGAGAGCGAAAGGTACGCGATGTTCTGCCCCAAGACACGGTCGTCGTAGTCGAAGAAGGGGAGATCACGGTCGGAGCGCCGTTCCACGTAGACGTACTGGAGTTCGGGAATCAACAGGTGACGCGTTGTTCCGTCGTAAATCCTCTCCAGGGGGAGCGACAGTGTGGCCCCGCCGTCGGCCTGCCCGATCTGCCGCCACCCCGGATCGGGGCTGTCGCCGCGGGCGTTGTAAAGACGCTGCTGATACCCGCCGTACAGGGAGAAGTCCAATGTCCCCCCTGGTTTGGCGTAGTAGGCAACCCGCGGGTGCACAACGAGGCGCTGTCCGGTCGCCCCGACGTCACGGGTGAAATTGGAGAGGCCTGAGTCCATGGAAAACAGCAGCGGGCCGATCATGTCGCCGGCGGCTATGAAGCTCAGCGTTGGCAAGCGCTGCAGCGTAGCGTCGTTGGTGGCCGCCTCGAGATCCTGGGTATAACGCAGATCTCCGCTCAAGCCGTAGCGGTCCCAGCGACGGTCGAAAGATACCGTCGATTCGAGAAGCTGGCGATTATACTCGCCGGAAAACTCGCCGTAATCAAGGTAGTAACGGCGGTCCGAGATCATATGAATGGTGGAGGCGAGAGTTAACTCCGGCGTGAGGATTTCCAGGTGCCTTTGCTGCACCTCGCCGCGGAATTCGTGCTCGTTTGTGTCGTAGATGCCGAAGGCGTGCAGGTACCCCTGACTGCCGTGCGGCCGCAGATACCGGTACTCTACGCCGGTCCCCACGCCGCGGGAGGTCTCGAGGTCAAGATCGAAAGTCGCCTCCTGGCTCGGGTTTATGGCCCAGTAGTAAGGCTGGTCAATGTAGAAGCCGCGCTTCGAGGAGAAACCGAGCTTCGGTATCATGAGCCCCGACTGGCGATCGGTGTTGGCGGGGAAGACGAGGTACGGGGTGTAGAACAACGGGACGTCGCCTACGTAGAAGACGGCGTTTTTCGCCGTGGCGTATTCGTCCAGGGTGACGTCGACCCTGCTCGCCTCGAAACGCCAGCTCGGATGGTCGCCGTCGCAGGTGGTGAAGGTACCACGCTCCACCCGATAATCGGCGTCACCGGTCTTCATAAGCCGGTCTGCACGGAGACGGAAATTGGATTTTTTCACGAACAGTTCGCCGCTTAAAAGCTCCCCGTGCTGGGTGACCAGGTTCAAAAGGAGCTTCTTGCCGTTCATGGTATCGCCGCCGCGCTCGAGGCGGACATCCCCCTCGGCGACGGCATCTCCGGTCAGCCGGTGATAAATGACGCTGTCGGCAAGAAGGGACGCGCCCTGCTGGGAGATGTGCACGTTCCCCTCGGCGTGGTAGCTGTCGGTTGGAGTGTCCACCGACAGGTGGTCCGCCTTGATGGTCGCCTCCTTGTCAGAGATGGCCATCTCGCCCCGGGCAATCCCGGCGGAGAAAAGAAGGTATGTAAGGAGCCACAAGGCTCTTGCAGGTTTCATCGCACTCCGGTTCGGGCGGGACTTGCCGCCGTGCAGTGTGCCGTCCGGTTTCATCCCCGGAACGGCTCGAAGGTCTTGGATTTCAGGTGGCCCCTCGCCTCACCCACGGTGAAGAGGGAACCGCATACCACGATCAGGTCGTCGTCACCGGCCACGTTTCTCGCAAGCTCGACCCCCTCACCGACGCTTCCGGCCGCCAGTGCCTCGACCCCGGCCCCCAGACAGTAGCCGGCAAGCTCCACGGCGGGCAGAGCGCGGTCGATGGCCGGCGTCACCGCAAAGACCCGCTCGGCAAGCGGCAAAAGCGGAGAGAGGATGCCGGAAAGCTCCTTGTCGGCCATGACGCCGATGACAAGGAAAAGACGCCCGCGCGGGATGTCGTCGAGCGCCTCGGCAAGGGCCCGGGCACCGGCCGGGTTGTGGGCACCGTCTAGCAGCACGCGGGGGGCGTCGCCAAAGAACTCCATCCGGCCGGGCCAGCGCGCGTTGGCCACCCCGGCGGCCATGGCCTGAGGCGTTACCGGAAAGCCGATCGCACCGAGGAGCTCCACGCAGGCGAGGGCGAGGGCCGCGTTGCCGCTTTGATAGCGCCCTAATAGACCGCATTGTAGCCCGTCCAGGGTGAGCGAAACGCCCCGGTAATACAGGGAGTGCTCCATCCAGAAGGCGTCGAAGGCTTCCCCCTGACGGTAAAGCGGGGCGGCAAGGCGGTCCGCGTTGTGCTCGATGATGAACTGCGCCTCGGGGAGCTGGCGCGCCGTGACCACCGGGGCGCCGGGTTTGCAGATCCCGGCCTTCTCCGCGGCAATCTCCTCGACGGTACTGCCGAGATAATCGGTGTGTTCGAGGGAAATCGGGGCGATGGCGCAAAGGATGCCGTTGAGTGCGTTGGTGGCGTCGAGGCGTCCTCCCATTCCCGCCTCAAAGATGGCGATGTCCACCCCGCTCTCGGCGAAATAGAGGGCGGCCAGGGCGGTGACGATCTCGAAGAAGGTACTTTCTTTCGGCGCGGCAGCAAGCACCAGAGCGGCCAGCCGCGCCACTTCATCCTCCTCGATTTCCGCGCCGTTCACCTTCAGGCGCTCGGTGAAGGAGATAAGGTGCGGCGAGGTGAAAAGTCCGGTTCGGTAGCCGCCGGCGCCGAGGATGGAGGCGAGAAAGGAAGAGGTCGACCCCTTGCCGTTGGTGCCGACCACATGCACCGTCTTGAAGGTGTCCTGCGGATTGCCCAGTGCGGCGAGAAGCGGAACGATCCTGTCGAGCCCCGGCTTGATGCCGAAGCGTCCCAGGGCGTAGATGTGCTCAAGGGTCTCCGCGTAGGTCATGACAGGCCGGAATTATAGGTAAAGAGCATGAAAAAGTCCATATCAATCGGGGCTTGAAGGGGCTCAGGCCTCGGGCCAGGCAAGACGCAGTCCGAGGGCCATCAGGATGCAGCCGGCCACCTGTCCGATCCGGTTGCCGGCGCCCGCGCTACGGTTCAGCCAGCGCCCGATCTCCCCGGAGAGAAGTGCCACGAGGCCGAAGCAGAGCATGGTCAGCACGACGAAAGTGCTGCCGAGAACGAGCATCTGCATGGGAACGCCGCCGCGCGAGCGCTCGACGAACTGCGGGAAGAAGGCGAGAAAGAAGAGCGCCACCTTCGGATTCATGATATTGGCGAGGATGCTTTGACGAAAGATCACCCGGCAGGCAAGTTCCGCCGCCGCCCCCTCCGGGACGATGGACGCCTTGCTGCGGAGCATCTTGAAGCCGATGTACATGAGATAAGCGGCACCGGCGTACCTCACGCAGGCAAACGCGGTCGCCGAAGAGGTGATCAGGGCGGAGAGGCCGACGATGGCGAAGAAGGTGTGCGCGAAGTTGCCGAGCGCGAACCCTGCCGCCGCCGCGAGGCCGGCCTTTCTCCCCTGTGCCACGCCGCGCGTCATCACGTAGATGATGTCGGGGCCGGGGGTGAAGATGAGGAGCGTGGAGGCGACGGCGAACAAGGCGAGTTGGGTGAGGGAAACCATGGCGACTCCGTGCGGCTCGAGGTTTGGAGGCTCAAAAAGAGAAAGGTTAAGGTTTGGAAGCTTCCCCCCTCTGCCTTAACCTCTCTGGTACCTCGACCTCGACCTGCTTTTTTAGTTTCTGTAGAGCATCTGCAGGATGCTGGAGAGCTGTGCTTTCATCTTGCTCCGCTCGACGATGACGTCGACCATACCGTGGTCGAGCAGGTACTCGGAGCGCTGGAAGCCCTGCGGGAGCTTCTGGCGGATGGTCTGCTCGATGACGCGGGGGCCAGCAAAACCGATGAGTGCCTTCGGCTCGGCCATGTTGATGTCGCCCAGCATCGCGAAGCTCGCGGTGACGCCGCCGGTGGTCGGGTCGGTCAGGATGGAGACGAAGGGAAGCCCTGCTTCACGGAGCTTGGCAAGGGCCGCGGAGGTCTTCGCCATCTGCATGAGGGAGAGGATGCTCTCCTGCATCCTGGCGCCGCCGGAGGCGGAGACGATGATGCAGGGGGTGCGCTCGGCAAGGGCGCGCTCGATGCCGCGGGTGATCTTCTCGCCCACGACGCTCCCCATGGAGCCCCCCATGAAGGAGAAGTCGAAGACGCACAGTTGCACCGGGGTCCCTTCGATCTTGCCGGAGCCGCAGACGATGGCGTCCTTGCTACCTTTCTTGGCCAGTGCCTGGTCGATGCGCTCCTGGTAGCTCTTGCTGTCCTTGAACTCGAGGAAGTCGACCGACACGATTCCGGCGTCGAACTCGACAAAGGTCCCCTCGTCGATGAGCAGTTCGATCCTCCTCTTGGTGGAGATGCGGTAGTGGTGGCCGCACTTCGGGCAGACGTTCAGGTTGCTCTCGATGTCCTTCGTATAGATGGTCTCTGCGCAGCTGACGCACTTCGTCCAAAGCCCTTCCGGCACCTTCACCTTGTGCTCCGGCCCTCTTGCCTTAGGCGGGTTGTCTCTTTTGAACCAAGCCATATGTGCCCTCTCGTGGGGAAGTCCCCAACTGTTTTATTTAGTCGTAAATCAGCGCTGTTTCTTAGCAGATCGCTTCATGCATGTCAAACAAAACGGTGCACCGTGCGCGCCAACTTACCGAAATAACGTGATTATCCTGCGGACGATTGCCGCACCCCTTGTTTTAGAGCGCCGACGAAGGCGGAGAGCTCCCGCAACAGTTCCGCCCCCTGGTATTTCTCGAAATACTTCACCAGGGCGCTCCCCACCACCACGCCGTCGGCGACCTGCGCCACCTGCCCGGCTTGCTCCGGCGTAGAGATGCCGAAGCCGACCACGAGCGGTAGGCTGAGCGCGTCCCGCACAGAGGTTACGCGTTCGGCGAGGGTGTCGGCCACAGCACTCCTCGCGCCGGTCACGCCCGTCACCGAGACGTAATAGATGAAGCCGCTACCCTGACGGGCAACAGACGCCACGCGCTCGGCGTCGGAGGTCGGCGTCAGAAGGAAGATGAGGTCGAGGCCGCAACGGTCGGTGTGCTCCTTGAGCTCGGGCGCCTCCTCCGGGGGAAGGTCCACGACGAGGAGCGCATCCACACCCGCCTTGGCGGCATCGCAGGCGAAGCGCTCGGCCCCGTAGGTGAAGATCGGGTTGAAGTACCCCATGAGGACGATGGGGATCTGGGTTTTCGCGCGCAGACGCGCGACCAGTTCGAGAATCCCTGGGAGCGTGGTCCCGGAGGCGAGGGCCCGTTCCGAGCTGAGCTGGATGGTCGGCCCGTCCGCCATCGGATCGGAGAACGGGACGCCGAGCTCGATCAGGTCGGCCCCGGCCTTCTCCAGCTCCAGTACCACCTGTTCGGTGGTGGCGAGGTCCGGGTCGCCGGCGGTGATGAAGGTCACCAGCCCCTTTTCCCCTTTTGCTTTGAGTGCTGCGAATCTATCGGCAATCCTGCCCATGGCAACTCCTTAAAACCTTAGAAGACGTTCTAGGTTCTACGTTCTAAGTTCTACGTTAAGGCCTTCCGCTTACTCCGGCAGGCTTCCCCTTATAACAAAAAAGTCCCCCTCGGGGAGAGGGGGATTTGATCGGTACGGCTAAAGTGGACGCCCAAGGCGTCCCTAGATCTTGAATGCTTCCATCTCCTGCTTCAGCATCTCGGTCTGGCGGAAGAGCTTGTACACCGCCTCGTCCATGACGCGGGTCGACTCGAGGTTCTGTTCGGTCGCCTGCTGGATGTCCTCGACGGACATGACGATCTGCTCGGAGCCGCGGGACTGCTCGTCGCAGGCGCGCTTTATGTGACGGATCATCTCGGTGATGCTCTCGGTGGACTGGGCGATCAGGTTCCCCACCTTGTTCTGCTCGCGGGTGGAGGAGAGCACCTGGGAGGTCAGGCTCTTCATGTTCTCGACGGCCGCCATGATGAGCTCGCTCCCCTGCCCCTGCTCGCGGGTCGCCTTGGCGATCTGGGCCACCATCTCGGAGACCTGCTCCATCGCCTCACGGATCATCTGGCTCCCTTTGGCCTGCTCGACAGTGGTGCGGGCAATCTCGGTCACCTGCGCGGTCGCTTCGGTTACCCCCACCACGATCTTGGTAAGCGCCTCGCCGGATTTCTGCGAGAGGAGCTCCCCTTCGGCGATGGAGCGCTCGGATTGATCGATCGCCTCTACCGCGCGCCGGGTCTCGTCCTGCACCGCCCGGATCACCAGGGAGATCTCCCTGGTAGAGCTGGAGGTCCTCTCGGAAAGCTCCTTGATCTCGTCGGCGACGACCGCGAAACCCTTGCCGTGCTCGCCGGCCTGGGCCGCGATGATGGCGGCGTTCAGGGCCAGAAGGTTCGTCTGCTCGGCAACCTCGTCGATGACGGAGAGGATGTCGCCGATGTCGGTGGCACGCTCGGAAAGGGTCTGAATGACCTCGCTCGTGATCTGCGAGGCATGCTTGATTTCCTGCATGCCGTTGATCACCGCCTCGACCGCCTCACGGCCGGTCTCCGCGTCGACGCGGACCGCCTTAGAAATGGCCGCGGTCTCGTTCGCGTTACGCTCGACCTGCTTGATGGAGCTGTCCATCTCCATGACCGAGGATGCCGTCGCGGTGGATACCTCCATGAGGCTCACCACGCCGTTACCCACCTGCTTGATGGAAGCGCCCATCTCGACGATGGAGGAGCTCACCTCGTTCACCGAGAGTGCGAGGTTCTCCATGTTCTGCACGACCTCCTCAACGCTCGAGGCCATCTCAAGAATGGAGGAGGAGCTTTCCGACGCGGAAACGGAGAGGGAATCAACACCCTGGCCCACCCCTTTAACGGAGGTGTTGATCTGTACGATGGCCGCTGAGGTCTTGGAGACGCTCTCTGCCTGCGTCTTCGCCGACTGCACCACGGTGTGGGAGGCCTTGGCCATGGTGTCGGAGATGACCGCGAGTTCGCTCGAGGAGCGGGAGACCTTGCCGATCATCCCGGAGAGCCTGCCGACCATCTCGTTGAAATCGCTGCCTAGCTTGCCGATCTCGTCCTGGTTTCCGAGTTCGATGACGGCGGTGAGATCACCCTCAGCGCCGCGGTTCACGGCGGAGCCCATCGTCCTCACGCGCGAGACGATGTTGCGGGTGATGAGCAGTCCCAGTGCGACGGCAAGCGCCACGGCGACCACTATGACCGCCGCGAAGGTGACCCCGGCGGAGCGCTGGATCTCGGTGACCTGCTTGTTCGCCGCGGTCATCTTGTTACCGACCTCGACCAGCATGTCGTCCAGGTCTTCCTTGGCCTTGTCGTTGGCGGCGGCGATCTCCTCGTTGGCGAGTTTGTTCAGGCGCGGGTCGGCGAGGGCGTCCTTGGCCGCCTGGCTCATCACCCCGGGGGGAACTCCCTTCAGGAGGGCCTCTTTGCGCGCGATCAGCTCGTCGGCGACCTTCTCGAACTCCGCCCAACTCGCCAGGAACTGCCGGGTCCTCTTTTCGACCACGCTCCCCTTGACCGCCGGGAGCACGCCGAGTTTCTTGTTCCCTTCCAGGATGATCTGGGCCTGACTCAGCAGGGTGTCCCGCTTCATCTGGTAGTCGTCGATGTACTCCTGCAGCTTCTCCGGGTCGTTATGAACCAGGGCCGCCTGCATGAGGCTCACGTGGCAGTACTTCTGGGTCACCCCCATGAGGAGCACCAGTTTCTGCTGCTTAGAGAGCTGCTCGAGGATGTTCTGGATCTGGCCGCCGACCCGCTTGATATTGAGGGCACCGAAACCGCCGGTGAAGGCGACCAGCACGGCCATGATCAGGAACGACCCGATCAGGCGGCTGCGCAGGGTCAGGTCTTTCATCTTGGTTACTTCTCCGATTCAGAGAGGAGGTAGTTCATCAGGTCGACGGAGGCCTTCACTTCGGCCTTGTTCATGTTGGAGTCCGGCTTCCTCAGCATCTTGATGCCGTACGCCTTGGTGGCGCTGCGGTCGAAGGGCTGGCCGGAGATGGGAGCGACACCGGTCTGGATGGCGACGATGGTGCGCTCGAGGGTGTGACATTTAACGCATTTCACCCTGACGATCTCGTAGTTCGCCTTCATGGTCGGGGGAAAGGAGGAAGGATCAAGACGCATGGCGTCGCCCCTGCCGATGACTTTGAGACCGGCATGGGCCGAGGTTGCGGTAGCTGCAACGAGGAGCATGGTAACAAGGAGCTTTTTCATAGTGGTGCCGAATCCTCCGAGACATTATCTACGACGGCAGAAGCCGCCGTGCTGAGCATTTCTCCGGTGCCTGAGCTAAAGGCTGAAGGCGATGGAGGCGAAGGCGATGTTGCCGGTCCCCTCCGGGGCAATGCTGTGGGTGTACTCAAGTGACAGCCGCAGGTTCTGCAGTGGGGCATAGGCCAGGGCCGGGGTGAAACGTTTGATCGCGCCGTAGCCGGCGTTCAGATATTCGTAGCGCACAAGGGGCACCAGGTTGACCGGCGCACCGAGGTAGTACTCTCCTTCCAGGGTGTAGGCACGGCTGTCCACGCTCGTCGCGAAGAGGGAGAAGTAGGGATTGGAGTCACGGCCGAAGCTGCCGCTTCCCTTGAGATGCAGCCGTTTGTAAAGGATGTCCGCCTCGGCGCCGATGCGGCGGAAGTTGTTGAGGTTCCGCGCGATGCCGTCGCCGTCGAACTCGCCGTTTTGTCCCCAGTAGCCAAAGCCGCCCAGGGTCACGCTCAAAAAGTCCCAGATGCTGTCATGCTCCAGGTCCACCTCTGGCTCCTGCCCCTTCAGGTCGGTTCCACCGATCTTGTAGGAGATGTGCCCGTAGCCGTCCTCGCGGTCCTGGCCGTTTCGGTCCACGACGCCCGCCGCGACGAAGAGACGGTTGCCCAGAAGCGCGTTCAGCTCGACGCCGTCCTCGGTGGCATCGCTGCTGAACGGGGAGAAACCGACGCGGTAGGTGGTTGAGGCGTAAGAAGGCACGGGTAGGATGCGGTTACTCTTCTTCCAAAGGGAGAGCTTCGGCTCGAAACGCCCCACCTTCACGTTGACCGGCGTGCCGGCCGCCTGGCGCCAGACCAGGAAAAGCTCGTCAAGGTCGGGACTGTTGCCGGGAGGTACGTTGGTGTTTTCTGCGGGGGTAGTGAGAATCGATGCCCGCTGCATCCCCTGGGAGTAGAGATTGTAGGTCGCGAAGAAGCCGACCAGGTCGCGGAAGGAGCCACCCGCCTGCAGCGTGATGGATCTTGCCGAAAGGTCGAGCTTGTTGCCGTCGGCGGCGTCCTCGTCATAGGCGAGATCGGCGCTCGCGGTAAGCGAGATCGGGATCTGCTGCGGCAGGCCGGAGATGACGGCCCACTCGTTGCCCGCCGCTTCGGTGCCCTTCGACGCCTCACCCTTCTTGTGGGGCCATACATATCCGTTTTTCAGAAAGGCGTCGCCGAACTCGTTCAGTTCAGGGTAGATGGTATGGCAGGTGGAACATTCGGTCTTGTGCTGCCGGCTGAAGGCTGGGATGGCATCGGCATGACCGGGGACCAGCAGGGGAGCGAGGGAGATACCGAGAAAGAACATGACTGCGGAAGTATGCTTTCTGAGAAACATGATGGACTCCTGCATTGCAATCAGCACTGAAAATTAAATACAACCAATGACACTGGCCCGGCTGAATTCCCCGCCTGATGCATACTTGGCGCAATTGGACGGATGATTATTACAATATTGACGAAGTGAAGTCAACTTAACAAAAAGGAGGAAACAGAAAAGCGGCGCCCCTGTGAGTTAACGCTCATTTTTCTCTACTTTTTTGCTGTGGAAAATGCTATAAGGTAGCGTCTGAAAGTCTGGGAGGGCATGCTATGTTGCTAAGAAATATTGTATTCATAATCTTTATTCCTCTCCTCCTCGCCGCATGCGGGGGCAGCACAGCCGATACCTCGGGGAGTGTTTCCAAGCTCGCCCAATCCCAGAAGTGCATGGACGCAAGCTGTCACGGCGGCTCGGTCTCCCCCGGCACAGGCGAACTCATCGTAAAGGAGTGGCTTGCCTCATCCCACAATACCGCCAACGCGGCAGGATGCGCCGATTGCCATGAGCCCCACCCCGGGCACCCGAGCTCCTGCTCCAAGTGCCACGGCGGCGGCAGTGGTGTGGCGCTCCAAAATCCTGACGCCTCGGGCAAATGTGGCAAGTGCCACGGTCTCGCCTTCCCGAACGATCTCATGGTCAGGCTTGCCCCGCAGCACTTCGGCAACATGACGACCAGCTTCTCCGACAGCAAGTACCGCGCCTCATATGTGAGCTCAAACTATGTCGGCAACTGCCGCAAATGTCATAACCCGCACAATCCGACCGCTGCCATCAACGTGAACAGGGCCTGGGCCGACTCCGGGCACGGCAACGTGACCAAGGCCAGGACCAACTACGATTTCAAGACCCGTGGCACCTACGAACCGGCCGCCACCACCTTCCAGTACTACTGCGTGCGCTGCCACACCTCCACCGGCTATATCAACTTCGTGACTAGCGGCTTCAAGGTCCAGAAGCCTTTTGCCGGCCCTGGCTACCAAGTGGTGCAGAACTACCCACAGAAGGTGGCTCCCGGCGCGGCACAGCCTGCGGACACCCCGTCGCCGGACAAGAGCAAGGAAGTCACCGGCTGCGACGTATGCCACGATAACGGCAAGGGACGTGCCTACAGCTGGGCGGCACGCACCGTTGCCCCAGCCGTCATCTATTACAACTTCTCGTCGGCCAACAGCTCTCCGACGGTGAAACTGAACAACAAGGCAACGACCTACCCCGACGTCACCGCATCCAACATCTGCGTCCCCTGCCACTCCGGCCGTGGTATCGGCTCGATGATTTATGACGCGGTTGCCGCCGGGATGGACTTCAGCAACACCAACACCCCGGGAGCCCACGACCGCGCCGCGGCAACCCTGGTCTTCCGCACCGGGGGGTACGAGTTCCCCGGCCGCAACTACGTTCCGGACTATTTCCTGCACAGGCTCATCGGGGTAGCAAACGAGCACGGCACCGGCAACAGCGGCCCCTGCGTGACCTGCCACATGAACAACAACGCCACGCACACCTTCCTCCCGGTGGAAGAGGACAGCGCAGGCATCATCTCGACCATCACCAGCAAGACCTGCGCCAACTGTCACATCGGTGAGCATGAGCTGAGCCCAGCATTCCTGCAGTCCGAAAAGGACGGTTACGCCGCAGCCCTCGCGATGTTGAACGTTCTGAAGACCGACCCGTCCTTGCCGGCCAGCACGCTCAACCCCTCGCGCTCCAAGGTGCGTCCCCTGGCCAACAAGAATTCTGACTACAACGCCGCGTTCCCCGGCGGCGGCGCGAACACCATGGGTGCGTTCTTCAACTCGAGCCTGCTGCAAAACGACCCCGGCGCCTTCGTACACAACCGCATCTACACCAAGCGGCTCATCTACGATTCGATCGACTGGCTCAACAACGGCATCCTCGATAACGACGTGGAAAGCGCCATCAACAACGCCACCCTTGCCGTAAACAGCGGCACCGGCAAGGTATCGCTCAGCAACCCGATCATGGGAGGGTACTACATAGCGGCACAGCTTCCCGGCACGGCCTACGCAGACGCCTTTGCCAAGGTCAAGGCGGATGCCATAAAGTACCTGTTGGGTGGGCCAGGGGGGGCGCGTCCATAGGGCAGACCATGAAGATACTTCTGCACATATGCTGTGGCCCCTGCGCCATCTATCCTGTGAAGGAGCTGCGCTCCGCCGGGCTTGACGTCACCGGGCTCTTCTTCAACCACAACATCCACCCCTACACGGAGTACAAGCTCCGTATGGAGGCTTTGAAGAGCTACGCGCAGATGGTGGAGCTCGAGGTGATCTACCGGGAGGAGTACCTCCTGGAGGAGTTCCTCTCCAACGTGGCGGGCGAGCCACAGGGGCGTTGTGCCTACTGCTACCGCTCGAGGCTCGAAGAAGCGGCGAAAACCGCGGCGGAACTGGGCTTTGCCCGCTTCAGTTCCACCCTTCTCTACAGCAGGTATCAGAACCAGCAGATGATACGCGAACTGGGTGTCAAACTTGGCGAGCGTTACGGGGTGGAATTCCACTACGAGGACTTCAGGACCGGCTGGCAGGAAGGGATCAACCTTTCCAAGGAGATGGGTCTTTACCGCCAGAAATACTGCGGCTGCATCTACAGCGAGAAGGAACGCTACGTCAGGAAGTAGGACGTTCCCGGGCAAACCTCAAGGACCACACCATGCCCTCCTTCGGCAAATCCCTCATCATACTAGGGCTCATCATCGCCGCCATCGGCGCCATCTTCACCCTTGCCGGCAAAATCCCATGGCTTGGTCGACTGCCGGGAGACATCTACGTGAAGAAGGAGAACTTCACCTTCTACTTCCCGCTTGCCACCAGCATCATCATCTCCCTCTTGCTGTCACTGATCCTCTGGTTCTTCCGCAAGTAAACGCCGACTCCTCCCCCAGCGTCCCCCTCCCCCTTCCCTCCGGGGGCGGGAGCATTGAGTGGCGGTTACCTGTCGGGGGTTGCGCCAAGCGGCACAATCTTCCCGCCCTTCTCCAGCTCGAAGAGGTCTCCGCGCCAGCGCACGCGGTTGCCGATGAGCGACAATCCCCACACCGCAAAAGAGAGCGCGTCGCGCAGCGGCACGAGCCACAACCAGCGCGGCAGGAGCCGGTCCTTGACGAGCGTCCGGCTGTACGCCGTCGATACCACGGAGCGCACGAGGTAGAGGAGCGCCGCAGCCCCCCACCCCGCCGCCGAGAAACCGGAAACGAGCAACGCGAGGAGCGCCCCAGGGAAAGGCAAGGTTATGCCGGACGCGAGATACCCGCCCGGACGGGAGACGCGCATGGTGCGTCCCCAGCGCAACTGCCGCGACAACAGCTCGGAGAGCTTCTCGTCCCCGCGCATCATGCTCTCCACGAAGTACGGTGAAAGTTCGAGCCGGTACCCCGCCTTGAAGATCATGTTCCCGAGCTGGTAGTCGTCGGCCAGGTAATCGACCAGCGCCTCGAAGCCCCCTATTTTCTCCAAAGCCTCCCGACGCACCGACATCGACGCCCCGAGGGCGAAGGAAAGCCCCTCGAGCTTCAGCGCCGTCATCACGTTGGGCATCATCTCGCAGCAAAAGCCGAGCGCCTCGATGGCGCACCCCGCCCCCCGCACCTCGGTGCTGCGGTAGAGCGAGGTGACAAGCCCGACCTTTGGATCGGCGAAGGGGGCGCAAACCGCGCGCAGGTACCCCTTCTCCACCCTGATGTCGCTGTCGCAAACGACGATGAGCGGGTGCTTCGCCTTAGCGTAGGCGTGCATGAGGTTGCAGACCTTGTAGTTGGCGCCGTGTATGGACGGATCGACGACGAGTTCGATGTCCCGCTCGGAAAAGGAGGCGATGAGGCGGCGGATGATGGGGATTACCGGGTCGTCGTCCGAGGCGACGGCAAAGACGATCTGGTATTCGGGGTAATCCTGGACACAGAAAGAGGAGAAATTCTCGAAGCTGTCGCCATCGACGCCGCGCACCGGCTTCAGGATGGAGACCGGCGGCGCGTGATCGGGCAGCGGTTTGATGCCGCGGAAGAAACTCCGCCCGCAGTGCAGGGTGATCGCGGCGTAAGCGAGCGAAGGAGCGACCAGGAGAAACGGGAGGGCGTCGCGTAACATCAGCGGATCCTTTCCACGAAGACGAGATAGGGTGCGGTTTCGGGGCGGTTCAACTGCCGGTGCCGCCAGACGTTGAAGCGACCGGGGTGCAGGGAGGCCGCCCAGTTCTCGACGGCCTGCGCCTCCTCTGGACCGCCGTCGTGCCCGGTATAAATGGCGATGGTGACGATCCCCCCCGGTGCGAGGAGTTGTGCTGCCTGCTCTAAAGCGGCGACGGTATTGGCGGGATCGGTGATGAGGGCGGCGTCCCCGCCGGGGAGGTAGCCCAGGTTGAAGACGGCGGCCGTAATTCCCTCCGGTACGAACTCGCCGAGCCGCTCGTGTCCCGCCTCGATGAGCCGCACCCGGTCCGGGCACCCTTCCCGCTCGATAAGCTCGCGCGTCGCGGCGATGGCGGAGGGCTGCACGTCGAAGGCCCAGACCGTCCCGGATGCACCGACCAGTTGTGCCAGAACGAGGGTATCGAAGCCGTTGCCGCAGGTCGCGTCCACGACCAGGTCCCCCGGGCGCACCCGCTCCCTCAGGAAATAATGCGACAAGGGCACCGCCCCCCGCAGCGTTTCATTTTTCATCCCGACCGTGCCCAAATTTCCCCCAACCTCCCAACGTCCTGTCGCCCTCCGGGAGAGGGGCAGCGGTGAGGGCGTAGCCTTCAAGAAGGCCCTTGCCCAAGTACTAGACCGATCTCACGAAGCGCTGCAGGCGACCTCACGCCCCCCCCTTTGCGAAGGGGGGACGGGGGGGATTTGCTTTTGCTCCCGGTATTGCCAGTTTAAAACTTATTGCAAACGCCCGAACCGAAGGCATCTCGCGTCTGTTCCGCGGTGTGTGCAATGGACTCTTCAGCAGGTACTTGTGTGGAATGACAAGGCTAAATCCCCCCTGCCCCCCCTTCGCAAAGGGGGGAACGTGATGCCATGCTCACTGCTCCGATACGACGCACACATGCGTCCCCCCCCCCCCTGCAGAACCTCCGCAAGGTCGGAGCTTGAAGAACTCGCTTTTATTTACTTCTTCGCGGCAAGCGTCAGCACCGCCGGCAGCGTGACCATGAAGGCAATCTGGCAGGCAACCATGCCGAGCGACATCACGGCACCGATGCTGAATACCCCCTGGTGCCGCGCCACCATGAGCGCACCGAAACTCGCCATGATGGTGAGGGTGTTAAGCAAGACGCCGACGCCGGTGGAGCTTAGGATCACGCTCCCCGCACTCCCCTCCTCGCGCCGGTAGCGGTTGATGATGTAGATACCCGAATCGACCGCGATGCCGAGCACCAGGGGCATCACGATGATGTTCGCCGAGTTGAAGCTGATGCCGAAGATCCACATGCCGCTCACCATGAAGAGGAGCCCGACGACGAGCGGGACGAGCCCGATGAGCGCGAACTTTATACTCCTGAAGGCGATGAGCAAGATGCACACGATGGCGGCGAAGGCGTAGATGAAGGCGAGGCGGTAGGAGTCGCGCATGATGGTCATCGACTCGTAGACCATAACCGGCTCACCGGTCGCGTGGGCGTCGACGCTGCGCACATCCTTGAGGAAGGCCTCGAGCGGCTCGCGGTTGAAGATCTCCTTTTTCGGCGCCACCTGTAGCATGAGCTTCCCGGTCTTGCCGACGAAGCGCGAGCGCAGTTCCTTCGGGACGTCCGCCTCGGTTACCGGTTTCGCGGCGAGGCTCTGCTTCAGCATTTCGATCTTAGCCGGAAGGTCGCGGAACATCCCCCCCTGGAAATCCTGCAGCATGCCGACTGCGTTTTTGTCGCGCTCCTTCTCGAGACCGGCGAAGAACCGGTCCAGGGTCGCCACAAAGGCGGCCGCCGGCTTCGCCTCGGGACGGTGTTCCTTCTCCAGGCGCTCCTTCACCGCCACGGAGGCGTTTCGGAAGGCCTCGAAAACGCGGGGGAGCTCCATCAGGGAGAGGTCCTCCTCATACGGGGCGGGCTTCACGTCGGCAAGCTCCCGGCGTACCGCTTCCAGTTCCGCGAGTTTCTCCGCCTGGTGGTCCGGCACTAGCGTATTTATGCTCACCACGTGGTCCACGGTCGGGAGCGCCTCCAGCCTCGCTGTCTTCGCGCGCGCATCCTCGGCGTCCTTCGCCATGACTACGGCGAAGTAGCCGCTATTCTCCTTGCTCCTCATCAGCTTGTAGGCGTAGTTGACCGATTCGAGCCCCTTCGCCTGCAGGTTCATCAGGTTGTAGTCGAAGGAGACGCGCGAGAGCGGGTAGAGCGAGGCTACGCAAAGAAGGGCGGTAAGCCCGATCACGGTCTTCGGGTTGCCGAAGACGATGCGGGAGAGCAGCCTGTCCTCCAACTCGATGGATCCTTTCACCGGGGACGGCTTCTTGCGGTAACGCACCAGGAGTACCAGCATGGCGGGAAGCACCGTGAAGGTTACCAGGACGCAGATGACGACCCCACCGGCGGCGATAATGCCAAGTTCGGAGATGCCGCGGAAGTCGGTGAAGACGAAGGTCAAAAAGGCGGCGGCGACGGTGGCCGCTGCCATGACGATGGCCCAGACGTTACGGGTGAGGCCGGTCTCGAGGGCTGGAAGCTCGGGGGCGCCCCGGCGCAGCTCCTCCTGGTAGCGCAGCACCACCTGGATGCCGTACTCGATGCCGATGCCGATCAACATCACGGCAAAGACCATGGAAAGTATGTTCAGGTGCCCGACCGCCACGGTGGCGAAGCCGAACGAAACCGAGATGGCGACGAGCAGCGAGACCATGGCGGCGACGACGTTCAGCACCCCGCGGAAGGCGAAGAGAAGCAGGACCGTGGTGAGCGCCAGAGAGACCACGGTGGCGAGCGTGATGTCTTTCTCGCTCGTCGCCATCTCCTCGTTTTCCAGCACCGGCGTGCCGGTGAGCCCAGCGGTCACCCCTTTGAACTCGGGAAGCGCCTTCAGCCGCGCCACCTCGGCCCGCACCACGGCGATGGCCGCCCCGGCCGGGACGAAGCCGGACATGTCGCGCACCGGGAGCGCGGTGAGGATCTGCTGGCGCCCCGCACGCGCGAAGGCCGAATCCTTGTTCATGAAGACGCTTTCCATCGAGGGGACGCTCCCCTTCCCGGTCCCGAAGCTCGTGAACCCGGCACCCAGCTTGTCCAGCATGAACATTATCTCGGGGAGTTTCTTCTCATCACCGGCCAGGTACTGATCCATGCTCCCGGTCAAGTGGGTGAAGAGTGTCTGTACCGAAGGCTTCGCGGAAAGCGCGCGCAGGACCGGCGCGGCGAGGGTCAGGTTGCGGCGCAACTCCTTTATGTCCTCAAGCGGCATGAACAGCAGGCCGTTGTCCCGGAAAAACGGGAGTGCGTAAGGGTAGAAGACGTCCGAGAAATGCGCCCTGTCCTTCGCCAGGACGTCGTGCAGCCGGGTTCCGAAGGCCCCCACCCGCTCCGGGTCCTGTCCCTCGATCACCACGACGATGTCTTCCATACTGCCGAACTCGGCGCGGAAGGCCTGGTAGTCGCGGTTGAAGGCGGTGTTGCGGGGCATGAGGTCGTCCCGGCCGGTCAGAAACTCCATGCGCTGGGAGGTGAGCCAAAGCGAAAGTACGGAGAGCACGAGTGCGATGGCGAGAACCAGCCAGGGGCGCCGCGCCGCGAAGGAGAAGAGGAGGCTGCTTTTAGCCGTTTCTTTCATGGGATCGTTGCCTTTGCGTGGGGAAAGTTAAGACGCCGCAACCTAGCACACACGACAAACACAATCAACACCGCGAAGCAACTCATTGTTTTCATTAAGAAAAAAAATAATAATTCGGAAAAAACAGTGTATTTTTCTGGAAAAGCGTGATAGATTTCGATCCTTGTAACTATCTGCAAAACGGATACACTGAGTTAATCTAGACCAATCCGGACCAAAGGAGTATGTGGTGAACGCACCATTCAAACACCCCATATCACATGCACTCACCTCATTTAACGGCATCGTTAGTGAGCCGGAACAGACCGCCGAACAAAAGGCAGGGGCAACGGTGCATCAGTTCCCCGCGTCGCTCTGGAAGAGTAAGCCTGGAAAGGCAAAGAGTCCCCTCGATGTCGCGATAGAAGGATGCCGTGACTTCTTCTTCAGGGAACAGCTCCCCAAAGGTTACTGGTGGGCCGAGCTCGAATCCAATGTCACCATCACGGCTGAATATATCATGCTGTTCCACTTCCTCGGGCTCGTTGATCGTGAGCGCGAAAGGAAGATGAGTGCATACCTCCTCTCCAAACAGACAGAGGAGGGTTCATGGACTATTTACTTCGGTGGACCTGGGGACCTTTCCACCACCATCGAGGCGTACTTCGCGCTGAAACTTGCAGGCTACCCGGCCGACCACCCCGCCATGGAGAAGGCCCGCGCCTTCGTCCTTGAGAAGGGCGGCATCATCAAGGCGCGCGTCTTCACCAAGATCTTCCTCGCCCTTTTCGGCGAGTTCGACTGGCTCGGCGTCCCGAGCATGCCAGTGGAACTCAACATGTTGCCCAACTGGGCCTACATAAACATGTACGAGTTCTCCAGTTGGGCGAGGGCGACCATCATCCCGCTCTCCATCGTGATGCACCACCGCCCGGTGCACGGGATCGCCCCGTCCCAGCGGGTGCAGGAGCTTTTCGTACGGCCGCCTCGCGCCATCGATTACTCCTTCACCAAGGAGGAGGGGATCCTCACCTTGAAGAACTTCTTCATCGGGCTCGACCACGTGCTGAAGGTCTACGAGAGAAGCCCGATCCGCCCCTTCAGGAAGGCGGGCATTGCGAAGGCGGAGGAGTGGATACTCGAGCACCAGGAGGAAACCGGGGACTGGGGCGGCATCCAGCCGGCCATGCTGAACGCGGTCCTTGCCTTGAGCACCCTGGGATACGAGAACGACCACCCGGTCATGGTGCAGGGGCTGAAGGCCCTGGACAACTTCTGTATTGAGAACGACGACAAAATCGTGCTGCAGTCGTGCATCTCGCCCGTGTGGGACACGGCCCTCGCGCTGAAGGCGCTGGTCGACGCGGGCGTTCCGACGGATCACCCATCACTGGTTAAAGGGGCCCAGTGGCTTCTGGAGCGCGAGGTGAGAAGGCCGGGAGATTGGCGCATCAAGTCGCCCGAGCTCGAGCCGGGAGGATGGGCCTTCGAGTTCCAGAACGACTGGTACCCGGACGTGGACGACTCCGGCTTCGTCATGATGGCCTTAAAGGACATCAAGGTGAAGGATCCCAAGGAGCTCGAGGAGTCGGTGCGGCGCGGCATCGCCTGGTGCCTCGGCATGCAGAGCAAAAACGGCGGCTGGGGCGCCTTCGACAAGGACAACACGAAGCACTTCCTCAACAAGATCCCGTTCGCCGACCTCGAGGCGCTCATCGATCCGCCGACCGCGGACCTCACCGGGCGCATGCTCGAGCTAATGGGGAGCTTCGGCTATCCGAAGAGCTACCCCGCGGCGGTCAGGGGGCTCGACTTCCTGAAGAAGAACCAGGAGCCGGAAGGCCCCTGGTGGGGCCGCTGGGGGGTGAACTACCTTTACGGCACCTGGAGCGTGCTTTGCGGGCTCTCCGCCATCGGCGAGGACATGGAAGCGCCCTACGTGAAGAAGGCGGTGAACTGGATCAAGTCGCGCCAGAACATCGACGGCGGCTGGGGCGAGACCTGCGAGTCGTACCACGATCCTTCCCTTGCGGGCATGGGCGAGAGCACCGCTTCGCAGACGGGCTGGGCGTTGCTCGGCCTCATGGCTACGGGCGAGGTGAACTGCGCCACCGTGGTGCGCGGCATCCAGTACCTCATCTCGACGCAGAACCCGGACGGGACCTGGGACGAGACGCAGTACACCGGGACCGGGTTCCCGAAGTACTTCATGATCAAGTACCACATCTACCGCAACTGCTTCCCGCTCATGGCGCTCGGTACCTACCGGACCCTGACCGGCGGGCTGTCCGAGGAGTAGATGAAGGCTTTCGTCACCGGAGCCACCGGCTTCATCGGCGCGAGCATCGCGCGCGAACTGCTGAAGGACGGCTGGCAGGTGCGCCTGCTCGTTCGCCCCGGCTCGGACCGGCGTAACCTCAAAGGGCTCGACGTCGAACTGCACGAGGGGGACCTCTCCGAACGTGAGCCTTTGGTCAGGGCGCTTACCGGCTGCGACGCGCTCTTTCACGCCGCCGCCGATTACCGGCTCTGGACGAGGACGCCGCAGGCGATGTACGACGTGAACGTCACCGGGACCCGCAACATCCTCTCCGCGGCGCTTGCCGCCGGGGTGGGAAAGGTGGTCTACACGAGCAGCGTCGGCACCCTGGGGAACCCGGGCGACGGCACCCCCGGAAACGAGGAGACGCCGGTCGGCTTCGACGACATGGTAGGGGACTACAAGAAGAGCAAGTTCCTGGCCGAGCGCGCCGCCGAATCGTACCTCGACAAGGGATTGCCCCTCGTCATCGTGAACCCCTCCACGCCGGTCGGGCCGATGGACGTGAAGCCGACGCCGACGGGAAAGATCATCGTCGACTTTCTGAACGGCAAGATGCCGGCCTATCTCGACACCGGGCTCAACCTGATCGACGTCGAGGCCTGCGCCCGCGGACACCTGCTCGCCGCGCAGAAAGGAAGGATCGGGCAGAAGTACATCCTGGGGAACCGCAACCTCACCCTCGCCGAGATCTTCGAGATGCTCTCGGCGATCACGGGGCTCAAGGCGCCGCGGGTGAAACTCCCCTACTACCCGATCCTCATGGCGGCCTACGCGAACCACGCCATCTCCGCGGTTACCGGGCGGGAGCCGCTCATCCCGCTCGCCGGGGTGCAGATGGCAAGGAAGTTCATGTTCTTCGATTCCGGCAAGGCGACAGCCGAGCTCGGGTTGCCGCAAACCCCGGTGGAAGACGCGCTCGAACGCGCCGTGCGGTGGTTCAAAGATAACGGCTATGTCCCTTCGCCCTAAAGGGCTACGGGCCACAAGCTGGTTTTGCTTTTCGCTTCTTAACCGTTACGGGTTCTCAAGGAGATCCATGTACACACTGCTAAGCAAGATAAACGGTCCCGACGACCTGAAGAAGCTGGATGCCGAGGAGCTCACGCCGCTCGCCGACGAGGTGCGCAGCTTCCTCATGGAAAACGTGGCCAAGACGGGCGGGCACCTCGCCTCGAACCTGGGCGTCGTCGAGCTCTCCATCGCGCTGCACTACTGCTTTAATTCCCCTAAGGACAAGATCGTCTGGGACGTCGGTCACCAGGCCTACACCCACAAGATCCTGACCGGGCGGCGCGACAGCTTCCACACCCAGCGCTGCTACAAGGGAATCAGCGGCTTTCCTAAACGCTCCGAGTCCCCCCATGACCCCTTCGGCGCGGGGCACTCCTCCACGTCGATCTCAGCGGGGCTCGGCCTCGCGGTCGCGAACGCCCTCAAAGGGGGTGACGCGCGCTCCATCGCCGTCATCGGCGACGGCTCACTCACCGGCGGCATGGCGCTCGAGGCGCTGAACCAGGCGGGACACCTCAAAAAGAACCTGATCGTCGTCTTGAACGACAACGAGATGTCCATCTCGAAGAACGTCGGCGCCCTCTCCTCCTTCATCTCACGGAAGATGACCGGTACCTACTACCGGAACCTGAAGAAGGAGATGGAGGGACTTCTGGCCGGCATCCCGGCCATCGGCGGCAACATCCTGCACTTCGCCAAGAAGGCGGAAAACTCGCTCAAGGGGTTCCTCACCCCGGGGACCCTTTTCGAGGCGCTCGGCTTCGAGTACGTAGGCCCCATCGCCGGGCACGACATCCAGAGCATGCTCGCCGTCCTCGAAAACGTGAAGCGCCTGGAAGGGCCGATCCTCGTGCACGTGATGACCAAGAAAGGGAAAGGCTACGCACCGGCCGAGGACATGCCGGACAAGTTCCACGGCGTGGCCCCCATGAAACCCGCGAGTGCGGCCCCGGCCAAACCGGCGCCCCCCTCCTACACCCAGGTCTTCGGCGACACCCTGGTGAAGCTTGGCGAGAAGGACGACAAGATCCTCGCCATCACCGCCGCCATGCCCGACGGCACCGGACTCACCCCCTTCGCGAAGCGCTTTCCGGAACGCTTCTTCGATGTGGGGATCGCCGAGCAGCACGCGCTCACCTTCGCGGCCGGTCTCGCCGTAGAGGGATTCCGTCCGGTCGCCGCGATCTACTCGACCTTCACCCAGCGGGCCTACGACCAGGTGTTCCACGACATCTGTCTGCAGAAGCTCCCGGTCACCCTGGCTCTTGACCGCGCCGGTCTCGTCGGCGACGACGGCCCGACGCACCACGGTGCCTTCGACATGTCGTACCTGCGCCACCTCCCCGAACTCACCGTGATGGCCCCGAAGGACGAGAACGAGCTGCAGCACATGCTGAAGACCGCCATCTACCACGGCCGTCCCATTTCGCTTCGCTACCCGCGCGGCGCGGGTTACGGCGTCACCATGGACAAGGATCCCAAGGGGCTTGAGGTCGGCAAAGGCGAACTCCTCGTCGAGGGGAGCGATCTGACCCTGGTCGCCATCGGCTCCACCGTCTACCCCGCCCTCGAAGCGGCATCCATGTTGAAGCAGAAAGGGATCTTCGCCTCCGTGGTGAACGCCCGCTTCGTCAAGCCGCTCGACCGCGACCTTATCCTCGCCCAGGCGGGCCGTACCGGCTGCGTCGTCACCGTCGAGGAGAATGCACTGATGGGTGGCTTCGGCAGCGCCGTACTAGAGGCGGTAGCCGACGCAGGGATGACCGCCGTGCGCGTGAAGAGGATCGGGATACCCGACAAGTTCATCGAACAGGGAAGCCAGGCGCAGTTGAGAGCCGACCTCGGCATCGACGCCGCAGGCATCGCCGCCACCTGCCAGGCCTTCCTACAGGGTGCGGGAAGCGCGCATCCCCAGCTTACCGTAGTGAAGTAACGCAACTTTGAAGCGGACCGACAACTAGAGCGGGACAGGCTGAAAGAAGAGTAACCTCGGCCTGTCCCGCAGCCGTGTCAGAAGCAGAAAAAAACCAGAGACGAGAAGGATAAATCTACGATGCGTTTTCCGATGCGATTGAATTACGACCTGACCCGCTACATCATGAGCAACAAGATGAAAAAGGTGGAGAAGTATCCCCTGGTTCTCATGCTTGAGCCCACCCATCTTTGCAACCTCGCCTGTTCCGGCTGCGGCAGGATCCGCGAGTACGCAGACACCATTCAGGAGATGATGACCCTGCAGGAGTGCCTGGACTCGGTGGACCAATGCCCGGCACCGGTAGTCACGATAACCGGCGGCGAGCCCTTCCTCTACCCGCACATCTTCGAGCTCATCGATGCGGTCCTTGAGCGCGGCAAGCACATCTACCTCTGCACCAACGCCCTCTTGCTGGAGAAGGCACTCGACACACTGAAGCCCCATCCGAACTTCGTCCTGAACGTCCACCTGGACGGCATGGAAGAGACGCACGACCGCATCCTGGAGCGCCCCGGCACCTTCAAGATCGCCATGTCCGCCATCAAGAAGGCCAAGGCGCTCGGCTTCCGTCTCTGCACCAACACCACCATCTTCAAGGAAACGAACCTCATCGAGATCGAGATGCTCTTCTCGCACCTGCGCGACACGGGCGTTGACGGCTTCCTTGTTGCCCCCGGCTTCGGCTACGAAGCGGTAGGCGAGAAGCTCTTCTTGGAGCGCCGCGAGATCCAGAAGAAGTTCGAGGAAGTGTACGAGATGAGCAAGCGCTTCCGTTTCTTCTCCACGCCGATGTACCTGAGGTTCTTGAAGGGCGACAAAGATCTCGAGTGCACCCCGTGGGGGAACCCGACCCGCAATCCGCGCGGCTGGAAGGCCCCCTGCTACCTGATAACCGACGAGCACTACGGCAGTTTCGCCGAGATGATGGAGAAAACCCAGTGGGACAAGTACGGCGTAGGCAAGGACCAGCGTTGTGCCCAGTGCATGATGCACTGCGGTTTCGAGCCGACCGTCGTCTCCGAGATCGGCAAGAGCTGGAAAGACATGTGGGAAATGTTTTTGTGGAACCTGTCCTAGTTTGGACTTTGATCAACGTTGAAAGACGAGAAGGGGCAGCCGCAGGGCTGCCCCTTCTCGCGTTTGTAATGTCGGCTGTTCAAATCTATAATCCCAAACGCCCCTGCGCACCGCGCCCCTGTCCTATACCGCCCCGGCAGCCTGAATTTCTAGGTTGGGGTTTGATACACAAATAAGGTATATTATGAGTTATACGGNAGTTTGGACTTTGATCAACGTTGAAAGACGAGAAGGGGCAGCCGCAGGGCTGCCCCTTCTCGCGTTTGTAATGTCGGCTGTTCAAATCTATAATCCCAAACGCCCCTGCGCACCGCGCCCCTGTCCTATACCGCCCCGGCAGCCTGAATTTCTAGGTTGGGGTTTGATACACAAATAAGGTATATTATGAGTTATACGGTTAGGCTGACTCGACAGGCGAATAAGCAGAAAGAAAAGCTGCCAGAAAAGGCGAAGACCGCTCTCCTCTTCCTGCTGCACGAGATATCGAGATGTGGGCCAGTCAGAGGCGACTGGCCGAATTATGGAAAGCTCAGCTCCCAAAGACACCACTGTCATATCAAGAAGGGAAAACCTACTTACGTTGCCGTATGGGAAGAGATCGGCGGAGAAATCAACCTTGTGGAGCTAACTTATGTTGGAACGCACGAAAAAGCCCCCTACTGACAAAAAAGCAGAAGCCCGCTTCATCGGCAGTCAGGACGAGATCAAACTGCTCAGAAGCTACGCCAAAGAGATCGGTGTACTGGAGTCAAACGAGTACGTTACCATCGAAGAAGCCTTTCCGGGCTATGCGGAAAACGCTCAAGGGATGGCGCTGAAAGGTGCACGGCACAGGGAGGGGGTGACTCAGAGGCAGCTCGCGGAGTTGACGGGTATTCCGCAGAGGCACATCTCGGAGTTGGAAAATGGCAAGCGGCAGATGGGAAGAGAATGGGCCCGAAAGCTGGCCGAGGCACTCAACGTAAACGACTACAGGGTCTTTTTATAATCGAAAGTCAAAGGTTTACCTTTTTTCCAGAGGCTAAGGACGTTGTGGGGCTCTCCCCTCTGCCATCTGTGGTGATAAAAGTAGCCCGTCCCCTTTTCACTTCATCCTCTCATCCTAATCCCTTCTCTTTTGTGCGTGACTAATAGCCGCCAGATGCACCGCCTCCTCCGAAGGTGCCGCCGCCCGGTTGGAATCCCTTGGGCTGCGACATCCTGGGCTCCTGAGCGAGGGGCTGGATTGCCGCTAGCGCCTCGGCATCGAGACCATAAAGGCGCGGTTCGAGAAGCGATTCGGCGGTAAACGCGCCCCGGCAGCGCTTCGAACCGGCGCGCAGCCAACGCAGCAGGCCGAAGGCGAGGCCGACCACCAAGAGCCCTGCAGTCGTCAACTCCTCGGGAAGATGCCCGAGATGTACGTAGTACTTCAGGGTGAGGATCGACAAGATGGCGGATACAACGCCGAACCAGAGCAGTCCCCGGTCGCGGCGGCCGATTCCCATCGCCAGGGAAGCCATCGGCAGGATGGCGGTAAGCAGGGCGCAGATGTCATCGCTCCAGGAGAATATCGATTCTCCCGTCGTCCACCCAAGCCATTCCCGCCAGAGGAGTCGGTGAGCAAAGAGGTTCACGTCAAGGTAGATCCCAGCCCAAGCGGAGATGCGCACTGTTTCCAGAGACCAGACGTATCCCCGGTGCAGGCTGTCACGGCGGCCAAGTCGCCGCTGCGCCCAGATAGCCGCTGTACCGAGCATCAGCAGGAGGACTAGGCGAGTCAGGTGCGGCTGCTGCCAATGGAGAATGTCTGCAAGATGGAAGGGAAGGCCGGCGAGGGCGAGCATCGCCCCGAACGCCATCAGGGCATAGCCGTAGCGGACCGTCAGCAGAATCGCACCGGCTAGGAAGATCATGTGCGCCGTCAGCAAGGCCAGACGTTCAGTATCGTGCCCCCAGTCATGGGCGGGGATGGCGACCGCCAGGGCGAGCATGCCGACCGCCAGCAGTAGCAACGCCTCCTCGGCCCCACAGCGGTAGAGGCGGCGACCGGCAATGAGTTCGTGATCCGCGACCCAGGCGCAGAGTGGGGCGAATATCAGACACAACAGGGTGAAACCGGTTTCCTCAACCTTTAGAATTACGGCGGGCATCGCCACGAGGGCAACCACTCCGACCACGGTGAACACGGCGAGGAGGATGCGAATGAAGAGGTTTACCCGCACCAATTCCGGACGATAGCGCTCTGCCACCGCAGCGGCCTGCTCCGCGGTGATCATCCCGGCCTCCTTCCAGCGCCGGGCCTCCTCCACCACAGCCACCCGGCGCTCACCTTTCTCGTAGAGGTCGATCATACAGCACTCCCGAAACGGCGATGCAAGGCCACCAAGGCCGTTAGCAGCGTCACCGCGCTGACCAGAAAGTAGAATATGATCCCTTCACTGCTCCAGTGCCCCAGATCAAGCATGAAGATAGTGATACCGACATAGCCGTAAAGGACGGCGTAGAGGAGGAAGGCGAAGCTACGCTCCCGGAGGGCGTAGAAGACGCTGCCGCTGCCGGTCAGCAGCAATCCTGCAAGATAGGCCGAGCCGGCGGCGCGAGAGCCGACCCCGGCTACCAGGGCGGTGAGGAGTACGTTGACCCCGAGGTGCAGATGAACGGGAAGGAAGTGACGTTTCCAGCCAAGCCGGGTCTGAGCCGCCCCCGCCGCAATGACCAGGGCTCCAAAAAAGAGAGCGCTTTCGCGCAAAGCACCATCCCATAGCCCCGAACCCAGGTGGCTGGTTTTGACCCCGAGCCAGGCACCAAGGGTGGAGAGGCCCAGGGAGAGGACCAAGCGGTTATCGAAGTAATGGGCGCAGAGGAGATAGATCAGGGCGGAGGCCAGCAGCCACCAGTTCCAGTATTGGGCGAGGAACTGGTAGCGGAGTTCCAGATACCCCTGTAGCGTCCCGAGGAGGAGGCAGCCAAGCAGGAGGACGTAGTCGTAGGCCGCGTCGGGCGTCGCGAGACTTTCGGGGGAGAAACCGCCACCGTGGCGCAGGCAGTAGGCAAAACAGGCCACGCACCCCAGGGCTATCGCCACGAGCAGGGTGAGGTGGCCGATGGAGGCAAAATGTTCGGCGACAGGCAGACCGAGTCCGGTAGTCAGGATCAAAATGCCGCCATAGAGGAGCAGCCGCAGTTCCCAGTGCACAGAAAATAGCTCTCGACCGTAGATCCTGCGTAGCAGCGCAGCCTGCTCTCGACTCAGGATTTCGCTACTCTCAAGATCATTCAGTGCCTCTTGCACCTTTGCCTCCCTTCATATTCTTCGATGGGCAATGCATAATTTCAATGGCGTCCCCCTTCTCCCCTATCTTACAAATAACCATCGCTGAACAAGCCTTGTATAGCGAGGCATTACTACGTACACCATAAGGAAGACGACAACTCCAGTTACTGCCAATGTAGCTAGAAAACGGTTATTGGGAGCCCCAAGGTAATCCATAATTGGATTAACTACGAACGGCATACTTAACGCTAGAGGATAGATGGCTGACCATGTAACCAGAAACTGTTTCCAGCGTACCGGTATCTTGGCTTTCGCCCCCACTGGTGTAAACCAGAAATCCAGCCCGCTACTGATAAAGAAATCGTCGTCGGTCACAAACAGAGGCCGTACCTTTTCTATCAAACGAGCGCGCGTCGGAGATTCCATCCACTCTCGCAAGTGCTCTTCGGTATCGAATCGAATGATGACCGTATAAGTTTCAGTCAATCCCGGTATTGGACGAACGATGTGCCAGTCCAAATGACCTGGCGAAGCTTTGCAAAGAGGCGCAATCTCCTCAAGCCACCCTTCGTATTCTGCCTGCTTGTTTTCCCGCAAGCGATGAGTAATAACAACCGTCGCGCCGTCACCGTTTTTCCTATCAGTCGATAACTCTGTGCTCATGTTTTTTCCTCTCTTCAGGGCCGGAGGGGACGTGCTTGAGTTCCTTGAGGGGAAGCAGGGGGACACGTAAACCTGATAAGATTCCAGAGAACAAACTTATTGTCTTACGGGTCCACCACGTTTCTTATACAAGCTACCAACGCCCCCCACTCCACACGTACTGCTCTCGGGAGACATCGCCCGCAACGGCCTCATGGCGCCGAGAACGCCAACGCCCCTCGCCTACGCCACCGCATTTCAATGAACATTGATCGCAGTAAGCGTCGTCGTAGAGCCTTGTGCGCTGTACCCCTCAATATAGAGGATACCGCGGGGAGACAGCGCAAGATTCCCCGCCGACGGGTAACTCCACACCACGTGGTGCGTCGAGCGATCGATCGCGTACGTCGAGAGATTCGTGCTAACGATCACGGCATCCTTCGTGAGCAGAACCTCGCTCACGAATCTCGTATCACCCGATGCAGGAGGCGCGCAAGACCAGATCAGCTTACCGTCAGCCTCGGAGCGCGCTTCCAAGCGCAACGGATTGTTGTTAGCCACGTAGACAACTCCACTGTCGTAAGCAGGCGTCGACGGGTAGACGCCCCTGATGCTCCAGTCGACCGTGTTTGATACTAAATTGAAGTGCACGAGCGAATTGCCTATATCGCCGCCGTTGAGATTGCTGTTGCCGTACACCGCGGCGAACACTGAGTTGGCAGCCCCCAGCACGGCCGATCCATTAATTATGTAAATGTAGTTCGTGAATGTTGTGTCTGTGATGCTTGCCTTGAGCGTACCTAGGACCGGATCGAACACACGCAGAGCATCACCAGTGTAGACGTACACCGAGTTGGCATCGACTGCTGGGGTCCAAGCGGACTGCTGGTCGGCCCCCGCGAAATATAGCCGATCCCCTTGGAAGTTGAACGCGTACAATCCACCGTACGTGCCCGCGTTGGTATAGACTCCCGATGACCCCACTGTGGGAGCGAGGTAGTGTTCCCACTGGGAGGACATGGCGGATTGGAATAACTTGGAGCCGGTCATGGCATCCAAGGCGTACATGTAAGTCGATGATTGTTGTCCAGCCGCCACGTAGACGACGCCATTGCTGACGGCGGGCGGGTTTACAGAGGGATTTGGCAGTCCGCTGAAGCTGTAGCTCCACAAAGTGGATCCGTCGTACTCGCTGCGAGCAGTGACCGCATCGTTGCCTGCCATGTAGAAGTTCCCACCCTCCGTTGTCACTGTGGCTAGGTTGCACCAGCTGTTGTAATAGAGGAGCGCAGGGACTGAGATCTGCCAACGCGTACTGAACTGGTTGGGGTCCAGCCTTACAGGAACATATCCCGTATGGGCGGCATTGCCCTGAAACGTGGCCCATTCGGAGGCACCCTGAATAGACGAAAGCGCAGTCAAGTGATTGCCTGGCCACGCACCGCCCGAATCGAGGACGTTCACCGTGTAATTTACCCACACGCTCGGCATCTTCTGGGGCCTTGTGCAAGCGGCATCCGTGTATAGGTTCACAACAACCTGCCCGGTATGGAGGCCCGTGCTCACGGAACTCAGGGTCGAGAGCTCGAGAACGTAGTTGCCGGCGCTGGCATTCACCGTAACAGGCACACTGAAAACACCGTCTGGATCAATAGCCTTTGCGTAGACGTTGCCACTAAGACCTGTGGATGCGGCGTTGAGCGTCACGAGCGGAGCGACCGACGTACTGGCCACCACCATCCTGGAGACGGAGACCACAGGCACTACGGTGAGGCTCAAGTTGGTCGTTGTGGAACCGCTTGGTCCAGTAACCCTGATCGTATAATCAGCGGTTTTCGCGGCGGCTACAGGCGTACCTGAAATAGAGCCCGTTGTCGCATCCAGTACCAGACCGGCAGGCAGCGAAGGGGTCACACTATACGATGTCGCCGTACCGGTGATCGTCGGCACCAATGACGATATAGGTTGTTTCTCCCCGTAAACCTGGGGCGAAGCATACGACGCTTGCGGCGCCGCAGAATCTCTTGGAGAACCGCCTCCACCGCCGCTACACCCTGCCAAAATTACGGTGCAAATTACTACAACCCATAGGCTGACCGCTTTCACACCCGCCCTCCCGGTCTCATTGATGGTGTATGTGAAGACAACGTCGGGACGCTTACCCCGCATACCTGCTGCAACTGTCTGGCAATCTCCTCGGCAACAGTTCTCCCTTCCACTCCGTCTCCTAGGGTGATGGTCGTGCCATTGCCGCAATCGGCCGTGATCGTATAAATCAGTTTCGCAGATGTTCCTGTGCCGCGGGCCCCATACTTCACGATTTCAACTCTCCTGATTTGAGCAGTCTCTATGGAGGAGCTGTTGATAGGGATGCCTAATAGCCGACGCACTACGAACAGTTCGCCTGCTCCTACTGTCACCTGAAGCGAGTTGCTTAAGAGCCATACGGCATAAAGCAGCAAACCAGCGCCGATCATGCCAAAAATGGGCAGGACCACGAGTCCCATTCCGGGCGATTTGAACATGAAGATTGATACTCCACCCAGAAACCAGCAGCTGAAAAATACGCACAGTAAGCCGGTCTTCAGATTCCTGCGGCAAGGATAGCGGAACATCAGTCTTTCGCCTTGACGATTGACCTGTACTGTCCCAATAGGGAGCTCTTCGCATGGCATCAGGTCAGGAGCTAGCGGCACGTTCAGACTGGATGTCCTAGGCGATTTGTCCCGGATCACCGGAATGATAAAGCTTCGATCCAGGTCCAGGCCGGGAAGTTCGGCGGTGATTCTTAGCGTCCAAAGATGGGAATCGCTGCTTGGCGGCTCGGTGGCTGGAACGGCGACCCGGAACGCGATCTGTGTGCCGGCAGGCCCAAGCGTTGGCACAGCGCGGCCAGCCTCCTGCCATATCAGTTCCTTACGGTTGCCATCACGGTGCTTTATAACCTGTTCACAGCAGAGAAAAACTGAGAAGACATTGCCGCTGCTGAAGTTGATCGGAAGATCGATTGTACCGCCGGCCTCTCCGCCGATTGCAGCGGGGAACGGGTCCATCCGGAGCTGGATATCACCGAAAATCCGTATCTGAAGTGTCCTTCTAGCGGCTTCCCATAGGAGCCAGAACCCAACCAGCGGGAACATCAGCCCGATTGCCGCCAGACGATTGCCTTCGTAAATGACTGCGTTGAGGCAGATGAATCCAGTAGGCAGGGCTATGGCGTTCCAAACGGCGGCAAACAGCCAGAAAAATGCCCCTTCCCTGCCGGTGGACGACCTGATCGTTGCCAACTGCCAGTCCGATTCAGCCTGCCACTCCGGCACCCCCTTCTGCAGCAGCGCCTCTTTCTTTTCCGCATCCTTTACGGAACGGCGAATGGCATAGATCATCCCCCCGCCAATCCCGCTGAAAGCAAGTCCGAGGGCTGAGAGGATTATGACCGGCATCCAGAGGGGGATGAAGCTCTTGATTTCGGCGTTCCCCTCGTTTGCCGGGTCGTAATAGACCTCTAGCCGCTGCCCGACGTTGTATGCCGATTGACTGCCGCTTATCTGGGAAATGAACCTGATCAACCGACCATCCGGGGTATTAAAGGTGATTGAGGGGGCGTAGGTGATCGATTTAGAGCCATGTTTGGCCACAAGATCTTCCACAGTTCCTGTGGTAACGGCTGCATTCCGTATGAAGATGAGTGTCTTTACCGCCTTGACTGGGGCATAGAGCAGACAGCAGCTACCAATAACGAAAAAGATGGAGAGGAAGAGATAGAGAGGCCAGACCTTATGGCTTGTTTTGGCGGGCATGCGATTAGATGTGTTAGTAATTGCCATAATTTTGTGCTCTACGATAGGGCCTGTCCCCTTTTCCTCAGGGCCGCCGGGGACTACAGGCCTTGTTTTTTAGATTCCAGGACCTGAGTCAGGACCGGCTCTCGACAGCTAGATTCCACATTCCAAAATTTCTGTAATAATAAAGATCAGCATTAAAGCTCGTCAAGGAGGTCACATGCCACTGAAAGATACCTTTCATACCTTTGCCCGTTCGTCGGCAGAGGCGCTCGGCTCCCCCTATGCGTTCGCGATCGCCATCGCGATTTTACTAGTATGGGCGGGCATGGGGCCAATTTTCGCATTTTCAGATACCTGGCAACTCATCATCAATACCGCTACGACCATCGTCACGTTTCTGATGGTGTTTCTTATACAAAACACACAGAACCGTGATGCACGGGCTCTTCATCTCAAGCTCGATGAGCTTCTCAAAGCACAGAAAGGCGCAAGGAACTCGCTTGTAGACCTGGAGGATTTGTCCGACCATGAACTGGACCGTCTCCAGGCCGAATTTGAACGGATAAGAAAGAAAAAGTCCCCTGAGAAATAATTCCCCGCCACGTCGCATTAGCCATGGGAGCTGAAATTTTCCTGATTCCCCCTTCCACACGACTGCGGATGAAAGATACCTGCGGTGCGATATCCTGTGCTCCAGCCCCCGCCCACTTCTCGAAATTTCATCTAACGTGATGTGCGTGTTATCAATCGTGGTAAACGTGTTATCCATCGCGTTGTATGACTTATCCATCGCGTTAGATTAATCATCCATCGCGGTGTATGACTTTTATATTGCGTTAGATTAATCATCCTACACGGTATATTAATCATACACCGCGGCATATTACTCGTGCATCGCAGTGTATGACTTCTACATCGTGTTAGATTAATCATCCTACGCAGTATATTAATCGCATATCGCGGCATATGAATCGTGCATCGCGATGTATGACTTCTCCATGACGTTAGATTAATCATCCATCGCGGCATATTAGTCATACGACGCAGTACATTAATCATCCAACGCGGTGCATAACTTATTCATCGCGTTAGATTAATCATCCATCGCGGTGTATGACTTTTCCATCGCGTTAGATTAATCATCCTACGTGATGTGCGACCTATCTGCTGGAGTGTACGGGTTTCCACCCAAGGATGTAGAGATCGGGAGGCGGGCAAGATAGTAAGATGTGCGGGGCGGAGCCCTGACAATTGTACATCGTGACCACGCCGTACCCTAGAGGTCCTCCGCGGTGCTCGGCAGCACGCCGCAGGCCTCGCGCAGCTGACGTGCAACTTCCTCGGCTACGCGTCTTCCTTCCACGCCATCTCCAACGGTGATGCCGGTGCCATCACTACATTGAGCCGTGATCCGGTACAGCAGCCGCGCACAGGGGCCTGTACCGTGCGCGCCGCTTCTCACCGGCTCGACTCTCCTGACTGCAACTGCGGCGATGCGGGATGCGGGGAGGGAGAGCCCCAAGAAACGGCGTACTACGTTCAATTCACCGGCACCGGCGCTCACTTCTATGGAGTTCCCCGACAGCCAGACGGAATAGAGCAGCAGGCCACCACCGATCAACCCAAACAGAGGCAGCATGACGGCTTCCGCCCCAGGGTTCTTCACCACGATAATGACGACGCCACCCAAAAACCACGCACTGAAAAATGCGGAGAGCAAGGCGCTCTTCGCATTGCGCCGACAGGGAAATAGCAACTGCACTCCTGCGGGGTGATGTTGGATTCGGACCGTGCGGGAGGGGAGATCCATGGGGGGCTTGAGCTCGCAAGCCAGGGGAACCGCCAGTTGGGAGCGCTTAGGCCGACCATCACGCAGCACTGGTATGATGAAGCTTCGGTCGAGCTCTAAACCAGGCAGTTCCGCAGTAATCCGCACTGTCCACACATGCACGTTGCTGCTCGATAACTGATTGGCGGGAACGGCAAAGCGGAACGCGATTCTTGTGCCGGCGCCAGCAGGCATCGATGTGGCGTAGCCTCGCTCATCCCACATCAGTTCCATGTGGGTGTCATCATCTCTTTTGATGCCTCTCTCGCAGCGAAGGGAAACAAGAAAGACGTTGTCGGGGCTGTAGCGGACGGGGAGGTCGATACTCCCTCCGGCTTCGCCGCCGATCGACGCAGGAAAGGGGTCCATGTGCAGGCGGATTTCGCCGAGGTCCCGCATCTGACGCTTTTTCTTGAATGCCTGCCAGAGCAGCCGCAGCCCCACCAACGGAAACAGCAGGCCGAGTGCCGCCAACGCCTCGCCTTTGATGAGCGCATTGAGACAGATGAAGCCGGTGGGTTGCGCGATGGCATTCCATAAGATGGCACCCCACCAGCAAAAGGCTACCTCCCGGCCGTTTGCCGGTGGTATCGCCGCATCCCCGGTCGTCGCCTGCTCGTGGTCAAACCGGATCATGAAAAGGCTCCCCCCTGAACCAGATTTTTTCCTACAAGTCTTTTAATTCTTTTTCATTTTCCTGTCAAAGAATATCTAAATATTCAGTTATAAACCCCAACCAATTTGGCCGGGCAAAGAAAAACTGACATCCTTAAGCAGCAAAGCAAACAGGAGACAAAGTGCTATAGTCATATCTGCGGTCGATGTCTCAACAATCACAGGAGGAATTGAAGATGGGTCAACACCAGATTGGAGTAATCGTGGGGAGTCTGCGTCGGGATTCCATCAACAGAAAGCTTGCCAATGCGCTGGTAAAGCTGGGCCCTGCGGAGTTCTCTTTCAAGTTTTTGGAAATAGGTGACCTGCCGCTCTACAATCAGGATGATGATGACAAGCAGGCCCAGTCGGTGGTCCGACTCAAGAGCGAAGTAAAAGGATGCTCCGGTCTCATCTTCGTGACGCCGGAATACAACCGCTCCATGCCGAGCGCGCTTAAAAACGCCCTCGACAACGCCTCGCGCCCCTACGGGACGAGCGTCTGGACCGGCAAACCGACCGGCATCCTCGGGGCATCCATCGGACAAATTGGTTCCGCTATGGCACAGCAGCACCTGCGCAACACGCTCGCCTACCTAGATGCACCGACCATGGGGCAACCCGAGGTGTTCATCCAGGTGAAGGATGGCTTCTTCGACGGGGATGGGAACATCGCACCCCCCGACACCGTGAAGTTCCTGCAGGGGTGGATGGACCGCTACGTCCAGTGGGTGAAGCGGCACGCAGAGTAAACCTGTGACAAATAATAATATGGCGCAGAGAAGAAGGCCCCTGTCGTATAGCCGGGGGCCTTCTTGTTCCAGATGTGTGACTCAAAGCCTCGGACTCGACTAGCAGGTTCCCTTTTACGGGTAAACATGCTATTAATGAGCGCCGAGAACTCTATGAGAAGTGACCGCATCCCCCATATTCGCCCCCAGATTCTGGTGATACTCCTGGTCGTCCTGTCCCTGTTCTGTGCAGGCGCACGGGTGCCCGACCTCTCGCGCCCCTATCGCCCCAAGCCGCTACATCGCGTCACCTTTGAACTCCAGCAGAAGAATCTTTCCAGCCAGCTTAAGCAGCACCACGACCTGGTCGCCGTGTTGCCGAAGGTGGTCGAGGCCGTTGCCGTCACCTGTTACGGCGCCGTTGTCGAGTCCACCCCAACGCTGCACCGCTCCCCCGCCGTCATCCCTCACTCCGGCCGTGCCCCTCCTGAACAACTCCAAGGCTGATCCACACTGACAATTCGCATCCTACGCCGCCAACGTCGGTAAAGGAAATGCCGGCTCACGCCACGGCACCGGCACAGTACCCGAATGCGCCACGCACAGCGCTTGGATCATCGCGTCCGCGGCCTAAGGGCCGCATGCGCGCGTTAAGCGCCCGAGCCGCGTAGGTGCACCTCTGCGTGGTGCACTGCTCCCGCCATGTTGCCTGCCGGGGCGGCCGAGCCAACGTCTGCGCATCTCCTGCGCTGGACGGCAAAGCTTTATGGAGAACCGCATGAAAAGCAGTATTTTGATCTTTCTTTTTCTGATGATTTTTCTGATGACTTTCGGCATTCGGACCTCTCATGCCGCCTGCAACTGCGAGGACTGGATGGACCGGGGAGGATATTGCGTCGATTACGTCAAGTCGAGGATTCCCTCGTTTCCCATACCGATGCGTGACGACATGCCCACCCTCAGGAACGCGGAGGTCACCGAGGTCACCGAGGGAGACGTCGCCATTTTCACCATAAAGAGCTACTGGCATGTGGCTTATGTGGAGAGGGTGCACCGCAACGCACAGGGCGAACCGATATCGATAGATGTGAGTGAGATGAACTTCGGCGACGAGCCGACCTTCCAAGAATTCAGGTCCAAGTGGAGATCGGCGAGCAGGGAGGAGTGGAACAGGGCGCTTTGTTGCGGCATTACCGACAACTACGACGAGATCACCACACGTAAGAACGTGGATATAGCGACGGTGCGCCAGATTTGGTCCCCCGACGATGCCGCGCGTGAAGACACTGCGCGGGGCCGTCTCAAGGCGCTCATGGGAAGGGTAAAGGAAGTAATCAACCGCTTCTACGACCTTGCGGATATCTAGTGGAAAGTGGCGTGGCGAGATGGGAACGGCGTAACGAGCTTTCCGTTACGACGACCGGGCCTGCAGCGGGCTCAAATGACGCGTTTTGCCCCCAAGTACCGGGAGCTGTAGTAGTCGCTATTCATGTCGGAGACGGTGACTTCTCCTCTCCCGGATGATGCGTGGATCATCTTGCCGTCGCCAAGATAGATGCCGACGTGCGACGGATAAGAGGCGTAGGTCTGAAAAAAGACCAGGTCGCCCTTTTGGAGGTCGCCCGGGGCGACATTGCTGCCAACGGTGATCTGTTCGCGCGCCGTCCTGGGGAGGTTTATGTGATGAGCCTGGAAGACCTGCTGGACGAAGCTCGAGCAGTCAATGCCGCTCGCCCCTTCCCCGCCGAAAAGGTAAGGGGTGCCGAGGAACTCCGCGGCAGTCTGGCTGATGCCGTCAGCCTCGGCGTCTCGTGTCGTAGAAGTTGCCGGCATCGACGCCGTCCACTCCTGCGCTTCCGCCGTCTCCAACGCCGCGGTACTACGCATTTGCCTGCCGGGTATCTGGTCGAGCCCCTGCAGGAGCGCAGCAATGGCCCGCTCGCTCTGGGTGGCAGTATCTTGGCGATCGCCGGACAGGGCAAGGGTACTTTGCATCATCTGGATACGGAGGAGTTCTGCCGCGGTCTGCGGCGATACCGACTTCGCCTCTTCGGGGGCGCTCATCGACTGTAGCAGGGACTGGAAGTCCGTAGTGACGGGGTCGTTCTTCTTCTGTAAGCGGACATCACGCGGCGATGCGGGCACGGCCTGTGTCTGCAGCGGGTTGATTGCCATTCATTTTTCCCATTCGGCCGGGTCCGCACGTGGGAGACTCAGCCGGTTTTTTTGACGCGGAGTCAACGCTCCGTCACCGACAAAGGTGTTCGGAGCCATAATCTACCGGTTTTGCCGGCGAAAGTGATCGGTTCCGCGTCAGGTATTGCAATTTGGTAGCCAACTTGGCCTGGGGAAAAGTGCTATTGATTGGCGGGAATAGTGAACGGGGTTTCAGTCGCCGAAGGCTTCGCTGTCGAAAATCTCTTGGGACTCGCGTGAGGCCTTTACCACGGTCCCCCGGTACAGTATGTACTGTCTGTGGCAAGCGCATGAGTATGACAGTTTCACACTCCAGTGAGACTGGACGTAACCCGGATATTCGTTGCGCAGGCCGCACTCGCAGGTGAACCCGCTTTCGTCGTGCTCTATGTCAGCCATGACTTCCTCCAGCCTGCCACCACAAAAGAATGAAGAAACCAAAGAGATACTATCGTGCCGGCATTTATCCTTCTGGTATATGAATCATATTACTAGAGACAGTGCGGATAAGTCCCATTAAAAGCGATGACTTTTTCCGTATACGATTCTATGCGCCCTCCTTCGAAAGTCAACTTCGCCGCTCCAAAATGACAGGAATTTTGTACCTGTCCACTTCGGATCATCCCGTCGTCCCGCACCCGTTTCTGTAGACAAAAGGCCATTGCTTTACCATATGCAATTAGGGTAATGTATTCAGGCTCCTACATAAAGGGTTCCCTCTGTGGGTGCTCTCATACCGACCGATACACGACAATACTAAACCATCCGCGAGGGTGGGGCGGAAAGCCCATTGGGTCTCATGCAGACAGCCGGGTTGCCGAAATATCATTTATAAGGCGACGCGGTTTTTTTCATTCGGTAACCGATAATTTCATACGGGTACTGGAGGTCTCATGCTGGCACTGGATAGCACCATCGGCTGTATCGAAGTCGCGGAGTCCGAGGTCCTCGACCTATTTCGCTCCGCCCCCGTCACCAGAAGTTCCTCGCCTGGCTCCCGGCCCGAATCGATGGAAGCGCACGTTTGCGCCCTAAGGAAGAAGACGCTGGTCAAGGTCTATCTCGCCTTTGTCGTCAATGACCGCAAGGTCTTCGTCTATACGACTTCCGGAAAGGGGACAAGCGAAGCCGAATACTCTCGTGACCTGGAAGAGGCTCTGGAGTGTGCCAAGGGCATGGGCTTTTCACCTGAGCGCGTAGACCTAAGCTACAGTCCCGCCATGCGCGAGGTAGTCGTACGCAACTCGAAGATCTTACGCCTCCCCGGGGCTAAGGGGGCAGCCGCGTTAAAACAGGGGCTGGCCGGAGCGCCCACCCTTCCAATCGCCCAGAAGACTTTGGTAAAGGACACACCGCAGTCCACAACACCCCCCTCTACACTCCTCTCTCCTACCATACCGGTACCACCGGCATCCCGACCAGAAGCATCGGAGCCAGTCAATCAGTCGAAGACCGAGGCGAGCAAGGCGCACCAGGCCCTCCTAGCTGAGCGCGACACCCTTAACACCCAGTTGCAACAGCTCTCCTTCCAACGCCAGCAGGACGCTGAAGAACTATCCACGGCAAGAAAGGCTTGCGCCGCCCTGACCGCGGAGAAAGAGGCAATCCTTAGTCAAGCAAGGCAGGCAGAGGAGGAGCTTCGCGCAAAGGAAGTCCAGACAGCCCGGGCGCTTAACGAGGCGGCCGATCTGGCGACGCGGCTCGATGAACTGACGCGGCAGCACGCCCGCACGGAGCATGAGCACGAGGCCATGGTGGAGAACCTGGCCCAGGCCAGACAGGATCTGGCGCAGCTTGCCGAAGAGCGCGAAACGGCACTCGAGTCGGAACGAAAAGTAGGGGCACTGCAGCGTGAGACGGCCGCGAAGCTGGAAGAGGCCCACCGGGAGATCGCACGGCTCAGGCGGGAGAGTGAGGATGCGTCACAGCGGTTGACCACTCTGACGCAGGAGAAGGAAGCTCTGGATCAGGAATTCGCTGAATTGCACCGTGTCCTCTCCGAAGCGAGAGCGGAACAGGATGCCGCACAGGAGCGTGCCGCCGTGCCGGAGGAGCAGAAAGCGACCGCCGAGGCGGGATCCGAAGACCTGCGCGGAGAAATCCAACGGCTTGGCAATGAAAGGGATGATGCTCTAAGGCACGCCGCGGCCTCGGAAGAAAAGCTAAGCTTCACCGAGACTGAACTGGCCGATCTGCGTAGGGAACTGGAACGGGTCCAGGCGGAACGCGATCAGGCCCTTAGGCCAACGGCTGCACCGCACGTGGAAGAGAGCCCCGCCGATAACTGGCCTTACCGGCCGCACATCGAGTCCCCCAAGGTGCAGCAAAAGGACGAAGGGACGCGGCAAGTTCCTCTCCCCCTTCCCCCGAACCCGGCCTTCAGCGAAGTGGTGCGCTTCGAGGAATTCGATGTCCCGCAGCAGCGTGAGCATGACTGGTCCGCATCGCACCCCTCAAGTGGCGCTTCGACAGACGCCGATCCAGAGTTCCCGCCGCCCGGCCAGGAGGAGCCTTTCTTCCTCCCCTTGGGCGAGCTTGCAGGGGGCGGCTTCGCATCCGGAGCAGACGACGGGGCACCGGTTCTGTTCATACTGGAAAGCGGCCTCTCGGTCATTGAAGTGCGGAGTGCGGAGGACGTGCTGGAACTGCACCAGTCCATCAACAATGCCTATCTATCGCCGGAAGGAACCGGAGGCCAGGAAAACTGCCGGGGGTATATCTGCTGTTTGCGCAAAGGGGAGACGAAAGAGGTCTTCGCGGCGATCTATGGAACGCAGAGCAAGCGGACCAGGGTCTACCTCCCTGAAGAGCAGCCGCACGATGACGACTCATATGCGAGAACGGTGAGAGGGGCCATCTGTTTTACCGAGGATGTCGGCTTGATGATGGAGCCGGTACCGCTTGATGCATCACCCGCTAAAAGGGTGGAGCGTCTCAAGCGATGCCCGGCTCTGCGTTTGAAGGAACCTGCCTGAAGCTAGGACTGCAGATTTCTCTTGAAAAGGAAGTCGCTCCACCGCTCCCCTGATCTGGTAAGGGGTTGCTGCGATTTTCTGATCGGATCACGCCCGATTTCAACCCATCCCGAGGACCTCAGAAAGGCGATGATTTTCCTCTCCCGGATTAGGTAGTCCAGCATATAAGAAGGGACATTCTTCTCTTCTCCGTTTTCAAAAATCACCGTAATACCCATTTCTAACACGCTCCTTTGTAACCGGTGAAACTCCTCCCGCCTCCTTCCTCATGAATCATTCTCATCGACCAGTGTCATTCTAGCCTACTCCGGCTATCTATTCAACAGGACATCGTCTTCTACGATACCACGCATCGCCCACCCCAATAACCACAGATTGTCCCTCCGCTCACGCGCCCTCTTTTGAGCTCCCAAAAAACCGCCTCAAACCGCTTGCCATTTCATGAACAACTGCTAAGTTTCTTCACTGTGTTTGAAATCACTAATAAAACTGAGGAGGTGCTCACATGAACGTGACGGTCTATGACAGCTCATAAGCCACCCTCCCCCGCTCTCACGGAACACTCTGATCCGGTTATGCAGGCCAGACCCGAGACAAGGAGGAATTATGCTACGCAAGGTTTTAGGGAAATTCTCGTCTTTTTTGATTGCCTCAACCGCTGCAGCCGCACTTTTCCTGGGCGGCTGCGAAGGGGACAGGGGGCCCAAGGGGGAGCCCGGTGCACCCGGCGGCGCCTTTACTAACCTGAGCACCGCCACCACTGATCAACTGGCAAACATCACCTTCGACCAGAATGCCAGCACGGTTGACAGCGTCACCATCCAAAGCCCGCCGGTAGTCACCTTCACCCTCAAAACGACCAGCGGCCAAGCCGTCGAAGGGATCGGAAGCAGGGACGCCTCGTCGGGGCGGTTAAACAACCTCGGCTTCTCGCTCGCAAAACTGATACCCGCCTCGAATGGCACGCCTTCGCACTGGGTGAACTACATCGTGACCACCGTCCCCACAGGCGGGGCTGCGGTAGCCGCCTCCAGACCAACGTCCGACCGTGAAGGGAAGCTCGAATATCTGGGCAACGGCAAGTACCGCTACACCTTTGCCCGAGACATTAAGCTGATCCAGAGCCAGGTGAACGCCATGACCTTCACCGGCAGCAACCGCAGAAACGACCTTGGCGATCTCACCTACGATCCGACAAAGACGCACCGCCTCGTAATCGCCTACGGCGGAAACATCCCCGGCACGAGCCCGGCCGTCGCGTACAAGAACGCCATCAACCTCGTCTACGACTTCGTTCCGGCTACTGGGACCCGCGTGACCTCTTCAACCACGAACGCGGCGCAGCGCAACATCGTGCTGACCAAGTACTGCAACGAGTGCCACGGCAACCCGGGCGATCCGAATAACCTGAACGAACAGGGGTGGGGGTTAGGTGTCACCACGCCTCACGCCGACCGGGTCGACACACGCTACTGCGCCATCTGCCATACGAGTCAGCGCGCCTATGGAAGGGCGATCTCGACCGCCACGAGCGGCGCCTTCACCGGCAACACCTACGTGACCGCCGACGTGAGCACTGCGGACCCATCGACGGACGAGACTCAGATCCTGGGCGAGTTCGTGACCATGGTCCACAAGATCCACATGGGCAGCAACCTCACCCAGACCGGCTACAGCTATGCAGGGGTCCACTTCAATGAGGTCGCTTACCCGCAAAGCGCCGCGCTTTGCCGCAAATGCCACCGCGCCGACACCGCGCAGGAGCAGGCAGTGACGCCGCAGGGCAACAACTGGCGCACCATGCCGAGCAGAAAGGCCTGCGGTGCCTGCCATGACAACGTACACTTCTCTACCGGCACCATCACTGAGGGCACCACCACGATCACGCATCCGGTGCAGTTGAACGATGCGAGCTGCAACGCCTGCCACACCCCGACCGCAATCACCGAATCACACGCACAGCAGATTGTGACGCCGCTCAACCCTGAAGCGCCTGCAGGGCTCACCAGCTTCACCTACGAGTTGGACAAAGCCACAGTCGATGCGAACAACAACCTGACCATCAGGTTCCGCATCCTGAACCAGGCGACCGGCACGCCAATCACCCTGGCGACCCCGGCTGCAGGACTCACCACCGCTCTTCCTGGCTTCAGCGGCAGCCCGACCTTCCTTCTGGCCTACGCGAAGCCGCAGCTCGAGACCGACCCTGCGATCCCGGCTGACTACAACAACCTAGGGAAGGTCGCGGCACAGCCGGATGCGATCTCCATCGCCACCCTGCTCAATACAAACAACGCCGCGACAGGCAGCATCTCGGCTCCGGACGGCAGCGGCTACTACACCGCGACCATCAACGCCGCCTCCGCCTTCCCAGCCGGCGCAAAAATGCGCGCCGTTGCGCTGCAAAGCTACTTCACTCAATTGAATTTCGGCGGTGCCAACGTGGGGCGCCATACGAAGGCGGTGATCGTTCCCGTCACCGGCGACGCCGTGCGCCGCACCGTGGTTGATCCTGACAAGTGCAGGAACTGCCACGAGTTCTTCGAGGCCCACGGCGGGCAGCGCGTCTACCAGACCCAGGTCTGCGTGACCTGCCACAACCCGAACCTGACCACCTCGGGGCGCACCATAAGCGACACCAAGCTCTCCGGCTTCAACTTCTCACAGGTCCAGCTCAACATCCTGACCACCTGGGACCCGGCCTTCAACAAAACAACCGCCGGATACGCGCTCACCTTCCCCGAGTTCTCAAACAACTTCAAAGACCTGATCCACGGCATCCATGCTGGTGCAACCCGCACCGATCCGATCCGCGATGTACGTAACGGCCCGAGCGCCGGCATCACGCTCATCGCCGGTGAAGAGATCACCTTCCCGAACATGCTGGGCAACTGCGAGGCCTGCCACATCAGCCAGCAGAGCTATACCCCGGATGCGGTGAGCGCACTGACGCCAAGGGCGCTTCCGTCGACCCAGGTCACTCAAAGCGCAGCCTCTATGGCAACCCCGACCACCACCCTAGGGGACGCGCGTGCCAGCGTCCCGAACCCTGAAGACCTTGTGGTGGCGCCGATCACAGCGGCCTGCGTGAGCTGCCATGACACCCCGCTTGCCAAGGCCCACATCGTGGCGAACGGCGGCCAACTGGGCGTAGCCGCCACCGGCCCGTCCTACACCGACATAGGTGTCGCACGTGCAGCACTGCCGTCGTTGACCGAGCAGTGCGTGCTCTGCCACGGCCAAGGTAGGGTCGCCGACGTCATCACTATGCACGCGGCGAACCGCCCGACGGTGGTTTCCGTTGCCCCCACGACCTCAACCACGACTGCGACCAAAGCTCTCATCAAGAAGATGTTGAACTGGTAACAGCACGACCGGCCGGGGGCTTTGCGCCCCCGGCTTTTTCACTTTGCATTTCCCCACGGTAACCTGAGACAGCATCAAGAAAGGAGGAAATGTCTTGAAAATTAAAATTACGAAAAAGACGGGAGATCCGCCTCCCTTTGCCTCAAAGCCCATGCGGACCGTGCTTTTGTCCTGCTTCCTGGTGCTCCTTCTCCACCAGGCCGCGAGCGCAACCTCGATCTCGGGGAATTCGACCACCATCCTGCGCATGAGGGAAGGGATGGATGATGAAAACCTCTTCCCGCTTTACGAATACCTGCACCTCTCGGCAAGCGACACCACGAAAAACGGTGCAATCTCCCTGGAGATCGGCGGTTGGGGGAGGGTCGATCTGGGCGATCGTAGCTTTGACCACCGCGAAGAGGGGGACATCCAGTACGGTTTTCTGAGCTACCGCGCCAATCGGAACAACTTCCGCGTGGATGCCGGCCGGCAGTGGGTGGTCGAAGGTGTGGCCACCGAGCGTATCGACGGGCTCTCCCTGCGCAGCGACCTGGCCGCAGGGTTCACCGCCGCCGCCTTTGTCGGCTCGCCCGTGGTGACGCAACCAAACTTCAACGACGGAGATCTCATTTACGGCGGGCGGCTCGCCCACTCCGTCCCCAAGTACTATACGATCGGCATCAGCGCCTTGAGAGACGAGTCGAGCCCGGACGCTGTGCGCGAGGAGGAAGGGATCGACCTCTGGCTACATCCCATCGGCATGGTCGACATAAGTGGCCGATCAACCTATAACTCGCTCAGCGACGGGTGGATGGAACACTCCTATACCGCGAGCGTCACGCCTACGGACTCCTTGCGCTTCAGCGCCTCGCTGCAAAACGTGCATTACGACGACTACTTCTACCACGTCACCACGAGTGCACTGAGCCTTACCAACGGCATCATCCTTCCCGGTGAGGAGATGTGGAACGCGGGCGGTAGCATTGGCTACAACGCGACCAAAAACATCGCTGTTTCTGCCGAGTACAACCATTACGAGTACGACATCGCCGGCAATGCCGATTACTACGGGGCGACCGGCAGCTTTGGTACAGCGGGGGGACTTGCCGTCGGAGCCTCCTTCCATCGGATGGACGGCTCCACCAACCGTCTGCGCTACAACCAGTACCGCGTCTGGGCCGCCCAGAAGTTCGGTCCCATCGACGTCGCCCTGGATTTCTTCGATGTCGACTTCGACAGGAGCATCAACGGCAGGGAGAACACCTTTTCCCTGGCAGGCGCGGCCGGATACGATCTCACGCCGAACCTTCGGGTCGCCGCCGACCTCGACTACATCCGGAGCGCCGATTTCGACAACGAACTGCGCGGACTGGTGAAAGTCACCTACGCCTTCGGCATCGGAAAGGAGGGGAAATAGTGAAAAAGACAGCCTTGCTTGCCTTGATGCTCCTTATGCTCTCCATGCTCTACGCTTGCGCGAACACGACCAGCATCGCCCGCGTGCATCCGGAGGAGGTCAAGGGGCTTCCCAGGTGCGCCGAGTGCCACACCGACCAATGGGTGGCGCTGAACCACCAAACACAGGATTTCTACCTGAAGCACAAATTCTACGCCGCCCAGCAGCGAGAAGCCTGCAACGCCTGCCACAAGGAATCCTTCTGCGTCGAATGCCACGCACACAAGGAAGAGATCCTCCCCAGCGACAAGTACAAGGAAAGACCGGAGCTGGCGCTGCCGCACCGGGGGGACTACCTGAGCCGGCACCGGATCGAGGGGCGTATCAACCCGGCCTCCTGCCTTAAGTGCCACGGACGGCAAAACAACGAGAGGTGCAAATCATGCCACAAGTAACCAGACCAGCCCGAGCTACCGTGATGCTTTGGTGCCTGCTGCTGCTGTCGCTTGCCGGCTGTGGGGACACCAACAACCACGCAAGTTTCGACCCCGACAAGGGTGAACACCCCGACGACTGGCTCCCCGCCCGCCACGCCGTGGCTGCCATCGGCCGTCTGCAGGATTGTACGCCCTGCCACGGCACGGACCTGAAGGGGGGCATCTCCAAGGTGGCCTGCACGAGTTGCCACATGGGCAATGAGACCGACGTACATCCATTGGAATGGGGGGGATACGACTACGCCCGGCATGGTGCCTGGATCAGAGATCGCGTGGTCGCCATGGGTGTCCCGGCAGCGGACCTCACCCCCGGCGCGCTTGGAACCACCTTTACCTCCCAAGCGAAAACTGCGACAGCCAAGTGCGCTAACGTGTTCTGCCACGGCGCCGACTACCGGGGCGCCCCCGGTTCCGGCCCATCCTGTTTCGACGACCAGCCAGGCGTCGTCGATTCCAGCTGCCACGCGGGGAACGCCTTCTCCTTCCACCCGCTGAGCTGGTTCCCGGCAAGGCTCACGACAAGCCCCGGCATCGCGCCGACCATCCTCCCCGCCCACGGCGCTTATGTGCAGACCTACGGTGCGGCAGAATGCTCCATACCGGTATGCCACGGCACCGGGACACCGCCGACCATATCCGTCGGCATGGGCAGTACTCGGATCACCGGCACCACCCCAACAACGCCGAACTACCAGAGCTACGGCCCGGCCTTCACCGGGTACACCACCGCGAGAACACAGGTCTTAGTGACCAATACCGGACGTCTCTGCGCGGCGTGCCACTTCTAAAAAGTCGTACTGGGTAAAAAAAGGGGGGCCTGCCGTCGCAGCGTCCCCCCTCTTTTTGCCTTTCCTGATGAACCTTGACCTAGGTATCAATTACCTCCCAACCGGTCATTCATCTCTTCGCGCTCCTTTGCCTGACGCACCCTGTCCCAGCCAAGCTCCGACGCCATCAGTTCATGCACCGCAGTGGCGGCGAAGCGTGCCCCAGCACGATCCAAGAGGGCGAGCGGAACACGCCGCTCGACAAAATCGAGCACGGTAAGGGCCATCTCATGGCGCACCGCGTAAAGCACCTCCCCCTTCAGGTAAGGATGCCCCGCAGTCAGCCTCTCGCCCAGCCACCCCTGACACAGCCGTGCCACCTCCAGGGCGTGGTCGCCGTAGGAGCGGTGCAGGTGCAAGGCCACGTCCGGGTCGAGACCGAAGTTCCGGGCAAGCTCCACCGCGCTCCCGTCCCTGAAGTTCTCCCCACCGTCGAGCACGAGGCGGTCGGTACGACATGGTCCGGTGGCGGCAAGTCCCACGTTTTTCACCACGTAGTCCACCGTGTCCAGCGCCATCTTCCTATAGGTCGTCCACTTACCGCCGACTATGGTGATGAGGCCGGTGGGAGAGCAACTGATGACATGGTCACGGGCTAGTTCGGCGGTGTCGGCGGTGAAGGGATCGTGCACAAGTGGCCTGAGCCCGGCCCACGAGGCCGTGATGTCCTGGCTCTTCGCCCCTAGGTTGAAATAACGCCTCAAGTGGCGCAGCAGGTACTCCACGTCCTTTTCCCGCGCAAGCGGCAGTTCGTCGGCGTCGGCCGGTTCTTCGGTGGTGCCGACGAGGCACGCCCCCTCCCAGGGGAGGATGAAGAGGACGCGGCCGTCGTCCGTCTTCGGGATCATCACCCCCGCCTCCATGGGCGCAAAGCGACCAGGAAGCACGATGTGGATGCCGCGGCTCACCCTTAGCAGCGAAGCGGCGGTCGGGTCGTCCATGCGGCGCACCATATCCGAGGAGGAGCCGCAGGCGTTTACCACGCAGCGGGCGCGTATCTGCCAGGAAGTCCCGTTTATGGGGTCGCGCACGACCGCGCCGGCCACCCTCCCCTTCTCCCGGACCAGGCCGACCGCTTCCACGTAGTTGCAGATCACCGCCCCCTCTCTGACCGCGGTCCGTGCGAGGGCGATGTTCATGCGCACGTCGTTGAACTGCCCGTCGTAGTACTGTACCCCGCCTTTCAGCCCTTCCTCCCGGATCATCGGGAAGCGCCGCAGCATCTCTCCACGGGAAAGGAAGCGGCTGTGCCCAAGCCCCGCATCGCCGGCGAGCAAATCGTAGAGTTTGAGCCCTGACCATACGTAAGGAACCTGTCCCAGACCGTACAGCGGTGTCACCAGGGTGAGGCGATGACAAAGGTGCGGGGCGATCCTTAAAAGAACGGTACGCTCGTGCAGCCCGTCGCGCACCAGGTTGAACTGCACCCGGTCCATGTGCATGACCGCCGACTCCAGGTAGCGGACGCCGCCATGGAGTAGCTTGGTGCTCTTACTGCTCGTACCGCCACCGAAGTCACCACGGTCGACAAGGGCGACCGAGAGGCCGCGGTTGGCCGCGTCGACGGCGATGCCACAGCCGGTCGCGCCGCCGCCTATCACCAGTATGTCGAAGGTCCGGCCGCTTTTCAGTAAATCAAGGTTCGCGTTCCTGTCCGTCACTAATTGCCTCCAAAACCAAATCTTTAACGCAAAGGCGCAAAGCCTCAAGGTACGACCTCTTTATCGTCGTGCTTTACCGGCGAGGTCACTCGGTCAGGTTCCCTGTTCCCCTGTCTGTACGTCGCGTCTTTGCGCCTTGGCGTCTTCGCGTTAAGGCCTTTGCCTTTAGCTCCTTTGTTTGTCTGCCTTTCTTACTTAGCCCAACCGAGCGAGAGTTGCACGCATTTTTGCCATCCCCGGTACATTTCCGCGCGCTGTTCTGGCAAAAGAGACGGCTCGAAGCGCCGGTCTAGACTCCAGCACTTCTCGATCCGGTCCTTATCGAGCACTCCAGCGCCAATCCCAGCGAGAAACGCGGCCCCAAGCGAGGTGCTCTCGGTGCAGCGTGGTCTCAGCACCGGAACGCCAAGAAGGCCCGCCTGGATTTCCAGCAGGAGGTTGTTGCGGGTCGCTCCGCCGTCCACCCGCAGCTCGCTAAGCGGAATCTCCCCCGCATGCTCCATGGCGCGGATCGCATCAACGGTCTGGAAGGCAATCGCGTCGAGGGCGGCGCGGGCCAGATGCGCCTTGCTGCTCCCCCTGGTGAGCCCCGCGATGACGCCCCTGGCGTACGGATCCCAGTAGGGGGTACCAAGACCAGAAAGGGCCGGGACGAAGTAGACCCCACCGCTGTCGGCGACGCTGCCGGCAAGAGCCTCGACCTCGGCGGCTCCCCCGATCAAACCAAGCCCCTCCTCGAGCCATTGCACCGCGGCGCCGGCGATGAAGATCGACCCTTCAAGGGCGTACTGCACTGCCTCCCCCGGCAACTGCCAGGCGATGGTGGAGAGCACCCCCTCGCCGCTTCCCGGCCGCTCGCCGCAGTTCATCACCACGAATGCGCCGGTGCCGAAGGTCGCCTTGGCCATACCGGGTGCGAAGCAGGCCTGGCCAAAGAGCGCCGCCTGCTGGTCCCCGGCTGCGCCGGTGATCGGGATGCGGCACCCGAGGAGTTCGGCTGAGGTCTCCCCGAAGCTCCCCGCGCTCATGCGCACCTCCGGGAGGATGGCGCGCGGCACGCCGAAAATCCTTAAGAGCTCGTCGTCCCACTCGAGCGTCTTTATGTTGAAGAGCATGGTGCGGCTTGCGTTGGTGATGTCGGTCACGTGGCTTTTGCCGCCACTCAAACGGTAGATGAGCCATGAGTCGACGGTGCCGAAGCAGATCTCGCCGCGCGCGGCGCGCTCCAGGAGACCTGCTGCGTCTAGTATCCAGGCGATCTTCGTCGCGGAGAAATATGGGTCGAGCAGAAGGCCGGTCCGCTCACGGACCTCCGCTTCCAGCCCATCCTCCTTCATACGCTGTGTGACGTCCGCCGTCCTGCGGTCCTGCCAGACGATGGCCCGGTGCAGGGGGCGCCCGGTCTTGCGCTCCCATATAAGCGTCGTCTCGCGCTGGTTCGTTATCCCGATCCCGGCGATGGAAGCGCCTCGCTCCGCAGCGCGCCCCAGTACCTCGCGCAGACAGGAGAGCTGCCCCTCGAGGATCTCCTCCGGATCATGCTCGACCCAGCCGGGCTCCGGGTAGTGCTGGGTGAGCGGGGCCGAGGCGGTAGCCAGTGCTTCACCTTGCGGACCATATAGCGTCGCTCGGCTGCTGGTGGTCCCCTGGTCTATGGATATCAGGTATGCCACGCGTCCTCCTTTTCCCTATTTGAACCTGAAGATGAACCTGGTGCCGAGCCTGTCCTCCTGGTGCTGGCCGCTGTAGGACCACCCGGTAATCGGTTCCTGATCGTAGTACAGCATGAGGTCGGTGCGCGGGGTGAGGTGCAGGCCGAGCTCGCCGGTCCACCTCGGCGCGCGGTTGGGGTTGAACTCATAGACGTTGTGGTAGCCAGATTCGGGACGAATGCCTAATTCTTCACCGGCGGTTAACCCGCGCGTTTCCACGGTCAGCATGGGGAATTTGGCGGCGGCGGAAAAATATAAGGCTTTGGAAAGGGAAAGACGCCAGCCGGCCCGAGCGTGCAGCCGGTGCGTCGACTGCTCGATGCCTCCGTGCAACTCCTGCCCGGCACCACGATATCCGATCCCCAGCTCCGGTTCAAGCGTCAGTTCCGGTGCCGCGGTGAAACTCATACCGGCGCTCGTTAGGAAGCGGTCGGCATTGAAGAAACGCTTACTGTCGACAGGTTCGGCGTTGGCGGGAGTGTCAAGCGGCGAGGACAATTGAGGAGTTTTGAGAGCGCCCCCTCTAACAGGGGTAGCTATGAAACAGATAATCATTGCCAACGCTAGTATCCTCATGGCGGACAGTGTATCAAGAAATTGTCTTTTTGCTCAGGTGAAAAAGGCGGCAATAAGAATAAGCATAGAACAATAATGCAGAATATCATGCCGAGACATAGGCCTGTGAATGGCGATTCAAATTCCAAGTTAATATCTTTGAAAAATGGAGCACAGTTCTTGCACAGCAACTGCGTTCATAGTATTCTGTTGCACCGATACATAAGATTTTAAAAGGAGATTTGATATGCGAAAAGTAGTAAGAGCACTAGGCATCGCCGCAATAGGTTTTTCTGTCTTCGGATGTAATGGCAAAGGTACAGATAAAGATGCCCGCCCAAGTGGTGCAGAGCAAAAGATCACGCTACCCGACGGAACCAAAGACAGGGACCTTGCGATGAAATACCTCTATGGCATTCAAAATGAGGACAAGAAATCGATGTATGAAGCAACTAACCTCACGGAGGCTTTGGCCAACGAGGCTAGGGAGAAGTTCATATACCAGAAGAAATACCAGCTGACTGAAAAACAGCTCAAGGACTACGAGAGAACCCTCGCAATTTCGGGTGAAATAGACTTCTACGCCAAGAAAATCAAAGACAACCTGCCGAAGTCGGCAAAATTCGAGATCGTGAAGTCAGAACCTTTGAAATCTCCGCCTACCGCAAGAATCGAGGTATATTCGGTTAAGATAACCTATCAGAATCAAAAGGAAGCTATCAGAGATGAGTCTAGAAAAGCGGTCAAGGTGATGGTGGTTAAGATGTATCACGTGACCCAGTCGCTCAACGGGCGCTGGGCGCACGAATTCACTTTTGACAGCAAGCAGCGTGAAGTTCTCTCTTATTTTTAGCGGCCCGTAATCGATTGGTGCCGCCACATAGACCGACGGCTGATCTCTGTGAGCATATCCAGACGTCCCCCTGCAATTTAGACAGCTAGCCGCAGAATAAATAAAGCCCGGAAACTTTCGTTTCCGGGCTTTATTTTTACGTCCTCGGGGTTAGGAAGTCACCCCAAAGGGTTACGCCTGTTTACCACCAACGATGGACCGCCTTGATGGTCGGTACGGTCGTATTGAGGGTGTTGGCAGCCGTACCGTGGCATACGAGACAAGCTTCTTTCTTGCCCAGTGCCGTTGTACGGTCGAGGTAGATCGACCCGCCGTTAGCCTCCATATGTTGCTTGGCGAGAACTGAATCATGGCAGGAGAAGCATGCCGCGGTGATCGGCGACGTGACCAAGGTTGTCCCTGCAGCCGCGGTTGTGGTATCGGTGTCGGCTGCATATTTAAAGCCGGCGCCGTAAACCGTGCTGGTGCTGAAGTTGACGTTCTGCGGCGGAACCACGGAGGTGATTGCTGAGGTACCGGACGCTACTGTGGTGTACAGCAGCCTGTCGACGATGGCAGGGCCACCGGCGGTTACATATGCGCTGGTTGCGTTCGTCGTAGTGGTTGCGGTGTAAACTGCGGAGCTGAAGTCATACATGCCCGCCAGGTGGCACTGCTCGCAGTTCCGGAGGTAGCCGGGGTAGCTGACATCCCAGTAGCCATTAGTAGCATCGACCGCATGCCAACCGTATTTCGTGGAACGCTTGGCGGCAGCATGGATGCCGTGAATGAAGGTGCTGGCGTTTGCAGAGTAGCCGGAGCTAGCCGTGTTTACGTTATGGCAGAAGGCGCAGGTAGGTGCGTCGTTTCTCTGCCCAACATGGAAGGAAGGCGACACGCCAAGCTGTACATGGCAGGCATTGCACTTGTCGTTGCTGACGATAACGCGGCGTGCCTTGTAATTAGTTGCTGCCTTGGCGACGTTGGGTGCTGCGACGATGAGGCCGCCAACTTTGGTGGTCGCGTCGTAGGGATAGGCCGGCAGGTTGATCTGAGTCAGAGGCTGCGTGGTGCTGCTCAACTGATAAGAGTAGCCCACGCCGCCGGTCACCATGGTGGCCGATGCCGGGATGGTAGAAGTCGCCGCGGTAAGAGTTGCGGTGTAGTAGCCGTTGGCATCGGGTGCACTCAAGGTGCCTTTGGTGTTAGTAGGATTTAGAAGGTCCTTCAGGTACACGTTGACCGAGGCGTTGAAGTCGGCCGGAGCGTCAATGCCGTCCTGCGGCACCGCGTATACGATGTAGAGACTCGGGCTACCCACGAAGTTCGGAAGCAGTTGTGTGTTGGCGTCGACGTAGGTCGGGAAGGTCACCGCGGCGCCGTCTTTCATCATTTTGAATTTGATGGATGGTTTACCGCCACTCACGGTAACGCTGCTGATATCGTAGGTGATTTTAGCTGCACCGGTCGGGACAGCGCCGGCTGCTGCGACGTATGCCGCATTGGTGCGGGAGTTGCCGGTCGACGGATTGGAGAAGAGGTTGTTCGGGTCCGGTGCGATCACTGGGACATGTGCCGTAGCGACTTCAACAGAGGCAATATTCCCGGTGTGGCATGCCGCACACCCTTGATCGGTGGTCTGGCCGCCTTCATGGGTGGCGAACACAACGGTGCTGTGGCAGGAGCCGCATGCTTTCATCGTCGGCTTGGTCTTCCAGTTGTCGCCATCTACGCCTTTGTGACACATCTTGCAGTTCCTGATGGACTGCGGATAGGTTACCTCTGCGGTGGACACGCCAAGGATGGTTTCAGCCGGGGAGAGTTCCTCGCCCATGTGGATCTTGTGGATGAACGGAGTGAAATCACCGTTGGTATTGCCGCCAACATCGGTAGAAAGCTTGTTCTGCGGGGTATGGCACATTACGCAGAGCCTGGTATCCGGACGGGAAGCGAAGTGGCCGCCGGCGAAGCCGAGTTTGTCGTGGCACTGGTTGCAGGCAGCAGCGGTGACGATGTCGCGTGCGAATGCCTGGGCGCCGTTGACGGTGTACATCTCACCAGTTGCAGGGTAGAAGTCGTAGAAGAGGTTCGCTACGCCGCGTACGCCGAAGTTGGCGGTGGCGGTGCCAGTCTGCGGGTTGATCGGGCCAGCATACGCGCCCGGGGTTTTGCCAACCACGCCCGGAACTGCGACGGAACGGACGGAGATGCCGATACGGTGAATCAGGCTACCGTCGTACGGAACGCTAGCAACGGTCTTAACGTTTTTGCCGAATATGGCGGTGTAGGAGCCGTCGCCATGGTCAATGATAGTGTACCCTTGGGTGGTAAGGGCACCGGTAGTCGAGTTGAACGTGGAGACCGCGTCAGAGGTCGGCCTTGGGTCGGAGTTCAGGATGTAGTTGAGCCAGTAGGAATTGCTCCCTGCGGTCTCAGGCTTCAGCTGTGCCACGTGAAGACTGAAGGTCCTCAGGCCGGAGATACCCTTTCCTGTGCCCTTGTTGACCACGGTGAAGTTGACGATCGGGTTATTGCCCGGGATGTAGGCGCTGATGATGCGACCATCCAGTTGGGTATTGTTGAGATCGTCATAGGTAAGGGTGGATGCGTCGCGTGCCGGCAGCATGTTGGCGTTGGACAGGGTGCCGGAGAGCGCGAGACCGTCGGTGGTGTAGGCAAGAATCTGCCCGCCGGAGTTGACGACCGCTTGGGCGCAATCGGTGTAGGTCTTGCTCACAGACGCAAGAGTCTGGTTGGGGTCGCCGAGCTGGCCGCTAAGCCCCATCAGCGCGGAGACGGCACGACAGATGTCGGTCGACTGCTGGCTGATCAGGATGCTGATCGGGCTGGCGCCGGTGATTACGCCCGGAGCAGGAGGATTGCTGAGGTCGATCGGCACCAGCGCGCGGAAGGTACCCTGGGCCACGACAGCCTTGAAGACGAGGACGGTCTTGGTCGCAGGAAGGGTGAAGGTGAGCCCGCTGAAGCTCCCGCTGCTGTCGAGGACGGCGGTGCCGAGCTGGGCACCGTCCTGGGCATTATAGACGAAGACATGGTTCGTCGCGGTAGCCGAGGTAGCTGACAGGAACGCGGTCTTCGCGGTGGCCTTGGAGACGTCGACCTTGCCGCCGACGGTCACCTCGGTCCCCTTGCTGGTGATCTTGGTAGTGGACCCCCCTCCGCTGCAGCCTGCGAGAGGCAGCAGCACACATACTACGAGTGCTACGAGGTACCTTAAGTTTCTGCCAATCATAGTTTCCTCCTGTTTGTTGTGTCCTGCTCGGATAGTGCGTTGTCAACTGCTAACGATTCCAGAATTTTCCCCCTTTGTTTCAGAGCTATATTCTTCACGGGCCGGTTGTAACCTGGCCGTTTACTATTACCCCGAGAGACGCCTTGTTCGGGGTTACAGCGAGTGCGGTGCTGGCTGCGGAGCGGTTGCCGGCCTTGTCGAATGCCTTCACCGTGTAGGAATAGGTAACGGCGGAGGTGACGGACTGGTCGGTGTAGCTGGTCGAGGTCGAGGTGCCGACCTTCACGCCGTCCCTGTAGATCTCGTACCCGGTGACGCCGACGTTATCGGTCGCGGCACTCCAGCTAAGTGCGACCGAGCTGTTTGTACCGGAGATGGCCGAGGTCACCGCGGCAAGACCGGTCGGTGCGGTAGGTGCGATGATGTCGAGCTGCGCAAGCAGGTCGTTCGACAGCTGACCGCTCACGATAACGTTCAGCGAAGCCTGGTTCGGTTTCACGGAGAGCGGAGCGCTGGCAGCCGACATGTTCCCGGCACCGTCGAAGGCAACCACAGTATAAGAGTAGGTGACGTTGGAGGTCACCGGCTGATCGGTGAAGGTATTAGAGGTCGAGGTTCCGACCTTCACGCCGTTGCGGTAGATGTCGTAGCCTGCCACGCCGTTCGCGTCTGTGGAGTTCTCCCACACAAGGACCACGGAGCTGGTCGACGAGGTGAGGGCGTAGGTGGTGGCGGCAAGGCCGGTGACCACGGTAGGCGGCGTCACATCGCTGAAATCAGGCTCGGGCGGCGGGGTGGTGATCTGCTGCGTGATGCTGTTCACCGTGGGCGCCAGGGTCGGGTTGTCCGTCGCTACCTGGGCGGCCGCGGTAGTGAAGAGGGTGACGAAGGTCTGGTACGCAGTGGCACTCGTGCTGACATCTGCGATGGCGTCGTCAAGAATGGACATCACGGCGGTTGTGTCGGAGACTTGCGAGTCGACTATCATCTGATCGATCACCGCGAGAGCGGCCTGGTAGGTGGTGCTGTCCGCAGGCGGCGCGAGGATGTCGGTCACGTTGAAGAGATCACCTACCTGGGCGTTAGCTGCCACGACCGAGTCTTGCAGGACCTGGGTGGTGACGGTACCCGGTTTCTGCTCAAGAATCAGCGGCAGTTTCTGGTACGCCATTTCGGTCAGCGGGCTGACCGTCACGGGAACGTCCGGGTTGAAGTTATCCACCACGGCGCTGAAGGAATCAGCCGTCGTGAAGGGGACCGGCTGACCTGTGGTCTCGCTCAGATAGGTCGAGCCGGTTTGGCCGGTAACGGTGACGACCACTGGGCCAGTAACCGAAGCGGGGATCTTCACCGCATAACTGCCATCGTCAGCAGTAGTTCCCGAACCAAGCAGTTCACCGCGGGTCCCGTCAAGGGAAAGCCGGTAGACCGCAACGTGCGCTTTGGCGACCGGCCCGGACACCACGGCAACGCCTGTGACCGTCTTCGTAGCGCCGCCACCGCCGCCACCGCCGCCGCAGCCGATGAACAACAACGGCAGACAGAGGAGCAGTAAGGCAGCAATGTATTTCTTCCAGGGGATGCACATATTATGTTCTCCTTCTGCTATCAGGGAAATGAACACCAGGTTCCTAGTTCAGCGGGCTAGCCGGCGGACCGTTGTTGTGACAGTTGTAGCAGCTCGGCCCGCTCAACCACGCACCTCTCAGATCAGTCCCATGGCAGACTGCGTTTTTGCAGGTTGAGAAATCATAATTGCCGTTGGACAGGTTGGCGTTGAGCCATGCCGCGTGCTTATCAAGGTCCTTGTCGAGGCTGGAGCCCCACGGATGGATCGTGGGGGCCTGCGCCGTACCACCCTGATGGCAGCTGAGACAAGAAGGCCCGCTGTCGGTCACGCCGAGCAGGTCGGTGCCGTGACAAAGCGCCGTGGCGCAGGTGCTGGTACCGTTGGTGCCGATGTAGGCCGGGTGACGCAGATACGCGACCTGCCCCCACCCCAACGGGTGGATAGCCGTGGTCCCGCCGATGTGGCATCCCGCTGTACCGAAGCAGGTGACCTTCGCGATACCGCCATTGAGATCGTCGCCGTGGCACTCGGCGCAGCCGTTCACGTCCTCTTCGGCAGCGGCGGCATGCCCCGCCGGAAGCCAGTTCGCCGGATGCTTCCCGACCGCGGGATCAAAAGAGGCCTTGGGGTTGGCATCCCCGCACCCCGAAAGGGCCAGCGCCAGCGCACCAAGAACCGCAAAAGACAGAACTTTTGTCGTTATTTGTGGCATGTCACGCACCTCTCGTTGTTCTGACGTCCGTGGCACTTGGCGCACGAGGCAGGATTCATCTTGCCGTCGATCCTGTGCTGGCTCATGTAGTCACCGCGGTGCGGCATGGTGCGCTCCACCGCCTCGGAGTATTTGACGTTGGGGTTGAGCTCTTCCTTGTGCGCATGGCAGTCGCTGCAGAAGGACTCGGCATGGCAGGAATTGCAGGAGCGTCTTGCGTTGGTGGCGAAGATGCTGTGTTTTTTGAAGAAGTCGACGGCCTGGTGGTTCATCGCGGCATAGGCGTCGGTATGGCACTCGGTACAGTTCGGGGTTCCCGTAACCGCTTCCGGATGGATCCTCGCGCCGCTGTTAGTGTTGGCACAGGCAAAGAGAACGCATGCCATAAGCGGCATCATCAGCAGAATCAGAAGTTTACTTTTCACTCTTGCCCCCCTTTTCGCCGGATTTCATGTCGAAAGCGTAAGCGACCTTAACGAGCGCCCTCCACTCTCTGTCGAAGTCCGGGCTCTGCGAGTACTCGACGTCCCCGCCGACCTTCAGTTTCTCGGTGACCTCGTAACCTGCGATGCCGGTCAACGCGAAGCTGCTCTTCACGCCGTCGATGGGGCGATCGAAGATTACGTTGTAGAAGTCGAGGCCCAGTTCCGCGTGGCCGACCTTTTTCAGCGCGTAAAGCCGGTAGTCGTAGTAGCGCAGCCGTTCGGAGTCCCCAATCATCCGGTGCACCGAGCCCCCGAGTGAGAGTGCTCCCGGTGCGGTCCAAGCCACCTTCCCGCCCACGTAGTCACCGGAGCCCTGAATATCGTAGTCGTACTTTTTGTACTCAGCCGCGACGGTCAGGTCCTTTTGCGGAGTCCAGGCGGCGCTCGCGCCGTACGTGGTCAACTCCTCTTTGGGGTCGAGCAGCCCGCCGTTGTTGGAGAGGGCGAAGGCCGTGGTGGTCACGTTGTAGAAGTAGTCGCCGTAGTTGATTTTCGAGAAGTCAGCGCTCAAGGTCACGGCATCGATGGGGGCCAGGGACAGGGTGTAGGCGTGCTCCATCCACCCCGAGGTGATCGAGTTGTAGCTGGAGCGGCCGGTCAGGTCGACCTGCTTCACCGGGTGAAGCCAAACGTCGATCCCCTCTTCCTCGCGGTCGCGTGCGACGTCGGACTCGTTTCTGAGCGCGCTCACCCCGATGGTGTAAAGCCCGGCCTTGCCCTGGGCCACGCGGCCGCCGTAGATGTAGTCGCCCCCCTTGTAGCTTGGGTCGGTGACCACCGGCTGCCCGACGAAAGCGGCGCCCGTGAAGCCGGCGGCGAAATCGCTTCTCGCGTAGACGCCATCGATCCTCTCACTCGCCACCCCTTCTGTGACGAACTGGCGTCCCACGTTCACCACCAGGTTGTTTTTGGCGCCCTGGTAGCTCAGGTAGCCGTACTGGAGGTCACCGTCGGTGTAGTGATCGCTGGACTTGTCGACGAGGTCGAGCCGCCCCCATGCACCGAGGTGCAGCGAAACGGCACTGCCGTCCTTCTCCGCCGTAGTTACCGAGAAACGCAGGTACTCATACAGCGGGTAGAGGTCGTCCTTGCTGATCGTCCTAGTCATGCGCAGGTAGGTGTTGGAGCTGCCGGTAATGGTGTAGTCAGCTGCCAGGACCGGTTGGGCCAGCATCACCGAAGACGCCGCCAGCACCACCCATGCAGTCCTCAGGAGACCACTTTTTCCGCGTCCTGAACTCTCTTCTTGGTGGCTTATCAAGACATCCCCTCCTTTTTCGTAGTGTGAATCGTTATCCAGTAATCCGCTGCTGCGTGAACGAACGACAGGGAGCCGGTTCTCCAAGCGGAGATGCCGCCATCCATCACTGTCACAAATTGTAAAGTTTCTGCTTATAAGAAAAACGAAATAATCGGGAATACTCTTAGGCGTGCGGGCACACCAGTCATTATTCTATATTAACAAAATCTTAGAATCATGTTTGGGGATGTGCTTGACTAATTGGGACCACTGCTAAAGTTACAGCAGCTTTCAGGTAGTGCAAGCCGGACTGAAAACATTTTTGATCACTCACATAAAATTTATTTGCAATGTATGTCATGAAGTGGCAGCTAGCCATCGGCATCAGAAAAATTTATATTAACATAATTTAACACATCAATACACCGTAACTACAAACGGTCAATGAGAGAAGTCAGTTTTTTGTCACAGCAAGCATTTGTCTTTTTTGTGGGGGGGGCAAACCGTATCAGCCATGCTTATGCCTTGATGCAAAAGGATTCTAGCTTCGAGCACCGGAGTTGCAGCTCTTGGACCTTCGCGACTGAACCCCATTCCTTTTGCGCTGAGAGCGTTGCACACCGAACAGTTTGCATGATCTTTACCAATTGCATAAACATCTGAAATACAAGTCATCTCATCCAGAACACACTCAAAAGAAAGGCCCAGACAGTCATAGAGCCGACTTTTATGGTCTGTTTTTTGACAGAAAGAGTAAGCTTCCAGACACAGAAGACATTATCGGCAATGCTAATACTTGCTTTAGGGGAAAAACGCCCTTTCGGGAGAAAAAGTCACACGGACTATTGTTTCATACGAGGAATCAATGACTTTGGATGCAGGGGAAATGACTTTAGGAGGGGGCACAAACTCAGTGCCGGGACAGAGACGGTGCTTTGACCATGGTGACAAGTAGAATGGCAGCCACGGCGGACAGGGACGCGCCGAAGAGAAAAGGAGCGGCGCCCCCTTCCAACTGCCAAATGCTTCCGAACAGCAGGCTCGCCGGCAGCGCGCCCGCACCAACGGCGAAATGAAACCAGCCGAACGCGGCGCCCACTTCAGCTCCCCGCGCCAGGTCGGCCACGAACGCCTTTTCCACCCCTTCGGTAAGGCCGAAGAAGATTCCGTAGAGCGCGAAGAGGAGCCAGATCTCGACCTCACTTCTGGCGAGGCCGAAGCCCAGGTAGGACAGTGCATAGACGCACCAGCCGGCAACGATCACCGACCGTCGGCCGATACGGTCGGAGAGGGCGCCGAAGGGCATGGTGGAAAGCATCTTCACCAGGTGGAAGAAGGCCCACAGAAGCGGCAGGCGGAACGCCGGAGTCCCGACCGCACCCGCCTTCAACAGCAGAAAGGCGTCGGACGAGTTCCCGAGAGTGAACAGAAAGAGGATGACGAGGTACCTTCTTAGCGGCCCGGCCGGAAGCATGGCAAGGCGCATCCCCTGCGCCGGCGGTGTTCCCCTTTGTGTCTCCCGCACCTTCCAGACGATAAGAAGGACGGCTACGATTCCGGGGATGCCGGCAAGCCAGAAGAGCTGCCGCAGGTCGCTTATGAAGTAGGCAAGCAGAAAGGTCGCGATGAGAGGCCCGACCAAGGCCCCGGCGTGGTCCATCGACCTGTGGAACCCGTAGGCCTTGCCGCGCATGGAAGGCTCCACGGAATCGGCAATCAGCGCATCGCGCGGCGAGGTGCGGATCCCCTTCCCTACCCGGTCGCCAGTCCGGATGAGCAGCACGGTGAGCGGTGTGCCGGCGCTCCCGATCAGAGGCCGCATCAACGAGGAGATCGCGTACCCAGAAAGGACAAGTCCTTTCCTGCTGCGCACACGATCAGACACAATGCCGGAGATAAGCTTCAGAAAGGAAGCGGTGGATTCCGCCACTCCCTCAATGGCCCCCAAGAATACAGGACCTGCTCCAAGCACTCCGGTAAGAAACAACGGCAAAAGCGGGTAGATCATCTCGCTTGAGACGTCCGTAAAGAAACTGACGAGACCCAGAATGAGAACGTTGCCGGTAATGCCTTTGAACACGGCGCACCTCCAGGGTTTCAGTCTAGCCTATCGGGTCACTGTGACAACCGCCGAAGCTGCCGCGCCAACAATAATTAAATCTAATCAATTCTGTTGACATTTAGGGTTGGATTTATTACGTATCACTGGAACTAAATCCTTACTGAAGCGGGAGGCAAGGCATGGAGAAGAGAACGGGTTTCATCGGCGGCGGCAACATGGCCGAGGCGATCATCAAGGGGCTTTTGGCGGGTGGCGTTCCTGCCGCCGAGCTGGCGGTCTCCGAGCCCTCCGAGCCGCGCCGCAAGCAGCTCGCCGAGCGTTACGGCGTGCAGGTGCTCTCGGACAACGTCGCCCTTTGCCGGATGAGCGACACCGTGATCCTCGCCGTGAAACCGCAGGTCGCCTCCCAGGTGCTCTCCCATCTTGACGCAACGCCGGAGAAGCTCTTCATATCTATAATGGCCGGGGTCAAAAGCGCCGCCATCGAGGGGATGCTCGGGGCTGGCGCCCGTGTGGTGCGGGTCATGCCCAACACGCCGGCCCTCGTGCTCGAAGGGGCATCGGCGATCGCCCGCGGCTACAACGCCACCGAGGACGACCTGGTGCTCGCCCGCAAGATCTTCGACCTGGTCGGGACCACCTGCGTCGTGGAAGAGAAGCTCCTCGACGCGGTAACCGGCGTATCCGGCAGCGGCCCGGCCTACGTGCTCACCTTCATCGAGGCCTTGAGCGACGCCGGCGTAAAGCACGGTCTCACTCGGGACGTTGCGACCGCCCTCGCCGCCCAAACCGTCTACGGCACCGCGAAGCTCCTCCTCGAAAGCCACGAGCACCCGGCGGTTCTGAAAAGCAACGTCGCCTCCCCCGGTGGGACCACCATCGCCGCGATGCACTCCCTCGACCGCGACGGCTTCCGTGCCGCCACCATAAACGCGGTCGACGTCTGCGTGGCGCGCTCCAAGGAGCTGGGGGAAAAGTGAAAGTAAGGACGACGGTACTCGTGCGCGGCCGGGTACAGGGGGTCGCCTTCAGGCACCACACCGCCCGGACCGCGGCCCTGCATAACGTTTCCGGCTGGGTGCGCAACCTGGCCGACGGCTCCGTCGAGGCATGCTTCGAAGGGGAGGAAGACGATGTCAGGGCAATGGTGCAGTGGTGCCGGCGGGGTCCCGAAGCAGCACGCGTGGACGAGTTGATCGAAAAGGCGGGTCAGTACACCGGAGAGTGCACCGGTTTCAGCATCAGGTACAGCGACGAATAGTCACAGGAGAGACGCAATGAATAGATGGATGACGCTGCTTGTAGTCCTGCTCACGTTACTCATCGCGGCATCGACGTTTGCGGCGAAGGATAGACTCGATCTGGACAAGGCGGTCAAAATCGGTAACGGCAAGACCACGGTGATTGAATTCACCGACCCTGACTGTCCCTTCTGCCGCAAGGCGGAGGCCTATTTCCAGAAGCGGCCCGACGTCACCCGGTACATCTTCTTCATCCCGCTGAAAACGCATCCGATGTCTAAGGAAAAGGTCCAGTACATCCTGTCCGCGAATGACAAGGCGAAGGCGTTCCACGAGGCGGCTTCCGACACCTTTGACAAGAGAAAGCTCTCCGAGATTACCCCTGCCGGGGTTAAGCTTCAGAAGGAGCACGAAGAGATTGCTAAGGCGAACAAGATGAATGCCACCCCCACCTTCATGATCTACGGCAGGATCGTCGAAGGCTTCGACCTGAAGAAGCTGGAGCAGTTGCTGAAATAGCCGCGACTAAATCCATCAACGGTCGTTATTCAAGGTATGGAAAGGCCGTTCACTGTCAATTGCCAATCGTCAACTGTCAATTGCCTTTGATCGGCCACCCTTTCTCATATCCCTCCGGGAAGAAGTTCTCGCGCGTCCGGTTGAAGTAGCCGTACTGGATCTTCGGGAACGCCCGCTTCACCTCCTGCAGCATCCGGTACATCCCGATCCCCCTCTTTTCCACACCCATCCTCTCGTTGTAGAAAGCGGGATCGATGGAGAGGTTGCGCATCTGCAGCATGTCCACACCGGTCGTGTCGATGAACTTGAGAAGCGCCTCCACCTCGGAAGGGCTGTCCGTCACGCCCGGCGAGACGAGGTAGTTGATCATGGTGAAGAGACCGCGCTCCTTGGCCGTCTTCACCGATTCCACCACGTCGGCGAAGCGGTACCCCTTGGGGCGGTAGTAGTTGTTGTAGAACCCCTCCTGCACCGAGTTCATGGAAAAGCGCATGGAGTCCATGCCCGCGTCGCAGAGCATGCGGATCCTGTCCGGCATGGAGCCGTTCGAGTTGAAGTTAACCGTGCCGCGTGAGCTGCCGGCTTTGAGCCTCCTGGTCGCCTCGGCAACGGTGTCCGCCTGCATGATCGGATCCCCTTCGCACCCCTGGCCGTAAGAGACGATCGGCTCCGGCGCCTGCAAAAGGTGCGGCAGCATGAGCTCGACGATCTCCTCCGGTGTCGGCACGAACGGGATGCGCTCGTGGTTTGAGGGACAGCAATCGGACGGCTGCAGGCTGATGCACCCGAGGCAACGCGAGTTGCAGACAGGCGATGTCGGGATGGGCGCTTCCCACCTGCGGAAGAAAAGGTTCTTCGCCGCGAAGCAGTGGTAGTCGACGGCGCAGCGGGAGAGCTGCTCGATTAGCCTGTTCTTCGGAAACTCGGCGAGCATCTTGCGCACCAGGGGATCTAGCTTCCTGTCATCGTAGTTTTTCGGCAGCCAGTTCTCGTTGGCGTCCACGCGGGTCGCCGCCACCACGAAGCGCTCCGTCTCCTCGTCCCATCCCACTGCGGTGTAGGACCAAAGCGGCAGGTGCACCCTTTTCTCGGCGTATTCGCAGGCGGGGAGCAGGGTGCGCATGTAGCCCGGGGCCATGAAGGCGGAGACGGCCTGGATCTTCATGCTGCGCCGTCCCTCCTTGACGTGGCTCACGGTGCGAAAGCGCCCTTCGCGCTCGTCCCAGGCGACGGGCGGTGTGTCGGGTATGGTGAAGAGGCGGCTGTCCTCGGGGAGCGGGATCAGCTCCACCGACTCGGGGAGCACGGCTTCGTTGGCGCTCATGCCGGCCATGGTGAGGTACGGGTGGTCGTAGATGTTGCCCTGGCTATCGGCGTAGAGCAGTTTCGGCAGTCTCTTTCTTTTCATGTCTTCCCTGTGGGGCACTCCCCGGTTTCGGTCTGCGTGGGCGGCCCCGTATCCAGGCACCGCCGACAGCCGCTTACAGTAGCAAAAAAGCGCGCGGCGGGCAAGCAAGAGGCGCCACCATTTTTCTGGCACCACCGCACATAAATGGGCTACAATCCCCGCCCATGAAGATACTGTTCACTACACTGCACGCCAAGTACGTCCACGCCTCCCTGGCCCTCCCATATCTATCCGTATCGGCCCCTCAGCTTTCCGGGGTCGAGTACCGCATTCTCGAACTCACCATAAACGAGCACCCGGACGTGCTTTTGGCGAAACTCCACGCGGAGCAGGCGGACGTCGTTCTTTTCTCCTGCTACATCTGGAATACCGAACTTACGCTTAAGCTCGCCTCGGACCTGAAACAGCTGCAGCCTAGAGCCTTCATCGCCCTTGGGGGGCCCGAGGTCTCCTTCGGAGCCTTCGACCTCATGGTGCGGAACCCTTCGGTGGACTGCATCGTCCGGGGCGAAGGGGAAGCGACCTGCCGGGAGCTGATCGACGCCCTACACCGGGGGCAGCCGCTGGATGAGATCGCCGGCCTCACCTACCGGGAAGGGGAAGAGGTGATCGCCAATCCGGAGCGAGGCGCCATGGTGCACCTCGACGACATCCCCTCCCCCTTCTCCGCGTCACTCGTCGACCTAAAAAAGCCGCTTGTCTATTACGAGACCTCGCGCGGCTGTCCGTTCTCCTGCGCCTTCTGCATGTCGTCTATCGAACAAGGGGTGCGCTCCTTCTCCATGGAGAGGATCAAAAAGGACCTGCTCATACTTATCGAGGCGGGAGCCCAGACGGTGAAGCTTGCCGACCGTACCTTCAACTTCGACGCGGGACGGGCCAACGAGATCTGGCGCTTCATCCTCGAACACAACCGCGGCAGCAAGTTTCACTTCGAGATCGCGGCGGAGCTGCTCACCGAGGACAACCTGGCCCTCCTGGCGCAGGTCCCCGCCGGTCTGTTCCGTTTCGAGATAGGTGTGCAGTCGGGGGGAGAAGAGACGCTTGCCAAGGTGGAGCGGAAATCGAGCCTCGAGAAGCTTTACGCCAACGTGGAGAGACTCAAGGCAACGACGGGTGTGACGGTGCATCTCGATCTGGTGGCGGGGCTTCCCGGCGAGTCGCTGGACGGCTTTCTTGCCTCGGTGCAGGGGCTCTTCGCCCTCGGTGCCGACCACATCCAGGTCGAGCCGTTGAAGGTGCTGAAGGGAACCGCGATGCGCGGCATTGCCAGGAAGGAAGGTTACGCCTACTCGGAAGCGGCACCGTACAAGATACTGCGCACCCCCTGGCTTTCCTTTGACGACATCCGTCGCATCGAGGGGATGAGCCGCCTGCTCGACCAGGTCTACAACAGCGGCAGGTTCACGGCGAGCCTGCACGAGTTCGCCTCGCACTTCCCGCTGTCGCAGCTCTTCTCGATGGCAGCGGAATTCCTGGAGGGGGAAGGGGCGAGCGGCAACCTCTCCCTCGCGGCGCTCTTCGAGGCGATCTGGCGCTTTGCCGGAGACGCCCTTACGGGTGAGCGGCTCGAGCGCCTGCGCGACGCCCTCTGCTACGACTTCTGCCTCACCGGCTACCCGAGCGGCAACACCCCGCCCTTCTTCGACAGGAGCAGGCAAACGGTGGATACCCCCCTCCCGGCGCGCCCGGCCTCCCCCCCCGGCGAGCGGATCAGGCAGTATCGCCGCTGCTTCGCGCGGGACTACCGCACCTTCCCTTGGCGCGAGGAGGCGACCGAGATCACCTTCGTCTATCGCTCCGCACCGGGGGAAGGACTTAAGGTGCAGGTCATCTAGCCCCTAGCCGTTGCATCCCTTGCAGTCCCGGCGCCGCGGGCGATACTTAATCGTCTCCAATCCAGGACCGGAAGGGGGGAGCATGGAATACTTCACCGTTTCCTGCCAGCGCCGTGGCAGCGTCAGCGTGGACGGTCTCTACCAGGGCGAGAACACCAACGGCGACACGCTCCGGGTCTTCCAGTGCAGCGCCGGTCTGCACGACATTTCGCTTGAGTGCCGGCTCGGGCAACGGTGCCGGGAGATGACCCAGAGGGTGCTCATCTCCCGGACCAACGCCATCGTCCCCATGGTGATCCGCTTTTTCTGCGAACTGCAGCAGTAGTGCCGCTACACCGTCTTCAGCACCTCGAGCAGAAACTTCCAGTAGTTGCCCACACTTTCGATGTAGACCCGCTCGTCCGGGGAGTGCACCTTTTCCATGTTCGGGCCGAAAGAGATCATGTCGATCCCCGGGATGCGCTCCCCGATGATGCCGCACTCAAGCCCGGCGTGCACCGCCTTCACTTCGGGATCCCTGCCGTATAGGTGCCGGTAGCACCCTTTGGCGACCTTCAGGATGTGCGAGTCCATATTGGGCTGCCACCCCGGGTACCCCTCGCTCACCTCGAGCTCGGCGCCGGAAAGCTGCAGGGTCGACTCGACTGTCTCCACCATCTCGCCAAGGCGCGACGCGCTGGAGCTGCGCTGGCTCGTGATGAGGACGACCGCATCGCCGGTGGTGCTGATCACCGAGACGTTGGTGGAGGTTTCCACGAGCCCGGGGATGTCGCTACTCATGCGCTGGACGCCGCTGGGAAGCGCTGCGATGGCTCGCATGACGCGCAGCTGCAGGTCCCCTTCCAACACCTGTTTGGGCGGCGCCACCTCCCGTGCGATGGTGAGCCGCACGCCCGGATCCACCCCGGCCAATTCCGCCTTGAAGGTACTCTCCAGTTCGGCCACCAGTTCCTCGCCCCGCCCCTGCTGCTCGGACGGCAGGTACAGTACGGCGGTGCACTCGCGCGGGATTGCGTTTCTCATGTTGCCGCCGTCGATGGCGGCCAGGCGCGCGCCGAGCTCAGCCATCCTTATGAGCGCCCGGTTCAGGAGCTTGATGGCGTTGCCAAGCCCCTTGTCTATCTCAAGCCCCGAGTGCCCCCCCTTCAGTCCTTTCACGGAAAGGCGGAACGCCACCGCCTCATCCGGCGCGTCTTCGGTCGCAAGGCGCCAGCGCCCTACGGTGTCCTTGCCGCCGGCGCATCCGATGTAGAGGGCCCCTTCCTCTTCAGAGTCCAAATTCAGCAGCGTCCGGCTTCTGACCAGGGCCGGGCTCAGGTGCTTCGCCCCCCTGAGGCCGGTCTCCTCCTCAACGGTGAAGAGGAGCTCGAGCGGTCCGTGCTCGCCGCTTCCCCCTTCCATGATGGCCAGCGAGGTGGCCACACCGATCCCGTTGTCGGCGCCGAGCGTGGTACCGTTCGCGGTCAGCACATCCCCCCGGCGCACCAGCTCGATAGGATCGCTCATGAAGTCGTGCACCTTGTCCGCGTTCTTCTCACAAACCATGTCCATGTGGGACTGCAGGCAGACCGAAGGGACACCCTCCCTTCCCTGCGTGGCCGGCAGCCGCACCACAATGTTGCCGCAATCATCCTTCGCCCCTTCCAGCCCGAGTTCGCCGGCACGCTTCAGGATGTAGTCAGCGAGTTTCTCCTCGTGCCCGGAGGGCCTGGGAATCGCGGCAATAGCCGCAAAACAGCGCCAGAATATCTGGGGTTCAAGACCTCGTATCGCTTCCGTCATGACTGCTCCCATAAATAAAGATGCCCCTGCGGCGCTGCCGCAGGGGATGATATTACCTCTTTGTCACTAGGCCCGCCCCGTTCAGAGCTTTTGCACCTTCACCTTTATGCGGTTGAACTGCGAGTTAGACTCGGGGGGCCAGCTCTTCGGCGGCAGTTGGGCGATTTCCTTCTGGATGTCTTTGATCCGGTCGATGGTCTCGGGGTGGGATGAGAAATACTTGGCGATCGTGCCGGGTTGCCTTTCCTCCGCCGCGTCGAGCTTCTTGAAAAAGCTCACCATACCCTCCGGGTTGTACCCTGCCTTATACATGGTCTCGACGCCCAGGTAGTCGGCCTGGCTCTCCATCTCCCTGCTGTAATACATCCCGCCCGCCTTGCCGAAAAGGTCGGCCGCAAGCTTCGAGAGCTCCCCGCTCTGCCCCCCAAGGAGGAGGCTGACGATGAGGCTGTAGCCGTACTGCTGGGTCATCTGCCTCGTCGAGTGCCGGGCCACGACATGGTTCATTTCATGGGCCATGACTGCGGCGAGCTCGGTTTCGCTGGATGCCGCCTTGATGAGTCCGGTGTTCACGTAGGTGTGCCCCCCCGGGATGGCGAAGGCATTCACGCTCTCGTCCTGCACCACCTGGAAGGTGAAGGGGAAGTCCTGCTTGCGCACCCCGGTCAGGAGCCTTTTGCCGACACCGTCGATGTAAGCCTGCACCTCCGGGTCTCTTATGACCTTGTGCTGCTTTTCCACTTCCACGGCAAACTTGTCCCCGAGTTGCTGCTCTTCCGAGACGGAGATGAGGTTGAAGCCCCCTACCGATGACTTGTTGACGGCGCAGCCGGAAATGATGGAAAGGCTGACCAGGACGGGCAACAAAAGCCTCTTCAAGTATTTCATCAACACACCTCTCTTTCTTTTTATGACAACACTGACAATTCAGCAGCTGCACTTACTGTTCCGGTGAATCCCGCCACTCAACAGCACCGTACGTTCTGTCACTCACGAAGCTATACACAAGACTTATAGTTCCTTCAGAGCGCGATTTGCTGCTTATATTAGCATAGTTCGTCTGGCGTATCGACTCGGAATATTGTATGCCGAGGGCGTGGTTTCCATGAACTCTCAAGGTGAAAAGCGCGTGCCCCCTGAAAACAGACTCCGAGCCGTCATGATCAGGCCCTAAGCTGCTGACGTAATACCCTCTCCCTGTCACGTCCAGCATCGCTCTCTCCCCGAAGAGTCCCCTCAGGCCGATATACATTTGCGGCGTAGCTCCGAAGTGATACCCGCGTTCTTCGACCACGTCGGTCTCCAGTCCCGTGGCGCCGAAACCAACCCCGCCCAATACCGAGCCTTGCAGTGCTACGTTTTGCCCCAACCAAAGCTGTCCGGTGGTTCCCATGGAGAGTGCGGTGCTCGAGACACGGAAGAGGTACGGCGAGATGTAGTCATAACTCCCGTAAAGCCCCCAGATGCCACGGTAATTGTCTCCCAGTTCGTACCGTTTTCCTTTCAGCAGGCCGTGCACGGTCAGGGTATCGACCAGGTTGTTGGATGTGGGCCTGGCGGAGACTTCGAAGTTGAAGTAATCAAAGGGGCGGTGATAGGTGTATCCGGGTTTACCAGGAAGCCCGTAGCTCATCGAAAACTCGAGGATGCCAATTCCCTCGCGCGAGCGCGCTGCCACCTTGGTACTGATGTTGTTGGAGTGCGTGTCGACACTAGCCCCGAACCTGCACATCCAAAGCGTCGCCGGTTTGTGATTTGGGAAGATTACATCGAAGCGCTTGCCGAATGCCGCCCTGTTGAAGGCTGTCGACGGAGAAATCGCGCCTGCGGCCAACTCGTAACCAAAGGGCGGCCGGCTCCCACCGTCCTCAAGGACAAGTTCGGCCATGCGGAAAAGCGCCTCGCCCAGAAGGCTCCCCGCATTTCCCGTGGTGATTAGGTCGTTCAAGGATGGCCTGGAATTCTCTCCAGCCATTTCCCAGAGAAAGCTTCCGGCGTTGCTGTAGGCCAGCGATTGCCAGAAGTTCAGACCGGACGAACGGGCAAGCCCGTACATGGTCGCCCCTTCGTACGGATGGCCAAACTGGTTGACCTGAAACGTGTCCTGATCGAAGGTCCAGTCCTGGTGCGTCAGCTGGCGCCAGAACGAAGACGGGTTGGTTGAGTAGGTTTTCCTTCCCTCTTCCGTTCTATCGTCGTTGAGAACAGTTCTGTCGAAAGCGTTGAGGGCGATGATGAAGCCAGGTATCTCGAGTGTTGGGATGAGGTAGCTTTTCCCTTCGCCGGTCTCCCAGGAAAGAACCGGCCTCAAATCTACGGCAACTGTTTGGTGACGGTCGACATCGGCTTTTGCTACCTGGAACAGTGGATGAAGACGCTCTTCCGTTCTCCACGTAAAAAAGGACGTGGCGGCACCGCTGCCTGCCGTCAGCGAGACGTCGGATGTACGGGGGACTTGAGCTGCACGACCTGACAAGATCCCTTCGTCAGCGTGACCTATCCCTGTAGTAAAAAGCGACACCGCCAAAAACATCACGACGACCGACGAAGATACCAAAGCATGGAGAAAACCCTTCATTCCGCCCCCTGTCATCTGGAAGATCAAGGAACCAGCCACTGCAGGATAGACAGCATGAAGCGAAGCCCGTGGAAATGTTGCGGCAGAAAATGTCGGTAAAATTAACATATGACAATCTACACAGGTAGTCTGCTTTGTCAAGAAAGCTATCCACGCGCCGTAGACGCAAAAAAGCCCCGCAGGTAATACCGGCGGGGCTTATAGAATAATACGGGTAGAAGAGCTACAACTTGCGGAAAGTCTCCATCTCCCGGTGCACGGCGCCTATCAGGCCGTTGATCGCCTCGATCTCTTCCAGCATCTTCTTCGCCTCTTCGGCCGTCCCCTGGATCAGCCGATCGACCTCGGTGACGTCAGTTCTGAGCACATCGCCGATGGCGATCTGTTCCATGCAGGTCTCTTTAAGTCGTTTGACCTTGTCGTTGTCCTCCTGGACGCTCTTCATGTACATCCTGTTGCCACGCACCTGCTCGTCCGTAGAACGAGTGATCTTCTCTGAGAGACTACGCATCCGCTCGAGGCTGCGAACGATGAGCTGGGCTCCGGCCTCTTCTTCCTGAATGGCACGGCTGAACTGCTTGACACGCGAGAGGTTTTTCTCGGCTTCATCAGTGATGAGACGGCTCCCCGACGCCTGCTCATTGGTGGCTGCAGCGATCTGCTGGACCATCCGGGAGGCCTCCGCAGCACTTTCCTCGATCCTGTGCAGTGCCTCGTCAGCCTTTTCCGAAACCCGCACCCCTTCGGCAACTTTGTCCTTGCCCAGTCTGGCGGCGGTCTCGGCGGCAGCGGTCTCCTTCTGGATGTTGCCGACCAGTTCCTCGATCTCATCCGTAGAGGCGGAGGTACGTTTCGCAAGGGCGCGCACTTCCTCGGCGACTACGGCGAAAGCCTTGCCCCGTTCGCCGGCCTGAGCGGCAATGATCGAGGCATTTAGAGAGAGCAGGTTCGTCTGTGATACGACCTCCTTGATCACGTCAAGGAACTCCCCGACACGCAATGAGTGCTGGGATAGCCGATTGATCGCCTCTACTGAGTGATCGCTGTACTCCTCTATTTCAGTCATTGCAGCGATGGTCGCTGTCATCGCATCCATGCCGTCCGCCGCCTGCACCCGCACCTTGTCGGAACAGTCCGATGTCCCTTTCGCCTTGTCGCGGATATCGACGATCGAGTTGCCTATGGCGAGAATGGAGTTGTAAGTCTGTTCGGTGGAGTTGGTCAGCGCCTCAATGTTGGTAGACGTACCTTTTATGCTGGCGGCCATTTCCTCGATGGAAGCGGAAGTCTCCATCACGGACGCGGAGTATTCCTGGATGCTCAGGGCGATAGCGTCGGTCGCTGCGCTCATTTCAGCTGAGATTGAGGCGCGCTCGTCGGTACGCGAGGCGATGTCTTCTATCTCATGGAGCAGGTCACGGAAGAAAGCGTTCATATCGTCGATGGCGCCAAGCGTTTCCTTCTCTCTTGCGGCCTGTCTTTCGTTGTCATCAACCGTCTTAGTGAAATCGGCGGTAAGCCGGTCGTGCCTGCCGGAGATGTCGGCGGCGAGCCTCGTCACGTTTTCGACCATGACAAGCACCCGCTGCATCAAAGCCTCGTTGCACTCGATTAGACGGTGCAGTTCATCTCCGGTCCCGGTCGCTTCACCGACAGAAGCCTCACCGGTGATCATGACCAACGTCTTCAGTTGCTGCTCGACATAAAGCCGCAAGGCTTCCTTGATGATGTGATAGCAGAAAGTGCCGACGATAAAACCTGCGGCCAGACAGCCGAAAGCGTATAAAGGCGCGAAGGCCTTGCGGCCGAAGAAGATAGAGGAATAGAAGGGGAAGACGGCCCCCATAAGGAGACCAAAGCAAACCATGAAGATATAAGTGCTGCGTAGTGAGGAAAGATATTTGCGGAAAAACATAAATGCCCCAATTGCATATAAATATGCCAATTAGTACATTAAAAATGTTGAAGTGTCAATCTAATAGGTAGATATCCCCAGGCGACGATCTCGCAGGATTTACGAACCTGAAAAAGCGAAAAGCCCCACTGGGATTCCAGTGGGGCTTCTCTATTAAATTCCCTGCGGCGACCTACTCTCCCACATCGTTACCAATGCAGTACCATCGGCCCAGAGAGGCTTAACTTCCGTGTTCGGGATGGGAACGGGTGTGGCCCTCTCGGCATTGCCACAGAGAAACTCTTGGCTTGGGCTTTCACCCTCGCAGTATGTTTCTCACAATTGCATGTTCGTGTCTGTAGGTTTTTGGCAGTTTATGATCGGGGGGTGGAGAACCACCCCCCTCTCTAAGAATTTTTTATGGTCAAGCCTCACGGCCGATTAGTACCGGTAAGCTGAATGCATTACTGCACTTACACACCCGGCCTATCAACGTTGTGGTCTACAACGGGCCTTTAGGGGATTGCTCCCAGGGATACCTAATCTTGAAGGAGGCTTCCCGCTTAGATGCTTTCAGCGGTTATCCTTTCCGTA